>OY282565.1 GCA_958296445.1 uncultured Dehalococcoidia bacterium | reverse complement strand
GCTGCGGGGAATCAGCGTTGAGGGCGGGGTTGTCCGCATCGGGGCGTTGACTACCCATTACGAAATCGCCAATTCGCCGGAGGTGCAGGCTTCCTGCGGGATACTGGCCGAGGCGGCCGGGGGCGTCGGCGACCCGGCGGTTCGCAACCGCGGCACTATCGGCGGCAACGTTTCTCACGCCGACCCGGCGTCGGATCTGCCTACGGTGTTGACCGCTCTGGGGGCCGGGTTCAGCCTGCAAGGGCCGTCGGGTTCGCGGACGGTGGCGGCCGCCGACTTTTTCATCGCGCCCTTTACTACCGCGCTGGAGGCCGACGAGGTGCTTACCGGCGTCGAGGTTCCGGTGCTGGCGGCCAATCAGGTGGCGGAATACGCCAAGATGGCCCATCCCGCGACGTCCTTTGCCGTGGTGGGAGCGGCGGCGGTGGTTACGCTGGAGGGCGACGGCCATGGGCATAATCACGGGCATGACCACGACGACCACGGCCATGACCACGGCCACGGGCATGATGACCACCATTCGCCGCGCTGCGTTGCGGCGAGCGTTGCCGTGGGCGGCCTTACGCCGCGCCCTACCCGCGCCCCGTCGGTGGAGGCCGCGCTGGTCGGTTCGGAGCTTACCACCGACAGCATCGCCGCCGCCGCCGCGCTGGTGGATGGCGACTTGGGGGATGACTTGCTGGGGGATGTCTACGCATCGGCGTCTTACCGCCGGAGCATGGCCGCCATCGAGCTGAAGCACGCGCTATATCACGCGGTTGGGCTGGCGCATCACTAGGGACGGGTTGGCCCGGGGTTTTTAACGCAGAGGGCGCAGAGGTTTCGCAGAGGGCGCAGAGATTTTTGTTGGCTATTCGCTGCGTTCTCTGGGGATTCTGTGGTTGGTTGATGAGAATACTGGCGATTAACGATGACGGGATTGCGTCGGCGGGGTTGTGGGCGGCGGTGCGGGCGCTGCGGCGGGTTGGCGAGGTGTTCGTGGTGGCCCCGCGCCGGGAGCAGAGCGGCGTTGGGGCGTCGCTGACGTTGCATTCGGCGGTTAAGGTTGCGCCTTGGACGCTTGAGGCGGAGTTTGAGGGCGGCGGCGAAAACGGGGGCGGGCCGCCGTTTGCGGTTACGGCCTACACCGCCGAGGGGACGCCGGGCGACTGTTGCATTCTGGCGCTGGAAACTTTGGCGGGCGCGGTGGATTTGGTGGTGTCGGGCATCAACTCGGGTTCCAATACCGGCTGGGATGTGATGGTGTCGGGAACGGTGGGCGGCGCGGTGCAGGGTTATGTCCGCGGCTGTAACACTATCGCGGTGTCGGTGGGGTCGGTCACCGCCCCGCGCTACGATGTGGCCGGGCGGCTGCTGGAGGGGCTGGCCCGCCGTCTGGGCCAGCGGGAGGGCGAGCCGCTGTTCCTGAACCTGAACGTTCCCAACGTGGCGGCCGACCGGGTGGCCGGACTGCGGGCGACGCGGCTGGGCGGGCTGTCATACCGCGAGTCGGTGCGGCTGGAGGGGGCCGACGGCGACGCAAGGAATTACCGGATTGCCCGCAACCGCCCCGGCAACCAGACGCCCGCCGAGGATTCGGACATCTGGGCGCTTAGGAACAACTACGTTTCCGTTACGCCTTTGCGCCCGGGGATGGGGTATGACTCCGGTATCCCTGAAGTCGAATCTTTGTTGGATGGGTTGAACGCAGAGGGCGCAGAGTGAGCGCAGAGGACGCAGAGATTTTTATTTATTATTCTCTGCGTCCATTGCGAAATCTCTGCGCCCTCTGCGTTGAAAACCCCGGTTAATCGTCAGCGGCCACTAGCTCCGGGGTTAGGGGTTGGGAAACGCCAATCATCGAATCGCGGGTGACTAGGGCCGCCAGCTCATCCTCGCTTAGGCCCTCGGCGCCGGCCGGGCGTTGGGGCAGGACTAGGTAGCGCAGGTCGGCGGTGCTGTCCAGCACTACTACCTCGGCGTCGGCGGGGATTTCGGTGCCGAACTCTTGCAGCACGCCGCGCGGGTCGCTTACTGCCCGGGAGCGATAGGCGAAGCTCTTGTACCAGTCGGGGGGGCGGCCCAGCAGGGCGCGGGGGTAGCAGGAACACAGGGTGCAGACTACTAGGTGATGGACTGCGGCGGTGTTTTCCACCACGTCCAGCTTGGGCGTGGGGTCGGGCAGTTGGTAGCCCATACCGGCTAGGGCGGCCTCGGGTTCGGCCAGCAGCCGGGCCTTGAACTGCGGGTCGCTCCAGGCCCGGGCCACCACGCGGGCGCCGTCGGCGGGGGAGCGCGACTCCACGGCGTCCACATTGCGCTGGACTTCCGCCACGGTGAGCAGGCCCTTTTCCGCCAGCAGCGTTTCCATAGCTTGGACGCGGCGGGCGTGCCAGCCTAATTCCTCGGTGTCCATTCCGGGGTGGGTGTGATCGCCGTGGTCGTGGTGGTGGTCGGGGTTATTGGCGTGGTCGTGGTTTTCGCTCATATTCAGAGGTCTCCTGTCAGGCTGCGGGTTCCAGCCAATGCTCGTAGATGTCCACTTGCAGCCGGTCGCCGGGCGGGCCGGGGTAGTTGTCCCATAGGGCGGTCTGGGGGAATTCGACGCGGTAGAGGGGCTTGTGGGGGTGGCCGTCGCCGCCGTGGGCGAGGGATTCCGGGTCGGGGTAGACGCCGCAGAGGGCGACTACGCGCCCGGTTTTGCCCTGCACGTAGGCCGGGGTGCGGTAGTGGGTGGGCGGGTTGGCGGCCCGCACGGTTACGAGGTCGCCGTTGCCGAAAGCGGGGGGCCGCGGCGCGGTCATCGGGCGCCCCCGGCGGCGCTTTCCAGCCGGGTCATAGTGGCGTCCAGTTCGGCGGCGGTGAGCAAGCCCTTTTCGATGAGCAGGGCTTCCACCGCCTCGGCCCAGCGCTGGTAGTAGCCGAGGGACTGGTAGCGTTCCGGCGGCAGGCCCTCGATGGCGCGGCGCAGCTCGTCCACGGTGATGTAGCCCTTGTCGCCGAGGACGCCGCGGATGGAGTCAATCCGCCGCTCCCAGTCCATCAGGGTATGTTCGCTGTGGTCTATTGGGCTGGCGTTGGGGTGGCCGCCCATATCGTGAACTTTGGGGGTATCGGTCATATCACGCGCTCCGGTGGGGTGAGGGCTATGGTAGCCGCGGCGGGCGCGGTTGGCAAGACGGGGCTAGAGGGGCTCGGTGCCTTCGTATAGGATAGCCATATATTCCCGGTGTTCAAACAATCGGTTGCGCCGCTGTCCGGTTACTTCTTGAGCGATGCCCAAACGCTCCAAGATTCGCATACCGGACGACGCGGCATTGAAGGATAGACTTGTACGCTCCATTACCGCCTGAATCGAGGCGACGGGATGTTCTTTAAGGGCTTGATGCACGCGCAAAGCTGAAGCCGGGGCGCGGATTTCCTGCTGTATGCGGTTTTCGTCGTTGTTGAACATCTGGAGTAATCTTTGCGCGGTTGACTCGGCGCCCTCGGCGGTTTCCGCTACTCCTTGGAGAAAGAAATCAAGCCACGCTTCCCAATCGCCTGTACGCCGCACGCCGTCCAGCAGGTCATAGTAGGTTTGCCGATGCTGCTTGAAAAACAGGCTTAGGTAAAGCAACGGCTGGGTAAGAACTTTGTCGTGGAGCAGCATAAAGGTGATGAGCAGCCGCCCGACGCGGCCGTTCCCGTCCAAGAAAGGGTGGATGGTCTCAAACTGGACGTGGCAGATTCCCGCCCGTATCAGGGGCGGGATGCCATCGCCGACAGTGTGCAGGAACTGCTCCAGGTCTCCCATGCAATCTGGAACGGATCTTGGCGGGGACGGGACGAAGTGGGCGTTCCCTGGGCGGCTGCCGCCGATCCACACCTGCGACTGGCGGAACTCGCCGGGGCGTTTGTCGCTGCCCCGGCCGCGGGAAAGAAGCACGGCGTGAATCTCCCGAAGCAGACGGTTGGAGAGGGGAAAATCGTCTTGCCGCATCCGGGTTAGGCCGTGGTGCATCGCCCGGACATAATTGGAAACTTCAACCACATCGCCGTTGGCGGGAATACCGGGAGCGTCCGCCGCCTCGAACCGCATCAAGTCGGCGATGGATGACTGGATTCCCTCAATTTGGGACGACAACACGGCTTCCTTACGGATATAAGGGTAGAGGAATATGCCGGAGTCGGGCAAAAGACGCGATAAGGCATCCAGCCGTCCCAAGGCCAAATGCGCCCTAGCCAGCGATTCCTGCAATCCCGACAGGTCAAGGGGCGGATGGGGCGGCAGTCTGGCCGGGATAAAAGCCCGTACCAGCTCGCCGCCTGCGTTGGCGCTTTCGTATTCCCCGGTTTTATCGCGGCGCATTCCGTATCGTTCTTATTTCACGAAATGAAAATAAGCAAAGGGATTATTTCATATTTTCGTGAAATACGCAATAATAATCCTAATGCCGGGAAAATTGCGAAATTCCCTTTTGCCACCCTGAGCGAAGCGAAGGGTCTCACCGCGCAGGGCGGGATTCTTCGCTTTGCTCAGAATGACAGACAGTTGCTCAATGACAGACAGCGGAAGTAATTTCGCAATTTTCTCTAACGCCGGTCACTCCGCCGGGGCGAACAGGCGGGCGGCGTCCAGGGCTCGCATGAACTCGACGTTGGGGTGGGTTTTGATGTGTTGGATTAGGCGCTCTAGCATTAGCAGGCGGCCTGGGCGGCCGATGTATTGGGGGTGCATGGTTAGGACGAAGGCGCGTCCGTAGCGGTAGAGGCCCTCGAACTCGGCGGCCCAGGTTCCGTAGACTTCGTCGGGGTTGCGCATTGGGCCTAGGCGGTTGGCTACCGGGGCGTAGACGAAGTTGGGGGCGTCGTCCAGCAGCCAGTGGATGGGGATTTCCACGAGCTGGCGGCCCGAGGCCGGGGCGGTTTCGAGGTAGGGGGCGTCGTCGCCCATCAGGCTGCTGTCGTAAAGGAAGCCGTGGGCGGCCAGCAGGTCAAGGGAGTGTTCGCTGAGTTCCCAGCTTGGCGAGCGGTAGCCGAGGGGGCGCTGGCCGGTGATGCCGTCTAGGATGTCCAGCCCGCGGCGCAGGACGTCATCTTCCTGCTCGCGGGTTAGGGTGGATGGGGGTTCGTGCATATAGCCGTGGTGGGCGACTTCGTGGCCGCGGGCGGCGATTTCCCGCACCAAGTCCGGGTGGGTTTCGGCCACGTAGCCCGGCACGTAGAAGCTGGCCGGGACGTTGTGGGCGTCCAGCAGATCGAGGATGCGGGGGGTGGCGACGCTGGGGCCGTATTCGGCCATAGACATCAGGCTGGGGTGGTTGGCAAAGCCGGGGTCGCGGTTGAGCCAGGATGATACGCCGTCAACGTCGAATCCCAGCATCGCCACGCATTGAGTTTCACCGGGCCAGATACCGGACATAGCTTTTCTCCTTATTTACAGTTACTTACGGCCTTTTGGGGAAAATTGCGAAATTCCCCGTTGGCACCCTGCCTTTTGTCACCTTGAGCGTAGCGAAGGGTCTCACCGCGCGGGGCGGGATTCTTCGCTTTGCTCAGAATGACAGACGGTTGCTCAGAGTGATGGACGGCTGCTGAGAATGACGGACGGTTGCTGAGAATGACAGACGGCTGCTCAGGATGACAGACGGTTGCTGAGAATGACAGACGGTTGCTGAGAATGACAGACGGCTGCTCAGGATGACGGACGGCGGATTGACGGCGCCGGGGCTATGCTATCCGTTCCGGTTGTTGAGTTCGGGCAGCGATAATACCCGGCGCACCAGCCGACGGACAGCCGGGCGTTCAATGTCAATATCGTAATCCGTCATATAGCCGTGGTAATAGTTGGCGTGGAACCTTTCGGCGGAATCGAAGTCGGCGGATATAAGCGGCTCGCCTATTTCTAGGGACAGGGTATCGGCCATTTCCCGCAGGCGGCTGTGACTGCCCAGCCGCCTGCCGCGTGTGCGGGCAACGGCCAAGACAGCGTGGGCCGCGGCGCCCCAAAGTTTTTCCGAACCTTGCAGCCTGTCGCCGTCGGCAAAGTACCTGTCGGATCTTTCCAGAAAATCTTGCGCTGTCTGGATGTGTTCTTCGGCTTGCATAGGCGTCAGTCTTTCGCGGCGCCGTCGGGTGACGGTTCCAGCAGGGATAGCATACGCTCAATAAAGTAGCGGGCGCGGGGGCGGCTGCTTTTCAACTGAAAGTCCTCCATAAAATCGAACTCAACATTGTCGCGGAAAATTTTGACGGAGGAGAAGCAGGAACTTAGCAGGGGCTCCTCCAGCTCATCCGCCAGGCGGTTTACGGCGGTGTGCAGGGATGCTAGGTTGCCGTGTTCCCAGCCGCGTTGCTGGGCGACGGCGGTTATGGCGTGGGCGGCGGCGTTCCACAGCTTGTCGCAAGCCTTGAGGTGGTCGTCGCCGTCGGCGAATTCCACGTAGGCTTCCAGCAGAAAGGCGCGGGCCTTTCGCGCCGTTTGGGTGTGTTTTGGGGTTAGCACAATCAACCTCCGGGGGCGGGCGGCTGGGGCGGGGTGATGCGGTCGAAGCCGGTGTAGGGGCGCAGGACTTCGGGGATGATGACGGAGCCGTCGGGCTGCTGGTTGTTTTCGATAATGGCAATCATCACGCGGGGCAGGGCCAGGCCGGAGCCGTTGAGGGTGTGGGGCAACCGGGGGCGGCCGCCGGGTTCGGGGCGGTAGCGGATGTTGGCGCGGCGGGCCTGAAAGTCGGTGCAGTTGGAGCAGGAGCTGACTTCCAGCCACTCCCGGCAGCCGGCGGCCCAAACTTCGATGTCATAGGTTTTGGCGGCGGCGAAGCCCATATCGCCGGTGCAAAGCTCCAGCACCCGCCAAGAAAACCCCAAGCGGCGGCAGATTTCCTCGGCGTGGCCCAATAGCCGCTCCAGCTCCGCGGCGGACGATTCCGGCTCGACGAACTGGTACATTTCAACCTTGTTGAACTGGTGCACCCGCTTGATGCCCCGGGTGTCGCGTCCGGCGGCGGCTTTTTCGCGGCGGAAGCAGGGGGTCTGGGCCACATAGTACAGGGGCAGGCGGCCCGGCGGGATGATTTCATCCCGGTACAGGTTGGTGATTGGCACCTCGGCGGTGGGGATGAGCCAGAGGTCGTCATCGGCGTCGTGGTAGAGATTATCGGCGAACTTGGGCAGGTTGCCCGAACCTTCCATCACATCGCGCCGCACCACTGCGGGCAGGGCCAGCTCGGTATAGCCGTGTTCGGCGGTGTGCAGGTCGAGCATCCAAGATATTAGGGCGCGTTCCAGCCTGGCCCCGGCGCCGCTGGTGGTGTAGAAGCGGCTGCCGGAAAGTTTGGCGCCGCGCTGAAAATCTATGATGCCCAGCCTTTCGCCCAGCTCCCAATGGGGCAGGCCGGGGAAGTCCAGTTCCGCGGGCTGGCCCTGCTGCCGTAGGATGCGGTTGCTGTCGGAGTCGGAGCCGACGGGAACCTCGGCCAGCGGCAGGTTGGGCAGGCCCAGCAGCAGCTCGCGCAGCCGTTCCTCGCCCGCTTGGGCGCTGGCTTCCAGTTGGGCGACTTGGCGACCTAGGGAGCGCATTTCCTCGATGACTTCGGGGGCCGGGGGCTGCCCGGCGGAGCGGGCGTGTCCGATTTCGCGGTTTACCTGATTGCGGCGGTTGCGTATTTCGTCGGCCTGTGTTCGGTCGCGCCGCCAGGCGGCGTCCAGTTCCAGTAGCTCGCCCACCGGGTCGGGTTCACCGCGGGCCTGCATCGCCCGCCGCACCGCCTCCGGGTCGCGCCGCACCTGCTCAATGGCAATCATTCGTCCAGCCTTTGGTTGGGATTGGGATGCGGGTATTATAATATATGTAAAAGGTTGTGGGCCTCTGAAAGGAGAATTCGCTGATGCAGGCGCAGGAACACGCGCAGACGGCGCTGGATTTTTTGGAAAAGGCGGATATGCATTTTGCCGAGGATGACCAGATACAGGCGTCGGAAAAGCTGTGGGGCGCGGCGGCCCACGCGGTGATGGCGGTGGCGCTGGAGCGGGGCTGGCCCCATACCAGCGATATATTGCTGAAGCGGGCGGCGGAACGGCTGGCGGTAGAGTATGATGACCCGATAATAGCCGGCAGATTCTGCGTAGCGGAAAAATTCCGATACGACTCTTGCTACCTGTTTATGGAAGAGTACGAGTGGCAGACCGACCGCCCTAAAGTCCGCGATTTGGTGGCGCGGGTGCTGGCCCTGCGGGGCGACGGCGGGCAGAACGGGCATTCACAGGATACGCCCTTGCCTTAAACGTATCCCTGGTTGGTATGCGGGTATTATAATATATGTAAAAGGTTGTGGGCCTCTGAAAGGAGAATTTGCTGATGCAGGCGCAGGAACACGCGCAGACGGCGCTGGATTTTTTGGAAAAGGCGGACAAGCATTTTGCCGAGGATGACCAGATACAGGCGTCGGAAAAGCTGTGGGGCGCGGCGGCCCACGCGGTGATGGCGGTGGCGCTGGAGCGGGGCTGGCCCCATACCAGCCATCCGGCGCTTAAGCGGGCTGCGGAACGGCTGACGCAAGAGCATAACGACTCGCGAATCGCCGACAGGTTCGGCATTGCCGAAAAGTACCACCGCGATTTTTACCATCTGTTTATGGAAGCGGATGAGTGGCAGACGGACCGGCCTAAAATCCGCGATTTGGTGGCGCGGGTGCTGGCCTTGCGGGGCGACGGCGGGCAGAACGGGCATTCACAGGATACGCCCTTGCCCTAATCGTATCCCTTGGGGAGAGGGGCTTTTAGCCGGGCAGGGTGCGCATTTGGGGGAACAGCATTACGTCGCGGATGGCCCGCTGGCCGGATAGCAGCATCACCAGCCGGTCTATGCCGATGCCGAGGCCGCCGGTGGGGGGCATTCCGTACTCCATCGCGGTTAGAAAGTCCTCATCCAGCCGGTCTACTTCCTCGTCCTGGTACAGCCGCCGGATGTCCTCTTGCTCCTCGAACCGCTGCCGCTGGGTCTGCGGGTCGTTAAGCTCGGTGTAGGAATTGGCGATTTCCATGCCGCAGGCGAAAGCCTCGAACCGCTCCACGTAGCCGGGGGCGCCGGGCTTGGCCTTGGCTAGGGGCGACATTTCCTCCGGGTAGTCCAGCATAAAGGTGGGCTGGGTCAGGTGCGGCTCGACTAGGGCCGACAGCAGCTTGTCTATGATGCGGCCCCGGCTTTCGCGGATGCCGGTGTCCACGCCTAGGGCGGCGGCGCGGCGTTGCAGTTCGCCCGCGCCTTTTTCCGACGGGGGGCAGGCGTCCAGGTCTATGCCGCCGCGCCGTTGCAGTTCCTCGCGCAACGATACCCTACGCCAGGGCGGGGTGAAGTCTATGACTTGCCCGCCCACGGCGACTTGGGCCGAACCCGTGGCTTCGGCGGCGAGGCGGGAAATCATCTGCTCCACCATTTCCATAACGTCGTTGTAGTCGGCATAGGCTTCGTAGCTTTCCAGCAGGGTGAACTCGGGGTTATGGTCCTGGTCTATGCCTTCGTTGCGGAAAACCCGGCCAATTTCGTACACCTTGTCGAAGCCGCCAACAATCAGCCGTTTCAGGTACAGCTCGGTGGCGATGCGGAGGTATAGCTGCCGGTCGAGGGCGTTGTGGTGGGTGATGAAGGGCCGGGCGTGGGCGCCGGCGGCCACCGGCACCAGCACCGGGGTGTCCACTTCAAGGAAGCCGCGGGCGTCGAGGAACCGGCGGATGCCGCTGATGACCCGGCTGCGCAGGCGGAAAACGTCCATATTTTCGCGGTTGGCGATGAGGTCGAGGTAGCGCTGCCGGTAGCGGGTTTCGGTGTCGCGCAGGCCGTGGTATTTCTCCGGCAGGGGGCGCATCCCCTTGGCGATGATGACGGCGCGGGCGGCGTCTAGGGTGATTTCGCCGGTGCGGGTGCGGATTAGGCTGCCCTCTACGCCCAAGTGGTCGCCGATGTCTAGGTCTTTCAGCAGCTCGAAGCCGTCGCCCAAGTTATTTTTTCGTAGCAGGGCCTGGATGGAGCCGGAGGCGTCCTGGAGGTCAAGGAAGGCGGCCCGGCCCATTACCCGCATAGAGACGATGCGGCCGGCCAGCGACAGTCCCTCGGCGTCGGCGGCGGGCCGCGACTCTGCCTCTACGGCCTCGAACACGGCGATGGCGCGGGCGTTGTCGCAGGTGCGCCGGTATCGCGGCGGGTAGGGGTCAATGCCCCGGTCGCGGATGCGGCCCAGCTTGGTTTCGCGGTTGGCGACGAAAGAATCTTGCATATCTGAATTGGGGGGGACGCCCCCACCCTAACCCTCCCCCGGAGGGGGAGGGAACCGGCGGAATCTAACTTTTTCCCGGAGGAGGGGCGGAACCTGACTTTCTCCCGGAGGGGGAGGGAACGGGCAAAGGCTTATTCTATGGCGACGATTTCCAGATTGATTTTGCCTGCCGGGGCGGCGACTTCGGCGATTTCGCCCACTTTTTTGCCGAGCAGGCTCCTGCCGATGGGTGAGACGTTGGAGATTTTGCCTTGGGCGGGGTCGGCTTCGGCGCTGCCGGTGATGGTGTAGGTGGCAGGCTTGCCTTGGGGGTTGCGCACGGTGACCTTTGCGCCGACGGCTACGGTGTCGCGCTGGCCGTCGGTGTCGTCAATGATGACGGCGTTGTTGATGATGCTTTCCAACGCCTGGATGCGCCCCTCGTTGAAGGAGCGCTCGTTCTGGGCTTCCTCGTATTCGGCGTTGCTGACGGTGCCGCCGCGCTCGCGGGACTGCTGGAAACGCTCGGCAATCTCGCGTCGGCGAACGGTGCTGAGTTGCGTCAGCTCAGCCTGCAACTTTTCCAGTCCCTCGCGGGTCAGATAAGTGGGCTGAGGCATTGGGGAACCCTCCGGCGGAGGCAAACAGTATAGGAGAGCCAACGCGGAGCGCGACCCTCCCGATTTGGATTGATTTTAGCAATGGGGGCGCGGGTTGTAAAGGTTGGGGGGCGGGTAAGATTTCTGTGGGCTTGCTATAAATAATTAACAGTGGTAAAATATGCTGTATATCCTATGATAGGACAATCTGCCGGATTTGCCCGCGGCTGTAACTAGGGGGAAGTATGCTGCCTTCTATGGAAAATCTGTTGGCTCTGCCGCCCGGGGATTTGACCCGGCGCCTCCTGACAGAGCCGGAAAACCAATGGTTTGACCGTAAAAGCGCCCGGATCCACGCAACCGATTTAGCCAAAACCCTAGTGGCGATGGCAAACGCCGAGGGCGGCATCATAGTCATCGGCTTATCCAATGGCGAGTGCGAAGGAATCAGCGGCAGACCGGAGAACCAGAACGGATGGCGGCAGGCCGGTTTGGATTTCACGGTTCCGCCGGTTTGGTTTGAGCAACGCCCACTGGAGTGCATTAACCGTCATGGCGCGGCCGACCAGCTTTTTTTAATAGTAGTCCAGCCAAGCGAGCAGGTTCACGCCACCAATAGGGACGAGGTGTTTCTGCGAGTTGGCGACGAAGACCGCCGCTTGGACTTTGAGCAACGGCTACAGTTGCGCTATGACCGGGGCGATACCACTTTTGAAAGGACTCCGGCGCGTTCATTCGGGGATGCGATGCTGGACTTTCACGCGGTAGACGAATACGCCGCCAGAGTAGGCCACCCCGACCCGATGCGCCTGTTGCAGGCCAGGGACTTGACCGACCGGGATGGCTCGCCTTTTACCGCCGGGCATCTGCTGTTTGGCGTTAATCCGCAAGGCGTTAATCCGCAGGCGTATGTAAGAGTCCTTAGGTATGCCGGATTGGAACGCCGCACGGGAACAGAGCAGAATTTAGTCAGCGATATTAGATGTGAGGGGCAGTTGCCGAGGCAGATAGACGCCGCCCGGCAAGCGGTAAAGGAAGTTTTGCCGGAGCGGAAGGCTTTGGGAACGGATGGGCGTTTCGGATGGTTCGGCATCGTGCCGGAAGAGGTCTGGCTGGAGGCCCTGGTGAACGCCGTCATTCACCGCGCATACAGCAATTTCGGCGACCATATCCGGCTGGCAGTGTTCGATGACCGGATAGAAGTGGGCAGCCCCGGCCGGTTCCCAGGCATTACTTCGTTGGACGATTTGACGAAAGTTCAGCGATTTTCCCGCAACCCCCGCATTGCCCGAGTTATGGCTGAGCTGTCATACGGCCAAGAGTTGGGAGAAGGATTGCGCCGGATGGTGGCAGGGATGGAGTCTACGGGGAGGCAGCGTCCGATAGTTACTCAAACAGCCGGCGGGGTGACTGTCACGCTTTTAGGCACGGTTGCCCGGGGGGGAAAATTGATGGCATTGCCGCAGACAGCGCGGGATATTTTCCAGCAGCTTTCGTTGCTTGGTTCCACAGGCACGGGTGACCTGGTTCGCTCAACCGGCCGCTCCCGTCCGGTTGTGCTGCGGAATCTGCGGTTGCTGGAGTCGCGCGGTTTGGTAGAGCGCACCGGCAACAGCCCTACCGATCCGCAAGCCTACTGGAGCGTTTCCGCTGCGGGCTGAAAGGCTGGAGCTATTTCTCTAAACTGTTTAGAGTAGAGTTACAGCGTCACCGGGTAGATGACCTGCACCACCCGATTGTCGCGGAGGGTCTCGAAGTAGGGGTTGGGGTTGTTGGGGGTTTGGAGCCAGCGGCGGATGAAGTAGGCGCACAGGTTGGCGAGCTGCATTCCGGGGGAGTCCTCGGCGTTGACGAAGCAGAAGTTTTCATGCAGGGCGGTGGCGTCTATGCCTTCGTCGGAGCGGAGAAATTCGGGCAGAAAGCGCGGCTTGATGTTGGCGCCTTCCTGGGCCACTATCAGCGCGAACTGGGACACCGGGAGGTCGCCCGCCATAATCTGGTCGTGGTTGAGGTTGGACATATTCATTTCGTCGAGGTACATACTCAGCGCGAACAGGAAGCGGCTCATCACCGGCTCGATGGGGTTGTTCCAGAGCAGCGCGGCGGGGGAGGTGGCGTTGGCGCGGGCGGAGGCCAGCTCCCGCTTGTCAATGCAGGCGGCGATGAGGGGCGTTTCGCGGCGGATGAGGATGTTGAGGCAGTCCTGAATCAGCTCGGAGCGGCGTTCCGGCGGCCAGGGGGCGAAGTGCCGCAGCCCTTGGAACAGGTCTACCGGGCGGATTTGGACGGGGGCGCCCGGCTGTCCCAAAGGCGCCCCGAAATGACGGCGGCAGAGGGCGTCGAACTCGCCGTTGACCGACACGGTTTGCGTTTCGTGCAACATCAGCCCGGCCACCACTTCGTGGGGCTGGGAAGGGTCGCCGACGCTGGTTCCGGTCTGGCCCGATTGTCCCATATATACCAGGTGCATACCCTCGCCTCCCTTTCTGATGCCCGGTGGCCCGTTAGCGGCGCCGGTGGTTATGGTCTGCGGGGTTATTCGCCGGAATCGGCGGGGGGTTCGCCTTCCGGCAGATCAATGCCCACTGCTCCGGGGGGGACGTCTATGCGGGCGACGATTTCCTCCGGGTCGGTGAGCAGGGTTACAGCGGCGGGCAAGGGGATGTCGGCGGCCCGCAGGGTGCTGTCGGCGGCGGTCATTGCGGCTAGGTCAACCTCGGCTTGGGCCGGCATATCTAGGGGCAGGGCCGAAACTTCGACGGATAAAAGCTGCTGGATGACGCTGCCGCCGCTGCGGGCCGCGCCTGGCGCTTCGCCGGTCAGGGCCACGCTCACTTGGGCGGTCACCGGACGGGCCGCGTCGGCGGCCAGCAGGTCAACGTGCAGCACGGTGTCGCGTCTGGGGTCCCACTGGATTTCTCTGGCAAAAGCCAAGTGGCCGCCCGCCTCGCCCTCGACGGTCACCGAAATGGGCGAACTGGCGGCGGCGGCCAGTGCTTGTATCAGGCGCGGCGCGGCGCATTGCAGGGCGCGGGACTCGATTCCGGGGCCGTAGAGGTGTACGGGGATGATGCCGGCCCGCCGCAGCCGGCCTACTTTCTTGCCCAGCAGCTCCCTAGGCTGCAACTCCAATTGCACCGCGCTGGTCGTCATAAAAAATCATTCTCCCAATGGTGTTCAGGCAAGGATGAATGATACCACTCTGCGGGCATAAAGGGAAAGGGCGGTTGTTGCTGGAGAGTTATTCAAAACTCAGGGTTGCTGGAAGCAGATTACTGATTCCGGCACTTATACGGCGAATTCCGTCATCCAGAGACACTGGCGCAGCAACCGGACAGCGCCGCCGGAACAGCCGCCGGTCCCAAAAGAAAGACCGGCAACCCCATCGGATTGCCGATCATACGGTACACTATTAGCATCAGCAACATCCGTATCACACCACGGCCAGATTCCCCCGCCGGTATGCCCGTATCCTGTTGCCATAGCCCCCCAGCTTTGGCGAGATGCAGGCGATACTGCCCCGGCACAGCACACCGGCAGCGTGACCAACGAACACCGCTGAGGAAACGCGAACCAGGATGCTCGGATCTCAGGCTCTATAATGGCCCCAGCATAAAATTCGCCATAAAATTCGTCATATTGGTGTTGACAGAAAAGCGCACAGCCGGTAGAATAACCTTAGATAGTGTTACCTAGAGGTGGAGGGGAAACTTGGCAACTAAAGAAACCTGCTATATAAGCTTGCAGGAAACACGGCAATTCCTGATGCAAGAAAACAGGATAATCGACATGACACGGGGCCTGCATCAATGCCAAAACTTCTGGGCATACGGCAGATACCGGGGAATTCAGCATATTCTGACGCCCCGAACCAGAGGGAACATCTTTGCCGACCACTGGCAAAACTATATGGAGACCGAAGCCAATGCAACCTTTCTCAACCACCAAGGCCAAAAAGCGGTGCGATTCAATGACGACTCTACCGGTATCATAATCAGGATAAAGCACCTAGGCAAAGCCTTACAGTCCTGGAACCTGCGCACCAAACATTCGGACAACTGGAACTCACAACAACTTATGCCCGGAATGCCGAAATACGCCAGACTGGAGTACGGATACAGACTCGACCCCACCGGAATGCTTGTAGCAGACGCATTCGTCTTACTGAAAGAAGGCAAAGATATCGTCTGGATATGGCAGACATGGGGGGAACGAGCCGACATATATCCCATTCAAGGAAGACATCCAGACATCCTTGACAACGCTCCTGCACTCGAAGAAGTTTACTCGTACGACAATTTCGAGGCGCTATTAAACTAATAAGAGAGAAGCGTAACATGAACGTCAAATTTTCCGGTTTCAACCCGGAAATGCTGACCACGGCACGCCATTCCCGAGGGCTTACCCAGAAGGCCCTAGCCTTAAAGTCGGGACTGCCACAAGCCACTATATCTCGCTACGAGTCAGGTAGTCTGCCACCTAGTGAAGGACACATAAAGACGCTGTCCAGCACTCTAGAATACCCCAAAAGATTCTTTCATCGGGAAACTCGCGTACTAAACGGGCCAGGCGCCGACGCCCTGTTCCACCGCAAACGTCGCTCTGTCCCAGTTATCACATTGTCAAAGGCTTACGCCTGCGCAGCCATTCGCAGGATGGAAATATGGCAACTGACCCAAGGATACCCAATAGAACAAGCCCTACCTTGGTACCCTATCGAAGAATACGAAAACCCTGCCAAAATAGCCAGAACCGTTAGGGCACTGTGGAAAATGCCGCCGGGCCCAGTCTTTAACATAACCCGGCAAGTGGAAGCTGAGGGATGTGTGATATTATCACACAATTTCGGAAACAACGCCATAGACGGGTTCAGTGTGAGACACCCAGCAATCACCAGCTTCATACACATAAATTCTGAAATGCCACCTGACCGGTGGCGTTGGACAGTCGCGCACGAATTGGGACACCTCATAATGCACTCAGACCCAGCGCGGCCCAGCGACGACACAGAGAAAGAGGCCAACGAGTTCGCTGGAGAATTCCTGACGCCCGGCCACGAAATCATAAATGCAATGGCAGGACTGAATCTCACCCGCTTGGCCGGACTGAAGCTGGAGTGGAAAATATCCATGCAAGCATTGATAATGCAGGCAGACAGGCTAAAATCTATAACACCCCAACAAAAGAAAAGCCTGTTCATACAAATAAACAAGGCTGGATACCGGAATAGAGAGCCAGAACACCTGTCACCAATGCCGGAGCCTCCCATTCTGCCTTACAAGATGGCTAAACACCATATGACCACATTGGAATATGGGAGGAAAGAACTACTGGAATACTTGTGCATAGGAGAAAAAGACTTCCAATACCACTACTCAGACCCGGAAGACTTCATTCCGTAGACCACACAAACTCTTCCAAGGGATTTCAGAGTCTCAACTTTTAGAAAACCCTTCATAGACGACAGCGGCGTTGTCCAACTGGACATCATGCGCCAACAGTGGTTCCGAAAACCCACCGGCACCGCCACCAAGAAAACGGGCCCTCCTGATTAGGCGGGGGAGTACGATCTGCTTACAGCTCACGTCGCTAAACGACGAAATCAGCAAAGCCAAGTTGTCCAACCCAAGTTTTGAATAACCCTCTTATTGGAGAGACGATTGCGAAATTCCAGTCGGTCATTCTGAGCGAAGCTGAGGATATTGGCGACTAGGCTGGGATTCTTCGCTTCGCTCAGAATGACAGGCGACAGGCAAAATGACGGGCGGCGGGAGTGATTTTGCGAGGGATTTTCGCCATTTTCTCTATGGCCGGGGGCGTATAAATTGACAGCGGGGGTATTATTGTAGGGGCTTGCCGGGCGGGGATTGCCGGGGGCCGATTAACGGGCGGAGGGTTCAAGATGGCGTCGCATTCTCTGGGACTTTCGCTGCACGAGGCGGCGCGGCGGGTGGGCGTGCCGTTCAGCCAAGAGAACGAACCCGTTGACCGGTTTGTTGACGCCAACGGCCTGCGTTTTCATTATTTGGAATGGGGCGACCCGGCTTGCCCGACGGTGTTGATGTTGCACGGCGCGTCGCAGCAGGGGCATAGCTGGGACTTTATCAGCCTGCCGCTTTCGCCGGATTATCACGTTCTGGCGTTGGATCAGCGGGGCCACGGCGACAGCGATTGGGCGCCCGACGGCGATTATTCGCTGGATGCGATGCAGGGCGATTTGGACGCAGTGATTCCGGCTTTGGGGCTGGATGAGGGCGGGTTTCATTTGATAGGCCACTCGATGGGCGGGCGCAACAGCTTTGTCTGGGCATCACGTCATCCTAGGGCGCTGCGCTCGCTGACCGTGGTGGACACCGGGCCGGAGTCGGTGCGCCGGGGGCGCCAGCGCATCCAGCAGTTCCGTGAATTGCCGGACAATCTGGACACGCTGGAGGAGTTCGCCGACCGGATTCAGGAGTATACCGGGCGCAGCCGGGAGCAGGTGCTGGGGGCGCTGAAATACAGCATCCGGCAGGGCGCCAACGGCAAGTGGACGTGGAAGTATGACCGGGTGATGCGCCAGCCCGGGCGCGAGGATAATCACTGGACGCCGGAACGGCTTTGGGAGTGCTGGCGGCGCATAGATTGCCCGACGCTGGTGACGCGGGGCGACCGCAGCGACATTTTCGCCGCCGAAACGATGGAGCGGATGGGGCGGGAAATGGCCGGGTGCGTTACGGTGACCATCGCCAACGCGGGGCATCTGGTGCAGGGGGATAATCCGCCCGACTTTCTGGCCGCGGCGCGGGCGCACTTGGAGCGGGCGCAGGGGTTGGCGGACGGGGGGTGACGGGGTGTATGAAAGCGTCCGGCGGAACCGGCGCGTCCGGGATCAGTCGCCTTGCTGCCGGAGTTGTTCCTCGAGTTCGCGGACGCGGGCTTCGGCGGCGATGCGGGCTTCGCGCTCGATCCCGAGTGCCTCGCGGTGGAGCCTGGTCGTCTCGCGCTGGTCGTCGTAGGTGAGGATGTGGCGCCCCGTCGCCGGGTCGTGCCATTCCAGCCGCCCTTGATTCCAGCGGATGCGCAGGTTGAGGACCGGGCTGTATCCCTGGATGACGCCGCCGGGCAGTTGCTCTAGGGTGATGGGCTGGTACTGGCCGTTGACCAGCCGGTCGCCGGCCAGCCGGGTGCGGTGGTGCTGTCCCGTTTCGTCGAAGCGCCAGTATTCGGGGATGCCTAGGGCGGCGTAGTCCTTTCGCTTGTCTACTACGTCGGTGTGTCCGGTTCTGCGGGATGCTATTTCCAGCACGAAGTCGGGGGGCTTACCCTGCTCCGAAATGATGTAGGCGTTGCTCCGGCGGTAGGCTTCGGGATTTACGTTGAAGGCGATGAGCAGGTCGGGGTAGCGGACGCCGGTGAGGTCGCGGGTGAAGTCGGGGCTCAGGTAGTGTTCGCCGGATACGATGGTGGTTTCGGGCCGGCCCAAGTGGTGGGCCAGGTGATGGGCGTTGCCGTTGGCGGCCAGGTGGTCGAAGCTGGTCATATCGTCGGGCTCGCGGTCGGGAGGGTCGGGCAGCGGGTAGCCGCTACGGGGCTGGGGGTTTTTGGCGGCGGTGTTGGCGGTGGTGTTGGCGGTGGTCATCGTGAACCTCTGGGCGGGCGATTGGCGGCGGTGGCCGTCATCCGGCGGGAGTGGTGGTGGACGGGATTATACCCGTGTTGGACGGTGCGTTTGGGGTCAGTTGTTTTGGCGCCGGAGTTGTTCCTCGAGTTCGCGGACGCGGGCCTCGGCGGCGATGCGGGCTTCGCGCTCTAGTCCGCGTGCCTCACGCTCGATCCCGAGTACCTCGCGCTGGAGCCTGGCTGCCTCGCGTTGGTCGTCGTAGGTTAGGATGTGCCGGCCGGTTGCCGGGTCGTGCCATTCCAGCCGTCCCTGATGCCAGCGGATGTATAGGTTCAGGATGGGGCTGTACCCCTGTATGACGCCGCCGGGCAGTTGCTCTAGGGTGATGGGCTGGTACTGGCCGTTCACCAGCCGGTCGCCGGCCAGCCGGGTGCGGTGGTGCTGCCCGGTTTCGTCGAAGCGCCAGTATTCGGGGATGCCCAGGGCGGCGTAGTCCTTCCGCTTGTCCACGGCGTCGGCGCGTCCGGTTCTGCGGGATGCTATTTCCAGCACGAAGTCGGGGGGCTTTCCCTGCTCCGAAATGATGTAGGCGTTGCTGCGGCGGTAGGCCGCCGGATTTACGTTGAAGGCGATGAGCAGGTCGGGGTAGCGGACGCCGGTGAGGTCGCGGGTGAAGTCGGGGCTCAGGTAGTGTTCGCCTGATACGATGGTGGTTTCGGGCCGGCCCAAGTGGTGGGCCAGGTGATGGGCGTTGCCGTTGGCGGCCAAGTGGTCGAAGCTGGTCATATCGTCGGGCTCGCGGTCGGGAGGGTCGGGCAGCGCGTAGCCGCTTTGGGGTCGGGGATATTTGGCGGTGGTCATCGTGAACCTCTGGGCGGGCGATTGGCGGGGCTGCTTGTCATCCGGCAGGGGGTGGTGGATGGGATTATACCTGTGTTGGATGCTGGGATGGTAGAGAAAGATTTCCCACCCCCAGCCGACGAATCTCAGACGACCCCCCAATTGACTATCCCCCCCGTTTATGATAAATTTCCCGCGCCAAAATTACCGCAATCCTCGCCCCCATCCTTGCCCTGAGAGACCGCATGGAATCACTTATCGTTGCCCTCGCCGCCGGTGCTGCCGCCCTCCTTTTCGCCGCCTTTACTGCTATGCGCGTCCTTGCCGCCGAACCCGGCAACGAGCTTATGCGCAGCATCGGCGACGCCATCCGCGAGGGCGCCGGAGCGTTCCTGCGCCGCGAATATATGTCCCTGCTGCCCTTTGTCGCCGTCGTTGCCGTCGTGCTGGGCGTGCTGGACTACACCGTCTTTGACCACGACCTGCCCGTTCCCGCCACCGCCATCTCCTACCTGGTTGGCACAATCTGCTCCGCCAGCGCCGGTTTCATCGGCATGAACATCGCCGTCCGCGCCAACATCCGCACCGCCGCCGCCGCTATGCGCGGGCTCAACCCGGCCCTCCGCATCGCCTTCTCCAGCGGCACCGTTATGGGCGTCACCGTCGTCGGCATCGGGCTGCTCGGCGTAACCATCCTCTACCTAGTCTTCCAAGACATCAGCGTTGTCGCCGGATTCGGCTTCGGGGCCAGCTCCATCGCCCTCTTCGCCCGCGTCGGCGGCGGCATTTTCACCAAAGCCGCCGACGTAGGCTCCGACCTCGTCGGCAAGGTAGAGGCCGGCATCCCCGAGGACGACCCCCGCAACCCCGGCGTCATTGCCGACAACGTAGGCGACAACGTGGGCGACGTCGCCGGTATGGGCGCCGACCTTTTCGAGTCCTACGTAAGCTCCATCATCTCCGCCGTCGCCCTGTCCGCCAGTGCCGTCGCCCTGGCCGGCGCCGCAGGCAGCAGCTACACCGACTCCCAATCCGTGTTCCCGATGCTGCTGGCCGGGGCCGGAATCGTGGCCGCCATCCTAGGCACCTTCGTGGTTCGCAGCGGCGAGCGGGCCGACTTCGACCGCCTGCTCTGGTCTTTGCGCTACGGCATTTTCACCGCCGGCGGCCTGCTCATCCTTTTCGCCGCCATCCTGACCATCACCCTCACCGACAACTGGTGGTGGTTCGGCTGCGTCGTCGCCGGGCTGGTGGCCGGAACCATCATCGGGCTGGCAACCGAGTATTACACTTCCTATAGCTACAAGCCGACGCAAAAAGTTTCCGAATCCTCGCAGACCGGCGCGGCGACCGTTATCATCAGCGGCATCGCCACCGGAATGATGAGCACCCTGATTCCCGTATTCTGCGTTTCCGTCGCTATCCTGCTAGCCTACTGGTTCGCCGGATTCTACGGCGTGGCCCTCGCCGGTGTCGGGCTGCTGTCCACCCTCGGCATCACCCTAGCGACCGACGCCTACGGCCCGGTGGCCGACAACGCGGGCGGCATCGCCGAGCAGGCCAACCTCGATCCCGAAGTGCGCGAGCGCACCGACGCCCTCGACGCCCTCGGCAACACCACCGCCGCCACCGGCAAGGGCTTCGCCATCGGCTCGGCGGCCCTAACCGCCCTGGCCCTACTGGCCGCCTATTCGGTGAACGCCAACCTGATTACCATCGGCGCGGACGGCAAGCTGGTAGCGGGCAACTCGGGCATCAACCTGTTACAGCCGGAAATCTTGGTAGGGCTGGTTATCGGCGCAATGCTGCCCTTCATATTTTCCGCCCTTACCATGCAGGCCGTAGGCCGCGCCGCCCAAGGCATCGTGGACGAAGTGCGCCGCCAGTTCCGCGAAATCCCCGGCCTGATGGAAGGCACCGCCACCCCCGACTCCGCCCGCTGCGTAGACATCAGCACCCGAGGCGCCCTCCGCGAAATGATTATCCCCGGCGTTATGGCCGT
Organism: uncultured Dehalococcoidia bacterium; assembly: GCA_958296445.1. Classification (GTDB taxonomy): domain Bacteria; phylum Chloroflexota; class Dehalococcoidia; order Lucifugimonadales; family UBA3495; genus VXOI01. The sequence goes on along the minus strand of OY282565.1, from coordinate 3,979,400 downwards.
CATCGCGCCCATCGCCACCGGCTTCGTCCTCGGCGAAGCCGCCCTCGGCGGCCTCCTGATTGGCTCCGTTGCCTCCGGCTTTATGCTCGCCATAATGATGGCCTCCGCCGGCGGCGCCTGGGACAACGCCAAAAAGTACGTGGAACTCGGCAACTACGGCGGCAAGGGTTCCGAAGCCCACAAAGCCGCCGTAGAGGGCGACGTAGTAGGCGACCCCTTCAAGGACACCTCCGGCCCGTCCCTCAACATCCTGCTCAAGCTGATGGCCGTAGTGTCCCTAGTATTCGCCCCCGTCTTCCTCGAAGTCGCCCCCCTGATCAACCTGACCTAAAACAAAAAAGGGCGCAGACAAATCCAAATAAATCCTCTGCGCCCTCTGCGAAATCTCTGCGTACTCTGCGTTAAAACCGCCCCCCATCCTCCAAATCAACAATCCGCGCGTCAACCATCCCGCCGTCAACCTCCAGCAGCCCGATGGTTCCCAGCGCCCCCCGGCGGTGGCGGCGGCCCGGGTAAGTGGGACTGCCGGGATTCACCAGCAGCGCATCATCCCAGCGGCAGACCAGTTCCTCGTGCGTATCGCCGAACAGCGCCACGTCCACCGGCTGCCCGAACTTGGCCGCCAGCAGCTCCGCCGCCCGCCCTTCCGGCAGCACCAGCCCGGTTCCGTCCGGCGTAGTGGCGATTTTCGGCCCCGGCCACTGAATATCGTGAACCATGCCGATAGCGATTCCCCCGGCCTGAACCACCCGCGTAGCGTCGGCCAGCCGCCCGCCCGGCTCCCGCGGGTCTTCATAGCCCCGCACCGCCAGCACCGGCGCCACGCTTTCCAGATAATCCAGAACGCCCAGACACTCTAGGTCGCCGCAATGCAGAATCAGCTCAACCCCGCCCAAAGCCCGCAGCACCGCCCCCGGCAAATCCCGCCCGCTACCCGCGCAATGAGTATCCGAAATCAACCCAATTCTCATCAGACTAATCCAACGCAAAGCCCGCAAAAAACGCCAAGAATCCAAAAATAAAACTCGGCGTTCTCGGCGCACTCGGCGTTTAACCACCCCCGGTCAATTAAGGTTATCCCACAAAGCAAAGTAATCCGGCGATTCCCCCCGGATGGCCTGCGCCAGTTCCTGCCGGTTGAGCCGCTGCATTATTTCCGCTTCCTGCGCCACCATTTCGGCGAATCGGTGTTCCCATTCCGGCAGCGATTCACGGCTGCCCGGCTTTTCCAGCAGTTCCCGCAACGCGCCCAGCACCAGATCCGAATGGGCCGACACCGTGCCGCCGGTAATCACATAGACCACCACGCCGGGAATTTCGATGTTCTGGCTTTCCCCGCCGGGAAAATCGGGAGTACCGCCCAATCGCACCCCCAGCCGCTCCAGAATGAACATCATCGCCACCTCGCGGATAGCCTCCTCGAAGTGCATCGTAAGGTTCATCAGGTGGGCAAAGGGAAAGTCGCCCATTTCCCGCAGCGCGTGGGAAAACTCATGCTCCACGGCGCGAAAAAATTCGTCGCCGAAAATCTCATCGGCGCCAATCACCCGCACCTGCGGCTGCCCGATTCGGGCATCGAAAACCAGAAACTCCCGCAGGTGCGGAAAAATACAAAGCTGAATTTCGGGAAACCCGGCCTCAGGATGACCGGGATTAAAAAACTGTTCCATACCCGTCACTTTACCCCCCCGCGCCGGAATAATCCAGCAATTCGCTCGCCCATTCCAGCCCCCGGCCGCCGCGACTCGCCCCCTAAAGCAGCGCAACAATATCCCGCAACTGCTGGCAAAGCCAGGCATCGTTGTCGTAGCGGCAAACGGCCCGGTAGAGCAGCTCGGCCCGCCGCCGCCGCTCCGCCGGGGGCATCGTAATGGCTTGATACAAGGCATGGGCGGTGCCTTCCAGGTCGGCGGGGGCCACGCTCAACGCGCCGGCGGCCAGTTGGCGGTGCGCCCCGCTGCTCTGCGACAGCACCAGCGCCCCGTTGCGCCCGTTGACCACCGGCCCCTCTTTGGCTACCGGATTCGTCCCTTCCGCCAGCGTATTGACCAGCAGCGCATCATACAGCTTCATCCCGGCAACGGCCTGAGCGTAGTTGTTCTCAATGAAAGGCACGATGGGCTGCCAGCCGCCGGAACCCTGAGCGCCGTTGACCTGCCCGATAACCTGCTTCACCTCGTCCAGATAACGCTGGTACTGCCGCAGGTGAGTCCGCGACGGCACCAGAAAGGCCAGAAACTTGACCCGCCCCTTCAACTCCGGCCGGCCTGCCAGCATTTGCTCGTAGGCCCGGAAACCGCGGACGATGTTCTTGTTCGGTTCGGCGCGGTCTATGCGGACGATAGTAAACTCGCCGGCCTGCGCCCGCAGCGCCCCTTCGTACTCCAAAGTTCGCGGCGCGTTGGCGATGCGTTGCACTTCCTCGACATTGATTGAGCCGGGATAAACCTTCACCGCGCAACGGCGCCCGTCCAGCTCCACCGCCCCCGCCAGCCGGTCAACCGCCGCCTCCGGCACAAACTCCTCCACCGTGTCCAGAAAGCAACGCCCGTCCTGCGGCGTCTGAAACCCCACAATGTCGCAAGCGCACAGCGATTCGCAGATGCGGCGGATGATGTAGCGCGGAATAATGCTCCAGTACAACGGCGTAGGCCAAGGAATATGAACGTAATGCTGAATCACCGCCCCCGGCAGTTCCCGCCGCACCATTTCCGGCAACAGATAGAGATGATAGTCATGCCCGATAACCACCGGCGGCGCCCCCCCGGAGTTTGCGCCCTGGCTGCACGAACCCGGAGCGCGGGCTTCCTCCACCACCGCTTTGGCGAAAGCCTCATTCACCGGAACGTAGCCATTCTCCCAAGCATCGTGAACGCTGGCGTCCACCGCCGGGTTATAGGGCGGGTTCCACATATAATGTTGCAGGAACCACAGCAAGGGATTGCACAGGATATTGTAATACTTATGATAGGCCCGGCGCGGCGTAACCACATAGCGCAGGCCGATTTTATGGCCGGGCAAGGGCGACTTTACCCGCAGGCCGCCGCCGCTGCCCGCCGCCAGACGGTCGCCCTCCCCCATAGCGCTTGACACCCAAGTAAAGGGAAAATTCTGGGCCAGCGAACCGAAGGCGGTTACAACGCTGCCGCTGCCCCGGCGCGGCTCCGGCGTTCCTCCCGTCCGGCCCTCCGGCATCCGGTGCTCCACCGGGCCGCGGTTGCTGACCAGAATCAGCGGACGCCGCGAAAGCGCGTAGGCGCACAGCTCATTAACGCCCGCCGCGCCCTTTTCCGGTTCGCCGCCCGGCCTGTCGCTCAAACCTCTGCGCCCCTCTGCCTAATTCTCTGCGTCCGCTGCCCGTCCGCTGCCCGTCCCCTAACGTTGCTGAAACCGGGTTACGCCCTCCGGCAAAGCCGGGCGATGGCCGGGGCCACCTCGCCCAGCCCGTCCACGGTCTCATCGGGTTCGGTGGCCGGATCCGACGGGTCATCGCGCTCGCTGAATCCGGTAATCCACACCGTCATAAGCCCGCACTGCCTGGCCCCTGCCACATCGTTTCGGATGCTGTCGCCAACGTGCACCGTCCGGCCCGGCGCGGCGTCCAGAGAGCGCAGGGTCATCAGGAAAATCCCTTCCGCCGGTTTCGACATTTTAACTTCGTCGGAAAAAGTCAGCGTGTCGAAATAGTCCAGCATCCCGGTATTAGCCAGATAGGTGCGGAAAGTCGTCCCCGGCGTCATCCCGGTATTGGAAATCAGCCCGATGCGAAGCCCCATATCCTTAACGCTCTGCAACGCCGCCAGCGCGTCGGCGTGGGCCGGCGGCGGATAATCCAGAAAGGAATCGGCATAGACCCGCGTAATCTCGGCCAGCGCATCTTGCGGCAGCCGCCGGGCCAGGCCGGGGCTGATGTTCTCAACGAATATGCCGATTTGCTCCGGGAAACTGACATCCAGCAGCCCCTCCCGGATAGCCACGCATTGCCGGTAGCACTCCCAATAGGCTTCGCTGATACGCTCCGCGCCAACCTGCTCCCCCCAAGCCGCCAGCACGCGCCCCACCCCCTCCAGCCGCGCATTGGAGCGCGTAAGCCCCAACTCCCGGTTGTCCAGCAACAGGGTTTGCCACAAGTCAAAAGTGACGGCGGTAATCTCAGGCAAGGCAACGCACCCACCCATAAGTATCAACAAACATCAGCATCAGCAGTCCCCGCCCATCCCGCCCGCGCGGAAACGCCGGGCTTTCGCGGCAACCCCAGGCCCAAGCCCAAGTCCGCCCCGCCATTCTACACGATGCAGGCAACGGGCGTGACGTGCCTTGCGCCGCCGTGCCCACTACAGCGCGGAACCGACTTGGCGCGTAACTTTCGCGCCATATCTTTGATATCAAAGGCCGGAATCAGAATCAGGTCGAAGTTGTCTGCCAGCCAGCGGGCGGCTTGGCCGTTGCGCCGGGTGGGTTGCCGCCAAGTGGCACTGCCTGTTGTGCCGGGTTAGGCGGCTGTCGCCGTGAGCGGCTGGGATAGGCTCGGCCAGCCGTAGTTTTCCTAAAATCGTGCGGTATGCGCCATATTCGGATACGGCCTTGCTGAGGATAAAACAGCCTTGCCGAGGAGTTTTCCGGCTACGGAATTTCGCTTCATCCCAACCATCCCCAAGGCGCAGGCCGCTACAGCGGCGGGCGGCGCAAGCGCCACTCCGTTGCCTGCTCGTAGGCGTGGGCGGCCCGCAGCACAGTTTCCTCGTCAAAGGGGCGGCCGGCCAGTTGCAGGCCGATGGGCATTCCTTCCGCAGAGAAGCCGCAAGGTACGGAGATGGCGGGAAAGCCCGTGATGTTGTAGGGGCGGGTGTATTGGGTAAGGGCGGCCACAGTGCCGATTTCCTGCTCCCCGGCAAGCACCTGCTGCTGGAGCAACGGGGGCGCGGTCACCGGCTCGGTAGGCCCGGCCAGCAGATCAACGTCGTCCAGCAGACGGCGGGCGGCGCGGTCGAAAAGGGCGCGGCCCTGCTGCGCCCGCAGGTAGTCCGCCGCGCTGATAAACAGCCCCGCCTCCAGCCGCAGACGCACCGGCTCGTACAGGCTGGCGCCGTCGCGGGCCAGCAGGTCGCGGAAGCAGGCCGACGCCTCGGCCATCAGCATAGTGGTGGAAATGGACGCCGCGTCCTGAAACTCAGGGAAATCCACCTCCCGCACCTCGGCCCCCAGCGCCTCCAGTTGCCCCAGCGCGGCGTTGACGCTGCGGCGCACCTCCGGGTCTAAAGGCGCGTCGAAATACTGCCGCGGCGCGCCGATACGCAGCCCGCGGATGTCGCTAGTGAGCGCGGCGGTATAGTCGGGAACCGGCAGATTGGCCGAGGCCACATCCTGCGGGTCATAGCCCGCGATGACGTTCATCGCAAGGGCCGCGTCCTCCACCGTCCGCACCATCGGGCCGGGATGATCCATAGACCAGGCCAGCGGCGTCAGCCCGTGGCGGCTTACCCGCCCGTAGGTGGGCTTCAGTCCCACGATGCCGCAAAGGGCCGCCGGAATGCGGATCGAGCCGCCGGTGTCGCTGCCGGTGGTGATGGTGCATTGGCCCGCCGCCGCCGCCGACCCGGAACCGCCGCTGGAGCCGCCGCTGACCAGCTCCGGGTTCCAAGGATTGTGCATATGGCCGTAGTCCGGGTTTTCGCCCGTGGGGCCGTAAGCGAACTGGTGCATATTCAGCTTGCCCAGCAGAATGGCCCCGGCCTCCCGGAACCGCGCCGCCACAGTACAATCCTCGGACGGCACAAAAGTATCGAATATGCGGGAGCCGGAAGTAGTGCGAATCCCCCCGGTATGGAACAGGTCTTTCAGCCCCACCGGGATGCCGTGCAACGGCCCCCGGTAGCGTCCGGCGCGAATGTCCCGTTCCGCTTGCCGCGCCGCCGCCAGTGCCTCCTCGGGCAACAGGGTGATAAAGGAGTTGAGCGCCGGTTCGGTATCCCGGATGCGGGAAAGATGCGCCTCCACGATTTCCACCGGCGAAATCTCGCCCTGCCGCAACAGCCGCCCCAACCCCCCGGCACTCATATAGCAGATTTCCAGTTCGTCCACGAAACAGCCCCCGGAATCTAAGAATAAGCCGATTTAACCCGGCAGGAACCACCCGTAGGGGCGCACAGCCATGCGCCCCTGCTCCCGGAATCTTTACCCGCAGGGGCGCACAGCCGTGCGCCCTTACTCCCGGAATCTTTACCCGTAGGGACGCACAGCCGTGCGCCCCTGCCCCCGGAATCTTTAAGGATAAGCGGATTTTTCCCGGCAGGAGTATACCCCCGCCCTAAGAGATAGGGGGTTGACCCGCCGCCGGGATGAACGCCATATCCGGCTCTATCCCGGTCACGTCGATGGCCGACAGCGCCGCCGTCCCCGACAGGACGCCCCGCAGTTGGCTGTACAGTTCGTCCATGTGGGCACCGGAACCGGAAATGCCCAGCCGCGCCGCCGTTTCGTCAAAGGCTTGCCGGGATATGGGCGCGTCGTCCGTCATATTGCGCCGCCTCCTGAGCAGGGTTGCGGCCATTATGTCCCAACCCCAAAGGGTTGGCAAACCCCGCCTTGCGCCACCGCGCGATTGCCCTTATGTTGTATCCGCTGTTGCGATTATGACTAACCCTGAATTGCGCCGCGCCGATGAGCAAGTTCCGTGGACGGTGGGACACGTCACCGTTGGCCTGTTGCTGTTCTTGTTCCTGCTGATAGCCGCCGCCTTTGCCGCCCGCGCCGTCGGCCCCCTGTATCCGACGCAGGAACCAGCGTTGAAAACCTGGGCCGGCGTCCACTTGGTGGCTGGGGGCGTCGGGATGGTGGTCTGGTTTCTGGGGGCGCGGCTGGCCGCCTCGCCGGTTCGGGCACTGGGATTCACGCCCCCCGGAACCTCGCTGAAAAGGACGGCGCTGCTGACGGCGGCGGCCCTAGCTTTCAGCATACTCGCCAGTATTGCCTACGGCTTTGCCGTTGACCGTCTGGGACTGGACGCCCTGCGCCCGCCGCAAATCGAGGCCGACAGCCTCTTTCCGGGCGTCGGCGCTCTGCTTACCTTCCAGGCGCTGGCCGTAGTGACGCCCCTCAGCGAGGAACTGCTGTTTCGCGGCTTTGCGCTGCGGGGCCTGCTCCGCAGCATCGGCCCCGGCCCGGCGGTAGTGGCTACGGCGGTGGTATTCAGCGCCCTGCACCTAGATACGGGCGCAATGATTCCCATATTCTTCACCGGCCTGGCCCTAGGCTGGCTCCACGTCAAGACCCGCTCCCTCTGGCCCTGCATAGCCGCCCACGCCGGGCAAAACATCCTGGCCCTGCTGGCAACGCAAGGGCTGTAATGGAGCTTGCCCCCTAACCCTTTCCGAAATGAGGCACTTCCCACGCCGCCACGCCACAACGCCCCGAAACCGTCCCCCTAGTGCTAAAATAGACCCAGCAACTAGATGGGGAACCGCAGTGAAAGAAATAAAAATCGAAACGGCCCAAGACCTGATTGACGCCATAGCCCAGCACCCCCAATTCCGGGAGGAAGTGCTGCGCCACCTGCTAACCCAAGAGCTGCTACAACTGCCAGCGAAATTCGAGCAGTTCCAAGAGGAGTTCGGGCATTTCCGTGAGAAATTCGGGCAGTTCCGGGAGGAAGTGCTCCACAGGCTGGACGTTCTGGAAGGCGACGTGTCAACCCTGAAAAGCGACGTGTCTACTCTGAAAGACGACACATCCACCCTGAAGACCGACGTGTCTACCTTGAAGACCGACGTCTCAACCCTGCAAGGCGACACATCAACCCTGAAAAGCGACGTCTCAACCCTCAAAGGCCACGTAGCGGACTTGAGAGGCAAAGACTACGAGCGCAGCATACGATTCCGGGTCAGGGAAAGAGCCGCGCACGCCTTCACGCTGAGCTCGCCGCGCATCGCCTTCAGCCAGAACGACCCGCTTTCCCGCGAACTCGACAGCGCCATCAACCGGGCCAAAAGCAGAAACGAAATATCCATCAGAGAAATCGAAAGCCTCCTCGACACCGACATCATCATCTCGGACGACGAAAACAACCACACAGCCGTCGAAGCGTCCCTTACCGCAGACGAACGGGACGTAACCAGAGCCAGGGAACGGGCCGACATCCTCAGCCGGATTACCGGCGGAACCGCCCACGCCATCGTCGTCGCCCAAACCATACCGGACGAAATGCAGGAAAAAGCCGCAACCCTGAACGTAGCAATCATGCAGCTAGAATACCGGGGATGAATCCCGCCTATCCCTAAATCCGGCCCTTACTGACGGCCCATTCCCAACGAAACGCCGCCGCCACACGGCAAGGGGCTAGACACTGCCCGGCCAGTGGGTTAAATTTGGCGTATCAGGCAGCCCCTAGCAGAACATTCAGGCAAAGGTTTTCTCCGGTAATGGGCAGAGAGCGAATTGAGCGGATGTTTGCCGGAGTCCGGGAGCGGGAGCGCCCCGGACTTATTGTATTCCTGACCGCAGGCTTCCCCGATATGGAAGCCACGCTGGAGCTGGTGCCGGCCCTAGTGGCCGCCGGGGCCGACGCCGTGGAGCTGGGCGTGCCTTTCAGCGACCCGCTGGCCGAGGGGCCGACCATCCAGCAGTCCAGCTTTCTGGCCCTCCAGAACGGCGTCACCACCGCCGACTGCCTGCAAGCCGCAGAAACGCTGCGCCCGCTGATTCCCGACGCGCCGCTGGTGCTGATGGGCTACTACAACCCGGTATTCTCCTACGGCGTCGCCCCTTTCGCCGCCCGTTGCCGGAGCGCCGGCGTGGACGGCATCATCGCCGTTGACCTGCCCGGCGCGGAATCGGGGCCGCTGGCCGCCCAGTGCCAAAGCCGCGACATATCGCTCATCCCCTTGCTGGCCCCCACCAGCACTGCCGCCAGCATCGCCGAATCCTGCCGCGCCGCCAGCGGATTCGTCTACTGCGTCAGCGTCACCGGCGTCACCGGCGCCAGAACCGAGGTTTCCGGGCGCGGCCTAGAGCTGGTCGGGCGGGTTCGCGCCCATACCGCCCTGCCCCTGGCCGTCGGATTCGGCATCTCCGCCCCCGAACACGTGGCCGAGGTCGGCAGCGTCGCCGACGCCGCGGTAGTAGGCAGCGCCCTAGTGCGGGTGATGCTGGACTCGCCCCGCGACCAACTGGTGGAGCGGGCCAGCGCCTTTGTCGCGTCCCTCGCCGGGCGGACGCCCCAGCCCGCCCCAGGCCAATATATCCCCGGCCAATATACCAGCGAGGCCAGCCGATGACCGTCTGCCGGGGCATACGCGGGGCCACCGTCGCCGAAGCCAACACGGGCGAAGCCATCCACGGCGCCGTCACCGAACTGCTGGAAGTGCTGATTGAAGCCAACGGCCTGGCTGAACCGGATTTGGCGTCGGTGTTTTTCACGATGACCCCCGACCTGAACGCCGCCTTTCCCGCCGCCGCCGCCCGCCGCCTCGGCTGGACCAGCACCGCCCTGCTCGGCGCAGTGGAGTCGGATGTACCGGGCAGCTTGAACCGCTGCATCAGGATACTTATACTGGTGAACACTGATAAAGAACCCCAGGAGCTGGTCAACATTTATCTGCGCGGCACTGAGACCTTACGGTCATAAGCGCGAACACCGCAACGGCCCCGGCCGGAGAAACATCCGGGCCCCGACGGCAAACCGCCCCGCCGGTTGCCGGGGGCCCATTGCGCCTTTTCGCAGCCGGGCCGCAATGCCCCATAATACCTAATCCCCTAGAAAGAAACCGGATGGTGAAGCGGAAATGATAGTGGCAATGACTGCCGACAGTACCCCGGATAACGTCGAAGAGGTGAAAAGGCGGATAGAAGCCCACGGGCTGGTCGCCGCCGTATCCCAAGGCGTAGAACGCGCCGTGGTCGGTGTGCTGGGTTCCATACCCCCGGACCTGAAAGACGAAATGGAGCTTTTGCCCGGAGTGATGCAGGTTGTGGTAGTGTCCAAACCCTACAAGCTGGCGAGCCGCGAATTCCACCCCGACCCGACGACCATTCAGATTGGCGAGGCGACCGTGGGCGGCCCCCAGCCGGTGGTTATGGCCGGCCCCTGCTCGGTGGAAGACGAAGAGCAGATGGTTTCTACCGCCAAAGCGGTCAAGGCCGCCGGAGCGACCGTGCTGCGCGGCGGCGCCTTCAAGCCCCGCACCTCGCCCTACAGCTTCCGCGGCATGGGGCTTGACGGCCTGAAGCTGCTCGACCTCGCCAAGCAGGAAACCGGCCTGCCCATCATCACCGAGGTAATGTCGCCCGTGGACGTGGACACCGTGGCCCAATACGCCGACATCCTCCAGGTCGGCGCCCGCAATATGCAGAACTACAACCTGCTGGACGAAGTAGGCCAGACCCGCAAGCCCGTGATGGTAAAGCGCGGCCTGGCCGCGTCCTACGAAGAATGGCTGCTGGCTGCCGAATACGTGATGTCCCACGGCAACGAACAGGTAATGCTGTGCGAGCGGGGCATTCGCGGCTTCGAGCAGTTCACCCGCTTCACTATGGACGTAGCCGCCATCCCGGTAATCCAGCGGCTATCCCACCTGCCCATCGTGGCCGACCCCAGCCACAGCACGGGCAAATGGTATCTGGTCACCCCGGTAGCCCTGGCCGCCGTAGCCGCCGGCGCCCACGGCCTGCTAATCGAAGTCCACCCCAACCCCGACATAGCCAAATGCGACGGCCCCCAGTCCCTAACCTTCGATAACTTCAACCTGCTGATGTCCCAAGTTCACGCCCTAGAGTCCATCCGCAACCACCCGGTGCCGGCCTAGGGAACAGCAGGTAATTCCCGCCAGCTTAGGGGGCAAGTATCGGGGGCGCTGGTAAACACAAAAGGGGGCCGGGATTTTCCCCGGCCCCCTTTTTATGCCCTTCGGTAAAACTCTGATGTTCTGGTCAATTGCGGTTGCGTAAGGCAGAAAAGCCGTAGCCGCCGCCAAAGCCGCCCAGCCCCACACCAGCGAGCTTGACGATTTCCAGCAACAGGTCATTTTCGCCGATGATGGCAAACACTAGCAGGATTACCACAGCGGCCACTACCAACAAAGCCAAGCCCAAAAAGCCAAAGAGCCTTGAATTTTTCCTATCGCTGCTAACCGCGTCAACGGTTTTTGAGCTCAACCCAATGATGTCTGTTATATGCTGTGACTCAAATTTATTGAGCAGGGGATTCATCATTGGGCCAGATACCTGCATACTGGCCTCAAAAAACTCGAAGAGCCGTTCTCGTTGGTTTTCTGGGAGTCTTCCCAGCACCTCTGGAGTGCTTGAGGACGCTTGGGATGGTGTTGCTTCTATACCCCCCTGCCCCGGAAAATCATTATCCCCCACTTGACTCTCGGGGATTTGTTCGGGTTCCTTGTCCGCCTCTGATTCTTGTGGCATCTGGTGCTTACCACCTGTTTAGATACGAAGAGAAGACCCCCATTGAAGCATTGGCCTGATAGCTTCGGCGTTCCCTGAAGGGGTTAGCAGACAACGCAGGCAACAAGCCAATCATCTCGTTGGCGATGAAAGCACTGCACAAGTGCCGCAAGAGCATATCCGCTTCAGCCTCGCTGATGTAGCCTTGCTCAAACGAGCTGGCTACCCCTTGCACCGCCGCGGAAAATTGTTCTACCGTTGGCGGTTTTCTGGGCTTCAGCAGTTCAGGCAACAGCTCAGACCAGTCGGCGTGCTGACCGGCGGAAGCGCCTGCCCCTGGCAACTGTCGCATAGCCAAGCCTCTCCCTCCTTACTTAACGTGGTGAACAAATATATTTTACCAGCAATCGCGGGCAGAATGCCAGAGGTTGCTGGCAGACGGACGCCAACCTTGTCTACGTACACCCCCTACAACCCCGCCTTCGCCGCGGCCCCCCGCATCCCCTCCAGGTAGGCCACGCTGGACGCCTGCAACAGGCTGTTGACGTTGCCGTGAAAGTATTGCACGCCCAAATCAAGGAACTTGGGCACCAGATTGTCCGGGCAGCTTACCCCGGCCACCTTTCCCGCCTTCACGATGACGTCCACGCCCCGCTCCATCTGCGCCTGCACCTCCGGGTGGGTCTGCTGGCCGGGGACGCCCATAGACTGCGACAAATCGCCGGAGCCGATAAAGAAAACGTCCACCCCCTCCACCTGCACCATTGACTCCAGGTTCTCGATGGCCTCCACCTCCTCCAGCATCAGGCAAACCAGCGTATTGCGGTTCGCCTCGGCCACATAGTCGCCCGTAGAGCCGCTGAAACCGTAGCCCGCCGGCCTACTGCGGCTGAATATCCCCCGGTGTCCCTCCGGGTAATACTTCACCGCGTCCACCGCCGCCCTCGCCTCGTCCGCAGTGTTCACGTGCGGCACCTGCACCCCCCAAGCCCCCCGGTCCAGAAAGGGAGCGATGATTTCCGGTTTGTTCGCCACCGGGCGGACGATGGGCGCAATGCCGGAAAGCTCGGCGGCCCGCACCAGATCCTCCGAGTTATCCACCGTAATCGAACCGTGTTCGTTATCTATCAGCACCCAGTCGAACCCCAGGCACCCCAGCATTTCCACCACCGGGGCCGACGGAAAAGTAATCATCACCCCAAAAACGGCCTTGCCCTCTTTCAAGGTTGCCTTCAGCGTATTCTCGCGCATACATCCTCTCTTTCTGCCCCTGTCATTCTGAGCGCAGCGAAGAATCTCCCCTATTGCCGCCGGGCGTCTAGCCCACAGCCCCTTGCGGGAGTATACTACTCGCCAATTTTCCGGCCCGCGCCTTTCCGCCCGATAACCCGGTCTCAACGCAATTGCCTGAATCCCGATTCGGGCAAAGAACCGAAACGCCCCAAAACCGGGCCGGTATACCGGCCCGTGCTGATATAATGTATACCATAAACACAATTCGGCAAGACGCTACGCGCGGCGGGATGGAATATCCCGCCCCGGCATTATCCGGCAATGAGCCGACGGGGGTGCAGTATGTTTCCGCAAGTTTCTCTGGCAGCGCCCACCCGCGACGACGTGAAACGGCTGATGGAGTGGCTGGAGGACGAAGAAGTCAACACGTCCTGGTACGGCTTGGGCGATGACGGCCAGCCGCTCCACGCCGGTTATGTTCCGTCCCACATCCTGGACGGCGACAGCAGCGATTGGGAGCGGGTGTTCAACGACGGCAACCGCAAGGTTTTCGCCGTCTACTCCGGCGACGGCGAACACATCGGCGAAGCCCAACTGGTCATCGAATGGCCCCTGCTCGAAGCCCAAGCCTACATCCTGGTTGGCCGCAAAGACCTGTGGCATCACCACTACGGCACCACCGCGCTGGTCACCCTGCTGGATCACGCCTTCAATGACCTGGGCCTGCATCGCATCTGGGTAGACGTCCCGGAATACAACAAACCCGCTATGGCGATGGTCGAGCATATCGGCTTTGTGGTGGAAGGCCACTTCCGCAAAGCCCACCGCCGCGGCGACCAGTGGTTCGACTCCTACGCCCTCGGCCTGCTCGCCGAGGAATACCCCCGCCGCCGCGCCCGCCTGCTGGAGTCCATAGCCTAGCCGCCCCAAAACCCAAAATCGCGGCAGGCGGTTCAAGGGCCGGCAAAAGCCCCACCTTAAACCGGAGGAAACAGCAATGCCAGTCATAACCATCAACGGCCCCTTGGGCGCCGGAGCGGTCTCCATCGGCCAGATGGTGGCCGAGCAACTGGAGCTGAACTTTTACGACCGCCTGATCTTTACCCAGGCCGCCCGTCTGGTTGGCACTCCGGTAGGCGCCCTAATCGCCAAGGAACAGCGCGTTGACCGCTTCCGCGACCGCTTGGGCCGCTTCCTGCAAACGATGCTCGAGCGTTCCGCAATGTCCGGCGTAAGCGGCGAACCCTACTTCGGACGGGGCATCGAAAATCTGCCCCCGGAAACCTTTATGGAAATGATGGGCGAGGGCGCCGCCAACCGCCAAATCAGCGACCGCGAATTTATCGAAGCCACCGAAAAAGTGGTTAAAGACATCTACGAGGCCGGCAACGCCGTAATCATCGGCCGCGGCGCCAACGCCATCCTCACCGACCTGCCCGGCGCCTTTCACGTGGGGCTTATGGCCCCCCTGGAAGTTCGCGTACAAACCCTAATGCAACGCGAAAACTACACCCGGGCCGAAGCCGAAAGCTACGGCGCCGAACTGGAACGCGCCCGCGAGGCTTTCTTCCGCCGCTTCTGGGACTACAACCCCAACGACCCCACCCACTACCAGATGATGCTCAATATGGGGCGAATGACCCCCAAGACAGCCGCCGAGATAATCACCCACGCCGCCGGCGACATCGTCCCCGCCCCCGCCGCGCCGTAGCCCGCCCTGTAGCCCACTATGATTCCTGCGCCGTCCGCCCCGCCGCCGCGCCGGGCAGCCCCGCCGTAAAGGACATCAAACCGTGTTCCCTTTCGCCGACGCCGGCGCCCGCCGCAGCGGAATCCCCCCGGTAACCGCCGGGCTGATTGCGCTCAACTGCCTAGTCTTTCTCTACGAGCTTCAGACTGGCGGCTTGGGCGTTCTCACCGGCGGCGGCAGCCGAGACATCGCCGTTTTCTTTTTCCGGTGGGGATTCATCCCCTCCGAACTGGCCGAAGGCCGCGATTACCAGCGGCTGCTCGACGGAACCGGCATCGCCTCGCCCATTCCCACTTGGGCCACCATCTTGTCCTCAATGTTCATTCACGGCGGCATCCTGCACCTGGCAGGCAATATGCTGTTCCTCTGGGTGTTCGGCAACAGCATGGAACGCTCCCTAGGGCCGCTCCGTTTCATCGCCCTCTACCTAGCCACCGGCGTAGCCGCAACCCTGAGCCACCTAGCCATTGACCCGCAGTCGCAGGCGCCCCTCATCGGCGCCAGCGGGGCAGTCTCCGGCGTGCTGGGGGCCTACCTGCTCACCTACCCCTACAACCGCATCCGGGCCCTCATCGTAATGTTCATCATCACCGTCATTGAGCTGCCCGCGATGTGGCTGCTGGGCGGCTGGTTCGTCTGGCAGCTTTTCCAGGCCCTAACATCGCTAGGGCTGTCCAGCACCGTAAGCGTAGCCTTCTTCGCCCACATAGGCGGCTTCGCGGCCGGCCTGGCCCTGATTGCCGCCGCACGCCTGCTAACCCGCCGCCCCATCCTACCCCGCCGCCCCTCCCCCTGGGACTACTGGCGCGACGACGACGGCTGGCTTGAGTAACCACCCCGCCCCGTCATCCCCGCAACCCCCGTCATTCCCGCGAAAGCGGGAATCCACGGCCCGGGCTGGAATCACCAACGCATACACCCCAAGAACCCGTCAACCCAGCCCACAAAAAAAGGGCGCCCCATCAGGAACGCCCCCATCCAATCCCCCGGACAACCAAACCCCCGCTAGGTAATCAAGTTCCGGTATGGCCGGGTCATCAGCTCCCAAGAATCGGCGGCCCGGTCGTAGCGCGAGTTCACGAAAACCCGCCAGTTGGCGTCGTCCAGGTTCGGGTAATCCGAGCGGTAGTAGTAGCCCGGCCAGCGGGTTTCTTGGCGGTAGAGCAGATGCCGCAGATGGGCCTCCCCGACCCAGGCGCGATGAACCAGCTCCCAGCAGCGCATCAGCTCATGCGGGCTGCGGGCCGCCAAATGCGCCAAATCCTCCCGCAGCATCTCGATTAGCTGGATTCCCCGCTCCAGCGTCGGGCCGTTGGTGGTATACCAGGCCGACGCCCCCGCCCCGTACTCGTCCATAATCTTCTGAAGCCGCACCAAACCCTGCTTCGGCGTCAGGTAATGGGGGTTGATTTCCTCGGCGGTAGTCGCCCCCTTGTGCCGGTCATAGGTTGCCAGCGGGGCCAGTATCGTTTGTTGCAGCCCCTGCACCTGCTCGCCGGTGACTGCCGGGCGGCCCGGGTTGTCGGCCAGATAGTTGACCGCCGCCTTGGCGGCGATGCGGCCCTCGGTGAAAGAACCCGACGAAAACTTGTGCGGCGCCGCCCCCACGCCGTCGCCCGCCGCGAACAGCCCGCGGATGGTGGTCATCCGGTTGTAGCCCCAGAAGTAATCCGGCGCCGCCCCCGAACCCGTAACGTCCTCCGGCCCGCTCACCCACGCCCCGGCCTCGCCCGAATGGGAACCCATTATGTAGGGTTCGGCCAGCACCACCTCCGACGGCGTTTCTTCCGGCGCGATATTCTGCGCCGCCCAAGTAAGCGCCTGCGAAATCGTCATATCGAGGAAATCTTCCCAAGCCTCGTTCCGCACCTGCTCCATCTTGGCCGGGTCGCCCCCCGACAACGCCTGCATCGCCTGGTCGGTTCGCATATACATCGGCCCGTAGCCGTCGCGGATGTCCAAAAACATCTGGTGATTCCGCAGGGGCGTCGGCGTCGGTATCGCCGACCCATAGGGCTCATACTTGCCCAGTTCGTCGGCGCGGGTAACGGTGTAATCATCCCCCAGCGCGTTCAGCACCTTGGCGTGGAAATACTGGAACCACATCCCCACCGGCCCGTAGCCGTCCTTAAAACGGGTCGGCACGAACCGATGCTCCATCTGCGTCATCTCGACCCCGGCCGGTATCATCAGCCCGTAGGCCGAGCCGGTGGCGAAAACCGAGTACCACGTGCGCCCCAGCCCCTCGCTTACCGACCGCGGGCGGAAAACGTTGGACGCCCCGCCCGTCGTGATAATCACCACCGGCGAGCGAAAAACGTAAAAGCGGTTGTCGCGCACCGAAAAGCCCAAGGCCCCCGCGATTTTGCCCGGATCATCGTCATCCGTCAGCAGGTGCGTGATGGCGACGCGCTCGTAGATATTCTCCGGCCCCAGCGCCGTCCGGGCCGGTTCGGCGGCGATGGGCTTGATTGATTCCCCGTGAATCGGAATCTGCCACCGCCCGATGCGCTCATACTGCCCGTTTTCCTGCTTCCAGATCGGCAGCCCCCACTCCTCCAGCAGGTGAACCGAATTGTCCACGTGGCGGCCCACGTCATACACCAGATCCTCGCGGGCCAGCCCCATCATATCGTTGACCACGTAGTTGACGAAATCCTCGGGCGTGTTCCACCCGTAGCGCTGCCCCATATAGCAGTTGATCGCCGAAAGCCCCTCGCCGGTGGCCCCGCTGCGCTCGATAACCGCCTTCTCCGCCAGTACCACCCGGCGGTCGCCCGCCCAGAACTTGGCTTCAAATGCCGCCCCGCAGCCCGACATACCGCCGCCGATAATCAAAATGTCGCAATCAACCGTTTCGGTGGTCTCAAAAGCCACGGCTCTCCTCCTCCGATTTTGGTTAAACGCAGAGGACGCAGAGAACGCGCAGAGAACACAGAGAAGCGGTTGTCAGGAAAATCTGCGTCCTCTGCGCCCCCTCTGCGTCCTCTGCGTTTAATCCCGGCCCCGCGCAGGCGCGGGCAGCTTGTCTACGCCCAGCCACACCGAATCCCCGGCCAGGTTCTGGTTCCGCAGGTCGGCGGCGCTGTCCTCGGTGAACCCCTGATACGGCGCCACCGAACCGGCGGCGCGGGTGCGCGACTGGTACGTAAACTCGAACCGGCGCCCGTCCCGGAACACCACCTCCCATTGCAGCCCGTCCTCCGTCCGGTGCGGCTGCACCAGCGCCCCCAGCGGCACAAAGTCGGCGTACCCCCGGACGCGGATCGCCTCCTGCGGACACAGCTTCACGCAGGCGTAGCACTCCGAACACATATCCGGTTCCTGGTTAAAGCCCTTGTTCGCCACCACATCCAGGGCCATCAGGTCGTTGGGGCAGATATACACGCAGAGAGGCCCCAGATGCTCCTCGGCGCAGGCGTTGCAGGTATTGGGGTCTACGAATGTCGGCACGGCTCACACTTCCTTAAAGGCGAATGGCGCTCTAATTCTCAACGCAGAGGGCGCAGAACCGGGCGCAGAGGCCGCAGAGTTTATTTTCGATTCCTGTTATCTCTGCGCTCTCTGCGCCCCCTCTGCGCCCTCTGCGTTTAATTCCGGCGTGGGGCTAGACGGCGGACTGGCACTCCGTACAGGCGCAAGAGGCCATCTCCGGCATAGTGACAACCGGCGTGCGCTGTTCCAAGTATTCCGGCGTAACGAAAGGAGTTCCCATCCCGTATTTCTCGGCGCAGTCGCGCACCACCTCCAGCACTTGAGGCCGCAGCGTGGTGGCCGCCGGGCCCGCCCCCCCGCTGATAATGCTGCGGATTAACGTCCCGGCCAAATCCTGCTTGCGGTCCGGGTGGCCGCAAATCCCCTCATAAGCCACGCCCTCGCAAACCGGACAGTACCACCATTCTAGGGTAAGCACGGATTTTATGCCAAGTTCGGGAAGCGTGTCAAAGACCTCGTGCGCCGCATATCGCCCGTAATAGCTGCCCACCCCGGCGTGATCCCGCCCGAACATATGATGCGTGCAGCCCAGATTCTTGCGGACGATGGCGTGAAACACCGCCTCGCGCGGCCCGGCGTAGCGCATATCCCACAGCAGCGTCGTCGTTTCGTGAATCTCCGGCCGGAAAAACCCTTCCTCCCGCAGCCGGTAATGGGCCAGCACGATAGCCTCGTCTATGTAGTCGCCCGGTTTCTTTTCCCCGATGACCGCGCTAACCAGAATCCCGTCCGCCCCCGACGCCAGAAACGCCCCCTTCATCAGCATTTCGTGGCCCGCGTGCGGAACATTGCGCGTCTGGTGCGCCACCGCCGACCTCCAGCCCAGCTCCTCCAGCCGCGCCCGTAGCTGTTGCGGCGTTTTCCAAAAGCGGTCAAAGGGCGGGTTGACCCGCGGCGGATTCACCAGCGTCACCTTGCCCCCCACCAGCGTATCCCCCTGCGCCATCGTCCGGGCCACCCCCGGATGCTCCGGGTCGGCGGTTCCATAAACCCGCAACGCCATCAACGCCTTGTCATAGGAATAAACCTCGGCCACGTCCAGCACCGCCAAAGGCTGCCCCTGATGAGTCAGCAGCACCCGCCCGCCCAGAACCTGCCGCAAGGCAGCCCCATCCGTCGGCGCAACGTCAAGGATGATGGGAATACTCCACACCAGCCCGCTCTCCAGCCGCATCGTCCGCACCACGGAATCCAAATCGGCGCGGCCCATAAACCCGTCCAACGGCGAAAAAACGCCGTAGGCCAAGTTGATAACCTCCCGCGCCGTCTGGTCGCCCACCGCCAGCCGCGGCAGCCCGGCAACCAAATGCGCCGCCTCGCCCGGTGCCGCCACCGACACCTTAAGCTCGCCGCCGTGAGGAGAAAGGCTATTGTCCGTATGCACTACAGCCATCAGTAGGCCCGACCGGGGATGATTGAATAACCCTGCCTGCCGCTTTCACCCCCTCCCCTAGCGGGACGGTTAAGTAAAGAGACGGCTAGGTAAAGAGATGGTTAGGCCGAGGTGAAACCACGTCTGAACCCGTATCCAACCCGGCCCTATTCGGACGAGATCACCGCCCCGCCCTCCTGCGGACTGCTGCCCTGAACTCGGCATCCGTGGCTGGCTACGGTTGAAAGGAGAATCAGCCCGACCGCAGCCACCGCCACAATCACCCGGCCGACACGCCTGCCCGGTATACGCATCCTCGCTGTTCTCTCCCGATAAAGGTTGCCGGCGCCCCCCGGCAAAACACCGCCGGGGCCGCGCAGGCGCAAAAGTTTTCCAATACCCGCAGGCAGTATATCCTAACCCCCGTTTCCCGGCTAGTGCCACCGCAACCCGCCCCGCCCCAATCCCGCCCCCAAATCCGCCATCCCGCCATCCCGCCCCGCCCAACCAGCTTGCGGGAATCAGCCCTTTAGACTATGCTGGAAGCACAGGAATCCATCGCCGTTGACCGGGAGTAGCTGATGGGAACGCCTTTAGGCTTGTTTGTCGTCGGGGTTTTTCTGCTATTCTTAGGCTGGCTCGTACAGTCCAACATAGTTGAGTGGCTCCTCGACATTCTCGGAATCATCATCATCATCGCCGGCGTGATAGTCATTATCGTTGCCATCGTAACCTTATTTACCGGACGGAACAAAAGTTCCCGCGGCTATTGACGCCGGGAGAGGTTCCCTTTCCGGCAAAACGCGAAGACTATTTCAGGAGGAACCCGGCATGGGTATGCTCTCAAGGATGTCCACCATCGTGAAATCCAAGATGAACCGGATACTGGACAACGCCGAAGACCCCCGCGAAACCCTGGATTACTCCTACGAGCAACAACTGGAAATGCTACGCAACGTCAAGCGCGGCGTGGTCGAAATGGTGGCGGCCAAGCGGCAAATCCAGAACCAGGCCGACAAAGTGCGCGAAAACGTCGCCCGCCTCGAAGGGCAGGCCCGCCAGGCCCTAGAAGCCGGCCGCGAAGACCTAGCCCGCCTGGCCCTGGAACGCAAGCACACCTCAGTAGTGGAGCTTCAGGGGCTGGACGAGCAAATCGCCGGTATGGAAGTGGAGCAGGAAAAGCTCACCCAAGCCGAACAGCGCCTCCAGGCCAAAGTGGCCGCCTTCCGCAGCAAGAAAGAGGTCATCAAGGCCCAGTACAGCGCCGCCCAAGCCCAGGTTCGCATCGGTTCCGCCCTTTCCGGCATCTCCGAGGAGATGGGCGACGTAGGCGTGGCCGTGCAACGGGCCGAAACCAAGACCGACAATATGCGGGCCAAGGCCGGTGCCATTGACGAACTGGTAAACTCCGGCGTGCTGGACGACGTCGCCGGCGGCAGCAAGGACGACATCACCCGCGAACTGGAGAAAATGTCCGCCAGCCAGAGTGCCGAAGACGAACTCGCCGCCCTGAAAGCCCAAGTTTCCGCCAAGAAAAACCGCGCCAGCGAGGACTTGCAATGATCGTCCGCATATCCTCCGAGGGCCAGTACAACCTCCCCGGCTCCTACATAGACCAACTCAACGACATCGACAACGAGCTGGTCGAAGCCGTCGAAGCCGACGAACTGGCCGCCTACGAAACCCTGCTAAAGCAAATGCTCGACCTAGTGCGCGAACACGGCCAGCCCCTGTCCGTAGACGAACTGGTGGAATCCGACCTAATCCTGCCCGAACCCGACCTAACCCTACAGGAAGCCAAAGAGCTGTTCGTAGGCGAGGGCCTGCTACCGGGCTAGAGCAAAGCCCTCGCTTACCCATCAGCAAGCCCAACACAAACGGGGGAGTGTCCCCACTACCCCCGTCATTCCCATACCCCGCCATCCGCGAATATCCCATCATTCCCGGCCATTACTCGTCATTCCCGCGACCCCCCCCCGTCATTCCCGCGAAGGCGGGAATCCACGGCGCGGCAAGACAACGGCCACCCACCGGAAACGGCAACCACCCACACCCGCAACGGGCGGCGGAAACGAACCGCCGCCCATCCCCAAGCCTACTTAAAATGCGGAATCACCTTGTCGGTAAGGCACCGCATAGTGGTCATCACCACCTCCCGCGGCACCGACGACGTCCAGTTCACCTCAAACATTATTTCGTCGGTGCTGAAATCCTCCCGCAGCGCCTCGATCTTGTCCACCACTTCCTCCGGCGTCCCGAACAAATTCACTTCCTCGGTAGCCTCCGGGCTGGCCGTCCCGGCGTCGGTGCTGCCGATAGCCACCCGCCCCGAATAGTAGCGCCGGGCCAGACTCATCAGATTCTCCGTCTGCCGCGTAGCCTCTTCCGGCGTCTCCGCCACCAGCGTGGGTATGCGAACCACCGTAGTCGGGTCGCCCGGATGCCCCGCATCCTTCCACGCCCGCCGGTAGCTCTTCACGTCTTCCTTCAGCACCGCCGAACCCCTAGGATTATGGGGCGAGCTTCCCGCGCCGATAGCGATTCGGTAGCCCATCCGCCCCATCGGCACAAAGCTCTCCTGGCTGTCCACCGGCAGCAACATCGGCGGATAAGGCTTCTGGTAAGGCTTGGGAATCGCCAGATAAGACTCGTAGAACGCCGGATAACTGTAGTATTTGCCCTCAAACCCCGAAAAATGCTCCTCCGTCCAGAGCTGCTTCATAACCTCCAGATACTCGAAAAACTGCTCCCGCCGCGCGTCCGAACCCCGAGTCCGCCCCCCCGCGCCGTAGATAAACCGCCCCCGGCTCACCTGGTCCACAATAGCGACCTGCTCCGCCGTCTGAATCGGATCCTCCAGCATCAAATTGTCGAACCCGTACCGCTCATGAGGCAAAGCCGCCGCCGACAGCGTTTCGTCCGCCTGCCGCATCACCGGCCGGTGAATGGACGAGCCGATTTTGATGCGCTCAGTCCGCTCGGCAATCACCGCCGCCAGCATAAGCACCTGCGGATCCATACTCGCCTGCTTGGAAAAATGCCCCCCGCCCAGCCAGACATAATCCCACCCCATAGCCTCCACCGCGTCAATCTCTTCGTAGTTCTTGACGTAAGCATCCTCTTCCAAGAGCTTCCCGCCCTTATAATCAGGATCCCAAGGAACCTTGCCATCGGCGTACAAAGCGTTCCAAGTATTGAAAAGTCCAAAATCCATTTCAACCCTCCCGCCCGCACTCCCACAAAAGCGGGAACCGGCGCCACATTAGCTCACCGCCCCAATCTAGCACCGACAACAAACAGCGTCAACGCCGCCACCACCACCGCAAAATCCCCTCCCCCTCCGGGGGAGGGTTAGGGTGGGGGCGTCCCCCCGGCAAGTCAGCCATCCCGCCCACCTGTCACTCTGAGCGCCCCCCTGTCATTCTGAGCAAAGCGAAGAATCCCCCTGGGCCACCAACCCCATCTGTCTGAATCAGGATTCACCGGCCTGTCATTCCGAGCAAGCCCCCTGTCATTCTGAGCAAAGCGAAGAATCTCACCTTGTGCCGCCAAACCCATCTGTCTGAATCAGGATTCACCGGATTATGGGATTTACCGGATTGAGAAGAATCCTGAAAATCCTTTAATCCCGAAAATCCTGATTCAGACAACCCCTGAAAATCCTTTAATCCCGAAAACCCCGATTCAGACAAAAAAATCAAAAACCCCCGCCCCATCCAAAGGCGTGATACACTAAAAAGGCGGCGTCCGAGCCACCCACACCCCAAAAAACTTGCGGCTAAGAACAATGGGCATCCTTTCCGCCCTGAAAAAACTACTCACCAGTTGGTACGTCATCGCCCCGGCGATGGCCGGTTTAGGCGTGGCCGCCGGCCTGCTGATATTCCTCTACGCCGTCCCGGGCACCCCCAAAATCGGCGTCATCGACGTCCCTTTCACCGTCATAACCGAGGAATCCGCCTACATCATCAGCCAGTATCTCAACCACGCCCGCCGCGACGACTCCATCAAGGCCGTAGTCATCCGCCTCAGCAGCCCCGGCGGCGGCGCAGCCTCCAGCGAGCGCCTATACGTCGAAACCCGCCAACTGCGCCAAGAAAAACCCGTAGTCCTGGTTATCAACGGGATGGCCGCCAGCGGCGGCTATATGATGGCTATGGGCGCCACCCACACCTACACCCAAACATCCTCGCTGGTCGGAAACGTGGGCGTAATCACCTTCTCCGGCCCCCTCATTCCCCCCCTGCCCGGCGAGGAACTGGTCATCAGCGGCCCCCACAAGCTCGACGGCTCCACCCGCCGCGAATGGATCGGCACCGTCGAAACACTCACCGCCGCCTTCGCCCAAATAGTAATCACCGAGCGCGGCAACAAACTCCGCATTTCCGAGGACGAACTAACCAAGGGCCGCATCTACTCGGGCCTGGACGCCGTGCGGCTGGGCCTAGCCGACGAAATCGGCGGCGACAGCCACGCCTTCCAAAAGGCGGCGGAACTGGCTGGAATCTCCCGCTACAGCCTAGTAGACGTAAATCTCGAGGTGCTGCGCGAAATCATCCAAAACCTGAACGACATCCTCCCGTCGTCGGACGCCCAAGCCGCCGCCGCCGCCTTGTCCCAATCCCCCCCGGCGGCCCAGCATTCTAGCGTCTACAACGGCGAAAACCCCGCCAACCAAACCCTCACCGGCGAATCCGGCGGCAGCCTGACCAGACTCCAGGCCCTGCGAGGACTGATGCTCTACGGCAGGCTGGGCGCCGCCCCCGAAAACCCCCTGCCGGACTTCCCAATGGACATAAACCGCCCCAATCTCTATTACCTGTACGTCGGAAATGCTCCTTAGACTAGGCATATTCGCCCTGCTGCCGGTATTCGCCGCGGCCTCTTTTGCGGGCGCGTTCCTTTTCTTTTACCCCGGGCGCTACGACCCGCCGCCCGCCGCCGACGTCCCCTTTCACCAGATACCCGCCCCCGTAGGCGTCCCGGCCAACCCGTCCGGCCCCGGCCCGTCTAGTGATGAACCGGCAGCCCCGCCGCGCCAAGGGCTGCTGCTGATAGACGGCCTGCACAACAACGCCTTCCTGAAAAGCGAAATCATCAGCCTTATATCCAAGACAGCCGACCGGGGATACGACGTAGAATTCGTCGGCGATTTAGGGGGCGCTTTCACCGGCGCCGAAGCGGAGCTTACCGCCGTCGCCGAGCTTACCGCCCCGCCCGACCCACAAACCCGGTTGCTCCTGCTAGAGCAAAAGCTGCGCCGCGCCGACAGTTTCGCCGTCATCCTGCCCCAGGATCCTTACTCCGAAGCCGAATCCGCCCTCGTGCGGCGGTTCGTGAACAAAGGCGGCAAACTGCTGCTCGTCTCCGACCCTTCCCGCCCCCAGCGCATAAACACCCTCGCCCAGCGGTTCGGGCTGGATTTTCAGCCCGACTACCTCTATAACACCGTGGAGAACGACCTGAATTTCCGCCACATCCTGATAAGGGATTTCCAGCCCGGCCGCCTCACCGCCGGCGTGGAAACCGTAACCCTGTATATGGCCGGCTCCATCCGCTCCCCGGGCCCCGGACTGGCCTTCGCCGACGCCAACACCCGCTCCTCGCTGCTCGAAGGCGCCGCCGAACTCTGGCCTATGGCCTGGGGCAACAGCCGCAACGTGCTGGCTATCGCCGACCTCACCTTTATGGTTCCCCCCCAAGACGCCCTGCTCGACAACGGCAAGCTCCTGTCCAACATAGCCGACTACCTAACCAACAGCGAAAGGGTGTTCGACCTGTCCGACTTCCCCCATTTCTACCAAAACGGCGCAGACGGCGGCGTAGACATACTGCTGGGCCGCCCCTCTCTGCTCAACACCGGCCTGCAACTCAAAAACGGCCTGTCATCCTACCGGCTGGATTCCCGCATCAGCGCGGCGGAAAACCTGAGCCGCGACACAGTGTTTCTCGGCCTGTACGACGACGCCCCGCAGGTGAGCCAATACCTGCAAGCCGCCGGAGTGCGGGTTGACGACACCCTAGGAACCCTCTTCGCGCCCGAACTGGACTTAACGGGAACCGCTATCATCGTGCTTGACCGCAGCCAGTCCCGCTATGCCCTGACCGTGCTGGCCGACACCCCGGAAACCCTGTCCAACGCCGTAATCAGCCTCTTTTCCGGCGAATTTCGCGGCAACCTAGTGAGCGATTTTGTGGGGGTGCGAAAGTAATTTATGAAGGCGCGATTCGGCCCCCGGCTTTTCCTGCTTGCCCTGCTCCTGCTGCTGCTCGCCTGCCAACAGACTAGCGACGCGCCCACCCCCGCGGCCCCGGCCCCGCCGTCCCCACCCGCGCCCCAAACCGCCCGCCCCCTGACCGCCGACGAGCGCGAGGCCATCGCCGAGTTCGCAGAACGCCGCCGGAGCATCAGCCAAGAACGGGATATGCTATACCAAGAGTTTGACGACTGGCGTTCCGGCTTGACCGCCTGCCACCCCAGCGCGGCCCAAGAAGCCCTGCGCGATTTCGCCGCCGACTCCAACGCCATCACCGCCCAGGCCCAAAACCTCCCCCGAGCCTCCAGCACCCGCGAGCTGGCCGACCTGCTGATACAGGCCGCCGAAGCCGAGGAAGCCGCCTACCGCCAACTGCGCGATTACTGGCAGCCCAACAACGTCTCCCTGTTTGAGACCGTAGAACGCCTGCGTTCCGACGCCGCCCGCGCCCAAAAGAACGCCCAAGACCGCACCCTAGAGCTGAAAGAGGAATTAGCCGACAGCCCCACCGCCGCCGAAGTCGCGGAAATGAAAGCGTTTTCCCCGACTTTCGACTCCATCAAGGAATCCTGGAGCAACTTCCACGATGCCTATGCCACCCTGCGAAGCCAAGAGGACGGGCTGGAAATCCCCGACCTAATCGCCCGCTACAACTCCCTCATCCGGCAACTGCGCGACCTAGCCGACACCCTAGCCGGGCTACAGCCAACCGATACCACCGCCAGCGTAATTGAGCCGCTCCGTCAGGCCGCCGACGCCCAGCTCGCCGCCCTGTCAAACCTGTCGGAATTTCTCGCCGCCACAGCCGCCGCGCCCGCCCCCGAACCGGAACCGGAACCCGGCGAACCGCCCCTTTCCCCCGACGAAGCACCGGAAAGCCCCGAACCGCCCCCCAACGCCGAACCGCCGCCCGCCCAACAACGCGGCGGCCCGCTATGGGACGCCGCCGACGCCGCCGCCACCGAAAGCCAAGCCGCCCTAGAAAAAGCCCGCCACTCCATAGAAACCGTCACCGAGGACAAATCGGAGCAGAACCTAGCCGACGTCAAAGACTTTGAGGCCCAATACAACCGTCTGATAACCGAATGGGACGCTTTCCATCAACGCTACAACGACTGGCGCCGAACCGACGGCGGCTGCGACCGGGTAGAAACCATCCAATCCCTAAACCAATTCAGCCAACGCGCCAACAACCTGTCCCGCCAAGTCCGCAACCTCCCCCAATCCGGTTTCCTCCTCCCCATACAAACCCTGCTAACCGAAGCCGCCGCCCGCGAAGCCGCCGCCATCCGCGCCCTATACAACACCTGGCGCCCCTTCACCACAGCCCCATTCATAGCCGCCGACCAAGAACGCGCCAACGCCAACACCCAACGCCGCCAAGCCAACACCGCCCAACAACAACTCCAATCCCGCCCCTAACCCCCAGGGTCATTCTGGCCGCCCCGTCATTCTGAGCAAAGCGAAGAACCCCGCCCAAGCCCGCCGTCAATAACACCCGTAGGGGCGCACAGCCGTGCGCCCTAGCACCTGGCCGCAAAAGAAAACGCCGTATGTCACCCTAAGCATCCCCCGTCATTCTGAGCGCCCCCCTGTCATTCTGAGCAAAGCGAAGAATCCCGCCTTGGGCCGCCAGACCCATCTGTCTGAATCAGGATTTACCGGATTAAAAGATTTTCAGGATTCCCCCCAATCCCGTAAATCCTCTAATCCTGAAAATCCTGATTCAGACAAATTGACAGAAAACCCCGCAATTCCCCCGAACCAGAATCCCCCCCATCCCGAAAATCCCAATTCAGACAACCTAATGGCAATGCCCATCACCCTGCCCCGACGGCGGCACATCCAAAGCCGGATTCCGGTCGAAAAACCCCGACGGCATCAACTTGAACCCGGTATACATCACCGGCATCACCGGCCAGTCCTCGGGCCGCGGCACGTGATGGCTGCCAAACGTATACCACACCACCAAGTCGGTATTCTCCACGCTGCGGTTGCCCCTAGTCCACTCCGGCAGCCCCGCGCCGCCGGGGTGCTGGTTCGGATACGGCCCGGCCGGGGCCATTTCCTCCGGGTGGTACGGCGTCACCCAAAGATGCTTTCGCGCGAAAGCCGCCCGCTTCGACACGCTGGCCTCCGGGTGAGCAAAGGGCAAAATGTTTTCCCCCGGAACCAGCTTATAGCCCACCGGCTGCCCCAGATAATTATTCACCGACGGATTAACAATCAGCCAGTGCCGCCCGGTCAAAGGTTCAACCGTGCGCTGCGCCTCGGCCTCCGTCGCCAGAAGCGTCCTTTCCGCGAAAAACGCATTGCCCTGCGGATTGTCCGGCCCCATCGGTTCCGCCCTAGTATTGACCTCATACACCGAATTATTGGGGCCGTCCACGCTCATATCCAGCCGCACGCTGAAAAAGTGCTGGTGGATATGCCCCCCCAACTGCGGCGCTATCAAAGCCCCGTACTTGGGAACCTCCCCCGGCGCCACCGCCATATTGTTCACGATGCCGGTCAGCTTCACCTGAAACTCAATGCCGCCGTCCTGATACAAGTACCAGAAAAAGCCGTATTCGTAGTTGCCCACCGTGGTGATGAATGATATGACCAGCCGCCGGGAACGGCGCACCTCCACTTGCCCCGTGCGCCAGTCCGTATGCTTCCACAGAATCCCGAAATCCTCCTCGTGCAGGCACACGGCGTTAGGAATCTGCGTCGGCTCGCCCCGGCTGTTATTCAGCGCCGCGTCAAAATAGTAAATCTGCCCCAAGCAGTCGCAGCCCAGAGTCAGCGAATTGGCAAGACTGCCTATCCCGGCCTCGCCCACATCAAAGGCGTTCTTGCGGAAATTCTTTTCCGCCGGGTCGCCGTAAGGCACCACCAGCTCCGCCAGCGAAGCCCTATGAATAATCGGCCGCTCCCGCCCCTGATCTTCGTAGCTGACGCCATGCAACACCAGCCCCTCCCGCCGCGTATACCCCACCCGGAAGCTCCACTTCTGCCACGCTACCAGATTCCCGTCAACGCTGAAGCTAGGCCCCTCGGGCTGCACAATATCCAGCGGCTTCAGCCCCGTGCGAAACCCCGCCGCGAACTCCGCGGCATAATTGCCGTCATTGGGCGGCATAGGCACCACGCCATGGTCGTCAACCCTGATTACCCGCATCGCGTTAAGGTCAACCACCGCGATAACGCCCTCAATAGGCCGGGCGTACCCGTTATCCGTCGGGCTGGCCCGGAGCCAACTGCGGGCGAAAGAAAGGCGCATCCCCTCTTCTTCCGCCACCCCATAATTGCCCGCCGGCCACGAATCAACCATCACCAAACCCGTGTCAACAATCCCCCGTTTCCGCAGCGCCGCCCGGAACTCCGGCGACTCCTTCACCGCCTGCTCGCACTCAAAAAACTCATCCAGCATCAACCGCGGCTGCACCCCGTGAATCTGCGCCCACCCCGTAACATCCCCCGCCTCCAGCCCAACCACCGCCTCATAAGTCGCCCCCGTATCGTTGTCCAGCAAAATAACAAACGCCTCCCTACCCCCCGTCCCCCCGTTGCGGCCAATGCCCCCATCCTTACCCGCCGTCATCCCCCCGTTGCGGCTAAAATCCCCATCCTTACCCGGCTCTCTCAACTCCACCGACTCAAACCGCACCCTATCCCCCAACTGCCGCTCCGCCCGCAGCACCGCCACCGCCCGCTCAATCTCCCCCGCACTCAAGGGGTCAAGCGGATGCCCACCCCCACCGGGCAAAGCCTCAACCCGAACCGACTGGCCTGCGCCTGTCCCCAAAGTAGTCATACAGGGCCTCCTTACAACCCAACCTGTCTAAAACGCCGTCAACAGCCTACAAAAACCGTTGCCTGTCACTTGTCATTCTGAGCAAAGCGAAGAACCCGCCTTGGGCCGCCGTTAATAACCCCCGTAGGGGCGCACAGCCGTGCGCCCTAGCACCTGCCCGCCCGCCCCCCTGTCATTCTGAGCAAAGCGAAGAATCCCGCCTTGGGCCGCCGTTAATAACCCCCGTAGGGGCGCACAGCCGTGCGCCCTAGCACCTGCCCGCCCACCCCCCTGTCATTCTGAGCAAAGCGAAGAATCCCGCCTAGGGCCGCCAGACCCTTCCCTTTGCTCAAGTCCCCAAAAGGGAATCCCCCCATCCGGCAAATCCTCTAATCCTGAAAATCCTGATTCAGACAAATTGACAGAAATTGCGAAATTCCCTCCCGCCCCCTGTCACTCTGAGCGCCCCCTGTCATTCTGAGCAAAGCGAAGAATCCCCCACCCTACCCAAAACGCCGTCAACACTCTACAAAAACCGCCCGTTTCAGTATAGATTGGGCTAACCCAACAAGAAACCCCCAACAAACCCAACGCCCAAGAACACAACCCCAAACATAAGGAGTGAAAAATGCCCCGCGCCAAAATAGCCGTATTCTCCGGCCCTCGCGCCACCATCGCCAACTCCCCCACCCTAGTCACCGGCAACAAAGGCAGGCTGCCCCAGGAACGCACCCTGCCCGGCCAATACGACCACCTAGTAGCCCAAACCCTTCACGAGCCGGTAACCGTCAAAATAAGGAAATACACCGCCCACCCCCTAGAGCAGGACGCCGCAACCGTCTACCATCAAGACGGAAAAGACTACTACGAAGTAGAATTGCTCCCCGAGGACGGCCCCTACCCCCTGCCCTACGTAGCGCGGCGGGCCAACGGCTCCCCCCACGGCCAGCCCTTCGAGGACGCCGACCTATCCGACCCGTCCCTCGACTTCGGCGGCCGGCAGTTCTTTTACCCCGACGCTTCCCGCATCTTCGCCGACATTGACCGCACCATCCCCGGCCGCGACGAATCCGGCGAAGCAAACCCCCTGAACCGCAAAGCCGACTTCGACTTTATCCGCGTCCTCCCCCCCGGCGGCTACACCCAAAAGGGCGAAAAATCGGGAACGGACTTTTTCCCCTACAAACCCCTCGCCATCCGCCGCTCCCCCCGATACCAAGACCTGGCCCACGTAGCCAACTCGGTGCAGGCCGCGATGAACTCCGGGCATTACGCCGGCGGCCTCTGGCTAGAGGGCAGCCCCACCGTAGAGGAAACCATCTACTGGCTCAGCCTGCTCATTGACACCGAACTGCCCATCGCCGGCATCGCGTCCCAGCGCACCCACGGCCAGTTAGCCAACGACGGCGACCGCAACATCGTAGACGCCGCCGACTTCGTGCTGTCCGGCCTAGGCCGCGGCATCGGCGCCGTAGGCGTCCAAGACGAGCGAATCTACGCCGCCCGCGAATTTAAGAAAGCCGACGACCGCCCCGGCAACTACAAAGCCACCGGCGGCCACGGCGGAATCCTAGGCACCGTCGGCCCCCCCGTAACCGTCTGGTACAAGCCCGCCTACCGCCACACCGCCGCCTCCGACGTAAACCTGTCCCGCCTGCCCGCCGAACTCCGTTTCCCCGATTTCGCCGGTGACGCCGCCCAAATCACCATACCCGTAAAAGACGGCAACGGCGCCCTGCGGCCCGAAAGCATCCCCCGAGTCCACATAGTCAAATACGGCGCCTATATGGACGAGGACGAAACCGCCAACCCCGACAACGAAGTAGACATTATGGCCCGAATCGCCAAAGCCCTCGAGCAACAAACCGGCAGCGACCCGCAAACCCCCAAACTCCACGGCTTCGTCCTGGAAGGTTCCTCCCCCTACGGCCTAGCCTCAATGTCCCAGCACAAAGCCCTAGAAATCGCAACCTTCAGCGGTATGCCGGTGGCAAGAGTAGGCCGCTCCGACCCCGGCGGCCGCGTCCCCAGCGGCTGGGACGACCTAACCATCGCCGGCAGCAACCTAGACTGCAACAAAGCCCGCCTCCTGCTAATAGCCGCCCTACTAAAGCTAGGCCGCCTCCCCAAAGCCCGCAACCCCAAAAACCCATCCAAATCCGAGCGCAACGCCACCGCCGCCAAAATAGCCCAATTCCAACAAATCTTCGAGTCCCACTAACCCACGTCCGCCCCCGGCCCAAACCGGGGGCAAACCATCCCCCGCCCAAACCTGCGGCAAACCATCCCCCGGCCCAAACCTGCGGCAAACCATCCCCCGCCAGCAAACGTCTGTCATTCTGAGCAAATGCCTGTCATTCTGAGCAAAGCGAAGAATCCCACCTTGCCCAGCCAGACCCTTTCGCCCCTCTCAGTGCGCCCCCCGTCATTCTGAGCAAAGCGAAGAATCCCACCTTGCCCATCAGTGCGCCAAAGGGAAGTCTCGCAACCCCCCAGCATCCCTCCTCACGCAGGAATAACGGGCCAACATCCCCCAACATCACTGATAAACCTCCTCCCCCCGCTGCAACCGCAGAGCGATCTGATAAGTCTGCCCCTCCGCCCGAGGCGTAGGAGAATGCGCCGCCAGAAACCGCGCCAGCCCAATCATCACGTGCCGCCCCGACTCCGCCCCCTGCCGCGCCCGGAACTGCCGGAAAGCCGCGTCAACTATCTGAAACGAATGAAAGCCCGTATCCTCCCGCAGCATCATCCGCCCCATAACCGCCAGCAAATCCTCCGCCGCGCCACCCCCGGCCAGATAGCCCGAAACCGCCTGAGCCGACTCCTCCACCTGCTGCCGCGCGTTCACCAACTCCAGCAACCGGGCCAGCAACCCCGCCCCGTCCCCATCCCCAACGCCGGCCGCCCCATCCGGCAGTCGCTGCGGCGGCATATTCAGAAAGCGGTCAAGGTAAATGCTCATAGCCACGTCGAACACCCCCCGCAGCAACTCCGGCGACGGCGCCCGCAGCAGCGATTGATGCAGAGCATTGGCCGCAGTCAAAGTATTATGCACCGTATCCCAGTCCCGAAACTCATTAGACAAATGAAAATGGGCCATCCGCAAAAAGGCCGCATGAGCCGCCGCCGCCCCTAGCTGTTCCGGCGCGGCCCCATTAGCCACCGCCTCCTTGACCGCCCCTATGATTTCCAACGGCGAATCGCCCAGCATCCGCCCCGCCAACCCGTCGGCGTCATCCCAGCCACTAGCGCGGTTCCGCCCCTGCTCCAGCAAAGCCGGAAGCTCCGCCCGCGCCTGCCACACCAGCGAAGCAATGTCTATCGGATGGCGCCACTCGCCCAGTTCCTGGCTGCGCCGCGCCCGCGCCATCCCGTGCGCCAGACTAGGCAATACCCGCCCCGCCATTTCCCAGCCCAGATGCTCCAGCAGCTCAAAGGCTTTATTGGCGAAATCCAGCGTATGCCCGGCGTCCAGATAAATATGGTCGGTAGCGGCGGCGAAAACCATATCCGCAATGTCACGCTGCGAAAAACCCAGCTCGATGGCCGTTATCAGACACCGCTCCGCCCCTTCCCCATCCCGCACCTCGACAAAGTTACGAAACCACCCCGCGAAAACCTCCGGCCGGGTTTCGCCCCCGGGCAACGGAGCCGCCGCGAACCGGGGCGCCTTCCCGTCGCACTCCCGAGCAACGTGAAGCAGCCCGTGATACAAAGCCAAAGGGCGGTCGGCCTCATTCAGTTGGGGCAAGATATTGGCCGCGCAAGTCAGGATGCTCATAGCCGGCCCCCACCCGTTGGCCGAATAAGCGCACCCAAACAAAGCCCCAATCC
The DNA here is from genome assembly GCA_958296445.1 of uncultured Dehalococcoidia bacterium. Taxonomy (GTDB): domain Bacteria; phylum Chloroflexota; class Dehalococcoidia; order Lucifugimonadales; family UBA3495; genus VXOI01. Next base: position 3,946,287 of record OY282565.1, on the reverse strand, counting down.
GCAGCGGCTCCCGGTAATCCGCCCCTGCCGCCTGCAACCCCGGCGCCATTGCGCCGTCGGCCCCCTGATAGCTCGCCCCCGCCGCCTGCAACCCCAGCACCGACTTGGCGATAACCAGCCGCAGATTATGCTCCAGCCCGTCCTCCAGCCGACGCCGCCAATGCTGCCCCTCGTCCCGCCGCGGCGGCTCCGGGTCAACCCAAACCTCGCCGCCAACCACGCTAACCGGAAAACTCCGCACATCGTCGGCAAAAGGATTGAACGTCCCGCCGCTGGACAAATCAAACCGCGCATTATGCCAATGGCAAGTAAGTATCCCGTCCTTGACGCTCCCCCGCTCCAGCGGAAACCCCATATGCGGGCAACGGTTATCCACCGCATAAACCCCGCCCTCATGCCAAAACACCGCAATAACCTGCCCCGCCCCCGTAACCACCAAACACCCCCGCCCCTCCAGCTCCCCCACCGTCCCCGCCCGTATCCACCGTTTCTCCCGTGCCGTCATAACATCACCCCCAAAATTACCCGAATTAACATTCCCCCATCCGGTAAATCCTCTAATCCTGAAAATCCTGATTCAGACAAATTCCCTGTCATTCTGAGCAAAGCGAAGAATCCCACCTAGGGCCGCCAGACCCTCCCGCCCCGCTCAAAGCCCCAAAAGACTATTCACCCCCACCCCCCGCCCATTACAATCACCCCAAGAAATCATCCTACAACCCACGCCCACGATTACGCCCGGAGGCCCTATGGTGCAATACTCATTCCGAATCCCCAACGCCGACTACCTAGGATTCCCGGCCACCCCCGAAGCCATCATCGAAACGGCCTGCAAAGCCGAGGCCCTAGGATTCGACGCCCTGCTGGTCAACGACCACGTAATCGTTGACGACTCCCCCCGCAGCGCCCCGTGGCGCAGCGTCTACGACCCCCTAATGGTTCTCTCCAACATAGCCGCCCGCACCTCCAAAGTACTGCTGGGAACCTCAGTCCTGATTATGCCCTACCGCAACCCCATAGTCACCGCCAAAATGATCGCCACCCTCGATCAAATGTCCGGCGGCCGCGCCATCGCCGGAGTAGGCGCCGGCTGGAGCGAACCCGAATACAACGCCCTGAACATACCATACCAACAGCGCGGCCAACGCACCAACGAATACCTCCGCCTCTGGCAAGCCTGCTGGCAACCCGGCCCCACCACCTTTCACGGCCAATTCTTTTCCTTCGACAATATGCACGTCAACCCCAAGCCCCTCCAGCAGCCCCACCCCCCCATCTGGATCGGCGGCTCCGGCCAAGCATCCCTACGCCGCGCCGCCCAATTCGCCCAAGTCTGGCAGCCCACCCCCACCCCCCTGCCCGACCTGATAACCAACCAAGCCCGTCTGAGCGACCTATCCGCCGAAATCGGACGCGAAAACCCGCCCCGAACCCGCATGAGCTTCCGCGTAAACCTAAGCCCCATCACCGGCAGCTCCACCGCCCCCGACCGTCCCACCGGGCAAGGCACCCCCCAACAAATAGCCTCAGACCTAAAACGCTACCGCCAAGAAGCCAACCTACAAGAGTTCCAAATAAACTTCAACGGCTGCGCCAACCTCCAGCAACTCCTAGACTCAATGGACACCCTAGCCCAAGAAGTAATCCCCAAAGTAGACCCCTAACAGTCAACCACAACCCCCCCCCCACCTGTCATTCTGAGCAACCCACCTGTCATTCCAAGCAAACTATCTGTCATTCTGAGCAAAGCGAAGAATCCCACCTTGGGCCGCCAGACCCTTCCCATAGCTCAGGGTAGCTATCTGTCATTCTGAGCAAGCTACCTGTCATTCTGAGCAAAGCGAAGAATCCCACCTTGGGACGCCAGACCCTTCCCATAGCTCAGGGCGGCTATCTGTCATTCTGAGCAAGCTACCTGTCATTCTGAGCAAAGCGAAGAATCTCACCTTGGGCCGCCAGACCCTTACCTTTGCCCAAGGCCACTAATCAAACACCCCCGCCCCAACCACCACCCGGTTGAATCCCCCCAACCCCAACCAATATACTCCCCAACAACCCAACACCCCCCGGCACGCCAAAACCTGGAGGCACAATGCGCTTCGGCCACTTTTTCTACCCAATGAAATTCGACGACTCCCGCGACAGCGACGCCATCCAAGAGTGCCTAGCCGAAGCCGAGCTGGTAGAGGCCCTAGGCTTCGACGCCATCTGGCTCGCCGAACACTACTTCACCGGCGAATGTGTCTACGGCGACCCCCTAGTATTCGCCGCCGCCCTAGCCGTCAAGACCGGCAAAATCGAGCTAGGCTTCGCCATCCTGGAACTCCCCCTGCACAACCCGGTGCGCGTAGCCATCCAGACCGCCCTGCTGGACAACCTATGCCAAGGCCGCCTGACCGTAGGAACCGCCAAAGGCTCCAACTATAACGCCTACGAATACATCGGCTTCGGCTCCAACCCGGAGCTCGGCGCCGAGCAAATGGAAGAAGCCGAGGAACTGCTGGTAAAAGCCTGGACCACCGACAACCTAGAATTCAAGGGCAAGCACTACCAAGTTTCCTTCCCGTCGGTGCGCCCCCGGCCCTATCAAAAACCCCACCCCCGCCTAGCCCGCGCCTGCCTAAACGCCGAATCCGTCCAGGCGATGGGGCGCATCGGCCGCCCCATCCTGCTGCGCGGCCGCTCCACCAACTCCACCGCCGCCAGCATACGCCTCTACCAAGACACGATGGCCGAAGCCGGATTCAGCCAAGACGCCATAGAATCCAACCTGTCCCAAATCTGGGTATGGCGGGAAATGCACCTAGCCGAAACCGACCAACAAGCGATGGACGAATTTCTCCCCGCCCAACACGACGCTTTCACCCGGATGGAAAACTACCGCACCCATTGGAACCCATCCCGCTACCCAATGGAGCGCCAAACCCCGCCCCTAGGCCCCGAAGGCTACGCCCCAACCCCCGACCCTGACGCCGCCGAAAACCTAATCGGCAGCCCCACCCGCGTAGCCCAACAACTAACCCAAATGCGCGACGCCGGCATCCGCAACCTAATGCTAACCAACCGCGGCCTAATGTCCCCCCAAAAAACCGCCAAATCCCTACACCTATTCAGCCAACAAATAATCCCCCACTTCCCCAACTAACCCCCGCCGCCGATGGAACCCCACGATTCAGACAAATTAAGAGAAAATCGCCAAATCACTTCCCCCGTCCGTCATTCTAAGCAAACTATCTGTCATTCTAAGCAAGCTGTCTGTCATTCTAAGCAAGCAGTCCGTCATTCTAAGCAAACTATCTGTCATTCTGAGCAAAGCGAAGAATCTCACCTTGGGCCGCCAGACCCTTCCCTTAGCTCAGGGCAAACAAGGGGAATTTCGCAATTTCCCCATCCTGAAAATCCGCTAATCCTGAAAATCCTGATTCAGACAAATGGAAAAATCCCGAAAATCCGCTAATCCCGAAAATCCCCATCCAGACAAACTGAGAGAAAATTGCAAAATCCCCTTCCCCAACCCGCCCGCACCCCGGTAGACGCCAGCTCCCTAGCCGTGTTCCGCATCCTATTCGGGCTAGTGGCCCTGTTCCTAGTAGCCCGGTTCTTCGCCTACGGCTGGATTAGCGAACTCTACATCGAACCCGCGCACCATTTCCCCTACCCCGGTTTCGGATGGGTCAAGCCCTGGCCCGGATGGGGAATGTACGCCCACTTCGCAACCCTAGGACTGCTCGCCCTAGGCATCGCCGCCGGATTCCGCTACCGCCTATGCGCCCTGCTTTTTTTCCTAGGCTTCACATACGTAGAACTGCTCGACAAAACCGCCTACCTGAATCATTACTACTGGGCCGCCCTAGTAAGCCTGCTGATGGTATTCCTGCCCCTGCACCGCTCCCTGTCGGTAGACGCCTGGCTGGAATCGCGCACACTATGGGGCCAAGCGCCCGCCGCCGCCCTATGGCTGCTGCGAGCGCAACTGGCGGCAGTCTACCTGTTCGCCGGCATCGCCAAGCTAAACCCCGACTGGCTGCTACAAGCCCAGCCGCTCCGAATCTGGCTACAAGACCACAGCAGCCTGCCCCTAGCCGGCCCCCTGCTGGAACAAACCTGGACAGCCTACGCCTTAAGCTGGGGCGGCGCACTCTTCGACCTTACCATCGTCGGCTGGCTAATATGGCGGCCCACCCGCCCCGCCGCCTACGCCGCCCTAGCCGCCTTCCACCTAGCAACCTACCTGCTATTCCCCCAAATCGGCGTATTCCCCTGGCTAATGACCGCCGCCGCCCTGCTATTCTTCCCCCCCGCCTGGCCCCGCCAAACCCTACGCAGACTGCAAGCTGGATACCGGCAATCCCCTTACCACCGCCATTCCCACCCTCGCGGGAATGACGGGATGGGCAGAAATGACAGGAACGACGGGAACGACGGAAACCCCAGCCCGGCCAAACGATGGCGCCCCGCCCTAGCAATGGCCGCCATAGCCGTATTCGCCATCGCGCAGGTAATAATACCGTTGCGCCATTACGCCTACCCCGGCAACGTGCGATGGAACGAGGAAGGCTACCGTTTCGCCTGGCGGGTGCTGCTAACCGAAAAAGTCGGAATGGTCGAATACCGCGTCTATGACCCGACTACCGGCCAACGCTGGCTAATAAGCCCCCAAGAATACCTAACCCCATTACAAACCGAGCGCATGGCAACGCAGCCCGATATGATTCTCGAAACGGCCCACATCATAGCCGCCGACTTTGCCGCCCGCGGCCATCCCGCAGTCCAAGTCCGCGCCGACGCATTCGTAGCGATGAACGGACGGAAAAACGCCCGCCTGATTGACCCGCAAACCGACTTGGCAGCAACAAACCACGGCCTAGCCCCCAAACCCTGGCTGCTCCCCCAACCCCCCAAAACGCCCTAACCGCCCCCAACCCTAACTGAGAAAATGGCGAAATTACGGCCGCAATCTGTCACTCTAAGCAAGCCACCCGTCATTCTGAGCAAGCTATCCGTCATTCTAGGCAAGCCGCCCGTCATCCTGAGCAAGCCGCCCGTCATCCTGAGCAAGCCGTCTGTCACCCTGAGCAAGCAATCTGTCATTCTGAGCAAAGCGAAGAATCTCACCCCTGGCACTGAGACCCCTAACCCCCCGCCCTAACTATCCCCATCCGTATCAGCAAACCCCACCGACACCCCAAGCAGGCTTACTATCTCCGTGTTAAGTATCCGCTGCAACGCCTTAATCCTGTCATAGGCCGCCATAACCTGCGCCGGTTCCCCATCCAATTGCTCAATAATGCCCCCGCCAATATCGCCCACGGCGGTTATAGCCGACTCGATAGCATCCAGCATCCGCGCGTCGGTTTCCGGCGACAGAATCCGCACCCGATGCGACAGCCCCAAGCCCCCGTCGGCGCCCCGGTACAGCCCGGCGATGCCGTCAAGCTGGCTCAACAAATCTTGGCGGGAATTACCGGCAGCCCCCGCCGGAATCGCGCTCGCGTCCGCTTCCCCGTCCAACCCCAAGGCCGGGGCCAGCCGCATATTGGCGATAGCCCGCACCTGAAACACCAGCGAGCGCACCGCCACCGCCTCGGCCTCCCTGTCCAGCAGCGACGAACTACCCGTTCCGTCATAGAAACCCGCGTACCTGCCCTGCCAATCGGCAAGAATCCCGTCAACCTCCTCCCCGGCCACCGATGCCACCGAGCGCAGATAGCCGCAACGCAACCCCGCCCCAGCGCCAGCGGCCAAGCCATCGCTCCCCGGCCCGAACAGCAGATACTCGGCGGCCCCCGACCCGCGCTGCGTAGCGGGCAGATATTGACGCACCCGCTCCACAGTCACCGCCTCACCGCCCGCCGGATGCCCGTCTATCTTATCGGCGTCAACCGGCCACCAGTCCACCAGCGACGCCGACCGCCGCTCCATAGCTGGCCCAAAGCGATAGGATTCGGTGCGCAGCCACCCTTGCCGCGCCGCCCGCCAGCCCTCACGCGCCGCCTCCAGCCCCGCCGCGCCCGAACCGGCGCACAAGGCATCCAGCGACTCCCCCCACTGCGCCAGCCCCTCCGCCGCCGCCGCATACCCGGGCAGAATCACCCGCGCCGTAAGGCTTTGCAGAACCTCGCCGCGGCTGACCGCCCCCGGCGCCGCCCCGCCCGGCCCGGCTTCAGTAGTAGCCGGAACGGGCGTAGCCGCCGGAACGGGCGTAGCCGCCGCGCCGCAGCCAACCGCCGCCGCCATCAAAACAAAGGCGGCAATCGCCAGCGGCAGACAGTGCAGTTTTCGCATACACATACGCAATAACACGGCTTACAGCGATTTCAGAAACCGGATTAAGGCATCCCTTTCCTCTTTGGTAAGCGCCTTGAAAGCGTCACGGGCCGCCGCGCCCTCCCCGCCGTGCCACAATATAGCCTCGGTCAAGTTGCGGGCGCGTCCGTCGTGCATAAACATAGTATGCCCGTTCACCGTTTCCACCAGCCCGATGCCCCACAGCGGCGGCGTGCGCCACTCCTGCCCGTCCGCCTCAAAATCGGGCCGCCCGTCGGCCAGTTCCGGCCCCATATCATGCAACAGCAGGTCCGTATATGGATAAATAATCTGGCCGCTAACCGCATCCGGCTCGTGGGGGCCGGTAGTGTGTTTCGGCGTATGACACAGGGCGCACCCCGCCGCTACAAACAGCCGCGCCCCCCGCCCCACCTGCGGATCATTTATATCGCGCATCGCCGGCACGGCCAAAGTTTGCGTATACATCACCACCTTGCCCAGCCTCTGGCCGGAAATTTCCGGCGAACCCCCGTTGGCCGCCTCCAGGCAAGCCGTCTGCGGAGAGCTACAGTTTTCGCCGGGAAAGAGAACCGAAGTTATACCCAAGTCGCCCAAGAAAGCCGCCGCCGTCTGTTGCTCCACCGTCGGCTGATTCGCCTTCCAGCCAAACCGCCCCAAAGCCAGGCCGCCGCGCCGCGCATCCCAGACTATATTGGCCCGCCCCGATATTCCGTCGCCGTCCGCGTCATCCGGGTCGGCCGCCGCCAGAATATCGCCCTCGGGAATAGCCTCCAGCAGCCCCATCCCCACAATCACCGGCGCCACCCGCGGCGACACCAGCACATCCGGGCGCACCGGCCCATAGGCCAAGCCGCGCAGCCGGTAGGTCGGATGCCGCAGACTATAGCTTTCCCCGTCAACAAAAGAACCGGCTACTTCCCGGTAACTTATAACAAACTCCCCCTCCGCAGGAACGCCGAGGATTGCCCTATCCTGCAACTGCCCGCCGTACACCGGCTCCGGCAACGGCCCGCCCCGAGCATCAACGCCGGGCACGCTCAACCGCAGCAACAGCCCCCGCTCCCCGTCGCCGGGCCCCTCCGGCGGCTTGCCCCGCCCGTCCAGATGATGGCACGACGAACAAGACATAGCGTTGAACACCGGCCCCAGCCCGTCCCGGTCTTTAGTGGACGCCGGAGCAGTAACCCAATTCTGCCGGAAAAAACTGTTGCCCACCGCAAAAGTGCGCCGTTCCTGCGAACTCAGATTCCGCGCCGACAGCCCAAAAGCGTTGCGCGTGGCGGTAAACGCCGTTGTTTCGCCCCCCAAAGCCGCCGCCAGCGTCAGCGGAACCGGCGTAGCAACAGGCGCCGCCCCGGCGCAGGCCGCCCAAAAAACCGTCCCCACAGCCATCAGCGCAGCGGCCAGAACCACCAGCCCCAGCCGCCGCAAGAGAATAGGCCAACCCCCGCGCCGGGTCACCACCGCCGCCACCCCGTCAGGTTTTCCCATAACCCGTATGGCCCCATTGCGGACGACTCCCTCTAGCTGACGCTGATAATGATTCCGATTTGCTGAGCCGCCGATACGATACTGTCCGTTTGCCCTTCCAAAGATTCGATAGTCCGCAGCACCGACTGCCGCCCCGCATCGTCGTTGGGAATGTTGCCCCGCAGGTGCCGGTCAAAGGGGCTGGGAATCCCCTCGGCCAGCGCGACGCTCCGCCCGATTTCCCGATTGAGACTCACAGCCAAGCCTTCGTTCACCACCGCCACCAGATCCATCACGCCGGGGCCGCTTATTATCCCGTAGTCGCCGGTATAAACCATCTGAATCCCCCGGGCGTTGCCGATAATATCCGCGTTGGTATTGTCGGAAAAGCAGGAATGTTCGTCCTCCTGCGACCGCTCCTCGTAGGCCACCGTCATACGCTCCCCGGCCAGCTCGCCGCGGCTCAACTCCCCGATGCCCGTGATAATGTTGTTCAGCGCGGCGTCCACGTCCATCGCCACAAACCCGGCCCTATAATTGCCCGAAACGCCCGGCGCCCAAGCGTCCACCAACCCTTGCAGATGCACCAGCAACAAATCGGACGCCGTAGCCAAGTAAGTAGCGCGGCGGCCCGCGTTATCCCCGGTAGTGTAATCCTCCACCGGACGGCTGCCCGGCCCGTTCTCGTTCAAGTCCTGCCCCCAGAGCAGAAACTCAATGGCGTGCCAGCCCGTCGAAACGTTTTCCTCGCCGCCTTCCTCGTTCAGCGACTCAATCAGCCCGGCGTCAATCACCGGATAATCCCCGGGATTGTTGATAATCCCCGCGCCGGGGTTGCCTTCCACATAGTCAATATACGCTTCGTCCATCGGCCAGGCATTGAGCAGCCCCTCCGGCCCGTCCTCTTCGTTGTCTATCGGCCCGCCGTAAAAGCGGAAAGCCTCCGTAGGGCCATAGTCGTCGCGGGCGATAAGCCAGGCCCGCTTGGCCCCTTCCAGCGTCGCCGCCGTAGGCTCGGCCAGAAAAGTGTCTATCGCCGCGTCCATAGCCGTAGCCGACGCCAAACTCTTGGCGTAAAGGGCATACACTCCCTCGGCGTAATGCCCCACAACTTCGCCCTTCAACCGACCCGTATCAGGAACGTCCGGGGCAGGGCTTGGGGCGGGCGCAGCCGTAGGCGCCGGGGTAGGTTCCGCCGAGCAGGCCAGCATCAGCGCCACCACTCCCCCGACGATATATGCCATCAAAAGGATTCCCAATCTTCTGCCCATAATCTCTCCTTTCAACCAGGCGTCACCTGTCGGACACGCCATCCGGTGTACGCCAACGCTGAGTATGATGTATAGCCTAATTTTATTTCAATATCAACATACCACCACAAGAAAAATACGCAATGTCCCAACAAAAATCTGAATACAAAACCATCCATTCAGCACAGAAAAACAAGGACGCCCATAGCGTCATTGCGCCATAGCGTCACAGCGTAACGCCGGAACAAACGCCGGAAAGTTGAAAGCCCGCCGCCATCCCGCTACAATGCGGACACCCAATTTCCTGTAAGGGAGCGCAAAAGTTGGCTAACCAGACCGGCAAGCGCTATGTCTGCGCCCAATGCAAAGCGGAATTCATCGTCACCAAAGGCGGCCCCGGCAGCGTCGCCTGCTGCGGCCACCCCATGCAACTCAAGTAGAGGCTTTTGCGATGGCTAATCAGCTAGGCAAGCGGTACACCTGCCCCACCTGCGGCAGCAGCGTCCTCTGCACCAAAAGCGGCGACGGCGAAATCGAGTGCTGCGACGCCAAAATGGAGCTACAAGAACCCCGCAAGCTACCCTCCTCCGACTAACCGGCCAACCGGAGCAACCACTCCCCACCCCCCATTTCCAAAAAAATGCCCCATCCCGCCTTCCGGGATGGGGCATCAGCCCGCGCCAAAATTTCGCCGTCCCTACTTGAAATAAGGAATGACGTGCCTGCCCATCAGCTTGATGGAGTCCATGATGCGGGTATGCGAAAGGTTGCCGGGCTGGACGAAGCAAAGCACCTGGTCAACGCCCGCCTCCTGATACTTCTTCATCACCTCGATAACCTCATCCGGCGTCCCCATCGCGAAAGCGCCCGAAGCGATGTGGTCTTCAGCGGTCTTGTCCGCCCGCTCGGTCTGAATGGCGTCCACCGCGAACTTGTAGCTGTCCGGCACTTGACGCCCGGCCCAGGGCGCGTACAGATTCTCCGCCATCTGCACGAACCACGCGCCCTCCGGCCCGGCCACCCTGCGGGCCTCCTCCCCGTCCTCCCCGCAGTGAACGATGCACAGCGCGGCCACCTGATTGTTGACAAAGGCGCCCACCGGGTTGGCGTGCTGAACCGCCTCGCGGTACGCGGCGACCCGCTCCTCCATCTGAGCATAGCCGCCCAGATTGAAGCACAGCACGCCCAAACCCTGCTCGCCGGCCGAGCGGAAACTGTCGGGCTGGCTGCAAGCCACCCAAAGCGGCGGGTGCGGCTGCTGCACCGGCTTGGGAATAACCGACCGCTCCGGTATGTTAAAAAACTCGCCCTGGTGGGAAAACGGGTCTTCCGTCCACATCCGGGGAATCATCCCGATAGCCTCGTTCCACTGCGCCCTAGTCTGCTCCGGGTCAACCTCGAACCCGTCCATCTCGATAAGGGTAGTGGAGCGGCCGGTTCCCAGATCCATGCGCCCGTCGCTGAGAATGTCCAGCACCGCCGCCCGCTCGGCCACCCGCACCGGATGATTGTACTGCGACGGCAACAAAGCCACGGCGTGGCCGATGCGAATCCGCTTGGTGCGCTGCGAAATCGCGCCATACAGCACCTCGGGCGCCGAGCAATGGGAAAACTCCCGCAGGAAGTGATGCTCCACCGTCCAGAAGTACTCAAAGCCAACCTCGTCGGCCAAGTCCACCTGCGCCAGCACCTGCCCGTACCGCTCCTGCTCAATCCCAGGGTAATGGGGCTCGGGAATCTGAATCTCATACATCAAGCCAAACTTCATGCCTCAACCCTCGCAAAACAACTTTCAGCCTATTCTAGCACACAAAAGCATGGCGCCGAACCAAAGACCCCGGTCATAAAGCGAATTGCGTCGGCTATTGCTCAAATCGCCGCAGGAAATCAATCCAATCTTTGGCAGGAATCCCGGCAAGGGGCATATTAAGCGTTTCTTCGACGTATTCATCCATCATCCCGGTGCGGGCCAGCCTCCCGAAGTTGCCTCCGCGGTCGCTATTGGGACGGTCGGCAACCTGGTCGCTTTTCGACGGGTATGGACTTGCGCAATCAGGAACGGCAATTCCTTTGTCGCTTCGTGAACTCCGTATCTCTGTCCACCAGTAATTACGGAAGGCCGCGGCGTACTTGGCCGGGGTGACATACGGCCGGTATGCCACCGGGCTACCCGAAAGCACGTTGCTTAAAGCCCAAGGAACCACCACTACAAGGTCGGCGTCGGCGCAAGCGTTAAGCGTGGTGGTGAACCGGAAGTTGGGAGCTTTCTCTTTGGATAAGAGATACCATCCCTTAAGCTCAATGCCAAGCACAATATCCTGGCCGTTGCGGTCTGACTTGAGCAGAACATCGGGGAAAACCTGTGCCTGGCGCTGAAAAAAGTGAGTCTGGTATTCCTCGGCAGGATCCCACACGGAACGCATCCGGTTCAATGTCGCCACCACCTGTTCCTCAATGGCGGCTCCCAACGCAGTATTAAGAGTCTGAAGGTCAGTAGCGGGTATCCCTTCGATAACTGTACGGCTGCTGAAGTGGGCCGGAATCGCATAGACGGCTTCGATAACCCGCCGGTAAGCCTGATAATGGGGCCAGGCGGCATCAGGCTGCGACGGACTAGGCAGCGTCATAATCGGCCAACCTGTCCCGTGCCGCACGGTAATAGTCTTCCAGAATTTCCGCGCTGTAACACTTCCGACCCGTATTGAGGGCCGCAATCGCGGCGGAGCAAAGACCGCCAAAGGGTTCCCATATTACATCGCCCGGGTCTGAGGACGCCTTTATCGCCAACTCCAGCAACCGGAGCGGTTTCTGGTTCATGTGGACGCTCTTGTAAGCGTCCTTGATGCGTTCTTCGCCGCGCACCGGCGGCTCCCGCCAAACATTGGTTATTCCCACGCCGCAATGAAACTTGGCCCGCATTTTGGCCCACGCTTCGGCGGTGGCCGGAAATACGCCGTTCAGGCTGAAATAAGGCTTGCCTTCCGGGTGCCCATAACGGTTGGCATACTGCGCCAGCAGCTCAAAGGCTTCCGGTGGCGGGAAATACCAGAGGTGGCACTTGGTAAGGTATTTGCGCGTGGCAGCGTTCTTGACCCCGCAGGCCAAGTTGGCCTCGCTGAAGGTCAAGCCGCTGCGTTCCCATTCGTGGCGAACCCATTGTTTCAGTCCCATTTCCTGCCCGCCTGAGCATATGGTCACGCGGCGCACATATTGAACGCACACCTCGGTGACTACGGGAAACCGGCGCAGCGTTTTGCTGTTGGCATTGCCGGCAATATGCCCCATCCCTTTGTCCCATACGTGGCAGGAACGGTATTCCCAACCGCGCCGCGCCAAGACGGGGTGAACGGTGGCCCATCCTATTTCGGTGTTCCAGAACCAAAGGGTTGTCTCCGGCAAAGCCCGTTCCGACCAGCGGGCTATGTGGGGAAGATACCAGTCCGCCAAACCTTTATGCGATACCGGGTCGCCGGGATAGCCCGCTACCCCATAAGGGCCGTCGGCTATGATGACTGTCGGCGCAGGCCAATCTTTCGATGTTTCCAAGAAATCGCCCCGGTAAAGATTGGCCCCGTCCCGACGGTATACCAGCGGCGCCTGCTCATACGCCGCCGACGACTTGTCAATTGCGCCCTTTCCGATATTGACCATTTCCTGCCTTTGGCCGAGGATGCGATAGGCCAGTCCCCGCTACGGGGCGTCGCCGGGAAGTCTAATAACGCGAATGGCAGGCGGTCAACCACTGACGGTCACTGCCCTCCATTATTGCCACCGCCCCCCTACGGCACCAGCATCGCCCGCGTAATCTCCGGCTGCCGCTGGTCCCACTCGCACTGCGGGAAGGCTTCGTTGACCTCCGCCAGCGGGAACTTGTGCGACACTATCCGCTCGAAAGGCAGACGGTCTTTATTCCGCACCAAGAAATTGAGCAGCCTCGGCAGCAACTCGGCCCTATACATCAGCGACCCCATAATGTTCTTTCCCTGGAGCAGCTTGGACGGGTCTATGGACACCTCGCGCCCGCGCACAATGTCGCCGATTTCCACGAAAGTGCCGCCGTTGCCGAGCATATCAATGCCCTCCGCCAGCAACTCGGCCCGGCCCACCAGCTCGATAACCACGTCGGCGCCCCGGCCCTCGGTCAGCTCCCGCACCCGGCGCACCCGCGTTTCCGGCGTGTTGAACTCCTCAATGTTGATGGTATGGTCGGCCCCGAAGGCTTCGGCCAGCTCCAGCCGGTTCTCCAGCCGGTCGAGGACGATTACCCGGTCGGCGCCCATTTCCTTCGCCATAGCGGTGGCGTGAACCCCCAAACCGCCGGCACCCTGAATCACCACATAGTCGCCCTCGCCCGCCCCGGCGCGAATCAGGCCGGTTGTGACCGTCCCCATAGCGCAGTTCACCGGCCCCAGCAGGTCGTCGTCCAGCCCGTCGGGAACGCGGAAAAAGGGATGGCGCGGCGGCAGATACAGGAAATCGGCGTAAGTGCCGGTGAAGTAGGGCCAAGTTCCGGCGGCGGGGTAATTGCGGTTCATGCACCAGTTGGTATTGCCCTTCAGACACTGGTGGCAGTGATAGCAGGGAAACACCGCGGCATAAACCACCCGGTCGCCCTTCTCAACCGGCGTGCCGCCGGAATCCGTAGCCACGCCGTCGCCCAGAATCTCGACCACGCCGGTGCCTTCGTGGCCCATAGCCCGGCCGGTAGGGGGCAGCGGCACATTCACCTGGTCGCCGCGCCAAACGTGCAGGTCGGAGCCGCAGATGCCCGCCTGGGTCATCCGCAACAACACCGCCCCGGGCGCCGGTTCGGGAACCTCGTACTCCTCGATAACAAAGGGCTTGCCATACTCCTTGCAAGCCACAACACGGCCCCTCATAGCACACCTCCCAACAGGTAAGTTCAGGTGAAACGCAATGTAGCACACCCCGCAAGGATTGGATAGCGGCAACTAACCGTCATTAACCCCATCACGGTTAAGCACCGTCCTGAAAGTCATTGACAAGCGGCGTTGACGGGGCCGCCGCCCGTTATCCAGCAGTTCGCTCTTGCGCGGCGCGATGCCGTGCTGCCAAACGGAACGCGCCGAGCCGGTTAGCAGAACACAGGAGCCTTTTTGCAACAGAGCCGGAGCCTTGTCTTTCCAGTTCTCGGAAAAGTCCATTTCCCAATCATCCAACAAAGAAACCATGCATACCGTCGGCCCAAACCCGGGATGGTCAATATGTGTGGCAATGCCTTGCCCGGGCTGGTATTCGTTGACGATAACCTGCTCAGGCACCCGGTCAAACAGCCCGGTTTCGTCATATAATTTCTGCGCCACTCGCGCCAACCAGTCCGGCAATGCGCCGATATGCATATCCGGCGTGATAGCGCGAGCCTTGTAGTCATAACGCCAGCCATAATGCTGCACCCGGCGGCTAAGGTCATCGCGCCACTGGTCTTGAGCAGCGTCAATCCGCTGGACGCAGTAATTCTGCTGTTCCGGTGTAAGGAATCCCTCAACGAACTTGAGGCCCGGAACGACTGTTATTTCCTGCAAGCCGGATACGCCGCTGATGTCGCGGTTGAGGTGACGCGGCGTTATCAAGCCTTTGTCATCGGTATTCATTTGTAGGAAAGACAACTGCGCAGACATACACGGCCTCATCTTATCCAGATCCTGGCTTGGGTCTTTGGATTCCCATCTCTGATAAACTATCCCACAATGATGTCAAAGCTGATTGCAGTTGACTTGGCCTATTGCCACTGTGTGCATCAACTACCCGGAGCCGACAGATAGCGTTAAGGCCATCCCGCCTGACGATATGGGCTATGATTCGTGAGAACTCTCGTATGTTGTGAGGGGTATGAGCTTGGATTAGCACGTGTCCGAAAGTAACTGAGTAATCTGTTCCTGCACGATGATTCTCCATCAACCGGAGCAAGAGAGCATCGACATCGCGGCAATAATGAGCATTGGGGACAGTGGTTATGACTTGCTTCAGCCTGACCCTTGCCATTTCCGCTAGGTTTAGCATCGCTTGGCAGTGGTCCAAGCCATACAAGTCAATGCGGTCGTGTCCAATGCCATTTCGTGTTGCCCAATCGAGGAACACCCATGAAAACAAGCCAGCTCCACAACCGACGTCGACGTGCGCTTGCCGATTTGCAGTCAAGGGAAGATTTTGTAAGACCGCCATATATCGGTCGTAGCGATAATGTTGTACATTATCTCCTGTGCCTGCTACATACCAATCCACATACCGGAGCACTTCCTCGAATCCAGTATTGGCCTGCACTGCAAACGTAGGTTGCCCAAAATGTCGGACTCCATGCTCTGCCATTATCTCTCGTATGACTCGAGGATAGTGATCCCTGACCAACTGGAGGCGAGGCTGCCCAAAACTGACCATATCTATCACCTCTTACTATAATAGAACATACATACCACAAATGGGGTAAACTTGTCAAGCATAACGTGATTCCTGATATGCAGTAAGTGATACACTTACCGAAAACCGCCATCGGAGGCCCACAATGCCCGCCAAAACCGGCAACCAATACATCGCCGCCCTCCAAGCCAACCCCGCCGAAGTCTGGCTCCGCGGCGAGCCCGTCCCCGACGTCACCACCCACCCCGCCCTCCGCGGCGGCGTCCGCTCCGTAGCCGCCCTCTACGACCAGCAGCACGACCCCGCCCTGCGCGACGCTATGACCTTCCCCTCCCCGTCATCCGGCCACCCCGTCGGCCTCTCCTTCATCATCCCCCGCACCGCCGACGACCTAGAGCGGCGGCGGGCGATGATGACCCACTGGGCCTGGCTCGGCTGCGGTATGATGGCCCGCACCCCCGATTTCCTGAACGTATCCCTAGCCGCCTGGGCCGGAGCCGCCGGCTACTTCGGGCAGAACCGCCCCGAATTCGCCGACAACGTCCAACGCTACTTCGAGTTCGTCCGCGAAAACGACGTCACCCTCACCCACACCCTAGTCAACCTCCAACCCCGCCGCAACGCCGGAGTGCTGGACGAACTGGACGAGCAGGTAGCCCTTACCGTAATCAAGGAAACCGCCGACGGAATCATCGTCCGCGGCAGCCGCATCCTAGCGACCCTAGGGCCGATTTCCGACGAAATCGCCGTATACCCCACCCGAACCCACCTATTGGGCCCCGAGGCTTGGCGCCAAGCCTTCTCCTTTTCCATCCCCTGCGCCACGCCCGGCGTCAAATTCGTCTGCCGCGAAAGTTTCGACTACGGACGCTCCGCCTTCGACCACCCCCTAGGCTCCCGCTTCGAGGAAATGGACTCCATCGTCTTTTTCGACGATGTGCTGGTGCCGTGGGAACGAGTGTTCCTGCTGGGCGACGTGGAAATGTGCAACTACTACGCCGTCGCCACCCAGTCCACCACCCAATCCGGCTATCAGGTAGTCAACCGCTGCGTGGTCAAAACCGAGTTCATCCTAGGGCTGGCCCAACTGATGGCCGACACCCTAGGCTCCGGCGAACTGCCCCACGTGCAGGAAAAAATAGCCGAAATCATCATCCACCTAGAAACGCTGAAAGCCTGCCTGCGGGCATCCGAGGCCGACGCCGCCCTCAACAGTTGGGGCGTAATGTGTCCGGCGCAAGGGCCAATCACCGCCGCCCGCGCCCTGTACCCCGGCGTAATCTACCCCCGCCTAGCGGAAATCGTGCAGCTTCTCGGCGCCAGCAGCCTGATGGCCCTGCCGTCCGAAAGCGACTTCAACGCCCCCATCGGCCCGGAGCTGGAGCGTTACCTCACCACCGCCAGCGCCCCGGCCCGCGAGCGGGTGCGCCTGTTCCGGCTGGCCTGGGACGTAGCTTGCAGCGCCTTCGGCGGACGCCAGGCCCTCTACGAGCGGTTCTTCGGCGGCGACCCGGTGCGCAACGCCCTCCTAACCTATCGCGCCTACAACCGCGACGCCGCAGTAGCCCGCGTCCGCGAGTTCCTAGCAAAAGAGCAGTAACCGGCGTGATATAATACCAACAGGCAACCCCCCGCCCCGCATAAATGGGGCAGGACGGGTAACTCTGATGCAGATTCTCAAGTGGATTAACCAAAACAGCGGCGCCCTGTTAGTAGTGCTGATGACCGTCAGCTCCATCGCCGGAATAACCGCTTTCATCTGGACCGAAATCAACTCACTCAAAACGGAAGTCAGCATTTCCAGAACCGAAACCCAAAGCCTGCGCAACGAAGTCGCGCTTATTCGTGAAGACATCCGCTTGCTACGAGACGACATCCGCCTGCTACAAGAGGACAATCGCCTGCTCCGGGAAGAAATGCGTTTGCTCCGCCTAGAAATCCGGGCGGAAATTGACGGCCTGGAAGTCCGCCTCCGGGCGGATATGGAGCGCAATCATCAGCAGCTAACCCAGGCCCTGATCGACCACCTCCACGACGCCGACGGCTCCGCCATTTTCAAGGCGCCCCTAGACCCCGGCCAGTAAACCCCCATTCCCGGTCTTGGCAAACCGCCCCCGCAGGCGTATATTAAGCAACACATCACCACCGACTCGATGCGCGAGTCCAAGGGAGGAAGCAATGGCGAAACCGAAGAGGATTGGACACCTGGTACTAAACGTCAAAGACGTGGACGCCTCCACCAAGTTCTACACCGACGTGCTGGGCTTTGAGATTGCCGTCGAGCGGCCCGGCTTCGGCACGTTCCTCACCTGCGGCCGCATCCACCACGACCTGGCCCTGTTCCAAGCCAAAGAGGAAGCCCAGGAAGTGGCCGACGGCGGCCTGGGCCTGAACCACATGGCGATCCAGGTTGAGGACTACGAAGAGCTGAAGGACTACTACAACAAGCTACAAGAATACTACGAGGCGACCGACCTCCGCACCATCGACCACAGCATGACCAAGAGCATCTACATCAAAGACCCCGACGGCAACGGCATCGAGCTGTTCTGCAACACCTTCGACAACGCCGAAGACGGCCTCATCGAAATGCGCCGCCCCGGCCGCCAGAACACCGCCCTAGTTTTCGACTAGCCCACGCACCCCCAAAACACACCGTAGGGGCGCACAGCCGTGCGCCCTGTATTTTTGCCGGACATATCTATACGGAACCTGTGTATGCAACCTGAATCCACCCCCCAAATCCAGGCCGCCGCCCTAGACCTAGACGGCACCATCATCGGCCCCGACCAGCGCATCACCCCCGCAGTGCGCGACGCCGTAGCCCGGCTGTCGGCGCGTGTCCCCGTGTTCATCGCCACCGGCCGCGAACCCCACGACGTCATCAACTACGCCCGCCAGCTAGGGCTGACCACCCCCCAGCTATCCGACGGCGGCGCGGCCATCCTCGACCCGGTGGCCGGCAAGCACATCTGGAGCGCCGGGCTAGGGCCGGAACTCGCCTCCCAAGTGCTGGCGCTCATTCAACAACTCAACGCCAATTTCGTCGCCACCCACATACAAGGCACCTTCCGCCGCGTGAGCGACATCCCCGACCGCGACATCGTGCGAATTTCCGCCCTAGACCTTTCCCGCGAAGCCGCCCAAGCCCTAACCGCCCGTTTCCAAACCCACCCCCGAATGAGCGTCATCCTAGCCTCACTCCCCTACAACGGGCTATGGGCGGTAGACTTCACCCGGGCCCAAATAGACAAAGGCAGCGGCATCGCCCGCGTCGGCCAAATGCTGAACGTAGCCCCCTCCAATATGGCTTGCGTCGGCGACAGCTACAACGACCTCCCAATGCTCCGCGCCTGCGGCCTCCCCATAGCAATGGGCAACGCCCCCCCGGAAATCCGCGCCGCCGCCAACTTCACCGCCCCCCCAACCGAACAAGACGGCCTAGCCCACGCCATAGACCAATGGATACTCCCCCAAATCTCCAATTAACCCCCAAAAATCCTCTGCGCCCTCCGTGTCCTCTGTGGTCATCATCCCCCGGTCACCGCAAACCCGGCGCAACTTCGTCGGCGAACCGCCGCACCGACGCCAGCACCTTGTCTTTCGGAATCCCGCCGCCCACATTCACCTCGGCCACCACCCCCGACAGCTCCAGCTCTTCGGCAATCTCCCTCAGCAAACGGGTCACGCTGTCCGGGTTGCCGTAGGCCAAACGGTCGCGCAACAGATCTTCGTAAGTAATCGCGGAAAGACGCTGCCCCCGCTCGACCCGCTCCTCATCGGGAGTAGCCCCCGCCACCGTCGCGCTGCTGAGAAAATTCTGCGCCAGCCGACGGTAAGCTCGCATAGTGGACTCCTCGGCGTCGGCATAAGCCTCCCTGTCCGTTTCCCCCACATAAACCGGAATCCGCAGAAAAACGTCCCCGTCGCCCGAATGCCCCGCATCCTTCCAAGCGGCCCGGTATTCGCTAAGATTGCGGGCCAGATCAGGACGGTCCATACCCCGCAGCCCAACGAAAACCGGAATCCCCGCCGCCCCCACCTGCGGAAAAGTTTCCCGCGTAGTCGCCGCGATGCGCAACGGCGGATGGGGCCGCTGATACGGCTTGGGAATCACGCAAACATCGTTGAACCGATAATACTTCCCCTCATAAGAAAACCGCTCATTGCTCCACGCCGCCAGTATCACATCCAGACATTCCTGAAACCGCTCCCGGCTCTCGGCGTAAGACACCCCGTAGCCCTCATAGGCCCGCGCAAAACCGCTGCGCCCCACCCCGAACTCCACCCGTCCCCTACTGATATGGTCAATGGTAGCCACTTCCTCCGCCAACCGGATAGGATGGGCCAAAGGCAGCACATTCACCGCCACGCCCACCCGCAGCCGCGCATAACGCGCCACGATAGCCGACGATATAATCAGCGGCGCCGACACCACCGACGGAATCCCCGCCCCGCCCGTGTCCAGCGGACTGCGCGGCGCGGCAAAGTGCCGTTCCGCCAGCCAAACCCCGTCCAGCCCCCCCGTTTCCGCCGCCTCCGCCATCGCAAACGCCTCGTCGAAAGCCGCCGCCTCAGTCTCCCCATAGCGGTAATCGCATTCCATCACCAGTCCAACGTGCATGAACCCTCCAGCCCAAAAACTGCCGTCCCCAAAATTCTAGGCCGCCCCCCCAACCCTGTCAAACCGACGCCGCTTAACCCAACCAATTGCAAAATTCCTCCCCCCACCTGCCACTCCAAGCAAAGCGCCGTCTGTCACTCCGAGCAAAGGTATTCTTAACGTGTGTTGATATTGCCAAAATCATCCCGTCATTCCCGCGAAAGCGGGAATCCAGACGCTCCGGTGCAAGCAAAGGCCGTATTGGGCCAGGGTTGTGGATTCCCGCTTTCGCGGGAATGACGGTGCGGGGCGCAGTCACAACGGCAATACCCCCGCACGTTAAGAATACCCGAGCAAACGCTATCTGCCATTCTAAGCAAATGTCTGTCATTCTGAGCAAAGCGAAGAATCTCCCCTTCAGCAGCCAGACCCTTTCCTTTCGCTCAGAGTGTCAAAGGGATACGCCCTCCGCGGTCAACCCCCGGCAACCCCATCGTGCTAAAATCCGGTATGTCCGATCTAAGCAAATATCTGTCATTCTGAGCAAAGCGAAGAATCTCTCCTTCGGCAGCCAGACCCTTTCGTTTCGCTCAGAGTGTCAACGGATACGCCCTCTGCGGCTAATCCCCAAGTCCAACCCCATCGTGCTAAAATCCGGTATGTCCGATTTAGAGCGGGAACGAACCGAGCTGATGGCCCAACTATCCCGGCGCATCCGGTCGCCGCAGACCCTGCGGGCAATGGCCGCAGTGCCGCGCGAGCGATTTGTGCCGCCCGAATACCGCACCCTGGCCTACCTAGACATACCCCTGTCCATCGGCGAAGGACAGACCATCTCCCAGCCGGTTATGGTAGCCGAAATGACCGCCGCCCTCCGCCTTTCCCCCCGCGACAAAGTGCTGGAAGTAGGCTGCGGCTCCGGCTACCAAGCCGCCATCCTGGCCCAACTCGCCCCCGACGGCCTTATCGTAACCGTAGAGCGGCTCCCCGCCCTAGCCGCCCGCGCCGAAGCCACCCTCTCCGAACTCGACTACCGCAACATAATAGTAGAACCCGCCGGCCCGGTTCCCGGCTGCCCGGAGCGCGGCCCCTACGACGCCATCCTAGTAGCCGCCGCCGCCCCCGCCATCCCCCCGTCCCTCCTAACCCAGCTAAAAGTAGGCGGCCGAATGACCCTCCCCATAGGCCCCCGCCACCAACAAGAACTACTGCTAGTCCTAAAAACCAGCGAAGGCATATCCATAAGCGACCTAGGCCCCTGCCGCTTCGTCCCCCTAATAGGCCCCGAAGGCTTCGCCGAGTGACCCGGATTAGCTTTCCCGCCGATCCCGTTACAACCTACAAATTCTCCTCCCCCCTGCCCCCCGCGATATACTCCCGCAAGGCATTATTAACCAGACTTTTCCAGCCCGTCCCCCCGGTCTCCCCGTCCTCACCGGCCTGAACGCGAAACCACTTGACAATCTCAGCGTCCAAAGTGATCGAAACCTCCTCGATAACCCCCGCTGCCAAGTCCGCTTGACGCTGCCTATACCCCTTCAGAATCTCCGGGAAAAGCTCTGCGGTAGTCTTCGCGTTCCTGAACCACTCCTCATCCGCCTCAAAGCAGTCCGGGTCGGCAGCTATCTGCGCGTCAATAACAGCGTCTTCTTCGCAGGTAGGTACAATAGCTTCAGTTTTGTTCCCGGTCATATCCGATTTGCTCCCTAAAGTTTGCTTTCCTGAGTTCGCCGAGTAACTTGCTACTTTGTGATGAGCAGAATTTTGCAGGTTGAAACGTAGGAACGTCCGCCATAAACGAAAGAAATATAATCGTTTTCGTTTACAGTAGTAGAGTTCAGAAAACTGCCAATCCTCTGGGAAAGCAAAGAAATATCGCGCTTGATTTTCCAGCTCTGCGTGATGTCGGTTGTATCGGCTACCACCACATAAAGACGGTTTTCAGCCCCAAACCTCTGGGGCCCTTGCTTTTCGTACAGCCATCGAGCAAGATTCTGCGGGTTGTCCATGGCATCCGCCAAATCATAATCTCTAGGCAGATAAGTGATCTTAAGGTCAAACGGGTATCCGCTGAAAAATATGTCAACTCCTTTGATGTTTTTCAGCGTAGGCACTACATTAGGATGCCTGCTGATTTGATCTTCAATCAACACTGTTGACCAATGATTGTACCAGGCAGCCACAGTATATTTCGTTATTTCGCTGTGCAATTGATTTTTGACGCCTTTCAACAAGTCATTCAATTTAGTGTAGCGGCGCACGTACTCCCGTTGAATTTTCCCGTCAAGCTGGCCTTGCACTACACCCCATTCGATTGATTCCACTTTTCCCAACTCAGTAATTAAATCAGAGTCGGAAATTATTTTAGCTTGCCTTTCTACCACTTTTTCTTGATATTTGCCTTTGATAAACGCATCAATTTGGCTGACATCCTGGTTAATCAGCCGAACCGCTATATCACCATGTTTCCCACTGTTGGAAACACCCGAAAGCCTTGCCAATTCTCTAATATCTTTGACTGGCATGGAGTTGAGTTTCTGATTGACCAGCTCGGGTTGCTGAACCATATTTCCTTTTCCTTTGACCGATTTTCTGAAACAGCACAATATACTCGTGCTTGAAAATGTAAAACCCGTTGGCGAGGGCGCGGTATCGCCACAGATTTTCCAAGTTCCGCTTGGCCCGATTGTTGACCATGTTTTTTACGATAATGCTTTTGAGACGCAGATCGCCGGTAGACAACAACCTGGACGTTACCAGATTTTGCAACGGAATCCATTCGCTTTTCTGGTAAATGTCTCCGATAACTAAGGCAAAATGCCGACCCGTATCCAAGAAATTGACAACATTATGGTACACAGCTAAAAATCGTTCTACATACTCCTCTACATCAGAACAGTTGCTCAAGTCGGATGGATGGTCGCTAAATTTGATTATATTGTGGTATGGCGGGTGCATTATCAGAAATTGCACCTTGCGCGAGTCGGCCTCGCTCAACCGCAAAGCAATTTCTCCGGCGACTTCCAGCGCAGCGCTATCACCATTGATAATACCGAACGTGCCATCGTTTTGCAGGGGTTCGCGAGTTCCAGAATAAGGCCCGTTAGGTATCGCTAACAAATCGTCAAATGCCCGCTGTCGCGCCAGTTGTGTCACCCTTGACGACAGCTCTACTCCGATATACCGTCGCCCCAAACGATTCGCTTCAATGGCGGTTGTGCCGCTGCCTATGAAAGGATCCAGCACTATCTCCCCTGGCTTGGTAAAACGACGCAACAACTGATTAGGAATCTGCGGTATGAAATTCCCATGATAATCCGCTTGATGGGCGCCACTGGAGTCCCTAGAGTCCAGTATCCACAAACTGTCGGTAATGATGTCTTCATACTGTTGCCAGTTGGACAAATCCAAGTCGTTCACTCGGTTAGTCCGGCGTCTTGGCAATGTCACTTCAATCGCCCTTTTTCCGTCACTCTGAGCGCTGTCTGTCACTCTGATCGGCGTCTATCATTCTGAGTGCTGCCTGTCACTCTGATCGGCGTCTGTCATTCTGAGCAAAGCGAAGAATCCCGCCCTTGGCTGTAAGACCCTTCACCTAACTCAGGGTGACAAAAGCAAAATTCACAATTTCCCATCATGATTCTTTTCTCCTTGCATAAATGTCAAGCCCATGCGCCCCCAGCTTTGACGCGAAATCGCCCCCCCTGTGCTAAAATCCCCCCTATGACCCAAACCACCCAACCCATCCAACAAGCCGCCGCCATCGTCGCCCGCGCCCACCGCCTGACCGCCCTCGTCGGCGCCGGGCTGTCCGCGAGCAGCGGCATCCCAACCTACCGCGGCCCAGGCGGCCTATGGACCCGCCAGAGGCCCCGGCAAGGCGCGCCACCCCTCCTCTCCTACCAAGAATTCGTCCGCGACCCCGCCGCCTGGTGGCAAGCACGCCTCGCCGCCGAAACCGACCCCTCCCACCCCATATACCAAATGAAACAGGCCGTAGACCAAGCCGCCCCCAACCCCGGCCACCTAGCCCTGGCCCAACTCGAACAACGCGGCATCCTCCACTGCATCATCACCCAAAACGTAGACAACCTCCACGCCGCCGCCGGCAGCCGCGCCGTCCTCGAAATCCACGGCAACCGCAACCGCCTCCGCTGCCTCCAATGCCACCGGCGCACCCCCCGCAACACCCAAACCCCGCAAAACCCGCCCCAATGCCAACAATGCAACGGCCTGCTAAAACTAGACACCGTAATGTTCGGCGAACCCATACCCCCCGACGTACTACAAGCCTGCCGCCAAGCCGCCGAACAATCCGACTGTATGCTCCTAGTCGGCACATCCGGCACCGTAAACCCCGCCGCCCGCCTGCCCCTCCTCGCCAAAGAAAACGGCGCAACCCTAATCGAAATCAACCCCGAAGCCACCCCCCTAACCCCTTGGTGCGACCTATCCCTAACCGGCCCCGCCGACGCCATCCTACCCCAACTGCTAAACTCAATATAATATCCTGAAACATAGCGTCATTGCGCCATAGCGTCATTGCGTCAAAGCGTCCCCCCGCCAATCCAACCCCGGAGCAACCCTGTATGCCTTTCGTCCTGGCCCAGCTCGGACTCCCCGACGAACCCTGGACCCGCCTGGCCCTAGCCGCCATCGGGCTGGCCGCCGCCACCCTAACCGCCGCCGCCGTTCACCTGCTGCTCTACCCCCTGGCAATGCGCCTGGCCCACCGCACCCCCACCGAACTCGAC
This sequence comes from uncultured Dehalococcoidia bacterium, assembly GCA_958296445.1. Taxonomy (GTDB): domain Bacteria; phylum Chloroflexota; class Dehalococcoidia; order Lucifugimonadales; family UBA3495; genus VXOI01. The sequence continues at coordinate 3,921,547 of OY282565.1, read as the reverse complement.
GGCATCCTAATCCGCGCCTCCCGCTGGCCGGTAAGTGCCGGAATCGTGCAACTGGGCCTCTACCTGAGCCTAGTGCTGGCCTTCAACTTCTCCCCCCCGGTGCGAAACGCCATAGACCTGCTCTTCCAGGCCACCGCCGCCGCCACATTCACCGTCCTGATGGGCCGCCTAGTCTCCCGCGGCCTAGACTGGGCCATCGAGCAACAAACCCACCGCCCCAAGCGCGGCGTCGAAATGCGCCTGCTCCCGATGGTGCGCCGAATCCTAGTCACCCTAACCTACGGCCTAGGCGTCCTGCTGGTGTTAAGCATCCTAGGCATCCCCATCAACCCCCTCATCGCCGGCCTCGGCCTAGGCGGCGTCGCCGTCGGCCTAGCCATCCGACCCACCCTATCCAACCTTTTCGCCGGCACCTACGTTATGACCGAAGGCGTAGTATCCCCCGGCGACTACATCGAAATGGAAGGCGGCGTCGCCGGCTACGTCCTAGACGTAGGCTGGCGCAGCACCCGCCTCCGAACCTGGGGCAACAACCTAGTCGTCGTCCCCAACGCCCGCTTCGCCGAAACCATCATCACCAACTACTACGAACCCGAACCCCCCGTAAACGTATTCCTAACCTGCGGCGTAAGCTACGACAGCGACCTATCCCGCGTCGAAGCCGTCTCAATGGACGTAATGACCCGCCTGCTAGAAACCAGCCCCCACGGAGTAAAAGAATACGGCGCCTATTTCGGCTACGACACCTTCGGAGAATCCAACATAGACTTCTGGCTATTCGTCCAGGCCAAAGACCGCCTAGCCAGCTTCGAGCTCCGCTCCGCCCTAATCCACGAACTCCACCGCCGCTTCGACGAGGAAGGCATAACCATCAGCTACCCAGTACGCGCCCTCCGCTTCCCCAACCCCCTACCCCCTACCCCCAACCCGTCCACCCCCCCAACCCCAACCATCATAACCCGCCGCCCACCCCCGCCCGACATCCCCAACCACCCGGAATAACCCCCACCAAAAAACTTTGCGCCATTGCGTCATTGCGTCTCTGCGTCATCGCGCAACCCATCATTCCCCCCCACCAAAAACAAACTCCCCCTCCCAAAGGTGGCGGAACCCCCCTACCGACCGCACGAACTGGCCCGTACTAATGCGGGCAACATCATACTCCGGCAGAACCACCGCCGCCATACACCTACCGTCAAGTATCACCCCGCGCCCGTCGAAATGGAAATCCAGGTTGTCAAACCCGTACTGCTTACGCTCTGCTGGCAGGTCATCCCCATCAACCGGCCACAGGGCAAGAAAAAACCTCGCCTCCGTATCGCCCCGGGCGCACCCATCCCTAACATACAACAGCCGGTTCTCACTCAGATATACGTCAAACCCGGAACGAATCACGGGTTCGCCGGATGCCAGCTCCTCGTAGTCGAAACGGGCCGTCCCTTCGACCGGCTCTTTAATGTTCGCAATCAGAGATATATCGAAATATCCGCCAACAATGATACGCTCAACCGAAACCTGTTCTCCCAGTGCCTCCAACCCCTCCAATCTGCCGTGATGTACCAAGAAAATTCGATTCGGGGCATCAGGGAGCAACACAACTAAATCGGCTATCTCACGCAGACAAGATTCAACGGAGTCCGAGCACCAAGTGGTTCCATAGTAGTAATCGGCCGGTCTCCCCTCTTTTCCTTGATAGAACTTAATAGACGGGGCTGCCCCCTCGCCTGCATAAACTATATCCCCTTCCCCCACCCGTTCTTCCAATACGGCAAGAACGGATTTTATGTTTTGCCGCGTCTCATACGGACTATCCCGCCGAATATCACCCACCCCCGCAAACACTATCGCGCCAACCGTCGCAACCCCCAGCGCCGGAGCCAGCCACGCCCGGCCCGTAAGCGACGCCAAGCTATCAGCCATCCAATAAACGGCGACCCCAACGGCCAGAAAAATAACCGGCCCCAGATAAAGGTTTTGGCGAATCCCGCCAAGAGGATAAAGTGTCAGAATAGCCGCCAAAACGGCGATGCCAACGGCAACCAGTGCCAAAATTACAATGACATCAAACCGCCGCGCCTTCAGCGATGCCAGCAGCATTATGACCAACGCCCCAACCGCCACTATAGCAACGGCTTGCGGCAAATGATACGCCAATAAACCCCAAATCCTATCATACGAAAACTCGAATATCGACAGCACATCGAATTTTCCCTGATAGTAATGCGCCGATAAATAGGCACCTGATCCCCAGCCCCCTTCTCGCCACTGATAGCGCAAAGTCACCCCGTAGCTAATGACGCACCCCGCCAGAAACCACGCCGCCGGCCAGCCCAAAGCAATGCGCCCCTTAAGCCAGTCACCAGCCCTGCTTACGCCCGACTTATGTATGAAATCCCCTTCCCCCGCCGCAAAAGCCACAGGAGTAAGCAGCACAGCAGCGCCCATCACCGCAACACCGAACAGCACCAAACCATACTGCAACAACGGCGCAATAAGCAGCGAAACGCACAACAGCCCCTTACGCCCATCCCGCAAATACCACAAAAGCCCCGCAATCATCAGCGTCGCCAGCAGCGCATCAATAGAGTATTCCCGCGCATCCTGAGCGTGATATATCGCCGCGGCCGAAAGCGTAGCCAGCAGACCCGCCAAAAACGCCGCCCATCGCGCCACCCCCAGCCGCGGCAACAAAAACAAAATCACAACCACAGTCAAAACACTGGCCGCCGCCGGCAGAACCCGAATACTGAAAGCCGAAACACCCACCTTCTGCACCACCCAAAGCGCCAAAGGATACAGCAAAGGCGAGGAGTTCCTCCCCCGGGTATTCTCAACCACCCCCCAAAGCCCGCCCCCCGAATTACCCGCCGCAACCGCCTCGTCATACCACACCGACCCCCCCGGCAAATCATAAAAGCGCAACCCCGCCGCCACCAAAACCAAGCAAACACAAGCAACAAAATACAACCCCGTCTTGTGGCCCTGTCCAATCATTCTAACCAACCCGTAGGGGCGCACAGCCGTGCGCCCCCACCCCGGCGGCGGACAATCCCGCAACCCCCCCAAAACTTTGCGCCATTGCGCCATTGCGTAACCCATCCCCAACGGTTACAATAACCAAGTACCCTCCCGTGGGCCTGTAGCTCAGGCGGTTAGAGCGCGGTCCTGATAAGACCGAGGTCGTTGGTTCGAGTCCATCCAGGCCCACCAAAAAGCGCGGCGGCCCGCCTAACCCGCCGCAACCCACTCCACCACCCGCTCCCCAATCATCAGCGCCGTCGGATGCATCCCCCCCGACCGCGGAATCCGCGGCACAACCGACGAATCCGCCACCCAAAGCCCTTGCACCCCCTTCACCCGGCACTGCTGGTCAACCACCGCCGTCCCATCCGAATCCGGCCCCATCCGGCAGGTTCCCGACACGTGCCGCGCCGTCCCCACCGTCTGCCGAATCCACAAATCCAGCGCATCATCATCCGCCAGCGCCTCCTCCGTCGGGCTGATCACCCGGTCCAGCACCTCCCGGTACGCCTCCGACTTCAGCAGCCCCAGCGCAAACCGCAGCCCCTCCCGCACCCGCCGAATATCGTCCGGGTGCTGCAAATACCGATAATTGAACTCCGGCTGCGCCCCCGGATCCGCCGACGCCAGCCGCACATACCCCGAACCCTCCGGCAGCCCCAGCGTACAGGAAATCCGCGCCGCCCGCTCCGGCGCCACATCCCCCGTCATATACCGCGTCCGCACCCCTGGCACCCGCTCCTCCCGCTCGTCAACCACATTGCCGGTTCGCAGCAACATATCGTTGACCTCCCCCGAACCCTCCCCGGAACCTCCTGATGTATAGTGCAAACCGAAATGCGCCGCGTCCATATTCGGCGAAAGGTCAACCCCGTCCTTCACCTTAAAGTTGATATGGGCGCTCAGGTGATTCCAAAGATTCCCCCCCACCCCCGGAACATCCCGGATTACGGGTATCCCGAACCGCTCCAGTTGTTCCCTCGGCCCAATCCCCGACAGCATCAGCAACTGCGGCGACCGGATCGCCCCCGCGCTCAACACCACCCGCGACGCCTCCAGCGTGAAAACCTCCCCCCCGCTTTCCGCCTCCACCCCAACCGCCCGCGCCCCGTCGAAAAGCACCCTGCGCACATAAACCTCGCCCCGCACCGTAAGGTTAAGGCAATGCCGCATCGGCCCCAGATGCGTAAGCGCCGCACTCATCCGCACCCCGTCCAAATTGTTCGTAGGCGACACCCCCACCCCCGACGGATTCGCCCCGTTAGTATCCTCCGTCGCCCCGTATCCCGCCCCCAAACAAGCATCATAAAACGCCCGCTGTATCGCCGGCCAAGGCCCCGACTGGCGCCGCCGCACCGGCATCGGCCCCTCCGTCCCGTGAAAATCGTCCTGAACATCCAGATCCCGCTCCATTTTCCGGTAAAACGGCAACACATTCTCGTAAGACCACTGATCGTTGCCCAGAGCGGCCCAAGCATCAAAATCCTCAGGAAACCCCCGCTGCATCGCCTGCCCGTTAATCGACGACCCGCCCCCGATCACCTTACCCTGAGCAACATGAATCTCCCCCTGCTCCTCGGTAATCGTCCCCCGCAAAGCCCAATTGTGTTCCGAATCCGGCGACTCCGCAAACCGGGTCCCCCCAAACTTCACCTCATCCGGCAGCCCCCCGAAATCGGGATAATCCTTCCCCGCCTCCAGCAACAGCACCGACGTCCCCCGATCCTCCGCCAGCCGCCCAGCCAGCACCGACCCGGCCGCCCCGCCACCCACAACAATAACATCGTACCTCATACCAACCCCTCCAAATCTCTGCGCCATTGCGCCATTGCGTAACCCGTCCCCCCCGTCAACGCCCCCGAATAAAATCCGCCGCCCGCTCCGCCATCATAATAACCGTCGCGTTAGTATTCGCCCGCGTAACCTCCGGCATCACCGAAGCGTCAACCACCCGCAGCCCCTCGACCCCGTGAACCCTGCAATACTGGTCAACCACCGCCATCGAATCCGACACCGGCCCCATCCGGCACGTCACCGACGTATGCCCCGCGATACCCGCCTTCCGCCGCAGCCACCCGTCCAGCGCCGCATCATCAACCAAATCGGCGTCCCCGGGATCCAGCCGCTCCCCCAGCAGCCCCTCAAAAGCCGGATGCTCAAACAGCCGCACACAACGCCGCACCGCATCCCGAAACCGGGCGCAGTCCTCAGCATCCGTCAAAAACCGGAAATCCAAATCCGGCTGCACCGCCACATCCGCCGACGCCAGCCGCAGCTCCCCCTTGCTGAAAGGCAGCTCCAGCCGACACCCGATACGTATATCCGGCGCCTCCCTACTTTCCGGGTACGACGTAGTAGGCTGCACCTGTATATCGTTCCGCGCCGCCGAACCCGCCGCCGTAAACCGAAGCCCCACCTGATTTCTAGGCGCATCCGGCGCCGGATGATGCCCCGCCGCCGACCGGAACACCAGCGAAACCGACGGATGATTCTTCATATTCTGCCCCACCCCCGGCAAATGATGCACCGGCGCAATCCCCAGCTCCCGCAGCGGCTCCGACGGCCCAACCCCCGACAGCATCAGCAATTGCGGCGACGCTATCGCCCCGGCGCACAAAATAATCTCCTCCCCCTCAACCGTAAAAACCTCCCCCCCGCTCTCAACCTCAACCCCAACAGCCCGCAGCCCCCCACCCCCCGAATCCGCCGCCCCGCCGAACAAAATACGCCGCGCCAGCGCATTAGGCCGCACCGTAAGATTAAGCCGGTGGCGGCAAGCGTTCAGATAAGTCAAAGCCGTACTCATCCGCACGCCCCCCGGATTATTCAGCGGAAAAGCCCCCACCCCCGTAGCATCGGGATGGTTCATATCCGGGTCATCGGGAAACCCCGCATCAATACAAGCCCGGTAAAAGGCTTCCTGCAACGGCAGCCAATCCCCCCGCGAATGACGCCACACCGGAACCGGCCCGTCCGAACCATGAAAATCGTCCCGCACATCCGCGTCCCGTTCCAGCCGCCGGAAATAAGGCAGCGTCTTCACATACCCCCACTCATCATTGCCCGCCGCCGCCCACCCGTCAAAATCCTCCGGCAGCCCCCGCAACATAATCTGATGATTGATAGCGCTGCTCCCCCCCGTAACCCGCCCCCGCGCCACGTGCGACAACCCCGGCTGCTCCGGCGTAGCCCGCCCAACCAAAGACCAATTATGCGCCGCCCCCTCCTCCGACGCCGCCTGATTCAAATCATACTTAAGCTCATCAGGCATCCCCCCCAAATCAGGATAATCCGGCCCCGCCTCCAGCAACAACACCGACCGCCCCCCATCCTCCGAAAGCCGACAAGCCAAAACACACCCAGCCGACCCCGCCCCAACAACAACGCTATCATACCTCATCCGAACCCCCGGCAATCCCCAATCTAAGCCCCCGCCCCGCCAACAGGAGTATAATCCAAGAAAACCACAAAATCCCCTCCCCCTCCGGGGGAGGGTTAGAGTGGGGGCGTCCCCCCCGGCAAATTATCTAAATCAAAAATTCACCGGACTCGCCAATTCCCCAACCACCCCCACCCGGCAATCCCATAATCAGGAGTATAATCCCCGAAAACCACAAAATCCCCTCCCCCTCCGGGGGAGGGTTAGGGTGGGGGCGTCCCCCCCGGCAAATTATCTAAATCAAAATTCACCGGACTCGCCAATTCCCCAACCACCCCCACCCGGCAATCCCATAATCAGGAGTATAATCCCCGAAAACCACAAAATCCCCTCCCCCTCCGGGGGAGGGTTAGGGTGGGGGCGTCCCCCCGGCAAGTTATCTAAATCAAAATTCACCGGACTCGCCAATTCCCAGGATTTCCCCATCCCGTAAATCCCTTAATCCAGCAAATCCTGATTCAGACAAACACCCCATCCAGAAAATCCCATAATCCGCTAAACCCCAACCCAGACAAACACCCCATCCCATAAATCCTTTAATCCGGTAAATCCTGATTCAGACAATAATCCAGCAAATAAAAATTCAGGCAATAATCTGCTAAATCCCAAAACGTCTACCATCAGGCCGCCGTGTACGGTATCAGCAACTGGGCCGCATCCCTCCGTTTCAGAGACTTCCGGCTGCTCTGGGCCTCAACAGTCCTCTACTCCCTATCCACCGGAATGGAACAGGTATCCGTAGGCTGGCTAATTTTCGAGCTAACGGATTCCCCCTTTATGGTAGGCGTAGCGGCCGCCGCCCGGATGCTGCCCTTTTTCCTATTGGGCGTCCTCTCCGGCGTAGTAGCCGACCGCTGGGAACGCCGGATGCTACTACGCGCCGGCACCCTAGGCGCCGTAGCCGCCGCCCTCATAATGGCCCTACTGCTAATGGCCGGCCTAACCAACGTCTGGCTGGTAATCGCCCTAGTCACTGTACTAGGCGGCCTAATGGCCTTCACCATCACCATCCGCCAAACCTTCACCTACGACATCGTAGGCCACCAGCACGCCCTAAACGGCCTCGCCCTAGGCGCAATGGCGATGCAAGGCGGCGGCATCGCCGGCTCCCTGGCCTCCGGCGCCCTAATCGAATTTCTAGGCCCAAGCTGGCAATTCGCAGCCTCCGCCGTCTGCTACCTAGGCTCCGCCCTAATCGTCCTAACCATCGCCAACCCCGGCCGCTCCGCCCGCCAATCCGCCGAACCCGTCCTAGAAAACCTAAAAGGCTACCTCCGCCTAGTCCGCGCCAACCGCACCCTCCTAGTCCTTATGTGCCTAACCGCCTGCACCGAAGTATTCGGCTTCACCCACATGACCCTCCTACCCGTACTCGCCAAAGACGTCCTAAACGTAGGCGCATCAGGACTAGGCATAATGACCGCCGCCCGCCAAACCGGCGGCCTAATGGGCCTCTGGATCCTAGCCGCCCTAGGCGCAATCCGCAAAAAAGGGCTAATGATGTTCATAGCCGCCATCGGATTCGGCGGCGGCCAAATGGCCTTCTACCTGCTATCCGGCAACATCTACGCCTTCCTGTCCGTCCTCCTATTCGTAAACGCCTGCGCCATGGCCGCCGACACCCTCTACAAAACCCTAATGCAAGACAACGTAGCCGACGCAGAACGCGGCCGCGCAATGGGCTCCTGGGTACTAAGCATAGGCGTAGCCCCCATAGGCCACCTAGGCATAGGCGCCCTAGCCGCCACCCTAAACGCCCCAACCGCCCTACTAATCAACGGCGCAATCCTAACCACAGCCAGCATAACCACCGCCCTAACCCTCCCCCAAACCAGACGCCTACCATAACCCCCAATAGCGGGAAAATTCGCCGCGAATTTCCGCCCCAACCCCCACCCCCGGCAACTGATGACACCCGCCCCTCGCCATCCCCAACACCCCAACCACCCCCGCACCCCTGGCCGGATTTTGACGGGCGATTTTTGCCCTACCCCGCACCCCGTAGGGGCGCACTGCCGTGCGCCCACACCCTCCGCAACCACGACCAAACCCCAACAAAAAACCACCCCCGCAGCCCTGGCCGGATTTTGACGGGGCGCACTGCCGTGCGCCCGTCACCCCCCCCGCAACCACGACCAAACCCCAACAAAAACCACCCCCGCACCCCCGGCCGGATTTTGACGGGACGATTTTTGCCCTACCCCGCACCCCGTAGGGGCGCACTGCCGTGCGCCCGTCACCCTCCGCAACCACGCCCGAACCCCAACAAAAAACCACCCCCGCACCCCTGGCCGGATTTTGACCGGGCGATTTTTGCCCTACCCCGCACCCCGTAGGGGCGCACAGCCGTGCGCCCGTCACCCTCCGCAACCACGACCAAACACCTAACCCAAACAACCCGGCAATCCCCAACACCCCCCGGCACCCCCCCACGCAATTGATGACACCAACCCCTTGCCAACCCCGATAACCACTCCCTAACATAAAACGTGCCATAACCCAAACAACCCGCCCGTAATCCCGCCCCCCCTGTCATTCTGAGCAAAGCGAAGAATCCCACCCCAAGCCGCCAGCCCCTTCACCATCGCCCGTAATCCCAACCCGCCCGTCATTCCGAGCAAGCCCCTGTCATTCTGAGCAAGCCCCCGCCATTCCGAGCAAAGCGAAGAATCCCACCCAACAACCCAAATGTCCGAAAATGCCCGAAAATGTCCGCCAAAACAAAAAACCCGAACCCCCAAACTGCCAAAACCATCCCGCCAATCCCCCAATCCCGAAAATCCCGATTCAGACAACGAAATGGGAGAAAATGGGGGGAAATGACAGGAAAATCAAAAAATCCCGCACCAACCCCAAAACGGCAGGAAACGGCGGGAAATGGCCGGAAAAACAAAAAAATCCCCAACCCCTTAATGAGGTGAACCCCCCAATGAGCCTAAAATCCATCCGCAACCAAATCAACGCCCTACGCCGAAAATTCGCCTTCCCCCTAGCCGTCATCCGCCTCCGCCGCATCTCCGAGGAATACTGCCACGACTGGCACACCGCCCTAACCGACAACAAACCCCTACCCCAAGCCCACCCCTTCATCCTGAAAATCGCCAAAGAAGTAATGCCCCTAAACACCTTTATGAAACTCCAGCACTACCTAGACGCCCACCGCCAAAACAAAACCACCCCCGAACCCCTGAAAATCGCCGAAACCCTATTCCCCAACCACGCCAAAGGCATCCTGCTAACCGGCCTGTTCGCCGGCGAACTAACCCCCAAACCCAAACCCGCGCCCCCTTTCGGCATCATCCCCCGCAACCGCCCCCAACGCACCCGCGCCATAGACCCCCACACCCGCGCCATAGCCCGCCACCTACGCGCAACCTACGGCGCCCCCGCCCAAGCCCAAGCCACCCCTAGCTGAACCGGAACACCCGCACCGCCACCGCCGCGGTAGCCACGGCCCAACCCGCCAGCGCCGCCAGTTGCGGCCAGGTCTCCCACAGCGACGCCCCGTTTATCGCCACCGCCCGCAGCGCGTCCAGCATCGGCGTCAGCGGCAGCGCCAGCGCCGCGTAGGGCAGCAACCAAGGCAACGACGCCGTGGAAAAAAATGTCCCGGCCAGAAACATCATCGGCAAGGCCACCGCGTTGCCCATCCCCGACGCCGCCGCCGGACTCCGCGCCCAAGCCGACAGGATAAAGCCGATGTTCAGGAACACCACCGCCCCCAGCAACACGATAACCAGCGACCAGCCCAAGTTGCCGGGGATGCTGGCCCCGAAAACCAGCACCCCCACGCCCAAGATAATAAGGGCCTGCGCCATCGCCAGCAGCAGATGCGCCGCAATCTCCCCGGCAAAAAATTTCCATACCGGCAAAGGCGTGACCAGCAGCCGCTTCAGCACCGCCTGGTTGCGGTAGACGCTGATTCGCACCGCTATAGATATGATGCTGTTGGTCATTATCCCCAGCCCCAGCAGCCCCAGCAACACGGTGTCGAAATAGTCCACCTCCGGCGTTTCGATCACTTCCGACGCCACCAGACGCTGCGGCAAAACCGGCTGCCCGTCCGAGCGCAGCTCGATAACCAGGCTATGCACCGCGCCCTCAACCAGCTGGTTGCGCTCCGGGTTGCGGGTGGCGTAGACCAGCGTAACCGGCTCCACCGCCCCGGCCAAATTCTCCGCCGCCGGGTCATCCAGCCCCGGAGGGATCAGCAACAGGTAGCCCAAATCGCCGTCGGCCAGCCTTTGCCGGGCCTCCGCCAGCGCCCCCGGCGCCTCCGGCTCCAGTTCCTCGGTATCCAGAAAGGCGACCCCGGCCAGCCGCTCCCGCAGCAGCTCCGCCTTGAACCCCCCGGAAAAATCGGCCACCGCCAGCCCGGCAGGAGTAACGCCGCGAAAATCAAACAGCCCGAAAACCGTCACCAGCAACAACGGAAATACCAAGGCCCAGAAAAGCCCCTGCCGGTTCCGCGCCATCATCTTAATGTTAGCCACAGTAATCGCCAGCAAACGCCCCTCCGGGAGGTGATTATCCAAGATGATTAACCAAAGGGAACACAGCGAACCCGTAGATTTCCCCTACAATTCCCAAAAAATTCTCTGTGCCATCTGTAAGAAAATTGCGGAATTACTGCCGCCATCTGTCACTCTACCGCCGTCTGTCATTCTGAGCGAAGCGAAGAATCTTGCCTTGGGCGGCGAGACCCTTCGCTTCGCTCAGGGTGACAAAGGGCAATTTCGCAATCGTCTCCTCTGTCGTTCAACCCCGGGTAAGTTCGATAAAGACATCCTCCAGGGTCACCGGGGTGATTTCCAGTTGCTCCAGTACGACGCCGCTACGCCCGGCCTCGTCCAGCAGGTCTTGAAGGGCCGCCGGATGGCTACTGAGCCGCATCAAACAGGTATTGCCGTCGGCGATGGGGGCGGCTATGGCGCAGCGGCCCAAAACGTCCAGTTGCGCCCCGGTCAGCGGCCCGGCGGTCACCAGCTTGACGGCATAAGCGGCCCCGCCTTCCGCCGACACAATGCGGTTGATGAGTTCCCGGGGCGAGCCCTCGGCCAGCAGCCGCCCGTGATTGATGATAGCCAGCCGGTCGCAGGACTCTTCCGCCTCTTCCATATAATGGGTGGTGACAATGACCGTCGCGCCCCGCTCGCGCACCCGCCGCACCAGCCCCCACAGCTCGCGGCGGGAAAGGGGGTCGAGGCCGGCGCTAGGCTCGTCCAGGATGACCAGCTCCGGGTCGTTGACCAGACTGGCGGCCAGCGCGAACCGTTGCCGCTCCCCCCCCGAAAGCTGGCGGACGCGGCGGCGGGCCTTATCCGCCAGCCCCACCAGCTCCAGCAACTCCCCCGGCGGCAGGCGGCGAGGATAAAAACCGCCCAGCAAAGACAAAACTTCGGCCAGCGACAGATATTCGTAATAGGACGACGCCTGCAACATCACGCCGATGCGGGCCTTAATCTCCCGCCCCTGAGCGGCCCCGTCCAGCCCCAGCACCCGCACCCGCCCCGAATCGGGCCGCTGCAACCCCTCAATAATTTCCAGCGTAGTAGTCTTCCCGGCCCCGTTAGGCCCCAGCAGCCCAAAAATCTCCCCCCGCCCCACAGCAAAGGAAAGCCCGTCCACGGCGGCCACATCGCCATACCGCTTAACCAGCTCCACCACCTGCACCGCATAATCACCAGCCATAACAGCACAGAATCATATCACAGCCGCCACCAAACCAACCGCCGCCCAACCCCCGGCATTCCCGGCAACCCCCGTTGAAAATAGCATAGCCACAGGCGGTTGACAGCCGCCGTTGGATGGGATATTATGATTGAAATCAGATGGTTCGCCCTTTACAATCGAATAACCCGACGCTACGAGTGCCCTTCACGGGGATTAAACGGGGAAGCTGGTCAAAGTCCAGCACTGTCCCGCAACGGTAGGTTCCGGCCGGTCTGCTTCAGACCGAACCGGGGCGAGTCCGGTCCACGGCTTGTAGCGATGTTTCGGCCTTCGAGGAAAGGCGCCGGCATAGCTCGGATTGCTATTGTGCGCTCTGCTCCTTTGGGGCAGGGCTTTTTTGTTGCCCAACGCCGGGCCCGATTCCGCCCGGACGAATCCTTGTATCTTGTATGGGAGGCAACCCGTGACCAAAGCGCGATACCTGCTGCCCCTGATTGCCATTCTCGCCATTATGACCGCGGCGCTGCTGGCCTGCGGCTCCGAGCCGACGCCCGCCCCCACCAGCCCGCCGCCCACGCCGGAGACGATAATAGTCACCGCAACGCCCGGCCCAACGCTCCCACCGCCCACACCCGAAACGATAATAGTCACGGCCCCGCCCGAACCCACGGCAATGCCGCAGATTATTACGGCCACCCCCGGCCCGACGGCCACGCCCCGGCCGCCGGTGGTCATCACCGCTACCCCCGGCCCGACGCCTACGCCCCAGCCGCGCCAAGTGGTCGTCACCGGAACCGGCAGCAAGGTCGTCGAGTTCGAGCAGCCGCCAGAACGTATGGTGGTCTATGACGGCGCGGCGGTGGAAATGCTGTTCGCCATCGGCCAGGGCCACCGGGTCGCCGGCACCCACAACTATGTCACCTACCCGCCGGAAACCGAATCCATCGCCAAAGTGGGCGACGCCTTCAATATGGACATCGAGGCCATCGTCGCCCTAGAGCCGGACTTGGTGTTCGTGTTCTATGACCGCTTCAACGCAGACTTGGAGCGGGCCGGGCTGAAAGTGCTTTACATCAGGAGCCTGACCTTCGGCTTTACCGAGGTCGCCAACCAGATACGAATGTGGGGCGCCATCACCGGGGCCAACGAGCAAGCTGAGGAAGTCGCGAGCAAGTTCGACGCCCGCGTCGCCGCCATCCGGGAAAAGATGGCGTCCGTCGAGGAAACCCGCACCATATACTCCCACGGCTTCGAGTGGTGGACGCCGGGGAGCAAAACGCTGGTCAACGACGTGTTCGAGCTGCTGAAGCTACAAAACGTCGCCGACTTCGAGGGATACCAGCAAATCAGCCCCGAAGCGGTGGTGGCCGCCAACCCCGACATCATTATGGGCGACCCGGCCAGCGTAACCGGCGAAGCGGCGCTGTCCGGTCTCCAAGCAGTGGCGGACGGGCGCATCTTCAATCTCAGCCCCGGCAACAGCTTCAGCGTGGCCGGGCCGAGGTTTATGGACGCAGTAGAGGAAATGGCCGCGTGGGTCTACCCGGATCTGTTCCCCTAAAGCGCATTGGCCGGATGCGCCGGGCATATTACCCGTTAGTCCCAGCCGTTAGTCCTGAGCTTGCCGAGGACGGGCGGGATAGCCAGCGCACCCTTCGGCAATCTCAGGATGGCGGAACCGTCCAACCACCAACCGGGCAGGAGTCGGGCTATGGAAGCTACGCTGCCAATCATCCGGGAGCTTACAACCGTCGGCGAATCGCTGATGTGGATTGTGGGGCCGGGGAATATGGTCAGCGAAAACACTTCGCGCGGCATCGAGGAACCGGACGTCAGCGGCGGGATGATTACCGTCCGCGCCGACAACTGGCACTTCCATATTGATGCCAGCGAGGTGGGCGGCATCCAGTTCGTGGAAACCTACGGCGACTTGGCATCGTGCTATGTGCGATTCAGTGATTGGCAGGGGGAAACACTGCTACGCGCCTATCTGCCCAAACCCGGCGGCGCAACGGCGGACAACCCCCGGTTCTACGAAATGCAGGCTAGATACGCCGGAATTGACGGCGTCGAACTGGTGCGCCGGGAAGTGCTGGCGCCATCCCGCAACGCCAACCGGACGCACGGGAATTAGGGCCTTGACCGGGCCGAGGAGAATAGCCGCGTGGCAGGCATAAGGCTGAAAGGCAGAAACCGCGTGCCGTCATCCCCTGCCGGGGATTCAGGGGCGGCGCTGAACCCCGGCCGGGTGGCCGCCGGGCTGGTGGGGCTGCGCTATCCGTGGTGGCGCATCGCCCTAGGGCTGGCGGTTCTGGCGATGGCCGCCATTTTCGCCGCCACGCAGGGGTCGGTGAACATCCCCTTTAGCGCGGTAGTGGAGATAGTGGCGGCGCGGCTGCCGGGCATTGACCTGCCGCAGGACGCGCCGGCGACTTGGGACGTTATCCTGTGGCAGTTGCGGCTGCCGCGGGTGGCCCAGGCCGCGGTGGTGGGCGCGGCTTTGGCGATGTCGGGCGCCGCCTATCAAGGGCTGTTCAAGAACCCGCTGGCCGACCCCTATCTGGTGGGCGTGGCCTCGGGGGCCGGACTAGGCGCGGTAGTCGTGCTGCTCACCGGCGTTCCGATGTACTTGGCCGGGGTCAGCCTGCTGCCCGTCGCCGCCTTCGCCGGAGGAACCGGCGCGGTGGTGGTGGCCTACTCCATCGCCCGCAACTCGCGGGGCACGCCGACGACAACGCTGATACTGGCCGGGGTCGCCATCGCCTCGCTGACCGGGGCGGTCACCAGCCTGCTGATTCTGCGCAGCGACCCGGAACTGCGCCCGGTGTTGAGCTGGCTGATGGGCAGCTTCATCTCATCGGAATGGAGCGAAAGCGCCATCGTCCTGGCCTACGCCGTACCCGGAATGGTCATCCTGCTGGGCTTTGGCCGGACGCTGAACGTGCTGCAACTGAACGAGGAACACGCCGCGATGCTGGGGGTGCCGGTGGAAAAGGTGAAGCTGCTGCTCATCGCCGCTGCCACCTTAGTAACCGCGGCGGCGGTATCCTTTTCCGGCCTCATCGGGTTCGTCGGGCTGGTGGCCCCCCACGTGGTGCGGCTAATCTGGGGGCCGGACTATCGCTTTCTGTTGCCGATGTCGGCCATCGTCGGGGCCGCCTTTCTGGTGCTGGCCGACTTGGTGGCCCGCACCATCGTCGCGCCCGGCGAGCTGCCCGTAGGCATGGTCACCGCCTTCTGCGGCGCTCCATTCTTTCTCTACCTGCTGCGCCGCCGGAGGCTGGGGGTTTAGGGTACGGATATGACGGATATGAAAAGAAACGCTGCCGGACATCCCGCCAACACTAACGGCGCATCCGGCAATCCGGCAACGGAATGGAAATTCCCGCCGCCTATTCCCGAATTGGCGGGGCATCCTGAGTTTGCAACGCACCCGGAGTTTACGGCCCATTCCGGGCCGCCGACTCATTCCGAGTTCGCCGCGCCTTCCGGGCTGGCCGCCCATCCTGCGGGGGTGTCCGCCCATCCTGAGCTTGTCGAAGGACGGGCCAACGGCGCCCATGCCGCCATGCCGGGCATCCGGGCTGCGGGCGTTTTCGCGGCTTACGGCGAGCGGGAGGTGCTGAGCGGACTGGAGCTGGAGGTGGCACAGGGTACGGTGATGGCGCTGGCCGGCCCCAACGGGGTGGGCAAGTCAACCCTGCTGCGGGCCATCGCCGGGGCCTTGCGCCCCAGCCGCGGCGAGATTCGGGTAATGGGGGCCGACGTCTACACTATGGGCGGCAAGGAGCGGGCGCGGCTGGTGGGCATGGTTCCGCAAAACCCGGAGCTGCCCCGCGGCGCGTCGGCTCTGGAGGTGACGCTGATGGGCCGCAACCCCCACTTGGGACTGCTGGCTTGGGAATCCGCCAACGACGTGGAAATCGCCATCGAAGCGCTACGCCTGACCGACGCCGCGCACTTGATGGATCGCCCGGTGCATCAGCTTTCCGGCGGCGAGCGGCAACGGGTCGCCATCGCTATGGCCCTGGCCCAGCAGACGCCGGTAATCCTGCTGGATGAGCCGACGGCCAACCTGGACTTGGCCTACCAGCCGGCCATTATGCGGCTGCTGCGGGAGCTGGCGGCGGCGGGCAAGACGCTGGTTACGGCGGTTCACGACCTGACGCTGGCCGGGCAGTTCTGCGACAGCGTGGCGCTGGTAAGCGATGGCCGGGTAGTCGCTTCCGGCCCTCCGGAAACCACCATAACCCCGGCGGCCATCCGCCAAGTCTACGGGGCGGAAACGCTGGTGCTGCCCCACCCGGAAACGGGCAAGCCCATTGTGGTATCCCGTTGATTGACATTACCCCCGGATGAGGGAGCCGCGGGGGATTTCCCTCATCCATCTACCCAGCCTCCTCTCCTTGCGGGGCTGCGCCGGGGTGAAGCTCCTCCCTTCACCCCGGCCTCACCGCCTCGCAGGAGGGGTTGTCGTTTAGGCGCGGGTTGATTCACAAACGCTAACGAAGGTGCTACAATGGGCGGAATATCCTGAAGTGGGGGCGCGGCGTGGTATACATACCGGGCCGGAAAGCGGCCGCCCAGCTTGGCCTGCACCAGAATACCTTGAGGCGATACGCAGATGAGGGCAGAATCCCGTCAATCAAAACAGCGTCCGGGCAACGCCGGTACGATGTTGACGCCTACATCCGGGAATCAACCGACGCTACCCTTGTCTGCTACTGCCGGGTCAGTAGCTCCAAGCAGCGGGAAGACCTGCAACGCCAGGTTGAGTTTATGCGGGGGAGATACCCCGACGCCGACATCATCACCGACACCGGCGGCGGGCTTAACTGGCGTCGCAAGGGACTTGTCGCCTTACTGGAGCGACTTCACCGAGGAGATAAACTCCGCGTTGTGGTTGCCCACCGCGACCGGCTCGCCCGATTCGGATTCGAGCTTATCCAATGGCTCGTTGAGCGCAACGGCGGGCAAATCGTGGTTCTCGGCAACCGAGAGTACAGCCCCGAACAGGAACTCACCGAGGATATTCTCGCCATCCTGCACACTTTCAGTTGCAGGCTGCACGGACTCCGCCGCTACAAAGACGCAATCAAGGCGGATTCGGGCCTATCCGACACTGGAACAACGCCGGATTCTACGCCTATGGTTTGACGCCGCCCGCTGGTGCTACAACGAAACCATAGCCAGACTGAAGCGCACGGGCGAAGCCGCCAACTGGAAAAGAATCAAGACCGACATCATCCACGCCGTCCCCGACCGGCTGAAAGCCGCGCCGTACCAGATTCGCAGCTTCGGGGTGCGCGACGCCTGCAAGGCGATGAGTGCCGTCAAGCGATTCAACCGGGAACTGGCCCAAGACAAAAAGCGCGGCCTGCGCCTTGGGGATGGTTGGGCCGAAGCGAACTTCCGTAGCCGGAAAGCCCCCCGGCAAGGCTGCTTTATCCCCGGCAGTGCCGTATCCGAACAGGGCGCATACCGCACGATTTTAGGAAAACTACGGCTGGCCGAACCTATCCCCGCCGCTCACGGCGACAGCCGCCTAACCCTGCACAACGGGCAATACCACTTGGCGGCGACCTATCCGGTGCAACGGCGCGTTACCGAGACCCAAGGGCGCGTCGTTGCGCTGGACCCGGGAATCCGCAACTTCCTGACGTTCTTTTCGGAAACATCGGCAGGCCACATCGGGCAAGGCGACTTCGGGCGCATCCAACGCCTTTGCGCTCACCTGGACAATCTGCTATCCCGCGCCAAGCTGGAAAAGCTGCGGTTCCGCAAGCGCAACCTCTACGCCGCCGCCGACCGTATGCGCGTCCGCATCGGGAATCTGGTTGATGAGCTGCACCACCAAGCCGCCCGCTGGCTGGTGGACAACTTTGACCTGATTCTGATTCCGGCCTTTGAGACCTCGGATATGGCGCGGCGAGGGGCGCGAAAGCTACGCGCCAAATCCGTGCGTTCAATGCTCACCTTTGCCCATTTCCGCTTCAGGCAATTCTTGGCTTGGAAAGCGTGGCAGGCCGGAAAGCAGGTTCTGGTGGTCAACGAAGCCTATACCAGCAAGACGTGCAGCTGGAGCGGCGAAATCATCGCCAATCTGGGCGGGCGTCGCGTGATACGGGGCGCGGACGGCGTGGAGCTTGACCGGGATATAAATGGCGCCCGTGGGATATTCCTGCGGGCTTTGGGAGATATACCCTCTCTGCGTCGGCACTGGCAGGGATGCATCGGCGACAGCCGCCAACTGGCAACAGTCGGCGTTTGTTAGCGAATTAGTATCGGGGCATCCTTACCTTACTCCGCGCTTCGCAACGCGGTGATTCCATCCGGTAATCAGGACTCCCAAAACCACCGGGCAGCGCTAGGGGGATTCCTTGGGGAGACTCTCGAGTTCTTTAAGGATTTCCGGGGGAAGATTGACGGATTGCCTAACTAACTCCCTTATCAGCTCTGCCCTGCCCTCCTGTCGGCCCACCCGGCGCCCCTCTTCCCTAACTTCCTGTCGCCCTTCTTGACGGCCTTCCTCTAGCCCTTCCTTGCGGCCTTTCTCGTGGCCTTCCTTGCGGCCTTTCTCGATGTCTTTTTCCCGTTGCGCCAATGCCCAAAACATTCTGCCTACCCCCTCAATCACTAAGAGGGATCCTGGGACGCGCCATTGATTTCTTTAAGGATTTCCGGGGGAAGATTGACAGATTGCCTCATCAGCTCCTTTATCAGCTCATCCCTGCCCTCTTGACGGCCCTCTTGATGGCCTTCTTGACGGCCCTCCTGTCGGCCCTCCTGTCGGCCTTCTTGCCTTCCTTCTTGACGGCCTTCCTCTAGCCCTTCCTCGCGGCCTTCTTGATGGCCTTTCTCGTGGCCTTCCTTGCGGCCTTTCTCTATGTCATTTTCTCGTTGCGCTAATGCCCAAAACATTCTGCCTACCCCCTCAGTCACTACGATGATTGAGCCGTATACTACCGCGCCTAGCGGCACAGTCTGGCCCATCTGTTCTTGGCTGTTCGGGTTGATCCACCATTGCCAGCCCTCGTTGGCGGAAAGCCGCAGCAGCCAAGTCACTATCAGCGTGCCGAGGGGGGCCAACGCTAGATGGAGCTGGAGCCAGTTATCGCGTATCCATTTCATCGGGTCATTGTAGCACTATGTCAATCTGCCGCGGCCCGCGTTGGGAACGCCTGCGCCCTAGTTCATAGACAGGCGGCGCAGGGGGGTCTGCTTGCTGCCGTCGAGGTTCAGCGTTTCGCCGCCCAGCTTGAGGGTGTCCATTACGCAATCCCATACTTTGTGGGCGCGGGGGGCGTCTTCGGGCCAGAAGTCCATTGTAATCAAGGAATAGATGCCGGGGCCTCGCGCCATACAAACGCGGGAGTGGGCCGGGCGGTCTTCGCCGGGGTCGTGGAAATCCACCTCTAGCCACGCCGTTTCTAAGTCGGCGCGCTGGCCTTCCTGAAAGGGGCCGCGATTGGTTATCCCTCGGGAGTCTTCAGACAGGGCGCAATCTTCTATCAGATTGACCAGCGGCAGCCCGCTCCAGTCTATGCGCGGGACGTAAATCAGCGACATCTCCAGCCGCATATCGGCGTCGTCTTCCGGCTTGTCGAAGAACCGGATGGAGCCGCTGCCGTCCGGGTTGGGGCTTACAATCCAGTCCCCCGGAATCTCAAACTGGGCCTTGCCCCGGTCGGCCACGAAAACCTTGTTGCCGGGCCGCGCTTTCCACTGGTGGTTTTTCGGCAGTCCATAGCTTCGCTGCTGCCACTTTCTTTTCTTTTTCGGCATAGATAATCAGCCCCACGGTGACATTTGGGCCTATTTTACACCCTTTGCCCTGATTGGGAGAGGCTGCATTTTCCCGTTGTGCGGCGCGGGCAGGTCAATGCTCATCCGGGTTGTTAGCCGCTTGTTGAAACCCGCTCACTTATAGGGGTTCGCCTCTGAGCGTTTCAGGATTTTTTTCGATTTTCCTGTCATTTCCCCCCATTTTCCCCCATTTCTTGTAATTTTGACTTGGCGGCCGGGTTGGGGATGGTTTGCGGGCTGGCCGGTTGTTTGGGATGCACAGGTTTATGTTAAGGGGGTGTGCTAAGGGTTGGCAAGGGCTATGTGTCAGGAAAATGGCTGGGCGGTGGCGGAATTTTTCCGGGGACATTGCTCTTGGATTGGGTGAGGTGGCCGGGGGACGCCCCCACCCTAACCCTCCCCCGGAGGGGGAGGGGATTTGGCAATTTTCTCAGATCCCTGAGCAAATTGCGAAATTTCCCTTTGTCGCCCTGAGCAGAGCGAAGGGTCTCACCGCCCAAGGCGAGATTCTTCGCTTTGCGAAGAATGACAGGGCTTTGCTCAGAATGACAGAGGGCCAGATGGCAAAGGGCCAGAATGCCAAGCGGACAGAATGACAGGCGGCAGAAGTAATTTGGCAATTTTCTTGGGGCGGCGTTCTGATTGACAATCCGGGTTGGGCGGTGGTACGTTTTTCGTTGACTGTTGGGGCGCGCGGGGCGTTTTGCAGGCGCGAAACGCCGGGCCGCGAAAGGGCCGTTGCGCTAGTGGCGGGCGGTTCGGGGCGGAGCGCGATTCAACCCCGGTCAGGAGTGTCTGCCGCCGGTTTTTCCGGGTGTTTTATGGGCTTTTACCGTGTTTGTCTGCCTTTTCCCGGCGTCGGCCTGTTATTGGCCGGGGGGTTGCCGTTTTGCCGGGGGTGGGCCTGTCGGCTTGAGGCGTCCTTATGGCGGTAGCCGTTAGCGGGCGATTTCAGGCTGGCAGCTTGGGGGCCGATAGCTGGTTTCGGGGGTTGGCATGGGCCACAACGGCGTCGGTTTTCGGGATGCTGGTGCTGGGCGGCGTGGTGCGGGTGACCGGCTCTGGCCTGGGATGCGGCGACGACTGGCCGCTGTGTTCCGGCCAGTGGCTGCCGCCGCTGGAAAGCAAGGCCATTATCGAGTACGCTCACCGCGTCGCGGCCTCGTTTCTGGTAGGGCCGCTGATATTCGCCATGTTTCTGGGGGCTTGGCTGCGCTACCGGCGGGAGCCGTGGATAATCTGGCCGTCGGTGGCCGCCCTGGTTCTGGTCATTGTTCAAGCCCTGCTGGGCGGGTTAACGGTGACTACCGAGCTGTCGGGGCATATCGTGCTGACGCATCTGGCCGTGGCCGAATTGACGATGGCCTGTTGCGTGTTGCTGCTGGTGATGGCCTATCGCGGCGGGATTCGGAAGGGGCCGGCATCGTGGGCCGTGGGGCGGGCGCGGCGGTTCCCGGGGCTGTCGCTGGCGGCGGTGGGGGCGCTTTTCCTGTTGCTGCTGTCGGGTTCCTACCTTACCAACACCGCCTCGGCTACTTGGGCCTGCCAGCAGTGGCCGCTGTGCAGCAACGAATGGGGCGGGTTGTTTCCCGGCGGCAAGCTGGCGATGATTCACATGGCCCACCGCTATGTGGCGCTACTGGCCGGGCTGTTAGTAATATATGCGTTGCACTTGGGGTTCCGGCACCCGGCGGCCGGCTCCGGGCAGCGGCAACCGATGGTGATACGGCGGCTGGCGCTGGCGGCGCTGGGGCTGTTCGCCGCCCAGGTTATGGCCGGGGCCGGCGTGATATGGGCCGGATTCGGGCAGGACACGGAACTGCGCGGGTTGCACTTGGCCTTGGCCTCCGGGGTCTGGGCCGTGGCTGTCGCGCTGGCCGCTCTGAGCTACTCCCGCGAATCGAATCCCCCGGCAACATCAGGATAAGATGGCAAACCAAGCCGGACAGATAGAGATGGAACAGGCCGGGCCGGAAAGTGGACGGCGGGAGCGGGGCGGCCCGTTGCGTATGCTGTCCGACTATTTGACGCTGACCAAGCCGCCCATCATATCGCTATTGCTGGTGACTGCCATCGGAGGGATGTTCCTGGCCCAGCGGCATACTTGGGGCGGGGGCGTGCCGGACTTGGTGACACTGCTGCTGGTGTGCGCCGGGGGGGCCTTGGGGGCCGGCGGGGCCAACGCTATCAACCATTACTTGGATCAGGACATTGACGCGCTGATGACGCGGACGGCCCGGCGTCCGGTGGCGGGGCATCGCATTCCCCCCCGGATGGCGCTGGCCTTTGGCGTGGGGCTGAACGTGGCCGCCTTCGTGCTGCTTTTCCAGTGGGTCAACCCGCTGGCCGCCGGGCTGACGCTGGCCGCGACGCTGTTCTATGTGCTGGTATACACTCTTTGGCTAAAGCGCAGCACACCGCAGAATATCGTTATCGGGGGCGCGGCGGGCAGCATTCCGCCGGTAGTGGGCTGGGTGGCGGTGACCGGCAGCTTCGACCTGCCGGCCCTGTATATGTTCGCCATCGTGTTTTTCTGGACGCCGCCCCACTTCTGGGCGCTGTCGTTGCTGATTCAGCGGGACTACGAGCGGGCCGGGGTGCCGATGCTGCCGGTGGTGGCCGGGACGCAAAAGACGGTGGAAAACATATTCGCCTACTCGCTGGTGCTGGTGGCCCTTACGCTGGTGTTCGCCGCCACCCGCGCGGTGGGGGGGGTTTACCTCGGCGCGGCGGCGGCGTTGGGCGTAGGGTTCGTCTGGGGGGCCTGGCAGCTTTTCCGCGGGCAGACCCGGCAAAAAGCCCGCAACCTCTACCTGTATTCTCTGCTCTACCTGGCCCTGCTGTTCGGGGCGATGATGGCCGACGGGGTTTACCGGGTGCTGTAGCGTCTTGGACTGCGCCGGTTACTGGCCCCGCAAGCGGCGCAGTTGTTCGCGCAGACCGCGGGCTTCCGCTTCGGCGGCTTCGGCTCGATCCTTGGCGGCCCCGGCTCGATCCTCGGCGGCATCGGCCCGTTCCTCGGCAACATCGGCTCGATCCTCGGCGGCCTGATGGTCGGCAATCACTTCGCGAAAGGAGCGCAGGCGCTGCCCGGTCGCCGGGTCGTAGAAGCACAGCCATCCGTCGCCATCGGGCTGCTGTTCCCAAGACAGATACAGGCCGAGGGTTGGGCTGTATCCCCGGAGGGAGCCGTCGGCCTCTTGGCGGAGTTCAATCCGCTGATAGCGTCCGTCCACCAGCCGCTCGCCTACCAGTGGCTCGCCGTAGTACTCGCTGCCGGAAGGATCGAATCGCCAGTACTCGCCGACGCCCAGCATTTCGTAGATTCGCCGCTTATCGCCGATGTCGTTCTGGGCGGTGGTTTCCGAGGCCACCTCTAGGGCGAAGTCGGGGAACTTGCCCGCTTCCCAGGGCAGATAAAGCCGCCGGGAGCGGATGGCGGCGGCGTCCACGCCGACAGCCACGTAGCAGTCGGGGCCAATCCGCACGTTCAGGTTGCTGCGGTTGTAGCAGATAAAGGTGTTGCTGCTGAGAAAGACATCGCTGCGGCCTGGGTCGGCAATCAGCCATACATCCAGCAGATACATAATTTCCCGCAAGAGCAGTTCTTGATACATAGCGTCCGGCAGCGGCTCCGGGGCGTCAGGGTTGAATTCTAGGCCGTCGTAAATGTCGCGGTCTTCGCGTTGATAGGGGATTATGGCGTATTTGGGCTTGGTGGTCATGGCGGTTTCTCCGCAGCGCGGCCGCCGTCCAGTTTTCCGGCGGCTGCCCCGATGGTAGCACAGACGGGCGGGCGGCGGCAGGGGTTGGGGGCAGGGAATCGAAAGACTCCGGCAAGTCTTGAAAATTTGATTGACAGCTACAATGGGCTATGTTAATCTTTCGCGCGGCAAGTGAAAAAAAGCACATACTCCAGTCGGCAAACCATGAGAGGGGAGTCCACCTATGGGGTTGTTGCCCAGGAAGAGGGCAGGTTCCCCGCCGGAACCCATACCTGACGAAAATGCCCAGCGGCCCGCGCCGCGCCGAAATCGGCTGACCAGATTGGCCTTTTTCGGAGCGGCAGCGGCCCTTTTCTTGCTGACCGCGGCCTGTAGCCAGGGTTTCCAGTCCACTTGGGACCCGGTTGGCCCGGTGGCGCAGAAGCAGCTTCAGCTTTTCAACGTCCTGCTGTGGACGATGGTGGCCGTCTTTGTGCTGGTGGAAGGGGCGTTGATTTACATTGTCATCCGCTACCGTCGGCGCCCCGGGCAGCCGCGCCCGCCGCAGATTCACGGCCATACTGCTCTGGAAATCACTTGGACAATCATCCCTACGGCCCTGATTCTTGGCTTGGGCATTTGGTCGGTGTTTACCTTGTTCGAGCTGGACCAGCCGCCTACCGACCAGGGCGAGATTCTGAATGTTACGGTCACCGGGCATCAGTGGTACTTCGAATTTGAGTATCCCGACGCCGCGGGCGGCAAGCGAATCAGCACCGCCAATGAGCTGCGGATCCCGGTTGACCGGCCGATCCAGCTCATTCTGGAAAGCGACGACGTGTTGCACAGTTTCTGGGTTCCCAAGCTGGGCGGCAAGGTGGACGTGGTGCCGACGCGCCAGAACAGGCTATGGCTGATGGCGGACTCGGACTTGATTGACCAGCCGTTGCCGGCCACTTTCTACGGCCAATGCGCCGAGCTGTGCGGCTTGGCTCACGCCCAGATGCGCTTCCGCGTAACTGTGATGAGCGAGGTTGACTACCAGGCTTGGGTGCAGAATTACAATCCGCCTCAAGCTCTCACGCCGCAGGCCCAGCAGGGCAAGACCCTTTTCGCCATTCACTGCGCCTTGTGCCACACCATCAACGGCCCGGAAATCGAGTCGGTGGCTAAGTCGCGGATAGACAGCTTCCTTACCGGCGGGGACGCCGTAGCGGTTCCGGGCCCCAACCTTACCGACCTGCGAACCCGCCAGACTTTGGCGGCCGGCATTACCGACCTGTCGGTGGAAAACCTGCGGGCCTGGATCAGGAATCCCGAAGACATTAAGCCGGGCAACTGGATGTCCGACAAGGCCGCTTTCTACACGGACGGCGGCGACGCCAACCTGACCGACGAGGAAATTGACGCTCTGATTGAGTATCTGCTCAATCTGCGTTAGACTGAACGCCTAACAATAGAGGATGATGTTCCCGCCCTGCGGTTTCCGCCCTTGATGGGACGGGCAGTGCGGGGGTGGATGGCAAGCGATGGCAACGATAACCGAGGTATTGGCCCGCCCGACATACGGCGCCTCCGGCTTGTGGAGCTGGATAACCACGGTTGACCATAAGCGCATCGGCGTGATGTATGGCGCAACCGCTTTTGTCTTTATGCTGCTTTCCGGCATTGAGGCGGGCGTCTTACGGACGCAGCTCGCCACGCCCGACACCGACCTGATAGGGCCGGGCCGGTTCAATCAGATGTTCACGATGCATGCCACGGTGATGATCTTTATGGTCATTATGCCGATGGGGGTCGCATTCTTTAACTTTGTGGTGCCGCTGGCTATCGGGGCCCGCGACGTGGCCTTTCCCCGCCTTAACGCGCTGTCTTACTGGATTTTCCTGTTTGGCGCGATTCTGATGCACTTCAGCTTCATCGTTGACCAGGTGCCGGACGCCGGGTGGTTTTCCTACGCCAACCTGACGGAGTACCCGTTCAGCGAGAATATGGGGCTGGACTTCTGGGCCATTGGCCTGCTGGTGCTGGGAACCTCGTCGGTGGCGGGCGGCCTTAACTTCGTGGTGACCATCATTAACCTGCGGGCGCCGGGTATGTCGCTGATGCGAATGCCGGTGTTCGTGTGGATGACGCTGATAACGTCCATCCTGCTGATTCTGGCTATGCCGGTCATTACCGTGGGCCTGATTGAGCTGGTGATGGACCGGAACTTCGGGACGCATTTCTTTAACCCCACGGGGGGCGGCGACCCGATTCTGTGGCAGCATTTGTTCTGGGTGTTCGGGCATCCTGAGGTGTACATCCTCATCCTGCCGCCTATGGGGATTGTGTCGGAGATTCTGCCGACGTTTTCCCGCAAGCCGCTGTTCGGCTACCCCTTCGTGATTTTTTCCGGCATCGTCATCGGCATTATGGGGTGGGCGGTGTGGAGCCACCATATGTTCACCGTGGGGCTGGGGCCGATCGCCAACTCGGTGTTCACCATCACCACTATGCTTATCGCGGTGCCTACCGGGGTCAAGATATTCAACTGGCTGGGGACGCTGTGGAAAGGCAGCATTGAGCTTACCACGGCGATGCTGTACGCCCTGGGGTTCGTGTTCCTGTTCATCATCGGCGGGTTGAGCGGCGTGTCGCACGCGGTTTCGCCGTCGGACTTCCAGCAGCAGGATACTTACTACATCGTCGCCCATATCCACTATGTGCTGTTCGGCGGCTCGATTATGGGCATTTTCGCCGGTATCTATTACTGGTGGCCCAAGCTGACCGGCAAGATGCTGAACGAAAAGCTGGGCAAGCTGAATTTCTGGCTGGTGTTCATCGGAATGAACGTGACTTTCTTCCCCATGCACTTTGTGGGGCTGAACGGAATGCCGCGCCGGATTTACACCTACGCCGAGGAATTCGGCTGGGGCACCCTCAATCTGTTGTCCACCGTCGGCTACTTCATCATTTTTATCGGCGTCCTGGTGTTCGTTTACAACATCTGGCAGAACCGCAACGCCCGCCGGGTGAGCCACGACCCTTGGGACGCCCCGGGGGTGGAGTGGAGCATTGCGTCGCCGCCGCCGGCTTACAATTTCGCTGAAGTGCCGCACATCAAGGGGCGCGACCACTATTGGATTGAGAAGGACTTGGCCCGCGAGGCCGGCAACCCGATCACGGAACCGGAACCGGCGGTTGATCCCAGCACCATACATATGCCCAGCCCGTCGTACTGGCCCATCATCACCGCCGCGGGCGTGGGACTGATTGGCGGCGGCCTGCTGTCGCACTACGGCGTCAGCTTCTTGGGCGGGCTGATTGCATTCATTGGCGTCATCGGCTGGAGCAACGAACCGGCATCCGCGCCTGAGGAAGGCCACTAAGCTATCCTGCGCGGGGGAAAGACAACAAGCTGCTCTGTTCCCTCCCTACTGAGGGGGAGGACTAGGGCGGAGGCATACGGAATAGGAGACGGGGACTTTGGCCCACGCACCTGAAACGGCCCATCACGAACCGGCTCACCCGGCCCACGGGGAGGCGCAGCCGCGCCACGGCGGGACGGGACACGGGGAACACTCCGGCTCGGTCGGCCATGATTACACCACCACCGGCCTCAACCACCGGAAGATGCTGATGTGGGTGTTTCTGGGGTCGGACTGCCTGTTTTTCGGCTCGCTGATCGCCACCTATATGGTCTACCGGGGGCAGAGCCTGACCGGGCCCTATCCCGCAGACATCATTGACATCCCAATAACGACCATCAGCACCTTCGTGTTGCTGTGTAGCAGCTTCGCTATGGTGCAGGCGCTGTCCGCCACCAACAACAACGACCAGCGGGGCATTAAAATCTGGCTGCTGGCGACGGCTATCCTCGGTGGCATATTCATTGGCTTTCAGGTCTACGAGTTCAACCTGTTCAAGAACGAAGGGCTTACTCTGGGCCAGAACCTGTTTGGGGCCACCTTTTTCACGCTGACCGGGTTCCACGGCGCCCACGTGACCCTGGGAATCATCTGGCTGGTGTCGTTGTGGATTCTGTCGTTCAAGGGCCGCATCCGCCCCGATACTGCGCTGGATGTAGAGCTTTGCGGTCTGTACTGGCACTTCGTGGACATCGTTTGGATTGTCATTTTCACGCTGCTGTATCTGGTGGGCGGGTTCGACGCCGGCCCGGCGATTCTTGGCGGAGAACACTGAGCGGACACACTGCGGGCGGACACAGGGGGCCGCCCGTCAACAATCCGGTAATTTCTGACCCGGCTTCCCTGTCAATACCTGTTGCGCAAGACCTGGAGAACGCTCCCGATGGCAACAACTCACGAAACTGAACACGGCGGCGGACACCATCCCACGTTCATGCAGTACGTTTTTATCGCCGTACTGCTGTTCGCCATCACCATCGTCGAGTTCATCATCATTATGGATATGCCCGGCCCAAGGGAAAAGGTGATAGCCGACGCCTTGGGAGAGCCGGCCACCACCATACTGCTGTTCCTGCTGTCCGGCATCAAGTTCGCCATCGTCATCCTGTTCTATATGCACCTGAAGTTCGACAACAAGTTATTCTTCTGGGTGTTCATAGCGGGGATGGCCCTAGCGGTGATGGTGGGGCTGGCCCTGATTGGGCTGTTCACCGCTATCCGGCCGGCGGGAGGGGGCGATGTTCGAGCCGCCAACACTGTGGCGGCGCCCTGCGCCTTTGACCACGACAAGATGGATAATGTCTGCCCAACGCCGACACCTCAGCCGACTTCGACACCGGCGCCTACTCTGGCGGCCTTAGCCATCAGCGCCCCGGCGCCCGTCGCTGCCAGTGGCGCCGCCGCGGGCGGCCCACCCTCGGCGGCCAGAGGGGAGCAACTGGTGCTTGATTACGGCTGCGTCGCCTGCCATTCCACCGATGGCACGGTGCTGGTCGGCCCTTCCTGGCAGGGAATTTACGGCAGTTCGGAGGCGCTGGAGGACGGCGGCTCCGCCACCGTGGACGATGATTATATCCGGGAGTCCATCCTGGAACCGAACCTCAAGCTGGTGCAGGGCTTCGGCGAGCTGATGCCGGTGCTGGGCGTAACCGACGAGGAGATAGACTCCATTATCGAGTACATCAAGACTTTGCGGTAACGTTCCTTATCCATCCCGGTAGGGCCAGGGTAATCACAGGGGCAGGTTTCACGCCTGTCCCTAGCCGTTTTCCGCCCCAAGTCATTGCGGTATTGCAACAATAGCTTCATAATTGAAGCAGGGTGAAATGGAGATGAATGATGCTTGAGCGCTGGGCCAAAATAGCCGTCATCGCGTCGGCTGTGGTTATCGTCGCGTCCGCTATCATTGGGCCCAGCATAGGCGGGATTTTCTGGCTGGCCCGATTGGATTCCGACGTCGGCCGCCTGCAAGACGACGTCCGGCAGATGCAGTCCGACGTTGGGCAACTACAGTCTGATGTCGGACAGCTACAGTCCGACGTCGAGCAGCTTCAAGAAGGGCAGCGGGCTATCCTTGATATTCTGGAAAGGCTTGCGGATGATATACCGGAAATCAGGGCTAACGTGGCCGACCATACCCATGATTCCGACGGGCGGGCGCGATTTTCCCTCGATAGATAGGAGGTAGGGGGATGCCCTTTGCCATTCGCTAGGCCGCGGGCCGGTAGGCTTCCAGGAACCCGTCGCGCAGTGGCGCGATGATGTTTTCCCCCATCCGGCGGGCGGCGATGGATAGCCCCTGCTGGGCAAACTTCAGGTCTCGGGCCAGAATGTCCTCGCGGCTGGCTTGGGCTATTCTGCGGCGGTACTCGGCAAGAAAGTCGTCCATTTCGGCCCGGTTCTCCGCCATTCCGGCGAACACCCGGTACATCGGCAGCGTCCGCGCGAAGTTGTGGACTTCCTCGCGGGTATAGTTCGGGTGGCGGGACAGCAGCAGCGATACGCCGAAATCTATGAGGGTGCAGGAGCCATCATCGGCTACGATGAGGTGGGAGCGGCCCTCGGGGGCGGCGAGGGTGGCGTCGTTGTAGTAGACTCCGGCGTCGTGGAGTCGCCGCAGCATCCCGCCTAGGGCCAGGCCGACGGCCCGCATAGTGGCGTCGTTGCGCCGTTCCGGGGGCAAATCGGTGAAAAACGCGCCATTGGCGAACCGCTCGGTCAAGTAGCCGGGCAGTGACGGCAACTGCGCCGGGCCAGCGTTCACGGCGGCGGCGACGCGGGCGATTTCATTTTCCCGCGTGTTCTGATAGGGCTTAATGACGATGGCATCGCCGCCGGAGCGCAGGATGGCCGCCGGGCCGCGAGTGCGTCCGGTAATCCGCAAGTCGGGGATGGCCCGTCCGGCCTCTCGCCAGCCCATAACCGGCGGAAAGAAGGCGTACAGCGATAGCGATTCTACCCACGGGTCGGCGGCCAAGCGACGAAACAGCCCAGGCTCCAGTCCGGCCAGCTTCCAGAAGGGCCGCATCCATTCCGGGGGCGATTCCCGCGCCCATACGGTTTCCGGCGGCGCAGGCGGGGGCGGCGCGATGGCCCGCCGCACCGCCGCTAATTCGCTTTCCGAATAGTCGGCGGAGCCGCCGCCCGGCCTTTCGCTCATAGCTGTAATTCCTTGGGGCGTGTTGATATTTGCCGTGGATTCCCGCCTTCGCGGGAATGACGGGTATGCAGGGCGGTTTATGGCGGCAGTTGGTAGCGGCCGTCGGCGTCTAGGGTGAGGGGGCGTATGCGAATAACGGCGTCGAGGTTTATTCGTCCGTAGATGTGGGGGTAGATTTCCCCGGAGCGGCTGGGTTCGCGCTTCACTTCGGCCTTGAGTCGGGTGGTGTCTACGTCCAGCGTTATTAGCCCGGGTTGGCCGGGGTACAGCCGCTCGGCGACCCGCAGCGTCTGCGCTTCGTCACCGGAGCAGTGGATGAACCCCTCGGCGGCTAGGCTGGGGGCTTCGTATTCGCCGGACGCTTGCCCCTCGTGCCAGGCGTCCGGCGTGGTGAGGTGGTAGATAACGGTCAAAGTTTCGCTCCGTTGCCGGTTTGGGGGGATTGTACACTACTATTCGGGCGTCACAGTGTTACTATGGCAGCATAAACAGAACGGCAAGGGACGGAATGAAAGGCGAGATTCACGACGGGGCGGGGCTGAAGTATTTGACGGTGACGCCCGATGGCTATGACCCGGAGGCGTCCTATCCGCTGGTGATAATGCTTCACGGCTTTGGGGCCAATATGCACGATTTGGCGGGGCTGGCGCCGGCCATCAATTCTACCGGCTACGTCTATGCCTGCCCCAACGCCCCCATCCCATTCAACCTGGGGCTGGGACACGCCGGTTTCGGCTGGATGACGCCTAGGGGCGGCTCTACGCCGGAGGAAATCGCCAACTCGGAGGCGCTGCTGGCGGGGTTTTTCGATGAAGCACTGGCGCGGTTCAAGGTCGAACCGGGCAACTGCCTGTTGCTGGGCTTTTCTCAAGGCGGCGGAATGACTTACCGCTGCGGGCTGGGCCGGGCCGATACTTTCGCCGGGCTGGCCGCGCTGAGCGCCACGCTGCCGGGGGCCGACGAGCTGGACCACCGCCTGCCCGCCGAGCGCAGCCAGCCGATTTTTGTGGCCCACGGGCGTTATGACCAGATGATTGCCGAATCCACGGCCTACGCCGCGAAAGATTACCTCGAAAACGCCGGTTACGCCCCGGAGTTTCACGTCTACGATATGGGCCACGAAATCAGCGGCGAAGTAATCCGCGACTTGGTGGCATGGATGTCCGCCGTGTTGCCGCCCCGGGAAATTTCCTCGCCCTAACCTTTTCCTAGTAAGGGAGAGGGAGCTTGAGGCGTTGTCTTTACTAGGGAAGCGGGCTTAACCGGCAGGATCTTCTTTCCAAGAGACGATGCGGTCAACGGTGATGGCGATTAGCACCATCCGGCCGTCATCCAGCAGCTCGCGGGCGAATTCCGGGCCGCGCTCCGGGCCCTCGTAGAGCGTGCATATCTGGTGCGCCATTGCCGCCAACCCGTCGTTGGTGACGTCGGCCCGGCCCTCGATGGTGACGTAGGAGTAGGGGTGGTCGGGGGTGGTGACGCAGAGGGCGACGGCCGGGTTGCTGCGGATGTTGCGAACTTTCACCGCGCCGGCGTCGGCCATAACCAGCGCGCGGCCGGCGTCCCACAGGAACCATACCGGCGCGACGTGGGGCGTTCCCGACGCCCGCAGGGTGACCAGTTGGGCCGTCCGGGGCTGGGCCAGAAATGCGTCTATCTCTGCGACGGTAAGTTTCGCCATAATGCCTGCCTTCTCCGGCGCCCGCCCCCGTTCCCGCGCCGACGGGAATCCCGGGCCGCGCCTTGCTTTATGTGGGTTCGGTTGCGCCTGATTCGGGTATGATAGTGTGCGGCGTTGGCTTAATATATCACAGCATCCCGCCGGTGTTGCCGTCGTTGTCTGGAACGCAATTGATGTCCTTGAAATTTGCCCGGCCCGCCATTCTGCCACTAATCGTTGTTGCCGTTGTGCTGGCCGCGGGCTGTGTTGCGGAGTCTAGGCCCGCGGCGGCGCCGACGTCTACGCTGATACCCCCGCCTACGGCAACGCCGGTTCCAACGCCCACTCCCACGCCTGCGCCGCTGATTTTCCTGCCGGGCGATGAAGCGCCGCATAACGCGCCTGTCGAGTGGTGGTATTTCAACGGGATGCTGCGGGACGGGGCTGACGGCGAGTACAGCTATCACTTCGTAACTTTTCAGTCGCCGGGCGCGCCCGGGGTTACGCCGCACTTGTTGCAGGCCAGCCTGGGCGACCACGGGCGGGGCGTTCATTACGCGGCGGAAAGGGGGATGCTGGCCCCGGAACGCCCCGACGCCCGCGGCGTGGACGTGGCGACCAGCGGCTGGGTGATGCGCGGCGATGGCGGCGGCTATCAACTGCGGTTCAGTGTCGGCGACGGCGACGGCGGAACAACGCTGGAGCTGCGGGCGGTTCCCCGGCGTCCGCCGACGCTGCACGGGGGCTCCGGGCTGGTGGATATGGGGCCCGGCGCCGGTTCCACGTATTACTATTCCCGCACCAGACTCGACGTTACCGGCTGGATTGAGGATGCCGCCGGACGCCGCCCGGTGCGCGGCCCCGGCTGGATGGATCATCAATGGGGCGAGATTGCCGGTGGGCGCGTCGGCTGGGACTGGGCCAGCATCCAGCTCGACGACGGCGCGGACTTGATGGCCGCGGTGGTGTGGCAGCCCGGGGAAAGCGGCGGGCGGCGGCGGCTGGCCGGGCATGGCACCTACGTGGCCCCCGGCGGCGGCGTCACTTATGTTGAGAGTAGCAACCTTACGATAACCGCGCAAGGTCAGTGGGACAGCCCGGAAACCGGCGTTGCCTACCCTATGGGCTGGCGGCTGGAAACCGGCCCGCTGGAACTGGAGCTGGAGTTGACCCCCTACATCCGTCAAGCGGAGTTCGATAGCGGCATCCTGGGGGTAGCCTACTGGGAGGGCGCGGTGTCGGTCGCCGGGGAGCGCGGCGGTCAGCCCGTAAGCGGCTGGGGGTTCGTGGAGCTGGCTGGCTATGACCCGCGCCAAGTGCGGATAACGCCGCCTGCGGCCACGCCCTAGCCGCTGTTCCTGCGCTTCTGATCCTCGAAGTGCCATCATTCCCGCGAGGCCCTCTGGATTCCCGCCTTCGCGGGAATGACGGGGGTTCGTAAGGGTGGCGGGAATGGCGGAGGAATAGAGGAGATGCGTCAGCTATGACCGGCATCCAGAGTTCCGGGCCGGTGGGGGAATCGGCGCGGATTACCAGCCTTGACCTTATCCGCGGCGTGGCGGTGCTGGGCATCCTGCTGATGAATGCCGTTTCATTCAGGTATGGATTGGCGCCGTACCTGAACCTTAGCGCCGGGGGGACGGTGACCGGGCTGGATTGGGCCGTGGGCATCTTTGGGGAGATTTTTATTGACCAAAAGTTTATGGCCCTCTTTTCCCTGCTGTTCGGCGCGGGCATATTGCTGTTTATCGAGCGGGCCGAGCGGCGGGAACGGCGGCCCATCCTGCTGAACCTGTGGCGGAACGCCTTGCTGCTGGGCATCGGCGTGTTGCACTCGCTGTTGTGGGACGGCGATGTGCTGGTGGTTTACGCCCTTTCCGCCGTTCTGCTGATTGTGTTGCGGAAACTTCCGGCCAAAGGGCTTATCGCCGTTGGCGCGGCGATATTCCTGTTTTCCATCCCCAACTCTCTGTTGATGCAATATATCGCCGACACCACCGGCGTGTCGCTGGCCGGGCTGTGGGAGCCGCCGGGTCAAGAAACGGCTAGGATGCTGTGGCGGACGGGCGCGGCCGGCGCTCAGGAACTGGCCGATGCGATGTTCGGGCTTACTATACTCGGCTACTTCGCCCGCGGGTTGGGGCTGATTCTGATGGGCGCCGGGCTGTACCGCCTGGGGTTTATGAACGGCAGTATGGCAGCGCGAACTTACCGGCTTACCGCCGCCATTGGGCTGGGTTTCGGGCTGCCCCTGGCCGCGGCCAGCGTCGTCATTACCCACTTGGGCGACTACTCCCGGGAAGTGGCCTTTACCGGCCAGATTCCCAACACGCTGGGAACCGTCCCCGCTGCGCTGGGACTGATGAGCCTCATCATACTGTGGAACCAATGCGACGGGATGGGCGCCTGGCTGAAACGCCGTCTGCTGGCCGCCGGGCGGATGGCCTTGACCAACTACTTGTCCCAAACCGTCTTGGGGGCGCTGATACTCACCGTCCTGCTGGGCGGGGTGGAAGTGAACCGCAGCGGGATTCTGCTGTTCTGCCTGGCGGTTTGGGCGTTGCAGCTATGGTGGTCGCCGGCCTGGCTGTCCCGCTTCCGCTTCGGCCCGGCCGAATGGCTGTGGCGCGTCGCCACCTACCGCCGCGGCCAGCCGTTGCGCCGGTAGAATGGGGGCAATCGTGTATAATGGTTCCGGCTTGCCCTATTCCCGAAAGGTCGGCGCATAACGAAAGGCACAGGAAGACCGCAGATATGAGCTCAATATCCAACAGCGCAGATTTCTTGCGCCTGCTCCGCGAAGACCCTGAATTCAGGGCCGAAGTCCGCCGGGAACTGCTTACCGAAGAGCTAATCGAACTGCCGGAAAAATTCGCGGCGTTCGTAGCGCAGACCCGGCAAGAATTCTCGGCGATCATAGCCCGGTTAGAAAGGCTCGAAAACATCGTAGCCGGGCTGGTCGAAAGCTCAAAACGCCACGAAGCCGCCTTAGCGCGGCTCGCAGAAACCGCAGAGCGGCACGAAGCCGCCTTAGCCAGACTCGCTGAAACCGCAGAGCGCCACGAAGCCACCTTAGCGCGGCACGAAGCCATCTTAGCCGAGCTGGTCGAAAGCTCAAAACGCCACGAAGCTATCTTAGAGCGGCTCGCTGAAACCGCAGAACGCCACGAAGCCATCTTAGCCGAGCTGGTCGAAAGCTCAAAACGCCACGAAGCTATCTTAGAGCGGCTCGCTGAAACCGCAGAACGCCACGAAGCCATCTTAGCCGAGCTGGTCGAAAGCTCAAAACGCCACGAAGCTATCTTAGAGCGGCTCGCTGAAACCGCAGAACGCCACGAAGCCACCTTAGCCAAGCTGGTCGAAAGCTCAGAACGCCACGAAAGCGACTTAGCGCGGCTCGCTGAAACCGCAGAACGCCACGAAAGCGACTTAGCGCGGCACGAAGCCACCATGGCCAGACTCGAAAAAATCATAGAATGGCACGATGCCAGCATAGTCAGGCTCGATGGCTCTTTAGGGAGACTCGAGGGGGAGCAATACGAGCGCCATGTCAGCCGCACCCTCACGGGTACGGTTAGCAGGGTTATCGGATTGCGGCGCGGGAGAGTCGTCCACTCCGCCGCCTTTGGAACCAGCCCGGAATTCCACGACCAGATGGACGCAATAGTAGAAGAAGACCATATCACGGACGAGCAATGGTACGAACTCATGAACACCGACGCCATCCTAAGAGCTAGGCAAGGCGAGAGAACGGTCTACGCAGTGGCGGAAATATCCCTCACCGTCCACGAGGAAGACATCCTTCGGGCGGAGGAAAGGGCTGCCATCCTGCAACAGGCTACCGGCTCGACGGCATACCCGATAGTAATCGGAGGCCACATCCCGCAGCCGCAAATGGCCCAAGCTGACGCGCGGAATGTCCACGTCATAAACGTTCAGCAGCGGGGTCAGTAAAAATGCCCGGCACCGGCGAGTTTCTGGTTGCCAGCAACCTGCGCAAGTCCTTTGGCGGATTGCAGGCGGTGGACGGGGTTTCTTTTGGCATACGCAAGCAGGAGATTTTCGGGCTGCTGGGGCCTAACGGGGCCGGCAAGACCACTACGATAAGGATGCTGTCTACCGTGCTGGCACCGGACGACGGCGACGTGGTTATTGGCGGGCATTCGGTAACCCGCGACAGTGACTCGGTGCGGCGGCTGGTGGGCGTCTGCCCGCAGGAATTGGCCCTTTACCCGGAACTGTCGGCTACCGACAATCTGGTGTTCTTCGGGCGTATGGCCGGGCTGAGCGGCGGCGAGGCCAAAAGCGCGGCGGCGGAGCATCTGGAATCCGTGGGCCTTACCGAGCGGGCTCGCGATAAGGTGGACAAGTTTTCCGGCGGAATGAAACGGCGCGTCAACCTAGCCGTGGCCCTTATGGGCCGCCCCCAACTGCTTTTCCTCGACGAGCCGACTGTGGGCATTGACCCGCAGTCGCGCAGCCACATCTTCGAGACCGTTGAGGGCCTGCGCGACGCCGGTATGACCGTCCTTTACACCACTCACTATATGGAGGAAGCCGACCGGCTTTGCGACCGGCTGGGCATTATGGACAACGGGCGACTGATTCGCTTAGGCCGCCCCGAGGAGCTGAAGGCCGAGATTGGCGACCCCGCCGAGGTGACTCTGGAAACCGTCTTCCTTGAACTCACTGGCCGCAGTTTGCGGGACTAACCATCGCATCATAGTGGGCAGATTAGGGGCAAGCGTTAAGTATCGAGAAAATTGCGAAATTTCGCTTTGCCATTCTGAGCAAAGCGAGGGGTCTCACTGCCCAAGGCGGGATTCTTCGCTTTGCTCAGAATGACAGACGGCGGCCAGGATGACAAGCAGCGTTGAGAATGACAGACGGCCAGAACGACAGACAACGGCCAGAATGACAGGCGGCGGCCAGAATGACAGGCGGCGGCCAGAATGACAGACGCGGCCAGAGTGATAGACGCGGCCAGAGTGATAGACACGGCCAGAGTGATAGACGCGGCTAGAGTGATAGACGCGGCTAGAATGACAGACGGCGGAAGTAATTTCGCAATTTTCTCAAGAATTGCCTCTCCATCCGGGGGTATGGTATGAACGTTCCTGCCTTGAACATTGCTTAAGGAAAACCCTCTTAATATGCCGTCAACAGCAGGCGGGTTGCGCTGCGTCGCTCCGGCAAAATCAGGAATATATGCGGGTGTGTGGGGCGCCCTTGCCCTAGCCCCTCCTTGGATGGGGAGGGAATTGTAATGACGCGCCCGTTGCACATCGCCTTGCTGGAACTCCGGCTGTTTGCGGGCAACCGGGGCGAACTGGCTTTCAGCGTGGCCTTGCCTATCCTGCTGTTCGCGCTGATGTACGGGGCGCTGGGCAGCCAAAGCGATTTTCATACTCCGGCCAGCGTGGTTGATCTGGACGGCGGCGCCGAGGCCCGTGAGCTGGTGGAGCGGCTGGATTCGCTGCCGGAGATTTCGGTGGTGGAGCGCACCGAAGCCGACGCCAGCGACGCCCTGGAACGCTCGGCTATCTTGTTCGCCGTGGTCATCCCGCCCGGATTCAGCGATGGGCTGGCCGGGGGCGAGGCGGCGCCGCTGGTCTTCCGGCAACGGGGCAGCGGCGGCGAAACCGGCCAGATTGTCGCCGCCATCGTCCGGGGAATCGTCCGCGATATGGCGTCCGAAGCGCGGGCCCGGCGGTACACGCGGTTGGCTATGGCCGGTTCCGGCGTGCCTACGGAGCGCGTCGAGGCCGAAATCGAAACGCAACTGGCCCGGATGCGGGCCAACCCGCCGGTGGCGGTGGAAGTGCGGCGGCCCGGCACAGAGGCGGAATCGGACGCGGACAACGGCCTGTTTTCCCGGCTGATGCCCGGTTTGCTGGTGATGTTCGTGATGTTTTCCGTAACTCTGGGGGCGCAGGCTTTGGTGGAGGAGCGGCGCACCGGCACCCTGGAGCGGCTGATGACCACGCGGTTGGGCGTCAACCAGCTTTTCTTGGGCAAGTTTCTGGCCGGGGTGGCGCGGGCGATGTTGCAGGCTGCGGTGATGCTGTCTTTGGCTTTCGTCGTGTTCCGGCCCGCCGGGGCGTTGACTTTTCTGGAACTGCTGGCCTTTTCCGCCTTGGCCGCCGCCGCCTTCAGCGGCGTGGCCCTAGTCATTGGAGCGGTGGCTCGTACCCGCAATCAGGCTGCTTGGGCCGCCGTATTTTTCACGCTGTTGATGGTAGTTTTCGGCGGCACATTCTTTGAAATCCCCGACGGCAGCCTGCTGGACGCCATATCCAAAGCAACCATCAACTCCTACGCCATAGACGCTATGGCGAACCTTATCGCCAATGGCGAGCATCTGGGCCAGCAATGGTTGGCTGTGGCGGTAATGGCCGGGGTTGCCGCCGTCGGTCTGACCATCGCCCGCCTGCTGTTCCGCATCACGCCGGAGGGCCGGTAACGGTTCCCTATCCTCACAAGGGAGGGTTAGGATGGGGCGTCCTGCGGGGGCCGTAAATGTAGACTTGGATTAGGAAAGTCAATCGGTATGACCACCATCGCCCGCCAATCCTTGTTGCTGGCCTGGAAAGATACGCGCATATTCTTTAAAGACCGCGCGGCGTTGGCCTTTGCTTTCCTGCTCCCTTTCGTGTTTGTCGTGGGGTTTTCGCTGGCTTTG
Source organism: uncultured Dehalococcoidia bacterium (assembly GCA_958296445.1). Lineage (GTDB taxonomy): Bacteria > Chloroflexota > Dehalococcoidia > Lucifugimonadales > UBA3495 > VXOI01. The sequence continues at coordinate 3,882,992 of OY282565.1, read as the reverse complement.
CAGGGGGCCGGGCCAGAGGATGAGCCGTTGCAATTCGTGGTGGCGACCCAAGAAACGGAGGGCTTGAGCTTGCAGGCCGTCGAAACGATGGCGGCGGCGGGCGAGGGGCGCATAGTGGCGATGGAATACGCCGACGCCCAAGCCGCGGCGGATGCGGGCGACATTGACGGCTTCGTTGCTTTCCCGTCGGGCTTCACCGGGCGGCTGCTGTCGGGGGAAAGGGCGGCGCTGGCAGTGGTGGTTGGCAGGGAGGCCGCGCCCGAGGACGAGGCCGCGCTGCGCGGGTTCGCCCAGCAGATAGCGGCGCGTTTCGCCGAGGCCGGGGCCACGCTGAACGCGGTCATCGCCCTGGAGCGTCCCGAAGCGGCCGCCGCTGCGCTGGAGGAACTGCTGTCGGGCGCCGACGGGCCGGTTGTCGGCATCCGGGTGGAGCAGGTGGGCGACATCGAGCCGTTCAACGCATCCAACTTCGCCTTGCCGGGCTACCTTACGATGTTCGTCTTTTTCACTGCCGCAATGGGGGCCGAAGCCTTGGCCCGCGAGCGGCAGACGCACACGCTGGAGCGGCTGATGGCTAACGGGGTGCGCCGCGAGTCGCTGATATTCGGCAAGTTCTTGGCCGGGGGAATCATCGGAGTGGCCCAAATCGCGGTGATGTGGACTGTGGGCGGGCTGGCTTTCAACATCAACTTGGGGGCGTCACCGGCGGCCGTGGTGTTGCTGTCGCTGCTGATGGTGGTGGCTTCGGCGGCCTTTGGCGTGCTGCTGGCGAGCTTCGTCCGCAGCGTGCGGACGGCGGCGGCGGCCGGGGTGCTGGCCTCGCTGGTGCTGGCCCCGATCGGCGGCAGTTGGTGGCCGCTGTTCATCACCCCGCCGTTTATGCAGTCGCTGGCCCGCCTCACGCCTCACGGCTGGGCCAACGGCGGCCTGAACAAGCTGATGCTTTTCGGCGCGGAGTTCGCCGACGTGGGGCCGGAAATGGCGGCCCTGGCCGCCTTCGCCGCCGTCTTCTTGGCCGTCGCCCTCTGGCGCTTCCGCATCGCGCCGTCGGGGTAGGGGTTCCGGGGCAGCGGTTGAAATTTCTTCCGGCGCCCGGAAATGGTATATTTTGATTCGTGAAACGCCGGATATAGGCTACGCCTGGGGAGAAGCGGGGCGATGGTTGACTATAGTAATTTCCAAAGGACATTAAAGAACCTAGAAACGCAAAACGAAAATCGCAAGAACTTGCCGTCTGAACAGCCGCAGTATGTGCGGGAAGCCATTGACGAATCGGTTATTCAGCGGTTTGAGATTTGTTACGATACTCTGCTGAAAACTCTAAGGCGTTATCTAATTGAGGAAGTGCTTTTACCATCGTTTCCGCCTTCGCCACGGCCCGTATTCCGACTGGCCGGGGAAAATGAAGTGCTGGACTCCCCGGTCGAGAGGTGGATGGAGTACGTTAAATTGCGTATTGGAACCACGCACGATTATAGTAGCGACAAGGCCGTCGCAGCACTGGAGCGGATGGATGATTTCGTTGCCGACGCCATTGGCCTCTACCAAACTATTACGGGGGAAGTATGGGAATGATGCCGGACATCGCCCTGCCGCCGGAACAAAGGCGGCTGGTCTTGACCCTGCTACAAGCGCACTTGCCCGGTGTCGAGGTCTGGGCCTATGGTTCCCGCGTCCGGGGCAATCCTCGCCGCTACTCCGACCTTGACCTGGTGGCCTTCACGGTGCCGGGGCAGTCTACTCAGGCCAGCATTCTGCGAGAAGCATTCGAGGAAAGCGACTTGCCCATCCGCGTAGACCTGTTTCTGTGGGATGAGCTGCCCGATTCCTTTCAGCGGCAGATTGAGCAGGGGTACGCCGTTTTGCAAGGGGCGGACGCAACCGCGGCGACGGTGATTGAGTAGGGGCCACATCCCCGGGGCGCGCGGGGTTGCGATGGCGGGGCGGGTTGTTTATCATTTCCCGGCGGATTTCGATGTATGGGGTAAGGGGGGAATATGGCGGCGGACGAAATTAGGTTGTGGGTGATGGATGGCTCCGGGGGCGCAACGCCGCTGGAGTTGGAGTACCGCACGGAATCTGAGCGGCTGCTGGAGGATACGCTGGTCAGCAACCCAGATATGCTGATGCCGGGCCTGACCATAGTGGGCCGCCAAACCCGCACTGAGGGCGGGCCGCTGGATTTGCTGGGCGTGGACCGGGACGGGCGGTTGTCCTTATTCGAGCTGAAGCGCGGTGCGCTGAACCGCGACGCCGTGGCCCAAGTGGTGGATTACGGCTCTTGGCTGGAATCTATGGGAGAAGCCGAGTTGTCGCAGCACATTTCCCGCCACTCCGGTTCCGGCGGCGTGGAAAAAATAGATGATTTTGAGGGATGGTACAGTGAAAACCGGGGCGGGCAAGAACTAAGCGGGCTGCGCCCGATACGCCTGTTCCTTATCGGCTTGGGCGTTGACGAAACTACTAACCGGATGGTTCGCTTTCTGGCCGACGGTGGTATAGACATATCACTGGTTACTTTCCTCGGTTTCAATCACGCCGGGCAAACCCTGTTGGCCCGGCAAGTGCAGGTGGAAGCGGCGGCTGAACCGGAAAGGGCTGCGCCGCGCCGAAGACTAGGCCGAAGACTAGGTATGCAAGCACGCTGGGAAAGGTTTTCCTTGCGTCTCCAAGAAATTACTAGCCAGCGGCCGGAAGCCCAAGAGCTGTGGGATGCCTTGCAGGAAATGTTCCGGGAAAATTTCCCGGGCGTCTACCTAATTCCAAGCGGCGCAGCATCCGATTGGGCCAAGGGCCGGCTCCATTTGCGCACACCCGGAAGAAACGAAAATTTCGCCGGATTGCAACTCCCACAAGCCCCCGTTTCCGAATTGGTGTCGGTGATTTTCTATCGCAACGCCGTTAATTCGTGTTTGCCGGAGTTTGTTCAACTCCGGCGTGACTTGCCATACTGGACATATCCATTCAGCAGAAGCGCCGTAGAAGCAAGGGACGTCGAAGTTGCATTCCCGCTCAACTCTCTAAGCGAGTGGGAAAGCTGCAAAGAGCGGTTGGCGGCGGTGACCCGTTCCGTCTACGAAGCGTTTAATCCCGGGTATGACGCCGATGATGACAGCGAGGATGAGGAATGAGCGACGCCGACCTGCGCACGCCGCTGTATGATGCTCACGTTACCGCGGGGGCGCGGATGGTGCCTTTTGGCGGGTGGGATATGCCGGTGCAGTATCCGGGTGGGATACTGGCCGAAGTGCGGGCGGTGCGCGGCGCCGCCGGGGTTTTTGATGTTTCTCACATGGGGCGGGTGTATATTTCCGGCCCGGCGGCCACGGCCTTTCTTGACTGGGCGTTGACTGGCTCGGCGGCGTCTTTGGCGGTGGGGCGGGCCCGCTACTGCCTGATTTGCAATGAGCGCGGCGGCGTGATTGACGATACTATCTTTTACCGGCTGGCCGAAAATAGTTACTTGCTGATACCCAACGCCGGGAACCGGCATAGGGTGCTGGACTGGTTCGGGCGGATTATCGGCCAGCGGTTCGACGGCGGCGTGACCATCAACGACCGGACGATGCAGACATCGTTGCTGGCCTGCCAGGGGCCGGCCTCGCTGTCGCTGGCCGGGGGGCTGGCGGAAAACGGGCTGGCCGGGCTGCGGCCTTTCGCCTGGACGGAAACGCGCCTGAAAAACTGCGGCGAGGCGTCGGGCGCGGCGGCGCTGGTGGGGCGCACGGGCTACACCGGGGAAGACGGGGTTGAAATCCTCGCGCCGGCCGCGGCGGCCCCGGCCATCTGGCAGGCCCTTACCGACGCCGGGGCCGCCCCCTGCGGGCTGGGAGCGCGGGATGTGTTGCGAACCGAGGCCGGGCTGCCGCTCCACGGCCACGAACTGGACGAATCCACTACTCCGGTCGAGGCCCGGCTGGAGCGGTTTGTCGATTTCGGCAAAGATTTCGTGGGGCGGGATGCGTTGTTGCGGCAACGGGAAAGCGGAACCCGGTTTACGCTGGTGGGGCTGCGAATGCCGGGGCGGTCGGCGCCCCGGGCAACTTACGCCCTGTCGGTTCTGGGGCAGCCGGCGGGCCAGGTGACCAGCGGCTGCTACTCGCCTACCCTTGACACCAGCTTGGGGATGGGCTACGTTTTTCCAGAGTTTTCCCGGCCGGGAACCGTCCTCGAACTGGATAAGCGGGGTCTCATCGAGGAGATTACCGTCACATCCCTGCCTCATTACCGCCGCCCCCGTCCGTCCAAAGCCCGCCGCCCGCACAGGCGTCGGCGTCATTCACCCCGGCCTCTAGCATAAGGAGCAGAGCATCCCTATGAGTCCCAACGACATGAATCCCAACGACAGAAGTTATACCCGCGAACATGAGTGGATTATCGTTGAAGACGCCGCCAGCCGCCGGGCGCAGGTGGGCATCACCCACTACGCCCAAGAGCAGTTGGGCGATATTGTCTATTTCGAGCTGCCCCGGGTTGGCGACAGCCTTTCCCACTTGGGCAAGATGGGCGAGGTGGAATCGGTCAAGGCCGTATCCGACCTGTTTTCCCCGGTGAGCGGCGAGGTAATCGAGGTCAACCCCGGCTTGGGCGACCAGCCGGAGCTTACCAACAACGACCCCTTCGGCGAGGGCTGGCTGCTCCGCGTAACGATGTCCGACCCGTCGGAGATAGACTCGCTGCTGTCGGCAGAGGAATACGACGCCTATATCTCCGGGCTGCACTGACGATTTACCCCAACGAAAGCTACCCGCTCGAATCTGGAGATACGGATGGACCACGGCAACGGGCATTTTCAGTCCCATTACATTCCCAACACTACCGGGGAGCAGGCCGGAATGCTGGCTTCCCTCGGCTTGTCGTCCATTGAAGAGCTTTTCGCCGACATACCGGCGGAACACCGCAACCCCTCGCTGCGGCTGCCCGCGCCGATGGCGGAGCTGGAGATACAGCGGGAGCTGGGGGGGCTGGCCGGGCGCAACCGGCCGCTGGGTAGCGGGCCATCGTTTTTGGGGGCCGGTTCCTATCATCACTTTATCCCGGCCATCGTCAAAGCGCTGGTGACCCGCGGCGAGTTCATCACTGCCTACACCCCATACCAGGCCGAGGCTAGTCAAGGCACGTTGCAGGTTATTTACGAATTTCAGACGCTAATCTGCAACCTGTACGGAATGGAAGTCGCCAACGCCGGGATGTATGACGGGGCGACCAGCCTGGCCGAGGCCGCGCTGATGGCTTGCCGGGTGACGCGGCGGGAGCGGGTGGCGGCGCTGGATACGGTGTCGCCCGCCTATCGCAGCGTCATCGAAGCATATTGCCGCCCGCAACAAATCGAGGTGGCTACGGTGCGGAGTGAGGATATAGGAGTGGGGGGTGAGAGTAATCTCTCCGATACCGCCTGCTTGGTATCACAGTATCCCAACTTCTACGGCGGCATTGAGGATTTGGGCCGGTTAGTGGAAACGGCCCATAGCGCGGGCGGGCTGTCGGTGGTGTCGTGTGACCCCATCGCGGCGGGGATGTTCCGTCCGCCGGGGGATTACGGGGCCGACATCGTTACCGGCGAGGGGCAGCCGCTGGGGATTCCGCCCAGCTACGGCGGGCCTTACGTGGGGCTGTTCGCCACCAAGCAGGAATACATCCGGCAAATGCCCAGCCGGTTGTCGGGCCGCACGGTAGACCGCAACGGGCAGACGGGTTATGTGCTGACGCTACAAACGCGGGAACAACATATCCGGCGGGAGCGGGCTACGTCTAATATCTGCACCAACGAGGCCCTGTACGCTTTGGCGTCAACCATTTATCTGGCGGCGTTGGGCAAGTCGGGGCTGCGGCAGGTGGCCGAGTTGTGCTACCACAAGTCGCAGTACGCGGCGTCGCGCATTGCCGCGTTGCCGGGCTACTCGGTGGCCGGTTATCCGGGCAACGGGGCCGGCTCCTTTTTCCGCGAGTTTGTGGCCCAATGCCCGGCGCCGCCCGCCGAAATCAACCGGCGGCTGATGGAGCGCAATATCCTCGGCGGGCTGGACGTGAGCGACCGCTACCCCAACGGGATGCTGCTCTGCGTGACCGAAATGAACACCCGCAACGAAATCGAACAACTGGCAGACGTCTTGGGCGCAATATAAAACTCTGCGCCCTTTGCGTACCCCTCTGCGAACTCTGCGTTAAAAACCCCGGGGAGAAAATAATGCGTCAAGGCGGAAACCGGGATACGTCTAAACTGCTGATGGAGCGCAGCGTGCCGGGCCGGGCCGGGTGCGTGCTGCCGGAGTGCGACGTGCCGTCCGCGCCGTTGCCCGACGGGGCGTTGTTGCGCGATGAGCTGCCCCTGCCGGAGCTTTCGGAGCCGGAGGTGGTGCAGTATTTTACCGGCCTTAGCCAGCGCAACTTTTCTATAGACACCCACTTTTACCCGCTGGGCAGTTGTACTATGAAGTACAACCCCAAGATAAACGACGAAACCGCGTTTCTACCCGGATTCGCCGGAATCCATCCCTTGCAGCCCGCCGCGCAGTCGCAGGGGGCGCTGGAGCTGCTGTACCGCCTGCAAGAGTTTTTGGGGGAAATCACCGGACTGCCCGCGGTGAGTCTGGCGACGCTGGCCGGGGCCCACGGTGAGCTGGCCGGTATGCTGATGGTGCGGGCCTATCTCCAGGCCCGGGGCGAAACCGGGCGCACCAAGGTGGCGATTCCCGACAGCGCCCACGGCACTAATCCGGCGTCGGCGGCTATGGCCGGTTTCGAGGTGGTGGAGCTGGCATCCAACAGCCAGGGCAACGTAGACTTGGAGGCGTTGCACGAAGTGGCCGATGACAGCCTGGCCGGGGTGATGATTACGCTGCCCAGCACCCTCGGACTGTTCGATACCAGCATCGTTGAGGTTTGCCGAATCGTGCATAACGCGGGGGGGCTGGTCTACGGCGACGGGGCCAATATGAACGCGCTGCTGGGCCGGGTGAAGCTGGGCGATCTGGGCTTTGACGTGGCTCATCTGAACCTGCACAAGACTTTCAGCACGCCCCACGGCGGCGGCGGGCCGGGCGCCGGGCCGGTCTGCGCCACGGAGCGGCTGGCCCCGTATCTGGCCGCGCCGGTGGTGGCCGGTGCGGGCGCCGACGGCTATCGCTTGACTGCGCCCGAGTCCAGCATCGGCAAGCTGGCCGGATTTCACGGCAATTTTGGCGTGCTGGTGCGGGCCTATACCTACATCCGCACTCTGGGCGCGGCGGGCATCCGCTCGATCAGCGGCAACGCGGTGCTGAACGCCAACTATATGATGAACGCGCTGCGGGATGTGTACCATCTGCCTTATGACCGCGCTTGTATGCACGAAGCGGTCTTTTCCGCCGACTGGCAGAAGGCGCGAGGCGCGGGGGGGCTGGAAATCGCCAAGCGGCTGCTGGATTACGGGTTTCACGCGCCAACGATGTATTTCCCGCTGATAGTGCCGGAATGTCTGATGATTGAGCCGACGGAGTCGGAAACGCGGGAAACTATTGATGAGTTCGTGGACGCGCTGAAGCGGATAGACGGGGAGATTACGCAGGATGCCGAGCTGGTGCGGAGTGCGCCGCATACGACGCCGGTGGCGCGGCTGGACGAGGCGCAGGCGGCGCGGCGGCCCGACCTGCGGTGGAGGGGGGGTTAGGCCCTAGCTTTCCGGGAGCGACAGGTCTTCCGAGACGTCGGCTATAAATTTGCTCTGTTGGCCGGGGTCATCCCAACAGTAGCAATTAAGCTCCGATTTTTCTCCGGCAGCGGTCAGCAATCGGGCTTCTGGCGCATCTTCCCAAATGCCCGGCCTCAAACCGTAGACTAAGCGGACATCTACTTTCCAATCGCTGTAGCTCGGCGTTGACCATGCTAGGTCATTGGCAACGGCCAATTTCCTGCCAGCCTTCTCCAGCGGGTTTTTTACATTCAGGTCAAAAGCGAGAACGTAAACCGCTTTCCCTATCCCAAAACCAGACTGCCAAGTATTGTAGGCGAATTCGACTCGTCGTTTAATGCCCGCCTGTCCCAATACCATTTGATTAAACTGAATTGCGTCATAGAATCTGACTTCTTTCAGTTTTTCCGACACTTCCCTAGCGGTTTGCGGCAATTCCGACAGCTTTTTCGACACTTCCCTAGCGGTTTGCGGCAATTCCGACAAACTGGCTGAATTTTCATCGGACACCAAATATCGTAGAGGACTTGACGGCTCCGGCAACAGATGCGGCAACACTGCCATAAGCTGGGCTACCTCGGTCATCCAGTAGCGCAGGCCGCTTTCGTCCGCTTCAACATATACTATTCCGGTAGCCGGGTTTTTCTTCAGACCAGTGTGGTAAAGTTGCCGGTCTACGATATTCCAATGCTTTTGGGTTGGCTTTCCGTAGCTCAAATCGGACAACAATCCGGCTATGTGTCCGCCGTCCTCGACTAGAAATCGCCCATCTCTTTCCGTCAAATAGACTGTGATTACGTCGCCGTTCGGTTCGAGCAATGGCATAGTTACCCGGCACACTTCACGGCCGCCTGCCATTTTATGAGGCTTGACCATCATCCAGTCGGAAAATTGTCTGTCAATGATCGTTTTGAAATGTTCGCAATTCATTGAAATTCTCTCCGAATCTCCGGCTCCGGCATTTCTGTGGTTAGATTTATTTCGAGCGCGAACAAAGCGATAGCGTCTCTGAGCGAAATTTCTTCCGGCACACTCCAGTGATATACTCTGGTTCGCGCTTGTCTGCCACCTATCTCGCGAAATACTGTAGTAGGAAAATGGATATGCGGCCCACAGAAAAAGGGGCCGCCATCGGGTTCTTGATGGCCTTTGCCGATATGCGCCCGGCGCAGCAGTTTATTGCCCTGCCAAAGCCTGATGATGATTTGCCGGTCTTTCTCTTGATGGGCTTCCATCAAGAAGCTGTCCCTTTTTTCTACCCGGCTGCCGGATGTTTTCAGATGCAGTTGAGCCCGGTATGACTCAGTTTGCCATCCAAGCGGCGTGAGCCGTTCCAATACGCCCCACACCTTTTCAGCCGCAACTGCATCTTCCACCAAAGGCAATGGCTCCTCGCCTTCGCGCCAATAGTCTTGACGGTATACTACCACCAAAAGGCCATCACCTGCCTCATCGGGCTGATGTATCGCAGCCTTACCCGCCCCGTTCCTCCTCTAGGGCTGCGTTTAGGGCGGCTTGGTCGGCGCGGACTTCTACGCCGGCGCGTTCTTCTTGGAGCAGCATGGCTACGCGGGAGTCTCGGTGGCCCCAGCCGCGGTTTACGGCTTCGGTCATTTCTTGGAGCGTTAGTTGGGCTAGGCGCATGGGGACGTCGTACTCGCGGCCTACGCCTACGGCTAGGTCTACGTCTTTGCGGGCTAGGCGCAGGGCGAAGTCGGGGGGGTCGAAGTTGCCGGGGAGCAGGTGTTCGGCTAGGCCCTCGAAGGTTCCGCGGCGGCCCTGGGCGCCCTTGCGCACTGCCTGCCAGAGGGCCAGCGGCTCCACGCCGGCCTTGACGCCCATCGTGAACACCTCGGCCAGCGCCGCCTGCACGATGTAGCCGGTGCAGTTATGCACCAGCTTGGCGATGGCCCCGCAGCCGATGGGGCCGACGTAGTAGGCTTTGTCGCCGATGCTGTCCAGCACCGGCTTGCAACGGTCGTAAACTTCCCGGTCGCCGCCTACCCAGATGGCTAGGTTGCGGGTGCGGGCGCCGCGGGGGCCGCCGCTTACCGGGGCGTCCAGCACGTGGATGCCGCGGGCGGCGGCCTGTTCGTGGATGCGGCGAATCAGGGTGGGAGTGCTGGTGCTGAGGTCGAAATAGACTTTGCCCTCGCTCATACCCTCGAGAATCCCGTCGTCGCCCAGCCCTACGGCTTCCACTTCGACGGGGCCGGGTAGCGAAGTGAATACGATTTCCGTTGCTTCGGCCACCTCGCGGGGCGAATCGGCCCATACCGCGCCCGCTTCTAGGTGCTGGGTGGCGGATTCGCGGCGGATGTCGTGAACCACCATTTCGTTGCCGCCTTGCAGGCAGTTGTAGGCCATGCTGGCCCCCATTGTTCCTAAGCCTATGAACCCTACTTTCATTGCTTGCCTCCTGATGCGTTTGCGGGTTGACGCATATCATACCGCAGGCGGGGCGGATGCGGGGCGAAAGCGGTTCCGGTATACTGTTGCTATGAGCTCCAACGAACTCCGCCGATGGCTCCGCGCACGGGGTTGCACTTTCCACCCGCACCGGGGAGGGGGCAGCCATGTAACGGTGAGGTTGGGCAACCGCACAACACAATTGCCTATGCACGGCAGCAAAGAATTGGGACGATGGCTCGTCGCCAAAATCAAGAAAGACTTGGGGCTGGAATAATGCTTTCTTATCCTGTAATCCTTGAACCGGACGATAATGACACTTTCTTGGTCACATCCCCGGACTTTCCCGAACTCACCACCTTTGGGGATGACCGGGATGAGGCTGTCGCTCGTGCTGTTGACGCGCTGGAGGAAGCCATCGCAGCCCGTATGTATGACGGGAAAGATATTCCCTTGCCGTCGCAAGGCGCGGAATGCGCTGAATTGCCGACGATTATCACGGCTAAGGTGATGCTGTATCAAGGGATGCGGGAACAGGGCATCGGCAAGGCAGAGTTGGCGCGGCGGCTGGACTGGCGTTTGACGCAAGTGGACCGGGTGGTGGACATCAATCACCGCTCGCGGCTGGATGATATGGACGCCGCGCTGAGGGCCGTGGGGCATAGGCTGACGGTGGCGGCGGTGGGCGACTGATTTCTTGGCGTCTTTACACTAGGCGGCGGTTGGTTACTACCGGCTCTGAGGCCAGCATCCGGCGGAGGGGGTGCAGGTTGGGGAGGTTTAGGATGGTTGACAGGCCGTCGTCTAGGGCGCGGCGGGCTTCACATTCCGCCATTGCGGGCAGGCGTTGGAACTCCAGATCCGCCAATTCGTCGAAAAGGGCGGACATCGCCTGTAGTTGTTCCGGGGGCAAGGCCCGCACATCCAGGACGGGCAGGGCCGACAAGTCGGTTTTTCGCATCCTGATCCAGCCGCCTTCAGTGCTGTTGCGGCTGGCAAGAAAGGCCAAAATGCCCGGACTGCTGTTAAACCACAACGCCAGGGCTTTATCCCAATCGCGGTTATTGGTATTGACCGGCCACCAGACGTTGGACAAAACTTCCTGATTGGCGCACATCGCTATCATGCGGGCCGTATTGAGTCGCAACCTTTCGGCAATCAGCAGGTGGCCGGCCTTTTTCCATAGTTCAACGGTGGATTTGAGTCGCCTGCCCCGGCGCGGCTCTTGCAACGGTTCCAAGTATTTATTGATTTCGGCTACCAAGCCTTTCCGGTAATCGGTTTCGTGGTTTTCTACCATCGGATAGGTGGTTTCGTAGCTTACCGGGTCAAAACCGTCCCGGAGGTCACGGACATCGGGGCCGATTTCCGCCAACTCGTCCAAACGGCAAAGGGGAACGTTGCCCGGGGTCATCATAAGGGCGGGCCTTGCGCCGGGCAAAGACACTACGCCGTTATTAAGCAGGCGCAGGGCGGGACGCAACACATCTAGGCGGGCGAACTGTATTGCCAGCCAGCGGTTGGATTCAGTAATTGATTCGGGCATTGCAATCAATTCGCCAATTGGCTGGCCGCCATCCCGAATCACTGCGGAGGCAGCGTCCTCAAACCGCACCGGCCTAGTGGCGCTGATGGCTGCGGCCGTGCGGTGCGCGTCAATTATGCCGCTGGGATTTCGCCACAAATTGACGAACCTAGTACCCCATCCGTTAGAAACTTTGTGATTCCGGCGGCGGGTGGCGATTATCAAAACTTCGGATAAATCAGTGCTGTCGGAGAAGTTCCAGCGTTGGGGGTCGTGGGAAGTGACCACCATATCCAAAACAAATTCCTGCTCGATAAGGGCGCGGGTCTGCTCCCACGATGAGCCAGTGCATACCGTGCCGGGCAGAACTAGGGCTAGGCGGCCCTCGCCGGGGCGCAGGCGGGGGGCGACGGCCGCGACGAAAGCGGCGCCTAATCCGGCGGTGGATGACGCCTGCCGCTCTCGCAACCGGCGGGAAAGCTCGTCCTGAAGTTTGCGGCGGTCTGCGGGCTGGCGGTTGCCGAACAGGAGGTTGCCGCCTACGGAGCGGGTGAAGGGCGGGTTCATTATCGCCAAGTCTAGGTTGGGCAGGGTGGCGCGGCCCGCTCTTTGGGCGCCGCTGCCCGACACGCGCTCCACGTTTTCCTCTACCACCCCTAGGGTTTCCGGGGACAGGGCGTGCTGAACCGTGGCGTCATAATCATCCAAGAAATCTAGGGAACCCAGAGACACGCCGGAATCGTCCACCCCCAAAGGCATAACGTAGAGGTTCATCCGGTCGAACTGTATATCGGGGTTGAGCATTGCTAGGCTGGTGGCGGCGAAGTGGATGGCGGATAGCTGGACGTCGTAGCCATGGATGGCCTGCTCCACCATCGCTTTGTGCAGGGCGGGGGCGTTTTGGCCGCCGGCGGATTCGTGGCGGCGCTGGGCTTCGGCGGCTACGGCCATCAGCAGGGTGCCGGTGCCGCAGGCTAGGTCGGCGACGTTGAGGGACGCGGGGAATTCGTGGTCGCTCCAGTCCACGCCGGGGGGCCAGCCCTCGAACACCAGCCGCGACAGCAGGGTAGCCGCGGGAACGGAGGTGTAGTAGGCGCCGGTAAACTTGGCGTCGGTCAACAGGGTGTGGAACAGGCGCCCGGAAAGGTCGTGGCCCTCAAGCTGCCGGGTGTCGGCCATCGCCCGAATCAACGGCTCCATCACGGCCGGCTGAAGGCCGTCCGGGCCGTCGCTCAGAACCTCGGCAATCTGCCCGGCGATGTCAAAGACCGGCACGTAATCAATATCGTCGCAGATGGCCTGCCATACTTGGCGGATGCCGTTCAGGCCGTCATTCCACGATTCGCGCACGGTAGGCACGTCGGGGTTGGCGGCGGCCAGGCGGTCTTGAAAGGCTAGGGCGTTGAACAGAACTAGGCAGCCGATATGGAGGGCGGCCATGCGGTCGCTTTCCTTGTCGGCTTCGGCGATGATGGCGGCGATGCGGGCGGAAATGCGCTCGTGCTGGCGAACCGGCGCAACGGCCTGCTCTAGGGCGTAACGGACTACTTCGGTGGCGGCGGCGACTTTGTCGGCCCCTTCCAGCTCCATAGGGAGCAAGCGCAAGTGGTCGGCTAGGTCTATGACGGAACCGGAGCGCTGGGGCCAGTCGGTGGCGGCGGCTCCGCGGGAGCCGTGTATTCGCCAGCGCAGGCCGGTCTCCGCTTTCAGGGACGCCTGGACGTCTTCCTCGACGCGCAGTGGTTCCGGGTGGATAACGCCGATTACGGCGATGGCGTCGGGGAACTGGGCCAGCCTTTCATTGAGCTGGGCGTCCAGTTGGGGCGCAGCGCTTTCCCACTTGCATTCCAGCAATATCAGTTCGCCGCCGGGCAGCTCGATACGCACGTCGGGGGCGCCTTCGCGGCTGCGGCGCTCGGCGGCGGCCGACAAGCCGTGCCGCCGCAGTTCTTGGGCCAGCAGCGTATTTACCACTTCTTCGCGGGTTTGCCCCCGCCTGCTTCGCCGGGTAGTCATACAGGTGATTATAATGCACGAAATCATCTTTGATACAGGGGGCGGTTATGGTTGGAGCGGCGGAACGGCTGTGGGATTTTGACGCGGTGGCGGCGGGGCAGCGGGGGGCGGATACGGTGGTGGCGATTACCGGGGGGAATATCGCGGGGTACGCGGATGCGGCGCTGTGCGGCGAGGCGCGGTATCGGAGTCCGGGGGCGGGGGCTTTGGCGATGCCTACTATGGCACTGAGCTACGCGCCGTTGCTGCGGGAGGAGATTGCCGAGGCTAACGGGTTCACGGCTTTGGAGCAGTCGGCGACGGCGCGGCGGCAGACGCCTTTCGCCAAGTGCGAAATTCGCTGGCGGCGGCCGGTCTGCGCCGGCGATGTTATCACGGGCTCCCGTAGCGTGCTGGAAAAGTACGAGCGGCGGGGCAGCCGGTTTGTCACTTTCCGCGTCGAGGGCGTCAACCAGCGGGGCGAGGCGGCGGTGGAGTATGACTATACCTGCATTTTCGATTACGCCGGGGGGCAGCGGGGGGCGGTGGACGGCCAAGGACGCCCCCACCCTAACCCTCCCCCGGAGGGGGAGGGAAACGGAGATGGCCCTACCCCGGATGAGGTGGGAAACGGGCAAGGGCCTACTTCGGAGGGGGCGGGAAATGGGCAAGGGGCTTTCACGGAGGGGGCGGGAATTGGGGGGCTGTTGCTGGATTTTGGTTCGGCGGTGGAGGGGAGGGCGCTGGTTGAGCTTAGCGTCACCGAAAGCCAGGAGATTATCAACCGGCGTAGCGCTTTCCGGCTGGCCGGGCGGCCTAATGAGAGCAACATCCATACGGACGAGGAGTTTGCCCGCCAAAACATTTTCGGCGGCACGGTGAATTCGGGCCCGGCTACGATGTCTTATGTTGACCGGATGTTGCAACGGTCTTTTCCGCCGGAAGCCTTTTACCGGGGCGGGCGGCTGCTGATGCGGGCGATAACGCCTTTCCGTAGCGGCGATACCGTTACTTTCCGGGGCGAGGTGACGGCCCGGCGGGGCCCGGAGGCGGCGGATAACGGGGGTAGGGGCATTGTCGAGTGCCGCGTGCGCGGAACCAATCAGCGGGGCGAGCTGGTCTGCCTGGCCGATGCCGCGCTGGGGTTTGACCTTGAGGCGGGCGCCCCAAGGTCATTGTGACGCCGCCAATGGCAGTGCTAAGGGCAGGGGCGGCGCTAACCCCGGATTCTTCCGTAGATGCGCTCCGGTTCGACCAGAACGATTACGGCGTCCTGTTTGACCATCGCCTCGTCGTACTCTTCCCAATCGGGGTGGTCGCCTTGGGCGCTACAGGCGCGGAAGACTTCGCGCAGTTCGACGCGCATAGTTTCGGCGTCGGTGTTGCGGTAGTCCATCAGCGTCGCGGTGCCTTCGACGCAGACGCAGCTCCGCCAGTCTTCGCTGACTGCCATAACGGTGCTGCGCTTGTCGCGTTGCAGGTTGCGAACCTTGACCGAGTTGCCGTAGACGATGACGTAGGCCGCCTTGCCCTGATAGGCGCCGCAAACCACAATGCTGGTGTGGCCCGCGCCGTTGCGCCGGTAGGTGGTGATGACGCCGCGATGGTTGCCTTTGACGAAATTCTCGTAGTCCTGAAATTCCACTTCGACACCTCCGGGCCGTGGCCCGCGATAATTGGCCTATCTGGTATATCATAACTGCGCGATGTCGGGTAGGGGCGCGGCGGGGGTTTGATTCAGACAGATAGCGGGGGCAGTGATGGAGTACCGGGAGTTGGGGGCTACCGGGGTGATGATACCCGAGGTTGGCTTGGGAACCTGGAAGTACCGGGGCGGGCCGGAACCTTTGCGGCGGGGCATTGAGCTGGGCGCCAATCTGATAGACACCGCCGAGATGTACCGCACCGAGGACGCCGTGGGGCAGGCTGTCCGGGGCATACGCGAGCGGGTG
Source organism: uncultured Dehalococcoidia bacterium (assembly GCA_958296445.1). Taxonomy (GTDB): domain Bacteria; phylum Chloroflexota; class Dehalococcoidia; order Lucifugimonadales; family UBA3495; genus VXOI01. The sequence goes on along the minus strand of OY282565.1, from coordinate 3,867,442 downwards.
TTTGTCGCTACCAAAGTGCTGGGCAGCAACCTGCGCTATGACCAGGTGCTGCGGGCCGCGGAGAACAGCCTGCGGCAACTGGACGATAGCGTGATAGACCTGTATCAGGTTCACTGGCCCAGTCATAGCGTTCCTATCGCCGAAACGATGCGGGCGATGGAAACGCTGGCCGATAGGGGGATGGTGCGCTATATCGGCGTCAGCAACTTTTCGGTGGCCGAGCTGCGGGAAGCCCAGGGCGCGATGTCGAAATACCCCATAGTCTGCAATCAAGTGCTGTATAACCTGAAACGGCGGGGCATTGAGCGCGACTTGATTCCTTACTGCCGGGAAAACGGCATAACGGTGATGGCCTATACGCCGCTGGCCGACGGCTCGCTGGCCGCCCGGCCCCGCCTGTCTTCTAGGATGGGAAAGGCTGGGCGCGGCTGGGAAATTCTGGATGCGGTGGCCCTGGAGGCGGGCAGAACCCCGGCGCAGGCGGCTCTTAACTGGTGCCTGTGGCGGGAGCCGGTGGTGGTCATCCCGAAAACCAACAGCGTGGCCCGCACTGAGGAGAACTGCGGCGCATCGGGCTGGCGGCTGACGCCGGAACAGGTGGCGCGGCTGGAGGCGGCGTTTCCGGTGTAGGCGGGGCTCGCTTTGTGTGCTAAAATTCCCTATCCGAATATATTTTACAGGAGATATGAAATGATTTTGGGCGGCAAGAGCATTGAGGAGCGGTTGAACGCAGGACAAATTTTCCGACAAGGCACGTGGGAAAAATCATCAATAAAGGAGGCTTCCTATGCGTTGCGAGTAGCCAAAGACGGAATAGTCGTTGGGGGGAAGATTTACGAACCTGAAAGAGATTGTTATTCAGAGCCATCCATAGAAATCGAACCTGGGCGCATTGCTATCTTATCCACTATTGAACGGCTATGTATGCCGGAGGATTTGGCTGGGAAATTGGGTATGCGCCTTGATTATGCATCAAGGGGTCTAACGGGCTTGATGGGGATTCAGGTTGACCCTGGCTATGGACAAAACCATTCAAACGAAAGGCTATTTATTAAAGTAGCTAACTTTGGTAATGAGACAGTCAAAGTCTCTCCCGGCGACGCTATTTTCAATATCGAGTTTTCCAAAGTTGAAAATTCCATAACAGTAAATAAACCATCAACTTGGGAGCGAATCAAAAGAGGTTTGGCGAACCAAGAAACTAGGGATTGGACTTATATGACTAAGGTAAATTTTAACGCCCAAGACATTGAATCGCAGGTTATTCAACGGATTACTGGTGATGTGGACAGCATCCGCCAAGGCCAACAATCGGTTGTACTATTCGGCGTTTTCTTAGTGTCTATTACTATACTTGGGGCAATGTTGGGGCTTCTTCTCAGTGTGGACAATGCGCCTACTTGGGTAGCTGAATGGGGGTGGGTTGCTTTGTTTGTTCTGTTTTTTGTCGCAACAGGGGCTATAACCTGGTTCGTGGTCATTGTCGGATGGGGGTTCATGCAGGCATCCAAGAGTCGCCAAGCCCAAGAAAAAGAGCCACGCAAGCGCTCGACGTAAAATTAACGTCGAGCTACTGTGACGTCATCCGACGCCACTACATCAATAAATTGCCCGTCCAAGTCTACCATCAGGTCGGCAACTCCAGTGTCCCTAACTGTGCGCCAGACGTTAAACCCCGTCTGGATTGCCTTTTCCCAATCGCCCATAGTGCAACGGGAAACTTCAAGATGAGAAGTCATTCCCTTGATGGTGCGCAACAAATCGGTACTGACCCAAGGGCTGCGGGCGAAGAAGTCATGCTGCTCCGCGTAGCTGAATACCATAGCGGATATGCCCTCTTCAATGGAAATCGCGCGTCCGCCATCTTCCACTTCGTCAGTACGCGGGTCGCTCTTCCGTTTGCGTTTAAACATCCAGCGCGTTATCGGAGACCAGCCCAATACCGCAGCATAGCCGAAGTGAAAAACATCATGGAACCTGTACCCGTCGTCAATGTAGTGATTGTCACGCAGACGGTTGCCTAGCCGGACGCCATCGCTGAATATGTCCACTACGCCATTGCCATCGTCTCTGATAGTGATGGGAAACGTTCTCGGCAACCGCTCACTTTCCGGGTAGTCAGCATCAAAGCAGTAGCTTGTCGAAGGTGCCAAGCCGACGCCTGAAGCCCCCCAACGCGCGTTTATTTTCTCCAGATTCCAGCGGGCTACCTCTTCCAGGTCAAGATTAAACTTGGACGCGACGTTGGACATATACCACATTATGTCGCCCAGCTCTTCCATAATGCGTTCTACGAAAAGTTCGTGCCCTTGTTCGTCGCGCAAATACTTCTTGTACTCGGCCAGCAGTTCGCCCACTTCGCCGGAAAGTCCCAGCAAAGGAACCAGAACTTCTTTCCGGTTCGCTCCGAATCCCCCCTCCCCCGGCATCTGGTCCGTTTCCGATGCCAGTTGTTGATATTCATTCAGATTCATTATTCTTACCACCGATTCTCGGAGTAGGAGAATTGGCTCGTCTATGTTGCGAACATACAATCGTGTATGTTGCCAACAAAAAGATTGTACCATAATACACTATCGTTCAACCACTGCAATTCCGTCGTCTGCCAGGAATCAGGGCAAAGGGTATGGCGGCTAGGGCTATGATGGCGGCGGCGCGGAAGAAGTTGCGGAATACCGATAGGCCCGCGTCGTTGAGGTCGGCGGCGTATTGGGCTAGGCGGGCGTTTAGGGCGTCGGTGGATTCGCCGGGTTGGGCTATGGGGAATTCTAGGCTCGATGTAAGCACTTGGAAATGTTCCACGCCCCAGGCCGACATTGCGGCTAGGCCCAAGGTCATTCCCATCATCCGCGATACGGTGACCAGCGACGCCCCGGTGGCGCGGTAGTCCTCGCCTACGGCGGACAGGGCGCGGTGCAGTATCGGGGCGATTACCAGCCCGAAGCCGACGCCGGCCAGCAGCAACTGGAGCGTCAGTTCCGGGTCGGCGACGCCGAGTTGCCACCGGGAACAGAAAAACAGGCCGGCCGCCACCATCAGCAACCCGGCCACGGTCAGCGGACGCGCCCCCAGCCGGGGCAGCAGCCAGCCCCCCAATACCGATGCCAGAGGTATCACTCCGGTCATACGCAGTAGCCACATTGCGCCGGTGAACGGCTCCTTGCCCATCACCGTGTCGGCGGTCAGCGGCACGGTCACCATCGCAATGATTAGCGAAACCCCCACTAGGGCCTGGGTAAGGTTGGATAGGATAAAGGCCCAGGAACGCAGGAATACATAGGCCAGCAACGGCTGCCAGACGCGCCGCTCCACCAGCACCAGTACCCCGGCCACTCCCAGCCCGGAGGCGGCCAGTATGAAGGGAACGGGCGACTCTAAGGTGAAAAGGTCGCTGCGGGAAAGGGCCAAGGAAAGCAGCAGCAACGCCGTCATCAGCAACGCGCCGCCCAGATAGTCAACCCGGGGTTCCCCCCCTTCTTTTCCTCCCCGATGGGGGGGAGCGGATGATTCAGCGGCAAGGGGAGGCAATGCCGGGTCTGCGGCCCCCGGCGATGCCCGGCGGGAGAAAAACCGGCGGAAGGGGATTAGCTGGGGGCCGGGCAGAAACATCAGGGCGGCAAAAACTACCGCGCTCTGGGGAACGTTGAGCCAAAAAATCCAGCGCCAGTTAGAGAGTTCGACGATGGCTCCGCCGTAGGCTGGGCCCAGCATGGAACCGGCCTCCGCGGCGCCGCCGACTACGCCTAGGGCAAGGGCCCGCTTTTCCGGGGGAACCAGTGCCACCGCCAGCGCCATGCCGATGGGAACCGTACCGCCGCCGCCGAGGGCCTGGATTACCCGCGCCCCAATCATCCACTCGAAGTTGGAAGCGACAGCCACTAGGCTGGTGCCGATGCAGAACACTATCAGCGATGCTTGGTAGACTCTGGGGTAGCCGTACACGTCGCCCAGCCGCCCGATGAGCGGCATCGCCACGGTGTAGCCCAGCAGGTAGGCGGTGATAATCCAGGAAACCCGGTCCAACTCGGTGATGGGGATTTTCAAGTCCAGCATCACGCTGGGCAGCGCCGTAACCACTACCGTCTGGTCCAGCGCCGCAATGAAAGCCCCCAGCCCAGTAATGGTGAGGACGGCCCAGGTAGAGCGCATCCCGGCGGGGGAATCAGCCACGGAACGCATAGAGGCCGCAGAGGTTATTTTTGCTTTCGCTCATTTCTCCGCTCCATGGCCTAGTGGCATCTGTGCGCTCTGTGGTTAATCTAATTCAGAATCCGGGCGGCGGCGTGATGGTTATGGGGCGGTTGATGTCGTCTAGGGTTAGCACTCGCATAGCGTCGGGTACGTCGTCGCCGGTGACTTGGCCGGTGATGGTGGCCTGGCGCAGGGCGCCGCTTTGCTGCTCCACCCATATTTGCAGGGCGACGGGATAACCGACGTCGGCGTTTGGCACCAGTTCTTGCAGGTCTTCCGACAGGATGCTGCCGCGTATGTGGTATACGTCTACGCCCTCCAGATTGGACTTGCCCAGCAGTTCCGGGGCCTGCACCGCCTCCACGATTCCGGCTAGGGTGTCGCCGAGGGTGAGCAGGTTGATGGGGATGGACTCGGCTGGCGCTTCGGCCCATATTCCGGTGATTGGGTTGGTCATATAGGTCACGCCGTCAATGCTCGCCATTCCCAGCTTTACGAACAAGCCCCCGGCCTGGGCTTCCACGGTGACGTCGAAACTGCCGGGGATGGCTACTTTGCCGAAGGCCCGGTTCATTTCGATGCCGGGGGAAAGAACGGTAGCCCCGATGGTCTGCTCCAGAACGAAAGACACCGACTCCATAGCCAGCAGCCGGTCAACTGTGCGCCGCAGCTCCGCCTTGGGGTCAACGGGCGTGGGGGATGGCGGGGGCGCGGCGGTAGGCTGCCCGGCGCAGGCGGCCAGCAGCGCAATCAGCAGCAACAGGGCGGCGGCAATGGCGCGAACCGCCCGGCTTTTGATATGCATAGGACGGGCGGCCCTTTTCACCTGCTCTTTCAGTTCCATGACCATACCGCCGTCTTGCCCGATGCGATTTGGCGGGCCTCGCCGGTGTCGGCGTCAACGACGTAGACCCGGCCCCCGGCGGGGGCGCTGCCGTTGCGGCGGCCCGAATCCGGGCCTTCATTGCCCGCCACTACCAACGCGGAGCCGTCGGGCGCCCAAAGGGAGTGGGAGTATGCGTACTGGTCAAAGAAACTCAGATAGGTGAAAAATTCCCCGGTGGGGCTGAACCGGAACAACCGCCGCGGCTCTCCGGCGTCCGCTCCGGGGGCGGGCAATCGGGAAAGCGACAGTTCCATTTCACGGGTGGACGGGTCAACCCCGATCCAAGCTATGCGGTCGCCCGCGGGCGACCAGAAAAAGGCCAAGTGCTGTTCCTCGGACAGCACGGCGGGCGGGCCGCCGTTGGCCGGATAGACCGACAGCCGGTTGAACAGCGGGGAGCCCGGAGCTGACTGTTCGGATATTGCTAGGGATGCGCCGTCGGGCGACCATGCGAAGGCGGCCAGCCCACGCGTTTCCGTAATCAGCCGGGGCGCCTGCCCGGTGCTATAGGGAATCGGGCCGATGGGCTGAACAAACACGCCGTGAACCTCGCCTTCGGTGGCGGCGCAGGCTATCAGCTCGCCATCTGGCGACATCGCGGGGGCGCGAAAGCCGGTGGCGTCAACTTGCAGGTGCGCTCGCAGACCATTGGGGGCCGGTTCCAGCATCATCAGCCGGTTGCCGATATGCGCCGCTATCAGCTCGGAGCGGGGATCCCAGTGGTAGTACAGCGGGGCGCCCACGGCGATGGCGGCGGGGTCATCGTCCGACTGGTAGTCGCGGACGAACAGGGCCAGCCCATCGGCAGTCGGGGCCAGGAACGTGAGGTAGCGGCCATCGGGCGACCAGTAGATATAATGGGCCGCGCCGTCGGCCACCGGCGCAGGAACGTCGTTTTCGTAGGCCGACCGCATCCGTCCTGCGGGCAGGTCGAATAGCTGCACCGAAAGCCCGGCGTCCCGCCCGGTTATGGACACGCGGGAAACGGCCAGCTTCTCGCCGTTAGCGGCCCAAGTGGGCCAGTTATAGGAATCGCCGCGCTCTAGGGCCTGGAGCAGCAGCCCGGCCCGCACGCCGCCGGTAAGGCGCTCCTCGCCCGTGCCGTCGGGGTTGATTAGCAGCAGGTCGCCGCTGTTGTCAATGTAGGCAATCCGGTTCACCATATAGCTTCCGTTCCTGTCCGTCCGCGTTTCTTGCGTCGTATCCAGCCCGCCGCAGCCGGGCAGAACCGCCAAGCCCAGCGCGGCGGTAAGCGCAACCAGCAGCCGGAAACTTGAAATCATCGCCTGCTCTCACCCTGCCGGGACGCGGCGGCGGCCTGCTCATAATAGCAAACAAGGCGTCCAAAATCCGTGGATAACTTGCCCTTAGCCGTTGGCAACCCGCCGCATCCGGGTACACAACCGCGGCCCCGGCGTTGTTACGGCTCCGGCCAGTTTTCCCGGCCTAGCCGGAATATCCAGAATCGGGGCCGGAATTTCTAACCCCGGGGTAGGGTTGTCCACAAACCCCCGTTGGTTCTCCGTGTTAAAATACAGGGCGGTAAGCCTTGCCGAAAGCCGCAGGCCAGCTAGATACCGGCGGTTATCCACGCTGTCAACGCCCTTATTGCTACTGTTATCTTACAATACAAACTAATTTATTTCAGATAATATATTAACCATAACCGGGAACGTGGACGGATTATGATTGACACGGTGCGACTGAACATCAGGGCTGGCAACGGCGGGAACGGCTGCGCCAGCTTTCTGCGGGAGAAATACCGGCCCAAGGGCGGTCCCAACGGGGGCGACGGCGGCGACGGGGGCAGTGCCTATCTGGTGGGCGACTCGTCCTACAACACGCTGCTGCATATCAAGTTCAACAGCACGGTTTATTGCGATGCCGGCGGCCACGGCAAGGGCAAGAACAAGCGAGGCGCCAACGGCAAGGATACGGTCATTCCCGTTCCGCTTGGCACTGTGGTGTGGCGGCTGAACCGCGACGGTTCCCGCGACTTCTTGGCCGACATCCGGGGCGAAACGCCCTTTATGGTGGGCCGCGGCGGGCGCGGCGGCTGGGGCAATACCCGGTTCGCCACCTCGACCAATCAAGAGCCGGTGCTGGCCGAGCGGGGCGAGAAGGGCGATGCGGCGGTGCTGTTTCTGGAGCTGAAGCTGCTGGCCGACGTTGGCCTGTTGGCCCGCCCCAACGCCGGCAAGTCTACGCTGATTTCGCGGTGTTCGGCGGCCAAGGCGAAGGTGGCCGACTACCCTTTTACCACTGTGGAGCCGGTTCTGGGCGTGGTGCGCTCCGGCAACAACCCCGGCAGCGGTTTCGTGATGATGGAAATCCCCGGCCTGCTGGAGGGGGCGCATAAGGGCGTGGGCCTGGGCCACCAGTTCCTGCGCCACGCCGAGCGGGCCCGGCTCTATATTCACCTGATAGACGGCCTTTCCGAAGACCCGGCCGCCGATTACCGGATGGTTCACGATGAGTTGCTGCGTTTCAACCCGGAGCTGGCGGGAAAGCGGCAACTGGTGGTGGTAAACAAGCTGGACGTAACCGAAGTCCGGGAGCAGCGGCAAGGGTTGGCGGCCCGGCTGAAAGCTGCGGTTCAGGAATCCGGGGGCGACGCCGGTGAAGTAATGTTCATATCGGCGGCCACCGGCGAGGGCATTGACCCTATGCTTTCCCGAATCACGGCCATCCTGGGAGAACTTCCCAAGGACGAACCCGTTGACGACGGCGTTGCTTTGGCGTCGGCCACCCCGCCCCGTATGGCGAACCTGCCGGAGTCGGTGCGGGTTGAGGATGGCGTATACGTTATCGAGTCGGAGCGGCTGGAGCGGTTGAGCGCGTTGGCCGACACGCGAGACCAGCGGGTTTTGCTGCAACTGTGGCGCGAAATGCGCCGCTCCGGTATGGCGCAGCGGCTCATCGAGGAAGGCATCGAAGTGGGCGACACCATCCGCATCGGCAAAGCGGAAGTCGAATGGTTCTGAGGAACCCCGGAATCCGGGTGGGCATTCTCGGCGGCACTTTTGACCCGGTTCATAGGGGGCATTTGGAGATTGCCCGCCGGGCGATGGACGAAGCGGCACTGGAGCAGGTGATTTTCATTCCGGCGGGGCAGCCGCGGCTGAAATCCGGCGAACCGGCGGCTACCCCCGGCCAGCGTTTGGAGATGCTGCGTTTGGCGGTGGACGGCGCGGCGGGTTTCGAGGTGTCGGACATAGAACTGCGCCGGGCCGGGCCTACGCTGACCGTCGAAACGCTGGGGGATATTCGCCGGGAGTTGGGCGGTGGCGTTGAGCTGTTTTTTATCCTGGGGTTGGACGTGCTGGCCCGGTTCGACCAGTGGATCGAGCCGCAGCGGGTGGTTGAGCTGGCCCGCCTGCTGGCAGTGAGCCGTCCGGGCTACTCCGGGTTCGACTGGCCCGGTTTCTACGCCCGCAACCCCTACGCCGTCGGCCGGGTTGACCGGCTGGATTCTGCGGCCATAGATATCAGCGCCAGCGAGCTGCGCCGCCGGATGGCCGCGGGCGAGCCGGTAAGCGGCCTACTGCCGGAGCGGGTGGAGCGGTACATCTGGGAGAACGGGCTGTACGGCTGTTAGGGCGATTTGTTTTTTAGAGGTTCTGATGCTAAACTTTTTCGCACGATGCGATTCCGTTAGACGCTAACAGAATTGGCTCGTTTTCTTTTGCGAAAAATTTGCCGTTCTGGTTATAGGGGCGCGAAATGGCGATTGATGTGCTTGCCGAAACAGCTAGGGAAGTGGACAGTGATGCATCCCGTTTGATGCGGGACACAAGGGCTTTGCTTTATGGTAAGTTCACCCTGGCTTCGGGCAAGACATCAGAGTATTACTTTGATTCCAAGAAATTGACCCTTGACCCGCAGGGCGCCCTTTTCGTGACGCGGCACATTGTCGAAAAGCTGGACGAGCTGGGGATTCGCTACGTGGGTGGGACGGCCTACGGCGCCATTCCGATAGCATCCCAAGTCGCACTTTTCAGCGGGCTGAGAGAAGGCGAACCTATCCGCGCTTTCTATCACCGCAGAAGCTCCGATGCCAAGAAGCACGGAACCAAAGCCGTGGCCGAGGGACAGTTCCCCCCGCCGGACGAGCCGGTAGCCATCCTTGAGGATGTAGTCACTACCGGCGAATCGCTGTTGGACGCCATCGGAAAAGCGGAAGCAGATGGCTTCCACGTTACCCACGCTATGACGCTGGTAGACCGCGACGAGGGGGGGCGGGAAGCGATAGAGGCCGCGGGCTATCAGTTTTGGTCGCTGTTCCGGGTGGAGCGCAAGGACGGTGTGGCAAGGGTGGTTTGGAGCGGCGGCTGAGTATCTGGGCGTGTTGGCGCTTGCCGACATTTGGGCGAAATCGGAGATCCAAAGCCGCCATCAGTCCGGTAGTTCTCTTGCCGCATATATGCTTTGATTCCTGGTTGCCTGGTATTTTCGGCGGGTTGTGGTAGACGCTCATCGCCTAGCGTCCAGACGGGGCAGTTGTCCGGGCCAGTCTAGGATGCGGCGGTCGGAGGTCACCAAGGTGTGGCCTTGCAGGGCGGTGGCGACGATGATGCGGTCGGCCGGGTCGCCGTGTAGGTTGGGCAGAAAGCCAGCTCGCGCGGCTATTTCTGCGTCTACCGGAATCTCTGCCAAGCCATAGTCGAGCAGGTCACGGCGCCAAGAATCTAGGGCAATGGGCAAGCTGATACGGCCTTTCTGGATTAGCATAGCTATTTCCCAGAAGGATATGACGGAAACAGCCGCGTCATTTTCCTCCATAGCGTTTTCAATCTCGCGGCGGGCTTGCGGGCCTAACCTCGGATTGGCTTCCCGAAACCAGATGACGACGTGGGTATCCAGCAACCTCAGGAGATAACCTCCCTAGGGTCGTCGCTGTCGGCGAACCACTCCGCAGGCATTGGCGACACAATGTCTCCGAATGTCCCGATTTTGCCCTTGTCGGCTCCATACATACTCTTAGCTTTTTTCCGGGGAGTGGTTATGCGCTGCTCCCGGTAGGGCGTTAGTATCGCCACGGGTTTGCCGTTCTTGGTGATGACGATTTCTTCGCCGGTTTCGGCCACTTCGTCCAGCAGTTTCAGGCACTTGGCTTGGAACTCGGATGTTTGGACGGTTCGGGGGGTGGGTGGGGTTTCGTTGCCGGTGGACATATCTAGCTCCTGCGGGGTTGGCTGCCGCTAACTGAAGTCTTGGCCTGGGCCGAACAGCTTGGGGGTGTGTTCGATGGTGGCGGCGCCGGATGCCGGGGGTTGCAGTTCTAGGGTCTGGCCGGGTATGGCGGCGGCGGTTCGGATGTAGCCTAGCCCGCGCAGTTCGCCGTTGGGCGTCCGGTAGAGGGACGTAACCGTTCCCGAGGTTCTGCCTTCTAATGCCATCGAGGCGCCGATGGTTACGTCGCTTCCGTCGGCAAAGGCTAGGACGGCAAGATACTTCTGGACGCGGTGGTAGCTGTCTAGGCGGGCGATGACTTCTTGGCCGATGTAGCAGCCTTTGGTGAAGTCTATGGCGCCGATAAGCCCGGCTTCCAGGGGGTTGTACGGCTCGCCCATTTCGCTGCCGAAAGCCGGGGCCCCGCTGCCGATGCGTAGCGTTTCCCATTCACTAGCGTCGGCCTGTACCGCCCCGGCGCCGGTTAGCTCGGCGATGATGGCGGATGCGCCTTCGCCGGAGGCTACCAGTAGACGGCAGGGCAGGCGCCCCAGCGGATGGCTGATGGCGATGGCGTTCCATCCGCCGACGCTTATGGTGGGCGCGGGGTATTGCTCGCCGGGCAGGTAGGCGGGTTCCGCGTCGTCTAGGCCCAGCGCGGCGGCGGCGCCGCTTCCGGCTAGGGCTATAACGGCGGTGGATGGGGAAAGGTCGGCCACTTCTAGGTCTTCCATGATGGTGTACTTGTCCAGCCACTGGATGACCGGCTGTTGCTGGCCGGGGCTGGTGAGCAGCCAGACGCATTCCCCGGCGTGGATGACGCTGAGCAGGTCAACGATGCGGCCGCGGTCGGTGGTCAGCACGGTGGGCGCCCAGTGGCCGGGGCGCAGGTGGTCAACCCTGTTGGTGGACAGCCGGTTGAGCAGGTCGAGGGCGTCGCCGCCGGTGGCTTTCAGGCAGCCTACGCCGATGGCGTGATGCACGGTCAGGGCCGCCGGGCCGCCGACGGGGGCGGATGCGGGCGGGTGGGGAGATTGGGGCAGTGTCATAGGGCCTCCGAGCGTTGCCGCTTCCGGTATTTGGTGGGTGTTTCGCTTGGGGGAGCTAACGCGCAAACGCCGCCTTCATTCGGAGAACCGAGTAAAGGCGGCGCTTGCCTTGTTGTTCATATCTGGGATGTTCAGGCCGGGCCATATCGGGGCGGGCCGGGCCGTGATTCGGGCGGCGGTGGCTCGGCTAGACGCTGAACGATGTGCCGCAGCCGCAAGCCTTTTTGGCGTTGGGGTTGTCGAAGGTGAAACCCTTGCCGTTCAGCCCGTCGGAAAAGTCCAACTGAGTGCCGACTAGGTAGATGTAGCTCTTTTTGTCCACGATTACCTTGACGCCGTACTGCTCGACCACCTTGTCGGTGTCGGTGTACTCGCCGGAAATTTTGAGGTCATAGGTGAGGCCGGAGCAGCCGCCGCCTTTGACGGCGACGCGCACGCCCACAGCGTCGTCCTGGTCTTCCTTTTGGGCGAAATACTTGATTTTCTCGGCGGCTTTCTCGGTAATCTCCACCGTCAGCTCAACGCCGTCTCTGGTGATTGGCATAATTCCTCCGGGGCCGCGAATCAGCCGCTAACCCAGCATCGTCTCCCCCAGCAGTGGGGGCAAGGCTATTTTAAGCCGGGCGATGGGCGGGCGTCAAGGCGATTGATACCGGCGGCGACGCGGTGTAGGGTAATTTTGATTACCTCCTCTGGATTCACTTACCCTATCGGTTATTATCGGAATCCAGAGTTCAATGATTCCGGGGGCTGCTACGGCGGCGCCCGGATTTTTATTTGTTCTGCTGGTTCTGTTGCATTTGCTGGGTAGCTAAAGGAGGGTGAACGAAATGGACAATGCAGTGCGGGGGATTATTGAGGACATTGAATCGGCTGGCAGTACCATCGGAAACTTGTCCGGCCCGCAGGTCAAGGAACTGACCGAGGCTATGGACAACAATTTTGAGTTGCTGGATTCCGTCCGTCAACTCAGGTGGATCTTTTATCGGGTGTACGGGCCTGCCGCCCTGCTGGTGCCGGATGGCGGACGCTGGGATTAGGGACGGCTACCCAGCAAATGCAACAGAACCAAAAATCCTACCCCCCAAGAGGAGACCCCCCAATGAGCCTAAAATCCATCCGCAACCAAATCAACGCCCTACGCCGAAAATTCGCCTTCCCCCTAGCCATCCTCCGCCTCCGCCGCATCTCCGAGGAATACTGCCACGACTGGCACACCGCCCTAACCAACAACAAACCCCTCCCCGAAGCCCACCCCTTCATCCTGCGAATCGCCAAAGAAGTCCTGCCCCTGAACACCTTTATGAAACTCCAGCACTACCTAGACGCCCACCGCCAAAACAAAACCACCCCCGAACCCCTGAAAATCGCCGAAACCCTATTCCCCAACCACGCCAAAGGCATCCTGCTAACCGGCCTGTTCGCCGGTGAACTAACCCCCAAGCCGATACTAATTCGCTAACAAACGCCGACTGTTGCCAGTTGGCGGCTGTCGCCGATGCATCCCTGCCAGTGCCGACGCAGAGAGGGTATATCTCCCAAAGCCCGCAGGAATATCCCACGGGCGCCATTTATATCCCGGTCAAGCTCCACGCCGTCCGCGCCCCGTATCACGCGACGCCCGCCCAGATTGGCGATGATTTCGCCGCTCCAGCTGCACGTCTTGCTGGTATAGGCTTCGTTGACCACCAGAACCTGCTTTCCGGCCTGCCACGCTTTCCAAGCCAAGAATTGCCTGAAGCGGAAATGGGCAAAGGTGAGCATTGAACGCACGGATTTGGCGCGTAGCTTTCGCGCCCCTCGCCGCGCCATATCCGAGGTCTCAAAGGCCGGAATCAGAATCAGGTCAAAGTTGTCCACCAGCCAGCGGGCGGCTTGGTGGTGCAGCTCATCAACCAGATTCCCGATGCGGACGCGCATACGGTCGGCGGCGGCGTAGAGGTTGCGCTTGCGGAACCGCAGCTTTTCCAGCTTGGCGCGGGATAGCAGATTGTCCAGGTGAGCGCAAAGGCGTTGGATGCGCCCGAAGTCGCCTTGCCCGATGTGGCCTGCCGATGTTTCCGAAAAGAACGTCAGGAAGTTGCGGATTCCCGGGTCCAGCGCAACGACGCGCCCTTGGGTCTCGGTAACGCGCCGTTGCACCGGATAGGTCGCCGCCAAGTGGTATTGCCCGTTGTGCAGGGTTAGGCGGCTGTCGCCGTGAGCGGCGGGGATAGGTTCGGCCAGCCGTAGTTTTCCTAAAATCGTGCGGTATGCGCCCTGTTCGGATACGGCACTGCCGGGGATAAAGCAGCCTTGCCGGGGGGCTTTCCGGCTACGGAAGTTCGCTTCGGCCCAACCATCCCCAAGGCGCAGGCCGCGCTTTTTGTCTTGGGCCAGTTCCCGGTTGAATCGCTTGACGGCACTCATCGCCTTGCAGGCGTCGCGCACCCCGAAGCTGCGAATCTGGTACGGCGCGGCTTTCAGCCGGTCGGGGACGGCGTGGATGATGTCGGTCTTGATTCTTTTCCAGTTGGCGGCTTCGCCCGTGCGCTTCAGTCTGGCTATGGTTTCGTTGTAGCACCAGCGGGCGGCGTCAAACCATAGGCGTAGAATCCGGCGTTGTTCCAGTGTCGGATAGGCCCGAATCCGCCTTGATTGCGTCTTTGTAGCGGCGGAGTCCGTGCAGCCTGCAACTGAAAGTGTGCAGGATGGCGAGAATATCCTCGGTGAGTTCCTGTTCGGGGCTGTACTCTCGGTTGCCGAGAACCACGATTTGCCCGCCGTTGCGCTCAACGAGCCATTGGATAAGCTCGAATCCGAATCGGGCGAGCCGGTCGCGGTGGGCAACCACAACGCGGAGTTTATCTCCTCGGTGAAGTCGCTCCAGTAAGGCGACAAGTCCCTTGCGACGCCAGTTAAGCCCGCCGCCGGTGTCGGTGATGATGTCGGCGTCGGGGTATCTCCCCCGCATAAACTCAACCTGGCGTTGCAGGTCTTCCCGCTGCTTGGAGCTACTGACCCGGCAGTAGCAGACAAGGGTAGCGTCGGTTGATTCCCGGATGTAGGCGTCAACATCGTACCGGCGTTGCCCGGACGCTGTTTTGATTGACGGGATTCTGCCCTCATCTGCGTATCGCCTCAAGGTATTCTGGTGCAGGCCAAGCTGGGCGGCCGCTTTCCGGCCCGGTATGTATACCACGCCGCGCCCCCACTTCAGGATATTCCGCCCATTGTAGCACCTTCGTTAGCGTTTGTGAATCAACCCGCGCCTAAACGACAACCGCAACCCGAACCCCCCTTCGGCATCATCCCCCGCAAACGCCCCCAACGCACCCGCGCCATAGACCCCCACACCCGCGCCATAGCCCGCCACCTACGCGCAATCCACGCAACCCCCACCCAAACCCCCGTCATTCCCGCGAAGGCGGGAACCCAGCCAATCCCAAAACCGCCCAACCGGCCCACGCCAGGAGAGAATCCCGCCCCAGCCTAATCACCCCCAAAAAGGGCGCAAGGCGCAATCCCCCCGCCGCTCACCCGAAAATAAGAAGCCCGGCGGCCAAAAAACCCCGACACCTGTTCCGCGTCGGTAGTAGTTATCAGCACTTGAGGATATTGGGCCGCCTTTTCCAGCACCCGGCGGCGGCGCACGGCGTCCATCTCCGACAGCGCATCATCCAGCAACAGCAACGGCCCCGAGCCCCGGGCCGCCGACAGCGTTTCCGCCTCCGCCAGCCGCAGGGCCAAAGCCAAAGTGCGGGCCTGCCCGCGCGAAGCGAAAGCCCCCATATCAACCCCGTTGACGACAATGGCAAAGTCGTCGCGGTGCGGCCCGGCCGCCGTCGCCGCCGTAGCCCGTTCCCGGCCCGCGACGGCCCGCAGCGACTCATAATAGCTGGCCGCCATCCCCGCCGCGTCACCGGACAAAGGGACGCTGGGCCGGTAGCGCAGCGTCAGCGCCTCGCCCGGCTCGCCCAAATCCCGGTGATGGCGGACACAAGCAGGCGCAAGAACGCCCATAACCTCGTGCCGCCGCCAAGTGAGCCAGGCCCCCTCCCGCACCAGCTCATCGTCCCAAAACTCCATTTCGTCCGGCCTGGCCCGGCCCTCCCGCCGCAGCCGCAGCAGCCGGTTCCGCTGCTGAAGCACCCGCTGGTAGCGTTGCAACCCCTGCAAATACAGCGGGTCGGCCTGAGAAATAAGGATGTCCAAGAAACGGCGGCGGGCCGACGGCGGCCCCTGCACCAACCCAATATCCAGCACACTGAACAAAACGGCGTGAACCAAACCCACCAGCGACCCGGCAGTGCGCCGCATCCGGTTGACCCGTATCTCCTTATGAACCCGGTAGCCCGGCCCGCTGGCAGCGTTGGATGGCGAGGCGCGGTAGCCGATGATGACCCGCTGCCGCCCGGCGGCAACACTCCCGGAAACCTCCGGGCCGTCATCCTCCACCAGCCCCTCAACCAAAGCCATCCCGCCCGCCCTAGCCGCCTCGAAGTTGACCAGCTCGCGCTCGTTCTCCGCCCGGAAAGACCGGGCAATGGCAAGCAGATACACCGCCTCCACCAGCGCCGTCTTACCCTGCGCATTCTGCCCGAAATAGACCGAAACGCCCAACGGCAGCTCCAAGTCCAGCTCGACCAGATTCCGAAAGTTGCTCAACCGAAGGCGGGAAAGGCGCACCTACTTACTTTCCCTGAGTTCCCTTTCCTTGAGCTGCCACTTGGTCAATACGATGCCGGGGCCCAGGAGTAGCATTGTTACGACATCATCCTCTTCCCTAGCTTGCTCTCGCCGCTCAAGGAAAGCGGCCAGCAACTCCTCGGCCTCAACGTCCGGGAGTTCGTGCCGCTCCAGCTTGGTAATCAGCTCATCCCAGCGTTCTTGCAACATAGGATTCCCCGGTGGCCCCACTCTTCTTCTCAGATTCGGTATCCCTTCGTATAGATATTGTTCCCAAAGGATTTCCATTCGGGCTTCCCCGGTAGCCAGTCGGCTTGGGGCAGAAGCTCCTACCAGATTTGTCGCAACGGTTTCCAGAGCTTTCAAACGGCCATGAACCGAGATCGCGAAGCGAAACAAAACGACAGCCAGCGTCGCTATGAACGCTATCAGGGCCACCAAGACGGCAGATCCAAAGGTGACCACGCCCTGCGGTATGTCCAAAAGGATTATCGAAGTGTCCATTCACCGCCTCAACATTCCAAACTCCCTACTCCCCCTGCAAGCGGCGAATCTGCCGCTCCAGCTCGGCGGCCTGCCCCGTGTCCCCCGCGGACAGCCGGAAGCAGCGGTCGAGGTAGAGCTTCGCCAGCTCCGAACTCCGCTCCGAGGTATCGCGGGCCACCGCCAGCAGGTTGGACACTTGGAACTCCTCGGGCAAGTGGCGGGCCAGGGCCGTTATCTCCTCGCCCACCTCGTCGGCGGCGGCCCGGTCCGCCCCCTCCACCGCGAAGCGCAACTGGCCCAGCAGCCGCGAAAGCTCGCTCAGCTTATCCCCCTCGCTCATAAAGCTGAACAGCACATCATTCACGTTGAACGAAGCGTCCAGCGCATCTCCCGGTTCGGCCGGCGCGGGCAGGCTGCCCTCCGCCTCGGCCAAGTCGCCGGCCGGCGCCGCGGTCTTGCCCGACGCAGTGTAAAGCTCGGCATAGCTGCTCACCGCATCCGACACCGCCTCCATCAGCCGGGGCAAGTCAAAGGAAAACACGCTGCCGCCATACACCAAATCATCGCCCCGCTGCCGGCTCAGCCGCTCCAGCCGCTCATACCCGTCCACCGGCTCCGGCACCGGCGGCATCGCGAAAGCCGACAGGTCATTGAGCGGCAGCCCGCCCAAATGCGACGCCAAGAAGGGCGGCACATATTTGGTAAGGTCAGCCTTGATGGGCAGCGTCACCACATAGCTGGCATAGACCCTATCCGGTTCCGTATCCACCTTGAAATACAGCAGCGCGTGCCCTGCCGGACTGTTATGGTCTCCGCGGTCAAAGTAAAGGTCCATCGTCAGCCGTCACCCATCCGGTTGCGTTAAACTCCAGCCGCCGCCCCGCAGCGGCGTAGGCAATTATAGCACCGCACCGCCACAACGGGCGCAACCCGGCGTTGACGCCACAGGGCAAAGAAAGTATGGTATATCAACTAACCGCGCCCCCACCCCAACCACCCCGGGAACGGCGCCGGTAAAGGAGCGGGAAATGCCCGATTCCGAAGCAAAAATTTTCGACTACGACCAAATAGAAATCGGCGAGGAACTGGGTTCCTACGAATACACCCTTACCCAAGAAATGCTGGACAACTTCCGGGCCTCCATCAACGACCCGGACGCCGTGTTTCCCACCCTCGCGGTGAAGCACGACGCCACCGCCTTTGCTATGGTCTACGAAGACAACACCGGCGGCGTCAACGCGGGCAACGAAGTCGAATTCTTCAACCCGCCCATCCCCGGCAAAAAGATCCGCGTAACCGGACGCATCGCCGACAAATACCTGCGCCGCGACAAGCCCTATATGGTCATCGAAGCCACCGCCCACGACGAAGACGGGCGGCTGCTGGAAAAACTGCGAACCTACCAAATGAAAAAGCCGGACGAGGTGGGCAAGAAATGGCATCCGCAGGCATAGAAAACATCAAACCCGGCCAGCAGATACCGTCGGTCACCAAAAGCGTGACCCAAGAAACCATCGAACAATTTGAGAACTGCGGCATCCTAGACCGCCAGAACATCCACAACAACCCCGAACTGGCCCGCCAGCGCCTAGGCACCACCTACCCCATCGCCTCCGGGCGTATGTCGGTGGCCTTCGCCTCCGAAAGCCTGCGCCGCTTCTTCGGCCCCGAAGTCTTCAACCACACCGGCAGCGTCAACCTCAAATTCCTGCGCCCGGTAAAAGGCGGCGACACCATCACCGTAACCGGCCAAGTAGCCGGCCAAGAACCCGACGCCAACGGCGCCCGCGTAACCGTAAACCTAATCTGCCAAAACCAAAACGGCCACCAAACCGCCATAGGCACCGGCGCCGCAGTAATCAACTAGCGCCCCGCATTCTCGCTGCTTTACTGGGCCGGGCGGCTGATAGCCTTTCTGAAAGAGAGGTGACTTATGAGCATAATAACGGCAGGCATCGAAGAAGGCATAAGGAACGCGGCCAAGAAGCGGGCCGACCGGCTAGTAGACGCAGCCGTAGACGCCGTTGTCCAGCCAGCAGTAGAGGCCGCCGCGCAGAGAACCGCCGAGGCTGTCACCAAGATAGAGGCTGAAAAGGCGGCCAGAGCCAGGGCTTTGGAGCGGGAAGCCTCCAAAGAGTTTATGCGGAGCAAGGGCATTTCTGAAGAAGATATTGACGCCTTTTTCCGCCAGCTAAATCAACAGGACTGAAATCAAAACAAACAAGAGAGAAGAGATATGCCAGGCTCCCAACACGGCAAAGTAGAAGCGGAAATCGTTTACTGCGTCGCTTGAGGCTACTTCCCGGTCGCCACGTGGCTGGCGATGGAGTTCTTCAAGTCCGACGCCCCCGGCGATGTCGCCGTCAAGATGACCCCCTCCGACCGGGGCCGCCTCGAAGTCTACCTAGACGGCGACAAGATATTCGACCGCAAGACGGACGGCGGCTTTCCCGACCTCGGCAAGGTCAACCAACTCAAAATGACCATCGCAGAAAAGCTGTTCGACTTGGAAGACGCCTAACCATCCCCCAACCCTTTCCAGCGAGTACCGCAGTGGCTAATCAGCAACACCTAGCAATAGCGCAGGCCGGGGCCGCCGCCGTGGCCCAATGGCGCAACGACAACCCCGGCGCAACCCTGGATCTGCACAACGCCGACCTGCGCGGCGTCAACCTGGCCGGCGCCGACTTGTCCGGGGCCTATATGCCCCGGGCCAGCCTGTCCGGGGCCAACCTGTCCGGCGCGAACCTAGAGCGGGCCGACTTGGGCCGCGCCGCCGGTTCCGGCGCCAACCTGTCCTCGGCCAACCTGACCAGCGTAAACCTGTTCTGGGCCGACCTAAAAGGCGCCAACCTCACCAACGCAGTCGCCCGCCACTGCCGAATGAACCGGCTAACCCTCATCGCCGCCAACCTGCAACAAGCCGACTTCAGCCAGTCCAATATGATTGAAGCCGACCTGCGCAACGCCAACCTAGCCGACGCCCTGTTCGTATCCACCAATATGAACGGCGCTGACCTCTCCCGATGTAGTATGCAAGGCGCCGACTTCACCCGCGCAATGATCCGCGACTCAATGTGGATCGCCGCCAACCTAACCGGCGCCAACTTCACCCAAGCCAGCCTACACCGCTCCGACTTCACCCTAGCCAAATGGGACACCACCACCCAATTCCCCAACGGCTTCGACCCAGAAAACATCGAGTACCTAGACGTGGGAGTCTAAGGTAGCCAGCAAACAGAGGAGACGTGTCATGCAAGACAGTTTTGTCGCCGACATCGGAGACTTTGCCAACCACGGGATTTTGCGTGCACTATGTGGCACACCAGAAAAGCCGGTAGACGGGCTAAAGCTGGGTGTTGTCGAGTACTTTAATAACCCAATCAATACGAATTTAAAAAACCACGGAAACCGGATCGAATATCTTAAAGTTTCAAAGTACAACAACTCAAAGTACCGGGTATGCGATCCATATCTCTATGACACTCTTCAAAAACTGGTAGGTGAGAGTCTAATGTGCGGAACCAAACTCAAAATCGACCCAGACAGAGCTAAGCTTCTCTTGCCTGTTGATGAGCGATACTACGATGTTGCCCTACTTGATGGCAAGCGCAAAGATTGGCTAAAAGGTGCTATCGAGAAAATCGGGAAGAACACTGATATTGTATTTATCAACCCTGATAATGGCATCGATCTTATTAGGGTATCAAGGCGGAAATACGTTCATTTATGGGAGCTTAAGTGTTTTTTAAAGGAAAAGAAAAGTCTTATCATTTACCATCACTTAGGCCAAGGTAACAAGACAGAAATAGAGAGAATTGACGCTATTTCAAGGTGCTTGATTCAGGAGCTAAGGCCAAATGGGTTATGGGCATTGCGGTGGAACCGGGCACCTACCCGAGCTTTTTTCATAGTGGCAAGAACCAAAAACCATAAAGGCAAGATTGAAGAACGGCTGGAAGCCTTTAAGAAAAGCCAATGGAGAAAACAAGGACATTTCACGGTGGTGCCAATCTGATATGTCTACCATCCTGATAACCGGCCCAGCCGCCACCAGCAAAACCAGCCTAGTCTACGCCCTGCTGTCGCGCCTGCGCGACGCCGGGCGCACCGCCGCCTACTACAAACCCTATTCCGCAACTCCCGACGGAGAACATCGAGTACCCAGACGTTTCAGGTTAGCAAAGGAGACCACGATGCGAGATAGTTTCGTTGGTGACATTGGAGATTTCGGCAAATTCGGGTTGCTGCGGTATCTCTGCGGAGTTACCGGGCCTCGACTGGACAACCCTCTGCGCTTGGCTGTCATCTGGTATCGCAACGAGTCAGGTAGTGCCGATGGCAACCGGATAGGCTATCTTAATGTTTCAGATTCTAACAACCAGATGTACCGCGTATGTGATCCAGTGCTATATGACACACTTCAGCGATTGGTCGGCACAAGTCTTATTGCCAAAATTAAGCGCAACATCGGCCAAATCAGTAACAACTGCATTTTGCCTGATAATACGCAATACTACGATGTTCCTGTACCTGTTGGCAAGCGCAATGATTGGCTTAGGAGAGCATTTAACGAAACATACAAGGCAAATCTCATCTTCTTTGATCCTGATAACGGCTTAGCTCCCAAATCAGTTAAGCCTCAACACAAGGAAAGTCCCAAGTACATATTCACTGACGACCTCAAGCACTTTGCGAAGCCGCGTCGAAGTTTCATCATATATCAGCACTTGAATCAACGCCGTGGCACTGCGGAAGAGCGAATTAAGAGCATATCGGAGCGTTTGATGGGTGAGTTGAACCTAGCTCGTCCCCCTCAGTGCTTGTGGTGGCGTCGGGTATCTGACCGCGTGTACTTCATAATACCCGGTACAGACCGCCATGCAGAAATCCTAGATGAACGCCTTAATGCGCTCATTGCCTACAGCAAATGGGGCATCCTAGGAAATTTCCAGAGAGTCTAGCTAATATGCCCGTCATCCTAATCACCAGCCCCACCCCCACCGCGGGCAAAACCAGCCTAACCTACGCCCTACTGTCGCGCCTGCGCGACGCCGGGCGCACCGCCGCCTACTACAAACCATATTCCACAACGCCCGGCAACGACGCCGACTATTCCTTTGCGTCCAACGCCCTAACCGCCACCCTAGGCATAGCCGTCGGCCCACCGCCGCAGCCGCTATCCGCCAACGCCGACGCCGCAGCCGCAACCATCGCCGAACTGCGCCGCCGGTACGACACCGTCATAGTAGAAGCCGCCCCCGATGCGCCCGCCGCAGAACTGGCCGAAGCCGCCGATGCCCGTATCGTGGAAGTGCAAGCGTACCCGCCCGACAACCGCGCCGCCGCCCGCTGGGGCGCCCGGCTGTCCGGGGTGGTAGTCAACGCCGTGCCTCCCTACCGGCTGGACGCCGCGCGTGATACCGCCGGCCCCAACGCCGTGGTCATCCTCGAAAGCCGCCTTATGCTCGCCCCCACCGTGGCGCAGATAGGCGAGAGCCTAGGTGCCGTCTGGCCCCTAGAGCCGGTGAACGCCGACGCCCTAGTTGAGCGATACCTGATTGGCGGCAACATAATGGACAACGGCCCAACCTATTTCGGACGCTACGCCAACCAGGCAGTCATAACCCGCGCCCAGCGGCCCGACATCCAGATGGCCTCTATGCTGCCGCAAACCCGCTGCCTGCTGCTCACCGGCCCCGGCGAACCCACCGAATACGTCAAAGCCGAAGCCCGCGAGCGCGACATCCCCCTGTTGCAAGTCCCCGCATCCACCATCGCCGCCGCCGACGCCCTAGAATCCCTGCTCAAAGCCGCCACCCCCCACAGCCCAGCCAAAACCCGCCACTACGCCACCCTCCTAGACCGCCACGTCGGAACAGAACGGCTGGCCGAGTGGCTTGAGCAGACTCGGGAATGATATTGAGCAGAACGGTTCTGTTGCATTTGCTGGGTAGTCATTTGGGGATTGTCTGCCAGCCGTTGCGTACGCCAGCCAGAATGTATACGTTGCGTCTCCCTTGATAGCCCAGTTGCTCAATTTCGACAAGCCCGGCGGCTACCAGTTTTTTTATGGCGTTTCGGAGACTATAATCCTTAATCCCGGTAACATCGGATAGATGGCTTTGAGTAGGGGAACATCGCCCGGCGCTGTCGGCATATACGGCCAGTTGAATCAGCAACAGCCGCTCATTGGGGGAGATTCCCGGGCGGATATGCAATGCCCATTCCAATCGGGACATAGCAAGGTCATGGGGATTTTCGAGGATGTCAATAATCAGCCGGTTGCTCGGGCATTCGGGGGTAGGGCAACCATCCGCGGCCGGGTTGAAATAAACCACTACATCGCCGGGCGCACTGGGCCGCCTGCGGTACTCCCACCCGGCAATAGTCCAGCCGTCGTATGGCGGATTAACCCATTCCTCAATGTCAACGCCTTCAACTGCGGAATCCCATTCAACGCCAAAGGGAAAGGCATTGCCAAACAAGCTGACGCTGTTAATTTCCGCCCAATGCAGGATATGTTTTTTCTCGGTCACCGGGTGGTTCAAGATTGTCCCCATTGCTATATCCCTCCAGCATTATTGACTTTCACCGCGGCCACGCCTTCCCAATCGTTGAAAGGCAATTCCGCCCCGGCCGCTTCAGCCGGCCGCTTTCCCTTCAGGCTTTCGTGGGGGCGGAAATAATTGTAGTGGAGTACCAGCCCGTCAATGTAGGATTGCCCGGTTTCCCGCTTTTTCAATGCCCGTAGCGTCTTATCCCGGTCTCGCAGTGTGCCTTGCAGTCGCTCGCTCAGATTGTTGTTGATTTCCGCCCGTATGCCCTTGCTCACCACGTGCTTGACCGGGCGGGTTGGAAATGCCCGCGGCAACGCATCCCGGTATGACCGCAACCCATCCGTCTTGACTTGCTGGGGCGGATTTTCCGCCCGTTCCCTTGCCAGACTCAAGGCCGTCGCCGCGGCGCGTGTCGTCCTTACCGGGGATAGATACGCCGCCAGCACAAACCGGCTGTCGCTATCCATCACGTTGAATAACCAGTAATTCTTGCCGCCGACATTGACCACCAGTTCATCGGCAACCCATACGTCTCCGGTGGCAACCTTCATTGGCTTAACGATTTCATCCGCCCTTTCCGTCAATTCCCTAACCCATCGGTAGACTGTTGCCGGGTTGGTTTTCCTGTCAAAGTATTGCCCGATGTTTTCCGCCGTGCGCCTGTAGGATAGGCCGTCAAAGTACATATCTACCGCGGCCCCCTTTTCGTGCGGGGTGGCGTGGGGATGGATAGGCGTCGGCGGATTGACGGGTTTCCCGTTTTCGTCAAGGATGATTACTCGCTTGCCCTTGCCTGAAGTCCGGCAGGTTTCGCAGGCAAGGCCGCTTTTTCGCTTACAGGATGACCCGCACAAATGCCCCATCGCTGGTATCCTATGCCAGCTACCCAGCAAATGCAACAGAACCCGCGTTCTTTATCCGAAAAGACCGGCTACTCGGAATCCCCCTGCCGTCAATCCTGCTGATATTCGCTTTTCTAACGTTTATGTCCTACCGCCCAATCACCGTGGACCTCCTGAGTCGGTTCTGTTCCATTTGCTGGGTAGTCGGCACAAATCACGTGTCCCTCAACCGGAGTTCCTCAAGTACCCTTTGCTCACAAGCGGATGCAGCGGCTTGCCAAGTATGAAACGGCTGGCCGTCTTCGTCTCTCCAAGTCCACGGAATCAGAGTTTCAACGCTGTCCCATGCGCTATAAATGTACCATCCTTCCGGCAATTCTTTGACAGTGAGTCTCCATCTCCATTTGTCAGACTGGAAATAGAACACCCCCTTGCTGTCCTTTGATTGCTGCCAGTCTAATTGAACTGGGGTTCTAGGTTCCCGGTGCGGAATGCGACGAGCATAAGCAGCCCTAGCTTCCGCCGTTCCTATTGCGCGGAATGCGTCATTCAGTAAGCGCAAAAAGTCAGCACCTGCCTTACCAAGACCGGGGTGGTTAAAGTGGGGGTCGCATATCATTGACCTCGCCTGAAATGCCTCCTTAATTTGTGCGTCCGTTGCGCCCGGTGATACGCCTAGCAGTTCGTAGTAGCTAATCATTCTTGGCGTCGCTCCTGATTGACTTTACCTATGCCAACTACCCAGCAAATGGAACAGAACCGGTGCAGTAGGAAGCGGGGTTCGATGTCGGTTGGGAGGCAGGGGTCTTTTAGGTAGGTTAGTTCTTTTTCGATTAGGTAGACGTTGAAGGTGGCGGTGATGTCGGGCGTTAGGGATTGGATTTGTTGGTATTTTTCCTTGATTTCGGCTAGGGTGGCGGGCGCACGGCTGTGCGCCCCTACGGGGGCGGCGGTGTTGGGCGCACGGGTTTGCGGCCCTGCGGGGGACGGGGGGATTTCCGCTTGCCAGATCCAGCCTATGACGGAGGTGTATTGGCCGGTTTGGATGTTGGTTATGGGGTAGTTTGGGAGGGGGATTATTGCTAGGCATTTGTTGTCTAGGGTTGGGATTTTTGTTGCGCGGTCGAAGGCTTTGCTGGGAAAGTCTAGGGCTTCGTAGCCGTGGCGCTGTCGGTCGTAGGGCAGGCTTTTGTTGTCGGCGGGGGTGATGCGTAGTAAAAAGTGGGGGTCGGTGTCTCCCGGTAGGCAGGGGTCTTTGAAGTAGGTTAGTTCTTTGCCGGTTAGATAGACGTTGAAGTTGGAGGTTATGTCGGGCGTTAGGGATTGGATTTGTTGGTATCTTTCCTCGATGGCGGCGATTTTGGCTTGTTCGGTGAAATGTGCGAAATAGGCTAATCCGCTGCTGGCGGCGATTATGGTTAGGCAGGCGATTAGCCAGGGCGTCGGGGTAAGATTTCGGGCTAGGGCGGCGTTGGGCCGGGCTGCTGTAGAGACGTCCGGGCCGGGTTTGATGGCGGGTTGGAACGGGATCCATCCGGTTGGCAGTTTTAGTTTGGGGGGGAATGGGATTCGGCTGGTTGGCAGTTTTAGTTTGGCGAAGGTGGTTGCGAGCCGGCGGTGGGCCGATTTTTGGGCTAGGAGCAGATCCAGAGCGTAGAAAAAGCAGACGGCGCTGAACAGATATTCGTGCGCTTCGAAAATGTTGTTGCCAGGTATGCCGTTGCTATGATGCGCGTAGGCGATGGCTAGGATGAGGGCGAAGGCGGCGGCGGTGGCGGCAATGAGCTCTTTGGGTTGGCGGGAGATTAAGGCGTAGATGGCGAAGAATAGTAAGAGGGCTTTTTCTCCGTCAGTAATAAAGGAGATAAAGTCGAAACTGAGGATGTCCAGCCCTGCTGAGCGGTAGGATAGAACGGTTAGGAAGGCCAATACCAGCAGGATTGACGGCAGGGGGATTCCGAATAGGGTTTTTTTCCGGCAAAAGAAGGCGGCGGCGGTTATCATACACAGAAGGGTTGTTGCTACTTGGAAGATTACTTCAAATTTTCCGAGGGTGATATTGATGTTGTGGAGATTGACCTCGTCTTGGCGGTTGATGTTCAGCAGGAAATCGGGGGTGGCGAATCCGATTATTCGCTGGCCCCAACTGAGTTCCTCGCCTACGGCGAACAGGAAGGCGATGGCGGCTAGGATGTAGACGCAGCGGCGGGGGAGTCGTTGCTCTGCTAGGGCCGTGGCGAACAGTATCAGGGCGGTCAAGAGAAACCAGGCCGGGGTTAGATATTCTACCCAGGAGTCCTCGTAGGTTATTGTGCTGTATGCGCCGGGGTTGGCTACGGATAGGCAGGCGAGGAAGAGGGCGTTTAGGCAGAAGAATAGGTAGCCGAGGGTTGCGATGTTGGGATTTAGGGGGCGAGAGTCGGGGGGGGGGGGGGGGGGGGTAAGTGCGGGGAGCGCGGATTTGGGAGGGTTGTTTGGCACATCCGAGCTCCCGGTGGTTTGTTTGCGGTTTTTTGTCCGGGGCGGATTATACGCCGCGGAATGGGGGTTGGGCAAGGGGTTGGGGGGGGGGACGCCCCCACCCTAACCCTCCCCCGGAGGGGGAGGGGATTTTTTTGGGGTTTGGGCGTGGTTGCGGGGGGTGTGGTAGTATTGCGGGGGATTCTTTGTGGTTGTTGGGGGCTGTTATGGTTGTTGGGCAGGATGTTCTGGATGAGATTGCGCTTACTCGGGCTGAGTATGATTTGATTGTGGAGCGGCTGGGGCGGGAGCCTAATGGGGTGGAGCTGGGGATGTTCGGGGCGTTGTGGAGCGAGCATTGCGGGTATAAACATTCGCGGGCTTTGTTGGGGATGTTCCGGCATACGCGGCGGGGGCCGGGGGTGGGGGCGGCGCTTTCGGAGACGGGGGCGGAGAATGCGGGGGCGGTGGACATCGGGGACGGGCTGGCGGTGGTGTTTAAGGTGGAGTCGCATAATCATCCTTCGGCGGTGGAGCCTTTTCAGGGGGCGGCTACCGGGGTTGGGGGAATTGTGCGGGATGTTTTGGCTATGGGGGCCCGGCCGGTCGCGTTGCTTAATTCTTTGCGGTTTGGGCCGTTGGATGGGGGGGATGGTGGGGCGGCGTTTGGGGGGGGTGATGGCCTTACGTCTATAGCGGCGCATAGCCCGGCGTCTGACGGGGTTGGCGGCTCTGCGTCTATAGCGGCGGATGATGTGGTTGGTGGTGCGGCGTCCGGCGGGGGGGATGGCCCTACGTCTGTAGCGGCGCGTGGCGCGGAGTCCGGCGTTGTTGGTGGCGCGGCGTCCGGTGGGGATGATGGCGCGGCGTCTATAGTGGCGAGTGGCGCGGAGTCCGGGGGGGGTGATGGCGCGGTGGTTGGGCGGAATCGTTATTTGTTTGGGGGGGTTGTGCGGGGGATTTCTTGGTATGGGAATTGTATTGGGGTGCCTGATGTGGGGGGGGAGATTTATTTTGACCCGGCTTATTCGCATAATCCGCTGGTAAATGCTATGTGCGTTGGGGTTATTGAGAAGTCGCGGCTGGCGTCGGCGGCGGCTCGGGTGCCGGGTAGCGTGTTGTTGCTGGCGGGGGCGGGGACGGGGCGGGACGGGATTCATGGGGCGTCGGGGCTGGCGTCGCGGACTTTCGAGGAGGAGGCGGAGCTGCGGCCTACGGTGCAGGTGGGTAATCCTTTTCTGGAGAAGGCGCTTATCGAGGCGTGTCTGGAGGCGGTGGATACGGGGGCGGTGCTGGCGATTCAGGATTTGGGGGCGGCAGGGCTTACGAGCGCGGTTATCGAGTCGGCGGCGCGGGCGGGGCGGGGCGTCTGCATTGATTTGGCGCGGGTGGTGCGGCGGGAGGGGGGTATGAGTGCCTATGAGGTGATGCTGTCGGAGTCGCAGGAACGGATGCTGCTGGTTGCTTTGCCGGAGCGGGTCGAGGAGGTGCGGGCGGTGTTCCGGCGGTGGGATGTGGATTGCGAGGAGATTGGGCGGGTGATTGCGGAGCCGGTGGCGCGGATATATGACGGGGGGGAGCTGGTGGCGCATCTGCCGGTGCTGCCTTTGTCGGAGGCGCCGGTGTACCGGCTGGAGGGGCGCGCGTCGGCGGAGGATCTGGCGCGTCGGGGGTTTTCGCTGGAGGGTTTGGCGTTGCCGGAGTGCGGGCCGGGGGAAACTTTGTTGCGGCTGCTGGCTTCGCCCAATATCGCTAGTCGGCAGGCGGTTTACCGTCAATATGATTATCAGGTGCAGACTAATACGGTGGCGGGGCCGGGGGGCAGCGACGCGGCGGTTTTGCGGGTTAAGGGGACGGGCAAGGCGATTGCGCTGGCGGTGGACGGGAACGGGCGGCATTGTTTGCTGGATCCATTTGTGGGGGGGCAGATAGCGGTTGCGGAGGTTTGCCGCAATCTTTCCTGCGTTGGGGCGCGTCCGCTGGCGCTTACGGACTGCCTGAATTTCGGCAATCCGTTGCGTCCTGATATTTATTGGCAACTGGAGGAGTGTATCCGGGGGATGGCGTTAGCGAGCGAGCGGCTGGATGCGCCGGTGGTTAGCGGGAATGTTAGTTTGTTTAACGAGACGCAGGGGCAGGCGGTTTTGCCTACGCCGGTGGTGGGGGCGCTGGGGCTGCTGGAGGATGCGGCCGGGGCGGTGGGGGCGGGGTTTCCCGGCGAGGGGCTGGCGGTTGTGCTGCTGGGGCCTGGGCCGGGGGAGTCGGGGGCGGGGGATTTGGCGGGGAGCGAGTATCTGCGGGTGATGCATAGGTTGACGGCGGGGCAGCCGGGGATTGATTTGGAGCTGGAGGGGCGGGTGCAGGAGGTGTGCCGCGCGGGTATCGCGGCGGGGTTGATACGGTCGGCGCATGACTGCTCGGACGGGGGGTTGGCGGTGGCGCTGGCGGAAGGGTGCATTCTGGGCGGCGTGGGTTTTCGGTGGCAGGGGGACGGCGGGGGGGGGTCCCGCTGGGACGCGGCGCTGTTCGGGGAAAGGCAGTCGCGGATTGTGGTTACGGTGGAGGGGGGGCGCATTGGGGAGCTGGAGGGGCTGGCCGCGGATGGGGGGGTGCCGGCGGGTTTGCTGGGGTTTACGGGGGGCGACGATTTGGAGATAGGGCCGGAGGCCGGGGGTGGCATCGGGTTGAGCGTTGCCGGGTTGAGGGCGGTTTGGAGCGGGGCGCTGGAGGCCGCCGGTGGTTAGCGCGGGGTTGCGGGTGATGTATCTGACGCCTTATTTTCGCCCTTACTTGGGCGGGATTGAACGCGCCATTGAGGAGCTGTCTCGGCAGATGCAGCGGTCGCCGGAGGTGGAGGCGGTGGGGGTGCTTACGACTAAGTATTCGTTTCCGCGGGTGGCGGAGCCGTCTTGGCCGGATAGGGAAAGGATGGACGGGGGGGTGATGGTGTACCGGCTGCCGGGGTTTCCGCGCTGGTCGCCGCCGCTGTATTCGGTGCCGCTGGTGTGGTTTTCGCCGCGGCGGGTGCGGCAGTATTTGGACGAGTTCCGGCCTAATGTGATTCATTTTGTGGGGGACGGCTGGTTTTGGGGGCATTACTGGGCGCGGTTGCTGGCGCCGTCGTTGGGGAGGGGGGAAAGGGGGGGGCGCCGGCGGGCGCGGTTTGTGTTTACGCCGTCGTTTCATACGCTGCCGGTGTCGCGCTGGTGGCTGGCGCCAGTGAACGCGGTTTTGTGCCGGGGGGTGGATAGTATTGTGGCGCTTACGGAGCAGGAGGCGGAGGGGTTGAGTAGGGTGTACCGGGCGCCGGGGGGCAAGCTGAGCGTTATCGGCTGGGGCGCGGCGTTGCCGGACCCGGCGGCGTGGGATTCGGCGGCGCTGGAGTCGGTGGGGGCGGAGTATACGGATGTGGGGACGCCGCATTCGCCGAGCCTGCCGCTTTCGCGGAACGGGCATAGCAGCGGGCTGGTGACGATTTTGTGCGTGGGACGGCTGGGGCGGCATAAGGGGCAGTTGTGGCTGCTGGATGTTTACCGGCGGGCGCGGGCGAATTTTAACAAGCCGACGCGGCTGGTGCTGGTGGGGCGCGACGAGGGGGACGCTGCGGCGATCCGGGCGTATGTGGCGGAGCATAGGTTGCAGGATGAGGTGCTGATAACCGGGGAGGTTTCGGACGGGGAGTTGACCCGGTGGTACGCCAGGGCGAATTTGTTTGTGCTGTTTTCGCATTATGAGGCATTTGGGCTGGTGTTTTTCGAGGCTATGGCCTACGGGGCGCCGGTGCTGTCGCACGATGTGGGGTCGAATAGGGAGCTGTTGCATCGGGGGGCGGTAATCACGCCGCGCTTTGACCGCCAGGCGGCGGCGGAGGGGCTGGCGGAGCTGGTCAACGATGATTTGGCGCGTCGGCGGCTGGGGGCGGAGGCGCGGGAGTACGCGCTGGCGGAGTTTACTTGGCCGGCGGTGTCGGAGAAGTATTTGGAGGTTTATCGGGGGGGGTAGCGGGTTTTTAACGCCGAGAGCGCAGAGGGCGCCGAGGGTGCCGAGGGTTTTGTTGTATGGTAGGGTAGCGGGTTTTTTAACGCCGAGGGCGCAGAGGGCGCCGAGGATTTTGTTGTATGGTGGGGTAGTGGGTTTTTAACGCCGGGAGCGCAGAGGGCGCCGAGAATTTTTGTTGTATAGTGGGGTAGCGCGTTGAAATGGAGGGCTGAATGAAGGAATATGAGGTTTCGGAAGCTATGGTGGAGCTGCCGCGCATCGTTGAGGAAGTGGAGAGGGGCGGCGCGGTGGCGTTGATGGGGGAAAAGGGGCGGGCGGTGGCGGTTGTGATGCCTATAGTGGCTTATTACGAATACTGCCGACTGAAGGCCGAAGATGCGGGGGCGTGGAAACACCCGGAAAGGGATTTTTGGGATGCAGTTCAGGAATTCAGGAGCAAGTATACGGCGGAAGAATTGGAGGAGCTTAACGTAGAAGAGATTTACGCTGACGTCCGGGATCGTTCTGCCGATTTTCAGGGTATTGTGATAGAGGACTGGACTTTGTAAGGGTTTGCCTGGCATTTCGGCAAGCTCAGAGTACGGGAGGTTACGGGGATGACACAAGCGACGCCAAACTATGATATGGACGAGATAAGGGAAGGGGCGCGGCGGATTCTTTTGTCCAATCTGCGGCAGGGGGTGGCGGACTGGAATGGGCGGGAATACAGCTTTGTTTGCCCGTCGCTGACCGGGTATCCTTTTCAGTGGTTTTGGGATTCGTGCTTTCACACGATTGCGTTGTTGCATTTGGATGCGGAGCAGGCCAAGGCCGAAATGCGGTCGCTGATGAGCGGGGCGCAACCCAGCGGGTTTATTCCGCATATTATTTTTTGGGAGATGGAGAAGCAGCCCGATTTTCTGAGTCGTAACATTGTGGGGATGACTGAACCGCACTATAGCGCGACTATTCAGCCTCCGATTATCGCCTACGCGGTGGAGCGGGTGTACCGCACTACCGGGGATGAGGCGTTCCGGGAGGAGGCTTTGCCGGTTCTCACTGCCTATTACCGCTATCTGCGGGAGGCCCGCGACCCGGACGGGGACGGGTTGATTGCGGTGATTCAGCCGGAGGAGGCCGGCACCGACTGCTCGCCTAAGTATGACGAAATTCTGGGGCTGGAGGAGTTGAGCAACCGGGGTTTCATCGCGGCGCTACGGAAGGTGTATGCCGCTTATGAGCCTTTGCGGCAGGACGACCATGCGGTTTTGGCCGCTGACGTGTTTCATGTGGAGGATGTGCTGGTCAATTCGATTTACGCTTTCAGCCAGCGCTCGTTGGCCCGGTTGCTGGGGGATTCGCCGGAGGCCGCCGAGTTCAACCGGGAGGCGGACAGGACGCTGAATGCGCTGGTGGAGAAGTGCTGGGACGAGGAGGCGGGGGCCTTTTTCGATTTGGCCGGGGTGGAGGAAAGGCCGCTTAAAACGGTGACTATCAGTTCGCTGATGCCGCTGATACTGCACGATTTGCCCCGGCCTATTGTGGAGCGGCTGGTGGAGAGCTGGGTGCGTCCGCCGGAGCATTTCTGGACGCCGTATCCGTTGCCGTCGGTGCCGGCGTCGGATCCCAAGTTTATGCCGGGGAACCCGGGGGGGTTCATCTGGCGGGGGCCGTCGTGGATCAACACTAACTATTTTCTGTCGCATTCGCTGCGGGGGCACGGCTACCCGGAGTTGAGCGAGCCGCTGGTGGAGAAGAGCAGGGAGTGCATTGCCAGGTCGGGGTTCCGGGAATACTACCATCCTTATAC
Source organism: uncultured Dehalococcoidia bacterium (assembly GCA_958296445.1). Taxonomy (GTDB): domain Bacteria; phylum Chloroflexota; class Dehalococcoidia; order Lucifugimonadales; family UBA3495; genus VXOI01. Next base: position 3,835,340 of record OY282565.1, on the reverse strand, counting down.
TGCGGAGGGTTTGGGGGCGCGGGATTTTGGGTGGTCGACGCTGATACTGGATTTCTGAGCGGGGTGGGAACAACAGGGCGGGGGCGCACGATGACGCGCCCCTGCTAGGCAGCTACAGGTCGTTTATGCCCAATGCCCTCAGCATTGCCTGCAACGAAAAAATTTGTACTCCGAAATGTTGGGCTACGTTTGGAATTTTTACCCTAGTGTCTATCAGCCCGGTATTCCGGTTAGGCCCGGGCTCGTTTGCTCTTTTTTCGTTGGTTACTATGCGTCTGCCCGATGTGAGGGCGTGGGCAATCAGCCAAGAATCTGCCCTAGACAGAAAGTCATTGGCTCGCGCTTCTGAATACCTGTTATTCACGTAACCCGCAATCAATTCCTGTTGTTGAAGTACCGCATTGTTTGTACCCGTGAAATGCGTTCCTTGACGGCCTCTAATCCATACGATAAGTGGGTCTGCGTTTGTAAAATGATCATGTAATTCGTTATACACTTCGATAGGGCTGGAAATGCGTCCGGCGTAGCCAAGACGATCTAAATGACCCCAGAATCGGGAAGCTAGATCAAATGCCAGTATCCCTTTGCAAGAGGTTATGTACACATTGGAGTCAATCCAAAAATCAGGCATATTATGAATTGCCCCCCAGCAGATATTCGGCCAATGGTTCTATAGTACGGCCCTTGATGTTCAGCAATCGGGCCGTATCAATCCAGCCGATTCGCTCTTCCAGCACTGCCGTGATAATTGTTGATGTGAATCGCCTGCTGTTGCGGGATATGATTGTGTTGTAAGTCCTGTTCTCCTTTCCGTTACTGAGGCGCCTGGCAACCTTGAAGTTGGATTGCTTCCAGTGAATATCGTTGCGAATATGTAAAGTCTGCCGCGGCGTAGTATTGGATTCGGTGTTAAAACCGGGCGGAAATTCACCGGATGCCCCATTTTCCATTTCCAAATTCACCCAGCTCCAAAGCGAACCTTCTTTTTGCAACAGAAGTTCAGAAGCAGTGCTGTAGCACAGCCTTTCCACTTGGTTGGCCTGCTCGTTGGAGTTCAGGCGAAAGTCCGGGTTAGAAATCCCGGATTTATTAACCCAGATATGGGCTAATTCGTGGGCTAAGGTAAAAATTTGGGCGGTTTTGGAATCTCGCGCGTTAATGAAAATCATCGGGGCGCAAGGATCCACCAGAGCAAACCCTCTGAATTCAGCAACGCTCAGGGTTCGCCGGTTGTTATTTTCGGCTACGCCAGAGCGCAATACCAGAATGCCGCAATCTTCAGTACGGTTGACAAGCTCGGTTAGGAACGCGCTCCAAGAGGATGAATCCCATAGTGATATATCGTTGACGCCTATGGTATCGGATATGTCTGTCGCTATTTTCGAGGGCGAATCGAAAATGCTGAAACGGCCCACAAAGGGCAGCGGGGGTCTTTCGTCATATAGCATTTCCTCGCGATACCATTCTTGCTTGCGTTGGGCGTCGTGGATTACTTCTGTCAAGTCTATGCTGGGCTGGGCGCCGGGGTTGAAGCGGAAGTCGGGCAGAGGAAGGGGGGCTTCGGGGGGCGGGCTGCTCAGGTAGAGGTAGCCGAAGGGGATTCGTAGCCGGGCGGCCATTCGCCGGGCTTGGGTGAAGGTTGGGCAGGATTCGCCGCGTTCCCATTTTTCCAATCGTTCAGCCGGGACTTTGAGCGGCCCGGAGGCTGCTTCGACAGTGGGGAACAGGCGCTTTCTGGCCCACGTGAGTATTTGGGGGTTGATAAAGGCTCGGTTGTGATTAGCCATTGCTGATACCTGTACGTCTCTGCGCGGCGGATGAGGCGGCGGCGTGGTGTGGGCGTTGGGGCGCACGGGTTATTTGGTGGCGTTTCCAACGGGGTTGGTGGTGTCGTCGGGGGTGCCTGGCGACACCGGCTCCGCCGTTGGATAGAGCTCGTTGGTTCTGGTGGTCTGAGCTTCTTCAAACAGGGTCTTCAGCCGGTCATCTTTCCATACGATTTGGGCGTTGTTTCGTAGATTGCCGAGAATCTTGAGGGTTACGATGTGATCTTCTTCGGCGGGAATCAGACCTTGGTCAACCCTTTTTTGCCATTCGGTATGCAGTATTTCCATTAGGCGCATTCTTCCCAAGTCTTCTTGGTATCCTGGGATTGATTGTTCCCAGATGTCTTCGGTGCTGAAACCTATTTCTTTTATAAATTCTCTGCATTCTGCGCCTAGAGGCCCCATGCAGAGTTCTTTTTGAGCTTGCATCAATTCTCTGGCTTCGGCTATGGTTGGCATTAAGCCGCGCCGCTTAACTTCGGATAGGGTCAGGTGCTGGTCTACTTTGTGGAGGATGGACTGTCTTACTGCGTCGTCTTGGCTGATGGTTGGATCAACGGATGTGATAATATCAGCCCCTAATCTTACTTCCCGTTTCGTGAATTTAATCCCGTTGACCGTCGCTACAACGGTATCGTCTCCCGATTTGACTTTGATTAGTTCGCGGAAATTGGAAATGAAGTTTGAGTTTTGGGCGGATAATAGGCCGGAGATTGTTGCGGCGCTGATGAGGAGCAGCAGTAATGCTGCCCCGATTAAGAATCTTTTTCTGCGCATGATTGCCTACTATAAGGGATCAGGGGACGCCGGGGCGGGTGCGACCCGTCCCGGCGTGAGCCGGTTAGCTGCGTAGCAGGCGGCTGGTGAAGGGGCGGCGGCGGACGGTTCGGGGTTGGGGTTCGTCGAACTCGTCGGGCAGGTCGTCTAGGGGGGGTTGGGGTTCGTCCGGGAGTGGTTGGGGTTCGCCGGAGTCTTCGGGCGGCGCGGTGGGCGCGGCGTCCGGGGTTTCTGCACCGGGCTGCGGCACGGTGTCCGGGCCTGCGGTGGCGGGCTGGGGTTGCGGTTGGGCGTAGTTTGTTGGGTAGTTGGCGGGCGGCTCTATGGCGGCGGCGGCGTCTGCGACGGTGGCCGGGACGTCGTCGGGTTCGTCGGCCGGTAGGCCGCTGGTGGGTTCGTTGGGGGGTTGGCCTATGGCGGCGGGGCCTAGGCGGGCGGTTAGCATCCGGCTTACCAGTTGGTTTTCGCGGTTTAGGTTGAAGGTGCGGCGCTGGCGGCGGCGGCCGCTGGCTTCGTCGCGCCAGGAGTGGGTGGAGCGGCGGAAGAAGTCGCCGTCGGACAGGCCGCGCAGCATTTTGCTTAGGTAGTCGCGGGAGGCTAGGTTGCTCCAGCGTTGGGCGATTTCGGCGTTGCCGGCGGCTAGGCCCTGTTCTAGGGCGGTGCAGATTTCGGCGACTAGGAAGTTGAAGGCTACGTGGCTTACGCCTTGGCGGTGTTCTAGGGTGTGGGCCATTACGATTAGGTCGGAAACGCGCTCGGGGGTTTGGTTGTCTTCCGGTTCGGTGGGCAGGGGGGTGGCGGCTAGGGCGTCGCGCAGGGCGTCGGCTAGGTCGGGGTCGTTGCCGAATGGGTCTTCCGGGGGTTGGTTTTCGGCGGGATGGGCGGCCGCGGGGGGTTGGGCAGCCCCGGCGGGATGGGCCCCGGCGGGATGGGCAACCACAAGGGTTGCCCCTACGCCGTCGGTCGGGGTGGTTGCGCCGGCGTTGGGGGTTGTGTTGGCGCGGGCGGGGGTTAGGGTTGTCCAGGGTGATTCGGGGTCGGGGGCGTCGAAATCGGTGGCGGCGGTTTCTTCGGGGGATTCGGCGTAGGGCAGGGCGGGTTGGCCGTCGGGTGATTCCGGCGCGTCGTCGTCTGCGTCGTCGGTGTCGGCGTCCGGGGTTTCGGCGCCGTGCTGGGAGTGGCGTCGGCGGCCGCCGCGGCGGCGGCTGGGTTTGGCGGCGACGCCGGAGGGGGTTTCTTCGGTGGCGCTTTCCGGGGTTTCTTCGTCGGCCATTATGGCCCAATCAACTAGGCCGGCGTGGATTAGCTTGATGTTGCCGTCTTCGGCGGCGCGGGCCATTAGTTTTTTGAAGCCGGAGAAGCCGAGCTTTTTTTCGTCGAAGCCGGGGTAGCGGCGCATTAGGCGCTGTTTGATGGAGGTTAGGAGGGGGTTGCCGCCGGCGGCTCGCTCGTCGCGGATGATTTCTTCGATGGCGCGGACGATTTGGGCGAGTTCGGGGGCGGTGTCGGGTGCGGCGGCGTCTTGGGGGCCGCGGCGGGTGGCGTGCTGGGGTAGCACGGCGGGCTGGGGCTGGGCCGGGGCGGGGGGCGGGTCTATGTCTTTGTCGTAGAGGAGGAGGGCGTCCACTTGGTCGGCCAAGCGGCGGGAGGTGCTCCAGGAGACGCCGATGATGACGACGCGCTTGCCCATTGTGCGGAGGGCGTTGACGACGTGGAGGAAGTCGGAGTCGCCGGAGACGAGGACGAAGGTGGCGATGTTGGGGTAGGAATGGGCGCACTCGATGCAGTCGGCGGTCATTTTGACGTCGACGCTGTTTTTGACGCGGTAGGTGCGCATTCCGTTGGCGGAGGATGCGTTGGGGGAGGGTACGCGGGAGGGTACGAAGACGGGTTCGATGCCGGCGGCGTAGAGGGATGGTGGGTCGTTGATGAACTGGCTGGCGCCGCGCAGTTCGGGGGCGCGGGTGACCCAGTCGGCGTAGGCTTTTGCCACGACCATCCGGCCCTGCTCGGCGATCTCTTCCTTGAGGGAGGAGAGATTGGGGGCGCGGTTGCCGGCGGCGAGGCTGATTTTGAAGTTTTCCCAGTCGATGAATAGGGCGACGTCGCCGCCGCGAAAAGTTGGTTCAACCATTAGCCTGATACTTCCATTAGCCTTATGCTTTCGGCTTGCCGCTGCCTACGGGTGCGCCCGTTTTTGGCCGGGCATCGGCGGGTTTGCGCCGGGGCCCGGGGGCGGCTTGCCGTTGGGGTTAGGGTGTGCCAGTCTTAGTTTAGGGGATGGAGGGGGTGGGCGTCAACCGGGGGGGCTAAAGCGGCAGATTGAGGGTACAACAGGCTTAGAAAATCCGGTTGTTTCGAATGTACTTGGCAGGGCGTCCCTGTCTGGTGTACTTCCCCTCATCAACCAGCCGTTTTAGCCAGGCCGTTGCCTGTTTTTTCTCTATCTTGAGATGGTCTGCCACATATGATTCACTGACTTGAGAACCGACGTCTTCTATTAGTTTTTCAAACGCTGCGAATAGAGCGTCGGCGGCGGACATTTCAGTCGTACCAGCCGGTTCTACGAATGAGAGTGATGGCCCGATTTGGGTTGCTGTGTCGAGTTGTCCGGGTTCAATAACAGCATTGCCGTTTGGCAAAAGGGTTTCCTGTTTAGGTGAATCAGTTTTTGGCGGCAGTTGTTTGCCGTCCAGTACTTCACGGAGCTCGTTGGGTGTTTGAGGGTTAGGCCAAGGAAGTGCACCCTTTCGCTGTAGGCCCTGCAACCCGGCACTAAAGGCACCTTTAGAACGGATATACACTGGCACTAAGCGCAACTTGTCCAGTTGTTCGACTGCGCCGTTCCACGTACCTCCCTTGTTGTTACTGGAATCTATCACAAACCCGACGTCGGCTAACGCATAAATTAGCTTGTTACGTTGCATGGCGTTTCCTACGTTAAAGCGCGCTTTAGGGTCATAGGGAGAAACAAGAACTAGATGGTCCTCCATCAACATCTCGCGATTTGAGCGATTCACTGCCTCTTTCTCCAAGTCGCTGCTTAGTACGCCAGCCACGGTTCCCCATTCTCTCAATGCCCCGTGCATTGCGGCTTGGTCTATGCCTCTTGCTGCGCCAGATATGATGGTGCAACCCGAAATGGCGGCTAGGTCACCAACATATTCGGCGTATTTTGTTAATTCATCACTGGCATTGCGCGAGCCGACTACAGCGAGACCGCCACTTTCCAGAATGTCTCGGTTTCCGCAACCATATAATACCGGAGGGCTTTTCTCACGGAGTCGCTCTTTGAGCCGCCGTGGGTACTCGGCATCCGCCCTGCTGATTACCCAAATAGCCATAGATTGCCAACGTTCTATGACTTGACTTAGCAGAAGTCCTCGCTCCAACAACTGTTTAATCCGGCCAACGTCCGTGCCCGACAGTATATCTTCCCAGCCGGGTTTTAGTAAATCAGCCGGTTCGCACCCGGCGTCTTTTATCCGGCGTACCAAGCTGTTGTATTCGGTCAGAGACAAAAATTGCTCCGGCCTACCAACTTTGCCTACAATCAGCGGCGCCGTCAGTAGCAGAATGGCTTTAGCGTTGTCGGAGAGCGTGTTATTCATTCACTTTGTCCTGAGCTAGTGTCAGCAAGGGCGAAGGGAAACACGGCGGGGCAGCCGTTATTTCGTAACAGTGATGCGGCGATTGTGAAAGTCCAGCGGGAGTCCACCATATCGTCCACCAGCAAAACTGGCCGACGGATCAAGTTCGATTGGATAATGGCAAGAGAACCTTCTACATTTCGCATTTGCTGAATTCCATTGGCCATTCCCTTTTGCTCCGGGCGATTATCGGTCCTTAGCAGAACTTCCTTGAATGGTAGCCCTAATTGGTCAGCAAGCCGCTCAGCAAAGTTTTTGACCAGGGTAGGATGTCTGCGTGAAGGAATGCAAGTTACCCAAACCGGAGCAGGGCGCGGGTTCCATTTTTGTATCAGTTGTGTCGACGCTGCAACCAGCTCATCTGAGAAATTGTTGTGAGTATACTTATCCAGTTGTATGCGTTGACTAAAGTTGTCATCGCCCCATTGACAGAGTGCGCGGCCACGTTGACAGAAGATTTGGCGTTTGAATGTGCGCGGATCGATAATTACGCCGGAGCGCAGAAATTCGTCGGCTTTCAGCGTCATTTCCCGGCTGGCGGTAATTGGCAGCGAGGGCAAATCCGGTTGCTGGATTGTTTCCGTGTTTCCATCCAACGCCCGTATAAGAAATTCCATGTGTCCCGATTCCAGAGTCAAATACTCTTGCATTTGGGTTTGTTCTTTGTAGCGAAGGGTAGTAAGTCGCTCGGCCCGTTCCCAGAAAGCACTCCTTAATCTAACAGGCACGAGTTGCCACAAGGGATACCTGCCTTTACTCATGTTAACTATTGGAGCAGGGGATTCCAAGGATAAGAGTTTGGTCACTCTATCAAGCCGTCCGTTCTTGATATTTGTCCGGGCCAAGATTTCTGCTTCGGACAGGCCCTTTGGCGCAGCTCTTAGAGCAGCGAGTACCTGTTCAACTTCAGATCGAGTTGGGAAAGCTGAGTTGATGAAAAAATTGTTAATGTCTGTATCTTCGGCACCGCTCAACAGTACGCCATAAGCAACGTCCACGCCTCGCCCAGCGCGTCCGACTTGCTGATAATAGAATACTACTGAACCTGGCATCTGATAATGAATGACAAATGATAAATCGGGTTTGTCGTAACCCATGCCTAGGGTCACCGTAGCCACCAGAGCCTTGACGCGGTTCTCGAGTAATGCTTGTTCCAGTTCCTCCCTATTTTTCGAATCGCTGGTATACGCTTCTACATCCAGCCCTTGCGACTGAAGCCAGCGCGCTACCTGGTTGGCGTCGCGTTTGGTCAGGGTGTAGATTATCCCGGAACCTGGAATCTCGGGCAACCGCTCAGCCAGCCAAGCCAAACGATCGGTCTTACGTGGCGTCTGGATAGTTTGTAACAGAAGGGATGGCCGGTCTAGGTCGCCGCGCTTTACTTGGATATTAGGGCCTAGCACTTCGATTAGGTCTTCCATCACTCGGTTATTGGCGGTGGCGGTAGTTCCAATCACCTGGACATTTGGTGGCAGGGTCTGGACAATTCTTTCAATTCGTCGGTAGTCGGGGCGAAAGTCATGCCCCCAATCGGAAATGCAATGCGCTTCATCGATTACCAGCATTGCAACTCGCCGAGCCATCACAGGAAGGAAATTCTCACGAAAGTCGTCGTTTGCCAGACGTTCTGGAGAGATGAGCAGTATATCTATTTCGTCGTTGCGGGCTTGCGCAATCACCGTGTCCCAATCTCTGGTGTTATTGGAATTGATGGTAGCTGCCTTGACCCCCATGCGTTCTGCCGCCGCAATCTGGTTGCGCATCAGCGACAGCAACGGGGAAATCAGCAACGATGGGCCTGCCCCGGCTTCTCGCAGTAGCTTGGTGGCGATGAAATAAACGAAGCTCTTGCCCCACCCGGTCTTCTGGACGACCAGGAGCTTGCCGCGTCCTTCCACGACGTGGCGGATGGCCTCTTCCTGATCTTCGCGGAATTCCGCATCGGGAACGCCAGAACCGATGCGGAGTAGTTCGAGGGCCCGTTTATCGTCGTATTTCATTGCTGTTTACTTCCAGCTATATCAGTGATTCCAAAATACCATAACTTTGCGGGCTTGACAACGCGGCGGGTTATCCGCGAATCTACGCTTTGAGGGGGGGTGAGGGTGGATTTGGATGGTTTGGAGGTTGGTTTTATGGTGGAGCGCGCGCCTAGGCTTGAGGGTAAGGTGGCGATTGTTACGGGGGCGGGGTCTAGCGGGGCGGGGGTGGGGAACGGGAAGGCGGCGGCGGTTTTGATGGCGCGGGAGGGGGCGCGGGTGCTGCTGGTGGATTTGGCGGAGGAACGGGCGGGGGAAACGCTGGAAATCATCCGGTCGGAGGGGGGCGAGGCGTCGGTGTTTCAGGGGGATATGACTCGGCTGGAGGATTGCGAGGGGATGGCGCAGGCGGCGGTTGAGCGCTACGGGCGGGTGGATATTCTGGACAATAATGTGGGGATTTCGCAGCGGGGGACGGTGGTGGAGGTGAGCGAGGCGGATTGGGACCGGGTGATGACGGTGAATCTGAAGACTATGGTGCTGGCAGCCAAGGCGGTGATTCCGCGGATGATGCAGACGGGCGGGGGGAGCATTATTAACATATCGTCGATCGCGGGGCTGCGGGCGCACATGAGCACGCCGTATACTGCGTCGAAGGCGGGGGTTATCGGGTTGACTATTTCGATGGCGGCGGATCACGCTAGGGACAATATACGGGTGAACGCGATTGCGCCGGGGCTGGTGTATACGCCGATGGTGGCGCCGCGGATGGATGATGATTTGCGGGAGTACCGGCGTAATTCGGCGCCGATGCAGGTGGAGGGGACGGGGTGGGATGTTGGGTACGCGGCGGTGTTTCTGGCGAGCGATGAGGCGCGGTGGATAACGGGGGTGGTGCTGCCGGTGGATGCGGGGCTGTGCGCGGTGCATCCGGGGACGTATACGCCGATGTTGCAGCAGACGCGGTTTTAGGGGGCGGGGGTTACGGGGGTTTTTAACGCAGAGGGCGCGGAGGTGGCGCAGAGGGCGCAGAGGTTTTTTTGGGGGGTGCGGTGTTTCTTTTTGTTGCTTTGAGCGTGGGGGAAGGGTCTTGCCGGCCTAGGTGGGGTTCTTTGCTTTGCTCGGAATGACGGGTATTTGCTCAGAGTGGCGGATAGCGTTGGATGGGCAGGCAACGGAAGTAATTTCGCAATTTTCGCTGATTTATGGGAAGGCGGGGTAGACGCTGCGGTGTTCTTAACGGGTGTTGATATTGCCGAAATCATTCCGTCATCCCGTCATTGCCGGGAAAGGGGGAATCTAGACGTTCCGGTGAAGCAAAGGCCGTATTGGGCCGGGGCTGTGGATTCCCGCTTTCGCGGGAATGACGGCGCGGGGCGCAATCACAACGGCAATTCCAGCGCACGTTAAGCATACCGACGCTGCCGTTTAGTGGTATTCTATATGGTCTCACACTCGCGAAGGGTTTTGGAAAGGTTTTTTGGAGATGGGTGTTTCCACGGTGGAAGATACCGAAGCCAAGAAATTCTTGGATGGGTTGGCAGGATGACGGATTATCAGTATTATTACGAACTCCGCTCTCGCTTGGCTTTTGCGGAAAAGCGTCTGAATGCGCTGCCGCCTGATGACGTGATTTCACGGGTTTGCCTGGAAGCGCAACGCGACGCTTGGGAGAAGCGTTTGGCCGCCTGCGTTGAATCCGGGGTCGGTGTGGGAAGCGTCTATATTACACATTGGGGGAAAATAACGATGGGGGGAGTAATGGCTGGTCAAGACGTTACAGCCGGATTCGTCGGCAATCTGTCGGAAAAGCTGGACATCGCGGCGGCTATGCGGCTTGATGGTAAGGTGGCTTTGATTAGCGGGGGGGCTCGGGGGATGGGGGCGGTGGAGGCGGGGTTGTTTGCTCGGGAGGGGGCTCGGGTGGTTGTGGGGGATGTGCTGGAGGATGAGGGGCGGGCGGTGGTGGCGGGGCTGCCGGAGGGGGCCGGGGTGTTTGTCCGGCTGGATGTTACTAGCGAGGATGATTGGCGGCGGGCGGTGGATTTGGCGGGGGAGTGCTTCGGCCGGCTGGATGTGCTGGTTAATAATGCGGGGGTTAGCGCGGTTGGCGGGATTGAGGATACTACGGCCGCCGAGTGGGACCGGGTGATGGCGGTTAATGCCAAGGGGGTGTTTCTGGGGACTAAATATGCTATTCCGGCGATGCGGCGGGCCGGGGGCGGTTCTATCATTAACATATCGTCGCAGTTGGGGATTGTGGCTATGGGGGAGTCTAGTCCGCAGTATATCGCGTCGAAGGGGGCGGTGCGGCTGCTGACTAAGTCTACGGCTTTGCAGTATGCCGCCGATGGGATACGGGCTAATTCGGTGCATCCTGGGCCGATTGTTACGCCGATGACCGAGGGGCGGCGCGGTGACCCGTCGGTGCAGGAGTTGATGGTTTCGCGGATACCGCTGGGGCGGTATGGGGAGGCTGTGGAGGTGGCTTACGGGGTTCTTTATTTGGCGTCGGATGAGTCGTCTTTTGTTACGGGGAGCGAGCTGGTGATTGATGGGGGTTGGGTGGCGCAGTAGGGGGGTGGCTGGGGTGGGGGGTTGGCCGGAATTGGGGGCGGGGGTGGGGGTTAGCCGTTGGCGCGGAAGCGTAGTAGTAGTACTAGGAGGGCTATGGCGGTTACGGCTATGCCTACGTATAGGAGGGCGGTTTGGGTGGACGGGGTGGCGCGGAATAGGAATCCGAAGGCTAGGGCGCCTATGTTGCCGCCGGAGCCTACGATTCCGACTACGGAACCCATCGCGCGGCGGTTGATGAAGGGGACTACGGAGAAGGTTGCGCCTTTGGATATTTGCACGAAGAGGCTGAATATCAGCAGGGCGGCTACCGCGGCGGGGAGGGTGGTCATTCGGGCGAACAGTATCAGGGACAGGCCCTCTAGTAGCAGGAAGGCGCCTAGGGCGGCTACTTTGGCGCGGTTGCCGAATTTGGCCCAGGCCCAGTCGCCGGCGATGCCGCCTAGGGGGCGGGCGAAGAGGCCGGTTAGGCCGAACAGCCCGGCTATCAGGCCGGCGGCGCCGATGCTTAGTCCGAATTGGTCGTGGAAGTAGAGGGCGGCGATGTTGTTGATGGTTAGGTCTACGCCTAGGCAGGCACCGAAGGCTAGGAATAGGACCCATACACGGTAGTCGCGGGCGGCTTGCATGAATGATCCGCGGCTGCCGGAGACGGGGGGTATGCGTCCGTTGGCCCGCAGGTTGGAGTAGCTGCCGTAGGGGGTGTCTTGGGCGAAAAGGTAGTAGGCGGCGGCCATCATTAGCAGGGCGGCGCCGGGGAAGATCATAGCGATTCGCCAGCCTAGGAACTCGCTGGCGCCGAACAGCATTACGGCGGCTAGGATTAGGGGCATTATTATCTGGGCGGCGGCGCTGCCTAGGTTGCCCCATCCGGCGGTGAAACCGCTGGCGGCGCCGACTACGTTGGGGGCGAACATTATCGAGGTGTGGTATTGGGTGATTACTAGGGAGGCGCCGATGACGCTGGCAGCGAGCCGGAATAATAGGAAGGTTTCGTAGTTTTGGGAGAGGCCGATGCCCATTACCGGGATGGCGCCTAGCAGCAGTAGGCCGGTGTAGGTTAGGCGGGGGCCGAAACGGTCGCACAGCCAGCCGATGATGGGGCGGGCGATTACTAGGGCGACGGAGGCGATGATGGTGTTGCCGACTTGGGTTTGGGTAAGCTCTAGGTCGTCGCGGACAACGGCCATTAGTGGGGCTACGCCGAACCAGCCGAAGAAGGCCATAAAGGCGGCCAGCCAGCTAAGGTGAAAGGCCCGCATCTGGGGCGTGTTGAAGCTGAACAGGCGTATTCTTTCGCTCTGGGACATTTGCCCTAGGGCTTGGTTTACGCGCTCGTAAAACTCGGTTGGGTCGTCGGGGCCGCGTGGGTTGGAGGCCATTGCGGGGGTGGCTGCTCCTTATGGGGGAGTGCGGCGAGTATAGCACTGGCCTGGGGCGCATAGCCCGGGGGCGGGGGTTAGCCGTCGGCGCGGAAGCGTAGGAGCAATACCAGCAGGGCTACGGCGGTTACGGCGATGCCTACGTATAGGAGGGCGGTTTGGGTGGACAGGTCGGCGCGGAACAGGAATCCGAAGGCTACGGCGCCGGCGTTGCCGCCTGCGCCGACGATTCCGGCGACGGAGCCTAGGGCGCGGCGGTTGATGAAAGGGACTACGGAAAAGGTGGCGCCTTCGGACATTTGGACGAACAGGCTGAATATCAGCATTGCGCCTATCGCGGCGGGGAGGGCGGTCATCCGGGCGAAAAGCACTAGGGACAGGCCCTCTAGTAGCAGGACGGTGCCCAGGACTATTACTTTGGCGCGGTTGCCGAATTTGGCCCAGGCCCAGTCGCCGGCGATGCCGCCTAGGGGGCGGGCGAAGAGGTTGGTCAGGCCGAACAGCCCGGCTATTATGCCAGCGGCGGCGATGCTTAGTCCGAAGCGGTCGTGGAAGTATAGGGCGGCTATGTTGTTGATGGTTAGCTCGACGCCGAAGCAGGCGGAGTAGGCTAGGAACAAGACCCATACGCGGTAGTCGCGGGCGGCTTGCAGGAAGGATCCGCGGTTGCTGGAGGCCGAGGGGATGCGTCCCTCGGCCCGCAGGTTGGCGTAGCTGCCGTAGGGGGTGTCTTGGGTGAAAAGGTAGTAGGCGGCGCCCATCAGTAGCAGGGCGGCGCCGGGGAAGATCATAGCGATTCGCCAGCCTAGGAATTCGCTGGCGCCGAACAGCATTACGGCGGAAAGGACAAGGGGCATTACCATTTGGGTTACGCCGCCGCCTAGGTTGCCCCATCCGGCGGTGACGGCGTTGGCGGTGCCGACTACGTTGGGGGCGAACATTACCGAGGCGTGGTATTGGGTGATTACGAAGGAGGCCCCGATTACGCCGATAGCCAGGCGGAATAACAGGAAGGTTTCGTAGTTTTGGGAGAGGCCGATGCCCATTACCGGGATGGCGCCGAGCAGCAGCAGGCCGGTGTAGACTAGGCGGGGGCCGAAACGGTCGCACAGCCAGCCGATGATGGGGCGGGCGACTACGGTGATGGCGACGGAGGCGATGATGGTGTTGCCGACTTGGGCTTTGCTGAGATCCAGGTCGTCGCGGACAATCACCATAAGGGGGGCGACGCCGAACCAGCCGAAGAAGGCTAGGAAGAAGGCGATCCAGCTAAGGTGAAAGGCCCGCATCTGGGGCGTGTTGAAGTTGAGCAGGCGGATTCTTTCGCCTTGGGACATTAGCCCTAGGGCGCGGCTTACCCGCTCGTAGAACTCGCCTGAGTCGTTGGGGCCGCGTGAATGGGAGGGCATTGGGGGGGTTGCTCCTTATGGGGAGGTGTTGCGAGTATAGCATTTCCCGTTGTTTGCCCGTCATTCCTGCTGGGGCGGGAATCCAAAGATGGGGATAGGCGGGTATGTTTCTTTTGGCGTAGCTTTCTGGATTCCCGCTTTCGCGGGAATGACGGGTTGGGGCGGCGGGAATGACGGGTACGCGGCGGTAGTGACGGGTTAGGGGGTTAGGAGTATTTTGCCGGTGGTTTGGCGGCCCTCTAGTTTGCGGTGGGCTTCGGGGGCTTCGGAGAGGGGCAGCTCTAGGCCGATGTATAGTTTTACTTCGCCGGATTGCGTCCAGGTTAGGACGTCGTTGGCGCGTTGGAGCAGCTCGTTGCGGGTGGCGGTGTAGTCGCCTAGGCTGGGGCGGGTTAGGAACAGGGAACCGTTGCGCAGGGCGTTGGTGTCTACATCGGAAACCGGGCCGCCGGCTTGTCCGTAGAGGGCCATATAGCCGCGGCGGGACAGGATGCGGAGTCCTTTGCTGAAGGTGGTTGCGCCTACGGCGTCCAGCACTATTCGCACGCCCTGGCCGTTGGTGGACTTTTTGATTTCGTCCTCGAAGTCTTGGCGGGTGTAGATGATGGTGTGGTCGGCCCCGGCTCCGGCGGCCAGTTCGGCTTTGCCGTCGGTGGACACTGTGGTGAAGACGTAGACGCCTAGGCGTTTCAGCAGTTGGATTAGCCAGAGGCCCATACCGCCGGCGCCGGCGTGAACTAGGGCGCGGTCGCCGGGGTTGAGGTGGGCGATGCCGTAGACTAGGAAGTGGGCGGTCATTCCTTGTAGCATAGTGGCGGCGGCGGTGGCGAAGGACATTTGGGCGGGGATTGGCACTAGCAGCCAGGCGGGGACGCAGTGTTGCTGGGCGTAGGTTCCGGTGTGCATGGCGTAGGCTACCCGGTCGCCTACGGCCACTTCGGTCACGTCTTGGCCTATGGCGGTGACTACTCCGGCGGCTTCGCGGCCCGGCGTCCAGGGGAAGGCGTCGGGGGGGTTGGTTCCTTTGCGGCTGGAGACGTCGGTGTAGTTGACGCCGATGGCTTTGATTTCGACTAGGGCCTGGTTGGGGGCGGGGGTGGGTTCGGGGGCGTCCTCGTAGCGGAGGACGTCGGGGGCGCCGGTTTGGTGGATGCGGATGGTTTTCATTCGTGGGTGGGGCTCCTTTTGTGGGATTGGGTAGGGAGGGCTGTTCCGGTTAGCCAAGTGGTATTCTTAACGTGCGGGGGTATTGGATTTCAGCCATTGCCGCCAGCAGACCAGGGCCAGGGAATACGCCAGCATTGCGGCGCTTTTGGTGTATCCCTTGGTCCGCCGCGCCAGACGGTTCAGCTTACCCCGCCACACCGAATGCAGCCCTTCGTTCCAATTCACCGCCCCGCCTTTGCCAACGGCATGACGCCCAGGCGGAAACCAGCGGTACACCGGGTAAGCATCGCTGCGGTACAGCTTCGCCTCCGGCAGCCGCCGGTACAGCCGCAGGAAAGGCGCCTCGCTGCGGCCGCCCACCTCGAAATCCACCCAGCGGCGCCCGTCGGCCTCGCTGATTACTGCGGTCCAAATCCAGCAGTCCTTTCGCTTGCTCCCCCGCCGCGCCCCCGCATAGCTCCACATCTCGTCGCAGGACACTACCGCTGCCGGGCGCAGGCCCGCAGCCCCCTCGTTCCGGCGCCGGTTCCGCTCCCGCAGCCGGCTCAGGGCTTGCCGCCCCTTTTTTTGACCCACCCCTGCACCGCGGCGGCGCTGTACCCCAAAATCCGCCCGACGGCGCTCAGGCTGTTGCCTTCCAAATACAAATCAATGCCCCGCTCCTTGACCTCCGGCCCCGGACGAAGGTAAGCCCCGCCGGGCAGGTGGCGGCGGCGGCAGTCCCCGCAGCGGTAAGCCTGCCGGCTGCCGGAGAACCCGTCCTTGCGCATCCAATTGGAGCCGCAACCGGGGCAGCGGACATCATGGCGGTAAACCCGGGCCCGCGCCATCGCTGTACCTCCTGATAATGGGCTGGCAGCCAATTATAAATCCAATGCCCCCTTATGTTAAGAATACCAGCCAAGTAGCAGGCTGTACATTGTACTCGCTGTTTTGGTAGGATTAAATCCTGGGTACTGTCCGGCGACGGGCGGGCTGAGCGGTTGGATGGGGCGGATTTCGTGGCTCAGGCAGGGTTGCCTTAGCAGGGGTGGGGGACGGTTCCGCTGGGGATTAGGCTTGACAGCACTGCGGTTTGACAGGATACTGCGGGCGCAAACTGGCGATGGGGGCGGATTATGAGAATTAACTTGCGAAATTACCACACCCAAGAACGGCGTACTGGAGATTCGTTCAGAGACATCGCAAATTCACCTGAAAACATCAGTCGGAGTCTTAAGAACGCCAATGATCACTTCCAGCGGAAAGCCAGCGAGGTTTTCAATGACGAGGCTGCGTTGAGGCTTCTGGTTGACATTTATCAGGATGTCGTCGTGGAAATCTCGGATTTTGATTCTTGCGAAAATGGCATACCTCTGGCGAAATTGACGGCGGCGAATTTCTGCGAAATAGGAGAGAACGTAATCTATATCACCGAAGCAGGCCAAAAATTTATAGAATCCATTGAGGGCGCATGATTGAATCTACGGACGCATTCAAAGACCGGGTAGTGCGCAAATCCAGAGAAATAGCAGCAACACAGAAAACCAGCATATCCGTTGCTGTTTTGGGCCCGGGCTTGCCGAGTCTAGGCAACTCTGACACTGCCGATAGCAGAAAGCGCAAGCAGATTCGTGAAGAATTGGAAAAGGACGGTCACAGTCCATTCTTCCCTGAAGAATACGTAGTATCAGACCCCACCAGTGAACCACTTTTGGACCAAGAACGCAGGCTTCTAAGTAGCCTGAATGTGGACTTGGTAATAATACTTCATACTTCTAACAGCTATGGAACGATAGCGGAAATCGCAGATTTCAGAGGAGTCCCGGAAATCAGTTCCAAGACTGCGATTCTATTTCCTATCAGATATTATACCCCGGACAATTCCCTAGTCGCTAATACAGTTCGCGAATATCATGCTAGAATGCCATATACCGACAGCCAATTTGAAGTTTGTCAGATTGTGTCAGAATGTAGAAAGTGGGCCAATGACCGGGCGATTGGTAAATGGCCCACGATTGCGCCTTTTCGCTTCTGAGTATATTTTCCGTTCCAATATATGGGCCGCGCTCCCGGTTGGGTGGGGCGGCTTGAAGGAGTTTTGTTGAGTA
Source organism: uncultured Dehalococcoidia bacterium (assembly GCA_958296445.1). Classification (GTDB taxonomy): domain Bacteria; phylum Chloroflexota; class Dehalococcoidia; order Lucifugimonadales; family UBA3495; genus VXOI01. Next base: position 3,818,486 of record OY282565.1, on the reverse strand, counting down.
TGGCTTTTGAGGTTATCTCCACTGAGCAGGTGGACCGGGTGGCTATCGTTACTCTGAACCGGCCTGAGGTGCTGAATGCCCTCAGCCTTAAGCTGGTGCGGGAGGTGGACCAGTTTTTGGCCGAAGCGGAAGCCGATGATGGCATTGGCGCGGTGGTTATCACCGGGGCGGGTGAGCGGGCTTTTTCCGCGGGGGCGGACATCCACGAGAACCGGGAGCTTAATGAGGAGCAGCGGGACGCGGCGGCGGCAGAGCGGGCCGGGTATACTTGGCACATGGCTACTTGCAGCAAGCCGCTTATCGGGGCGATTAACGGTCTTTGCTATGGCGGCGGGACGGTTATGGCTACCAGCCTGGATTTTCTTATCGGCTGCGAAAAGAGCAGTTTCCGGTTTTTGGCGGTCAATTACGGGCAGCTTAACGCCACTTGGAGTCTGCCTACTTTGGTGGGTTGGGGCAAGGCGAAGGAGCTGCTGTACAGCGGGCGGGAGGTGTTCGCCGACGAAGCGTATCATATCGGCCTGATTAACCATTTGGTGCCGTCGGAGCAACTGATGGACAAGACTATTGAGGTGGCCGCCGGAATCGCCAAGAACCGGCCCGATGGAGTGAACAATATCAAGCAGTTGCTGATTGAGCATACGGGGCTGCCGTTGCAGGAACAGTTCAGGAACGAAATCGAGGCGCGTCAAGGCCGCTTCCGGGGTTTGACTGTGGAGGAGGGGTTCCGTGATTTTCTTGACCGCAAGGGGCGGAAGCCTGCGGAGTCTTAACTGCCTGGTGCTGTTGCGTTAATAAAGAGAGAATTGCGAAATTCCCGTTTGTTGCTTTGAGCTAAGGGAAGGGTCTCACTGCCCAAGGTGGGATTCTTCGCTTTGCTCAGAATGACAGATCTTTGCTCAGAATGGCAGATCCTTGCTCGGAATGGCGGGCAGGTTGCTCAGAATGACAAGTAGCGGAAAGTAGTTTTGCAATTTTCTCTAAGGAGTCTGTTGATGGGGTTTGAGATGCCGCCTCGGTTGTCGCGGCGGGGCGGGGTGGCCGATGTGATTGCGCCGGACGGTTCGGAGATTCGTCTGTTGGTTGGTCTGGGGCAGGGGGCTAGGTTTAGTAGTATGGTGGAGGTGACGCTGGCGGCGGGGGAGGTTTCGCGTCCGGTGTATCATCGCACTGTGGAGGAAATCTGGTACATTCTGGAGGGCGGGGGTTGGGTGTGGCGGTGTCCGCCGGGGGTTGCTGGGGCGTCCGTGTTGCCGCAGGCGGTGGCGCCGGGGGATGTGTTGGTTATTCCTGTCGGGTGGCGGTTTCAGTTCGCCGCGGCCCCTGGCGCGGCTTTGCGATTTCTCTGCCATACTACCCCGCCTTGGCCGGGGGAGGGCGAGGCGGCGCCCGCGGGGTGCGGCGGGTTGGGGGAGCCGACGGTGTGAGGGGGGTGGTGTGGTATATGTAGGATAAGGAGATTAGGCGATGACCGGGACTAATCAGGCTTGGAGAATTATCAGCCAGTTTATCGGATGGCAAGCATACGGTTTCAGGGTCAAGGAATGTGGGGACGTTTGTATCATTGAGACTCCTTTTTTCCGGGCGGACAATGAGATAATCGAAATAGAAGTGCGGTTTCTTGATAACGGTAAAATGCGTTTTACCGACGCAGGGAAAACCCTTGCCGGGCTTCAGAAACAGGGGCTGAAGTTGAGTGGGCAGAACTTGGACCGGATTCATCGCGTCGCCCGTCTCTTTTGCGCGGAGCTGTCTTATGATGATTATACGCTTGTATTTGACAACGCAGGCGGAATTAACTATCTTCAGAGCGTCATATCGGCGAGTTTGGCGGTGTCCGGCCTGTTCGCTTCCGGCTTGGCGGAAGACGTAGATGGGAACGCGCCGGAAGGCGTTGAATTGGATGGAAAGTTGGGCCGCGCGGCAGGCGAATCGCTTAACGAAATGTTCGACAGAATCCGCAGAGAAAACCCGGAACCGGAAGGATATGTTCCACCGCCTCACGACTTCGCCAAAAATTATAAACATTACCTTTACGACTTTCCGAAAGAAGAGTAATGGAGGAGGTATTTGCGGATACCGGGTACTGGGTTGCGATGCAATACGCAATGGATCCATTGCATCAAAAAGCTAGACTTGTCACTCAATTACTCGACTCTTACCGGATAGTTACCAGTGAGCTGGTGCTGGTCGAGTTTCTAAACCATGTGTCGAAACTTGGGGAATATGACCGCGGACAAGGCGTTGTTGCATTGGAAAATATCCGAAGCAACCCTAATATGGAAATTGTGCCGCTCACCAGTCAACTTTTTTGGGATGCTGTCCGGCTCTACTCGCAACGATTGGACAAGCAATGGAGTATAGTTGATTGCTCCAGCTTTCTGATAATGAATAATCGGGGTATTCAGGACGTTTTGGCCTACGACCGGGATTTTCGGCAAGCGGGCTTTACCGCGCTGTTGCGGGATGACTGAACCGGAAAGGGCGGCGATGACCCCTTGACAGGTTGGCCCGGGTGGGGTAGGGTGGTAGTCGCACAATTGAATATGTTGAAAGGCTGTGAAGGGGAGTAGTAGGCTTCCGGCGGGGTTAAGCGAGCCGGGTTTGGTGTGAGCCGGCGCTCAGAGCGGAGGCGTGAATGGACCCTGGAGCCGCAGGTTGAACTCGTGCGCGTCCGGCGCGGCGGGCTAGGCTGAGACGGAGGGGCCCCGTTAGCGGCCCGCGGCACGGGGCTGATTAGACTGTAGGCCCCCACGCCGGTTGAGATTCCGGTTATGGCGGTCTGCGTTTGCGCCTGCGCCGGAGAAAAAGGGTGGCAACACGATGCTGGACTCGTCCCTTATAAGGACGGGTCTTTTTGTTTGGAGCGCGATTATGTATTACCCTAGCCTGTCGCAGGTGAAGGCAATGGCGCGGGAGGGCCGCGGCAACCTGGCGCCGGTGTACCGCTCGATTCACGCCGATTTGGAGACGCCGGTTTCGGCCTATCTCAAGGTGGCCCGCGGCGCCTATTCCTATCTGCTGGAGAGCGTGGAGGGCGGCGAGCGGATGGGCCGCTACAGCTTCATCGGCGCGGATCCCTACAAGGTTATTACCACTGGCCCGGGCCAGCCTGCGGGAGAGGTTGACCCGCTGACGCTGGTGGAAGAGGAAATGTCGCAGTATAAGCTGGTTCCGATGGACGGGCTGCCGGGGTTTCACGGCGGGGCGGTGGGGTATCTGGCTTATGACAGCATCCGCTATTTCGAGCCGCGGGTGCCGGAAATGCCCGCCGACCCCCAGGGGCTGCCGGAGTCGGTGTTTATGTTCGGGGAGACCATCCTGATTTTCGACCACCTGCGCCACGACATCAAGGTGGTCAGCCACGCCTACCTTTACGGGGATGTGGAGAAAGCCTACGCCGAGGCCACCGCCCGCATTGACGATATGGTTGCCCGGCTGGGACAACCTCTTGTCCTGCCGCCTGAGTTGAAGGGCGACGGCTTCGGGAAGAACGGCGGCTCGCCGGTAGAATCCAACTACACCCCCGACGGCTACGCCGAGGCCATCGAAAAGTGCGTTGAGTACGTCAATGCGGGCGACATCATTCAGGTAGTGAACTCGCAGCGGTTTTCCCGGCGCACTAGCGCCCATCCCTTTCAGATTTACCGCGCCCTGCGTAGCGTCAACCCGTCGCCGTATATGTACTATCTGAATCTGGACGGGTTTCAGATTGTCGGGGCGGCCATCGAAACGGTGGTAAAGGTGGAGGACGGCATAGCGGCCACGCATCCCATCGCCGGCACCCGGCCCCGGGGCCGCACGCCGGGCGAGGACGCCGCCAACGAATCGGAGCTGAAGAACAGCGAAAAGCAGCGGGCCGAACACGTTATGTTGCTGGATCTGGGGCGCAATGATATTGGACGGGTGAGCGATCCCGGCACGGTGGAAGTCACTCGTATGATGGAAGTGGAGCGGTTTTCCCACGTGATGCACTTGGTTTCCCACGTGGAGGGGCGGCTGCGGCGGGACTTGACGCCTTATGACGCCCTGCGCTCCTGCTTTCCGGCTGGCACGGTTTCCGGGGCTCCCAAGATTCGGGCTATGGAGATAATCGCGGAAATCGAGGGCGAAAAGCGCGGCCCTTACGGCGGCGCGGTGGGCTATTTCGGGTTTTCGGGCAATATGGACACCGCGCTGGTGCTGCGGACGGGCATCTACAAGCCGCTGGGGGACGGGGACGGCGTGATGTATGTGCAGGCCGGTGGCGGGATAGTGGCGGATAGCGTGGCCGAGGACGAGTATATGGAAACGCGGCACAAGTCGGGGGCGCTGATGCGGGCCATAGACGTGGCCGAAGCGGGATTCTGATACCCTGTCATTAGGTTATCATCCCGTCATTCCATAACCTGAAATTTGGAGGTCGAAAATGCTGAAATCCTTTTTCCACACTGGATTTGTGGTTCGGGACATTGAGGAATCGGTGCGCTTCTACTCCGAGATCCTGGGGATGCGCGTTGCCGGGCGCACTGAGCGGCAGGGGGAGTTTGTGGAGCAGGTGCTGGCTTTTCCGGGCGCCCACATCAAGGGGGGCTTTGTGGATATGGGCGAGGGGCATCAACTGGAGCTGATTCAGTATTTGTCACCGGCCAGCGGCAAGGGCGGCGTGGCCCGCAATGACTTGGGCGCGGCGCATTTGGCGTTCTTTGTGGAGGATATAGACCGCTTCTATGCCGAAACTTGCGAGCGCGGTCTGAGCTACAACAATCCGCCGGCGGCGATGTTCGGCGAGGATGGCGAGCTGGCCCGCAAAGCCTGTTACGCGCAGGATCCGGACGGCAATTGGCTGGAGTTCGTTGAGCTGTTCTAGCTTGCGGCGATGCCGGGGCGCGGGGGATTCTTTCCGTCATTCCTGCTTGTGGGTTCCCGCATTTGCGGGAATGACGGAATGGGGCGGGAGTGGCGGAAATCCGACAGGAACATACAAAATTTTCGGAGGGAAAACTATGTTGCTGCTTATCGACAACTACGACAGCTTCACCTATAACCTTTACCAGTATCTCACTGAGTTGGGGGCGGAGGTTGATGTCCACCGCAACGATAAAATCAGTCTGGAGGAGATTGAGGCTATGGGCCCGGACGGCATCGTGATTTCGCCCGGCCCTTGTACGCCGGTGGAGGCGGGGGTGTCTAACGACGTTATCCGCCGTTTTGGGGGGCGAGTGCCGACTCTGGGCGTTTGTTTGGGGCATCAGTGCGTGGGCTATGTTTACGGGGCGCACGTGGGGCGGGCGGGGGAGATACGACACGGCAAGACTTCGATGATTCATCATAACGGCGCGGGGGTGCTGGCCGGGCTGCCCAACCCTTTTGAGGCGATTCGCTATCATTCGCTGGTAGTCTACCCGGAGACGGTGCCGGATTCTCTGGAAGTGACTGCCCGCACCGCAAACGGGCTGATTATGGGCCTGCGGCATAAGGAGCATCCGGTGGAGGGGGTGCAGTTTCACCCGGAGTCTATAATGACGCCTGAAGGCAAACGGCTGTTGCAGAACTATTTGCACCGGGTAGCGCGGCACGGCGGGGTAGCGCAGCATAGCGAACCGGAGGGATGATGACGGGGAAAGACGGTATATTGGAGCTGATGAGAAGGCGTAGCTCTGATAGCTGTTGCGGGGCCGGATAATTGCTAGGAGCAAGAACGATGACCATAAAAGAGGAAATAATCAGATTGATGCAAGAACTCCCGGATGAGGCAACCGCGGAAGAAACTATCGAAGACGCGATGGAACGCCTTTATCTCCTTTACAGAATCGAGCGTGGGGAGAGGGAAATTGCACAGGGCAAAGGGATTCCTCACGAGGAAGTGAGGCGGCGGATGACGCAATGGCGGAAGTGATATGGACACCGGACGCTCTTGATGACCTGGTGGGCATTGAAATACACATTGCGCGATATTCCAGACAATACTCGGTGGCTATATCCGACAGGATACAGGACGCGGTTCAGATGTTGTCGGAATTTCCTGAGATGGGTAGATTGATTCCTGGGTTTCATTCCCGGAATATCCGGCAACTGATTGTGAGAAACTACGTAGTGGTTTACCGGGTAGTCGGGGATGCTGGCCGGGCTGCCCAACCCCTTTGAGGTCATCCGCTACCATTCGTTGGTGGTGTACCCGGAGACGGTGCCGGACTCTCTGGAGGTGACCGCCCGCACCGCAAAAGGAGCATCCGGTGGAGGGGGTGCAGTTTCACCCGGAGTCTATAATGACGCCGGAAGGCAAACGGCTGTTGCAGAACTATCTCTACCGGGTAGCGCGGTATAGCGGGGTAGCGCAGCATGGCGAACCGGAGGGGTGATGACGGCGAAAATTGCGGAATTGCCCTTTGTTACTCTAAGCGAAGGGAAGGGTCTCATTGCCCAAGGTGGGATTCTTCGCTTTGCTCAGAATGACAGGTGTTTGCTCAGACGAGTAGCGCAGCATGGCGCACCGGAGGAGTGATGACGGCGAAAGAAGAAATAATCAGACTGGTGAAAGGGCTGCCCGACTGCCCAACCTTTTTCCAGGCATTCGACTGCCTGCGTCCTCTATATGATAAAGAGGTTGCGCCGATAATCGCGGGATACAATCCTCTGCGCCCGCAAGACCACTGGCGGCGCGACATCAGCAATCCTGTTGATGTTGAAGAGCAAAGGAAATTGACTACTACCAGAACCGAGTTGGTAGAGTTGATGCAGCTCTTATCAGACGATGCTGTAGAGGAAACAGTCAACGAAGCTATGTATAAGCTGGTTCTATTCTATGGAATTGAGCTTGCGAGAAAACAAAGCTCGGAAGGCGATGGCGTTCCCCACGAAGAAGTCAAACGGCGGTTCGCTAAATGGCGCGGGTAATCTGGCTGGCAAGAAGTCTTGCCGAGTTGGAAGTAATTTGTCTGGACATTGCGCGAAACTCTCCCGAATACGCTGATTTTTCTATCAGCGTGTTATGGACATAGGGGATTATCTGGCTGATTTTCCTAGGATGGGCCGGGTAGTATCGGAATTCAATCGTTGGGATGTGCGGCAAATTGTCGTGGAAAACTACAGGTTGCTGTACTTTTTGACTGGCGATGACGTGGAAATAGCGAAAATTATACACGGGGCGCAACGGTTAAGGGCGTCCGACTTTCCGTTATAGCCTACAGCATCGGGAAGGTATACATTCCGATTGGAGCAGCGAGCGTTGGAAATTCGTGAAGCAATTGATTGGGTGGTGGTTGGGCAGTCCTTGAGTATGGAGCAGGCGGCGGCGGTGATGCGGCAGATAATGGAGGGGGGGGCGACGCCGGGGCAACTGGGTTCCTTTTTGACTGCGCTGCGGCTGAAGGGGGAGTCTACCGGGGAAATCGCGGGGATGGCGACGGTTATGCGCGAGTTTTCCCTCAAGGTGCGGGCCGGGGGGGTGCTGGTGGATTCGGTAGGCACCGGGGGCGACGGAACCAACACTTTCAACATTTCGACGGCGGCGGCGCTGGTGGCCGCGGGGGCCGGGGTGCGGATAGCCAAGCACGGCAACCGCGCCGCGTCGGGGAGCTGCGGCGCCGCCGATGTGCTGGAAGCGCTGGGGGTGCGCGTTGACTTGCCGCCGGACGCGGTGGAGCGGTGCATCGAAGACGGCGGCATCGGATTTATGTTCGCGCAAGCCTTTCATCCCTCTATGCGCCACGCCGCGCCGGTGCGCCGGGAAATCGGCATTCGCACCGTTTTTAACATTCTGGGGCCGCTGACCAATCCGGCAGGGGCGCAGCGGCAGCTCATCGGCGTGGCCTATCCTCAACTGGGGGAGAAGATGGCGGAGGTGATGCGGCTGCTGGGTTCGCAGCGCACATTGGTGGTTCACGGCGACGGGGGAATGGACGAAATTTCGCTGTCGGGCGACACGTCGGTGTGGGAGCTGCGCGACGGGCGGGTGGAGAGCTGGACGCTGCGGGCCGCCGACACGGGGCTGCCGCCATGCTCGGTGGAAGACCTGCGCGGCGGCGATAGGGGGGTGAACGCCGGTATTATGCTCCGGTTGCTGCGCGGCGAGGGGGGGCCGATCCGTGACGCCGTGCTGCTCAACACCGCCGGGGTTTTGCTGGCGGCCGGCGCGGTGGCCGACATTTCCGGGGGGATACAGGTTGCGGCCCTAGCGATAGACCGCGGCGCCGCCCGCCGCAAGCTGGAGGCGCTGGTGGAGCTGAGCCAGGGGGGGGGTTGAGCAATTTTTCGCGCCAAGGGTTACAATAACGCGGCAGGGAACGGGAATGATGCAGGGAACGGGAATGATGCAGGGAACGGGAATGATGCAGGGAACGGGAATGCGGCAGGGAACGGGCGGTTCCTGGGCGATGGCGAACCGGAGGGGGTGAACGCTATGATGATGGATGCTATCAAATCGAACGAACTCAATCGTGGTAAAGTTTATGAGTGGCTGGATAAGTATTGGGAAGGGGGAGAGCGTCCGTGCGCGGTCTGCCACGAAAGCACTTGGGCTATCAGTGCCGAACCCGTTGAAGTAAAATCTTTCCGGTGGGGAAAGTTCACGAGCGGCGGCACGATGGAGATTTTCATGGTGATAGCCTGCCAGACTTGCGGCAACTCGCATCTTATTAACGCTCTGGCTACTGAGCTTATGGAGATACAGGAGTAGCAGTGGCTCAAACTGATGGCGCGTTTATCGGGAAACGAAATTTTGATGGCAAGGAGTTTTGAGTATGTTGCCACTGAAGCCAATACGTTTTACTCACCATGCATACGAGAAAATGGCAATTGCAGCCAGACGTGGGTTTATTTTTTATCAGGACCAAATAATTGATGGTTTGAGACACCCAAATAACGTTTTTCAAGGAAATCAAGATAGGTCAATAATTCATTTTCCACTGGATAGCCAGCACATATTGCGAGTGATATATGAAGAGAACGGAGAAATTATTGTAGTTACAGCATACCCGGCGAGGAGAAGCAGATATGAAATTTAAGTACAGCCCAGACGTGGACATTCTGATGGTGGAACTGGAGGGAGGCGATATTGACTATGCTGAGGAAGTAGAGGGCATAATCACGCATTTTGACAGTGAGGGGGTGCCGGTGCTGTTTGAGATTCAAGGGGCCAGGGACTTTGTTATGGGGTGCTTTACCAGTATGGTCAAACATCAAGAGGTGACGGTGCCTTAAAATGCCCAGCATTCTTGACGAAATTGTGGCGGCGAAGCGGGGGGAGGTGGCGGCGGCCAAGCGGGGGGCGCCGTTGGCGGCGGTGGAGCGGGCGGCGGCGGAGCAGGCGCGGCCCCTGAACCTGTCGGGGGCGCTCATCGGCGGCGGCGTCCGGCTGATTGCCGAGGTGAAGAAAGCGTCGCCGTCCCGCGGGCTGCTGGCGCCGGACTTCGACCCGGTGCGGCTGGCCGGAACCTATGTCGCCAATGGCGCGGCGGCGGTTTCTTGTCTTACCGACCCGCGCTTTCAGGGCGAGCTGGCCCATCTTTCCAGCATCAAGCAGTCGGGGGCGTCGGGACGGGCTCCGGTGTTGCGTAAGGACTTTATTTTTGACCCTTATCAGGTCTATGAGGCTCGCGCCGCTGGGGCCGACGGGTTGTTGCTTATCGTCGCTATTCTGGAGCCGTCGCTGCTGAAGGAACTGCTGGAAAGGGCGCAATCGCTCTGGATGCAGTGTTTGGTCGAGGTTCACGATGAAGGGGAACTGGAAACGGCCCTGGAGGCAGGGGCGGAAATCATCGGCATCAACAACCGGGACTTGCACACTTTTACCACCGACTTGGCGGTTACCGGGCGGCTGGCCCCGTTGGTGCCTAGGGGCCGGGTGCTGGTCAGCGAAAGCGGGATTTTCAGCCGCGATGATTTGCGGTCGCTCAACCGCTACCGGGTCAACGCCGTGCTGGTGGGCGAGGCGTTGGTGACTGCCCCGGATGTGGCGGCCAAAGTGCGCGAATTGTCCGGGGGCGCTGGCTGAATTGGGGTTTTTGGGGTTAGCGGGATTCTTCGCTTTGCTCAGAATGACAGGGGGCGGAAGGTAATTTCGCAATTTTGTTGATGATTGTCTGAATCAGGATTTTCGGGATTCTTGGATTTTCAGGATTATTGAGAGAATTGCGAAATTCCTCTTTGGTGGCCTGAGCTAAGGGAAGGGTGTCGTTGGCCAAGGTGGGATTCTTCGCTTTGCTCAGAATGACAGACAGTGCTCAGAATGACAAAAGGGCAGGATGACAAAAGGGTGGAGTTACAGATAGCGGAAGTAATTTCGCAATTTTCTTGATTATGTGGGTTGATGTATGATACGGGTGAAGATTTGCGGGGTTGGCAGCGTTGGGGATGCTTGTGTTGCTGCTGAGGCCGGGGCTGATTTTATTGGCATTGTCTTTGTGCCGGAGCGGCGGCGGCTTGTTGCGCCGGACGCTGCTGAGGAGATTGTGGGGGCGGTGCGGGGGTTGGGGGGGAGGTTGCCGCGTATGGTGGGGTTGTTTGCGGACCAGCCGCTGGATGAGGTGAACGCCGTTGTTGCCCGCTGCGGGCTGGATGCGGCGCAATTGTGCGGGCGGGAGAGCGTGGAATACGCGGCGGGCGTTGCGGAAACGGGTTGCCAGGTCATTAAGGTTATACACGTTCCGGCGTCGGTTAAAGGCTTGGATGATGCGCCGGAATTGGCCGGGCAGGTTTGGGAATATGGCGAATCCGGCTGTCTGGTTACGCTGGATAGGCTGGTTGAGGGGTTGCAGGGCGGCACCGGGCAGGGCTTCAGTTTGGATGTGGCGGCGTCGCTGGCTCGCCGCGGCTACTCTTTTTTGCTGGCCGGGGGGCTTACTCCGGCTAATGTGGGCCGGGCTATTAGCATTGTGCGGCCTTGGGGGGTTGATGTGTCTAGCGGGGTGGAGACTTTGGGGCGGAAAGACCGGCGCAAGATTCAGCGGTTTGTCGAAAATGCGCGGCACGCCGATGCTGCGTTGAGCGGGGCTGCGTGAGTCTGGCTGGCGGGGTTGGGGAGGGGGTTGCGAGGTTTTTCTTTGTTGCTTTGGGCTAAGGGAATGGTGTTGCCGGCCAAGGTGGGATTCTTCGCTTTGCTCAGGGTGGCAGAGCTTTGCTCAGGGTGGCAGGGTTTTGCTTGGAGTGGCAGGGATTTGCTTAGAGTGACGGGGCATTGCTCAGAATGACAGGGGTTTGCTCAGAGTGGCAGGGATTTGCTTAGGGTGACGGGGCATTGCTTAAAATGACAGACGGCGCCCGGGATGATAGACAGTTGCTTAGAATGAGGTGTTCTTAGCGTGTGTTGATATTGCCGAAATCATCCCGTCATTCCCGCGAAAGCGGGAATCCAGACGCTCCGGTGAAGCGAAGGCCGTATTGGGCCGGGGCTGTGGATTCCCGCTTTCGCGGGAATGACGGTGCGGGGCGCAATCGCAACGGCAATTACAGCGCACGTTAAGAATACTCAGAATGACAGACAGCGTCCGGAATGATGGACAGTTGTTCGGAATGACAGGCAGCTTGCTTGGAGTGGCAAGGCATTGCATGGGGTGACGGGGCTTTGCTTAGGGTGACGGGGCATTGCTTGGAGTGGTAGACGGTGGGAGTGGTCTTGCAATTTCTGGGTTAGGGGTTGGCCCAATCCTCCCGCTCGCAGAATGTGTGCCGCTCGTTGGGGTATATTCCGTCAATCAGTGCACGGTGGACGTGGGCGTTGACGCACTTGTTGTGAGGATAGACAGTGTGCTGGAAGTGGGCGGTCTCCAGCAGGTAGCCGTTGTTGAGTGTCTCGTTTACCAGTTCTTCGGATTCAGTGAACGGAGTAGTCGGGTCTTCGTGGTTGCCGATCACCAGTATGGCTGCGCCTCCGCCGTCCAGCGGCCCTTGGAGGGGGGCCGGGGCGAACTGGTCATAGAAAGGGCAGGCGCTATGACTATTGCTTTCAATTGCCGTCAGCAAGGGGAACCTTTCTTTGGCGATGTCGTTAGAGATTGCGGAGTCTTCCAGTTGAGTGGCGCGGTCATATTCCGGTTTCAGTGTCAGGCCGTCTAGGCAATTTACGTGTCCGGTGAAGCTGGGAGCAGTGGGGTCGGATCCCACCAATTGTGCCGCGGCGAGTTCGATCATAATGGCCGGGTCGTCGTTCTCGTTAAGCTGGAACAGGCCATTCCATAGCTTAGGCCATAGCCCTTCGCTGTACAGGGCCGAAACCACTCCAAAATAGCCGGCTTCGGGAAGATTTCCTGCCGCGCTGTTTACCAAGTGCAGTTTTTTCGCGGCCTGCATATAGTAGCCAATGGGGTCTCCGTCGTTGTATATCGGACATTCCGGCGCGGCGCACGCTGTCAGCGCCCGGGTGAGCTGTTCTTCTTGGGGCAAGATTTCATCCATATCTTGGGCGATGCGTTCTTCTTGGGTGAAGGCTTGGTCAACCGGGTTGTCGGCGCCGTCAACAACCATTGCTCTGACCGATTGGGGAAAGAGGGTGGCGTACCAGACTCCCAGAACCGAGCCGTAAGACCATCCGAAATAAGAGATTTGATCGGCGCCTAGGATCTTGCGTAGTTCATCCATATCCCTAGCGACGTATTCGCTGTGCAACAGGCCGCCGGCCGGCCCCATTGACTCGATGCACAGGTTGGCGGCGGCTTCGGCGATGGCTATTTCCTCGGGGGTGTCAATTAAGTCGCCCTCGATGGAGTTGAGCAGGTCGAGCTGCTCGCCGGGTGCGCCGCAAGCGAACTCGGGCTCGGAAAACCCGACGCCGCGAGGCTCGAGCCCGACGATGTCGAAACGCTGGACGATTTCATCGGTGAACTGCCCGAGGGGAGCGGAGATAACATGGTCATAGGGGCTGACTCCCGGCCCGCCGGGGTTGATAAACAGATAGCCTATCCGCTGGGCCGGGGAGGTGGCGCGATGTACGTAGAGGACGAGGTAGATGCTGGCGCCTTCGGGATCCCGGTAGTCGGCGGGGACTTCTATAGCTGCGCAATCGATTTCAACGGATTCGCCGCTTACCAATTCCACTGAGCAATCGTCCCAGTCTATTTGCTCTCCTGCCCGGGCGGTATCCGGCGCGGGCGTGGCCGTGGGAAGGGGCGCCGGGGTTGGCGTTGGAGTGGCTGTCGGCGTTGGAGTTGGGGCAGCCGTTGGTACGGGCGCGGGGGTTGCCGTCGGGGGCGCGGTCGCTTGGGGCGTTGGGGTTGGGGTTGGCGTCGGTGGTGGCGCGGCTTCCCGGCAGGCGGCCCCGGATATTAGGGCGAGAAACAGGAAAGCGGCTAGGAAATGCTACTTCGGTTTTCTTGGCTTCATTTTCAGGGTGTCCTCTGTTTGGGGCGCGTTTGAGGGGGCGTTGCTATGCGCTATTTTGCCCCCGCAAGGCAATCAACAGGATTTTTTTGATTTCCCGGACATTTTGTTTTGGCGGGTGGGGTGGGCAGGTTTAGGCTTGCGGCTGTTGCGCCATCAGTTGCGCCATCATTAGATAAGGAGCAATGTTGATGGACTCCCATAGCGACCACGCTATGAGTATTTTGGGGGCTGCGTTGGACGATGCGCGGGCGGGGCGGCACACGCCCTCGCCGGTGCATCTTCTGGGGGTATGTTTTCGGGATTTGGAGGAGGCTAACGCGGAGCTTGCTTGTGAGCTGGGGGTGTCCGTTGGGGACGTGCGGGTTTGGGCTGCCCGGAGTTTGCCTTTGGACCCGTGGTATCAACCACTAGAGGAGGAGGTGGCAGGGGGGCATAGGTTCGTGCCGGTTCCATTGGAGTGGCGGAGGCGGCAGGCGGAGGCGTCGGAGCGTTTGGCGGATATTGTGGAGGGGGCGCGGCAATTGTTGGGTGAGGATGCTGCGCCGTTGGCGCTGGCTTGCCGGACTATTTTGCTGTTGTTGGACGATGGGGATGTTGGGGAGTGTCTGGACGATATTGGTGTTTCAGTTGATCGAATCAGGGGAGCTATGCAGGGGGTGTTCTCAATGTGAGCAGGGAGTGATGTTTGGCATTTCGTAGGGGCGGATGGCTTGCGATACTCACAGGCGCTGGGGGCGCGGATGCAGGGCGCACGGCTGTGCGCCCCTACGGGGTGGCGGGTATTGCGTAGGGGTGGGTGGTTGTGGGCTTGGTGGTGGCGGTTTGGATGGTTTGGCGTAGTTATGGACGTGGGGGGCGGGGATGCTGGGCGCACGGCTGTGCGCCCCTACGGGGTGACGGGTATTGCGTCGGGGTGGGTGGTTGTGGGCTTGGTGGTGGTGGTTTGGATGGTTTGGCATAGTTGTGGACGTGGGGGCGCGGATGCTGGGCGCACGGCTGTGCGCCCCTACGAGGTGACGGGTATTGCGTAGGGGTGGGTGGTTGTGGGTTTGGTGGCGGTGGTTTGGGTGGTTTGGCATAGTTATGGACGTGGGGGGCGCGGATGTTGGGCGCATGGCTGTGCGCCCCTACGGGGTTGGTGTTCGGTGGGGGCGGGTGGTTTTGGGTTTGGTGGCGGTGGTTTGGGTGGTTTGGCGTAGTTATGGACGTGAGGGGTGGGGTAGAATGGGGGGGGCAGTGGGGGTTGGTGGGGGGGATTTTTGGTTTGGGGGTTTTGGTTATGGTTGGTGGACGGATGGGGGTGTTTCCTGATGAGCGGGGGCGGTTTGGGGATTTTGGGGGGATGTTTGTTCCTGAGACGCTGATGGCGGCGGTGGCGGAGCTGGATGACGCCTATAACGGGGTGAAGGGCAGCGAGGGGTTTCAGGGGCGGCTGGCCGGTTTGCTGGCGAGCTATGTGGGGCGGCCTACGCCGTTGTATTATGCCGAGAATCTTTCGCGGCATTTGGGGGGGGCGAGGATTTACCTGAAGCGGGAGGATTTGGCGCATACGGGGGCGCATAAGATAAACAACGCTTTGGGGCAGGCTTTGCTGGCGCAGAGTATGGGCAAGCGGCGCATTATCGCGGAAACGGGCGCCGGGCAGCACGGGGTCGCGGCGGCTACTGCTTGCGCTATGCTGGGCTTGGAGTGCATCGTCTATATGGGCGAGGAGGACATCCGGCGGCAGTCGCTTAATGTCTATAGGATGCGGTTGCTGGAGGCGGAAGTGGTTTCCGTAACGTCGGGAACGCGGACGCTTAAGGACGCTATTAACGAAGCGATCCGCGACTGGGTGACTAATGTGGAAACTACGCATTATCTCATTGGGAGCGTGGTTGGGCCTCATCCTTATCCGGTGATGGTGCGGGATTTCCAGTGCGTTATTGGGTGGGAGGCGCGGGCGCAGATTTTGGCCGCGGAGGGGCGGCTGCCGGATTATGTTATGGCCTGCGTGGGCGGGGGGAGCAACGCTATTGGGACGTTTCATCCTTTTGTTGGCGACGAGGATGTGCGGCTGGTGGGGCTGGAGGCCGGAGGGAAGGGGCTGGAGTCGGGGGAACATTCGGCGACGCTCACGGCGGGGCGTCCGGGGGTGTTGCATGGGGCGATGACTTATTTGTTGCAGGATGCGGACGGGCAGGTTAGTCCGGCGCACAGTATTTCGGCGGGGCTGGATTACCCGGGGGTGGGGCCGGAACACAGTTACTTGAAGGATTCGGGGCGGGCGGAATATAGGGAGGTGACCGACGGGCAGGCGCTGGAGGGTTTTCATTTGCTCTGCCGGACGGAGGGGATTATTCCGGCTTTGGAGTCGGCTCATGCGGTGTATGGGGCGGCGCAATTGGCACCTGCGTTGGGGGGGGATGCTGTTATCTTGGTTTGCCTTAGCGGGCGGGGGGATAAGGATATTGGGATTGTGGCGGGGGCGGAGGATGTTGAGATTTAGGTTTGGGGTGGGTTACGGGGGGACGCAATGGCGCAGAGTTTTTTGGGGGTGACAGGTATGGGGGATGGGCGCAGGGCGGGGTTGTGTTTTGTTGCTTGTGTTTGTTTGGTGGTGGTGGCTTTGGGGCTGCGCTTTTACGATTTGCCGGGGAATTCGGTACGGTATGACGAGGCGGTTGTTGCCGGTAATTCGGGGGGCGGGCTTTTGGAGGTGGTAGGCAATACTCGGTACAGGAACTCCTCGCCTGTACTGTATCCTTTGGCGCTGTGGGTGGTGCAGAAGGTGGATGTTTCCGCTTTCAGTATCCGGGTTTTGCCGGCGGCGGCTAGTGTTTTGACTGTGGTTGTGATTTTGTTTTTGTTGCCGCGGCTGGGGGTTGCGCGGTGGGCGGCGTTTTTGGCGGGTCTGCTGGCTACGCTTTCGGTTGCGGCGATATATCACGCTCAGGATGCGCGGGAATACTCTATTGATGCGCTGCTGGCGACGCTGATGATTGCGGGGCTTTTGTGGTATTTTCGGGACGGGCGAAAGGGGCTGCTGTGCGTTTCGCTGTTGCTTGCGCCGTTGTTGCAGTATGGTTTGGTTTTGTTCGGTGTTGCGGTGATGGGCGTTGCTGCGCTTCTTACCCCCCCCCCCCCCCCCCCCCCCCGACTCTTGGGCGGCGGAACGGGACTTAGGCATAGGGCGGGTTGGTAATTGGCTTAAGGGGCGCATTGCTTTGGGCTGGCCTGCGGCGTGTTTTCTGGCGGGGTGCGTTATAAGCTACGGGGTGACTTTGCGCTATCAGTGGCGGGGCGGGTGCTGGGGGGGTATGGATTGGTATTGTTATCGAGAGGCGTATAATGTAGCTGACGTTCTTGGGTTTGCGGTTACTCGCCCTTGGGCGCTTCTGAAATATCATTTGCCGGAAGCCGTTGCTATGGTGGTGGTTGGGGCGTTGGTTATTATGTTGCTGGTATCGCTGAAGGGGAACGGGAAGGGGCGGCGATTTGATGCTGTTGCAGTGTTGGGCTTGGTTGCGGTTGGAGTCGCCGTTTTGGCGGCGGCGCTGGCACTTTATCCACTTGGGGGGACTCGGCAAAATATCTATTTGGGGCCGGTTGTTTTTCTGGCTGCGGGGGTTGCTATCTATTGGATGGCTGATGGTCTGGCCGGGCTTACGGGCCGGGGGTGGGTGGCTCCGGCGCTGGGGGTTGTGGCGGTTGGGGCGATAGTGTTTGCCGGGGTGGGTGATATTCGGCAGGACAGTCCGTACAAAACGCAGGAAAACACAAAATCCGTTCTTGCCGTGTTGGAAGAAAGGGTAAGGGAAGGGGACGTTGTTTATGCTGATGGGGAGACAGCCCCGTCTATTAAGTTCTATCAAGGAAAAGAGGGGAGACCGGCCGATTACTACTATGGAACCACTTGGTGCAGGGAGTCCGTCGAACCGTGTCTGCGTGAGATAGCTGATTTAGTTGTGTTGCTCCCTGATGCCCCGAATCGAATTTTCTTGGTACATTCCGGCAGCTCGGAGGGGTTGGAAGGGTTGGGAGAGCAGGTTTCGGTTGAGCGTATCATTGTTGACGGATATTTCGATATATCTCTGATTGCGAACATTAAAGAGCCGGTCGAAGGGACGGCCCGTTTCGACTACGAGGAGCTGGAATCCGGCGAACTCGTGATTCGTTCCGGGTTTGACGTATATCTGGGTGAGAACCGGCTGTTGTATGTCAAGGATGGGTGTGTCCGGGCCGATACGGAGGCGAGGTTTTTTCTTGCCCTGTGGCCAGTTGATGGGGATGACCTGCCAGCAGAGCGTAAGCAGTACGGGTTTGACAACCTGGATTTCCATTTCGACGGGCGCGGGGTGATACTTGACGGTAGGTGTATGGCGGCGGTGGTTCTGCCGGAGTATGATGTTGCCCGCATTAGTACGGGCCAGTTCGTGCGGTCGGTAGGGGGGTTCCGCAGCCTTTGGGAGGGGGAGTTTGTTTTTGGTGGGGGGGAATAGGGACGGGTTACGCGATGGCGTAAGGGCGCAGAGGGGGTTGGGGTGTGATATAATTTTGGGCGCATTGTTGTTTTGGGTTAGCTGGCAGGTTTAGGAGGGTGCTATGGATTTGGGATTGCGGGATAAGGTGGCGATCGTTACGGGGGGGAGCGACGGGATTGGGAAGGCGGCGGCGCTTAGTATGGCGCAGGAGGGGGCGTCGGTGGTTATTGTGGCGCGGCGGCCCGATGTGCTGGAGGTGGCGTCGCAGGATATCAAGGCGGCGACTAGGGGGCAGGTGTTGCCTATTTCCGCCGATGTTACGGACCCGGGGAGCGCCCGCAGCATTGTTGAGAACACGCTTAACCAGTTCGGGCGGCTGGATATTCTGGTGAACAACGCGGGGACGTCGATGGCGAAAGCCTTTGAGTCGGTTTCGCAGGATGATTGGGCTTTCGATTTCGAGCTTAAGGTGTGGGGGGCGGTGCGGCTGATTCAGGAGTCGATACCGGAGATGCGGAAGGTTGGCGGAGGGCGGATTATCAATGTGACCAATCTGGGGGGGCGGACGCCGGGGCCGTCGTCTATGCCGACGTCGATATCGCGGGCTGCCGGAATCGCGATTACCAAGGGGCTGTCGAAGGATTTGGCGAAGGACAATATACTGGTTTCGACGGTGTGTATCGGGCTGATTAAGAGCGGGCAGCACCAGAAGCGTTTTGATGCGCGGGTGCAGTCGGATCCCAGCCTGACGATTGACGATTTCTATGGTCGGCTGGCGGAGGGCCGGGATGTGCCGCTGGGTAGGGTGGGGGAACCGGAGGAGGCGGGGGATGTTATCGCGTTTCTGGCGTCGGAGCGGGCGAGCTACCTTACCGGGATTGCGGTGAATTTGGATGGGGGGGCGTCGGCGGTGGTTTAACGGGGGTTTTTAACGCAGAGGGCGCAGAGATTACGCAGAGGGCGCAGAGGTTTATGGCTTGGCTGTAGTCTTTGGGTTTTCTGCGCTCTGTGCGTTGCAGACATTTTTTACTTGGGAGGCTTGGGGTGACTTCGTCGTATTTTGGTGAATTGCAGCCTGGGTCGCGGTTGTTGTTGGGGCCGGGGCCTAGTTCGGTGCATCCGCGGGTGTTGCAGGCGATGACTCTGCCGGTGGTGGGGCATTTGGACCCGGATTTTTTTCAGGTGATGAATGACATTGGGGATATGTTGCGGGAGGTTTACCGCACGGCGAACGTGATGACTATGCCGGTGTCGGCTACAGGAACCGGGGCGATGGAGACGGCCTGCGCGAATATACTGGAGCCGGGCGATACTATTGTGGTCTGCCGCAATGGGTATTTCGGAATCCGGCTGGGGAATATCGCCGAGCGGTGCGGGGCGCGGGTGCATACTATTGACACGGCTTGGGGGCGGCCGGTGGATCCGCAGGCTTTGGATGATGAGCTGTCGCGTCATTCTAGGGTCAAGGCGGTGGGGGTGGTTCACGGGGAAACGTCTACGGGGGTGCTTACGCCTTTGCCGGAGATTCTGGAGGTGATTCGGCGGCACGGGGCGTTGTCTATTGTGGACGCGGTGACTTCGCTGGGGGGCCACGATGTGCGGGTGGACGAGTGGGGGATTGACGTTTGCTATAGCGGGACGCAGAAGTGTTTGGGGGCGCCGCCGGGGTTGGCGCCGATTACTTTGAGCGACGCGGCGATGCAGGTGGTGAAAACTCGGGAGAGTCTGGTGCAGAGTTTTTACTTCAATTTGCAAGATCTGGAAAGCTATTGGGGGCTTTCACGCAGTTATCACCATACGGCGCCGATATCAATGACGTATGCGCTGCGGGAGGCGCTGCGGATGCTGATGGAGGAGGGGATCGAGAACCGCATCGGGCGGCACGCGCGGGCGGCGGCGGCGCTGCGGGCGGGGCTGGAGGCGCTGGGGCTGGAGCTGCTGGCCGACCCGCAGTACCGGTTGAACCCGCTGACTACGGTCGGGATTCCCGAGGGGATTGAGGACGGGCAGGTTAGGGGGGCGTTGCTGCGGGACTATGACATTGAAATCGGCGGCGGGCTGGGGGAGTTTCGGGGCAAGGCCTGGCGCATCGGGCTGATGGGGGATTCGGCCCGCGACCGCAATGTGCTGGCGTTGCTGTCGGCGCTGGAGCAGATTCTGAACGCCAACGGGTACGAGGTGGCCTACGGGTCGGGGCTGGCGGCGGCGCAACGGGAGCTGGCGGCTTTTTCGGGGTGATGCCGCATGATACATTGGCGATTCCCAACGCGGGTTAGCGTGGGGGTGGGGGTACAATGTAAATGGTAATGTTGCTGGGCGGGATTGTTGGCGGTCTGGGCCTGTTCTTTATAGGGATGGGGATTCTTTCCTAGAATCTGAAGGCATTGTCCGGGCGGCGGGTGCGGGCGTTGCGCAGAGGATGGCGGCGCTTGCCTTTCACGGTGGGGATGCTGCGGGCCAGCATTGCCAGCACTGAGCGGGTTTTTCCTTTTATCATTGGCGGCTCATTATTGGCGGCAACGTCGGGGTGGCGTCGCTGGTGTTTTTTGTGTCGTTTGATATAAAGCTGGCGGCGCTTTACGCGCTTGGGGTTGCGAGCGTGCTTTCGATTAGCGGGCGGTGCGGTTTCGCTCGCTGGGGGCGTTGGTGTTTGTGGGGCTGGTGCTGATTATGGAATCGGCGGGGGGCTTTCCGCTTTTGTACATCTAAAACTGAGACGGGGTTCCGCTGGTGAAAGCGTTTCTTAACAGCATACCGATGGAATTGTCGAGTCAATTGGGGCTGTTGTGCATTGTGATAGACAGCACTACGGGAATTATATTGATGCTGTTTGTGCTTGGCTGGTGCGGGCGTATTCCCGCTTGTATCCGGCGACTGCCGCGGAGAGAATATCGCGGGTTGAATATATCCACGACAATAACGCAGGAGATGGCGAGTATGCCGTCGCAGGCGGCGGCCCCGTTAGCGCTGCGGTAGGGGTTTGTGATGAGTTTGTTGAAAGGACAAAGGGGTTTTGCTCTGATACACTCAATCTCCCAAAGCGGTTAAACGCGGGGATGGGGATACAAAGATGATAGAGGCGATTGGGGGACTGGTTGGGGGGCTTGGGCTGTTCCTTGTGGGGGTGTGGCTGCTGTCGGAGAACCTCAAGACACTGACCACTCGACGGCTTCGCTTGATTGCCGTGCGGTGGATTCCCAATCGCTACGCTGCCTGGGGGTGGGGGATACTCGCGGGCGGGGTGATTCAGAGTACGTCGGCCTTGACTTTTATCACGGTGGGTCTGATGCGGGCTAATCTTATCGCCACGGATCGGGCTTTCGCGTTGCTCCTGGGGGGGAGCCTGGCCGCGGGGATAATGGTGTTGCTGGTATCGCTGAACATTCATCTGGCGGCATTATACGTTCTTGGCGTAGCCAGCTTTCTGGTGGTAAACGAAAAGGCGGTCAAGTTTCGTCACATCGGCGCGATGATGGTAGGGGCGGCGTTGATATTTGTTGGGCTGGGTCTGATAAAGGAGTCGGGCGAGGCGCTGGCCGGACAGCCGCTGTTTGATGACTTGCTAGGGTTTTCCGGGGGGTCTTTGTGGCTTTCCTTTCTGGTGGCGGCGGCGGTGTGTTTCGTGGCGCAATCATCGCTGGCGGTGATGGTGCTGGCGGTGGGGCTGGGGGCCAGCGGCATCTTGACCGATGACCAGGTGTTGATGGCGATATATGGCTCGTGGTTGGGGGCGAACATTATTATGCTGCCGCTATCGCTTAACCTGACGGGAACGCTGCGCAGTATCGCAATGTTCCAGTTTTTATACAACATTCTGATGATCACGGTGTTCGTTCTCCTTTTGTATATCGAGTTATGGTCGGGCGTCCCATTGGTGAAGGCCCTGCTACTGTCGCTCCCTCTGGAGCATCCGATGGCGGCGGCGTGCGCGTTGGCCGATCTGCTTGGGAGCATTACAATGTTGTTCTTGCTGCCTGGGGTGGCGCGGCTGTTTTCCCGTCTGTGGCCGGCGACGGCTGCGGAGAGTATGTCGCGGGCGGAATATATTTATAACCGGCCTAGTGAAGGGGTGTCTACGGCGCTGACGCTTATCGCTATGGAGCAGCGGCGGGTGCTTTCCGCCTTATCGTCGTACTTGGATGCGGTGCGGCAGGGCAATGGAATTGACTCGCTGAGAGATGGCGTCCGCTCGCTGATAAGAGAGATAGACGAATTTCTAACCGAGGTGAGGCATCGTCATCCCGGCCACGCTATCGAGGAAGTCAACTCTATTCTTGCCCAACAAAGGCTGGTTGTGTGGCTGGAGGAACTGTTTGCGGAATTGTGCGATGAGCTGAACCAACTGCCGGATAATGACACGGCCAATCAGTTGCGGGATGTTATGATAGACGGGATAGACACGTTGACGCTGGTTATTATAGACGGGCTTGCCAACCAGGAACCGGAGCATTGGGAAATGGCGGTGATGATGACCGGCAATCGTGATGAGTTGTTGAGCGGAATCAGGAGCGGCTATGCGGAGAGCGAATTTCCTCCGGGCGATGAGGATTTGTTGAGCATTCTCAGTGTGACCAATACTGCGGGGGAGATATTCTACCTGTTTTCGCGGCTGGCGCAGGAAATGCGGGATTCTCCGGTGAGCGCGGCTCCAGAGCCGGCGTTGCCGCGGCTGTGACGGGGATGGCTGCGCCGCGCTTAGTGGAGGGGTTTTTGGGGGCGCTTGCGGCGGCCTTGGCGGCGGGCGGCGGCTTGGGTTTCTTCTAGGCCGGTTTGGATTGGCTTGGGCCCGCGGCGGCGGGGGGCGGGCAGGCGGCGGGGCTGGGCGGGTTGCGCGGGTTGTTCTTCGAGGCGGTAGGCTTCGTCGAGCAGGTCTACTACGTGGCGGACGGGGAGGGGCTGTCCGGCGGCGCGGAGGCCCTGCTCGAGTTGGAGCATACAGCCGGGGTTGGCGGTGATTACTTCGGTGGCGGCGGTGTCGGCGATGGAGTCGAGCTTGCGGCTTAGGATCCGGCGGGAAAGGAGGGGCTGCAAGGCGGGATAAACTCCGGCGCCGCCGCAGCAGAGGGACGGGTTTTCCATTTCTTGGAGGGTGACGCCGGGGATGGCCTGGAGGATGGCCCGGGGGGCGGCGGAAATGCGCTGGGCGTGGGCTAGGTGGCAGGGATCCTGGTAGGTGACTGTCCGCGCCAAGGGGTAGAGGGGGCGGCGGAAGGGGAGCTCGAGTAGCAGTTCGGTGATGTCTTGGGTGATTTCGCTGGCCTGGCGGGCCCGCTGGGCGTAGGCGGGGTCGTCTTTCAGCAGTTCGGCGTATTCCTTCATAGTGGAGCCGCAGCCGGCGGAGCAGGTGACGATGCGGTCGGCGCCGCTGCTGAGGAGGGCGTCTAGGTTGCGCCGGGCCATAGTCCGTCCGGTTTCGAGGTCGCCGGCGTGGAGGTTGAGGGCGCCGCAGCAGCCTTGCCCCGGCGGGACGGCGACCTGGCAGCCGTTGCGGGTGAGGGTGCGGACGGTGGCTTCCATTGTGGCGGCCTGCATCAGGGGCATTACGCAGCCGGAAAGCAGGGCGACTGTCAGGGGGGGCGGCTGGTTGGCGTCGGGCGTATCCGGGGTTGGGGCGGGCCGGTCGTCCGGGTGGGCGGCGGGCAGGTGGGGGCGGCGCGATGGGCCGAAGAAGCGGCGGCTCATCCGGGGGAGTTGGGCGTCGAGTTGGGCTAGGCTGCCGGGCAGTCGGCGGAGGAGTCCGGCGCGGCGGGCGGCGGTTTGCAGGCCGAGGCGCTGGTAGAGGCGGAGCAGGTGGGCTCCTAGGCGGAGCAGCCGGGGGCGGGGGAGGACGCCGCGCAGGAACCAGCGGTTCATGCGGCGCAGCTCCGGGGACTGCCGCCCGCGGGCGCGGACTTGGGCGCGGGTGCGCTCCATCATTCGCCCGTAGGGGACGCCGGAGGGGCAGACGGCTTCGCAGGCGCGGCAGTTGAGGCAGGCTTCCCAGTGGGAGACGATGCGGTCGCTGATTTCGGCGCGGCCCTCGTTGACGGCTTTCATCAGGGCGATGCGGCCGCGGGGCGACTCCATTTCCAGCCCGGTGACGGCGTAGGTGGGGCAGGAGCTAAGGCAGAGTCCGCAATGGACGCAGCGGTACATATCGGCTTCGGCGGGGGCGTCGGGCCCGGCGAAACCGGCGAAAATCGCTGGCAGGGAGGGGGCGGTGGGGGTATCGGGCGCGGCGGGTTCGGGCGTGGTCATCAATTCAGGGCCTTTTCGTATTTTCAAGGCGGGGCTTTTTTGTATTTTCAACGCGGGGACGCAGGGATTATAGCGGCAATTAACGTTCTTTGCGCCCTTTGCGCTCTCTGCGTTGGAAACGGGTTACAAGAAAACGGGTTACAAGCGGCCCAAGAACCGGCCGGGGTTGAGCAGGCGTTGGGGGTCGAACTGCTGTTTGAGGCGGCGCATCAGCTCCATAGCGGGGGGTTCCTCGCCCCAGACGTCGAGTTGGGCTTTGATGGCGGGGTGGCAGGTTTCGACGATGGCGGTTCCGCCGTGGCGGGCGGCGGCGCGGCGGGTTTCGGCGATGGTTTCCAGGACTCCGGCGTCGTCGGACTCGCCCCAGAAAAACAGGCGCACGGCGCCAAAGCCGGGGTCGGCCAGGGCTTCGGAGGGCGATTCCAGTAGCCCGATGCGAAGGCAGGCGTCGGTTAGGGCGGGGATGACGCGCCGGGGGGCGGACAGTTTCAGGGACAGGGTGGGGGCGAAATCGTCCTGCCAGCCGAGGTCGGCGGCCCACTGGCGGGCGGCGGCGGCGCCGTCGGCGCCGGTGGGGGCGGCATCGTCGGCGCCGGAGCGGAGCAGGGCCGCCGATGTTTCGTCAACCCGCCGCCGGACGGCCGCGGCCCGCCCGGAAAAGAAGCAGAGTCCCAGTCCGCCCATACTTTCTTGCAGGGCCTGGGTTAGGGACAGCCATTCGCCGCCGGGCAGCCGCCGGTCTTGGGCCGGTTGGAGGATGTGGGAGAGCAGGTGGCGGGCCAGTCCGCTGCTGGCCGCGAGGTAGCTTACCGGCCCGGCGGGATGGTTTAGCAGTTCCCGTCCGGCGGCTACGGCGTCGGGCATTGAGGCGAAAGGCGCGGCCAACATTCTTTCTTGGGGTTGCAGGGGGGATACCTTGAATGTGGCTTCGACGATGACGGCCAAGGTTCCTAGGGAGCCGGTGTAGAGCTTGTTGAGGTCGTAGCCGGTGACGTTTTTTACCACGCGCCCGCCGGCCTTGGTGGTCAGGCCGTCGGCGCCTAGTACGCCGATGCCGATGAGCCAGTCGCGGGGGGGGCCGTAGGCGTGGGCCATGGCGCCGACGCTGGCGGTGGACAGGGCGCCGCCGACGGTGGCGCGTCGGGGGAGGGGCGATTCTAGGGGGACGAATTGGCGGGCTGCGGCCAGCTCGCGTTGCAGTTCGTCGAGGGTGATGCCGGCTTCCACTGTGGCGGTCATATCGCCGGGCTGGTAGTCAATGACGCGGTTGAGGCGGGAAAGGTCGAGAACCAGGCCCACGGTTTCGGGGGGGTTGCCCAGCCCCAGCTTGGTGCCGCCGCCGCGGGGAAAGACGGTGACGCCGTTGTCGGCGGCCCAGCGCATGACATCGGCCGCCTGGCGGCGGTTTTCGGGGACTGCGACGGCCATCGGCGAGAGGCCGTCAACAGCGTACTCCGAATGCAGGGTATGGGGCGGCAGCGCGTTGGGGGGGATGAGCTGGTCTAGGCCGTCGGGAAAGGGAGTGGTCAAGGGATGCTCCGGCGTTGGGTGTATGCGAACCGCGCGGTTATTTGTGGGGTCTGGACAGCCCTTTATTCGTTGACTGTGATGAGGGTTACGTCGTGTTCTAGGGCGAGTTGGTGGCGGGCTTCGTCGGAGTGGGCGCCGATGACTGCCGGGATGGCTGCTTCTCCAGTGGCCTTGCGGAGGATGTCGGCGCGGGCGGCGGCGCGGTTGATGTCGTGGTTTGCTATGGTAACGGAAATTTCGATGACGATGTATATTCTGGACTGCTCGGGGTGTGTCTGCGCTTGCAGGACGATGTCCACGTTGGTAGCTTCTGCCCGTTCCTGTTCGGTGATAATGCCCTGGTCTTCGGCGTCGAGCAAAAGGTCGAGAAAGGCCATATCGTCGGGCGCTCTGGAACCTTTGAGGACGCGGATGCGCCGGAGGTTCATGTGCTGGTTGATGATGCTGGCAATGTTGTTGCCGATTTTTAGTTCGTAGTAGGAGCCTCTGAAATTTCCTATGATGCCCTCCTGCCGGGACTGTCCGGCTTTTAGTTCGGTAACGTCGGCTTTCAGGTCAGCAACGTCGGTTTCCAATCGGGCTTGTCCGGCTTTCAGGTCAGTAACGTCGGATTCCAGCCGGGCTTGTCCGGCTTTCAGGTCGGTAACGTCGGATTCCAGTCGGGCTTGTCCGGCTTTTAGGTCGGTGACGTCGGTTTCTAGGCGGGCTTGCCCGGCTTTTAGGTCGGCTACGTCGGTTTCTAGGGTGGCGAACCTTTTTTCGGCGGCCGCGGCGAATTCGGCTAGGCGTTGGGGGAGTTCCAGCAAATCTTTGCTTAGGAGCGCGGCGCGTAGGGCGTCGGCCCATTCGGGTTGCTCGCGGATTATGCGGAGGATGTCGGCTATGTCGTTTACGGTGGTCATCGGTTTTACCTTTGTCCAGTATCGGACGGGCTTGTTTGGGGTCAGCCGGGCGGGTTGGCGCGTTTCTGGGGCGTTGTTGCTAGGCGGGCATTCCTGGGGTTGGGCGGTGGGGGGCGGGTTGGTGGCGGTGGCCGTCGGGGAATATCTTGCCGGGGTTGATGTTGTTGCGGGGGGCGAAAGCGTCGCGCACCCGGCGCATTACGGCCATATCGGTTTCGGTGTAGACTAGGGGCATCTGCTCCTTTTTTTCCAGCCCTACGCCGTGTTCGCCGGTTAGGGCGCCGCCGGCGGCGACGCAGACGGCCAGGACTTCGGCGCCGGCCGCGGTGATTTTCTCTAGGGCGCCCGGTTGCCTTTCGTCGAAAAGCAGGCAGGGATGGAGGTTGCCGTCGCCGGCGTGAAAGACGTTGGCGATGGGGACGTTGTGCTTGCGGCCTACTTCGGCCACTTGCCGCAGCACCGGGGCCAGTTGTGTCCGCGGCACTACGCCGTCCACCAAATAGTAGTTGGGGGCTAGGCTGCCCAACGCGCCCAATGCGCCCTTGCGTCCTTTCCATAGCTGTTCGCGCTCGGCGGCGGCGGCGGCGGCGCGAACTTCGCTGGCGCCGGTGTCCCATAGGGCGGCTTCGACTTCTAGGCCGGTTTCGTCCACTTCGTCTTGTAGCCCCTCGAGTTCAATCAGCAGGACGGCCCCGGCGTCCTCGGGATAGCCGGCGTCGGAGACGTTTTGGACGGCGCGGATGCTTAGGGCGTCGATCATTTCTAGGGCGGCGGGGACGATGCCGTGGCCGATGACAGCGGAGACGGCGGTGCAGGCGGATTCCACGCCGGGGAATATGCCGAGGTAGGTTTTGACGGCTTCGGGCAGGGGGAGCAGGCGGACGCTGATGCGGGTGGCGATGCCGAAAGTGCCTTCGGAGCCGGTGAACACGCCTCGCAGGTCGTAGCCCGGGGTTTCGCGGGCCAGGCTGCCTAGGGCGGTGACTGTGCCGTCCTCTAGCACTATTTCCATGCCCAGCACGTGGTTGGTGGTGGTGCCGTAGGCTAGGCAGTGGGGGCCGCCGGCGTTTTCGGCGATGTTGCCGCCGAGGCTGCAGGCCCGCTGGCTGGAGGGGTCGGGGGCGTAGCGCATTCCGTAGCGGCGGGCGTGGGTGTCTAGGTCGAGGTTGATGACGCCCGGCTCGACTACGGCGTGGCGGTTTTCCCGGTCAACTTCCAGAATCCGGTTCATCCGGGTAAAGGCGATTTGGATGCCGTCGGGGTGGGAAATGGCGCCGCCGCTCAAGCCGGTGCCGGAGCCGCGCCCGACTACCGGCACTCGGGCCTGGCAGCACAGGGCCATCACCCGGCTGACTTCGTGGGTGTTCAGCGGGAAGACCACTGCCCGGGGCATACCCCGGTCAATGGAGCCGTCGTACTCGAAAACCAGCAGGTCGTCGGGGTGAAAAACTACGTTGGATTGGCCGACGATTTGTTGGAGTCGGCTGATGAATTCGCCAACGCCAAAGGCGGCTAGGCCGCCGCTTGGAGCGGGGCTAGTTTGGTTGTAGATAGTCAAGGCGTCCTCGTGGGATGAACCTGATTAGCTAGGGTTTCAGTTTGGATGATAGCCTTTTGTATGTAGGCAAGGCAAGGGTGGTGGGGTGGGTGGGGAGGGCGTCGGCGGGTGTAGCCACACTGGGCAGGGCAAGGGGGTGGATGAGGGCAGGGGTGGCGTTGGGTTTAACCACGCCGGGCAGGGCAAGGGCGGGGGCAGCGGCGGGTGTAACCACACCGGACAATGCAGGGGCAGCGGGCAGGGGCGCAGGGGCAGCGGGCGGGGCTACCACAAGGGTTGCCCCTACATTGGGCGGTGGCGTTGTTGTGTTAGGGACGGGCCGGGTAGCCGATGGGCTGTTGCCTGTGATAGAGTGGTTTTGCGACAGGCATCACTCCAAGTCTTTCCCGTTTGGATAGGCCAACTCCAGCGATGGCTCTATGGGTTGAGGCATACCCTTGCCTCCTTGTGGGCATCGCTGGGAAGTTGGTGTCTGTCGCGAGTGCCACAACCCTTCCGCAAGGAGGCCCTCGCGATGTTTCTGCGGTTAATTATCCTCGGACTCCTGATTAACAGGACGGATGTACACGGCTGGCTGGTTGGGCATAGCAGGGGCAGCGGGCAGGGCAACCACATTGGGAGCAGGGCAACCACAAGGGTTGCCCTGCTACGTTGGGATCCCCTACGTTGGGAGTTTTTTACCATCCCGCTCTGCGTTGAGATGGCGCTTATTGAGCGAGCGTTCAACCGCGAATAGGTCGTTGTCTTGGGATGTTGGGCAAACGCCGCCGGCTCTTGCGGGTCGGCGGCGTTGCACGTCTGTGGCCCGGTACATTCTAGGCTGCCGGTTGCCCCTACACGCTGGCGTTGTGACCTTGTATACTGGGGCGCGGGTTTTTTGGAGTATAGGAGGGCGTGTTGGAGTTTAGTATCGCAGTTTTGGGGGGGGACGGGATTGGGCCGGAGGTTACCGGGCAGGGCGTCAGGGCGCTGGAGGCCGCGGGGCGGGCTTTTGGGCATAGTTTCAGCTTGTCTTATGGGGATATTGGCGGCGTTTCCATTGACAAGCATGGGGTTCCTTTTACGGATGAGGTGCGGGCGATGTCGGGGGGGAACGATGCGGTGCTGTTCGGCGCGGTGGGCGGGCCGCAGTGGGACGACCCCAATGCTGCGGTGCGCCCGGAACAGGGGCTGCTGGACATTCGCGCTCACATGGGCGTTTTCGCCAACATCCGGCCGGTGAAGGTTTATCCTTGGCTGGCGGAGTCCAGTGTGCTGAAGCCGGGGGTGCTGGAGGGAGTGGATATGGTGGTGGTGCGGGAGCTTACCGGCGGGCTGTATTACGCGGAGCCGCGGGGGCGGCGCGAAACGCCGGGGGGTATCATCGCCGAGGATACTATGCGCTACACCGAGGGGGAAATCGAGCGGGTGCTGCGCATCGGGTTCGAGCTGGCCCGGGGGCGGCGCAAGAAGCTGACTTCGGTGGACAAGGCGAATGTGCTGGAGTGTTCGCGGCTGTGGCGGGCGGTGGCTACCCGTTTGGGCCGGGAATATCCCGATGTGGAGCTGGAGCACGTGCTGGTGGACGCCTGCGCGATGCAGTTGATTCAGTATCCGGCCCGGTTCGATGTTATTGTGGCGGAAAACACTTTTGGCGACATTCTTACGGATGAGGCGTCGGTGCTGGCGGCGTCTATGGGGCTGCTGCCGTCGGCCAGTCTGGCCGGGGTGCCGGTGGCCGGGCAGCTTTCGGTGGGGATGTATGAGCCGATTCACGGGACGGCGCCGGACATTGCCGGGCGGGGTATCGCCAATCCCATCGGCTCGATTCTGAGCGTGGCTATGATGCTGCGCTATTCGTTGGGGCTTACCGAGGAGGCCGCGGCGGTGGAGCGGGCGGTGGAGCAGACGCTGGAGGCGGGATTCCGCACCGCGGATATTGGGGGCGGGGCGAGTGCGGTCGGCACGGTGGAAATGGGCGACCGGATAGTTGCCGCCATTGAAGAGAATTAAACGCAGAGTACGCAGAGGTGGCGCAGAGAGCGCAGAGTTTTTATTTGTTTCTCTGCGTTCTGTGCGAAAATTCTGCGTACTCTGCGTTTAACTAAGGGCAAAAGGGATGATTGAGTTTACGCAACTTTGGATTGCCTTATTGGTGTTTGTGGGTAGCGCCGGGGCGGTGATTTTCTTTGGAATCCGGCTGGCGGTGTATGGGGACGCGCTGGCTACGCTTACCGGATGGGGGCGGCTGTTTGTCGGCAGCATTCTGATTGCGCTGGCGACGTCGCTGCCGGAGCTGGCGGCGAACATTACGGCGGTGCGGCTGGTGGAGCCGCCGAATCCCGGCCTGGCCGTGGGCAATGTGGTCGGGGCGAATATGCTCAATATGTTCACCTTTGCGGCGGTGGCGCTGGTGTTCGGCGGCAAGATTTTTTTGCAGCGGGTGGCTCCGCAGCAGTCTTATCTTATATTGACCGCGGTGAGTTTGACTGGCTTGGCGTTGCTGTTCGGCGCGTTCAAGCTGGATATATCCGTTTACAAAATCGGGCTGGGTTCGCTCATCCTGATGGTGGTTTTCGTAGCCGGAATGTGGGTGGTCTACAAGACGAAACCGGCCGGCGGGGACGATGAGGGAGAGGAAGACCCGGGGATGGGGCTGGGCAAGGCGTGGGCGATGTTTCTGGCGGTGTCGGCGGGGGTGATTGTTTCGGGGTACTTCCTGAGCGTGAGCGCGGACAGCATCGCGGAGATAACCGGCATATCATCCGGGACTGTGGGGATTCTGCTGGTGTCGCTGGTGACCACTATGCCCGAGGCGTCGTCTACTGTTGCGGCGGCCCGCATCCGCGCCTTTGATTTGGGGGTGGCCGGGCTGTACGGCAGTTGCGCTTTCAATGTGACTATCCTGTTCTACGCCGATTTGTTCTATCGCGGCGGCGAGGTGGTGAAAGGCAGCGGGGTGGAGCTGGACAATGTGAGTATTCTGGTCAACCGGGCGGAGCCGGTGCATTTTCTGTCGGGTGGGGTAGCGATTGCGCTGATGCTGGTGGGGCTGGCGTTGATACTGTCGCGCAATAGCATAATGCCGGCGCTGGCCCGGGCGGGGCTGGGGCTGATGGCCGCGGCGTATATCGCGGCCGCTATCGGGGTGGGCTATTTGGGGGGCGCGGATTCTGGGGGCGGCGATGCGGGGAGGTCTACCACGGAGTATACGGAGAGCGCGGGGGGCGACACGGAGAGATTAACCACAGAGTACACAGAGGGCACAGAGGTTTAGTTAAGGACACTGTAACGATTGCCGACAGGGTGAGGGAGATTTTTGTTGACGCCCGCGGGATGTACGCCGAATCCTTGGATTGCTTGGCGGCTGGGGATATTCGGGATGCTGCGGAAAGGGCTTGGTGCGCTACTAAGCGGGCTACGGATGCTTTGATTCTGGTTCGTACTGGCGCGGAACCGGAAACTGTATCCGTAACTTCCCGTTGTCTTGACCGGCTGGGGCGTCAGGAACCGCGGGCTAGGAGTCTGGTTGGACGGTACTACTCCCGGCTGGTTCGGCTGCACGGTGATTGCTTCTGCTCCGGTATACTTGATGAAACGGACGAGGTAGAGCGGCGTATCCGCGAAACCGTTGACTATATTAGCGACGCTGAGAGTTTGGCTTTTGGGGAAAGCTGAAGCCGGGAGGGATATGGATATAAGGAGGGAGGGATGTTAGCGGTTGACAGGGTGAGAGAGATTTTTGCGGATGCCCGCGCTATGCAGGGTGGCGCTCTGGAGCGATTGGTTGCGGGGGATGTTCGGGACGCTGCGGAAAAGGCTTGGTGCGCTACTAAGCGGGCTACGGATGCTTTGATTCTGGCCTGTACCGGGGAGCTGCCTGAAACTACTGGTATGACGTCAACAGGCATACGTCTGTTGGGAGAGCGCAACAGAGCGGCCGAGAATCTGGTAGGGCGGTATTACACCAGAATCGGACACTTGCACGGCGAATGCTTCTATGAGGGGCGATGCGCGTCCCAGGATACGGAAAGGCGTATCCGCGAAACTATAGACTATATCAGCGACGCTGAGAGTTTGGCTTTTGGGGAAAGCTGAAATCCGGCGGTATATTACCGGAGGGACTGATGTTAGCGGTTGACAGGGTGAGAGAGATTTTTGCGGATGCCCGCGCTATGCAGGGTGGCGCTCTGGAGCGATTGGCGGCTGGGGATATTCGGGATGCTGCGGAAAGGGCTTGGTGCGCGAGTCTCCGGGCCACTGATGCGCTGATATTGGCCCGCACTGGCGCGGAACCGGAGAAGTCGCCGGTTACTACTCGGGAATTGGATAGGTTAGCCGACAGAGATCGGCGGTTCAAAAGTCTTGTCGGACGGTATTATTCCCGCCAAAGCTCACTGCACGGCAATTGTTTCTACTTGGGGCTGTGTGACCCGGTTGAAACGATAGAGCGGCGTATCCGCGAAACTATGGACTATATCAGCGATGCTGAGGGGTTGGCTTTTGAGGAAAGCTGAAGCCGGGCGGAATGGGTAAGAGAAAATTGCGAAATTCCCCTTTGACAGCCTGAGCTAAGGGAAGGGTCTCATTGTCCAAGGTGGGATTCTTCGCTTTGCTCAGAATGACAGACGGCGCTCAGTAATGATAGACAAGGGAAGTAATTTCGCAATTTTCTTTATATGGGCAGTGTTTCTACTTGGGATTGTGCCAGCCGTTGGACGATACGGAAAGGCGTATTCGGGAAACTATGGACTATATCAGCGATGCTGAGGGGTTGGCTTTGGCGGGGGATGGGTGGTAGCTGTTATGCTACATCCAGGGGTTCTTCGGTGACTTTGCCTTGTTCTATGCGGAATATGCGGACGGCGGGGTTGGTTGGGTTCATCAGGGATATTAGGATGTAGCGGGTGTCGGGCCATAGTTCGGCGGTGCCTGCGGCGATGCGGATGTCGGTGTCGGAGGGGTAGGCTTCGCTTTGGGTGTGGGAGTGGTAGATGGCGATGAGCTCCCAGCCGTTGTCGCCAGCTTCCGAGTCTACCGCTACCAGTTCGCCCGGATCCATTGAGAAGCGGAAGGGGCTGGCTTCTATGTTGGTCATTCGGTAGCTTTTGACTACTTCGCTCCCGGGGCCGGCTAGGATGCCGCAGCATTCGTTGGGCAGGGATTGTTTGGCGTGGGCTATCATTTCGTCAACTAGGTTTTGGCTGATTTGTACCATTGGGTTGCTCCTTATTGGGCGGTGAGACCCTTCGCTTCGCTCAGGGTGACAATTCGCTCAGGGTGACAAATGGGAATTTTGCAATTTTCTCTTACTCTTGGGCTGGTTGGGGGGCGTTCTGGCCGGTGTCTTGCTGTTGGGCGTAGTGGTAGACTGCGGCTTCCTGCTCCGGGGTTTGGATGGAGCCGGGGCGCAGGCGGCGTACTTGGGCGACGGCATCGGCGGGGGGAGCGCCGCGGCTTACTAGGTGGCAGGCCAGGACGGTGCCGGTGCGCCCGATTCCGGCGTAGCAGGTCACGGCGACCGGACGCCCGGCGGCGGTTTGGGCGTCAATAAACGCTACCATCCGCCCGATTTGCTCTGGCGTGGGCGGCGTGAAGTCCGGCACCGGCTCGAACAGATCCACTAGGTCAACGATGCCGCCGCTGTCGGCGGGGATGGTGCGCTGCTCCATACGGATAACCGCCCGCACTCCCTGTTGATGCAGGAAAAACAAGTCCTGCATCCCGGCAGGGCCTTGCGCCCCGCCTACTTCGTTGTCCAGAACCCAACTGAAGTTCATATATGGCATGGCGGTTCCTTTTTGTGGTGAATGGTTAAACGCCGAGAGCGCAAAGTGCGCCGAGTTTTCTTTTGTTTAATCCGGGTTTGCGTTGGTGTTTAGGCGTTGGTGGGCTTCCTGGGCGGTCAGGCCGTCTATGGCTACCAGCTTGTTGCGGGCGGAGTGGCCCCGGAGGATGCGCAGCCGCGACTTGGCGATGTCCAGGGTTGCGGCGAGCAGCTCCAGTAGCGCGGCGTTGGCTTGTCCGTTGCGGGGCGGCGCGGCTACGCTTACTCGTAGCGTGCCGTTGCGGAACTCGTGTACGCGGTTGCGGGACGCGCCGGGCTGTACCCGGACGCTGATGGCGCAGCCGTTGGCGTAACCGACACTAGCCATAAAATTACCGCAACAGGCGTAGAATCTAGTATAGTATACCGTAAATTAAACCCGTACCGGAGTTGTTTTGGAATACGCCAACATCAAACTTTCCAAAGAGGGGAATATCGCCACCATCCGCCTCAACCGCCCCGATGCTATGAACGCGCTGGGGCGCGAACTGGTGGCCGACTTGACGTCGGCCTTGAGCGACGTTGCTGGGGACGGCTCGATGAAGGCACTGGTATTGCGGGGCGAGGGCCGGTGTTTCTGCGCCGGGGCCGACCTTAAGTATTTCCAGGACGCCTTTCAGAACCCGGACGCGCTGCGGGGTTATCTGACGGAAATCAACGATGCGCTGTTTCAACTGGAGGCGCTGCCGGTGCCGGTGATTGCGGTGGTTCACGGGTTCGCGCTGGCCGGGGGGCTGGAGCTGATGATGGCCTGCGATATGGCGTTGGTGGCCGATGACGCCCGCATTGGAGATCAGCACGTCAACTTCGGGCTGATGCCCGGCGGCGGCTCGACCATCCGGCTGCCCCGGCTGGTCGGCCCGCAGCGGGCGATGGAGTTGCTGACCACCGGCCGGTGGCTGAACGGCCCGGAAGCCGTGGAGTGGGGGCTGGCCCTGCGCTCCGCTCCTCTTGAGGGGCTGGACGAGGAACTGGAGAAGCTGGTAGCGCCTTTGCGGGGGAAGAGCCGTCCCGGTCTTGGCTGGATTAAGCAGACGGCTCACCGGGGCCGCGACCTATCCGTCCGCGACGGCGTGGCGGTGGAGGGGATGGCCTTTGCCCAGTATGTAGCCACCTCGGGCCATCCCGCCGAGGGGGTGCAGGCATTCGTTGAAAAGCGCACGCCGCAGTTTTAGGCGGCGCCCCATTCCTTTATACTGGAGGCGAGGGTTAGGGTTGGGCGCCTGAAACCGGATGAGCGAAAATAGAGAGGGCTTGTTGGCGAAACTCCCTCGCCGGATGACGGCGGCGCTGGCCCGCTTGGCGTATCCGTCATATCCCGAACCGGGGCGGGAAGGGATGTGGAGCATTCCCGCATCCTTTCTATACATTTATTTTGGGCTGATGGCGTTGCTGTGCGTTCCGCCGCTGGCGGTCATCATCGTGGAGCGGGTAGCCGCCTTGCCCGGCGAAAGCTGGTGGATGGATTCAATTACGGTGGTCCGCGAATCGGCGACGGAGTTCGGGCCGGTGGGGTTGGGCAACGCCATCGCCGCGCTGATCATAGCGCAGGGAGGTTTTATAGTTATGGTGCTGTACTACCATATGTTGAACAGGCTGGTTTACCCGTTGATCAGACGGCACGAAGAGCGCGGCGAAGACCGGGGCCGCGCCGAAGGCATGGAAGAGGGGGAGGCCCGGGGCCGTGCGGAAGGCGCGGACAAGGCTAACAAGGCGTGGCGTAAGTGGAACCAGGCGCGTATGGACGCGGAGGCGAAGGGGTTGCCCTTTGACGAACCGCCCCCTGACCAGCAGGAAGGGGATTCATAATTATGGTGCTGTACTACCATATGTTGAACAGGCTGGTTTACCCGTTAATCAGACGGCACGAAGAGCGCGGCGAGGCTGAGGGGGAGGCCCGGGGCCGTGCGGAAGGCATGGACAAGGCTAACAAGGCGTGGCGTAAGTGGAACCAGGCGCGTATGGATGCGGAGGCGAAGGGGTTGCCCTTTGACGAACCGCCCCCTGACCAGCAGGAAGGGGATTCATAATTATGGTGCTGTACTATCACTTGTTGAACAGGCTGGTTTACCCGGTAATCAGACGGCACGAAGAGCGCGGCGAGGCTGAGGGAGAGGCCCGGGGCCGGGCCGAGGGCATTGCGGAAGGGGAGGCCCGGGGCCGGGCTGAGGGCATTGCGGAAGGGGAGGCCCGGGGCCGGGCTGAGGGCATTGCGGAAGGGGAGGCCCGGGGCCGGGCTGAGGGCATTGCGGAAGGGGAGGCCAAGGCTAACAGGGCGTGGCGTAAATGGAACCAGGCGCGTATGGATGCGGAGGCGAAGGGGTTGCCCTTTGATGAACTACCCCCTGACCAGCAGGTGGGGGAGTAGCCTCGTTGTTGCGAGGGCGGCGAAGCGTGTTTGCTGGCGCACGGACAGCGTATAAGTCTTAAAAGGGCGTCAGGGTTAGGGAAAGGTGGTGTTCGCTGCGCTTTCCCTGATGTAAAGATGCCCTCGCCTTAAATCCTCTCCGGGGGAGGGGGAATTCTAGCAGTAGCAGGAAACGGGTTTTGAAAATACGCGATATGCTCCGGGAGGAGCGCACCATATCTTTTGAGTTTTTTCCGCCTCGGGCGGCGGATGGCATCCCTGGCGTGTTGGATACGGTGGGGGAGTTGGCCGCTTACTGCCCCAGCTTTATTTCGGTGACCTACGGGGCGGGCGGTTCTACCCGCGATTTCACCGAACGGATTACGGTGCAGGCCAAGCAGTCGGGGGGCGTCGAGGTTATGGCGCACCTTACCTGCGTCGGGCAGACGGTGGACGAACTGGATGGCGTGCTGGGCCGTCTGGAGTCGGCGGGTATCGAGAATGTCATCGCTTTGCGGGGCGATCCGCCGCGGGGGGAGGAGCAGTTCACCGTCACCGAAGGCGGGTTTAGGCACGCATCCGATTTGGTCAGGCACATCCGCGCCAACTATGGCTTTGGCATTGCCGCCGCCTGCTACCCGGAGGGCCATACCGAGGCGGAAAGCCTGGAGCGGGATTTGGAGTACGCCAGGCTGAAGGTGGACAATGGGGCCGATTTCCTGATTACGCAGCTTTTCTATGACAACAACGATTACTTCGCCTTTGCCGATAGGGCGGCGGCGGCCGGCATCGGGGTTCCGGTGGTTCCGGGGGTGCTGCCGGTGTTGAGCGCTCCGCAGATTCGCCGCTTCACCGCCCTGTGCGGTTCCAAGATTCCGGCCAAGCTGGACGCCGAACTGGAGCGGCTGGCCGGGGATGACGAAGCCGTCCGCGAGCTGGGCGTGGAGTATGCGGCGCGGCAGGTGGAAGAGCTGTGGGCCGCGGGGGTGCCGGGCGTTCACTTTTACGTCCTTAACCGCAGCTACTCGGTCTCCAAAATTTTGGACTATCTTGCGCTTCCGGGGCATACGTTGGGTTGATAGGGAAGGGGATAAAATACTTTGCTGCCCGCAGTTCCGTTGTTTCTGCGAAGGCGGGCGTGTCAGCCAGTGGCGTTGTCTTGGCTTGGACATTCCTGGATTCCCGCTTTCGCGGGAATGACGGGGGCTGGCCGGGATGCCGGGGTTGGTTGGAATGACGGGGCGAGCGGGCAACGCCGGGGATGGCCGGGACGCCGGGGATGGCCGGGAATGATGGGGCTGGCTGGGACGCCGGGGATGGCGGGAATGACGGGGCTGGCTGGGACGCCGGGGATGGTGGGAATGACGGGGCTGGCCGGGACGCCGGGGATTGGTGGGAATGACGGGGCTGGCCGGGACGCCGGGGATTGGCGGGAATGATGGTGCGAGCGGGCAACGCCGGGGCTGGCCGGGACGCCGGGGATGGTGGGAATGACGGGGCTGGCGGGAACACCGGGGTTAGTCTGAATGACGGGGTTGGCGGGAAATGCGGGGGTTGGTTGGGATGACGAGGTTGGCGGAATGATGGGGCTTTGGGTAGGAGAGTATGTAATTTCCGATTAGGGAAGGCGAAGGCATTATCCGCTATGCTGTCTACGGGTGTTGACATTATTGAGATTGGGCGGATTGCGCGGACGCTGGAGCGTTATGGGGCGCGGTTTTTGCGTCGGATATACACGTCCGGCGAGCTGGAGTATTGCCGGGGGCGTCCGTCTAAGCTGGCTTCCCGTTTTGCAGCTAAGGAAGCTACTATGAAGGCGCTTGGCACCGGGGTGCGCGGGGTGGGTTGGAAGGATATTGAGGTTACCCGGGCTGCCAGCGGGGCCCCTAGCATCCGGTTGCATGGCCGCGCTCTGCTCCGGGCCCAGCGCTTGGGGGTGCTGGAAATGTCGGTTAGTATGTCGGATTCTCAGGAACACGCGGTTGCTTTTGTGGTGATGCGCCGCGAAGACCCGGATTGATGGCGTCGGGGCGGGGGCTGGCAGAGTGAAGGTTGTTACTGCGGCGCAGATGGTTGCTATTGAGCAGGCGTCGGGGCGGGAGATGACGGAGTGAAGGTTGTTACTGCGGCGCAGATGGTTGCTATTGAGCAGGCGTCCACGCGGGTTGGTGTTAGCACTGATGCGCTGATGGAAAGCGCCGGGCTGGAGGTGGCTAAGGCGGCGCGGGAAGAACTGGGCGGCGCGGCGGGCGTCCGTGTCGTGGTGCTGGTGGGGCCGGGGAACAACGGCGCCGATGGGCTGGTGGCGGCCCGGCATTTGCGGCGCTGGGGCGCGGAAACGGTTTGTTGCCTGCTGGCCGGCCGTCCTGAATCGGACCCCAAGCTGGAGTTGGCGCGGCAGTACGGCGTCGAAATCTTGGATGGCCCGGAACTGCCGGACGGGTTGTTGCGCCGCTCGGGGCTGGTGCTGGACGCCGTGCTGGGAACCGGACGTTCCCGCCCGCTGGCTGGGCCGGTGCGCGAGGCTATGCTGGCGTTGCGACGGGCGCGGGAGCTGGCCCGTCCGCCGTTGTTGCTGGCCTTGGATTTGCCTACGGGCCTGAACGCCGATACCGGCGAGGTTGACCCGGCCTGCCCACGTTTTGACGCGACTTTGGCTTTGGGTTATCCGAAAGCCGGATTGCTTAATTTTCCCGGCGCGGAACGGGCGGGGCGGTTGCGGGTGCTGGACATCGGGATTCCGCCCGGTCTTGCCGAAGAGCGGGCGGTTGACTTGGAAATGCTCACTCCGCAATGGGCGGCGGCGCAGTTGCCGCCGCGCCCGCCGGATTCCCATAAGGGAACCTACGGCCATGCGCTGGTAATCGCCGGTTCCCGCCACTACCCGGGCGCGGCATACTTGGCGTCGCAGGCGTCGGTGCGAACCGGGGCCGGGCTTACTACTCTTGCCAGCCCAGAGGGCGTCTATGCCGTTGCCGCGGCCAAAGGCGCGGAGGCGATTCATCTGCCGTTGCCCCCGGACGCCGACGGGCGGATAGACTCGGCGGGCGCCACTGTCATTCACGGCGCGGAGGGCCGCTACACCGCCGGGCTGGTTGGCTGCGGAATGGGGCAGTCGGAGGAAACGGCGGAATTTCTTGACCGTCTGCTGTTCGATACGGAGTTTGACCGATGGCTGGGCGGCTACGGAAACCGGCTGCCCGAGCTGCCCATCGTGATTGACGCCGACGGGCTGAACAATCTTTCTCGCATTGGCGGCTGGAGCCAGCGGGCAACTAGCGCCCTGTTGCTCACGCCCCATCCCGGCGAAATGTCCACCCTTACCGGGCTGTCCGTTGCCGAAATACAGTCGGACCGGGTGGCTGCGGCGCGGGAATGGGCCGGGCGGTGGGGCGTGACTCTGGTGCTGAAGGGGGCGCATACAGTTATCGCCAGCCCCGGCTTGCCGGTTCGCATCGCGCCCTTCGCCAACCCGGGGCTGGCTACCGGCGGCACGGGCGACGTGTTGAGCGGGGTCATAGTGGCGCTGCTGGCGCAGGGGCTGCCGCCGCCGGCCGCGGCGGCTTGTGGGGTGTGGCTGCACGCTGCCGCGGCCCGTAGCGTGACCGCCCGCTTGGGCGATACCGGCCTGGCCGCTTCCGACCTGCTGGAGGCGCTGCCGCCTGCCATCGCCACCCTGCGCCGTGCTACACTATAGTTTACTCCCCATAAGAGGGAGGGTTGGGGTGGGGGTGTTTTGTCCTTTCAGCAGTTCATAGAAATCATCGGCGATCCGTCGGCGCCGGTTTCCGATGCGCCCTTTCACGAGGCGTCGGATCCGTCGCCCGGCGAGTTGGCCGAGTTCGCCCTCGTCTGCCATACGTTGGGGGAAGAGCGGCGCCGTGAAGTGGTGGCGGGGATGGTGGAGCAGGCCGAGGAAAACTTGGAGCTGGATTTTACCGCCATTTTCCGGCTGTGCCTGAAGGATGATGATGACGGGCTGGTGCAGTTGGCAATAGAGGGGCTGTGGGAGCAGGAAGACCGCTGGCTGGTGGCCGAGCTGGTGGAGTTGCTGCGGTCGGAGCGGGGGCCGCGGGTGCGGGCCGCCGCCGCTTTGGCCTTGGGCCGGTTCCCGGTGCTGGCCCAAGAAGGCAAGCTGCCCGCCCAAGACGGCGAGCTGGTTTATCGCGTCTTGATGGATTTTCTGGAAGACGAAATAGAAGATTTGGAAGTGCGCCGCCGATGCCTGGAGGCCGTTGCTCCGTACAACACCGAGGAAGTGGGCGACTATATCCGATGGGCCTATGAAGACGAAGACCAGGATTTGCGGGCCAGTTCCATTTACGCTATGGGGCGTACCGGAGAAGCTGCCTGGCTGCCTACGCTGCTGCGGGAACTGGAAAATTCCGACCCGGCGGTGCGCTACGAAACGGCCCACGCCTGCGGCGAGTTGGGGGAGCAGGACGCCGCGCCGTTGCTGGTGGAGCTGCTCCAGGATGATGACCCGGAAGTGCGGATGGCGTGCATCGCGGCCTTGGGCAAAATCGGCGGCGCGTTAGCTCGCCGGGCGCTGATTGACTGCGTGCAGGACGGGGACGCCGCAATGTCGGACGCGGCCCACGCCGAGCTGGAGAATCTCCAGTTTCTGGACGATCCGATGCGGCTTTACCCGGGCGACTGAACTCCGACGTATTGAGTCCGTCATTCCCGCGGAGGTGCCGGTGCCGCCGTTGACCGAATCGCAGGCCCGTTTTTTGGCCGATGCCCGTGTTGGTCGTTTGGCTACGGCGGACGCCGCGGGCCGGCCTCACGTTATCCCGGTGTGCTTCGCCGTGGCGCGGGACGAACACGGCGGCGCGGCCATTTACTCCGTTCTGGACAGGAAGCCTAAAATTGCCGAACTTACCCGGCTGCGGCGCGTCCGCAACATCCTGTCTAACCCGCAGGCCGCGCTGGTGGTTGACTATTATGGGGAAGATTGGCAGTCGCTGCGCTACATCTTGGTATCGTGCCGGGCCGAACTGCTGACCGGCGGTGAAGACGAAGCGGCGCAGGCCGTCGCGTTGCTACGCCGTAAATATGAGCAGTATAGGGATATGGATTTGGACGGCAGCCCGGTAATCAAGCTGATACCCCGGCGCTATACTGCCTGGAGCTTTAGCGGGGAAGGTGATGCTTAGGGGGATGGCCTGCGGGCAGCCCGCTGGAATCGGGATTATTGAGAAACTTGGAGCGGTTCCGGTATGATCGAACCTGCGTCCCTCGGCAATGACCGTCTCACCGCGCTTGACCTGTGGGAAATACTGAGACTTCCGGTCTTGATGGCTCTTGCCGCCATTGCCGTAACTTGGCTGGTCTGGTATTTTACGAGTGCGTCGTGCCTCGTGGAATTGGCTGAAACCACTGGGTGCAATCCATCGCGGATTGCCCGGTATGTGAATCTGGAGATTCTGAACAAGGCAGTTACTCACGCCGCTATCGCAGGCGGTGGTGGGGGCATCTGGAGTTACGCCGTGATTACTAGGGAACGGAAGGCCAGAGAGGCCGCGGAACGGCAGTTGGCCGCGGAACGGGCGGCGGCCGCGGAGGAGCGAGCGCGGGCAGCCGCGGAACGGGCGGAGGAACGGGCGCAAGCTGCGGAGGAACGCAGGCAGTTCTTGGCCCTTATTGAGCGGCTTACTGAGCGGCTGGATGGGGGCAACGGGACGGTTTCATCGTAAGCCGGGGTTGTCCGGGTTTCGGTAACTGCGTAATTTTGCCTTTCATCGCGGGCGGTGGTGGGGTATTTGGAGTTGCGCCGTGATTACTAGGGAACGCAAGGCCAGAGAGGCCGCGGAACGGGCGGTGGCCGCGGAGGAGCGGGTGGCGGCAGCCGCGGAACGGGCGCAAGCCGCGGAGGAACGCAGGCAACTCTTTGCCCTTATTGAGCGGTTGGATGGGGGCAATGGGCGGGTTTCATCGTAAGCCGGGCTTGTCCGGGCTTCGATGACTGCTTAATTTTGCCTTGCCTCGTTGGGAGTTTCATAGGGGCAGTGAATCTCTGCTGCCTTATGGATTGAGGGTGCGCCCTCGCCCGCAGCAATTTTGACGCCTTATTTTCACGACGTCGTGACTTGGAGATTTGACACATCTAGGTAAGGCGTGCGCTTCGACAGGTTGAGCATTTCTATCCCGATCACCTGCTCAGATTCGTTGTAGTCTAGGATGATTCCCGGGGCTGCCTCTTGGGATTCGGTGATGGGGGAGTCGTCTAGGCGCAGGTGCAGCGCGTCCGCCGCTTTGTCTATATTGAGCTTCATATTCGTCCTTGCCGGTTTGCATTTTGCCAATTATCCCAAACCGGGCTTTTGCTTGACACCCCCCAATCCGCTCCCTAGACTTGGCTTCTATATTGCCGACGGGCGACTGGAGAAGAAAGGGAATGGATGGAGTTACCGCAATCGCTAATATACTGCGGATGGAGGGGGTGGAGTTTATTGGGTGTGTGCCGTATCAGCCGTTGCTGGAGGCCGCGGCTATCGCCGGAATCCGCCCGCTGATTTTCCGGCAGGAAGTTACCGGCGTTCACATGGTGGACGGCTATTCGCGGGTGACCAACGGCAAGCGCGTCGGCGTGTTTATGATGCAGAACGGGCCGGGGGCGGAAAACGGGTTCGGCG
Source organism: uncultured Dehalococcoidia bacterium (assembly GCA_958296445.1). Lineage (GTDB taxonomy): Bacteria > Chloroflexota > Dehalococcoidia > Lucifugimonadales > UBA3495 > VXOI01. The sequence continues at coordinate 3,775,709 of OY282565.1, read as the reverse complement.
GCGTGGCCCAAGCCTACTCCGAGTCGGTGCCTATCCTGTTGCTGCCTGCGGGGATGCCGCGCGATAAGCGAGGGGTGCATCCCAATTTCTACCCTACGCGCAGCTACGAAACCATTACGAAATGGTCGGAAGAAATGAATATGGTGGAGCGCATTCCCTCGCTGTTGCGGCGGGCCTTCACCAAGCTCCGCAGTGGACGCCCCGGCCCGGTGTTGCTGGAGATTCCCGCCGATGTGGCCGCCGCCGAACTGCCCGAGGAGCTGTTCGACTATGAGCCGCCCCGCGCCGTGTTGCAACAGGCCGACCCGTCGGACGTAAGCCGCGCCGCCGCTGCGCTGCTGGCTGCCGAGCGTCCGGTAATCCAGGCCGGGCAGGGTGTGCTGTATGCCGAGGCGTCGGATGAGCTGGTGGAGCTGGCCGAGTTTTTGCAGGCGCCGGTGATGACCACCCTGCCCGGCAAGAGCGCTTTCCCGGAGAATCACCCGCTGGCCTTGGGCGCGGGCGGCCCCAGCACCACCGCGGCGGTGAACAAGTACCTGCACCGGGCCGACACGGTGTTTGCCGTGGGCGCCAGCCTGACCAAGAGCTTCTTTGCCGTGCCTATCGCCGACAACAAGACTTTTATCCACGCCACCAATGACGAAGACGCCATCGGGCGCGAGTATCGCTGCCACTATCCGTTGCTGGGCGACGCCAAGCTGGTGCTGCGGCAACTGCTGGGCGAGTTGAAAGAACGGGCGGGCGGCCCCCGTGCGCTGAACCAGCCGCTGCACGACGACATTCGACAGGTCAAGCAAGCGTGGCTGGCGCAGTGGATGCCCAAGCTCACTTCCGGCGAAACGCCGATCAACCCGTACCGCGTGGTTTGGGATTTGATGCGCACCGTTAATTTGGACAACACCATCGTCACTCACGAATCGGGCAGCGCCAGGGAATATATGTCGCCTTTCTGGGAGTCCCGCGCCCCGCGCAGCTTTATCGGCTGGGGCAAGTCTACCCAACTGGGCTACAGCCTGGGCCTGGCGATGGGCGCCAAGATGGCTTCCCCGGATAAGCAGGTCATCAATGTGATGGGGGATATGGCATTCAGCACGGTGGGGCTGGATGTGGAAACGGCGGTTCGCTGCGGGATTCCTATAATGACGGTGGTGAACAACAACTCGTTTATGTCCATTTACGACAACAGCCGTTTTCCGGTGGCCTTGCAGAAGTATCAGGTCAAGAGCTTGGGCGGGCAGTTCGCCGAGGTGGCCGCGGCTATGGGCGCCTACGCCGAGAAAGTCACCGAGCCCGGCGAAATCGTCCACGCCATCCAGCGCGGTCTGGCCGCCAATGCCGCTGGCGAACCTGTGGTGCTGGAGTTCATCACCCGCGACGAAGGGGAGTTTTCCAAGTTCTGATTGGCCGCGATTCCGGGCATTCCGCAGGGGGGCGCACGGTTGTGCGCCCCCTACGCCGTTGCGTTGTTTTGTCGTACCGGAAAGGGCGCAGCTTCCTTAAATTTGCTGACACTTGCCTATTGCAAGCCTTCGCCGTTGGCCGGAATATGGTATGCGGTGAATGGTTATGTAAATAACATGGAGGTGGCGGCAATGGTTGCGACGAATGGAGTCAACGGCGCGGAGCCTACGGTTCGGGAGATGCCTACGGAGGAGCGGCCTCGGGAGCGGCTGGCCCATTACGGCCCGCGTCAACTGAACAACACCGAGCTTATCGCCATACTGTTGCGTACCGGCTCGGCGGGCGAGAATGTTATTTCGCAGTCGAACCGGCTGCTTTCCCGTTTCAACGGTCTGCGGGGGTTGGGCAAGGCCAGCTTCGCCGAGCTGTGCGCCGAGAAGGGGCTGAGCGAGGCCAAGACCTGCCAGATTCTGGCGGCGCTGGAGCTGGGGCGCCGCTTTGTGTCGCTGGCCCCGGAAGAGCGGGCGGTCATTAACTGCCCTGAGGATGTCGCCAACCTGCTGTCGGCGGAAATGGCCGGTTTCGAGCAGGAACACCTGCGGGTTCTGTTGCTCAACACCCGCAACGAGGTTATGAACGTCGAGGAAATCTATATCGGCAATGTCAACAGTTCCGTGGTGCGGCCGGCCGAGGTGTTCCGTCCTGGCATTCGGGCCAACGCCACTTCGCTGATTGCCGTCCACAACCACCCTTCCGGCGACCCTACGCCCAGCGGCGCCGACGTGTCTATCACCCGCGACTTGGCGGACGCGGGCAAGCTGCTGGGGATGGAGCTGCTTGACCACTTGGTAATCGGCGGGGGGCAACGCTACGTCAGCATGAAGGAGGCGCGGCTGGGCTTTTCGTAGATAGAACAGCCGTTGTCTTGTATGATTTTTCCAAGGGAGAGTAGTATGCCGCCAGCAACTCGTGTGCGCGCCTTTCTCCTGGTTTTTGCCGCGCTTTTCCTGCTGGCCTTGATGCTGGCCGTCGCAGCCGAGTTCTCTGATGCGAAGTGGATAAAGACGGTCGTAAGCATTGGCGACAGGCTGGAACGCCTGACTCTGGTCGCGATTGCGATTACATTCATCTTGGTAGAGGGGGTTCCTATGTTAGCAGCCTGGGTCAAGAGAGAGGAAATCAAGGAAGCCAGAAAGCAAGGCCATGCTGAGGGCCGCGCCTTGGAACGCGAGGCTTGGCAGGAATGGAGGAGGAAGCTGGAGGCGTGGGAGCAGGGCAAGGCTGAAGCGGAAAGCGAGGGCCGGGTTTTTACCGAGTTGCGTCCCGTCCCGCCGGGTGACGATTAGCCGGGGCATACTGGCCGATATAGCGTCAACACTTTCGTGGTGCGGTCTGCCGGGGTGTTCCGCCCCGGCATTCGGGCTGTCAGCATTAAGGAAGCGCGGCTGGGCTTTTTGTAAAGGGAATGGCGGTTGCGGCGTTGCCTGTGCTAACATCGCGCCAGAGAGGTAAGCAGCATGACCACGGAATCAAGGACTGACCGCTTGGAAGTCATTATCAAAGAAGAATCTCGTTTGATACGGGAAGAGATGGACCGGAGGTTCAATCAAGCGCAAGCCGCGGCGGACCAGCGCTTTGAGCAGGTAAATCTCAGGTTTACCGAACTGCGGACTGATATGAATGCCCGGTTCGAGCAGGCGCGGGAAGAATCCAACGCCCGGTTCGAGGGGATGAATGCCCGGTTTGAGCAGGCGCGGGAAGAGTCCAACGCCCGGTTTGAGGGGATAAATGCCCGGTTCGACCAAACGCGGGAAGAATCCAATGCCCGGTTTGAGGGGATGAATGCTCGGTTCGACCAGGCGCGGGAAGAGTCCAACGCCCGGTTTGAGGGGATGAATGCCCGGTTTGAGCAGGCGCGGGAAGAGTCCAACGCCCGGTTTGAGGGGATAAATGCCCGGTTCGACCAAACGCGGGAAGAATCCAATGCCCGGTTTGAGGGGATGAATGCCCGGTTCGACCAGGCGCGGGAAGAGTCCAACGTTCGGTTTGAGGGGATAAATGCCCGGTTCGACCAAGCGCGGGAAGAGTCCAACGCCCGGTTCGAGGGGATAAATGCTCGGTTCGACCAGGCGCGGGAAGAATCCAACGTCCGGTTCGAGGGGATAAATGCTCGGTTTGACCAAGCGCGTGAAGAGTCTAACGCCCGGTTTGAGCAAACACGGGAAGAATCTAACGCCCGGTTTGAGCAGGCGCGGGAAGAAGCTAAAGCCCAGTTTGAGGCGATAAATGCCCGGTTTGAGCAGGCGCGGGAAGAATCTAATGCCCGGTTTGACCAAAGGCGGGAAGAGTCCAATGCGCGGTTCTCTGAGCTTCGGCAGGATACTAATGCGCGGTTGAATACTCACACTGCGTTGCTTACGGGGACTTTTACCGTGGTTGTCTTGGGGGCTGTTGGGGCGGTGGTTGCGGTGTTGGTCTGACGGAATGGGGCTGTTTTACTGCTGTTGTCCGGCCAGCCAGCGTTGGTTGGCGTCGGCGAAGGCTTGCATGGCGCCTTCCGTGTTGTATGGGCTTCCGGGCTGTAGGGGGTTCGGGGGCGGATTCGGTGGCGTACTCGTTGCGGGGCTGGGCTAAGGAGTTGCCGCCGTAGATGTGGATGGCCTTGGTGAACGCCCGGCGGGGGTTGTGGACGGTGTGGATGGCGTTGCGGCTTAGGTTGATGGCATCCTGCGATTGCAGTTCGCGGAATCCGGCTCGCTCCAGCCCGTTGGCTCCGGTTTTGCGGCGGAAAAAGGTGTTGTCCTCTTGCCCGCCGTATAGTCCGATGACGGCCCAAAGCTGGTGGTCGTGGGGGTAGATAGCCATTCCCGGCGGCCAGATTACGTTTATGATGGTCAACTCTTCGGAGCGGTGCAGGGTGGTTATGCCGCCCTTTTCCGGCGTTCCTAGCGCCGCCTCTTGAGCCGCCCTATTCTTTTATATTAAGGGAGAAAATTGCGAAGTTCCCCTTTGTCGCACTGAGTTAAGGGAAGGGTCTTACCGGGTAAGGCGGGATTCTTCGCTTTGCTCAGAATGACAGGGATTTGCTTGGAATGGCAGATGGCTTTGTTGGACTGAGTTATAGGGAAGGGTCTTACCGGGTAAGGCGGGATTCTTCGCTTTGCTCAGAATGACAGGGATTTGCTCAGAATGACGGATGGTGGGGGTGATTTCGCAATTTTCTTCGTATTTGCCCGGGATCGGCTTGTTTCCTTATGGGCGGGGGTGATTGCGATGGTGGGGGGTTACACTATGTCGGCTAGGCGTTCTAGCTGGTCCATGTCGGCTGTGCTGGGTAGGAAGACTACTTCGTCCATGCCTATGCTTTCCATGTCGCGGAGGGTGTCTTTGACGGCTTCGGGGGTGGCTATGGCGTTTTGGGCCATTTGCTCGGCGGCCTCGCCTAGGAAGGAGTAGTAGTGGCGGATGTAGGCGCCTACTTGGTCGGCGGCGTTGGGGCCTAGGGCGTAGGAGGCGACGCCGGCCAGCCGGGGTTTGCCGGGGCGGGAGTTGTTTTCCCAAGACTCCTGCACTATGCCGAAAAGCTCTTCGACGGCGCTGGCGGAACCGGCGGAGGCGATGTAGCCGTCGGCGTAGCGTCCGGCGCGGCGGAGGGCGGCGGGGGCGTTGCCGCCCACCAGGATTTCGGGGCCGCCGCTCTGAATTGGGGCCGGGCCCATCGGGTCAACCCCGGAGTATGGCCCTTCGCCGTTCCAGACGCGCCGCATTACGGTCAAGGCGCGGCTCAGGCGCCGTCCGCGTTCCTCGTAGGCGGCGGGCGCGGCTTGGTAGTCGTCGGGACGGCGGCCTACTCCTACGCCTAGGGTCAGCCGTCCGTTGGAAAGGGCGTCGAGGCTGGCGGCCTGCTTGGCGAGCACTCCCGGATTGCGCAGCGGGGCCAGTAGCACGCCGGTGAGCAGGCGCACGCGGCTGGTGACTCCGGCGGCGGCCGACAGCATCACCAGCGGCTCGTAGTTGTCATATACCAGCCGGTCAATGGTTCCGATGCTGGAAAAGGGCCCGGCGTCGGCCCGCCTGGCCCACTCTAGGATAAAATCGCCTTTCGTGCCTGGCACATTGCCGGGCAGTCCGATTCCAACTTTCACTTTCCAACTCCAGGTTTTGATTGACCACAGAGGACACAGAGGTTTTGTAGCCTTTGGGTTCTCCGGGGTTGAAGTTATATGAAGTTGAGTTGCTCGTAGTTGCCGCCGACGATGGGTTGGGGGTCGAGGGCCAGCCAGCGGGCGGCGATGGTGGAGTAGACGCTGCGGAAGTCAACCTGAAAGTGGAGGTCGCCGTCGAGCAGGGCCTCGTCTTTGAGGGAGGGGTAGACGCCGTGCATTCCGCCGGTTACGCGGTCGCCGATGACGAAGGCGGCGCCGCCGGAGCCGTGGTCGGTGCCGGAGCCGTTGTCTTTGACCCGGCGCCCGAACTCGGTGAACACCAGCATTAGGGCTTGTTCCGATGCTTGGCGCTGGCGCAGGTCGGCGAAAAAGTCGCCGATTCCTTGGGCCAGTTCGCCCAGCAGTTGGGTCTGCACGGGCATCTGGCCGGAGTGGGTGTCGTAGCCGGCCTGGGCGGTGTAGAAGACGCGGGTTCCCAGCCCGGCCAGCAGGGTTTGGGCGATGCCTTTCAGGTTGTTGGCAATGGGGGTGTGGGCGTATTCGATGGTGGAGGAGTAGTTTCCGGCTACGGATTTCAGGATGTCGGCGCCTTTCAGGGCGTCGGCGCCGGTGCGGCCTAGGTAGTCGAGGGTTGGGCCGGCGCCGATGGCCGGGGCGTACATCCGGGCGAAAACGTCTAGGGCCTGGGAGCGGCGTTCTTGGTCGGCGATGCCGGGGAGGAAGCCGTGGTTTTCCAGCGAACCGACCGAGGTGACCGGGACGCCGGGCAGGGCCAGGGCCCGGGGCAGGCCGCGTCCGAAGTTGACGCCGGTAAGCACGTTTTCGCCTTGGGGGTCGAGGTCGCGGATGGCCCGGCCCAGCCAGCCTTCGGTAGCCACCCGCTCCGGCTCGCAGGTGTGCCAGATGTCCATTGCGCGGAAGTGGGAGCGGTTGGGGTTGGGGTAGCCGATGCCGTTGATGACAGCCACGCGCCCGTCGTCGTAGAGTTCCTTGAGCGGCGCGAGGACGGGGTTGAAGCCGTAATGTTGGTCAATGGGGAGGACGTCCTCTTGGGCCACGCCGACGGTGGGCCGGTTGTCGCGGTAGAGCGGGTCGGCGTATGGGACGACGGTGTTCATATAATCGTTGCCCCCGGTCAATTGAACCACAATCAGCACCGGGTCGCGGTGTAGGCTGGTCATTGCTTCTCCCTCCCGGCCTTGGCCGGCGCCTGGCCCTGCGTTTGCGATGCGGCAGGCGGATGCCGGTAATTGTATGCGTTATGGGGGCGGGTTTCAAATCGTTGCTCAGGCTGTTATCCCATAGCCTCTGGGGGAGTCATTGCTTTCTTCCTCACCAAGGCGAGATTCTTCGCTTTGCTCAGAATGACAGACATGGGTAGGGTTGGGATGGGGAAAAGGGGAGGCCCCGGATGGTTTTCCGGGGCCTGGTTGGGTGCGGGGGTGGCAGGAGCGGCAGGATTCGAACCCGCGACCACTGGTTTTGGAGACCAGCGCTCTGGCCAGACTGAGCTACGCTCCTGCGTTGGGAGTTATTGTAGCGCATTGGGCGGGGGTTTTCAACATTGTGGCGTGGGGTTGCGGCGTGGCATCGTCATTCCCGCGAAGGCGGGAATGACGGGTAAGGGGGCGGGATGGTGGGGCTGGGTTGGGGGGTGGCGGTGCGGGGGCGGAGGGGGGCAGCTTGACAATGGTGGTGGTGCGGTATAGAGTTCGGCCTAATTGGTTGGATTTCGGCGGAATTTTTGGGTTAAAGGGGTATTATAGGATGCGGTCAATTCGTAAATTTGGGCGGTTGGTTTTCAGTCCGCTTTGGATAGTGGCGATTTTGGTGACGATTGGCGTTGCCTGCGGGGGGGAGGATCCGACGGCTACATCGGCTCCGGCGCCTACGGTGGCACCGGCGGCGGTGGCTACGGCGGTGCCGGCGGCGCCGGTGGCTACGGCGATGCCGGCTGAGGGGCAGCCGACACCCGCGCCTACTACTCGCGCCCCGGGCGCCAGGCCGCAGATTGAGGCTACGCCGACTCCGATTCCGACGGCTATGCCCGCGCCTACCGAGGCCCCGGCCCCGGCGGCTACCGCCAAGATTACCCGGGTTATTATGGCAAACACTGTGCCGCTCAATGAGAGCAACCGTATCTGGGTTGGCCCTTGGTCTAATCTGGTGCAGAACGACCCTTACGGCGAAACTTTGATTGAAAATCAGGAAATCACGTCGGAACCTATACCGGCTTTAGCCAAGAGCTGGGAGGTGGACGCCGGGTTTAATACTTGGACTTTCGAGTTGCAAGAAGGGGTGCCTTGGCACTTTGGCTATGGCGAGTTCACGGCGGCCGATGTGGCCCATACCTTCGAGCTGCTGGTGCGCGAGGACAGCAACAGCAACTTCAAGGCGATATGGCTTACGGCTACCACGGAAATTCATAATGACTACAGCATTTCCTTTCACTTCGACAAGCCGCAGTTGACGGGCGGGCGGCTTTTCTCCCGGTTGCAGGGTGACTTGGTTATCCAGAGCAAGGCGCAGTGGGATGAGGCCGGGGGCGATGATTCGGCCTATGACGACCGGGTTACGGGAACCGGCTCCTATCAGTATGGCGGGCGGGATCTGGGATCCAGCGTCTGGTACGAGAAGATAGACTATGACCATTGGGCCGGAGAGAACCCGGACTTCCAGGAATTGGAATGGCAGTGGGCGGCGGAACAGTTCACCCGTTTGTCGGCCCTCTTGGCCGGTGAGGTTCAGGGCGCCGACTTGTCCCGGGAGGTGCAGGTGGACGCCAAGGCCCGGGGGATGAAGGTGGTTTCGTCCAACAACGAAAACAACCAGTCCTACGGCTTCTTTGGCGGAACGTATCTGTCCACTGTGGACAGCAATCTGGAGCCGTGGCCCGACGGCCAAAGTCCGAACTATACCGGCCCGGAACCGTGGCACAACCCGCTGGTGCGGGAAGCCTTTAACGTCGGTGTAGACCGGCAGGCGATCATTGAAGAGGTGTATTTCGGCAACGCCAGTTCGGTGTATGTGCCGGTTTATGCGCCTTTTACCGAGGGCTGGAGCGATCGGTGGGTGGATGAGTTTGACACGAAGTACGGCTATGACCCGGAGCGGGCGGTGCAACTGCTGGCCGAGGCGGGTTACGGCCCGGGCGAGATTTCCATTGATATGATATCCACGGTGATTCCGGGTAACCCGGAGATTCCGCAGCTTATCCAGGTGCTTTCCACTATGTGGGAGGCGATAGGCGTGGACACCAACATTGTTGAGCTGGAGTTTGGGACTTGGCTGGATACTGTCCGCGACCACGACATTCACGAAACGTTTACCATTCTGCGGAACACGCCCATCAGGACTACGCAGGAAGGGCTGCGGGTGTTTTGGGTGTCGCCGCCGGACGGATTCCTGTTTGGCTGGGAAGACGACGTGGTCAACGAGAAGTATGACTGTCTGGAGCGGTCGCTGGACATCGAGGAGCGGGAACAGTGCGCCCGGGACGCGGGTGACTATATGTACGACGACTTCCTGACCCTGCCGCTGTTCCAAACCACTTTCGATATGACCATAGACCCGGAGTTTATATCGGGGTGGGTGTATCCTGGGGTGGGGTCGGCGCATCCGACTCACGTTCACAACATCAAGGCTTGCCCGGTGGGCACCGAGCGGTGCGACTAGGGGGCTGGGCCGCAGTTGGCCCGGTTGGCCGGGCGCATTGATACAGACTTGCTGAGGGCTAACGGCGGAGGCGGCAGCTTCCGGCAAGCCCGGGCTGATTCCGATTCGGCGGGAACCGGAGACTGTCCCCGGTTCCCGCTAATGCTGTAAGGGTTTTTCCGGCGTTTGGAATGCAACGTTATATTGCCATAAGGTTTGCTCAAGGGCTTATTGCCCTGTTGGCCGTCACCATTATTGTCTTTGGATTGAGCCGGCTCACCGGCGATCCCTCGACGATGATTTTGGGGCTGGACGCCACGGCGGAGGATTATGAGCGGCTTCAGCAGCGGCTAGGGCTGGACAGGCCGCTGGTAGTCCAGTACGGCGTCTATATGGGGAATGTCCTTCAGGGGGATTTGGGCGAGTCGATCAAGTACCCGGAGCTGGGGGCAGGCGGCGCGGTGATAAGACGCTTGCCCGCCACCCTGTATCTGGCCGGGGTTTCGTTGTTGCTGGCTATCGGCATCGGCGTGCCGCTGGGGGTGTTGAGCGCAGTGCGGCGGGATACTCCCTTTGATTCCTCGTCCAAGGTGCTGGCTTTGCTGGGGCAATCGGTGCCTAACTTCTGGATGGGGCTGATGATGATGTGGATTTTCGCCGTCCAGCTTGGCTGGCTGCCCACCAGCGGAACGGGCGGTATCAAGCATTTCATTATGCCGGCGATTACACTGGGGTCGTTCCAAATTGCGGCTATCACGCGCTTGGTGCGGTCGGCGATGCTGGAAACGCTGGACAGCGAATATGTGAAGCTGGCCCGGATTAAGGGCGTTTCCGAGTGGAAGGTGGTTTGGAAGCACTGCCTGCGGAATGCGGCGTTGACGCCTTTGACTTACTTCGGGGTTATCGCGGCGGTGACTTTGACGGGCTCGGTGACCACTGAGACGGTGTTCAACTGGCCCGGAACCGGCCTGCTGGCGTTCCAGTCGGTGCTGTCGCGCGATTTTGAGCTGATACAGGCATTGGTGCTGGTGTTTTCCGGGATTTTCGTTTTTTCCAGCTTCGTGGTTGACATACTGTACGCATACCTTGACCCGCGCATCCGCTACGCTTCGAGCTAGGCGGAAATAAAGAGATGCCGAGCAATCGCAAGAATGGCCGTTGAACTGCGCCCCGCACCCGAAACCACGCTGAATAAAGCGTCGCAAGCCGCCGTAAGGGCTCTGCGCCTGATGGGGATGGCGCGGCGGCTGCCCAAGTTTCCGGTATTCCTGTTGCTGCTGGTGCTGGTGATACCGGCGATATTCGCCGAGGTTATCACGCCCTACGGCCCGCTGGATTCGCCGCAGGGAATCCGGGGGCGGCTGGAGCCGCCGGTGTTCGCCGGAGGCACTTGGCAGCATATTCTAGGCACGGATTTGACCGGGCGCGATATTTTAACGCGCATTATCTACGGCTCGCGGGTGTCCATCACCATCGCCGGTATTGGCATCGCCATTGCCGGTACCATCGGCGTAACGCTGGGCATTATCGCAGGGTATTACGGCGGGCTGGTGGACTCGGTGATTATGCGGCTGGTGGATATTTCGCTGTCCATTCCGCCGGTGTTGCTGGCGCTGACTCTGGCGACGGTGCTGGATCCGAGCTTTCGCACGGTGATAATTGTGGTGGGGGCTTTGTTGTGGTCTATTTATTGTCGGCAGGTGCGGGGGGATACTTTGTCGGTGCGGACGCAGGATTATATCTCGCGGGCGCGGGTTTCGGGGGCGTCGGATGTGCGGATAATGTTGCGGCACGTGCTGCCTAACATTACCAATACGCTGATTGTGCTGGCTACTTTGCAGGTGGGGTTCGTTATTCTGCTGGAGGCCGGGCTGTCGTTTTTGGGGGTGGGGCTTTCGCGCCCGACGCCGGCGTGGGGGCTGATGGTGGCGGATGGGCGGGAGGTTATTATCCGCGCGTGGTGGGTGGCGCTGTGGCCGGGGCTGGCGATAATGCTTACGGTGTTCGGCTTTAATCTACTGGGGGACTGGCTGCGGGACCGGCTGGATCCTCGGTTGCGGCAGTTGTAGGTTTTTTTGGGGGGGCGTTGGCTTGCGGCGTTTTCGGCTTGCCCCGTTGTTCCGGGGAAGGTGGGGATTGGATGGTTGCCGGGGCGGGGTTGACGTTCTTGCCGCCCCGTGGGTTCCCGCTTTTGCGGGGATGGCGGGTTGACGGCGGGGGTTGCGGGTAGATTAGGTTGCGAAATTGCCCTTTGGCACTCTGAGCGATGGGAAGGGTCTCACTGCCCCAAGGTGAGATTCTTCGCTTTGCTCAGAATGACAGTTGGGCGGTCAGAATGACAGGTATTTGCTCGGGATGACAGACGGCCAGAATGGCAGGTATTTGATTGGGATGACAGGCGGCGGAAGTGATTTCGCAGTTTTCTCAATGGCGGATGGCTATGGGCGGGGGAAATGGCGGGGACGACACAGGTGGATAGCGGGAATGGCGGGGGTTAGCGGCGGGGTGGGGCGGTTTCTTGGATGGGGTATTCGAAATAGGCGGCGGTTATTAGGTGGTGGAGTTCGCCGGAGTATTCGTGTACTTCGCGGAGGAGGTCTTCGCGGTCTTCGCGGTCGGGCCATTCGTAGTTTATGAGGGCGGTTAGGCGGCCGGTTAGGCGCTGGACGGCGCGGCTGGAGTGGGCGCGGGGGCCGCGTCCGATGGAGTCGATTTCCGCGGAGGCTAGGTTGACGCAGCGGGAGAGGGAGCCGGGGAGGAGGGGGTCGGCTACCAGCAAGTCGAGCACTTGGCCGGGTAGGACTTCGGCGCTGTAGGCGCGGTTGTAGACTTCCATAGCGTGGAAAACGCGGAGGAGGGAAGTCCAGTCGGCTTCGTAGAGTTCTTCGCCGGTTTGGCACAGCTCGATCTGGGATAGTATCAGCCCGGCGGCGCATTGGACGCGCTCGATGTGGCGGCCCAGTTGCAGGAAGATCCAGCTTTCGTCGTGGTACATAGTGGACTCGGCTAGGCCGACGAAAGAGGTTATTTCGGCGGCGGTGGCGGCGTAGAAGCTGCGGGGTTCTCCGCTCCAGACTTGTACCAGATCCTGCTGTTGGAGTCGCTGGTAGGCGGCGTTGAGGTAAGTCCAGACTTCGGGGCTGATGGAGTGGCGCATCTGGCGGGCGTTTTCGCGGCCCTGGGCGAAGCAGCTCAGCACTGAGCCGGAATTGGAGCGCTCAAAGGTCAGGTCGTCGGCTAGGGCGAAGGAGTCGGCCAGGGCGAATTCTTCGTCGCCGAACAGGTCTACTTGGCCGCCGGGCGGGTCGCGCCGGACGCTGCGGTAGATGCGGTTCCAGCCGAAATGGATTTCGCGTATGGGACGGTCTACTAGGGCTTCCGATTGGAGGCGGAGCAGGCTGCAGAGGTGGCCGGCCCGCTCTAGGTAGCGGCCCATCCAGTAGAGGCTTTGCGCGGTGCGGGAAAGCATAGGTTCCTCCGGGTAGAGTTCTTTGTCGCCTTCCAAGGTGAGATTCTTCGCTTTGCTCAGAATGACAGGTGGCTTGCTTAGAATGACGGGCGGGTTGTCGGTCTGAGCGAAGGGAAGGGTCTCACTGCCCAGGGTGGGATTCTTCGCTTTGCTCAGGATGACAGATATTTGGTCGGATGATAGGCATTTGCTCAGGATGACAGGTAGCTTGCTTAGAATGACGGGCGGGTTGTCGGTCTGAGCGAAGGGAAGGGTCTCACTGCCCAGGGTGGGATTCTTCGCTTTGCTCAGAATGACAGATATTTGTCGGATGACAGATATTTGTTGGATGGCGGAATTTTTTTGTTTAGGGGGAATCCGGGTCGTTTTCCAGCACCCATAGGTCTTTGCCGCCGCCGCCTTGGCTGGAGTTTACTACTAGGCTGCCGCGGCGTAGGGCTACGCGGCAGAAGGCGCCGGGGACGATGCGGGGGCGGCGTCCGCTGAGGATGAAGGGGCGGAGGTCTACGTGGCGCGGCTCAAAGGCGCCGTCTATGAGGCAGGGGGAGCGGGACAGGGCCAGGACGGGCTGGGCGATGTATCCGGCGGGGTCGGCTCGCAGTGCTTTGGCGTATTCGTTGCGCTCGTCGGGCGAGGCGTGGGGGCCGATGAGCATTCCGTAGCCGCCGGAGCCGCCGACTTGCTTGACTACTAGGTTGGCTAGGTTGTCCAGGGTGTATTCTAGGTCTTCGGGGCGGCGGCAGAGGTAGGTTTCTACGTTCTGGAGCAGGGGTTCTTCGCTGAGGTAGTAGCGAATCATATCGGGGACGTAGACGTAGACGCTTTTGTCGTCGGCTACGCCGGTGCCGGGGGCGTTGGCGAGGGTGACGTTGCCCAACTGGGCGGCGTCAATCAGCCCGCGGACGCCTAGGAGCGAGTCGGGGCGGAATACTAGGGGGTCTATAAAATCGTCGTCAATGCGGCGGTAGATTACGTCTACTTGGCGGAGGCCCTCGGTGGTGCGCATATAGACGAAGCCGTCGCGGACTACTAGGTCGCGGCCCTCTACCAGTTCGGAGCCGATTTCGCGGGCGAGGAACACGTGCTCGTAGAAGGCGGAGTTGTAGACGCCGGGGGTGAGCAGGGCGATGGTGGGGTTGGGCTTGCCGCCGGGGGCGAGTTCTTGGAGGGTGGCTTGGAGGGCGGCGCCGTAGCCTTCGACTTCCCGCACGCGCGAGCTGCGGTAGAGGCGGGGGAGGCTGATTTTGGCGGCCTTGCGGTTGGCAATCATATAGGACACGCCGGAGGGGACGCGCAGGTTGTCTTCCAGCACGCGGAATCCGTCGTTGGTGCGGACGAGGTCGGTGCCGCAGATGGCGGCCCAAACGCCGAGGGGGGGGGAGAAATCGCGCATTTCCTCGCGGTATTGGGGACATTCCCGAATGAGGTCTTCGGGGATAACGCCGTCGTCTATGATGCGGGCTTCGGCGTATATGTCTTCGAGGAAGTAGTTGAGGGCGCGTATGCGCTGGGTCAGGCCGGTTTCCAGTGCCTGCCAGTCGGCGGCGGAGACTACGCGGGGGATGGCGTCAACCGGGATGATGCGCTCTTCGGCTTCGGCGTCGCCGTAGACGGTGAAGGAGATGCTTTCGTTGGAGAAGGTGCGGTTGACGCGGCCCTGGATGCTGGCGAGTTCTTCGCCGGACAGCCGACGCAGGACGTCATACAGCCGCTGGGCGTGTTCCCGCGGCTGGCCGTCGGGCTGAAACATTTCGTCGTAAATGGACGGGTCTAGCTGGTAGCCGTCGAAGTCCACGATGCCCCCGGTAACGGTGTTGTCCAGAGTTGCGCCCGTAGGCGGGTGGGTGCTTGGCGGTATTATACACTGTATCGGGGTTTTGGGGATTTTTCTGTGGGGTGTTTGTCGGAATCGGGATTTTGGGGATTATAGGGGTTTACGGGATAGGGAGTCTGGTTTGGGCGATTGGGTTGGGTTCCTGTTTTTGCGGGAATGGCGGGTATGGTGGCGGGGGGACGCCCCCCACCCTAGCCCTCCCCCGGAGGGGGAGGGGATTTTGGCGGGGCGGGCGGGCGTTTTTGGGGGTCTAGCCGCTGATTGCGGCGGCTGGGGCGGCGTCGCCGTAGGCGGCGCGTACTTCGTCGGGCGGGGTTTTGGGTAGGGTTATGACCATTTCGGTGTATTGGTCCGGTTCGGATTCTACGTGGATGGCGCCGCCGTGCTGCCGGATGATGTCGCTGGTGATGGCTAGGCCGAGGCCGGTGCCTTGGTTGGCCGCTTTGGTGGTGAAGAAGGGGTTGAATATCTTTTCGGCCACGTCGGGGGGGATGCCGGGGCCGTTGTCGCGGATGCGTATTTCCACGTTTTCGCCGTCGCCGCGGGTGCTCAGGGAAACGGTGGGGGCGTAGCCCTCGAAGCCGATGCCGACTTCGGCTAGGGCTCGGCGCTTTTCGTCGGTGGCCTGGCAGGCGTTGCTGACGATGTTGAGGAAGGTGCGGCTCAGGTCTTGGGGGATGGCCTGCACTTCGCCGATGTCGGAGTCTAGGTTCTGCTCGATGGTTAGCTGGAAGTCGGGGTCGGTGGCGCGGGCGCTGTGGTAGGCGAGCATTGAGTGCTCTACCAGCAGGGTGTTGAGGTCTATGGCCTGCCAGTGGCCGGTGTCGCGGCCCATCATCAGCATATCTTGGACGATGCGGTTGGCGCGGTCGCCGTGGTGCCGGATGCGCCCCAAGTTTTCGGTGAGGTCGTTGGATATGTCGGAAATCAGGGATACGTCGGGGGTGTCGCCGCCTTCTTCTAGGGCTTCGCGCATTTCGACCAGTAGCTCTTCGGAGACTTCGGAGAAATTTTTGACGAAGTTGAGGGGGTTGCGGATTTCGTGGGCCACGCCGGCGGTGACTTCGCCGAGGGCGGCCAGCTTTTCGCGCATTACGATTTGGGTCTGGGCTTTCTGGAGGTCTTCCAGCACTACTTCCAGTTCGGTGTTTTTGCCCTCGAGTTCTTGGTTGAGTTCCTCTACCAGATTCAGGCGCAGGGCCTCTAGGGAGTTGTGGCGGAATACTTCTAGGGCGGCGGCCATTTCGGCTAGTTCGTCGCGGCCCTCGACTTGTACCGTGTCTTCTAGGTCGCCCTCGGCCATGCGGCGCATATGGACGGACAGCATATTGATGCGTCGGAGCAGCACCCGTCCGACGAACAGCCAGCTAATGAGGAGGGCGCTGCCGATGCTGACGGCGCTGATAGCCAGCAGGAGGTAGCCGCCGGTGGCGATGGCCTGGGAGGAGGTCTGGGTGGCGTCGCCTACGGATGCGGCGGCGGCGGAAACCAGCAAGTCCACCTCGACCAGCAGGGCGGTGGACTGCTCGCGGCTGAGGGCCAGATAGCCCCGCTGGGCTTCGTCGAGTTGCAGTTTGGTTCGCAGGGTGGCGAATACGCCGTCCTGGTTCAGCCCCAGCTCGTTCAGCCGGGCGTAGAGGGGGGCTAGGCGGGTTTCTAGGTCGGCGTTGTTCAGCTCGGCTAGGTTGCGGTCAATGCTGGCGGTGGAGGACTCGAACCGCTCTTCTTGGGCTTCCACTAGGGTGGGGTCGAAAATGCTGAATACGCTGGAAAGCTGCTGGAGGGCGATGTTGGTGTCGGCCTGGAGGGCCGACAGGTGCCGGTAGGTGCCGAATTGTTCCTCGGAGAAGTGAACGGCGTAGGGGGCGATGAGAGTGTTCAGTTCTCTGCGCCCGGTGAGGGTGAAAAAGAGTTCGTCGTCAACGGCGGGGATGAGAACCTGCTCCAGTTCGGTACGAAGGGCGACCATTGCGGAGAGCAGGGCGTCGGAGCGGCTGCTGAGGGCAAAGGAAGGGTCCATATTGTTGCGGATGGTTTCGATGTTGGACTCTATGGCATCGGCCTGGCTTCGGATGCGCTGGGCGCGTTCCGGGCTGGTTTGTTCGAGGGTTGCCAGACGCTCTTGGAAGTCGGTTTCGGCTTCGGAGATTTCCTGCCAGACGCGGTTGACTTCCTCGGGGGTGGCGGCGGTGGTAAGGCGTGGCGCGGCGGCGACGAGGGCGCTGCTGTATTCGGCGACGCTGAAGGCGGCTTCCAGCTCGGGTACGCTCTGCTCGTTGACCCGGGCCTGGGCGTCGCCGACGCGGGCGAAGCTGAACCAGCCGATGAGGCTGGCGGCGACGGTGAGGCCGACGGCCACGCCAAAGGCGGCGTAAAGCTGGGTGGATATGCGGAAACGGAGCGTCAGCAGGCGTTTTATCAAGTCCATACCAGTTTCCCGCAACGGTTGGATTTGAGGTTTCGGGGCGGCCGGTTTGCGCCGGGCGGCGGGTTTCGGTTGCCGGGTTCGGCGCCGGTTTCGTCAGTTGCCGGTTTCGTACAGTCTTTCGATGGGATGATACTGGCCGTCGTCTCCGATGACGGTTAGGAACACGCGGTCGGAGCCTTGATTTACGCCGTCGGCGTAGCTGAGGGGGAAGCCGTCTATGTCGAAATTGCCGCCGTGGAGCAGACTGTCTAGGAAGCAGTTTCGGGTGACGTCGGGCCCGCAGCGCTCCAGCCCGGCGATAGCCAGCCGCCCGGCGAGATAGCCCTCGAAGGAAACGAAGCCGGGGGCGGCGTCCGGGTCGAAGTCGGCAAGGGCGTCGAGGTAGGAGGCCACCACGGGCAGGGATGCGTCGGTGGGGAAGGGGACGACCTGGGTGACGTAGACGCCCTCGCCTTGGGGGCCAAGTTTTTGGGCCAGGGCGTTGGAGCCGACGAAGGATATGGTGATAAATTCGGCGTCAACCAGTTTGGTTTCCTTGGCCCACAGGATAAATTCGCCGATGGGGTCATAGGCGCCGACCATAATGATGCCTTGGGGTCGGCCTTTGCCGAGGTCGAGCAGGGCGGTCTTTACGGCGGTGGTGTTGCGGGGGTAGAGGCCGACGGCGACGGGTTCCATATCGCGCCGTTTGAGGGCGGCTAGGGCGCCGTTGTAGCCGGCCCGCCCGAAGGAATCGTCTTGGTAGAGAACGGCGATTCTTTCGATGCCTAGGTCGGTGGTGAAACGCTCGACCATTTCCTCGGTTTCTTGGTTGTAGGAGGCCCGCAGGTTGACGATGTTGCTCCAGTCTTGGTCGCGGAGGAAGGCGGCGCCGGTGAAGGGGGCGACGAAGGGGACGCTGGCGTCGGCGGCGACGGGGGTGGCGGAGCGGGAGGTGGGGGTGCCGACTTCGCCGATGAGGGCGAAAACGCCTTCGCGGATGAGGTTGAGGCTGTTGGTGGCGGCGGCTTCGGGTTCGTAGGCGTCATCGAGGGAAATCAGGGAAAGCTGGCGTCCGTGGACGCCGCCGGCCCGGTTGGCTTCGGCGAAGGCGGCTTCGATGCCCAAGCGCATATTCAGGCCCAACTCCCGGGCCGGGCCGCTGAAGGCCGCCGACTGGCCGAACAGGATGCCGTCGGGGGTTACGCCGGTGTCGCCGGGCATTGCGGCGGGCTGGAAGGCCGCGGGGGTGGGGGCGACGGCGGGCGTGGGGGTTGGCAAGGGCGCCGGGGTGGCGGTTTGGGAGCCGCAGGCGGCGACGGCGACGGCCGCCACCGCCGCAAGCAGCGCGGCGACGGCGGCGCGGCGCAAGAACGCTATGGCGCAGTGGCGCAATGACGCTATGACGGGGGCCGGGCCGTTCATTATATTCTTCCCATCGGCTATTCTTCCCGCCGGGCTACCATAGTTAGGCGGTTTTTTCCGCCGGTGTGCTGATAGGAAAGGTCGTCCATCATTGTCTGCACCAAGTGGATGCCTAGGCCGCCGATGCGGCGGTCTTCGATGGCGGCGTTGACGGTGGCTTCGGGGGCGTCCTCGAAGGGGTCGAAAGGCCGCCCGTCGTCGGACACTTCGATGGTCAAGGAGTCGTTTTCCGAGGTAATGACGATTTCGATTTCGGGATGGGGGCCGCCGCTCTCTCCGCCGTAGGAAATGATGTTGAGTCCCAGCTCTTCCAGCACCAGATTGACCTTGAAAACTAGGCTGTCGGGCCAGGCTTCGCGCTGGCCTAGTTCCTCTACGGCGCTGGTGATGATTTGCAGGGCCTGTTCCTGGCTGGGGCAGGAGGCGGGGTCAATTGTGAGGGAGACTTTTTCGCTCATCATTACTACCTCGCGGCCCGGTGGAGAACCAGACAGGTGACGTCGTCGGACTGCGGGGTGTCTCCGGCGAATTCGGCGACGGCCTGCAAGATGGCTTCGTTGGCCGTGCGGGCGCCGTCGGGGGGGCGGTCGGCGAAAAGCTGTTGCAGCCGCTCGACGCCAAATTCTTCGTCGGTGGCGTTGATGGCTTCGGATACGCCGTCGGTGTAGAGGATGAGGGTTTCGCCGGGGTTGAGGGTGGCGCTTGCTTGGCGGTATTGGAGGCCGGGCATAACACCGAGGGCGACGCCGCCGGTGAGGGCGAGTTCGGTGGAGCTGCCGTCGGGGTGGACCACCAGGGGGTTGCAGTGGCCGCCGTTGGCGTAGGTGAGCAGGCCGGTTTCGGGTTCGTAGACGGCATAGAGGAGGGTAACGAACATCATCGTTTCGTTGTTTTCGGACAACAGGGAGTTGACCTCACCTAGGACGTCGCCGGGTTCGCCCATTCCGATGGCCGAACCTTTTAGCAGGGTGCGGCTGGACATCATAAAGAGGGCGGCGGGGACGCCTTTGTCGGAAACGTCGGCTACGGCCAAGCCGATGCGCCCGTTTTCCAGTTGAATCAGGTCGAAAAAGTCGCCCCCCACGTTGCGGGCCGGCATCATATTGCCGTAGATTTCATATTGGCCGGTTTTGGGGAAACTGGCGGGGAGGATGCTCTGTTGCATCTTGCTGGCGACGTCGAGCTCGTTTTGGAGGGCTACCAGCTTGTCGCGGGAGAGCAGGGCTTCTTTCCACTCGGCCATGTGGCTGAGGGTGCGGTCAATGGTGATTTGGAGATCCTCGAAATCGAGGGGTTTGGTGACGAAATCGAAGGCGCCCCGGTTCATGGCGGTGCGGATGTTGCGCATATCGCCGTAGGCCGAGATTATTACCGCGCGGACGTTGGGGTCTACCTTGGGGATTTGGTCAAGCAGGGTCAGGCCGTCCATTTGCGGCATATTGATGTCTGAAACCACCATATCTATGGTGGGGTCGCTGGTCAGCCGTTCCAGGGCTTCCAGGCCGTTGCCCGCGAAGACGAAGGTGTAGCGCCCGGAGCGGATGTTGCGGCGCATCCGTTGCAGGATTAGGGGCTGCAAGTCGGGTTCGTCGTCCACTACCAAAATCTTGAAGGTTTCTTGCTGTGCGTCTGGCATTGTTGCGGCTCTTTGAGAGAATTGCGAAATTTCCCGTTGTTGCCCTGAGCGGGAGGAAGGGTGTCACCGGGCAGGGCGGGATTCTTCGCTTTGCTCAGAATGACAGATATTTGCTCAGGATGATAGGCAACGCTTGGGGTGACGGATATTTGCTCAAGGTAACAGACGGGGGAATTTCGCAATTTTCCCGTTCTTTATTTCCGGTTGTTGGATTCGGGGCGCTGTGGGATGTTGCCCGGCCCGGGTTGGGGCCGGGCGGTTCCGGCGTGGGTAGAGGGCGGCGGTTAGCCCTGGACGGCGGTGCGGGCTTCGGATTGGGTGTCGTGGATGTCAATTATCTGGTCGAAGCCGCTGATGGTGAAGACGTCCTTGACGGGCTTGGAGAGGGAGCAGACGGCGAATTTGACGTTGGCCGACCGCATATCCTTGGCGGTGAGCAGGATGACGCGCAGGCCGGCGCTGCTGATGTAGGAAAGCTCGCCAAAGTCTAGGATTACGGCTTTGTCGTCGGGGGTGATGGCGTTTCGCAGGGCGTCCTGAAAATCCGTGGCGTTGGTGCCGTCGACCCGCCCGTCGGTCTTGGCGATAAGGGTTTCGCCGTCCCTTTCAGTGATGACTTCCATGGGTTTTCACGCTCCGAAAATAGTCTGATGCCCCCGGAGGTTGCTTTGCCATACTATAACGCATTGCCGCCGTTGGCGCATAGGTTCCCGGTATCCGGCAGCCAGTATCCGGCAGCCGATGGGCGGCCTATAAGTCGTAGCCCCGCTCGCCGTGGGTGGCTAGGTCTAGGCCGGCGAGTTCGTCTTCCAGATCCACGCGGATGCCGCCGACCATCCAGTCGGTGGCCTTGACGATTATAAAGGTCATAATCGCGGTCCAGGCGGCGGTGGCGGCGACGGCGAGGGCCTGCACCCCGAATTGCTCCAGCATACTGCCGCTGGCAACGGACACGCCGGTTCCGCCGAGGGCGGCGGCGGAGACGAAGGCGGCCAGCAAGGTGCCGGTGATGCCGCCTAGCCCGTGGATGCAGAACACGTCTAGGGTGTCGTCGAGGTTCAGTTTAATTTTTATTATGGTAACAGTAAAGAAGCAAACGGCGCTGCCTGCGGCGCCGAGGATGAAGGCGCCGAGGGGGCCGACGTAGCCGGCGGCGGGGGTGACTGCGGACAGCCCGGCGATGACGCCGGTTACGGTGCCGAGGAGGGAGGGTTTGCGGTAGCGGAGCCAGTCTAGGGCGCCCCAGATAACGGATGCGCTACAGGCGGCGAAGTGGGTAGAGGCGAGGGACATAGCGGCGTTGCCGTCGGCGGTGAGGAAGCTGCCGCCGTTGAAGCCGAACCAGCCGACCCACAGCATTCCTACGCCGGTGGCAATCAGGCCGGGGTTGTGGGGGGGCTGGAGTTCGTAGGGGAAGCCGCGGCGGTTGCCGACGTGTTTGACGATGACTAGGGCGGCGACGCCTGCGCTGGCGTGAACCACCAGCCCGCCGGCGAAGTCCATCACGCCCATTTGTTTCAGCCAGCCGCCGTCGCTCCATACCCAGTGGCACACCGGGGCGTAGACCAGCAGCAGCCAGAGGGCGCTGAGGATGATTACCGCCGGATACTTGGCCCGCTCGACGTAGCAGCCGACCATAACGGCGGGGGTGATGATGGCGAAGGTGAGCTGGAACATCACGAACAGCATTTCGGGGATGGAGCCGCGCAGGGTGTCGGCGCGGATGTTCCAGAGGAAGGCGTGCTCCAGGTTGCCGATGAGTCCGAAGAAGGAATCGCCGAAGGACAGGCTGTAGCCGATCATCATCCACAGCACGCCGACCACGGCGACGATGGAGAAGCAGTGCATGACCACGGAAAGCACGTTTTTGGCCCGCACCAGCCCGCCGTAGTATATGGCGAGGCCGGGAACGGTCATAAACAGCACCAGAGTGGTAGACGCAAGCAGCCATGCCGTATCGCCGGTGTTCACGAACCAATATCCCTAATGTCCGGGCGGCCGGCGTTGGCGCCGGGGCCCAAGCCTTAGTCTTGCGCCAGCCCGCGGGCCGGGCGCTTGCCCCGGCGCAGAGGGCCGGGTTGCTAGGACATAATACAATAAGCGGGCCGTAATAAAAAATATCCTCACGCCCCGGCCCCGCCGTTTCCGCTCTGCCCGTGATTCCCGCGCTGCCCGTCGTTCCCGCGAAAGCGGGAATCCTACGGCAGGGGTTGGGCGGTTGTGGAATCCGGTGGTATAATCGGCGCGGTTTCCGCCTGGGCGGGGTTGCGCGGGGGCGCACTCGCCTTAATTCCGGCTTTCGAGGGTTGCCAGTGGCGCAGGTACGCCAGCTAATCACATTTCTACAGGAATACTCCCTGCCCCTCATCGTCGGCGTGGTCGCCGGGCTAGTGTGGGCTAACGTGGATTTCCACAGCTACCACGAGCTGGTGGAGTTCGACTTTTGGAATTTGGGCAAGGGGCCGTTCTTGGATGACGGCCACGGCCATGACAAAAACGATTTCCTGCTTTTCGGCAAGCACGTTACCGTCCACTTCCTGATTAACGAAGTGTTTATGGTGTTTTTCTTTGGCATTGCGGCCAAGGAGATTACCGAGTCGGTGTTGCCGGGCGGGGCGCTGAATCCCTTGCCCAAGGCGATCAACCCGCTGATGGGAACGTTGGGCGGCGTGTTCGGCCCGGTGGGGCTGTTTTTCCTGCTGGCCTTCGTGTTCTACGGCGGGGGCGACGACTTTGGCACGGTGTCCAACGGCTGGGCGATTCCCACCGCCACCGACATTGCCTTGGCGTGGCTGGTGGCCCGGGTGGTGTTCGGCAACCGGCATCCAGCGGTGAACTTCCTGTTGTTGCTGGCAGTGGCCGACGACGCCATCGGACTGGTAATTATCGCCGTTTTCTACTCGTCGGAGGTGCAGCCGCTCTGGTTGTTGCTGACCGCGGGGGGAATGGTTGCGGCCTACCTGCTCCGGCGGGTTGGCGTCCGCTGGTGGCTGGTCTACATTCTGATTGCGGGCGGTATGAGCTGGGTGGGGCTGGTGAAGGCGGGCGTGGAGCCGGCTTTGGCCTTAGTGGTCATTGTGCCGTTTTTGCCTGCGCTCCATGCCGCGGGGTCTCATGAAAGCGTGGAGTCCGGGGATGGGGAACACGGCGACGCGGCTCACGCTCCGGCGCACGGTCACGCGGGCGGCGGCCACGGCCACGGGGTTGGGGCGCTGGAGCAGTTCGAGCATCATCTGAAGCTGCCGGTGGATTTCGGGCTGTTCTTTTTCGCTTGGGCCAACGCGGGCGTGGCCTTTGGCAGCATCAATCAGGTTACGATGATGGTGCTGTTGTCGCTGATAGTGGGTAAGACGGTCGGCGTGACGCTGTTCTCTTTCGTGGTGTCCAAGCTGGGCTTCCCGCTGCCGGAGGGTATGGGGGTGCGGCATTTGGCGGTGGCGGGGCTGATAGCGGGGCTGGGGCTGACCGTGGCCCTGTTCGTGGCGAACAAGGCGTACAACACTCCGGCGGGGCTGGAGTTCCTGGACCCGGGCAAGATGGGGGCCGTGTTCAGCGTGGTGGTTGCCGGGCTGGCCTTTGCCCTGGCCCGCGCCGTCGGCATCCGCCGCGAGCCGGATTAGGGGACGGGGGGATTAACCGCAGAGGGCGCAGAGGACACAGAGTTTTTTTGGTTGTTCCGATGAGGTTTCTGTGCTATCCGGGCGCTCTGCGGTTAGAAAATAAGGAGCATGGATATGATAGGCGTACTTACGCATCATTGGGCCAAGCCTGACAGGATTGAGGAGGCTAGGGCGCTGCTGGACGGCAATGGGCTGGCCCAGAGCAAGGCGCCGGGGTTTGGCAGCCGACAGACGCTGATTTCGCTGGCGGACCCGGCCAAGATTTCGACGCTGGTTACGTGGGACAGCAACGAAATTTATGACGCCTGGCGGGCCAGCCCGGAGCGGGCCGTGGCTATGGCCGGGGCCGAAGAGCTGTGGGCCCAGCCGCCGCAGTCGGAGCGGTTCGATATGGTGGATTAGCGTTGTCCGCCGGTATCCCCCGGTGGTTGGGGGGCGCCGTCCGGGTGATACAATTTGCTGGGAAACGCTGGCAACTTGGAATGCCAAGCGGTGGCTTTGCTCCGCTTTGAGGCCGCGAAATGACTACGCTCAAGACTGTTGCCAAAGCACCGGGGCTGTCTTACAAGATGCTGCCCTACCGGAAGGGCGATGTTGATTATGGCGGCCTTAACTTCAGTCCTGACCTGCTGGATGTGCCGCCGGATCACATGGAACAAGGCCGTGAAATTCGAGAAGTCCTTAACCTGCTGAGTGCCCGTTTCACCGATTTTGACCGCAGCCCGGACGTCTTTCTCGACGCCGATACCAATATCTGCTATAACCCGCGCGACCTGAATGTGCGGGTGGCGCCGGATGTGTATCTGGTTTTTGGAGTGGACGCCGAGGCTATCCACCCGCGCAAGATTTACCTGCCTTGGGAGGCGGGGAAAGTGCCGGATTGGGTGCTGGAGGTGGCGTCGGAAAGCACCGGCCAGCAGGACGTCAACCGGAAGCCGAACATTTACGCGCAGATAGGGATTCCCGAGTACTGGATGTTTGACCCCACGGGCGGGCGGTATCACCGGCAGCGAATGGACGGCGGCGGCTATCATCCGCAACCGCTGTATGGCGGACGGCTGGTTGACGGCAGGTATCAGCCCATCGAGCTTACTACGGAACCGGACGGTATTCTCAAGGGCTACAGCGAAATACTGGAGCTTAGTCTGGCATGGGATGAGGGCTGGCCCCGCTTTACGATCCGGCGACGGGCGCTTATCTGGCAAACTGGCGGCAGGAACGGGAAATGCTGCGGGCGGAGCGGGAAGCGATGCAGGCGGCACTGGAATCCCGCGAGCTGGAGTGGGCCGTTGACCAGGAAAGGATACGGCAACTGGAAGCGGAGTTGCGCCGTCTGCGCTCGTAAGGCCGGGCGCAATGGCAGCTAGGGGCGACTTCGTGGCGGCTTGATATGGCGGTCTGGCGTTGTCCGACGGTATCCCCGGCGTTTCGGGGGATGCTGTCCGGGTGATACAATTCGGCTGGAAATGCTGGTTACCCGGAACGCTTACCGGCGGCTTTGTTCCGCTTTGAGGGCGCGAAATGACTACGCTCAAGACTGTTGCCAAAGCCTCGGCGCTGCCCTATGAGATGTTGCCTTACCGGAAGGGCGATGTTGATTATGGCGGCCTTAACTTCAATCCCGATTTAGTGGATGTGCCGCCGGATCACATGGAACAGAGTCTGGAACAGGAAGAGATTATCTGGCTGCTTCGGGCGCGTTTTACCGACTTTAACCGTCGGCCCGATGTGTTTCTTGACCGCGATTCCAACATTTGCTACAACCCGCGCGACCTGAATGTGCGGGTGTCGCCGGATGTGTATCTGGCCTTTGGCGTGGACGCTCAGGCCATCCGGCCCCGCAAGCTCTATCTGCCTTGGGAGGCCGGGAAAGTGCCGGACTGGGTGCTGGAGGTGGCGTCGGAAAGCACCGCCCGCGCCGACGTTAATCGGAAGCCGAACATTTACGCGCAGATAGGGATTCCCGAATACTGGATGTTTGACCCCACGGGCGGGCGGTATCACCGGCAGCGAATGGACGGCGGGGGTTTTCGCCCGCAACCGCTGTATGGCGGGCGGCTGGTTGACGGCCGGTATCAGCCCATCGAGCTTACCACCGAACCGGACGGTATTCTCAAGGGGTACAGCGAAATACTGGAGCTTAGCCTGGCTTGGGATGAGGGCTGGCCCCGGTTTTACGATCCGGCGACGGGCGGCTATTTGGAAAACTGGCGGCAGGAGCGGGAAATCTGGGAGCGGGAGCGGGCCGCCGACCGGGAAAGGATACGGCAACTGGAGGCGGAGTTGCGCCGCCTGCGCTCGTAAAGTTAGCGGGGAATGAGCTGAATTGCCAGTACAAGATAGTTACAGGCATGGACAATTCAAGAGAATTAAAGTTGACATCCGTAACTTTCAGTGGTAGGATACCACCATTCTTGGGAAAAGCTAGGGGCCGTCACGTGGTGCCTGGTTATACCATTCAAGTACTAGGAGAAAATACAATGACAAAAATCGCTCGCCCGGCTGTTAAAATAGAGCAAGGGAGTCTCACGTTGTACTTGACGTATATCACGCCACGGGATTTGATGAGCAAAAATTTCTATACAGTTGACAAACTAGAGCCGAATCTCGATGGGAGCGGAAAAGGCTTCCAGCGTATATTGAATGACACCCGAGCCAATAGGCTGGCTAGACACCTCCGAGAGGCATTCTCGGAGGGTTATGCGAATTTGCCCACGACCATTTTCCTCGCAACTGACAAACATCTTGACTTCAATTCCAAGAACAATACTGTGAGCTTCGATCCTGAAACAATCGGGCCGTTCAGTGTTGTTGATGGGCAACATCATATTGAAGGGCTGATTAGAGCCAGTCAATCTAATCACGACTTGCTTGACTTTCAACTGCCTGCAACGATTGGCACAGCATTAGATGACACCCATCAAATGTATCATTTTTACATCGTTAACACCACACAACAACCAGTAGAGAAAGGTCTGCAACAGCAGATTATAAGCCGTTTTACTGGCATGAATGGAGTCAACGATCTCCCTTATCTGCCGTTTTGGTTCCAACGGCGAGTCGAAATTGGAATAGATAACTTGGCTATCAGATTGGCCAACTTCCTCAATGAGAGCGACACTTCACCCTTACAGGGCCGCATTCAAATGGCTAATGATGCAGTTGGAGGGCGCGATAAAATCAAGCAGGCGAGTTTGGTAACAATGTTCAAAGAACACATTTTCTCTGCATCTAACCCCATTTCTATCAAAGAACCTGACTCTCAGAAACTCAATCAAATCATCCTCAATTATTTCCAAGCGGTAGATAACCTGCTTGTGGACCCCGAAAAACGAACTGCCACCGTTGTGTATAAAAGCAATGGCCTGTTCTTTTTCTTGATGATTTCCAAATGGGTTTTCACGGCAATATATGCATCAACCCGCAATTTTACTATTAAATCAATTCAAAACACACTCAAACGTACTTTTGATGAAATGGAATCCATGACTCCTGAAATTGCAGATCCTGACTGGTGGCTTCCTGGGGGAAGCATTTCCTCGGCCTCCGAGATGAACCGGGCAAGCATCCGCAGGTACGCTGATGCCTTCCAGCGAGCACTGAGCCAAGCTGAGAGTGCGGATATTACCCTATGAAAGTTCATGAGCTTTGTCCTGAAATGGCTGATAGAACCAGTTTCAATTTTCGATTCTGCTCCCACATACCTGTTTTGCCAGGATGCTATGTTTTGTCTAATATCTATGAAGACGTCCTTTATATAGGACAGACCGTTAATTTACGCCGTCGTATGCAAGATCATCTTAATGATCCTCGAATGAATCAACGCACTCTTATTGGGTTGACTTGCTGGTTCCACTACTGGGCCGTACCGATAGAAAAACTGCGTGCTACCGAATTGCAACTACTTGTGAAATACAAATTCACACATAACGTATGGCCACCCCTAAATCGTAGTGGGCCTTGACCTTACCCTGTTTTTACAGAGTGCATCCTATATTATTGTGTAATTCACAAGTTCACCTAATACGGAGCAATTAGTGTCGAGGAGAAGTTTTTGGGCTTGGGGGCTGGAGCGGGACGAACCGGGGGCGGAGCAGGTGCGCGAGGCGGCGGCGCGGCTGTCGCGGCGTTACGGGGTGGAAGTGGCGTCGGTGGTTCCGCCTCGTTCCGCCGACCTGCGGTTGCGCCCGCCGCGCATCCGCCCGCCCGCGTCGTTGGCCGCTATCTGCGCTACCGACGACCACGACCGCGCGGCGCATACTTACGGGCGCAGCTTCCGCGACCGCATACGCGCCTACAATCTACAGTTTCCCAACCCGCCGGACATCGTGGCCCGTCCCACTACCGAGGCCGAAGTGACGGCGGTGCTGGACTGGTGTTCGGCGTCGGGCTACGCCGCCATTCCCTACGGCGGGGGCAGCTCGACGGTGGGGGGCTTCGAGCCGCCCGACGGCTATGACGGCATCGTGACCATAGACCTGTCGGCGCTGGATAAGGTGCTGGAGGTGGACGGCGTTTCCCGGGCGGCGCGGATTCAGGCCGGGGCCTACGGGCCGGGGTTGGAGGCGCAGCTCCGGCCCCACGGTTTCACCCTGCGGCACTATCCGCAGAGCTTTGAGTTTTCATCGCTGGGGGGCTGGATTGCCACGCGCTCCGGCGGCCACTACGCCACCAACCACACCCATATTGACGATTTTGTGGAGTCGGTGCGGATGGTCACGCCGTCGGGCTTGTGGGAGTCGCGGCGGCTGCCGGGCAGCGGGGCCGGCCCTAGCCCCGACCGGATGGCTATTGGCAGCGAGGGGATTCTGGGGATTATCACCGAGGCGTGGATGCGGATTCAGGCGCGGCCCCAATACCGGGCCTCGGCCGGGGTCACGTATGCCAGCTTCGCCGCTGGAGCCGAGGCGGCCCGGCGCATTGTTCAGGCCAAGCTGTGGCCGGCCAACTGCCGCCTGCTGGACGAGGGCGAAGCCGCGGCGGCGGCGGGGATGGACGGCAGCCGCGCCCTGCTGATTATCGGCTTCGAGTCGGGCGAACTGCCCCAGGACGAATTTATCCGCCACGCCGTAGCCATCGCCCGCGACGCCGGGGGCAGCGTTGAGGAATCCGACATCAGGATTTCCGCGCCCGCGGCCCGGGGCGACGTTGCTGCGGGCGGCGATGCGGATGGCGGCACGGGGCGTCAGGGCGCGGTGGGCGCGTGGCGCAACGCCTTTCTCGGCGCACCCTATCAGCGCAACGCCACTACCGGCCTGGGGCTGGTGGCGGAAACCCTGGAGACGGCGATAACTTGGGAACGCTGGCCGGCTATGGACGATATGGTGCGCGGCGCGTTGCAGGATACGCTGAACCGGGTTTGCGGCGGCGGCACGGTTTCCTGCCGCTTTACCCACGTTTACCCCGACGGCCCGGCGCCGTATTACACTTGGGAAGGGATGGGCCGCCGCGGTGCGGAACTGGAGATGTACGAGGAAATCAAGGCCGCGGCGTCCGACGCAATTATGGCGGCGGGCGGCACTATTACCCATCACCACGCCGTAGGGCGTTTGCACCGTCCTTGGTACGACCGGCAACGGCCTGAACTTTTCGCCGAAGCGCTCCGCGCCGCCAAACGCGCCCTGGATCCCAACGGCGTGCTGAACCCGGGGCTGCTGGTGGATGTCTAGGCGGAATGCCGGGGGTGTCCGGCGTTGCCGGGGTGGGCAAACACAAGGGTTGCCCCTACATCCGGGGGTGTGCTGCCCTGTACATTTTGGCGTTCAGAATTGGCGATGGCCGGGTAGCTGAATCGCAGCCGGGTTCACGTTTTCGTGATTGCGGTCTTAGAGGGTGGGTGAGAATTGCGTAATGCGCTGTTTGCTTTGTTTGTTGGGGGGGTGCTGGCTTATGGGGCCGGGTTGGCATGGTATGGGTTGAGCCGATTTGACATTATCAATCTTGTTGGCGATGTTAATACCGATGACGCTTTTTACTATTTTCAGATAGCTTGGAACTTGGCGGACGGGCAGTTTTCCACCTTTGACGGGGGGATTACCCGCACCAACGGCTATCATCCCCTTTGGATGTTTCTGGTTACGCCGTTTTACTGGGTGTTGGACAAGGAAGCGGCGTTGTTCGGCATTAAGGCGTTTGAGATTATGCTTATCGCGGGCGGGGCCGCTTTGATTGTTTTGGCGGCCCGGCTGGCGCGATTGCCTTGGGTGTTGCTGTTCACCACGCTGCCGTTGCTTTACCAGAAAAGTTCGATGTTTCAAGGGATGGAAGCGGCGGCGGGGCTGTTTATGCTGGGGTTGTTTTTCTTGGCCGTGATTTTATACGCAAGGAACCCGGAACGCTGGAAGTGGCCTCTAGCCGCCGTCGCTTTCGCTTTGCCTTGGGTGCGATTGGAGTACATTGCCATATCGCTGGCGGTAACTGCTGCGATGGGCCTTATCGAGTGGTCGCGGCGGGAGCGGACGCCCGGCGCATCTTTGGGTGTTGCAATAGTTCCTACCCTTTCAAGTGCGTTTGTTCCAATAGTTGGCGCTGTTGCCGGGCTGCTGGTCTATTTCGCTTATAACTGGCTGGTGTTCGGCGGCATCACGCCGGTTAGCGGCGCTACCAAGCGGGCGTGGTCGCAGGTTATGTGGGAACAGGAGGGCGGATACAGCCTTGCGCAGAATTTCCGGGACACATTGCAGATTCACGCATTTGACATTGAACTGCTGATTGCGCTGGCAGTCTGCGCCTGCCTCCCGATTGTCTGGTGTATGGCCCGCCGCTCCCGGCTCCGGGAAGACAGGCTGCTGCTGGCTTTTCTGGTCGGGATGTTCGGCCTGGCCGCCGGGCACCTAGCCAAGTTCGTTCAGACCGTTCTTACGATTCACCCTTCCCAAGGGGGTTGGCAATGGTATTTCGTCCCGGCGTACCTGATGATGGCGCTGTGCGTTCCGGTAGCTTGCTATTTAGTCATTCACTTCCTCCGCCTGTTCATAGGGCCGCGGTCGCCGGGCGGGGCAAACGTTTTGAGTGCGGGCATTGTCCTCGTCGCTGCGGTGTTCCTGCTGGCAAAGGCGGATTTCGCCGGGCCGTTCCGGTATGTTGATGCCAGGGTTGATTCAAATGTGCTACGGGGAGAATGGGATGACGCCACTTATGACGGGGTGCAGGTTATAAACCGGGCGCTTCCCGAAGGGAGCGTAGTCGGTTCTTGGGACGCGGGCGTAATAGGCTACTTATCGCGCTTTCCAGTGGTGAACCTAGACGGGGTAGTTAATTCCTACGACTACTTTGACGCGACGGATGTGGAGAGCAACGGGTATGCTCTCTGGAACGATAAATTTATTCCGGTTTATCAAGAGTTCGGAATAACTCACTTCGCCAATATGACGAAAATGGGTTTCGATGGCAATGCGGTTTTTATAGGCTCGCTGCCGGTGAGAGGACAGAGGTTTAATGTCAGGTCTGTTGCGCCACTGGGAGATGATTATGGCGCCCGGTTGTGGGAGCGGATGGAGCCGAGCTTTGATTACCAGTCGGAGGGCGTTGGGCTGATTGTGGACGGGCGGATGGCGCAGGCGTTTGCGCAGGGTTGCGCTCCGGGCGACTTGGCCGTATTGGTATGGGGCGGGCCGGAGGGCGAAACGTCCGCCACTGCGAACCTGTACCGGAATCAAACGGGCCTGTGCGTGGCGGCCCTGGTGCTGCCCCGCGATGCGCTTCCCCCGGTGCGGGTTGAGCGGGAGAGGGCAACGGTAGACGCAGGCGGTTTCGTCCGGCAACTAACCGGAGACCGTTGGCCGTTAATCCGCTCCGATTTCGACGTATATTTCATCGAAAACCGCCTCGTATACGTAAAAGAGCAGTGCGTAGAGGATGATATTGCCGCAACGTTTTTCCTGCACGTGTACCCGGTGGACGCGGATGACTTGCCCGGTAACCGCAAGCAGTATGGCTTCGACAATCTGGACTTCGGCTTTGACCGGCATGGCGCGATATTCGACGGGATATGCCTGGCGGATGTTCAGCTCCCGGAATACGCCATCGCCGAAATCCGCACCGGGCAGTACGCGCAGGTAGATGGCGGTTTCATCAAGAACCTTTGGGGGGACGAAATTCACATTGTGGAGTAGCTGAAGGGCTGTATTTGAGAGAATTGTCTGAATCAGGATTAACCGGATTGGGGGATTTTCAGGATTCTCTATCATCCGGTTAATCCTGTAATCCGGCAAATCCTGATTTAGATAAAGGGATGGGCGGTATGGGCCCGGCTAGGAAAGGCGTTGACGCTACTGGCTTGGCGGGGGGAAGCCTGTTGCCCATAGTGTGCCCTTGCCGGAGATGAACTGGCCGGTGCCTATGTTGGTTATGGGGTAGTTGGGTAGGGGAATGGTTGCTAGGCATTTTCCGTTGTGCATAATGCCTCTCTGGTTGAAGTTGAAGTCTAGGTTGTCGAAGCCGTGCTGCTGGCGGTTGGCGGGCAGGTCGTCCGTTTCGTAGGGTTTTAGGTGCAGCAGGAAACGGGCTTTTGTGTCGTCCGGGCCGCACGGTTCCTTGACGTAGTGTAGCTTGTTTTCGACTAGGTACAGGTCGAAAACTGAGCGTGCCGCCGGTTCGCCGGATATGATGGATTGATAGTCGCGCAACCAGGTATCTTGGAGATTTGCCAGCGCATTCTTGGTATTGGCAATCAGATAGAGATGGGGGTTGCCGTTAGTAATGACATCCTCGACTATGAGTTGCTTCTCCCGTTTTTCCAATTCCGATACAAGATTTCCATCAGGAGAAATCAGCCAGATTCCGGTTGCGCCGCCGTCGGTGTGCGATAGGGCTGCGTTGACTATGTCGTGAATACAGCCGTCGGTGAATTGCTGGCACCTTCTTTCTCCGTAGTAGTAATTGCTTGGGTTTTCTGCATGGTAAAATGCTGTGTGCGGAACTATATTCCGGTCTACGTAAACTATATCCCCGGCTTGCTGCCGTTCTTGGATGATGGCGTGAATGGCATTGTGGTTGGCCTTTGAGCGGTATGGAGTGTCCGGCCCTATGGCGACTGCTGCGGTGATTGCTATTGCGCCGACGGCAGCGGCGGTCAAACCCGGCGCCAGCCATGCCCGGCGGGTGAGGCGGGCCAGCTTGTTCGCCGCCGAATAAAGGGCGAAACCGGCGGCCAAGAAAATAATGGGGCTTAGGTAAGCGGTTTGTTTAGTTCCTCCGAAGGGATACCATCCTGCTAGGGCGGCAATAGCAGCGATGGCGAAAGTGGTTAAGAGCAGGAACATAATGGCGTTGAAAGGGAACTCGCTCTCATTCCCGGTATTATACTCATTCCCGCCATTCCCGCCGTCTTTGTTATTTCTGCGAAGGCG
Organism: uncultured Dehalococcoidia bacterium; assembly: GCA_958296445.1. Classification (GTDB taxonomy): domain Bacteria; phylum Chloroflexota; class Dehalococcoidia; order Lucifugimonadales; family UBA3495; genus VXOI01. Next base: position 3,742,747 of record OY282565.1, on the reverse strand, counting down.
GGTATTTCTGCGATTTCTGCGAGGGCGGGTATTTTTGTGCAGGCGGGTATTCAGACGTTTTGCGCCGCCGGAAAGCAGGAGAAACGCTATCGCCGCCAAGGCTAAGGCTGCAATGACTTCGTGCAGGTGGTAGCTTAACAGCCCCCAGGTTCGGGAAATTGTGAAATCAAGAACCTGGATTGCATTATACTCTCCTTGATAGTAATACTCTCGCAGATAGCCTGTTACTGCCCAGCCTGCGCCGCCTTGATGGCGCAGAGTTAGGGCGTAGGTGATGGCGCAGCCTGCTAGGAAAAACGCGCCCGGCCAGAGCAGCAGGGGCAGACGCAGTTTCAGCCTGTCCCAAAGCCGGGTGCTATCAGGAAGTCGGTTTTCTGCCCTGATATTCGGGGGTGGGGCAGAAATTGCGGCGGCGGACAGGATGGCCGCGCCGAAAAGAACTAGGCCGTATTGGAGCAGCGGGGCAAGGAACAGGGATACGCAGAGCAGGGTTTTTTTGCCGTCGCGCAGATACCATAGCAGGCCGACGGTCATCAGCACGGCGAGCAGCGCGTCTATAGAGTATTCCCGCGCGTCTTGGGCGTTGGAGATGGCGGCGATGGAAAGGGCGGACAGCAGGGCGGCCAGGAAGGCGATTTCCCGCCGGACGCCCGCGCGGGGCAGCAGAAACAGGATGGTCGCGATGGTCAGTACGCTGGAAACCGCAGGCAGGAGGCGGATGCTGAGGGGCGAAATTTCTACCTTTTGCACGGCGTACAAGGCTAGGGGGTAGAGTATTGGCGAGGAATTGTTGTGGCGGGTGTTGTGTAGGACGTCGGAGAGGGCGCCCCAGGAATTGGTGGCGGCTACCGCTTCATCCGACCACAGGGCGCCATCGGAAAGGTTGTAAAAGCGCAGCCCCGCCGCCACTATAAGCAGGCAGACGCAGGCGGCGATATACCAATAATCGCGAAGCCGGGAATTGCGGAGTTGGGAGTTGCGGAGCCGGTTTATCCGAAGCATTCGCGCAGTTTGGCATCGAACTCGGTTGGGGTGTAGCGGTAGGTTTGGGTGCCGTTTACTTGGACGGCGTAGTGGGCGCAGACTGTGCCTATCTGCGCGGCGCGTTTGATGTTTTCGTTGTGGGCCAGGCCGCGTATCAGGCCGCCGCGGAAGGCGTCGCCGGCGCCGGTGGGGTCTACGGCGTTGGCGGGGGCTACCGGAACCGTTTCGGTGGCGTTGTTGGAATCTATATCCGCGCCTTGGTCGCCGCGGGTTATTACGAGGTGCTCCACCATTTCCGCTATCTGCTGGCGGGAAAGGCCGGTGGTGTGGGAAATCATTCCCAATTCGTATTCGTTGCAGATTAGCAGGTTGGACTGTTCGATGCAGCGGGCTAGGGGCTGGGCTTCCCACATAGGCAGGGACTGGCCGGGGTCAAAGATGCTGTAAATGCCCAATTCGTGGTGCGCGGCGGTGAACTCTATCATATCCGGGATGTTTCCGGGGGCTACGATGGCGATGACGCTAGACGGGTCAATGCCGTCGTAGCTGAACAGGGCTTGATGTTTCATTGCGCCGGGGTTGAAGCCGGTAATCTGTTTGGCGTTGCGGTCGGTGGTGATGTAGGCCCCGGCGGTGAACTCGGCGTCCACCACGCGGATGCTGTCGGCGCTTATGCCGCAGTCGGCCAGCCATTGGAAATAGCGATGATAGTCGCTGCCGATGGCGGCGACGATGCGGGGGCGCTCGCCCTGCAAGGCCAGCGAATAGGCGATGTTGCCTGCGGTGCCGCCAAAGTTTTCGCTGAGGCCGTCCACAAGGAAGCTGACGTTGATGTCCTCTAACTGGCCGGGGAGGAAGTGGTCGCTGAAGTAGCCGCCAAAGTTCATTATGCGGTCATAAGCCATAGAGCCGGAAACCAGAATTTCCATCAGCAAAGCGCCTCTTTTCGTTGTTGTTGTTTCCTTATTGTTGGAGGTAGGCCGTCAATATCAGCAGCCGTGCCGGTTGGCGATGGGGCCTAGGAATTCCACCCGGTCGCCCGGCGACAGCCCGGCGCGGGATGCCTCGCCGGCGTTCAGCTCGAGGACGTAGCGGGCGGGGGATGGCGCGTTAGCCCGGGGGATGTCGGCGTTGTCGGCGCCGGGCGGGGGCGTTGGGACGTGGGCGGATATGTCAATCAGGCGGCATTGGGCGTCAATCCAGATGATGTCTAGGGGGAAACGCATATCCTTCATCCAGAATTGGAGTTCCTGCTCTTCGTCGAACACGAACAGCATTCCGGCGTTTTGGGGCAGTGATTCCCGCCCCGACAGCCCTTGTTGCCGGGTTTCGGGCTGGGCTGCTACGTCTACGGTGTAGGCGGCGTTGGCTACCCGCACCATTGCCGGTTGGGGCGATTCCGTTGGCGGGCCGCCGCAGGCTAGGGCCGCCAGCATTGCCAGCAGAGAGAGGATTAGCGTCACACCGTTCATCTTTCCCGTTCCGGGCTTGGCCCCCCGGCTATCGCTTGTTATGTTATCGCAATGGGTGGGCCTTGCTCAACCGGCAAACGGCGTTGGGGGAGTTGGGAAATTGCCCTTTGTCACCCTGGGCGTAGCGAAGGGTCTCACCGCCCAAGGTGGGATTCTTCGCTACGCTCAGAATGACAGGGGGTGCTCGGAATGACAGGCATTTGCTTAGAGTGACGGACGGTGTTTGGCGGGTTGAGCGGGGGCGTTCCGCAAGGTGGGGGTTAGGTTGGTAGAACGGCTTGTAGGGCGGTGTCCAGTTCGGCGACGGTGGCGAAGCCCTCGAATCGGGCTTGTACCTGGCCGTTGGAGTCGAGAACGAAGGTCCAGGATTCGTTGAACCAGTGGGGGAGGCTGGTTAGGCCCCATTCCTCGACGGCGGGGGCGATGCGGGCGCGGTCGAGGTCGCCCTGGATTTCGTCGGGGTTGTCGTAGATTTCGATGTGGATGAAGTGGGCCTGGCCGTCGTAGGTTTCGCGCAGTTCGGATACGGCGTCAACTTGGGGGCCGCAGGTGGCGGTGGTGCAGAAGGCGGGGGAGGCGAACACCACCACGGCGGGCAGGGGGCTTTCCATGGCTTCGCGGATGCTCACTTGGTAGAGGGCCGGGTCGGGGGTGTAGTCGGTGGTGAGGAGGGCGAGGTCGCCCACGGCGGCTAGGGTCTTGCTTTCGCTGGGCGGGCCTGCGGTTCCGATGAAAGGCACCGGCGAGTCGGGGGCTACCTCGATTTCCATTGCGGCGGCGCCGGAGTCGGGGCCGTCGGAAGTGATGTCCAGCCGCCAGGGGCCGGGGCGGTCGAAGTTCACTTGGGCGGCGAAGGCACCGCGCACGCCGTAGGGCCACTGGTGGAAGCTGGCCGGGATGCTGGGCCCGGTGGTGTTGTCGGGCAGGTAGATAGGGGTTATGGATACGCGGTTGCCTTCCTTGACTAGGCCGGTCGGGGTGACCAGCAGGAAGGCTACGCGCTGGGTGCCTACTTCCAGCACGGTGGTGGCTAGGATGACGTTCAGTTCGGTCGGCGGCTCGCTTTCGCCGGTGCTGCCGGTTGGCGCGGGCGCGTCGGTGGGTAGGGGGGTTGCGCCGGGTTCGGGCGTGGCCGACGGCTGGGGGGGGTGCGACGCTTCCGTAGGCGGCGGCGCGGGTGTGTCCGTGGGGCGCGGCGTTGGCGCCGGTGGCTGGGTTGGGGCCGGGGACGGCGTGGCCGTTGGCGCAGTCCCGCAGGCCAGAATCAGGGAAAGGAGCAAGGCCGCGGCCAGGGCGATAAGCAGCGGGGTAGCGGGACGCATCATTAGTAGCCGTCCTCATAAACTCCGAAGGTGAAGGAGTACAGGCCGAAGTCGCTGGACGTCGAGGACATCCGCAATTCTTGGTTTCCCTGCCAGTCGGAATGCTCCACGATTTTGTAGAGCTTGGGTTCGGTGACCAGCAGATAGGAAACGCCGTCGTCGCCGATGGTTATGTCGTCGCCCTTGTTTTCCTCGGTCAGGTATTGGCCGTTGAGGGTGATTCTCACTTGGTAGGGTTGGCCGGATTCGGAGGTTAGCACCGCGTTGACCGAGCGGGCGGAGTAGACTAGGGCCAGATAGTCGTTGTAATGGTCGGTGGCTTCGGCGTGGCGGGCGCTTTCTGAGTCGATGGCCCACGGGCCGTTGAAGTAAATCAGATTGGATTTCAGGGAATTGGGGGCCTGGAATTGGACTACTACCGGGGGGTAGCCTTCCCCGGAGTAGGATTCGCGGGCGGCTTCCATATATTCGTCGCCTTGCCCGATGCCGCCGCGCCCTTGGGCCGCGGTGAATTTCCAGCCGGCGAACAGCTCGCGGGTGACGTCCATACCCAAGCGGTAGGAGTCGTCGCGCTGCTGGTCTTGGGGCAGGGAGAGGCTGAGGTCGGCGGAGTCCATACCCGTTTCCAGTAGCAGTCGGCGGATTTGCTCCTCGGTTTCGGCGTACTTGCCCTCGCCGAAATGCCGGTACTGGATTACGCCGTGCTGGTCAATGAGGTATTTGGCGGGCCAGTAGCGGTTGGAGTAGCTGCGCCAAACGCTGAATTCGTTATCCTGCACTACGGGCCAGGCGACGCCTTCGGTGACGGTGGCCTGAATCACGTTGTCGTAGAGCTTCTCGAACTCGAATTCGGGGGTGTGGACGCCGACGATGACTAGGCCGTCGTCGGCGTAGCGCTCATGCCAGCTTTGCAGGTAGGGCAGGGTGCGGATGCAGTTGACGCAGGTGTAGGTCCAAAAGTCAATCAGCACTACTTTACCGCGCAAGCTCTCCATCGAAAGGGGCTGGCTGTTAATCCATTCTTGGGTTCCGGCGAATTCCGGGGCGCAGTCGCCGACGGCGCCGCCGCGGGTTCCCTCGCAGGGGGGCGGGGGCCCGGCGGGCTGGGTTGCCGTTGGGGGCTGGGTTGCCGCTGGCTGGGACGTGGCGGCGGACGGCGCATCGGTGGCCGTGGGGCCGGGCATCATCGTCACGGCGGGGGTGGCCGCGGGGGCGGCGCTGCCGCAGGCCATCGCCAGGGCTAGGGCGGCCGCGGCTATGAGGGAAAGTAGCCGTATCATTTAGAAACCGTCCTTGTAGGTTCCGAAGGTGAAAGAGTAGAGGCCGAAATCGTCGGACATTGAATACATTTGCAAAATCTGATTTTCTTGCCAAGTGGGATGTTCGATAATTTTGTAGGCTTTGGGTTCGGTGACCATCAGGTAGCTTTCGCCGCCCTCTCCGATGATTATGTCGTTGCCCTTGTTGTCTGGGGTGAGGTATTCGTTGTTGACGGTGACCACGACTTTGTAGGGTTCGCCGGATTCCGAGGCGAGGACTGCGTTCACGGAGCGGGAGGAATAGGCGAGAATAACGAAATCGTCAAGGTGGTCGGTTTTCTCGGCGTGTCGAACCCGCTCGGCGCCGATGTGCCAGGGGCCGTTGAAATAAATTCGGTGCGGTTTGATCAGTTCCGGCACTTCCAGTTGGGCCACCTGGTCGCGCATTGTGTTGTAGGCGTCAATCTGCCCGACGTAGGTGCCGCGGCCGGCTTGGTAGTGGGTCAGGACGAAGTTCCACCCGGCGAACAGTTCCAGGATGCGCCGACGGTTGCCGTCCTGCATAAAGGTTTCGTCGGTCTGCTGGTCGCTGGGCAGGGGCATTGTGAGGGCTTCGGAGGCCGCGCCCACTTCCTCTAGTAGGGTGCGGATGGCTTCCTCGGTTTCGGCGTACTTGCCCTCGCCGAAATGCCGGTACTGGATTACCCCGTTCTGGTCTACCAGATATTTGGCGGGCCAGTAGCGGTTGGAGTAGCTGCGCCAAACGCTGAACTCGTTGTCCTGTACTACCGGCCAGGCTACGTCCATATCTTTGGTGGCCTGCACTACGTTGCCGTACAGCTTCTCGAACTCGAACTCAGGGGTGTGGACGCCGACGATTACTAGGCCGTCGTCGGCGTAACGCTGATGCCAGCTTTGGAGGTAGGGCAGGGTGCGGATGCAGTTGATGCAGGAATAAGTCCAGAAGTCAATCAGCACTACTTTGCCGAGCAGGTTTTCCATCGAAAGGGGCTGGCTGTTAATCCATTCTTGGGTTCCGGCGAACTCCGGGGCGCAGTCGCCGATGGCGCCGCCGCGGGTTCCCTCGCAGGGCGGCGGGGGCGGGGCGGGTGTGGGCGGTTCCGGCGTGGGCGGCGGCGGAGTAGGCGGTTCCGGCGTCGCCGTGGGCGCGGCGGCAGTCGCCGGAGGGGTTGCCGTGGGCTCGACTGCCTGGGTTGTCGCCACGGGCGCGGGCGTAGGTTCGGGGGTGGGCGTAGGCTTGGGCGCGGCGGTGGCGGTTGGCGTATCCGTGGGAACGGGCGTGGCGGTCGCGGGCGTTACAGTAGGCGGCGGAATCGTCGGCGTGGGGGCGGTGGTGGCCGTCGGAGCGGCGGGGGCGGTGGTGGCCGTGGGCGCGGTGGTGGACGTCGGAACCGCCGTCGCCGAACCGCCGCAAGCCAGTAGCAACGCGAGGGCCGCGGCCAGAAAGCCGAATGCTAGGCCGCGAATGCCGGTTGTGCGCTGCATCAATTCCCTCGTTTCCGGTGGCGGTTATGAGGATACTACGCCCGCGTAGCCATACCGGATTTATTAGCCACAATTTATTAACCACGGGGGGCGCAGAGAACACGGAGATTTTTGGGCATTTTTCTTGAATACCGGTGTTCTTTGCGCTCTCAGTGGTTAAACTTACCCGGTCTATCGCGCCGCGCCGGGGATGGGGACGGTTTCCAGCAGGCGGTCTATGACTTCGCGGGGCTGGAGGCGGCGCATACGGGCGGCGGGCGACAGTATGATGCGGTGTCCCATTACGCCGTGGGCCAGGGCCTGCACGTCGTCGGGGATAACGTAGTCGCGGTTCTGCACTAGGGCGTAGGCGCGGGCCATGCGGAACATTCCCAGAGAGGCGCGGGGCGAGGCGCCGAGGGCTACGTCCTGATGGCTGCGGGTGGCCTCGGTCAGGCCGACGATGTACTCGCGCACCAGCCCGTCAACGTAGACTTCTTGGGCGGCCCGCTGGAGCCGCACCACGTCGGCGGGCGAGGCCACGGCGTCTAGGGCGTCTATGGGGTGGGTTTGCTCTTGCCGCTCGATTACCGCCAGCTCCTCGGCAAAGTCGGGGTAGCCCAAGCTCACGCGAACTAGGAAGCGGTCAAGCTGCGCTTCCGGCAGGGGGAAGGTGCCTTCGTATTCGATGGGGTTCTGGGTCGCCAGCACGATGAAGGGCGGCTCTAGGTGGTGGGTTGCGCCGTCCACTGACACTTGCAGCTCTTCCATCGCTTCCAGCAGGGCCGACTGGGTTTTGGGGGTGGCGCGGTTGATTTCGTCGGCCAGCACCACTTGGGCCATAACCGGGCCGGGGCGGAACTCGAACTGCCCGGTGCGCTGGTTGTAGATGGAGATGCCGGTGATGTCGCTGGGCAGCAGGTCGGGGGTGAACTGGATGCGCTTGAACTGGCACCCCAGCGAGGCGGCCAGGCTTTTGGCGAGCATAGTCTTGCCCACGCCCGGGACGTCCTCGACCAGGATGTGGCCTTGGGCGATGAGGGCCGCCAGGGTCTGCTCGATAACCGGGGTTTTGCCGACGATAACCCGGGAAACGTTGTCAACGATGGCCCGCGCCGCGGCGGGGGCGGAATCTGTCTGCTGCACCGGAACCCCTCGGTAGTATGGAGTTTTAGATAGCCGGGCGCGGAACTAGGGCGCTGGGCTGAATTAGTGTATCATACGGCAGCGGTGAAACGGGCGGCAACGGTGAAACGGGGGCGCCTAGGGTTTCCTTTCCCGCGATGGCGATGGGAATTGCGGTTTGGGATACCGCCGTCATAGCAGGGGTCTTGCCGTCCACTCTGTCTAGAGGGGTATACGATATGGAGTCCAGCGCCGCAACGGCGGCCATTATCGCTGCCGGTATTGCCGGCGGTGTCGCCGTTCTGATTGCCTTGGTGGGCATCAATGCCAGAATTTTTTACCGGCTGGGAAGGCTGGAGCAAGGCTTTGATTCGTTGCGCTCCGAAAATCAGCAAACGCGGGAGCAGATGCGCTACGAGGGCGAGCAGTTGCGGGAGGAGATGCGCCAAGGACACGAGCAATTGCGGGAGGAAATGCGCCAAGGACACGAGCAGTTGCGGGAGGAGATGCGTCGGGAGAGCGAGCAGAGACGCTATGATAACGAGCAATTGCGGGAGGAAATGCGTCGGGAGAGCGAGCAAAGACGTTATGATAACGAGCAATTGCGGGAGGAAATGCGCCGAGGACACGAGCAGTTGCGGGGGGAGATGCGTCGGGAGAGCGAGCAGTTGCAGGATCTGTTTCGCTTGGAAAGCGAGCAGACGCGGGGGGAAATCCGGCGTCTGGCCGAGGCTATGCTTTCCCATTCTCACGATGATGATGGGAGCGTGCAGTTTCGGATACCGCTGTCATAGCCGGGAGCTTGCAGTCCACTCTGCCTGAAGGGGTATATGATATGGATTCCAGTGCCGCAACCGCGGCCATTATCGTTGCCGGTGCGCTGTTCTGATTGCCTTCGCGGGCATCAATGCCAGAATTTTTTACTGGCTGGAAAGACTGGAGCAAGGCTTTGATTGTATGCGATACGAAAATGAGCAAATGCGGGAAGAGATACGCCGAGGATACGCGCAGTTTCGGGAAGAAATGCGCTGGGGGAGCGAACAGAGACGCCGTGAGAACGAGCAGATTCGGGAGCTGATTCGCTCGGAAGGCGAGCATACGAGAGGGGAAATCCGGCGTCTGCTTGAAGCTATGATGTCCCATCCTCACGATGACGATGGTAACGTCCGGTTTCGGATGCCGCCTGCGTAGGTGGGACGGGTTTTGCCGGGTTGCTGCATCTTGACCTTCCCTCGGGGAGGGGGATGATAACTATGTTTACCGCTAAAAAACGGACTATCGGGTTGCTGGTGCTGTTTCTGGTGGTGGTGTTTTACGCCATCGGGACGGGGTTTCCCTTTTTCTACCGGCTGCTTTATGTGGTGCTGTTTCTGATTGCCGTTGGGGCCGTGTGGGCCTGGCTGTCTTTGCGGGGGCTGGAGGTGCGGGTGTCGCGGACGGGCGACCGGGGGCAGGTGGGGGGCTATCTGGAAGGACAGGTTACGGTTACTAACCGCACTTGGCTGCCCAAGTCGTGGCTGGAGGTGACCGAGGCGGCCGGGGCCGCGCCGGAACCCGGCGGGCGCGGGCTGTCCCTCGACCGGCGCCAGGTTCGTAGCTGGCGCATTGAGACGTACTTGGCTCGCCGGGGGCTGTTTCAGGGCGGCGAGGTTCGGGTGGTGAGCCAGGATCCTTTCGGGCTGTTTCGCTTTGGCCGCTACTTTTCCGACCCCCATACCTATATCGTTTACCCGGCTACCGAACCCTTGCTCAACTTGGATTCGCGGTTTGCCGGACTGCCCGCAGACAGCCGCCTTACCCGCTACTTTGACCAAGTTACTACCGATGTGGCGTCGTTGCGGGCCTGGCGGCCGGGCGACGCCTACCGCCGCATCCACTGGCCTTATACCGCCCGGATGAACTCGCCGATGGTGAAAGAATTTGACGCGGGGCTGGCGGCCCAATTCTGGCTGTTGCTGGATTTGCACCGCCCGTCGCACCACTACGGAGACGAAAGCGGCGCCGCGAACCCGGTGGACAACACCGAGGAACTGGCGGTCACCCTGGCGGCGTCTCTAGCGCAGCGGCTGATGGAGCTGGGGCTTCCGGCGGGGCTGGCGGTCAACGGCGAAAACGGGGGGCTGCTGCGCCCGGACAACGGCCCCGACCACCTGAACCGGATGATGGAAACCCTGGCCGGGGCGCAGGCCGCCAACGCTGCGCCGCTGCCGGAATTTCTGTATGGGATGCGCCCGCACCTCAACCACTTTCATTCCGTAACCGTCATCACTGCCAACACTGACCCGGCCTGGATTGCCGCTTTGCTGGACTTGAAGCGGCTGAACGTCACCGTCGCGGCGGCGCTGGTTGACCCGGCGTCTTTCGGCAGCCGCCGGACGGTGGGGCCGGTGGTGGACACGGCGGCGGCGGAACTGGTCGCCGTCTATGTCGCTGGCCGGGGCGGACTTCTGGACGACGCGCTGGCCCGTCCGGTGAATCGGGAGAGTCTGGAAGGCGCGGAAGCGAGCGTTTCGGGGGCGGAGCGGCTATGACCAGCGGCGAAACGGTAAGGCGCGGCCTGGCCCTGGGTTGGGACAGCGAAGCCGCCGGGGATTCGGCGGGGCGGCTACTGGCCCGGTTGCGGCCGGCCGATGGCTGGATTTCATTGTTGCTGCTCACGGCCAACCTGTGCGTTGTGGTGATGGCGGTAGAGCGGGCCGACTGGGCCCCGACGCCTAATCTGGTGGGGCTGTTGCTGCTGGCGATGCTCACCGCCTTTGTGTTTTCCAGGTTGCCCCGGAAACCCGCTTGGCTCTGGGGGTGGCTGGCGTTGTTGCCGGGGCTGGCCCTGGGTGGGCTTACCGTGGTCTGGCAGATGTCCGGTTTCGCTTTCGACGGCGAACCGCTGGGCGGCGCGGGCGCGTTGTGGGAGCGGCTGGGTTTGTGGCTGGAGGCGGCCCGAAACGGCTCCATCAACATAGACAAGGTTCCTTTTTCATTCGGGCTGGTCGTGGCGTCCTGGCTTACCGGGTTCTTGGGGGCGTGGCTGTTTTTGCGTCACCGCAACTTTTGGGGCGTGTTCGTGCTGGGCGGGCTGGGGCTGCTGTCCAACCTTACGTTTCTCCCGCCGCACACCAATTTGCACTTGGCGCTGTATCTTTTCACCGCGTTGCTGCTGGTGGCGCGGGTTCAGGCGGTGCGGCGGCAGGGCGAATGGGAGCGGCGCGGCATCCGCTACGATGAGGGGCTGCGGGCGCTTACCCTGTCCGACAGCTTCTTTCTTACCGTGGCGGTTCTGGCAGTGGTTTTTCTGTTGCCGGTGGGGGGCAACTGGTCGCCGGTCACCGGCGCTTACGAGTCTATGCGGAAACCGCTGACCGGCTTCGAGGACGATTTCAACCGCTTGTTCGCCGGGCTGCCGGCGCGGCGGGAAATCGGCTTCCGGGTGTGGGACGACGTGATGGCCTTTCAGGGCAACATCAACCCGGCCACCACTCAGGTGCTGCAAGTGGAGTCCGCGACGCCGCTGTACTGGAAGGCGCGCACTTACGGCACTTATACCAGCAAGGGCTGGATTTCGGAGCAGACGGATTATGTTTCCGCGGGCGAATTGCCGGGTTTAACCCCTTCCGGCGAGGCGCAGGAACGGGTGGAAACCACCTATAGCGTTACCCCGTTCTACGCTACGAAAATCCTCTTTGCCGGTGGGCGCGTTGTCGCGGTTGACCGGGAGGCCGAGGTCGAAATCGCCGTTGCGTCCGGCGGGGGATTGCCCGGCGTAACCGTGTCCGGGTTGTCTGCGGACGATGCCCAGCGGCTGGGCGACTGGATGGGGCGGCAGGATGGCGACGTAAACTTGGCGCGGCTGTCGGAGTTGTTGCCGCCGGGGGCCGGGCTTGCCGCGACCGAAGGGGCCGCCGCCGCGCCGGATGTGCTGTCCGTCCGCGCCCGCGACGGCGTATTCGCCGCCCACGAACCTTATCTGGTAACGTCGTCGGTTTCGGCGGCGGAGCCGGAGCAGTTGCGGGAGGCTGGGGCGGATTATCCGTTGCCGGTGATAATCCGCTACACGCAGCTTCCGGCGGAACTGCCCCAACGGGTGAAAGACTTGGGCGCGTCGCTCACCGCCGACGCGGAAACGCCCTATGACAAAGCCCTAGCGGTAGAGGCCCATCTGAAGACGCTGCCCTATACTCTGGAAGTGGAGCCGCCGCCTTTCGATGCCGACGGGGTTGACCACTTTCTGTTTGAGCAGGGGCAGGGTTATAGCGAATACTTTGCTTCGTCTATGACGGTGCTGTTGCGCTCGGCGGGTGTTCCGGCACGGGTGGCCGTGGGCTACACCACGGGCGACGCTATCGAGCAGGCGGGCAGTTACGCCGTTACCGACAGTCACAGTCATGCTTGGGTGGAAGTGTATTTCCCCGGCTATGACTGGATTCCCTTTGAGCCGACTCCGGGGGCGGAATTGCCGGTAGTGATGGTTCCCGGCGGCGGCCTTGGGACGGAGTTCGAGGGGCCGTTCCTGTCCGGCCTTGACCTGGATTGTATAGATGAGTTCGACCTGGAATGCGGCGCCCCGCTGGAGCCATTGCCCGGTGAGGGCGGCCTGCCCGAAGGGTTGATTGGCGGCGGCGGGCCGGCGGCCTGGGTCTGGGTGCTAGTGGCATTGGCCGTCATATCCGTGGGGGCGCTGGCCGGGTCTTGGGGCCATCGCCGCTACTTGGCCGCGGACGGGGAACCTGGGGCGGTCTACGGGCGGCTGCGGGCGTTGGCGGCGCTGGGCGGCCTGAACCCCGCCGCGCCGCGGACGCCCTACCAGTTCGGGCAGCGGGTCGGCGGCTTGCTGCCCGCGCATCAAGAGCAACTGGACGTCATCGTAGATTCCTACGTCCGCGCCCGCTACGGCGCAAAAACCCTGTCGTCTCAGGACGGGGAACGGCTGGCCGCGGCCTGGCTCCGCCTGCGCTATCCGCTGCTGCGGGCGTCGCTGTCGCGGCGGGCGCGGCTGTGGTAGGAAATGGCCGGGTCTTTCGATTTTTATCTGAATCAGGATTTACCGGATTTGGGGATTTTCAGGATTTTTCTCATCCGGCGAATCAGGATTCGGATAATTGGGTTGAAAACCGAAAAGCACTGGGCAAACACAGTCTGAAGGCGCAGAGGTTCTATGAAAGGATTGAAATACCATATCCGGCAGTTGCCCGCCGGGTGGATTGGGCTGGTGTCCGGGGACAAGGGGCTGCGGCGGGCCACGCTCAAGCCCACGCCCCAAGAGGTTATGGATGATTTGGGGGCCGACGCTGAGGGCGCGGATGATGACCCGGAATCGTTCAGCGGCGTGGTGGATTGTCTTATCCGGTACAGCGAAGGCGATATGTCGGCTTTGGATGACATTGAGTTGGATTTGGAAGGCGCTCCGCCCTTTTTCCGCGCGGCCTGGGGCGCCTGCCGCCGCATCCCGGCCGGGGAAACGCGCAGCTACCGCTGGCTGGCTGCCGAGGCGGGCAACCCGCTGGCCCTTCGCGCCGCCGGGCAGGCGATGGCCCGCAACCGATTCTCGCTGATTATCCCTTGCCACCGCGTTATCGCCAGCGACGGCGGGCTGGGCGGCTACGGCGGCGGCGGCCTCGGCGTCAAGGAACGGCTGTTGCGGATGGAGCGGGAATGCGCGGGAGAATTAGCCACAGAGGGCGCAGAGAATACAGAGAGATATTAGGGATAATTGAGAAAATCGGTTTTGTCTGGGTTCTCTGCGGTTAATAATTTTTCAGGGGGAAGCGAGTTGCCGGAAGAGAAATGGGCGCAGGTCAACGGGCTGGACATCCGCTATCTGGACTGGGGCGGCGAGGGCGAGCCGTTGCTGGCGTTGCACGGGCTGGCGTCGTCGGCCCACTGGTACGACATCGTGGCGCCGTTGCTGCGGGATAGCTACCGCATCATCGCCCCCGACCAGCGGGGCCACGGGCAGACCACCAACGCGGATGCGGGCTACGACTGGCATACGCTGTCGGACGATTTGGCCGGGCTGCTGGACTGGGTGGGATTCGATAGGCCGGTGGCGGCGCTGGGGCATTCTTGGGGCGGGCACGTGGTGAGCAACTTCGCGGCCCACTACCCGCAGCGGGTGCGGCGCATCGTGATGATAGACGGCGGTTTTCTTGACGGGCGGCTGTTCCCCGAGCCCACTTGGGAAGCCTTTTCGGAGCGGCTGCGCCCCCGCAACGTTTCGGGCGACCGGCAGCAGTTCTTAGGCCGGCTGCGCGAGCAGATGAGCGACTTTTGGAACGGCGAGATAGAACGCATCGTCCAAACGATGGTCTACGATGATGCTGACGGCCAGATTCGGGACATATTGCGCCCGGAAAACCAGGCCCAGGTAATCCGCGCGATGTGGGACGATCCTTGCTCCAGCACGCTGACTCAGGTGCAATGCCCGGCCCTGCTGGTAGCCGCCGGCCCCTTGCCGGAACGGGTCAACAGCGATTTCGCCGTTCTGCGCCGCCGGATGGTGGACGCCGCGGCGTCCGCGCTGCCCGACGGCCGCGCCCACTGGATTCCCGAAACCATCCACGACATCGGCTACCACAAGCCGCAAGAGCTGGCCCGGGTGATACTGGAGTTCTTGGGGGAGGGTTAGATACGGAGGCCACAGAGAACGCGGAGGTTTTTGCTGTTTCTCTGTGGCCGTTGCGTTCTTTGGGGTTAGGTTAGGGGTAGCGGGGGTTGCCAGAGTTTGCCGGTGTCGTTGACGGTTATCTCGTCTACCCATTTCACCCAGTCGTAGCCGCGCTTGTGGGGTTCTACCATGCGGGCGGGGAAGCCGTGGCCGGGGCTTAGGATGGCGCCGTCTACCCGGCCGGCGAGCAGGGCGCGGCTGGCTTCGTCTAGGGAGTAGCGGCGGAAGTAGCCGGTGCGGGAGCGTATGGTGATGCTGCCGGCGCCGGGCCGAGGGCGGGCGCGGGCCAGCAGTTGGGACACTAGCGCCCCTTCCCATTGGCGGGTGGTGTACCAGCCGCCGGTGCAGTCTAGGGTTGCCGTAAGGGAATCGCGCCAGAGTTGCAGCTCCTCTAGGCCCATTTCGTAGGGGTTGTCCACGTGTCCGTTTACCCTGAGCCGCCACTGGCCTGGGTCAACTCCGGGGGTGCGGTCGTTGAGCCACATAGTCACCGGAAAGTCGGGGCCGTTTTCGGGATGGGAGCCAGTGAAGCGGCGGCTGGCCCCGGGGCCGTCGGCCAGCAGGCTTAACCGCTCCGACGCCTGCCATAGCACTAGTCCGGCCAGCGCCGTTACGCCGAAGCTCAGGAAGTTGCGCCGCCCGGCTACGTAGCGGAGGCGGAAGCTGATGCGGTGGCGCAGCGAGTGCCAGAGCAGCAGGGGAATCAGCAACAGGGCCAGGTTGAGGTGAAGGGTGGTGCCGGAGAAGCCCAGCCAGCTATATGGCCCCAAGTGGCTCCAGGCCAGTCCCAGCCCCAGCACGGCCAGCAGCCCGGTTAGCAGTACGCCGGAGGCCAGCATCGCCTCGGGCGCGGCCCGCCAGTTGTGACGGCTGCGGAAAGAGCCGAGGATGTTGCGGGATTTCCAGAAGAAAAGGACTAGGATGGCGAATCCCGTAATGCGGTGCAGGTGCATGGCCGCGATCCAGTCCGGGCTGGAGTGGGTCAGGCCCAGATACCCGGTGACCAGTTCGACCGCAAAGAGGCAGATGAGCGCGATGTTGGCCCAGGGAAACCGCATGGCGCCAACTCCCCGGAAAGGGCTGAACGGATAGGGCGATGGGGTTGTTTTACTGCCGGCGACTTATTATACGCTTAATCTTGGGGTAAGGATTTCTTCGAGAATGGCCCTTTCGGAGTCTGGGGAAATTGCGAAATTCCCCTTTGGCACACTGAGCTATGCTAAGAGTCTGACCGCGCAGGGTGGGATTCTTCGCTTTGCTCAGAATGACAGAGAGTTACTCAGAATGATAGGCGGGCAGGCGGGCAGGATGACAGGCGAATGACAGGCGGGCAGGATGATAGGCGAATGGCAGGGGGCAGGATGATAGGCGAATGGCAGGCGGCGGGATGACAGGCGAATGACAGGCGGGCAGGATGATAGGCGAATGGCAGGCGGCGGGAGTAATTTTGCAATCGTTTCCATTATGCGTTTAATCCCGGGGCAAGGATTTCTCGACTAATAGTATCACTATTGCTATTATGCGCTTATGGAAAGCACATCGGAAATTCTTGGGGAGCTTCGCGCGAATCCCAAAGGGGTGCGGTTCGCCCGTCTTGCCGGGATATGAGATAGATACTTCGGGGAGCCGCGGCAGTCTGGCACAAGCCACAGGGTCTATCGGACGCCCTGGCCCGGCGACCCGAGGGTGAACATTCAGAACGACAAGGGAATGGGGAAGGCTTATCAGGTTCGTCAGGTTATCAAGGCCATTGAGAAGCTGGAGGGGATAAAGTGAACACGGCTGACCATTATACCTATCGCGTAACGTGGTCTGCTGAAGACGGCGAGTTTGTTGGGCTGTGCGCTGAGTTCCCGTCGCTGAGCTGGCTGACGCCGACGCAGGAAGGGGCGTTCTCCGGCATCCGGCAAGTGGTTGCCGATTCGGTAGCGGATATGCTGAACAACGGTGAAACGCCTCCCGAACCCATCGCCGACCGGAGATATAGCGGGAGGTTTATGGTGCGTGTAACACCGGAGACACACCGGGCCTTGGCTTTGCGGGCCGCAGAGGAAGGCGTAAGCCTGAACCGGCTGGTCAGTGCCCGGCTGTCTAACGCGGCATCGTAAGGAGCCGCCCCCGCCCGGTGTTTGCGCGGGGATAGGCGGGGGCGAGGCTAGGGCGCGGTTAGAGTACTTGGAAGGCCCAGACTTGGTGGTGGACTTCGGGTTCGCCGCGGGGCATTGGCCGGAAGGGGTCGGTTACTTGGGCGAGCTTCCATTTGTTGGCGGCTTCTAGGGTGTTGAAGTAGTCTTGATAGCCGTCCGCCACCATATCGGTGCGTAGGCTGAACACTATGTAGCCGCCGGGTTTGGTTACCCGCACCAGTTCGTCGAAGGAGTGTATCGGGGCGTGGCCTAGGGTGAAGACGCCTACGCTGATTACGGCGTCGAATTCGCCGGTGTCGAAGCCTAGGGTTTCGCCCATAGTCATTTGGTGGAAGGCGTTGTAGACGTTCTTGCGGCGGGCTTCGTCCAGCATTCCTTGGGATATGTCCATAGCGGCTATGCTGGTGAACCCGGCGGCGGCTAGGCGCTGGCCGGCCAGTCCGGTGCCGGCGCCGGCGTCTAGGATGGCGGCGCCGGGGGGGACTAGGGCGGCCAGCACGCGGGCGGCGTTGTCGGGCGCGTTCCAGGCAAATTCCTGCTCCAAGTCTTGGTCATATTCGGCGGCCCATTGGTCGTAGCGCTGCTCCAGTTCTTGGTTGGTGGTGGAGCCGTAGACCCATTGGACGCGGTTGTGGCTGTCTTGCACCGGGGCCTCCGTTCTATATCCCTCTGCCCTGCTCTGCCCGTAGAGGGGGAATTGGGGGGTTACTTGCGGCAGATGTACAAGCCCCAGCCCAGTTCGTTGTTTTCCACTGCCTGCGCGGTGCCCAAGTAGGCGGCGGTGAGCCATTCGTAATGCTCGGTGTGTTCGTTGTTGGTGCCTTTGGGGGTGCGGTCGGCTAGGCAGAGATAGCTCTGGCGCAGGTGGCTGGAAATGTCGTGGGCCTCCAGCAGCTCAAAGCCTTGGGCTTTCAGCGCGTCTTGGTAGGACTGGAAGCTGAACTCGGTATCGTAGAGCAGGCGGTCGTAGACGAACCGCTGGGCTTCCGGGCTTACTTCCGGTTTGGGCTTGACCAAGTCGTCGAAAACGAATATGCCGCCGTCGTCCAGCACGCGGTAGACTTCCTGTAGCACGGCGCGTTTGTCCGGCACGTGGTAGATGACGGCCTGGCTCCAGACGTGGCTGAAGGCGCGGTCGGGAAAGGGCAGGTCGGTGGCGGACGCCTTCTCGAAGGCCAGCCGCTCTTGCAATTCCGGGGCCTGGCGTTCCCGGTCAGCTTTGGCGTTGTCCACCCGCACGCCGCTGAGGTCAATGCCGGTGACGCGGCAGCCGGAGAACCCGGCCAGCCAGATGGCGGTGGTGCCGTTGCCGCAGCCCAAGTCCAGCGTGTGGGCGTCGGGGCCGATGGCGCCTTTCTCAACCATGATGCGGTCGAGATTGGCGCAGCCTTTCAGGAAATCGGTTCCGGTTGATTCGTCGAAGTAGCCCCAATGGACGCTGCCGTCCTCGTCCCAGACGGTGCGGTAGATGGCGTCTTCGGCGTCGTAATAGGTTTCGGTTTCTTGCTCAGTGAACCTGCTGGACATGCTTGGCGCCCTCCAGGTATTCCACGAATCGGTTGTCTTGGTCAACCAGAATCATCTGGGGGTCAACGGGGGAGTCGGTGACCTCGAAGGACATAATGATGAGGCAGTTGCCCTTGGCGCTGAGGCGGGCGGCGGCGCCCTGGACGGAGATGACGCCGGAGCCGCGCTCGCCGGCGATGGCGTAGGTTTCGAAGCGGTTGCCGTTGGTGACGTCGCAGACCAGCACCTTCTCGAAGTTCCAGAGGTCAACCTTGTCCATCAGGTTTTCGTCAATGAGGATGCTGCCGATGTAGTCGGGGTTGGCGTCGGTCACCCAGGCCCGGTGAATCTTGGAGCGTAGCACTTCGCGCATAGTTTCCTCCTTTCGGATGTGCCGTTGTGCGGCGGGTTGATTGCTTTCCGGTTTGGGGCTGCCATTGGGGATTGCCGGAAATTGGCAGCCGAAATTATTGACATAAGGAAGATTGCGTGGGGCGTTTCCCGCAGAGGGGCCGGAACTTGGCGCAAGTTTCCCCGCTACCTTGCTGGTGGGGGTTTGGGATTGCCGACAGACGCGCTGATGGGCGCGGCAGGCTGACGGCGGTTAGAGGCGGGGACGGACGGAAGGCCCCTATGGGTCTTGATTGGGGGGGAGCGCTAAGGCTCGCAGGGGAGAGCGTGCCGTTTGCGGCTGCGGATTTCGCGCTGGCTCATCCCAGTATTCCATACCGGGGGCCGCGTAGAATAATAACTCATATTCACTCCGTGGGGGCCGTTCCGGGGCCGTGCTTAGTTTTTGGCGGTTTGGCGGGCCGGAACCGTCGGCGGAACTGAATTTCGGGCAAGTCTAGCATTGGCGTCAAGGGTGGTCAACTTTTCCGCCGGTTATTGGCGGGGTTGTTTCGTCGGAATTTGGGGGATATAAGGCGTAATCGGGTGTTTATGGCGATACAATATGTTGAATCACGTCTAAATTTGGGGAATTAGGTACGCATTGACGCAAAATGATGCGGGTTTTTTCGGGTTTCGCGGCGCGTGTTGGCGATGGCGGGATGGCAGGGGCATTTTGTTGTTGTTCTTGGGCAAAGGGGGTTCACCTCTGGGCCGGTTCGGGATTTTTTTTTGAGTTTCCCCCCATTTTCCGCCATTTTGGCTTGGGGGGCGGTTTGCGGGGTGCGCCGGTTGGTTGGGCTGGCCGATTGTTTGGGATTCATAGGTATTATTTTAGGGGGGTGTATTCGGGGTTGGCAAGGGCTAAGTGTCAGGGGAATGGGGGTGGGGGAGTTTTCCGGCGAATTGCTGTTGGATTGGGTAAGGGGGACGGGGGACGCCCCCACCCTAGCCCTCCCCCGGAGGGGGAGGGGATTTGGCGATGGTATTATTTTAGGGGGGTGTATTCGGGGTTGGCAAGGGCTAAGTGTCAGGGGAATGGGGGTGGGGGAGTTTTCCGGCGAATTGCTGTTGGATTGGGTAAGGGGGACGGGGGACGCCCCCACCCTAACCTTCCCCCGGAGGGGGAGGGGATTTGGCGATGGTATTATTTTAGGGGGGTGTATTCGGGGTTGGCAAGGGCTAAGTGTCAGGGGAATGGGGGTGGCGGAGTTTTCCGGCGAATTGCTGTTGGATTGGGTAAGGGGGACGGGGGACGCCCCCACCCTAGCCCTCCCCCGGAGGGGGAGGGGATTTGGCGGGTATGGCGGGCGGGGGGCTGGTTAGACGGCTAGGGGCATTTCGTGGTTTACGGTTACGGTGTCGGGGCCTAGGATTTCTTCTAGGCGCTCGCGTAGGGAGTCGCAGTAGCCGGTGCTTACTACGGGCATATCCATCAGGACGCGGCGGCCGGGGGAGCGGATTTCTAGGTTTACGCGGTCGCGGCCGGGGTATTCGAGGATTACGCCTATGACTTCACGGAGGAGCATGGCGTCGTGCTGGGGGTCGTCGGTTTCGGTGACGCCCAATTGTACCAGGCGGTTGGAGTTGCCTGCGCCGGGGGCGGCTGGGGTGTGGCTGGCATTGCCGTTGGGCTTGGGGGCGGGTTGGCTGCTGGCGTTGCCATTGCCATTGCCGTTGCCGTTGGTTTTGGCGGCGGCGTGGCTGCTGGCGTTGCTATTGCCATTCCCGTTGCTATTGGTTTTGGGGGTGGCGTTGCCATTTCCGTTGCCGTTGGGCTTGGCGGCGGTGTGGCCGTTGCCGTTGGTTTTGGCGGCGGCGTGGTTGTTGCCGTTGGGCTTGGCGTTGGTGCGGGCGTTGGCGTTGTTTTGGGTTGGCTGGGGGGCGGCTAGGGTTGAGGGGCGGTCGGGGGAGTATTCCTCGGCGGCGTCGCAGACTAGTTCTACTTGGTCGCCGCGCAGGCGGATTTTGCCGGCGACGCGGACGGTGCGGCCGGGGTGCCAGACTTCTTCGGTGCGCTGTAAGGATTCGGGCCAGATTATGATTTCGAGCTGGCCGCCGAGCATATCTAGGGCGATGATGAAAAAGCGCTGGCCGTCGCGCCTGGCCCGCTCGGTTACGGTGGAGATGATGCCGAGGACGGTTGCGGGCTGGCCTTGCATTTCCTCGGTGAGGCGGTCAAGGGATACGATGGCGTTGGCGCTGTCGGCGGCGGCGCTTAGGGTCATCAGGGGGTTGTGGGAGAGGGCTACGCCTATGAGTTCGCGCTCCCAGTTGGCTTTTTCCTCGGGGGAGGCGTCGTTGGCGGCTAGGATGATGCCCGGTTCCTCTTGGACTGCGCCGCCGGTATCGCCGCCGAAAAGGCTGGTCTGGCCGCTGTTGCGGCTTTGGGCTTCGCGCTGGGCGGTGGCGACGATGCGGTCGAGGACGGACAGGATGGCGCCGCGGGGGCCGATGGAGTCGAAGGCGCCGGCCTTTATCATACTTTCTAGGGTGCGGCGGTTTAGGTTGGCGCCGCCGGCGCGGCGGCAGAAGTCGTCTATGGAGCGGTAGGGGCCGTTTTGCTCGCGTTCCTCGACCAGCGGATGCACGGCGCCTTCGCCGACGGTTTTGATGGCGGCTAGGCCGATGCGGAGTCCGGTTTTGCCGTCGTCGGGGCCGCCGTGCTGCTGGTCTATGGTGTAGAACTTGCCGGAGCGGTTGACGTCGGGCAGGCGGATGGGGATGTCGAGCCGGAAACATTCGTTGATGGAGCTGATGGTTTTGTCGGTGTTGTCGAGGCGGGCGTTGAGGACGGCGGCCATATATTCTACCGGGTAATAAGCCTTGAAGTAGGCCGTCCAGTAGGAAATGAGGGCGTAGCTGACGCTGTGGGCTTTGTTGAAGGCGTAACCGGCGAAGGGTTCGATTAGGTCGAAAATTTCGATGGCTAGGGCCCGGTCGAAGCCTTTGGCGGTGGCCCCGGCGACGAAGTTATCGCGTTCTTGGGCCATTAAGGAAGCGATTTTCTTGCCCATCGCTTTGCGCACGATGTCGGCGGCGCCGAGGGAGTAGCCGGCGAATTGCTGGAGGATCAGCAGCACTTGGTCTTGGTAGACGATGATGCCGTAGGTTTCATCCAGCAGTTCCTTGAGGCTGGGGTGGGGGTAGGTGACGGCGGCGCGTCCGTGCTTGGCGTCAATAAACCGCTCGATGTTTTCCATTGGGCCGGGGCGGTAGAGGGCGATCATAGCGGCGATGTCGTTGAGGCTGGAGGGTTTTAGTTCCTTGATGTAACGCTGCATTCCGGCGCTTTCCAGTTGGAACAGGTCGGTGGTGTTGCCGGAGGAGAGCAGGTCGAAGGTGCGTTGGTCGTCTAGGGGGATGGTTTGCAGGTTTATTTCTTCGCCGGTGCTTTGGCGCACCAGTTTTACGGCCTGGTCTAGGATGGTGAGGTTGGTGAGGCCGAGGAAGTCCATTTTGAGGAGGCCGAGGCGGGCTACGGGGTCCATACTGAACTGGGTCATCATTACGGGGCTGGATTCGTCGCCCCGGGCGGGGCGTTGGAGGGGCACGGTGTCGGTTAGGGGTTCGTCGGCGATAAGGACTCCGGCGGCGTGGGTGCTTACGTGGTGGACTAGGCCCTCTAGGCCCTGGGCCTGCTCGACTAGGGTTTGGACGGCTTCGTTGCTGTCGTAGGATGCTTTCATTTCGGGGCTGAGGCGTAGGGCGTCCTCTAGGTTGCGGGCCTTGAAAGGCACCATACGGGCGATGCGGTCGACGTCGCCGTAGCTCATTCCTAGGGAGCGGCCTACGTCGCGGAGGGCGGCCTTGGCGCCTAGGGTGCCGAAGGTGATTATCTGGGCTACGCGGTCGTTGCCGTACTTGTCTATGACGTAGCGCAGCACTTCGTCGCGGCGGTCGTCTTGGAAGTCCATATCAATGTCGGGCATTTCCTTGCGCTCTAGGTTTAGGAAACGCTCGAAGACTAGGCGGTACTCTAGGGGGTCGACGTCGGTGATGCCCAAGCAGTAGAGGACGACGCTGGCGGCGGCGCTGCCGCGGACGCCGAACAGTATGTTGCTTTGGCGCACGAAGTTGATGATGTCCCAGACGACTAGGAAGTAGTTGGCGAATTTGGTGTAGCGGATGACTTCCAGCTCGTAGCGCAGGCGCTCCTCGGCTTCGGGGGTGGCGTTGGGGTAGCGGCGGCGGAAACCGTCGCGGCAGATTTGGGCCAGGTATTCGTCGGCGTCCATACCGGCGGGGGTTTCGTAGCGGGGCAGGTGGGTCTGGCCGAAGTCTAGGGATACGTCGCACATAGAGGCAATCAGGTTGGTGTTTTCCAGGGCGGAATCGCGGACGGCGGGGGGCAGGCCGGCGAAGAGCTGCGCCATTTCTTGGGGGCTTTTGATGTAGTAGGAATCGTCTTCCATCCGCAGGCGTTTTTCGTCCTTGACGGTGGTGCCGGTCTGGATGCAGATGTAGACGTCCTGGAGGTTGGAGTGGCTTTGGTGGACGTAGTGGGCGTCGTTGGTGGCTACGAAGGGGAGCTTGAGGTCGTCGCCTAGGCGCAGCAGGCCCTCGTTGATTTGCTCGAGACCGGGGACGTGGGCGTGTTGCTGGAGTTCGAGGAAGTAGCCGTCGCCGAACAGGTCGCGATACCAGCCGGCGGCGCGGGCGGCGTCGTCATAGCGCCCGTCGGCGAGCATACGCGGGACTTCGGCGGAGGGGCAGCCGGAGAGGCAGACTAGGCCGGAGCCGTATTCCTCGAGCAGTTTTTTATCTATGCGGGGGCGGTTGTAAAAGCCTTCGACGTGGGATTTGGTGACCAATTGCATCAGGTTGCGGTAGCCGGAGTTGTCGCGGGCCAGCAGGACGAGGTGGGCCGGGCTGCGCTCCGAGGGGTTTTTGTCATGGCGGCTGTTGTGGGCGACGTAGACTTCGCAGCCGATGATGGGCTTGATGTTGGCCTCGCGGCAGGCGGAGTAGAAGTCGACCACGCCGTAGAAGGTGCCGTGGTCGGTGATGGCAAGGGCATCCATACCGAGGTCGCCGGTGCGGGCGACGAGTTCGGGGATGCGGCTGATGCCGTCGAGCATACTGTATTCGGTATGGACGTGAAGGTGAGTGAACGGCAAACCGGGTGTGCCTCCAAGAGAAGAAAACTGCGGCCTCTCGCGGCCGGATTTCCGGCGCAGGGGCGAAGCGCTATTATAGGGGATGCCCTAGTGGGGGCTGTCAACAGTTTTTGGCCCCAACTACCAGATATTGGGCGCAGTCTTAGAAATGGCTACAATATGACATAATGAATTGGTGACGTTTTATAAATCCAGGGGGCGATAAAGCCGCCCCCGGATTTCGGAATCATGGCGGTTGGGGTGGAGGGCTGTGGGGCCGGGGCCGGGTTAGGGGGAGCGGCGGCGGAGTTCCTGCTCCAGTTGTTGTGCGCGGGCTTCGGCGGCGATGCGGGCGTTGCGCTCGGCGATGCGGGTATCGCGCTCGGCGTCGAGCTGGGCTTCGGCGGCGATGCGGGCGTTGCGCTCGGCGTCGAGTTGCTCTTTAACTTCGTCGTGGGTGAGGAGGTATCGCTGGGATACTGGGTCGTACCAGCGGAGTTGGCCGTATTCCCAGCAGAGGTCTAAGTTCAGGGCGTCGCTGTGGCCCCAGTAGCGGTCTTGGTCTGTTTGGACGATGGTTATGGGCTGGTATTCTCCGTTGACTAGGCGGTCACCGGCCAAGGGGACGGGGTAGCGTTTGTTGCCGGTGGGGTCGAACCGCCAGTATTCGGGTATGCCGAAGGCGGCGTATCCTTTGCGCTTGGTGGTGTAGTCGTTTAGGGCGGTGCGCGAGGATGCTACTTCGAGGACGAATTCCGGGGGCTTGCCTTGGTAGTCGATGCCGAAGCCTTGCAGGGCGATGGCCTCTTTGGTGTTTACGTTGAAGGCGATCATCAGGTCGGGGTAGAGCAGGCCGGACTGCTGGCTTAGGTTCCAGCCTACGGGCATTTCGCCGATGACTAGGGTGGTGTCTTCGGCGGCTAGGTGGCGGATGAGGGCGGTGTGGTGGCCGGGGAAGGCCAGATAAAGGACGTTTTGCATATCCAACCTTGGAGGCCGTTCCGGGAATTGCGCCGGGGGGGCGTAGGGCGGCGGCGCGGTGGGTTTGGTGGTCATAGGGGGCCTCGGCGATGCGGGGATGTAGGGTGTGGCGAGCATTATACGGCAAAGGGACGGCGTTGGGCTGCCAGATATTGGGCGTGGTCTTAGAGAAGGCTGCAATATGGCATATTGAATTGGTGTCTTTCCGCAAATCCGGGCGGCTTTATGGCTGGCCCGGATTTCGGAATCGCGGCGGTTGGGGTAGAGGGCTGTGGGGCCGGGGTTGGGTCTAGGGGGAGCGGCGGCGTAGTTCCTGCTCCAATTGGCTTGCGCGGGTTTCGGCGGCGATGCGGGCGTCGCGCTCGGCATCGCGCTGGGCCTCGGTGGTGATGCGGGCGTTACGCTCGGCATCGCGCTGGGTCTCGGCGGTGAGGCGGGTGTCGCGCTCGGCGTTGAGCTGGGTTTCGGCGGCGATGCGCTGCTCTTCTGATTCGTCGTGGGTGAGGAGGTATTTCTGGGATACCGGGTCGTACCAGCGGAGTTGGCCGTATTCCCAGCAGAGGTCTAGGTTCAGGGCGTCGCTGTGGCCCCAGTAGCGGTCTTGGTCTGTTTGGACGATGGTTATGGGCTGGTATTCGCCGTTGACCAGGCGGTCGCCGGCCAGGGGGACGGGGTAGCGTTTGTTGCCGGTGGGGTCGAACCGCCAGTACTCGGGTATGCCGAAGGCGGCGTATCCTTTGCGCTTGGTGGTGTAGTCGTTGAGGGCGGTGCGCGAGGACGCTACTTCGAGGACGAATTCCGGGGGCTTGCCTTGGTAGTCGATGCCGAAGCCTTGCAGGGCGATGGCTTCTTTGGTGTTTACGTTGAAGGCGATCATCAGGTCGGGGTAGAGCAGGCCGGACTGCTGGCTTAGGTTCCAGCCTACGGGCATTTCGCCGATGACTAGGGTGGTGTTTTCGGCGCCTAGGTGGCGGATGAGGGCGGTGTGATGGCCGGGGAAGGCCAGATAAAGGACGTTTTGCATATCCAACCTTGGAGGCCGTTCCGGGAATTGCGCCGGGGGGGCGTAGGGCGGCGGCGCGGTGGGTTTGGTGGTCATAGGGGGCCTCGGCGTTGGGGGGATGTGGGGTATGCCGAGCATTATACGGCAAAGGGGCGGCGGCGGGGGCGCGAAAAGGCGCCGGGGCGGGCTGAAAACCCGCCCCGGCGCTGTTCAAGGCGTTGGAACCCGGCCGGCCGGGGATGGTGGGGTTATTCGTCGTCCCAGCCGTCGGCGGAGGCTAGGATGACGTCGGGGCTGATGACCGGGGCCGGGCCGGGAATCAGGCGGGTGTCGCCCCAGGCAGCCGTCTCTACGTAGTTCTGAAACTGGCGGGTCTCGCCGCAGATCCGGCAGATACCGGCGCTTGCCGGGCCGTCGGCTGCCTGAATCAGCCAGTGGTGCCGACACACCAGAGACCCTTCGGAAACCTCTGGAACGGATACAGCCTCCGCCTGCTCAATCATCACGCTCACCCCTCGGGTTATTTTACGAAATTGTATCATCGTCTAGCCGTTATCGTCAATACATTGACGGCACAGGTTCGCAAAAGAAAGGCGGGGTATTCTTTATCCGTCTATCGGCTTTCGGCGGTGTTTGGCGGCGGGAGGCCCGGATTGGGCCGCTTTAGGGCCGTTGCCGCGTTGACTTTTGGACGCCAAAACTGATTAAATCGAGAATTAAGCAAACGCAATCCGCAATCCTGAAATTATAAGGGAGGAAAGCGATGGGGAGAAGGCTATTTAAGGAACTGGAGCGCTCCTACGGTTTCGACGAAGTGGCCATCGTTCCGGGGCAGGTGACCATCAACCCTGAGCTCACTTCCACCAAAATGACCATCCGCGATTTGGAGTTCGAGATTCCGATTATGGCGTCGGCTATGGACGGGGCGGTTTCGCCCCGGTTCGCGGCCCGGATGCACGAAATGGGCGGTTTGGGGGTGCTGAACGGCGAGGGGCTGTATTCCCGCTATGACGACCCCTATTCGGTGCTGGAAGACATCATCGCCACGCCCCAGGAGGAAGTGACGGAGTTTCTGCAACAGGTTTACACCCGGCCGGTGAAGGAAAGCCTGCTGACGGCCCAGGTGCAGGAAATCAAGCAGTCCGGCGCAATTTGCGCCGTTTCTTTTACGCCGCAGAACGCCAAGCGGATGTCACCGGCGGCGGTTGAGGCCGGGGCCGATATGGTGGTGGTGCAGTCTACGGTCACCACGGCACGGCATGAGTCCAACAGCTACCGGGGCCTGATTTTCTCCGAGCTTATCGGTTCGTTGCGGGTGCCGGTGGTGGTGGGCAACTGCGTGTCTTACGGGGTGGCGCTGGAGCTGATGGAGACGGGGGTGGACGGGGTGCTGGTGGGGGTGGGCCCCGGCGCGGCCTGCACCACGCGCGAGGTGGTGGGCGTGGGGGTGCCGCAGGTCACGGCCACGCTGGAATGCGCGGCGGCCCGCGAGGATTACTTCCGCAAGAGCGGCCGGTATGTGGCGGTCATCACCGACGGCGGGATCCGCACGGGGGGGGACATCTGCAAGTCGATCGTCAGCGGGGCCGATGGCGTGATGCTGGGAACCCCTTTCGCCCAAGCCGAGGAAGCGCCCGGTCGCGGCTTTAACTGGGGGATGGCGAACCCCCACCCGGAGCTGCCGCGCGGCACCCGTATCAAGGTGGGTATCAAGGCCCCCCTGAAGCAGATACTCTACGGCCCTACTTCCAAGACCGACGGCACTCAGAATTTTGTCGGTGCCCTGAAGGCGGGTATGGGGATGTGCGGCGCCTATACCATCCGGGACTTGCACCAGGCCGAAATGGTGATCGCCCCGGCGATTAAGACTGAGGGCAAGTTCTTTCAGATGGGGGGGTAGAAGGTGGATATGTCGCCGGAAATGTATGCCATCATCGGCGTGGGCGCTTCGCTGGCGGGGCTTATGGTTGGATTGGCTGGGCTGATGCTTTATCTCATCGGCCAAGTCAATCAGCGCATAGGCCGGCTTGAAGGGCAGTTTGACCGCATGGAAGAGAATTTCGATCAGCTTGTGGCGCAGGTGCATTCCTTGGCCTTGCGGGTGGCGAAGCTGGAGTGGATGCTTGACGCCGCACTGCATGGCCGTCCGGTAACGTTTCCGGCGGAATCAGAGACCGCCCCCCGCGTTGGCTTTACCCCCAAGGGGAAGGCGGCGGCTAGGCGCAGGTTGAGTCGGCGCCGGTTGAACCGTCCGCCCGCGGCGGGGGAGGGAGCTGCTTGATTAAGGAGGAGCGTGTTATGACCACGGAATCCGTCATTGAAATCTTGGTTCCCGTTGCCGAGGATGTGCCGGAGGAGCTGGGGCTGTCGGCCTCGCTTTCCGGGCTGGAGGGTAAGGTTGTCGGGCTGTTGGAGAACCGCAAGTATCACGCCGATACTTTTATGTCGGAGCTGGAGCGGGCGCTGCTGGACGATTACGGCGTTAAGCAGGTGGTCTATGCCCGCAAGTCTACCTACAGCGCGCCGCACCCCGACGCCGGGCTGGAGGCGCTGCTGGCCGAGTGCGACGCGGTGATTCACGCCATCGCGGATTGAGGCTCCTGCACGGCGTGGGGTCTCCACGACACGGTAGTAACCGAATCCCGCGGCACGCCGTCGGTTAGCGTCATCACCAGCAGCTTCACCCGGGCGGCCCACGCCCGCGCCGCGTCGCTGGGGATGCCGGGCGTCCGCATAGTCGTCTTGCCCAGCCCCTTGGCGAGCCGCCCCGCCGCCGATGTGCGCCAAATGGCCCACGATTATGCGCCGGAGATTGTGGGGCTGCTGGTGGGGGGGTAATCGTCCCAGGAAATAGCTACAATCAATTAACCCAGAAAGAATCTTTGCTGACCAGCGGAGCATGAGGGAAATTTCATAGTTTTGGATGGTGAAAAAGATGCCTCAGTATGTGCCGATCCTCAAAAGTAAAGCTGGGGAATACTGGGCTTGGAAACAGGCCAGCCAAGCAGTAGTATCCGGGAGTCGCCCAATTTTCGAAGTCATACCGAAGAACGGACCCGGCCAAGACCTCAATATGTTCGTGAACGGCGTAGTGCCCGGTTGGCCTCAGGTAGCGGTGCTTACCGTAGACTCGGGCTACCTCGACCAAACACAAGCAATTGCGGGGACTTCAGATCATGCCGTCCTTTGGACCGCGCGGGCACTTATAGGGCGTGGCGTTGCAGCCAAACCTGTGATGCGACTTACGGATGACCCTCTTGTATTGGCAGAGGTTGCGGCAGCGTCGGCACTTCACGGACAAGGCGCCTGTCTGCGACTCGGCTCTCCCGATAGCGATCCCGATGTCGATGAAGCGGCGAGTCTGTGGCCGGAGATTTTTCAAGTGACCAACCTGCCGCCAGCCGAGGTCGACTTACTCATAGACTTTTGGGTGGTTCAGTCTCAGCGAGACGTTTCCCGTGCTGCAACTGTGGCGTCCCAAATCTTGCAGTGGGCTTATCAGAATGGGCCTTGGAGGAGCGTAACCGTTGCATCCGGAGCCTTCCCAGAGTCGATATCCAGCCTCCAGCCTAGCGGAACGACACCCGTGCATCGGTATGATGCTGACTTCTTCGATAGTGTAGTTGCTGATTGTCCGCCGGTCATCCCTGATTTTGGCGACTACGGTATTTGGCACCCCGGAATTCCGGCTGACTTACCCTATCGGCCACTCCCGAATTTGCGATACACATACGAGCGCGAATGGCAGGTATATCGTGAACGGCGACTGCTCCCCGGCAACGAATCGTTCTACACCCTATGTGGCAGGGTTGTGAGTTCAGGCCACTGGCCTTCGACAGGAGCAAACTATTCTGCTGGTGATGCTGAGATCCACCGATGCTCTCAGAGAATTCCTGGGCCGGGCGCGGCTACTCAGTGGCTACGGTGGGGTGCATCGCACCACTTCGCGCATATCGTGGAGCGACTAACCACTCTGGGCGTGCCTTGACCCGCTCGCGGACTAGAACGCGCAGCTCTTCAATAGTGACAGATTGCGCAAGAGCCAGCCAAACATAATGCCGAGCTTTCTTTGAGAGGCCCTTAGACAAGCCCCGATTTTTCAGTTCTTCCAACGCTTCGCCGCGCCAGAGCAGTTGAGCAAGAGCGAAAGAGTCAAGTTCGGTGTTGATGCCCGGCTCTCGCTCAGTGTCGAGAGTGACACATCCTTGAGATTGCCGTGCTACTTTGACCCCCCACCACGACGGCAAGAGGCTGATAGCCTTCTCTTTATGGCGTGAAGTCGTAACTAGAGTTACGCGATCAAGCACTCGTCGGTAGGCATCAGCTTGCCCGAAAAGCCGAAAGAGCGTATCCTCGTCGCTCTTGATCTCGAAACCGGAGATTTCGCCGTTGAGGAGAGCTACGTCTATCCGTCGCTTACCGCCACACAGTCCCATCTCATGGCGGATGAGTGTGTTCGGATCGTCGGCGTGCTGCTGGCGGAGAAAGGCATCTAGTTCGCTACGAATATCGCCGTCTCGCATCCGCGACCTCTTCCCTGATAGATATGGCAACCGTCTGCATATATTGCCTTGGAAATTGGGCCGCTATACTATCCGCAACCACCACTAACTTGTCAACGCATACTCGCCTTGAGGCACGGACATGGCATCCTAACCTGGGCCTATTTACTACTAGCAAACGAACTCCATAGACTAATAGGTGAGAAGAATTCGTTGTTAGGAGCGATTATGAGTACGAATTCGACGCTTCAATCGCGCCGTGTGCGGGTTTCTGGGGGGGTTGGTGGGGTGCAGGATTATTTTTGGGAGCAGGGGTGGACTGATGGGTTGCCTGTTGTGCCGCCTACGGAGGGGGTTGTGCGGGATATGCTGGGGGCGGTGGGGGGCGAGCCTTCGCGGTCGCTGGGGGTGATGCAGCCGCGCAACGCTAGGGCTACGCTGGAGAAGCTGGCGGTGAACGCGGTTATGGCCGGGTGTAGGCCGGAGCATTTTCCGGTGGTGGTGGCGGCGGTCAAGGCGGCGCTGCGCGACGGGTTTAATCTGGCGGGAACGGCGGCTACTACCGGCGGGGCTAATCAGGTGGTTATTGTCAACGGCCCGGCGGCGGGGCGGCTGGGGATTCAGGCCGACGCGGGCTGCTTCGGCCCCGGCTTTAGGGCCAACGCCGCCATCGGGCGGGCCTTGCGGCTGATTGTCCGCAATGTGGGCGGGCTGATCCCGGGGGAGATGGACAAGGCTACCCTCAGCTCGCCGGGGCGCTACAGCTTCTGCTTCGCCGAAAACGAGGCCCGCAGTCCTTGGGAGCCGTTGCACGTGGAAAAGGGCTATGCGCCGGAAAGCAGCACCGTTACCCTGGCCGGGATTCTGGGGGTCTACCGGATAATGGAAAGCACTTCCGGCACGGGCTTCGGGGTGCTTGGCACCATCGTCGGCAATATGAGGGCGGTGGGCATTGCGAACTACTACCAGCAGGCCACCGGCGGGCAGGTGCTGCTGGTTTTATGCCCGGAACACGCCGCCGAGGTGGCGGCATCGGGTTTGTCCAAAGCCGACGTTAAGGATTACGTTTTTCATAACGCGCGGATGCCGGTTAGCCAGTTGCAGGGGGTGGCCCATTACGGCAACCGCACATGGCCGGCGTGGATTGACGAGTCGAACCCCGGCACGATGGTGCCTATCGTGCGCTCGGCGAGCGATGTGGCGGTGGTGGTGGCCGGGGGCGACGGGCGGCATTCGGCGTGGATGGCCGGCTGGGGGGTGACCTTGATGTCCACCGAGAAAATCCCGGAAGCTGGGGAGAAAATTTAGGAATTTCTAGGGAATTTTTTGGAAATGGGGCAAACCCCTTGCGCGATTGTGAAAAATAGCGCATACTACCGCCTTGAATGCTTCCTGGTGGTTTGAGCGAGGCGGCCCCACCCGTTCCCATCCCGAACACGGAAGTGAAACGCCTCAGCGCCGACGATACTGCTTGGGTGACTGGGTGGGAAAATAGGTCACCGCCGGGGGGTATTTTTCAAGCGACCTCTCTGATACCGGCGCGAGCTTTCCCCGGCCCGGATGAACCGGACTGCCCCCGAGCGGGGCCGATAAGGGCCCGCCCCGCCGCCCGCGCCCGGCCAGAGCTTTTGAGACAGGCGAGTTTCCGCTTTCCCCGCGCCTTTACACCTCTTGCGGCGCTCAATATAATTGGGTTTTAGCCAAGGACGGTTGCTGGCGCGGCCCGGCGGACGCCTTCCCCCGCCACCGGAATCTCACTTCACACCTCCCCGAGGCCAGGAGCGGAATTATGGGCAGCAGATTCGAGAAGTTTTCGGAGCGCGCGCGGCGGGTTTTGTCGCTGGCTCAGGAAGAAGCCCAGCGCTTCAACCACAACTATATCGGGACTGAACACATACTCCTTGGCCTTGTCCGCGAGACGGAAGGCGTGGCCGCGCGGGTGCTGTCCAGCCTCTCCGTCGACCTCTCGAAGGTGCGTTCCGCGGTTGAATTTATCATCGGGCGGGGTGAAAAGCCCGCGCAGGGCGAAATCGGCCTCACTCCCCGCGCCAAAAAGGTGGTGGAGCTGGCGGTGGACGAAGCCCGCCGGATGAACCACACCTATATCGGAACGGAACACCTGCTCATCGGCCTGTTGCGGGAAGGCGAAGGCGTGGCGGCCGGCGTGCTGGAGAGTCTGGGGGTGACTCTGGACAAGGTGCGCTCGGAGACCCACCGCATCCTTAGCCACACTTCCGGCGGCTCGCAGTCGGCCCGTAGCAACACCAAGACGCCCACCCTCGACAACTTGGGCGTTGACCTGACCAGTGCCGCCCGCTCGGACAAGCTGGATCCGGTGGTGGGCCGCGACCAGGAATTGCAGCGGGTTATCCAGATCCTTTCGCGCCGCACCAAGAACAACCCGGTGCTGGTGGGCGAGCCGGGCGTGGGCAAGACCGCTATCGTCGAGGCGATGGCCCAGATGATTGCCAAAGGGGAAGTGCCGGACACCTTGCAGGACAAGCGACTAGTGACCCTGGATATGGGTTCTTTGGTTGCCGGCACCAAGTATAGGGGCGAGTTCGAGGAACGGCTGAAAAAGGTCATTGAGGAAATCAAGAGTTCCGGCAACTGCGTCCTGTTCATTGACGAAATACATACCCTTGTGGGGGCGGGCGCCGCGGAGGGCGCGGTGGACGCATCCAACATACTCAAGCCCTCGCTGGCCCGCGGCGAGTTGCAGTGCATCGGGGCGACCACGCTGGACGATTATCGCAAGTATGTGGAGCGGGACCCGGCTTTGGAGCGCCGCTTGCAGCCGGTGCGGGTTGAGGAACCATCCAGCGACGAAACCGTGGAAATTCTGATGGGCGTCAAGGAGCGTTACGAAGACCACCACAACGTTACCTTTACCGATGACGCCATCCGTAGCGCGGCGGGTTTGGCCGCCCGCTTTATTTCCGACCGCTTCCTGCCCGACAAGGCTATTGACCTGATAGACGAGGCCGGTTCCCGCGTCCGATTGCGGGGCAGCGTTACCCCGTCGTCGGTCACCGACGCCATGCAGGTGCTGGAGGCTGTCAGCCGGGAGAAGGACGAAGCCATCGCCGATCAGCGCTACGAAGCGGCGGCGGAACTGCGCGACCGGGAACTGCGCCACCGCCAGGATTTGGACACGCTGCGCAGCCAGTGGCAGGAAGGCAAGGGCAAGGAACGCTCGATTGTCACCGACGATGACATCGCCGAAGTGGTCAGTATGTGGACGGGCATTCCGGTGGCGCGAATGGCGAAAGAGGAAACCGAGCGGCTGCTCCAGATGGAGAATGAGCTGCACAAGCGCATCATCGGCCAGGACGAAGCCATCGTAAACATTTCCAAGTCGGTGCGCCGGGCTCGGGCCGGGCTGAAAGACCCCCGCCGTCCCATTGGCGTGTTTATGTTCCTCGGCCCGACCGGGGTGGGCAAGACCGAGCTGGTGCGGACGTTGGCCGAGTTTATGTTCGGCCACGAAGACAATATGATCCGGCTGGATATGTCGGAGTTTCAGGAGCGGCACACGGTGGCCCGGCTCATCGGCGCCCCTCCCGGCTATGTGGGCTACGATGAGGGCGGCCAGCTTACCGAGGGCGTGCGCCGCAAGAATTACTGCGCGGTGTTGCTGGACGAAATCGAGAAGGCCCATCCCGAGGTTTTCAACATACTGCTCCAGATTTTCGATGCGGGCCAGTTGACCGACGCGCGGGGCCGCAAGGTGGATTTCCGCAACTCCATTCTGGTGATGACCAGCAATTTGGGTTCCGACCTGATTAAGCGCGAAACCTCGTTGGGCTTTGCCGTCAAGTCGGAAAGTGCCCGCACCGACAAGAGTGCTTACGAGCGGATGAAGGACAAGGTAATGGACGAGGTTCGCCGCTTTTTCCGGCCGGAGTTCCTCAACCGCATAGACTCCACGGTGGTGTTCCACCAGTTGGCCCAGCCGGAGATTCTCTCCATCGTTGACTTGATGATGGAGCAGGTGCGCGGCGAGCTGGAAGACAAGCAGGTTGGCTTGGAGCTTACCGAAGCGGCCAAGACTTACTTGGGCGAAAAGGGCTTCGACCCGGTGCTGGGAGCCCGCCCGTTGCGCCGCTTGATTCAGAATGAGGTGGAAGACCGGCTTTCCGACGAAATCCTCAGCGGACGCTTGGGCGCCGGGGACATTGCCTTTATAGATATGCAGGAAGGCGAAGTCACCATCACCGCCAAGCTCCCCACCGACGAACTGGTGCGGGAGGAGGAACCGGCCCCCGCCGCCGACTAGTGCTTGGACTTGGTAACGGCGCACACTGAAGGCCCCCGGAAACGGGGGCCTTTTTCTTGTGTTGCCGTCATTCCCGCGAAGGCGCCGGAATGATGGGAATGACGGGGAAATTTTGATGACACTTGCCTGCCGACAACGGGGAATTGCGCCCGTATAATTGCAGTAGACAAGGATTCGCGCCGGGGGGATTGGGGTAATGGCGAAGGTTGCCGAGCGGGTTAAGAAGGTGTACTTCTGTAGGGAGTGCGGGCATGAAAGCTCCCGTTGGATGGGATTTTGCCCTAGCCCGCTTTGCGGCTCGCCCCGGCCGTTGGTTGAGGGCGCGGCGGTTCCGGCGGCCGGGGTGGCGCCGTCGCGGCGGGGCGGCTGGATTGGCCCCTCGGTTGGCGGCCAGGCCCTGGAGCTGGATGCGCTGTCGGTGGACTCTCAGCCTCGCATCGGGCTGCCGTCCGCCGAGCTGAACCGCGTTCTTGGCGGCGGGGTCGTTCCCGGTTCGGTGGCCCTGCTTACCGGCGAGCCGGGCGTCGGCAAGTCAACCCTGTTGTTGCAACTGGCCCATTGGTTGGCGCCGTCATCCGCGTTGCCCGGCTTTCCAGCCGACGACGTTGAAAAGCGTCCGGTGATGTACGTTACCGGGGAGGAGTCGCCGGTGCAGGTAAAGCTCCGCTCTCAGCGTTTGGGCGTTGGCGGCCGGGGCATACTGTTGCTGGCGGAAACCGATATTGACGTCATACTGGAGCGGCTGGATGAAAGGCCGCCCGCGCTGGCAATCATAGACTCGATCCAGACGCTGCATTCGGAAAGCGAATCGTCGGGGCCGGGCAGCGTGGGGCAGGTGCGGGAGTGCGGGCTGCGGTTGTTGCGGTGGGCGAAGGCGCGGGGAACGCCGGTGTTCCTTTCCGGCCACATGACCAAAGACGGGGCGTTGGCCGGGCCGCGGGTGCTGGAGCATATGGTTGATGTGGTGTTGCATCTGGAGTCGCAGGAATCGGGCGGTTTCCGGGTGCTGCGGGCGGCCAAGAACCGCTTTGGCTCCACCGATGAGGCCGGGGTGTTTCAGATGAGCGAGCGGGGGCTGGAGGACGTTCCCGACCCGTCCCGCACTCTGCTGGCGCAAGGGGCGGGGGCGACGCTGGGGGCGACGATAACGGCGGCACTGGAGGGCAGCCGGGCGTTGTTGCTGGAGGTGCAGGCGCTTACCAACTTTTCTCAGTTGCCGGCCCCGCGCCGGGTAGCCAACGGAGTAGACTACAACCGGCTGATAATGCTGACGGCAGTGGCGACCCGGCGGGCCGGGCTGGAACTGGCCGGGCAGGACGTAATCGTCAATGTAGCGGGCGGATTTCGGGCGACTGAACCGGCGGCCGACTTGGCAATCATCCTTGCCATCGCGTCCTGCTACCGCAACGCCCCGCTACCGCCAGCCGCCGCCTTTGGCGAAGTGGGCCTGAGCGCCGAACTGCGGGCAGTGCCACAGGCGCAACGGCGGGTCAACGAAGCGGCTCGCCTCGGCCTAACCCGTTGCATCCTGCCGTCGGCTGCGCTGCCTGATCTGGAGGCCCCGCCGGGAATGCGGCTAATCGGGGCGGAAACGGTAGGCGCCGCCATCCGCGCCGCGCTCACTCCGCCCTCCGACGAACTGGAGCGGATGTTTGACGGGGGAGGTTAGGCGCAATCAGCGTAGCCAATACCCGGTAACTAACCCGATCCATCCGGTTGCCGCCGCCACAAACTCCGGGTTATTCTTCCAATCGGCGGTGACCAAGACGTAAAACCCGAATCCCAACAAGCAGATACTGACGATAATCTGTACCACCAGCCTGATGGAGAATTCGATTTTAACTTTGTCTATGGGGCTGATTTGCGATTTCAACTACTTGCCCTTGATGGTTTGCCGAATTACGTCTAAGGCGAAGTGTATCTGGCTGCCGAACAAAGGGTACTTTTTATTGTACTCTTCTCTGACTGTTGACCAGCTACCGGAATTCAGGTCAATTGGCGGGTTCGATTTTCTTTTCCGGGAGGCGGCATCTTCGCGTTTTGCGCTATTTTTAGCTGCCATCAGATTCCCTCTAGGGCCGCCTCGTGTTCGGGGGCGAACTCGTGGTCTTCGCAGGCCACCCAGCGGGAGCCGTCTTGGTAGACTTCCTTTTTCCAGATGGGGACGACTTCCTTGATGCGGTCAACGGCTTTGTGGCAGGCGTAGAAGCCTTGCTTGCGGTGGGGGGAGCCGACGGCCACAACTAGGCTGATTTCGCCGATGCCCACGGTTCCGGTGCGGTGTCCGATGGCGATTTCGTCCAGCCCGAACTCGGCCAGCAATTCTTGGCGCACTTCTTCCAGCTTCTTGACGGCCATCTCGTCAAAGGCTTCGTATTCGAGGGTAAGGACGCGCTTGCCCTCGAAATTGTCGCGGGTGGTTCCCAAGAATGTGACCACCGCGCCGTTGGTGCTGCGGCGGACGGCGGAGGTGAACTTGTCGGGGTCAAGGGGCTGGGCGGTCAATTCAATCATATTATCCTCGCGCATATTACTCTGGCGCATATTACCCTCGCGCATAGGCCGATAATCCGTAGCTATCCGCCGCTCACCGGCGGGATGAGGCAAACGTCGTCTCCGGGGTTGAGCGCCGTTTCCGGTTCGGCGTAGTCGGCGTTGACCGCCACCACGATTTGCACGTCGGGCGGGGCCAGCCGGGGGAACCGGAGGCGCACGGCGTCGGTAAGGTCGGCTACGGTCGCGCCGCCGGGCAATTCCAGCGGAAACTCCCGCACCCCGGCCCGCTCCCGGTATAGGGCGAACAGTCTTACGGTCAGTTGCATCATCATAGGTTGATTGTAATGCCAATCGCTGCCCGGCACAAATGGACGCCCCCGGCCTGTCTAGCTGATGGGGCGTTTCAGGTACAGCCGGACTCGTCCATAGCGGCGTCCTTCGATACAGGCTAGGCCGTCGGTTCGATGGTTACTCCATCCCAGCCCATTTTACTGCTCCACCAGCCGTTGGGAATCTGCTTTGAGGCGTGGGTTGGGTAGTCGTCATCGGGGTCAGTAAACAGGGCGATTTTCTCGAAGCCGTCTTCCAGGGATGGCCCGTCGCATTGCCGATAGCCTAAGCTCTCAAAGAAAGCGGCTATCGCTTCCAGCGATTCATCCTGGGGCAGGTTCGCAGGCCAGTGGACTTGTCTTAGCTCCGGCACTCCGGGCCATATATGCCGGTTGCTGATGCCTGCGGCCCAAGCAATGCAGTTGCAGGCTTCTGATGGGGGACTTACTACCCGGTAATTCTCTGGAAAAAGAAAGGGGAAAAGCTGGAGCGGGTGAAGGTAGTGCGGGGAATCAGATGTACTTATTATCTCTTCCCCATTTCAGCCACGCTTCATTGATAAGCTCCACCTGCCCCTGCATAGACTCGTCTGTGGCGTCTGCTCCGGTGATTTTCCCCAACGCATACTCCAAGAACATTCCCCGGCCTGCCTGGATTTCTTTCAGGATTAGGGGAACGGCCGCCTCGCCCATCGCAATCACTTGCTGATATGCCTGGCTGCTTATAATCTTTCTGGGCGAGGAATAACCGCCGCTCTCTTCGCGCCATTGTCTAATCAGTTGTCGGAATTCTTGGGCCGCCGCCTCTTCGCGTTGGGCCCGGTCTACTTCGCTTCGCAGCATCGTACTGCTCCGTCTTTTATGGGCCTCAGTGTATGACGGACGCTGGGTATGGGCTAGTGCATTACTAGGCCGCCGTCCACGTTGAAGGCTTGGCCGGTGATGTTGCGGGCGCCGGGGCCGGACAGGAAGCGGGCCATGGCGGCGATGTCGTCGGGGGTGTTGGCGCGGCCGATGGGGATGCGGGCGTCGCGGGCCTGCTCCAGCTCGGCGATGCTCTGGCCGGAGCTTTCGGCGCGGCCCTGCATGGTCTCGGCGGCCATTTCGGTTAGCGTTGAGCCGGGGCAGATGGCGTTGACGTTGATGTTGTGCTGCCCCAACTGGTGGGCGGCAATCATAGTCATTGCCAGCACCGCGCCCTTGCTGGCGGCGTAGGCGGCGTTGGAAGTGCCGGCGTAGCCCTTGCCGGCGATGGAGGCGATGTTGACGATGCGCCCGCCGCCGCCCTGGGCAATCATTTCGCGGGCGGCCCGTTGCATACAGAAAAACACGCCCTTGGCGTTGACCCGGTGGATGCGGTCCCAGTCCTCTTCCTCTACGTCCATCACGTACAGGTAGCGGGTTACGCCGGCGTTGTTGACGATGATGTCGATGTGTCCGAAGGCGTCTTTGGCCTGCCCAATCATCCGGTCAATGTCGTTGAGATTGCCCATATCGGCTTGGATTGCTAGGCTCTCGCGGCCCAGCTCCTTGACGGCGACGCTGGTGTCTTCGACGTTCTGGGCGTTGATGTCGGCCACGGCCACGTTGGCCCCGGCGTCGGCCAGTTGCAGCGAGATGGCCCGGCCCATGCCGCGCCCCGCGCCGGTCACTACCGCAATCTTGTCTTGAAGCTCCATAAGGGCGCGTCCTCCTCGGGGGTGATGTGGGGCGAGTTTAGGGCAGGCGGCGAGGAATTTCAATGCGGGGGTGGGCAATATGGGTAAAACGGAAAATTGCTGCCATTAACGCTTGACATAAAGCCAAAGTCGTGATAGCGTCTTGAATCCGCGCCAAAATTCCTGCGGGAAAATCGAACCAGGCGCAACAAGAGGTGTTATGTACAAACACATTTCCAAGCACGCAGCGATTCGGTCACAGCAGAGGGGGATACCGATGGAAGCGGTAGATGTCCTGGTGGGATACGGGAAACCCCGGCACACCCGGGACGCCGTTTCTTTCTCGATGGACAAAAGGGCGCGCTATAGAGCGCAAGCCGAATTGGGGGAAGCGCAGTACAAGCTCATCGAAAAATGGCTCGACTGCTACGTAGTTATCTCCCGGGACGGCGTGATGCTTACCGCCGCTTTCCGCACCCGCCGCTTCCGGTGCGATTAGCAAAATCGTCCGGGGCTTTCCTGCCCTCTCCCTCCGGGGAGAGGGATTTTTATGTCCAACTTTTGGGACCGGCGGGAAATTCGGGCGGCCCAGAGTGAGCGCCGTCTGCGGTGAATCCTGTTTCGTGCTACAATCGGGCGACAGTGATTAAAGGGAGCGCAGGATGGCTAAGGATGTTATCGGTTACATAGTGCTTACCGGCGTTGCGGAAGCGGAAGATGGGCAGTTTGCTTCCTATTGCCGTGAATTAGGCACGGCCAGTTGCGGCGATACGATTTCTGAAGCGTTGGACAATTTGGGAGAGGCTATTGAGCTTCACATAGACGGTCTAGAGGAAGTCGGCGAACTGGAGCGGACGCTGCGGGAACGCGACATCCGAATTTACCAGCATCTCCCGTGGGATACCCGTGAAATACCAGGAATTTAGGTCGGCGCAGAATCACTAGCGGATAAGGCCGGTTCCGTCTCCGGTGAGAGTTTCAGATTGGGGAACCTAGTGCGGATGGCGTTGTCCCAATCCACATAATCAGCGGAGTCATGGGTTTCCCAAAAATGGCGCTCTTCTGCTTCGCTGGCGAATGATGGGATAGGCTTAAGATTCTTGTCCATAACGCTCTCGCTCTCTGCGGCTCATGTCGCGGGCGGAAATGACTCGGATGGCAGTATTGCCTTCGCGCAGAGTAAAGGTCAAGTGCAGTAAGCGCCCGGTTGAGGTGCGACCGAGGGCATTAAATCTTTGCTCGCGCTGGCTGTGGCTGGCGTCATAAATCACCAAAAGGGGTTAGTTGGCAAATATCTGCTCCGCTTCGGATTGGCTGACGCCATGACGGTCAACGTTTTTCCTTGCGTTGCCATCATCCCATTGAAAGCCGGTTACTTGGTCAAAGTTAAACATTCCAATATCTTATCCATAGGGTAAAAGGTATTCCAGCGGATTTCAAGGACTTAGGTCGCTGCCCTGGGGCTGTTGAAATTCCTTGGCTCCGCCGCTACACTCGCCGCTAATCGGGATGAGAAACCGCGGAGGTGGAGTATGGTTGAGTCGAGGGTTGACACTATTGTGCGCGGGGGGCGGGTGGTTACGTCGTCGCAGGTTCTGGATGCCGCGGTGGCGATTCAGGGGGAGCGGATTGTGGCGGTGGCCCCGGAGCATCTGTTGCCGCCCGCCGACCGGGTTATTGACGCCGAGGGCAAGTTTGTGTTGCCGGGGCTGATTGACGCCCACGTCCACTTGGACGGCCACGACGATTATGCTCTGGGGGCTCAGGCGGCGGCTCACGCCGGGCTTACTACGCTCATTCCTTTCGCCAACTACAGCCTGGAGGGCGACGAAACGCTGGTGGCGGCGGCCCATCGCATCCGCGAAGAAATCAACGCCTCGGCAGTGGTGGATTTCGGCTTCCACTTCATATTGCAGAACCGGCCGGCCATCCTGCGTTCCCTGCCGCCGGTGATGGATATGGGCTTCAAGTCTTTCAAGATGTTTATGACCTACAAGAAGCGGCCGGGGCGGATGTGCGACGATGATTATATCTGCGAGGCGATGGAGCTGGTGGCGCGGGGCGGCGGCGTGTTGCAATTGCACTGCGAGAGCGGCAACATCATTGAGTATCTGGAGAACAAGCTCATCGCCGACGGCCACACTCACCCGGAGAATTTCCCCGAAGCCTGCCCCGACTGGGCCGAGGAAGAGGCCGTCAATCGCGCCATCGCTATGTCCGCCGCCACCCGCTGCCCCACCTATGTCGTCCACCTCAGCACCCATTTGGGGCTGGAGCGCATCAAGCAGGCGCAGGGGCTGGGGCAGCGTATCTGGACGGAAACCTGCCCGCAATATCTGCTATTGTCCGACGCCGAAATGAGCCGGGTGGGGCCGCTGGCGAAAATCGGCCCGCCGCTGCGCCCCGAAGACGGCCCCGACCGGGATGCGCTGTGGGCCGGGCTGCAACGGGGGCATATATCCATAGTTGCCAGCGACCACTCGCCCCATCCGCAGGAACTGAAGCGGCCGGGGTGGGACAACATCTTTGTCACGCCCGATGGCGCGTCGGTGCCTTTCGGCTCGCCGGGGGTGGAGACGCTGGCGCCGCTGATGTACAGCGAGGGCGTGGTGAAGCGTGGGCTGCCGATTTGGTGGCTGGCGCGGGCG
This sequence comes from uncultured Dehalococcoidia bacterium, assembly GCA_958296445.1. Lineage (GTDB taxonomy): Bacteria > Chloroflexota > Dehalococcoidia > Lucifugimonadales > UBA3495 > VXOI01. The sequence goes on along the minus strand of OY282565.1, from coordinate 3,701,404 downwards.
ATGTCGGAGAACCCGGCCCGCATCTTTGGTTTGTATCCGCGCAAGGGCGTAATCCAGCCTGGGGCCGACGCCGACCTGCTCATCCTGGACCCCGGCGTTGACCGCATTATCACCGCCGGCGACCACTTGGGCAACGCGGGCTATACCCTGTTCGAGGGCTGGGAGATTACGGGCCGTCCGTGGATGACGCTGTTGCGGGGCCAGACGCTGCTGAACCCGGACGGATGGCTGGAGCAGCAGCCGGGTTACGGGCGGTTTTTGGAGTGTGCAGGGCCGACGGCGCCGCTGGCCGGGCCGGTTAGCTAAGGTCAGCCGTAGAGTGCGCTTGGGCATTGCTAACAGTTAATGGAAAGTGAACTCAAGCGCACTTGGCGTTAAGTTGGTTTTTGTTACTTGAATTCGGGCATCATTTGTCCGTAAAGAGCAACACGGCGCAAACAGAAGTTCTGCGAAGGAATTGAGAGATGAGTGAAACGCCGAATCTGCCAAATTTTGAAAATGATCAGGAAAGTCATATCTTCACAATAGAGGATCTGACCTCTTATCTGAAAGAAAACAGAGAAACTGCAACCGCATTAGTTAGCGCGATAGCGAACGAGGCTTTGGAGGATGGTGAGCATCCAATTGAAAGGATATTGGAACAAGGATACGAAGATTCGTTCTACGTGGACGATTTGATGGTTCTCAACGAAGAATTCGAAGCAATCGTGATGACCCCAATGATCGAAACCACCACTGATTGGGATCAACCATTCGATGACTATGATTTTGGGAGCAGCATAAAAGGACTGCTAAAGGACGTCGGAGTTGATGACGAACTTGCGTCTGACTTTATGCACTGCTTGGTGCGGGAATGTTTGAATTTGGTCGAAGAAAAAGGCAAGTCAAAGCCAAATTCCTCCTTTGTGGACATTTTTGGACAGAAGGTCTATGAGCAATACAAACCATTGATGGACAAGCGATTACAGGAGTTGGATGAGATGTTACAAGAAATGGATGAGGATGAAGAGTTAGATACTCAGTTTCTTCGTGAAGCTCATTCTGATTCTTTAGGTGACGCAGTCCGCGAGGCAGTACCTGAAATAGCTCTTTGGATGAAGGAAATCATCGAAGCTGAAGGAGAAACATTAGTTTTTAACGCCTTAAGGAGAATGTCTGCGTGAGGCATCACCTCGTGTCTGGCTAGGCGCAAGGAATAGGAGATACGGTCGGCAGGCACATCTATGAACCACCCGTTGTATCGTTCCGACCAGCCGACCATTTTGCGCTAACCCTGCTGTGCCGCGCCGCGCATCTTACTTGAAATGCGGCATTACTTCGTTGCTCAGTAGGCGGAGGGAGTTTTGGATGCGGTTGGCGGGGATTTGGCCGCCGTAGTTGACTTCCATTACTACGCCGGTTATGCCGAGGTCTTGTTGGTAGGCTTTGATGGTGTCTATGATTTCGGCGGGGGCGCCGAATACTACTCGCTCTTGTAGCACTTGTTCGTAGGGGGCGGCGGCGATGCGGCGCATCCGGTCGGCGATTTCTTGGCTGGCGGCGGTCTGTATCAGTTCGCTGGCGGCGTACTGGATGGCCGACATTGCGCTTGTGCGGGGTTCTTCTTGGGCTTGGGCGGTGGTTTCGGCGCAGTAGACCGGGACGCGGATGGCGATGTCGGGCGGGCCGGATGCGCCCGATTCGGCCAGTTTTTCGCGGTAGGCTTGGAGCCGCTCTTTCAGTTGCGGGCGGGGAGTGTTGGCGCTGATGAAAATGGGATGCCCCATTGCGCCGATGAGGGGGAAGGTGTCTTCCCCGGCCACCGCGACCCGCACCGGCGGGTAGGGCTGCTGGTAGGGCTTGGGCGTGACGGTGACGCCGTGGTAGGAATGATACTCGCCGTCGTGGGAAAGGCTGTCATCCCGCCACGCTTTCATAATGATTTCAAGTGCTTCGAGAAAGCGGGGGCGGCTTTCGGCGTAGGGTATGTTGTAGCCTTGGTAGTAGCGGGTCAGCCCGCTGCGCCCGATGCCGAAGTCGAAGCGGCCCTTGCTGATGTGGTCTACGGTGGCGGCTTCTTCGGCGACGCGGAGGGGGTTGGTGAGGGGCAGCACCTGCACGGCCAGGCCGGTGCGGATGCGCTGGGTGCGGGCGGCGATGGCGCTGGCGATGACCATAGGCGAGGCCAGCACGGCCCGCTCCGGGCTGAAGTGATGCTCGGCCAGCCAAACGGTGTCAAAGCCCATTTGCTCGGCTTCGGCAATCTGGGTGAAGGATTCATCGAAGGCCGCGGCCTGCGAGCTGCCCTTGCGGACGTGGAAGTCGGTAAACATTCCGAAATTCATTAGCAATCTCCGGGGAAAGTTGTCATCGCCCAATCTGTAGTCTGGCGGCGAGTTTAATGGCCTGCGGGGGAAGCGTCAATCCGAACTGCCCCCGGCCACTGCCAACGGGGCGCGGTTCAGCTTGAAGTGGGGGGCCAGGCACTCCGAGGCGTTGTGCAGGGCGACTCCTACCACATCGTAGGTGTCTTCATATCTAACGTCATCGTAGCCAAAATATGCTACTAGGCCACCACCGACATTTGACGAAGATACTATATCGCGCTGGGTCTGGATGGTTAGTATATCGGCTTCTTTGTCATAACCGTATTTTATATTGAACTTGGTTACTGCATTCTGAGCCTTAACGGCTTCCGCTTCGGTTAACGCACAGAAAGGGGCCAAGTGCTGGCTCACGGCATGAATTTCAATGCCGACAACGTCCATTCCGTCTTCACTGCCGAAGTCGGCTACCAAGCCAAACTCAACGCTGGAAGAGTCGGCTATTTGGATGCCATTGGCGGTATCAATGGTCATGATATCTGCTTCTTTATCGTACCTAATTGCCAGTTTCATCCCCTTACCTCATCGAAGTAATCGTATTGATTTCTGGAGTAAAATTTGGTTGCATTACGATTGGGATGCACAGTAGTTATTGACGGCCTGTTTTCAGATACAGCTACCATAAGCAAGCGGCTCAAGCCCGGAATAATTCCGAAGTAGCACATCGAATTATTCGCTTCGTTAAATTTTCTTGCCACCCAAGCCGTCAGAACATCAACAATCCACTCCCGTTCAATATAACGCTCCTCGATTCTGCGGATAACGTGATAGGTAAGGGTGTATTCCTTGCCGCCGACAACTAGCCTGTCATCGGGGTCACTGTCATACGCATTCGTCATAATGTCCAGTATAATCCTTGCGCTACGCAAATCCAAGCGCAAATTGCTTTTTGCCTCAATGCCGCCCGCGCTTACAGCGGCGGGCGGCGGGTGTGCCAGTTGGCGGCCTGCTGGTAGGCGTGGCCGGCGCGGAGGACGGTGGCTTCGGCGAAGGGGCGGCCGGCGATTTGCAGGCTTAGGGGCAGTCCTTCGGGGCTGAAGCCGCAGGGGACGGCTAGGGCCGGGATGTTGGCTAGGCTGGGAACGGTGGTGAGCAGCCAGGGGGTGCGGTTGGTGTTGTGCGGGCCGGTTATCACCGGGTCGGGGGATAGGGGCTGGGCCGGTACGCCTGCCGTGGGGGAAAGCAGCAGGTCTACGCTTTCTAGCGCCTGGAGCATCCGGGCGCGGAGGAGCGTCCGCAACTGGATGGCCTTGTAGTAGTAGGCGGCGGGCATTATGGAGTTCACCAGATAGCCGATGCGGTTGTCGTGGGCGATGTCCTGCGGGCGGTCGCGGAGCAGGTTGCGATAGGTGGTGGGGGCTTCGATGCGGATGCCGCCGTTGATGGGGCCGGCGTGGGCCGCCAGCGGCACCGACACTTCCTCAACTTCTGCGCCTAGCCCGGCCAGCGTGTTGGCGGCGTCGAGGACGGATTGCCGCGTTGCCGAGTCTACGGATGGGGCGTCCAGCACTTCGCGCAGGATGCCGAAACGCAGGCCGCGAATGTCGCCGGTGAGGGCGGCGCGGTAGTCGGGGGGCGGTTCTTGGCGGGTCAGCCGGTCTTGCGGGTCGTGGCCGGCGATGGCCTGTAGCACAATGGCGCAGTCCTCGACGGTGCGTGACAGCGGGCCTACGGTGTCCATCGAGCGGACGCCGGGCATCACTCCGTAGCGGCTGACTAGGCCCCAAGTGGGGCGCAGACCGGCCAGCCCGCACCAGGCGGCGGGGAAGCGCACCGAGCCGCCGGTGTCTTCTCCGAGGGACGCGGCGCACATAAAGGCGGCGGTGGCGGCCCCGCTGCCGCTGCTGGAGCCGCCGCTGGAGCGGTCGCGGCGCCACGGATTGCGGGGCGGGTCGAACTGGTGCGACAGCCCGGTGGTGGCGAATTCGGTCATATTCAGCTTGCCCAACAACACCGCCCCGGCCTGCTTGAGGCGGGCGACGACGGTGGCGTCGTAGTCCGGCACGAAGTCGTTGAACACCGGGGAGCCGCCGGTGGTGCGGACGCCCTCGGTATACATCTGGTCTTTTACCGCCACCGGGACGCCGTGGAGCGGGCCGCGGTACTGCCCGCGGGCGATTTCCGCGGCGGCGTCGTGGGCGGCCTGCCGCGCCTGGTCGCCGGTGACTGTCAGGTAGGCCCGGATGTCGCTGTTGAGCGCGGCGATGCGATCGAGATACGCTTCGGTTGCTTCGACGGGGGAGACCTCGCCGTTGCGAATCAGCTCGCTCAGCGCGGCTACGGTCAAAAACGGGATGTCGGCCCGGTCCATCAGCTTACCCCCTGTAACGCAGTGTTGGCCCATAACGCAGTGTTGGAATGATAGGCGCGGGCGGCGGCGCGGTCAACAGAATACCCTCTCCTTGGCGGGAGAGGGTAGCGGTGGAGCGGACGGCTGCTTGATTTACGGGATTAGGCAACGGGGGAATCTGCTCTGAAATTCGCTGTCGGTCATTCCCAGTATTTCAAAGAACCTGGCCCATTGCTAAAACGTGTCCGCGCTTGGTTGAAACAAGGAATTGGAGAAACTGAATGGGCCGGTTCATTTAGTGCCCCCCTGTAGCAAGGATGATGCACTTGCTACAGCAACCAATCCCGGCATCGTCCTCAAGGGGGCGCGGGGCGCTATCCTTTGCTCTATGAGCAGGATGGGGTGGGGAGCTGATGGAGCAGTTGCCGCAATCCGGGCTGGCCGGGGATTACTGCGGGGCCGGGCTGTTGTTGCGGTTCCGGCGTGCGATGAGGTTTTCGATTATGGTGAGGAATCGGTCACGTTCTGCTGCGTTTTTCTGCCGCTCGGCGGCTAACCGTTTTTCGGCGACTTGGCGAGTTTTTCTTTCCCTGCTAATCATTACGTAGCTTCAGGGCTGCCGGGGTCTACAGGGCCGTTGTTGCCGTTCTGCCGCCCGGCGAGGGTTTCGATGACGGCGAGCAGTTGCTCGCGCTCCTCTGCGGCCTTCTGCCGCTCCTCGGCTAACTGTTTTTCGGCGGCTTCGCGATAGGCTTCGCGTGCCTTTTCGGCGGCTTCGCGATCGGCTTCGCGGCCTTTGCGTTCTGCTTCGCGTGCTTTTTCGGCGGCTTCGCGTGCTTTGCGTTCCCTGGTAATCATTATGTAGCTCCATAGGCCCCCGCCGCTGGCGGCTATGACGGCGTGGGTCGCTATCTTGTTGAGGGCGTCGAGGTTGATGTAGCGGGCAATCTGCGATGGGTTGCAGCCGGTGGTTTGGGCTAGTTCCGGCTGGCAGGACATACTTGTAAAATACCAGACGGCCCAAGTTCCGGCAATTGCGATTAGCGCGAATAATGCCGGAAGGCGCAGTATTTCCCAAAGGTCGAGTAAGGTTAGCGGGCCGTAATCGGCGGGCGGCGGTTCGGTCATATTGGCGTTGCTCCAGGTTTTACGGACGGGGAGGGTGAACGCCCCCGCCTTGCTTGGCGTTGCTCCAGGTTTTATGGACGGGGAGGGTGAACGCCCCCGCCTTGCTTGGCGTTGCTCCAGGTTTTACGGACGGGGAGGGCGAATGCCCCTGCCCGGCCCAAGGGGGTATTTGTTTTTATCCCACGGCTTTGTTTTCTCGCAGCCGGGCTGCTTCTTGGGGGGAGTAGCCTAGCCACTCTAGGATTTCGGCGGTGTGCTGGCCTAGGGCGGGGGATGGGGGCGCGTGGGGCGGGGGGGCGCCGGTGAAGCGGGCGACGGGGCCGACCATTTTCACCGCGCCTTCCTGCGAGTGGGTGAATTCGTCCACCAGCCCGTTGGCTACAACCTGCGGGTCGTCGAACATTTCCTCGATGAAGCGCACCGGCCCGGCGGGGATATTGCGTTCCTCAAGGATTCGTAGCCACTCTGCGGACGGCTTGCTGCGGAACAGGTCTTCGGCGCGGCGCTCTAGGTCGCGGCTGTAGGCTTGCGACTCCGGTTTGGCGGCGTCCCAGCCGGGGGCCATTGATTCGTCGGTGAGTTCTAGGGTTTCCAGCAGGCGTAGACGCAGGGGCTGGCTGAGGCAGCCGACGCCGATGGGGCCGTCGGCGGCCATATAGACGCGGTAGTAGATGTTGCCGTGATGTTCGCGGCGTCGGCTGCCCGGCGAAAGGGCTACTAGGTCGTCGAAGGAGGCCCCGGCGTCGCGCTGCTGGCGGATGTCCTGTAGCGTCTTTTCCCGGGTTTCTTTGTCCAGCTTTTCGACGTGCAGGAAACGGGCGCCCATCAGGTTGAGGGCCTGGCCCAGCAGCGTGGTCTCGATTTTCTGGCCTGCGCCGGTGCGCTCGCGGGCGAAGAGGGCGGCGCAGACCGAGGCGGTCATTGTGATGCCCGATGAGGTGTCTATGAGCGGGCTGGACCAGACCCACGACGGCACGTTGTCCACGGTTTTGGTTTCCGAGGCAATCATTCCGGTCATTGCCTGGATAATCATATCGTAGCCGGGGCGGTGGGCGTCCGGCCCCTGGCGTCCGTAGGCGGTGAGTTCGCAGTAGACCAGCCGGGGGTTGATGGCGGCCAGTGTTTCGTAGTCTACGCCCAGCTTGGCGGCCACGTCGGGGCGGTAGTTGACCAGCACCACATCGGTCAAGCGAATCAGGCGGGCGAGGATTTCTTGGGCCGACGGCTGGGTGAGATCCAGGGGCAGGCTGCGCTTGCCGCGGTTGTAGGTCATAAAGGTGCGGCTTTCGGTGGGGGTGAACCGCTGGGTCAGCCGCCACGGTTCGCCCCAGGGCGGCTCGATTTTGATGACGTCGGCTCCCATTTCCGCCAATAGGCGCCCGGCCAGCGGCCCGGCGATGATTTCGGTAAAGTCGGCTACCCTTATGCCGTTCAATGGGCCTGCCATTGTCCTTACCTCCGCATGGTGAATTAAACGCCGAGAGCGCAGAGGACGCCGAGTTTTTTATTTATTACTTGCGTTCTTGGCGTTTAGTAATTCTTGGATGGCCGCGTTTACGTCGGCGGGGCGTTCTGAGTGGGGGAAGTGGCCGGCCTGCTCCAGTTTGATGTAGCGGGAACCGGGGACGGCTTGGTGAATTTCCAGTTCGTACTCGGCGGGCTGCATCGGGTCGTCAACGCCGCGCACCAGAATCAGGGGGGCTTTCAGGTTTTGGATGCGGTCGCGGGCGTCGAATTTGTCTATTACCAGCAGGTCGTTGTGTTGGGATATGGGGCCGACGCGCCGGTGGCAGTCCAGCAGTTCGGCCCGTAGCTCCGGCTCAATGAACAGCATCATATTTTCCATGTTGTCGAGCCACTGTTGCATTGCCGCCGGGTCTTTGGCGGCGTTGAGGCGAAACTCTAGGCTGCCAGCGGGCCGCTCTTTGGGGCGCATGGCGACGGTCATCAGCAACAGCCCGTCCACCTCGTCGGGCCAGGTTAGGGCGTAGTCTAGGGCTATGCAGGCGCCGAGGGTGAAGCCTGCCAGCACTAGGCCGCCGGTATGCCCCTGCGCCTGTAGCCATTCGCGCAGCCAACGGGTGTAGCCGGACACGTCATCGAAGGAATCGCCGTCCAGATGGCCGGGCAGGTCGGGGGCCAGCGCGTTGGGGAACCGCCGCAACTGGTGGCGGAAGGACGCCGCGCACCCGCCGGCGCCGGGGCCGTGAATCAAGACTAGCTGAGACACTGCGAAACCTCCGGGCTGAGTTTTTTCAACGTAAACGTAGAGGGTAGAGGGGCGTTGCAGAGGGCGTTGAAAACCGGCGGTTCAGACTACCGGCCAAGGCTGGGGAAAGGACAGGCCGGTGCGGGCCAGCAGGTTTTCGCCGATGGCCTGCACTTCGGCTATAAGAGCGGGTTCGTCCACGAACAGCGGGGTATGGTTCTGCACCACCACGCGGCCGTCTACTATGACGGTGTGGACACTGCGCCCGTCGGCATTGTAGACCAGACTGTTGACCGGGTTAAAGAGCGTGGCCCACTCGGCGCGGCGGGTGTCGTAGAGGGCTAGATCGGCCTTTTTGCCCGGTTCGATGGAGCCGGTTTCGCCGCCCAGCCCCAGCGATTGGGCCCCGCCGATGGTCGCCAGTTCCAGCGCGGTTTCGGCGGTGATGGCGGATGATGAACGGCGGGCGTCTTTGTACAGCACGGCGATGAGGTACATAGCGCGGTTGGTTTCGATGAGGTTGGAGTTGTTGCCCGCGTCGGTGCCGAGGCCGACAGTGATACCGGCATCCAGCATCTCCGGCAATAATCCTCCGGGCATATTGACGCCGGGGCCGGGGGGCGGGTTGGGGCTGGCGGTCATACCGAAGCCGGACTTTACCGCCGCGGTAGGCACGGCCACCACTTTTGCCCCGGTTCGGGCCAGAGTTTCCACTTCGGACTGGTCAAGCCCTAGGGCGTGGGACAGCACTACGTTTTGGTCCAGGACGCCTAGGCTGTCTAGGTATTGGGCAGGGCGCGTTCCGTTTTCCCGCAGGGATGACTGGACGTAGGACGCGCTGTTGTTGAAGTGCAGGGTCAGGGAAACGCCGTGCCGGTCGGCCAGTCGCTTTGATTCCCGGAGCAGCCGGGGGGTGGCGAAGTTGGGCGAGAAGGGCATAGCCCAGGCGCGAACCCGTCCGTCCAGAGCGCCGTCGTAGTCGCGGATGACGCGCTCTACGGCGGCCACGGCCTCGGCGGTTTCGTAGACGGGCAGGTTGACCGGGTTGGGGATGTCGGTAACGTGGGCGCCGACAATGACGCGGCAGCCAGACTGCTCGTAAGCCCGCAGCCCGGCATCGAGAAACTTGGTGCTGCCGGGGTCGAGAAAGGTGGTTGTGCCATACTTGAGCAGTTCGGTTATGCCCAGCAGCGAGGTGAGGTATTCCTCATCGGCGGTCATTGCGGATTGCAGGCGGAACACGTTGGGCAGATAGTCAGGGCCTAGGCTGTCGGGAAATATGCCGCGGGTGGCGTGGGCGTAGCTTACGTGCAGATGCCCGTTTACCATACCCGGGGCCAGAACCATGCCGTCGGCGTCTATGACCCGCTTGGCGGCGACACTAGCCAGCTCCGCCGACTTGCCCACCTGGGCGATGCGGCTGCCTTCGATGACCACCGCCCCGTTGCGGATGATGCGCCGGGATCCGTCCATAGTGATGATGTAGCGGGCGTTTTCGATTTTTATGGAAGTGGCGGGCATCGCGCCTCCCTTGTCCGTTTCCGGGGCCGTTTCCGGCGGTTAATGTCAGGGTATTGGGCTATTATAACGGCAGCAGCGGGACGGGTATGGGGGATGAAACCGGAAGGGGGCGAAGGGGGCTGCCGTTTTGTATTCGTAAATCTGCCGGTTTACTATCGGAAACAGGATAGGGACAGGAATTGAGGGTTCTGCACGTGGCTGCCAGTATGTCGCCCGAATGGGGCGGGCCGGTGACGGCGTTGGCCGGGCTGGCCCCGGTGCTGGCGCGGCTGGGAGTTCACTGTGAGATTGCGACTGCCACCGGGTATAGGGTAGGAACCGATGTGCTGCCGGTTCCCGGAGTGCCGGTTCACAGCTTCGGCGTCCAGTTTCCGGCAAGGTTCTGGGCGGGCTATTCCGGCGGACTGCGCCGGTTTCTGGACGGCGCAATGGGGCGGTTCGATTTGGTGCATATCCATGAGCTGTGGAACTATGGCGGCTATGCGGCGTTCCGGGCCGCGCGGCGTAGCGAAACGCCTCTTATCCTGACGGTTCATGGCGAATTGGGGCCGTGGCGGCTCCGCCAAAAGGGGGCCAAGAAATGGGTTTACCGGAAGGTGGCTCAGGATAATATCCTGCGGCAGGCCGACGCTATTCACGCGCTGACCGGGGAGGAGGAGCGGATAATACGGGGGTTTGGCTTCCAAACTCCCGTTTTCGTTGCCCCCAACGGGATTAACCTGGAGCAGTTTGAGAACTCCGGCGGGCGCGGAGACGGATGCCCCCAACTTTCTGGCCCAATACCCGGAGTTGAAAGGCAAGCGCGTAATCCTGTTCTTGGGGCGGATGCACCTTATGAAGGGACTGGACGCGCTGGCAAGGGGCTTTGCCGCAATAGCAGGCCGGTTCCCGGACGCCGCGCTGCTGGTGGCCGGCCCGGACATAGACGGCAGCCGGGGAAGGATGGCATCCATCCTGCGGGAGGCGGGGGTTCTGGAGCGGGCCGTGTTCCCCGGAATGCTGACCGGCAATGACAAGCTGGCGGCGTTGCGGCGAGCTGGCCTGTTTGTCCTCTCGTCATACTCCGAGGGGTTCAGCGTGGCGGTGATTGAGGCGCTGGCCTGCGGGCTGCCAGTGGTTATATCCGAGGAGTGCTGCTTGCCAGAGGTGGCGGAGAGCGAGGCCGGGTTCGTCGTCGGGGCTGCGGGTGATCAGGTGGCCGGGGCGATGAGCGCCCTGCTTTCCGATGACGGGCTCCGGGCGCGTATGGGCCGCAACGGTCGCAAGCTGGTGGAGCAGCGTTATACTTGGGAGTCGGTTGCCCAATCGGTCGCTAATGCTTACCGGGCGGTTGTAGATAGGGGGGTGGGATTGGGGGGCGGGGGCTGAGACGGGCCCTTATGAGTTCAGGTATTTGTCGAGGTCTATGCCTTCGGCCTTGGCCCGTTCTCTGGCCGCGGCGAGCTTGTTTTCGTGTTCTTTGGCGGCCGTAGCCAGCTTGTCCTGGTGTTCTTTGGCGGCTATAGCCAGTTTTTTCTCGTATTCCTTAGTGGCTTCGGTACGGCCTTGGTTCTTAAACCTTTCTTGAGCGTTTTTGTGTTCTGACCAAGCCCAAAAGACCATCCGTATGACTCCTTGCGCGAGGGAGATTGTCGGCCTGTCTTACGGGTTCAAGAAGCGGTCAAGGTCAATGCCTTCGGCCTTGGCCCGTTCCCTTGCGACCGCCAGTATTTCTTGGTGCTGTTGTATGATGACTGCGGCGTTAGCCAGATCGTCTTCGTGTTCTTTGGCGGCGTTAGCCAGCTCGTCCTTGTGTTCTTTGGTGGCTATAGCCAGTTTTTTCTCGTATTCCTTAGTGGCTTCGGCACGGCCTTGGTTCTTAAACCTTTCTTGAGCGTTTTTGTGTTCTGACCAAGCCCAAAAGACCATTCGTCCGACTCCTTACGCGAGGGGGATTGTCGGCTTGTCTTACGGGTTCAGGAAGCGGTCGAGGTCAATGCCTTCGGCCTTGGCCCGCTCTCTGGCCGCGGCGAGCTTGGCTTCGTGTTCTTTGGCTGCGATAGCGAGCTTGTCCTCGTGTTCTTTGGCGGACATAGCCAGCTTGTCCTTGTGTTCTTTGGTTGCTATAGCCAGCTCGTCCTCGTGTTCTTTGGCGGCGATAGCCAGTTTTTTCTCGTATTCCATAGTGGCTTCGGCACGGCCTTGGTTCTTAAACCTTTCTTGAGCGTTTTTGTGTTCTGACCAAGCCCAGAAGACCATTCGTCCGACTCCTTCCACAGTAACCGCTATAAGGGCATAGGTTACGGTAGCCAGATAGGTTTTGCTGGCTGCCGAATCTAGGTAGCGCACTGTTGCCGGTATGCTTTCATCACTTGATTGGCCTAACCAGGCCAGCACTGCGGTCACTGCTGCGACTCCGATGGGCGCAGTTATGGCATGGAACCGCAGCCACCGACGATCCCGATTTTCGTGTTCCTGCATTCCGATTCCATAATATCATAAATGGGCGAGGCTAACTGTTGCGTTGTGATGGATTTCCAACACGAGGGGCAGGTTGAAAACCCGCCCCTGCCGAATTTATGATTCCGCCCGCGCTTGTCCGTTTGTCCTTTGACAAGCTCAGGACTAGCGGATGGACGCGGGCGGTTGGGGTTTGGGGTTGCCTGCCCATCCGTTTGTTCTGCGAGTGGCTCAGGACGGATGGGTGGGCATTGGGGCTGATGGCCGGGGGTTGATTGCGTTGTTGGGCTTACAGCCCGTCTAGGAAGGCGGTTACGGCGGCGTTGAATTCGTCGGGCTTTTCCATCTGGGGGCTGTGACCGCAGTTGTCTATGACTGTCAGTGTCGAGCCGGGGATGGCCTGCCGGTACAGTTCGCCGCATTCCGCCGGGATGATGGCGTCGTTGCCGCCCCAGACAATCAGCGTGGGGGCGTTCACTTTGGACAGGTAGTGGGGCAGGCTGGGGTTGTGCAGGTAGGGCTTCCAAGACAGGCGCGACAGCATTTCCATATTGGAATGCTCAGCGGCGGTTTCGTCGGGGCTTCGCTCGCGGGTAAAGAAATCGTAGTTGGGAACTTGGGCCGGGTCGTGGAATCCGAGTTCCAGTCTGGTGGCGCCGGAAACCATGAACACTTCGGCGATTTCGGATTTCTCGGGCTTGACGCCGGCGGCGTTGATAAGCACCAGCCCCTGGATGCTGTTGCCGCCCATAGCGGCAATCTCGGCGGCAATCCACCCGCCGATGGAATGTCCGGCCAGCACGTATTCGTTCAGCCCCAGCTCTTCCGCCAACGACAGGGTGAAGTGGGCCACGTCGGTGATGCTGTAGACCCAGCTAGGGCGGGGAGTGCCAAAGAATCCGGGGTGGGACGGCGCGTAGACGGTGCGCCGCTGGGCGATGGGGCCGCTAGTGGGGTCGAAAGTGCCAAAGCCGCCGCCGCCGTGCAGGTAGATGAGGGGGGGGCCGTCGCCGCCGGAAAACACTTCCACGGGCGTGCCGGATACGTCCACGGTAGACTTATGGCCCACTGTTGCCAGAGTCATTCCTTATACCTCGCTTTTAATGATTGGCGCGCCCCGGCGAATGGGGACGAGCGGAAAGGGCAAAGGGATGCGTGGGATGCCGCGAAAGAAGGCGCAAAATCAATCCGATTCTGTTACAAATGCCGGTTATTGTCAAGCTGAGAAAATTCCGTTGCTCCTTAGGTTAGACGAATACAGGAGATTAACTGTCGAATTTCGCAGGGATAGCGGTTGGGTGAAATTGTAGCGCCGGGCGCAGGCCAGCCGCCATTTGAGTATCACTCCGGCGGGGGCAAAATTAAATCGGCGTCGCAGAACCTTACTGCGCCCAAGCGCAGGTTGTGCCGCTGCTAAGACGCCGCTGGCGGTCATCCAATACCGAGGCGCTTGCGGTTTTTGACGGCCAAGGCCACCGCTGTGGCGACTAGCAGCAGTAGCAACAGGATCCACCAGACCGGGGTGATGCCCCTGTCCGGCGTGGTCGGCATTACCGGCGGCGGCGCGAGGGCCGGCGTGGGAGTCGGCGTGAGGGTCGGCTCAGGCGTTGCCGTTGGCGCGGGCGTTGCAGCGGCCGGTGTTGGCTCCGGCGTCGCGGTGGCCGCTGTTGGCGGGGCCGGCGTGGGAGTCGGCGGCGTAGGGGCCGGCGTTGGGGTCGGCTTTGGTGTCGCGGTGACTGTTGGCGGCGTGGTCGGCTCCGGCGTGGCCGGCGGTGGGGTTGGCTCCGGCGTGGTTGGCGTAGGGGTAGGGGCCGGCGTGGGTGTCGGCTCCGGGGGCGCGGAGGCTGTCGGCGTGGTCGGCTCGTCCTCTTCTTGAGTGCTGATATCTATGTTCTGTGTCGGGGATTTGTCCTCTGGCGTATCGGAGAAGGACAGAGGCGGTATCTCGCCCGGCACCCTCGGAGGGGGAGGTGTTGGCGGGGGGAGCGCCAATGCGCCCACCGTTATATTGAACGTCAGATTGGCCGTGTCGCCGGCGGCGTCCCGCACCGTGCAGGTGTACTCGGTGGTCGCCAGCTTCACGCTGGGCGTGCCGCTCACTCGGTGGCTGGCGTTTATGGTTACGCCTGCGGGCAGCGCGGGGCTGAGGGTGTAGGTAAGCGTGCCTCGGCCGCCGGTTGCCTGGGGCAGCGTGAACGGGGTTATGACCTTGCTCTGCGTCCAGAATTTGTCCTCTATCGTATCGGAGAAGGACAGATGCGAGATTTCGCCCGGCACTTTTTCGTCCACCGTTATACTGAACATCAGATTGGTCGTGTCGCCGTCGGCGTCCTGCACCGTCCAGGTGTAGGTGGTGGCGGGCTGGTGGCCCGTTGGGGTGCCTGCCACCCGGTGGGCGGCGTTCTTGGTTACGCCGTCGGGCAGGGCGGGGCTTAGGGTGTAGGTAAGCGTGCCGCTGCCGCCGGTTGCCTGTGGCAGGGTGAACGGGGTTATCGCTATGTTCTGCGTCCAGAATTTGGCCTTTATCGGATCGGAGAAGGACAGAGGCAAGGGATCGTCCGGCACCGGCGGAGGGGGAGGCGGTGGCGGCGGCGGCGGGACTACCAATGCGTCTACCGTTATGGTGAAGGTTAGCTGGGCTGCGTCTCCGTCGGCGTCGGTTGCTTTCCAGGTGTAGGTGGTGGCGGTTTGGTGGGTTGTTGGCGTGCCGCTTATCCGGTGGCTGGCGTTTTTGGTTGTGCCTGCCGGCAGGGCGGGGGTTAGGGTGTAGGTTAGCGGGGTGTTGCCGCCGGTTGCGGTGGGGAGGGTGAACGCAGTTATCGCCTGGTTCTGCGTCCAGGATTTGTCCTCTATCGTGTCGGAGAAGGACGGAGGCAATGGATCGTCCGGCACCGGCGGAGGGGGCGGCGGCGGGACTATCAATGCGCTTACCGCTATGGTGAAGGTTAGCTGGGCTTCGTCGCCGTTGGTGTCGGTGGCTTTCCAGGTGTAGGTGGTGGTGGTTTGGTGGGTTGTTGGGGTGCCGCTTACGCTGTATGGGGTGGTGGTTGCGCGGGTTGTGCCTGCGGGCAGCGCGGGGGTTAGGGTGTAGGTTAGCGGGGTGTCGCCGCCGGTGGCGGTGGGTAGGGTGAGCGCGGTTATGGGCTGGTTTTGCGTCCAGGTTTGGTTGGGGATGGTTGTTGCGAATGTTGGGGTTAGGTCTTGGGCTATGGTTATGATGAAGGTTAGCTGGGCTTCGTCGCCGTCGGCGTCGGTGGCTTTCCAGGTGTAGGTGGTGGCGGTTTGGTGGGTTGTTGGGGTGCCGGTTACCTGGTGGGTGGGGTTTTTGGTTGTGCCTGTTGGCAGCGCGGGGGTTAGGGTGTGGGTTAGCTGGCCGTCGCCGCCGGTTGCGGTGGGGAGGGTGAACGCGGTTATGGCCTGGTTTTGCGTCCAGGTTTGGTTGGCGATGGTCTGGGCACCGAATGTTGGGGTTAGATCCTCGGCTATGGTTATGGTGAAGGTCAATTCCGCCTTGTCGCCGTCGGCGTCGGTGGCTTTCCAGGTGTAGGTGGTGGTGGTTTGGTGGGTTGTTGGGGTTCCGCTCACGGCGAAGGGGGTAGTGGTTGCTACGCCGTTGGGCAGCGCGGGGCTTAGGGTGTAGGTTAGCGGGGTATCGCCGCCGGTTGAGGCGGGGAGGGTTAGCGTGGTTATGGTCTGGTTTTGCGTCCAGGTCTGGTTGGGGATTGTTGTTGAGAATGTTGGGGACAGATCCTCGGCTATGGTTATGGTGAAGGTTAGTTGGGCGGCGTCGCCGTCGGCGTCGGTGGCTTTCCAGGTGTAGGTGGTGGCGGTTTGGTGGGTTGTTGGGGTGCCTGTCACTCGGTGGGTGGCGTTTTTGGTTGTGCCTGCGGGTAGGGCGGGGGTTAGGGTGTAGGTCAAGCTGCCGTCGCCGCCGGTTGCGGTGGGGAGGGTGAACGCGGTTATCTGCTGGTTTTGCGTCCAGGTCTGGCTGGGGATGGTTGTCGAGAATTCCGGGGATAGATCCTCGGCTATGGTTATGGTGAAGGTTAGTTGGGCCGTGTCTCCGTCGGCGTCGGTGGCTTTCCAAGTGTAGGTGGTCTCGGACTGGTGGCCACTCGGCGTGCCTGTCACTCGGTGGGTGGCGTTTTTGGTTGTGCTTGCCGGCAGCGCGGGGGTTAGGGTGTGGGTCAAGTTACCGTCGCCGCCGGTTGCGGTGGGCAGGGTGAAGGCGGTTATGGCCTGGTTTTGCGTCCAGGTTTGGTTGGGGATGGTTTGGGAGCCGAAGGTTGGCGCGAGATCCTCGGCTATGGTTATCGTGAAGGTCAATTCCGCTGTGTCGCCGTCGGCGTCGGTGGCTTTCCAGGTGTAGGTGGTGGCGGCTTGGTGGGTTGTTGGGGTGCCGCTTACCTCGTGGGTGGCGTTTTTGGTTGTGCCTGTTGGCAGGGCGGGGGTTAGGGTGTGGGTTAGCTGGCCGTCGCCGCCGGTTGCGGTGGGTAGGGTGAATGCGGTTATGGCCTGGTTTTGCGTCCAGGTCTGGTTGGCGATGGTTGTTGAGAATGTTGGGGACAGGTCTTCGGCTATGGTTATGGTGAAGGTCAGTTCCACTGCATCGCCGTCGGCGTCGGTGGCTTTCCAGGTATAGGTGGCGGCGGTTTGGTGGTTTGTTGGGATGCCGCTTATTTCGTGGCTGGCGTTTTTGGTTATGCCTGCTGGCAGGGCGGGGCTTAGGGTGTAGGCTAGGTTGCCGTCGCCGCCGGTTGCGGTGGGTAGGGTGATGGCGGTTATGGCCTGGTTTTGCGTCCAGGTCTGGTTGGCGATGGTTGTTGTGAAGGATGGGGATAGGTCGGGCGCTATGGTTATGGTGAAGGTTAGCTGGGTTGCGTCGCCGTCGGTGTCGGTGGCTTTCCAGGTGTAGGTGGCGGCGGTTTGGTGGCCGGTCGGCGTGCCTGTCACGCGGTGGCTGTAGTTTTTGCTCACGCCTGCGGGCAGCGATGGGCTGAGGGTGTAGGTCAGCGAACCGTCGCCGCCGGTTGCCGTCGGCAGGGTGAAGGCGGTTATGGCCTGGTTTTGCGTCCAGGTCTGGTTGGCGATGGTTGTTGTGAAGGATGGGGATAGGTCTTCGGTTATGGTTATGGTGAAGGTTAGTTGGGCGGCGTCGCCGTCGGCGTCGGTGGCTTTCCAGGTGTAGGTGATGGCGGTTTGGTGGCCTGTGGGCGTGCCGCTTACCTCGTGGGTGGCGTTCTTGGTTATGCCTGCTGGCAGCGCGGGGGTTAGGGTGTGGGTTAGCTGGCCGTCGCCGCTTGTTGCGGTTGGTAGGGTTAGCGCGGTTATGGCCTGGTTTTGCGTCCAGGTTTGGTTGGGGATGGTTTGGGCGCCGAAGGTTGGGGTTAGGTCTTGGGCTATGGTTATGGTGAAGGTTAGCTGGGCGGCGTCTCCATCGGCGTCGGTGGCTTTCCAGGTGTAGGTGGTCTCGGTTTGGTGGTTTGTTGGCGTTCCGCTCACGGCGAAGGGGGTAGTGGTGGCTACGCCGTTGGGCAGGGCGGGGGTTAGGGTGTGGGTTAGCTGGCTGTCGCCGCCGGTTGCGGTGGGTAGGGTTAGGGTGGTTATGGCCTGGTTTTGCGTCCAGGTTTGGTTGGCGATGGTTGCCGAGAATGTCGGGGATAGATCCTCGGTTACGGTTATGGTGAAGGTTAGTTGGGCCGTGTCGCCGTCGGCGTCGGTTGCTTTCCAGGTGTAGGTGGAGGCGGTTTGGTGGGTTGTTGGGGTGCCGCTTATCTGGTGGGCGGCGTTTTTGGTTGTGCCTGCTGGCAGTGCGGGGGTTAGGGTGTGGGTTAGGCTGCCGTCGCCGCCGGTTGCGGTGGGGAGGGTGAAGGCGGTTATGGCCTGGTTTTGCGTCCAGGTCTGGTTGGGGATGGTTGTTGCGAACGTTGGGGATAGATCCTCGGCTATGGTTATGGTGAAGGTTAGTTGGGCGGCGTCTCCGTCGGCGTCGGTTGCTTTCCAGGTGTAGGTGGTTGCGGCTTGGTGGCCGCTCGGCGTGCCTGTCACTCGGTGGGTGGCGTTTTTGGTTGTGCCTGTTGGTAGGGCGGGGGTTAGGGTGTGGGTTAGGCTGCCGTCGCCGCCGGTTGCGGTGGGGAGGGTGAACGGGGTTATCTGCTTGTTCTGCGTCCACGTCTTGTTGCTTATGGTTGTCGAGAAGGACGGGGACAAGTCCTCGGCTATGGTTATCGTGAAGGTCAGTTCCGCTGCGTCGCCGTCGGCGTCGGTGGCTTTCCAGGTGTAGGTGGTTGCGGCTTGGTGGTTTGTTGGCGTTCCGCTCACGGCGAAGGGGGTAGTGGTGGCTACGCCGTTGGGCAGCGCGGGGGTTAGGGTGTGGGTTAGCTGGCCGTCGCCGCCGGTTGCGGTGGGCAGGGTGAGCGCGGTTATCGCCTGGTTTTGCGTCCAGGTTTGGTTGGCGATGGTCGTTGTGAAGGATGGGGACAGATCCTCGGTTACGGTTATGGTGAAGGTTAGTTGGGCGGCGTCGCCGTCGGCGTCGGTGGCTTTCCAAGTATAGGTGGCGGCGGTTTGGTGGGTTGTTGGGGTGCCGCTTATTTCGTGGGTGGCGTTTTTGGTTGTGCCTGCTGGCAGCGCGGGGGTTAGGGTGTAGGTTAGCGGGGTGTCGCCGCCGGTTGCGGTTGGTAAGGTGAAGGCGGTTATGGCCTGGTTTTGCGTCCAGGTTTGGTTGGGGATTGTTGTTGAGAACGATGGGGATAGGTCTTCGGCTATGGTTATGGTGAAGGTTAGCTCGGTTTTGTCGCCGTCGGTGTCGGTTGCTTTCCATGTGTAGGTGGTGGCGGGTTGGTGGGTTGTTGGGGTGCCGCTTACCTCGTGGGCGGCGTTTTTGGTTGTGCCTGTTGGTAGGGCGGGGCTTAGGGTGTAGGTTAGGGGGGTGTCGCCGCCGGTTGCGGTGGGTAGGGTGAGCGCGGTTATCTGCTGGTTTTGCGTCCAGGTTTGGTTGGGGATGGTTGTTGAGAAGGACGGGGACAAGTCCTCGGTTATGGTTATGGTGAAGGTTAGTTCCGCTGTGTCGCCGTCGGCGTCGGTGGCTTTCCAAGTGTAGGTGGTGGCGGTTTGGTGGGTTGTTGGGGTGCCGCTTACTTTGTGGGCGGCGTTTTTGGTTGTGCCTGCTGGTAGCGCGGGGGTTAGGGTGTGGGTTAGCTGGCCGTCGCCGCCGGTGGCGGTTGGTAGGGTGAAGGCGGTTATGGCCTGGTTTTGCGTCCAGGTTTGGTTGGGGATGGTTTGGGCTCCGAATGTTGGGGATAGGTCTTCGGTTATGGTTATGGTGAAGGTTAGTTGGGTTGCGTCGCCGTCGGCGTCGGTGGCTTTCCAGGTGTAGGTTGTGGCGGTTTGGTGGGTTGTTGGGGTGCCGGTCACCTCGTGGCTGGCGTTTTTGGTTGTGCCTGCGGGTAGCGCGGGGGTTAGGGTGTAGGTTAGCGGGGTGTCGCCGCCGGTTGCGGTGGGCAGGGTTAGCGTGGTTATGGCCTGGTTTTGCGTCCAGGTTTGGTTGGCGATGGTCTGGGCGCCGAAGGATGGAGTTAGATCCTCGGCTATGGTTATGGTGAAGGTTAGTTGGGCGGTGTCGCCGTCGGCGTCGGTGGCTTTCCAGGTGTAGGTGGTGGCGGACTGGTGGCCGCTCGGCGTGCCTGTCACGCGGTGGCTGTCGTTCTTGCTCACGCCTGCGGGCAGCGCGGGGCTTAGGGTGTAGGTCAGCGAACCGTCGCCGCCGGTTGCGGTGGGCAGGGTGAACGCCGTTATCTGCTTGTTCTGCGTCCACGTCTTGTTGCTTATGGTCGTCGAGAAGGACGGGGACAAGTCCTCGGCTATGGTTATCGTGAAGGTCAACTCCGCTTTGTCGCCGTCGGCGTCGGTGGCTTTCCAGGTGTAGGTGGCGGCGGTTTGGTGGCCGGTCGGCGTGCCGCTTACCTCGTGGCTGACGTTCTTGGATATGCCGGCGGGTAGCGCGGGACTGATGGTGTAGGTCAACGGGGTGTCGCCGCCGGTGGCGGTGGGTAGGGTGAATGCGGTTATCTGCTGGTTTTGCGTCCAGGTCTGGTTGGGGATTGTTGTTGAGAATGATGGGGATAGGTCTTGGGCTATGGTTATGGTGAAGGTTAGTTGGGTTGCGTCGCCGTCGGCGTCGGTTGCTTTCCAGGTGTAGGTGGTGGCGGACTGGTGGCCGCTCGGCGTGCCTGTCACCTCGTGGCTGTTATCCTTGCTCACGCCTGCTGGTAACGCGGGGCTTAGGGTGTAGGTTAGGCTGCCGTCGCCGCCGGTTGCGGTGGGTAGGGTGAACGCGGGTATTGGCTGGTTTTGCGTCCAGGTTTGGTTGGGGATGGTTGTTGCGAAGGATGGGGACAGATCCTCGGTTATGGTTATGGTGAAGGTTAGCTCCGCCTTGTCGCCGTCGGTGTCGGTGGCTTTCCAGGTGTAGGTGGTGGCGGTTTGGTGGGTTGTTGGGGTGCCGGTTACTTCGTGGCTGGCGTTTTTGGTTGTGCCGGTGGGCAGGGCGGGGCTTAGGGTGTAGGTTAGGGGGGTGTCGCCGCCGGTTGCGGTGGGTAGGGTTAGCGCGGGTATTGGCTGGTTTTGCGTCCAGGTTTGGTTGGGGATGGTTGTTGAGAACGATGGGGATAGGTCTTGGGCTATGGTTATGGTGAAGGTTAGTTGGGCGGCGTCACCGTCGGTGTCGGTGGCTTTCCAGGTGTAGGTGGTGGCGGTTTGGTGGGTTGTTGGGGTGCCGGTTACTTCGTGGGTGGCGTTTTTGGTTGTGCCTGTTGGTAGGGCGGGGGTTAGGGTGTGGGTTAGCTGGCCGTCGCCGTTGGTTGCGGTGGGTAGGGTTAGCGCGGTTATGGGCTGGTTTTGCGTCCAGGTTTGGTTGGCGATGGTTTGGGCGCCGAATGTTGGCGTGAGATCCTCGGCTATGGTTATGGTGAAGGTTAGTTGGGCGGTGTCGCCGTCGGTGTCGGTGGCTTTCCAGGTGTAGGTGGTGGCGGTTTGGTGGGTTGTTGGGGTTCCGGTTACGCTGTGTTGGGTGGTGGTGGCTGTGCCTGATGGTAGGGCGGGGGTTAGGGTGTAGGTTAGGGGGGTGTCGCCGCTTGTTGCGGTTGGTAGGGTTAGCGGGGATATGGGCCGGTTTTGGGTCCAGGTTTGGTTGGGGATGGTTTGGGCTCCGAATGTTGGGGATAGGTCTTCGGTTATGGTTATGGTGAAGGTTAGCTCCGCGGCGTCGCCGTCGTTGTCGGTGGCTTTCCAGGTGTAGGTGGCGGCGGGTTGGTGGGTTGTTGGGGCGCCGCTTATGGTGAAGGGGGTGGTGGTGGCGCGGGTTACGCCGGTGGGCAGGGCGGGGGTTAGGGTGTAGGTTAGGGGGGTGTTGCCGCCGGTTGCCGTGGGCAGGGTGAACGGCGTGATGGACTTGTTTTGCGTCCAGGTCTTGTTGGCGATGGTGGTTGAGAACGTTGGCGCGACGTTTTCGGATATGGTGACGATGAAATCGATTGTCGCCCGGTCGCCGTCCTCATCCCTCACAAACCATCGGAATGGCATACCCGTTAGGGTGAATGGGGGCGTCCCGCTCAGTTGGCGGCTGTCGCTCAGCGTCATACCGATGGGCGGGGGCGGGTCTATGTCGTAAGTTAGCGTCCCGTTGCCGCCGGTTGCGGCGGGCAGGGTGAGCGCGGTTATCGGCTTGTCCTTGGTCCAGAACTGGTCGGGGATGGTCTGGTCGCCGAAGGTCGGTGCGCTGTCGATAGCACTGGCGTTGATTTCAATGTTGAAGGTCAGGCTGACTTGGTGGCCGTCGGCGTCGGTGGCCGTCCAGGTGTACTCGGTGCTGGTCATTGTTCCGGTTGGGGCGCCGCTTACGGCGAAGGTGGTGGTGGTGGCTACGCCGCCGGGCAGGGCGGGGCTCATGGCGTAGGTCAGGGCGCCGTTGCCGCCGGTTGCGGCGGGCAGGGTGAAGGCGGTTATCGTTTGGTTCTGCGTCCAGGACTTGTCGGCGATGGACTGGGAGCCGAAGGTCGGCCCCGAGCCTGGCGCGGCAATTGCGATGTCGAAGGTCAGGCTTGCGGTGTCTCCGTCGGCGTCGGTGGCTGTCCAGGTGTACTCGGTTCTGGTCTGGGTTCCGGTGGGCGTGCCGCTTACGGCGAAGGTGGTGGTGGTGGCTACGCCGGCGGGCAGGGCGGGGCTCAGGGTGTAGGTCAGCGGGGTGTCGCCGCCGGTTGCGGTGGGCAGGGTGAACGGGGTTATCGCATAGGTCTGCGTCCACGCCTTGTCGGTTATGGTTGTCGAGAACGACGGGAACAGGTCTTCAACGATGGTAAGGTAGAATTTTATCTGGTCCCTGTCGTAGTCCTCATCGTATACTGTCCATGTGAACGGACTACGAGTCATGGTGAAGGGGGGAGCTCCGCTCAGGCGCTTTAGATCCGCTGACCACTCCCACGACATTGCATTGGGCCGCGGCGGGTCAAGGGTGTACGTCAGCTCGCCGTTGCCGCCGGTCGCCAGCGGGAAGGTCAACGGGGATATATCCTCTCCCTTGACCCATACTTGGTCGGTGATGGTCTGGTCGCCGAAGGTTGGAATGCCGTCTATGGTGATGGAGAATTGGAGGGAGGCGGTGTCTCCGTCGGCATCGGTCACAGTCCACGTGAATTGCGCGGGTGACAGGGGGGATTCGGGGGTTCCGCTCACCCGGTAGGGGGTGGACGTTGTTCGCATAGTGAGTCCGGCGGGCAGGGCGGGGCTGAGTTGGTAGGTTAGGGCGCCATCGCCGCCGGTCGCTTCGGGGAGGTCGAAGGGGGTTATTTGCAGGTTCTGCCCCCAATTCTTGTTGCTTATGGTCTGGTCGCCGAAGCTGGGTATGGCGTCAACCTCGATGTTGAAGGTTAGGCTTGCGGTGTCTCCGTCGGCGTCCTCGACGGTCCAGGTGTACGGCGTACTGGTCGAGGAGGCGGTGGGGGTTCCGCTTATTTGGCGGGTGGCGGCGTTGCGGGTTACGCCGGCGGGCAGGGCCGGGGATAGGGAGTAGGACAGGGCGCCGTTGCCGCCGGTGGCGGTTGGCAGCATGAATCCGGTTATTGCATTGCCGCGAATCCAGCGCTTGTTGTCTATCAGGCGGGAGAAGTAGGGCGCGGTGTCGGCGGTTATGGTGACGTGGAAGGCTAGGGATGCGGTGTCGCCGTCGGCGTCGGTGGCAGTCCAGGTGTATTGGGTTCGCGTCATAGAGACGCTGGGCGTGCCGCTGACGCGGTAGGGGGACGAGGTTGCGCCGATTACGCCGCTGGGGAGGGCGGGGGAGAGGGCGTAGGTGAGCGTGCCGTCGCCGCCGGTGGCAGCGGGGAGGTAGAAGGCGGTTATGGGCGTGTTCTGGGCCAGGGTCTTGTCGGTTACTGTCTGGGCGCCGAAGGTGGGGATGCGGTCGCCTGAGAGGGCCGGGGTGACGGTGATGTAGAAGGTTAGGGATGCGGTGTCGCCGTCGGAATCGGTGGCCGTCCAGGTGTACCGGGTGGTAGCCATTGCGGCGGTAGGGGTTCCGCTGACTTGGCGGGTGGTGGCGTTGCGGGTTACGCCGCCGGGCAGGGCGGGGGACAGGGCGTAGGTGAGCGGGGCGTCGCCGCTGGTGGCCTGGGGCAGGGTGAAGGCGGTTATCGGCGCGTTCTCCCGCCAGGTCTTGTCGCTTATCGTCTGGGCGCCGAAGGTGGGGGCCGGGGTGGAGGTTATAGTGATGTAGAAGCTGATGCTGCCGGTCATATTATGGGCGTCGCGGGCGGTTAGGGTGTAGCTGCGCCGGGCGGCGGCTGCGGTGGGCCTGCCGGATATGACGCGGGTGGTGTTGTTGAAGGACAGCCCGGCGGGCAGGGCGGGAGAGATGGAGTAGGCGATGGCGCCGCGCCCGCCCTGGGCGGCGGGGAGGGTATCGGATACGGACGAGTTGACGCGCCAGCTCTTGGCGGCGATGACCGTCGAGCCGAAGGTGGGTATGTGCTTGATGCGCCCGTCTACCCGGTGATGCTGGGAGTTGGTTATGTAATTGCGGCTCAGGCTCAGGTTGGCGTTTACGTTGCTGCGGCTTTTGATGGTTCCGCCGTTGAGGGTAAGGGCGCTGGCGCCGATGGAGAGTCCGTTCAGGGCCCGGTCGGTGGTTTTGACCTTGTAGCTG
Source organism: uncultured Dehalococcoidia bacterium (assembly GCA_958296445.1). Taxonomy (GTDB): domain Bacteria; phylum Chloroflexota; class Dehalococcoidia; order Lucifugimonadales; family UBA3495; genus VXOI01. Next base: position 3,677,255 of record OY282565.1, on the reverse strand, counting down.
AAGGTGATTGCCCGGTCGTCGGTTGAGATGTGCGACGCCTGCGCCGTTTCGGTGCCTAGGGTCAAGGCCAACTGCGGGGAGCCGGTGACGACTATCCGCTTGTGGAAGTGCGCCTTCACCTCGATAGTTTCGTCGGTGCCGTAGGTGTTGCCGACGAGGGGGCGGGTGCGGATGTCCACTAGGGTGACGTTGGGCGGCCCGTTCTGGGCGCCGTTGACCTTGTGGTCGCTGCGGATCTGGGTGGCTCTGGATGTGAGGTCGGCGGCCAGATTGTTGCTCCTGGTGGTAATCGCGCCGCCGTTGAGGGAGATGGCGTTGGCGGGAAGTTGTATGCCATCGGTGTCCAAGTCGGTCGATTGCACCAGATAGCGGAAGGTCAGGATAGTGCCGCCGAAGGCGCTGCCGGAGTAGTTCACCGCGCGGGTGTTGCTGCCGATGGTGACGGAGAGTTGGGGGTTGCCCGTGACGTTTACCGGCTTGTTGAAAACGGCTGCCATTTCGATGTATTCGTCGGCGTCGTAGGTGTTGTTGGCGTAGGGCCGGCTCAGTCTTATATCCGATGTGGGGAAGCCTATGCTGCGGATGCGGGCCGGGGTCGGGGCGGTTCTGAGAACGGCGTGGCGGGCCTGGTTGTTCAGGGCGCTGGGCAGGGTGAGGACGGCGGGGTTGCCGGTGGCTTTGCTGCGGATGCTGCCGCTGCCGGAGGCGGTGAGCGCGTTTCGCGATATGCTGAGTCCATTGGAATCGTAGTCCCCCTCTTGCACCCGGTATACGAAACCCAACTTGGTGTAGTTGTTAAAGGCGGGGGCGTATTGGCTCCACGCCGTGGTATTAACCGTCCCGCTCTCTAGGGTGAGGGCCATCCCGGGGTTGCTCTGGGTTCCGGCCGCGGCAACGGGCTCGCTGAAGGTGACTATCACATAAATACTCTCACCTTCGACGTATCCGGGGACAATATCCCGTCGCCCGTCGCATATCGAGGCTAGGTTATTGGTGGTGCGAAGAGGGTCGTTGCACCCATTATTGTTGGCCGGCCAGTACGGAAAGGCGATGCCCGTGACGGTGGGCTGGCGCCCGTTCACTTTGTGGGCCGTTTGGTTGCGGAGGGAGTGGTCGGTGACGACTGTACGCCTATCCTGCCTGTAAATCCCACCCGAAACCTGCACCAATTCCACGAGGGTTTCCACCAGACGGGCGTTGAGCTGGGCCGCCGCGCCGCCGTCTCCGGTGCCGACGATGGTGGCGCCGTGGTCCAGTCCCAGCGGGGGCAGCCAGTAGTGCATATTGGCGGGAAGGGGACTGCCTAGGATGCTGTTTATAAGGGTTTCTTGGATGCTGATGCCGTCGGCGTCGTGGTTTCCGCCCTGGACGGTGTAGCTGAACTCCAGCCAGTAGGCGTAGGGATCTGAGAGGTTGACGGTTTCTTGGGCGCGGAGGCTCCGGGTGTAAGACGCGCTCCTGATGCCGCTGCTCATTTGAATGGCGAGGCTTGGGGTTCCGGTGACTGTGACGGGCTTGCTGAACCTGACTTGGGCGGTGATGGTTTCGCCCATTTTGTAGGTTGTGCCGCGGGCGGGGCGGGACGTTATCCTGATGCCCCGGACGAAGGCGGCGCGGTTGGTTGCGCCGTTGAGAGAGTGGGTGGAGATCAGGATCGGCGATCTGAGAATCCCGTTCTGGGCGTCCGTGCCGAGCGCGTTGCGGATATGGGCGCCGGCCGGAATGTTCAGGGCGTTTATGGTGGTGTATAAGCCGTCGCTGTCTACGTCGGACTGTTGCACTAGGTATCGGAAGTAGTGGTATCGCGGGCTGATGCCGACTTGGCCGTAGGACGCTTGGCGTATCACGTTGACGACTGGGTATGTGGGGCTGCTGACGGTCATTCCGAGGGTGGGGGAGCCGGATACGCCGACGGCCTGGTTGAATTCGAGGCGGATTTCGATTTCCTCGCCGCGGTAGTAGTGGAGGCCGCGAGCGGGCTGGGACGTTACAAGGACGCCGATGACGCGGGGCGGACGGCTGATGGCGCCGTTGACTTTGTGGGAGGGGTTGTTGGCGATGGCGTGGATGCCCAAGTCGGTCACGGCGTTATGGCCGCGGGCGCTGCGGATGGCGGCCTGGACTCCGATGGTTAGGGCGTCGTCGTCAATGCTGATGCCGTCGGCGTCGGCGTCGGCGGCCTGGACGGTGTAGCGGAAGTAGAGGGTGGTCGCGCTTCCTGCGGTATCGGCGTAGTAGTAGGTGGCCTGGCGGGTGCTGCCGCCTATCTTGAGGGCGAGCTGGGGGGCGCCTTCGACGATGATGGCCTCGGTTCGGTCGGTGGCGAAGGATACGCCGACGACGATTTCCTCGCTGGCGCCGTAGGTGGCGCCCTGCTGGGGTGCGCCGGTGAATCTTACGCCGGTGACTACCGGGCGGGGGCCGGTGACCCGCATTCTGAACTTGGCGGTGTCGGTATCGCCGTTGTTGAGGTCGTAGCCGCCGATTCCGTTGGCCGGGACGCCGATGGCGTCCTCGACGGTGACGGTATATTCGCGCAGGGGGGTTTCTTGGGCGGGGGTTCCCGATAGGCTGTAGAGTGTATCAAAGATGCCCGTGCCCTTTTGTATGGCGAGGCCGTCGGGCAGGGCCGGGGTGACGCTCCAGGACAGGGGCGTGTCTCCGCCTGGCGAGAAGAAGTAGGAGTCGCTATGCACCCCTGCCGTCGGGTTGCTGACCCACAGGGCGTTGTTTGGGAAGACGGGCCAGAGGAAAGCCTTGGCGCCGTTCAGCTTGGCATCCGACTTGTTGGTGAAGGTGAAGCCGGTGAGGGCGGTTTGGGCGTCCTCGCCGTCGGCGTCGCGCAGGGTTCCGCCGTTCAGCTTGAGGGCGTTGGCGGCTAGGGTTATCCCGTCGGCGTCTAGGTCGGTGTGTTGCACGTCGTGCTTGAACACGATGCGGCTTCCGGTAGTATCGGCGGCCGATACGTAGACGTCGTGGTTGCCGGAATCTACTCCTAGGGTCAACCGCATTCCTGCGTTGGTCGAATCCGGCGTGAATGTCACTGCCTGGTCGTAGTCAATGGCGATTTTCAGATCCGCTTCCCAAGAATACGTACCGCTCTGGTTGGGCGTAGATATGACGCTTACGGATGTGATTTTGGGCGGGCTGAAGACGCGGAACTCCGGGTTGTTGGAAACGGCGTGGGTGCCTAGGGACAGCGCGGCGTCGGTGCCTCGTGCGTTGCGGATGGTGGCGCCGTTGAGCTTGAGGGCGTGGGCGGTGACGTTTCCGTTGGAGTCGAGGGTGTCTAGGATGCTGACGCCGTCGGAGTCGAAGTCGTCGGTCTGGAAGGTGTAGTCGAAGCAGATTCCCCGGTATGGGGAGCTGGGGGTTGACCGCAACACGAAGGAGAAGTCGGCATCGCGCGTCCGGCTGCCGATTTGGAGGGCGAGTTTGGGATTGCCCGTGAGGGTGAGGTCTTGGTTGAATCGGACGCAAACCCGCATTAAATCGCCGGGCCTGTACCCGCTGGGCGGCACGGCGGCCGGGATCCGGGGCAGGTCTACGGCGGTCACAATGGGCGCGGGGTCGGAACCGCCGTCCACTTTGTGCAAAGGATCGTTGCTGATGGCGTGGCTGCCAAGGCCCAAGGATGCGGCGATGCCAGCGGGGGAGGCGTTGGGGCCGGTGCCGCGGCTGGTTATGGTTCCGCCGTTCAGGGTCAAGGCCCCGCTGTGGATGCTGATTCCGTCGGCGTCCTTGTCGGCGGCCTGCACGTAGTACTCGAATCGCAGAGTCGTCTTGGATCGTGGGCAGCTAAAGCCACGACAGTCAACAAATGCGAAGCTCCCATTCCAGGTGTTCATCTGAACAGTCTGGGCGCCGATTTCCAGGGCGAGCTGCGGAGTGCCGGTGACGTTCACTTCTTGGTCGAACTGGACGTCCACCATTATCGGGTTTCTGGATGCGACAGTGTACGTGTTGCCGGAACCGGGGCGGGTGTTGGAGAAGATCTGCACGGCGGTCACTTTGGGGGCGTTGGCGGCGGCGACGGCGATGCTGAAATTCGCCTGCGCGGTATCCGCGTCGGCGTCGGTGGCCGTCCAGGTGTAGGCTCGGGACGGGGTAGTGGTGGTCGGCGTTCCGGTTATTTTGCGGAGCGTGGTGGTTGTGGTGGGGGTTTCGACGGTGTAGGTGAGGCCGCCCGGCAGGGTCGAGGGGGCCAGGGCGTAGGTGATAGCGCCATCGCCGCCGGAGTTGGGCAGGGTGAAGTCCACGGCGGTTCCGGCGATGTAGTGCTGGGGCTGGATAGCGGGGAAGGACGGCAGCGTGTCGCGCACGGTGTGGGCCGGGTCGTTGGTGACGGCGTGGGTTCCGAGGGAAAGAACCGCGTAGTCGAAGCCGTAGCCCCAGATCCTCACCCCGGTCGGCAGATTTATGGCATCGGACGCGATGCTTATGCCGTCGCCGTCAAAGTCGTCTTGGGTCACTACGTATTGGTAGAGGTTCCGCCGCCCCGCGCCTGTGACGTCGGAGGTCCATACAGCCTGCCGGGTATTCGCGCCGATGGTTAGGGCTACCTGCGGGCGGCCGTGGGTGGTAACGGGTTCGCTGAAGGAAAGCTGCAACAGGATGTCCTCGCCGGCGGCGTAGGTGCCGTTGACGCCGGGGGTGGACAGGATGGCGAGTCCAGTTAGGCGCGGCGGGGTATAAACCTTGTGGGCGGATGCGTTGGCGATGGCGCGGGTTCCTAGGCCGAGGGCGGCGTTGGCTGACGCCGGGTCGCGGATGGTTCCGCGGTTGAGCGCAAGGGCGTTGGCGGCGATGCTGATGCCGTCGGCGTCTTTGTCGCTGGTGGCGACGGTGTAGGAGAAAATCAGGTAATCATTGTTGGATTCGGCGGCCTGGTAGGCGGCCTGGCGCTGGGTGGTTCCGATGGTTAGGGCCAGTTGGGGGGCGCCGGTTACGGTGGCGGGCTTGGCGAAGGTTACTTTGGCCTTGATGACTTCGCCTGCGTCGTAGCCGTCGGCGCTGGCAGGGGCGCTTAGTATGGCGACGGCTTCGACGGCCATAGGGGTGGCTACGGAGCCGTTGACTTTGTGGGCGGAGTCGTTGGTGACGGCGTGGGTTCCCAGATCCAGGGCTGCGTTGACGGTGGTGGCGGTATCGCGGATGGTCGCTCCGTTCAGTTGTAGCGAATCCGCGGGGATGCTGACGCCGTCGGTGTCGGCGTCGGACCCCTGCACGGTGTAGGCGTAGACCAGCCGGTTGTCGGCGTCGGTGCGGGCGTAGGCGGCGGAGCGGGTATTCTGCCCGATGGTGATGGACAGGGTTGTATCCGACAAGTCCTGCGCCGTAATGCCCCGGTCGAACCCTACCGCGACTTCGATAACCTCGCCGGCGCCGTAGGAGCTGTTGGCGTAGGGGGTGGACAGTATATCCAGCTCGTCCACCATCGCCGTGACCGCGGTGACCAGGTTGAATGTTCCCAGCGTTGTGGTGTCCCCGTCCCGGTCGGTCGCTTTCAGGGTGTACGTTGCCGTGGAGGTCACGCTGGTTTGGCCGATGATGTACGGCTCATCGGGCTGAACGCCGTTTATATTTCCGGTGGGAGTGCCTACGCTGAGGCCAGCGGGCAGCGTTGGGGTGATGCTGTAGGTGAAGGGGGAATCGCCGTTTATCTCACTCACTAGGGCCACTGTGACCGGCTGGTTCAACGCTATTGTCCGGTCATCTAGGGTCACGCCGGACGGGAGGGATGGCGACGTGTCCGCCACTTTCAGCTTGCCGCTTTTCGCGCTCCCGCTGGCGATGGCGTGATCCCCTAGGTTCAGTTGGACGTCTAGGCCGCTCCCGGCGTCGCGGATGGAGCCGCCGTTGAGCAGCAGGGCGTCGGCGGGAATCGCTATGCCGTCTCCATCCCAGTCCCCGGACTGAACGACATACTTGAAGACGAATAGGTGGTTAGGATTGGTGGCATCACCATCAAGCAGCTCGTTGATATAGTCGGAGGTCGGGCTGTCGTAAACGGCCTTGACCCTTTTGTTTCCGATTATCATCACGAGCTGCGGCGACCCGGTGAGGGTCAGTTCACTTTCGTAACCGACGAAGACGCGGATGGTTTCGGTAGGCCAGTAATTGTCTTTGTTGTTGTCTGAGTAGAAGAGGCCATCGTCGTTACCCAGCCGGTACGCGTTTACGTCGCCGACCGCCGGGCCGCTCGGCGCCCAGACATTGATGCTGAAAGTCAGTTCAGACTCATCCCCGTCGCTGTCGGTGGCCGTCCAGGTGTAGGTTTGGGACGGGGTAGTGGTGGTCGGCGTACCGGCTATGGTGCGGGTGGAAGCCGTCCAGGTCATACCTGCGGGCATCGTGGAAGGGGTGAGGGTGTAGCTCAATGTGCCGTCGCCGCCGGTGGCTTCGGGCAGGACGATGGGGGTGATGGCGGTGTTGGTGTCGTAGAGCTTGTTATCTAGGGTGGCGGCGCCGAAGGATGGGGCGGCGTCGTTGACGCGCATTGTGGCGCTGGTGGCGTCGCCGCTGGCGACGGCGTGGCTGCCGAGGCCGAGTCTGGCTTGCTCTCTGGCGACGTACGTAAGGATGCTTCCGCCGTTCAGCCGCAGGGCGTCGGCGGCCACGGCGATGCCGTCGCCGTCGAAATCGCCTGGCTGGATGGTGTAGTTGAAGGGCAATTCGCGCTCCAAACTGTCGAACTCGGAATCGCCGCTGTCGAAGAACGCCCGGCGCGGGCTGCCGCCGACGTCGAGGATGAGATAGGGCGCCCCGGTGATTACCATATCGCCGGGGTAAGTAATTTTCAGTGTTAGCGTGTCTCCGTCTTGGTAGTTTCCGTCGGGGTCGGAGCTATGGACGGTTATGTTGGTGGGCGCGGGGCCTTGCGGGGCCAGAACCTCGAGGTTGAAGGTGAGCTGCGCTGAGTCGCCGTCGGTGTCGGTGGCAGTCCAGGTGTAGGTGGTGGCCGCCATAGCAGTCGTGGGCGTACCGGCTATGGCGCGGGTGGACGTGGCGTAGGTTATGCCCGTCGGCAGCGCGGGCGTCAGGGTGTAGGTGAGGGATCCGTCGCCGCTAGTGGCCGCGGGCAGGACGATGGGGGTGATGGAGGTGTTGGTTTCGAGCTGCCTGCTTTCGATAGTGGCGGTGCCGAAGGAGGGCTTGGCGTCTTTGACCGAGTGGCTGGCGGAGTTGGAAAGGGCGTGGGTTCCCAGCGACAGCAGGGCGGCCATTCCGCCGGTGGCGGCTCTTATGGCGCCGCCGTTCAGGGCGAGGGCGTCGGCGGCGATGCTGATGCCGTCTAGGTCGGCGTCATCGTCGGCGACTTGGTAGCGGAAGCCGATGGTGGAGCCGGAGGCGGATTGTAGCTGCGCCTGCCGGGTGTTCGTTCCTATGACTAGGGCAAGCTGGGGCGTTCCGGTGACGTTTACCGGGTGGCTGAAGGTGACGGTCACGTCGATGTTTTCGTCGGCGGCGTAGCTAGAGCCGGCCGGGACGGAGGTTATGCTTACGCCGCTAACCGTCGGCGCGGGATAGACGACCTGGAGGGTGAACGGGAGGGTGTCGCTGCCCTGCGGGCTGTTGGCGATTAGGGTGTAGGTGGTGGTCGCCATAGCGGCGGATGGCGTGCCTGCTATGGTGCGCGTGGCTGAGGCGAAGGTTAGGCCGTTGGGCAGTGCGGGCGTGGCGGCGAGGTTGTAGGGCGGACTCCCGGAGGCGGCGTCGGCTTCGGGCAGAGTAATTGTCTTGAGTATCCCTACCTCGAAGGTGTAGGCGGGCGAGGCCACGCCGTCGAAGGATGCGCCGCCGCCGTCCACTTTGTGGTCTGATTGGGCGGCAAGGGCGTGGCTGCCTAGGCCGAGGGTGACGTCAACGCCGCTTGACTGGATGGTTCCGCCGTTGAGGGTGAGGGCGTTGGCGGCGATGCTGATGCCGTCGCTATCGCGGTCGGCGCCGGTGACGGGGTAGCGGAAGGTGATGGCGCTGGTGGTGGCGGAGCGGTAGGCGGCTTGGCGGGTGCGCGAACCGATGGCTAGGGCGAGTTGGGGCGTTCCGGTGACCGTGACGGGGCCGCTGAAGGTTACGGCTACGTCAATGTTCGCGGCGGCTGCGTAGGGGGCGGTTGCGCCGTTGTCTGTGGGGGCGGTGGAGGTGATGGTTACGCCGGTGACCGTGGCGGCGGATTGGGCGGGCGCAACCGCGTTCACTTCTAGGAGGAATTGCAGGGATATAGAATCGCCGTTGGCGTCGGTTACGGTTAGTTGGTAGAGCGTTGGGAGGCTGAAGTCGGCGGGGGCGCCGGATATGGATAGGGAGTCGGGGTCGAAGGACAAGCCGTTGGGCAGGGCGGGTTCTAGGCGGTAGCTTAAGGGGGCGGCGCCGCCCGAGGCGGCGGGGAGCGTTACGCTGACGGGTTGGCCTGCGGTGTAGGTCTGCGGCGCTATGGTTTGGCCGAACCGGAGCAGCGTGGTGGTGGCGGTGTCGGTTGGGCAGGATAGCGTGCTGGTGGCGGTATCGGCTGGGCAGGATGGGGGCGTTACGGGTGGGGTGGTGGTTTCGTTCCCGTCTGGGTTGGACGGCGTGCTGGTCTCGTTCCTGTCTGGGCCGGGTGTTGGCGTTACGGGCGGCGTGCTGGTTTCGTTCCCGTCTGGGTTGGGCGTTGGCGTTGCGGGCGGGGTGGTGGTTTCGTTTCCGTCCGGGCTGGGTGTTGGCGTTACGGGCGGGGTGGTGGTTTCGTTCCCGTCCGGGTTGGGTGTTGGCGTTACGGGCGGGGTGGTGGTTTCGTTCCCGTCCGGGTTGGGTGTTGGCGTTACGGGCGGGGTGGTGGTTTCATTCCCGTCTGGGTTGGGCGTTGGCGTTATGGGCGGGGTGCTGGTGGGGGTGTCGTCCGGGTTGGGCGTTGGCGTTACGGGCGTCGGGGTTACAGGTGTTGGCGGCACGGGTGGGGTGCTGGTGGGGGTGTTGTCCGGGTTGGGCGTTGGCGTTGCGGGTGTCGGGGTTACGGGTGCTGGCGGTACGATTGGGGTGCTGGTGGGGGTGGCGTCCGGGTTGGATGGCGGGGTGCTGGTGGCCGATGCGCTGGACCAGTAGGTCGCTGAGCTGGTGGGCAGCGGAAAGGAATAGGCTATCAGCGCGACCGCAAAGACGGCCACGCCTAGGACGCCGAGCATTAGAAGTCTGGCTACTCTACTGCCCATCCCCACATCTTTAACGCTGCGCTTTCAGCCGCGTTCATACTGAGGAGGCCGCGCAGACTGTCCCACACATAGCCATTCACGGTAGAGGCGGGACGGCGTGGGGGAAAGCCACGCGCATACACCTGCGCCTATAAATCAGCTCACCCCCGGTGAGACTGACTAGTCTCAATTAGCCGGATGGCTGATTGTAGCGGCTAGGCCCCCTTAGAGCAACCCCAAACCTTACCCCGCTTGACACCGCACCCGTCTGCCCATACCATAAAAGGGGTCGTTTGGCGACGTATAACGGCAGGCGGCGTCCTTGATGGGGATTAGTCTAGCGGTAGGACACCTGACTCTGGATCAGGCAGCGGAGGTTCGAATCCTCCATCCCCAGCCAACCTCATGCACTATTACGGCAACCTTGCTCGCAAGCGCCGCTTTCGGCTAGGCGAAAATGTCGGCTAGGGGCAGGGAGAAGTTGGGTAGCAGTTCCTCGTCGGTAATCGTGTCATCGTTGCCGTAGCATATTGCGTTGCCGTTGGGGCGGTAGACGGTTACGCGGCGGCTGGTAGGGTAGACTACCCAGACTCTCAGGGAACCGGCGGCTAGGTATTCGCCAACCTTGCGGTCTATTTCGGCGGCGGTGTCTGAGGGCGATACTACTTTGACGGCGATTTCCGGGGCGCCGGTGACGAATGCCCGAACCCGGTCGCGCCCGCCTGGACGCCGCGACAGCGAAAAGTACACGTCGGGGCCGCGCACGGTATCCGGGTTAGACTCTAGCCGGTGGCCGGATTCCACCCCGGCCCGGCCGGTGCCGTACTTGCGGGAGTAGCCGTGAAAGGATGTTCCGATGTTGAGCGCTACTTCCCCATGCTCTTCGCCGGGCGGCTCCATTTGGATTACTTCCCCTTGAACCAGCTCAAATTTTCCGTCTTTATGGCTGTACAGCTCAAAAAACTCGTCGGCGGTCAGTAGCGTTTTTTGGGTGGACATCGGCGCCCGTCCTTGTGGGTGGCTTGTGATGTTCGCCGGGCTTTTTCCGCTATGCCCGGCGGCTGGCTAGGCGAAAATGTCGGCTAGGGGGAGGGAGAAGTTGGGCAGCAGTTCCTCGTCGGTAATCACATCATCGTTGCCGTAGCATATTGCGTTGCCGTTGGGGCGATAGACGGTTACGCGGCGGCTGGTAGGGTAGACTACCCAGACCCGGAGGGAACCCGCGGCTAGGTATTCGGCAACCTTACGCTCTAATTCGGCGGCGGTGTCGGATGGCGATACTACTTCGACGGCGATTTCCGGGGCGCCGGTGACGAATGCCCGAACCCGGTCGCGCCCGCCTGGACGCCGCGATAGCGAAAAGTATACGTCGGGGCCGCGCACGGTATCCGGGTTTGATTCCAGCCGATGGCCGGATTCCACCCCGGCCCGGCCGGTGCCGTACTGACGGGAATAGCCGTGAAATGCGGCATTGACGTTGCTGGCTACTTCTCCATGCTCTTCACCGGGCGGCTCCATTTCGATTACTTCCCCCTGAACCAGCTCAAATTTTCCGTCCTTATGGCTGTACAGCTCAAAAAACTCGTCGGCGGTTAGTAGCGTTTTCTGGGTGGACATTGGCGCCCGTCCTTGTGGGTGGCTTGCGGATGCTGGTTATTGTAACCGATTCGCGGGCCGGGGCTAGGTTTCTCCGGCCCATTGGTGGGGCAGCGTGGCTAGGCGCGTTAGGCCCAGTTCTTGGCACAGCGATTGGTATTCGGCGCGGGATGCGCCGGGCCAGTGGAGGGCGTCGGTGTGGGCTTCGATGGGCGCGTCGCGGCGTAGGGTGGCGAGGTGGCGGTAGAGCAGCGCGTTTTCGTATTCCCGGGACAGGATGCCTTGTAGCGTTGCCGCGCCGCGCACCGGCACATCCCACGGCCCGGTGGTGGGGATGGCCTCTAGGTGGCCGTAGCGCAACAGTACGGCGGCGGAGGTTTTGGCCCCCCATCGGGGCAGACCGGGGATGCCGTCGGCGGCGTCGCCGGTGAGGGCCAGCAGGTCGGGGATGGACGTTGGGGGTACGCCGTGCTTGGCGATTACGCCGGTTTGGTCTAGCGTTTCGCCCCGCCGCCGGTCGAGACAGACTATCCGCTCGCCCTGCACAAGCTGGGCCAGGTCTTTGTCGGGGGAGCAGATGATGATGCGCTCCACGGCGGGGTTGGGGGACAGTTGGGCTACTGCGGCGGCGATGGCGTCGTCGGCCTCGAACTCCACCATCGGCCAGACGCGGACGCCTAGGGCCGCTACTGCCCGCTCGGCCGGCCCGAATTGGGCCAGTAGCTCCGGCGGCGTTGCCTCGCCGGTCTTGTAGCCGGGGAACAGGCCGTTGCGGAAAGAGGTTATCACGCTGTCGAAGGCGCAGCCGATATGCGTAACCCCGCTTTCGCGGATGAGGCGCAGCAGGCTTTGGATCAGCCCGTGAACCGCGCCCACGGGCTGCCCGGCGGGGGATTCCAGCGGGGGCAGGGCGTGATAGGCGCGAAACAGTTCGTAGGTGCCGTCAATTAGATAGATTTCCAATGCGGTATTCCCCCCTGATAATCGTAGTTAAGAGAAAATTGCGAGATTCCCCATTGGCACTCTGAGCAAACCTGATTGTTGCCCTGAGCAAACCCCGTTGCTACCCTGAGATAACCCCATTGTCACCCTGAGCAAAGCGAAGGGTCTGACCGCCCAAGGTGAGATTCTTCGCTTTGCTCAGAATGACAGGCGGGGATCAGAATTCAATGCGACGGACGCAGGGGATAGATTACCGGATATGCTCCGGGTTATCCCTGCGTCCGGTGCGTTGGAAAAGGGGCGGTTTTCGCGCTGTTCCGGGTTTTCGCCTTATTCGGTGAAGTAGACGAACCGCAGGCGGGGAATCACTAGGGACGAGAGGGGGAAGCCCTGGACATAGGGCTTAATCAGGTAATGCTCGCCGGCGGAGTGCCAGAGGGGGGCCCAGGGGGCGCCGTCGAGAATCATCTGCTCGGCCTCCCGGTAGAGGGCGAAACGGGTTTCTTGGGTTGGCTCCACGCGGGCGCGTTCCAGCAGGGCGTCCAGTTCCGGGTCGCTGTAGCCGGTGTGGTTGTTGCTGCTTTCGCTGTGAAACAGCACGTCCAAGAAATTTTCCGGGTCGGGGTAGTCGGCAATCCAGGCTAGGCCGCCGAAAATCTGGAAGCGCCGTTCCCGCAGGTCTTCTAGGTAGGTGGCCCATTCGGTTTGGAGCAAATCCATACGGATGCCTAACTGCTCCTCCCAAGTCGCTAGGATTACTTCCATCTCGGTGCTGATTGACGAACCGAAAGAGCCGGGCAGGGTTATGGTGATGGGCGGGTAGCTGGCCGGGTCGCTGCCGTACTTGGAATCCGCCAGCAGTTGCCGCGCCTTTTCCGGGTCGTACTCATAGCCCGCCAAGCCGGGATTGTAGCCGGGGAAGCCCGGCGGCAGGATGCCTTTGGCCGGAACGGACGTGTCCTCCAGTAGCACTTGGGTCAAGGTTTCCCGGTCTATGGCGTAGTTTAGGGCCAAGCGGACGTTCAGGTCGTCGAAGGGCGGTTCGGCGGTGTTCATTCCGATGTAGGACACGTCGAACTGCGGCGTTCCCCGGTGGAGCTGGTTATGCAGTGGGTTGGCGGGGTCGCGCAGCCCTTCCAGCAGCCCAACTCCGACGCGGCCTACGTGGATTTCGTCGTTCTCATACATCAGCATTCCGTTGCCGCCGGCTAGGTTGAACTCCACGGCATCCACTTTGGCCGGGCCGAGGTGGTAGCCGTCGAAGCGTTCCAGACGCATCAGGACGCCGGGCTCGTATTCGGACAGGATGAAGGGGCCGGTGCCGTTGGGCGAGTTTACCCAGCCCCGTCCGGTTTCCACGTTGGCGCGGTCAAGCACGAAAGCCGAGGGATAGGTGAGCTTGGACAGGAAGTAGGGTTTGGGGGCGTCGGTTTCCACGCGCAGCGTTCCGGCGTCTATGACGCTGATGCCGGATATGGAGTCCGCCGCGCCGTTCAGCTTGTCGGTCACCCCCACGATGTCGCCGAGGAATATGTCTACGGCGGGGGCTTCGGTGGCCGGGTCGGCGGCCCGCTCGAAAGACCACTGCGCGTCGTCGGCGGTGACCCGGCGCCCGTCGTGAAAGCTGGCGGCCGGGTTCAGCCGGAAGGTGTAGCCCATCCCGTCGGGGTCAATGCTCCAGTCCTGGGCCAAATCCGGCACGATGGCGAGGGCGGGGTCTATGGTAAGCAGCCCGCCGAACACTTCCAGAACGTAGCGGGACGAGGTGGCGTCGCCGGTCTGGTGGGGGTCGAGGGTGGGCGGGTCGCTGCCCAGCATTTGTAGCACGCCGCCCTCAACCGGGGTTCCGGCGGGGGCCGCTCCGGTGCTGCCGCCGGGCCGCGCTTCGGTGAGGGCAGGCATGGCCGTTGGCACCGGGGTGGCGGCAACCGTTGGGGCGGGCGTGGCCGTTGGGATAAACATAGACGTAGCCGTTGGCGCGGGGGTTGGCGAGGGTGCCACCGTCGGCGCGGGCGTCGGGGTATCCGTCGGCGTATCCGAACCGCAGGCGACGGCTAGAACGCCGGCCAGCAGCAACCCGGTTAGCAACAGGACAAACCTCATATTTTATACCTCCCGGATATTGGTTTTTTGTCTGAATCAGGATTTTCAGGATTGGGGGATTTTCAGGATTGCCCATAAACAGAATATCAGCGCGGTTTGGCCGTTGTCCTTTCGGCCCGGCCCGGTTATTGGGTTATAATCAGCGCAGCCAGACGCGCCCAAACCTGCCGGGCAAGGAGGCCCATCGTGAAAGAGATATTGCTGGACTACTCGAAGCAGTGCGGCGGCGAGCCGGAAAAGGGGCATAACCGCTGGCATCCCGACATCCCGCCCGCCGTCCGGGCCGATGAAGGCGAGGAAGTGGTGATGCAGACCCGCAACGCCTTTGATGGTCAGATTACGTCGCAAACCCAGGCGGCGGATTTATTGCAGACCGACCTGGGCTTGGTGCATCCTTTAACCGGGCCGGTCTACGTCAACGGCGCCGAGCCGGGCGACCTGCTGGAAATCACCATACTGAACATCGAGCCGGCCTCGTGGGGCTTCACCACCATTCTGCCCGGTTTCGGGTTCCTGCGCGATGTTTACACCGAACCCTACATTGTCCATTGGGAGATGCGCGACGGGTTCGCCCGCTCGGAGCAGTTGCCCGGCGTGCGGGTTCCCGAGGCGTCGTTTATGGGAACCATCGGCGTGGCCCCGTCGCGGGCGCTGCGGCAGGAGATACTGTTGCGGGAGGACGAACTGCTGCGCCGGGGCGGTATGGTGGTGGGGCCGACTCCGGCCGGGGCGGTGCCGGCGCAGGAGCCTTTCGCGTCGGAGGGGCTGCGAACCATCCCGCCCCGCGAACACGGCGGCAACGTGGACATCAAGCAGCTAACCGCCGGAACCCGCCTGTTGCTGCCGGTGTTCACCGAGGGCGCCCTGTTTTCGGCCGGGGACGCGCATTACGCGCAAGGCGATTCCGAGTGCTGCGGCACGGCCATTGAGATGGACTGCACCCTGCACGTCAGCTTCCGGGCGCTGAAAGGCGAGGCCCAGCGGCGGGGTATCAATTTTCCCTACTTCGAGCGCGACGACTACTTCACCAGCCCGGAAATGGCCGCCCCCCGCCGCTTCCTGGCCTCCACCGGAATGTGCATCGCCCCCACGCCCGGCGGGGGATGGCGCAACGAGTCGGAGGACGGCACCCTGGCATCCCGCCAGGCCCTGCTGAATATGATTCACCTGCTGATGGAGCGGGGCTGGAGCCGCGAGCAAGCCTACTGCATCTGTAGTGTGGCGGTGGATCTGAAGGTGAGCGAGGTGGTGGATGTGCCGAACTTCGTGGTGTCGGCGTTTTTGCCGCTGGATATTTTTGAGTAGGGGCGGATTAGGGCGGGAAATTCGCCCTCAAAGGCCAAAAGACAGTCGGCCGAGGGTTATAATCTGGCCTTCCATCCCGTCGTCGGCTACTGTTCGCGCAATCCGTTCGATTCGGTCGAGAGCTTCCCCTACGGTTAGCTGTTGGCGGACAACAATCAGGCCAAGCATCGGCATCCCCGCATCTATGCGGCTTTGGGCAAAGCGCGGCATCGTGTTGATGTCGTGAGTCAGCACGGTGCGTCCGTGTTCAGCCGCCCACTCCAGTATGGACGGGTCTGGCGCATTCGCCAATCCGACGTCGCGGACGGAAATCAGATTCAGCCTGGGGATTCTGTTTCCGAGTTGCCTGACGATTCTAGCGTCGAAGTCTTGGTCGGTAATGAATCGGGCCACGGAAAGCGCCTATTTCTTGCCGGCCACTTCGATTAGATGTTCTTGCCAGGCGGCGGGAACATCCCCGGAAGTTTTCAGTCGGGCGCAGATTTTCTCGACTTGATAGCCCAAAGCCTCTAGGTAGTCGTCATCCCTTGATATTTCTTCAAGGTAGACATCCAGATCCCCTTTGCGGCTTAGATAATCCTTATAGACCGCGTGGATTTCCGGAAGATTGAAGCTAGGGAAATCGTGGACGAGGTCGAAGGGCGTCGCTCCCCCCCTGAAAGAGTCGAACAGGATGGCCTTGCGGATGAATCGGGCTTGGTGTTCATCCCAAGTACCGAACTTGGCCTCGATTTCCTTCTTCGCCTTCTCGTTGCGGATTTCCCACTGTTCCAGATACTCGTCAACCTCGGGTTTGTGACGCAGGTAATAGCAGAGGATGGCGTGAACGTCAGAGGTGTCCAAGTCAAAATTATATGCTATCTGGTGCGCGAAGCTACCGTGGTTATAAGCAATCAAAACGTTGTCCAGGGTAATCCGCCTCCCATTAACTCGCACAACCCCATATTCGTCAAAGGCCAGAGGCAACGGCTCTGGCGAAAAGTCCAGCCTCATCGCATTCCTCCATTTGCCTTATTCTACTCCATAATTTTTGGCGGCAAAACTACCCGCCCTGCCGGACATAAGGTATACTTGGCGCAGTCTTGACTTTGGCATTCCCATAATTTTGGCGCACCGGGGAAAGGAGCGGATTCATGCAGTTTGGACTCTTGTACGAGATGCAGCGTCCTTATGACCAGGAAATTGACTGGCACGCCCTCTATCAGGAAACGCTGGAGCAGTGCGAACTGGCCGACCGGGTGGGGTTCGACAACCTGTGGTTCGTGGAGCATCATTTTCTCTACGGGTTTTCCGGCTCGCCTTGCCCGGAGGTGATGTTCGGGGCGCTGTCGCAGCGCACCAAGAATATCCGCATCGGGTTCGGCGTGTCCATTCTGCCCAACCATCACCCCGTCCGGGTGGCCGAGCGGGTGGCGATGGTGGACCAGCTCACCCACGGGCGGGTGGAAGTCGGCACCGGCCGCTCCAACGCTTACGAACAGTTGGGGCAGGGCATTGACCCCCGCGAGACCCGCGACCGCTGGGACGAAGCCATCACTATGCTGCCGCAGATATGGCAGAGCGAGGAATTTTCTTGGGAGGGCAATTTCTGGAACGTGCCGCCGCGCCGGGTGCTGCCCAAGCCCTACCAGAAGCCCCACCCCCGGATGTATCTGGCCTGCACCCAGACCGAGAGCTTCCGGCTGGCGGCGCAAAAGGGCATCGGCGTGCTGTCGTCGGCTTCCTACGCCGTGGACGTGCTGGCGAACCACGTCAAGGTGTACCGCGACGCCATCAAGGACGCCGACCCGGTGGGCGCGGAAATCAACGAATTCTGGGGCAACAACGTGCATTCCTTCTGCGCCAAGGACGACCAGGAAGCCAAGGAACTGTGCGCCGAGTCTATGAAGACCTTTTTCGGCCCGGACAAGCCCTATATCCAAGGCCGCATCAATGCCTATGAGGAGCTGCTGGAGGCTTGGGGCGGGGTGCCGGAACACCTGAAAGCCGACTTTGGCCGCTGGCTGCGCCAGTCCGACGAGGAACACCAGGCCCAGGCCGCCGAGGCCGGCATATCGCTGGACAGCGGCCCCGGAGCGGCCCGCGCCGCCGTGGCCCAGCTCGATGCCAACACCCTGGCCGGCCGCGGCGTCATCATCGCCGGCAACCCGGAGAGCTGCATCGAAACCATCAAGACCTACGAAGACATCGGCGTTGACCAAGTGATGCTGATAATGCAGACCGAAACCATCCCCCACGAGCGGGTGATGGAGTCCATCGAGCTGTACGGCAAAGAGGTCATCCCGGCCTTCCGCAAGGGCAAGAACGGCGCCTAGCAACCCTATCCGCGCGAGGGCCCCGGGGGTATGCCATACCCCGGCAAGACATACCCTGCGGCGCCCTTGCCGCCGAATCCGGTGAATGGGCTATGACATTGCCGCCGGAAAGCCACCAGTCGCTGGACTTCTACCGGGCCAACGCCGCCCGGTATGCCGAGTTGTCGCAGGGGTTTCTGGAGTCGGGCTACACCGGCTGTTCCCATCCGGCTTTCCGCAGCGATATGGACTTGCAGCGTCGGCTGACGGAACTGGCCCCGCCGCCAACCCGCGGGCTGGACGCCGGTTGCGGCGCCGGGGCGAGGGATACTTGGCTGCTTGACGGGCTTGGCTACGATATGCGCGGCGTGGATGCCGTAGAGGAAAATATCCGGGTGGCCCAATCGTTGCACCCGGATATTGCCGGGCGGCTGGCGGTGGCCGACCTGCGGGAGCCGCTGCCGTTCCCCGACGGCTATTTCGGGGTGGCATTGTGCAACGCGGTGATACAGCACTTGCCCCGCGAAACGGCCCTAGAAGTAACCCTGCCCGAACTGGCCCGAGTTCTGCAACCCGGCGGAATCCTGCAACTGATGTTCAAGCCGGGCCAGGGCATAGCCACCATGGTAGACCCGGCCTATGGCGAGGGCGGCATAGCCCGCAGCTTTCAGCTATACGGCGAGGATGAGGTTCTGGCCGCCCTGGAGTCCCACGGATGCCGCTTGGTAGCGCCGGTTTCCTCTAGTGGTAAACTGGGCGGCCTGCTTTACTTCTACGACAACAAGCCGATGCGCCACTGCGTCTTTTGGGCGCGAAAGGACGTTGGGGCGGCGGCATAACGGAACGGCCAGTAGCCCTACTGGCCGGATTGCAGGGCGCGTAATTGCTCCCGCAGCCTTTCGTTCTCATCCTCCAGTGCCTGCCGCGCCGATTCGGATGCCTGTAATGCCGCCTCGGTTTCTATGGGCGTAAGCAGCCACTGCCCGCCCGCCGGGTCGTACAGCCGCAGTTCTAGGCCGGGCAGCACGCAGATGTCCAATCCTAGCAACTCGCTGCGGCTCCATATCGTGCCGGCGCCGTCCCTTTGTAGCGGCAACTCTTGGTACTGGCCGCCCGACAGCGTTTCGCCCACCAGCGGCGGGGTGAAACATTTGCTGGTAGGGTCGAAACGCCAGTATTCCGTTACTCTCAGGCCAGCGTAGATGCTGCGTTTGCCCTCTGCGTCCCACTCCCACGTGCTGGGCGACGCTATCTCCATCACGAAATCCGGCCCTTTGCCTTCCCGCCACACTATCCAAGAATCCCGGGGATGGTTGCCTGCGGCGTCGAACACTACGAAAACGTCCGGGGCCACCCGGATTCCGTTGTCGTTCATCCGGTAATACACCAGCATATCGCCGGCGGCGTAAACGTCGGGGCGGTGAGCGAACCAGATTTTCAGGATGATAACGGTGTCGGTCAAGGGGACGAATTGCAATTCTGATTCGGCCATTGGCTCGCCATCCGAAGAAGGGTACTCGATGCTAAGGTCGTCGTCCGCATCCAGGGGCTGGGCGCCCGGCGCGGTGGATGGCGGGCGGCCGTCGGTTGTGCGGGTGTCTTTGGTGACCATCAGGTTTCTCCCTACCCGCCCTTGGCCCCGGCGATGTCGCGGCGCAGGAACAGGGCGAGGGCGGCGGCTCCCAGAACTAGGGTGTAGAGCGTTACGAAGATGAAGCCGTGGAGCATATCCGACATCCCGCCGATGGTGGCGATGTTGCTTTCGGCGTCCGGGTTCACGCGCTGCCAGGCGGTGACGTTGGGGCCAATCAGATAGGCTAATACTTGGTCGGACCAGTCGAAAGCGGACAGGATGGGGACGAGGATAATTGTCTCGGCGACGTAGTAACCCATAGACAGCCCGATGCCAACTCCATTGGAGGCGGTCAGCACCACTAGGAACAGGGCCAGCATAATGTAGGGGAGGAAAGCGTAAACCATCCTGCCGTAGAGCCCCAGCAGGCTAAGCCACGAAGTGCTGCCGTAGGGTTCGGCTTCCGGTTCGGTGAGGATGGCCTCGGCAATGAAGCCGCTTATCATCACTGTTACGGACAGGATGAGGAGCAGGGCGGCAGTGACCAGCATCACCACCGCGATTTTGGAGGTTAGCAAGGGCCAGCGCCCCGTTCCCCGGCTCAACACCGGGCGCAGCGTTCCCCAGCCGTATTCGCCGCCGGTCACCGACGCGGCCAGAATCACCGCAATGAACGGGCCGAAAAAGGCGGAAAACCCCAAGCCGTTGGCGATATTCTCGGCCGGCGACCTGTAGGACACGTCATCGGACAGGGTGGCCGTCAGCCAGAAAAGAAGCTGCTCGATCACTATGACGAAGCCCAGCAGTATCCACGGCACCCACCGGCGGCGCAGCTTGAACCACTCCCAGCGGGTTAGCAGGACTACCTGCATCACCTGCGCCATCAGACGGACTCCCCTTCGGTAATGTCTAGGAAATACTGCTCCAGCGACATCTGCACGGGCGTCATCTCTGCGACGTAAACCTGATTGCGGCTCAGGGCGGCGGTTATTTCCCAAGAACGGTCGGGGGCTACTCCGGCCACTAGATAGCCGTTAGCGGCGCTCACGCTGTCTACCCAAGCTAGGGCGGTCAGGATTTCGCGGGCTTTGGCGTCGTCGGTGGTGCGGATACGCACTTGGGCCTGTCCCTGCTCCCGCAAGAGTTCGGCCACCTCGCCTTGGGCGATGAGCCGCCCGTGGGACAAAATAGCCACGCTGTCGCAGACCTGCTCCACTTCGTTCAGCAGATGGCTGGACAGGATGACGGTGCGGTTTTCGCCGCCCAGACTGCGAATCAGCTCCCGAACCTCGGCCATGCCTGCCGGATCCATTCCGTTGGTCGGTTCGTCCAGCACCAGCAGCTCCGGGTCGCCCAACAACGAATAGGCCAATCCCAGCCTTTGCTTCATCCCCAGCGAATAGGTCTGAAACTTGTCGCCGCCGCGTCCGCCCAGCCCTACCTGATCCAGCACTTCGTCCAGTTCGCCCGGATGTCCGCGCCCGGAAATGCCCTGAAAGTAGGCCAGGTTGTTGCGCCCCGACAGGTAGGGGTAGAAGGCGGGGGTTTCGATGATTGCTCCGATGCGGTGCAACTGCCGCTCCAGCTCTCCCTTTTCCGGCGGCTTGCCGAAAAGGGTAAAGCTGCCGGCGGTGGGGCGCACCAGCCCCAGCAGCATACTCATCAGCGTGGTCTTGCCCGAACCGTTGGGCCCCAGCAGCCCGAAAATGCGCCCTCGCGGGACGTGCAACGACAGCCCGTCCACCGCTAGGATGCGCCCGTACTGCTTGGTCAGCCCGTCGGTCTGGATTACTGCGTCATCCATTCCCGCCTCCGCATTCATATTCAGAATACGCCGCCGCCGGGTTAAATACAAGGCCGGGCTGCCCGGCTATGGTTGCCCCCTCGCCGGGCAGTCGGTTGTTGGCAGGATGCGGAAATCTTGGAACGCCGCTATCAAGAGCGGTCATAGCTCTGCTTCTCAACCGTTACCCTACTTCCGGGTGTGCGCTCCAGGTGTCGAAGGGTTGGCCGGACGCCTCGAGGGTGACGTCCGCCACCTCTCCGGGGGCTAGGTCAACCGGGGTTGTTGGCCCGAGTTCGATGCCGTTGGACAGGTGAACCTCGACTCGTACTCGCGTTAGTGTGCCGCTGGTGGTGTTCTCGACGGTGCCGGTAAAGGTGTTGCTGGGGCGGTTGTAGGAAATAATCAGCCGGGCGCCGGCGCGAATCTGGTCGTAGGTGTCATCCGGGCCGTACTGCGTGGCGGATTCTTCGTTTCCCCCGCTTTCTTCGGAACCCTCGCCATGCTCGCCCGATGCGGAATCCGAGGATTCGGAACCCTCGCCCGCCCCGGTGTTGCTGCTGTGCTCGCCGGATTGGGATTCGCTGCCGGATTCGCCGGATTGGGAGCTTTGGGTTTGCTGGGTGGGGACGGCGGTGGGGGCAGGCGTGCTGGTAGCGGCGCTGTCGCCACCGCAGGCGGCGGCTAGGGTCAGCAGGGACAGGATGACGGTTATCGCCAGGGCTATCATCAGTCGTTTCAAGTATTCCCCCTTATCGAGTGGTAAGCCGCTATACTGTACGCCCCGGCGCGGACGCCGGATTGTTGCCCGGATGGGGCAACCACATCGAAAGACACGGAGGCGATGATGCAACTGGGAGCCATCTTTCCGCAGACCGAAATCGGAGCCGACCCGGCCGGGGTGCGCGACTTCGCCCAAGCCGCCGAGGACTTGGGCTATGAGCATCTGCTGGTGTTTGACCATGTGCTGGGGGCCGACGCCAGCAAGCGCGAATCGTGGGAGCGGCCCTACAGCTCGGTGGACACGTTCCACGAACCCTTTGTGCTGTTCGGCTATCTGGGGGCCATCACACAGAAGCTGGAGTTCGTTACCGGCGTGCTGATTCTAGGGCAGCGGCAGACCGCGCTGGTGGCGAAGCAGGCCGCCGAGGTGGACGTGCTGACCGGCGGGCGGCTGCGGCTGGGCATAGGCATCGGCTGGAACGACGTGGAGTATGAGGCACTGGGCGAGGACTTCGGCAACCGGGGCCGCCGCTCCGTGGAGCAGATGCAGCTTATGCGGCTGCTGTGGACTCAGGAAGTGGTGGATTTCCATGGCCGCTACCACAACGTCACCAACGCCGGTATCAACCCGTTGCCGGTGCAGCGGCCCATCCCCATCTGGATTGGCGGCGGCGCCCCCCAAGTGGTGCGGCGCATCGGGCGGATGGGCGACGGCTGGTTTCCTCAGTTCCAGCCGGACAGCGAGGGCGCGGAACGCATCGGCCAGATGCGGGAAATCGCGGTAAGCGCTGGCCGCAACCCGGCCGACATCGGCATCGAGGGGCGCATCGGCATCTCCACCGACGGGCCGGACAGTTGGGGCAGGCTGGCCGAAGCCTGGGCCGAAGTGGGCGCCACCCACCTGTCGGTAAACACGATGCGGGCCGGACTCAAGGGCCCCGACCAGCACATCGAAGCCATCCGCCGGTTCAAGGAAAGTATGTCGGGCTAGACCCGTCTAGGCAGATTCAGTAGTGGCGCAGCCTTTGCGTTGCGCCGCTGTATTATATTGCGATTGCGAAATTTCTCTTTGTCACCTTGAAGTAATTGTCACCCTGAGCAACCCTTTATCACCTTGAGCAAAGCGAAGGGTCTTACTGCCCAAGGTGAGATTCTTCGCTTTGCTCAGAATGACAGATATTTGCTCAGAGGGACAGGTATTTGCTCAGAGGGTAGGCATTGCTCAGAGTGGTAAGCATTTGCTCGGAGTGACAGACGGCGGAAGTGGTTTCGCAATTTTCTTGATTGACATTGATCTTGAGGATTACCATTAGAGGTATTCTATGGCTATCAAGAATCCTGCCCATCCGTCCGCTATTTTGCGGGAATGTTTGGGCGATGCGGGCTGGAGCGTCAACGAATTTGCAGATAGTCTGGGGATTAGCGGCGATACCGTTGGGCAACTGCTTAACGGCCATTGCGGAATTTCCCCTAGCGTGGCTTTGGCTTTGGAACGAATGGGCTGGAGTGACGCCGATTTTTGGATGCGCCTGCAAGCCAACTATGACTTGGCCCAAGCCCGCAGGGAATTAGAGGCCGAGATTGGCAATTAGCCCGCAGCTTGCATACTCTCCCTGCTAGGATTGGTTGCGGTTGCCACCGCGTTAGGTGAGGGGGAGGGCGCTGCGGCTTCTGCCGCCGGCGATGGCGATTATGCCGGTGGCGTTCCAGCCGGCGATGGCTATGACGCCTACCGAGTTGATGCCGCCGATGGCTACCAGGCCCATAGCGTTGATGCCGCCGATGGCGACTAGGCCCATGGCGTTCACGGGGCCGAAAGATACTAGGCCCATAGCGTTCAGGAAGCTCAACGCCGCGATTCCGAAAGAGTTGTAGAGGCCCGCGGCGACAATCCCGATGGCGTTCCGGCCCACTGCAACTATTCCGATGTCGCAGCCCATAACCTGTTTGGTTGACGGATCCACGTTTTCCCTTTGCTGAGTAGAATTTGCCGGGCGCGGCCTTAGTGACGCAACAGCCGCGCCACCCGGTCTAGGATGCGGTTGCCTACTTCGTACTTGGTGAGCAGGGGCAGTTCCTCGACGTTCAGCTCGCGGTCAATCAGGGTGACGCGGTTGGTGTCGGCGCCGAAGCCGCTGCCCTCGCTGGTGATGTCGTTGGCGGCGATGAGGTCTAAGGACTTGGCGGTTACTTTGGTCTTGGCGTTGGCGACTAGGTTTTCGCTTTCGGCGGCGAAGCCTACGCGCACGAAACCGCCCGGCCCGGCCTGGCCTAGGGTAGCGGCTAGGATGTCGGTAGTGGGGGCCAGCGGGATGTTGAGTTCAGCGCCGGTTTTCTTGATTTTCTGGTCTGCGGCGGACAAGGGGCGGTAGTCGGCGACTGCCGCCGCCATAATCAGCGCGTCGGCTTCCGGGGTGCGGGCCAGCACCGCGTCGCACATCTGCTGGGCCGTGGCGACCGGCACCACTTCCACCAGGGGCGGGGCGGGCAGGGCGCGGGCGGCGGACACCAGCACCACCCGGGCGCCCCGGTCGCGGGCGGCTTCGGCGAGCGCGTAGCCCATCTTGCCCGAGGAGTGGTTGGTGACGACGCGCACCGGGTCTATGGGTTCGGCAGTGCCGCCGGCGCTTACCACGATGACGCGGCCCGCCAAGTCGCCCTGACGTCCCAGGGTATAGGCGATGTAGCCCAGCAGTTCCGGCGTTTCCAGCAGCCGCCCGTAGCCGGTCAGCCCGGAGGCCAGCCGCCCCCGGCCCGGCCCGGCGATGACCGCGCCGCGCAGCCGCAGCCGCTCCAGATTTTCTTGCGTCGCCGGATGTTGGAACATATCGGCGTCCATCGCCGGGGCTACCAGCAGCGGGGCTTGGGACGCTACCGCGGTGGTGGTGAGCGGGTCGTCGGCTAGTCCTAGGGCCAGCTTGGCGATGCTGTGGACAGTGGCGGGGGCGACTACGATGATGTCGGCCTGCCGCGCCAGCTCCACGTGTTCCACGGCGTACTCCGCGTTGGCGTCGAAGGCGTCGGTCACCACCGGGCGGTGGGTCAGGCTGCGGAAGGCCAGAGGGGTGACGAACTGCGTCGCCCCGTAGCTCATAATGACATCCACCAGTGCCCCGGCCTGGGTTAGCTTGCTGGCTAAATCCAGAGCTTTGTAGCAGGCGATGCTGCCGGTAACGCCCAATACCACCCGCTTGCCGCTCAACACGCCTTTCTCTCCTTATATTATATTTCAACGCAGAGGGCGCAGAGAACGCGCAGAGGGAGCAGAGGTTTTTGAGGGTTATACAATAATTCTCTGCGTTCTCTGCGTTTAATCCCCGTTCCGGTTCAGGTTGTAGATGTGGCGGAGGCCGATTAGGGTTAGGTTGGGGTTGATGTGGTCGAATATGCCGGTTTCGCGGGAGATTATGTCGGCCAGGCCGCCGGTGGCTACGATGGTGGCCGCGCCGCCGAGTTCGCCTTTGATGCGCCCGGCCAGCCCCTTGACCAGCTCGGCGTAGCCCAGCACCAGCCCCGCCTGGAGGGCCGCGGTGGTGTTCTGCCCGATGGCCGATGGCGGCGGCGTCAGCTCCACCCGCCGCAACTGCGAGGTGTTGAGGAACAGGGCTTCGGCGGCTACGCTGATGCCGGGCGCGATGGCGCCGCCCAAGTAGACGCCATCGGGCGATATGACGTCAAACACGGTGGCGGTGCCAAAGTCCACGATTATGGCGGGGTAGCCGTACAGCTCTTTGGCCGCCACGGCGTCGGCGATGCGGTCGGCGCCCACGTCGCGGGGGTTGTCGTAGGCGATTTCCAGTCCGGTGCGAACCGCGCCGGTAACGGTGAGCGGGGCAACGCCGAAGTAGCTGGAGGCCACGCCCTCGAACACGCCGGTAAGGGGCGGAACCACGCTGCACATACAAACGGCGGTGATGTCCTCGCGGCGGATTCCGTTCAACTGCAACAGGCTGATCAGCAGCAGCCCGTATTCGTCGGCGGAGCGGCGCGAATCGGTGGCGACCCGCATAGTCGAGGCCAGCCCGCTATCGCCGAACACGCCGATGGTCACCATTGTGTTGCCAATGTCCAGGGCCAGGAGCATAGCGTTTCCCGAAAGCGCAATGGGATTATCCAACCGGCGGATTATATGACACGGCAGGAATGGCGGCAATGGCAATGACTTGGCGGCGGCGCCGCCTTGTGCGGGCGGGGGCTAGGGCGCACGGCTGTGCGCCCCTACGGATATGGTTGGGCCGCCTTGTGCGGGCGGGGGCTGGGGCGCACGGCTGTGCGCCCCTACGGATATGGTTAGGCCGCCTTGTGCGGGCGGGGGCTGGGGGCTATACTAGCGCCGTTATGACTAGCTTGAATGATGAATTGGCGGAGTTGCCGCTGTTTCCGCTGAACCTGGTGCTGTTTCCGGGTATGCCGTTGCCGTTGCATATCTTTGAGGAGCGGTACAAGGCGATGATTGGCGACTGTATGCGGCAGAACGCTCCCTTTGGCGTGTCGCTCATCCGGTCGGGGCAGGAAGTGGGCGGCCCGGCGGAGCCGCATCGCATAGGCACCACCGCCCGCGTGCTGCGCTCGGAACTGCTGGAGCAGGGGCGGATGAACATTATAACCAAGGGCGAGCGCCGCTACGAAATTATTGAGATTACCCAGATGGAACCTCACGCCGCCGCCCTAGTGCGGCTGCTGGATGAGCCGGTGGGCGAGGGCTTTACCGGAATCACGCCGGAACTTACCGAGGAGTACACTAGGCTGATTCGCGGGCTGATGACGTTGAGCGGCGGCTATACCGCCCAAGTGTCGGTTCCCGAAAACCCGGTAGAGCTGTCGTATATGATTGCCGCCAACCTGGACGCGCCAACCCCGGTGCGCCAAGAGTTGCTGGAGGCCCCCAGCGCCGCCGACCGGCTGAACCGCCTGATTCCTCTGCTCAAGCGGCGCAACCATGCGCTTCAGGAAGAAATCGCCCGGCAGAATCCTTTTCGCGGGCCGCGGTTGAATTAAACGCCGAGTGCGCCGAGAGCGCAAAGATTTTTTTTGATTTTTCTCTGTGGCCTGCGTGTTTTCTTTGGTCAAACTTATGCTCCGAACAGGCGGAGGGCGCCGGATTCGGGGATGTTGTTGCTGAACAGTTCGGGGTGAATCATCTCGGCCATTATTTCTAGGCCGGTGACTAGGCGGGGGCCGGAGCGGCTGGTGTAGGCGCTGGCGTCCACCACGTAGACCCGGTCGTTGCGGACGGCGGGGAGGGACTGCCAGCCCTCGAGCTGGGCTAGGATCGGCACATCCTCTAGGCCGCGTTTCACGTCGAAACCGCAGGGCATCATTACGATTACGTCGGGCTGGCGGGCGACTACTTCATCCCATTCCAGCTTTAGGGTGCCGGTATCTTTGTCGCCGAAGGTGTTGGTTCCGCCGGCCAGATCCACCATTTCGGGAACCCAATGGCCGCCGCACATCAGGGGGTCGGCCCATTCCACGTGCAGTACGCTGGGGCGGGTGTCGGCGTCGGCGGCGCGGGCGGCAACCGCCTCGATGCGGGCCTGCATTGAGGACGCGATTTCGTCGGCCTTGGGCTCCGTGCCGGTGGCGCGGCCCACCTGCCGGATGTTTTCGATGACGTCGCCCAAGAGCTGGGGGTCGAGGGAAAGGACTTCGGGCTGCTTGTTCAGGGTCATACTCACCTCGGCGACCTGCCGGGATGAGATGGCTCAAACCTCGCAGATGGCTTGGGTGATAAGCAGGTCGGGTTCGGCGGCGGCTAGGATTGCTTCGTCTATTTCGTAAATGCCTAGGCCCTGCTCCAGGCGCTCGGCGATGACGCGGCTGATTTCGCCGCTGGTGGGCTGCTGCCCGTGGAACACGCTGCGCACCACCCACGGCTTGTTGCGGGCGCCGGGGGGGTAGTCGCACTCGTGGGTCACCCCGAACAGGCTATCCTCTAGCCCCAATTGGTAGACGATCTCGGTGGCGCTAGGCAAAAACGAGCAGATATTCATTGCAAACCCTCGCAAATCCTCTTTTTCCAACCGCAGAGGCCATAGAGTTTTGTTTAATTTCCTGCGCTTTTCCCGGTGCGCTCTGGGGCCTTTGCGGTTGGCGGCTAATCCTTGTTACTAGCGGCGGTTTTCGGCGTGGGAGGTTAGGCCCACGGTGGTGTCGGCGGTCGCCACGGCGACCGAACCGTAGAGGGGTCAACGGCGTTTCCAGGTTTCCACCAGTTCGTGGGCTTGGTCTTCGTCCACGCCCCACATCTCGAAGTGGATGCGGACGGCGTCGTAGAGGGTAAGCTCGCCGGGGGTTTTGTCGGGGTCGCGGTAGGATTCGATGCCGACTTCCATCCAGTTGAGGCGGATGTCCTCGGTGTTGGCGATGCGCTCGACCATATTAACGGCGCAGGCGGTGATGCCGGAGAAGAACATTTCGCCGGCCCCGATTTCCTCGCCCCCGGCGTCGTCGGCGACCCAATGGTGGTTGCGGGCGTTGCAGATGGCGCGGCCTAGGGTGCCGGTGCTGTAGCTTTTGGCCTGGTAGGCCAGGGTCAGGTTAGGCATAACGACCTCCGCTCGTTTCGTGTTTCCCGCAGTAAGCGGCCTAATCGGCTACTCGGTAGGCTACACATTCGACGATTTCGATAGCCAGGGGCTTTTGGGCTAGGCCGGTGGTGCCGATGACGGCGCGGCAGGGCGGGTTGGGGATAAATTCGCGGTAGATTTGGTTGAAGTCGCTCCAGCGATCCATATTGGTTAGGAAGACTATCAGCTTGACTACCCGGGCGAAGTTGGTGCGGGCCGCGCTTAGGATGGTTTCTACGTGGCGGAAGCAGGCGCGGTACTGCTCCATATAGTTTTCGCCTACGGGCAGGCCGTCGAAGTTGGACGAAGTGGCGCCGCGGCAGTGAACCTTGACTGCCCGAACCTTGAGCATCCGGGTCAAGTCTTCCTCGAAATAGTCGCTGTACAGCCCGGTGCGGTAGGATACGGAGTTGGTGGCGTCGCGCCGCCCGTCGGCGATAATCAGGTCGAGCAGCCGGTCGCGCTCGGCGAAGGGCAGGGTTTGGGCCGCTTCGATGCTCATGGCGTCTAGGGCGGGCAGGGTTAGGGCGGCGCGTCCGGTCTGGGTCATAGCTGCGGTCTCCGCGAGTTGGGATGTAGGGCTAAGGGCGCGGGTTTCGGGGTGGCGCTGGCCTATCTTAGCCCCGGCAACCCGTTGGCGCAAGAATGCTTTGACATTGGCCCTGCTTCGCCCATAAGATTGCGGGGAGCGATGCGACGCAGGGAGGGAGCGATGGCGACGATACCGGAGTTGAAGGCGCAGTACGATGGGCTGGATCGGCAGCTTCCGGCTAGGGGCGAGGAGGCCATTGACCCGGATTGTCTGCTCACTTTCGAGTACGAATACCCGGAGCGGGATACCGAGGTGGTGATAGATACCGATGAGTTCACCGCCGTTTGCCCGTGGACGGGGCTGCCCGATACCGGCGAGCTGGTGATTTTCTACGTCCCGTCCCGGAGCTGCATTGAGCTGAAGTCGCTGAAGTACTACCTGCTGTCTTATCGCGATGTGGGCATTGTGCAGGAACACGCCGCCAACCGTATCTTGAACGACCTGGTTGCCTGCTGTTGCCCCCGGCGAATGAGAATCGTGCTGGATTATAAGGTGCGCGGGGGGTTGCATACGGTGGTGGCGGTGGAGCATAGGGGGGAGTTGGGCGGGTGATGGTGTTTGACAATATGTAGCTCCTTTGCTATTATCCCGGCATCGGCCCGTGCCCCATCTCGAGGTCTACGCTTGGGCGTATGACCAGCGACGGATGGACGCCCGGGCTTTTTTGTTATGGTTGCTAGTGGCAGATATGGAACTTGGAATGTTGTTGGCGTGATTTCGTCTTGTTCGTGTTTTGGGGTGGGGCCAGTTCTCCCAAGACTGGGCTAGGCGGTACATTGCACAACTGCCCGCAGGGAGGGGTCTTGCTGCCCAAGGTGAGATTCTTCGCTTTGCTCAGAATGACAGGTGGCTTGCTCGGGATGACAGGTGGCTTGCTTGGGGTGGCGGGCGGCTTGCTCAGATAGTAGTTGGTGGTTTGCTGGGCGGGTTGCGCCACTGGGCCAGGTAGTACATTGCACAACTGCCCGCAGGGAAGGGTCTTGCTGCCCAAGGTGAGATTCTTCGCTTTGCTCAGAATGACAGATTGCTTGCTCAGGATGGCAGATTGCTTGCTTGGTGTGACAGATTGCTTGCTTGGGGTGGCAGATGACTTGCTTGGTATGGCAGATGGCTTGCTCATATAGTAGCCTGTGTTTTGCTGGGTGGGTTGCGGGGGTTATGCTGCTCTTAGGAGGGTGGTTAGGGTGCGGATGTTGGGTAGGGTTTCTAGGCGGGATGTGGTTTGGATTACTTGGCGGGCTTGGGTTGGGGTTAGGGCGTTTTCGGTTAGGCAGGCGAATTTGCTTTGTAGCTCTTGGGGGGATGCGGGGTTTTGGTGGTCGCCGTGGTGGGCTACTACGGATTCGGTTAGGGTGCGGCCGTTGTGTAGGGAGACGGTTACGCGGGCGGCGGGGTAGTCGTAGCGGCGCAAGTCCATTTCGGGGTCGGCGGCTACTGAGACTCGCTGGGCTAGGGCTAGGGTGTCGGCGTCGGTTAGTTTTTCGCGGTAGAAGGCGGTTACGCCGGTTGCGCCTTGGGCTACGGCGGCGGCTACGGCGTAGGGGAGGGAGAATTTGGCGGCGAGCATATTGGGGGGGGCGGGGTCGGTCATTATGGAGGCTAGGGGCGGGGCGAGGACGTCTATGCGGGCGATGTCGGAGGGGGCGAAGGGTTCGCGGCGCAGGATGTTTTGCATTCCGTCGAGGGCGGGGTGGTTGTAGAGGCAGCAGGCGTGTAGTTTGAAGTAGTTTTGCTGGATACGCAGGGGGCCGGGTTCGCCTAGTCCCTCGGCGGCGGCGTTGGGGTCGAATCCTTGCCCTAGGAGGGAGCCGTAGACGTCGGATGGGCCGTCTTTTAGGCCGGTGAAGCCGCAGAGGGCTAGGTTGGCGGCCATTATGCCTTGCATGGCGGAGCGGCCGGGGTAGAGGTTGCGGACGGTGGCGCCTTCTAGGCAGGGTGTCCAGGTGTTGGCGGGGCTCATTGAGGCGGCGATGTTGAGGGCTTCGCGGGTGTGGGCCGGGCCTAGGTGTAGCAGGCGGGCGGTGGCGGCGGCGGCGCCGATGGTTCCCCAAGTGCCGTGGGAGTGGACTTCGGAGCGGACTATGGTTCCGGTTCCGATGCGGGAGGTTACTTCGTAGCCGACGATGACGCTTTCTAGGAATTCGCGTCCGTCGGCGCCGGTTTCCTCGGCGATGGCTAGGGCCGGGGGTATGACGTGGATGGCGGCGTGGCCGCCGCCTAGTCGGTTGCCTTCGTCCATTTCTAGGGCGACGCCGGCGGTGCCGTTGACTAGGGCGGCGAAGGTGGCGGCGGCCTGGCGGCGGTAGCCTAGGATGCTGGAGGGGCCTTTGCGCCCCATTTTGACGGCGAGTTTGGCGAGGTTGCGGTTTTCGGGCAGGCGGCTGCCGGCTAGGATGGCGCCGAAGGTGTCTAGGGTTACGGTTCGGGCGGCGTTTAGGGTTTCGGGGTCGAGGTCGTTGAGCTTGGTTTCGCAGACGAAATGGGCCAGCCGCTCTAGGTAGTCGGGGTGGTTGGTCATAATGCTCTCCTCGGCGCGTCGAAGGGGTTTGCGGCGGCTTCTCCGGCCATTCCCGTTGCTCGCCGTCGGTTGGTTGTGCCTGTTGGGAGTTAGGATAATGCCCTTTGTTGGGGTGGGCAAGCGGCAAGTGTCATAAGATTTTTAGGGTGCTAGGGGGGGTTGTTTGATTCGGGATTTTGGGGATGGGGGGATTTTGGTTTGGGGGAATTGCGGGATTGCTTTTTGGCGTCCTTGGTGGGGGTAGGGTGTCGCTGCGGACAAGGTGAGATTCTTCGCTTTGCTCAGAATGACAGGCGGCTTTGGTTAGAATGACAGGGGTTTTGGTTAGATTGTCTGAATCAGGATTTTCGGGATGGGGGATTTTGGTTTGATGGAATTGCGGGATTGCTTTTTGGCGTCCTTGGCGGGGGGTAGGGTGTCGTCGGCCAAGGTGAGATTCTTCGCTTTGCTCAGAATGACAGGCGGCTTTGGTTAGAATGACAGGGGTTTGGTTAGATTGTCTGAATCAGGATTTTCGGGATTTCGGGATTTTCGGGATGGGGGATTTTGGTTTGATGGAATTGCGGGATTGCTTTTTGGCGTCCTTGGCGGGGGGTAGGGTGTCGTCGGCCAAGGTGAGATTCTTCGCTTTGCTCAGAATGACAGGCGGCTTTGGTTAGAATGACAGGGGTTTGGTTAGATTGTCTGAATCAGGATTTTCGGGATTTAGGGATTTTCAGGATGGGGGATTTTGGTTGCGGGTGCGGTTTTGTTGGCGGGGACAGGGTGTGGGCTCCTGCGGGGGTGGGTTGCTTGGGCGGGGGGACGCCCCCACCCTGGCCCTCTCCCGGAAGGGGAGGGGATTTTTTGGGTTAGAAGTTGGCGCATAGTATGGCTTGGATGGTGGGTTTGTGGGCTGGGTTGGGTAGTATCCAGGTGATTATTTGGTGGGTTTGGGGTTTGGTTTTGGTGTTGCGGCAGCGTTCTAGGTAGTGGAGCATTGAGCTGAAGTTGTGGAGGCGGAGGTTGTTTTTGATTAGTTGACGGGCGAGGGTTAGGGGGGCGGGGGTGGGTTTTCGGTGGTCTTGGGCGTCGGCCCATTGGTCGCAGAATTTGTCGGCGATGCGGCGGAGGCGCAGGACGATTAGGGGGAAGGCGAATTTGCGGCGTAGGGCGTTGATTTGGTTGCGGATTTGGGTTAGGGACATTAGTTGGCTCCGTTGGTTTGTCGGGTGATTTTTTGGTTTTGCCGCCATTTCCCGCCGTTTCCATCCGTTTTTGGTTGGGCGGTGAGGCCCTTCGCTTTGCTCAGGGTGACAATTGGGTTGGTCAGGGTGACAATTGGGCGGTCAGGGCGGCAATTGGGTTGCTCAGGGCGGCAATTGGGCGGTCAGGGTGATGATTGGGTTGCTCAGGGTGACGATTGGGCGGTCAGGGCGGCAATTGGGTTGCTCAGGGTAACTAAAGGGAATCAGGATTGCTAAGGGTGGCTAAGGGAATCTGGGTGGTTAAGGGTTGGGTGGTTAAGGGGGTTTTTGGGGTTTTTATTGCTTTGGCATTTGGGTTGGTTGGTTGGTTTGGGGTATGGCGGCTACCAGTTCTTTTAGGTCGCGGAGTTCGGCGGTTAGGGTTTCGGTTTCGGCTAGGCGGGCGGCGAAGGATAGGCCGTAGCGGGCGGCGCGGAGGCGGATGGCGGGGTCTGGGGCGTCCATTGTTTCGGCGATTACGGCGATGCTGCGGAACATTAGGCCCTGGATTTCTTGGCGGGTTAGGGCGGCGGTTTCGTCGCGTTGGCGGATTAGCTCGGCGCTGAAGGTTTCGTTGTTGATCCAGCGGCGGAGGGTGGTTTCGCCGATGCCGGCGCTGCGGGCGGCTTGGGCGAAGGTGGGGGCGGCGGCGATGATGGGGAGGGCGGATTGCTGGCGGGGAGTTAGGGGGTTATTTTCGGTTTTGCCGCCATTTGCCGCCGTTTCCATCTGTTTTTGGTTGGAGCGGTTTGGGTTGGGGCGGGATTTTTTGGGCATTGGTGTCTCATTGGGCCTCAGTGGCGGGTTGGATTTTGGTTGCTGGGTTATTTTATTTTAGGGAGTGGTTTTCGGGGTTGGCAAGGGGTTGGTGTCATCAAATTTGGGGGGGGGGACGGATGGCGGGAGTGATGTGGCGATTTGTCTGAATCAGGATTTTCGGGATTAGGGGATTTTCTGGATGGGGGGATTCTGGTTTGGGATGGGGTTTTGTTGGCGGGGGACAGGGCGTAGGGGTGTGCGCCCCTACGGGGGGTTTTTGGTGTGGTGGGTTGGTTTGGTGGGGGCGATAGGGTGTAGGGGTTTGGGATTTTGCGGGGGGTTTTGTTGGCGTGGGACAGGGCGTAGGGGTGTGCGCCCCTACGGGGGTATCTGATGTGGTGGGTTGGTTTGGTGGGGGCGATAGGGTGTAGGGGTTTGGGATTTTGCGGGGTTTTGTTGGCGTGGGACAGGGCGCACGGCTGTGCGCCCCTACGGGGTTTTTGGTGTGGTGGGTTGGTTTGGTGGAGGCGATAGGGCGTAGGGGTTTGGGGTTTTGCGGGGGTTTTGTTGGCGTGGGACAGGGCGTAGGGGTGTGCGCCCCTACGGGGGTTTACGGCGTGGTGGGTTGGTTTGGTGTGGGCGATAGGGTGTAGGGGTTTGGGATTTTGCGGGGGTTTTGTTGGTGGGGGACAGGGCGTAGGGGTGTGCGCCCCTACGGGGGTTTTTGGTGTGGTTGGTTGGTTTGGTGGGGGCGATAGGGTGTAGGGGTTTGGGGTTTTGCGGGGTTTTTGTTGGCGGGGGACAGGGCGCACGGCTGTGCGCCCCTACGCGGGGTCTCCGGCGTGGTGGGTTGGTTTTGGTGGGGGCGATAGGGTGTGGGGGTTAGGGGTTTTGCGGGGGTTTTGTTGGTGGGGGGCAGGGCGTAGGGGTGTGTGCCGCTACGGGGGTTTACGGCGTGGTGGGTTGGTTTGGTGGGGGCGATAGGGTGTGGGGGTTAGGGGTGGGTTAGGTGGATGCCTTGCCACCAGTGTTTGCCGTGGCCGCGGCGTTTGCGTTGTAGTCCTAGGGTGGTTAGGCGCATTCCGAAGGCTCGTTGGGATGGGGGGTTTTGGTTGGTGTCGTGGCACCATTGTAGGAAGGCGGCGTAGAGTTCTCCGGCTAGTATTCGCTTTTCTGGGCCGGTTTCGCAGTGTTGGGTTATGAATTGGTCTATGGGGTTTTGGGTGGTATCCGGCGGGTTTTTTGGCAGGTTTGGGGTGGGCGGGGGCTCGCTGGTGGAATTGGCGGGTTGGTTGGTGGGATTGGCCGGGTTGTCGGTAGGTTGGGCGTGTTGGTTGTCGGGATGCGCTGGGTTGTCGGGTTGGTTTTTTGGGTGCGTTGGGTTGTCGGTAGGTTGGGCGTGTTGGTTGTCGGGATGCGCTGGGTTGTCGGGTTGGTTTTTTGGGTGCGTTGGGTTGGCGGTAGGCTGGGCGTGTTGGTTGTCGGGATGCGCTGGGTTGTCGGGTTGGTTTTTTGGGTGCGTTGGGTTGTCGGTAGGTTGGGCCGGTTGGTTTTCGGGATGTGCCGGGTTGTCGGTAAGGTTGTCGGGTTGGTTTTTTGGGTGCGTTGGGTTGTCGGTAGGTTGGGCCGGTTGGTTTTCGGGATGTGCCGGGTTGTCGGTAAGGTGGGCTGGTTGGTTGTCGGGGTGCGCTGGGTTGTCGGTAAGGTGGGCTGGTTGGTTGTCGGGGTGCGTTGGGTTGTCTGTAAGGTGGGCCGGTTGGTTGTCGGGGTGCGTTGGGTTGTCGGTAGGGTGGGCTGGTTGGTTTTCGGGATGTGTTGGGTTGCCCGGCGATGACGGAGGGGTGGGGGGTTGCTCGCCGGGGTAGTCTTTTGGGGGGGGTGTTTGGTTGGATGGGGTGTTGTTGGTTGGGGTTTGGGGGGCGCTTATTAGGCCGGTGTGTTTGGTTTGGGATAGGTGGGTTGGCAGGATGGTTTGGGGGCGGTTGGGGGTTTTTTCGGGGGCGGCGTCGGCGCTGGCGGCGCAGTATTCCAGTAGGGATAGGTAGCAGTCTAGGCCGCCGAAGTCGTCCCAGCTTAGGGGGCGTCCGGTTAGGCCGGTGGCGTTTAGGGTGAATCCTAGCCGGCGTACCTGGAACAGGCGGCGGTAGGGGCTGGGGCAGTTCCATACGGGCTGGAGGATTGAGTTTTGGACGGCTAGGCCGATTAGGTGCATGGCGGATAGGGCGGCGCGGAGTTCGGGCAGTTCTTGTTGGATGGGTTCGCCGGGGAAGGCGTTGGTTAGGCTGCGTTGGGTTTGTAGGGCGGATAGGGCGAAGGCGGCTCGCATTTGGTTGGCGGCGCCGCGGGTTAGTTCGGCGGATAGTTCGGATTCTTGGCGGTAGTTGTTGGTTGGCTGGTTGAATTGCCGGGTGGTTGGGGCGGGCCGGAGCAGGGGATCGGGCGGGACGCTGCCTGCGGCGGCGGCTTTCCAGAAGGCTACCGCGAAGGATAGGTTTTCTTTTACGAGTCTTATTTCCTCGCTTGGCCTCACGCCTACCACCCGGCTTCTTTAGCGGTGTTTTTGTATGGGGTTATCATACGCATTATGGGTTGTTGGGGAAACTGGTAATGGGTGGGTTTTGGGGGGTAAATTGGGGGGGGCTTGGGGTGGGGGTGGGTTTGCGGGGGGATCCGGTTGACCCTAGGGTTGTTTTGGCGTGCGGGGTGGGCGCACGGCTGTGCGCCCCTACGGGGACGGGCGTTTGGGTTGGGGTGGGTGGATTCCCGCCCGCGGGAGTGACGGGGATGGCATGGGAGTGGCGGGGCGGCGGACGTTCCCGTTGCCCGGCGGGTTTGGTTTGCGGTGGGGTGGGTGGATTCCCGCCTTCGCGGGAATGACGGGGATGGCGCGATAATGATGGGGATGGCGCGATAATGATGGGGATGGCGCGGTAATGATGGGGATGGCGCGGTAATGATGGGGATGGCGTGGGAGTGGCGGGTGTGGCGCGGGTGTGACGGGGGTGGGGCGCGGGAGTGATGGGTGTGGCGCGGGAGTGATGGGTATGGCGCGGGAGTGATGGGTGTGGTGCGGGAGTGATGGGTGTGGCGCGGGGGTGATGGGTATGGCGCGGTAATGACGGGTATGGCGCGGTAATGATGGGGATGGCGCGGGAGTGATGGGGGGTGTCGGGGGAGTGTCGGGGGTGGCGCGGTAATGATGGGGATGGCGCGGGAGTGATGGGGGGTGTCGGGGGAGTGTCGGGGGTGGCGCGGTAATGATGGGTATGGCGTGGGAGTGACGGGGGTGGCGCGGGAATGGCGGGGCGGTGAGGGGATGGGTTTGCGGGGTTGGGCCCATCCCCCGGGGTTGCGATGCGGTTGGGGGGTTAGGCGCTTAGGTCCATTACTACTTTGATGATGTTGTCTTGGCGTTGGTCGTACATATCGTAGGCTTGTTGGACGTTGGAGAAGCCTAGTTGGTGGGTTACTAGGGGGGAGGGGTCGCACCAGCCGCGCTGGCGGAGGGCGACGATTTCTTGGATGTGGCTGATGGGGTTGCCGCTGCGGGCGCCGGTGGTGGGGATGATGCGGGGCTGTTTGTCCATCAGCCAGTTGTGTTCGAGGGGGATGGAGTGTTCTTCTTGGATGCCGAAGATTATGACGGTGCCGAATTGGCGGACTACGCGCATCGCCATGTTGAAGGTGTCGGCGTAGCCTGCGGCTTCGACTACTACGTCGGCGCCTTCGCCGTTTGTGATTTGGTTTACGGCGGTTTCTAGGTCGTCTTGGTCGGGGTTTATTTGGTGGGTGGAGCCGAATTGTTTGGAGGCTTCTAGGCGGTAGTCGAGGAGGTCGGCGACGATTACGTTGCGGGCGCCGATGCGGGAGGTGATCATTGTGAAGCTGAGGCCGATGCTGCCTTGGCCGAGGATTACTACGTTTTTGCCGAGGAGGTTGGGCATTTGCTGGCAGGAGTAGAGGACGGTTCCCGAGGGCTGGCACATTACCCATTCGTCGAGGGTGCCATGGTCGGGGAGGAGTATCATTCGGGAGGGGTCGGAGGCGATGTATTCGACTAGGCCGGCGGAGCCGCGGGGTGGTATGACGATGACGCGCTGGCCTTCGTGGTAGGCGTCGGTGCGGCTGTCTACGATGGTGCCGGCGAGTTCGTGGCAGGGGTGGCCGATGGGCATTGGGTACATTTCTTCGGGGTTGATGGCGAAGCCGTGGCGGATGTCGCTGCCGCAGACGGAGACGCGCTCTAGGCGGACTAGGCATTGGCCGTCTTGGGCGGTGGGGGGTTCGGTTTCGAGGAGTTCGAAGAGCTTGGGGCCGACTAGTCTGGCCGCTTTCATATTGGTTGGTTCTCCCTGTGTAGTTTGGGGGGTAGTTTGGGGCCGCTGGTGGCGGCTTGCGGGTTGGCTGGGGGGTATATTAGCGGTAAGCGGGGGTTGGGGCAAGCGGGGGGCTACGCCGCTGGGCTGACGCCGTTATGCTCTGAGTCCGGGGGGGCTCCGGGGGGCAGCAGCAGGTCGTTTACCAGCAGCCGGACGATTGCTAGGCTATCGTCTATGGTGTGGGCTGGCAAATCATCGTTATAAAAGTTCAGGTGATTTTGGTAGGCAACCCGGAACCCTTTAAGCCAGTAGGAATCCCCGGTTTCCTCGGTCAGCCGTTGCATGGCGTCGCGCAAGCGGGCATATTTTTCGTGACGCCATCCGCGGCTGATGCAGTAGACTTTTATGGCGTGGGCCGTGGCGCCCCACAGCTTTTCCGATGCTTGAATGAGGTCGCCCTCGGCTAGGTAACGGGCGGCGGATTCGATAAAGCGGCGGGCGATGCGGGTGTGTTTTTGGGCTTGAGTTTCTTGGTTCTGCATTTTAGCTGTCGTTCACTCCGGCGACGGTCAGGAGTTTGTTTACCAGTTCGCGGACTATGGGGCGGTCGGTGTCTACGTCGTCCTCGTCCATACTGCCTACGAAGAGCTGGCCGGTGTAGGCTATGGTGAATCCGGCGTAGAGGGATTTATTGCCGGATTCTTTTTCCAGTTGGTGGATGGCGTTGCGTAAGTCGTCGTATTCGTTGTGGGGCCAGCCGCGTTGTAGGCAGACGGCTTTTACGGCGGCGGCGGCGGCGGCCCATAGTTTTTCGGAGGTTAAGCCTAGGTTGGAGCGGGTTATTTCGTGGTCGGCTTCGTCTAGCAGGCGTAGGGCGGTGTTGGCGTGGTTTTGGATTTGGGTTTTTTTGTTTTGCATCGGGTTTTTTCCTTTTTGGGGTGGTTTTATGATAACGCTTTTGGCGGCGGGGGGCGTCATACTTGGTGGTGGCGGTGGCAGTTGGTGGTGTGGTCGTTTACCATGCCGGTGGCTTGCATGAAGGCGTAGCAGATGGTGGGGCCTACGAAGCGGAAGTTGCGGCGGCGGAGTTGGCGGCTCATTTCGGCGGATTGGGGGGTGCTGGCGGGGATGTCGGATGGGGTTTGCCAGGCGTTTTTGATGGGGGCGCCGTTTACGAATTGCCAGATGTAGGCGTCGAAGGTGCCGTGTTCCTGTTGGGCGGTTAGGAAGGCTTGGGCGTTGCCGATGGCGGCGGCGATTTTGAGGCGGTTGCGGATTATGCCGGGGTTGGCTAGGAGCTGGGCGGTTTTGGCGTGGTCGTAGGCGGCTATTTTGGCGGGGTCGAAGTTGTCGAAGGCTTGGCGGTAGGCGTCGCGCTTGCGCAGGATTAGTTCCCAGGAGAGGCCGGCTTGGGCGCCTTCTAGGATTAGGAACTCGAAGAGGCGCTGGTCGTCGTGTAGGGGGACGCCCCATTCGGCGTCGTGGTAGGCGATGGTTAGGGGGGTGTTGGCCCAGGGGCAGCGGGTTGGGGTCATTAGGGCGTCCAGACGTTGAAGTTTTGGAAATCGAATTCGCCCGAACCATTGAAAAATCCTGCCACCGCGTTTATATCGCCGTAGTCTAAATTATGGGACAAATCGAGCCGGGCAATCAGTTGGCGGTTTACGAAAAACAGGCCGGTTTCCTCAATGGCAATCAGCAACAGGTGGTTACTGTTGCGGAAATTACCTGACGACAGAAGGCCATCGTCTAATTCAGTATATTCGTCATCGCCCACATTGCTGGTCTGATGGAACCACCATCTTTTATCGGTCAACCCGATGATTTCCAGTCGGCCGGATTGAGGGCTGCGAATAATAAATCCATAGAACCAGTTGCTGCCGGACGGGTTAATGAATTCGGCTTCCGCTACCAAATTCCGCTCCCACAGACCGCTATCGTTATATCCGACAAAAACCGGATGATCATCTTGTATCACTCCGCTGGCCGGGCCGTAGCTGTGGGTTAGGCGGTTGCCTTGGAAATCCTCGAAGCGGGTGACGGCTCCGGCCATTGCGTTGCCCTCATAGTACCCAGTAATTACGGCTACGGCACCCGTTCCGGTTATTTCCGACAGGTCAACGGCGGAAACAAATTCGTTGTTGACGAAAAACCAGCCGCGTTCTCCGATGGCTATTACTTGCAGATGGTTGCGTCCGTCTGCGCCGGTGTTGAGGTTTCGGATTCTGCCGCTGGCAATCTCTTGGCCTAGACTGCTTGCGCCTTTGCGCCACGCGGCTCTCCAATTTCCGCGGCTGGTTACTACGAAATAGATAGACTGGTAGGATGATTCGCTCGTTCCGCTGTTGCGGATAAGGAATCCATAATCCCAATCGTTGGACGCTGCCGAATAAGGGTTGACGAAGGTAGCTTCCACTACCATATCGGACATAGAGACTCCGGCGCGTTCCGTTTTGATATTCCCGCTGTCCGGGTCGTGACGCAATTCGCCGTTGATGGGGCCGAAGTCTGCGGTTTCGTTGCCGCGGTAGGTTGGCGTTGGCCTGGGGGTGGGGCGGCGGGTTGGGGTGGGGGTTGGGCGGGGTTGGGCGGTTTGGAGGGTTGGGATTAGTTGTTGGACGGTGGTTCCTGATATGGCGAAGCCTAGGCCCTGGGCGTCCCGGCCTGAGCCTGATTGGTCTATTCTGAAGGTGTTTATGCCTAGGATTTTGCCGTCGGGGGAGAGCATTGGGCCGCCGCTGTTGCCGGGGTTTATGGCGGCGTCGGTTTGGATTACGTTGGTGCGGTATTCGGTGTCGTAGCGGATGGCGGATACTATGCCGCGGGTTGCGGTGGCTTGGCCTTGTAGCCCTAGGGCGTAGCCGATGGCGATTATTTCGTCGCCGGTTTTTAGGTTGCTTGCGTTGCCGAAGGGGAGGGTGGTGAAGC
Source organism: uncultured Dehalococcoidia bacterium (assembly GCA_958296445.1). Taxonomy (GTDB): domain Bacteria; phylum Chloroflexota; class Dehalococcoidia; order Lucifugimonadales; family UBA3495; genus VXOI01. The sequence continues at coordinate 3,636,855 of OY282565.1, read as the reverse complement.
GGGCGCAACAGATGCGGATTACGGCTAGGTCGCGGGTGGGGTCGCTGCCTAGGATTGTGCCGGGGTAGCGGCTGGAGTCGTTGACTATTACGGTGACTTGCGATGCATCCTCTATGACGTGGTGGTTGGTGATGACGTAGCCGGTTTGACCTTGGGTGTCGAAAATGGCGCCGGAGCCAGTGCCGGTATTGGTTTCGATGCGGACTATGGCGGGGCGGACTTGCTGAATCATTGCGCTCAGTTGCGCCGCGGGGGACGGGGTGGGGGTGGGCGTGGGGCGCGGCGTTGCGGTTGGGCGCGGCGTTGGCGTGGGTGTTGGCGTGGGCGTGGGGCGCGGCGTCGGTGTTGGTGTTGCCGTGGGTGTTGGGAGCGGGGTAGGGGTTGCCGTTGGCGTGGGTGTAGGCGTAGGAACGGGTGTGGGTGTTGGCGTTGGGACGGGTGTAGGGGTGGGCGTGGGCATGGCGGTGATGGTGGCGGCCATGCCCGCGGTTACGGTGGCGGGTATGTTGGGGGTGGGGGTGGGGGTGGGCGCGGGTATTGCGGCGGTTACCATAGCGGCTACGGTGGCTGGCAGGTCGGGGGTGGGGGTTGGCGTGGGGGCGGGCAGGGCGGCGGCTATGGCGGCTTGCACGGTGGCTTCCATATTGGGCGCGGGGGTTGGGGGCGGGGCGGCGGTGGGCGTGGGGGGGCTGCTGGCGCAGGCGGCCAGTATTAGCAGCAGCAGGGCTAGGGTTGGGAGTTTTAGGGTTGGCATAGTTGCATTATAACGCGGTTGGGGGTGAATTAAACGCCGAGTGCGCCGAGAACGCCGAGTTTTTTTGAGTGGGTGCTGGGGGTGGGGGAGCGGGTTAAACGCCGAGTGCGCCGAGAGCGCAAAGTTTTTTGGGGTTTTTTGGCGTGGGGTTTGGGGGGTTAGGGGGTCCAGACGTTGAAGTTTTGGAATTGGGGTTCGGCGGTGTGGTTTTTGAATAGGCCGCTTATTACGCCTACGTCGCCGTGGTCTTGGTTGTGGGATAGGTCTAGGCGGGCTATTAGGTCTCCGTTTACGAAGAAGAAGCCGGCGTCTTTTAGGGCGAATAGGGTTAGCTGGTTGGTGGGCTGGAGGCCGGGCTGGAGGGTGCCTTCGGCCATTATTTCGTATTGGTCGCTGTCTAGGTTGCGGGTGTAGTGGAACCAGCGGTTGTCGCCGGTTACGGCGACTACTTCTAGGCGGTTGAATTCGGGGTGGCGGATTAGGAAGCCGTAGTCCCAGTTGTCGCCTGGGGGGTTGGTGAAGTTGGCTTCGGCTACGGGGTCGCGGGCCCATACGCCGCTGCTGTGGACTGATATTTTTCCGGGTATGTGTTCTAGGGTTCCGGCGGCGGGGCCGTAGTCGTGGCCTAGGGTTATGCCGTTGAAGTTTATGAAACGGGTTACGGAGTTGGGCATTTCGGCGTCTTGGTGGTTTCCGGTGGTTATGGATATTTCGCCGGGGGCGGTGTGGGATGACAGGTTAAGGAAGGTGATAAATTCGCCGTTGATGAAGAGCATTCCGCAGGGGCCGGAGGCGAGGAGCCAGAGTTCGTTGCGGCCGTTTTCGCTGGTGTCGAAGTTGTTGATGCGGCCGCTGGCGATTTCTTGGCTGGTGGCGGCGCTGCCGGTGTCGCGGAATTTCAGGCTCCAGCGTCGGCGGCTGGAGGCTACGATGTGGATGGCGCGTCCGGTGGGTTCGGCGCGGATGATGAAGCCGTAATCCCAATTGCTTTCGGCGGCGGCGTAGGGGTTGATGAAGGTGGCGGACACGATAAAGTCGGCTAGGGATACGTTGGCGTTTTGGGCTTCGATGAAGCCGTCGCCCGGGTCGTGGTGGAGTTGGCCGTCCATTGGGCCGAAGCCGAGTCCTAGGCTTTGGGACGTGTTGGATAGGGGGGGCGGGGTTGGGGTAGGGGTGGCGGCGGGGGGGCTGGCCTGAAGGACGGGGATGTGTTGGCTTACGGTGGTGCCGGAGATGGCGAAGCCGATGCCTTCGGCGGCGCGGCCGGAGGTGGATTGGTCTAGGCGGAAGGTGTTGATGCCTAGGATGTCGCCGTCTATTGAGAGGATGGGGCCGCCGCTGCTGCCGGGGTTGATGGCGGCGTCGGTCTGGATTACGACGCTGTCGTAGTTTTGGTCGTAGCGGACGGCGGAAACGATGCCGCGGGTTATGCTGGCTTCGCCCTGGATGCCGAGGGCGTAGCCCATAGAGATTACTTCGTCGCCCGCTTCTAGGGCGGCGGGGTCGCCGAAGGAGAGTTTTTTGAAGCTGTCGCAGCAGATGCTGACTACGGCTAGGTCGCGCACGCTGTCGGTGCCTAGCACGGTGCCGGGGTAGATGGAGAAGTCGTTGACGATGACGCGGAGCTGGCCGGCGTCCTCGATTACGTGGTGGTTGGTGATGATGTAGGCGGTGGCCCCCTCGGTGTCGAAGATGGCGCCGGAGCCGGTTTTGGAGCCGGTCTGGATGCGGACTACGGAGGGGCGGACGCGCTTGATCATTTCGCTGAGGGATGCCGGGGGTTGGGCGGTGGGCGCGGGGGGCTGGGTGGGCGTTGGGGTTGGCACAGGCACAGGGGTTGGGGTGGATATTGGGATGGGCAGGGGTACGGGCGTGGGGGTAGGCGTGGGCGCGGGTTCGGGCTGCGGCGCCGGTGGGGGCGTCGGGGTTGGGACGGGCGGGGGCTTGGGCATAGCGGCGATGGTGGCGGCCATGCCGGCGGCCGTGCGGGTGGCCGAGCGGACTTCGACGGTGGCTTCTAGGTTGGGCGTTGGGTTGGGGGTTGGGGTGGGGGAAACGGGGGGCATGGCGGTGGCGACGGCGGCCTGGACTATTTCCTCGATGCTGGGGGTGGGGGTTGGCGGGGGCGCGGGGGGGCTTTCCCGGGCGCAGGCGACGGCGAGCCCGGACGCCAGCGTGAGGGCCAGGATTAGGGCGAGGATGCTGGGAATTTTCGCCAATTGCATACTTTATTTTAACGCAGGGATGGGGTTTTTGATACCGCCGCAAGGGGGCGGTTTGGGGCCGGCGGCGGTATTTTCGTTGGCGGGGCCGGTTACGATTATGGGGTGTTTGGCCTGGGTTTTTCGTCGTGATTTGGCGGGTTTTTGGGTTATAGTTACGTTATGGGGGCGCGAGGTTGCGGTGTTTGGTTGTTATGGGTGATTGGTGATTTGGGGTTTGTTGGCGTTTTTTTGTGGTTGGTTTGGATGGGTGACGGATAGTGTAGCATATTCTTGGGTTGGATGGCTTGGGGTGACGAGGGCGCACGGCTGTGCGCCCCTACGAGGGTGGGGGCTTGGTGGGTGGGGCGGCTGGTCGAGCTTACTCCGGGGGGGTGGCTTGTCCATGCTCATCGTCACCCCAGCAAAGTACGGTGCCGTTAGTCTTCACGCCGCAGGTGTGATTACCACCAGCGCTGACGGAGGCGAAAGTGCCGGAAGGCGGCGTGGCTTGTCCATACTCATCCCAACCCCAACAAAGGACGGAGCCGTTAGTCTTTACGCCGCAGGTGTGAATATCACCAGCGCTAACGGAGGCGAAAATACCGGAAGGCGGCGTGGCCTGTCCAGACCCATCGCTACCCCAGCAAATGACGTAGCCGTTAGTCTTCACGCCGCAGGTATGGAAAAAACCGGCACTGACGGCGGCGAAATTAAAATTATCGGTAGGTGGCGTGACCTCTCCCCACGGATTGTTACCCCAGCAAATGACGTAGCCGTTAGTCTTCACGCCGCAGGTGTGGAGCCAACCAGCACTGACGGAGGTGAAAGAACCGGAAGGCGGCTTGGTCTGTCCAGTCACATCGCTGCCCCAGCAAATGACGTAGCCGTTAGTCTTCACGCCGCAGGTGTGGAAATCGCCAGCACTGACGGAGGCGAAAGAACCGGAAGGCGGCGCGGCCTGCCCATCCTCATTTCTACCCCAGCAAAGGATGGAGCCGTTGGTCTTCACGCCGCAGGTGTGGTGATCACCAGCACTGACGGAGGCGAAAGAACCGGAAGGCGGCGCGGCCTGCGCATCCTCGTTGTCACCCCAGCAAAGGACGGAGCCGTTGGTCTTCAGGCCGCAGGTGTGAGCATCACCGGTGCTGACGGAGGTGAAAGTGTTGGCGGGGGTTGGTGTGGGGCGGGGGGCGGTTGCTTGTAGTATCGGGATTTGGCCTTGTACTGTGATTTCCGATATGGCGAATCCTAAGCCTTCTACGCCGGTTGAGGAGACTTTGAAGGTGTTGATTCCGAGGATTTGGCCGGTTGTTGAGAGTATTGGGCCGCCGCTGTTGCCGGGGTTGATGGCGGCGTCGGTCTGGATGATTTCGATTTGGCGGCTGGAGTCGTAGCGGATGGCGGAAACTATGCCGCGGGTGATGCTTGCTTCGCCGGACAGCCCTAGGGCGTAGCCGATGGCTATAACTTCGTCGCCGGGCTGGAGGCGGGATGCGTTGCCGAAGGGTAGTTTGCTGAAGTTGCCGCAGCATATTCTGATTACTGCTAGGTCGCGGACTATGTCGGTTCCTAGGACTGTGCCTTGATAGGTGGTTGAGTCGTTTATTATGACGTTGACCTGTTGGTTGCCCTCTATTACGTGGTGGTTGGTGATGGCGTATCCGGTTTGGCCTTGGGTTTCGTAGATTACTCCGGTGCCGATTCCTGAGTTGGTTTCAATTCTTACTACGGCGGGGCGGGCTTGATTAACCATTTCGGTTAGCAGGGCCGCGGGGGATTTGGTGGGGATGGGCGTGGGTGTTGGTTGCGGCGTGGCGGTCGGTTGTGGGGTGGCAGTTGGCTGCGGCGTGGTCGTTGGTATTGGCGTAGGGGTCGGTGTGGGCGTAGGGGTCGGTGTGGGCGTTGGCGTAGGGGTAGGCATCGGCGTGGGTGTTGGGGTAGGCGTGGGCATGGCGGCTATGGTGGCGGCCATGCGGGCTTCTACGGTGGCGTTGATGTTGGGCGTGGGGGCCGGGGTTGGGGTGGGCGTGGGCATAGCGGTGGTGGTGGCGGCTATGCCGGCGGTGATGGTGGCGTTGATGTTTGGGGTTGGAGTGGGTGTCGGCGTGGGGAGGGCGGCGGACACGGCGGCTTGCACCGTGGCCCCTAGGTTGGGGGTGGCGGTGGGCGCGGGGGCGGCTGTTGGGGCGGGCGTTGGGGTTTCCGCGGCGCAGGCTATGGTTAGCAGCAACGCTAGGAGGGGGAGGATTAGGGTTTTTAGGTTTGGCATAGGGGTATTATAGCCTATGGCGGCGGGGAAAGGGTTTTTCTTTAACAAAAACACCCGCCCGGGGAGGGGGCTTTCGCCACGATCCTGCGGACGGGGAGGAATTCACGGGTAGTTTATCACCTGAGTAGCCCTGATTCAACCCCCGGAAGGGGGAATTGGGGGGATAATTTCCCAAGCGGGGTTGTTGGGATTATTATGGGGGGACTTGGCCGGGGGGTGCCCGGCGTTTTTTGGAGGAGGTTTTTTATGGATGGGGTTTATGATGTTGTTGTGGTTGGGGCGGGGAATGCGGCTTTGTCGGCGGCTATTGCGGCGCGGGAGAGTTGCCCGTCGGTGCTGGTGGTGGAGAAGGCGCCGGAGTATTTCCGGGGCGGGAATACTTATTTCACCGGGGGGATTATCCGGTTCGCTTTTGACGGGCTGGAGGATATCAAGACGGTGATTCCCGATATGTCGCCGACGGAGGAGGGGTCGGTGGATGTGGGGAGCTACACGGAAGACCAGTTTTATGACGATATGATGCGGGTTACGCAGGGCCACAGCGACCCGGAGTTGGCGCAGATTCTGGTCAGCCAGTCGCTGCCTACTATGCGGTGGCTGCGCTCGAAGGGCGTGCGGTTTGTGCTGTCGTATGGGCGGCAGGCGTTCAAGGATGACAGCACCGGCAAGTTCCGGTTCTGGGGCGGGCTGCTGGTGGAGGCGGTGGGCGCGGGCAAGGGGCTTTCGGACCAGCAGTTTGACGTGTGCCGGGCCGAGGGTATCGAGGTGCGGTATTCGACGCAGGCGGTGAGTCTGTTGCGGGACGGGCGGGGGCGGGTGAACGGGGTGCGGGTGCTGGGGCCGGAGGGCCACGAGGATTTGTACGCCAATGCGGTGGTGCTGGCGGCGGGGGGGTTCGAGGCCAACGCGGAGATGCGCTGCCGTTACTTGGGCCCGGGGTGGGAGCTGGTGAAGGTGCGGGGGATTCCGTATAACACGGGCGACGGGATCCGGATGGCGCTGGACGCCGGGGCTATGCCGCACGGTCATTGGAGCAGTTGCCACGCGGTGGCTTGGGATCTGAACGCCCCGGCCTACGGCGACCGGACGATTACCGAGCTGTACCAGAAACATTCTTACCCATTCGGCCTTATCGTGAATCTGGACGGGCAGCGGTTTTTGGACGAGGGGGCGGATTTCCGCAACTATACATACGTCACTTACGGGCGGGCGCTGCTGACGCAGCCGCAGGGGGTGGCGTTCCAGATTTTCGACGACAAGGTGAAACACTTGCTGCGCGACGAGTATCACATTCCGCAGGTGACGATGGCGCAGGCGGACAGCATCGAGGAGCTGGCGCGGCGGCTGGATATAGACCCGGGCGGGCTGGCGGCGACGGTGCGGGAGTATAACGCGGCGGTGCAGACGGATGTTCCGTATAATCCGACGGTGAAGGACGGGCGGGGGACGGTGGGGATTGCGCCGCCGAAGACTAACTGGGCGCAGACTTTGGACACGCCGCCGTATCTGGGGTATGCGGTGACTTGCGGCATATCGTTTACTTTTGGGGGGGTGCGGATTGACAACCGGGGGCGGGTGCTGAACACGAGTCTGGAGCCGTTGCCGGGGCTGTACGCGGCGGGGGAGATGGTGGGGGGGCTGTTTTATCATAATTACCCGGGCGGGTCGGGGCTGGCGGCGGGGATGGTGTTCGGGCGTTTGGCGGGTAATGGGGCGGCGGAACACGCTCGGGCGTTGCGGGACTAGGGGGCGGGGGCGGCGGGTTTTTGGGGGATGCGGTGTCCGGCTGGGTTGGGGGTGGGCCTGGCCGGATGCTGCGGGGGGTGATTTTGGGCTGGAGGAGTCGGGGATGAAAACTTACCGCTTTCGGGTGGAGCTTGAACCGGATGAGGGTGGGTGGTTTGTGCGGTGTCCGACGCTGGAGCGTTATGGGGCGGCTACTTGGGGGGACTCGGGATGAGGCTTGCAGGCATATTGAGGAAGTGGTTGGGATGGTGCTGGAGAGTATGGTTGAGCTGGGGGTGGCTATTCCTGGGGAAGTGGGGGGTGGTTTCTTGGCGGAGTAGTGATTGGGGATTAAGGCTGTTGGGTTTAGGGGGATTGTGGGGTTTACTTTTGGCGGTTTGAGTATAGTAGGGGGTCTTGCGGGCTTAGGCGGGATTCTTCGCTTTGCTCAGAATGACAGGGTTTTGGTTGGATTATTTGCGGGGGTTGGGGGTGGCGTAGACTGAAGGGGATGGTGAATTGTGAGAACTTATAAGTACAGGGTTGTTGTTGCGCCGGATGGGGATTGCTGGACTGCTTATTGTCCGGTGCTGGAGGTTAAGGGGGCGGCTACTTGGGGGTATACTCGGGAGGAGGCTATAAGGAACATTCGGGAAGTTCTGAAAATTACTCTTGAGAGTATGTTCCGGCACGGGGAGGACATTCCCGAGGAACCGGGGGAAGGGGCGTTGGTTTTGGAGGAAAGCGTTGCTGTCGGATAATGAGGGGGATTGATTTTTCGTTATTGCGTTTTTTTGGTTGCGGGGTGAATTGCCGGGGTGTTGCGTTGGGGCGGGTTTGGGTTGGAGATGGGGGGCGGGAGTCGGCAGTAGGGGGAATTGCGAGATTCGTATTTTGGCGGTTTGAGCTATAGTAGGGGGTCTTACTGGCCAAGGTGAGATTCTTCGCTTTGCTCAGAATGACAGGGGTTTGCTTGGGGTGACGGGGTTTGGTTGGGGTGATTTGCGGCGGTTGGGGCTGGCGTATACTAAAGGGGATGGTGGATTGTGAAAACTTATCAGTTTCGGGTGGTTGTGGAACCGGATGAAGACCAGTGGATTGCGTTTTGCCCGGCGTTGGTTAGTCAGGGCGCAGCTACTGGCGGATATACTAGGGAAGAGGCTTTTAGGAACATTTTGGTAGTGTTGCAAATGACTCTTGATAGTATGGTTTTCCACGGGGAGGTTATTCCTGGTTGGGACGCCGGTGGCGCTCTGAGTTAAGCGGAGGGTCTCACTGGCTAAGGTGAGATTCTTCGCTTTGCTCAGAATGACAGGGGTTTGTTTGGGGTGATGAGGGTTTGTTTAGGATGACAGGGGTTTTGTTTGGGATGGCGGGGTTTTGTTTGGGATGGCGGGGTTTGCTTGGGGTTACGGGCGGCGGAAGTAGTTTCGTGATTTTCTTATTGTCCCGGGCTAAACGTTTTCGGTGGGTATGCTGCGGCGTATGATTGTGTGTCTGAGAAAATTGCGAAATTCACCTTTGGCGCACTGAATTAAGCGGAGGGTCTCACTGGCTAAGGTGAGATTCTTCGCTTTGCTCAGAATGACAGGGTTTGCTTGGGGTGACGGGGTTTGCGTGGGATGATGGGGTTTGGTTGGGACGCCGGTGGTGCTCTGAGTTAAGCGGAGGGTCTCACTGGCCAAGGTGAGATTCTTCACTTTGCTCAGAATGACAGGGGTTTGCTCAGAATGACAGAGGGCGGAAGTGGTTTCGCGGTTTTTTTATTTATGCTCCAGACGCAGGGGCGTTGTTGGGTTAGAACCAGTTGGCTTTGTCTACTGTGTTGCGTAGGGGTTGGTTTTGGTTGAAGCGGTGGCAGTTTTCTAGGAGTAGTTGGGTGCGGCGGTGGTCTAGGTAGGGGCCTGCTCCGGCTACGTGGGGGGTTATTAGGACGCCGGGGGTTGTCCATAGGGGGTGGGCTGGGGGTAGGGGTTCGGTTTGGAAGACGTCTAGGCCGGCGCCGGCGATTTCGTTTGTCTGGAGGGCTTGGGTTAGGTCGTTTAGGTTTACGGTGGCGCCGCGGCCTATGTTTATGAAGAAGGCGGTGTTTTTCATTGCCTGGAATTGGGTTCGGGTGAACATACCTTGGGTTTGCGGGGTTTCGGGGACGGTTACTATTACGAAGTCGGCCCGGGGGAGGACGTTTAGCAGGTTTTCGGGGCGGTGTAGTTCGGCTAGGCCGGGGACGGGGGCGGGCAGGCGGGGGTCAACGCCTAGCACGGTTAGGCCAAATTCGGCGCATAGGCGGGCGGTTTCGCCGCCTATGCCGCCTACGCCTATTATGGCGGCGGTGGCTTCGGGGAGGTAGACGGTTTGGTAGCCTTGGCGCCATATTCCTTGGATTTGTTGGGGGATGTAGATTTGTAGGCCGCGGGCGAAGGCTAGGAGTAGGGACATTATGTGGGCGCTGATGTGGTCGTTGTAGATTTCGCGGGTGTTGGTTACGGTGATGTTGCTTTCGATTAGCTTGGGGTGGTAGTAGCCGGCTGGGGGGCCGGCTTGGGGGCAGGCGATCCAGCGTAGTTTTTCGGCTCGCTCTAGGAGTTCGGGCACTATGTCGCCGAAGGCGGCGTCGGCGTCGCCGATGACTTCCATTGCTTCGCCTATGGTGGGGCAGAGGTGGACGTCTATGTCGGGGATTTCTTGGCGGAGGGTTTCGGGCCAGTGTTCTTGGTAGTTGGGGGGGCAGATTACTAGCTTGAATGGCATTGGGTTCACCTTGCTTTTTGGTTTTTGTGGTTGGTGGTAGTTTAGATAGGGTTGGGGGGGTGGGTCAAATGGTTTTTTGGGTGGTTCCCGGCATTGCGTCCTTTTTGTCTGAATCAGGATTTTCAGGATTTGGGGATTTTGGGGATTTTTTTCGGGATTTGCTGTTGCGCCGTTATTCGTGCCTTTGGGGTTTTTGTCTGAATCAGGATTTTCGGGATTTAGGGATTTTGGGGATTTTTCCCGGGATTTGCTGTTGCGCCGTTATTCCTGCCTGTGGGGGTTTTTGTCTGAATCAGGATTTTCAGGATTTAGGGATTTAGGGGATTTTTTCCGGGATTTGCTGTTGCGCCGTTATTCCTGCCTGTTGGGGGTTTTTGTCTGAATCAGGATTTAGGGATTTAGGGGATTTTTCCGGGATTTGCTGTTGCGCCGTTATTCCTGCCTGTTGGGGGTTTTTGTCTGAATCAGGATTTTCAGGATTAAAGGATTTTGGGGATTTTTCTTAATCCGGTGAATCCTGATTTAGACAATTGGGTTTGGGAACCGGAATGGTTGGATGGGGGCGGGAAAGGGCGCACGGCTGTGCGCCCCTACGGGTTGGGGGATGGTTGGGGAACGTTGGGGTGGGAGAGGGGGGGTGGTAGGGGCGTATGGGCAATGTCGTGGGCGAAATGGTTGGGTGGGTGGGGTGGGGCGACGGTTGTTGCGGGTGGTGGTATTATGGGGGTTGCTGTTGGATGGGGGATGGTGGGGGCGATGTTGGGGGAAAGGGCGATGGTTGGGGGGGTGTTGGGGGATCGGGCTATGGTAGGGGAGAGGTTATGAGCGTTGGTAAGGCGGGGCGGCGGCCGGTGTTTTTTGGGTGGTATGTTTGCGCGGCGGCGGTGTTTATTGGGTTTGCGGCGGTGGGGGCGCGTAATGGGTTCGGGGCGTTTGTTACGCCGATGAGCGAGGAGTTTGGGTGGAGCCGGCTTACGATTTCCACTGCTTTTGCTGTGGGGATTCTGCTTAACGGCGTGATTCAGCCGTTTATGGGGCAGATTTTCGACCGAACCGGGGGGCGGAAACTGGTTTTGCTGTCGGCGCTGGCGCTGGGGCTGATTACGATTGCCTTAAGCTGGACGATGAATTTTTTGTTCTTTATTTTCGTGTTCGGGGTTTTGGCGTCGCTGGCGCAGAGCGGGCTGTCGCTTACCAATACGTCGGCGTTGCTGTCGCGGTGGTTCCGGCGGTTGCGGGGTACGGTTATCGGCATCAACTCGACGGCGCTGTCGCTGGGCGGGCTGGTGCTGGTGCCTTTGGCGGTGTATCTGATGGAGGCGACGAGTTGGCAGGTGGCCTGGATTGGGCTGGGGGCGGTGGTGCTGCTGGCGCTGCCGTTGGGGTGGATGTTTATTCGGGAGAATCCGGCGGAGATGGGTCTGCGGCCCGACGGGGATGACGAACCGGCGGAGCAGGCGGGCGCCAGCCGTCCGGCGCGAGTGCCGGGGCCTCTGGAGGCTACGTCGTGGCGGGAGAGTCGTTGCGGTCGGCGCCTTTCTGGCAGATGTCGGGGGCTTACTTTGTTTGCGGGGCGACTACTTTTATATTGTCGGTGCATTTTATTCCCTACGCCGAGGACCGGGGGGCCGACCGGGGAACTGCGGCCTTGATTTTTGCGGTGATGAGCGGGCTGAACATCATTGGGGCGCTGTCGGCGGGGTATCTGTCGGACAAGGTAGGCGGCACTAAGAACTGGCTGACGCTGGTGTATGTTATGCGGGGGCTGGCTTATCTGCTGTTGCTGGTTACGCCGTATATCGCGGGAATGTCCATCGTTGGGCTGTGGATTTTCGCGGGCATTGCGGGGTTTTCTTGGATTGCGACTTTGCCGCTGACGTCGTCGCTTACCGCCGAGGTGTATGGGCTGCGGGCGATGGGGACGATTTCGGGAATCACGTTTATGTTTCACCAGATAGGGGGGTTCGTTAGCGTTACGCTGGCGGGGTGGCTGTATGATGTGACGGGATCTTACACTTTGCCGTTTGCGATTGCGGGTTCGTTGCTGGGGTTGGCGGCGATTTCGGCGTTTAGTATCCGCGAGCGCAAGTATTCGGCCCGCTATCAGGCGCCGGTTGCGGCGGCGGCGGGGAGGGGCTGATGGGGCTGCCGGGGATTCTGTACCGGCTGATTCCGTTGCATCAGGGGGACGCCGCCGACCCGGAGCTGATTCATTGGCTGAAAGACCGGATGGATGAAATCATCGGGGTCGGGCCGTGGGTGATGGTGGGGGCGATGGGGGGGGTTGTGGTGGCGATTCCGGCGGCTATCGGGCTGTTTTATTATTGGCAGCAGCGGCGGGGGGGGAGTCCGCCGGATGCGCTGCCGTGATGGGGGGCAGTGGGGGATTGGGGCGGCGGGCCGTTGGATAGGGCGTAGTTGTTAGTGGGCGGGGGTGCGGGCGCACAGCAGTGCGCCCCTACGTTTAGGGGTTGGGGGATTGTGGCGGCGGGTGGTTGGATAGGGCGTGGTTGTTGGGGGGCGGGGGTGCGGGCGCACGGCAGTGCGCCCCTACGGTTGGGGGTGGGGCGTTTGGGGGGTGCTTGTCAGGGGGCGGGGGATTGGGTAGACTAAGCTCCGCTACCCGGCGTTGCCTGTGGCCCCCCGTTGCAGGCGGCGCGTTGCGTTGCCCTGGGACAGTCCGATAAGGGGCGGCGTGCGGCGAAAACAGGCGCGATTTTCGGATAAGGAGGAGCGGAAGGACGTTATGTTTGACAAACCGTCGCTAGACACTCTGTTTGACGACCTGCGCGACCAGTACGAGCTTGAGCCCGATTGGGAGGAGATTCAGCGGGCGGCCCATTTGGGCGTGGCCCGGCTGGATGGCGGGGTCGAAATCGGCGATATAGACCCGCGCGTGGCGGAGCTGGTGCTGCGTTACAACCCCGGTTAGGCGCATTCCCGCGCTTGCGGTTATCGAAACCCGTTTGTCCTGGGCCGGTGGTTGAGGATGGGCGGGTTTTGTTTGTTTGGGGTTATTCGTATTCTTTGAAGCCTTTGAGTATGTCCTCTCTTTGGGCGTCGTAAGTGAGCAGGTCGTTTTCGCAGACGCCGGCGGTGATGGCGAAGCCGTAGGCTCTGGCGGGGTAGTAGCGCGAGCGAAATATGTGTTCGACTACGTGATAGAGGCAGTCGTTGGCGCGGGGCTGCCAGATATATTCCATGTGGACGTAGTTGCGCCCGTTGATGGTTTCGCCATAGAGTTCGCCCATCTCGAGTAGTTGGTAATCGCGGGCCTTCCTTACCAGACTTTGCCGGTGGCGATTGAAAAAATCGCCTAGGGACTCGCCGCTGTAGAAGTCTTTGACTGTGATTTGCAGGAAGGGGCGTCCTCCGGCGGATGTGCCGTCGGTTTGTATCCAGTGCTGGTTGCATTGGATGCGGTATTTGTGGGAGCTGTTTCCGCAGTCACGCCAAATTGTTACGGGGGTTGGGGTGGGCTGCGGGGTGGACGTGGGCCGCGGGGTTGGCGTGGGGGTGGGACGCGGCGTTGGCGTGGGGTATGGGGTGGGGGTAGGCGTGGGTATGGGCGTTGGTGTTGGCGTGGGCAGCGGCGTGGGCAGCGGCGTGGGGGTAGGGGTAGGGGTAGGTATGGGCGTTGGTGTAGGCGTGGGTGTTGGCGTTGGAATTGGGGTGGCGGTTGGGGCGGGCGTGGGCGTGGCGGTTGGTGTGGGCGCGGGGGTTGCCGTGGGCGTTGGGGTGGGGGTGGGGGCCGGGGTGGCGGCTAGGGGAACGGCCGGTTGGCCTGGGGTGATTCGGTTCCCTAGTTGCTGTTTTACTTCGTTTATGGGGATGGCGAAGTTGATGCCGGTAACGGTGCGGCCATCGTCGGTTTGGGCTATTCCGGCGGTGTTTACGCCTACGACGTAGCCGCGGTTGTCGAGCAGGGGGCCGCCGCTGTTTCCGGGATTGAGGGATGCGTCGGTTTGCAGATATGTGGGGGCGCTGCGCTTGGCGGATATGATGCCGGTGGTTACGGTGGGGTCTTGGCCTAGGTCGGAACCTAGGGGGAAACCGATGGCGATGACTTCGGCGCCTACGCGGATTTGGTCGGAGTCGCCGATGGCTATGGGGCGGAATTGGCGGTTGCTGTCAATTTGGATGTAGGCTAGGTCTAGGTTGGGGTGGGTTGCGATTACTTGGCCGCGGTAGGTTGCGTTACCAGCGCCGGGGCGGATTTGGACTTGGGGATTGTTTCCTACTACGTGGGCGTTGGTTACTACTAGGCCGCTTTGGTTGACGATGAAGCCGGAGCCGGAGCCGGTGTTGGTGAGAACCTGGACTATGCTGAGGAGGGCGTTGTCCATTACGTCGGCGACTGACGGCAGGGCCGGGGCTTGGGGGGCGGCGGTGGCGGGCGGGGGATTGGCGGGCGCGGTCAGTGATTCGGATGTGGCGGGCGGGGCCGGGGCTGTTGTGGGGGGCGGGGGGGACGCGGCGGGGGCGTCGTCGCTGGGCGGGGGGGCGAGTAGCAGGGCCGCGATGACGACGGCTATGATGGCTAGGGCGACGGCGGCGAAGGTTTGGATTTTGTGGGCGGCCACCCATACGCCGAATCCCCGGGGCGCCGCCGGGGGGGGCGGCGGGGCCGGGGGCGCGGGGGGACGTTGTTGCGGTGGTGGAATGCGTGGGGCGGCGGTGATGGGCGGGGGGGCCTGGGGTGGGGGCGCGGCGGCGGGCGCGGCGGTTCCGGCGCCGCAATAGGCGCAGAACATTACCGTTGACGGGATGGTTCGCTGGCAGTTACGGCATTTCATCGGGTTTGGCTCTGGGGGTTTGGCTTAGGCTAACTGTCGGCCGCATTCGGTGCAGTAATTTCCGTTGACCGGGTTTCGATGGCCGCAGTAGGGGCAGAATTTGTCGCCCGGGTGCAGAATTGCGGCGCATTTTTGGTCGTCGCAGTAGATTAGTTCGCCGAAATTGGCTTGGTTGCATTGGGGGCAGAGGACGGCTAGGGGGGCGGTTGGCGGGGTATCGGGCGGCGGCGGCGCGGGCTGGGGCGTTACTATCGCCGGAGGGGGCGGGGTTGCTTGGCCGGATTGGATCAGTTGGCGGTATTCGGAACTGCTGGCGGGCGGCGTCGGGGGCGGTGCGGTTGTGGGGGGCGGTGCGGGCGGTGTGGTTGGGAAAGGGGTAGGGGATGCCTGCGGCTCTAAAATGGTTTCTAGGTAGGGGATGTTTTCTAGGGGTTGGGCGCAGCACTGCTCGAGATAGTAGGCGAGTCGCCTTACGGTGGCCGCGGGGCTGTTTCGCAGGGCGCGGAAGCATTTTGAGTTGGCGGGGTTGGCGTAGTCGGCTTTGGTGAAAATCAGGTTGTCGGCGTTGTAGAAATTCTGCCATAGCGCGGGGTCGGCGGCTAGGGCGAGCAGGCTTAGGTAGATTACGATGGAGGAAAAGTTGTCTACCAGTTCGTCGTAGTTGTCCGCCGTGCGGCTGGGGTGCTGGAAGTTTTGATGGCCTAGTTCGGGGCTGGTCCGGCCTTGGTAGCGGGGGAGAAAGATGCCGTCGTAGTCCACTAGGCGGATGGAGCCGTCGTCTTGCACCATAACGTTGCCGTGTTGGAGGTCGTTGTGGGCGATGTTGAGCCCTTGGAGGCTGCTGGCGACGCCCCGCCAGCGGGCGGCGACGCGGAGCAGCAGGTTGGGGGTGGCGAGGTTGTTGCGGACGTATTTGTCGAGGGGGTCGCCGTTGACCCACTCCATTTTGACGATGGGATACCATTGGCCGCGCACGCGGATTCCGCGCTGGTGGAACTCGAAGTCCACGAAGGCCGGGGGCAGGATGCTGCGGAGATAGGCGTCGAGGTGGCCGTAGCGGGCCTGCTGGTCTTTGACTTCGCGGGTGAAGCAGCGGACGGCGTATTTGCGGTTGCCGCCGGACAGGGGGTAGACGGCGGCGAAGTTGCCGGAGTAGACCAGGGGCATACCGCGGGGGCTCAGCTCGGCTTGCCCGTCGCGGAGCTCGGGGTCGTCGAAGCATACGGGGGGATTTTGGATGGCGGCGGTGAAGTCGGTTATGGTGGGCCAGGGCATTGTTGGTTTTCACGTCTCCAGTCTGATTGGTGGTTGACGGAATGGGCTGCTCGTTGGGGCTGTTGTACTTTAGCCTAACGCTTGAGTTTGCCGCCGAACCACGAATTGCTGTATTTTTCGAGTTTGGCGCGAGTGGTCTGCAATTCGGCGCGAGTGGTCTGCAATTCGGCTCGCATCTGTTGGGCCCAACTCAAAGCCTGGGCTTTGTCCGCCTCGGCCTTGCGCCACGCGATTTGCTTTAACTGGAGTTGCGTTTCGGCCTTGTCTTTGTCGGCCTCGGCCTTGCGCCGCGCGGCTTGCTCTGCCTGGAGTTGCGTTTCGGCCTTGTCTTTGTCGGCCTCGGCCTTGCGCCGCGCGGCTTGCTCTGCCTGGAGTTCTTTGTCGGCTTTGGCTTTTGCTTCCGTCGCCTGGCGCTGGACGGTTTGCAACTCGGACTGTGCAGTTTGTAACTCCCGGTAGGCGTCGGCTTTCTCATGGCCCGTTTCCGGTATTTCGGTCAGGCTGCCTGCCGCTTTGGTAGGCCGGACAGTTGGGGCAGACGGGGTGTTATGCAAATAGCGGTTCAAAACCGCAATCAGATAAGATGCGTTGTTAGTGATGGGCCTCTGATAATCCCGGGTGCTCTGTGACTGTGTTTCCTCGAAATGGTTAAGAAAGCGCTCAACCTCGGTCTGTGGGCAAGTTCTTGCTTTTCCTGAAGTCGTGGGAGTGAAATAAAGGATTGACGCCGATTGGTTCACCTTGATACGGAATCTAGTCCCCTGGCGCAAAGTCCTCATTTCCTGCCCGTCCATGCTGATGCAGAATTGGATGAAGTCTTGGCAGTCAATTTTACTTTTGTCTTTTTGTTGACGCTCCTGAATTAGTTTTTGGTATGGCGACAAAGCGGCTTTAGGCTTGGCAGTTCGGCCTGATTGCAGAATGCTTTGCAATGTTGGCACGTCGGCGACGGGGCGGGAGCAGAATGTTTCCAGTTTCTGCGCCAGATTGCGAACGTCATCGCTGGGGCTGTTTTTCAGGGCGCGAAAGCACTCGGAAGTGGCCGGGCACTGAAAATCGCTTTTCTTGAGAATCAGATTGTCGCCATTATTGAAACGCCTATTTCTATCCCATAGACCGGGATCAGCGGCAACTGCGAGCAGACTGAGATAGATTACCAAGGCCGGAAAATTGTCTACGTGTTGGGCATAGTCCTTGCCCGTCCGCAAGGGATGCTGGAAATTCTGATGCCCGATTTCAGGGCTGTCGCTTCCCCGGAACTCTGGCAGAAAGATGCCGTCATAGTCCACCAGCCAGATTGGGCCGCCCTGCTGCACTATGACGTTGCCGTGTTGCAGGTCGTTGTGGGCGATGTCGCGGCGTTGCAATTCGATGGCGATTTCCCGCCACTTGTCGCTGATACGCTTTAGCGTGTTGGAATCGCGCAGATTATTTTCGACAAATTCGTCTAGGGTCTGCCCGTTGACCCAATCCATTTTGACAATGGGATACCATTCACCTAGGGATCGAATACCGCGAGGCTGATAATCGAACTCCACAAAACCGGGTGGGTTGACGCTTCGCAGGTATTGACTTAACTGGTTGTAACGCCTCTGATGGTCGCGCACCTCGCTGGTGAAACAGCGCACGGCGAAATCGCGTCCGCCGCTCCTAACTTGGTACACCCTGGCAAAACTGCCGGTGTAGCCCAAAGCTCTGCCGCTGCGGTCTAACGCCGGTTGCCCTCGTTTGAGTTGAGGGTCGTCGAAGGACGCGATGGGATTCAGGACAGCGTTGGAAAAGTCGGCGATGCTGGGCCAGGCCATTGCTTCCCTCACATCCGGGGTTATTCGACTTCGATTATCAGCAGGGTAGCGTCGTCGTTTCTCATTGTGCGCTCGGCGCGGCGGTTGTGGAGCCAGGATTCCCATTGTTCTCCCGGGTTCAGCCGCATCAGGGTTTGCCAAGGTTGGCGCCCGTGTTCCTGCTCCCGCAGTATCCAGTAGGCCAAGGCGTCGGAAGCTAGGATGAAGCGGTCGCCGGGGCGGCACTCGCCGCTGATTTGGCTTACCCTCGACCACAGCCCTTGGTTGTTGGCCGGGTTGCTGCAAATCATAGGGGGCGTGTTGTTGAACTGGGCGGCGTCGCCTATTGGGAAGGATAGCACAAGGGCGTTGCCGTGAATGACGAAAAGGCAGCAATCGCCGACAGCCACGGCTTGCCAGGAAAGGTTGCGGCGGTTTTTCTTTTCTTGAAAGCTCACCCCTAATAGGGCGGACATTGCCCCGTTGCGGGCCTTTGTTTCCCCGTGCCAAGGCAGGCGTTGCCAAGGCACGGCTTCGCGCCACCGCTTTTGGCAGGGTTCAAGCCAGTTGGCAAGGGCCGGGCCGCTGAGGCTGGACAGCGCGAGGGGCTTTGCGGCAAAGGCGTCGGCCAGAATCGCCGCCCAGCTTCGGGCGAAAGCGGATTCGCTGGCGCCATCGGAAACGACGGCACGCGCCACGCCGCCGCCAGGGGCAGGCAGGTGAGGATAGACTACTCTTGAGGCGTCTTCGTATTCGGCTTGGGAATTGCCCGCTTTGGGGGCCCATAGTCTTTTTGGTGGGCGTAGCCGCATTGCTGCTCTCCAAAGGCGCAGTTTAGTGCAGGTTTGATGCGGCGCGGGTGCCAATGTCGAGGAATCGGACTAGGGCCATCATATCGGCGTTGAAAACGTACCCGCGCGAATTTTCGTTGACCGGCAGGTCAAGGCTGGCAGCCTGGTTGCGGCTGGATTCCGGCAGAACGGACGACATTCGGAACATCAGCGGGGCGTATTCATCGCCCTGCGGGAGTTGGCCTTCCCGGTCGGGGTACTGAATTGGCATTGTATTTACGCCGGAGAGGTGGATGTTGAAAATCAGCGCATTGCCGTCGCTGGTTTGGAGATTCATTATCCGCTGAGCGAGTGCCGTAGGGTCGCCATCGGTGGGCATACCGTCGGAGACGTTTATGACGATGGGCGGGAATGAGTCGGGATTTTGCGTGATCCAGTCCGCGATGGCTTGGGATGCGATGTCCAGCGTTTCGCACATCGGGGTGCCGTATTCGGCTGTGGGACGCACCCAGACCGGAAACTTCCGCGTCACTTCAACCAGCCCGCCGGCTCCGTCGCTTTCCCGCACCTGCCGCTCCTCTATTTCGGCGAGGTCCACTACTTGGCTGATGGGCAGGAAAGGCCGTTGCAGGGTGGTTCCATTGAGCAGGCTGGAGAGCGCCGCTGCGGCGGCAGGGTCGGTTTTGTAGCCGATGACGCCGATGTGGAAGTAGTCGCGGATGTCCATACCGGAGGAGCAACGCAGGGAAATTTCGTCGAGCACCCGGTTGAGGGCAAGGGCTGCTTGGTCCATCTTGCGCTGCTCGGGCTGTCCGGCGAGGGCTTGGGTCATAGAGCCGGACTGGTCTATTAGGAATAGGAAGCAGGCTGGGTTGGCGCGGCTGATGTCGGCGGTGTAGGGCATTTGGGGGGCCTCCTGATGGGGTTTTGGGGGATTTGGGATTGGCGGCGTTGGTGGGATTTGGCGGTTTGTCTGGTATCATATTTTACGTGGTTGTGTATGGTCAAACCGGGTCTGATGTTGCGGCGCGTGGGGGGCGCCGTCTGTTGCGTTGGCCGTTGGGCGGGGCTTGGCGGGCGGCGGTGGCGGCGTTGCTGGTGGTTGCAGGGGTGGGGGCGTTGGTGGTTTGGGGGGGCGACGGGGGCGCGTCGGGGTTGGGGCGGGACGGGGGTGCTGGCGGGGGGGCGGTGTTCCGGTATGTTAATAGCGGGTGGGTTTCGCCGCTGGATTGGGAGGAGGTTGGGCCTTTCAGTCGGGAGCTGCGGGCTTTTGTTATTGTTAGCCAGGGGGAGCTGGAGGCTTTTGAGTCGGGGTTTGTTAGCAAGGTTAGCCGGGGGAATGCCGTTTCTTTGGGGCGGATTGAGTTTGAGGGGGCGGTGTTGCTGGCGGCTTATTATGTGTGGCGTCCGGTGCGGGGGGATCCGCTGTCGGTGGCCGCGGTGCGGGTGGGGGACGGGCGGGCGGTGGTGGAGCTGGAGCTGGACTTGAATCCGCAGGGGCGGGAGTATCCGTATCTGTTCGCGCCTATGGTGATGGTGGCGGTGGAGCGGGGGGTGTTTCCGGCGGGGGTGGCGGTGGAGTTTTTGTTTGAGCTTGACGGGGAGGTGGCGGATGTTGTGGTTGCTACGGTTGATTAAACGCCGAGTGCGCCGAGAACGCCGAGTTTTTTTGGGTTAAACGCCGAGTGCGCCGAGAACGCCGAGTTTTTTCTTGTTTATTGCTTGGCGTTCTTGGCGGGCTTGGCGTTTAATTTTATCCTAGCAGTTGCCCATTTCTATTAGGTGGCCTTCGCGCCAGGCTGGGCGGCCGGCTCGGATGGTGGCGTAGGTGTCTAGGCGCATTTTGCCGCGCTGGAGGTTGCCTGCGGAGTCCATCCAGACGAAGGCGCCTTCGCGCTGGTCGAATATGGCGGCGTCGCCGCACATTCCGGGGGAGAGGGAGCCGATGGTGTCTTGCAGGCCCAGCACTCGGGCGGGGGTGGCGGTGGCGGCGGCTATGGCGTCGGGCAGGGACATTCCCATTGCGTGGAATTTGCTGATTAGGTCGTGCATTTGGTAGACGGTGCGCTCGGGGGGCGGGACGTGTATGTCGGTGCTGATGGTGGTTGGGGGGAGGCCCTGTTGTAGGGCGGCGCGGCTTACTTCTACGTCGCAGTGGACGCCGGCGTGGGCTAGGTCCATTATGACGCCGCGGTCGGCGGCGGCCTGGACTTCGGGGCGGATTTTGAGGTTGCGGTCTAGGATGTTTTCGGGGTGGCCGTTGAAGGCGTGGGTTGAGATGTCGCCGGGGCCTAGGAATTCTAGGATGTCGGGGAGGGGGATGGGGGTGCCGCTTACGTGAACCATGAGGCGGCTGCCGGATTGGTCGGCGACGGCGCGGGCGGCCCGCATTGCTTCGTGGGCGTTCCAGTAGGCGACGGCGTTTACGTGCATTCGGACTTTGACGCCGTAGCAGAAGCCGGGGTTTTGGCGGATGTGGTCGGCGGTCTGGTCGATGTCTATGACGCGCATATCGTGGAGGCCGCCGCCCAGGACGCGGTTGACGGCTAGGCCGACGGCGCCTACGTGGAGGAAGGCGAGCAGGCGGGTTCGGTGGGCGGGAAAGACGTAGTCGCGCATTGCCTGGTAGTTGAGGAAGCCGGCGCTGCCGGCGTCTATGCCG
The DNA here is from genome assembly GCA_958296445.1 of uncultured Dehalococcoidia bacterium. Classification (GTDB taxonomy): domain Bacteria; phylum Chloroflexota; class Dehalococcoidia; order Lucifugimonadales; family UBA3495; genus VXOI01. Next base: position 3,615,844 of record OY282565.1, on the reverse strand, counting down.
GTGGTGGTTCCTGAGGAGAGGCAGATTTCGTCGGGGTTGACCGAGGTGGGGTTGCCGCCGTGGTAGAAGTGGCCGTGGAGGTCGATCAGGCCGGGGGTGATTAGCTTGCCGGAGGCGTCTAGGGTGTTGGCGGACTCGGCGGGGTCTATGCGGGGGGCTACGGCGGCTACTAGGCCGTCCTTGAAGGCTATGTCGCGGCGGTCGTGGATTTGTTGGGCGGGGTCTAGGAGGGTGCCGCCGGTTAGGAGGAGGTCGTAGGTGGTCATTGGTCGTCTCCCGTTGGGGTGGGAATTAAACGCCGAGTACGCCGAGAGCGCAGAGATTTTTTTGTTATTGCTCGGGGGGGGTGTCGTTGGGTGGGCCCTGGATTTGGAGGATTTGGGGTTCTTGGTATTTTAGGCGGCGGACTCGGGGGTAGACCTGGACTTTGGGGTTTTCTATGTCGGGGTCGGTGATTTCGGGTGATTCGTCTAGGGGGAGGAAGCCGTGGGATTGGATGGCGCGGGATATTAGGGATTCTACCAGTTGGGGGGAGCGGCCCTCTAGGCGGCCTAACTGGTAGGCTAGGGTTACGGCGAGCTGGTTGCGGGAGATTTGCTCGAAGGCGTCGCGGGCCTTGAGGTCGTCGGGCATTCCGCCGGATTGGTCCAGGAAATCGTCCAGGACTTGGCCGATTATGTCGGACAGGCCGCCTAGCTCGATTTCGGTCATATAGCCGGTTAGCTTGTCGGTTAGGTCTTCTACGCCGTCGGCGGGGAGGACGCCGTAGTGCTGGTGGGGCCGGTGGGCGTGTTCGTTGGGCCCGTCGTTGTGCGGCGGGTTATCCGGGCGGTCTTGCGGGAACTGGGCTTCGGTCATTGGATGCCTCGCTAATCGTCGTCGTCGTCCGGGTCGTCGGCGGGGGCGGGCCGGCGGGCGGCGTAAACCGAGCCGGGCAGGATGGGGGTGGTGCGGGCGCGGCGGCTGGAGCCGGGGCGGGGCATATTCAGCAGGGCGTCTTTGAGGTCGGCGATGGCGGTGTCGCCTAGGGAAAGGTTCACAACTAGGCCGATTACACCGGCGTTGCGGAGGGCTTCTAGGGCGCCGGGGTTGGGGGGGCCGGAAACTTCGGCCAATAGGTGCTTGCCTACGCGCCCGCTGACGCGGGCGATGGCGGCTAGGTCTTGGAGTGTCCAATGCGCCGGGTCGCCGGGTAGCGCTACCAGCACGGCGTCCACCGGGAGGGGGTTGATGTCGCGGAGGTTTTCGGGGGATTCGGTGTCGGTTAGGGAGAGGATTCGGGCGGCGTCGTCGGAGGTTATTGCGTCCACTGCGGTATCGGCCATAGAAAAGACAATCAGATCGGCGCCGGCTTCGCGCCATTCGGCGGCGTTGGCGGCGGAGAGGGAGTTGGCCTGCGGCCCCCAGCGGGCGTCAGCGGCGGCCTGGCCGATTTCTGCGGCGTCGGCGCCGTTTGGGGCGGAGACGATTATGGCGTCGGGGGTTAGCGCGGCGGCGTCGGCGGCGTTTTCGCCGTCTGCCGATACAATCAGGGCCATTCCCGGGGTTTTGGCGGCGCGGGCTTGGCCGAAGCCCATACGGGGGGGGGCGCCTTCCCGAATTTCATCCAGCCGTTCCAGAAACTTGCTACTCATTCCCGCCATATCCCATCAGTTTTAATTGCTCGCCCTCCGGGGCGGCGTTGCGGGGGTGATTATACTCTATTCCGGGGGTTCCCGGCGTGGTTGGGGGGGATTTTTTCCTGCGGCGGTTGTTCCCGGGAAGGGTGAGGGCGCACGGCTGTGCGCCCCTACGCGCCCCTACGGTTGTTGGCCGGGGGCGGGTGGTGGGGGCGGTTTCGCGTGTTGGCGGTTGGGGGGGATGGGGGGTTGTTCTGGGTTGGTTGTGCCTGTTGACACTGCGTTGGGGGGATTCGCATAATGGCGGCATCCGTAAGCTAGTGAGTTTGTGATTATGTCCGACTTGATTTCCGCTCCCGAACTGGACGCTCTGCTGAAGGGGGATGCGCCCTTTGCCTTGATCGACGTCCGGGAATCGGGGGAGTACAACAGCTCCCATATACCGGGGGCCAGTCTGATTCCCCGGCGCCGCATTGAGTTTATCATCGGGGAGGCGGCGCCGGCCAAAGGCGTGCGGGTGGTGGTGTGCGATGACGACGGGCGGCGGGCGCCGCTGGCCGCGGCGACGCTGGAGCGGCTGGGCTACGCCAGCGTTTCCGTCCTCGACGGCGGGGTGAACCGCTGGGCCAGCCAAGATTACCCTACCGAGTGGGGCGTCAATGTTCCGAGCAAGGATTTTGGCGAAAAGCTGGAGGTCGTTCATCACGTTCCTGAAATAAGCGCCGAGGATTTGCACGAGCGCATTGAGCGGGGCGACAAGCTGGTTATCCTTGACACGCGGACGCCGGAGGAATACCAGCGGTTTTGTATCCCCGGGGGGCGCAGTATGCCCGGCGGGGAGCTGGCTCTGCGGATTACCGACGTTAAGAAGGAACTGGACGAGGATACTACGGTGATTATCAACTGCGCCGGCCGCACCCGCAGCATCACCGGCACTCACGTGCTGCAACGGATGGGGATTCCGGCGCTGGGGCTGAAAAACGGCACATCGGGGTGGCTGCTGGCGGGTTACGAACTGGAGAACGGCGCCGATAGGTCGGAACTGCCCGAGGTGTCGGAGGAAGGTCAGGCCGCCGCCGAGGAATACGCCGCCCGGCTGGCGGCGGAGGACGGCGTGCGGTATCTGTCGCCGGACGCGCTGGCCGATTTGATGGCTAGGGGCGACACGGAAACGGTCTATCTGGTTGATGTCCGCACGGATAAGGAGTACGGCGAGGGGCATATTCCCGGCTTTCGCTGGTGGCCCGGCGGGCAGGCGGTGCAGCGGGCCGACGATTTGGCGGTGGTCAAAAATTCGACTATCGTATTCTGTTGCGACGGACGGGCGCGGGCTACGGTGACTGCGTCTTTCTACCGGCAGATGGGCCATCGGGAGGTCTACGTGGCGGACGGGGGGGCGCCGGGCTGGGTTGCGTCGGGCCGCGAGCTGTCTACGGGTATGGAGCGGGCGCCGGTGGCCGGGCTGGGCGATGCGTTTCGTAGCGTGACGCTGGTGTCGGCGCAGGAACTCCACGATAATCCGCCGCCGGTGACGCTGTTCGTGGATACCAGCCAGGACTTTTCCGGCGGGCATACGCCGGGGGCCAAGTGGCTGTCGCGCAGTTGGCTGGAAATCGAAATCGGGGGCATCGCGCCGGATAAAGACGCGCCGATTGCCGTAACTTGTAGCAACGGGCGCAACTCGGCGCTGGCCGCGGTTACGCTGGCCGGGCTGGGCTATACCGCCGTGTCGGTGCTGGAGGGGGGGATGGGGGCTTGGCGGCAGGCCGGGCTGCCGGTCGAGCAGGGGCTTACGGGCATTGTGCGCCCGCCCGCGGATATTAACTACCTGGGCGTTGACCGCAGCTATGGCGAGATGATGAACTACCTGCGCTGGGAAACGGAGCTGGGGGTGAAGTACGCGCAGGGGTAGGAACGCGGGGGCGCGGGGGGGGTTGTGGGTGGTAGGCGCAAGCGTTTGTCTTGTTGCAAGGTTGGGGTGAAAAGGCGGGGAGATTGCGGAATTGCCCTTTGTTTTCCTGAGCGAGTTTGTTGCTTTGGGTGGCTCCTTGGCAGCTTGAGCGGAGGGAAGGGTCTTGCGGCCCAAGGTGAGATTCTTCGCTTTGCTCAGAATGACAGACGGGCTGCTCCAGACATTTTCCAGATACCGACATTTAGGGAGGGATACCGGATGGTTACTAGCCGAGAAGAAGGGGCGGTGCCCGATTTTCTGCGAATGGACGAGGGGGCCGGCTCTAGCGGGGGCAATATCGGGCTGACCGGGGACTGGTACGGCTGGCCTTCCAAGGATGTGAAGCCGGTTACGCTGCTGGATGACCAGGGGCGGACGGTGCGGATTCGCACGCCGGTGATGGACTTGGAGGGGCTGATTACGCCGACGCCTTTGCACTACACGGTGCAGCATTTCGATGTTCCGCCGGTGATTCCCGCCGCCGACTGGTCGCTGACTATTGACGGCGAGGTTAGGCAGCCGCTGGAGCTGTCCTTTGACGAGCTGCGCCGCTTTCCCGGGCGCTCGGTGCGGACGGTGATGGAATGCTCGGGTTCCGACGCCACATTTTTTGAGTTTCTCAAGGGCGAAGGGCCACGTCCCTCCCGGACTTCCGAGGCGATGATTCTTAGCGCCAGCGAGTGGACCGGCGTGCCGCTGTACACTGTGTTGCAGGAGGCCGGGCTTACCGACAAGTCGCTGTACATCCGGGCCGAGGGCTGGGACTATGGCGTGCCGGCCACCGCCGAGGAAGGCACCGAGCCTTTTTATTACGATAAGGGGCTGCCGGTGCAGAAGGCGTTGCATCCCGACACTATCTTGGCTTGGGCGCAGAACGGCGCGTTGCTGGAGCATCTGCACGGGGCTCCGGTGCGGCTGCTGGTGCCGGGCTGGTCGGGGAACTGGTCGGTCAAGTGGCTGCGCCGCCTGCAAGTGACCGACACTATGCCCGACTGCTGGTATCACTACCAGTTTTATTACTACGCCGACTCCGCCGACTCGCCGGACAAGGAGCTGATAACCACCATCGGCGTCAAGTCGATTGTCACCAGCCCCAACGACAATACCCGCGTGCTGAACTCCGGCGAGCAGATGATACGGGGCTACGCCTGGAGCGGCGCCGGGGCCATAACCAACGTTGAGGTCAGCGTGGATGACGGGGAGACCTGGCAGGCGGCCCATATCGAACCGCCCCGCGACCGCTTTATGTGGGTGCGCTGGTCGCACAAGTGGGACGCCAAGCCGGGCGACTACAACATAATGTCCCGCGCCACCGACGAAGTGGGGCGGGTGCAGTCCCGCGAACCGCGCTACAACAATATGCGCAAGAACTTCAGCGCCATCGTGGGCTACCCGGTGACCGTGGAGTAACGGGAACCGGGAGTAACGGAAACCGGAAAATCCCTGCCAGCCATAGCGGCGCGTTCTGCGGTAAAATGCGCGAATCGCGCCGCAGTGGTAAAATGCGGCAGACCCTGGGAGCGAAAATGCCGTTTATTGACCATTCCAGCATTCGGATGTCCCCGCCGGTTGACCGGGTGAGCGAGCGTTACTTGGTGTCCAGCGGTCAGGGGGCGGAGTCTTTGACCATCAAGGAGGTGCAGCTCAACCCCGGCTGGGAAGGGCGGATGCACGTCCACAATACCGACGTATCCATGCAGGTGATTTCCGGGGCGGTGCAGGCGATAATCGGGGACGATGTTCGCACTGTCCGCGCCGGAACCACGCTGCTGGCGCCGCCGGGGACGCCGCACAAGCTGATAAACCACCTCTGGACGCCCGCAGTGCTGCTGATAACCTATCCGACCAACGAACCGCAAACCAGCTACCTGGAATAGCAGGATTGGGGCAGGACGGGGGGCCGGCAAGGCCGGAGGGGGAACTGCCGGACGGGGGATTGCCGGGGGAAGAGCGGGGGGATGGCCGGGGCGACGATGAGCGGGAGTCCATTTGGAGCATACCGGCCAGCCTGAAGAAGCTGTACTTCGGCCTGTTCACGGCGCAGATAATCGTTGCGGCGGTGTGGCTGGCGCAGGCGGCCTTATCGGACGAATCCTTGGTTGGCATTCAGGCGAAAGTCCTTTCCGTGTGGCAAGGGATGGCGCCCGCGGCGATTACGTCGGCGGCCTTTGCGTTGATTCTAACCGACGCTTGGAAGACGAGTATGGTGATAGGAACTTGGCTGGAAGACGAGCTTAAGAAGCGGCGTGAACGGCGGGAGCGGAGAATCGTGGCCGTTGCGTCGGAAAAGGCAGCGGAAGTAGCTCGGGAAAAGGCGTTAGCTGAGGCGCAAGTTGCGGTGGAAGCCGCGCGTGCCGAAGAACGCCGCAAGTGGCAGGAGTGGAACCGGCGCCGGGAAGCTGCGGCTGCCGCCGGTGAGGAGTTTACTGAGTTGCCGCCTGGCGATGGAGACCCGGAATCGCAAAACTCGGAGCAACCCTAGAACTGCAAGTCTCAGCAGCCAGCATTATCGGCGGTTATCGTCCCGGCCATAACCGACGCTTGGAAGGCTAGTATGGTAATAGGCCCTTGGCTGGAAGACGAACTTAAAAAGCGGCGTGAACGGCGCGAGCGGAGAATTGTGGCCGCTGCGTCGGAAAAGGGGCAGAAAGAAGGACGCGCTGAGGGACGGGCTGAGGAACGCCGGAGGTGGCAGGAGTGGAACCGGCGCCGGGAAGCCGCCGTTGTTGCCGGTGAGGAGTTTACTGAGTTGCCGCCCGGGGGCGGCGGAGTGGAATCGCAGAATTGGCAGCAAGCATAGAGGCGCAAGCCGCAATTAGTTAGGAGGACAGTATGGCCCTACCGCAAATCGGCACCAGGATTGAACCCCAGATTATTCCTACCAACGCCGGGCTGCGCACTTTTGCCGCGCCGCCGTCGGCGTTGCAGGAAAACATCGTTCCGAACCATCTCTTTTACGTCCGCAACCACTGGACGGAATGCCCGGAGATTGACGCCGCCACCTACCGGCTGGCCGTTGACGGGCAGGTGGTGCGTCCCCTGTCCTTGTCTTTGGAAGAGCTGAAAAATCTGCCGCAAAAGCGATTTCAGGTGACTTTCGAGTGCTGCGGCAACAGTCCGGTGCCGGAATACTGGACCAAGTCGCTGCGGATCAGCTCGGTGATGGAGGGCATCAAGGGCCACGGCATTATGGGCAACGCGGAGTGGGCCGGGGTTTCGCTGCGCGATGTGCTGGAGCTGGCCGGGGTGAAGGATGACGCCGTTGAGGTGATGTTCGAGGGCGCCGACCACGGGCCGGACGAAGTTGTCGGCGATCCCGCCGAGGTCACCTACGAGCGCAGCCTGCCGATGGTCAAGGCCCTGCATCCCGACACGCTGCTGGCCTACGAAATGAACGGCGAACCGCTGCCCACGGCCCACGGCTTCCCGCTGCGGTTGCTGGTGTCGGGCTGGTACGGCATGAACTCGGTCAAGTGGCTGGTCGGCATCCACGTGCTGGACCACGAATTCAAGGGCTTCTATATGACCGAGCGCTATATGACGCAGAACGAACCCGGCTCGCCCATACCCTACACCTACTACACGCGGATGAGGGTCAAGTCCATCATCACCAATCCGGTTCCCGGCGAAATCATCCCGGTGACCGGGTATCAACTGGCCGGGGCGGCCTGGTCGGGCGAGCAGGAAGTCACCAAAGTCGAGTTCAGCGCCGACGGCGGCCAGAGTTGGGAGCAGGTGGACACGCTGCACCCGCGCGTCGGCTATTCTTGGTATCGCTGGGAACACTACTGGCAGCCCCCGGCGGCGGGCAACTACACCATAATGTGCCGGGCGACCAACAACTTGGGCGACACGCAGCCGATGGAGTTCCCGAACAAGTGGGACGGGCGCGGCTACGGCAATAATATGGTCTTTCCGGTGGAAGTGGAGGTGGGGAGCTGACCTTTCTGCGAAATATGCCGGCGCCGTTCATCTTTCTGGTGGTGACCGGCGCCACGGCAGTGCTGATAATCTTTTTCGGGGCCTGGGCCGTATCGGCCAATGCCGAGGGCCGCGAGTTGACTTTTGGGCTGCCCGGCACGTCGCTGGAGGACTCTGACGCCGCAGAGTCCGAAGGCGGCGGGCAAGGGCAGGCCGCGTTTGGCGTTGCACCTATCGGCGAAACTGCCCAAGATCAGGGCCCGGCAAACACTTGGTGGGGCAAGGGGTTTCTTAAGGCTTGCCCGTTGCATTGAGAACGCGGTTAATCTTGGGAATCCCGGTTAGTGGGGAAATTGCGAAATTTCCCTTTGTCACCCTGAGCAAAGCGAAGGGTCTCACTGCCCAAGGTGGGATTCTTCGCTTTGCTCAGAATGACAGGGATTTGCGTAGAATGACGGGGATTTGCGCAGGATGATGGGCAACGGAAGTGATTTCGCAGTTTTCCCGGTTAATCTTGGGAATCCCGGTTGAGGCCGGAACATTAGACTTGGCGAAAAGGTGATATGGCACAGATAACCGCAATAGTTCCTCGGTTCCATCGCGCTTGGGTGATTCTTGGCATCTTGGTGGTGGTGCAGGTCATCGGGCAGGCAATCAGTATGTCGGCCGGAATTATGGTGCCTCTGCTCAGGGACGAGGAGGGGCCGTTTGGCTGGAACATATTTACCGTTAGCGCGGCGATTTCCTTGTATTACCTCGTGGGCGCTTTGTTTTCTCCGATTGCCGGGATGATGGGCGACCGCTTTGGCGCACGCCCGATTATGCTTGGCTGCGGCTTGCTGTATTTGGTCAGTATGCTGTTTGTGGGGATTGTGAGCGAGGTATGGCATTTTTTCATCGCTTTTGGCGTGTTCTTGGCGATGACGCAGGCGTTTACTTTTGTGCCGTTGCAGGCGTCCATTGGCGGCTGGTTCCGGCGGCGGTTGGGACTGGCTACCGGGCTGTTGCAGGGGGCGGGGGGCATCGGCGCGGCGCTGCTGGCCCCCGCGGTGGCCGCGCTGCTGGAAGCCTTCGGCTGGCGCGAAACTTTCTGGGCCATCGCCGTCGTGGGCGGCGGACTGATTATCTTGTCCAGCGTTTTTTTCAGGTCGAGGCCGGCCGATGTCGGGATTCGGCCTTATGGTATGCGGGGCGATGAGCCGCCGGAAATTGTGCCGTCGGTGGAACTGCTTAAGCTGCGGCTCAAGGTTTTCGGCCAGCATATGCGCCGGACTCGCGCTTTCTGGAACCTGCCTACCATCCACGGCTTGGGCTGCGCCGGGCATGGCATCGTGCTTATTTTTGTCATAGACTTTGCCAACGAAGCGGGAATCAGCGTAACTCAGGGCGCCTGGATTCTGAGCTGCATCTCCGTTTTCAGCATTGTCGGGCGGTTTATCGTGCCGGTGCTGGCCGAGCGTATGGGGGGCAAGCCGGTGATGATGGTGGCGCTGTTTCTCCAGTGCGTGACCGTTACCGTGCTTTTCTTTGCCGGCGACTCCACGTGGGTTTTTTACTTGTTCGGAGTGCTGTTCGGCTTGGGGTTCGGCGGGGAGATGTCGGCCTACCTGGTGGTGAACCGGCAGTATTTCGGGGCCGGGCCGATGGCTACGCTGTACGGCTACGAAATTATGGGCGCGATGATGGGACACGCTATCGCCACCTTTTTGGGCGGGCTGGTTATATACCTCGTCGGATATATGCCGGTGTTTGCGCTGTCAATGGGCTTCAGCATCGTGGGGGTGCTGGTGATTCTGACTTTGGAACCGACCAAGCGGGTGCTTATCCCGAACTGGGAGGATTCGCTGCCGCCGGAGGCCCGTTCCGATGCCTTGTTCAAGCCGCGGCCGGAACCGCGGCCGGCGCCGCCGTCCGGCGCGTTGCCCGATGCGACCCCCGGCGACTAAACCGAAATCGAAGGAAGGGCTGGGTTTTATGGCACGACTGATTGACTTGACGCTGACTCTGGGCAGCGAGCGGGTAAGCCCGGTTCCGGGGCTGATGGGGGTGGAAACATCGCCGTTGCAAACCCACGAAACCCACGCCCGCTCCAACCAGCGGCTCTGCTTGGCGACGCACATCGGCACCCACGTGGACGCCCCGTATCACTTTGTCCCCGGCGCGGCCACGGTGGACGAAATGCCGCTGGAGAAATATGCCGGCCCGGCCTTGCTGCTGGACTTGCGCCCGGTGGCCCGCGGGCTGGAGCCTTTGACGGTGGCGCAGTTGGCCGACGCCGGGGCGGTTCCCGATGCGCTGTACAGCAAAATAGCCGTGCTGTTTACCGGATGGGCCGAGGCCGAATCCGGCGGCCCGCGCTTTTACGGGCAGGGGCCATATCTCAGCACCGAGGGCGCGGCGTACTTGGCCGATCAGGGGGTCAATGCCGTGGCGGTGGATTTCCCGATAGACAAGCACCCGGATACGCCGCAATCCACTATCCACGATTTCCCGGTGCATCGTTTGTTGCTGGGCCGGAATGTACCGCTGATTGAGAACCTGATTAACCTGCATCTGCTGGTGGGCGAGGAATTTGAGCTTTGGGCGCTGCCGCTCAAGCTCAAGGGCGGCGATGGGGCGGCTACTAGGGCCGTTGCCCGTGTTGGCTAGGTGTGTCACTCTGAGCGCCACTGTCACCCTGAGCGTAGCGAAGGGTCTCTGTTGCGAAAGGGGGATTCTTCGCTGCGCTCAGAATGACAGTGTGGCGGCTTAGAATGACAATAGAGGAGCAATGACGCATCGTTCGTTTACGCCTATTTTGCTGGCTACCGGGAACTTGGATAAGCAGGGGGAGTTTCGGCGGTTGCTGTGTGGGTTGCCTTTTGCGCCGGTTACGCCTGTTGAGGTTGGGTTGAGGGGGGTTGCCGGGGAGGAGGGCGAAAGTCATGAGGCTATTGCGCGGGATAAGGCGGCGCGGTGGTCGGCGGCGGGGGGGATGCTGGCTGTTGCTTCGGACGGGGGGCTGGTTATTCCGGCGTTGGGGCCGCAGTGGGAAAGCCGGTATACGCGCCGCTTTGCCGGGGCTGACGCTGATAACGCGCAACGGCTGGGGCGGTTGCTGGAGTTGATGCGTCCTTATAGCGGCGAAGCCCGGCGGGCTTGGTGGGTTGAGGCCCTTGCCATCGCGGATAAGGGGCGGGTTCTGGTTTCTTGGGAGCTAACCGGGGCTACCGGATACTTGGATTGGCAGCCGCCGGATGCGCCTTTGCCGGAATTTTGGGTTTTCAGCGTGTGGCGGTTTCCGCAATTCGGCGCGGTCTACAGCCAGATGACTGCCGAACAGCAGGAATCGGTTGGCGGCCATTGGAACCGTTTGCGCCGCCTTGTCCGCCGCTACCTCACGTCAACTTTCGTTCCCGGGTGAGTTATTAACCACAGAGGGCGCAGAGATTTTTGTGGTTAAATTCCGGTTATGCGCTACAATAGCGTCAATCGCCTGATGGAGAGTATCCCTTTGAGTAGCCCTGATTCCGCTACCCGCGATTCCACTATCCCGGATTCTATTGAGAGTGTGCAGGAATTGTTGCGCGGGCAGGGTTATGTTGCCGACCGCTCGCTGGCGGTTCCGTTGTTTCTGGCGCTGCGGTTGCGGCGGCCCTTGTTTCTGGAGGGCGAGGCCGGGGTGGGCAAGACGGAAATCGCCCGCGCCTTGTCGGATGGCCTGGACACGCCCTTGATACGGCTGCAATGCTACGAGGGGCTGGACATTAACCACGCCGTTTATGAGTGGAACCACGCCCGGCAACTGCTGGAAATCCGGTTGCTGGAGGCGGGGGGCGGGCTTGACCGGGAATCGGCCGCCGCCGGTCTGTTCAGCGAGCGGTTTCTCATCAAGCGGCCTCTGCTCCAGGCCATAGACGCGGCCCACGAGCGGGCTCCGGTGTTGCTGATTGACGAACTCGACCGGGCCGATGAGGAGTTTGAGGGCTTTCTGCTGGAGCTGCTGGCCGATTTTCAGATAACCATACCGGAGTTGGGAGTTTTCAAGGCGGGGCATCCGCCGGTGGTTATTATCACTTCCAACCGCACCCGCGAGGTTCACGACGCCCTTAAGCGTCGCTGCTTGTACTACTGGATTGACTACCCGGATTTTCAGAAGGAAATGTCGATTATCGCATCCCGGCTGCCGGGCGCCCCCCGTCGGCTGGCGGAGCAGGTGACGGGCTTTGTGCAGGAATTGCGCGAAACCGAACTTTACAAAATTCCCGGCATATCGGAAACGCTGGACTGGACATCGGCGTTGCTGGCCCTGAACCGGACGCAACTGGAGCCGGAGGTGATAGACGATACGCTGGGGCTGATGCTGAAGTATCAGGATGATATTGAGCAGGTTAGGGGCGAGCCGGTGCGGGCGATGCTGGAACGTTCCCGCAATCGCGGCCCGCGGCGGGGCGGGCGGGGGTAGGGGTTGGTAAAGGGTGGGCGTCCGGCGGTTGGTTGTTTTGGGCGGGAAAATGGCGGGATGTTAGGGGGGTGGGCGCACGGCTGTGCGCCCCTACGGGTTACGGGTTGATTCCGAAATAGAAGGGCGTTTATGACTACTAACTTGTATGCATTGAACCGCGACGGGGGGGGTGGGGACGGTTATATTCTGCCCAATCTGCTGCGGTTTGCCGAGGTGTTGCGGCGGCTGGGGTTGGATGCCGGGCCGGCCAATGTGCTGGATATGGTGCGGGCTACGGAGCATATTCATATTGGGCGGCGGGGCGAGTTTTATCAGGCGGCGCGTAGTATATTCGTTCATAGGCGGCAGGATTTGCCGTTGTTTGATGAGGCTTTTCAGGTTTTCTGGCGGAAGCCGAATACTGCCCGCAGCGGTATGGATTTGCGTTCTATGGGGGAGCGGCGGCGTTTCCGCAAGCCCCAAGTGTCGGCCGGGCAGGATGGGCCGGTGGACGATGGGCTGTCGGGGGACGGCGACGGCGATCTAGATGGCGATTCGCCTTCGCTGGTCAACCTTACCCGTACTTATAGCGCCCGGGAAGTGTTGCGGCAAAAGGATTTCGCGCAGTTTACCGGGCAAGAAATGGCGGAGGCGCGGCGGATGATGGCGGGGTTGTTCTGGGACTTGGGGCGTCGCCGCACCCGGCGGATGGTTCCGGCGAGTTGGTCGCAGCGAGGGGGGCTTGACCTGCGCCGCACGCTGCGCCGCAGCCTGCAATACGGCGGCGAGACTTTCGATTTGGCCGGGCGCGGCCCGAAGAATCGCCCGCGCTCGCTGGCCCTGCTCTGCGATGTTAGCGGCTCTATGGAACGCTATACCCGTATGTTGCTGCACTTCATTCATACCATCGCGGGGGATGCCGCCGCCGGGCGGAACCTGGAGGCGTTTCTTTTCGCTACTCGCTTGACCCGCATTACCCGTCAACTGCGCTATCGCGGGGTAGACCAGGCCATCGCCGAGGTGTCCCGCGCGGTTCCCGACTGGGCGGGCGGAACGCGCATCGGCGAGGCGGTCAAGGCTTTCAACTACCAGTGGCTGCGGCGCACTCTGCGGGGGCAGGCTATCGTGCTGCTGATTTCCGACGGCTGGGACAGGGGGGAACCGGAGCTGCTGGCCCGGGAGACGGCCCGGCTGCAACGGAGCTGCCACCGCCTTATCTGGCTTAACCCGCTGCTGGGTTCGCCGGATTACCAGCCGCTTACGCGGGGGATGCAGGCCGCGCTGCCGTATGTTGACGATTTTTTGCCGGTGCATAATATGAGTAGTCTGCACGCGCTTGCGGCCCGTCTCAGCGAAATCGGGCCGGAACGGGCGCCGGCCCGGCCTTATCGTCCGGTGGCGGCGGAGCCGGAACCCGTGGCGGCGGCGGAACCGGAGAGCAGGCCGATAGACCGGATTTTGCCCCGGCCTACGTTTCGGCATCCGATGTGGGGGCGGGAGCGGTGACGCGGTTGTTGCGTTGAGTGGGCGGTGGGGGTGGGCGCACGGCACCGGCGCGGGGACGCATTACGCATCACACCGGCGAGGGTGCGGGCGCACGGCTGTGCGCCCCTACGCTGGCGGGTATTCCCGTTGGGTTTTGCGGCGTAGGAAGCGGGCTAGTTCTACTAGGCCGAAGGCTAGGCCGGCTAGGGTTCCGCCGGCTATGGCGTCTAGGATGAAGTGGTTGCCGGTGATGGTGATGGTGAAAAAGGTCATTGCCGGGTAGAGCAGTCCGGCGGCCTTGAATCCGCCTGGCAGCGTCCGGCACCAGTACACGCCTAGAATTACTGTCCAACTGAAGTGCAGGCTGGGCATTGCCGCGGTTGTGTTGTAGAAGTTCGCCATTGTTTCCGTGCCGTAGGCGGTGGGGCCGAAAGTCTGGATGGTGTCTATCAGCCCCGTCGGCGGGACGGCGAAGGGCGACGCCACCGGGAACAGCATAAAGACCAGCAGCGCCACGGTGAGGTTGAGCAGTATGACGGTGCGATAGTAGTAGTATTGTTGGCGGTTGCGGAGGAACAGGAACACGGCCAGGGCCAGAATCACGGGCCAGTAGGTGACGATGTAGGCCCAATTCAGGAATACCACCAGCCCTTGGATGTGGTCTATGGCCCACGCTTGCCAGCCGGGTTCCCAGAGGAAGCCCAGCCGTTCCTGAAAGGCGGCGATGCGCTCGCCGTTGGCGATGCCGACGGCGCGGGGGTCGGCGTAGGCCAGCCCGCCGGTGAACAGGTAGACCAGATAGAATCCGATGTAGAGCGCGGCTTCGCTTAAGGGGCGGCGTTGCTCCCATAGGCGCCGGGCCGCCGGGTTCAGCTTTAGCGCGGCCAGCCGGGCCCGGGCCCAAGCCGGGAGGGCCGGGGCCCGCCCCGCGCCGGGCCGCCAGCGCACACCGGCCCGGTGGCCGCTGCCTGTTCTAATGACGCGCATACGATGCCGCTCGCCGCCGCTTGCCGGGGGCGGCGTTCATTATGTAGTGGTTGCCCTTGGTGGCGGTGGCGGGCGGCGTCGAGTCGGGGCGGATGACGCCGTAGGGCCGAGTCCACCATAGGGGCGTCCGCAGGAACATCACGCCAAACATTACCGTCCAACCGGAGTGGGGGTTGGGCCTAGCGGCGCGGGCTTTATGGTAGCCGGAAACCCCGGCGGCGTATCCCGAAAGCCCATACGCCTTGCCGCAACGCCTTGGTAGTGTCCAGAAACTGCCCATTTATCATACGCGGCGGGGCTGTAAGGAAACAGCATAAAAACCGCCAATGCCAGCGCAAAACCGGGCGGCGCGGCGTTAGGGATTGGGATGGCGGAAAGGGCGCGGGCCGCCGGAAAGGGTTTGGGGCGCGGGTTCAGCCCGCGGATGCCGTTTCACTTTTCCGAAAGGGTATTTTACTATGATACAGCCCGGCCAATCGGGTAGGCAATAAAGGGGAAAGGGATTGCTTGCGCCCCGGACGGGGTGGGGGCCGGGACGGGGGGCATCGCTTTTTGATTAAACCGCGCCCTTGGAGTCGGCTTGCCCCCGTCATTCCGGCGAAAGGGGGGGCCGTCGTGTCGCCTTTACGGGTAAAATCGAACATAAATGCCAAAAATGATTGACAAGCCGCGCTGCGATAGTATAATAGCGCATCCAGCCACCCAGCCATTTGACAGGGGAACGGCCAATGATAAAAGGACGGTTACGGCCAGAGCCAGAATCAATACGGTTTTATGTTGAGCCGGTTATGGCCGACCTGCGCTACACGAAGATGCACAAAGACCCATTTCCGACGCCCCAGGAAGCTCAGGTGTGGTTCAAGCTGGGTGACGAGAATCGGACGGCCTTCGTACCTCTAGCCATTGTGGACGAGGAGCGCACCACCGTGAGGGCCGCTCTCATCGGCGAGTACCGGGGCAAAATCGTGGTGTCATTCCCGCCTACCAATTTCGGGCATACTAGGTTTTCGGCGATGGAATCCGACTTGGAAAAAATAGTTGTGCCTGCCAGCACAGACGGAAAATAAATTTGGCCTGTCGGTCCACGTCACAGCGCCGACGGTGATTGCCGGGTTCGAGGGAAATCTCTTTCTGGAAATGCACAATATCGGCCCTTTTCCGATTGAGCTGAGGCATGGCATGAAAATTGCCCAGCTTATTCTGGAGCGCGTTGGCTTGCCCCCCTCACGGGGATACAAAGGGCAGTTTCAGGAACAGCGGTAGAAAACGCCTTTGGGGGCGAAAGCGACGCCGCCCCGAATCGGCGGGGCGGCGCATTTTCTTTTTAATCCTGCAAAAAGACGTAGGCCGCTGAGGTTGGGCCGCGGTCTGTGTGGCTGTGGCCTTTGCCGGAGGTGTCTTCCATCAGGCGGGCGTCGCCGGGGCGGAATGTGTGGGAGGCGCCGTCGCTTACGGTGATTTCCGTTTCGCCCGTGAGGTGCAGGATTAGCCTGCGGTCGGGGAGGGGATGGAAGTCCATTACCCGCGGCTCGTTCCACCACTGGATTTTTACCTCGGCCACATTCAGCATTGAATGGAGGGCGGGGTACTGCTCTAGGTTCAGTTCCTCTAGGTGGCTTTCTCCGTCGTCGGTGGCGTATACCCGATAAATTCCCATAATCGGCCTCTGCTTTGGAGTTTGGGGCGTGAAAGGGGTTGGCGGCTGTTTTGCCGACTTCTATTCTAGTGTATGCTGGAGGGAAAACGGGCAGGATGGCGGGGTTGGACTGGAAAGTTCTGGTGATTTCCTTTGGGGCGGGGTTGCTGCTGGCGGGGTTGCTGGCGGTGGCGACGATTTGGCTGCTGATCCGCCGGGAACCTTACGCCACGTTCTACCGGCTGACTTTGCGGGGCAAGCTGACTTTCCTGCGCCTGCTGGTGTTCGACCTGCGGCTGCCGTGGTATGTCCGGGCCTTGCCGCTGGCGGTGCTGGTCTACTGGATTAGCCCGCTTGATTTGATACCGCTGATTCCCTTTGACGACATAGCTTTTGCCCTGCTGGTTCTTACCGCGATGGTCTGGTTGACGCCCCGCGAGCTGATTTCGGAGTTGCTTCGCGCCGCCGATGCCGCCCATCCGCACCCGGCAGGACAGGGGGACTAGGGGCTTTTCGCCGTTCCTATCCCTGCCAAGCGGCCTAGGCTGGCGGCGCGGTTAGCCACTGGCGGACGCGGGTAGGCCAGGGGCTTTCGGGGTTGGCGTGGTCTAGGCTGATTTGGAAGTGGTTGTGGGCTTCGCGCAGCATTTCCTCTACGTAGCCTGGTTGGGAGCGCAGGGCGGCCAGCATCCGGGGGTGCTGGGCGCGTAGGTTGTCGAAATCGTCGCTGCCGATTTCCAGCAGGAAGGGGGTTGCGTTGCCTTCGGCGTTGTAGAGGGGGCTGGCATCGCGGGCGTCGGCGTCGGATTCTAGGAATGCTTGGCGGCGTTCCGGGGGCGTTTCGGTGACGTCGAACACGCCGCTTACCGGGAAGCAGCCCTTGATGACGTCTTGGGGCAGGCCGAAAGGGGCCAGGCGTTGCCGTTGCAGGGTTATCAGGGCGGCGAGATGGCCGCCCGCCGAATGGCCGCCCACGTGGATTCGTTGGGGGTCGCCGCCGTAGTCGGCGATGTTGTCGTATACCCAGCGCAGGGCGGCGCGGCAGTCGTCCACCTGTTGGGGGTACTTGGCGGCGGGGGCCAGCCGGTAGCCCACCGACACCAGCAGGGCCGGGGCGGGGGTGATGGCCGGGGCCATAAAGCCGAGCAGGTCTTTGTGGCCGATGACCCAATAACCCCCGTGGAGAAACAGCAGTACCGGCGCGGGGTGTTCGGGGGGTGCGGCGGGCATATAAACGTCCAGTTTCTGCCGCTCGTCGTTGCCATAGGGCAGGTTCAGGGCGGCCCGGCCCTTGGCCCGCACTTCGTCCGACCAGGCCATCGCCTGCTCTAGGTACTCGCCCGCCCCCGGCGACGGCGGGGGGATTCGTTCCGCTTGCTCAACCATAACGCCTCCCGGGTTTTTTAACCACAGAGAACACAGAGTACGCAGAGTTTTTCTTGATTTTCTCTGCGCTTATAATATAAAGCAATAAATCAAACTCTGTGACCTCTGTGTTCTCTGTGGTTGATTTCCGAATGACGGATTATGCGCTGATTAACCGTTTCCGGCAGGCGCGGCGGGATGGGTCGCTGGCGGCGGTGGACGGGCTGCACGCGGTTAAGCACGCATTGCGCTTCGGGGCGGAAACGCTGGAGACGGTCAGCCCCGATGCGGATGCCGTGCTGCGGCTGGCGGCCGAGGTGGCGCCTGACATTATTCCGCGGCTGGCCGGGGAGCTGGTGCAGGTAGCGGTTGACGATTTCCGGCGGCTTTCGCCGGCGCCGCCCGACACCGGGGTTATCGCCATTGCCCGGCGGCCTGCGGTATCGGCGGCCGCGGTTGCCGATGGGCCGGCAGGGGCGCCGTTGGTGTTGCTGGAGAACCCGCGCAACCCGTTCAACATCGGCGCGGCGGTGCGGGTGGCGGCGGCGGCCGGCGCGGCCGGGCTGCTGGTGACCGGGCCGCAAGACCCTTGGCATCCGGCGGCTATCGTGTCCGCCGCCGGGCTGCAATTCGCTCTGCCGGTGGCCCGGGCCGGGGGAATATCCGAAATCGCGGGGCCGGGCGGCTGGCGCCCGGTGATTGCCATAGACCCGCTGGGCGAGCCTATGCCGTGGGGCCGGGCGCCGCGCGGCGCGATTCTGGCCTTTGGCGCCGAGCGGCGCGGGGCCAGCCCGGAACTGCTGTCGCTCGCCAGCCGCCGCTTGGCAATTCCGATGACGCCGGGGGTGTCCAGCCTGAATTTGGCAACATCCGTCGCCGTCGTGTTGTACACGCTGAAAGCCTAGCGGGGGTTGGGCTGGCCGTCCACCCCGTCATTATTCCCCTTTGTCACCCTGAGCAAAGCGAAGGGTCTCATTGCCCAAGGTGAGATTCTTCGCTTTGCTCAGAATGACAGGCAGCGGAAGTAATTTCGCAATTTTCGCGGATGGGGCTGGGCGGCGGGCGGGATTGGCTGGCGGGTTGGCTATCGCGCAAGGGCGGTTTGTGCTAATCTTACGCTGTACTTTTCCGTGTAAGTTTTGACGCGCCGCTGTCGAAAATCGTTGACAAGGGGGGTAATTCAGCTTTGGCGGGCCTTTGGACACTCAGAGCTTTCGGGGCTGTGGGGGGAGGGGCGCTTGGCTGGTGGCTGAGTATTATTACCGAATTGTATTCATTTGGCGGCCGGTTCCTGCCTTGGGGACTGGCTTTTACCGCCGCCGGGGTGGCCGTTGGCGGCTTGGCGGCGTGGTTTGTCATACCGGCGCTGGGGCGCAAAATATCGGAGCTGCCCGGCTCTACTCTGGTGGCGGCCATCGCGGGGCTGATGGTGGGGCTGGCGGTGGCCTCGCTGGTGTCCATCCCGCTCTACACGCTGGACGGCGCCGTGGGGTGGGCCGTGCCGGTCGGCGTGAGCGTGGTCTTGGGCGTCGGCGGGATGTGGCTGGGGGCGCAGCGGGAGGGCGACATACGCGCCATCCTGCCCGCGCTGGATTCGGCCCGGCGGGCGAGCGGGCGGACGCCGACGGACGCCGACGGGGGGATGTTGCCGGGGGTCTTGCCCGGAATCGTCGCCATCCCGGACGGGCCGGGGCGGGAGCAGCGGGACGGAAATATACTGGTGGACACCTCGGCGATTATAGACGGGCGAATCGCCGACCTTACCGGCACCGGATTTATCAGCGGCTCGTTGCTGGTGCCGCGTTTCGTGCTGGACGAGCTGCGCCATATCGCCGATTCCAGCGATTCGCTGCGGCGCAACCGGGGGCGGCGCGGGCTGGAGGTGCTGGGCCGCTTGCGTAAGGACGCCACGGTGCCGCTGCGGGTGCTGGACGTGGGAATCGAGAACGGCGAGGAAGTGGACGCCCGGCTGGTGGAGTTGGCCCGCGGGATGAAATCCTCTATCCTGACCACCGATTACAATCTTAACCGCGTTGCCGAAATCCAGGGCGTGCAAGTGCTGAACGTCAACGAACTTGCCAACGCCGTCAAGTCTATTGTGCTGCCCGGCGAAAACTTGCAGGTGGACATTGTGCAGGAAGGCAAGGAAGTGGGGCAGGGCGTGGCCTATCTTGACGACGGCACGATGGTGGTGGTGGAGGGCGGGCGGCGTTATATCAACTCCAGCCACGATGTGCAGGTCACCCGCGTGTTGCAAACCAACGCGGGGCGTATTGTCTTTGCTCAACCGAAGTGAACCGGGGTTTTAACGCAGAGGGCGCAGAGATTTACGCAGAGAGCGCAGAGAATTTGGGGGTAATTTCTGCGTTCTCTGCGAATCCTCTGCGTCCTCTGCGTTGAAAAAATTGGATGGTTATAAGGATGCCTTACGCAAGCGCGGTTATTGTGGCCGCCGGGCGAAGCTCGCGGATGGGGAATGTGGACAAGACCTTTGCGCCGTTGTTGGGGGCGCCGCTCATCGCGCATACCGTAGAGCGGTTCGAGGCGCACCCCGGAATCGGCGAAATTGCGCTGGTGCTGGCCGCCGAATCGGTGGCGCGGGGGCGGGAGCTGGCGGCGTTGCGGGGCTGGCGGAAGGTGGCGCGGGTGTGCGCGGGGGGAGAGCGGCGGCAGGATTCGGTGTATCGGGGGCTGCTGGCCCTGGCCCCGTGCGAACTGGCGCTGGTTCACGACGGGGCCCGTCCTTGCGTGGACGCCGATACGCTGGATCGGGGTATCCGGGCCGCGGCCCAACACGGGGCGGCGGTGGCCGGAACGCCGGTGAAGGATACCATCAAGCGGGTATCGCCTGAATTGCTGGTAGAGGAAACGCCGGAACGCGCCCACCTCTGGGCCGCGCAAACGCCCCAAGTGTTCCGCTACCAATTGCTGCTGGAAGCCCACCGCCGTTGCCGGGGTGATGTTACGGATGATGCGGCGATGGTCGAAGCGCTGGGTTATCCGGTGCGGATGTTTGAGGGGGCTTACGAGAATATCAAGGTGACTACGGCGGGGGATTTGGTGGTTGCTGAGGCGTTTTTGGGGGGAGGGCGCACGGCTGTGCGCCCCTACTTGGATGGTGGGGGTTAGCCGCGGGGGAGGGGGGCTGGAGGTGCGGCCGGTTTGTGAGTTAGGGGGTTGCGGGAGGCTGTTTTGTTCCTTTGGGCTACCGGCGGCGGGGGTGGGCGCACGGCTGTGCGCCCCTACGTTTGGCACGCGGGGGGTGGGTTGGTTTGTGAGTTAGGGGGTTGCGGGAGGCTGTTTTGTTCCTGTGGGTTGCCGGTGGCGGGGGTGGGCGCACGGCTGTGCGCCCCTACGTTTGGGACATCGGGCGGCTAGATTTGGCGTAGGCGGGGGTCTAGTTTGTCGCGTAGCCAGTCGCCGAAGAGGTTTACGGCCAGGACTGTTAGGGCCATTGCTATGCCGGGGAACAGGGCGGTCCACCAGGCGGTTTGGAGGAGGCCGCGGCCTTCGGCTATCATCAGGCCCCAGGCCGGTTGGGGGGGTGGGACTCCTACGCCTAGGAAGCTTAGGGAGCCTTCGAGGAGGATTACGTAGCCTACTTGGAGCGTTGAAATCACTAGGAGGGACGGGACTATGTTGGGCAGGACGTGTTTTAGGCTGATTCGCAGGCCGGAGCTGCCCGCTACTACGGCGCGGGCTACGAAGTCCTGCGACTTCAGGGCCAGGGTTTCGCCGCGCACCTGCCGGGCGAAACGGGGCCATAGCAGCAGCCCGATGATGATTATGATGTTCTGTAGCGATGGTTCGGTTATGGCGGCAATCACTACGGCGATTAGGATTAGGGGGATGGATAGCACGATGTCGGTCAGGCGCATCAGTATGGCGTCGGCCAGCCCGCCGCGGAATCCGGCGATTAGGCCGATGGTGGTGCCGATGCTGCCCGCTACTAGGATGGCTATGATTGACACAATCAGGGATGGGCGGGTGCCGTGAATCACGCGGCTAAGGACGTCGCGGCCTTGCAGGTCGGCGCCTAGGATGTATTCCCAGGAACCGCCTTGCCGCAGGAACTCCAGTTCGGCGCCGGGGGCCAGCTCGCCGCCACCGGCTACCCGGGCGTCGCCGTCCTCAATTTCCTTTTGGGCTTCGGCGACGCTGATTTGGGTCAGGAAATCAGCGGCGCGTCCTGCCACTACGGTTCTGGTTTCCGACACGCTTTCGCCAATCCAGACCGGGGGGCGCAGGCTTTGTTGCAGGTCGCCCCGGGTGGGGGGGTGGGGCGCGATGATGTCGGCGAATATGGCGGTAATCAGCAGGATTGCCAGGATTATCGAGGGCAGCAAGGGCAATTGCCGCAGACCGCGAAAGGCGAGGCCAATCCAGTCTGCGGGCCTGCGTTGGGGCGGTTCGAGAACGACTACGGCCACGGGTTACTCCCTTTTAGGGTTTATGCCGTTGCTTATTTACTGATCTGCTGACGCCGGGCCTGTCATTCTGAGCGGAGGGGAGAATCCCTTTCCCCGGCGCGGAGACCCTTCGCTGCGCTCAGGGTGACAGTGCCGCCGCTTTCAGGGTGATAATACCGCCGCGTTCTAGGGTGACAATGCCGTTACGTTCAGGGTGACAATACCGCCGCGTTTTAGGGTGACAATACCGCCGCGTTTTAGGGTGACAATGCCGTTGCGTTCAGGGTGATACGCGCTTAGGCCAAGCGGATTCTGGGGTCAAGGTAGCCGTACAGGATGTCCACCAGCAGGTTTGCTAAGATGTAGATGGCGCTGAACACCACTACGCCGCCTTGTATCAGGGGGTAGTCGCGGGTTCGCACGCCGTCGAGAATCAGGCTGCCTAGGCCGGGCCAGGAAAAGACTGTTTCGGTTACTACGGCGGCGCCTAGGAACAGGGTGAAAAGGACTACGGAAAAGGTTATTACCGGGATGAGGGAATTTTTCAGGGCGTGTTTCCAGATTACTTTGGTTTCGCTGAGCCCTTTGATGCGGGCGAGCTTGATGTATTCGGCGTTGAGGACGTCGAGCATACTGGAGCGGGTGAGGCGCATAATGGCGGCGGTGGTCAGGTAGCCCATTGAGAAGGCGGGCAGGATTATGCTGGTGGGGCTTTCTTTGCCGCCCGGGGGCAGGACGCCGAGGATTACGGCGAAAATCAGGATGAGCAGGACGCCCAGCCAGAAGGAGGGCATAGACTGGCCCAGGACGGCGAACAGGCGGGCGACGCCGTCCAGCCGCGAGCCGCGATGCACGGCGGCGTAGATGCCGATGGGCAGCCCGATGAATATGCTGATGGCCATTGCGGCGAAACCGAGTTGCAGGGTGTTGGGCAGCCGCTGCCAGATTAGTTCCCGCACGGGCTGGCGGCTGGTCACTGATTCTCCGAGGTCGAAAACTAGCATATCCCGCACATAGTTGACCCACTGCACGGCCAGGGGGCGGTCCAGGCCCAGGTCGCGGCGGATGGCTTCCATCTGCTCTTCGCTGGCGCTGATGTCGGCCAGGAGCTGCACCGGGTCGCCGGAAAGGCGGGACAGCATAAATACGATGGTCATTACGACCAGCAAGCTGATGATGGCCTGAAGGAACCGCAACGCGATGTAACGGGTCATATCGCCCTTCTAAATCCGAATCAGCCCCGGAGCGCACCGGGTTTTTGTTGTTTCTATTGGTGCGCTCCGGGGTTGATTTTCCTACTCGGCCAGGGTCACGGGCTGTCCCGGCGGCGCCCAGTTGAGGTTGACGTAGGCGGTGTTGTGGATGAAGCCGTTGCCGGGGGCGGTGGCCCAGGTTTTGACGTTTTCGCCGATGCCGAATATGCCGAACACTTCGGCCAGTTCGATGCGGGGCAACTGCGAATACATATGGCGGCCCATTTCCTGCATCAGGATTACCCGCCGGTCGAAGTCCGCGGTGGCGCCCAGCTCGTCTAGGTAGTCGCTGAAAGTGCGGTCTTCGTAGGCCAGCATTACCGGGCCGTCTATGTGGGAGTTGAGGCGGAGCAATTGCCAGGGTTCGCGGCCCACGAAAGGCATAGCGTAGGGAACGGCGACGCCGGGGTAGGTGCGCTCGCGGAAGTCGGTGGCGAACACGGCCCGGTCGAGCGGGCGGCGGGTTATGCGGCAGCCGAGGTTGGCTTCCCACTGGGTGGCGACGGCTTCGCCCACTGCGGGCAGGAAGGCGCGGCCCGGCCACGGAACTAGGTTTATGGTGAATTCCCAGCAGCCTTCGTGACCGGCCTCGGCCAGCAGTCGGCGGGCTTCGTCCGGGTCATAGCCGATAGGCTCAAATTCGGGCAGTGTCCATGGTTCGCCCTGGAAGTAGAAGGGCAGGGAAACGTTGGCCCGGCCTAGTCCGCCTAGGGCTACGTCAACCACTGCTTCTTTGTCGATGGCCAAGGCGAGGGCCTGGCGCACCTTGAGAGCCTTTTCGGCGTCGGGCTGGGCCCACGGCACCGACGGGTCGTAGGTTTCCTTGGTGGCCCACTGGCCGCCTAGGGTGATGCCCACGGTGGCGAAACCCGGCACGGATTTGATTTGCACGCCGCCGGCCTTGAGTTCGTTGGCGAAGTCCACGCCGATACCGATGATGTCCACCGATCCGGCGCGGAGCTGGGCGACGCGGGTGGAGTTTTCCACGGTTTTAAGGAAGCTCATATTGGCGAAGGCGGGGGTCAGTTTCCAATGGCCCGGCACGGCCTCGAAGTCTATGCGGACGCCCCGGTCGTGGTTCACCAGCCGGTAGGGGCCGGAGGCGACGGGTTCGACGTCGGCGGTTTCGTCGCCGACCTGCTCGATGTAATTCTTGGGGTAGATGTACTGAGTTCCGGGGATGCCGGAATTGAGGTCACCGCCGAAAAGGATTTCGGGTTCGTTGAAGTCAACGATGATGGTCTGGGAGTCGACAATCCGGTAGCCGCCGATTTTGCGGAACACGCCGGCGCGGGCGTTGGAGCTGTTTTCGGCGGCGTAGCGCTCGAAGGAAAACTGCACGTCGTCGGCGGTGACCGGGCCGTTGCCGTTGTGCCACTGGGGGCCTTCGCGCAGGCGGAACTCCCAAGTCAGCCCGCCGTCGCGGATTTCCCAGAATTCGGCCAGCTCGCCGATGTTGTCGCCGGTCTCCGGGTTGCGGGTAAGCAGGTTTTCGAGGATGGAGTGAAAGGCGGTGGCTTCGGCTCCGGCGGAGGCGCCGGGCAGCCAGCGCTCGTTGCCGAAGGTAGCCATCGCCACCCGCAACTCGCCGGTGGGGGTGTGCGAGGCGGCGGGCGCCGGGGCGGCGGTGGCCGTCGGCTGGGGCCGGGCCGTGGCGGCGGGCGTGCTGCCGCCGGCGGCGGGGGCGGACGTGGGGGCGGAGGGCATCGCCGTGGCGGTGGCCTGCGGCGCGGGCGCCTGCGTGGGGGCCGCGGTGGGCTGGGGGGCCGTGGTGGGGGCCGGGGCACTCGTGGCCGCGGCCCCGCCGCAGGCAGCGACGAGGGCCAACGCCAACGCCAGTAGGAGCGGAATCAATGCCTTGACGCCTGTAAACCTCACGGCTGAACCTCCCAAATGGGGCCGGGCGCGGCCCGATTACGGACGGCCGTTTGCCGCCATTAGAATTGCTGATTTCGTAGATATAATGGCGGTAATGCTGTCTAACAGCCTTTACTTGCCTATCTGATTTCGACCTGGAGTTTGTATATGCTGAAAGTTGAACGGGATGTTACCATCGGGTTATAGGGGTGTCAACGACAAAGGGGCCGGGGCAGGCGGCGGCTTGCCCCGGTTTCGGGAAAGGGTGCCTATGTCTGTCATTCTGAGCAAAGCGAAGAATCCTGGTTTGGGCGGTGAGACCCTTCGCTTTGCTCAGGGTGACAAAGGGGTTGCTCAGGGTGACAAAGGGGAATTTCGTCTAGGTTTCCGGTTCCGGCGGTTCCGGTTCCGGCGGCTCCGGTTCCGGGGGTTCGCTGGATTCGTAGAGGCGGCGGAGTTCCTCTAGGAGCAACCGCTCCCGGGCTTCGGCGGCGGCGCGGGCGATGTCGGCAGCGGCGAGTCTGATTTCTGCGTCGGTGCGGGCGGCTTCGGCGGCGGCGCGGGCGGTGGCGGCTGCGTCGCGTTCAGCATTGGCTTCGGCGAGGGCGGCCCGTTTATTCTGGATACCTTCCTCTAATACAGTCACCTCGTCCTGCTGGGCAATCAGCTCATTCTGCTGGGCGATCAGCTCGTCTTGCTGGGCGTTTATGATGGATTGGGATTCTAGAAGGCTTAGCAGGAAGCGGCCCTCTGCGGGGTCGTAGAAGCGGAGAACCTTGTTGTCCCACCAGAGGTCAAGGCCCAGCAGCTCGCTGTGGCCCCAGATTTTGCCGTCCGGGGTTTCGTTCAGGGGGATGCGGCGGTAGGCGCCGTCTACCAGCGTTTCGCCCGCGAGCGCTTCGCTGTAGTATTCGCCGCCGGTGGCGTCGAACCGCCAGTATTCGGTGATGCCCAGCCGGGCGTAGAGGTTGCGCTTGAAGCCGGTATCGTTGTCGGCGGTGCTGACCGAGGCGATTTCTAGGGCAAAGTCGGGGGGCTTGCCCACTTCCTCGATGTAGTAGCCGTTGCGCTCGTAAATGGCGGCTTGGTCAACATCGAAAGCTACGTAGCAGTCGGGCTTGAAAAACCGTTGCTTGTCCCGGTGGTCGCGGTAGTAAACCGGGGTGTCGCCGGATACTAGGGTTGAGTGCTGGTCGTAAAAATAGGTGAAAATGATTTCGGCGGTTCGGGTGAAGTCGCGCAGTTGAAACATAGCGTCCGGCAGCGGCTCAAGGTTATCCGGCCCGGCGTTGGGGCCGGGCGGGGTCTGGCTGGGGTGTGCGGGCTTTGCCTGCCCCGGCGGGGGCACGGGTTTGGTGGTCATACGATAAGCCCCTTGTTGCTGGGCGGAATTGGCCGGGGAATTGGCTTGTCAAGCGATGATACACTTTGCGACAGGTTCCGCCTACTCCCGCGGGCGTATGGCTTGGGCGCCCAACTGGGGCCAGGCGGCGGGGGCGCCGGCGCGTTCTAGGCGCTCGTCCAGGGGCAGCGATTCGTCCCAGTGGTAGCCGATGAAGCGGCGGCCGGTTATGCCGTCGGAGGCGTCGGAGGCCAGCCAGACTACCGGGGCTCGCATCACGTCGGGCTGTATCATACTTTCGCGGCGGTGTACGGCGTCGTCGGGAATCAGGTTGGTGTTGGACATCCCGCCCGGCACCAGAGTGTTGACGGTTACGCCGGTGCCTTCCAGTTCGCGGGCGGCCATAGCGATGAGGGCTTCGTGGGCCGCTTTGGACGGGCCGTAGGGGGCGCCGCCGGGGTTGTACATCGTGTTCATACTGGTGGTCACGCCGATGATGCGGCCCCACCCCTGCGCTAGGAAGTGGGGCACCACGGCGCGGGCCATATAGAAGGGGCCGCCGGCGTTCACGGCCATCACCCGTTCCCATTCGGCGGCGGAAACTTCCCAGAAGTTGTTGCGGGTTTCGCCGCCCAGCAGCATATTGCGCGGCGCGATGCCGGCGTTGTTCACTAGGATATGCAGCCCGCCCAGCCCGGCGATGGTGCGGGCGACGGCTTCCTCGGCTTCCCGGGGCGAGGTGACGTCTACCACCTGAGTCATCACGCAATCGTCGCCGCCGATTTCCCGTAGGTCGTTGGACGACTGCCCCAGCCAGTCGGGGTTGACGTCCAGCATAGACACCCGCGCCCCGGCGCGAACCAGGGCCTCGGTCATAGCCCGCCCCAGCCCCATCGGGCTGGCCGCGCCGGTGACTATCGCTATCTTGCCGCTTAGGGGGCGTTCCTGTTGCATAACAATCTCCTTGTTTAGGAGTTAGGGTAGAGGAGTGAGGAGTGAGAGGGATTGCCAAACATCCGCTCTCACTCCTCTTGCCTCGATACTATCTACTGCGCGGTGGCGCCGCCGTCTATTACCAGCTCCGCGCCGGTTACGAAGGATGATTCGTCGGAAGCTAGGTACAGGACGCCGTAGGCCACCTCGATGGGGTGGGCGGTGCGGCCTAGGGGCGAGCGTTCCTCGGCTTCGCGTTGCAACTCGGCGTCGTTGAGCCGCGCCCCGGCCATGGGGGTGTCTATGGGGCCGGGATGCACCGAGTTGACGCGGATGTTTTCGCGGGCGTACTGCACCGCCGCCGACTTGGTGAAAATGCGGACGGCGCCCTTGGATGCGTTGTAGACGGGCTGGATGTAGCTTTGGCCGACCATTCCCGACATTGACGAAATGTTGATGACGGAGCCGCCGCCGGCCTTTCGCATTTCGGGGATGGCGGCTTTGGTGCCGAGGAACACGCCTTTGGCGTTGACGTCCATCACCCGGTCCCATTCGGCGGCGGTGGTGTCCTCTAGTATGCCGCGGGCCACCACTCCGGCGTTGTTGACCACCACGTCGAGCTTGCCGAAGCGGGAAACGGCGGCGGCGACGGCGGCGGCCCACGATTCCTCGCTGGTGACGTCTAGGCGGACGAACAGGCCCTCGCCGCCGGATTCGTTGATTTCCGCTTCGACTTGCCGCCCCTCGTCCTCGAGTACGTCGCCGATGACCACCCTTGCGCCCTCGCGGGCGAACAGCCGGGCTTCCTCGGCCCCCATCCCGCGGGCGCCGCCGCTGATGATGGCAACCTTGCCTGCTAGTCGCATACTTTCACCTTGCCCATTCAATTTGCGCCGCCCGGAAACCGCCGAAATCGTCCGGCAAATTCCTTGTGCCGCGCCGTATTCCTGTGCTGAAATTCTAGCGTGTGAAGCCGCTTAGTCAATGGCAGTGGGCAGTGTGGCAGGCGGGGTTGAGGGCCATCGGGCTTCTGGAGCTATTTTGGCCGCAGCAGCGCGGCGTATTGCCGTCCGCGCTGATATTTCCCCTTTGACGCCGGTTGATGTCCGTGCTAATATGCTGCGGCAACCCGAACACAAGTTCGAGATAATTCCAGGAGCTTATGATGCCTTTGACAAAAGCGCCCGACGATGCGGCGCAGCCCGGCCCGGATCCGGTTTTCCCCCGGCGGGAAATTTTGCCCATCAGCCACGCCCGGACGTGCGAGTGCAAGCCCAATCATCTCAACTGCCTGACCGCCAAAGAATGGATTAAAAGCCAATTGGGGGTATGGCAGTTCAACTATGAGGGCCGCGACGTCCGAGACAAAAAGGTTCACCCGGCGACGTTTCCCATTTCTATGGCGCGAAAAGTTGTAGAACTGTTTACCCATCAGGGCGAACTGGTGCTGGATCCCTTCGTGGGCAGCGGCACAACGCTGGTGGCGGCGCAGGACGTCCAGCGCAATGCCGTTGGTTTCGATTTGCAGGAACGCTACGCACAGTTGGCTCAAGCAAGGTTGGGATTGCCGGGAGAAACCGAACAAATAGCGGTAGCTGACGACGCCCGGGCCATACCCTGCTACTTGCAGCCCGACACGGTAGCCCTGATTTTCACATCGCCGCCCTACGCCAATCTCTTGAACCGCAAACGGCAGAACAAATCCCGCCGCGACCGGAAAAACGGCCAGTTGGGAGAGGTTGAGCAGTATTCCCAGGACGCCCGCGACTTGGGCGTACTGCCTCTGGACGAGTACGCCAACGTTATGGCGGAGATATACGCCGGACTGCTGCCGCTGCTGCGCCCCGGCGGACATTGCGTAATCAATGTCCCCGATATGTGGTGGGAAGACGAGCGCATCACCATTCACCTGTCTTTAATTGACGCGCTTCGCCGGGTGGGATACGAGTTTCGCAACACAATCATTTGGGATCGCACCAACATAGTCAACCGCATCGGCATTTTCGGCTGGCCGAGCAACTATATTACGATGGGGACTACTTTTGAGTACATCCTCGATTTCCGGCGTCCAAAGGACAAGTGAGGAAAGCGGATGGTGACTCCACGCATAACCAGGGACGAAATTATAGCTCGGCTGGATGAAATCGCCGGTCAAGGCTGGATACCGAGTCTGCGCCCGCTGAATGCAGGCGGCATCGGCAACACAATAGACGACCGGCTTGGCATAGCGGAAAACAACTTGGCGATTGCGGACACTGCCCAATGGGAGATTAAATCCCATCGGGTAGGCAGTACATCGCTGTTGACCTTGTTTCACATGGAGCCGGAGCCGCGGGTTGCAAGGCTGGTTCCCCAGCTATTGTTGCCGATGTACGGTTGGCCTCACCAACGGCCCCGGCAGGCTGGCGAACTCAGTTTTAGACAGACGTTAAACGCCATCCAATCTACCGACCGCGGGTTCGGGCTGGAAGTTGACGCCGTAGGCGCACAAGTCAGGGTTTATTTTGACGCGGAATCGGTGGACGCCCGTCACCGGAATTGGCTGGAGAGTGTGGAAAGACGGGTTGGACTTGGCCCGCTCAACCCGCAACCCTACTGGTCAATGCAAACCTTGTTCCTTACCGCGCAAACGAAATTGCTCAATACTTTCTACGTTGAGGCATACACTAGACGGCGGGGCGGGCAAGAATTTTTCGCCATAGAGAGAGTGATGGTTCTGCAAGGGTTTGAGATGGACAGTTTCGCCAACGCGCTCAGGCAGGGCGCGGCGCAGGTGGACTTTGACGCCCGTACTACGCACAACCACGGAACCAAGTTCCGGGTTCGGCAAAATAGCGTTCCGCGACTTTACCGCTACGCCGAAACTCCTATCGGGCCTTTGGCGCGTCCCGCTGATTAACGGAAGTGGTCGGGGCGGGCAGATTTGAACTGCCGACCTCCTGGTCCCAAACCAGGCGCCCTGCCGCTGGGCCACGCCCCGGGGTGAACGCGGGGTAGAGGTGGGTTGCCGGTGCGCTCCGGTGAGGAGGGCTGCGGTGGTACCCCCGGAGAGGATCGAACTCTCGTCTCCGGCTCCGGAGGCCGGCACTCTATCCGCTGAGCTACAGGGGCATCCTGCACTTAAGCATAGCACGTCCGGGCGCCCGGATACAACCGGCCGGGGGCGGTTTGTGGCGGTTGGGAAATTCCCGCAGAACGCTTTCTGGTCATTGCCCGGCTGGTTGGTCTTGCCGCTTTTGCGACTGTAGGTATCTTTGCCGTTGCCGTTCCTTCATGCTCGGCCCGAGTATCCCGTAGAAATCCGGCTCGCAGACTAAAATGCAACGGGGCTTGCCATCCTCTCTACTGCTCCCCGGGTTCAACACGTAGACGCCTGCGGCCCGCACATCGTTGACGCAATCGCAGCCCTCGGCCTCGACTTTCAGGTCGGGGGGCAGCTTTTGCAGTTGGGCTATCAGTTCGGATACAGTCATTGGATTCACCCCTCAATCATTTTCAGGGCCACGCCCTTTCTCCAGTATAGCCTACCCCTGCCCCGCTTTTCTGGACAATGTTGCGGGGCGGGGCTAGACTTAGGGCGGTTTGTTTGGCCCGGCCGTTGGTGGCCTGGCTTGGTTCCTACCCTGTTGCGCCGCGAGGTTTCGTTATGCCCGTTTTTTCGCCTGAATATCTGCATAAGGCGGCCTATCATATCTATCGCGCCAAGGGTACGCCCGAGGCTGAGGCCGAGGTGGTGGCCGCCCATCTGGTCAAGGCCAACCTGTGCGGCCACGACTCCCACGGCGTCATCCAGATTCCTACCTACGCCGATCGCATTGACGTTGGGCATATCGCCCCCGGCGCCCCCTTTGTGGTCGAGCGGGAAGCGCCTTGCACCGCGGTCATCAACGGCAACTGGGGCTTCGGCTTTGTGGTCACCGAGCGGGCGATGCGGATGGCGATCGACAAGGCCCGCAGCCACGGGGTCGCCGCCGTCACGGTTCACTCGCAGAGCCACATCGGACGGCTGGGCGACTACCCGACTATGGCCGCCGCCGAGGGTATGATTGGGCTGATTACCGCCGATTCCGGGGCCGCCCCCAAGCACGTGGCGCCCTTCGGCGGACGCGCCCGCAAGCTGGGAACCAACCCTATCTGCATCGGTATGCCCAGCAACCTCGACGGCCCGGTGCTGATGGATATGGCATCCAGCACTGTTGCTTTGGGCAAAATCTCCCTGGCCCGCAACCGCCGCGAGTCCATCCCCTTGGGCTGGATTGTTGACCGCGAGGGGAACCCGACTACCGACCCCAACGACTACTTTTCCGGCGGCGCCATCCTGCCGGTGGGCGTAGACCAGGGGCATAAGGGCTATGCGCTGTCCTTTATGGTGGAGGTGTTTTCCGGGCTGCTTACCGGCCTCGGCTTCGGCATTGACCCGGAGGGCCGCCACAACGACGGCTGTTTCATCGCCGCTTTCAATCTGGAGCATTTCCGCCCTTTGGACGAGTTCAAGCAGGATATGGGCGAGTTCGTCCAGTTCGTCAAGGATTCGCCGCCCGCCGCCGGTTTCAGCGAGGTGCTGTATCCCGGCGAAATCGAGCATCGCACCGAGCAGGCCCGCCGCCGCGACGGTATATTCGTCGAGGACGAAACGTGGGCCCAAATCAGCGGGCTGATGCAGTCGCTGGAAGTGGAGAATCTGGTGGGG
This sequence comes from uncultured Dehalococcoidia bacterium, assembly GCA_958296445.1. Lineage (GTDB taxonomy): Bacteria > Chloroflexota > Dehalococcoidia > Lucifugimonadales > UBA3495 > VXOI01. The sequence continues at coordinate 3,583,973 of OY282565.1, read as the reverse complement.
CAGCCATAAGCCCCTACGGATATTGCGCGGAAATCTGGTGGGCCAACCATAAACCCCGTAGGGGCGCACAGCCGTGCGCCCTGTACCTCGGGTTCCGGGGATGTTCCTGATGCCAGACGTTAGGGCGCACGGCTGTGCGCCCCTACGGATATTGCGATGGGATGGTGTGCGCCATTCACGGGTATTGCGCGGGGATGGTGTGCGCCGTTGACGGATATGTTGCGTGGGGGTGGTGTGCGCCGTTGACGGATATGTTGCGGGGGGGTGGTGGGTGGCATTTGCGGATATTGCGCGGAGGTGATGTATGACTCAGGGTAGAAGTGCTTTCGGCGACAGGGTAAGGGAGGCGTATTTGGAATCCGCCGAATTTTTCGCCGGGCTGGTGGACGGGGTGGATATAGACGGCTGGGAGGCGCCGGCCTTGGGCCAGTGGACGGTGCGCGACTTGGCGGGTCATACTTACCGCTCTATTAGCACTGTGGTCGGCTACTCCGAAAAGCCGGCGCCGCAGGTGGATGTGGAGTCGGCGGTGGCCTGGATTCTCAATGTGCGGCAGAACGCCGACCCCGACCGCATTGCGGAAATGGGCCGCTCCGCCGGGCTGGAAATTATGGACAGCCCGCAAATGATGGTGCGCGGCTTCCTTAGTATGGCCCGCGACAGGGTGAACGAACTGGATGAGGATTTTATCCTCGCCACGCCGCAAGGCGGAATGCGGCTTATAGATTATCTGGCACTCCGCATTATGGAGCTGGTGATTCACGGGGGCGACTTGGCCCGGGCGTTGGGGGTAGAGGCGCCGCCGCCGCCCAGCGGAATGCAGGTGGCGTTGCAGGTGCTTGCCGGGGTGGCGGTAGCGGAAGGCCGCGGCCCGGCGCTGGCCGATGCCCTTACCGGCAGAACGCCTTTGCCGTCCAATTTCAACCTGCTTATCTGACGGGCGGGCCGTGCTTTTCTGGTTTCACCGGGCTGCCCCTATTCCTGATTACCGCGCCGCCGGAGTGCTGTTGTTGCTGACCGCCGCCGCAACCGCCGCGTCCGTGGGGCTGCGGTTGCTGGCTGATGCCGACCAGCCGACGGCGCAGGAATCATTGTACGCCATTGCCGACAGCCGCGCCGCATACGGCTTTGGCGGGGCGGCGCGTCTGGCGTCCGGGCTGGTTCTTTGGGCCGCCGCGGGCAGGTTGTCGCGCCTGTTGCCGCCGGTTCAGGCAACGCTGCTGGCAAGGGCGGCGGGTGTGGCCTGTTTCCTCTTGGCGGCGTCGGGGATAGTTACGGCGGTGTCGGGCGTCTGCGCCATCGCTTTGGCGTTGCTGGCCCCGGGAGGGGGCGGGGATGTGTTGCTTGCAATACGCTGGGCCACTGGGGCCTTGGGCTTTACTTTGGCCGGGCTGGCTTTGGCTGCGCTGGCCCCGGCGCAGTGGCGGACGGGCGGGGTTATGCGGGTCTACGCCGTGGCGGGGGCGGCGCTGGGAGTGGCGATGCTGTTCATCTGGCTGGACTCCGCCACCCTGATGCACCGGCTAACCGGGATAGCATTCCTGGTCTGGCTGATACTGGCCGGGCTGTGGCTGCTAACCGGGCGCGTTGCGCCGCCCGCCGGCGCATCGCAGGGCGGCTAGACCGCCGTTGCCGTCACTCCCGTCGCTACTCTACCCGTCATTCGCCCGCAGCTTTTTCAGCAACGGAATCTGCCGGATTTTGGCCGGGGTTAAGTCTTCCCAATAAATCCCCGACGGGCGGGGCATATCGCCGCGGCACGGGATAACTTCGTCGGCAGTCACCACGTAGTCGAGAAACACGTCGTGGCGGGTAAAGGGCAGTTCTTCGTCCAGCACCTGCATGGGATGCACCGTGCTGATTACCGGCGTGTCGGGGGCGACGATTCCGGCGGCGATGGCTAGGCCGTACTCCAAATCGGCGAATCCGCCGCCCTTGCCGACCCGCGTTCCCCGCCGGTTGACTGCCACCGAACCGGAGATTACCAAGTCCACCGGGCGCATTTCTTCCACGTATACCGGGCGTCCCCAGCGGAAGGCCCCGGCGATGGTGGACGCCTCGGCAGGCGATGCGCCCATAACCGCCGGGTCAAGCTCGACGAAGCATTGCTCTTGCCGCAGGCGCGGCACGGCCATATACAGCGTCTTGCCCTGCTCCAGGGCCAACTGCCGCAAGGGGCGCTGGGCCTTGTCGGGGTTGCCCTTGATGACGCGGGCCGCCTGCCAGGCATCCAGCTCGCCAACGCGCCCGGCGGCGGCCTCGCAGCCCCGGAAATGGGGAATCTTGTCGTGCAGCTTGCGGGTATGGGCCGCCCCGGCCTGCTCCATCGCCGCCCACACCCCGGCGCGGATTTCTTGCTTGCTGCGCATAATGTTGCCGTCGCTCCTGGGCTTGCTTGGGTTGGGTTGGAGTTCCGTTAAAGAAAACCAGGCATTTGCTTTAATTGGGACACTTTGGATTAAAGATAACTTTAATGGCGGTTCCGGCTATTAAAGCAAAAGGGCCTTATGCTTTAATAGGAGCGTTGCGGCTTAAAGGTAACTTTAATCAACCTGGAGAAGCAATGCCATGGCAAGCCATTTCGAGACCGAAAGAGCCGGGCGGTACGTCCGGCAGCCCGGGGGCTTCAGGGCATTCTACCCCGCAGGGCTGCCCTTCTCGCCGCCGGTTCGGTACGACGACGAACTCCTTTATATCCTGTCAATGGCCGACCAGGCAATTGGGAGGCTGGACTCGTCGGCGGATATGATTCCGAACCCGGACATATTCGTCAGGATGTACGTCCAAAAGGAAGCTATCCATACCTCGCAGTTGGAAGGGGTCACACAAGCGTCCCTCACCGATTTCTTGGAACAGGAAGCGATGCAGGAAAGCAGGACAGTTGCCGCCGAACACGCCGAGGTTCGCAACTATGTGCTTGCCACCAACTACGCTCTGGAGCGGCTGAATGACTTGCCTCTGGGAATGGAGCTAGTCAAAGAGACCCACCGGACGCTGCTTCAGGGAGTTCGGGGCAGCGAGTTTACCCCTGGGGAGTTCAGGATAAGGCAGAACTGGATTGGCCGTCCGGGCAGCGACGTCCATTCCGCCGATTTCGTCCCGCCCCCTCCCGATGTTATGGAAGACTCCTTGAATGACCTGGAACAGTACATTCAGGAAGAAGACCTGACGCCGGATTTGGTCAAGGCGAGCCTGATGCACTACCAGTTCGAGACGATTCATCCGTTCCGCGACGGAAACGGGCGGATGGGCCGCTTGATAATAATCCTCTACCTGTGCCAGAAAAAAATCCTGAAGCGCCCTCTGCTGTACCTCAGCGAATTCATCAACGAGCATAAGGGCGAGTATTACGCCCGGCTGCAAGCGGTGCGGGACAACGGCGACATCGAGGGATGGCTGAAATACATCCTGACTGCTATTAGGCGGGTGGCCGAAGCCGCCGGGCGGACGGCCCAGCGGATTTTGACGCTCCGTGAAGAACACCGTCGGCTGGTGGAAAGGGTTCAGCCTCGGTCGGGAAACGGGCTGCGACTCCTGGACCATTTGTTTCAGTATCCCATCGTATCGGCTAATATGGCCGCCAAATTTTTGGACGTATCTTTTCCGACGGCTAACAACTTGATCAAGCTGTTCGTAGAGCAGGGCATCCTGAAATTATTTGCCGTCGGCAACGCCCGGCTGTTTCGCTATCAAAGCTACATCGCCTTGATGGAGCAGGGGCTTGGCGGTGGTGAAGACGACAAGCCGGATGAGGATTTCACCGAAGAGCCGGGTTGATAACCGTCGGCCCGTTCAGGCCAGTGCCCCCGCGGTTGACCGCGGCCCCGGTTGTGCTAGACTAGGGCCGCAGCTAAAGGGGGTGGCCGGATATGGCGCAGGCAGAGCAGTACCGGGTTGTCCGCGAGCGCAACGTTATGGTGCCGATGCGCGACGGCGTGCGGCTGGCTACCGACATCTACCGCCCCGACTCGCCGGGGCGCTTCCCGGCCCTGGTTACCCGGGGGCCGTATGGCAAGGACGGCTACGCCGACAACCAGGAGCATTCCATCTGGTTCTTTCCTCAGCGCGGCTATGTGGTGGTCAGCCAGGACTGCCGCGCCCGCTTTGATTCGGAAGGCGGCTACTATGACCCGCTGTTTCAAGAGGGGCAGGACGGCTACGACACCGTGGAATGGGCCGCCCGCCAGCCTTGGTGCAACGGGCGCGTGGCGACCACCGGGCAGTCGTATCTGGGCGCGACGCAGTACACGCTGGCCGCCGGGCCCCGTCCGCCGCACCTTCAATGCATGGCCCCGGTGTCGGCATCGGCGGACTTTCACCAGAGCTGGGTCTACCACACCGGCGGCGCGATGGAATGGGGCTGGATGGTGCCTTACGCCATCCACAAGGGCCGCAACACTCTGTTGCGGGCGGGCCGCGAGGACTTGCTGGCGCAGATGGACGAATACGTTCTGCCCGCCGACAATTTCGCCCAGCCGCTCACCGGCGCCTGGTTTTCCCACCTGCCCCTGCGCGACTGGATTGACCGCCTCAAGGAAGCCGCGCCTTACTTCGCCGAGTATTTCGACCAAGAACGCGACGGGCCGTACTGGTCGCGCGTCAACCTGCTGCGCCACGCCCGCCGTATAGATTTGCCGATGTTCCACGTAAGTTCGTGGTACGACATCTTTCTTGAGGGCGCCCTGAACGGCTATCAGGCGTTGCGCGACCAGGCGGCCACCGCCGGGGCGCGGCGCGGCCAGCGGCTGCTGGTGGGGCCGTGGGCCCACATCCGCCCCTACACCGCGCCGACGTCGGGCGACACCGGCGACATTGACTTCGGCCCCGAGGCCCGCATCGAGCTGCACGAGCATCTGCTCCAATGGTTCGACTACTGGCTGAAAGACATCCAGACCGGCGTGATGGACGCCCCGCCGGTGCGGATATTTGTGATGGGCGAAAACCGCTGGCGGGACGAATCCGATTGGCCCTTGCCCCGGACGCACTATGTCCGCTGGTATCTGCGCTCCGGCCCCGAAACCGGCGGCCCGGCTAACACCCTGCACGGCGCGGGCGGGCTGTCCACCGCGCCGCCGGGCGACGAACCGCCCGACGCCTACACCTATGACCCGGCCAACCCGGTTCCCACCCAGGGCGGCAGCACGCTGATTATCCCGCAGGGCGTAGCCGACCAGCGGGAAGTGGAGGCCCGCCAGGATGTGCTGGTCTACACCTCGGAGCCGCTGGAGCGCGATTTGGAGCTTACCGGCCCCATCAGCGTAACCCTGTACGCCGCCAGTTCCGCGGTGGATACCGATTTCACCGCCAAGCTGGTGGACGTCCGGCCCGACGGCTACGCCCACAACCTGCAAGACGGCATCGTGCGGGCCCGCTTCCGCACTTCGGTGGCCGAGCCGTCGCTGATTCAGCCCGGACGGGTTTACCGCTACGAAATAGACTTGTGGGCCACCAGTCACCTGCTGTTCGCCGGCCACCGGCTGCGGCTGGAGATTTCCAGCAGCAATTTCCCCCGGTTCGACCGCAACCCCAACACCGGCGCCCCCCTCGGCGCCGACGCCCGCCTAGAAACCGCCCGCCAGACCGTCCACCACTCGGCCCAATACCCATCCCACGCTTTGCTGCCGGTGGTCCCGCGGTAGGGTGGGGGCTATTCGGGTACGGCCATATCGTAGGGGCGCACAGCCGTGCGCCCTGCCTGTGTCCCGCCCTAGCCTTTTCTGGAAGGGGATTCCCCGGTTCGCCATTCTTTCATCGCTGTTGCTGTTCTGGCCCTTTATCCTTGCCTGCTAGGGAGGGCCGGCAACGGATTCGCCTATCGCATCGCAGAGGACAGCATCGGGCCTGGCGCAACCGGCTCAGACAATGGCCCCGGTTGCTTCGTTACACCAGATCCGGGAATGGTACAAGACAATACAAGCCAACCTGCCAAGCTGGAAACAACTCGAAAATCTGCAACCCGCGAAAGGATATTCAATAATTACATCAATGGGGATAGACGAAGAGCGTAAACGCATCGAAATCAGCATCAACTGCGACAAAAATCTGCAACCGGCCAGCAAGGCCATCAGGGAACGCTTGCCGGTATTGAGCATTCCACCGGAAATTGTTGAAGTTACCGCTGGAAAGAGATCCCGTCCCGACGTTTTGTGGCATAACAAACTTGAGGAATGTGAACCTCCCCACCCGGCGGGATTCGGAGGATTTTTCCATACCGGCGAATCCACTTTCTACGTATACTTACTCCACCCCTCGCAGAAGGCGGCCGAGGAAATAATGTCTTTCCAACTGAGCCCGTCGCGCTGGGACAAAGAACGCACGGTGCATCCCCTGCAAGGAGATTTTACCTATACGCAACTGGAAGACTGGTACGGGCATTTCCTAGAGGACTGGTACAGGCGCTTCTCGGTAGGGGAAGCGTCGGAATACTCGGAGTTGGTCGCCCTTGCCGGGTATGTTCCGAAACCGGCTCTCGACGCAGGCGTTTCTCCCAAATTGAACCGGATACTGTTCCAGATAAGCCCGGAAGCCGATGGGGACGCAATCAGGAAAATTCTCAAGCAGCGTTTGACTGAGTTGAATATCCCCTTGGAAGCAGTCATTATAGAGGTCGGCCAACTCGCCCGTGAATATAACGCCCCAACCCTAACCTTAATGGAAAAGGGAATTTTCGAGTCGAGTACGACCATATCGTAGGGGCGCACAGCCGTGCGCCCTGCTTGAGGTGAGGAAATTATGAGCGCATCCCGGCAAGTTTTTTCGGCGGCGCAGCGGCAGGCGCTGGACGCGGCGCTGAACCGCATCATCCCGCCCCAGGGCGACCGGCCCGGCGCTGGCGACTTGGGCATCGGCGGCTTCGTGGAGTCGGTGGCCGTCGGCGAGCCGGGCCTTACGCGGCTGTTTGTGCAGGGGCTGGCGGCCATCGAAATCGCCGCCGCCGAGCGCGGCCCCGACGGTTTCGCCGCGCTTTCCGGCGAATCCCAGGATGCGGCGTTGCAGGCGGTGGAGGCGTCCCACGCCGAGTTTTTTGACCAGTTGGTGTTGCAGGTTTACAATGGCTATTACACCAATTTGACAGTGCTGGACGCCGTTGGGTATGATGTTCCATCGCCGCCCGTACCCGGAGCAAAACTTGAGCTTTTGGACGAAACTTTGTTAGAGGCGCAGCGCCAACGGCCCCCCTTCTGGACGCGGGTTTAGCCCTTTCCGGCGGGCGGGCTGCCGGTACTTGTGCCGGGGAGGAGAGCCATGCCCACACGCCGGGAAGAATACGACCTGAAACTGGTTGGGCTGGAAGAAGAGGTTGAATCCCTGGCTCACTTCGTGAGCGATATGATTCGCCGCTCCGTCGAAGCCCTCAAGAACCGGGACTTGGCCGCCTCGCAGCAAGTGGTTGACGATGATGATTTCGTTGACCGCAAGCATTCCGAAATCGAAGACCGTTGCGTCAACCTCATCGCCACCCAGCAGCCGGTGGCCCGTGACCTGCGGGCCATCATATCGCTGTTGCACATCGGCGTGGAGCTGGAGCGCATCGCCGACTACGCCGAAGGCATCGGCAAAATCAGCTTGGCGATGGGCGACGAAAAAACCCTCAAGCCCCTGATAGACATTCCCCGCATGGCCGAAAAGGCCACCGCCATGCTCCAGGGCAGCATAGACGCGCTGCTCCAGCGCGATACGGAGATAGCCGAAGCCGTCTGCCTGGCCGATGACGAGGTGGACGCCCTCTATGACCAGGTGTACCGCGAGCTGCTGCTCTATATGATTGAAGACCCGCGCACCATCCGGCAGGCCACCTATCTGCTGTGGGTGGCCCACGATTTGGAGCGCATCGCCGACCGCGCCACCAACATCGCCGAGCAGGTGGTATTCTTGGTTACCGGCCGTCCGTGGGGCAGTTCCGCCCCGCCATCCCAAGACGTTCCCGGCCCGCGCGTCTTGGTTCCATCCGTCTAGGAAACGCCGCCAAAGCCCCCCGCGCCCGCCCGGTGTTCGCATTGCGGACGCCGGGCGTTATAATAAGGATAGGTTCAGCGACTTGGGACATCCGGCGAATTTCGGGGCGAATTTTTTTCACTGACAGTTGCCTATTGACGCATCGGCGATAGCCCGCTAATATGCGAACAAATGTTTACGAACAATTGTTTGTTTTGGAGGCGGCATGGCAGGCGCTCAGGTAACGGAAATTCACTGCAAGACCCTGCTCAACCGGCTGGACGTTCCGATGTTCCCCTTCCGGTGGACGCTCAACCCCTATCGCGGCTGCCGTCACGCTTGCCGCTACTGCTATGCCCGGCCCACCCACGAGTATTGGGGTATGGACGCCGGGCGCGATTTTGAGCAGCGGGTTTTCGCCAAAGTCAACGCCCCCCAAGTGTTGCGGCAGGAACTGAAACGCCCCAGTTGGCGCGGCGAAAGCATCGCCATCGGCACCGCTTCCGACCCCTACGAACCCGCCGAGGCCGAGTACGGGCTTACCCGCGGCGTGCTTCAGGTGCTGGTTGATTTCGCCAACCCCGCCACCATCACCACCAAGGGCGTGCTGGCCCGGCGCGATGTAGACCTGCTGCGCCAATTGAGCGAAGTCGCCGAAGTCAGCGTCAACTTCAGCGTCGGCACGGTGGACGAAGAGGTCTGGAAGCTCACCGAACCGGGCGCCCCCCGCCCCCAGTCCCGGCTGGAGACGATGCAGTTCTTGGTTGAGAACGGCATCAACGCCGGGGTGATGATGGCCCCGCTGCTCCCCGGCATCAGCGACCACGAAGAGAACATCGCCGCGGTGGCCGCCGCCGCTCACGCCCACGGAGCCCAGTTCCTCGGCGCCAACGTGCTGTTCCTCAAGCCCGGCTCGCGGGAGTGGTTTATGCCTATGCTGCGGGAAACCTACCCGCACCTGGAGCAGGGCTACGCCAAGCTCTACCGCAAAACCTACGCGCCGGAAGAATACACCAAGGGCGTGCTGTCCATCGTAGACCGGGAGCGCCGCCGCTGGGGACTGCACCGCCGGGAGCGTGACCCGGCCCCCAAGCCGGTCCGCGGCCAACTGGAGCTCAGCCTGAGCCAAGCCAAGCCGTCCCGCCGCCGCCCCGCCGCCCCGGCCCGCGGCGGCCAACTGGAGCTGGCCCTCACCGCGTAAGGCGGCGTATGGAAACGCTGGAAACCGCCGCCAGTATAGCAAGCCTCGCCGGAGCGGCAATATCCCTGCTGGGCCTAGGGTTTGCTATACTGCAATTGCGCAAGCTACGCGGCGAAACGCGGGCGGCAAAGGACGCGGCGGAGTCGGCGGAGCGGGCGATTCGCCGCGACCTGACTCTGAGCGAACTGGCCTCTCTGCGCGAGAAAATTGAGGAGTTGAAAGACGCCCACCGGCAAGGCGACAAGAACCGGGCTTTCGCCTATTACAGGGACATCACATCCAGTCTTTCGGATATTGAAATTCGCCATCCGAATTTGACCGACAGCCTACGGGCGCAGATTCGGGATGCGTCATCAGCAATAGCGGATATGGAGCGTTTCGCCGACAGTGTTGACGGTCGCTTGCCGCGAGAAAAGGTCAGCGAATTCAATTTCGCTCTGTCGGAGATAGAGACGAAGTTAATTTCCGAACTCCGAATAAGGATGCCAGGACTGAATTAGGGGAGAGGGCTATGAACAGGCTAAACCAAGAGGAAGTGCTGGCGGCGTTCCGGGAACGCGCCCAGCCGGGGCCGGTTAATTGGGAGTACGCCGGGAACCGATGGGATTACTCCTACCGCCTTCAGTTCCCGGACTTATGCTTCTTGATTCGAGGGTTCCTCGCCGGAAAAGTCTTGGTATATGGCCTGATAATGACGGATTCCGGCGGCGAAACGCTGGGCCTTGCCGTTGGCGATTCCGCCGAACCCGAACCGTCATACTACTCGGAGTTGGGCGATATTTTTTTGTCCGCCCGCCGACAGGCCGGCAATCCCTCTCTGGAGTCCACGCGGCAATCCTAGCCGCCCCTAGCGGGTGTAGCGGTAGCCGTCGGCGGAGCGGTTGCAGTTGAGCCGTCGGCTCAGGTGCAGGCCCTCTAGGATGAACTCAGCGGCGGCGGCGATGACCTCGGGGCGCCGGTCGCCGCCAGTCAGCCCTGCCACCGCATCGGCCAGGCCGTCAATGGACTCCACTAGGGCCGGATACTCGGCGGCCGGGCGGTCGCTGCCGGTCAAGGCACTCTGGCCCATATCGAAGGCCATTATCACGTCTTCCAGGTCTTCAAGGCTGAAGCGGCTTCCGAAAACCCGCAGCAGGCCGCGGCGGGTCAGCTCGTCCGTAACCCGCGACTCGCGGCCTTCCTCAAAGGTTTCCAGCTCTATCTTGCCCGCGAAGGAGGCCACGATGTAGGACAGGTCGCTCACCCTGGGGCAGGCCCACTCCTCGCCGTTGATGATGCTGCGGCGGACGGCGTTGGACAAGACGGTTTCGTAGTTGGCGATGGAAACGCGCACGCTTACGCCCGATCGCTGGTTGATTTCGCTGCTCAACCGGGCCTGGGAGGTTATTTCGGCCAAGATGAATTTCATATAGTCGGGAACCACCAGCCGCTCCTCGTCGGGGAAGCGGTTGCGCTCCTGATCCATAATGGAGATTTCGTCCCGCAGGTCGCGGGGATAGTGGGTGTGAATCTGGGAGCCGTAGCGGTCTTTCAGCGGCGTCACGATGCGGCCCCGGTTGGTATAATCCTCCGGGTTGGCCGTGGACACCACGTAAACGTCCAGGGGCAGGCGGATGCGGTAGCCCTTTATCTGCACGTCCCGCTCTTCCATCAGGTTGAACAGGCCAACCTGGATTCGCTCGGCTAGGTCGGGCAGTTCGTTGATGCAGAATATCCCCCGGTTGGTGCGGGGAACCAGCCCGTAATGGATGACCAGTTCGTCGGAAAGGTAATGCCCTTCGGCCACCTTGATGGGATCAATCTCTCCAATCAGGTCGGCGATGGAAATGTCCGGGGTTGCCAGCTTCTCGGAGTAGCGCTCTTCCCGGGGCAGCCATTCGATGGGGGTGTAGTCGCCGTATTCGGCCACCCGGTTGCGGCAGGCTTGGCAAATGGGATGATAGGGGTTGTCGTTGATTTCGCAGCCCGCTATCTTGGGGATGTACTCGTCCAGCAGGCCGACCAGCCCGCGAATCAGCCGCGACTTGGCCTGCCCCCGCTCGCCCAGCAGGATGACGTCCTGCCCGGCCAGAATGGCGTTTTCCAGTTGCGGAATGACGGATTCCTCGAACCCGATGATGCCGGGAAAGACCATTTCCTCGGCGCGAATCCGGGCAATCAGGTTGTTGCGTATTTCTTCACGGACGGGGCGAACCTGGTATCCGCTGTTTCGCAGGTCGTCAATGGTTCGCAGAGAGCTGTAGTCAATCATCGGCAAAGGCTCCAGTCCGGCGCGGGGCCGGTGTTCCCCGGCGGCCCAATCGGGCCGGCCGGCGGCGAGGATGATGTAAACTTACCATAACTTGCCCTATAATTGAACGCAGCGGCCGAACACGGAGGGTTTAGGATGTTCATGCGAATAGCGGTTCCCATCCTGCTGTTCTTTGCGCCCCGCTTTCTGCCCCACATCCTGCGTTTCGCGCGGCTGGTGTGGCGGCTCAGCTTCGACAAGCGGGTGCCGCTGTTTTTGCGCCTGTTGCTGCCGGTGGCCCTCGTTTACGCCGTCTCGCCCATTGACATCGTGAGGGATAGCGTTCCCATCCTGGGCCGATTCGACGACCTGATTTTCATTGCCCTGGCCCTGTTGCTGCTGGTCAAGCTGTCGCCCAAAGAGGTAGTGGACGAGCATAACGGCGTCGCCCCGCCGTCCAAAGGCCCCGAGGACAACAAATCCGGCAAAGTCGTTGACGGCACCGGGCGCGTCATTGACGACGAATAACCCCCGGCCCGGCCCGGCCCCCGCAGGCGCCATCGTTCCGCCGCCCGGCCTGGGACTGTATATCCACGTGCCTTTCTGCCGGACGAAATGCCCCTATTGCGACTTCAACACCTATCAGGGCATCGAGGGGCAGATGGGGGGCTACCGCGAGGCGGTGGCCGGAGAGCTGCGGCTGTGGGGGCGCCGGTTGGCGTCAAATGGCCGGGGCGGCCCTACGGCGCGAACCGTGTTTTTCGGCGGCGGCACCCCGTCTTATCTGCCCGACGGGGACATCGCGGCCATTCTGGAGGCCGCGGCCGGCGCCTTCGCCATTGACGCCGGGGCCGAAATCACCATCGAAGCCAACCCCGGCGATCTGAACGCCGCCGCCTGTAGCGGGCTGCTGCGGCAGGGCGTGAACCGGCTGAGCATCGGCGTGCAGAGCCTAGACAACGGCCTGTTGCAACTCTTGGGCCGCCGCCACGACGCCGACGGGGCCGTAGCGGCCTTTCAGTCGGCCCGCGCCGCCGGTTTCGGCAACATCAACCTCGACCTGATGTATGGACTGCCCGGCCAGACCCTCGCGCAATGGGAGGACACCATTACCGGGCTGGCCGCCCTGTCGCCGGAGCATATATCCCTCTACGCCCTTACCCTGGAGGAAGGCACCCCCATGCGCCGGTGGGCGGAGCAGGGGAAAATACCGGAACCCGACCCCGACCTGGCCGCCGATATGTATGACCTGGCGCGGCAGGTTCTGGCCGCGGCGGGCTATCATCACTACGAAATTTCCAACTGGGCGCAGCCGGGGCGGGAATCGCGGCACAACCTTATCTACTGGCGAAACGAGCCGTACTTGGGCGTCGGGCCGGGGGCCCATTCCCGCTTGGGCCGATACCGCTTCTGGACGGCCCTGGCCCCCCGCGACTACGCCCGCCGCCAAGCCCAATGGCAACAGGCCGCCGCCGGACAGTGGGACGCCTTTGGGGAACCGGAACTGCGCGAAGCCCGCACAGTGGACGGATGGGAGCAGATTGGCCCGGACACCGCTTGCGCCGAAACTATGTTCCTCGGCCTGCGCCTGCTGGACGGGCTGGATTTATCCCGCGCTTCCGCCGTAGCGGGCCAAGACCTGGCCGCCCGCTACCGGCCCGAAATCGAGGGACTCCTGGCCGATGGCCTACTGCTCAGGGAAGGTGGCGCCATCCGCCTCGCCCCATCCGCCTACCTAGTAGCCAATCAAGTGTTCACCCGCTTTCTGGAGTAATCCTGCGGCGGCGTGGTATTGTAGAGTGTAGAGTAATGGAATTGCCTAACCGTCATCTGGCCTACGTTCCTGCTGGGCGCAGCCGGGGTGGGAATCGCGGCACAACCTGATCTACTGGCGAAACGAGCCGTACTTGGGCGTCGGGCCGGGGGCCCATTCCCGCTTGGGCCGATACCGCTTCTGGACGGCCCTGGCCCCCGCGACTACGCCCGCCGCCAAGCCCAATGGCAGCAGGCAGCCGCCGGGCAGTGGGACGCCTTCGGGGAGCGGGAACTGCGCGAAGCCCGCACAGTGGACGGCTGGGAGCAGATTGGCCCGGACACCGCCTGCGCCGAAACTATGTTCCTCGGCCTGCGCCTGCTGGACGGGCTGGATTTATCCCGCGCTTCCGCCGTAGCGGGCCAAGACCTGGCCGCCCGCTACCGGCCCGAAATCGAGGGACTCCTGGCCGATGGCCTACTGCTCAGGGAAGGCGGCGGCATCCGCCTCGCCCCATCTGCCTACCTAGTAGCCAATCAAGTATTCACCCGCTTTCTAGAATAATCCTCCGCTAATGTGGTATTGTAGTGTGTAGAGTAATGGAGCTTCCCAACCGTCACCTGGCCTACGTTCCTGAAGATAAGATTACCGGTTATCTGCTGAACCTGGACCATCTCAAGGGAGGGGGTAAGGCGCGGGTATTCCGGGGAAGGGGGTATGATGAGAGCAATGTCAGTGCGTTTATCGCGGATTTAGTCGCTTTAGCCCAAACTGCTCCTGTTGTTGATGTGAGACAAGATAATTACGGAATTCGCTACGTAATAGATGGCGCGATACAAACGCCGGATGGCCGCTGCTTACGAGTTCGCACGGTCTGGATGATGGATATGGTGCAGGATGCGCCGTGGTTAATATCGGCCTACCCTAATGACTCGGAGATTTAGCATATTATGTTCGCGTGAAAGAATTTGAGGTAGTTGCGCTAACGCGAGACCTTAAAGGCACATATCTCAAAAAGGGGGATATGGGAACGATAGTGGATATTCTCGCCGACGGCAAGGCTTACATAGTAGAATTCGTTCTGCAAACCGGCTTTACCGCGGCCTTGGAAGTGGTTGTTGCCAACGATGTTCGCTCTCTGAAAGAAGGCGAAATCAAGCGGGAGCAATATCGGGAATGGAAACCGGAATGGACTGACGCATTTGGTTACACTCCGCCCATATCAAAGATTCCTGAACATCGGATTCCCCCGGATGGGCGTCCGGCGGATGCCCACTACTTAGGATATGCTGATGGCGCCGGACGTTGTGATTGAAGAATTTGATGTTGTTGCGCTAACGCGAGACGTTAAAGGCGCACATCTTGAAAAGGGAGATTTGGGTACGGTTGTGGATATTCTCGCTGGCGGCAAGGGCTACAAAGTCGAGTTTGTCCTGCAAACCGGCTTTACTGCGGCTTTGGAAGATCTTGACGCCAGCACTGTCCGCCCATTGAAAGAGGGCGAACTGGAACGCAAACAATATCGGGAATGGAAACCGGAATGGACTGGCATATTGGGCTATGTTCCGCCCATATCAAAGATTCCTGAACATTGGATTCCCCCGGATGGGCATCCGACGGATGCCCACTACTTAGGATATGTTGACGGCGCCGGGCGTTAGGAAAGGCTGCGATGTATGTAATTGGCACTGCCGGGCACGTAGACCATGGCAAATCTACGCTGGTGAAGGCGTTGACCGACATTGACCCCGACCGGCTCCCGGAGGAGAAGGAGCGGGAAATGACGGTTGACTTGGGCTTTGCCTGGATGACGCTGCCCAGCGGCCGCGAGGTTAGCATCGTGGACGTGCCGGGCCACGAGCGCTTTATCAAGAATATGCTGGCCGGGGTTGGCGGCATTGACTTGGCCCTGCTCATCGTCGCCGCCGACGAAAGCGTTATGCCCCAGACCCGCGAACACTTGGCTATCCTTGACATCCTGCGGGTGACTCGCGGGCTGGTGGTGGTGACCAAGACCGACTTGGTGGACGCCGAACTGGTGGAGCTGGTCAAGGCCGAAGTAGAGGACGCGCTGGCCGGAACATCCTTCGAGGGCTGCCCTATGGCGGGCGTGTCGGCCTACACCGGCGCCGGTATGGAGCAACTGCGCGGGATGATTGACGGCATACTGGACGATACCGAGGCTAGGCGCGATTTGGGCCGGCCCCGGCTGCCGATAGACCGTTGCTTTACCATATCCGGCTTTGGCACCGTGGTCACCGGCACCCTCATAGACGGCTCGCTGGCGGTGGGGCAGGAAATCGAACTGGCCGGTTCCCGGCAACGGGCCAGAATCCGGGGGCTGCAAAGCCACAAGACGCGGGTAAGCAGCGCCGGGCCGGGAGTGCGGCTGGCGGTGAATCTGTCGGGCGTATCCCGCGACGACATCCAGCGCGGGGAAATCCTCACCTCACCCGGCTGGCTGCGCCCGGCCCGGCGGGTGGACGCCCGCCTGCGGATGGTGAACGACGCCCCCCATTCCCTGAAACACAACGAGGGCGTCACCTTTCACCTGTTCACTGGCGAGTCGCCGGCCCGGGCGCGGCTGCTGGACGCCGAGCGGCTGGCGCCGGGGGCCGAGGGCTGGGTGCAGCTTCTGCTGTCGGAGCCGCTGCCGGTGGTCAAGGGCGACTACTTCGTGGTTCGTTCCGCCGAAAGCACTCTGGGCGGCGGGCAGGTGGTGGATCCCAACCCGCGCCGCCGCCACCGCCGCTTCGACGCCGACGTATCCGAGCGGCTGATGCTGCTGGACGAAGGGGCCAGCGAGGACGTGATTGTCAGCGTGGCCGAGCAGTGGGGGCCGTGCGGCCTTACCGAGCTTTCCCGCCGCGCCAATCTGCCCCGCGAGGAAGCCCTGGAGCGGGCGGCGGCCCTGGCCGAAGAGGGGGAGCTGGTGGCCTTGGGCGACTTGGCGGCCGACGGCGACGCAGTGGTCTACTCGGCGCTGGGCTGGGGTTCGCTCAAAGGCAGGCTGGCAACCGCGCTGCGGGCCTACCACGACCAATATCCGCTGCGAAAAGGGGCGCCGGCCCAAGAAATGCGTAGCCGTTTGGGGCTGTCGCAGCCGGTCTACCTTCGCGCCCTGGCCCGCTTGACCGCCGAGGGCTTTGTGGCCGAAGACGGCCCAGCGGTGCGTCTGCCCGGCCACGAAGTGCGCTTTACCCCGCAGATGGAGCAGCAGGCGGCCCGGTTCCTGCAATCGTTGGAGCGCGAACCCTACTCGCCCCCCACCGGCCAGCCGCTGGACGCCGAACTGCTGGGCGCGCTGGTGGAGCAGGGCCAGGTGGTGCGTGTCGGCGACGCGGTGGTTTTCACCGCCGACGCCTACCGCGAAATGACCGGGCGCATCGTGGAGCATTTGCGGGAGCGGGGCAGCATCACCGTAGCCGAGGCCCGCACGATGTTCAACACCAGCCGCAAGTATATTCTGCCCCTGCTGGAGCGGATGGACCAAGAGCAGATTACCCGCCGCTCCGGGGATGAGCGGGTGCTGCGCTAAACCGGCCGGCCCCCGTTTCCCGCCGGGCGGGGCGGATATAGAAGCGGGGCGGATATAAAAGCGGGAAAGGTGCTATACTGCATTCGTGGAATGGTTGCGAGATAACTGGCTGCGGTTGCATTTGGCGATTTCGCCGCTCGGAACGCTGATTGTGACTTGGCTGCTGCTGTTTTCCGTCGGTGCCGGGCAATGGTGGGAGAACCGGGACAACCTGGAATCGGCGGGGCAGATAACCCCCTTTGGCGGGATTATCTATGGGTCGGCAATTTTTGTCTTGGAGATAACGGTCAGGATGCTGTGGGCATTAGCGCAACGCCAGAAAGACATTGATAAAGCGCGGCTGGAAGGTGAGCAAAAAGGCCGGGAGGAAGGCGTAGAAGAAGGCCGACAAGAAGGGATTGCGGAAGGGCGACAAGAGGGCAAAGCGGAAGGCCGACAGGAAGGCCGGGAGCAGATGCTAAGGGAACTGGCCGAGCGGGGCATCAACCTTCCGCCGGAAATTCTGGAAGACCTTAAGAAGAACTACGATCGGTGCTGAAAGTTGCTTGCGGCGTGTCAGGGCAAGCGTGGGCGTTCAGCGGGTGCTGCGCTAAACTGGACGGCCCCCGTTTCCCGCCGGGCGAAACGGATATAGAGCGGGGCGGATATAAAAGCGGGGAAGGTGCTATACTGCATTCGTGGAATGGTTGCGAGATAACTGGCTGCGGTTGCATTTGGCGATTTCGCCGCTCGGAACGCTGATTGTGACTTGGCTGTTGCTGTTTTCCGTCGGCGCCGGGCAATGGTGGGAGAACCGGGACAACCTGGAATCGGCGGGGCAGATAACCCCTTTTGGCGGGATTATCTACGGTTCGGCAATTTTTGTCTTGGAGATAACGGTCAGGATGCTGTGGGCATTAGCGCAACGCCAGAAAGACATTGATAAAGCGCGGCTGGAAGGTGAGCAAAAAGGCCGGGAGGAAGGCGTAGAAGAAGGCCGCCAAGAAGGGATTGCAGAGGGCCGGGAGGAAGGCCGGCAAGAGGGCAAAGCGGAAGGGCGACAGGAAGGCCGGGAGCAGATGCTAAGGGAACTGGCCGAGCGGGGCATCAACCTTCCGCCGGAAATCCTGGAAGACCTTAAGAAGAACTACGATCGGTGCTGAAAGTTGCTTGCGGCGTGTCCGGGCAAGGGTGGGCGTTCAGCGGGCGCCGCGCTTAACCGGCCGGCCCCTGTTTCTCGCCGGGCGGGGCGGATATAAAAGCGGGAATGGTGCTATACTGCACTCGTGGAATGGTTGCGAGATAACTGGCTGCGGTTGCATTTGGCGATTTCGCCCCTCGGAACGCTGATTGTGACTTGGCTGCTACTGTTTTCCGTCGGCGCCGGGCAATGGTGGGACAACCGGGACAACCTGGAATCGGCGGGGCAGATAATCCCCTTTGGCGGGATTATCTACGGTTCGGCAATTTTTGTCTTGGAGATAACGGTCAGGATGCTGTGGGCATTAGCGCAACGCCAGAAAGACATTGACAAAGCGCGGCTGGAGGGTGAGCAAAAAGGCCGGGAGGAAGGCGTAGAAGAAGGCCGCCAAGAGGGCATCGCGGAAGGCCGACAGGAAGGCATCGCGGAAGGCCGTCAAGAGGGCCGGGAGCGGACGCTAAGGGAACTAGCCGAGCGGGGCATTAACCTTCCGCCGGAAATTCTGGAAGACCTTAAGAAGAACTACGATCGGTGCTGAAAGTTGCTTGCGGCGTGTCCGGGCAAGCGCGGGCGTTCAGCGGCAACTTTATTGTTCTAGGTAGGCCAGAAATTCTTGGTAAGTCGAGAACCGGGCCACCGTCTTTAGAAACTCTCCCAGCGTTTCGCTGCGTTGGCGTAGCTCGCGCAGTTGGCCCTCTACCGGGCTGACCGATGCGGCGCTGGTGGCGTAGGAGCCATAGAAAGCGAAGAACGCCTGGTTGATTTTGCGAATCCGGTAGCCGCGCTCCAGCAGATCCAGGCGGCGCTCCTCCATATAAGCCTCGGCTTCCACGATGCGCCCCCCGGCCAGCAGTTCCTCGGCGTGGCGTCTGGTTTCCCGCATTTCGGCGTTGAAGTCGAAGGCGCCGGGGGGCGACGGGCCGGGCGGGGGCGGCGGCTGGCGGTCGAACACGATTCCCGTCATCGCGGCATAGGCCCGGTCGCCGATTTCCCACCCGCCCAGAGTGGCCGCCGTTTCGTTCAGCGTAATCATCTCCGGGCTGTCCCAGAAATGCTGGCCCAGCGGCCGGAAAAAGAACCAGTTGTGCAGCCACTCGTGGGCGACGGTGGTCAAGGCGTGGTGCATACTGCTCCCCGACGAAACCACGCTGGGATAGGTGCCGACGCCCCCGGTGTTTACCACGATGGCCGACAGATTGCGCTCCCGCAGTGTTCGCTCTTCCAGAAAATCGCGCTCGCCGTGGCTGATTTCGTGCCGCAGCAGCGTGTTTTCCAAGCGAAAGATGCGGTCGCGGGGCGAGGTCACCAGCAGGGCGGGCGAGCGGCCCAGCACCGTGTCCACCGGGGGCAGGATGACGCCGATGCGGGAAACGAACCCTTCCCCGGCCAGAACCGCGCTGATTTCCGATTCGACTATCTGCTCCACGGCGGGCCGGATGCGATCCTGCTGCTGGTGGATTTCGGCAATCCGTCGGCGAATCCCGGCTTGCGGCGACGTTTCGCCGACAGTCAACAGTTCCCCTTCCAGCCGGTTTTCCTCTTCGCCCAGCCGGAAAAACTCCTCGGCCAGCGCGATGCGTTCCTCCCTTGGCAGCGGCGGGTTCCAAGGGAACAAAGCGACCAGCTTGTGATACCACTTGTCAAAGATATTTCCGGCTTCCCAGCGCAACAAGTCAAAGCGGTAGGGCGCCACCGCCAGCTCCAGCTCCGTAGGCCGGTAATCCCGCCCGGCCCACAGCAGCAGCGCGGCCAGTACCGCCGCCGCCAGTCCGCGAACAGCCCATACCAAAACCTTGGAGCGCAATACGGGCAGGGAAAAATTGGGAGAAGTCATAGCCAACGCTTCTTTTCCATCATGTCATTCCCGCCTTTCGCGGGAATGACGGCGTAGGCAAGAATGACGGCGCGGGCAGGAACAGCCGGGCGCCGCCGCCGGTTTCAGGCCAGCACCCGGTAGCCGTAGCTGGACTCCAGCAGGTCGCCTTCCTCGAAGCGGCTGAAGCGCAGGGGCGAAATGTCTATGCTGGACGCCGCGCCCTGGGCAATCATTTCGGCCATTGTCAGGCCAATCATCGGCGACAGCTTGAAGCCGTGGCCGCTGAATCCGATGGCGCAATACAGGCCGTCAACCCCCGGCGCCGCATCCAGAACCGGATGCCAGTCGGGGGTGGTGGTGAACAGCCCGGCCCAGCCGCCCCGGAAGTAGGCATTCGACATAGCCGGAATCCGCCGCGCCAGCTTGCCCTTGGCCGCGTTCAGGTCGTCCATTCCGGCCAACTGGTTGTAGGTTTCCACGTCGGCCTCTTCGTCGTCGCCGAAGCCCATTAGCGTCATTCGCGGCCCGTCGGGGCGAAAGGAAAATGACTGCGCGATGTCGCCGACCGCGGGATGCAGCGGCAGCCGGTCCACCGGGCGGGCCAGCGACGCTACTTGATGGCGCACTGTCACCAGCGGAACGTCCACGCCCACTTTTGCCAGCTCCCCCTTCGACCACGGCCCGGCGGCCACCACCGCCGCCGCGGTCTCGATGCGGCCCTGCGGCGTGTTGACGGCGCGAACCCGCCCGCCGTCCACCTCGATGCCCGTAGACTCCAGCCCCAGACATATCTCCGCCCCCAGCTCCCGCGCCCGGTTGGCGTAGGACGACGTCACCAGATACGGGTCGGCGTAGCCCGATTGCGGCTCCCAGGCCATAACCTCGCCCTCGGCAACCGACACCATCGGCGCGATGTCGCTCAGGTCGGCGGCGGTTACGGTCATAGTGTCAATGCCCAGCGCGTACTGCATGGCGACGTTATGCTCCAGTCCGGGCCGATCTTGCTCGTTTACCACCACCAGATAGCCGGTTTCCGTGAACCCCGACGGCCCGCCGATGATTTCCTCGAAGTGGGTAAACACCCCCAGGCTTTCCCAAGCCATCGTAGCCGTCACCGGATTGGAGTAGTGCATCCGGCAAATGCTCTGGCTGCGCCCAGTGGAGCCGCCGTTGAGTATATCCTTTTCCAGCAGCACGGTATTGGTAATGCCCAGCCGGGCCAGGTTAAACAGGATGCTGCACCCCATCACGCCCCCGCCGATAACCACCACGTCCGCCGTTGCCCGCATAGTCCCGCCCCCTCTGCCGTTCTTGCGCCTAAACTTACCCGCCCGCCCCGGCGTTGGCAAGACCGCCACTGCCCGTCATTCCCGCGTATTCCCCGCCGCCAGCCGCGCATCGCCCCCCGCCGCCAACCGGCGGGAATGGCGCGAAGCCGGGGACAACCGGGCAGGTTGACATTCCGCCCGCCGTGGGGTACATTATCGCCGTGATAAGTAACTGGCCCGCAGTACTCGTTTGTTGTTCCTGTCCGCCTACATAGGTGCGGGAGTTTTCTGCGTCTGCCGGTCAGCGCGTTCAGGCCCTATCGCCCGCCAATGAAGCTGAAGTTGGCGGGTTTTGTTTTGTCAAATTTTCAGGCGTAATACTTAGGGAGGAAACTTGAGCAGCCAGACCTCTATCCAGCGCACCCTGGAGGACATTCACCAAGACAGCCTGGAGCTTGCCCGGTCGGCGGCGGCCATCATCCCCTTTATGGACGAGGAGGTTGTGCGGCTTGAGGACGAGTCGGCGGCCTTTGAGGCGGGCGAGCGGGACAACGCCGTTTTCACCCCCTTCCGGCTGCGGCAGGGCGTCTATGGGCAGCGCCAGCCCGACGTGCAGATGATTCGGGTCAAGGTGCCGGGCGGCATCCTCACCCCGGAGAGTATGGACGGGCTGGCCCAGGTGGCCGAGCGCTACGCCCCTCTGGGCAAGGGCCACATCACCACCCGCGAAAACATCCAGTTTCACCACATCCCGCTGGCCCAATGCCCCGAGGCGCTGCGGCTGCTGGGCGCGGCCGGCCTTACCACCCGCGAAGCCTGCGGCAACACCGTTCGCAACGTCGTCGGTTCGCCGCTGGCCGGGGTTGACCCGGAGGAAGTTTTCGACCCGACCCCCTATCTGGCGGCCTACGTCCGCTTTGGCGTGCGCCATCCCATCACGCAGAACTTCCCCCGCAAATTCAAGTCGGCTTTCACCGGCACCGACGCCCGCGACCACGTATCGGCGGCGATTCAGGACTTGACCTATGTGTCGCAAATCCGCGTAGTTGACGGCGTGGAGCAGCGGGGGTTCAAGGTTTTCTGCGGCGGCGGCACTTCCATTATGCCCCGCCTCGCCAAACCGCTGTACGAGTTCGTGCCGGTGGCCGACTACCTGCGCGTGGCCCTGGCTATCTGGACGGTGTTCAACAACGCCGATATGCTCCGCAAGAACCGGATGATGGCCCGGCTCAAGGTGCTGATAGACCGCATCGGCCTCGACGAATTTCGCAGTATGGTGGACGCCGAGCTGGAGCGCATCGGCCCCATAGACCCCGCGCCCTATATGGATGTGGACGACCTGATGCGGGAAATCCCGCCCGTGGCCCCGGCGTCCAACGGCGCCGCCGCCCCCGATGGATTCCGCAAGTGGCGCGAAACCAACGTGGAGCCGCAGCGGCAGGAAGGCTACTACGCAGTCAACGTAAAGCCCGAGCGCGGCAACCTAGACGGCCCGCAGTTCCGCGCCCTGGCCGACATTATGCGCCGCTACACCGGCGGCCGCGCCCGCGCCACCCAAGAGCAAAACCTGGTGCTGCGCTTTATTCCCGACGGTTTCCTGCACGCCGTTTGGCAAGAGCTGGAACGCATCGGCCTAGCCGAAGCCGACGCCCGCGCCATCACCAACGTGGTGTCCTGCCCCGGCACCGACAGTTGCAAGCTGGGCATAACCTCGTCTATGGGGCTTGCTAAGGCCCTGCGGGATGAGATGGACACTTGGAGCGGCGAACTGCTGGACGACCGGGGGGTCAAGGACATCCGAATCAAAATGTCGGGTTGCCCCAACGGTTGCGGGCTGCATCACATCGCCAACATCGGCTTCCACGGCGCGGCCCTAAAGGGCGCCGACGGCCAGCAGGCGCCGGCCTACGAGCTGTTCCTCGGCGGCAACTACGGCGACAACCGCGTTGAAGACTCCCGCGTCGGAACGCGCATCCCCCGCGTCAAGGTGCCGGCCAAAGCCGCCCCCGGCGTGCTGAAAGAAATCGTCACCTACTACCGCAACAACCGCGCCGACGAATCGGAAAAGTTTAACCAGTTCCTCGACCGGGTGGGGCTGGAAGAGCTGACCGAAGTAGCCATCGCCGCCGAAAAGTCGGCCCAGGAAGCCGCCCCGGATTCCGACCTATACGTAGACTGGGAACGCACCAACATCTACAAGCTGGAGCGGGGCGAGGGCGAATGCGCCGTCTAGCCCCCACGTTCCTGCCAGCCAAGAGTCCCTTTGCCCGGCGCCTGCCGCCGGGCCAGAGGGGGGCGCCTTGACCGCATCGCTGAACGGCCGGGTTATAGCCTTTGTCGAGGCGCGGATGCAGTCGGAGATGGGGGCGCTGGTGGAGCGGCACGGCGGCATCCCCTTCGCCGCCCCGGTGTTGCAGGAAATCTACGCTGCCGACACCCCCGAAGTGTCCGGGCTGATTGACGACCTGTGCGCCGGGCGCATAGACATCGCGGTGCTGCAGACCGGCGTAGGCACCCGGGCGCTGTTCGGGGCCGCCGACGCTCTGGGCCGCGGCCAAGAATTGCTGGACGCCCTCGCCCGCATTATGGTCATCGCCCGCAGCCCCAAGCCCGCCGCCGTGCTGCGCCGCCACAAAGTCCGCATTGACCTGATGCCCCCGGAGCCTTTCGCCACCGAAGACCTGCTGGAGGCCGCCCAAGGCGTGGATTTCGCCGGGCGCGAGGTGGCGGTGCAAGCCTACGGCGGCCCCAACAACCTGCTGGCCCGGACGCTGCGGGAGCGGGGCGCCGCCGTCCGCGAGGTTTCCCTCTACACTTGGGGGCTGCCCGATGACCCGTCGCCGGTGCTGGAGCTGATTCGGCGTCTGGAGGCGGGCGAAATCGCCGCCGTGGCCTTTACCAGCCAGCCTCAGGTTCCCAACCTGCTCGCCATCGCCGCCCAGGCCGGGCAGGAAGCCGCGCTGCGCCGCTGCCTGAACTCCGCCGCGGTTCTGGTGGCGTCGGTGGGCCCGGTCTGCACCCGCCGCCTGCTCCAAAACGGCCTGAAAGTTGACGTAGAGCCGCCCCACCCCCACATGGGCAACCTAGTGCTGGCCCTAGCCGACCGGCTGGACGCGCCGGAACCGGGCCGCCAATAATTGCTGGCAGCCGTCAATAATTGCTGGCAGCCGTCAATAATTGCTGACATTAGCCCGTTGAACATTCCGCGCCCTCGGCGTAAGGTAATGGAAACAGGTCAAGGAGGCTAAGGAATGGCAGAGCCGCGTTTCGTATTGGAAGAAAGAGTCCAGCTCAAAATCAGGCTGGACCCGGCAAACGTCAAGCAGGGCATCGCTTTGCCCCACGAAACCGTCATTCGCCTGAACATCGGCGATACCAAATACGAGGCGATGATTCCAACCACGTCCCTGCCCGCCGACCACACCTACGTCCCGGCGCAAAAAGTGGGGCGCATCGGCGATAAGCTGGTCATAGTCTTGCCGGTAGGCAACGACGGCACAACCTACTGGCATATCCCGGAGGACAAACTCGATAGTGTTCTGGTCAAGTAACCGGGAGCAGTCGAAGGGTTACGGTCAAAGGCAGAGAGAATATGCTGTTATCCCGCGATGAAATCAGGCAGGCGGTAGAATCCGGGCATCTGGTCATTGACCCATTCCTCGCTGATAATCTCCAGCCCGTTTCCATTGACTTGCGGCTGTATTCCGAAATTCTAGTGGCGGGCCGGGAACCTGTGCGCGGTATGACCCTCGACCCGGAAACCTTGAATATCGAAGACCATCTTGCTCGCTACACCGACAGGGTTGATATATCCGGGGAGCAAACCTGGAGATTTGAGCCGGGCCGTTTCGTCATTGGGCAGACGCTGGAATTTGTTGAAATGCCCTTGGATCTGGCCGGGCGGGTGGAGGGGCGGAGCCGACTGGCCCGGCTGGCCGTTGGCGTCCATATCACCGCCCCCAAGATAGACCCCGGCTTTCGCAACAGAATAACTTTGGAAATGTATAACCTAGGGCCGTGGGCTATTGGGCTGTCGGGCGGTATGACGATATGCACACTGCTGATAGAGCGGCTGAGCCGGCCGGCCCGGGAAGGCTACGACGGTATGTTTCAGGGCCGCGACATAACCGGGACTTAACTGGCGGAATCCAACCCGGCGCAACTACACTAGGCCGGGCGCACCGATGCGCCCGGCCTGTTTATTGTCCAGCCTAACCGCCTGCTACCGCCGGCCGGTGCCCCAGCGGTCGCCGGTGAAATGCGGGTCGTCGTCCGGGCTTATGGGGCGGCCCCGCCACATCTTGGGCGGCCCGCCCTCGTTGCCCCCGCCGCTGCTGCTGTTGCTGCGGCCCCCGGAACGGGAGCGGGGCGTCCGGTAATATATGACGTATCCCGCAACCAGCAGCCCGGCGCCGGTAAAGAACAGGGGCAGCCCGCCGACGAATATGTTGATTAGCAACACAATGATGCCCGCCAGTATCACGGGCTTGTAGCTGATGGCGGCCCGGCGCACGTCGCCCTTCTGCACTCGAGGCAAACTTGGGCGGCGGCGCGGGCGGCGTTCCGTCGGCCTTTCCCCGGGATCCTTAGGCTCCTTCGGCGCAGGCTTGGGCGCAGACTCCCCGGCGTTTTTCAGTATCTCTTCGATTTCTTTCTGGTAGCGATTGCTCATCGTCCGTTTCCCATAAGCAGTTGAAGGTATTCTACCCTATGACGCAAGCCTGTGGGGGATAATTCCGCAAAACTCCAAATTCACCCGAAACGCCCGGTAATATACGCTTCGGTGCGCTCATCCTGCGGGTTGGTGAAAATGCGGCTGCTTTCGCCGTATTCCACCAGGAAGCCGCCGATGTTGCGCTCGTCGCTCAGCATAAAAGCGGTGTTGTGCGACACGCGGGCCGCCTGTTGCATATTGTGCGTGACGATGATGATGGAATACTGCTCGCTCAACTCCTGCATCAGTTGCTCGATGGCTAGGGTGGCGATGGGATCCAGGGCCGAGCAGGGTTCGTCCATCAGGATGACGCTGGGCTCCACGGCCAGCGCCCGGGCGATGCACAGCCGTTGTTGCTGCCCGCCCGACAGGGCCAGGGCGCTGCTGTTCAGCCGGTCTTTCACCTCGTCCCACAGCGCCGCCCCCTGTAGCGACTGCTCCACCAGTTCGCTCATATTGCCCCGGAAGCCGTTGATGCGCGGCCCAAAGGCCACGTTGTCGTAAATGGACTTGGGAAAAGGGTTGGGGCGCTGGAACACCATTCCGATGAGATACCGTATTTCCGTGGGGTCTACGCCCGGTTCGTAGATGTTGCGCCCCTGAAAGATTACCCGTCCGGTGACCGAGGCCGTCGGCACTAAATCGTTCATCCGGTTAAAGCTGCGTAGCAGGGTGCTTTTGCCGCAGCCCGACGGGCCGATGATGGCCGTTATCCGCCGGCTGGGAACGTCTAGGGTCACCCCGTTCACCGCCGGTTTGCCGCTGTAGAAAACGCTCAGGTTGTCGGCCTGTATAATGAAATCCGATGCTTCCACCACGCTACCCTTCCAGTCGGTTTTGGAACTTGTTTCGCAGGATGACTGCCAGCGCGTTCATCAGCAACAGTACCACCAGCAGCACGATAATGCCCGCCGCCGCCGCTTCGTGAAAGCCCTCTTGGGGCCGCGATACCCAGTTGAAAATCTGAATCGGCAGCACGGTAAAGCGGCTCAACGGCCCGTCGGGGGCGAAAGGCACGAAAGTAAGCGCCCCCATAGCGATGAGCGGCGCGGTTTCGCCGATGGCCCGGCTCACCGCCAGAATCACGCCGGTAAGAATCCCCGGCATGGCCTGCGGCAGCACCAGATGGCGCACCACCTGCCAGCGGGTCGCCCCCAGCCCGAAGCCGCCCTCCCGCAGCGACCCCGGCACGGCGCGGATGGCCTCGCCGGATGCGACGATGATGATCGGCAGCACCAGCAGCGCCAGGGTCAGCCCCCCGGCCATTACGCTCCGCCCCAGCTCCATCACCCGCACGAATATCTCCAGCCCCAGCAGGCCGTAGACGATGGACGGCACCCCGGCCAGGTTGGCGATATTGACCCGGGCGATCTGCGCCAACCGGCTGCGCCCGGCGTATTCCTCAAGATAAACCGCCGCCGCCACCCCCAGCACGAATGACACTATCCCGGCGATGCCCACCACGTATATGCTGCCGATCAATGCGGCATAAATGCCCGCCCGTTCCGGGAAACGCGACGGAAACGACGTAATAAAATCCCAGCTAACCCGTCCGTAGCCCTGCGAACCCAGATAGACCAGCAGCACCCCCAGCATAGCCAGGGAAATGCACACCGCCAGCAGGCACAGGGCATAGAACCCCCGGCCCATCCAGACGCGCCGCGCTTTGGTGCGGGCGAACTCCCGTTGCGTGATTACCGCCATTATTCGTATTCCTCCCGGAACCGGCGCACCACATATTGACTAAGCAGGTTCATCACCAGCGTTATGGCGAAAAGCAGCAACGCAACGGCGAATATCGTCTTGTACTCCAGCGTCCCGGTGGGGGTGTCGCCTAGGCTTACCTGCACGATGTAGGCCGTCATAGTTTCAATCGGCACAAAGGGGTTGAAGGTGAAGTTGGGCGTCTGCCCGGCGGCGATGGTAACAATCATCGTTTCGCCGATGGCCCGGGAAACGGCGAGGATAAAGGCCGACACAATCCCCGAAAGGGCCGCCGGAACCACCACCTGCGTCGCCACCTCCAGCTTGGTCGCGCCCAGCGCGTAGGCCCCTTCCCGCAACGAGCGCGGCACCGCCCGCATAGCGTCCTCCGACAGGCTGGCTACCATCGGCAGTATCATTATGCCCATCACGATGGACGCGCTCATCGCGTTGAAAACGAATATGTCCTCGGAAATCCGTTGCAAAAGGGGCGTCACAAACAGCAGAGCGAAGTAGCCGTAGACCACGGTAGGGATGCCGGCCAGCACTTCCAGCACCGGCTTAATCACCCGCCGCGCCCCCTCCGGCGCATACTCGCTCAGGAAAATGGCGCTGAGCAATCCCAGCGGCAGCGCCACCACCATAGAAAGAATGGCGGTCAGGAAAGTGGCGCTAACCAGGGCCAGCACGCCAAACTGCTTGGAGTGAAACAGCGGCGTCCAGCGGGTGCCGGTGATAAATTCGATAAAGGAAACTTCGCCAAAGAACTGTAACGCCTGGAACAAAAGCACGAAAATAATGCCGGCCGTAGTCAACACCGACATCAAAGTGCAGACAATCAGGAAAGCCGATATAAACCGCTCCGGCAGAACCCTACGCCAGCCGCCCCGCAGGGCCCGCCCCGCCTGTCCGCCGCCGGAACCGTTCCCGGAATTGTTCCCGGAACCGCTCCCGGCGCCGTTCCCGGAACCGTCCAATCCTGTATGGTCACTAGCCACCGTTAAGCCTCTCCGGGTATATCGGGGGTATATCGGGTTGACTGTGGCGTTACGGGAAAACGGGCAAAAAAAATCGCTCACCGGAAACAAGTCCGGCGAGCGGTTTACTGGCACCACTAGGGCTTTCTCATAACGTCTCAATTATATCCCGGCGCAAGACGCCGCGCAAGCCGTGGCGCGGCGGATTTTCAGCCGTTGCCGGTGCGCAACTGCCTGCCGAAAAGACCGGCCATCAGAACGCTTGCGACGGTTGCCGCTAGGCAGAAGTAGGCTATCCCCCCGTAGCCCGCGCTTCCCAGCAGGCCCCCGGCGACCGCGACCCCCAATACTCCCCCCATCTGATTGCTGAAGCCCATAAGCCCAACGCCCGTGGACTTTGACTCCCCCGAATGTTCGGTGCTGAGGGCGACTAGGGCCGGGAAATTAACGCTCAACAACCCGGTTCCCAATGTCGCCACCGCCACCGCCACCCAGAATTGCAGCTCGACAGCGAAAAACAGGAACCCGCACACGCCCCCCAAACCGCAGGCGGCGGCAATGAGCAGAGCGCGGTGCCTGCTCCCCGCCACCAATCCGCCCGCGTAACTGCCCGCCACTTGCCCTAGCGCGATTATCGCCAGCGGCAGGGCCACTAACCCCAAGCTCACGTCGTAGGTATGAATCATATAGGCGGCGAAGAAGCTGACCATAACCCAGAAGACGACGCGGTGGATGAGATTGACCGTCAAGGCAACCTGGAAGAACCCCAATACGATGAGGGACCAGTAGCGCGAAAAAATGACGAGGTCGCGAACCCGCTCCCCCCTGTCTTTTGGCAGCCATAGCCAGTTGGCGGCAAAGCCCAATAAGCTCAGCGAACCCGATGCGATGAAAGTCAATTCCCATCCGCCCCAGTCGGCCAGCAGAGCGACGGCCGGCACGCTGACCACTGACGCCAGCATTCCAGCGGCCAGCAGCGAGCCGACCGCCCGGGCCCGCCCTGCCGGGGAAATGACGTCGGAAATCGCGCCCACTAGGGTGGGGGGCAGCGTCCCCGCGCCTAGTCCGGTCAAGACCCGGAACGCCAGCAGCGACTCGAAATTGGGGGCGAAGGCAGCCCCAAGCAACGACCCGGCAATCAGAAATAATCCGCCAAGAGCAATGGGGCGGCGGCCAAAGGAGTCGGACAATGGCCCCACGGCAAAGACCGAGAAGCCCCAAGCCAGATAGGTTGCAGTAGCCAACTGCCCGGCGACCGCCACTGATACATCCAGGTCGGTCGCTATCTCCACCAAGAGAGCAGTAATCATCAGATTCGCGTTCATGGCGCCAAAGACGCCCACGAAAATCACGGCAAGGAACAGCCCCTTGTTTACTGCTCTTTCGCCGGGCCGTATCGCCGGGGTGTCCAATTCGCTACCTCCCGCCCAACAAACCGCCGGGCTTGCTCTCTCAAATGCCGCGATATTGTATACGGATGATAAGTATATGTCAAAAAGTTAGCTCCAAACTAAAATTAGCCTTACAGCCTGCGAATCCTTTGCGGGAACTGTATACTAAGGGCGTAAGACGGCAGCCCGTCATTTCTGAGCCAGCCTGTCATTCTGAGCAAGCCGCCTGTCACCCTGAGCAAACCACCTGTCGCCCTGAGCAAGCCGCCTGCCACCCTGAGCAAATATCTGTCATTCTGAGCAAACCACCTGTCACCCTGAGCAAGCCGCCTGTCGCCCTGAGCAAGCCGCCTGCCACGCTGAGCAAAAATCTGTCATTCTGAGCAAAGCGAAGAATCCCCCCTTGGGCGGTGAGACCCTTCGCTTTGCTCAGGGTGACAAAGGGTGGTTGCGCAGGGCGACAAAGGGTGACTGCGCAGGATGGCAAAAAGGGATTTCTCAGAGTGGCAAAAGGGAATTTCGCAACCGCATCATTCAAGCCGATGGAGGCGCCCGGTGAGCCAGCAGTTGTTGTTGAGCGTTGTTGACCAGTCCCCGGTGCGGGCCGGGGACACGGCCGCGGATGCCCTGCGGGAAACCATCCAACTGGCCGCCGACGTAGAGGCGTTGGGCTATCACCGCTACTGGCTGGCCGAGCATCACAGCCTGCCCAACTTCGCCGGCACCAGCCCCGAAGTGCTTATCGGCCACGTCGCCGCCCGCACCAGCACAATCCGCGTCGGCAGCGGCGGCGTTATGCTCTCCCACTACAGTGCCCTGAAAGTCGCCGAAAACTTTCGGATGCTGGAGTCGCTGCATCCGGGCCGTATAGACTTGGGCATCGGGCGGGCGCCGGGCAGCGACCAGATAACCGCGGCGGCCCTGTCATTTCCCGGCCATCCTAGAGAGATACGCCATTTCCCCCGCCAAGTGGTAGACCTGCTGGGCTACCTGCGGGGCGATATGGAAGACGGCCACATCTTTTCCCAGATTCAGGCCGGCCCCGACCGCGAACCCGCCACCGCGCCGGATGTGTGGCTGCTCGGTTCGCGCTACGAAAGCGCTTATATGGCGGCGCAGTTGGGGCTGCCTTTCGCCTACGCCCACTTTTTCGGCATCGCGGTGGACGAGGGGCCGGTCATCGCCGCCAACTACCGCGAAAACTTCAAGCCGTCCCAATACTTGGCCGAACCCAAGATAAACGTCGGCGTTCACGTAATCTGCGCCGAAACCCAAGACGACGCCCTGCGCCTGGCCGCCCCCCGCAACCTGGCCCGCCTGCAAAACATAACCGGCCGCGCCAAAGGCATCCCCACCGTCGAGGAAGCCCTGGCCTACCGCTACACCCCCGACGAATTCCGCTTCGTCCAGCAGTACGCCCAAGTCTGCATTGACGGCGACCCCCAACAGGTAAAAGCCCAACTGGACGACATCGCCGAAATGTACCAGACCAACGACCTGAGCATAGTCACCATCTGCCACGACTACGCCCACCGCCGCCGCAGCTACGAACTGGTGGCCGAGGTCTGCGGAATCCAAGGGTAAGGGTACGCCTGCCGCCCCCCGAAACTTTTTCCTGTTCCTTACCCCCAGACTTCAGCCGCGAGGGAGATAGCGTTCAGCGCGGCGGGATAGCCCGCATACCCCCCGGTATGCATCAGCACCTCCACGATTTCCTCCTTGGCAAGGCCCACGCGGGGGCCGGCCTGTAGAAAGTTCCTGAGCTGGGCATCGGCCCGCAGCGCGGTCAATGCCGCGGTGGCGCATACCACCCTGGCCTTTAAGTCCAGCCCCGGGCGGAAGTAGATTTCCCCAAAGGAAAACTGGAGCGTAAGCCGCCGCAAATCCGGCGCCAAGTCCGCCATAGCGTTCACATAGCCGCCCTGATCCTCGACGCCTATCAGCCGTTCCCGAAGCTCGCGGCCCCGCGCCTCCATCTCCTCAAGGCTAACCTCGGGAACCTCCGTCTGCGGCGGCTCGATGCCCCGCTCGCGAAAGGCGTCGTGCGCCACCTCCAGCGCGTTCACTGCCGTGGGGAAACCGGCGTAGATCGAGCAGTGAATCAGCGCCTCCTGTATCTCCTCCGCGCTCAAGCCCATATTCAACGCGCTGTGGACATAGGTCTGGAGCTGGGAAAGGTACTGGAGCGATGACAGGACGGAAAGCGTCGCCAACATTCGATAGCGAAGCTCCAGCCCGGGCCGGGCCCATACCGCCCCGAAAATAGACTCTCGAGTGTAATGCCGCAGCCCCGGGACGCTGCCCACCGCCCTAGGCCGCGCCGGGCTCGGATTCGTGCCGTGCTGCAACAGTTCGGCTATCTCATAGCCTTTCCGCCTGATTTCCTCGCGACTACTCATCAATATCCTCCGGTTTCTGAGATCTGCCGTCTGTCATTCTGAATCCTCCGGTTTCTGAGATCTGCCGTCTGTCATTCTGAGCAAAGCGAAGAATCTCGCCTTGGACAGTGAGACCCTTCGCTTCGCTCAGGGTGACAAAAGGGACGCGCAGAGTGACTAAAAGGCAATTTCGCAATCGTCTCTGCGTTCTCCGTGGTGAATTTAACCCTGCGGCGCCAGCGCGGTGATGGTGTGGCGGTGCGATTCCTTGTTGTCGCCGATGGCGAAGGGGGCGACCACCGGAAGCTGCAAACCCGCGGCGCGGCGGCGCTCCAGGGCGGCGCGGCACTCATCGGGGCTGCCCACCACGGCCACCTGATCCTGCATTTCCGGCGTGATGGCCTCGGACGCCCGGGCCAAATCTCCGGCGGCCAAGGCACTGGCGGCCTCGGCCATTTCGTCGCCGAATCCGGTTTCCACAAAGAAGTTGCGGTAGAAAGTATTGCTGGCGTAGCGGGCCACTTGGCCGCGCAACGAATCCCGCACCGCGTCCTCGTCGCCCCCGGCGGCCACGCGGACGTAACCCGCGATGTCTATTTCCGCCGGGTCGCGGCCCGCCTTTTCCGCGCCGCGCCGGACGTGGTCCACCGCCTCGGCGATAAAGCTCTCCGCCGTCCAGTTCATCAGCACGCCGTCGGCCATTTCCCCGGCCAGCTCCAGCATCTGCGGCCCTAGGGCGGCGATGTAGATAGGCACCCGCTCCTTGGGCGCGGCCCCGCCCAGAGACGCCGACTCGATGTTGAAGTGGCGGCCCTGATAGGTCACGTTATCCCCGGCCAGCAGCCCGCGCACGATGCTGATGGTTTCGCGCAGCCGGGCCATCGGCTGGCGGAAAGGCACGCCGTCGCGCCCCTCGACAGTGGGGCGGTGTCCCACCCCCAGGCCGAGGATGAACCGCCCGCCCGACACCGCGGCCATTCCGGCGGCGCCCATCGCCGTGTTGGTGGCGGTGCGGGCGTAGATTGGCAGGATGCCGGTTCCCAGCCGCACCCGTTCCGTCCGCAGGGCAATGGCGGCCAGCGCGGTCAGCGAATCCCGCCCGCCCCCCTCCGGCGCCCACACGGTCTCATACCCCAGCCCCTCGGCCAGAACCCCCAGCTCCTGCAAATCCTGCGGGGTCAAAGAAGGGTCATTCTCAAAACGCACTCCATATCGGGCCATCGGTGTTACCATCCTCGCAATCGGGTATCGGATTGTGCCGCCGCTATGGTAGCATAGCCGGGATGTCTTGCGGATTGGAAACGGCGGATTATTGGGGTACGCCGGTTATTTGCACCCACGACAGATGGGAAGGACATATTGTTTCAGGACACGGATATATGGATGGCCGGCAGTCTGCGGTAGCAACCGCCCTGCGCGACCCGTGCCACGTGTGGCGCAGCGGCAGGTTCAGGGACAGATTGCTCTATTACCGCCCGCGCATCCTGCCAAGGCCCTATGAGCAGGAGTATCTGCTGGTTGTGGTGCGCTATATCCGCGGGCAAGGGTTCGGCAGGATAATTACTGCCTTCAAGACGCCCCGAATCATAAGGGGGGACACTCTGATATGGTCGAGACCAAATCCCAGGGCGTAATCGGGATTCCCGCCTTGAAGTGGACCGAAATCAAAAAAGCCAGATTCCGCTATCTGGGAAATGACGGCTGGCACAAAACCGATTTGCTGACAGTGCTGTTTGTCGAGGATTGCCCGGCGGTGTACGCCGATGTGGACGGCAAGCTGGGTATCCGGTATGACCCGGAAACCGGCAATGTGGCCGGGGTTGAAATCAAGGGGTTCGAGGATTCCTTTCTATGCCAGCAGCGCCCGGAGCTGGCGGCGGAATGGGCCGCCCTCAAGCCGGACGCCCCCAACGGCATACACAGCAGCGGCTGGCTGTCCAGCAAAGGCGCCATCATCGTGGCCCGCTGCCTTCAGGAAGCCGTCAAGGGGGCGGCAACCGGCCCCGACTGGGCCGCCCGCCAGTTGTGTTCCCTAGAGGAATACAGGGAGCATACAGATTTAACCTTGAGCAGCGCCCTGGCTGAAATCCCCCCCTTGAAATGGCCCGAAATCCAGAAAGTCACTTATTGGTACACGGGAACGCTTGACGATGGCATAGACACCGACAGTCTATTGATGCTGTTCGTAGATAACACGTTCGCATCTACTATTGACGCGGATGCGGATTTGCTTATCCGGTACGACGATAAAACCGGCGAAGTCGCCGGAATCGAAGTAGAGGGTTTCGAGTATCACTTCCTTAAGAAATACCCGGAACTGGCCGACGGCTGGAAAGCCCTAAAGCCGGAAGGCGATGACGGCTTTCACAACACCCCATGGCTTACCGACAACACGGCCCTAGACTACGCCCGCCGCCTCAAGGATCTGGCCTATCAGGGAACGCTGGCCCCCGGCTGGCCCGTCGTAGACCGGGGCGATATATTGCTGTGGTCGAAGTATGGCGTGCCGGAGTGACGACGGGGGGCGCGTTAATCGCCCCCGCCGTCACTCCGGCCTAGCCCCCCGAAAGCGGGAATCATTGACGCCCCCTAAACCCCCATCTGCGACGCCAGATCGCGGAAGTCGGCGGCTACTATGTCGAAAGACGGGTCGGGCGTCGGATCCGGTCGGCGGTCGGGGCCGAACTCCATAGGCCGGGGAACGAAAGCGGTTTTCAGGCCCTGCGCCCCGGCGGCCAGCAGGTCGCTCTGGTGGGCCGCCACCATCATCACCTGCCCCGGTTCCAGCCCCAGCAGCTCCGCGCCCGTCAGGTAGGTCTTGGGGTCGGGCTTGTAGGCTTGGGCCAGCTCCGCGCCCAAAATCACGTCCCACGGCAGCCCGGCATACTTCGCCATATTGGTCATCAGGGCCACGTTGCCGTTGGACATTGTTCCGATGATGTACCTGGCCTTTAGGCGGGACAACCCGGCGGGCGCGTCGGGCCAAGGGTCGAGGCGATGCCAAGCCAGATTCAGCTCGTCAATGGCGCCCTCGCTCACGCCTTCGATGCCGAACTCGCCCAGCAGCTCCACCAGCCCCATACGGTGCAGCTCATCCAGCTTAGTCCACGGCAGTTCGCCGGAGCGCACCTTGCCCATATAGGGCTGATACTTGCCGCGCCACCCGTCGGCGAAAGCCGCCCAGTCGGCGCTGATGCCGTGGGCCGCGCCGAAAGCCGCCGCGTGCCTGCTCACCGAACTGCGCCAATCCACCACCGTGCCGAAAACGTCGAAAACCAGTGCCTTGACTCCATCCATTCCAAAACTCCTTGAACCGGGAATTTTAACCACAGAGAACACAGAGGACGCAGAGATTTTTCTGAGCCCTCTGCGGTAAATCCTAAAACGATGCGGCGATGCCGAGCAGGATTTCGGCCAGTTCCCGGGGGTGGCTGACCATCGGGTCGTGGCCCGATTCGAGGTGATACAGCCCCCAGCCGGCTTGGCGGGCGCGGTCGGCCACGGGCTGGAAACCGGCTTCCGCGCCGCCGATAAAGCTGCGGGGAATGTCGCGGGCCGCCGGGTTGCCGATGCGAACCGGCCCGGCCATCGCCGCCGCGGGCTGCGGCGTAACCTTGCCGAACATCCATTCCCGGTCGGCGGCGTCCGGGATACCCCAGCGGCGGCCCAGCTCCTCCGGCGACGCCGGCGGCGATAGGTAGCCCTCGCCCCGCTCGATGTGGCCCCGCACCCAAGCGGCGAACTCTGCCCCGCGCACCGGGATAAGCTGGTCGGCCATACACTCGCCGTCGGCAGGAATCACGCCGTTGACGTATACCAGATGCGAAAGCCGCGCCGGGCAGACTTCCGCCACCCCGGTAATCACCATCCCGGCGTAGGCGTGGCCCACCAGCGTCACATCGTCCAGCCCCTCATACTCCAGCAACCGGGCCACATCCTCGATATGCAAATCCAGATTCACCTGCGCCGGATCCAGCCGCCCGGCCAAGTGCGCCCGCTCGCCCAGCCCGCTCAGGGTTGGCGCGAACACCGCCGCCCCCGTCCGGCGCAGCAACGGCGCCACCTTGCCCCAGCACCACCCGCCATGCCAGGCCCCATGCACCAGTACGAATGTCGCCAAGCCCGACCTCCTCGAAAACCGGAAACTTTCCCCCAAGCCATCGTTCTGCGCTAGTATAACCCAATCCGCTAGGGGCCGGGCGCCCCCGCCCCCTAACCGGAACCGGAATTGTCTGAATCAGGATTTTCCGCCGACTGTCATTCTGAGCAAAGCGAAGAATCCCACCTTGGGCGGTGAGACCCTTCGCTCCGCTCAGGGTGACAAAGGGGAATTTCGCAACTATATGATGAGCAATAATCCTGATTCACACAAACAGATGAGGACAAAATGAAGCAAGTAATCATAGACGCAGACCCGGGCATAGACGACACCGCAGCGATTCTCCTAGCCCTAGCCAGCCCCGAACTCCGCGTAGCCGCCATTACCACAATCTACGGCAACGCCTCGGTGGAAACCTGCGCCGCCAACGCCCGCCGCGTGCTGGCCGCCGCCGGGCGCAGCGACATTCCGGTGTTTACCGGCGCAGGCAAGCCCCTGCTGCGCCCCGCCAACCAAGGATGGGCCGCGCACATCCACGGCAACGACGGACTAGGCGGCCCGGCCCCAGCCGTTGACGCCGCCGCCACCCCAACGCCCGGAGCAACGGGCAAGCACGCAGCACTGGCGATAGCCGAAGCGGTGATGGCCGCGCCGGGCGAGTTGACGATTCTGGCCCTAGGCCGTATGACCAACGTAGCCCTGGCCCTGTCGCTGGAGCCCAAAATCGCAACCGCAGTGCCGGAAATCGTAGTTATGGGCGGGGCGGTCACCGTACCCGGCAACGTTTCGGGGGTGGCGACGGCCAACCTGCACGAAGACCCCGAAGCCGCCGCCATCGTCTACCGCTCCGGCGCCCCCATAACGCAGGTAGGCTTGGACGTCTGCAACCGCGTAACCGTCACCCCGGCGCAGCTCAACGCCATCGCGGCCGCCGGTTCGCCCGCCGCCCAACTGCTGGCCGGGGCCACCAGCCACCTGCGGGAAGCCTACATCCAAGCCGGACGCATCGCCCCCAACGAGGGCGTCCGCTACAACGATATGCCCGCCGTAGGCTACGCCGTCAACCCCGCCCTGTTCACCGCCCGCCCGGCCCTAGTCGAAATCGAAACCCACAGCGAGCTAACCCGCGGCCAGACAGTAGCCGACTGGAGCGCAACAAAACCCAACGCCAAGATCTGCCTAGAAGTAGACTCCGCCGCCCTTACCAACCTGTTCACCGAAAGGCTATGCCAAGGATTCGGCTAGGCTAAGGCGCAAACCATCGCGGAATTGTCCGAATCAGGATTTACCGGATTCAGGGATTTTCAGGATGCTTGCCATCCTGCAAATCCTCTAATCCTGAAAATCCTGATTCAGACAACCCCGCCAAGAAACGAAAAACCCTAAGCCCGGATTAAGGAATTTCCCGGATTCCTGGCATCCGGTAAATCCCCTAATCCTGAAAATCCTGATTCAGACAACCCCGCCAAGAAAGGAAAACCCCCAAGCGGGGCGCTGCTTTCCTAGCCGCCCAGCGCCGCGGCCGCCTGCTGCACTTCCTCGTAGTCCGGCTCGTTGAGCGGCGACTCGCCCACCCACTTGTAGCGGATGACCCCCTCGCCGTCTATGATGAAAACCGCCCGCTGCGAGGCCACATAGCCCTCCATCCCGGCCAGATTGGGCAAGGCCACGCCGTAGGCGTTGACTGCCGAGCGGTTGAAATCGCTGAGCAGCGGGAAGTTGAGGCCGTTCTGCTCGGCCCAAGCCTTTTGGGCAAAGGGCGGGTCAACGCTGATGCCGAACACCTGCGCGTTGATCGAGTTGAAAGCGTCGGCCCGGTCGCGGAAACTGCACATCTCGGTAGTGCAGACCCCGGTGAACGCGCCGGGGAAAAAGGCCAGCACCACCGTCTGGCCGCGATGGTCGCTCAGGTTGCGAATTTGCCGGTCGAAGTCATATATGCCCAGTTCCGGGGCCGCTTGTCCCACATCCACTGCCATAGGTTTCCCTCCACAAAATTGCTGATACCGCCATATTACCATAAGCAACGCCCCCGCCCTAACCCTCGCCCGGAGAGTCGGCAGGTGTGTCCCGGGCAAGGGATTTCCCCGGCTGTGTTACAATCGCAGAACCGCCGGAACCCCGGCGGGGGAGGACGCGGATATGTACTTCGATTCCCGGCGCAGCACCGTTCTGGCGGCCAACGGGATGGTGGCTACCAGCCAGCCCCTGGCGGCTATGGCCGGGCTGCAGGCTCTGATGGACGGCGGCAACGCGGTGGACGCCGCCATCACCGCCGCCGCCGCGCTCAACGTGGTCGAACCCAACTCCACCGGCGTGGGCGGCGACCTGTTCGCCCTGGTCTGGAACGAAAAAGAAAAGTCGGTGCGGGCCATCAACGGCAGCGGCCGCGCCCCCGCCGCCGCCAGCATCGAGGAACTCACCGCCCAGGGCTACCGCGATATGCCCGGCGCCGGCCCCTACTCGGTGGCCGTGCCGGGAACCGTCCACGGCTGGGAAACCCTGCGGGCCCAATGCGGCACTATGCCCCTTTCCCGTCTGCTGGAGCCGGCCATCCGCTACGCCGAAGACGGCTTTCCCGTTTCCGAAGTCATCGCTTGGCAGTGGCACAACAACCTGCCCAAGCTGCTTTCCTACCCGTCGGGGCGGGAAATGCTGGTTGACGGGGCCGCCCCCCGCAAGGGCGACCGGGTGCGGCTGCCCACCCTGGCCGCCACGCTACGGGCCATCGCCGAGGGCGGCTGCGAGGCTTTCTACCACGGCCCCATCGCCGAAGCTATGGCCGCTTTCGTCCAGGAACACGGCGGCTGGCTCACCACCGCCGACCTAGCCGCCCACACTTCCGACTGGGACGAGCCGGTAAGCGCGGACTATCGCGGCGTCACCTGCTGGGAATGTCCCCCCAACGGCCAAGGCATCGCCGCGCTGGAAGCCCTGAACATCGCCGAGGGGTTCGACATCCGCGCGATGGGGCCGCAGTCGCCCGACGCCTATCACCACCTTATCGAGGCGATGCGCCTAGCCTTTGCCGACGCCTACCGCTACATAGCCGACCCGCGGGCGGTGGACGTTCCCACCGGGCGGCTGATTGCCAAAGATTACGCCGCCCAGCGCCGCCAGCTTATTGACCCGCGCCGCGCAATGGCGGCGGCCCCCTACGGGCAGCCCTACCCCGAAAACGAACACCGCGGCGGCAACACCGTCTACGTCAGCGCGGTGGACGGGCAAGGCAACGCCTGCTCGCTGATTAACAGCATATTCTCCGACTTCGGCTCCGGTATGGTCGCCCCTGGCACCGGCATCGTGCTGCACAACCGCGCCGGGCTGTTCTCGCTGGACGCCGCCCACCCCAACGCCCTGGCCCCGGGCAAACGCCCCTACCACACCATCATTCCGGGGCTGGCGACGCGCGACGGCGAGCTGCTGTACTGCTACGGGATGATGGGCGCCTTTATGCAGCCGCAGGGCCACCTCCAGCTAATCAGCAACATGGTTGACCACGAAATGGACCCGCAACAGGCGGTAAACGCCCTGCGCTTTATGGTAGGCAACAGCCAGGCGCTGCTAGAGGAAGGCATAGACCCCAACACGGCCCGCGAACTGCAATCGCGCGGCCACAAGCTCGGCCTGATCGCCGGCCGCCACCGAGTATCCATCGGCGGCGCCCAAGTAATAAGCCGCGACCACCGCACCGGCACCCTCCAGGGCGGCACCGAACCCCGCAAAGACGGCGCAGTAGTCGCGTGGTAGCCAGCCCGCGCCGAATTTTCTTAAAATCTCCCCGTTTTTGAGGTGGCCGTGGCGGATGGACTTACTTTCCAAATTAAACCGGAAGGCGAATTTACGTCGCTGGACTTGTTT
The DNA here is from genome assembly GCA_958296445.1 of uncultured Dehalococcoidia bacterium. Taxonomy (GTDB): domain Bacteria; phylum Chloroflexota; class Dehalococcoidia; order Lucifugimonadales; family UBA3495; genus VXOI01. The sequence goes on along the minus strand of OY282565.1, from coordinate 3,543,928 downwards.
GTTCGGGCCTTGGAAGACGTCCGAAAGCTGGTTATTGAAGTGGATTACGCCGTCAACCGCAAGCGCTCCGGGAAACGGTGGGCGGTTACGAGGCTTAATTCCAGTTCCCCCACCTTCACGATAGCCCCCGCCGGATACCCGGCGCTAAGGGATTCCGGCTTTGAGCAATCCATATCCGCCATCGTAGTAGGCATAGAAGAAATCACTCAAGACGCAGATCGTCCGCCGCAGTATTTTACCGAGGATGGTCTAAAATGTTTGATGAAAATGCGTCGGCATTTCAGCGGCCAAGGCAAGGCCGATTCCATATGTGTATCTGCCAACGGGGATGGGCCGACGGCCATCACTGGCGACATTGGTAGACAAGTTAAGAAAATACTCGCCTCGGGCTACTCGGGCCTCGGTTCACTGGAAGGACACTTGGAAGCGGTCAATTTTCACCGGCGGCCTAATTTTACCGTTTGGGAAAGAGTTAGCCGGGCTCCGGTTCGCTGTTCTTTGCCTAATACTCCAGACTGGAAGGAACTCACTAAGTCCTTGCTGGAAAAAAGGGTTCTTGTTCAAGGGCGGATTCGCTACTTCTCCAATGGAGTCCCCCAATCTGTTGGCGATGTCCAAGACATCCTTGACAATACCCCAGACCCCACGCTGCCCCGATCGGAATTCGGGTGTATCCCAGACGACGAAGCCGCCGAAGATCCCGCCAAATTCGTGCGGGCAATTCGCGGCTATGATGAGGAGTAGCTGATGCCTCCACCGCGGCGCTTATGGGATTCATCCGTAGTCATCGGTTATCTGGCCGGAGACCAGAGCATAGGTCTGGCTTGTTCGCAGATAATTCGGCAGGCCGAACTTGGGGCAAGCCGAAATTTTAATTTCCCAAATGGCGATAGTGGAGACCGCCTACCTTAGAGGCCAATCGGATGAAGCCTCTGAACGTCTGATAAAAGAGTTCTTCAGCAGAGAATACATTATCCCAGTCAACATTGATAGCCCTGTATCTTTCATAGCTCGGGATCTTGTTCGGAAATACCGCAATCCCCCTAGGATCAGCCCCGCGGATGCAGTTCATCTCGCAACGGCCATTCATTAGAAAATTCCTGTTTTGGAAACGACGGATAAGAGGCTTATCCGTTTCAATCAGCGCGAAGGCAGCCCACTGGTTTCTGTGAGACTTCCACTATACGATGGCACGCAACAACTGTTCTGAATCAAAGTTGCGGACATACATACCAAGTTGGGGAAATAATCACCACATAAGGAAAGAGAAATGACCGACGGAAAAAGCGACCGCAGTTTTTACCGGAATTATTACCGGGAGATTGACGTGCTGCACGGGTTGCAATCCGCGCCCGAGGAACGCGACTGGCTACTGACCACCCCGCCACCACCGCCGCCAACTTCCGCAAGTTCGGCCCGGAGCAGGTGGTGATGTGGTGTCCCTCGTGCATTTTCTTTTACGACGACATTATGGATATGCGCGAGGATTTCACCTTCCAGCACGTAACCGAGTTTCTGGTGCAGAACCGGCACAAGCTGGAATTCCGCCCCCAGCCGGAAACCACGGTTGCGCTGCATTACCACACGGGCCGCCCGCAGTCGGACGCCGAGGCCCAAAGCGCCCTGACGCTGCTGCGCCAACTGCCCGGCGTCACCGTGCGCGACATCGGGGCCGACCCCCGCTTTGGCCGCCACTGCACCCCGGCAGTGCGGCAGCAGATGGGGCCGGATGCTTGGGACGCGATGTGCGGCGATTGGGCGCAACGGGCCGCCGACGCCGGGGCCGACACCTACGCCACGCTGTACCACGGCTGCCAGCGCCATATGTGCGGCCTAGAGGCCGACTACCCCCTCAGGGTAGAGCATTACCTGACCCTGGTAGGCCGCGCCCTAGGCATCGAGTACGAAGACCAGTACAAAAAGCACACCCTGATGGGCAACCCCAACGCAGTGCTGGCCGAAACCGCCCCTTGCGCCGTAGCCAGCGGCATCCCCCTGCCCGAAGCCCAAGCCGTCATAGCCCGCACCTTCCCGCCCCGGTAAACGGCTATGCCCGCCCCAGCAGGCCGAGGGCTTCTTGCGGGGAGACGACGCGCAGGCTGTAGCGGCTCGCTACGCCGGAGCTTGCCAAATCTTCCCGCAAGGGGCGGTCTGCGGTCACTAGGATAGCCCTGGTTTCCACTGCCAGCCGGACGATAAACACATCATCCTGGCTGCCTTGCGGGATGCTGCTCTCCTCTGCAAAACCGGGGGCATTATGGTCGATGCCCTCCAGCTTGCCGTCTATCCTGAACAAATTGTAAAACGCCCTCATTAACCAAGGTCCCCGGTCAGCGTCAAAATTTGCCGGACGATTCAGTTGCTCAACGTATTTGTCCCAAAGAGTGTCATCAACCACGATGGTATGACAAATTTCGACGATTTGCTGGAACAAGTCCACGCAAGTTGAATTGGGCGAGCCTGTTTCGTCGCATTCAAGCTGAGCGAATATCACCACGTTTTCGTCAAGTATGAATCTGGGTGTCATTCCCTGGCCCGCAAAGCGTCAACATACCGGCGCATCTCATCCATATCTGCTTGGAAAAACCCCTTCAGCCCGCCTTTAACCTGCCCGCGCTCCGTAACCTCAATCTCGCTGGCGAAGCACTCCCCCTTTTCGTCTTTCTCGAAAGAGTAAATCGCCAGTTCGTCCGGCCCCAGCCGCTTCTCCGCCACCAGCGTTAGCAGCCGCCCGGCAACGTACTCGCTATGGGTAGTCATAATTATCTGCTTATTCTCGGCTTTGGCGGTGTCGGCCAGAACCTCCGCCAGCTCCGCCTGCGCCTTGGGGTGCAGGTGGATTTCCGGCTCCTCAATCAGCACCGTCGCGCCTTTATCCGCTGTAAGCAGTTGGTGTAGCAACAAAATCAGCGCGTTGGCCCCGAACCCCTCTGCCACAATGTTGACTGCGCCCGACGGGGCTGTTGACTTCACTTCAACCGATTGAGGCGGCGCCATTTCGGTGCGTAACCCCGTGCCGGTCACTTTCTTTAACAAGCCGGAAAGCGGTTCTTCTAACGGGCGGCTGTAGGCAAGATTCGACGCTAACTGTTCTTCCTGGCTGTCAAGCCCGTCACGCAAAGATATTTCTTCAGTATAATTGTTGCCTAATGGATATTGGGGGCGCACCAACCCTCGTGCTGCCGACACAATACGTAATTGTGTCAGAGGGGAGTCATCCGTGACGTTAAAGGGTATGAATAAATCCGCAGCAGCCATCCCCGAATAGGAGCATTGAAATTTTTTGCCGCATTGGTTGCCCGCAAATCCGAAGTACATTGGGGGGCAATTATCCAAGAAATTAGGGACAATATCAGCCTGTCCGCTCAGGTTGATAAACTCTCCCTGATACTCAATCTCCCAATCCCCCTTTGACTGCCAATCCCCCACCGACTGCTTCAGCAACATCAGCGCCTGCAACACGCTGGACTTGCCGGTGCCGTTAGCCCCAATCAGCACCGTCAGCAGCTTGGGATTGATGTCCAGCTCCCGGAAGCACTTAAAGTTTTCCAGCCTGATGTTAGTAATCATTCCCTCAACTCCCCCTATCGCATTCTACCCGCGCCCAACGCCGGCCAGCGCAGGCCCCGGCGTCTGGATCGGCGATATGCTGCCGTCGCTGAACACTACCCCGTCGTGGCAGTGGGCCTCGATGCGGCCGCTGTCGAACTGCTCCCGGTACAGGCTGGCGTACAGCCCGCCCCGGGCCAGCAGCTCATCGTGGGGGCCGTACTCCACGATTCGGCCCCGGTCTACGGCGTAGATCACGTCGGCGGACATTATGGTGGAAAGGCGGTGGGCGATAACCAGCGTGGTGCGGCCCTGCATCAGCGGCTGCAACGCCGCCTGCACATACCGCTCGCTGGCCGTGTCCAGCGCCGACGTCGCCTCGTCCAGAATCAGCACCCGCGGCTGGTGCAGGATGACGCGGGCGATGGACAGCCGCTGCCTTTCGCCGCCGGACAGCCGGAACCCCCGCTCGCCGACTACCGTATCATACCCCTCGGGCAGCTCCATAATGCGGTCGTGGATAAAGGCCGCCCGCGCCGCCTCGACCATCTCCTCGCGCGTAGCGTCGGGCCGGGCGTAGAGCAGGTTTTTCTCCATACTCGCATGAAACAGGTAGCTTTCCTGGGTCACGAAACCGATTATCTCCGACAGGTCGGCCAGCCGTATCCGCCGCACGTCGATGCCGTCAATGGACACCGCGCCTTCAGTGGTGTCGTAAAGCCGGGGAACCAGCGACGCGATAGTGGTTTTGCCCGAACCGCTGGGGCCGACGAAGGCCGCCAGTTGCCCCGGCGGAATACGGAAACTTACCCCGTCCAGCGCCCATTGGCGTTCCGCCGCGCTTTCCGTGTCGGCCTCCGCCGTCCCGTCATCCGCCGACCGGCTGTAATTCACCCGCACCGAGTCAAAGGTTATTTCCCCTACCGCCTTGTCGGCGGGCAGAGCGCGGGCATCGGGGGCGTCCACGATTTCCTGTTTCAAGTCAAGGTAGCCAAAGATGCGCTCGAACATCGCCATCGAGGATTGCAACTCCACCGCCACCTGCAACAGACGCCCCACCGGAAAGTACAAGCGGTTTTGCAACACGGTAAAGGCGATAACCGTTCCCGCGCTCACCACCGACGGCCCGCCCCCGGCCATCATATATCCCGCCATCAGATAGATAGCCACCGGGCTGACCGAAAGAAAGGCCATCACCACCGCGAAAAACGAATGTCCAATCATCTGCTGCCGCACCGTCAAGTCGGACAATTCCTGATTGTGGCGGCGGAAGTTGTCCATTTCCTCTTTCTGCCGCCCGAACAGCTTGGACAGCATAATTCCCGACACCGACAGCGTTTCTTGGGTGATAACGGTCATCTCGGCCATAGACTTTTGCGTTGCCGAAGTGATTTCCCGCCGCTTGCGCCCCACCCACTGGGCCATAAAGAAGTAGAGCGGCACCGTGGCGACGGCTACCAGAGTCAACTGCCACGAAAGAATAATCATCGCCCCCAGAGTGCTGGCCAGGATGGCGATGTTGGCGATAGTGTCGCTAAGGGTGGTAGTCACCACCGACTGAATCCCGCCCACGTCATTGGACACCCGCGACTGAATCTCGCCGGTGCGGGTTCCCGTGAAAAACCGCAGCGCCATCCCTTGCAGGTGGGCATACACCGCGTCGCGCAGGTCGCGCATCACCGACTGCCCCACCTTGTTGGTCATATAGGTCTGGAAAACCCCCATCCCCGCGTTGGCCGCCGCAATCGCCACCATCACGCCGCCCAGAATCCACAGCAACCCGATGTCGGGGCCGGCATCGGACGACACCCCCAGCCCGTCGTCAAACACCACTTGGAGCAGCATCGGGTTCACCACGCCCAAAGTGGAAGTCACCAGAATGAAGCAAACAACAACGGCGACCTGCACCCGGTAAGGCCGGAAAAGCCGCACCACCCGCGGCAAAAGGGGCTGCCCGGCATCAGCGGCCGGTTCGCTAACGGACGCATCACCGGCGGGCCGCATCCCCCGGGAGCGTTCTGGCGGTTGCCTAACCATTCGGAAAATCCACCGGCCCGATTTCAGCCCGCCACCGGGCGCCAGCCGGATTATCTGCCATTCTATTACAAAACCCTATACCAAGTATAAATTAAGAACGCCGCAATTTGTCACCCTCAACGCATTGTCACCCTGAGCGAAGCGAAGGGCCTCACCGCCCAAGCCCGGATTCTTCGCTTTGCTCAGAATGACAGACTTTGCTCAGAATGACAGATAGGAACGCCAACAGAGCGGGGCAATGACAAGCAAACAAAAAGGGCGGGCGCTGCCCTGCGCCCGCCCAAGCAAACAACCCCCGCTATCCCCACTGCCACCGCCGCCGTTGCAACCGCCGCCGGATTGCCCAGGCCACCGCCGTGATGACCAGCAACAGTATCAGCAGCCACCACCACGGGAACGGCCCGACCGCCAGTGTGCGCCCCGTACCGCCCGGTATCGCGCCCTGATCCAGCTCCGGCGTAATCGCGGGAACCGGCGCCCCGGCCGCAGGCACGGCATCGGCCGCCCCGGCCGCCGCCCCCGGCGGCGTAGGCGCCGGCAGCTCCTGCGGCGCCGCCGGTGGAGCAACCTGCCCCGTCCCTATCGCGCCCTGGGCTGGCAAAGCCGTCGGCCCCGGCCCGGAATCCGTTGTTATCCCGGTGGGCGTCTCAACGAAAACCGACCCGCGATCCGGCAACGGCGGCAGTCCGTCAATCGCCAACGGCGCGTCAATCCCCCCTGGCGTAGCAACCGTTGTCGGCACGTCCACCACAAACGGCGTGTCCAGCGCCACCGGCGCCTCCAGCACTACCGGCGCGTCATCCGCGGGCGGGTCATCCGCAGGCGGGTTGTCATCCGCGGGCGGGTCATCCGCAGGTGGGTCGTCATCTATGGGCGGGTCATCCGCGGGCGGGTTGTCATCCGCAGGCGGGTCGTCATCTATGGGCGGATCATCCGCGGGCGGGTTGTCATCCCCCGGCGGCTCATCATCAACGGGCGGCTCGTCATCAATCGGCGGCGACCCCCCGTCGTTATCCGCAATCACCAGCGTGGCCCCGGTCACCTCCAGCCCGCCGGGAGTGTTCCCGTTGGCCGCCGTCCCCGACACCGCTACCCGCTTGTCCGGCGCGTCAACCCCGTTATTCCTGGCGGTAATCGTAACCCGCCCCGAAGTGGACGTCTGCCCGGCCTCAATGATAAGCGTATCGCCGCTCAGCCTGTAATCCCGCGCCACCGCCGGGCTTACCGGCGCGGCCAGGATGGCGACCGTGGTAGACGCGCTGGACGCAACGCTCAACTCCGCAGTCACCACCGCAACCCCGCCGGCCTCGGAAATCCTGCTAGGCGTCAAAACCAGCGTCACCGTCGGCGTATCGTCATCATCCGCAATCGCCAGCGTGGCCCCGGCCACCGCCAGCCCGTCGGGATTGTTGCCGTTGGCCGCCGCCCCCGACACCGCCACCTCCTTGTCCGGCGCGTCAACCCCGTTATCCATGGCGGTAATCGTAACCCGCCCCGAAGCGGACGTCTGCCCGGCCTCAATGATAAGCGTATCGCCGTTCAGCGCATAATCCCCCACCGCCGCCGGGCTTACCGGCGCGGCCAGAATCGTGACCGTGGTATCCACGCTCGACGCAACGCTCTGCTCCGCCGTCACCACCGCGACCCCGCCATCCTCGCCGACCCTCGGCGGCGTCAAAACCAGCGTCACCCTCGGCGTATCGTCATCGGCGATCGCCAGCGTCGCCCCGCGCACCCGCAGGCCGCCGGAATGCTCCGCGTTGCTGGCCGTGCCGGATACCGGCAGCTCCTTATCCGCCGCGTCAACCCGGTTGTCCACGCCGGTTATAGTCACCACCCCCGCGCTGGCCGTCTTGCCCGCCGCGATGGTAAGCCTGCTCCCGCTGAAAGCATAGTCGCCCGCCCCCGTCGGGCTTACCGGCGCCGCCCCCACGATAATAGTAGTGTCCGACGCCGAAACGAAATTCTGCGTAGCCGTAACCGTAGCCGAACCCCCATTCTCCGAAATGGACGCCGCCGACAGCGCCAGCGTAACCGTAGGCGCATCATCGTCGGTAATCGTAAGCGTAGCCCCGTTCATCCCCACGTTGCTATGGGCGGCATTGGACGCCTTGCCCGACACCTTAACCGTCTTGTCCTCCGCAATAACATTGTTGTCATTGGCGGTAATCACCACCTCCCCCGCGCTCCCGGTATCCCCGACGGCAACTATAACCGCCCGCGTGCTAACCGTATCCCCGGCGGCAATAGTAAGCGTCGCATCGCTGGGCAGGCTGAAATCGCCCGCCACCGCCGGGCTCACCGGAATCGCCGACAACCGGATAGTAGTATCCGTCGTCGCAGTGAAATTCTGCCTAGCCGTAACCGTAGCCGAACCGCCGTTCTCCGAAATGGACGCCGCCGACAGCACCAGCGTAACCGCAGGCGTATCATCGTCGGTAATGGTAAGCGCAGCGTCGGTCACCGTCGGCGCCGGGGAAGTATGCTCGCTGTTGACCGCTTTCCCCTCGATGCAAAGCTCCTTGTCCCCAGACACAACGCCGTTATCCACCGCGGTAATAGTCACCGTCCCCGTGCTGCGGGTTTCCCCCGCGGCGATAATAAGCGTCGCGCCCGTCATCCTATAGTCGCCCCGCCCGGCCGGCTCCACCGGCGCAACAAACACGCTGACAACCGTATCCGCGCTAACCGCCACATCCTGCCGAGCCGTCACCGTAGCCGTGCCGCCATTCTCCGATATGCTGGACGCCGACAGCGCCAGCGTAACCGCGGGCGTAACTTTCCTAGGCTGTGTCGGCCCAACCGGCCCAACCGGATCCCTGATGATTGTAACGACATCATCGTTGGTAATGGTAAGCGTAGCCCCGTTCACCCCCAAGGCGGCATGAGCGGCATTGACCGCCCCGCCCGACACCGTAACCGTCTTGTCCGCCGCAACAACGCTGTTATCAACAGCGGAAATAGTCACCGCCCCCGCGCTAACGGTACTCCCGGCGGCGATAGTAAGCGTGTAATTGCTGGACAGCCTGAAATCGCCCGCCACCGCCGGGCTAACCGCCGCCGCCGCCACCGTGATAGTAGTATCCGCCGCCGCAACAAAGTTCTGCCTAGCCGTAACCGTGCTAACCCCGCCATCCTCCGAAATGGACGCCGCCGACAGCAACAGCGTAACCGCAGGCGTATCATCCTCGGTAATCGTAAGCGTAGCCCCGGTCACCGCCGGAGCCGGGGAAGTATACTCCGCATTGACCGCCGCGCCCGACACCGCAACCGTCTTATCCGCCTCAATAACGCTGTTGTCCACCGCGGAAATAGTCACCGCCCCGGTGCTGGTAACGGAACCGGCGGCAATGGTCAAAACAACGTTCCCGGACAGGCTAACATCCCCGCCCGCCGCCGCCACCGTGACAGTAGTATCCGACGCCGCAACAAAGTTCTGCCTAGCCGTAACCGTAGCCGAACCGCCGTTCTCCGAAATGGACGCCGCCGACAGCAACAGCGTAACCGCAGGCAAATCATCCTCGGTAATCGTAAGCGTAGCCCCGGTCACCGCCGGGTTCCTAAACCGGTCAGCAGTGTTTGACGCCACGCCCGACACCGCCACCGGCTTGTCCGCCGCCACAACGCCGTTGTCGTTGGCGGTAATGGTCACCACCGCCCCGGTGCTGGTAGTGTTACCGGCGGCAATGGTAAGCGTGACATTGCTGGACAAAGCGAAATCACCCGCCGCCGCCGGACTAACCGGCGCCGCCGTCACCTCGACAGTAGTATCCAACCCCGCAATAAAATTCTGCGTAGCCGTAACTGTGCTAACCCCTCCGTTCTCCGAAATGGACGACGGCGACAGCGACAGCGTCACCGCAGGCGCATCATCGTCGGCAATCGTAAGTCTAACCCCGGACACCGCCGGGGCCGCGGGGTAGGCTGTATTCGACGCCGTGCCCGACACCTCGACCGACTTGTACGCAGCCCGAACGTTGTTGTCCACGGCAGTAACAGTCACTGCCCCGGTGCTGGTAGTGTTACCGGCAGGGATGGTCAAAGTGACGTTGTCGGACACCGAAATATCCCCGGCAACCGCCGGGCTAACCGGCGCCGCCGCCACCGTGACAGTAGTATCCGCCGCCGCAACAAAATTCTGCGTAGCCGTAACCGTAGTCACCCCGCCATTCTCCGAAATGGACACCGCCGACAGCGACAGCGTCACCGCAGGCGAATCATCGTCGGCAAGCAAAATAGTGGCCGCCGGCGGCTTCACTCGCAGGCTGGTGCCGGCAATCCCCGGCGCCCCCGTTCCGGTGACGCCCAAAGTAATAGTTTCATCCGCGTTCAACAGCGCGTTGGCCGTCGGGGTTATTTTCAGCGTGGCCGTCGCGCTGGCCGACTTAACCCCGCCGCTGCCGGTAACGATGGCCGAATTAAGAATCTCGAAAGACGGCGTAGCCGTGCTGCTGAAAGCAACCGCGTTGGCCGTCCCGCTCCCCGTCCCGTCAACAACGATGCCCTCCGCCACCTTCCCGCGCTTCAGCTCCGCGGCCCATATCGTTCCGGCGTCCAGAGCCGCCGTCACAGTGAACGACGTTTCCCCGTCGCTTTCCGCCAGCGTCCCCGGAGTCACCGACAGCGTGACATCGCTGCTGAGATCGTTCCCGGTGAAGTTGGTAAGGCTCCGAATGAGCCCGGTCAATTTCGACAGTTCCGGCGGAATCAGGCCGGTTAGCCGGTTGTTATGCAATTGCAGCTTGAACAGATTCTGCCGGTACTGCGGGTTGGCGTCGTCGCGCGGGTTGTCCGTGCGTTCCCGCCCCACGGTGCCCAGCCCCGCCGGGATGCTGCCGCTCAGCTGGTTGTCGTTCAGCTGAAGCTGCGTCAGCTTGGACAGGTTGCCCAATTCGGCCGGAATGTTGCCCGTTAGCCGGTTGTTATTGAGTTGCAGACTTTGGGACAGTCCGCTCAGATTACCCAATTCGGCCGGAATGCTGCCCGTTAGCCGGTTGTCCGACAGAACCAGCGAGTCGGTAAGGTTGGACAGGTTGCCCAGTTCAACCGGGATGCCGCCGGTCAGTCCATTCCCGGCCAAAGACAGGCTGCGAAGGCAGGCTAGGCTGCCCAACTCCGACGGGATGCCGCCGGTAAGCCCGGAATGCTCCTTCAAGGACAGATAACGCAGCGCGGTTAATTCGGAAAAAGTGGCAGGCACTGTCCCGGTAAGGGCCGGTTGATATTCGTTGCTGTCATTGTTGGCGATTTTGGTGTTCTGCCAGCCTATGTGAACCTTGATAACCCGGTTCCCGCTGCCGCTGGCCGGAGTGCAGCCCTCGGCCTGTCCCTCGCCAACCTCTACGCCCGTCCATTGGTTTATGTCCAGGCTCTCACTCCAGTTCAGCGCCGTCGTCCCCTTCAGCGTGTCCTTAAGCCGCAGCAAAGCCGAGCAATCGTCAATCAGCCCTTGCGTCCGGGCGGCGCCGGTATAATTAGCCAACGCCCCGCCCCCCTCGCAGTCCGCCCCGTCATCGTCAATAATCCGCAGCTTGTAGGGAGTGAGCGGCGCCGTATATCTCTCGCTGCTGCTATCCACCGTAAGCGATACATTCACCCACTTGTCCGACTCGTCATCAGCGTTATCCACCGCCGTAATTTTGACCAGGCCCAAGTGGCCCGTCGCCGTCCTGGTGGGAAAGTTCACCGTGGCTTCCCCGGACGCAGGGTCATCGTTCAAGTACAAAATGAAATCGCTCGCCGTCGCCGGGCTGACCGGCGTCGCCCTAATGGCGACCGTGGTCGTGGTGTTGGAGACCCACGGCAGCCTGACCCTGATGGAAGTGGAGTTCCCGGTCCCGCTTTCGTTTATGGACGACGCCAGCGTAAGCGTAACGTCCGCCCGTTCGTCGTCAATGATGCTAACCGAAGCCCCAAGCACCGGGTATTCCCGGGACTGCTCCGCGCCGTATATAATCACCGTCTTGTGCGGCGTGGCGTCGTCGTTATCCACGGAAGTAATCGTCACCACTCCGGTGCTGGTGGTATTACCGGCGGGAATGGTCAAAGTTTTGTTGGCGGACACGGAAATGTCCCCGTTCTGCGCCGGGTTAATCGGATTTGTGGACACCACGATTCTGGTATCCCAAAACACAGTAAAGTTCTGCGTAGCCGTAACCGTAGTCGAACCGCCATCCTCGGCAATGGATCGCTCCGACAGTATCAGCTTCACCAAACGATCATCCTCGGTAATCGTAAGCGTAGCCCCGTTCACCGTCAGAGCGGCCGCGTAATCGGCGTTGGACGCCGTGCCGGACACCGTAACCGTCTTGTCCCGCGCCGCATGGCTGTTGTTCACCGCCGTAATCGTCACCGTCCCGGTGCTGCTGCTGGCCCCGGCGGGAATGGTCAAAGTGACGTTGCTGGACACCGAAATATCCCCGGCCACCGCCGGTCTAACCGGCGTCACCGCCACCGTAATAGTGGTAGCCGACGCGGCAGTAAAGTTCTGCGTAGCCGTAACCGTAGCCGAACCGCCATTCTCCGAAATGGACGACGGCGACAGCGCCAGAGTAACCAACTCCTCATCATCGCTAATCGTAAGCGTAGCCCCGACCACCGGCGGCGCGGAAGCATATTCGCTGTTCGACGCCGTGCCGGACACCGCAACCGTATTGAGCGTCGCCGCAACGTCATCGTCCACGGCAGTAATAGTCACCACCCCCGTGCTGCTCCTAGACCCGGCGGCAATGGTCAAGGTAACGTTCTCGGACAGCCTGGCATCCTCGCTCGCCGCGCTCGTAGATACCGTGATAATAGTATCCGACTCGGCAGTAAAATCCTGCGTAGCGGTAACCGTGCTAACCCCGCCGTTCTCAGCTATGGACGACGGCGACAGCGTCAGCGTCACCGACGGCTCATCGTCAAGAATGGTCAGCGTGTCCCCGATCACCTCGTAATTTGTTGTAGTGAATAATAACCCGGTCACCCGCGCCGTGCCGGACACGGTCACCGTCTTGTCCGGGTTATTAAAGCTGTTGTCCACCGCCGTAATCGTCACCGTATCCGTGGTGCTGGTCTGATTGGCAGGAATGGTCAAAGTAGTGTCGGAAGGCAAACTGAAATCGCCCGCCACCGCCGGGCTCACCGGAGTTGCCGCCACTATGACAGCTATCGGCAAGGGAAAGGTAAAATTCGTCGTAGCCGTAACCGTAGCCGAACCGCCGTTCTCCGAAATGGACGTCGCCGACAGCGCCAGCGTCACCACCGGATCATCCTCGACAATCGTAAGCGTCGCCCCGTTCACCGGCGGATCGTCAGCATATTCGCTGTTCGACGCCGTGCCGGACACTGCAACCGTCTTGATCGCCGACGCAACAACGCTGTTGTCCACGGCCGTAATAGTCACCACCCCCGTGCTGCTGGTAGACCCGGCGGCAATAGTCAAAGTTTTGTTGCTGGACACCGAAATATCCCCGGCCACCGCCGGGCTTACCGGCGCCGCCGCCACCGTAATAGTGGTTGCCGCCGTCGCGGTAAAGTTCTGCGTAGCCGTAACCGTAGCCGAACCGCCATTCTCCGAAATGGACGCCGCCGACAGCGACAGCGTAACCGCAGGCGCATCATCCTCGGTAATCGTAAGCGTAGCCCCGGCCAACGTCGCGTCGGCATAATCGTCATTCGACGCCGTGCCGGACACCGCAACCGTCTTGTCCCCCGACGCATCGCTGTCGTTCACGGCGGATATAGTCACTATCCCTATGCTGCTGGTAGTCCCGCCCGCAATGATCAAATTTACGTTGGCGGACAAGCTAACATCCCCGGCCGGATTAGCGGATACCGCGATATAAGTATTCTTTTCGGCAGTAAAGTTCTGCGTAGCCGTAACCGTAGCCGAACCGCCATTCTCCGAAATGGACGCCGCCGACAGCGCCAGCGTAACCGTAGGCGTATCATCGTCGGTAATCGTAAGCGTAGCCCCGGTCACCGCCGGAGTATATTCGCTGTTCGACGCCGAGCCGGACACCCTAACCGTCTTGTCCGCCGCCGCAACGCTGTTGTCGTTGGCAGTAATAGTCACCGCCCCGGTGCTGATAGTGCTACCGGCGGCAATGGTCAAAGTAACGTTGCTCGACACCGAAATATCCCCGGCCGCCGCCGGGCTAACCGGCGCCGCCGCCACCGTAATAATGGTTGCCGCCGTAGACGTAGCCGACAAAGTAGCCGTAACCGTAGTCGAACCGCCGTTCTCCGAAATGGACGCCGCCGACAGCGACAGCGTAACCCCATGCGAATCATCCTCGGTAATCGTAAGCGTGGCCCCGGTCACCGCCGGGATAGCAGCAGAGGTAGGCCCATTGTAAGACGCCACGCCGGACACCGTAACCGACTTGTCCGCCGCCACAACGCTGTTGTCCACCGCCGAAATCGTCACCGTCCCCGTGCTGGCGGTATCACCGGCGGCAATGGTCAAGGTAACGTTGCTCGACAGGCTAACATCCCCGGACGGGCTCGCCGATATCGTGATAGTAGTATCCGCATTGGCCGCAGAATTCTGCGTAGCCGTAACCGTGCTAACCCCGCCATTCTCCGAAATGGACGACTCCGACAGCGCCAGCGTAACCCCATGCGAATCATCTTCGGTAATCGTAAGCGTGGCCCCGGTCACCGTTAGGTTGCGAAACCGCTCATCAAAGTTTGACGCCGAGCCGGACACCGTAACCGACTTGTCCGCCGCCACAACGCTGTTGTCCACCGCCGTAATCGTCACCGCCCCCGTGCTGGCGGTATTACGGGCGGCAATAGTCAAGGTGTTGCTCGACAGCCTAACATCCCCGGCCGGGCTGGCCGATAGCGTGATAGTAGTAGCGGACGCCGCGCTAAAACTCTGTGTAGCCGTAATCGTAGCCGAACCGCCGTTCTCCGAAATGGACGACTCCGACAGCGACAGCGTAACCGTCCCCGTCCCCGATTCGCTGCCCTGGGCCTGCGCCTGCGGTTCCGGCGGCGCATCCACCTCCACCTGATCCGGCGGCGGCAGCGGCTGCTCCCCGCCGTCCGCCGCATCATCATCGCTAATCGTAAGCGACCGCGCCGCCGGCAGCCCCACCGCCGGCCCCGATACCTTGCTCAAAGACACCGAAACGGCCTTATCCCCGCCCGCGACATCATCATCAACCGCCGTAATCGTAACCACGCCCGCGCTGGCCGTCTCCCCCGCCGCAATCGTAAGCGCAACATTCTCCGACAGCACAAAATCCCCATCCGCCGCCGCGCCAACCGCCGCCGCCCCCACAACAAGCGCCACCGCCTCCGTAGAAGTGGCCGACAAAGCCGCCGTCACCACGCTAACCCCGCCGCTCTCCGAAACGGACTCCGGCGACAGCAACAAGCTAACCGCCACCTGCCCATCATCCACCGGGGCCGGGCCCTCCGGTTCCGGCGCAGGCGTCGGTTCTGGGGTAGATTCCGGTTCCGGCGTAGGCGTAGGTTCTGGGGTAGACTCCGGTTCGGGAGTAGGCGTCGGTTCTGGGGTAGATTCAGGTTCAGGAGTAGACGTCGGTTCCGGGGTAGACTCCGGTTCGGGCGTAGACGTCGGTTCCGGGGTAGACTCCGGTTCCGGCGCAGGCGTCGGTTCCGGGGTAGGCGTAGGTTCGGGCGTAGACTCCGGTTCAGGAGTAGGCGTAGGTTCTGGGGTAGATTCCGGTTCCGGGGTAGGCGTAGGTTCGGGCGTAGACTCCGGTTCAGGAGTAGGCGTAGGTTCCGGGGTAGATTCCGGTTCGGGCGTAGACGTCGGTTCCGGCGTAGCCTCTGGTTCGGGTGTAACTTCGGGTTCAGGCGTAACCTCCGGTTCCGGCGTAGGCGCCGTCTCATCGTCGCTAATCGTAAGCGACTGCGCCGACGGCAGCCCCACCGACGGCCCCGACGCCTGCCCCAAAGACACCGAAACGGTCTTATCCCCCCCATAAACATCATTATCGGTCGCGGTAATCGTAACCGTCCCCGTGCTGGCCGTATCCCCCGCCGCAATGGTAAGCGTGTCGCCCGACAGCGCAAAATCCCCCGCCGAAGCCGGGCCAACCGCCGCCGCCGACACCGTAAGCACCACCGCCTCCGTAGACGTAGCCGATAATGTAGCGGTAACAGTGCTGGCCCCCCCGTTTTCGGAAATCGAATCCGGCGACAAGCTCAGATATGCCGCTGGGTTAGCCTGCGCCAAACCCGAAAACGCAAAAAACGTCCCCACCGCAACCCCGGCCGCGACCAGTATGAAAACAATAAAACTATTCAGATGCGCAATCCGCATTTCAATCACTCCGCGTCATTATTTCCGGCTTGAAAGTCGGGGGGGGGGGGGGGGGGGACGGGGGGGTAACAACAGGAAACCCGATGCCACCCCAACAAACGCCCCCTAGCTCCGACACAATCCCACCCAGGCAGAGCGCCAAACCCATCCCCGGCCCATTCAGCCAAGACGATTTGCCCCCGCCCCGAGATAATACCGAACCGCAGTAGACATTACCATAACACGAAACACTTGCGCAATACTTATTGCCAAAACTATCAAATAAATGCTTAATGCCATAAAGTACATTCATATATCGTCAAAACTCTACGAAATCCGTCCACGCCTCAGCAAGCTCAGAAAAACGAATCCATACCTAATAGAAATAATACAATGTAAACAATATCATAAAACACTATGAAACGCAGAGATAAAAGGCGTCCCCTCCGCCCGCCGAAACCCCCAGCCTACAACCCATCCACCAATTCCGCCCCCCCAACCCCCCGGTCATCCCCGCCCTAACCCCCGGTCATCCCCGCCCGTCCCCTCGCCAATTCCGCCCCCCCACCCCCCCGTGCATTCCCACCCCAACCCCGTCATTCCCGCGAAAGCGGGAACCCACAACCTACAACCCCCAGCAATTCCGCCCACGCAAAACCCCGTAGGGGCGCACAGCCGTGCGCCCATTCCCCACAACCCCATCAATTCCGCCCACGCAAAACCCCGCGCATTCCCGCCCGCCCAAAACCCCGTAGGGGCGCACAGCCGTGCGCCCATTCCCCACAACCCCATCAATTCCGCCCACGCAACCCCCCCTGCATTCCCCCCCGCCATTCCCGCCCGCCCAAAACCCCGTAGGGGCGCACAGCCGTGCGCCCATTCCCTACAACCCCATCACAATTCCGCCCACGCAAAACCCCGCGCATCCCCCCCGCCATTCCCGCCCGCCCAAAACCCCGTAGGGGCGCACAGCCGTGCGCCCATTCCCTACAACCCCATCAATTCCGCCCACGCAACCCCCCGCGCATTCCCCCCCGCCATTCCCGCCCGCCCAAAACCCCGTAGGGGCGCACAGCCGTGCGCCCATTCCCTACAACCCCATCAATTCCGCCCACGCAAAACCCCGTGCATTCCCCCCCCGCCGAAACCCACGGCCCCCACCCCAGCCAAAACAACAAAAACCCGTTCATCCCTCAACAAGCTCAGGACAAACGGGTTCAGGCAACGAGGAACGACCGGAAAATGCGGGCGGCGTCAGCCCCCGCAGCCCCCTACCAAGTCTTGATAACCGGCAATATCTCCTTCCCGAACAGCTCAATGTTGGACATCGTGGCCGAGTGCGACATCTTCGATTCCTGCCCGTACATTATCAAATGCTCCATCCCCAGCCGCCGGTGCAGGTACTCCAGCTTTTCCAGCACCGTGTCCGGCGTGCCGCAAACGATGTGGAAATTCTCCTTAAGCTCCTCAAAACTCTGGCTGACCAGCGGCTTGGCCTGCCGCCGCGCCGCCACCGCCGCCCCCGCCTGAGTGCGGTAGCCCACCGGATTCATATACTCGCGCGGCGCCCTAGTGGTCGCCCCCATCCGCCAGATAAAATGCCGCGCCTCCTCATTCGCCTTTTCCTCGGTTTCCGCCACATAGCAACACAGCAGATAGCCGAAATCATCGGCGACGGTTTCCCGCCCGGTTTCGGCGGCGGCGTTGCGGTAAATCCCGAACAGCTCCTCGGTAACATCCAGAGCCGTCAGAAAAGCCACATAAGTATACCCGCGGCGCCCGGCCCACTCGGCGGTTTCCGGGCTGGCCGTCCCCGGCACCCACACCGGCGGATGCGGCTGCTGAATCGGCATAATCCACGGATTGACCGCCCGGAAGTTGAAATGCTTGCCCTCCCACCGGAAAGGCCCGGGCGTAGTCCAGGTCTTAATCAGCAGGTCGTGGCACTCCTCGAACCGCTCCCGATTCTCCACCGGGTTAATGTTGGTGGACACCGTTTCCACCCCCGTGCCGCGCACCATCCCCGATATGACCCGTCCCCCCGAAATCACGTCAATCATCGCAATTTCCTCGGCCAGCCGCACCGGATTCTCGTGAATCGGCAATATATTCCCCAGCAACAGAATCTTGGCGTTCTGTGTAGTGCGGGCCAGCACCGCCGCCGTAAGGTTGCACGAAGCGTTCATGCACGACGGCGTGCTATGATGCTCGTTCACCATAATCCCGTCGTAGCCCAGCTCGTCCACATACTGGCACTCATCAAAGTACCGCTTGAACAACCCGTTAGCCGTCTGCGGATCAAAAAAGCTGTTCGGAAAAGTAAGCCGCAACGACGGATACTTCTCCCCCTCCTCATCCGGGTACTCGTGATAAGGAAACTCGCTGAAGTAGTAAACCTTCATCTCTCAATCCTTTTCCTGAATTATGGCCGTATCCGCCAGATCCGGGCGCGGAAACGGCTCAATTTCGCTCAAAGTTTCCGCTTCGTCGCGGGCGGCGTAATACAAATCCCAAGCCAGTTGCAGATTCATCCAGAACCCCACCGACATACCGATATATCGGGTAAGGCGCAAAGCAATAACCGGCGTAACCCGCCGCCGCTCGCGGACAATGTCGTTCACCTGGCGGTAGGGCAGCCGGATAGCGTCCGCCAGTTGCCGCTGCGATATGCCCAAAGGCTTCAGAAATTCCTCAAGCAGCATCTCGCCAGGATGGGTAGGCGGCCCCCCGTCGGGAACGTTGGTATACCCCAAAAACCTGTGGGGCATAAATTTGATGAGATTTCCAAGCTCGCCTTCGTCCGCCTTTTCCGCAGGACGTCCGGCAGGCAGCTCAACGTCTCCGGCCTTAACGTACCCTAGCGACGCCCGGTAAGGTTCCCCCTCAAGCTCTTCCGGTTCAACGGCGTTAGTCGTGGTAGTCAACGATTTCCACCTCTTCGGGTCCGGCATCAGTCCATCGAAACACAATGCGCCACTGCTCGTTGATTCGGATGCTGTGCCAGCCTGCCGACCTGCCATGCAACGGCTCCAAGCGGTTGCCGCGAGGTTCAGACAGCTCATTTAACCTAGTTGCCTCGTCCAGCGAGCTCAGTTTGCGCTGCGCCACCGCCCAAACGCTCACTGGGCAAGTCCGCCTAGCAACTGTAGTATTGCGCCGGTTAAAAATGTCCGCAGTTCCCTGGCTGCCAAATCCGCTAATCACGCCAGCCAGCATACCACGCCGCCACCCCCCCACGCGACGCCGGGCTTCGCCGAGATAATGGAATGCGCCACCGCATCCACAGTCTTTTCCCGGCCTTCAGGCCAGCAGCTCATCCACCGCAAGCCGGATTTCGGGCAACCTTAGAGGCGCCAGCATATCGCCGCGGCGAAACCGGCGCACATCCGCATAACCTTCCGCCGCAGGCTGTCGGCAAACCTCAATTTCCCCGTCCGCCAAAACGAAAATCCACAGCTCAAGAATGCCGCTTTCAGCGTACCGTCTAGCTTTATCTCCCCGGTCAATGCGAAGTGTCGAGTCGGCGACTTCCACTATCAGCAGAACATCCTCCGCCCGTGGGATGTTCTCTTCGTCCAGCGACGCCTGCGGATTCAGTAGAGCGATGTCGGGTTCCGGGCCAGTCCAGTCGTTGAGACGAATTGTGCTTTGGACGCTTATCTCTACATCCTCCGGTACTACGCGCCCAAACATTCTAGCAATCCGGTGCGTTCTGCGTCCATGCGGTCTGCCCGTTGGCGCCATTTCAATTATTACTCCATCCATCAGCTCCACCCGGGCATCCGAGTCCAGAATGCCTGTTTCAGCCATCCGCACGAACTCGCCAACGGTGAATTTGTACGCCGGGGAGTGGGCCTTCTCAATGGTATCAACCAGTGCTATGCCAAACTTTACCATTAGGCGCAACTGCGCCGGGCTGAATTTATAACGTCCAATAATTTCACGCATCTTCTGCCTCTCAACCCGTATTCCGCTCTGGCAATCTTACTCATCACGCCGCCAAATCTTCCACCACCAGACGGCAGCCCACGGCGTCCAGTGCCTTGGTTATATGGGTAATGTGAGAATGGCGGTCAGGAATCAGCAGCTTACCTACTGCCGACTCGCTGAAACCCGTCCGTTCAGCCAATTCCCCTTTCGTGATGCCCTGCCGCCGCATAGCTGAATACAGGGCCAGCTTGGCCGCGGCCAAAGGCGGCACCGCCACCAATTCCTGCCCCTGCCCCACCGTGCTGGGCGTGGGAAGCTCCTCACCGCAGTCCACATAAGCGCACAGCGCTACAAGCAGACAATCTTCGGCCAGAACCAGGGATTCCTTAAAAGTTTTGGTGCCGGTAATCGCGCCTTTCACATCGGGAAAGGTTACTATGAATCCATCCCCCTCTTCTTCATCGGGAACAATGTTACAAGGGTAGGCGTATTTCATTACTCAGAACTCCCTTCGATCAATTCCCAACTCTCTCAGCATCGTTGACAAAACGCCCCTGCCAATTTCGCCGTGCTGCACTATTGTACGCCGGTCTCCAACGTAAACCGTTCCATAACTCCCCTTGCCCCGGTCAACATCAAAATAAAATCCCAGCCCATTGCGCCGGGCATAGCGCCGCGCCCGCCGGATAAATTTCTCTTCCATTCATTTGCTGATAACTCCACCTGCTGGCGCGGCCACCGGAATCAATCCCGCCTCCCTACTCCTCCAAAGTCGTAATATCCCCCGGATCCAGCCCCAGCTCCTGCGCCTTCAGCAGGCGGCGCATTATCTTCCCGCTGCGGGTTTTGGGCAGGCTAGGAGTGAAATCTATCTCCGCCGGAACCGCTATCGGCCCCAGTTCGTTGCGGACGTGCAACTTCAGGGCGCCGACCATTTCCTCCGACGGCGCGTTGCCCACGCGGAGAGTTACGAAGCCCTTGATGCTCTCGCCGCGCAGCTCGTCGGGCTTGCCGATGACCGCCGCCTCCGCCACCGCCGGATGCGACACCAGCGCGCTCTCCACCTCCGCCGAGCCGATGCGGTGGCCCGCCACATTTAGCACATCGTCGGCCCGCCCCACCACCATATAGTAGCCGTCGGCGTCGCGCAGAGCCACGTCGCCCGTGAAATACACCCCCGGAATAGTGTTCCAGTCGCGGGCGTAACGCTCCGGGTCGCCGAAAACCGTGCGGAAAAAGTGCGGAAAAGGACGCTTAATCACCAGCAGCCCCCCCTTGTCCGGCTCGGTGATCGGCTGGCCTTCCCGGTCCACGATGTCCATTTCCGCGCCGGGCAACGGGCGCCCCACCCGCCCCGGCTTGACCGCCATCGTAGCCGTCGCGCCCAGGCACGGCCCGCCCGTTTCCGTCTGCCACCAGTTGTCCACAATGTGGCCCCACCGCCCGCCGCCGCAGATATGCTCGTAGCTCCAGCGCAGCGCCTCCGGGTTCAGCGGCTCCCCGGCGCAGGTAAGAAAGCGCAGCGTCCGCAGGTCATACTGCCGCGGGTAATCCTCGCCGTAGCGCATCAGCATCCGCAGCGCGGTGGGCGCAGTGAAAATAACGTTGACCCCGTATTTCTCAATAGTTTCGTAGAAAACCCCCGGATGCGGGTAGTCAATAGCCCCCTCGCGGAAAACTGTAGTCGCCCCGGCCACCAGCGGCGCGTAGACAATATAGCTGTGGCCCACCACCCAGCCGATGTCCGAAGTGCACCAGTACACGTCGTCGTCTTTCACGTCCCAGAAGGTCTTGAAATGGTAGTAAGTGCCTACCATATAACCGCCGTGTACGTGCTGCACCCCCTTGGGCCGCCCGGTAGTGCCGCTGGTATAAAGAATATACAGCGGGTCCTCGGAGTCCATTTCCTCGGCCTGACATTCAACCGGACTGCCGCTCATCAATTGATCGAAATCCACTTCCCGCCCGTCCCCGATAGGACTCGACAACGGCCTGCCGTCCGCGCCCTTGCGCCGCCAGACAATAACTTTCTCCACCAGATCCAGATTCTCGACGGCCCGGGCGGTGATGCCCAGCAAGTCAACCTCATTCCCCCGGCGATAGCCAACATCGGCGGTTATTACCACCCGAGCCTGAGCGTCCAGAATGCGGTCGCGCAGAGACCCCGAGCTGAACCCGGCATAGACCACGCTATGCACCGCCCCGATGCGGGCGCAGGCCAGCATTGCAATCGCCCCCTCGGGCGTCAGCGGCATATAGATAACCACCCGGTCGCCCTTGCCCACGCCCAGCGACCGCAGCCCGTTGGCGAAGCGGTTCACCAGTTGCGCCAGCCGCCCGTAAGTAAAGACCCGCTCGGCGCCGTCCTCCCCCAACCATATAAAAGCCGCCTTATTCTTGTTGCCGTTAGTCAAATGCCGGTCCAAACAATTCTGCGTGATATTGCATCGCGCCCCCAGAAACCACCGGAAAGTAGGATACTCCCACTGAAACACGCTGTCCCACCGCCGCGACCATTCCAGTTCCGAAGCCACCCCCTCCCAGAACCCCTCCGGCGACTCCATAGATTCCCGGTAAGCCCCTTCGTAATCCTGCAAATACGCCTGCCCCGCCACAAAATCCGGCGGCTCAATCCGCCCGGTCTCCTGTAGCAAATGGTCAATCTGTCCCTGCTGCACCATTTTATAGCTCCTTTACTGCCTGTTTTCTCCGCCGATTATAGGAATTGACAAGTTGCGGCAAATACTGCGGGCTGTTCCGTTGCGGATTTCGGTATGTCTCGGCACGTAGTCAATTTCGCCGGTTGCCGGGTTGGCCCATACGGAATGGGCGCGGCCTTCCCTTACAAATTCGCATCCGTGTCTACGAAGGTGCCGTATCAAGTCGCCGCGCTTCACTGAACTACAATAACCTCTCGCCTAGCATCCTGCGGCACGCTGCGCAACCCATCATCCCGGCGCATTTCTAAATGCAACAATATCGCCTCGGCCAAGTTATCCAGCGCATCCTCCCGAGTCTTACCCTGCCCGTGAGCACCGGGAATTTCCAGGCAATGCGCCACGTACCAGTCCTCATCCCGCTCGATAACAGCCGTAAATTCGTTTCGCACCACCGCTTCCGGCTTCCGGTAAATATATGTTGCCTCGGCATCATCCGGTATCGGTTCTTTACCAACCAGTGTCATTAGCCAACCTCCCAAAGGCGCCGTACTATGGACTACTGCGTACCAAAGCCGGAGACCCACTGCATTGCGATGGTTTCTTGAACCGCGATGACTTCCCGTGTAGCGTCCGGCGGCAAATCGAAAAGAATATCGCGCAAAGTTTTCTCCCGCCGTTCTTTCAGCGCCGCCTTAATCGCTTCAGCCAGCTTGCCCCGCGCCTCCTCTATCGTCCTGCCCTCCGACCTCGCGCCGGTGATTTCCGTGCAGTAAGCAAAATAGCGCGCCTCCTCCCCGCTATCATCCAACTCGAATATCGCCGTAAACTCATTTCGCACAGCAACCCCCCTTCAGATTCCCGTACTCGCAAACCACCTGCCCGCGCCCCACCCCGAAACCGGACACCCCCGGCTGAGAACGCCCGGCAAAGCCGTTTCCTCCGCAATATACCCCGCAACAAACACAACCCGCCCCATTCTAGCTTTCAACCCAACCCACCGGCAAGGCAACCGAAGCAACCCCCCCCCGTAGCCGTGCGCCCACACCCCCCGCAACCACGCCCGAACCCCAACACCCCCCACGAAATTGATGACACTTGCCCCTTGTCAACCCCGATAACCACTCCCTAACATAATAACGTGCATCATAACGAACATCCCCCAAACAACCCGGCCAGCAGGCCAGCAACCCCCAATGTCCGAAAATGTCCGAAAATGTCCGGCAAAACAAAAAATCCCGCGCCAACCTCCAACCCGCCATCAACCCCAAAATGGGGGAAAATGGGAGAAAATGACAGGAAAATCAAAAAAAATCCCGAACCCCCAGAGGTGAACCCCCAATGAATCCATCCGCCCCCAAGCAGGCCCCCGGCGGCAACCCCCGCCCCGATACCGCTAATCGCGCCGCCGGAAATCCAAAAACCCCCTTCCCGCGTACTATCCCCATCGCCCGTTTTGCGCTATCCTGAATAACCCGTTGCGCCTATCCCACCGCGGGCCGAGGAGACAACCGATGAAACTGAAACCGGCATTGATTCTACTGGCCGTCGCCCTGCTTTTCGCCGCAGCGGTTCCGGCCGCTTACGGCGCCCACAGCATCGCCGCCCCCGGCGCCGCGCCGCTGGAATTCACCCTAGAGCCGGACGAGCCGACGGAAACGCCCCTTTCCCCGCAACAACTCCCCCCGCCCACGATGACCGAGCTGGCCGACGGCGTATATCACTACTTCGGCCTCTTCTCCAGCAGCCTAGTAGTCATTGACGGCGGCCAAGTGCTGGTCACCGACCCGTCCAACAATGCGCGGGCGCAGTCGCTCCAAGAGGAAATCGCCAAGCTCACCGACGACCCGGTAAGCATCATCGCCCTTACCCACGAGCATTTTGACCACGTAGGCGGAACTAGCGTCTTTCCCGACGCCACCGTCATCTGCCACGTCAACTGCCAGCCCCAGTTCGACCTAGACGTCCTGGGCGACGTCCCCGAAGTGGATTTGACTTTCGACACCAAAATGGATGTCGGAGTCGGCAATAAGCTGGTGGAGCTCCACTACCTCGGCCCCGGCGATGGCGAAGCCACCACCGTGATCTATATGCCCAACGAGCAGATTGTCGTCACCTCGGATCTCTACGAACCCCGCGCCCTCACCGGCAAAAACTGGGTGGACGACAAAAACTTCACCGGCGTCCGCCAAATCCTCAACACCATCAGCCAGTGGCCGATAAAGCACGCCATCAACGCCCACTCGCCCGGCACCGCCCCCCAAGACCTGCAAGAAAACGTCGCCTACTACAACGACCTCTTCAACGCTGTTTACACCGCCCTTTCCGACGCCGCCAGCCAAGGCGGAATAAGGGCCCTGTTCGGCGTATTCGTCTCCCTGCCCCAAACCCTGCAACTGGAGCAGTACCAAGACTGGGAAAACTACGATACTTCCTTCCCCCGCCACGTAGAGCGGATGCTCCAGGCCATAACCCACGCCGACTAACCGCCGCAGCGGACAAACCTGTAACCATCAGGAGACGACCCCAATGAGCAAAAAGCTGAAACCCGTCTTGTCGCTTTCCGCCGCGGCCCTGCTCGTCCTGAGCCTGCTGCTGGCCGCCGCCTGCGGCGCCGACCCGACGGCCACCCCCGTCCCGGCCACCCAGCCCCCGGCGCCGACGGCGATGCCCGAACCCACTGCAATGCCTGAACCGACGGCAATGCCCGAGCCCACAGCTATGCCCGCGCCGACGGCGATGCCCGAACCCACGGCCACCCCGCGGCCGGCCCCGACGGCCACCCCGGAACCGGCGCCCACCGCTACGCCGCGCCCGGCGCCCACGGCCACCCCGGCGCCAACCCCTGAACCCACCCCGGAACCTACCGGGGAACCGGGGCAGGACGGCTCCGGTATGATGATGGAAATGCCCCCGCCGGTCTTGACCGAGCTGGCCCCCAACGTCTACCAATACTTCGTGTCCTTCTACAGCAACCTCATAGTGGTTTCCGACGATGGCGTCCTACTCACCGACCCCGCCAACACCGCCCGCGCCGAGGAACTGAAAGAAGTAATCGCCGGGCTTACCAGCGCCCCGGTCACCGCCATCGTGCTGACCCACGAACACTATGACCACGTAGGCGGCACCGCCGTTTTCGATGGCGCCACCGTCTACTGCCACCGCAATTGCCAGGCCATCTTCGACCTGCACCCATCCCGCACCGACCCCGACATCGCCATCCCCCTACTCGGCGACGTCCCGGAAAGCATCGAAACCTACGACGAATCCCTCGAACTGATAATAGGCGACATCCCCGTTCAGTTGCACTACCTCGGCCCCGGCGACGGCGACGCCACCACCGTGGTTTACCTGCCCGAACAAGAGATTGTCGTCACCTCGGATATGTACGAACCCCGCGCCCTCAGTGAGGCCAACGTCGTGGACGACAAGAACTTCACCGGCGTCCGCCACATCCTGAACACCATCAGCCAGTGGCCGCTAAAGCACGCCGTCAACGCCCACTCCCTCGGCACCGACCCGGTAGACCTGCGCGAAAACGTCCAGTACTACAACGACCTCTACGACGCCGTCAAAGCCGAAGTGGACGCCGCCATCGCCCAGGCCGGCGGAGCCGCCTTCGGCGCCTACGGCCTCTTCGACACCCTACCCCAAACCCTCCAGCTCGAGCAGTACCAAGATTGGGGCAACTACGAATCCGCCTTCCCCAAACACATAGAACGAATGCTCCTAGCCATCTACCACGGCGACTAACCCCACTCAAGCGCCGCGCAAACCAAGCCGCCGGGCGCAACTCCGCCCGGCGGCCACTCCATCCCGCCCGTCCAGGCGCCCACCCCGGCTAACCCAGCAACTCCTTCAAAGCATCGCCAACCTCAGACAAAGGGCAAAGCCGAACATCCAACTCGTCGGCATATTCCCTCGAACTTCCCCGAATACGCTGAAAGGAATCGTCTGTGACACAAATTAACGCCCCGGTACTCCCTTTATCCCGCAACTGGTGGGTCAGGAATACATCGTACACCACCACCGGGCGTGACCTGGCTACCACAATAGCCGAGCGGTTATTGTGCCTTACGATAATGTCCGGCCTGAATTTGCGTTCCCGAAACCAACCGAATACGCGAAACGGAGGCGTATCAGGTTCAAGCGAGGCTTCGTATCCGAAGTCCCTCGCGACTTTTGCCACTTGGCTGGCTACTGGATTCTCTGAAACTTTTGCCATAATTTATTAACCTCCCCAAAATATCCGCTGAATCAATGCCCCTGCGAACCCACCAATTACTGCCGAGACCAATGCCGTGAAAAACCAAAATCCAATTGCTCCATATCGCCGAATAGCCCGTTCCCGGTCAAGCTGGCGATACAAGGAATTACCGCCGCTGTCGTAAACATCCAACAATACAACTGTTATAGTTCCTCCCAATTCCTGAATTAGCGCATTTATGACCGCGCACATTCCGCCTACGCAATCAATGAGCCGACGGCTACGAATTGTCGCCTCCCAGTCCTCAGTGATGAATATCGCCGATTCTTGAGTTTGCGCGCTAAAACAAATCTGGCTTGAAACCGGCCCTCCCCAAGCCTGTTCAGCCCGTCCGGGAGGCAATGGCTTGAAAACTTCGACTCCCCTTAGCACTACTCTGGTATGCTCGTCAAGCGCCGGATGTTTGTCCATTATAAACTGTACAGTCAAAGATTCCATCTTCTCTCACCTCATTAGCGGCGCGGCACACCGGAGCCGCCGCGCCGCCCTTTCGCCCGGCGAGCCTAGCCCAGCGCCGCCGCCACCTCCTCGCTGCTGGAGATGGTGGACAGGAAGGGCAGGGCCACGCTCAGGGCCGCATCGTGGGCCTCCTGGTTCATCGAGGCGCAGCAGTCCCCTACCACCACCACGTTGTAGCCCCTATCGCTGGCCTCCCGGGCAGTGCCTTCCACCACAAAGTTGGTGGCGACCCCCGCCAGCAGCAGCGTGCCTATCCGCTTGTTCTTCAGGATGGCCTCCAGGTCGGACGCCATAAAGGCCGAAACGCCGCGTTTGGTCACCACCGGCTCGCCTTCCCGCGGGGCCACCGCGTCGTGAATCGCCGCGCCCCAAGTGCCTTCAATCAGCGCATTGGCCCCGTGAAGCCCCTGCCACAGCCCGCCGTTGGCCGGCCGCTCCGGGTATCCGGGCCGGAACTTGACCGACACATAGACCGTCAAGATACCGGCGTCGCGGGCCGCGCCCAGCAGTTGGGCCGTCTTGTCCAGCACCCCGTTGTCCTTCACCATCTGCGCGAATCCGAAATCCTTGAAAGCCCCTTCCTCGTGGACAATATCGTTCTCGAAGTCCATCAGCAGCAGGGCAGTGTGTCCGGGGTTGAGTTCCAAAGCCATAACTCCCTCCAAATCTCTCGCGGGCATTCCCCATCGGGAAGCGCCGCCTTATCGCGGGCTGCCGGGGCCATTATAATACGTACTCGGCCCCATTCCCGCCCAATCCATCATTCCCGCGCCGGCGGGAACCCAGGAACGGCGGGCCGGACGGAATGCGTCATCCCGGGCGCGGGGGCCAACAGGCAATCCTTAAGGGATGTTATAATGTAAGCCAGCGTTGCCCCGCCGGAACACGCCGCTGCCCCTTGCGGGGTGCGGCCCCTGAGTCCGGCGGCCCGGCAGCGAAAAGCCATCGCCTTAAACCGGATTAAGGCGTTTTAAGGACGTGCCATGCGGAAAATCGAACCCCAGAACCTGCGAACCCCCGGCCCGACGCCCATCCCCGACGACATCGTGGAAGCGATGGGCAACCCGATGATTAACCACCGCGGCCCCGAGTTCGACGAACTGATCAGCAAAGTGACCGCCCAATTGAAGCAGGTCTTTATGACCGGCAACGACCTGCTCATCCTGACCGCCTCCGGCACCGGCGCCCTGGAGGCTTCGCTGGTGAACACCCTTTCCCCCGGCGACAAGGTGGTGGCGGCGACGGCCGGCTCCTTCGGCGACCGCTTCGTAGATATGGCCGTCGCCTTCGGCGCCGACGTACATCGCCTCGATTTCGAGTGGGGCAGCCCGGTAGACCCCGACGCCGTCCGCCAGGCCCTGCGGGATGACCCGGAAGTCAAGGCCGTGATGATTACCCACAACGAAACCTCCACCGGCGTCACCCACCCGCTGGAGGAAATCGCCCGCATCGCCAAGCAGGAGTTCGACAAGCTGCTGCTGGTGGACGCTGTGAGCAGCCTGGGCTGCCTGCCCCTGCCGGTGGACGCCTGGGACTGCGACCTAGTAGGCACCGCGTCGCAAAAGGGGTTTATGATTCCCCCCGGCCTAGCCTTTATCACCGTCAGTCCCCGCGCTTGGGAAGCCCAGAAAACGGCCACTATGCCCCGGTTCTACTTCGACCTCGAAGAGGCCAAAAAGACCCTGGAGCGCGGCCAGACCCCCTTCACCCCCAACGTGGCGGCGATGTACGGCCTGAGCCTGGCGCTGGACAAGATTCTCGACGAAGGGCTGGAGGGCGTCTTTGGCCGCCACGCCGCCATCGGCCAGCTAACCCGCGACCGCATCCGCGAGCTGGGCCTGGAACTGCTGGTGGCCGACGAGCGCTACGCCTCCAACACCGTAACCGCAGTCAAGATGCCGGAAGGCATTGACGGCCGCGCCCTGATGAGCCGCCTGCGCACCGAAAAAAACGTAGTCCTGGCCGGCGGGCAAGGCAAGCTGAGTACCAGCATATTCCGCATCGGACACCTCGGCCACGTCACCGAGGACGACATCGAAGAGGTCATCGCCGCGCTCCGCCACCTGCTGCCCGAAGTAGGCTTCAACGCCGGTTAGCCCATACCCGTATGGGCGCACAACAACCCCGCCGGGTGGCCCGGAATCCGGCATATTTGGCTTATCACCCGTAGGGGCGCACAGCCGTGCGCCCTACCCGCCGGGGGCCGGAGCCATTCCGGTATCAACAGACCCAGGGCGCACGGCTTGCGCCCCTACATATATGAACGCCAACGTCCACTGAAAACAACTGATAATACGGCAGCGGGAGCGGAAAAGGTGTCGGTTTCCCAACTGGAAAAGGCTATGGCGAATCTCCGCATAAGCCTGGCAGAGATAGAAAACAAAGAGGCGCAACTGGACGCGCAGATAACGCAGTTCCGCCAGCAGCTTCGCCGCGTGCCGCGCCAGGCCATCTACGGCCAGGCCAGCCTAGACGCATCGCTGGCCGCTATGGGCGAAATCGAAGAGCGTCTAGCCAACGCCGAATCCCTGCGCCGCCGGCTGCTCCGGATAAAGGCCACCGCCGCCCAAGAACTGGAAGCCCTGACGGTGCTGAAGCAGGTAGACGAAGCCCGCACCGCCCTAACCAACCTGCGCCGCCGCCCCGACGCCAATACCCCGGAAACCGCCGCCGAAATCCGCCGCCTAGAGGAATTTATAGCCGAGGGCAGCAAGCGGGCCGAGCAAGCCATAACCGCCCGCTACGAGGAACGGGCTTAAACGCAGATATCGCAAAGGCTTTTATCCCTATAACCCGTTTCCCCGCGGCCCTTGTGCGCTCTGGCCCGCCTTTGATTTCACAGGCACCCCCCGGCCAGCGGTTGTCGGGAGCCGTTATCCCGCCGGAAAAGTTCCTACCCCCTCTGAAGGGGGTTAAGGAAAAATAACCGCCACTCCGCTACCCTCGTCATTCCCGCGAAAGCGGGAATCCAGAGCGCCCTTCGTAAGGCAGCGTTCTGTCAGCGAAAGTGATGGATTCCCGCTTTCGCAGGAATGACGGGGCATCGGAATGACAGGTTCCTGCAAGAGCGGTTCGATAAAACTCGATTGCCTTGATTCGCTTCCCGCCCCTTGCAATGCTTCCCAAACAGTGGCAGTATTGTACTTGCCACAGCAACTACCAGGAAACCCTTACGAGCCAAGCAATGGCAAACAAGGATACGGCGCTTTGCGCCCCCTTGTCGGCTCGTAAGGTGGTTGCTGTGGCAGGTAGCCTATCCTAACTGCCATCAAGGGGGTTCCCACGTGACGCCTGATATCCGCAAGGAGCGTCTAGCTCGCCAGATAGCGTCCATGGTTCCACAGGGAAAACGAGTGGAATCGCAGAGCGACTACCAAGCCGTGCTGGTGCAGGGCAAGCCGGTAAACCACGTTCTACATCTGCTCATATCCCTGTTCACTTTGGGGGCATGGGTCATTGTATGGCTGGTACTCGTATTCGCAGGCGGCGAGAAACGGGAGATTGTCAGCGTTGACGAATTTGGCAACGTCACCGTTGCGAGAGTCTGACTCAACTTCCCGAATCAAATCCTCACAGCAGAGCGAGTAAAACATCTAGCGCAAAAACCTAAGACAAAAGAAAAGTGTGAAAATCTTTGTAAGCAGTACGAAGATTTATTCGTATCGGTAATTGCCAACCCACCACAGAGAACAGGGTTAAGGCAGTTTTACAGATACGGCAAAAGGGCAGGGGCGCATAGCCGTGCGTCCCTGCCCTTTTGTAAGGGCGGAAACGAAGCCGACAGTCCGCCCTTAAATCTCCCCGTCTATCCGGTTGATAACCAATCCGGTAGGCAGTTTCGGGTAAAAAAACGTGGACTTGCGCGGGAGGCGTTGACCTTGGCCTACGATGTCCTCGAAGGCGTCCATGGGAAAGGGCTTCATCAGGAAGGCCATTTGCAGCGCGCCGCTGGCGACGCCGGCCGCCGCTTCGTCGTGGTCGTGCAGGAACCCCAGATGTTGCAAGGTAGCGTCGCCCAGTTCCGGGCGCAGGATTTTCTCTTCCAGCACCCACGCTTCCGAGACGGACATCGAACCCCAATCGTCGGCGGCGGCCGATGGGCGCAGCGTGAGCAGTTGCGCTCCATCCGGCCCCAGCGCCGCCATCACCCGGCCGCCGCGGCCCCGCTCTTCGACCAGCTCCACCAGTTCGGCGGCGGAACGCTCCCCTACGGGTTCGGCGTCGAACACTTGGGACAAGCGGGCCTGCACGCGGGCCAGTTGCTCCCCGCTCAGGCCGCTCAGGTTGCGGTGGTACGGCAGCACCACCAAGCCGGGGTCGTCAAAGGCGATAAGCGTCATCATCACGTAGTTGTGGGCCAGCGACGGCGCGTTGTTTCCCTCGGCGTGGCGGGCAATCTGGTAGTGGCGGGACGCCTCGTAGCGGTGATGCCCGTCGGCCAGAAAGACCGGGCGATGGGCAAAGAAACGGGCGATGGCGTCTATGCCGTCGGCGTCGGCGATGCGCCACATCGTAGCGTGGGAGCCGAATTCGTCGCGAGCGTCCACTTCCGGCTCGCCGGACATCACCCGGCGGAACAGCGGCCCCAGTTCGTCGCCGGAGTCGCGGTAGAGGGACATTATGGGGCTGATGTTGGCGGACACCGACTCCATCAGCGTCACCCGGTCGCGGATGGCCGGGGCTTCGGTGAATTCGTGGGGCAGCACTTGGCGGGTTTCGTAATCCTCTAGGCCGACGCAGGCAATCAGCCCCAGCCGCGAGCGTTCCCGTCCGCCCAGGGTAAAGCCGTGGCGCAGCAGATAGTAGCTGGGTTCGGCGTCCTGTTGCAGCACCCCGTCGCGGAGCCACTGCTCGAACCGCCCGGCGGTTTCGGCGTAGCGGCCCGCCGCGCCCGCGTCGCTGTCCGGCCAGTCCAGCCCCTCGCCCGCCTCTAGGTGGATGACGTTCAGCGGGTGGCGCTCCATCAAAGACTGCTGTATCCGGGGGGTTATCAGGTCATAGGGGGGGCATAGCACCGCGGCCATATCGTCAACCATCGCCGGGTTGTAGCGCCAGCCGCGAAAGGGCGTCACTTTCGCCATATTGTCACCTTGCCTGCGTTGGGGCTGAATTGGGGCCAGTATACGCCCGGCGGGGCCAGTGGGAAAGGGCGGTTTCAGCCCCCGGCCCGCCTTGTGGTATACTGCGGGCAAATCTTGGCGGCCCATCGCCACCCCAACCCTTATGATAGGACGGTTGCCCATGCCCGGCCCGATTAGTTCAGTTGACGGCGGCACTATCACCACGGCCCGCGGGTTCCGGGCCGGCGGCACCTATGCCGGTATCAAGACCTATTCCGACGACAAAATGGACGTGGGGATGTTGCTGTCGGATGCCCCCTGCGCCGCGGCGGGGGTGTTCACCAAGAGCAGCATCGTATCCCCGTCGGTGACCGTCAACCGCGAAACGCTGGCCGGGGGGCATCCCGTGCGCGGACTGGTGGTCAACTCCGGCATCGCCAACGCCGGAGTGGGCGAGCAAGGCTACATTGACGCCAAGGAAATGGCGGTTATCGCCGCCAACGCCCTAGACGTCCGCCCCGAGGAAATGCTGGTTTTCAGCACCGGAATCATCGGCGTCGAGCTGCCTATGACCCTCATCAAATCCGGCGTGGAGCAGATAACCGCCGCCGGGCTGTCGGAAAGCGGCGGCAACCCTCTGGCCCGCGCCATGATGACCACCGACACCCACTCCAAGGAAGTGGGCGTAAGCGTGGACATCGGCGGCGTCGAGGTGCGCATCGGCGGCGTAGCCAAGGGTTCGGGAATGATTCACCCCAATATGGCGACTATGCTGTCTTTCGTCGCCACCGACGCCGCCGTGGAGCAAAGCCTGCTCCGCCAAATGCTGCCCGAGGTGGCCGACCGCTCGCTGAATATGCTGACCGTTGACGGCGACAGCAGCACCAACGATTCGCTGGTAGTGCTGGCTAACGGGGCCGCCGGGAACGCCGTCATCACCGCCGGAACCCCGGAGGCCGAGGCGCTCCGGGCCGGGCTGCTGGATGTCTGCGTGCGGCTAACCCGCCAACTGGCCCGTGACGGCGAGGGCGCAACCCACCTGCTGGTGGTCGAGGTCACCGGCGCCCGCAACGACGAAGACGCCCGCATCGCCGCCCGGACTATCGCATCGTCGCTGCTGGTCAAGTCGGCGGTATACGGCGCCGACCCCAACTGGGGCCGCCTGCTGGCCGCCCTGGGACGCAGCCAGGCCGAGGCCGTGGAAGAAAAGATAGACCTGTACATCAACGGCGTCTGCATTATGGAAGCCGGCAAGCCCGTCCCCTTCCACCGCGACGCCGTAGTGGCCCTGATGCGGGGCGACGAAATCACTTTCCGCATCGCCCTCAACCTAGCCGACGGGCAAGCCACGGCCTGGGGCTGCGACCTGACCGAGGAATACGTCGTAATCAACAGCGCCTACACCACTTAACCGCCGGGTTTATTAACCGCGGATTTCACAGAAACCACCGAGAATAAAAGGGATTAGCGAAAAATCCCCGTGGATTCTGTAAACTCTGCGGTTAAATTCCGTCAACAGGAGAATTACCCTGCCCATTGTAGTGAAAATCGGGGGCAGCACCCTAGGAAGTCAGGATACCACGCTGCCGGATCTGGTGGCCTTGCAGCGCGAGGGAACCGAGGTGGTGGTGGTTCACGGCGGCGGCAACGTCATATCCCGCTGGATGCAGCGGCAAGGGATTCCGCCGCAGTTCGTGGGCGGCCTGCGGGTCACCGACGCCGAAAGCCTAGAAATCGTCGTAGCGGTGCTGGGCGGCCTGATAAACAAGGAACTGGTATCGCTGCTGGAGCAGTTGGGCGGCAAGTGCATCGGGCTCAGCGGCATTGACGGCTGTATGCTGACCTGCGCCATCGCCAACCCGGAGCTGGGCTACGTGGGCGAAATTCTGTCGGTGGACGCCGCCCCCATCCGCGCCCTGCTGAATTGCGGCTACATCCCGATGATTGCGCCGCTGGGCGTTCACCGCTTCGACGGTTCGGAGAACGCGGGTAAACCGCTGAACATCAACGGCGACACCGTAGCCGGGGAACTGGCCCGCGAGCTACAGGCCGAGCGGCTGGTGTTCCTGACCGACGTCACCGGCGTGATGGACGGCGGGGGCCGGGTGATTTCGCGCCTAGACCAGCGGCGGGCCAACACGCTGCTCAACTCCGGTGTAGTGGGCGGCGGAATGATTCCCAAGCTCCAAGCCTGCCTGCGGGCGCTGGAAGGCTCGCCGGTGGCCGACATCATAGACGGCCGCCACCCCAACGCCCTGCTGGACTGTCTACAAGGCCGCTCCGCCGGCACCACCATAACCGCCGGCCGCCCGCGGCCTTAGCGGGGCGGCAGTGACCCAGGCCCAATGAATCTAGCCGCCGTTCATGCCGGATATAGGCGGCAGTCCCGGCTTGTCGTTAAGAAATTTCTGGTAGGGTCGTCTTTCGCAACCACAATTACTCCTAGCTGGAAACGTCAGAGTTGCCGATGGAGTTTGCAATTCTTTTATTGGCGATGTCGGCCATCGCTTCGTTTATCTCAAACCCCATAAATCCCCGTTTTTCCATAATGGCCGCTACGCCGGTTGAGCCGGTGCCGGTGAACGGGTCCAGCACAATGGTCTCTTCTCCGGTGGCGCTGAAAATTCTGATTAGGTGGCGTAGCAAGTCCACCGGCTTGACCGCCATGTGGCCGTGCTTTTCCCGCGGCTTTGGAACGGGAATGACTTGACCGGGGAACTCGCCCGGCATTATCAGCGGGTTGTCCGTATCAATCATTCCGGTGCGGTGTTTCAGCCAGTTGTCTATGAAAGTGCCTTCTCTAGGTGCTTGGGCCATAATGATGGGTTCGATTTGAGGCTTGAGCTGCGGCGTTTTGCGGCCTTGCAACTCAGATATTATTTTCTTTTTTTCGGATTCAGATATATCCCAGCGGCGGACAAAATGAGCGTGAGTAAACGCTTTGGCCTGCCCCTCGTACCGCCAGGCCATCATATCGCGGATTTCAAACCCGGCGTCATCCAGGGCCATAGCGGTATGATGGGCCAGACGCGCCTGAGAGAATACTAGGGCGAATCCTCCCGGCTTTAATATCCGCAGCCATTCCGTCGCTATGGGCAGCAGGAAATCATACAGTTCCCGGCCTTGCCGCCGGTCGAATTTCATTCCTACCGGAAGTCCCCCGACAACTCCCGGTTTCACTTTTGCTCGCAGCTTGGCGTGATCCCACTGGTTACTCATTCCGTCCAAAAAATACGGCGGGTCGGTAAGCACCAAACTGATGCTGTCTTCCGCAACGCCAGCCATCCCCAAGCGGCAATCTATGGGCTGCACCCATTCCCGGGTTATTGCCTCTGGCGTCAAAAACATACTTTGCTGCTGCTCCATCTCTATAATCATCAGCAAAACCCTAATCAAGTTCTTTCGCAAGAATTGAATCGGATTTGTCATAACATAATATGTTATGACAAACTGCCCATAGTCGAGGTTGCCAGCATTAACCTAGCACTACCGGGCGCAGGATGCAACGGGCGGGGCGTCACTTTCCCACTCCGGGGGATTCCGCCAAGACATTCCAGCCATCTATCCGATACACTCCACCCCCGACAGAGTTGGCGGCCCGGCTGTCCGCCGGTGTTGCCCGAATCCTTAAGGCAAGGCAGCGCCCCCGGCCCAACCGCTGAAATCTGTCGCCGGGTGTGCGATAATCTAGCGGCAGCCTGAAGGCAATTGGGGAGAAGAGGACTCGTTATGAGCATCAGCAGCGACTGGATTGACGTTGAGAAGAAGTATTACGCCCAGACGGTGCGCCGCCAGCCGGTGGTCATCGTCCGCGGCCAAGGAACCGAGGTTTGGGACGCCGACGGCAAGCAGTACCTAGATTTCGTCGCCGGCTGGGCGGTGAACCAGTTGGGACACAGCCACCCGGTCATCACCCAGGCCGTCGCCGAGCAGGCCGGCACGCTGATTCAGACCTCCAACCAGTTCTACACCGTGCCGCAGTTGCAGCTTGCCGAGCTGCTCATCGAAAATAGCTGCCTCGACCTAGTGTTTTTCGGCAACAGCGGCGCCGAAGCGGTCGAGGGCGCGATGAAGCTGGCCCGGCGCTACGGCAAGCTGCACCGCGACGGCGCATACGAAATCATCACCGCCTTTAACTCCTTCCACGGGCGCACCCAGGCCACCGTCGCCGCCACCGGGCAGCCCCACTATCAGGAAAACTTCGCCCCCCTGCTGCCCGGCTTCGTCCACGTGGACTACAACGACGTCGAGGGCGTCATCAACGCCACCAGCGAGCGCACCGCCGCCGTGATGGTGGAGCCGGTGCAGGGCGAGGCCGGCGTCATCATACCCGCCGACGACTACCTGCAACGGCTGCGGCAGTGGTGCGACAGCCAGGGCATCCTGCTGATTCTGGACGAAGTGCAGACCGGAATGGGCCGCCTGGGCAGTCTGTTCGGCTATCAGGAGTACGGCGTGGAGCCGGACGTTATGACCCTCGC
Source organism: uncultured Dehalococcoidia bacterium (assembly GCA_958296445.1). Taxonomy (GTDB): domain Bacteria; phylum Chloroflexota; class Dehalococcoidia; order Lucifugimonadales; family UBA3495; genus VXOI01. The sequence goes on along the minus strand of OY282565.1, from coordinate 3,507,224 downwards.
CAAGGGGCTGGGCTACGGCGTGCCTATCGGTGCCTTCCTGTCCAAGACCCACGCCCAGGCCCTAGTGCCGGGCGACCACGGCTCCACCTTCGGCGGCAACGCCCTCACCACCGCCGCGGGCTACGCCGGCACCAAGCATCTCATCGAAAACGACATCCCCGGCCAAGTCAAGGAAATGGAACCCTACCTGCTGGGCCGCCTCAACGAAGTCAAAGACCGCTTCTCCTTCGTGTCCGAAGTGCGCGGCAAGGGCCTGCTGGCGGCTATGGACTTCGAGGACACCATATCGCCTCAAGTGCTGGCAAACGCCAACGAAGCCGGCCTGCTACTCAACGGCCCCCGCCCCAACACCGTCCGCTTTATGCCCCCGCTAACGGTGACGCGCGAGGAAGTGGACGAAGCGGCCGAGCGGCTAAGCACAGCCCTGGCAAAGATTTAACCGCAACTGCCGGGACGCACGACGTGCCGCCGCCGTGCGCCCCAACCAACATCAGCGGCGCATACCTCTCTTATCCCGGAGGACACTGGCAAAATGACTAACCGCGAATTCTACGTAGTAATATCGAAAGGCAAAGACGGGTCTTTCGCCGGAGAAGCCCCTCAGCTAAGAGATTGCTACGGCAAAGGCAAAACCCTAGACGAGTTGATGGCGAATATGCGCAAGGCCATAGAGTCTTGCCTAGAAGATGACGACCTTGAAAACAACGCCCGATTCATCGGAGTCTACAAAGTAGAGGTCTAAGTAAAAAGTCAATGAAAAATCGCGGTTTCTATGTGCTTGTTAAGGAAGACAGCGAGGGCGGATATATCGGCATCGTACCGGAACTCAAGGGATGTTTAAGTTACGGACTGAGCCTTGATGAATTGATGTGCAACATAGAGGAAGTTATCCTGCTGTGCCTAGAAGATGGGGAAGCAGCGGAAAATCCCTGCTTCTTTGGCATTCAGCAAGTAACTGTCCAAAAGGCATGAGCCGGATTCCGGCCCTCCGCGCCCGTGAGATTGTCCGCGCTTTCGAGCGTCTGGGCTTTCAAGTCGCTAGGCAAAGAGGCAGCCACATCCGGCTTAGACACCCGGATGGCCGGTTCGCCAGCGTGCCTGACCACGGCGCAAGGGAATTCCGCAACGCCAAATTCATCGAAGTCTACAAAGTAGAAGTCTAAGGAAAGGCGCAATGGGAAAACGGGAATTTTACGTCGTCGTAGAACAAGACGAAGATGGGTACTTCGTAGGTGAAGTGACACAACTAACGGCTTGCTACAGTCAAGGCGAAACCATCGAGGAACTTATAGGCAATATGAGAGAGGTCATTTGTCTCTGTCTTGAAAACGAAGACCGCGACGCTGACGCAATACCTGAGTTTGTTGGCGTTCAGCGGATTGTGGTGTAGCCGTTTATGGGCCGGATGCCGACGCTGCGGGCGATGGATGTTATTTCGGCACTGCAACGCTTGGGCTTTGAAATCGCTTGGCAAACGGGAAGCCATATCACTCTGAAGCATAGCAATGGGCGCACCGTGCGCGTCCCTTTCCACGGTTCCAGGGACTTGGGACGCGGCATAGTCCGAACCATCATCAGGGATGCCGGGGTTACACGGCAACAGTTTTTGGATGCCCTATAGCAACACTCAACCGGGAGCGTCAACGCCAATATGCCTAACGACAGAATCGTCCTCGCCTACAGCGGCGGGCTGGATACTACGGTGGCGGTGCCGTGGCTCAAGGAAAAGTACGGCGCCGACATCATCACCCTGACCATTGACCTAGGTATGGTTGACTTGGACACCGCCCGGCAGCGGGCGCTGTCCATCGGCGCCGTCGAGGCCGTCATCGTGGACGGACGCCAAACGCTGGTGGACGAGTTCCTGTTTCCCAGCCTACAGGCGGGAACGGTGTACGAGGAGGAGTACCCGCTGGCTACCGCGCTGGGCCGTCCGCTCATCGCCCGCTATCTGGCTGAGGCGGCGCGGGAGCATGGGGCCTATGCCGTGGCCCACGGCTGCACCGGCAAGGGCAACGACCAAGTGCGTATCGAAGTGGGCGTCGCGGCCCTCGACCCCGGCCTGAAGGTCATCGCCCCCATCCGCGACTGGGGAATGAGCCGCGACGACGAAATCGAGTACGGCCTGGCCCGCGGGCTGCCCATCAACACCCGGGCCAGCCGCTTCTCCACCGACGAAAACCTGTGGGGCCGCAGCGTGGAGGCCGGCGAACTGGAAGACCCGTGGCTGGAGCCCCCCGAAGACGCCTACCTGTGGACCAAGCCCGCCGCCGACGCCCCCGACGAGCCGGCCTATCTGGAAATTAGTTTCGAGCGCGGACTGCCCATCGCCATAGACGGCGAAGCGATGGGCGGCGTTGACCTGATTCGCCACCTCAACGCCGTCGGCGGCGAGCATGGCGTGGGCCGGGTTGACCACGTGGAGAACCGTCTGGTAGGCATCAAGTCGCGGGAAATCTACGAATGCCCGGCGGCGGCCATCCTCCACGCGGCCCACAAGGCACTAGAAACTATGACCCTCAGCAAAGAGCAGGCGCGAACCAAAGCCCGCATCGCCCAAGAATACTCCGACGTGATTTACAACGGCCTGTGGTTCACCGCCCACCGCGCCGACCTCGACGCCTACGTGCAAAGCACCCAGCGCCACGTCACCGGCGAAGTGCGGCTGCGGCTGCACAAGGGTTCCTGCACCGTGGTAGGCCGCCAGGCGCCCCGCGCCCTCTACAGCTACGGCCTCGCCACCTACGACCGCCAGGATCAGTTCGACCACGCCGCCGCCGCCGGGTTCATCAGCATCTACGGCCTGCCCGTCCGCACCCAGAACCAGGCGCAGGGGCGGGATTAGCGGCAAGCTGAACCACGCCCGCGCGGTCAAATCAAAATCGTTTCCGGGGCGAGTCAATATGCAACAGAAACTCATGACGGAAAACAAGGATGGAGAGTTAATCCAAATATCCAAACGCGAATTAGCGGAACGCTTGATTGGCGGAGTGGAGGAATCCCTGGAGACGATTCACAATCTCCTGAAAACCGAGGATTGGTCAAGGGCGTGTTTTTGGAGTCTCACAGTAGCGAGCCAAGCCCTCGAAAGCTACCTGATTTGCGCAGGCAAGGGGCGGAACCAAGTGGAATCAGTCGGCAAGATGGCCCAGATGTGCGCTGAGTTGGAGCCGGAATTTTCTCAGATTGTCAGGCGCGGGAAATACCTTGACCGCTACTACAACACCACCCGATACCCCGACGCCCTGCCCTACGGCGCTATGCCTCATCAGTGGTTTAATGAGGACGATGCCCAAGAGGCTATGCGATACGCCGCTGAAATTGTGGCGTTTACCCGCCGCCGCATTGCGGCAGACAATCGGTGAGACAGTCGAATGAACTTGGCGCGAATGTGGCTGAAAAGCGCGGAAGAGTGCTTGCTGCAAGCCCGGGGAGACCTTGCTCGCGGTGAGTGGGCCCGCGCTTGTTTCAGTTCCAACCAGGCTGTAGAGATTGCGCTAAAGGCCGTGTTGCTGCTTCGGCAAGGAAACTTCCCGCCAATTCACTCCATAGGGCAGTTGTTATCCGAATGCGCCCGTTACGATTCTGGATTTGGAAATTTTACTGCCCAATCCTACATCGTCGGCCAAATGTATACCGGCGCAAGATATGTGGATGGGGCGGATACTCCCCAAATGCCGTCAGAACGCTATTCCCAATCCGACGCCGGCGCCGCCCTCGCTTACGCCGACGAAATACTGGCCCTGGCTCAAGCCCAGTTCCCGGCCCAGCCGCCGGACTCCGAAATATAACAACTTATCCGCCAGCCATATTCTTTGGAGGAACAAATGACCGTCGCCGCACGAATGTTTGACCTAGGCACCGAGAGCGCCTTCGAGGTTCTGGCAAAAGCCCGAGCGCTTGAGGCCCAAGGCAGGGAGATTATCCACCTAGAAATCGGCGAACCCGATTTCGACACGCCCCGCCATATCATTGACGCCGGAATGACCGCCATCAGCGAAGGGTTCACCCACTACGGCCCCACCGCCGGGCTGCCGGAACTGCGGCAGGCCATCGCCCGCAACAGCCGCGAGGTGCGCGGCACCGACACCGAACCGGACAACGTAGTGGTCACGCCCGGGGCCAAGCCCATAATGTTCTACCTGCTGCTGGCCCTAGGCGAGCCGGGCGTGGAAGTCATCTACCCCAACCCCGGTTTCCCCATATACGAATCAATGATTCGCTTCACCGGCTGCACCCCCGTTCCAATGCAGCTTCTGGAGTCCACGGGCTACCACCCCGACCTAGACGCGCTGGCATCGCAGATAACCGGCGATACCCGGCTCATCATCCTCAACTCGCCGGAAAATCCCTGCGGTTCGGCCTTGTCCGAAAGCGAATTGCGCACCATCGCCGGCCTAGTGCTGGAGCATCCCAATCTCTACGTGATGGCTGATGAGATATACAAGGACATCCTGTATACCGGCGAGCATTTCAGCATCGCATCCATTCCCGGAATGGAGGAACGCACCATCATCCTTGACGGGTTCTCCAAGAGCTACGCTATGACCGGCTGGCGGCTGGGCTACGGCATAATGCCGCCGGAGCTGGTGCCGCACGTGGTCAAGCTGGCGGTCAACAGCGTGTCCTGCGCCGCCACTTTCACCCAGAAGGCCGGCATCGCCGCCCTGGAAGGCCCCCGCGACCAAGTAGAGGCAATGACCGCGGAATTCGCCGCCCGCCGCCGTCTGATTACCGACGGCCTACGCAGCATCCCCGGCATCCGCTGCCCGGAGCCGGAGGGCGCTTTCTACGCCTTTCCCAGCGTCGCCGACACCGGGCTTTCCAGCCGCGAATTCGAGGAGCGGGCAATGCAGGAAGCCGGCATAGCCCTGCTTTCCGGTTCCGCCTTCGGGCAATACGGCGAAGGCTACGTCCGCCTCTCCTACGCCAACTCCCAAGAAAACATCCGCAAAGCCATCGAGCGGCTGGACGCATTCGTCCGCAGCCTGTAACTTGAAAAATCAGCGAATCAGGAGACCGCAATGGCGGAATGCAGAGTAATACACCCCGACGCCCTCGAGGTTGAAATCCAGTCCGGCGCAATGACCCGGCTGGCCGGCGTGTCCGAAGGGCTGACCGGCTCCACCGGCATCCACCTAGCCATCGCCACCATCCCGCCGCGCTGCGGCTCCAGCCCCCATTATCACGTCAACTGCGAGTCGGCCATCTACGTAGTCAAGGGGCATGGCCGCTTCATCGTAGGCGACAAGCTGGACCAGCCCTTGCCCATCGGCCCCGGCGACTTTATCTACGTCCCTGCCGAAGCCGTCCACCAGCCGGTCAACGACAGCGACGAGGTGATGGAGATAATCGTCGCCCGCAACACCCCGGTGGAGATTGTGGTCGAGGTGTAGCGCGATGGGAACATTCAGCGTTTCGATGCTGGTCGGCAACCTGAACAAATCTTCCTTTGTTGAAGTCCGGGCATTGGCCGACACGGGTTCCGTCCACAGCTACATCCCGGAGGATATTCTGGAAAGCGTGGACGTCCGCCCAACCGAAACCCGCGCCTTCGCTTTTGCGGACGACCGGGTGGTTGACATACCCTTCGGATATGCAGTGTTCGTAATCGAGGGGATGGAAGTAATCGCCCCGGTGATTTTCGCCGGGCAAGGGAGCAGCCCGCTATTGGGCGCGACTACCCTAGAAGCGGCCCACTTAGCCGCCGACTCCGTGAACCGGCGTTTGACCCCCGTTCTGCCAATGGGCAGATACGACAACGGCAGCCGGAACGCGCCCCGTTGATTCCACCCTTGCGCCAACGCCTTTGTTGAGCGGCGATTGCCCATAGACTATACTAGCGGCGCCCCGCCGGGCCGGACTTGCCGGGGGTTCACGCAATAAACGCGGAGAGGCGAAAAAATGGACTTGGGCCTTACCGAAATCCAGCAAATGCTGAAAACCAGCGCCCAGGAATTCCTTTCGCGGGAATGTCCCGCCACTCTGGTGCGGGAAATGGAGGAGGACGAGCGCGGCTACCCCGATGAGCTTTGGCGGCAAATGGCCGGGCTGGGCTGGGCCGGCGTGCCTTTCCCCGAGCAGTACGGCGGCACCGGCGGCGACTTCCTCGACCTAGCCGTGCTGCTGGAGGAAATTGGGCGCTCCCTAGCCCCCGGCCCCTATTTCTCCACCGTCATATTGGGCGGGCTGACCGTGCTGGACGCGGGCAGCGACGCCCAGAAAGCCGACCTGTTAAGCCGAGTAACCGACGGCAGCAGCGTGATGACTCTGGCAGCCACCGAAGCCTCGGCCAGCTACGAACCCTGGGGCGTGGAAGCCACCGCCACCGCCGACGGCGCCGGATACGCGCTCAACGGAACTAAGCTGTTCGTTCCCGACGCCCACGCTGCCGACGTGATTATCGTCGCCGCCCGAACCAACCCGGACGGCGACCCGGCCGCGGGCATAACCCTGTTCCTGGTTCCCGCCGGGACGGATGGGCTGTCGGTTTCGCCCATCCGCACCATCGGCTCCGAGCGGCAGTTCGAGGTGTCGCTGAACAACGTCCGTCTGCCCGGCAGCGCGGTTCTGGGCGCGGTCAACGGCGGCTGGCCCATCGCCGAGCGGGCCATCCAGCGGGCGGTGGCCGGCCACTGCATAACTATGCTCGGCGGCGCCTCCGCCGTGCTGGATATGACCGTTGACTACGTGAAACAGCGCACCCAGTTTGGCCGTCCCGTGGGCAGCTTCCAGGCAGTGCAGCACCACTGCGCCCAGATGGCCACCGACGTCGAGGGCTGCCGGGGCGTGGCCTACCAGGCCGCTTGGCGTCTGGCCCAAGGACTGCCCGCCCAGCGCGAGGTGTCCATCGCCAAAGCGTGGATTAGCCAAGCCTACCGCCGCGTCTGCGCCACCGCCCACCAGTGCCACGGCGCCATCGGTTTCACCAAAGAACACGACTTGCAACTATACACCCGCCGGGCCAAAGTCCAGGAAATCGGCTACGGCGACGCCAACTATCACAAGGAACTGGCCCTAGCCAACATTGACAGCGAGTAACCCGGCGCCGGGAGGACGAATCAAGAAATGACGACTTCAGGTTCCAACAAATACGCCAACGCCAGCCGCCGCTTTATGGCGCAAGCCAAGGTGGAACTGGAAATTGGCGATTTCGTTCAGGCATCGGAAAAAGCCTGGGGCGCCGCGGCCTGCGCCCTAAAGGCAGTGGCCGAGCAGCGGGAATGGAATCACCAGCGACACTCGCTGCTCTACGATGTATCCGATCAAATCGCCGACGAACTGGCCCGCCCCGAACTGATAGATTGGTTCGGGCTGGCAAACGCCCTGCACCAGAACTACTATGAACAGTGGATGCCGGAAGAGGTGGTAGAGAACTCCATCCCCAGAATAGAACTGCTGATAGCCGAACTGGAAACCGTGCGCCAAAGCCCGGCGCCGCCCTTTACCCTCGAAACCCGCGCCCAGCGAAGGCGTCTGGAGCGGCTGACCGCCCGCCGGGAAACCGCAGTTGCTGAATCACCGGAATAATGGAGACGGCCAACAATGACCACTGCCACGCCATGCATTTTCTGCAACATCGCCCGCGATTCGGCCCACCCCGACGTCCTCTACCGCGACGACCGTTGCTTTGTTGTCAAGGACATCAGCCCCAAAGCGCCGGTGCACCTGCTGGTCATCCCCAATATGCACATCGCGTCGCTGGCCTACGTCGGCCCCGGCCAAGTTCCCATTATGGGGCATCTATTCGTAGTGGCCGAGGAAATGGCCCGCCGCGAGAACGTCACCCTCAGCGGCTACCGGCTGGCGCTGAACCAGGGGCCGGACGCCAGCCAGACCATCGCCCACCCCCACATCCACCTGCTGGGTGGACGCCTGCTAGGGGAAATGGGGTAGGGTTAGGCGCGACGGATATGAGTAGCAACACCGTACTGCACATCCCCAATTCCAAGTTCCGGGAGCGGCTGGAGTCGTTGCCCGATAAGTTGCAGTCCCACATTTTCCGGGTGCGCGACGTGGGGCTGGAGCTGGCATCGCGGCACGGCATAGACGAAGGCCGGGCCGAGCTGGCGGTTCTGGCCCACGACGTAGCCCGCGCCGCGAAAAAGGCGGAAATGCTGCGGCTGGCCGACGGGTTCGGCCTGCCCGTGCTGGACATCGAGCGGCGGACGCCCATCCTGCTCCACGGGCCGGTAGGCGCGGAGTTGCTGCGCCGCGAGGACGGCCTAGACGACCCGGAAATCCTCGAAGCCGTGCGCTGGCACTCCACCGGCCACCCCGCCCTAACCCCGCTGGGCCTGCTGGTATTCATCGCCGACAAGCTGGAACCCCGCAAGATAAAGTCCTACCCCTACCAGCCGGAGCTACAGGCCATAGCCAACGAGGATTTAGGCCAAGCCGTCCTCGAGTTCCTATGCCGCGAGTCCGCCCGCCGCCTAGAGCGCCGCCAGCCGGTGCATCCCGCCAGCGTAGAAACGATTAACGCGCTGCTGTTGGCCCGGGGCTAGGTATCGTCGCCATTCCCGCTTTCGTTCCCAAAATCATCTACCCTTGGCGTTATTTGCTCAATTAAACTCCGTGTCACCCTGGCAATACGCGCCCCGAAATCGTCGTTCAGCGTATCAATCCCCATCCTTACCACAACTCTGTCTGAGCGGATAATCTGCTCCGGGTGAATGGTCACGCCCACGAGGAGATCATCTATGCCGTTCCAACCCATAAATACCATGTCAGCTTGCCAATGACTGGGGTCTTTCTGTGGGGACAGCTCAATGCGATAGGAAACTCCCCAATTGCTCCACGGCGGGCGATTATACCAGAAATGATAATACCGATGGTCATCACCGCCTAGCCCCCCCCACCGGCTCCGCTTGTCCGGCTTCACTTCAACTGCCAATCCGTCCATAACCAATTGCCCCGTTTTCCTGAGAAAACGGCTAACTTCATCGTTTCGATTCCGGGAAAATGTCGCCGCAAGCTTGGTTCCAAAACTGCTGGTTCTAACGCTTTCCACTTGTGTGCTTTGCCCGACCCCTACCAGATAATCATCTATCCCTGGCACCGGAATGATGGCAGACGCCTGTACGTACAACGTTCCGCTCTGCGTGTCTTGATATGGAGTCAGTTTGACGCAGGTAATTATGTTATCGCTGAGAACTTGCTCGTTGAGCCAAACGGCGGCAGTGGTTACTTCCGGGGCGAAACGGTGGCTTGCTAGGATGATGCGCTGGTGGTTGTTCAAGTCGTTCAGGTCGTCGGCGTCTAAGTGTTGTATCAGCCGGATTGCCGTTTTCTCTTGGGATTCGCCCAGATAATCCGCCGCCATCATAACGATTTCGTCGGTAGTAGCCCGGCGGAAATAACTGGCATATTTGATAGCTTGCCAGTGGGCGTCGGCCCCGGTATCATCGCGCTTCAGTTCGATAATTACCAGTTTCCCATCCCTATCAACGGCCAGCAAATCCAGCCTTTCGTTAGTCCGGTCAAACCCGCTGAATTCCTTGCCGATTATCAGCAGATCATCGCCCAAAATGCCGGGGTTGGCCGCCACCCATTCCTGAATATCCCGGCGTTCCTGCAAGCCCAACTGGCTGAATTCCACTTCCTGAATCTTTTCGGACTCCCGGTTTTCGGGGTTAATCCGGTACAACTGCGGTTCGCCGCTCATATCCATCCCTCTACTGCCCTAGATACCCAAGCGCAAACAGTCTACAATAAAGTGTGCCAACTATCAAAGGAATTCGCCCCAATAACCCGTCGCCATTTTCCTGACACTTGGCCCTTGCCAACCCTGGGTGCGCCTCTATAACATAATACCTGTAAAGCGCAAACAACCGGCCGGCCCGCAAACCGTCCCCAACCCGGCCGCCAATCCAAAATGGCGGGAAATGGTGCTAAATGGCAGGGAAATCGAAAAAAATCCTGAACCCCCCGGGGGTGAACCGCCTATACGGGAACCCCAGACCTTCCACCGCAAACCGTCCCCAACCCGCCCGCCAAGCCAAAATGGCGGAAAATGGGAGGAAATGGGAGGGAAATCGAAAAAAATCCTGAAACCCTCGGGGGCGAACCGCCTATGCGGGAACCCCAGACCTTCCGCCGCAATGCCAAGTTGCCGCCGCCGCTCTGGATAACAAAGCCCGGGCAGTCTACAATGGGGGCAGTCAAAATCCCAACGAAAATCAGCCGGACACGGCCCGCCAAACGCCGCGTCCATTAAGGCCAACGTTATGGAAATCGTGCTTAGCCAGCGGGCGGCGGAACACATCCTCAATCAAGGGGGGCGGGCGGCGGTTGACCTGTTGCAACATTCCTCTTGAGCCGGTTGTGCCGTTGAGGTATCGGTCGATACCAGAGTGAACCGGCGGGATATTTCCGCCTACGAATCCCGCAGTCTGAACGGCGTCGAGGTGCTGACCCTGCCCGAACTGTCGAGGCACGTCACCAGCCTTCGCATAGACCTGCGAACCTTCCTGTTCTTCCGCAACCTGCGGGCAGTAGTGGAATTCGACAACGGAATGGTGATAGGGCGGGCGCCCCTGAGCGCATAACGCCCGCCGCGCCCCACCCCCAAACGCCGGGCGCAATCCGCCCATCCTTAGACTTAGACCATCTCAGGACAAACGGATTCCGCCAATACGCCGTGAAAGCGTCGGCAGCTACCGCGCCTTGTACTCCGGCGGGCGTTTCTCAACGAAAGACTGGCTGGCTTCCTTGAAATCCTCGCTCATGTGGAGTTTCAGGGGCAGGGTTTGCATATCGGCGTCGGCGCCGGCCTGCACCCACTGGCGGCGGGTCAGCTTCACGCCCACCCGGGCCGACAGCGGCGGGGTTTTCAGCACCTTTTCGGCCAGGGCCTCGGCGGCGGTTAGGTGAAAGCCGGGCGGCACCAGCCGGTTTATCAGCCCCAGCCGGTACAGCTCCGCCGCCTCTACCGGCTCGCCGGTAATCACCATCTCGCTGGCGATTTTCGACGGCATAAAGGCGTTGACCTTGGCCCAGATCCGGCCGCCGGCCAGCCCCCGCCGGGTTTCCGTGATGCCGAACTTGGCGTCTTCCGAGGCGACAATCATATCGCACTCGGCGGCGATCACGATGCCGGCCCCCAGCGCGTAGCCGTGGACGGCGGCGATAACCGGCTTCCAGTTGATGGCGCGGCCCAAGTAGCCCTCCGGGTTGGGGCCGCGCTCGCGGCGGGCGCTTTCCTGCGGCGTCATAGCCACGAACCGCTGCTTGATGTCGGCTCCGGCGCAAAAGGCCCGCCCCGCCCCGTGGATGATGCCGACCCAAGCATCTTCGTCGGTGTCGAACTCCAGCAGCGCCTCGTGCAGGTCCTGCTCAAACTGCCCGTTCACCGCGTTCAGCGATTGCGGGCGGTTGAACATAATATAGGCAACCCTGCCCTTGCGCTCATAGGTCATCGTTTCGTATTCAATCATAACCCCTCCAAGAATCGGGCCGGGGCATCCGGGATTGGGCCGGGGATTCCGGCCAGAAAAACAGAACATTTCCCCGAAATTCTCGAGCTAAAGCGTTGACATTGCCCGTACCGATGTTCTAAATTAAGCAAGCACTATTAGAACAATCGTTTGGGGGATGTTATGGTAACGCTGCAAGCCACCCGCCCGCAATCGTTCAGCCTCGCTCCCGGACACGCCGCCCCGGACGACGTTTCGGAATTCTACCACTACGAGGATACCGGCTGCGAAGCGTCGGACTCCTGCCTCGACTGCCCGCTGCCCCGGTGCCGGCACGACGACCCGGTCTGGTATCGGCGCAACCGCCGTCTGGCCCGCGACTTCCGCATTATGCGCGTAATGCAACAGGAATCCCTGAGCATCGAGGAAACCGCCGTCCGCTTCTCCATAACCCACCGCACCGTCTTTCGCGTAATGCAACGCTGCCGCCAAGCCACCATGCAGGGGGCCGCCAACAACGCCGACGGACTGCTGCTGCTCGCCGCCTAACCCCTGTAATCCCATCCCCATCCGGCGGCTAACCCCTATTAGCCGCCCAGCCCATAAATCCCCTCCCCCGCCGGGGGAGGGTTAGGGTGGGGGCGTCCCTTGAGCGAAAGGCGCGAACTCCACTTCCCAGAACACGGTCTCAAAGTCGTGCTGCCCGGTGGCGATGCGCTCGATGCCGTACTCCGGCAAGGGAGCAACAGCCAGGCACTCCCCATCCAACATACTTCCCTGCCTGTAGGGAAGGAAATCGAGGTTGTGAAATCCCGTATGCTTGCTGATGCCGGGCAGCGCGGGCTTGAATGCCGGAAAGACGTGGAGAAAAATCTTGTTCTCCATATCATCCGGGTTGCATCCTTGCCTGAAGTAAATAAGCGAACCGGCGGCCACGTACAGGTCGAAATGGGCGCGGACGGCCGGGCCGCTGTCGCCCACCCGCCCTTGCAGATAGCCCCTCGCCGATTCCGCCCCTATACCGATGCGCCCGGCATTGTAGCCGTAAGCGTTCCAGCCGTATTCCGGGCTAAAGAGCGCCGTGTGAGTGTCGCGGATACCGACATATCCGGCATAGCCCACGCAGAGAACCAGCAGGACAAGGCGTTGAGCGCTCGCGCAATAGCATCCACGATACTACCGGGAGAGAAGCTCACTCCTCTTTCGGAGCCGGTCAACGACCCCACGACTAGGTAGTTGCGCAACAGCCACAAGGCCAGCGGTACGATGCTTATGACCAGATACAGGCCAATACGCCGCGCCTTTTCGGAGAAAACCGCCCCGTGCTGCAAGGCCAGCAGCAGCGCGGCAACAAAAATCAGGGTAACTCCGCTATACCGCGTCAAGCAGGCCAAAGCCGTGAATATCGCGGCCCAAATCAGCAGCGCCCGCTCCTCCGATTCCAGAAACCTGTCGAAACAATACAGCGACAGCGTAACCAGCAGGACGAACAGTGCCTCGCTCATAGCCCAGGACGCAATCCAGACCAATGGCGCCGAAAACAGGACGGCGGCGCAGCCCACGACAAGCAGAAAGCGGGAGCGGATGCGATGCCGCAGCCACAGCCCGGCAACAAAGACGGTCATTCCGAATATGACGGCGTTGAGCGGCCCGGCCACATCGCGGGCGTCGAAAGCGAAACCGCCGGAACCGGCCAGCAGCACCGGGTACAAGGGCGGCCAAAACCCGGAAATCTCCAACGTAAAGGGCTCAGTGTCAATTAAAGCCGGTAAAGCCGGGATTTGCCCCATCAGCCACTGCGCCCCGGTCGCCCCGTCGGCCAGCGCTCGCGCCACTGCGATGTAATACTTGGCGTCGCCGATCACTCCCACCCCATAGGCAACGCGCAACAAAATAAGGCTCGTTCCCAGAAGGGCGAAGGCGGCAAGAAGCAGGGTGATGTAGTCAAGCCGGAGTCTGGGCATAGACCGTACCCGTTTCATAGTTGGGGGCGGGAGGGCAGGGCGTACTCCCCTGTAATCCCCTCCCCCACCGGGGGAGGGCTAGGGTGGGGGCGTCCCCTACGAAAAGGGGCGGGCCTCAAGCCCGCCCCGGTAAGGCCCTCTGCTCTCTCTGCGCCGGACTAGCCCCGGGGCAGGCCCAGGCCGCGGCTGGCGATGATGTTTCGTTGCACTTCCGAGGTGCCGGCGGCGATGGTGCCGGAGAAACTGAGCATCCAGTGTTCCTGAACCCGGCCCCGCAGCGGCGCCCACTTCTCTTCGCGCCCCAGCGTTCCGTACAAGCCCAGCACGTCCATACCCGCTTCGGTCACCCGGCGCACCGTTTCGCTGCCGAACACCTTGCTCATCGAGGCTTCCCGCGTGGGAATCAGCCCTTGCGACTGCATATAGGCCACGTTGTAGGCCATCAGCCGGGCTACTTCGCACTCGATATAGCGGTCGGCCATCAGGCTGCGCACCCACGGGACTTCCATAATGGCCTGGCCGTTGCGCCTGGTTTCGGTGGCGTACTCGCGCACGTCGTCCAGCAGGCGGCGGGCGTTGGCCGAGTAGTCAATGCCGGAACGCTCGAAGTCCAGCAGCGTCACCGCCACGTACCAGCCCCGGTCTTCCTCGCCCACCACGTTGGCCCGCGGCACGCGCACGTTGTCGAAAAGCACTTGGTTGAACTCGTGGCCCCCGGCCATATTGATGATGGGCCGCACGGAAACGCCGGGCGACTTCATATCCACCAGTACGAAGCTGATGCCGCGATGCTTGGGGGCGTCCGGGTCGGTGCGGGTAAGCAACATAATCCAGTCGGCGCGATGGGCCAGCGTCGTCCAGATTTTGCCGCCGTTAATCACCAAATCGTCGCCGTCGCGCACGGCGCGGGTGCTGAGCGATGCTAGGTCGGAGCCGGATTCCGGTTCGCTGTAGCCTTGGCACCACTGCACTTCGCCGCGGGCCACCGGGGGCAGGTGCGTGCGCTTCTGCTCTTCGGAGCCGTGAATCATCAGCGTCGGCCCCAGCATACGCACGCCGAAAATGTCCCGTCCGGGGGCCCGCAGATAGGCGATTTCCTCGTTGAAAATGGCTGATTTCACCGCCGACGCGCCCTGCCCGCCGTATTCCTCGGGCCAGTGCATAGTCAGCCAGCCCCGTTCCGCCATCTTGCGGCGAACAACCCGGGTCAAGTCCCAGTCGTCTTCCTCCGGGTAGCGGCCGCCGCCCTCCCATTCTCCGGGCAGCTCGGTTTCGAGAAACGTCCTGAGTTCTTGGCGAAACGTCTCATCTTCCGGGGTAAACTTAAAGTCCAAAACGGCACTCCCTGGCGTCCTGTCTATCCGCCAACAGGGTTGGGCAAAGGCAAGGGGGTACGGCCATAATCAAAGCGCCGGCCGGGGTTCCGCTCCGCTACGCGATGCCGACCCGGCGCCGACTTGGCATTAGCCGCCGACGGCGACGCAGGTAACGGTGCGCACTACGCCGTTGACGGTATGGATGCGTCCGGTGACCAGTTCGCCCACCACGGAAATGTCATCGGCGCTTATCATCGCGATGATGTCATAGGGGCCGGTAACGACGTCCACCGTCGCAATTCCGGGCATATCGGTCAGGGTGGTAGCCACCTCTCGAGTCTTGCCCACTGCGGTCTCTACCAGCAGATACGCTTTTGTCGCCATATTCCGCCTTCCGATTCTTACGCTTTTAGGGCTTTCCGGCGGCGGGGCCGCGCTCCCGCATCGCCCCATTCCGCCGCCCAAACCCGAACTCAAGTCATTCTAGGCCGTGCCTATTTGCCTGTCAATTAAACCGGCCAACCCCGTCATTACTGCGAAGGCGGGAATGACAAGTTAATCGGGCATTGACCGGGCGGCCTTATAATGTACGGACGCGGCACCCCCATCCTTACCGGAGTCCGCCGATGGCGGATGGCAAAGGCTTATGCGCGAACCTATGACGCTGCTGGACGATGGCGCCAAGGAGCTGGGACTGTCCTTGAGCGCGGGGCAGCTCCGGCAGTTCGAGTCCTATTACCGGGAGCTGTCCGAGGCGAATCAGAGGACGAACCTGACTGCCATCACCGGCTACGAGGAAACGCAAATCCGGCACTTCCTAGATTCGCTGACCGTTTGCTTGCCCTTTCGGGATGCGCCGGATGCGCCGCTGGCCTGCCTGCCGGGGGTGTCAAGGGTGGTGGACATCGGGAGCGGGGCCGGATTTCCGGGAATCCCGCTCAAGCTGGTTTTTCCGTCGCTGGAGCTACATCTGATTGAGTCGGTGGGGAAAAAGGCCGCCTTTCTGGAGCGTCTGGCCGGGGCATTGGGGTTGGACGGCGTAACGGTGCATACCGGGCGAGCCGAAACGCTGGCCCGGCAGCCCGAACTGCGGGAGTCTTTCGACTTGGCGCTGGTGCGGGGGGTGGCGCGGCTGCCGCTGCTGCTGGAATACGCGCTGCCCTTCTGCCGCGTTGGGGGAAAGGCCCTGGCCCTGAAACACGGCGGGCTGGAGTCCGAGCTGGCCGAAGCGGAGTTCGCCCTGTCGGAGCTGGGCGGGCAGCAAGCCGGCCTGTTTCCGGTAACGCTGGCCGGGCTAACCGACAACCGCGTAGTAGCCGCTTTCCGCAAGGCCACGCCCACGCCGGAGCGCTACCCCCGCCGTCCCGGCATCCCGGCCAAGCGGCCCCTGCAATAGGGAATGTGCGGAAAGCGCCGGGCGAAACCAGCCCGTCCTGAGCTTGTCGAAGGATGAGCGGGTTTCGCCCGCTGCCAGCGGCCCGGATGAACGGCTGGACAAAAAATGACCCCGCTCGGGGGATGCGGGGTCAACGGGTTGCGGCTGCGGGGTTGCGGGCTAATCGTGGGGCGGCGGCTCATGGTAGAAGCGGGTGTCCGGGGCCCGGTTGTGGATTGCCTTGGTGCCTCTCTTGAAGATACAGGTGCGGATGTTGTTTTCCAGCTCTTTCGGGTCTATGGCGCCATAGCGGGCTACGGCGGCCTCGCTGGTCAGGTATTCGTTCATCTTTTCCAGCACTTCATCCGCCGATTCGCCGACGGCTATGAAGCGGTCCCGAGGGTCGGACAAGAAGTTGCTAACCCTGGCGTAGTAAGTGTCGGGCATTATTCCTCCTCCTAAGCTACGGCAAACCTCGCCGGACTGCCACCCGCAGACAGCCGCCCGCCTGCCCGGCGACAGTCGCTTGATAGTAGTTGATTGATACACCATTGGCGGCTGGGTTGTCAATGTAAGCGGCGCAACCGGGTAAGCGGCGCAACCGGGCAACGGCCCTGAACCGGGGCCAACGCGCCCGGTTGCCCCTGCCGCCGGTATAGGGTAGTCTATACGGGCTATGATTGCTTCCACTGTTGTTATCTTGATTGACGGGTTCGACCCGGAGTATCTGGACGCCTGCCCTGCGCCCGCTTTGGCGGCCCTGGCGCGGGAGGGCTTCCGGGTGGATGGGCGCGGTATGACGCCCAGCGTGACCAACGTCAACAATGTGTCGCTGGTGACCGGCAGCTACCCTGAGCGGCACGGCATTACTTCCAACTACTGGCTTGACCGGGAACTCGGCCAAGAGTTCTATATGGAGTCGGGCGAGTTTCTCCGCGCCGAAACTATGTTCCAGCGGGCCGCCGCCGCCGGTTTGCGCTCCCTGCTGGTCACTGCCAAAGACAAGCTGCGCCGCCTGCTCAGTCCGCCGGGCGGCGGCGCCACGGTCAGCATATCCTCGGAAGACCCGCCCGGCTGGGTAGTTAGCGGCGTGGGAGAGCCGCCCCCCATCTACTCGCTGGAAGTCAACCGCTGGGTGCTGAACGCCGGCCGCTACGCGATGTCGCGGGAACCCTTCGACTTGGTGTATCTGACCACCACCGACTACGCTATGCACACCTACGGCCCGGAGCATTCCGAGTCGGCCCGCCACGTCGCTCTGCTGGACGAGGGTATAGGAGCGATTCGGGAGATGGCTCCCGGTTCCCGGATGCTGGTCACCGCCGACCACGGGATGTCGGACAAGTCCCGGATGCTGCACCTGCCCGGCGAACTGGCCCGCTACGGCATAAAGGCCCGGGCCGTTCCGGTGATTAAAGACCGCTACACCGTTCACCATTCCAATCTGGGCGGCAGCATTTACGTTCATCTGGACAACCCCGCCGACGGCAACGCCGCTCTGGATGCCCTGCGCAGTCTGGAGGGTGTGGACGAGGCGTTGCCCGGCGAGGAGGCGGCGCTCCGTTTCCGCCTGATGCCGGAGCGCATCGGCGACATTCTGGTGCTGGCCGACGCCGCTACCGTGTTCGGCGACCCGGATGAGGTGGCGATGCCGCCCGGCCTGCGCTCCCACGGCTCGGCCTACGAAACCACGGTGCCAATCATCGGTTGCGGCCCCGGCCTAGATAACCAATCCGACGCGGCCCGTTTCCGCGAAAATCTGGACGTGGGCCGCTATATTTTCGAGGATGTGTTACCGCCACGAATATGAACGCCATCCGCGTCGCCGCGCCCGCCACTACCGCCAACCTCGGCCCCGGCTATGACTGCCTAGGGATGGCCCTTGACCTTTGGAACACCATCGAGGCGGAACCGCTGTCCGCCGGTGACGCGCCGTCGGTTTCCGTGTCGGGTGAGGGCGCGGGCGAGCTGGAGGACGGCCCCGGCAATCTGGTCTACCGCTCGATGGAGTTTCTCTACCGGGAGCTGGGCCGTGTTATGCCGCCGTTGCGGCTACACTGCGACAACGGGATACCGCTGGCCCGGGGGCTGGGCAGCAGCGCCGCCGCCATCGCCGGGGGGCTGGCCGTCGCCAACGCCCTGGCCGCCGTCACCGCCCCGGATTCGCCGGGCAACGAACCCGGCCCCGCCGCCGGGCCAACGCGCGGCCCGTTCACGCCCCGCGACCTGCTGGAAATGGCCGCCACCATCGAGGGCCACCCGGACAACGTGGCCGCCGCCGTTATGGGCGGGTTGCAGTTGGTGGTCACCGAAGCGCCCGATGGGGGCGCCCATAATACCGGCGAAAGCACGCTGTACACCGTGCCGGTCAGCGTTCCCGCCGGGATTCACGCCGTGCTGTTCATCCCCGAATTTTGCATCGCCACCGCCGACGCCCGCGCCGTGCTGCCGCAACAGTTGCCGGTGGCCGACGCGGTGCATAATATGGCCCGCGCCGCCCTGCTGGTGGCCGGGATGGCGACCAATCATCCCGAATATCTGGCCGTAGCCACTCAGGATAAGCTGCATCAGCCCTACCGCCAGCCCCTCTTTCCGGCGATGAAGCTGCTGATGAAGGCGGCTATGGACGCCGGGGCCTTGGGCGCCTTTCTGTCCGGCAGCGGCTCGACGGTGCTGGCCCTCACCCAGGGCCGCGAGATGACTGTCGCCTACGAAATGGCCGAAGCCGCCCGCCAGGCCGCCGTCGAGGGCGCCGTCAAAGTAACCCGCCCTACCCCATTGGGGGCGCATTTGTTATCGTAAGAGATGCAATGCCCCTGATAGTTCAGAAATACGGCGGGTCATCCTTGGCCGATGCGGAGAAAATTCTCAGCGTGGCCCGGCGCATCGGCGCAGTGCGGCAGGCAGGCGCCGACGTGGTGGCCGTGGTGTCGGCGATGGGCGATACTACCGACGAGCTTATCGGGCTGGCCCGCACCGTTGCCCGCGAACCCCACGCCCGTGAGCTGGACTTGCTGCTTTCCACCGGCGAACTGGTATCCTGCACGCTGGTGACTATGGCCCTTCGGGAACTGGGCCACGAGGCCATCAGCCTCAGCGGGCCGCAGGCCGGCATATACACCGACACCAGCTTTGGCCGCGCCCGCATCAGCCGCATCGAGGCCGGACGGGTGCGCCGCGAACTGGCCGCCGGGCGCATCGTGGTCGTCGCCGGGTTCCAGGGCATCACCGCCGGGGACGACGTGACCACCCTAGGCCGGGGCGGTTCCGACACCACCGCCGTAGCCATCGCCGCCGCCCTGAAGGCTGACCGTTGCGAAATCTATACCGACGTCGAGGGAATCTACACCGCCGACCCCCGCATCGTTCCCGCCGCCCGCAAGCTGAACGAAATCGGCTATGAGGAAATGCTGGAGCTTGCCAGTCTGGGGGCCAAGATGCATCCCCGCTCCATCGAACTGGGCGGCGTCTACCGGGTTCCTATCTACGTGGCATCCAGTTTCAGCGACGTTCCCGGCACGCTGATACACGCCGTTGATGGCCCGGCCGATACCTTCGCCGCCGAACCGCCGCCCCTTCGACAAGCTCAGGGCCAGCGGACGGGGGAAAGAGGCGAACCGATGCGGGAAAGGGAATCGCCGGACGCCGGAAAGAATCAGCCAGACTACAGCCCGCCCGCTGAGAGTCAAATGGAAGACAGAATCAAAGTAACCGGCATCGCCTACAACGCCAACGTCGCCAAGATAACCGTGCGGGGCATCCCCGACCGGCCCGGTCTGGCCGCCGCCCTGTTCGAGCCGCTGGCCGAGGCCGGCATCAGCGTGGACACCATCGTGCAGAACACCGGCGGCGACGGCGCAACCGACATCAGCTTTACTGTCAGCAGCGCCGACCTGCCCGCCGCCGTGCGCCGGGTGGAGTCCGTCGCGCCCCAGCTTGGCGCCGCCGGAGTGGACAGCGACAGCGGGCTGGCGGCGGTCAGCATCGTAGGCTCCGGGATGCAGAACACGCCGGGCTACGCCTCCCGGATGTTCCGCGCCTTAGCCAACGGCGGCGTCAACATAGCTATGATTACCACCTCGGAAATTCGCATTTCCTGCATCATCGCCGAAGCCCAGGGACGCGAGGCCGTGCGCCTGCTCCACGAAGGCTTCCAGCTAGACCGGGAATGACAGCTAGACCGGGAATGGCGAATGGGGCGCAAGAATGAGCCGGATTCCGCCTGCCGCCCCCGGCCCAATCTTTTTGTCTGTGGTCATACCGGCCTACAACGAGGAAGCCCGCATATCCCGCACCATCCGCGAGGTTGTGGCCTACCTGCAAGGGCAGGAATACCAGTGGGAGGTAGTAGTTGCCGACGACGGCAGCAGCGACGCCACCGCCCGGCTGGTGTCGGAAGCGGCGGCGGGCGACTCTAGGGTGCGGGTGCTTTCGCTGGAGCATCGCGGCAAGGGCTGGGCGGTCAAGAACGGGATGCTGGCCGCCGTTGGCGAGTTCCGTCTGTTGTCCGACGCCGACCTGTCGGTTCCCATCGTCCAAGTGGAGCGGCTGTTGCCGGGCCGGGATGATGGCGCGGCTCAAGACGGGGTGGACGTGGCCGTCGGATCGCGGGAAGCCCCCGGCGCGGCCCGTTACGGCGAACCCGGCAGCCGCCACTTGATGGGCCGCGTTTTCAACGCCGCGGTCAACCGCCTGGCCGTCCCGGGTATGGCCGACACGCAGTGCGGTTTCAAGTGCTTCCGGGCCGCCGCCGCCGCCCATCTGTTTGCCCGCGCCACGCTGGACGGCTTTTCCTGCGATGTCGAGGTGCTTTATCTCGCCCGCCGTTCCGGGATGACCATATCGGAAATCGGCGTTGATTGGTATTACCGGGAACACAGCAAGGTAAGGCCCTTGCGCGACGCCTTTTCGATGGCGCTGGATTTGTTGCGCATCCGGTGGCGGCATCGCGGCTATTCCGGGCGATAAAATTCGACACCCGCGGCCGGCCCCGTCACGAAAATCTCGCCGAAAATTCCCTGCCAACAGGCCGATTTTACTATTGACCGCTCGCGTGGAATTGATATAACTGTTAATGGCAGAGTTGTGGAAAACCCAGCCGTTCACCTTGAGCTTGCCGAATAGTCAAGATGCGGAAATCCCGCCGTTAGTCCTGAGCTTGTCAAAGGAGGGCAGGTTGGACAACGGCAAGCCGAGGACGTGACAAGCCGGTTTTCCCCACACTCGATAAGTAATACTCAGTCCCCTGCGGACGGAGCTGGGCAACGCCGGGTCAGGAGGAGACGCGGCGGCCCAGCCCTGGAGTCCGGGGGGCGCCAAATATGGATGGAGCAGGATGAGCACCGAAATTCCCGCCGCCGCTAATGGAGCGAAGTTCAGGCGCACCCTGGACCGCGAGGCGGTAGACCTGGCCCTAAAGGGCGAATGGGAACGCGCGGCCCAAGTGAACCGCGCCATACTGGAGTTGTTTGCCGGCGACGTTGAAGCTATGAACCGGCTGGCAAAGGCTCTGCTTGAGCTGGGCAGCTATGAAGAAGCGGGCTCGGTTCTCGACCGTCTGAGAGAAGTCGCTCCCTACAACAACATTGCCCGCAAGAACCGCGCCCGCCTGGAGCAGATGCGCGGCAGCGCCGCCGCCACTGCCCGCCAGTCCCGCAAGGCGGCCGGCGCGCCTCAGTTGTTCATCGGCGAAAGCGGCAAGTCGGCCACCACCGTGTTGCGCCACACGCCCCGCCGCGTCTCCCCGGCCTTAGTTTCGCCGGGTGACCCGGTCACGCTGCGGCAGGAGCATCACGCGCTGGTGGTTTACGCCGACGACGGCCAGTATCTCGGCCAGATAGACCCGCGCCTGGGCAACCGCCTGCGCCGCCTCATCGAGGGCGGCAACACCTATGCCGCCGCCATCATCGGGGTCAACGACGCAGGCATCAGCGTCATCATTCACGAAACCTCGCGCCATCGTAGCCTCCAGCACGTCGCATCCTTCCCCACCCGCGCCGCTCCCCAACCGGAGCCGCGGGCCGAAGACGACGACCCCGCCCGCGTGAGCGCCGACGAGGAAGCCGACGACGAGGAAGAGGAAGACCTGCTGGACGAAGAAGATCTGCAACCCGCTTGGAGCGAGTAGCCGGGCGGGTTTCCGGGGGCTTTTCCCGCTCGGATTGCGCGGTTCCCGCCTTACCCGTCACTCCCGTGCAGGCGGGAATCCACATCCATTCGGATTGTGCGGTTCCCGCCCTTTTGTCATTTCCTTGCAGGCGGTAATCCGCCGCCCAAGGCAATCAGTTCCTTTGTCGTGGTATTCGGCTGAACGGGTATGGATTCCCGCCTACGCGGGAATGACGGGGGAGTGGCAAAGGTGGGGGATGCGGGAATTACGGGGAAACGGGAACGGCGGTGGATTCCCGCCTGCGCGGGAATGACGGGGGGGGGCGGAAATCCGACAAGGCCCGGTAGCGGGGGCGAAACCGGGGCGCTAGGTCATAAAGACGGGGGAGTCATCGCGGTTGATTCGCGTTTCCTCGGCCAGCCCTTGGCGGAGATACTTGGGCAGCGCGAACATTCCCCGGTGGGTTTCGGCGTCGTAGTGGCGCAGCTCTTTGGCGATGCGCCCGGCGATGGCCGCATCCAGCCCGTCCTCGGGTGTTGACAGGAGCGGCGCGTCGGAGGCCAGGGTAAAGCCCCACAGCGTTTGGAAGGCCGGCACGTGAACCTGCACCGCCGCCGTGTGGGTGAACACCCCGCTGAGGGTGTGGTATATGGTGGTAAAGCATTCCCGGTGGTTGGGCAGCCCCGCCGGGCCCGACTGGGTCACCAGTACGCCCCCCGGATTCAGCCGGGCTTTGGCGATGCGGTAGAACTCATCGGTATACAGCAGATAGGCCGTCCCCTCCTCCAGCGGGTCAACCAGGTCCAGGATGATGACGTCAAAGCCGCCGCCGGGGGAATCGAGGTAGCCGCGGGCGTCCTCGTGCCGCAACGTGACCCGCGGGTCGTCAAAGCTCCCCTGATGGTGGCCGGGCAGGTGCGTCCGGCACAGCTCAACGACTTCCGCGTCCAGGTCAATCATCGTTACGCTTTCCACGGAGTGATGCGCCAGCGCCTCCCGCAGCGTACCGCCCTCGCCCCCGCCGCCGATGAACACGGATTTGGGTTCGGGGTGGCACAGCATCGCTGGATGCACCAGCGATTCGTGATAAACAAATTCGTCTGTCTCGGTGGACTGCGTTTTCCCGTCCAGCACCAAGCTGCGCCCGAACACGCACGAATCCAGAACCTCCACCTTCTGGTAGGCGGTGGCCCCGGAGAAAAGGACTGCCCTCAGCCTGGCCAGCACGGCCAAGTCAGGGGAAACGCTTTCGGCGAACCAGTTACCCGTCAGTTCCATAGGCAGGGGACTCAGCCGGTGACGGGCTGAGGTATCAATCCCCGTTCAATCTCCTTGATTTCGGCGTCCCGCGACTCCAACTGCGCCGCCAGCCGCTGCGCCGCCTCCCGAGGCAAGAAAGACGAGCCGCAGGAAAAGATGTCGGCGGCGGCGTAGGCGTGTTCCGGCCAAGTGTGTATCGAGATGTGGGACTCGGCGATGGCGAGGATTCCGGTGACGCCTTGGGGGCTGAAGCGGTGAAAGGATTCCCCGACGACTGTGGCGCCTACGTCACGCGCGGCCGTCAGCATCGCCTGACGTATGTAGTTGAGGTCGTTGAGCAGGGTGGGGTTACAGTCCCTCAGTTCCAGCAAGACATGACAACCTAGAACCGTCAATCCACCAGTCCTCCCTTTATGTCATAAGTTTGCGTCGCTCCTTAGGTTTGTTTTGGTGGTGGGCGACAATGGCTACAATTTTATATTGGCAGCCCCCGGTAATCAATACCCAATTTTATGTCTATCGGCCCCAGTATGGGCGTCCGGGGCGGATTTGGATCAATTCCCGCCCTCTAAAAGGGCGGGAATTGATTAGACGGGCGGGAATTTGGGGCGGGCCGGGGATTCAGGGCTGAATCAGCACGCGGACGGCGCCGTCGGGGTCTTTGCGCTGGGTTAGCAGGCGGTGGCCGGCCTGTTCGGCCCACAGCACCACGTCGTATATGTTCAGGGCGTCGGCGAGAATGGCCTCGACGAAGGATTGCCTGTCCTGCTCCATCTGGCGGCTCAGGGCGGCGATGACCCCGGCGCAGCTTTTGCCCCGGCCGTCAATGACTACCCAGCCGCCGGCCCCGGATACCGGCGGGGCGTCGGCGTGAACGCTCACCTCGCCGCTCTTGCGGAGGTCAAGCTGCCGCTTGAATTCCGCCACGGCTTCCCAAGCCACGGCCCGGCCCCGGTCGCCGGAAGCGCAGACCGCGCCGCGCACCCCTACTATGTCGGGATTGATGCGGGCCAGTTCATCCAGGTCGCTGATTTTCAGGTGGCCCGACAGCGCGGTGCTCATCCCCAACTGCTTGCCCTGCAACACAATGTCGCGCAGCACCGGCTCCGGCATAAAGTCGAACAGGTTGCGCCCGTCTTTGGTCAAGGTATCTATGAGAAAGCCGTCGCATTCGCTGTCTTTCGCCAACTGCACCATCAGGTGAGGGTCCAGCCCGCCCTCATAAAGCTCGTTGTCGGCGAACAGCGAGCCGACCAGCTTGGTGTTGAACCCGTCCAGAGCGCGGCGGGATTCCCGCAGGACTTCCACCGCGGTGTCATAGTCGGCCACCCGGAACCCCACCTTGACCGAAGTGGCGTCCATCATAGCGGCGGCATAGACCGCCATAGCCACGGTTCCGGCCTGATTGGGAACCACGCCCAGAGTGACGCTGACGTGCTTCTCCACCGGGATGATGCCCCGCACCTGGCGCACGGTGGAGGGGTGGCCGGAGCCGACCATCGCCTCTTGCAGGTTTTTCACGTCCACCACGTCGGCCCCGCCCTGCTCGGCCTCCAGTGCTTCCTCCACGTTCTGGACGCTGACCATTAGCAGCATACCGGCGGCGAAGTTGTCGTTGCCCGTGAGCCAGGCGGCGCGAGGGGACGGTTGGGCGAAAACCGTCCGCCCTTCGACCGGCTCAGGACGGGCAGAGGCGGCTGGTTCTGGGCGAACCGGGGCGCTTGGCTGGGCATAGGTTGGCGGCTGCCCATAAGCCGCCGCTTGGGGGAGCGGGGAAACGCGAGGCTTCAGCGGCTCCAGTTCCTGCCGCAGCCGGGCCTTTTCTTCGCCGGTCAGATCCAGCAGCGGCAGGCGGGGCGGCCCGGCGGCCATTCCCATCAGCTCGCCCCAATACTTCACCAGCGAGACTGGCAATGCGCCGTTGTATTTGTCCACAGTGCGAGTCCACCAAGCGTCGGAAAGCTCGTTTAGGCGGCGCAGGTGGTCATCGTAGAAGGTTTCATCCAAGTTGCCCTGAGTGGCATGGTCAATCCAGCGCACATAGTTGTTGGCCCCCGGAACGTCGAAACGCCAATCGGAGGTGTTGGCGAACATCACCTGCTGGTTAATCCCCAGCTCCTGCCCCTTGAAAAAAATCCATTCGTCGGGCGTGCTGATGATGGCCTCCCGCCCTAGGGTAAGGTGGGCCTCAATGGAAATCTGCTGGTTGAAGCTGGCCTCTTTGACGCCCACCACGTTGGGCAGACGGCACAGCCGAGCCAGCCCGTTGACGCTCATAGTGATGCCGAACTGCGGGGAGTTGTAGAACATTATGGCGAGGTTGGTATGCTCGGCCAGCAGCCGGACGTATTCCACCACTTGGTCTTCGGTTTTGGTCACCATATAAGGCGGGGCGACGATGAGCAGGTCGTAGCCGCGGCCCTCGGCGTGAGCCGCCAGCGACAGCATCTCCGGGGCCGAGGTATGGGTAACGTGGGCGCCGATGGGCCAAACGCCGTTGCCATAGGAACGCTGGGCTTCCTCGGCGACGGTGTCCATCACGTCCAGACGTTCCTCGTGGGTCAGGCTCCAGAACTCGCCCATGCCCCAGGCGCAGCCGGCCCCGGCGGTTCCCAGACTGCGGATGTGGCGTATGTTGCGCCGCATCCCCTCCCGGTCAAAGCGGTTGTCGGGAGTGAAAGGGGTTATCAGGGTAGTCCACTGGCCTTTCAGGGATTCCCAAGCCCATTCCTGGGCTTCGTGCTTCCGGTAGGATGCCATAATGTGACCTCCTTATGATGCGGCGGCGGCCCGGCGTTCCAACACTGCGTCTATAAATGGCTTGAGCAACTCCTCGGCCCGTTCGATGTCAATACCGACAACGCTATCGTCCTCGCCGTAGAACACAGTCACTCCGTCAGCGATGTCCTCGCCATCCTTACGCGCCCCCATTTGCAGGCACAGGGTTTGGGTTGAGGGGGTGTAGGTTACTTTGGCCTGGGGCAATGGCTGTATTACCCGGCCCCGGCTGGTGATTATCTTTCTGTCCATGGTCTGCCTCCGTAGTCGCTTTCAAGCCGTCTGTCCGCATAGGCAGTATGGAAAAAGCCGGATTCAGGACTTCCGGTGAACACAACTTTAATCCAGCGGTTGAATTCCGGCACACGCCCGGCCAGTATTGTCTGGTTTCGATCCAGCCATCTTTCGTAAGGATTTTTGATAATGCGCATTATCCATTCCGGGCGAATATCGGGATGCCGTATTTGCTGCTCCATCCCGTGAGGGCTGGTCTTGGGCAAGGCGTAAAATTCCCGCCGCAGTTGCTCGATTTCGTTTGACATTGGGGCGCTACCGCGCTTGAAATGGACTTAACGGCGCTATGGTAACACGAATCGAAGGCAGCCTTCACGCCGCTTCCCTTAACCAACGGGTTGTACGGGTGCATGAACTTCATACGCTACGCCCGCCATCAGCAGGACGCAGGCGCGTTATTGTCACTCGGGCGTTCCATAGGCAAAGCAGAGCTATCCCGCCGCCGTTCCGTTGCGGGCCTCATCGGGCAGCAGGGCCAGAATCTGGGCGATGGCCTGCCGGATGCCCGGTATCAGAACTTCGACTTCCTCTACGGTTTCCACCGGGATATAGAAGTTATTGTGAAGGCTTTTCGCTGATTGGAAACTGTTGGGAAAATGGGGATCGCCAATTTCCCGTCCAATCCGCGTAGCGAAGTTCAGCAACCCGCGGTGGTTCTGAATCACCGGGCCGCGCCAAGCGTCCACGGCGTGGACAGCCTGGGCGATGCTGCCCCACAGCATTTCGCCGGCCTTGCCCGGCTCGTTTTTTTGCAGTGCTTCAAGAGCATTATCCATATACTGCTGACAATGGAAAACGTGATTACCGGCGGCTTCTTTGTCAGAGAGCGGTGATGTCATAGGATAATCCTCTGTAGATTCCGTTATCGAGAATCTTGCCGGACACAGGGGCGCATACCCGTGCGCCCCTGTGCGGATACTCCCTTACTCCTCATCCCCGTACTGCGCCTTCAGCGAGTCTACTACTGCGGGGTCGGCTAGGGTGGTGGTGTCGCCTAGGGCGCGGCCCTCGGCTACGTCGCGGAGCAGGCGGCGCATTATCTTGCCGCTGCGGGTCTTGGGCAGCTCGGCGGCGAAGTAGATGTCGTCGGGGCGGGCCATGGCGCCGATTTTGCCGGCCACGTGGGCCTTGAGTTCGGTTACCACGTCGGCGGACATCGCTACCTGGTCTTTCAGGGTCACAAAGGCGACGATGGCTTGGCCCTTGACCTCGTGGTCTTTGCCGATGCAGGCGGCTTCGGCAACCTTTAGGTTGTCCACCAGCGCGCTCTCCACCTCCATAGTGCCTATGCGGTGGCCCGATACGTTAATCACGTCGTCCACCCGGCCCAGTAGCCAGAAGTAGCCGTCATCGTCGCGCCGGGCGCCGTCGGCGGTGAAATATATGCCGTCGTAACGCGACCAGTAGGTTTCCTTGAATCGTTCCGGGTCGCCGTAAATGTTGCGCAGCATTGAGGGCCAGGGGCGCTTGACTATCAGGTAGCCCCCGCCGCCGGGGCCGACGGGCTGGCCGGCCTCGTCCAGAATTTCCGCCTCAATGCCGGGGAAGGGCTTGGTGGCCGAGCCGGGTTTGAGGGTGGTCAGGCCGGGCAGCGGGGAAATCATTATGCTGCCGGTTTCGGTCTGCCACCAAGTATCCACCACCGGGCAGTTGCCCCCGCCGATGTGTTGCCAGTACCAGACCCAAGCCTCCGGGTTAATGGGCTCGCCCACCGTTCCCATCAGGCGCAGGGTGGAAAGGTCGTGCCGCCGCGGGTAGTCTTCGCCCCAGCGCATAAAGGTGCGGATGGCGGTGGGCGCGGTGTACAGAATGGTCACGCCGTACTTGGCTACCACGTCCCAGAAGCGGTCGCGGTCGGGGTAGTCGGGCGAACCTTCGTACATCACGGTGGTAGCGCCGTTAGCCAGCGGGCCGTAGACGATATAGCTGTGTCCGGTCACCCAGCCGATGTCGGCGGTGCACCAGTAGATGTCATCCTCTTTGAGGTCGAAAACCCATTTGGCCGTGGCCTGAACGCCCAGCAGGTAGCCGCCGGAGCTGTGGACGATGCCCTTGGGCTTGCCGGTGGTGCCGCTGGTGTAGAGCAGGAACAGCATATCCTCGCTGTCCATCGGTTCCGGCTCGCAGGTCTGGGGCTGGCCCTGAACCAGGTCGTGCCACCATATATCGCGCCCGGCCACCATTTTATCGTCGGCGCTGCCGGTGCGCCGCAGCACTACTGCTTTTTCGATGCTGGGCGAGCCTTCCAGCGAATCATCGGCGTTCTGCTTGAGGGGTACGATGCCGCCGCGCCGGTAGCCGCCATCGGCGGTAATCAGCAGCTTGGACTGCGAGTCGTTAATGCGGTCGCGCAGTGACTCGGCACTGAAGCCGCCGAAAACCACGCTGTGGGGCGCGCCGATGCGGGCGCAGGCCAGCATGGCGATGGGCAGTTCCGGGGTCATAGGCAGGTAGATAGTCACCCGGTCGCCCTTGCCCACGCCCAGGCTTTTCAGCCCGTTGGCGAAGCGGCAGACTTCGCGGAGCAGGTCGCCGTAGGTGTACACCTGCCAGTCGCCGGGTTCGCCCTCCCAAACGATGGCGGCCTTGTTGCGCCGTCCGTTCTTGACGTGGCGGTCAATGCAGTTGTAGGACACATTGAGCTTGCCGCCTACGAACCACTTGGCAAAGGGGGCGTCCCACTCCAGTACCGTATCCCACTGCTGGAACCAGTCCAGTTCCCCGGCCAGCCCGGCCCAGAACCCTTCCGGGTCGGCGGCCGCCCGCGCGTATATCTCAGGGTCGGACATATTGGCCCGCGCCGCGAAATCCGCAGGCGGCGGAAAGCTGCGCTCCTCCTGAAGCAGTGCGTCAATGCTGCCGGTGTTCTCAACCATGCTCACACTCCTGATTTTAGCAGGCGGCCTGCGCCCGGCTTTGCGCTACGGAATTCAGCCCGCACCCTTATGGCCGTGTCCCAGCCACGCCTATAGTACGGATGCGCCGGAACCCTGCTACCAGCCTAGGTTTTCCGGCACCAGCACCAGCGATATGCGCCCGGCCACCGGCTCATGCTCCATCACCAGCAGCTTGCCGATGGGAGTGGGGGCGACGCCCCGGTTTTCCAGCCAGCGGTCGTGGCGTTCCAGGGTAAAGCCGCGGGTGCGGGCTTCGGCGTCGGCCAGGGTGGGGCAAATCTTTTGCGTTCCGGCCACCAGCACCACCCGCCGCGCTCCGTAGGAATAAGCTCCTATCTGGCTGCCGGAGCTGCTGGCGATGACGATTTCGCCAGTTTCAGCGATGGCCTGCACGCTGCCCACGAAGTAATCGGCGGTGGTGGTTTTGCGCCGGAACTCCCGCTGCGCCGCCGGGTCGGGCTGGGCCATCATTGCGTCGTGCAGGTTCACGTAGCGGTCATTGCCGTGCATATATTCCGAGTAGCCGATGGCGTCCAGCGTTTCCGAAGTGTTGACGAAAACCTCGGAACCTTCCGGCACCAGCTCCAGCAGCTTGGCTAGGGCCGCTTCCCGGCCCTCCACTAAGAACGCCTCCACGTTGCGCGACGCCAGCGCCTCGATTGTCCGCCCGATGGAGTCGGCACCCGCCGGGGCGTCAGGGTTGCCCGTAGACATTGCTGCGCTCCTTAATAATCCCGAAAATCCTGATTCTGACTAGGCGGCCGGCCGCAGCGCGGGCATTACTTCGTCCACGAACAGCCCCAGGGAACGCATCACCTGCTCCGGGGTCAGGTCGCCCCAGGCAAAGATGGGGCAGAAGTAATTGATGCCCGTTTCGCTGATGGTCTGCTGGATTTTCTCCCGCGCCGTGGCCGGGGAGCCGGCGATGATGATGCCCTGCTCTTGCAGCCCGTCGAAATCGCGGATGAAGTTCAGGAAGTCGGAACCGGCCTTGTTCCACAGGTAGTTGATGTTGTGGAACCAGGCTTCAAAGGCGGCGCGGCACTCGGCCAGCGCCTGCTCATCGCTGGGGGCGATGTAGAGGTGGCGGGTCAACCCCAGCTTGGGCGCCGCCACGTGACGGTTCAGGCCGTCTGCCTTGCGCTCTGCGCCCCAGACCTGCTTGTAGAGGTCGAAGTGGGCTTTGGTGGTGGCGTTGTCGGCAAAGACGTGGCTGGTGTTAAAGCCGTGCTGCGCCATCCACGGCACCGTCTCGATATTGTTGCTGGCGTACCACAGCGGCGGATAAGGCTGCTGGTAGGGCCGTATCCACAGCTCCACGTCTTCGTAGTTATAATGCTTGCCCCGGTGATTGAGTATTCCGGTGGTGAAACCGCTGGTCAGAATATCCATTTCCTCGTTGAACACTTCCCAGCTTATGCCCAGGTCAACGTCGAACTTCTCGGCTTCCATCGGCACAATGCCCCGGCCCACCCCCAGATCCAGCCGCCCGTTGCTGAGGTTGTCCAGCATACAAATTTCGTGGAGCAGCCGGATGGGATTGTAGAAGGGCAGCAGGTAGACCAGCGGCCCCAGGCGCAGCCGCGAGGTGCGCTGGGCCGCCGCCGCCAGAAACACCGTCGGCGACGGCGATATGCTCAACGGCGTGATGTGATGCTCGGCCAAGTGATAACAATAGAAGCCGCTGCGGTCGGCGTACTCCAGCATCTTGAGCCGTTGCTCATAGATTTCGTGGGGCGCCGACTTGTCCCACTCAATCCAGTCGAACAGCCCGAAGTGCAGGGTATCGTTAAGCCCGGTGGCCTGTGCCGTCATAGTCTTCCTCCTGCCCGGGGTAATCGCATTCGTTTGATTAGGGACGCGGGGATTAGGGATACGGGAGGATAAGCGTAGCCACTCCCTCGGCGATAGCCAGTTCGTGTTGCGGCCCATCCAGGACGGTGGTTACGACCAGCGGAGTAACGGCGCCTCCGGTAGCCTTGCTCAGTGCCTCGGCGCGGGCTTTGGCGCGGGCGATGTCATCGTTGCCGGCGGTGAGGGAAACTTCCGCCGCGACGTGGCGGTTGTCTTGGCCGGAAACGATGATGTCGGTATCCGCAAGGTCGTCGGCCTCTTCCCGGGAGATAGCGCCGCCGTTGACGGCCCGCGCGATGGCGCTGCTGAGCTGAGGCGCTTCCGGGTCGTTCTGGGTCAACGCCAAGTAGGGATTATCCAACCCAAACCGGCTCCGGGCGCGAGACAACACCCTGTACCGCACCTTTCGCTCGAAGTCGCTGCCCTCCAGATTCCCCAACCGGCCATCAATCAGGTTGAGCCTCCTATGGACTCTTTCCGATTCTTGCTGACTGGCCCGCTGATTTTCTTGTACCGCTTGGGCAAGCCCGGTAACTTGTTCGGCAAGCCCGGTAACTTGTTCGGCAAGCCCGGCAACTTGTTCGGCAAGCCCGGCAACCTGTTCGGCAAGCCCGGTAACGTGCTGGGCAAGCCCGGTAACCTGTTCGGCAAGCCCGGTAACCTGCTGAGTAAGCCCGGCAACCTGTTCAGTAAGCCCGGTAACCTGTTCGGCAAACCCGGTAGCTTGTTGAGTGAGCCCGGTAACGTGCTGGGCAAGCCCGGTAACCTGCTGGGCGAGCCCGGCAACCTGTTGGGCAAGCCCGGTAACGTGCTGGGCGAGTTCGCCAGTAAACCGGATGTTCTCACCAGTCTGCTGGGCGAGTTCGCCGGTCAACCGGATGTTCTCGCCAGTCTGCTGGGCGAGTTCGCCCATTAGCATGGTAAGTTCGCTAACCAGCCGGATGAGTTCGCTGGTCTGACGGGTATCCTCGGTGACCAACTCAACAAGCTCGGTAACTTGAATCGGCAGATTCAGCATATCCCTGCTGAACAGTATGCCGCGAATCACGTCAAGCCAATCGGGATGCTCTCTCAAGATCCGAACCAGGTCAGTGATGTCGTTAATTCTAGTCATTGCTACTCTCTCGCTGATTCCTCCACGGTGGCCGGGGATGCCTCGCCCCGGAATTGTCCGCAATTGCCTATTAAGGATGATACGCCCGCCGCCCCGTATCCGCAATTGGCTCCCGCCCGGCCTTGCCCTTACGGGCGAAACCCGTTCATCTTTCGACAAGCTCAGGACAAACTGGTTCCGCCCGGCCAGTTGCCGCCCGCCCGCTATCCCCGCTGGGCCGGGGCGCCGGCGATTATCATTGCCGCAAACTCCGTGTCTATGCCCCGCGGCCACTCGCGGGCGGACGGGTCGGATATGTTGATAATCAGGGGCGGGCCGAGGCCCTCGATTTCCATTCGCAGCACGTCGCCGTTCTGTACGGCGCCGATGTGCTGGTGGTTGACGCCGGTAGCGATAACGTCGCCCGGCTCCAGTGTGGTGATTTTCGAGATTTCCGAAATCAGTTCGGGAATCTTATGGGCCATATCGCTGGTTGGGAAGTCGTGGCGCGGCTCTCCGTTGTTCCACAGCCGCACTTGAAGCTCCTGCGGGTCGGCAATTTCGTCGGCGGTGACCAGCGCCGGGCCCATAGGCGCGAAGGTATCCCAGCACTTGCCCAGAAAGAAGCTGTTCCCCACCGCGCCGCGCAGCCCGCGGGCCGACATATCCAGAAAGTTGGTGTAGCCGAAAATGTAGGAAAGGGCGTCGTCCTGCTCCACCTTGCTGGCCTCGCGGCCAATGACGAAGGCCAGTTCCGGCTCGTGGTGAAAGACCGACGCCGGGGCCGGGGGCAGTTCGCAGGTGTCGCCGCTGCCGATGACCGCCGTGGGCGACTTCAGAAAGGCGTCCAGCACTGCCGGCTCCCGCTGCCCGAACTCTAGGTAGTTGACCGCGGCGCAGATGAGCTTGGGCGGGCGCGGCACCGGCGGGCGCAGCCGCACGCTGCCCAGAGCCGCGCCATCCTGCCCCTCGATAGCCGCTTCGATACGGGGCCGCAGCTCGCTCCAGTTGATAATGACTTCCTCCATCAAGTCTTGGGGCCGCCGGAAACTCATCCCCTCCACCGCGGACATAGCATCGGCAATCCGCTCTCCCTCAATCACTCCCAGCCGGAAATCGTCGAAAAGCGCCAGTTTCATCGCCAACCCTCCCGGTGCCGTATTGTAGCGGCGGCTAGTGTCGCACGTTGCTGCGGGGCGGGCAAGCGAGAAAATTGCGAAATTCCCTCCCCCTCCGCGGAAGTGTTAGAGCGGGGGCGCCCCCCGGCTAGGTTAGCTAATCCAAGAGCAACTTCGCCGGAAAAATTTCGCCACCGCTACCGCCATTTTCCTGACACTTCGCCCTTGCCAACCCTTAATACGACTCCTTAACATAATACCTGTGAAACCCAAACAACCGGCCAGCCCGCAACCCGGCCCCAACCCGGACGCCAAGCCAAAATGGTAGGAAATGGTGCTATATGGTACTGAAATCAAAAAAAATCCTGCCCCCTGGATGTGAACCGCCTATGCGAGAACCCCAAGCCTTCCGCAACCGCGTTGACGCCCTCCGCATCCGATAGGCCGCCCCCACCCTACCCCCCCAGAGGGAGAGGGAATTTCGCGATCGCCTCGGCAAGCGGGCCGGGCTTGCGCCGGGGCGGATTGGCGGGTAACTTGTGCCTTGTCAGAACAGGGTATGATGGATATATGTGAATACACCGCGGCTGATGGGCGTAGTCCCTTTTCCGAATGGCTTAGCAGCCTTAGTCCCGAGGCCCGCCGCCGGGTCAACATGGCCCGGGAGCGAATGACGGAGGAAAAATTTTCTAACGTGAAACGCTTAAGCGGCGGTATATCCGAGTACCGCATCAATTTCGGCCCTGGCTATCGGATATATTTCGGACGGGAAGGTAACAGTATTATCATATTGCTCGGTGGAGGAACCAAGCAGCGTCAATCGGGAGACATTAGCGTGGCGAAAGATCGTTGGGACGATTACTTGCAGAGACGATAGGAGGAATGGATATGCCATCGCCCTGGGATAATGTCCCTAAATCTAGGGGGCTCCGGCGTTATGGGGAGGAGACGCTTCTGGAAATTGTTCGCCGTAAACCGAAAGAACGGAAGAGATTGTTAGTTGCATCCGTCCGGTATTTCTTGGATGGCGATGTGGAGCTTGGCAAGAGCGCGCTGCGAAATTACGTAGACGCGAAAATTGGCTACACAGGGCTGTCCGAGCTAACCGGCTTGCCTGTCGAGTCTCTGAAGATTTTGTTCAGCCGCAATAGCAACCCCGAGGTTCAAGACTTGTTCGGGGTAATAAGAAAAATGCACCGGCGCGAAGGCATCAAACTGGAGGTGGAAGCCGTCCCTAGGTTCAAGACTAAATGGCGGCTTAAAAGGAAAAATGCCCGACATAAGCTACGAACTGCGCGGTCACACCGCCTACATCACCATCTGCCGCCCGCAGGCGATGAACGCCCTGGGGCCGGAGCAGCAGGCTGAGATAATCGAGGTCTGGACGGCCTTCCGCGACGACCCGGAGGCGTGGGTGGCGATAATTACCGGTCAGGGCGACCGGGCCTTTTGCGCCGGGGCCGACCTGAAAACCTATACCCCGGTTCTGGGCCGGCGCGACATCTATGACCTGCGGCAGGACGCCGACCGCCCCGGCTTCGGCGGCATCACCCGGGGGCTGAATATATGGAAGCCCATTATCGCCGCGGTCAATGGCTACGCCTTGGCCGGAGGGCTGGAGCTGGCCTTGGCCTGCGACATACGCATCGCGTCGGAAAACGCCGTGTTCGGCTGCTCCGAAGTGCAGCGCGGCTTTCACCACTGCGACGGCGGCACGGTGCGGCTGCCCCTCATCGTCGGCTTGGGCAATGCCCTGCGAATGCAGCTCACCGGCGAGCATATCGGGGTGCAGGAGGCGCTGCGCATCGGGCTGGTCAGCGAGGTTACGTCCCCGGACGGGCTGATGCCCGCCGCCGAGCGCTACGCCGCAGCCATCGCCGCCAACGGCCCGCTAGGCGTCCGCTCCGCCAAAGAGTCTATGATTCGCAGCTTGGGCCGCGCCCTAGAAGACGCCTTGCGCTTTGAAAACGTGCTGTTTTCCACCCTCACCCGCACCGAGGACTTCGCCGAAGGCCCGCAGGCTTTCGCCGAAAAGCGCCCCCCGGTGTGGAAGGGCCGGTAACGCATCCGGGAAAACGCCCCCACCCTAACCCTTCCCCGGAGGGGGAGGGAATTTTACGATACGGCAGGTTGAAATTATGACGGAAACAGACAATCGAATCCCCCTCGACTGGGACGCCCTAGAAGTGGGCGAAACTTTTGAGAAGTTTGAGTACACCCTTACCCAGCGGATGATTGACGAATACCGGCGCGGCGTTATGGACCCGGAAGCCGCTTTCCCTACCATTTCCCACAAGGTGGACGTGCGCCAGTACAACGCCAGGTATACCGACAGCGGCTCGGTCAACGCTCGTTGCGCCTTTCACTGCTACAACTCCCCCGTACCTGGCAAGAAATTGACTGTCACCGCTTGGATTGCCGACAAGTACCTGCGCCGGGGCAAGAACTACATCGTCACCGAAGCGGTATCGGTGGACGAGGACGGGCGGCTTATTGACCGGGTTATCACCCACGAGCTGAAACAGCCTTCGGAGGTGGGCAAGAAATGGGGCGGCTAGAGCGCGGCTACGCCGAGGGCGACCCGGTGGGGCCGCTGGTCAAGGAAATCACCCAGGAAGCCATCAACCTGTTCGAGGGCAGCGCCGGGCAGTCCGGCCCTTCCCAATTCACCGACGAAGCGGCCGCCCGCGAGACGCTAGGCACCAGCGGCACGGTGGCATCGGGGCGGATGTCGGTCAGCTTTGCCCTAGAGTTGTTGCGGCGGCACTTCGGCAGCCAGGTTTTCAATCACACCGGCACCGTTGATCTGCGTTTCATCCGCCCCGTCCGCCCCGGCGATACCATCACCTTTACTGGAGAGGTGACCGGCACTTCCCGGGAAGCCAACGGCCTCAAGGTGAGCGTCAAAATCGAAGCGCAAAACCAGCGGGGCGACGTCACCGGCGTGGGCAGCGGCAGCGCCGTGGTTCCCAACGCCTACCTGCCCCAGGAGGAATAAGCGGCCCCGCCGCGCCGGTTGGGATAAAGACCGGGGCAGAATCCATTGCCGAATTTATGTTGAGGTTGCCCGATGGTGGTATAATAGTCTTGGTGCAAGTTAAGGTGTCCTGCTGATGGTTACTGATTCCGTTACCGCAAGGCTCGGATAACCTGGACTGAGCCCGACAGAATCCGACCTACGTAAAAATCTGGAGGTTATCCGAATGGCTTTGGCAGATAAGGAACTGACCTGTGTGGAGTGCGGGGGCCCCTTCATCTTCACCGTTGGAGAGCAGGAGTTCTTCTCTTCCCGCGGTTACACCAACGACCCCAAGCGGTGCTCGCCGTGCCGCGGCGCCCGCAAGAGCCAGCAGCGCGCCAGCGGCGGTGGCTTCGGCGGTGGCGGCGGCGGAGCCCGCGAAATGCACCCGGTAGTCTGCGACCAGTGCGGCGTGGACACCATGGTTCCCTTCGTTCCCCGCGGCGACCGCCCGGTCTACTGCAGCGACTGCTTCAGCAGCATCCGGCGCTAGTCCAACCCACGGCCCGCCACCAGAGCCGCTCCCCCGGGAGCGGCTCTTTCGCTATCTCAAGCATTATTCCCGCTTTCGCGGGAATGACGGGTACGGTATAGGAATGACGAATATGGCGAGGATGACGGGTATGCGGGTATGACGGCAAGTGTCAACACCTTTCAAGCATTGCCGGAGATTGTGTTATGAGCCGCTCCATTGGCATAGTCGGCTGCGGCGCCATTGGCCGCGCCCTGCTGCGGGCCGCCGATGTAGGCGGGTTGGGCATGGCCGTTGCAGGGGTGACCAGCCGCTCCACAGACCCGGCCCGCCGGTTTCTGGACACGCTGGAGTCGCCGCCTCCCTATCTGGAGCTGGACGAGCTGGTGGAAAGGGCGTCTCTGCTGATTGAAACCGCCGGGGGCCACGTGGTGCCTTCGCTGGCCGCGGCGACTTTCGGCGCGGGCAAAGACTTAATGGTTATCAGCATCGGCGCTTTGCTGGAACACCCGGAGGTGCTAGAACAGGCGCGGGCGCAGGGCTGCCGTCTCTATGCCCCATCGGGGGCCATCGCTGGGCTGGACGGCATCAAGTCCGCCTGCCAGGGGCGGGTTGACCGGGTGGAAATGGTATCCCGCAAGCCCATCGCGGCCCTGGAGGGAGCCCCTTATCTGATAGAAAAGGAAATCCCCTTAGCCGGACTGCAACAGGAGCGGGAAGTATTCTACGGCCCGGCACGGGAAGCCTGCCGCGGTTTCCCGTCCAACCTGAACGTATCGGCGGCGGTGAGTCTGGCCGGCATCGGCCCCGACCGTACTATGGTGCGCATCATCGCCGACCCTGCCCTGCGCCGTAACTGCCACGACATCACCGTAGAAGGCGAGTTCGGCCTGTTGCGAGTCCACATCGAAAACATCCCCTCCGAAAACCCCAAAACCGGCAAGCTCACCGCTATGTCCATAATCCGCTCAGTGCGCGACCTGTCCAACCCGCTCCAAATCGGAACCTGACGCCGATTTATTTAGGATAAGACGATTGCGAAATTGCCCTTTGTCACCCTTAGTATTCCCCCTTGTCACCCTGAGCAAAGCGAAGGGCCTCACCGCCCAAGCCTGGATTCTTCACTTTGCTCAGAATGACAGGTGGCGCTTAGAATGACGTACGTCGCTTATTAGGGACAGACGGCGGAAGTACAGAATGACAAACGGCCGGGTTTTCCGCATATCCTTTTGGAAGGTGTATATTAGCCTCCGGTTTGGCAGGCAGGTTTAGGATGGACAGTAGCGGGACGGCGACGGGCAAGGGTGGGTGGCCCATACCGGGGGGGCGGTATATGCTTTCCGGGTTGGCTGCCGGTCATGCTATGTTTCACTGGATTATCCAGAGCTTTGTGGTGGTTCTGCCGGAGATACAGCAGACTTTTGGATTGAACAGTATTGGTGTTGGCGGGATTCTTTCCATTCGGGAGCTGGCGTCGGGGCTGGTTACGCTACCCGGCGGGGTGGTGGTTGACCTGCTGCGCAAGTATTGGGGGTTTCTGCTGGCCGGATGCTTGGCGGCGGCGGCCCTGGGTTCTCTGGTTATGGGGGTGTCGCCGGTTTATCCGTTGTTGCTGGTGGGCATCGGCGTGGTGGCCGTTTCCCATTCCATCTGGCACTTGCCCGCGTCGGCCTCTCTGTCATACCACTTTGCCGGACGGCGGGGCATGGCGCTGGCGTTCCACGGCGTTGGCGGCAGCGTCGGCGACGTGGCCGGGCCGGTGGCTACCGGGGCGCTGCTTGCTTTCTTGGGCTGGCAGGGTTTGCTCAGTATCTACGCTATTGCGCCCTTTTTCTTGGGGTTTATGGCCGTCTGGTCTTTCCGAAACATCGGGCGCGTGCGCGAGAGCGAAGGCGCGGACGCTACACCGCTGGCTCAGC
This sequence comes from uncultured Dehalococcoidia bacterium, assembly GCA_958296445.1. GTDB lineage: Bacteria > Chloroflexota > Dehalococcoidia > Lucifugimonadales > UBA3495 > VXOI01. The sequence continues at coordinate 3,468,339 of OY282565.1, read as the reverse complement.
GGGTTGCGATGACCAAGCGGCTGTTGCGCAGCCCGGCGCTGTGGGGGCTTACCCTAGTGCGCGGACTGCGGGGAATGGCCTTGGTGTCGCTGGTAATCGTGCTGCCCCTGTACTTGGGCAACGAACTGGAGCTGTCGCCCTTTTCGCGAGGGGTTCACATCGGGCTGCTCATCGCCGTCGGCCTAGTGGCCAAACCGGCGGCGGGCTATTTGTCCGACCGTTGGGGCCGCAAGCAAATCTTGGTTCCCGGTCTCATCTGGTCGTGCTTGGCGGCCCTTGCGTTGCTGGTTTTCGACGACGGGGTTCTTTTGACGGTTACTATAGCCCTGCTGGGGCTGTTTCTCTACCCTGACCAGCCGATTGTCACTGCTGCGGTTTTCGACGTGGTGGGCCGTGAGGTGGCGTCCACCGGGCTGGGCGTGGTGGCCTTTGCCGCCTTTCTGATGAGCGCCGCCGCATCCCTGATAACCGGCGCAATCTACGAAACTAGCGGGTTCGACGCAACGGTTTACTTCATTGCCGCGTTGTTTGCCTTGGCTGCGGTGTTCTTTGCCCTTATCCCACTGCCGCAGCAGGCTGCGGGATAGGGCCGCCGCCGCGCTGTTGCGGGGGTTGATTCGTAGGCGATTCACAAAGCATTAAGGAGTCTGACAATATGACCGGAGTCACCGGGAACGTTATTTCCGAAGCAGAGTTCGACAGAAGCATAATGTGGTGGTTGCGATGGGTTGGCAGCGGAATCCTCGTTATCACGGTGGTTGGCATTGCGCTGATACCTTTCTGGTGGCTGTTCAGTCTCTGGTACGGGCCGGAGTATCTGCGGCGGGTGTCGGCGACGCTGACCGCGCAGGCCCTGGAAGTGCGGGTAGGCGTATTTTTCCGCAAAGAGGCCACCATTCCTTTGGATCGCATCACCGACCTGCGGCTGCACGACGATCCTGTAATGCGCTTTTACGGGTTGCGGGGGCTGAAAGTTGAGACCGCCGGCAGCGCGGGCCAGAACGCCGGTTCCGAGGGCAATCTGATTGGGGTCATCAACGCCGAAGCCTTTCGCAACGCCGTTCTGGCTCAGCGTCAGCGGGTGGTTGACGCTGAAACCGGGCGCGTCCCGGCGGTGGCATCCGCCGAAGCCGACGCCCCGGCCAACGCCACCCTGCTGGAAATCCGCGATATACTGGCCCGCATCGAAGGGCGGATGGCTCAGGGCGACGGGGGGTAGGGGGCAAGCCCGGTCATTGCCGCGGATTCCCATTATTCCCGATTTCGCCGGAATCCGCGCAAAGGGCGGAAATTGGCGGGCAATCTCAATCTGCGCTGGCATTGTTGACATTCAACGCATCCGTAATAGAGGGTATTCGTAAAGGGGCGCACGGCTGTGCGCCCCTACTTGGCACATCCGGGGCGCGGGTTTGGAACATCCGGCGATTCTGTTGCCGGATGAGGGCAGGCGTCTGGGTTAGTATGGCCCGATGGCCGGGGCATTGTAGTAGACGCCACCGTATTCGAAATATACGTAGCCCTCGTACCAGAATCCGCTGAAATCGCAGTTCCAATCCTTGGGGAACGGGTCGCTGCCGCCGGGGCGATACATTACCACGCAGTAGCCGCCTTCGCTGTCTCCCAAGTAAATGACCTCTCCATCTTCGTACCAGTACGGCACAGCCCAATACGCTCCGTCTGACTGCTCCAGTCTTGACCGCACAGGCTCCGGCGCTAGCAGCTCGTTAATCCAGTCTAAGGCCGTTTCCATTGGCAGGGCAAGCCCTATCCGGTCTGCGCTGGGGTAATAGCTGGTGTTTATGCCGATGACGTTGCCGTGCTTGTCCATCAGCGGGCCGCCGGAATTGCCGGGGCGTATCTCGGCGCTATGCTCGATGAATTTCCCGCGGTTCAACGTATTGGAGTAAACCGCGCCGTCGGTTATCACGGGCGCCTTTTGCGCCGCGTCCATCGTATCGGGGTATCCGGCGGCGTAAACCTTGTCACCCTTTTCGTAGCCGCCTCCCCCATACCAGACTCCTAAAGTTACGTCAGGGAGCTTTTGTCCAAATTCCTCAAATTCGATTTCGAGGAGGGCGATGTCCAGTTCATCGTCCTTTATCAGGACTTCGGCTTCAACGGTCTTGTCGGCTAGGTGCCAGTAAACTTCGACTGTTTCGTCGTTGCCGACGACGTGGGCGTTAGTCCACAGCCAAACTGATGTTTCGTCAAAGGTTTGCCAAATCTCGAAGAAGCCGGATCCGTCATAGCCTTCGACGGGGTTGGATGACCGGGTGATTTTCACCGTGATGGCTGAAATGGCTTCCTGAACTTTTTCCGGGTACTGCGGCGCGGGTGTTGCAGTAGGGGTGGGCGTAGGTGTGGGCCGCGGTGTTGCCGTTGGCGCCCGGGTGGGCGTAGGGCGTGGCGTTGGTCTTGGCGTCGAAGTGGGCCGCGGCGTTGGTGTCGGAGTTGCCGTTGGTGTTGGTGTTGGTATCGGAGTTGCGGTTGGCGTCGGCGTTGGTATCGGAGTTGCGGTCGGCGCAGGGGTGGGCATTGGCGTGGCCGTCGGTATGGGTACGGGGGTGGCGGTCGGCGCAGGGGTGGAAGTAGGCTGCGGCGCAGCCGTGGGCATTGGCGTGGCTGTAGATTCAGGCGCGGGCGTGGCTGTTGGTTGGGCGGTTGGCGTGGGATATGGTGTTGGAGTTGCGGTTAGCGCGGGGGGGGGGGGGAAGTTGCCATTGCGGCTGCGACGCGGGCGTCTATGGTTGCGTCTAGGTTGGGAGTGGCGCTCGGTTGCGGGGTTGCGGTTACTACGACTTCGACGACGTTAGGCGTGGGCTGGGCGGAGCAGGCCACAGCCAGCAGGGAGAAGAGAGCCAGAATTACCATAATTTCGATGCGGTTCATAGTTTCCTTTTTGGGTGTTCGAGAATGGGGCGGGTTTCGCCCCGCCCCGGCCAGTGTGGGTTTTCGGGGGTTAAATGAGTTTGGCGCAGTCGTCTAGGATGGGGGTTACGGTGTCGGCGTTGGCTGAGGGTAGGGAGAAGATGACGCGGTTGACGCCGTATTCTTCCATTTGGGCTAGGTTGTCGGGGTCGGGGCGGGCGCCGAATACGGTTATGTTGATGGAGTCGGGGTCGCGGCCTAGGTCTTCGGCGCGGCGTTTGAGGTTTACGATTTTTTCGGGGAGGCCGGGGCCTTCGGCGGGGCGGCCGCTTATGGGCATCCAGCCGTCGCAGTACTCAAGCACCCGGTCAAAGGTGGTGGGGCCGTCGCCGCCCATAAGGATGGGCGGGTGGGGTTTCTGGGCCGGTTTGGGCCAGGCCCACATTTTGTCGAAATTCACGTAGCGGCCATGAAACTCCGGCTCGTCCTGGGTCCAGATTTCTTTCATTGCGAGGATGTTTTCGCGCAGGATGCGCCAGCGGCGCTGGTAGTTGGTGCCGTGGTCTTGCATTTCCTCGGCGTTCCAGCCGCCGCCGATGCCGAAAATGAACCGGCCGTTGGAGATTAGGTCAACGCTGGCTACTTCTTTGGCGGTGGTGATGGGGTCGCGCTCAATCATCAGGCAAATGCCGGTGCCCAGCTTGAGGGTGGTGGTGGCGCCGGCGGCGGCGGTGAGGGCGACGAAGGGGTCGTAGGTGTGCCAGTACATTTCGGGCAGGTCGGGGCCGCCGGGCCAGGGGGAGCGGCGGCTGGCCGGGATGTGGGTGTGCTCGGGCACCCAGAGGGACTCGAAGCCCCGCTCCTCGAGCATCCGCCCTAGGTCGTCGGGGCGGGCGGAGTAGTCGGTTACGAACATCATTGCGCCTATGTCCATTTCAACCTCCCGGGTTAGGTGGCCTTGATTCGGGTTAGTGTAGCATCGCGGGTTGGCTGCCAATCCGGTGCGATGCTGTGGGCTTGGGTTTTATCCCGCGCCGGTTCCTTGGGGTATGCGGAATATCACGCTGGCGTCGGCGTCGTGGGAGTGGGAAACCATGGCATCGACCAGCCTCCGGATTTCGGTCAGGGTCTGGGTGTTCTGGGAGTCTAGGCGCCGGATTTCGGACATAGCCTCGATGTGCTGCCCGTCTAACCGCCGGATTTCGGTCAGCGTCTGGGTGTGTTGCCCGTCCGACCGCCGGATTTCGGTCAGCGTTTGGGTGTTCTGGGAGTCTAGCCGCCGGATTTCGGCCATCGCCTCCGCGTGCTGGACGTCCTGCCGCCGGATTTCGGTCAGGGTCTGGGTGTTCTGGGAGTCTAACCGCCGGATTTCGGCCATTGCCTCTGCGTGCTGCCCATCCAGCCGCCGGATTTCCGCCAGCGCCTGCGCGTGCTGTACGTCTAGCCGCCGGATCTCCGCCAACGCCTCTGCGTGCTGTACGTCTAGCCGCCGGATTTCGGCCAGCGTTTCGGCGTGCTGTACGTCTAACCGCCGGATTTCGGCCAGCGTTTCGGCGTGCTGGGCGTCCATTTTAGCCGATACCCTGGCAGTTTCTACGCGCTGGGCGTCTACTTTGTCGGACACCCGGGCGGTTTCGCCTTGGGTTTCGGTGCGTTGGGCGTCCATTTTGTCGGAGAGGCGGGCGATTTCGCCTTGGGTTTCGGTGCGCTGGGCGTCCATTTTGTCGGAGAGGCGGGCGATTTCGCCTTGGGTTTCGGTGCGTTGGGCGTCCATTTTGTCGGAGAGGCGGTCGGTTTGGGATTGGGCCATTTCTCTGTTGGCGGTTAGTCCTTGCTGGAGCTTTCCTAGGCGGTAGTAGACTATGCAGATGGAGCCGAATATGGTCATTGCTGCGGCGAAGGCGGCAGCTATGATGGTTGCGATTGGGCCGTCTATCACGGCGGTTCTCCCTTGGATACAGGATTCGGGGATATGGGATTTGGGGGTGGCGGGTTGGATGGTTCGGGGGATTTAGAACATCACTTTTCCTCTCAGACTAACTCTCTTGTATGTTGTGGTGTCTTTTGGGGCGCTGGGACGGGGGTTGCTCTGCTATTTGGGCGGCAGGGATTGGGCGTGGGTGATGCCGCGGGCTATCCAAGTTGAGAGGGCGCTATCGGCGGCGATGCCCTGGGGCGATACGAATACGAAGCCCCGCATTGGGCGGCCGGTTAGATCGAAAGGGCGGGCGTGGGGCAGGGACAGGGCGTTGTCGAAGTTATCCCGCCCTACCCGCACGATAAGTTCGGTGCCGTGGATGCCGCAGGCCATATTGCCGTGGAGCATAAAAACCAGCCCGCCGAACATTTTTTGCTCACGGACGCTCATTTTCCCATCGCCCATTTTTCCTTCAAGGACGCCGCGAACCCGGGCGGCCAGCTTTTCATCGTAGGCCACTAGAACACCACTACTGAGCGGAGGACTTCGCCGCGCTCCATTTTGTGGAAGGCTTGCTCTATGTCGTTGATGGTGATGGTTTCGGATACGAAGCGGTCGAGGTCGAGGCGGCCTTGTTGGTGGAGTTCGATGAACATTGGGAAGTCGCGGGTGGGTAGGCAGTCGCCGTACCAGGAGGATTTGACGGCGCCGCCGCGTCCGAAGACTTCGATGAGGGGGAGTTGGATGGTCATATCGGGGCTGGGGACGCCTACCAGGACGACGGTTCCGGCGTGGTCGCGGGCGTAGAATGCCTGCTCGAAGGTTAGGGGGTTGCCGACGGCTTCGATGGCGACGTTGACGCCGTTGCCGTTGGTGAGGTTGCGGACGGCGTCTACCGGGTCGGTGTGGCGGGCGTTGATGGTGTGGGTGGCGCCGAAGTCCTTGGCCCATTCGAGCTTGCGGTCGTCGATGTCAATGGCGATGATGGTGTGGGCGCCGGCGAGGCGGGAGCCGGCGATGGCGGCGTCGCCGACGCCGCCGCAGCCGAAGACGGCGACGGAGTCGCCGCGGGTGACGCCGCCGGTGTTGACGGCGGCGCCCAAGCCGGCCATTATGCCGCAGCCGATGAGTCCGGCGGCGGCGGGGTTGGCGCCGGGGGGAACCTTGACGGCCTGGCCGGCGGCTACGAGGGTGAGTTCGGCGAAGGCGCCGATGCCGAGGGCGGGGGACAGGGGGCGTCCGCCGGGCAGGGTCATTGGCTGGGCGGCGTTGCGGCTGTCGAAGCAGTACCAGGGGCGGCCGCGGACGCAGGAGCGGCAGGAGCCGCAGGGGGCCCGCCAGGCGAGGATGACGAAATCGCCGGGGGCGACGTTGTCTACGCCGGGGCCGACGCTCTCTACCGTGCCGGCGGCTTCGTGTCCCAGCAGGAAGGGGAAGTCGTCGTTGATTGCGCCTTCGCGGTAGTGGAGGTCGGTGTGGCAGACGCCGCAGGCCAGCACTCGAACCAGGGCCTCGCCGGGGCCGGGGTCGGGGATGTTTATGTCGGTGAGTTGCACCGGGGCGCCCCGGGTTTCCGCTATTACTCCTTTAACCTGATGGGCCATCGCCTTTACCTCTGCCAATGGATTGCAGGCATCCATGCAATTACAAGCATCCGTGCCTGCTTCTTTTGGCATAGTAATTTGGGCGGGTGGCTTTGTCTACCCAGGGTTGGGGCCAGTGGCCTTACGGCGGGGGCGTGCGGCTGTGCGCCCCTACGGTACGGGGGGTTGTGCGGGGGCGGCGGGGGTTGCGTTGGGAGCGACGGTTGGTTGGCCGGGGTTTGCGGGGGAATTACGGAGGGTTTCGCGTAGTTGGCGAGTGATGGCGCGGGTGCGGGGGTCGATGGCGCGGGTGCGTTGGGGGCGGTTTCGGGGGATGATGCCGAAGGGGGGCGCGGGTTTGGGTCGGGGGGTTAGTTCCCCGGCGAACAGATGGGTGAATAGGAGGCTGTTGGCGTGATGGGGGAATAGGGTTACGGCTATGGCTCGGGGTTCGGGGGTGGTTTTGTTTTCGCGGTGGCGGTTTAGGTAGTGGTGCAGGGACATAAAGGTGTTTAGGGGTAGGACTTCTTTGGCGATTTTCAGGATGAAGGGGTGGGGTTCGGGGAGGGGTTTGTTGTTGGTTAGGGCGGCGTGCCAGTCGTGGCAGAACTCCTCGGAGATGCGGCGGAGTCGTAGGACGGCTAGGGGGAAGGCGAATTTTCGGCGTAGGGCGTTGATTTGGTTGCGGATGGATTTTAGGCTCATTGGGGGGTCTCCTTTGGGTTGGGGATTTTTATTTTCCCTGCCATTTCCCGCCATTTCCTGCCGTTTCGTTGTCTGAATCAGGGTTTTCAGGATTGGCGGGATAGTTCCGGCAGTTCGGGGGTTCGGGATTTTTTTGATTTTCCTGTCATTTTCTCCCATTTTCCGCCATTTTATTGTCTGAATCAGGATTTTCAGGATTAAGGGATTGGCAGGATAGTTCCGATGGTTTTGGCAGTCCGGGGGTTCTGATTAGGGGTATAAGGGCGCGGGTTTTTTGTTTTGCCGGACATTTTCGGGCATTTTCGGACATTTGGGTTGTTGGGTGGGATTCTTTACTTTGCTCAGAATGACGGGCGGGCTGGGATTATGGGCGATGGTGAAGGGTCTGGCGGTTTAGGGTGGGATTCTTCGCTTTGCTCAGAATGACAGGGGCTTGCTCGGAGTGACGGGCGGGTTGGGTTGGCGGGTTGGCCGGGTGTTTGGGTTATGGCACGTTATTATGGTAAGTAGTGGTTATCGGGGTTGGCAAGGGGTTAGTGTCATCAAATTGCGGGAGGGGTGGGCGCTGGGGGGTGTTGGGGATGGCAGGGGTTTTTGGGTTCGGGGGTCGGGCGTGGTTGCGGGGGTGACGGGCGCACGGCAGTGCGCCCCTACGGGGGGCGGGGGCGGCGGGATGGGAAGGGGCTGGCGGCTTGGGGTGGGATTCTTCGCTTTGCTCAGAATGACAGGGGCTTGCTCGGAGTGACAGGGGCTTGGACGGAATGACGGGGGGGTTGGGGTTGCGGGCGATGGGGAAAGGGCTGGCGGTTTGGGGTGGGGTTCTTCGCTTTGCTCAGAATGACAAGGGCTTGCTTAGAATGACAGGGGCTTGCTCGGAATGACGGGGGGTTGGGGTTGCGGGCGATGGGGAAAGGGCTGGCGGCTTGGGGTGGGATTCTTCGCTTTGCTCAGAATGACAGGGACTCGCTCGGAATGACGGGCGGGCCGGGTTGGCGGGTTGGCCGGGTGTTTGGGTTATGGCACGTTATTATGGTAGGGAGTGGTTATCGGGGTTGGCAAGGGGTTGGTGTCATCAAATTGCGGGGGGTGTTGGGGATGGCAGGGGTTTTTGGGTTCGGGGTTCGGGCGTGGTTGCGGGGGTGACGGGCGCACTGCCGTGCGCCCCTACGGGGGGAGGGGGCGGCGGGATGGGAAGGGGCTGGCGGCTTGGGGTGGGATGCTTCGCTTTGCTCAGAATGACAGGGGATCGCTCGGAGTGGCAGGGGCTTGTACGGAATGACGGGCGGGTTGGGGATGGCCGGGGGACGTTCCCACCCTAGCCCTCCCCCTCCGGGGGAGGGGATTTTTTGTTGGGGTTTGGTCGTGGTTGTGGGGGGTGGCGGGGGCGCGGCAGGGCGGCCCTACGGGGGGCGGGGCGGGGTGTTAGGGGTGTACGGGGATTTCTTGTTGCCAGATTGGGGGTTGGTTTGGGATGTATTGGCCGGTTTGGATTTTGGTTATGGGGTAGTCGGGGAGGGGGATTATTGCTAGGCATTTGTTGGTTAGGGTTGGGATTTTTTTTGCTTGGTCGAAGGCGCTGGCGGTGAAGTCTAGGTTGTCGAAGCCGTGTTGCCGGCGGTGGGCGGGCAGGCTTTTTTGGTCGGCGGGGTAGAGGGCCAGGAAGAACCACGGCTGGGTATCAGCCGGAAGGCAAGGGTCTTTGAAGTAGGTTAGTTCTTTGCCTATTAGATAGACGTTGAAGGTGGCGGTGATGTCGGGCTTTAGGGATTGGATTTCTTGGTATCGCTGCTCGATGGCGGCGATGGCGGCGTTTTTGGCTTCGGGGCTGGAATAAACGGGGATTTCTTTTTGCCAGATTGGGGGTTGGCCTGGGATGTTCTGGCCGGTTTGGATTTTGGTTATGGGGTAGTCGGGGAGGGGGATTATTGCTAGGCATTTGTTGGTTAGGGACGGGACTCTTGCTGCCCGGTCGAAGGCGCTGGCGGTGAAGTCTAGGTTGTCGAAGCCGTGTTGCTGGCGGTGGGGGGGCAGGCTTTTTTGGTCGGCGGGGTAGAGAGCCAGGAAGAACCACGGCTGGGTATCAGCCGGAAGGCAAGGGTCTTTGAAGTAGGTTAGTTCTTTGCCTATTAGATAGACGTTGAAGGTGGCGGTGATGTCGGGCGTTAGGGATTGGATTTGTTGGTATCGCTGCTCGATGGCGGCGATGGCGGCGTCTTTGGCTTCGGGGCTGGAATAAACGGGGATTTCTTTTTGCCAGATTGGGGGTTGGCCTGGGATGTTCTGGCCGGTTAGGATTTTGGTTATAGGGTAGTCGGGGAGGGAGATTATTGCTAGGCATTTGTTGTTTAGGGACGGGATTTCTGCTGCCCAGTCGAAGGCGTCGGCGTGAAAGTCTAGGTTGTCGAAGCCGTGTTGCCGGCGGTGGGAGGGAAGGCTTTTTTGGTCGGCGGGGTAGAGAGCCAGGAAGAACCATGTCTCGGTATCCGTTGGCAGGCAGGGGTCTTTGAAGTAGGTTAATTCTTTGCCGGTTAGGTAGACGTTGAAGTTGGCGGTGATGTCGGGATCTAGGGTCAGGATTTCTTGGTATTTTTCCTCGATGGCGGCGTCTCTGGCTTGTTCGGTGAAATGTGCGAAATAGGTTAATCCGCTGCTGGCGGCGATTATGGTTAGGCAGGCGATTAGCCAGGGCGTGCGAATAAAGTTTTGGACAAGGGCGGCGGTTGGCGGATTGGAACGGGCCGGCGCGGGGCCGTCCGGGCCGGGTTTGATGGCGGTTGGTAAGGGGATACTTCTGCCCGGCAGTTTTAGTTTGGCGAAGGGGGTTGCGAGCCGGCGTTGGGCCGGTTTTTGGGCTAGTAGCAGGTCTAGGGCGTAGAAAAAGCAGACGGCGCTGAACAGATATTCGTGCGCTTCGAAAATGTTGTTGCCAGGTATGCCGTTGCTATGATGCGCGTAGGCGATGGCTAGGATGAGGGCGAAGGCGGCGGCGGTGGCGGCAATGAGCTCTTTGGGTTGGCGGGAGATTAAGGCGTAGATGGCGAAGAATAGCAGGAGGGCTTTTTCTCCGTCAGTAATAAAGGAGATAAAGTCGAAACTGAGGATGTCCAGCCCTGCTGAGCGGTAGGATAGAACGGTTAGGAAGGCCAATACCAGCAGGATTGACGGCAGGGGGATTCCGAATAGGGTTTTTTTCCGGCAAAAGAAGGCGGCGGCGGTTATCATACACAGAAGGGTTGTTGCTACTTGGAAGATTACTTCAAATTTTCCGAGGGTGATATTGATGTTGTGGAGATTGACCTCGTCTTGGCGGTTGATGTTCAGCAGGAAATCGGGGGTGGCGAATCCGATTATTCGCTGGCCCCAACTGAGTTCCTCGCCTACGGCGAACAGGAAGGCGATGGCGGCTAGGATATAGAGGCAGCGCAGGGGGAGGCGGCGTTCTGCTAGGGCTGTGGCGAACAGCATAAGGCCGGTGAAGAGAAACCAGACGGCGGTTAGGTACTCTACCCACGAGTCTTCTTTGGTGAGCGCGGCGTAGCCTTGGGGGTCGGCGACTAAGAAGTAGCCTAGGAAAAGGGCGTTTAGGGAGAGGAATAGGTAGCCGAGGGTTGCAATGTTGGGATTTAGGGGGCGAGAGTCGGGGGGGGGGGGGGGGGGGTAAGTGCGGGGAGTGGCGGCCTCTAGGGGCTGGGAGGGTTCGGGGGTTTTGTTTGGCACGGCCGGGCTCCCGGTTGTTTGTTTGCGGTTTTTTGTCCGGGGCGGATTATACGCCGCGGGGTTGGGGTTGGACAAGGGGTTGGGGGGTGTTGGGGGGACGCCCCCACCCTAGCCCTCCCCCGGAGGGGGAGGGAATTTTTGTTGGGGTTTGGTCGTGGTTGCGGGGGGTGTGGGCGCACGGCAGTGCGCCCGTACGGGGTGCGGGGGCGGGTGTGGTTTTTTGTTGGGGTTTGGTCGTGGTTGCGGAGGGTGGGGGCGCACGGCAGTGCGCCCCTACGGGGTGCGGGGGCGGGTGTGGTTTTTTGTTGGGGTTTGGTCGTGGTTGCGGGGGTGGGGGCGCATGGTTGTGCGCCCCTATGGGGTGTTGGGGGGCTAGGTTAGGGATTGTTGTAGGGTTAGGGCGGCGGATATTAGGGCTTCGTCGTTGTTGGGGTGGCCCATTAGGGATAGGCCGATGGGGAGGTTGTCGGTTTGGGCTAGGGGTAGGGATAGCTGGGGGCGGCCGGTGGTGCCGCCGAGGCAGGTTAGGCGGATGATTTGGCCTAGGGCGGTTTTGCGCTCGGATAGGCGCTGGGCGCGGGGCGGGGCGGCTACGGGGGAGGTGGGGAAGCATAGGAAGCCGCCCCCGGCCAGCACTTCGTCTATTCGCTGGCGGACGGCTTGGCGGGTCGCTTTGGCTTGGTCGATCTGGGATTGGGTTAGGGACGCTATTAGGGTGTAGCGCTCGGTTACCCAGTAGCTGAAGCGGGGGTTTACGGCGTCAATCCAGTCGGCCAGGGTTTCCCAGGCTTCGATGGATTGGAGGATGTTTTGCTGGGAGGCCCAGTCGTCTAGGCCGTCGGGGGCTAGTTGGAGGGTTTGGGAGTTGGGGGACATTGCGGCGATGCGGTCGGCGATGGGGCGGAGGGCGGCGGCTACGGCGGGTTCGGCGGCGTCGAATAGGTCTTGGGCGATTATTATTCGCTCGGGGGGTTGGGGGGATATGGTTGAGCCGAATACGGTTTCGGCTACGCGGGCGAAGGTGGCGGGGTCGCGGGCGAACCAGCCGATGGTGTCGTAGGATGGGGCTTGCATGAGGATGCCGTCGAGGGGGATGCGGTTGTGGGTGGGCCGGAGGCCGTAGAGGCCGCAGAAGCTGGCGGGGATGCGGACGGAGCCGCCGGTGTCGGAGCCTAGGGCGAAGTCTACCAGGCGGCCGGCGACGGCGGAGGCGGAGCCGCTGGAGGAGCCGCCGGGGACGCGGCCTGGGGCGCGGGGGTTGAGGGGGGTGCCGTAGTGGGCGTTTTCGCCGAGGATGCCGCGGGTTAGTTCGTCGGTGTGGGTTTTGCCGACCATAGTGGCGCCGGCGTCGGTTAGGGTTTGGATTATCCGGGCGTTGCGCTGGGCCGGGGGGTGGGTGGCTTTCCAGTCGGGGTTGCCGCCGCCGGTGATGTGGCCGGCGACGTCGAAGATGTCTTTGGCGGCGAAGGTTAGGCCGGACAGGGGGCCGTTGGGGGTTCCGGGGAGGTAGGCGTCGGTGTCGGTGCAGAAGGCGCCTAGGGTGTCGTTGACGGGTAGGCGTTGGTTGGTGGTGTTCATTGGAGTAACTCCCGCGCGTTTGGGGTATAGTTTATACTGTCTGGGGTTCATTTTGGGGGTTCTTGGCGGGGGTTGGGATTCCCGCTTTCGCGGGAATGACGGGATGTGGCGGGAGTGACGGGGTGATTTAAGGACGCCGATTTTGGGGAGGGATTGCGTAATGCTTACTGCTGAGGCGAATGACCGTTTGACGCGGGTGGGGCCGGGGACGCCTATGGGGGAGCTGATGCGGCGCTATTGGCTGCCGGTGCGCCCGGCGGCGCAACTGGTGGAGGAGGATGTGATGGCGGTGCGGCTGCTGGGGGAGGATTTGGTGCTGTTTCGCTCGGCGGACGGGCAGATGGGGCTGATTGGCGACCGCTGCCCGCACCGGCTTACGGAGCTGCGGTACGGGATACCGGACGAGGGCGGGCTGCGTTGCTGTTATCACGGCTGGATGTTTGACCCGGCGGGGCGTTGCGTGGATACGCCGCTGGAGTCGCCTAATGATCCGTTTAAGGATCGTATACGCATCAAGGGGTATCCGGTGCGGGAAATGGGCGGGCTGGTGTGGGCCTATATGGGGCCGGGGCCGGCGCCGTTGTTGCCGCCGTGGGATTTGTTTGTGATGCCTAACGCGATACGGCAGATTGGGATTATGCGGCTGGCTTGCAACTGGTTGCAGTGCCACGAAAACACGGGCGACCCTACGCATAGCGTTTATCTGCACGGCAATCTGTTTGAGTATGTGCTGCGGAAGCAGGGGAAGCTGGAGGAACGGGCCGCCGACGGGCAGATGCATACTCTTTTTTCGCGGATGAATTTGGGGCGGGGGATTGAGTCGCTTTACGCCAACGCCACCCGGTACGGGATGGAGAAGGGCATCAAGTATGCCAAGGCGTTGGGGGCTGACCGGGATCATATATCGCGTCATGCGACGGTGATTTTCCCGTTTTACACGCAGACGGGGGGGCCGGGGATGGTGCGGCAGGAGTTTCAGATTCGGGTTCCGGTGGATGACACGAACACTTACCATATCAATTATGGGTGCTATCTGGCGCCGGACGAGGTTGCTGCGCCGGTGCAGGAGAGCATTCCTTATTACGACGTGCCGCTGTTTGATGATGACGGGCGCCCGATTCTGGATTTTGTGCTGGCGCAGGACGCGCACGCCTGGATTTCGCAGGGGGCGATTACGGACCGCACGCAGGAACACTTGGGGCGCACGGACTTGCCGGTGGTGTTTTTGCGTCGCCAGTTGGAGGAGCAGATGCGAATCGTGGAGGACGGTGGCGACCCGATGAACGTTTTTCGGGATGCGGAGGCTATGCCGGGGCTGATACACGGGGGGCATTGGGACGAGGGGGAGGCGGAAGGGACGTCGTCGCTTACGGGGGCGGGCAGTCCGCTGTCGTCGTTCCGGTCGGCTTATCATAAGGGGTACGCGGTTGATGACGCTGACCGCTATGGGCCGGCGATGCCGCTGGTGGTGGATATGATGCGGCGGATTGAGAGGGCGGTGGGGTGATGGTGTGGGGGGCTGGGAGGTTGGGGCGGCGGCGGAGTTCGGCCCTACAGAGCCAAGCGGACGGTCTCCTGTTAAACAGGACTAAGGGAGGGAAAGTACAATGCCTACCTTGAACATATTTGTCAGCTTTGAGTTCGACAAAGACGTCGATCTCAAGAACAACTTTTACGAACAGGCCAGAACGCAAACCCAACACCGCGTCCGCAACTGTTCGCTTAATGAAGCCTACCCGGACGAAAAGTGGAGGAGAAAGGCCAGGGAAGCGATTCGCGTCTGCGATGTGGTGATTGTCCTTATCGGGGAGGACACGCACAATTCTCCGGGAGTCATAGTAGAAACCGACATAGCCCGCAGTTTGGGTAAGCCGGTTATCCAGGTCAGGCCGCAAAATAGGCCATACCGTGGTGTGCCGCGTTTGGGTGCGCCAATACCTTGGCGATGGACACGCATTAACGCCAAGCTGGCGGAGTTGTTTCCGGGGCGGTAGCGTTGGGGCACTCCCGGGCCTGGTGGGGTGATTCGGCGGTTATGGGTTGGGGCGGCGGCGTAGTTCGGCTTCCAGTTGGCGGATGCGGGCTTCGGCTTGGGCTCGGGCTTGGCGTTCTTCGTGGTCGGTGGTTAGGTATTGTTGGGTGGTTGGGTTCCAGAAGCGTAGTTGGCCGTTTTGCCAGCATAGGTCTAGGTTTAGGGTGGCGCTGTGGCCCCAGTAGTATTGGTCGTCGGTTTGGTGGATGGGGATGGGGTGATATTGGCCGTTGATTAGGGTGTCGCCGGCTAGTGGGGCGCGGTGGTATTGGCCGCCGGTGTGGTCGAAGCGCCAGTATTCGAGTACTCCCATTTGGGCGTAGGCTTGGCGTTTGTGAACTTCGTCGCGCTCTCCGGTGGTTTTGGAGGCTACTTCGAGGACGAAGTCGGGGGGCTTGCCTTGTTCGGGGATTAGGTAGCCGTTGCGGGCGCGGCGGCTGGCCGGACTGGCGTTGAAGGCTATGAGGAGGTCGGGGAAGAGGATGCCTTCGTAGCTTTCGGTGGGGCGCAGTCCGGCGGCGGTTTCGCTGATGATTACGGTGGTGTCGGGGTTGCCTAGGTGGTAGGCGAGGGCGGAGGGGTAGGCGGGGAAATTTACGTAGTCGAAGGTGGTCATATCCAAATCGCAGGGGCGAGGGTCGGGGAATTGGAGGATGTTGGACGGGGCCGGCTGGGGGATGGCGGCTGGTTTGGGGGTGGTCATATTGGGCCTCCGCGGGGCGGCGGGTTTGGTAGCTTATTATAGCAGGGGCGTCGTCGTTGATGGGGCAGGTTGTCTGCTGTCGTCGTTCAGTTTGGCTTACCATAAGGGATATGGCGTTGATGATGCCGACCCATAGGGTCGGCGAGGTGGCGGCTGGGGATGCCCCGCCGGGCTACGGGTTTGGGCGGCGGCGTAGTTCGGCCTCTAGTTGGCGGATGCGGGCTTCGGCTTCGGTGCGTGCTTGGCGCTCAATGTCCCGTTGGGCTTGGGCTCGAGCGCGGGCGGTTTCGGCGGCCCGGCGGGCGGCGCGTTCGCTTTCGGCTTGGGCTTCGGCTTGGGCTCGGGCTTGGCGTTCTTCGTGGTCGGTGGTTAGGTATAGTTGGGTGGTTGGGTTCCAGAAGCGCAGTTGGCCGTTTTGCCAGCATAGGTCTAGGTTTAGGGTGGCGCTGTGTCCCCAGTAGTATTGGTCGTCGGTTTGGTGGATGGGTATGGGGTGGTATTGGGCGTTGATGAGGGTGTCGCCGGCTAGGGGGGCGCGGTGGTATTGGCCGCCGGTGTGGTCGAAGCGCCAGTATTCTAGGACGCCCATTTGGGCGTAGGCTTGGCGTTTGTGGACTTCGTCGCGCTCTCCGGTGGTTTTGGAGGCTACTTCGAGGACGAAGTCGGGGGGCTTGCCTTGTTCGGGGATTAGGTAGCCGTTGCGGGCGCGGCGGCTGGCCGGACTGGCGTTGAAGGCGATTAGGAGGTCGGGGAAGAGGATGCCTTCGTAGCTTTCGGTGGGGCGCAGTCCGGCGGCGGTTTCGCTGATGATTACGGTGGTGTCGGGGTTGCCTAGGTGGTAGGCTAGGGCGGAGGGGTAGGCGGGGAAATTTACGTAGTCGAAGGTGGTCATATCCAAATCGCAGGGGCGAGGGTCGGGGAACTGGAGGATTTCGGGCGGGGCCGGCTGGGGGATGGCGGCGGATTTGGGGGTGGTCATGTTGGGCCTCCGCGGGGCGGCGGGTTGGGTGGCTTATTATAGCAGGGGCGTCGTCGCTGGCGGGTTGTCTGCTGTCGCCGTTTCGGTTGGCTTACCATAAGGGATATGGCGTTGATGATGCCGACCCATAGGGTCGGCGAGGTGGCGGCTGGGTGATGCCCCGCCGGGCTACGGGTTTGGGCGGCGGCGTAGCTCGGCCTCTAGTTGGCGGATGCGGGCTTCGGCTTGGGCGCGGGCTTGGCGCTCGATGTCCCGTTGGGCTTGGGCTTGGGCTCGGGCTTGGCGCTCGATGTCGCGCTGGGCTTCGGCTTGGGCGCGGGCGGTGCGTTCTTCGTGGTCGGTGGTTAGGTATTGTTGGGTGGTTGGGTTCCAGAAGCGTAGTTGGCCGTTTTGCCAGCATAGGTCTAGGTTTAGGGTGGCGCTGTGGCCCCAGTAGTATTGGTCGTCGGTTTGGTGGATGGGGATGGGGTGGTATTGGGCGTTGATTAGGGTGTCGCCGGCTAGGGGGGCGCGGTGGTATTGGCCGCCGGTGTGGTCGAAGCGCCAGTATTCTAGGACGCCCATTTGGGCGTAGGCTTGGCGTTTGTGGACTTCGTCGCGCTCTCCGGTGGTTTTGGAGGCTACTTCGAGGACGAAGTCGGGGGGCTTGCCTTGTTCGGGGATTAGGTAGCCGTTGCGGGCGCGGCGGCTGGCCGGACTGGCGTTGAAGGCGATTAGGAGGTCGGGGAAGAGGATGCCTTCGTAGCTTTCGGTGGGGCGGAGGCCGGCGGCGGTTTCGCTGATGATTACGGTGGTGTCGGGGTTGCCCAGGTGGTAGGCGAGGGCGGAGGGGTAGGCGGGGAAATTTACGTAGTCGAAGGTGGTCATATCCAAATCGCAGGGGCGAGGGTCGGGGAATTGGAGGATTTCGGGCGGGGCCGGCTGGGGGATGGCGGCGGATTTGGGGGTGGTCATGTTGGGCCTCCGCGGGGCGGCGGGTTGGGTGGCTTATTATAGCAGGGGCGTCGTCGCTGGCGGGTTGTCTGCTGTCGCCGTTTCGGTTGGCTTACCATAAGGGATATGGCGTTGATGATGCCGACCCATAGGGTCGGCGAGGTGGCGGCTGGGTGATGCCCCGCCGGGCTACGGGTTTGGGCGGCGGCGTAGCTCGGCCTCTAGTTGGCGGATGCGGGCTTCGGCTTGGGCGCGGGCTTGGCGCTCGATGTCCCGTTGGGCTTGGGCTTGGGCTCGGGCTTGGCGCTCGATGTCGCGCTGGGCTTCGGCTTGGGCGCGGGCGGTGCGTTCTTCGTGGTCGGTGGTTAGGTATTGTTGGGTGGTTGGGTTCCAGAAGCGTAGTTGGCCGTTTTGCCAGCATAGGTCTAGGTTTAGGGTGGCGCTGTGGCCCCAGTAGTATTGGTCGTCGGTTTGGTGGATGGGGATGGGGTGATATTGGCCGTTGATTAGGGTGTCGCCGGCTAGTGGGGCGCGGTGGTATTGGCCGCCGGTGTGGTCGAAGCGCCAGTATTCGAGTACTCCCATTTGGGCGTAGGCTTGGCGTTTGTGAACTTCGTCGCGCTCTCCGGTGGTTTTGGAGGCTACTTCGAGGACGAAGTCGGGGGGCTTGCCTTGTTCGGGGATTAGGTAGCCGTTGCGGGCGCGGCGGCTGGCCGGACTGGCGTTGAAGGCGATTAGGAGGTCGGGGAAGAGGATGCCTTCGTAGCTTTCGGTGGGGCGCAGTCCGGCGGCGGTTTCGCTGATGATTACGGTGGTGTCGGGGTTGCCTAGGTGGTAGGCGAGGGCGGAGGGGTAGGCGGGGAAATTTACGTAGTCGAAGGTGGTCATATCCAAATCGCAGGGGCGAGGGTCGGGGAATTGGAGGATGTTGGACGGGGCCGGCTGGGGGATGGCGGCTGGTTTGGGGGTGGTCATATTGGGCCTCCGCGGGGCGGCGGGTTTGGTGGCTTATTATAGCAGGGGCGTCGTCGTTGATGGGGCAGGTTGTCTGCTGTCGTCGTTCAGTTTGGCTTACCATAAGGGATATGGCGTTGATGATGCCGACCCATAGGGTCGGCGAGGTGGCGGCTGGGGATGCCCCGCCGGGCTACGGGTTTGGGCGGCGGCGTAGTTCGGCCTCTAGTTGGCGGATGCGGGCTTCGGCTTCGGTGCGTGCTTGGCGCTCAATGTCCCGTTGGGCTTGGGCTCGAGCGCGGGCGGTTTCGGCGGCCCGGCGGGCGGCGCGTTCGCTTTCGGCTTGGGCTTCGGCTTGGGCTCGGGCTTGGCGTTCTTCGTGGTCGGTGGTTAGGTATTGTTGGGTGGTTGGGTTCCAGAAGCGCAGTTGGCCGTTTTGCCAGCATAGGTCTAGGTTTAGGGTGGCGCTGTGTCCCCAGTAGTATTGGTCGTCGGTTTGGTGGATGGGTATGGGGTGGTATTGGGCGTTGATGAGGGTGTCGCCGGCTAGGGGGGCGCGGTGGTATTGGCCGCCGGTGTGGTCGAAGCGCCAGTATTCTAGGACGCCCATTTGGGCGTAGGCTTGGCGTTTGTGGACTTCGTCGCGCTGGCCGGTGGTTTTGGAGGCTACTTCGAGGACAAAGTCGGGGGGCTTGCCTTGTTCGGGGATTAGGTAGCCGTTGCGGGCTTGGCAGGCGGCGGGGTTGGCGTTGAAAGCGATGAGGAGGTCGGGGAACAGGATGCCCTCGTAGCTTTCGGTGGGGCGGAGGCCGGCGGCTATCTCGCTGATGATTACGGTGGTGTCCGGGTTTCCCAAGTCGTAGGCTAGGGCCGATGGGTAGGCCAGGAAATTCAGGTGGTAGTAAGTGGTCATATCCATATCGCAGGGGCGAGGGTCGGGGAACTGGATGATGTCCGGGGGGGCTGGCTGCGGGATGGTGGTTGGTTTGGGGGTGGTCATGTTGGACCTCCGCGGGGTGGCGGGTTGATGACTTATTATAACAGGGATAGCGGCGGGTTTATTAGAGACTTGCCAAACTCTCTTTCGTCGTACTGAGGGAAAGCGAAGGGTCTCGGCGCCATAGGGGAGATTCTTCGCTGCGCTCAGAATGACAGTGGGTGCTCTGTTCAGAGTGACGGGGGGAGCTCCGTTCAGAGTGACGGGGGACGCCCCGTTTCGTGGCTCTGAGCGAAAGCGAAGGGTCTTGGCGCCGTAGGGGAGATTCTTCGCTGCGCTCAGAATGACAGTGGGTGCTCCGTTCAGAGTGACGGGGGACGCCCTGTTTCGTGGCTCTGAGGGAAAGCGAAGGGTCTTGGTGCCGTAGGGGGGATTCTTCGCTGCGCTCAGAATGACAGGGGCGCTTCGCTGGGAATGACAGGTGGGTCTCTGCTTGGAATGACAGGGGGGTCTTTGCTGGGAATGATGGGGGCGTTGAGCTGGGAATGACGGGGGGTTGGAGTGGGTTGGCAATTGTTGGGTTTGGGTGGGGTTGTTGACCGTTGGGGTTGGGGGTGCATATAATTCCGGCAACCGTTTAGGCGCAGGGGGCTGGCCGGGGGTGTGGTGCTTTGCGGGGGGATTTTATTTGGCTGGAGGCTGATTATGACCAGTGCGCGGGCTCCTTTTCTTTCCACGAAGTATGGGGGTTATTACCATTCGCAGGTTCCTCGGGAGAACGAGGAGTTGACTCATGTGGGGCCCGGGACCCCGGCCGGGGAGTATCTGCGGCGGTTCTGGCAGCCGGTCTGCTATGCCGACGAGCTGGGCGACGTTCCGGTGGGTCTGAAAATTCTGGGCGAGGAGCTGGTGGCCTTCCGCGATTTCAGCGGGCGGGTCGGGGTGGTGGAGGCCCATTGCTCCCATCGCGGCACCTCGCTGGAGTTCGGGCTGGTGTCGGAGCGGGGCATCCGCTGCTGCTATCACGGGTGGCTTTTCGATGTGGACGGCACGATTCTGGAGACGCCGGGCGAGCCGGCGGGATCGACTTTCAAAGACCGGCTGTGCCACGGGGCTTATCCGGTGCATGAGTTCTGCGGCACCATTTTTGCGTATATGGGGCCGCCGGAGCAGATACCGGCTTTCCCGCTGTGCGACAGTTGGGAGCGGGAGGGCTACCGGCTGATTCCCGGAAAGCGGTACGATTACCCTTGCAACTGGCTGCAAATCGTGGAGAACGCGATGGATCCGGTGCATACGTCTTTCCTGCATACCATCGTCAGCGGTTCGCAGTTCACCGACGAGTTCGGGGTGGTGCCTGAGCTGGACTTTATGGAAACGCCGATCGGGATGATTTACATTGCCACCCGGCGGGTGGGGGACAATATCTGGGCGCGGATGGTGGAGAATATCCAGCCCAACCTGCAACAGGTGGCGCCGATTTGGGAGGACGGCAAGGAGGCGCACGCCTTTGACGGGCCGATGATGAGCCGCTGGATTGTGCCGCGGGATAATCACAGCACGATGCTGCTGGAGTTCCGGCATATCAGCGAGGCGGAGGAAAAGGAACCGGCCTGGTGGATTGACCGGGATCAGATGTTGCCGGCGCAGTTGCCGGTTTCCGAGGATTTGCGGGAACAGCAGCTCCAGCCTACCGACTTTGAGGCGCAGGTTACGCAGCGGCCTATCGCGATCCACGGCTTGGAGCATTTGGGGGCCACCGACCGGGGGATAACTATGTTCCGTCGCCAGGTGCGCCGGGGGATACGGGCGGTTCAGGCGGGGGAGGATCCTTCGGCGGCTTTGGCGCCTGATGGCGAAGGGCGGGTCACTACCTACTGCAACGATACGATTGTTGAGGTTCCCGCGGCGGCTACGCCCGAGGAGGACGTGAAGCTGATGCGGGAAACCGGCCGCCGTCTGGCCGAGGAGTACATCGCTACCCGGGGCAACGGGCATAGCGGCAACGGGAAGTAGGCCCGGGGGGTTCACTTGGAACCGGCGGCTCCGGCATTGCGCCCGGAGCCGCCGGTTCCAGCATCCTGTTTTAGGTGTGTTGCTTTGGGACGGATATTCACGAATAGAATGAAAATGGCAATTGTATCAGTACTCGATAAGATAGAATCAATGGTCACTACTATCAGATCCGATCCCAGATGGAGGACGGGATGGGACCGGATGGCGAATCATACGCCAATTAGTATGACTTGCTCCAATTGTGGCTTCGAGACAGAGGCCAATGCCCGCTTCTGCACCCGGTGTGGTCAACCGCAGTTCGGTATGCCGACTCCGAACAGCCCAGGGGGATCTGCGCCAATACCAGGGCAAGAAACACCTAATCAGGTTCTATCTGCCGAATATAGGCGCAAGCAAATTCTCGAAACAAGTATGATGGACGCAATTTCCAAAGGCTGGAGGATTGAGTCGCAAGGTCAATTTCACGCAGTGATAGTTAAGGGCGGGCAAGTCAATCATATCCTTCATTTACTGTTGACTATTTTGACCGGCGGCTTTTGGATAATCGTCTGGCTTTTCCTAGTAGTGTTTGGAGGAAACGAGAGAAGGATGATTTATGTAGATGCCAGAGGATATGTTTCAGTTACCAAAGCGTAGCATCGGATTTCCATTGCTAAGGACGTGTGGATTCCCGCTTTCGCGGGAATGACGGGGAACGTGAGGGGATGGGGGATATGGTGGTTGGGGCAATTTTTGTGGTTGAGGTTTGGCTTGGTTTATCATAGGTTTGGGAAATTGGCTTTTGCTTGGTTGGTCGCCGGGGTGGTGGCGATGGTTGTTGGTTTGGGGGTTGCTTGCGGGGGGGCGGCGGCTACGCGGGTGGCGCCGGTTATTAACCCGCCGCCTAGCGCTACTCCGGTGGAGGTTTCGGACGTGACGTGTACCGATGGCTCGCCGTTGCGGTTCAGTTTTTATGCTTTCTTTGAGCCGGTTAGCTATAGTGCTGATGCTGACCCGGATTCGGCCGGTTATCATCGGCATTTGGGTTTTGAGGCGGATATTCTGTCGGCTCTGGAGGCTATGGACGGGGCTGGGCTGGTTTTTGAGCGGGGGCCGGTGGGGGAGTGGCCGGGCAACTGGCTGCTGTCGGCTGGGCCGGATTTTGATATGTCGGGCGGAGGGATTACTATACTGGAGTCGCGCACTCTGGACGATGACGGGAATGATGCGGTGCGGTTCACTAACGGGCATATCGCTTTCCGGCAGTCGTTGCTGGTGCGGGCGGATGACGCCGGGCGGCTGGTTACTCACGATCTCATTACCAGCGACGTTAGGGTCGGGGCGCTGGCCGGGACTACGGGCGAGGCCCGTTTGTTGCAATTGACCGGGTTGACGGGCGGCGATGGGGCGCTGGTTGCCGGAACGGTGGTGGCTACGGAAACCGGAACGGTGACTGCCGACGGAACCGGGGCTTACGCGATTACTGCGGCCGATACTACGCCTAATCTGGAGGGGCGGGTTAGTTTGATGCCGCCGTCGGACGATATGCCGCAGGTGGTCTATCTGGGCGACGAGCTGGGGGAGGCGGAATTGCTGGCGGCGCTGCGGGACGGGGAGATTGACGCGGTGGCCCGGGGCGAAATCGGCAACCGCACGGCGGCCCGGGAATCGGGCGGCGAGCTGGTGGTTACGGCGCTGGATCCGGCGGTGGAGTATGGGGGGTTTACGGTGCCTGCCGCTGAAGGGGATTTGCTGGCTTGTCTGAACGATAAGATAGATTATCTTACGGATAGCCGCGCTATTGGGTACGGGGAATGGCTGGCGGACCCGGGGGTATTTATGGGGCGGGCGCGGGGGTGGCGGCCTTAGGGCGGGTTTAGGGCGGGTGTGGGGGGCTGGGAAAGGTCTTGCCGCCTAAGGTGGGATTCTTCGCTTTGCTCAGAATGACAGGGGGGCGTCAGAATGACAGGGGGCGCCAGAATGAGGTTTGCTCTCTAAATTACGCCCCCACCCTAACCCTCCCCCGTAGGGGGAGGGGATTTTGGTATTATTACGTATACTCTTGAAAATCAAAGTACTGGAGGGGATGGTATGGCAGAGATTATGGGGGTTGGTTGCACTCATTATCCGCCGTTGATTACGCCGGATGAGGATCGGGGGTTTCCGGTCAATGTGACTCTTAGCCGGGATGAGCGGCTGCCGGAGGAGCTGAAGGATCCGGTGAACTGGCCGGCGGCGATGCGGGCGGAATATGGGGATGACCAGGGGTTGGCGTCGGCGGCGGTTCATAGGGGGCGGCTGGTGGAGGGGTTCCGGCGCGTTAGGCAGGAGATTTTGGACTTCAACCCCGATTTCGTGGTCATATTCGGGGACGACCAGTATGAGAATTTCCGGGAAGATATTATCCCGCCTTTCTGTGTGCTGGCGTATGAGGGGTTCCGGTGTGTTCCTTTCACGCGGCAGGACGGGACGGCGCGGCGGAATGTGTGGGGGGAACCGGGGGACAAGGCTTTTGCTTACCGGGGGCATCCTGAGGCGGCGAGGTTTTTGGCCGGGGGGTTGCTGGATTCCGGCGTGGATATGGCTTACGCCTACCGTCCGTTGCACGAGCCGGGGCTGGCGCACGCTTTTATCAACACGCTGCTGTATCTGGATTATGACCGGCAGGGGTTTGATTTTCCGGTGATACCTTTCGCGGTGAACTGCTACGGGCGGGCGGTTATCAGCAACCGGGGCGGCATTTTGCCGTATAAGGTCAACGGGCAGACGCTGGAGCCGGACCCGCCGGGGCCGTCGCCCAAGCGCTGTATGGAGGTGGGGGCGGCGGTGGCGCGGGTGCTGGGGGAGAGCCCGTGGCGGGTGGCGCTGGTGGCGTCGTCGAGCTGGTCGCACGCTTTTCTTACGGCCAAGAACAATTATCTTTGGCCGGATGTTCCCGCTGACCGGGATTTGTACGAAGAGCTGAAGCGGGGGAATTACGAGGCTTGGCGCGTCCGCACTACGGCGCAGATGGAGGCGTCGGGGCAGCATGAGTTGCTCAACTGGGCTTGTATGCTGGGGGCGATGTCGGAGTTGGGGGCGCGGCCGGTTGGGGTGGAGTTTGTGGAGACTCGGGTGTTTACTTCGAATAAGGTGTTTGCGACGTTCAAGGCTTAGAGAAAATCCCTTCTCTACTTGGGAAAAGGATAGGGTGAGGGCGCTCTTTGATTTCCTACCATAGGAAATCACTATTGGCAGTAGGGATTTTCCCCCTCACCCCGTCCCCCAAGAGGATAGGGAGAATCGAAAGCCACGGCTATTGACAGTCTCGAATTTGAGATATATTGTAACTTATCATGAGTTTCATTGACCATAAGATTCGCTTCTTGGCGAGCATCCGCAGCGAGATTTCCGGCTTTGGCTGGAATCTGTTGTGGCAAGTTCTTGTGATCTGTATCTTGGTGTCTACCCTGCCGCTGGTGTTGGGCTACGGTGAATGGCAATCACTGTACAGCGTAGCCTTATTCATTGCTGTTGGGCAAGTTGCCGGCCTAGCGTTGGCTGTCGGGCTCCTGTTGTATGTAGGCACCGCTTTCGCCCGTTGGTGCATCCTTGCGGTGTGTCCGGTTGGTTTCGGCGCCGTAACGTGGTTGCGTCGCTGGGTTTTGTCCCTCTTGACTCCGCGGTATTCCCCCGTAAACGCCGCGCGGCTCGGCCTCTCCGCCGAATCGGACGGCCCCTCTCTCCCCGCCGCACATCGCTGGACGGCAGCCACCGCTGCTGGACGCGCCGGCGCGGTATCGTTCCGGGAATAGCAACCCCCCCTCCCTTTCGCTAAGGTTTCCGACCCCTTGTATCCGGCAGGTTCCGGGTTTCAAGGGTTGCGGGTAGTGCCTTGGCGCGAGGCAAGCCGTTGTTTCCGACGACAAGCCCTGTTGCGTGGCAACAGAAAGGGAGGCAGGGAAATGACCCAAGAACGGGCTGTGATTAGCGTACTTGAAGCTCTTGGTGCTGTTGCACCTGGAGAATGGCCCCATTATCACACTGACATCACCCCCAAAGCCCAGAAGATCGTCCATATTGGGGGCAAAACTCCGCATCACACGGTGAATCGGATTCTGCTAGACCTGACGAGAAAGGGGATAGTTGAGACCAAGCGCAAGGGATCCGGCCTCTTCCGTATTCGTGAGGGGAAGGACGGAAAGCAGATAGAGTTGTTCAAACTCTAGAAACTCAGCATAACAGCCCGGGCGGGTATATGTTGCCCGGGCTGTTATGTCTGTTGCCAATCTGAGGAAAACCAACGCATGGCCGACACGAAATCCGCCAAAGAGTGACACACATTGGCGCGGAGAGCAATGGCTATGAGAAGAAGAGGGGTTTCCAGCACTGGCCCGGTTCGCGGGCTTGGCGTGCGAGCATACAGAGCATTAAGCGGGAACTCAACAGCAATAACGGCGAGCTTATTGGAAAGCTGTCGGATATGAACGATGCCCTGCTGGACGGGCAAGGCGCATAGCAGGGGCTTTTGATTGTTCCGTTGGCTACTCGGAGTCCGTTGGTTCTGGGCTTGTGAAGGGCGGGCCGGGCCGGGCCGATGTGCGATTCGGTTGAAAATGTAGAGGGGGCGGGGGTGGTTCGCACACTATCTCTTGGGGGGTGGGTTTGGGATGGCTATGAAGGCTACCGTATTCCCTTCGGCGTCGGGGGCGATGGACTCTCCGATGGTTATGGGGGTGGTAGGAATGCCGGTGACGTGTTGCAGGATGGCGGCGCGGCGGGCGGCCCGCTCTACGTCTGTTTGCTGAACGGTGAGGGAAATTTCGGCTAAGATGTAGCATTGGTTGCCATCTGCGCCGGTGGAGGTGAATACCAAATCTCCATATTCTAGGTCGGCGGCCTGTTCGGGGGTGATGATGCCGTTTATCTCTGACTGGTAGGCGAGTTCGGTGAGGAAGGATGGGTCGCCGTGGGGCGGATGGGTGACGGCCCAGGCTCTTTCTAGGTTCAGGTGGCTGCGGAGCCGCCGGGGGCCGACCCGGGCGGCGTGGGCTTCGTAGTCCTTGCCAGCTAGGTGGCTTACGGTGCCGCCCATAGTGCCTACGGTGCTTTTTAGTTCGGTCATGTCGCTTCCCAGAGTGCCTACGGTGCCTTTCAGTTCAGCCATGTCACTCACCAGAGTGCCTGTGGTGTCTTTCAGTTCAGCCATGTCACTCACCAGAGTGCCTGTGGTGTCTTCCAAGCGGCCTACGGTGGTTTCCAGCTTGGCTTGGCCTGTCTTTAGTTCGGCTACGTCGCTTACCAGGGTGCCTACGGTGTCTTCCAGCCTGGCTTGCCCTGTCTTTAGTTCGGCTACGTCGCTCACCAGGGTGCCTACGGTGTTTTCCAGCTTGGCTTGGCCTGCCTTTAGTTCGGCTACGTCGGTTTCTAGGCGGGCTTGGCCTGCTTTTAGGTCGGTTACGGCGGTTTCTAGGTTTTCTAGGCGGCGGTTGGTTAGTTCGTTTTGCTCGGTGGTTAGGCGGACGAATTCGGCGAATTCGGCGATGTGCTGGGCGAAGAGGGCTGGCAACTGGAGCAGGTCGTCGCTTAGGAGGTGACGGCGGAGTTCGTCACGGAGGGACGGTTCACGCTCTAGGGCGTCTAGTATGTCTTGAAAGGTGTTGATGGGGATGGTCATTTTGGTTTTGCATCCTTGTTGATGGAGGTTATTTTATCATTTCTTGGCGGCGAAATGGCTTTGGTTGGCTGTTATTCTGGGATAGGCGAGAAATTAGGGCGCACGGCTGTGCGCCCCTACGGGGCTTTGGTTGGCTGTCATTCTGGGTTGAGGGGAGATAAGGGTCTCACTGTCCGAGGCGGGATTCTTCGCTTTGCTCAGAATGACAGACGACTTGCTCAGAATGACAGACGACTTGGGGGACTCTGCCGTCGTCTTGCGCCAATGGCGGGCGGGGTTTGCCAGTTTGGGTTATCGCAGTTAGGATAGGGGCGGGATTTTGATGCTGGGCCTGGCGCTTGGTTGTGGGCGCGGGGCCGGATTTGGAGGTATTGTTATGCCGTTGGACCCGCAAGCGCAGGCTGTTATTGAGCAGGTGAACGCTTTGGGGCTTCCCGCTGTGTGGGAGGTTGCGCCGGAGCAGGCGCGGATTAACGCGGCTTCGCGGCCGCGTCCCGCGGGGGCGGAGGTGGCCGCGGTTGAGAACCGCAACATTCCCGGGCCGGACGGCGATGTTCCTGTCCGTATCTATACGCCGGAGGGGAGCGGGCCTTTCCCGATTCTGGTCTGGTTTCACGGCGGGGGGTGGGTGATAGGCGATTTGGATTCCGCCGACCCGTCGGCCCGCAACCTGTGCCAGGGCGCGGGGTGCGTGGTGGTGTCGGTTGACTACCGGCTGGCGCCGGAAACCAAGTTCCCAGGGCCTGCCGAGGATTGCTACGCCGCTACGGTGTGGGCCGCGGCCAACGCCGGTAGCATCGGGGGCGACGCTGCCCGCATCGCGGTGGGCGGCGACAGCGCGGGGGGCAATCTGGCGGCGGCGGTGTCGCTGATGGCCGCCGACCGCAACGGGCCGGATATTGTTCACCAACTGCTGGTTTATCCGGTGACCGACCGCAATTACCAGACGGTTTCGTATGTGGACAATGCCGAGGGGTATATGCTGGCCCGCGACGCGATGCGGTGGTATTGGGACGCTTATTTGGCGGATTCCGCCGATGCCACCAATCCTTACGCCGCGCCGATGCAGGCCGACAGCGTGGCGGGGCAGCCGTCGGCGCTGGTCATCACCGCCGAGTATGACCCGCTGCGGGACGAGGGGGAAGCCTATGGCCGCCGTTTGCAAGAGGCCGGGGTGGAGGCCACGGTGACCCGCTATGACGGGATGATTCACGGCTTTTTCGGGATGGTGGGGGTGATGGACAAGAGCGGGCAGGCGGTTGACCAGGCCAGCGCCGCGCTGCGGGCGGCCTTTGCCGGGGCCGCCGTTCCGGCTGCGGCGGACGACTAGTCTCGAGGACGCCGGGGGGTGAACTTCGGAGTATACAGAGCGGCGCAGGGTATCAGGGGATTGGATGTAATCTTTGGGCGCTTTGGGTTTTCTGCGGTTTATTCCCCGGTATTCTTAAACGTGCGCTGGAATTGCCGTTATGATTGCGCCCCGCGCCGTCATTCCCGCGAAAGCAGGAATCCACAGCACTGGCCCAATACGGCTTTTGCTTAACCGGAGCGTCTGGATTCCCGCTTTCGCGGGAATGACGGGATGATTTTGGCAATATCAGCACACGTTAAAAACACCTATTCTCCGGCGTTATTAAGGAAGGGGGGTTATGTTGCGGCACGTTGACCGAAGGAACGTAAGCTCATTCGCCAAATCTTTGGGTAAAGTCTTTGCTAGGAAAGCCTTGGGGCTGGATGTGAAATTGGCCCGCTCCCGCAAGTATAACTTGCACCCGTATGAGCATAACTACAAGTGCGTTAGCCGTTTTATGCACTTTCAGAATCTGTTGCGCGAAATTGAGCCGGTAGACGGGAGCATTATTGAGTGTGGGGTAGGATCGGGCAGTTCTTTGTTTGATTTTGCCGTAATATCTGCTGCCCTTAAGGGGTAATTCTATTGCTCTGTTGCATCTTGATATAGATATTACGGACAGGTTGCGTTGGGGGGTGTCATCGCATTCGACGAGTATTCTTTGTCTAACTGGCCTGGGGCTACCAGAGCTATTGATGAGTTTTTCGCAGACAAGCCGGAGAAGGTAGTCAAATCTCCGCTGGCGGAAAGGTACTATGCGGTAAAAAGGTGAGAAGAGGAGGATGCTATGGCTACTGCCAATTCCGTCGAGGTCACTGTGTGGCATGACTATACTTGACCCTTTTGCTATGTGGGCCTGGGCAGGCTCGACATTGTTGCCAAGGAACTGGAGATCAGCGTAGACCGCAGGCCGTTTCTGTTGCGGCCGGACTGTCCGCCGGAGGGTCAGCCCCGGCGGTTGTTTGACGGCGAAACGGAAACGGAACTTAATCCGGCGATGCAGGAACGGGCCCGCGGCGCGAATTTGATAATGCGGCGTCCGCAGTGGTCGCCGAACACGCTGTACGTTCACGAGGCTACGCTGTACGCCAAGGAGCAGGGCGGGGAGGCCGATGACCGCTTTCATCATACGGCGGCGGCGGCGTATTGGGAAAACAGCGCCGACTTGGGCAATCTGGAGGTAGTTCGGGGGCTGGCGGAAATTGCGGGTCTTGACTGGGCGGAGCTGGGGCCGCGTTTGGAGTCGGGCTACTATCGGCAGGCGGTGCTGGAGTCCAACGAATCGGCTAGGGCCAGCGGCATTGGGGGGACGCCTACGTATCTTATTGGGGGGTGGCGCAAGTTTGGGGACTTGGGGGTTGAGGAGCTGAAGACTATAATCGGGGCTGTGGGGCGCTGATTCCGGTTTACTGGTTAAGGGCGTAGCCGTTTATTGGAGCGGTTGCGTCGTTGCCTTTTGTCAATCTGAGCGAGGGGGATGGTCTTACTGCCCAAGGTGAGATTCTTCGCTTTGCTCAGAATGACAGATGGGGGCGACAGAACGGCAGACGGCGGCGGCGGCGGAATGACAGACGGGAGTTCAGGATGGCGGGCGGCGGCGTTAGAATGACAGATGGGGGTTCAGGATGACGGATGGCGGCTCAGGATAAACGGTTGCGGAGATTTTAAGAATTACCGGGGGGATGATATGAAGAAGCTGTTTATCAGTTACCATTCGGCTGATGAACCGGATGCGGAGGATGTTGCTGCTCATTTGGAAAGGGTCTTTCATAGGGAAAGCCTTGATGTGTTTATGGCGGCGCGGCCTGAGTCGGTGCGGCCGGGGGATGTGTGGACGGATAAAATTATTGACGGTCTGACGAATGCGGATGCGTTGCTGGTTCTGGTAACGCTGGATACGCTCAATGTCCGCTGGATAAACTTCGAGCTGGGTTTTGCTTGGGGGCGGGGGGCGCGTATCTTGTTGTTTTGCGATAGGGGGATTGTGCCGGAGTTGCTGCCTACGCCGTATAGTCTGTTGCAAGCCGTTGACATTAACGGGATGATCCATAGCGTCAAGCTGAATACTATAACTGAGGTAGTAGCGAGGGCGTTGGACATAAGGCCGTTGGCGACTCCTACGCCCCGGACGGGCGTATCTCTATCCAACAAGCCGGTTAGTACAATCCAAAACTGGAACCACCGTCCTGGGGCCTATATCGGAGCAACGCTTACAGGGGATTTCTTGGTTGGGAGCGTTGCTCCGGTCAGTATTTCCCGCACTAGAGCGGTTGGGCTTCGACCTGGTGAAGCGCTTTATGTGCGTTTATTTTTGGGGAAAACGCCGGAATGCAGATTTACCAAAGCGATAGCGAGCGGTGATGAGGCGTTGCTTTTGGAGTCGCTTCCTCGAAATGCCATCGTTGTTCGCGCTACTATTCGGTTAGCTGCGGCCTTTGAAGAAGGAGAAACCGTTGTTCCTCTTATCGTGGTTGACGGCGTTGAGGAGGTTTTGCAATAGTTAGTCAGCGATTGGGCAGTTCTGCTGGGGATTCTATAGTTGTGGCGGGGGCGGGGGTGTTTGGGCTGGCGGCGGCTTTGGAGTTGCGGGGGCGGGGATGCTCGGTGATTGTGGTTGATCCGGGGCCGGTGCCGCATCCGCTGGCGGCGTCTAATGATGTTAGCCGGATGGTGCGGATGGATTATGCGGGGGATCAGCTTTATAGCGATTTGGCCGCCGAAGCTATTGAGGGGTGGCATAGCTGGAACCGGCGGCGGGGGTGTCCGCTGTATCACGAGGACGGGTTTTTGGTGTTGAGCAGCCAGCCGGTGGATGATGGCAGCGTGGAGGGGCAGTCTTTTGGGCTGCTTACCGCGGCGGGGTGGCCGCTGGAGCGGGTGGACGGCGGGGATGTGGCGCGGCGGTTTCCTTTCTGGAATTCGAGCCGGTATATTGGGGGGTATTTTAATCCGCGCGGGGGGTGGGCCGAGGCCGGGGAGACGGTTTCTTTTATGGCCGCCGAAGCGGTGGCGGCGGGGGTGGAAATCCGCTGCGGGTTCCGGGCGGATGGGGTGCTGGTGGAGTCGGGGCGGGCGGTTGGGCTGCGTTCCGGCGACGGGGGGGAGGTTCGGGCCGATAGGGTGGTGGCGGCGGCGGGGGTGTGGACGCCGCGGCTGGCGCCGGGGCTGGGGGATGTGATGTGGCCGGTGGCGCAGTCGTTGCTGTATTTCCGGCCTGATGCGCCGGAGCGGTTTGCGCCGCCGGGGTTTCCGCCGTGGGCCGCCGACCTTTCGCGGGCGGGGTGGTACGGTTTTCCGGTCAATGCGGAGGGGGTGGTCAAGGTGGCGAATCACGGGCCGGGGCGTCGGGTGGATGCGGATGCGCCGCGGGAGGCGGCGCTGGCTGACATTGAATCTTGCCGCAGTTTTTTGGCGCAGGCGCTGCCGGAGCTGGCGCGGGCGCCGCTGGCGGGCAGCCGGGCGTGTTTTTATTGCGACACTTGGGACGGGAATTTTTATATCGCTAATCACCCGGAAATCGAGGGGCTTACGGTAGCCACCGGGGGGAGCGGCCATGCTTTCAAGTTCGCGCCGGCGATTGGGCGGGTGGTGGCTGATGTGGTGCAGGGGCGGGCTAATCCTTACGCGGCGCGGTTTGCTTGGCGGGCTCGGGGGGAGATTTCCGGGGAGGTTACGCGGTATGGGGGGAATGATTGACCGCGAATTATTAAACGCCGAGAGCGCAGAGGGCGCGGAGTTTTAGTTATTAAACGCCGAGAGCGCAGAGTTTTTTAGTTGGTTTCTGAAACTCTGCGCTCTCTTTGTGTTTTCCGGGGTTGCGCCGGGGGTTATGTTGGGTTGAATTTTTTTAGTTCGGGCATTACTTGGGTGGCGAAGAGGCGCATACTGTTTTCGGCGTCGGGGTAGGGGATTCCGCCGTAGCTGAAGGCGGCTACTAGGGAGTCGGTGGCGGTGTAACCGTGGATTTCGAGGGCTTTTTGGTAGCATTGTTCGGGGGTGCCGGTTACTTGGAGGCCGACGAAGAAGTCTTGGACGTCGCGGTCGCCGTAGGCGTTTATTTTGTCGGTGAAGTTGCCGTAGTATTCGTAGCCGCGGGTGGTTCGGAGGTGGTCGCTGCGAAATTCGTAGTGGCGCATTACGGATTCCCAGTAGGCGCCGACGTATCGGTGGGCCATTTCTTGGGCGCGATCCTCGTTTTCGTCGCAGTAGGCGAAGGTTACTACCACGGGGGCGGGCGGCGGTTGAGCGTCGTTGACTTCCTGCCAAGTGGCGCGGTAGGCGGTTAGTTCGGCCTGGACGTCGCGCCAGGGTTTTTGGGGGATGATGAGGACGCCGACGCCGAGTTTGGCGAGGACGGGGCCGGATTCGGGGGAGATGGCGGCGGCGTAGGTGCGGCCATGGAAGGAGCGGAAGGGGTTGGGGCGAATTTCGACGCGGGGTTGGCGGATATAGTCGCCGTCGTATTCGGCGAATCCGTCCTCTAGGGCGCGAACTAGGAGGTGGGCGGACTCGTTGAACCGGCCGCGGGATTCGGCCATATTGAGGCGGAAGCCTTCGTATTCGACGCGGGCTAGGCCGCGGCCTATGCCGACTATTACGCGGCCGTCGCTGAGGTTGTCGAGCATTATAAATTCCTCGGCTACGCGGACGGGGTCGTGCCAGGGGAGGACTACTACCATTGAGCCGAGGAGGGCTTGCTGGGTGCGTCCGGCCATGTAGGATAGGAATTGGAGGACGTCGGGGCACATAGTGTAGTCGGTGAAGTGGTGTTCGACGCCCCAGATGGATTGGTAGCCTAGGGGTTCGGCGAGGTCGGCTAGGCGGAGTTCGTTGCGGTAGACTTGGTGGTCGGAGAGGTGTTTGTTGGGGTTTTGGAAGACGGTGGACATTCCTATGTGCATGGTGGGCCGCCTTTCGTTTTTTTTGATGCGGGGATTTGGGGATGCCGGGGCGGGGGTTTACTGGGTGCCGACTACGGGCCACGGGGGGGCGCCCCCGCCTAGGGGCGAGTGGCTGGCGGGCCATAGGGCCATCGTGTTGGGGTCTGGCATTAGCTTGAAAATTGCTAGGGTGGTGGCGCCTAGCAGGGCGTCGTTGTCCGGTCTGAAGGCTACCGGGCAATGGCGGGTTTCGCCTTTGATTTCGATAAGCGCCATGCCGTAGGGGAGTTCCGCTAGGCTGCCGTCGGCAAGCTGGTAGGTGTAGGCGGTTATGGGCTGTAGGCCTAGCGAGTTTAGCAGCGATTGGGGGAACATCGAGTCTGTGGCTTCGGTGTCTACCATTGCGTCAATTTCGGCGAAATCGTTGGTTTGGGGGTTGCCTACTTTTAGGGTTTGGCGGAAAAGGCGCATTTTTGGGCCTCTTGGTAGGGTTGTGTTCGATAATCAGGATACACCCTTTGCGGAGTTTCGTAAATATAGAATATCCGGCGGTTACTGTTTTTTGTATTTGGCAATGGCGGCCATAATTTCGGTATTGCGTCCGTTGACGTTAGGCTCGCTGGCGAACAGTATCCGCCAGTGATTCAGCATTTCTTGCACCTCGCTATCGTTGGAATCCAATCCCAACATTTCGGCAACCACGTTGTCTATGCGGTGGCGGTTAGTATCTTGGAAACAGTAAGCGAAAGGCTCCAGCTCAAGATTGGAAAGTTCATCAAAATGCTGGGCCGCTATTTCCCGGGCGTGTTGGGCTTCCGGCGTGTCGGCGTGAAAGGCTGGGCAGGGCAAGCCGGTTATAGCTCCAACCTGGATGGCGGCCCGCGGCCCATACTGGCCTTTTTGCCCATAAGCCCGCCATACTATCACGCCGATTATGCTGTTGTAAAACAGCGCAATGCATTTGGCGTTTTCGTCCGATATATCTTGTAGAGCGTTCCAAGCTCTCCCGCCGTGGGCAAGATTTTCAGTCATTGCTATCGCAATTCTTTGCGATGACAAAGCCAAGTTTCGGCTTAGATGCCATTTGCTGCGATTTTTCACCATTTCCGTAGCAAGGTCAGGATTAACAACAGACCCGCCGTGTGTTGGTTTTGTAATGATTTTGATTTGTTTTTTCCAGTTCGCCTGCCACATAGATTGTTGCGCCGGTTCTACCGGCAGTTCGTACATTGGAATCCACTCAAACGCGCCTCGCCCATCCCCATCTTTAGGGTGCCCTATCAAATCGTGCGTTGGGCCTGTATTTGCGATTTTGCCCAGCGTAGTCATTGGCAGATTCAGCGCGTATGTTGTCAGGGATAGCGGGTTATAGGCTTTTCCCTCAAGAAAAGCGGCGTTGGCAGACGTGAGTTCGTTGTTTCTGTTACCAATTGCGCCCCACGGGAAACCGGCTTCGGTTTGGCGTGTCCGGGTATAGCTGCCGTTAATCAGAAACCCTTGTTCGCTGGTTCCCGGTATGGCGGCGATTTCTTGGGCTAAAGCGTAGCCCTCGGCTAGGGTTGACGGAGCGGCGTTCAGGTTTACGCACAAAATCTCTACAGGCCGCCACTGGTTGGGCCGTTGATTTCGTTTTGTGGCGACGAGCAGCATTTCGCTCATTCCGGTGTCGGCACTCATACTTTGCAGTTCGCTGGCAGCTACGTTAGTAATGGCGATGATGTTCTGAAAGTCCTTTTCTATTTCGGCCCGCCAAGACTTCCAACTGCCTGCATGGGCAGCAGTTAGCGGCAGCACGTGGGAATACACGCCGCCGGGCGCCAATCGGATGTTGCTTAAGTTGCCGAAATCGCTGGCTAATCCCGCTTGCCCGTGGGACATTAGATATTTACGCTTTTTGGCTGCGGCGCGGGGTTTTGCCAAGCCTCTAGTGGCCTGTTGCCGCCCTTTGCGAGGGCGGTTGTAAGGCGGATTCATCAAAGACCAGTCAATGCCCTCAAGCCCTATATGGAAGTATCCTAGTTCGCCGCCGATGCCTTTAGTAGGCGTGGCGTTGCGGTAGCCCAGCACTTCTGACACGCCGGTTATGGTAGGGTCCAGCAGAATCAACGCCCCGGCGGGGTGGGTTATGACGGCGATATTGCTACTGCTGTAATCCTGCTCTACGTTCATATCGGTAAGGCGCTTGGCGGTTAGGGTTCCAGCGATGCCGTTTACGTCCATAGCGTAGATGTGGCTTTCCATTCGTTGCTTGTGAATGTCGGAGTCGCGCCCGCCTTTGGCGGTGTAATGGCGGCGGAGGGCACGCTCTCCTGCTCCCAATAACGTTCCTGTGCCGCTGGCGGCGTCCATAATGTTAAGGCTCGCCAATTCTTTGACGTTCCGGTTATCGAACCGGACAGCAGCCAGAGTTGCCAGCAGTTCGGCCACTTCGGGCTTGGTATAATGGGCGGCGCGTTCCTCTCGGTCGGGGACCAATTCCTGCCACAGCTCGCCGGCGAAATTGTATATGTGCTTGGCGTGCAGGGCGTTCAGTTGGCGGCGTAGTTCGTCCAATTGGGCCAGAACGTCGTCCAGACTGTCGCCCATCGCTCCGGTGTTTAGGCTGTCAATAGCCAGTTCGATGACGGGCAGATAGTTGACTTGTGCGATGATGCGCCACTGGTCTAGGATGTCGTGGGCGGTAAGCTGATTCAGGGGGGCGTTTTTGATTAGCGCGGCGGTAGTTTGCAGGTTGCGGACGCGCAGGTTGTTATTGTACTGGGCCAGGTCGTTTTGCAAGTCCAATGCTATTAGCCAGATGGCGCAGGCGGTATGGGCAGACCATTGGTCTTGCTCTACGCCAGTTATCCGGCGCAGGGCTTCCAGAGTTTTAGCGGCATCGGCGGTGCGTTTAATGCTGGTTAGCAGTTTCCCGCCGGCGGCTTTTATCATATCGGCGACTTTGCCGCTTTCGGATATAATCAGCTTTTGCGGCACTTGGGCGTATTCGCAATATGCGATTAAATCATTGGGGGTTGCAGGCAAAGGTTTGGCGGGCCAGACTTTGACTATCTCTTTTTCCGTTTCCTTTACCTTTCCGTTTTCCTTGACTCTGGCTTTGACAGTGGCTTGGGAAACCAGTTGTATGGTAAAGATGAGTTCGTTGTTTTGCAGCCTTTGCGTAAACCCCTCGTCGCTGTCTTGTTTGCATTGGGCGGCGATGCCGACGGCGATGATTTCGGTAAAGGGGCGGGTTTCATTGACTAAGGTTTGGCCCAAGCGCGAGCTGGCGTCGGTTATGGCGGGGTTGGATTTGTCGTCGAACTCACATTCGATTATGACGGGCATTCGCCCGCCTTGGGTGATGACGATGTCGGGGCGCTGGTTGCTGCCGAGGATGACGCCGGTGCGGTCGCCGTTGGCCTGCCAATGGCGCCCGACGGTGTTGAGCCAACGGGCGATGGCGGCGTTGGCGTTCTGTTCGTGCAGGCCCCCGGCAGGCTGGGCGGGCATAGCGGTCTCCTAAACGGCGCGTATGGGTATGGGCGTATGGTAGTGGGCGCGGGCGTCCGGCGCAATGGGCGGGCGTCACTGCTGGGCTAGGAGCAGGGCTAGGGCGCGGTTTTGGGGGTCTTCCTCAGAGATGGGAGCGTAAAAACTCGGCGGGGGTCATAATCGGTATGTTACGAAAGGGATTGAGAACGAGCAAATCGTTGTCTCCGGTGATGATGCTCGCTGCGCCGCCATTAACCGCCACCGCTAGGATGAGATCGTCTTTCGGGTCGCGGCAGACTTGGATTGGCTCGGTTACTGTTACCAGTTCCGCCCCCCGTATCAAAGCTCGAAGAAAGATATTTCGTTCCGCAGGAGAGACGTACTGGTCGAACCGCCGCCGCCCCAGCACGTCGCGCAACTCACTGACCAGCGCCGCGGAACTCAGGATAGTTCCTTGGTTCAAGGCGCGAATGAGGGCCATTCTTGGCGGGGAATCGTTGTACAGCAGGGCGCTGACAATGATGTTGGTATCGAATACGAAGCGGCTCATGCTTCGTCTAGGATGGATTGCAGGATTTCCGGGGTTAGGCCGCGCTGTCTGGCGTTGTGGCCGATTTCCTCGATGATGTCTTGGAGGGATTTGTCGCCGGAGGTTGCTTCGCGCAGGCTTAAGTTGACCAGAAGCTCCAGTTTGAGGCGTTCTTGGGTTGAAGCGGAGCGGTAGGCGTCGGCTATGTCTTGGTCTACTGAGATGGTGATTTGTTCGGACATTGCGGGTTCTCCTTAATCTCCCGGGAGGTTGGTGGTTACGTCTATGCGTAGTTCGGTTTCTAGGCGGTGGCGGATTGGGGGGGTTAGGACGCCGCATTTGAATAGGTTGTTTACTAGGGTGTGGTGCATTTCGCGCTTGAATAGCTGGCGGAATAGGATGAAGTCGCTGCTTTGGGCTTTGTCGCGGCGGAGTTGGCGGATTTGGTCTATTTCGTGGTTGTTGAAGCCCATATCTAGGTAGGCGTCTTTGGGGAAGCCGCCGGTTAGGGTGTTGCGGAGGAAGTGGATGGTGAAGTCTTCTATTTCTTCGCGCTCTTTGGGGGACATTTGTTGCACTTGCTGGGGTAGGCTTAACATTCCGAAGCCCATGTGGCGGGATTCGTCGCGCAGGATTAGGCGGCAGCCTTCGCGGAGGAGGGGGTCTTTGGCGGTTTCGGCGAGCATCTTGAAGAGGGCGACGGCGAAGGTTTCGCCTACCAGTTGGAGGCCGATGGTTTTGATGTACCAGCGGGGGTCGCCTAGGATGTGGTCGAAGAGTTCTTGGCCTGCGGGGGACTGTTGGTAGACTAGGCCGACGCGCCCGTGGAGGTAGCGCTGGAAAAATTCGGTGTGGCGGGCTTCGTCCATCACTTGGGTGGACATAAAGAATTTGGCGTCGGCGTCGGGGAGGACGTTGGTTAGCTGGGAGCAGACTAGGGTGGCGGCGTGTTCGCCGTGGAATAGCTGGCTCAGGCGCCAGGCGGAAAAGAGGCGGTTCATTTCCTGCTTTTCGGCGGCGTTCATTTTATGCCAGTAGGGGGAGTCGTAGATGTCTATGAGTTCGTCGGCTACGAAACCCTGCTCGACGTCTACGGGGTTTTGCCACTGGATGGCGGTGGCGGCGTTCCATTGGTCGCGCTTGGCGTTTTCGTAGAGTCGTTGCATATCCTCTTTTTGGACTTGGTGGTCGTGGAGGAATACGGTTTCGTATTCGGTATGGACGTTGTGGGCCGGGGGGGTGTCTTGGGTGGGGGGGGTCATTGTTGCACCTCGTTTGCAGGGCGGGAGTCAACGGGTTTAGGGTATGGTATCGGTGTGGGTGGCGGATGTAAACCGCTGGGGGGCGGGTTGATTGGATTGGGGGGATTTACGGGATGGGGGGATCTTGGTTTTGGCGGGGATGCGGATGGGGTGGAAGGGGGGTTGGAGCTTGCCGAATTGGGTGGTGCGTAGTAGATTGTAGGGAGTTGAGGCGCGGCTTGGCCCGGGCTTGGGCGGATGCCGCGCCACCCGCAGCAGGGGTGTGAAGCGATGACCAGCAACAAGCGTGAGAAGGGCCTGATTGTGATTCAGCTTTCGGGCGGGAACGATTATCTTAATACGGTGGTGCCTTACGGCGAGGGGCAGTATTACGATTTTCGCTCGACGGTGCATATTCCGCAGGACAGGGTTATTCCGCTGGATGGCGGTTTGGGGTTTAATCCGAGCATGGGGCCGATGAAGGCGCTTTGGGACGAGGGGAAGGTGGCGGTGATTAACGGCATCGGGTACGAGAATCCTAACCGCTCTCATTTCCGGGCGATGGACATTTGGCATACGGCGGAGCCGGAGGCTATCGGCACCGAGGGTTGGCTGGGGCGGGCTACGCGGGACTTGGATCCGCAGGGGGACAATGTGCTGACGGCGGTGAATTTCGGGCGCGGGCTGCCGCGGGCGCTGGGGTGTCCGGGGGTTTCGGTGGCGTCGGTGGGGGATTTGGCGACGTATGGGCTGTTCCCGGACATTGAGGACGAGGAACTGCGGATGTTCACGCTGGAGGCGTTTTCGCGGATGTACGGGAATGTGGCGGGGCGGGACCCGGTGATGTCGCTGCTGGGGAAGACCGGGCAGGATGCCTATACCGGGGCGGATATTCTGCGTACCGCGCCAGCGCAGTATTCCTCGGGGGTGGAGTACCGGAGCGATTCGCTGTCGAAGAATGTGCAGAGCATCGCGCAGGTGTTTCTGGCGGATTTGGGGACGCGCATCTACTATACGCAGCACGGGAGCTTTGACACGCACTCGGGGGAGTTGCCGACGCACGCTTCGCTGTGGGACGATGTGGCCGGGGCGGTGGGTTGCCTGATGGACGATTTGAGAGAGCACGGACGGGAGGACGATGCGGCGGTGCTGGTGTTTTCGGAGTTCGGGCGGCGCATCAAGGACAACGGCACGGGGAGCGACCACGGGTCGGCGGGGGTCGCTTTTCTTATCGGGGGGGCGGTGAACGGCGGGCTTTATGGGGAATATCCGTCGCTGGCGGAGGCCGACCAGTTGAACGGCGACCTTCGGCCCAATAACGATTTCCGCTCGACCTACGCGGCTATTTTGGAGCAGTGGCTGGGGCTGGATCCCGACCCTATCGTCAACGGCCAGTTCGAGCAGCCCGGGCTGTTCCGCAAGTAGGCTGCCGGGGGATGATGACGGCGCCTGACCCGGAGCGGCGGATTTCCATTTGGAGCGTGCCGGAGAGGTGGCGGAGGCTGTTTTTCGCCATTTTCTCCTTGCAGACGGCGGGTATAATTGGCTTGGCCGTGTGGCACGAGGTGTTTGCCGTGACGGGGGATTCTTGGGCGGAAACGGTGTTCGCCATCAGTAGCCGGGCCGGGCCGGCTATTGGGGTGATCACGGCGGAAAGCGTTGTTTTGACGGAGGTTTATTACGTGGTTATATTCGGCGTTATATTCGGCGGAATAGTGGAACGGTATCAGAACCGGATAAAGCAGGCGGCGGATGAGGCTGCAGCCAAGGCCGATGCCGAGGGCGCGGCTCGGGGGGAAGCCGTGGGGGAAGCCCGGGGGGTGGTTCAGGAGTATGAAAAATGGGCCGCGTGGAATCGGCGGAGGCTGGAGGCGGAAGCTAACGGCCTGCCCTTTGACGAGCCGCCGCCCCCGCCGCCTAGGGAAGAGACAGGGAACGGCGGTTAACGTAGCGTTCCGGCCATTGGTGTAATCACGGCGGAAAGCGTCGTTCTGGCGGAGGTTTACTACGTGGTTATATTTGACGGAATAGTGGAGCGGTATCAGAACCGGATAAAGCAGGCGGCGGATGAGGCCGCGGCCGAGGGCGCAGCCCGGGAGCATGAAAAGTGGGCGGGGTGGAACCGGCGTAGGCTGGAGGCGGAAGCCAGAGGCCTGCCTTTTGACGAGCCGCCGCCCCCGCCGCCTGCGAAGAAGGGAAGGAACGGCAGGTAACGTTAGGAAAGGTTTATGTCCGTTGGGTGGAAACTGGTGGGGAAATTTTGGAAATGCGAGGTCTGTAATGAGCAATAGCGACATCGGTTTGATGTCTCATCTCATGCGGCGGGCTAGTTTTGGGGCGGGCCGCGATGAGCTGGAGCGGTGCCTGGAGCAGGGTTACGAGGCGACGGTGGAGGGGCTGCTGGATACCGGCAACGCCAGCAGTATGCCGGACGACCTGATTCGCCGCTATCACGTGGAGCAGTCGGAACTGCGGGATTTGGCCGGTTCCGCCGCCTATTGGATGTACCGGATGATTACCACCGACCAGCCGCTGGAAGAGAAGATGGCTTTGTTCTGGCACGGGCTGTTCGCTACCGGCTACACCAAGCTGAACCAGGCCCGCTCTCAGCTTAACCAGGTGGAGATGTTCCGCCGCAACGGGCTGGGGCGTTTCGACGAAATGTTGCTGGAGATTTCCCGGGACCCGGCCATGCTGGTCTGGCTGGACAACAACGATAACCACGGCGACGCCATCAACGAAAACTATGGCCGCGAACTGCTGGAACTGTTTTCTATGGGCATCGGCAACTATACCGAGGACGACATTAAGGAGTGCGCCCGGGCCTTTACCGGTTGGACTGTGGGGAACGCGGAGTATATGGCGGTGCGGGCCCAGAAGGATTCCATCTGGCCCTATGGCCGCATCGCCTGGCATTTCGACTACCGCGAGGAAGACCACGACGGCGGCGAAAAGACTTTCTTGGGCGAAACGGGTA
Organism: uncultured Dehalococcoidia bacterium; assembly: GCA_958296445.1. Classification (GTDB taxonomy): domain Bacteria; phylum Chloroflexota; class Dehalococcoidia; order Lucifugimonadales; family UBA3495; genus VXOI01. Next base: position 3,427,329 of record OY282565.1, on the reverse strand, counting down.
ACTTCAACGGGGAAGACATCATCGGGATTATCGCCAAACAGGACGCTACTGCCGAGTTTATCTGCACGCGGCTGTTCCAGTTTTTTGCCGCCGACGAAATCACCGATGCGGGGCGGCGGGCCGTCGCCGCGATGAAGGAAACCTATTTTGAGTCGGGCTACCGGATAAAGGATGTGTTGCGGACGCTGTTCAATTCCGAGTACTTCCAGTCGGAGGAAGCGCGGTTCGCGCGGGTCAAGGGGCCGGTGGAGCTGGTGGTCGGGGCGATTCGGATGGCGGGGAGCTACCAGACGCCGACTTTGGGCATCGAAAAGGTGTCGAACAATATGCTCTATATGGGGCAGGGTCTGTTGCAGCCGCCGACGGTGGAGGGCTGGCATGAGGGGGTGGAGTGGATTGACAGCGGTTCTCTGGTGGAGCGGGTCAATTTCGCCGCCAAAGAGCTGTCGGACACCGGCAGCCCGGGCGTCCGGGCCATCATTGAGCGGCTGGCTGCATCGAGCGAGGGGGCGCTGTCGCCGGGCGAATTCGCCGATGGCTGCGTTGATTTGATTGGCCCCATCGCGGTGAGCGACGAAACGCGCTCGGTGCTGGTGGATTACGCTTCGCGGCAGGGCGATTTGGACTTGCGCGGCCACCAGCCCGGCGATGACGCCGAGCGGCGGGTGGGCAATATGCTGCGCCTGATTGCCGCTACTAGGGAGTACCAGTTGGCCTAAGAATCCGGTCAAATCCGCCCGGCGGGAAAGGGATAATGGGTTTGTATTATCCCTTTTTCGGCGGGCGGGCGGCTTTTCAATACTTCCTCTCCCTTGTGGGAGAGAGTTGGGGTGAGGGCAAGTGACCACCCAAGCACAAACGGCCGGCATTGCGCTGGATTACCTGAAGACCATCGGGATTGTCAACAACGGGCTGAACGGGCGGGGGTTCGCCAACCCCTATGATATTGCGGTCAGCGGCGACGGGCGCATTTTCGTGCTTAACCGCTGTGACCCGGCCCGGGCTGCGGCCATCCGGGTCGGCGTCTGCACGCTGGACGAGGATTATCTGTTCGAGTTTGGCGACGGGGCGGGCGACGGCGATACGCAGTTTCGCTGGCCGGTGGCGCTGGCCTTTGACAGCCAGGAGCGGCTGTATGTCACCGACGAGCAGAATCACCGGGTTACGGTGTTCGACAGCAACGGGCAGTTTCTGCACAAGTGGGGGACGCCGGGGCGGGGCGACGGGGAATTTAACGGCCCGGCCGGTGTCGCCGCGGGGCCTGCGGCGGGTTCGGGGGGCGACGCGATTTATGTGGTAGACCAGCACAACGCTAGGGTGCAGAAGTTCGATTCCGGCGGCGGCTTTGTGGGCCAGTGGGGTTCGTTGGGCAGCGGGCCGGGGCAGTTCAACCTGCCTTGGGGTGTTGCCACTGATGCGGCGGGCAGTGTTTATGTCGCTGACTGGCGGAATGACCGGATCCAGAAGTTCACTGCCGAGGGGGAGTTTCTGGCGGCTTTCGGCTCTCCCGGATACGGCGAGGGGCAGTTCCAGCGGCCTACTCAAGTGGCCGTGGACGGGGAAGGCTATATATACGTGGCGGACTGGGGCAACGAAAGGGTGCAGGTTCTGGATTCGGAGGGGCGTTTCCAAGTTTTGCTGCGGGGCGAGGCCACTATTTCCAAGTGGGCCCAAGAGTATTTGGATGCCAACCCGGAGGAAGCGGCGGAGCGCGACCGCTCCGACCTTACGCCGCAACTGCCGCCGCACTTGAATACGCCGTATCATATTTCGTCGCAGACGGAACCTTACTTTTGGGGGCCGGTGGCGGTGTCGCTGGATGGCGGGGGGCGGCTTTATGTGGTTGAGACTAACCGGCATCGGTTTCAGGTTTATCAGCGGCGGTAGGGGGTGTTGCGGTGTCCGGTGATGGGCGATGTTGGCGAAGTGACGGGGGCGCACGGTTGTGCGCCCCTACATTGTTGGTTGGGTGGGTTTAGGCTGTGGGTGAGAGGTTGGCGGCTTGGATGCCGGCTAGGGCGGCGTCTTCGTCTTCTTGGGCGGTGCCGCCGCTGCCGCCTACAGCGCCTACCAGTATGCCGTCTTTGAATACGGGTAGGGCGCCTTGGCCGGGTATCATGTGGCCGCCTTCCATTGCCATCAGGCCGCGGAATACGGGGGCTAGGGCGTTTTCGGTTAGCTCGCCGCTGGCGCGTCCGAAGCAGGACGCGGCGACGGCTTTGGCCCGGGAGATGGGCGGGGTGCGCCAGGAGGCGCCGTCGGTGCGCATCATGGTAATGAGGTCGCCGCGCGGGTCAACCACCGAGATGCTCATGTTGGCTCCCATTTCTAGGACCTTGGCCTTGGCTCCCGCCAAGATAACTTCCGCTTCCGCCAGAGTCAGGCTGGGCATAGTTCACCTCCGAAATTTTGGCCGGGATTGGCCGCCTGTATTGTAGGGTAGAAACGGGGTAATTTGGAATGCGGGGGTAGGGGGTTGCGGGAAATTGCGGAATTTCCCGTTGTTGCCTTGAGGCTAAGGGGAGGGTCTTGCTGGTTTGGGTGGGATTCTTCGCTTTGCTCAGAATGACGGATGGGGCTTAGGGTGGAGGGCGGGGCTTAGGATGGGGGATGGTGCTTAGAATTGCGGATAGCTAGAATGACGGGCAGCCAGGATCGATAGGCAGCGGGAGTAATTTGTAATTTTCTTAAACAGAGGTCATTAACGTAATTGTCTGAATCAGGATTTTCAGGATTAAAGGATTTACCGGATAGAGAGAAATACTGAGAATCCTTTAATCCTGAAAATCCTGATTCAAACAACCCTTGAGAAAATTGCGAGATTCCCCTTTGCCGCCTTGAGCTATGTGAAAGGTCTGGCGGCCCAAGGTGAGATTCTTCGCTTTGCTCAGAATGACAGATGGCGCTCAGGGTGACGGATGGTGCTTAGAATGGCGGAAGCAATTTCGCAATTTTCTTGGGGGTTGTCTGAATCAGGGTATTCTTAAGGTGCGCTGGAATTGTTGTTGTGATTGCGCCCTGTGCCGTCGTTCTTGTGAAGGCGGGAATCTACAGCTTTAGCCTAATACGGCCTTTGTTTGCCGGAGTGTCTGGATTCCCGCTTTCGCGGGAATGACGGGATGATTTCGGCAATATCAATACACGTTAAGAAGACCTGAATCAGGATTTTCGGGATTTATGGATTTCGGGGATTTCTCCTCGTCCGGTAAATCTTTTAATTCTGAAAATCCTGATTCAGACAAATACTAGAAAATTGGGGAATTCCCCTTTGTCGCTCTGCGCTAAGCGAGAGGTCTGGCGGCCCAAGGTGAGATTCTTCGCTTTGCTCAGAATGACAGACGAGGGTTAGAATGACAGATGGCATTTAGGATGGGGGATGGAGCTTAGAATGACAGATGGCATTTAGGATGGGGGATGGAGCTTAGAATGACAGACGGGGGTTAGAATGACAGGCGGCGTTTAGGATGGGGGATGGGGGTTAGAATGACAGGCGGCGTTTAGGATGACGGATGGAGCTTAAGATGGTGGACAGCGAAATTCCCCGTCGTTACTCTGAGCTAAGCGAGAGGTCTGGCGGCCCAAGGTGAGATTCTTCGCTTTGCTCAGAATGACAGACGGGGCTTGGGGTGATGGACGGGGCTTGGGGTGGCGGGCGGGGCTTAGGGTGATAGATAGCTAGGATGGTAGGCAACGGGGTAATTTTGCGATTTTCTTGAGGGGCTTGTTTGTTAGGGGGTGTAGATTTCGGTGTGGGGGTAGAAGGCGAACCAGCCGAACCAGTAGGCGTCGCGGGAGGGTAGGCGGTCTAGTCGTTGGGATGGGTTGGCGGTGTTGATTAGGGCGGTTTCGGAGATTTGCCATTGTTGGCCGGTTTCGTCTTGTAAGCGGGCTTCGCTTAAGGGGGGTTCGTTTTGTAGGCGGGCTTCGCTTGAGGCGGCTTTGTCCTGTAGGTTGGCTTCGTTTGAGGAGGGTTCGTCTTGTGGGCGGGCTTCGTTTGAGGAGGGTTCGTCTTGTGGGCTGGCTTGGCTTGAGGGGGTTTCGTTTTGTGGGGTTGGTTGGTTGGGGAGGTGGAATTTTAGGTTGGCTCGGTTGTAGGCTCGGGGGGTGTTGTTGTTTAGGGTTATTATTACTAGGTTTTGGGGGCCTATGGTGTCGTTTAGGGTTGGGGTTCGGGATAGGGTTGTGTGGGGGTAGGCTCGGGCTTGGTTGCCGAAGGTTAGGCCGAATATCCGTTGTTTTAGGGGGAGGGCGTCGTTTTGGGTTGGCACGGGGAACATTGTGGCGGGGTCGGCTCGGTAGGATGAGTATATGGAGCGGGAGTCTGATTCGGGGCGGTAGAATTCCGGGGGGTAGACGCCGGTTTGGTTGCTTATTACGGTGGTGTCGGGGTGGTCGGCGAGCCAGGTTTGCCAGTCGGTTAGGACGCTGGGCAGGATTTTTAGGCGGGCGCCGCTGTGGGCTAGGGGGCCGACTACCGGCTCGCCCCGGAATTGGCGCCAGAGGGTTTCGGTGGCGCGGTCGTACATCAGTTTGTTGCTGCGGTAGAGCATTCCTGAGGTGCCGAATTCGGTTGGTTGGCCGTTAATTTCGGTGGAATACACGATTCCCGAACCGCAGAGGGTTCAATAGGCTAGGGCGATTTGTTGTCCGCCTAGGATGTCGTTTGCCATTTCGTGGGCGTTTAGGACGCGCAGGGGATAGGCGCGGTGTTCGCCGTTGATGGATACGCCGAACACGCGGTCGTGCGGTTCTAGGTAGGTGGCTTCTTGGGGGGATAGGGTTGGGGGAAAGCGCAAGTCGGGGATGCCGTCGCGCCGGACGCCGCCCCAGACGATTTCCTCTAGGCGGATGGCGGCGGGAACGCCGGGGTAGATGAATGCGCCCATTGGCGGGTCTATGATGCTGAACAGGTCTCCTTTCCAGCCGTCGTAGCCGTCGGGCGGGGTGATTTCGGGGTGGCTGCCCAGCCATTCCTGCCACCAGCGCCATTGGGCCTGGCCGGGCGGGACGATGGCGAATTCGCCTTCGCCGATGTTGTCGCGGAGGCGCACTAGGTAGGATGCTAGGGTGACTAGGGCTTCGTCGTTGGTTTGGAAACGCATAAATTCGAGGAGGACGGGGATGTAGGCGGTGTTGCCGGAGTAGGCCATTTTCCGGCCTACTTGGGACAGGGGGTAGTCTAGGGTTGCCAGCATTAGCTCCGTGGGGTTGCTGGGCAGAAAGGCTAGGTCGTCGGCGTTTAGCGGGGTGGGGGGCTGGGGGTAGGCGGGCTGGGGCGGGGTTGGGGACGGTAGGGCGGTGGCCGTGGGCGGCGGAACTAGGGTGGCGGTGGGCAGGGGAAGGGGGGACGGCTGGGCGGCGGCGCAGGCGGTCGCCGCAAGCAGCGCGATGATGATTAGAGCGGGCAGCAGGGGGGAGCGCATCATATCGTTTCCCGAAAGAGCTCGCGGCCTATTAGCATACGGCGTATTTCGCTGGTTCCGGCGCCGATTTCGTAGAGTTTGGCGTCGCGGAGGAGGCGGGCTACGGGAAAGTCGTTGATGTAGCCGTTGCCGCCTAGGGTCTGGATGGCCTGGAGGGCCATTTGGGTGGCCCGCTCGGCGGAAAAGAGCAGGCAGCCGGCGGCGTCTTTGCGGGAAATCAGCCCGCGGTCGGCGGCGCGGGCGACGGCGTAGGCGTAGGACTGGCAGGCGGAAAGGGAGGTGTACATATCGGCGAGCTTGGCCTGAATCAACTGGAATTCGCCGATGGGCTGGCCGAATTGCTGCCGCTGGTGGACGTAGGGAACTACGGCGTCGAGGCAGGATTGCATGATTCCTAGGGGGCCGCCGGTAAGCACTAGGCGCTCGAGATCCAGGCCACTCATCAGGACGGCTACGCCGCGGCCTTCCTTGCCCAGGATGTTTTCGGCGGGAACTTGGCAGTCCTGGAAAACCAGTTCGCTGGTGCTGGAGCCGCGCATTCCGAGCTTGTCGAGCTTGGGGGAGGGGTGAAAGCCGGGGAAGTTGCGCTCTATCAGGAAGGCGGTTATGCCTCGGGAACCGGCGTCCGGGGCGGTTTTGGCGTAGACTACTAGGGTGTCGGCTTCGGGGCCGTTGGTGATCCACATTTTTGCGCCGTTTAGCAGGTAGTGGTCGCCGCGCTTTTCCGCTCGCAGCCGCATACTTACGACGTCGGAACCGGCGTCGGGTTCGCTCATTGCTAGGGCGCCTACGTGCTGGCCGCTGATGAGGGGGGGGAGGTAGCGGCGTTTTTGTTCCTCGGTGCCGTTGCGGAAAATTTGGTTGACGCAGAGGTTGGAGTGGGCGCCGTAGCTTAGGCCGACGCTGGCGGAGCCACGGGACACTTCTTCCATAACTAGGGTGTGGGCGAGATAGCCTAGGCCGGCGCCGCCGTATTCCTCGGCTACGGTGATGCCTAGGAGGCCCAGGTCGCCTAGTCGGGGCCATAGGTCGCGGGGAAATTGGTTGCTGCGGTCTATTTCGTCGGCGCGGGGGGCGATTTCGGCGGCGGTGAACTGGCGCACGGTATCGCGGACGATGTCGGCGGTTTCGCCTAGGTCGTGGTTGAGGGTGGCCCAGGGGGGGTGTCTTGATGTCATATTCGTTGCCTGTTTTTTACGCAATGGCGCGATGGCGCAAGGGCGCAAAGGGTTTTTTTAGATTACTCGGTGGTCTATTATTCGGCGGGCTTTGAATTGGGTGCGCTCGAACTCTCCGGCGGGTTTTAGGTCTACGGATACGGCTACGCCTAGGGCGCGGCGTAGGGTGGCGGCGATTTCCTCGCGCAAGGGGTCAGGGGCTGTAGGGTTGTAGTTTAGCACTTCGGTTTGTATGGTTAGGCGGTCTAGCTGGCCGGGTTCGCGCTCTAGGAGCAGGCGGAATTCGCCGCCGAATACGGGTATACTGCGTAGGATGTCCTCGATGCGGGAGGGAAAGATGTTTTGGCCGCGGACGATAATCATATCGTCGGCGCGTCCGTAGATGCCGCGGGTTAGGGTGGGGTAGGTGCGGCCGCAGGGGCAGTCGGTCATTTCCCATTGGGCGATGTCGCCGGACCAGTAGCGGATCATTGGCTGGGAGGTGCGCTCGGTGTGGGAGTATACGGGGACGCCTTCGGCGCCGATGGGGAGGTTGCGGCGGGATTGGGGGTCTACCATTTCGGTGTAAACGATGTCTTGCCAGAGGTGCATACCGGCGGGGAGGTGGCGGCAGCCGGAATTGCTCATCCAGGGGGTCATTTCGGCCATGCTGCCTTGGTCAACTATGTAGCAGCCGAAGGTGTCCTCAATCAGGCGGCGGGTGGCGGGTACGCTGGCGCCGGGTTCGCCGGAGAAGAACATAAAGCGGAAGGCGAAATCTTGGCGGGGGTCTAGGCCCATAGCGCGGGCGGTTTCGGCTAGGTAGAGGGCATAGGAGGGGGTGGCGTAGAGGGCGGTGGGCTTGACCATAGCGGCCCACTCGGCGGCGCGTTCCGTTTGGCCGGGGGCGCCGCCGCCGAAGGGGAAGGAGGTTGCGCCGAGGCGCTCGGCGCCGACGAGGGCGCCCCAACTGCCTACGTAGAGGCTGAAAACGGCGGCGACCATTACTAGGTCGTGGGGGCGGAGTCCGGCGGCCCAGAGGATGCGGGCGTGGGCTTCGGCGATGCGCTGCCAGTCGCCGCGCCCGATGCCGAATACGGTGGGGCGTCCGGTGGTGCCGGAGGTTCCGTGCACCCGGAAAACGTCGGCGGGCGGGACGCAGAGGAAGCGGCCATAAGGGGGGTGCGCTTCCTGCTCTTGGCGGATGTCGTCTTTGGTCAGGATGGGGAGCTGGGCGAATTCTTGCAGGGTGCGCAGGTTTTCGGGGTCTACGGGGGCGTCGATGTAGAATTGGCGGTAGAAACCGGAGTTTTGGTAGGCGTAACGGACTTGCTCGCGCAACTTGGCGAGGATCAGGGCGTCGCGCTTTTCGGGGGGCATCGTTTCCGGGCCCGGCGACCAATGCTCTTGTTCGTCGGGGGGGATGTACCCGGCGGGGTAGTTGGGGGGCCAGGTTGTTTCGGGCGTAGTTTGGTCGGGCATAGTTGGCTCAGTCATAGTTGGCGTTGGGGGGGCTGCTGGGATTTGGGGAGGTTGGCGCGGATGAAGTCGATCATATCCGAGGTGAAGCTGCCTACGGGAAAGACGGCGTGGACGCCCATATTTTGTAGGGGGGCTATGTCGTCTTCGGGGATGGTGCCGCCTACTAGGAGGAGGACGTCGTTGGACAGGCCGCGGTCGGCTAGGGCGCGGGTCAGGCGGGGGACTAGGCGGAGGTGGGCGCCGGATAGGATGCTGATGCCTATTACGTCGGAGTCTTCTTGGAGGGCGGTCTGGGCTATTTGTTCGGCGGTGACGCGCATACCCATATAGACGACTTCGATGCCGGCGTCGCGCATTGCGCGGGCGATTACTTTGACGCCGCGGTCGTGGCCGTCGAGGCCCATTTTGGCTAGGAGGACTTTGGGTGGGGGTTGTTCTTGGGTGGTCAACGCAAACTCCTAGACCGGGCGCACCGGGAGGGGCGGCATTGGGATAAGGCGTTTGTTTACGGGGTCGGCGGCTAGGCCGAATATCGCTAAGGCTACCGCCCCCAGCAGGGGCGCGGCCCCTTCCGGCGCGAATACTACGGGAACTGTTCGTTCTTGGGAATCCAGCCGCATTCTGACCTCGCCGTCGTCAAGCTCAATCCTTTGCCCGTCGCCCAACTCGAATGTCCGCCGCCGCGCGGGTTTGATGTTCAGGCTTTGCAGCAAGTCCGCGGGTATGAGGGGGTAAGTTGAGCCGGTATCAACCATTGCTTCAATTGGGACGAACTCTCTGATTTCCTGATTGGCTATTTCCAGCCAGACGTTGAATGTGCCCATTTCAAGGATACTCCAATTCATCACTTTGTAAACTGCTTAATGCCAATTCCTGCGCTGAGTTAGCTTAGAGACGGAACTGATACGAGTTTCTGTCCGACCGGGTCTACGCCGAGGGCAAAAATTTCTAGGGCCACCGCTCCGAGGAGCGGGCTGACGCCTTCCGGCGCAAAGGCTACCGGAACGGGAATTTGGCGGCCATCCAATTTCAGTTCGAGTATGCCCATATCGTACTCTACCATCCGGTTGTCGGCGAGTTGGAAGGATCGCCGTTCTGTGGGGCTGACTCCTAATCGGCGCAACAAATCTTGGGGAATCATCAGGTAACTGGATCCGGTGTCAACCATGGCTTCCAGTGGCACAAACTCGCCGTCGTAGCGATTGCTGACCTCTATTTTGACATTAAATGTTCCCATATTCTCCTCTTTGGAATCAGCGTTTGGCGACGGCGTTATCCTTTTCGGAATTCCCAATCGCCGTTTTCGGTTACTAGCAGGGTTCTGTTGTGGGCTTGGGCTATGGCGCGGTGGGCGGCGGATATAGACGCCCGACATGGTGTAGGTTATCACCATGCCGGGCGGCGTATTTCTGCTCCAGTCCCATTTTCACCAGCAAGTCTTTGGGGAAAACCGCGATTTCCAATGACGGTTTGCTCACCTAGGTGGTGAGATTATCCAGTCACCGGACGGTGATTCAGATACAGTTAGCCCTCGATGCGGCACTATGTCTTTCAGGGACTCTAGCGAAGGGCCTTTCCGGTAAATCATTTGCAAGCTGTCGTTTCCGGTCTCCGTCAACAGTTCGTCGAAAATCAGCAATGTCTCGTCAAAAAACGACAAGCCGATCCGTAGGACTCCTGAAGTGTCCAAGCTAATGGAGCCGTCTGCCAGTGCCTCGCGCATGGCAGGTTCAAATGCCCGCGCCGCAGGGCGGGTTCCCAGCATTTTGGTGCCAGATTCTCTCAACAAGTCAATGGTAGCCATACTATTGCCTCATTTGGGGAACTGGAATTGCTACCAGCACTAACGTTCCCGGGTGACTCGACCAATTTTGCGCGATAAAATCGCCGCGGAACGGCCCGCGTCCGTTTCTTACCATTAAGAACCCATCCCCTGAAATAATCACTAGTTCACCCGATGAATTCTGCACCCTCTCGGTAACGTAGTGTAACCCGGCTCCGCGAAGTTCTAGCGTTCCAGTTACATCCAGCTCCAGGGCGCGAGAAATTGCGTCGTATTCATCGTTGATATGTTGATACGTCGGGTTATGCTGTAGTGATGATAAAATTCCGATGCCCAAGTCTACGACACCAACAACGTATAGAATTTCATCTCCAGACACAAAATGCTCTACTGTAGCGCAACAACCTGCTTGGGAAGCGGAATGTTGCGCTGCATTGAGCGCCAGCTCTTCAAAAATAGAATCAATGATCGGCCATACATTAGAAGGGCCGATTTTATGCTGGATGAGATTTTCGGCAACTCTCTCCCAGAGGGAATTGGCTTCCCCTTCGGTTCTGAAAATGCTGGCTGGCAGTATCGTCGTGTCAGGGACATACCCGTGAAATTGCTGGCTGGACGCTTCCAAGTTTGCCAACCACTCAGATCCCCTGCTGTTCGGCACCAGAGGGGCCAACAGCCGATTAGTGCAGTCTTCCATCATATCAAGCCGGGCACTGAGTCCGGCTGAGGAATTTTCATCTTGCATCATACAGGCAGTATAGCACGAAACCGTTGACTTAAAACACCCCCGGGTCTACGTATTCGCCGTAGACGTCGCGGAGGGTGTCTAGGATTTCGCCTTCGGTTGCCATTGCCTGGACTGCTTGTAGGGTTGGGGGCATTAGGTTGGCGTTGTTGCGGGCGGATTGTTTTAGGGCGGTTAGGGCGGTTCGGACGGCGGCGGGGCTGCGGTTGTTGCGGGCGGCGGCTAGGCGGCCTTTTTGCCATTCCTCTTCTTCGGGGTCGAACTGGAACAGCTCCAGTTTTTGGGCGGTTTCGGATTGGTAGCGGTTTAGGCCGACGATTACCTGGCGGCCGGACTCGATGCGCTGCTGGTATTCGTAGGCGGAGCGGGCGATTTCGCGCTCGATGTAGCCGCTGCCGATGGCTTGCAGGATGCCTTGACGCATCGAGCCTGCGCCCATTTGGTCAATGCGGCTGATGTATTCTTGGGCGGCGTTTTCGATGTCGTTGGTTAGGGTTTCGACGAACAGGGAGCCGCCCAAGGGGTCGGCGGTGGCGGCGGCGCCGGATTCGTGGGCTAGGATTAGCTGGGTTGCGAGGGACATTCGCATGGCGTCTTCGGAGGGTATGTCGTAGGCTTCGTCGTAGCCGCTGACGTGGAGGGACTGGGTGCCGCCGAGGACGGCGGCGAGGGCTTGCAAGGCGCCGCGGACGATGTTGTTCTGGGCGTCCTGGCGCATCAGGGTGGAGCCTAGGGTTTGGGTGTGAAAGCGCATTCGCATTGATTCGGGGCGGGCGGCTTGGTAGCGTTCTTTCATTATACGGGCCCACATCCGGCGGGCGGCGCGGAATTTGGCGATTTCCTCGAACAGGTCGTTGTGGACGCCGAAAAAGAAGGACAGGCGGGGGGCGAAGCTGTCGGGGGGCATACCGCGGGCTAGGGCGGACTCTACGTAGGCCATTCCTTGGGCGATGGTGAATGCGAGTTCCTGCACGGCGTCGGAACCGCTTTCCCGGGTGTGGTAGCCGGATATGGAGATGGTGTACCAGTTGGGGACGCGGGCGGCGCAAAATTCCACGATGTCGGTGGTTAGCTTGAGGGACGGCTCGGGGCCTAGTGCAAAGGTTTTCTGGCCGTGAAACTCTTTGAGGGAGTCGTTTTGCACCGTGCCGCGCAGGGCTTGCCAAGGGATGTTGCGTTCTTGGGCGACGGCCAGGAACATACTGAGCAGCACGATGGAGGGGTGGTTGATGGTCAGGGATACGCTTACTTGGTCGAGGGGGATTTGGTGAAAGAGGTCGTCCATATCGCGCACGGTGTCAATGGCGACGCCGAGCCGCCCGACCTCGCCTTCGGCCAGTTCGTGGTCGGAGTCGTAGCCGGTGAGGGTGGGGTGGTCAAAGTCGGTGCTGATGCCGGTCTGGCCGTGTTCCAGCAGGAAGCGGTAGCGCTCGTTGGTGGCTTGGGCGGTGCCGAATCCGGCGATTTGGCGGCGCGTCCACAGGCGGCCGCGGTACATATCGGGGTAGGGGCCGCGGGTGAAGGGAAATTCGCCGGGGCGGCCAATGTCGCGGTCGAAGTCAATTTTGTTGGTGGTTTCGGGGCCGTATACGGGTTTGACTTCTAAGCCTGAGAGCGTTTTGTGTTGTGGTTGTTGGGCGTTTGCGGGTTCGCTCATTTGCGTTTCCTTTTGTGGGTACGGATTGCGGATGGGTGGGGGGGCGGCTGTGCGCCCCTACGGGTAAGTTGTAGGGTGCAGGGTTGTGCGGCCCTACGGGTGGGGGTGCGGGCGCACGGCTGTGCGCCCCTACGGATCGGGGGTGGGGGTTAGGTTGCGCGGATGTATTTGTCTATGCTTTTTTCGGCGGTTAGGGCTAGGTAGAGGTCGCCGCGGTCGTCTACCCAGGAGCCGTGGGCGGAGCGGGAGGGGAAGCGCTCGAGTACTTGGCCGTCGTTGTCTAGGACGCTGATTTGGGGGGGCTTGTTTTCTTCGGGGCGCTCGCTGGTGTAGAAAATGCCTTCGCTGTCTTGGGATATGTCTAGGGGGCGTTGCATATCGGTCCACATAGTGATGTATTCGCCGTCGGGGGAAAAGACTTGGACGCGGCTGTTTTCGCGGTCGCAGAGGTAGATGCGGCCGTCTTGGCCGACGATGAGGCTGTGGGGGAGGTGGAACTGGTTGGGGCCGCCCTTGCCGGGTTCGCCCCAGGAGGAAATGAGGTCGCCGGCGGGGGAGAAGCGATGGACGCGGGCGTTGCGGTAGCCGTCGGAGACGTAGAGGTCGCCGCTGGGGGACGGCACTAGTTCGGTTAGGTAGTTGAACGGGCCGGCGGAGCGGGGGCAGACTTCGCCGGCGACTTCGCAGCCGGTGTCGGAGTACTGGCCGGGGTCGCCGATGGTTAGCAGGGGCGTGCCGTCGAGGTTGCACTTTTGGGCGATGCTGCCCTCGCGGTCGGTGAGATATACGATGTCGTCGGCGATATAGATGCCGTGGGGGTTCTCAAAGCGGCCGTTGCCCCAGGAACCTAGGTAGCTGCCATCGCGGTCGAAAATGACTACCGGGGGTTCGGCCCGCTGGAATGCGTAGACCCGGCCTTGGGAATCGGTGGCTACGGCGCTGACGGTGCCGAAGGCCATGCCTTCGGGCAGCCGCGCCCAATCCTGAACTACCTCGTAAGTGTATTTGCCGCTTCCTACAGTAGCCATAGTTGGGTGTCTCCTTGTTGTAACGGTATGGCTGGCGGGTGGCCGCCGCTATTATATTAGCATAGCTTTGTCTGAATCAGGATTTTCAGGATTATAGAATTTACCGGATGGGGAAGAATCCTGATTCAGAGATTTGCGGCGGCGGAAATTTTGGCGGTTAGGTTCGCCCGTTGTAGAGGTAATGGGGGTTGTCGGCGGGGGGGCGCCAGTCTTGGTAGAATTGTTGGATATAGGGGAGCAGGCGGGCGGCCATTTGGCGGGTGGCGGCGGTTTGGGGGTCTAGGGGGCGGGCTAGGTGGCGTTGGAGTTCGCCGGTGATTTGGGCTTCGTCGGCTTTGAGGAATTGGCCGTTGCGTAGGACGGTTTCGCCCTGGATTATTACGGTGTCTACGTGGGCTGCCTTGCCCCGGTAGATTACGGCGTCTATTGGGGACGGGCCGGGTTCCTCGAAGTAGGGGGCGGTCATCGCGTCCCAGTCGAGCAGCACCAGATCGGCGTAGCGGCCCGGCTCTAGGGCGCCGATTTGGCCGTCGAATCCGGTGGGGCGGGCGGCGTTGGCGGTGGCGAGGCGCAGGGTTTGGTGGGTGTCGAGCGCCGGGCGGTCTAGGCCGGGCTGGCGGTGGAGGCGGGCGGCTAGGCGCATTTCTTGGAGCATATCGTCGTCGTCGTTGAGGGCGGTGCTGTCGGTGCCTAGGGCTACGTTGACGCCGCCGGTTAGCATAGCGTTTACCGGGGCGATGCCGTTTTTGAGGCGGAGGTTGGAGCTGGGGTTGTGGCATACGGTAGACCCGGCGGCGGCCAGCAGTTGGATGTCTTGCTCGGTTAGCCATACGGAGTGGGCGCAGGAAAGCTCGGGGCCGAGAAAGTTTAGTTCGGCCAGCCGGGCGGCGGGTGTTTTGCCCCAGGCGCGGATGCCGTATTCTTTCTGATACCAGCTTTCGGCTAGGTGCATATGGATGGGGGCGTTGTAGCGGGCGGCGTATTCTTTGGTGGTGGAAAGAAATTCGTCGGAAACCCATTGGGTGTTGCTGGGGCTGAGTAGCAGGGACACTAATCCGGGGGTAGGGGCGTCGGGCGCTTCGGGGCCGTGGCGTTCTTGGAGGGAGCGGAACAGGGCGAAGTAGTCGGCTTCGGGCAAGTCGGTGGCGGCGACGTAGCGGCGCACTGCGTCGGACAGGTCGGCGGGCAGGCGGGACAAAAAGGCTTGGTCGTCGTGATAGACTATGCGGTTTTGGCCGCGGTAGTAGATGGAGAAGGCGGTTCTCATTCCGGCTGCGCCGAATCCTTGTAATACTTGTTCGGCTTCGTCGGCTAGGCCGTGGGCGGGGGTGTGGGGGTGGTTGTACATAACGGTGGTGGTGCCGGATTTGACCATCTGAATGGCGGTGTACAGGGTCATCAGGTAGTGGTCAACGGGGCGGCGGCCCCAGCCGTCTACAATCCAGGTTTCTAGGCAGCCGTCGGTGGTTCCTAACTGGAAGGTGGAAAGGCCGCGCCCGTGGTGGTGGGAGTTGACTAGGCCGGGCATTATTAGGAAGCGGGGGCCGCCGATGATTTCGTCGGCGGGTTGTTGCTTGAGGGTGTCGTAGGTTCCTACGGCCTCGATTATGCCGTCGCGTTGCAGTACTGCGCCGTCGGTGATGACGCGGCTGTTTGCGGCGTTGGGGCCGGCTTCGCAGATTACGTATTTTCCTCGAATCAGCGATGTTGCCATTGCTTTCTCCCTGCGGTTTGGGTGCTGTTGCGCTTGTGGGGTTATGATAGGGCTGCTTGGTGGCGTGTCAAGGTGGCGGCGGGTGCGCTGCGGGGTGCGGCGGCGGATAGGGCGGAAAGGTTGGTTAATGCGCGACGGCGGGGCAGTGATGTCCTGCATCCCACTGACAATTTTTTTGACATACTTGTTATTATATGGTAAAGTATATCAAGGTTTTCAGTTCGGAGGATGCATTTATGGCAGTTCAGACCAAAGAAGGGCATCTGCTTCAGGCTTGGCAAGCTACGGGGTGGAGCAAGGGTACGCACAAGGGCGAACGTAAAATGCTGATAGACTTGCTGGACGACGGAGAGCAAGTGGGTTCTATGGTGGGCGGGATGTTCGGCCCAGACTTAGGTGATGCGGGCAAATTGGGAAAGAACGGCTCGCTGCACAAAGGGATTGTGGTGGCGACTCAAAGCCGAGTTCTCTTTGTGGACAAAGGTATATTCAGCACGGAAGTTGCTGTAATGCCCTATGACAGCATAGAGACGATTGCCAACAGTTCAGGGCTTATTAAGGCTGGTGTGAAGCTGACTGGCCGAGGCACCGCGAGCTACCAGATTCAGATGGTCAAAAAAACTGAGGTCAAGCCTTTCGTAGATTACGTCCGCGCTCAGGTGGCTGCTTCCCGTGTTTCTGCCACTTCGTCCGCGCAAGCAGGTTCGGCGGCAGAACTGGCAAGCCTATACGCTCTGGTAGGACAGGGCGTATTGACCGAGGCTGAGTTTGAGGCAAAGAAGCGGCAGTTGCTGGGCATTTAGCTCAACATTGGTCGTCATGTTCTTGGTAGCCCGGCAAAGCCGGGCTATTTGATTTCGCCAAAATAGGAGTGGGGCGATTGCGAAATTGCCCTTTGTCGCCTTGGGCTAAGCGAAGGTCTTGCCGCCCGAGACGGATTCTTCGCTGCGCTCAGAATGACAGATGGCCGCTCAGAATGACGGACTAAAAGTGGGGAGGCTTGAAATGGTTGGGTTGGAAGGCAAGGTGGCGTTGGTTACGGGGGCGGGGGGGATGCGCGGGGTGGGCCGCGCTACGGCGCTGAAGCTGGCCGGGTTGGGGGCGGATATTGGGCTGACCGATGTTCACCGGGAGACGGAAGATCTGCCGCCGGCGGAAGTACGCAATCAGTGGCGGGGGATTGACGCGGTTACCGGGGAGGTGGAGGCGGTTGGCCGCCGCAGTTTTCCGGTGTATTGCGATTTGGGCGACAGCGGCCAGATTGAGCGGATGGTGGAGCAGGTGATGGCCCATTACGGGCGGATTGATATTCTGGTCAATAACGCCCGCGCTATTATCGGCAGGGACAAGGTGCCGGTTACGGAGCTGGAGCAGGATGTTTGGCAGCATTTTCTTAGCATCAACACTACGGCGCCTTTTTTGCTTACTAAGGCGGTGGGGCGCCGGATGATTGAGGCGGGCAACGGTGGGCGCATTATTAACATTGCTTCCAACGCTTCCAAGCAGGCCAGTGCTACGGGGGCGGCATATAGCGCGTCCAAGTTCGCTGTGCTGGGGCTGACGCAGGCGTCGGCGCTGGATTTGGCGCCCTATGGGATTACGGTCAACGCCGTCTGCCCCGGCCCGATTAACACCGACCGGATGAGCTACTGGGAGCGCGACCAGGCGGCGCAGCGAGGCATTAGCCAAGAGGAGTTTCGCGGCCAGGTGGTGCAGAATAGCGCTCAGGCTACGCCGCTGGGCCGGATTGCAGAGGCGCAGGATGTGGCTAATGTAGTCGCTTTTCTGGCGGGGGATGATGCGTCGTTTGTGACTGGGCAGGCGTACAATGTCAACGGGGGGCTGCTGTTTCACTAGGCGGATTCGGGGCCGAAAACCGCTTGGCGTAGGGTGTCGTTGAGTTGGTTGTGCCAGTCGGGGCCGTCGGCGTCAAGGAAGTGGATAAGAAGGTCGCCGTCGAGGGGTAAAGTGACGTACTGCTTGGCGGAAGGACGCTCCCGCCATTGTTTTCGGATGGACTCCTCGACCAGAGCGGGAAAGACCTCGATGGCCGGGCGCATCCGGGCCATTTGCTCCGGGGTCAACTCCGGGGCATCCGGGTCTCTGGCAATGCCGACGTCGATGGCGACTTCCTCGCCGTATTTTTCTTCGATTTCGGTGAAAGTCATATCGCTGGTTGCTAGTTCGTCGAATTGCTCTTGGGTCAATTCAACTTTGGCCTGGCCCGGCCAGATAGTGCCTGGTTTGAGATTGGTCATATGCTCTAACCTCCCGTCTAGTCGCTCTGCGCAGACTGATAATGCGGTAATTGTCGCCTCGAATAGTATACACAGCATAGTATGGGAGTAGGTCAATGTACCCTATAGCCACCCAACGGGGTTCAGGGTAATAGCCGTCAAATTCGACGGAGGCAGTGTTCCAGTCGAATTTTTCCATTTCATCGAAGTGTATATGATGCTTGGCTAGATTGGAAAGGCACTTCGCTTCGTCCCATTCGTACATCGCACCCTTATCATAAGCGATACAGAGCGTCTTTAACAAGCTCTTCACTCTGCTTGAGAGAATTGCGAAATTCCCATTTGGCACCCTTGGCGAAGGAAGGGGGCTTGTCTGCCCAAGGAGGGATTCTTCGCTTTGCTCAGAATGACAGGTATTTGGGCAGAATGACAGATAACTCGCTCAGTATGACGGACGGCGGAATTGATTTTGCAATTTTCTGGCTGCTTACGGAGTGGACGATTTCAGCACGCTGCTGCCCCTAGGGGCGTGGTTCCGCTGCGTAGGCGCTCGCGGATTGTTAGGGTTAGGGCGGTGGCTATTAGGGATAGGGCGAGCATTAGGATGAAGGCTGGGTTGTAGTTGCCGGTTAGGTCGTAGATCCAGCCGCCGGCTAGGGCGCCTAGGCCGCCGGCGATTTGGTGTACCATTGAGACGGTGCCGGTTAGGGTTCCTAGTCGGGTGGGGCCGTAGATGTTGCCTAGGAATACTACGGTCAGGGGGGCGGTTATTAGGAAGGTGAAGCCGTAGAGCAGGCCGAAAACCAGAATCATAGGGGTGCTTTGCCAGGGGAGTATGAGGGCGAAGGCCGCTATGCGCAGCAGAAAGCAGATCGCTGTCGGGCGGGCTGCGCCGAAGGCGTCGGCCATTACGCCGGCGATTAGTATGCCGAGCAGTCCCATTACGCCCATCCAGGCCAGCAGGTTTCCGGCCAGCACGCTGCCTACTCCCTGGTCTTGGGCGAAGGCTACGATGTGGGTTACTACGAAGAAGTCTTGGAAGCCGCATACGGCGTAAATCGCTACCAGCAGCAGATATTGGCGGGAGGTTAGGGCCTGCCGCAGGGTCAAGGGCGGGGCGGCGGGTTCGCGCGTTCCTTGGATTGCGGTTTCGGAGGGGGAGTCGCTGGGGGGCTTGCGTATTACCAGCAGGGCGAGGGGGAGGAGGATGACGGCGTTGGCGGCGGCGAGGATGGTGTAGGAGTTTTGCCAGCCGATGGCGGTTAGGGCGGAGGCGAGGGCGGCGACGATGACGAGCTGGCCGATGGCGTTGCCGGAGACGGCGATGCTGGTGGCGACGCCGCGGCGGTTGACGAACCATTGGCTTACCATCACCACTACGGGCGCGATGGAGGCGCCGGAGTTGCCTAGGGCGTAGATTATGCCGTAGACCGGGAATACCTGCCAGGGGGCTTGAACCTGGCCCATCAGGGCCAGCCCGGCGGCGCCGGTGAGGGCGGCTACGGCGATGGTTCCGCGCAGGCTCCAGCGGTCTACCAGCCGCCCGACGAAGGGCATTGCCAGCGCGGACACTACCATAAACATAGCGACGGCTAGGGACAGGGTGGAGCGGCTGACGTCGAGTTCCTCGGACATTGGACGCAGCATCAGGCCGAAGGCGAACCGGGAGCCGCCGCTGAAAAACAGGACGGTGAACCCGGCGGCCAGGATGGCCCAACTGTAATCGGGGCGTTTCATTGGCGGCTGGCCTTTTGGCGGATAGACGCGGCTTTATATTTAATGGGGTGAGAGGAAATTTCGGGATTCCCCTTGGTTGCCTTGAGTGAAGGGAAGGGTGTCACCGGCCAAGGTGGGGTTCTTCGCTTTGCTCAGAATGACAGGCGGCTTGGTTAGAATGACAGTGGTGAGAGGAAATTGCGAGATTCCTCTTTGTTGCCTTGTAGGGAAGTGAAGGGTCTTACTGTCCAAGGTGGGATTCTTCGCTTTGCTCAGAATGACAGTGGTTTGGTTAGTAATGATAGGGGTAAGAGAAAATTGCGAGATTCCTCTTTGTTGCCTTGTAGGGAAGGGAAGGGTCTTACTGTCCAAGGTGGGATTCTTCGCTTTGCTCAGAATGACAGATGGCTTGGTTAGAATGACAAACGGCTTGCTTAGAATGACAGTGGCTTGCTTAGTAATGATAGGGGTAAGAGAAAATTGCGAGATTCCCCTTTGTTGCCTTGAGGGAAGGGAAGGGTGTCACCGGCCAAGGTGGGATTCTTCGCTTTGCTCAGAATGACAGATGGCTTGGTTAGAATGACAGGCGGCTTGCTTAGAGTTCAGATAATAGGGGCAGGTTCCGAACAAACCTGCCCTTGTCTGTATGCGGCTCTGGTGGAGGAGCGGCGGGGTTAGCGGAAGAGGTTTTTTACTGTGTTGATTACGCGGGTTTCGTTGGGGAGGTAGATGTTTTCTAGGGCGCGGCTGTAGGGGACGGGGGTGTGGGGGGCGGTTACGCGGGACGGGGGGGCGTCGAGGTAGTCGAAGCCTTCTTCGGCGACGCGGGCGCAGATTTCCGAGGCCATGCTGCATACGGGGGTGTCTTCGTCCACTACTACGACGCGGTGGGTTTTGCGGACGGATTCTAGGACGTGGTCGTAGTCAATGGGGGAGATGCTGAGGAGGTCTACCACCTCGGCGTTGATGCCGTCTTTCGCCAGCTCCTCGGCGGCGTTGTTGGCGATCCAGGTCATTTTGGACAGGCCGACTAGGGTGACGTCGCTGCCTTGGCGCACGGTGCGGGCCTTGCCGATGGGGTAGGTGTAGGGTTCTTCGGGCACCGGGCCGCGGTTGGTGTAGAGCCCTTTATGCTCGAAAAAGACCACGGGGTCGTCGTCGCGGATGGCGGAAATCAGCAGCCCTTTGGCGGTGTAGGGGTCGGAGGGAACGACGCCTTTCAGTCCGGGGATGTGGCTGAAGATGGAGTAGTAGGATTCGGAGTGCTGGGCGGCGCTGCCGAATCCGGCGCCGATGCGGGTGAGCATTACAAAAGGCACTTTGACTTGGCCGCCGAACATATAGCGCATTTTGGCGGCGTTGTTGAGCATCTGGTCCATACAGACGCCGATGAAGTCTACGAACATGAGCTCGGCGATGGCCCGCATTCCGGTGGAGGCGGCGCCGATGGCGGTGCCGACGAAGGCGGCTTCGGAGAGGGGGGTGTCGAGGACGCGCTGGTTGCCGAACTGCTGGATGAGGCCGACGGTGGTGCGGAAGGGGCCGCCCCAGGCGTCGACGATGCCGAGGTGTTCGCGGCCGGCGCCGCCGGCGATTTCCTCGCCCATAATGATGACGGTTTCGTCGCGCTCCATTTCTTGGCGGATGGCTTCGTTGATGGCTTCGCGGACTTGTAACTCACGGGTGGCGGTGGTGGTGGTCATTTGGTTGCTCCTGTTTAAGGCGTTTTCAACGCAGAGGGCGCGGAGTACGCGCAGAGGGCGCAGAGATTATTGCGGCGAAGGCGATTAGTCTGCGTCCTCGGCGACGTTATATTCTTTGCGTTCCGGCGCTCCGGGTTGAAAAGGCTGTTTGAGTCAATCGTTCTGGCGACTTCCGGCGACAAGGGGTTTCCGGCGGTCGGGTTAGACGGGCATATTGGCGCCGCGGCGCATCATTTCTACCGGGTAGTCTACGTAGACGTCGTCGTAGAGTTCTTGGGGTTGGGGCAGGGGGGAGGCGTCGGCGAAGGCTACGGCCTCTTCCATTAGGGCGGCTACTTCGGCGTCTATGGCGTCGAGCTGGTCGGGGGTGATTTCGCCTTGGGGGATGACGGTTTCGCGGAACAGTTTCAGGGGGTCGCGGCCGCGCCAGTGGGCTTCTTCTTCGGCGGTGCGGTAGGAGAGGGGGTTGTCGAAGACGGTGTGGCCGTAGTAGCGGTAGGTGCGGCATTCGAGGAGGGATGGGCCGTCGCCGTTGCGGGCGCGGGCTACGGCTTCGCGGGCGGCGTCGTAGACGGCGAAGACGTCCATTCCGTCTACGTGGATGCCGGGCATATCGTAGCCGGCGGCGCGGTCGGATACGCGGCTGGTGGAGAGGGCGTATTCGACGGGGGTGGATTCGGCGTAGCCGTTGTTTTCGCAGCAGAAAACGACGGGGAGTTTCCAGACGGAGGCTAGGTTCATGCATTCGTGGAGGACGCCTTGGTTGGCGCCGCCGTCGCCGAAGAAGGCTACGGCGACGCGGCGGTTGCCGTGGCGGAGCTTGGAGGTGAGGGCGGCGCCTACGGCGAGGGGGACGCTGCCGGCGACGATGCCGTTGGTTCCGAGCATTCCTTTGCTCATGTCGGCGATGTGCATTGAGCCGCCTTTGCCTTTGTTGGGGCCGGTGGCGCGACCGAAGAGCTCGGCCATCATTCCTTTGGGGTCAACGCCTTTGGCGATGCAGTGGCCGTGGCCGCGGTGGGTGCTGCCGATGTAGTCGTCGTCGGTGAGGTTGGCGCAGACGCCGGTGGGGACGGCTTCTTGGCCGGCGGAGGAGTGGACGGAGGCGGACATTCCGCGCTGTCCGGTTTCCGGGATGCCGCGCTCTTCGAAGTCGCGGATGGTTTTCATGGTGCGGTAGAGTTGCAACAGGGTGTGGCGGTCGAGGTCCATAATACCCCCGGATGGCGAATATCCGAAATTGCCCCCATACTAGCATTTGGGCTAGGTATGTCAATAGAAACGGGGGGTGGGGTGGGTGGGGACGGGGGTTGTGTGGGGCGGGATTTTTTGGATTGGGGGATTTTCGGGGATGGGGCAATTCTGATTCAGACGGATTCGGGGCTGTTGTGAGGTTCCCTGGTTGGCGCTTTGTAGGGAGAGCGGGGGGGTGTTGGCGTGGGGTGGGATTCTTTGCTTTGCTCAGAATGACAGACGGCCAGAATGACAGCGGCGGCTTCGCTCGGGGTGGCACGGGGGCTTTGTTCTGGGTGGCGGTGGGGCTGGGTGGCAAAAGGGAATTTCGCAGTCGTCTCATAGAAAGGCTGCGCTGGGGCGGGGGTGGCGGTTTTTGGGGCGGTTGTCTGAATCAGGATTTTCGAGATTAGGGGATTTTCAGGATTGCCCTTATCCGGCATATCCTTGTAATCCTGAAAATCCTGATTCAGATGGATTCGGGACTGTTGCGAGGTTCCCTGGTTGGCGCTTTGTAGGGAGAGCGGGAGGGTTTTGTTGGCGTGGGGTGGGATTCTTCGCTTTGCTCAGAATGACAGACGGCCAGAATGACAGCGGCGGCTTCGCTCGGGGTGGCGCGGGGGCTTTGTTCTGGGTGGCGGCGAGACTGGGTGGTAAAAGGGAATTTCGCAGTCGTCTCATAGAATAGAAAGGCTGCGCGGGGACGGAGCGGCGGTTTTTGGGGCGGTTGTCTGAATCAGGATTTTCGTGATTAGGGGATTTTCAGGATTGTCCCATCCGGCAAATCCTTTAATCCTGAAAATCCTGATTCAGACGGATTCGGGACTGTTGCGAAATTCCCTGTTGGCGCCTTGAGGGAAAGCGGGGAGGCTTGTTGGTGTGGGGTGGGATTCTTCGCTTTGCTCAGAATGACAGCGGCGGCTTTTAGGATGACGGGTTGTTGCGGAGTGACGTATTCCGGCGTGGGCTATTTGGCGCTTTGAGGGAAAGCGGAGGGTTTTGTTGGCGTGGGGTGGGATTGTTCGCTTTGCTCAGAATGACAGTGGCGGCTTTTAGGGTGATGGATTATTGCGGGAGTGGCGTATTCCGGCGTGGGCTATTTGGGGCCTTGTAGGGAAAGCGGGGGGGTTGTTGGCGTGGGGTGGGATTCTTCGCTTTGCTCAGAATGACAGTGGCGGCTTTTAGGGTGATGGGTTGTTGCGGGAGTGACGTATTCCGGCGTGGGCTATTTGGCGCCTTACTAGGGAAAGCGGGAGGTTTTGTTGGCGTGGGGTGGGATTCTTCGCTTTGCTCAGAATGACAGTGGCAGGTTTCAGAATGACAGTGGGGGCTTTTAGGGTGACGGGTTGTTGCGGGAGTGACGTATTCCGGCGTGGGCTATTTGGCGCTTTGAGGGAAAGCGGAGGGTTTTGTTGGCGTGGGGTGGGATTCTTCGCTTTGCTCAGAATGACAGTGGCAGGTTTCAGAATGACAGTGGGGGCTTTCAGGGTGACGGGTTGTTGCGGGAGTGATGGGTTTAGCACGGGCTATGGATTCCCGCCTTCGCGGGAATGGCGGGTTGGCGTGGGATGACGGGTAGGGGCGGGATGGCTGGTAGGCGTGGGAATGGCGGATTGGCTGGGAATGGCGGGTTGGCGTGGGTAGCGGCGGGTTGGCGTGGGATGGTGGGTTTGGGGCGGGGGGGACGTGGGTTGGAGGGGGTGGGGGTGGGGGGTTTTGCAATTTTCGTGGGGGTTGGATAATATAGGGGTATCCTCAAGTAATGTTGGGAGTGGGCCGGGCGCGCGCGCTGGGCCGGCGAGGGGATTTTTATGGGCAGTAACAGGTGGCTCCGCAACAGTTTTGTGTATCTGATGATCATCATTGGGGTGATTGTCATTTTTTACACCTTGTTTCGCGGCAGCGGCGGCGATGAGCTGCCGGTGAGCGATGTGATTGACATGGCCCGGAATGGGCAGTTGGAAAGGATTGAGGTGAGCGGCGACAATCTCACCGTTTACCCCAATTCGGGGGGCAGCTTTGAGAGCAAGCTGGAGCGGGGCGACAGCATCACTTCGCTTTTGCTGGAGAGCGGGGTGGAAGTCGGCGGGCCTTTGGGGGTGAAGATTTACCCTACAGGCTCCAGCGGGTTGTCGAGCATATTCGGGCTGCTGATTAACTTCCTGCCGCTGATATTTTTCGGCGGGCTGATACTGTTTATGATGCGGCAGGCGCAGGGGAGCAACAACCAGACGCTGAGTTTTGGCCGGAGCCGGGCGCGGATGATGCCTTTCAACCGGCCTACGGTGACCTTTGCCGATGTGGCGGGGGTGGAGGAGGCCAAGACGGAGCTTCAGGAAATTGTGGAGTTTCTGAAGTTCCCGGAGCGGTTTTTGTCGCTGGGGGCGCGAATCCCCAAGGGGGTGCTGCTGGTGGGGCCGCCGGGCACGGGCAAGACGCTGCTGGCGCGGGCGGTGGCGGGGGAGGCCGGGGTGCCTTTCTTTCATATCAGCGGTTCCGAGTTTGTGGAGATGTTCGTCGGGGTGGGGGCGGCGCGGGTGCGCGATTTGTTTGAGCAGGCCAAGCGCAATGCGCCTTGTATCGTTTTCGTGGACGAAATAGACGCGGTGGGACGGCATAGGGGCGCGGGACTGGGCGGGGGGCATGATGAGCGGGAGCAGACGCTGAACCAGATTCTGGTTGAGATGGACGGCTTCGAGACCAATACCAACATTATCGTGGTGGCCGCGACTAACCGCCCGGACATTCTGGATCCGGCGTTGTTGCGTCCGGGGCGGTTCGACCGGCGGGTGACTTTGGATTTGCCCGATCTGGAGGGGCGGAAGGCGATCCTGCGGGTTCACGCATCGGGCAAGCCGCTGGCGCCGGAGGTGGCGCTGGAAACGGTGGCGAAGGAAACGCCGGGATTCAGCGGGGCCGACCTTTCCAATCTGGTCAACGAGGCGGCCATATTGGCGGCGCGGCAGAGCAAGAAATCCATCTTTATGTCGGAGTTTGAGGAGGCAGTAGACCGCATCATCGCCGGGCCGGAACGCAAGAGCAGGCTGATCAGCCGTCGGGAAAAGGAGATGACGGCGTATCACGAAGCGGGTCATGCGCTAGTGGCCTGGGCCTTGCCTCACGCTGACCGGGTTCACAAAATTTCCATTGTTTCCCGGGGGGCTATGGGCGGGCATACGTCGTTGCTGCCGGAGGAAGACAGGTATCTGTGGACCAAGAACCAGTTCCGCAGTATGATGTCGGTAACTATGGGGGGGCGGGTCGCCGAGGAGCAGATTTTCGACGAAGTGACCACCGGGGCCAGCAATGACTTGGAGCGGGCGACGAAGATAGCGCTGGGGATGATTAAGCGCTACGGGATGAGCCAGGGGTTGGGCCCCCGCACCTTTGGCAAGCGGGAGGAAATGATATTCTTGGGCCGGGAAATCAGCGAGGAGCGGGATTACGGGGACAAGGTGGCGGAGGAAATAGACGATGAGGTGAAGTCGCTCATCTACCACGCCTACAACGAGGCGCAGGGGATTCTGATTACGCACAAGCCCAAGCTGGTTCGGTTGGCGGAGTATCTGATTGAACACGAAACGGTGTCGGGCGCGGCGCTGAATCACTTGTTCAATGACGAATACCCCGGGGGCGAGCCGGTGACGCCCGCCGCGCCGCCGGAACCGCCGCCGTACCCGGCGCCGCGGCCGGCGCCGGTAATTCAGCCCCGGCCGGCGCCGTCGCTGCCGTCTAGCAGCGACCCGGGGGCGTAGGTTGGGCGGGGTTGGCATTTTTGCGTGTTATCCGTTGGGGCGCACGGTTGTGCGCCCCGTATCCGTGGGGGGCGGGCCGGGCGTAGATTCGGGCGGCGTATTTGGCGGCTAGAAAGGGCGCACGGCTGTGCGCCCCTACATTAGGTTACATTGCCCATTGCGGCGCGACGCGCATTGCGGCGCATTGCCCGTTGCGGCGTTGCGATTTCCGGGTGGGTTTCCGGGGCGGGTTAGGTTGGGTCGGTGTCTTGGGGGGGTGGTAGCTGGCGGTAGTAGAGGCCCCATTGGTTCATCAGGGTTTCTACTTGGGGGTTTTTGAGGGCGGTTAGTTCGCGGAAGAATCCGGCTAGGGCGTGGGCGGGCATTGATTCGGGGGAGCAGACCCAACTGCGCTCGGCAGGGACTACGTAGAGCAGGCCCCTTTGGTGTTCGCAGACCGCGCGGATGCGGGTCATATCGTCGGTGGGCTTTACTTCGAGACCGGCTAGGGTTGTCATTCGGATACCGTCCTGCTGGATAAGGTGGTTGGCGCGGGGGTATTATACCGCCGGGGATGGGTGCAGCGGGGGAATCCGGGCCGGAATTATAGCCGTATGCCCGTAGCAGTGTTATTATCATTGTCGGGCCGTGGTTGGGCTTGGCGTTGGACGCTTGGCCCGGAACGGCGCAGTCCCTAAGCCCGGCGGCCCGGAAGCCGCCCGGCACAGCGAGGAAATGTCTAATATGTACCAACCCGGAGGGCAACCCCCTAGGCAGCCAGAGATGAATTTCGACCAGATGATGGGCGGCGCCCGGAGTATATTGGGCCGCCTGACTAGCCGGCTGGGCGGCGGCGGGGTGGGGCTGGCCGCCGCGCTGGTCGTCGCGCTGATTGTGATAATCTGGGCGGCGACGGGAATTTACACTATCAGCCCCGGGGAACAGGCGGCGTTGCGGCTTTTCGGGGCGGCGCAGGCCAGCCCGGTCACGGATACGGGGCTGCACTGGTGGTGGCCGTCGCCGGTGGGCAACCGGGATGTGGTGCAGGTGGTGGAGACCCGGCGGATGGAGCTGGGGTTCCGGCGGGGCGAGAACGGCGGGGCGGATGCGCCGGTGGCGGTGGAAGCGCAGATGATCAGCGGTGACCTGAACATCATTGACGTGCAGATGGTGGTTCAGTACAACATAAATAACCTGAACGATTACCTGTTCCGGGTGGATGACCCGGGGGAGGATGCCGGGGTGGGACGGAATATCCCGGCGGGCCGCCCGGACGGGCGCACGCTGAAGGACGCCACGGAAGCGGCCCTGCGTCTGGTGGTGGGGCAGCGCTCTTTGGGCCAAGTGCTGGCGGAACAGCGGGCCGAGTTGCAAATCTCGACGCAGGAGAAACTGCAAGAGATTCTGGACAGCTATGAGGCGGGCCTCAACATTATCAGCGTGGAGTTGCAAAAGGTGGAAGCGCCGGAGGATGTGCGGGCGGCTTTCAACGATGTGTTGCAGGCGCGGCAGGACAAGGTGACGGCGACGAACCAGGCGCAGGCATACGAGAACCAGGTTATTCCCGAGGCTAGGGGCCGGGCGGAGCAGATAATCCAGCCGGCGGAGGCGTTCAAGCGGGCGCGTATCGAGCGGGCGCGGGGTGAAGCCGACCAGTTCCTTTCTGTCCTGCGGCAGTATTCCGACCGCTCCATAAGCCTGTCCAGCACGTTGCAGGACACGGACGGCTCGGACGGCGACGGCGATCCTACTACGGGAATCGGCATTGAGGACGTTGCGGTTATCGGGGCTAATTACTTCGTGTCCAACCTTTCGACGCTGGGGGCGGATGACTGCGGGTTTACGGCGCGGGATGTGGAGGGGGGCGCGGCTCAGCTCTGCGGCTTCAGTGTGCTGGTGGACGGGGTGAACGGCGCCCCGGACAGCGGCGAGGCGTTTTCCGTGGCCTATCTGGGCAACGAAAATCTGATAGTTCCGCCCTTTGCCTCGTCCGGGTCGCTGAATGTCCGGCTGGGCAACTTGGCGCTGGATTGGGATAACGCCGACGAGGATAACGATATGCTCACCGGCGTTTCCGCCGCCGATATTTCGGTGGTGGACGGGCCGGACGGGGGAGCGGCGCCGGGCATTGACTTGTCGGTGTCGGGCTTTAACCCTCTTACCAACATACTGACTCTTGGGGTGCAGCCGGGCGAAACTCTGGAGCCGGGCGCATCCTTTACGGTGCAGTATCTCAACCACGAAGAGCTTACGGTTCCGTCTACCAGCCAGGTCACGCAGGAGCGTCTGTACTTGGAGGCTATGGAGGAGATTATGCCGGCGGTGAACAAGATACTGGTTCCCGAAGGGACGGAGCCGGTGCTGGTAGTCGGCGGCGGGCAAGAGGGCGTGGTGCCGGTGCCGGTGGGGCCCCCCAGCCCGTAGCGGTCTGGGCGGCTTGGAATTGATGGCTACCCGTCATTCCGGCTAGGGCGTTTTCGCTGGACGGGGTTCTGGATTCCGGCTTTCGCCGGAATGACGGGTGGGGGCGGGAATGGCGGGGACGGGCGGGAATGGCGGGAAATGGTGGGGATAGTGAAGAATCGGGGTTCTGGATTCCGGCTTTCGCCGGAATGACGGGGGCGGCGGCAAAGGGTGGGGGTGGGGACGGGGCACAGGGCAATAAAAGGCGACGAATAAGGGGTTCGGATGAGAAACCTGGTTATCGCGGGCGTGATTATTCTGGTGGCGATTATAACGCTGTACACCGCGCTGTATGTGGTGGACGAAACGGAGCAGGTGATAGTGACCCGGTTCGGGAACGTGCAGGTGGTACAGACTTCGCCGGGGCTGTACGTCAAGGCTCCTTTCGGGGTTGACCGGGTGATTAGCTATGACCGGCGGGTGCTGCGGATTGACGCGCCGCCCGGGCCTTTCTTGGACAAGGACATCAACATTTTGGAAATAGACGTATATGCGCGGTATGTGATTACTGACCCGCACAGTTTCCTGCAAACGCTGAACACGCAGGAAAACGCTTCGCAGGTGCTGGGGCAGCGGATCAATGCGGCGTTGCGGGCGGAAATCGCGGAGCGCAGCCGGGAGGAAATCATCGGGGGCGATGTGGCGCTGGACGCCGACGGCAACCCGATAACCGACGCGGAAGGCAACTCGCGGGTGAATCCGACGAATACCAGAACCGAGATTCTTGATGAGGTGCTGGTCGCGGTCAAGGGCGAGCTGGCGCAAGAAAGCCCCAGCTTCGGCGTGGAAATGATAGATGTACGGATCAAGCGGGCGGACTTCCCGGCGGCGGTGGCTGGGCGCATTTTTGAGCGGATGCGCTCCGACCGGGAGAAAATCGCCCGTCGGCTGAGGGCGGAGGGCGAGGAGGAGGCCCGCAGCCGCCGGGCCGCCGCCGATAGGGAGGTGGAGGTGATAATCGCCGCCGCCGACCGGGACGCCGCGCGGCTGCGTGGTGAAGGGGAAGCGCAGGCGATTTCCATACTGGCCGTCGCCCTTAACCAGGATCCCGAATTTTATTCTTTCCGGCGCAGCCTGGACGCCTACCGCCGGTTCCTTAGCAGCCAGTCAACTATGCTGCTGGACGTGGATTCGGATTTGTTCCGGTATCTGCAAAGTTCGGGGGCTTCGCAAACCGGCGTGGGGCGGTGATGGTTCGGGGGTAACGGGGTTTTAACGCAGAGGGCGCGGAGTACGCGCAGAGGGCGCAGAGATTTTTTAGTTAATCTTTGCGCCCTTTGGGTTTGTTCTTGGCGGGTTTTGTGTTGGAAAGGCTTGGTTAGCGGTTGGCTAGGCGGCGGCCTTCCTCTAGGCCGCGGGTGGTTTTTTCGGGGGCGGTGATGATGATGCGGAAGCCCTGCTCTAGGCGGGTGGGGACTTCGGCGGCGGTGGCGCCGGTGGCGCAGGGGACGCCGGCCTGCTGGCAGGTTTCGAGGATTCGCAGCAGGTTGGCCTGGACGTCGGGATGGTTGGCGTTGCCCTTGTGTCCCATAGCGACGGACATATCGCCGGGGCCGGCCCAGATGGCGCCGATGCCTTTGACTTCGCGGAGGATGTCTTTCAGGTTTTCGACGCCGTGGGGTTCCTCGACGATGCCCATAAGCAGCATATTGCCGTCGGGGTCGAGGGGCCAGAGGTCGGCGGCGTCGTAATACTCGGCGGGGGTGAGGCCCCAATAGCGGGGGGCGATGCGATACCACCAGCCCCTTTCGCCTTCGGGGTGGAAGTCGGCGGCGCCGGGAACTTGGGGGTAGCGGGCGGCGATCACGGCGGCTTGGGCGTCCTCTACGGTGTTCAGGTGGGGCAGTACCAGGCCGTAGACGCCGGTGTCGAGGGCCTGCTTCAAGACCCACTGGTTGCGCTCGCGGAAGTTGGGCGGCACCCGAACCAGGGGCGCGGGGTCGGCCTGTAGCGAGGCGCCGTCGGCGATTTTCTTGCGGGACAACAGGAATTGCAGGGACATTCGCAGCTTGTCGAAGCTGAAATCCTGATGCTCCATCTCGATGATGGTCATATCGTAGTCCGAATCGGCTACGAAGGCTAGGTCGTCTAGGTTGCCGTTCCAGACTAGGCCCGAGCAGAATACCGGCTTGTCCTGTTCCAGCAGTTCAATGACTTTGTTGTAGCGAACCATAATCTCTCCTGCTTAACCCCTCGGTCGTGGGACACTGCGGGATTATGCTTTGGGGCGGGGGAATTGTCTATTGGGGCGGCGGGTTTGCGTTGACGGATGGGGGAAAATCGCCTACATTGCTAGGGGTAAATGATATGATGGGGCGATGCGGGGCGCGGTTTGCGGCGGCGTAGGGGCTGCCGGGGGACGGCCCGCTCAGGAATTGGGGATGAAACTGCACGAGTATCAGGCCAAGGAGATATTTGCCCGGTACGGTATTGCCGTGCCGCAGGGTAGGGTGGTGGCTACCGCCGCTGAAGCGGAAAGCGTCGCTGAGGGCTTTGGCGGGCGGGCGGTGGTCAAGGCGCAGGTGCACGCCGGGGGGCGGGGCAAGGCCGGGGGGGTCAAGGTGGCGCAGTCGGCGGCGGACGCGGCGGATGCGGCCCGGGGTATGCTATCCGCCAGTTTGGTCACTAACCAGACGGGGCCGGAGGGGGTTCCGGTCAACCAGGTGCTGGTGGAGGAACTGGCCGACATCGCCAAAGAGATGTATCTGGCGCTTACGGTTGACCGGGTGGAGCGTTGCCCGGTGTTGCTGGTGAGCGCGTCGGGCGGTATGGATATTGAGGAGGTGGCGGAGTCTAGCCCGGAAAGCATACATTCCGAACCGATTGACCCGGTATTGGGCTTGATGCCTTTTCAGTCGCGGCGCATCGCGCGTAGGCTGGGGCTGGAGGCGGGGGCCGCGGCGGCCGCGCCGGGGCTGTTGAGCGCACTGTATAGGGTTTTCGTGGATAATGATTGTACGCTGGTGGAGGTGAACCCGCTTATTGTTACGGGCGACGGGCGGCTGGTGGCGTTGGACGCCAAAATCAGCGTGGACGACGATGCGATGTTCCGCCGCCCGGAGATGCTGGCGTTGCGGGACACTACGCAGGAGGATGAGCTGGAGGCGCAGGCCGCCGATTTGGACATCGCTTACGTGAATTTGGATGGCGATGTGGGCTGTCTGGTCAACGGGGCCGGGCTGGCTATGGCGACTTTGGACGTTACTTCGTCGGTGGGGGCCGCGCCGGCGAATTTCTTGGACGTGGGCGGCGGGGCCAGCGTGGATAAGGTCGCCAGCGCGGTGGGTATTATATTGTCTGATCCGAAGGTGCGTCGGGTGCTGGTCAATGTGTTCGGGGGTATTTTGCGCTGCGACATAGCCGCGGAGGGGATTGTGCAGGCTTACCGGAATACCGGCTCGGGGCTGCCGATAGTGGTGCGGATGCTGGGAACGAATGTGGATGACGGCAAGCGGATTCTGGGGGAGTCGGGGTTGCCGGTGGTGTTTGCGGAAACGCTGTCGGAGGCGGCGGAGGCTATCCGGCGGGCGGGGTAAGTTATTCCAAAGGTTTTTATCCCGACAGCGAATTAGGGCAAGGGGAGAACGAAAATGACGGATAGCGCACAACTGCCGGATTCTAGGATATGGTTTGTCCGGGCTGAACGCGACAACGTTTTAGCCAACCACTTCCTGGAGCAGGGAATTGTTTCGATGGGTTGGGGGATTGGCCCTATCAGACATAATGATTCCACTGGTGAAATCATAGGGCGTTTGGCGGCGCGTTTTCCTCATGAGAAAGACGGAACTCTACAGGCTTGGGCCGGTGAAATCAGGAGATTCAACAGGGAAATGGAAATAGGCGATGCCGTTGCGACATACGAGGCTCAAGGCCGGATGTGTCACATCGGCATAATCCGGTCTCTTTTGGTTCCTTTTGACATCGGAAATTTTCACGAATACGAAAATGACTATGCCCATCGGGTTGAATGGTTGTATCAGGTTTCCAGAGACATTCTTTCCGAATATACTCGCAGAAGGCTAGGCATCCCGTTGACATTGCATAGGCTATCCCCGGAAGCCAGCGCGGAACTGCGGGGACATTGTTCAGGGTAAAAATATCCGGTGCGTAAAATTTTTCCGGCGGTGACGGAGCATTTCCCGATGGGTATTCTGATTGACGAAAATACGCGGGTGATGGTGCAGGGGATAACCGGGCGGGAGGGAGGCTTTCATGCCCGCAATTGTATTGCATACGGCGCCAATGTGGTGGCGGGAGTTACGCCGGGGCGGGGGGGGACGCTGTTTGATGATTCGGTGCCGGTGTTTAATTCGGTGGATGAGGCGATTGCCGAAACTGCGCCGAATATGGCGCTGATTTTTGTGCCGCCGCCTTTTGCCGCCGACGCTATTGTGGAGTCTGCCGACGCCGGGATACCGCTGATTGCGTGTATCACCGAGGGGGTGCCGGCGCTGGATATGGTGCGGGCGGCCCGCTACTTGGAGGGAAAGGCGGTGCGGCTTATCGGCCCGAATTGTCCCGGTCTTATCAATCCCGGCGCACGGTGCAAGGTGGGCATTATGCCGGGGGCGATTCACCTGCCGGGGCGGGTGGGGATTGTTTCGCGCAGTGGGACGTTGACTTACGAAGCGGTGGGGCAGCTAACGGGCCTCGGTTTGGGGCAGTCTACCTGCGTGGGCATCGGGGGCGACCCGATTATCGGCACCAGCTTTGTGGAGGTGCTGCGGCTGTTTGAGGATGACGGGGCCACCGATGCGGTGGTGCTGATTGGGGAGATAGGCGGCAGTATGGAGCAGGACGCCGCTGCTTGTATCCGCGACGAAATGAGCAAGCCGGTGGCCGCGCTGGTGGTGGGGGCGAGCGCCCCGCCGGGCAAGCGGATGGGCCACGCCGGGGCTATTATCACGGGCGAAAGCGCTACTGCCGAGGCTAAAGTGCGGGCTTTCCGGGAAGCGGGCGCCGTTATTATACCTACCCCGGCCGACATTGGAACCACTACTCAGGCGATGTTGCAGTCGGCCGGGCTGTTGAGCTAGGGCGCGTGGGGAAGTTTGTCTGAATCAGGATTTTCTGGATTAAAGGATTGTCAGGATTGAGAGATTATCCTGGAAATTCATAAATCCGGTGAATCAGGATTCGGACAATTACTTGCTTTTTCAGGGGTGGCGAGTATCTAGGAGAAGGAGTCGTTATGCCTTACGCCGAGATTAACGGGATAAACATTCATTACGAAGTTCGCGGCTCCGGGCCGCCGTTGTTGATGATGGCTCCCGGCGGGTTTGACTCGACTATCGAGAAGTGGACTACGTCGGGTATCTGGGCCAGCATGAAGCCTTTGGAGACGCTGACCGGACGCTATACCTGCATCGCGTATGACCGGCGGGAGGCGGGGCTTTCGGGCGGGCGGGTGGAGCGGGTGTCGTGGACAACCTATGCCCACGAGGCCAAGAGGCTGCTGGATGTGCTGGGTATATCGCGGGCTTTCGTGATGGGTGGGTGTATGGGTTGCTCGACCGCCACCGCCTTTGCCGTGACTTACCCGGAGGCCACGCTGGGGCTGGTGCTGCACTGGCCGGTGGGCGGCGTGCGCTGGCGGCAGAACGGGCTGGAGCGGTTCCAGTCGCACGTTGATTACGTTAGGCAGAATGGGCTGGCCGCGGTGGTGGGGCTGGCCCGCAAGGGTGGCAGTTTTTGGGCGGAACCCAAGGCCGGGCCGTGGGCTTCTACTATTTGCGCCGACGAATCCTTTGCCGACGGATTTGCCGGGCAGGAGCCGGCCCGGTATCTGGCGATGGTGGGCTTGATGGGGCAGGCGCTTTTTGACCGCGACACCGCCACCGGGCCGGAACCCGTGGAGCTGATGGCGTTGCGCACGCCGTCGGTCATTATTCCCGGGGCCGATGCGGCTCACGCTACCAGCGCGGCCCGCTATTTACAGGAATGCCTGGACGGGGCGGTTTACCACGATGTGGCGGTAGAGCAGCAGAGCGCGGATGCGGTGCGGCAGTGGATTATCGAGTTTATGGAGTCCAACGCCCCGGTGGGCGCGGCGTGACGGCGCGGGCGGGGGAGGAATGACAAGCCCGCGCCTGAACCGCGATGGGTTGCAGCGTTTGGCCGATTTGAGGGTTGCCGAGGCGCGGTTGCTCCTCGACAACGGACACTATTCGGGCGCATACTATCTGGCAGGGTATGCGGTGGAGTGCGCTCTGAAGGCTTGTATCGCCAAACAGGTGCGGGAGTTTGATTTTCCTGACAGGAAATTGGCGTCTGAGAGCTATAGTCATAGTCTTCGGAGTCTGCTGGGAACAGCGGGCCTAGTCGGTGCTTTGGGGCAGGATAATGCAATATATCCGGGTCTTGGGGCAAATTGGGAGGAAGTGCTGAAATGGAATGTCGAATCCCGCTACAAAACAGATGTTTCGCTGGCTGAGTGCCAGAGGTTTTACACGGCGATTACGAACAGCGCCAATGGTATCCTGCCGTGGATTAAGACGTATTGGTGAGGGGATATGATACTTCACGAAACTTTGACCAGTGATTTGATTAAAGCCGGGGCCCGCTTTATTCACGAAGTAAACAAAGCGGGTGTGCCGGTGCCTATTGCCGTGTGGAAAAGGGACTATGATTATGATACGGATAGGCCAGAGCCTTGGGAACTGTTTCTTGAAATGCCATTGTCAGAGGCGGATGACGATGTTTGGCGAAAGCAGCATCGTAAAATTTGGGATGTGTACTGGAGCCACCGGCAAAAACTATTTCCGTTGGATTTGATGGGGGTAAGAATGCCGCCGCCAGGCCCTGATATGTTCGGCCAATTCAAAGAAGCGGTCAAATCTCACTGCGACAGATCTTTGCCGCCGGATTATTCTTCCAAATGGGCCGACGGTCTGATTTCCGGCGATCATTTTATTTATATCCCCAAGGGAGTAAACACGGGCGTGGGCTGAAGTCTTGGCCCGGACAGGAACGGGAATGGAATACGAAACCGTAATTGGGTTGGAAGTGCACGTGCAGTTGCAGACGCAGAGCAAGATGTTCTGCGCTTGCCGGGCGGATTACCAGAGCGCGCCGGTGAACAGCCGGGTTTGCCCGGTTTGCCTGGGGCTGCCGGGGGCGTTGCCGGTTATCAACGCCCGGGCTGTGGAATATACTATTATGACCGGGCTGGCGTTGAATTGCAGCATTCCGCGGCTTACCAAGTTTGACCGCAAGAATTATCCTTATCCCGACTTGATGAAGGGTTATCAGATTTCGCAGTATGACCTGCCTATCGCGGTGGACGGGCGGCTGGAAATTGGGGACGGCGGGGAAGGGCGGGTTATTGGGGTGCGGCGGGTTCATCTGGAGGAAGACGTCGCCAAGATGCAGCACTTCCCGGATGGCCGGGGCGGGAACGGCGGGTATAGTCTGGTGGACGTCAACCGCTCGGGCGTGCCGCTGATGGAGGTGGTGAGCGAACCTGATATGCGCTCGGCGGAGGAGGCCCGCGCCTATCTGATGACGTTGCATTCGCTGTTGCAGTACTTGGGCGTGTCTACCGGCAATATGCAGGACGGCAGTTTTCGTTGCGACGCTAATATCAGCCTGCGGCCGGCGGGGAGTGATGAGTTTGGCACCCGCACCGAAATCAAGAATATGAACAGCTTCCGGTCGGTTTTTCAGGCGTTGAATTTTGAGGTTGGGCGGCAGCGCCGGGTGCTGGAGGACGGGGGGCGCGTGGTGCAGGAAACGCGCGGCTGGCTGGAGGGGCGGGCGGTTACCGTTTCTCAGCGCAGCAAGGAAGAGGCGCACGATTACCGCTACTTTCCTGAACCGGATTTGCCGCCGCTGGACATCGCGCCGGATTGGGTGGAGCAAATCCGGGGGCGATTGCCGGAGCTGGCCCCGGAACGCTGCGCCCGTTTTTGCCGCGACTATGGGCTGCCCTTGTATGACGCCCGCCTGCTGACTGCCAGCAAGGCTATGGCCGACTATTACGAGCGGGCGGCGGGAATGCATCCGGCGGCGGGGACGGCGCGGGAGTCGCACGCCAAGCAGGTGAGCAACTGGATGCTCAGCGACTTGGCCCGTCTGCTGAATCTGGAAAACCGGGACATCGCCGATTCGCCGGTTTCGCCGGAGCATCTGGTAGAGTTAATCGGGCTGGTGGACGCCGGAACGGTGAGCGTTACGTTGGGCAAGACGGTGCTGGAAGAAGTCTACGCTTCCGGGGCGGCGCCCCGGCGCATCGTCGAAGAGCGGGGATATACTCAAATCAGCGACACGGCGGCGGTTGAGCCGTCGGTGCGGGAGGCCCTGGACGCCAACCCCCGGGCGGTGGCGGACTACTTGGGCGGGAAGGATTCGGCGGCCAAGTTTCTGGTGGGGCAGGTGATGAAGCTTACCCGGGGGCAGGCCAAGCCCGATTTGGTGAATCAACTGGTTACCGGCGCATTGGAGCGGAGGAAAAACGAAGGGAATGGGGCCGCGGATTCGGCCAATCAATCGAAGGGTGCGGGTGCTGATTAGATGGATACGGTGATTCTGATTGTGCAGTTGCTGGTGTCGGTGGCGCTGGTGCTGATTATCCTGTCGCAGGTGAAGGAAGGGAGCGGGGGGCTGTTTGGCGCGGCGCAGTCCACGGTGCGAACCCGGCGCGGGGCGGAAAAGACGCTTTTCCAGCTTACTATCGGGCTGGCGGTGGTTTTTTTGGTGATTTCCATTGTTGTTGTGCGGTTGTGACTGCCGTTGTGTGCTTGGTGTGGGGGAATTGCGCGATTGCTTTCGTTGTTGCTCCAGTGCCGGGATTCTGGGCAAAGCGAAGAGTCTTAGCTCGGCAGGTAGGGCGCACGGCTGTGCGCCCCTACGGGGTGGGGGATAGGGGAGGGGTTAAAGTGTGATGAGTGGGACGTTGCTGGTATTTACTACCGATTTTGGGTTGGTTGATTCTTATGCCGGGGTTCTGAAGGGCGTTGCTTTGGGGATCAATCCCGGTTTGCGGCTGGTTGATTTGACTCACCAAATTGCGCCGCAGGATGTGGCTCAGGGGGCTTTTGTGCTGGGGGTGAGTTACCGCTATTTTCCGGCCGATGCTATTCATGTGGCTGTGGTTGACCCCGGGGTTGGAACCGTGCGGCGGCCGGTTTTGTTGCGGACGCCTCACGGCTTTTTTGTGGCGCCGGACAACGGGTTGTTGAGCCGGGTGCTGTCGCCGTATCTGTCCAGTGCGCCGGGCGGTGCGGGGATGGCGGAATTGCCGCCGACGGTGCGGGCGTTCCATTTGACTAACCCGGACTACTGGCTGCATCCGGTGAGCAACACTTTTCACGGGCGCGACATTTTCACTCCGGCGGCGGCGTATCTTTCGCTGGGGGTTGCGCCGGAATCGCTGGGGCAGCCGGTGGGCGAACTGGTCTGGCTGCCTGCGCCGCAGCCGCGATGGGCGGATGTGGGGGTGAGCGGCGAAATCGTTTACTGCGACGGGTATGGCAATCTGGTAAGCAATATATCGGCAACTTTGCTGGAAGGGCGCGAGGTTGGCGAAATACGTATCCGGGGGCGCGTCATTGGGCGGCTGAACCGGACTTTTCTTGATGCGGATGGCGGGCAAGGGGAGTTGGCGGCGCTTGTCGGGAGTCATGGCTACTTGGAAATCGCGGTTGCCAACGGGAACGCCGCGGCTATGCTGTCGGCCGGGGTGGGCGAGCGGGTGTCGGTGACTTTCGTTGCGCAGCCGGGGCAATGATGGCGGCCGGCGGGGGTATGGAGCGGGTGCTTATCACGGGGGCGGCGGGGTTTGGCGGTTCCCGGCTGGCCCGGTTGTTGCTGGCTCGGGGCTACTCCGTTACCGGGCTGGATGTGGTGGCGCCTTTGGCCGCCGGTTTGTTAGTAGCGGAAATGTCACATCCCGCCTTTCGGTATGTTTGGAAAAGCGTTCAGGATATTGGGCCGGAGGACGTTGCCGGTCATTCGGTCGTGGTTCATCTGGCGGCGCAGGCCGATGTGCCTTTGGGGTTTGGGTCGCCCCGGTATACCTTGATGCAGAATATCGAGGGGACGGTGGCGGTGCTGGAGGCGGTGCGCCGGGACGGTGGGGTTGCCAAGCTGATATATGCCGGGTCGGCCAGCGAGATAGGGCGTCCGTTGTATTTGCCGATAGACGAGGCCCATCCTTTGACGCCGCATAATCCATACGGGTTTTCCAAAGCGGCGGGGGAGCTGGCGGTCTGGTCGTGGCATCGCGCCTATGGCATACCGGCGGCGGTTATGAGCAACGGAACGGTGGTCGGCCCCAATATGCGGCGGGAGGTTTTTATTTTCAAGTGGCTGTGGGAGGCCCGGCACGGGCGGCCTATCGTGGTTGAGGGGGGCGAGCAGACGCGGGATATTACTTACATTGACGATACGGCGGAGGCGTGGTTTCTGGCCGTCGCGGCGGCGGAGGAAAGGGTGGTTGGGCGGAAGTTTCATATCAGCTATGGGGAGGAGCGGAGCATCAACGAGCTGGCCGGGATGTGCCGCGATGCGGCGGGCGGCGGGGTTCCTATCGAATATACCGGCTACCGGCCCGGCGAGGAGGGGCAGCGGGAGGCGTTCAGTATCGAGAGGGCGCGGCGGGAGCTGGGTTACGCCCCGAAAGTGCCGCCGCAGGAAGCCATCGCCCTAACCGCCCGGTGGGTTCGCAGTCTGATGTAGCCCGCGCCAGGACAAATGGAGGCGGCCATTATCCCGCCATAGCAGCAGCCCGTCTAGGAAGTCGGGCCAGCCTTTGCGGTACACCGGCAGGCGGAACAGCCAGCCGATTAGGGGCGCGAGGATGGCGTCGTGGGTGACGTAGAGGTTGACGCGCCCGTTGCTGTCGAGTTGGCCGGATATAAAGTCCAGCAGGATTTGTGCGCCCTCGGCGATTTCCCGCATACCGGGCGGGGGGTGGGCGTCGAGTAGCTGGCGGCGCACCAGTTGGGGGATGGCGGTTTTCAGGAACAGCGGGCCGGCGAGTTCGGGTTGGGCCACGAAGGGGCCGGGGTTGCCCAGCCGCCAATCGGGGGTGATTGCGGCGGGCCATCCGGCGCCGCGGGAAATGGCTTGGGCGGTGTCTAGGCAGCGCCTAATTGGGCTGGACGCTATTAGGCCGGGTTTTCTGGCCGATAGCAGTTTGCCCAGCCGTTCCGCCGAGTTGACGCCATGCGCGGTTAGCTGGGTGTCTGCGCCGAAGGAGTTGGGCGGGATGGTTTCCCGTTGGGCGTGGCGCAGGAGCAGGGCGGCGTCGGATTGGGGGGGAATCGGACGGCCTTGGGAGAGCAGGGTTGCGGCGGATTCGGCTTTCATTTCGATTTAGCTGGGCGATTTAGACGGGTTGGTGGGGGTGGCGGTGGTTATTGGGCTGATTGAGTTGGTGGGAATTGCTTGGCGCATTTGGAAGTTGGCTGCTTTTGGCGGTTTTGTTTTATGTGGGGTGGTAGGCTGCTTGGGCGGTCTGGGATGTGTACCTTTGATTGTAAAATAGGCCCTAGGCAGGTTGACTTGCTTGCGGCTTATTTTACTTGGTTGTATGGCTTGGGGCAACCCGTTGGCGTTAGTAATAGAAAACAGCCAGAGAGAATGCTCTCTGGCTGACGTCTTGCTCAAATTAAGCTGCGCGGGCTTAATAGTTGTGAGAGTGTCTTTACATTGCTTTAAGTTGTGGGGTTGTTCTTTGATGTTTTCGGTAAAGCGGGCTGTTATTTGGCTAAAGAAATTTTGACACGCAAATTTGGGCGGGCAGTAGGGAAAATAGAACATCATTCCGCATAGACAGAGAAAATTGCGAAATTGCTTCCGCCGTCTGTCTAGCGCCGGAATTCTTAGCAAAGCGAAAAATCCTGGCTTGGGCGGTGAGACCCTTCGCTTTGCTCAGGGTGACAAATTGATTTAGCCGGGCGATTTAATTGGGTGGGGTGGGCGGGTTGGTGGGGGTGGCGGTGATTATTGAGCTGATTGAGTTGGTGGGGATTACTTGGCGCATTTGGAAATTGGCGGCTTTTAGGAGGTTGGCGAATTGTTGGGGGGTGCGTTCTGCGCCTTGGGTCATTACTAGGACGTGCAGGTCTAGGAGGCCGCCGGTGGGGGCGGTTTCGTCTAGGGTTAGCTCTATCAGGTATAGGGTTCCGTTTTCGGTGATGGCGGCTCGGGCTTGTTTCAGGATTTGTAGGGCGTCGGGGTCGGGCCAGTCGTGGAGTACGCGGGCTAGGATTATGGCGTCGGCGCGGGCGGGCCAGGGGGTAAAGAGGTCGCCGGCGGCGAACCGGCAGCGGGCGGCTAGGCCGCTGGGGGGGATAGAGTTGGCGGCTACTTCGGGCCGCTCCATTATTATTCCCTGTAGGTTGGGGCAGGCGCGGAGCAGGGCGAACATTAGCTCGCCTTGGCCGCCCCCGGCGTCTAGGATGGTGTGGTGTGGGGAGAAGTCTATTGTTTCCGGCAAGGTGCGGTAGTCGTGCTTGGCGTAGGTTGAAAGGGCGGTTTGGAAAGTTTCTAGGTCGGCGGGGCGGGATTGGATCCAGTCGAACAGCTTTTGGCCGTAGATTTTTTGGAAAGCGGATTCGCCGGTTTGGATGGAGGAGGTTAGGGATGACCAGGCGGCATAAGGTTCTTGCCCCCACATTAGCGCGGCGTCGGACAGGGATAGGGGGTGGGCCCGGGTTAGGTGCGCGCCCCGGCTGGTGGGGTGGTAGATTCCAGCGTCATCCCGGCGTACTAGGCCCAATTCTGCGAGCGCTCGCAGCAGTCTGGCGCCTAGGGACGGGGCTAGGTTGGCGGCAGCTTCCACTTTTTCCGCAGGGGCCGGGAGGATTTCCAGCACGCCCAGCTCGACGGCGGCGCGGATGGTTTGGGTTCGCCAGAATCCGACCAGATCGCCGGAAAGGGATTCTAGGGGGGAGCGGCGCGGCGGGCGCAGGGTCAGGAGGGTTGCGCCGGATTCGTCAATGACGGACAGGCCGCCGTCGAATTCCTCTACCCGCGATTGGCCGTTGTAAAAGGGTTCGACTGCCTTGAACCGCCCGGCGTAGAGCGGTTGGCCGCGCATATTGACGTGATGCCAGCCGTGGGCGTCGCAAGCGCGGGCATAACCTTTGTGGAATACGTCTAAGTCGTCGAACCAGAGGTTGTGAATCGGATTCCCGGAAGGGTCGATATGGGTGTGTTTGCCGTCGTCGCGCTGGATTACGGCGCAGCCGTCGCGGAAGTCGCCGGCGTAGCGGTAAAGCTGCGGGTAGGCGGGCGGGCCGTCGGGGGTGATGTGGCGGTAGGCGCCGTTGCGCTGCCTTACGGCGCAGCGGCCGTCTTGGAAATTGCCGCACCAGTCATAGGTTTCTTGGTATAAAGGCGAGCCGTCGGGCAGGATGTGAAGCCAGCCGTTGGGCGAGTGAACCGCGGCCCGGCCTTGGTAAAAGCCGAAGGCGCGGAGGTAGCGGGACGGGTAGGCGGGCAGGCCGTCGGGGGTGATGTGGTAGGCGCCGGAGGGGTCGGACACGGGGGCTAGGCCGGGCGGGTGGAATTTAAGCACCTCGTTGAACCGGGGGCGGTAAGCCGGGCGGCCCCGGTGCAGGTGGTGGCTGGCGTCGGGGGCTATGGCGTATTCGCGCCAGTCGGGGGCGGTCATAGGGTCACCGGCTTTCGCATATTGCAGCCTTGGCAGAGGGGATTTTGGAGGTAGTTGGTTTGGAGGTTGCAGTATTCTTCGCTGTGCCAGATTTCGTAAAGGCTAGTTTCATTCAGATTGCCGAAATAGCCGAGTTGGCGGCGCAGGGCGTCGGGGGCGCAGCAGGGGTTGAAGCGGCCGTCGGAGCTGACCCATGCCTCTTGCCCTAGGAAGGGGCATACGGCGCCGGGGGCGATTTCGTCGGTGGCGGATTGCTCGAGGGGGAATATGTTTTCGAGCAGGACTTGGGCGCCGTTGGGCAGGGGGTGGTTTTCGGCGGC
The DNA here is from genome assembly GCA_958296445.1 of uncultured Dehalococcoidia bacterium. GTDB lineage: Bacteria > Chloroflexota > Dehalococcoidia > Lucifugimonadales > UBA3495 > VXOI01. Next base: position 3,385,313 of record OY282565.1, on the reverse strand, counting down.
TTGGCGGGCGGCTAGGGCGGCGGCGTTCCAGCGGGCGATGGCGTCGGGGCTGCGGCGCATAGACAAGGGCTGAATCTGGGCGAAGTGGGCCCAGAGGTGATGGCCTTTCACCCGGTCAACGCCTAGGCTGGCGGCCAGTTTCACTATGTCGGCGAGTTCCGCGACGTTGGTTTCCAGAAAGGTGAGCTGGAAAGTTACGCGGCAGCGGTTGCCGTTGGCCGCGGCGTGGGCGTCACGGACGGCTACCAGAGTCCGCACGTTTTCCAGCACTTTTTCCCAATTGGAGCCGAGCATAATGCTTTCTTGGGTTGCTTTGGTGGAGCCGTTCCAGGAGATTTTGACGTCGGAGGCCACCGGGACGATGCGCTCGGCCCAGGCTTGGGCGCCTTTCTTGGGGAAGGTGCCGTTGGTGGTGAGATTGAGCATAACGCCGTGTTTGGCGCACAGGTCAATGATTTCGTCAATGTGGCGGTAGAGCAGGGGTTCGCCCATCGTGGAGGGGATGATTTCGCGCAGGCCGGAATTGCGCGATTGCTCCATTATTTTGCGAATCAGGGCGATGTCCATACGGCGTTTGGGGAGGCCGGCTTGGCGCCGCTCGGGTTGGGTGGGGCTGTGGGGGGAATGATCCTCGCACATAATGCAGTGGAGGTTGCAGTCGTCGGGGTTGGTGTCGAAGGTGATGCGCCACGGGCCGGGCGGCGCGGGGGCCGGGGTGGCCGGGGCGGGGGCTGTCATATTCCGCGTCGTCATATCCCGCCTCATCATATTCCGAATTTTGGTGAAGTATTGGCGGCGGCCAGCAGGGTGGCGTAGATGTTCTCGACCTGGAGGGAGTGTTCGCGCATATCGGGGACGCTGCCGTCGGGGGACTGGACGTAGCCGCGCTGGCCTAGTCGCCGGGCTAGGGCGGGGTCGTCGGCCAGCCGTTGCATTTGGGCGGCTAGGGATTCGGGGTCGCGGTGGGCGAAGAGCAGCCCGTTGCGCTGGTGATGCACGTATTCGGACATACCGCCGTAGTCGGCGGTGATGACGGGCAAGCCGGACTGTAGGGCTTCGTGAATCACTAGGGGGGAGTTTTCATCCCAGATTGACGGGACTACGATGGCATCGCAACGGTTGAATACATCGCGGACTATTTGGCTGTTTTCGTATTCGGTCATCCACTGGACGCGCTGGGGGGCGGAACCGGGCAGGGCTTGGGCTAGGGCGATCAGGCCCTCGGTTTCGGCGCCGCGGGGACGGCCCCAGATGCGGAGGACGGGCTGGCCGGACAGCTTGCCGAAGGCGGTGATGAGGTGGTTCACGCCTTTGGCCGGTATGTGGGTGCCGATGTAGCCAAAGGTGAAGGGTTCGTCGGCGGCCCGATTCCGTCCGGCGAGGCGATCACGGTGAAAGCCATAATCTAGGTAGGCCAGTTTATTTGGGGGCAGGCCGAATTCGTCGCGGAAACGGCGCAACAGGTGTTGGGAGGGTGCGATAAACAGGTCAACCGCGTCGCAAACTTGGCGGATATGAGCCATTCGGCGCTGCACCCAGCCGGTCCAGTAGGCGGCGTCGGCCTCAAATTCGTCGTCGGCGCCGGAGTAGTAGCGGGCATAGCAGCGCACGGCGCACTTCCGGTCGTGCTGCCCGTCGCAGACGGCCCACACGTCGGAGGGGTCGGCGGGATACATCTGGATAAACTGGCCCCGGGGACACATCAGCCAGTAGTCGTGCAGGGTGAACACTACGGGAATCCGGCGTTGGCGGGCTTGGAACACCAGCGAGGTCGAGAGGTGATTGAGATGCCCGATATGGGCGATATCGGGGCGGATGGAGTCCAGCAGTTCGGCGAACCGGTCGTCCACCTCGCTGTAGCGGTATCTATCCCGCGCCCGGGCCATATTGATGACGTGGAGGGTGATGCGGGGGTTGGCGGGGTCGGTTTCCTGCCGCATAGAGTAGTCGGGCAGGAACAGGTTTTCCTGCCGGGTGAATATATGCACATCGTGGCGCTGGGCGAGGGCGTGGGCCAGGCCCTGGGTGTAGACCTCGGAACCGGCGTTGTAGCGCATAGGGTAGCCGTGGATGACCTGCAAAATCCGCATCGGGGCCACCTCTCCGGCGGCTTTTTGTGTGTGGCAAGCGAGGACGTTTTAGGGCCTTGATTCTAAGGGCTTGAGGGGAAATTCACAAACATTATGCCGCGGGCGGGCGGCTACTCTAGGAGGCGCAGGCGTTGGCGCAGGCGCCGGTTTTCGGCTTCGGCTTCTTGGCGGGAGGCTTCGGCTTCCTGCATAGCGGCTTCGGCTTCTTGGCGGGCGGCGCGTTCTTGCCGCCAGTTTTCGAGGTATTCGCCGGTGGCCGGGTTGTAGAGGCGGGGCCAGCCTTCGTCCCAGCAGAGGCTTAGGCCGAGGGTTTCGCTGTATGCCTTGAGGATGCCGTCGGGTTCGGTGGTGGTTTGGATGGGGCGGTAGGCGCCGCCGGTGAGGGTTCCGCCGTAGAGGGGCTGGCCGTAGTAGCCGCCGCCGGTGGGGTCGAAGCGCCAGTATTCGGGGACGCCGATGCGGGCGTAAATGGCGGGCTTGCGGTTTACGTCGCGCCAGGCGGTGCTGGACGAGGCCACTTCCAGGGCCCAGTCGGGGGGCTTGCCGGCTTCCCAGGGCAGATAGAGCTTGCGGGGGCGGATGGCCCGGGCGTCAACGCCCCAAACTAGGTACAGGTCGGGGGCGATGCGGACATTGAGGTTGGCCGGGTCGTAGCAGACGTTGGTATCCCGGTCGAGGAAAATGTCGGGCCGGCGGCCAAAGTCGGTTACGTAGGCGCGGAGAAGGTTCTCAATCTCCGATAATTCTAGGTTTTGTTCCATTGCGTCTTCCGGCACATCGGCTACATCGGGGTCAAAGTCTAGGCTGGCGTAGTCTATTTCGCCCTGCCGCCGGTAGGGAATCATTTTATATTTGCTGGGCTTGGTGGTCATAGGGATTCGCTCCGGCATAACGGGTTAGTAGGGCGTCGGCTGAAATTTCAGGCCGGGCGCTCTGAGCGGGCGCAGGGTGGTGGGCCGTGTGGGGATCGAACCCACGACACCCGGATTAAAAGTCCGGTGCTCTGCCTTGCTGAGCTAACGGCCCCGGCTGGCAGCCCGTTGGGGCTTGGGTCTATTGTAGCACAGGGGGGGCGGGGGGATGTATAGGCTGGGGCGGTCAGATAGGGCGGGGCGGCCACATAGGCTGGGGCGGCCACATAAGCCGGGGCAACCACAAGGGTTGCCCCTACGGGGCGATGCGCTGCCGGTTGCTGCGTTATCCGGTGTGCGACGGGCGCGGCGGGTTCGTTGTACAATGGGATGCGCCGTTGAGCCGCGCTGGTTGCGGCGGGCCGTGGGGTGCGGCAAGCCTGCGGGCCTGATGGCTGGGGCGGGTTAGGGGGGGTGTTTCCTGACTCCTTGATGGGTTGGGCCTGGAATCTTGGATGGTATTGAAAAGGGGCGTTGCTGCTCTAGTTCGCCGGGTTCTCCCTCAGTCCGAGCGACGGGCGGCGCGGCAGACGCTGTGGCTAGGCGCGATAACGGTTGCTCAGTTCCTTGCCAGCATAGTCCAGGTGGCGGTTTCGGCCCGGATTCTGGGGCCGGAGGGCTTGGGGGTGGTGGCGGTAATCATAGCGTTGACTTCGTTGCTCTACCGGCTGGTGTCGTTGCCGGGCAACGAGGTTATCACCACCTTTGTGACTCGCAGCATCGCCGAGGGGCGGATGGAGGAGGCGACAGGCACGCTGCGATTTACTATGCTGGTATCGCAGGGGCTGTCTCTGGTTTCCTATGTTCTGCTTGCGGCGGTGACGCTGGCGGTGAGCGGGCTGTTGGGAGAGGCGGAGGATTACAGGTCGGCGCTGCTGGTGTACGGGGTTGGGGGGGTTGCCGCGGCGACGTTTCGGGAAAGCATGGCGGTGTTGCGACTGGCTGACCGGTTGCAGTTGGGGTTCGCCGTTGCGGTGGTCAGCTCGGCGGCCAGGACTGCCTTTCTGGTGGCGGCTTGGATGGCCGGGGGGGGGCTGATTATGGTAATATCGGCCTATGTGGTGGGGGATGTGGTGACGGGGGTCGGGATGTTCTTGGCCGCGGCGTGTTCGGAGCGGCAAGCGGGTCTGCCGGGGTTTCTGCGCTCGTTGCGGGCCAGGGTTCCGGGGCGGGACGTTATCGCGTTCCAGGTTGGTTCTTTCTGGCGAGCGTCGGTTGAGGCGGTTATCCTGCATATCGACGTGATTCTGATAGCCAGCGTTCTTAGTTTGCACCAAGTTGGGCTGTATAGGGCGGCGTACCAGATTGTTGACGCCACCAAACATCCTTTCCGCTCTATCGCTACCGGGGTGCAGGCTGAGTACAGCCGACAGTGGTACGGCGGCGACGCCGCGGCGGTGCGTGGTCTGGCGCGGCGATTTACGCTTTTGTCGCTGGCTATCGCAGTTGCCGGGTACGGGCTGCTGGTTATAATATATGGGCCTGTCATCCGTATTATGCTGGGGGCCGGGTTTGAGGAAGCGGCCTTTCCGTTGCTGTTTATGATTCCCGGGGCCCTGGCTTTCGCGGTTGTCGCGCCGGTGTCCGTTTTGCCGGCGGCGATAGGGCGGGCTGTTCCTCACTTGGCGGCGTATTCGGTGGCACTGGTTGCTATGGTGGCCGCGATATTGGTACTGGCCCCTAGGTATGGGGCGGAGGGGGCGGCGTGGGCCAACTCCATTGGCTGGATTGCTTTCGCGGCGGCTTTCGTCCCGTTTATAGTCGGGACGCTGCGGCAGGGGGATGACGCCGTCCGGTAGGAACATAAGGCACGGGGACGGGGTTAAGGGTGCCGAAAAAACGGAGATTTTTTAGCTGTTGAAATGGGCAGGGTTGTGACCAGAGCATCAATGGGGATTGCCTCGGTCTACTTGAATCTGACGTCGTTGCCAGCTAGGGCTTCCGGCGCCGGGGTGGGCGTTTGGGCAATGTATGGCGCTTCGGTCGCCTTGGCTTTGTTTGCCTTCGGCTACGCGGTGCGGGGCGGAACGCTGCTGTTCGGAGTGGTAAACCTGACGCCGGTGTTCCTGGCGGCTGCCGTCCTGTGCTTTGCCGTTCACTTATTGGCGGTCAGGGAAATCCGATTCCAGCTTATTTGGGCGGATGTAGCCTTGATTGGCTTTGCCGTGGTGATGCTGGCGAACAGCGGTTCAGCCGCCGGTTTGGAGAAGGGGCTGCGGTTCGTGGCGCTGGTGTTGGCGCCCTACTTCGTGGCGCGTCTTATTCTGGTTGATTTCAGGTGGGTGAAGTGTTTTCTAATTACGGCGCTGGCGGCGGTAACGGTTATCGGCGTCGGGGCTTTTGCCTTCTCAGTCCTGCCCGATGGGGTTGCTAGGCTGCTGCCGTATGAGATAGACGAATGGAACGAGCGCCTGGTTTTCCTGGATGCCAACTCGATTCAGTTGGGGATGCTGTTGGTGGTTGGAACAATGCTTTACGTGGGGCTGATTTCCGGTTGGCGGCGCATCTGGATTATTCCGGGTCTGGCGGTGACCGGGGCGCTGCTTTACAGCATACTGATTGTCGGCACTCGGGCCTCACTGATTGCTATAGTTGGGGCATTGTTGGCCGCATTTCTGATTTCTCTGGTTACGCGCCGGTTCAGCAACTCCCCGGTTCTGCTGATTGCTCTCTGCGTAACAACTTTTATGGTCTACACGATTTTTGCCAGTGGATTAGTGGCGCCGCCATTTGAAATCGGCGATGCCGGCATTATGGACGATACCGAACAGAAGCGGATGGGAGAGCCCATTTCCGCCTACTTGGTCTATGATCAGCCCCACCGGGCCGACGACGACGTCATTAGACCCTGGCATTGGCAGCGGGCCGATCCCCGGGCTGACGCCGCCGATCTGCCTGATAACTCCACTTGGTCAGACATTGACGGGGCCTTGTCATACAATTACACCCCGACCGGCGATGACCTCGGCAAGTTCTTGCGGGCCTACGTGTTCTACCAAAAGGGGTACGATGCTTACCGGGCGCAGACGCCAGCCATAGGCCCGATAGCGGCGGCGTATGACGCTACCGGCATCGCCGGTATCAAACACGAAGGTGAGCGGGTGGGAGATCTCATCACCGCCTACTTGGTCCATGATAGTCTCCACCGGGCCGACGACGACCCCGTTAGATCCTGGCGTTGGCAGCGGGCCACCCCCCGGGCCGACGCTGCCAATCTGCCTGACGACGATACTTGGGCAGACATCAGAGTGGGCGGGGCCTTGTCATACAATTACACCCCGACCGGCGATGACCTGGGCAAGTTCTTGCGGGGCTACGTGTACTACGAAAAGGAGGGCGATACTTACCGGGGGCAGACGCCAGTGGTAGGCCCGATAGCGGCGGCGTCCGGGGATGCCGGTGGGTCAACCGAGAGCAATGCCTTGTCGGTTCCGCAGACGCCAGTGGTAGGCCCGATAGCGGGAGCGTCCGGGGATGCCGGTGGGTCAACCGAGAGCAATGCCTTGTCGGTTCCGCAGCCGACGTCGGCCAGCGCATTGGCGTCGGCGACAGTGAAAATCGGCGATGCCACTATCATGCTCGAAGATGAACCGAAGCGGGTGGGAGATCTCATCATCGCCTACTTGGTCCATGATACGCCCCACCGGGCCGACGATTACTCCTCGGCTAACCCCTGGCGTTGGGAGCGGGCCAATCCCCGGGCCGACGATGCCAATCTGCCCGACGACGCCACTTGGACAGACATCGACGTTGGCGGAGACAGGGCCTTGTCATACAATTACGCCCCGACCGGCGATGACCTGGGCAAGTTCTTGCGGGGCTACGTGTACTACGAAAAGGAGGGCGATACTTACCGGGGGCAGACGCCAGTGGTAGGCCCGATAGCGGCGGCGTCCGGGGATGCCGGTGGGTCAACCGAGAGCAATGCCTTGTCGGTTCCGCAGCCGACGGTTGCCGGTGCAGAAGATACGGTCCCCGTGATTAGCCTACCGCAGATTGGGATAACACTGCCCAATCAGGAGCGCTTCGAGACCATAGCCCTGCCGATTAACCCTATGGCGGATAACACTGTGCTTGAAGATAACGGAATACAGAATCGGGTTGATTTGATTTCAGAATCCCTGAACAAGTTCAAAGATAACCCGCTCCGGGGCGCCGGCACTGCGGGGATGGACAATTACGCGCACAACATTTTTCTGGAGACGGCGGCTGAATTGGGGCTGATAGGGATTGTTTTCCTGTTGGCATTCCTTGCCTTTGCGCTGAGGAGTCTGTGGAAGTTTTTCATCAAGCTGGAACAGGGGAATCTCTATTTTCACATTATTACGGCTGTGTTCCTGGTAGTGTGCGCCCTTTTCATTCAGAAGCAGTTTTCCACCAACCTGGCCGCCCATAAGGACTTGATTATATTCACCGTCATAATACTTAACCTGCCGTTGCTGTTGGGGATGCCAAGCCGGGAGAGCAGCGGGGGGCTGCGGGGGAAGGTTCCGCGCAGGTTCCGGTTTTTGGCGCCGGCCAAGGACAGTGTGCCGGTGGCGGATGACTAGGTGGAGGGAAGGGTTTGGCGGCCCAAGTCGGGGTTCTTCGCTTTGCTCAGAATGACAGATGGGCGCGGGTGATGCGCTTGAGCCGCTTGGCGTTGCAATGCTATGATAGCCCGCGTCCTGGTAGGGGGCGCGGTTTTTGGCGGTGAGGGCCGGGCTTTTTTGTTCTCACAGCGTATTTTGTTGAGGCTCAGGGCATACGCCTTTTGCTGAGTTCGGTATGGTTTCACGCAATCGCCAGGTAAGGACAGCGTTGTTGGGATGCGGGTACTGGGGGAAGAACCTGTTGCGCGTGCTTATGGAGTCCGGCGGCTCCCGGGTGCAACGGGTGGTTGACTCGTCACCTGCGGCTCGGGAATACGTGAAATCCCGGTACCCGGAGCTGCCCGTTTCCGGCGATGAGTCGGACATTTTCGATTCCGATTCGATTGATGCGGTGGTAATCGCCACTCCGGCCAATGACCATTATAGGGCGGCCCTTTTGGCGCTTCGGGCGGGGAAACACGTTTTCGTTGAGAAGCCGCTGGCTACCAGCGCGGATGAGGCCCAAGAGTTGGTGGACTGCGCCAACGGGAAGGGGCTGGCGCTGATGGCCGGGCATACTTTCCTGTTTAACTCGGCGGTCAACTACATAAAGATTATGATTGATTCCGGCAGTCTGGGGGACATCAACTATATCTATAGCCGTCGGCTCAACTTGGGGATAGTGCGGTCGGACGTGAGCGTGCTGTGGAATCTGGCGCCCCACGACGTATCAATCATCCAGTATTGGCTTGAGGCCGAACCTGAGAGCGTTAGCGCGGTGGGCGGGATCTACTTGCAGCCTTTCCTTGAGGATGTTGTATTTTCGACTTTGCGGTTCCGGGAGGGGCAGCTTGCCAACATACATCTCAGTTGGCTGGATCCGCACAAGGTGAGAACGGTGACTGTGGTGGGCAGCCGGAAAATGGTGGTATTGGACGATGCATCCACCGATGCCAGAGTGGTGATTTACGATATGGGGGTGGATATTTCCAGCGGGACAAAAGACACCGACAGCCCGGGCGGGTTCTTGGTGTCGCACCGTTACGGCGATACTATTATTCCGAAGATTCCGTACCCGGAGCCGCTGGCCCGGGAGATGCAGCATTTCTTGGACTGCGTCCAGTGCGGTTCGGAGCCAGTCAGCGGCGGTCAGCACGCGGTTTCGGTGGTCAGGACTATCGAGCGGATAGAGTCGGAACTTAAGGCCGGACGTCACGCGTCGCTTGGCGTGCCGGGCCTGAGCGGCGCGGGGTGAGGGGTCGCGTGCGGGTTGCGCATATCACTGTCAGCTACCAGGAGGGGTTGGGATATGAGGAGAACCACCTGCCCTTCTTTCAAGCACGGCTGGGCGCTGACGTTTCCATCGTAACTACCACTTTACCCTTGGCCTGGTGGCAGGGGCTGGAGCATTTTCAGGCCGGGACAATCCCCGGTGTTTACGAAGAACGGGGCGTTAGGGTACACCGGCTGAAGGCTAGGTTCCAGGCCAGAAAGGGGACTCAATTTTTTCTGGAGGGACTGAAAAAGACACTGAGCGAAATCAGGCCGGACATTCTGCACATCCACAACCCCATCGGGGCGTTGACGGTTCAGGCATTGGCGGTGGCCAAGGCCCTGGGACTGTCGGCGGTGATAGATTGCCATCTTTGGCGCTTCCTCACTTATCCTCGCGGCCCGGTGCGGCGGGCCTACTACCAGTTGTTCCGGCGGGGGTTTCTGCCCTACTATGGGTCGGTCATCAAGCGGTACATACCCTTGGGGCCGGAGCCCGAGGATATACTGCACGATTTGTTTGGTATACCGCACTCTCTTATGGCCCACTCCACTTTGGGGGCCGATACCTGCTCGTTCAGGTATGATGAGTCGGCTAGGCTGGATACTCGCCGGTCGCTGGGGATTCCGGGCGACGCATTGGTGATAATGTTCGGCGGGCGGATTGACCGCGGGAAAGAGGTTGATGTGCTGGTGGAGGCTTGTAATATCCTTACCGAAAAGTACGATTTGCGCTTGTTGCTGGTGGGGCCGGCAGTGCCGGGTATGGCTGAGGGGCTTGTCAGGGCGGCACGGCCCGAGGTTAGAAACAAGCTCATTATGACCGGGCTTGTTCCCTATGCCGAGTTGCCCAAATATATGTCGTCTGCCGACATAGCGGTTTGGCCGGGGGATCCGGGCATAGCAATGAACGAGGCGATGGCCTGCCAAGCTGCCTTAGTACACTCGGATGAGGCGGCGGGGAGGCATCTTACGCTGTATGGAAACGGCGCGGCCTTTGAGAGGGGGAATGCGCGTTCATTGGCAAGGACGCTTGACTCGATTCTTGCCGACCCGTACCGGCTGGCAGATATGCGGTTGCGCTCACGGCGTTTGGCGGAGGATGTTTTCGACTGGAAAGTTGTTGCCGCGAGGACGTTGGGGATTTACGGAGACGCTTTGTATGGGACGGATACGGCGGCGGCTATCTGGGGCCCGGCGATTCAAGGGCAAGGGTTTGAGGCCGGGGTTTCGGTCAAGGACTGCGTATGAGTAGAGGTTATTCCGCAAGGCACAAGCGCATAATACAGACTCGATTCGACAAGATAGCAGCCACGTATGAGGACACTATTGGAGCGCGGCGGCACGCCTTTAATGACTCGGTTGACCAAATTGTGTTGCAGTACGCTATGGCCGAGGGGCGCCCGCTGTCGGTGCTGGATGCGGCCTGCGGCACCGGCTCGCGCTGGGCGCGGATGAAGGATGCATTGCCGGATATGGAACTCTGCGGGTTTGACGCCAGTTGGCAAATGGCCGAAATCGCCAAGTCGCGGGGGGGCGGATTTAGGGAAGTCAAGGTTTGCGACCTGACCGGCATTTCATTTCCCGGGGAGTCTTTCGATCTGGTCACTTGCCTTTTTTTCCCGTTTTCTTGTCTTACTTCCGCTGCTGACCGACGGAAAGCTGCGGGGGAGCTGGGCCGGATGCTGCGGCCCAATGGCCTGCTGTTCGTGGATGCGATAAACCGCTGGCACTTGGGGGAGGGGGCAGGGTTCCGCCGGAGTTGGCCCGCCGCGATTTGGGAGTATGTCCGGTCGGTGGTTGACCCTAACCTGGATGCGGGCGACAAGGTATACTCTACGGAACTGGATGGCAGCCCGCTGGAGGGGTTTATGCACGGGTACTCTAGGGGTTCCTTCAGACGCTTGTTTACGGAGGCGGGATTGACTATCGAGCGGGAGTACGTTATCGGCTATAATACGGGGGAAATTCAGGACAAGGCCACCCGGGGGAATTTGCTTCTGGTCTGCCGCCGCCGGGCGTGAACCGGCAGGCATTCCAGGAAAGGAATAAACCTATGATTAGCAGCCTGAAGCCCTCGTGTCCTCTCTGCGGTCATTCCAGCACTTTGCAGTTTTCCACGGGTGGATACACAGTCTTTGCTTGTCAGGGCGACTGTGGTTTGCTTTTTGTGCATCCCTATCCTGGGGAAGAGAGGATACATAATGAAGCCGCGCACGGCCATGAAGACATGGAAATTTCCGACCCTGAAACCTACTACCGGGCTTCTGTGGAGTACTACAACCTGTGGTTTCCGCTAATTGCCGCCGATGCCGGAGATGCAGGAACGGTGCTTGATGTGGGATGTGGAACGGGCCGCCTGCTGGAGCTGTTGAGTCCCAAGTTGGCGGGGGTGGGTATCGAACCCAACCCGGCCAGGGCCGGAAAAGCCCGCCAAGTCTCCGGCGCTGCCATTATTGAGTCAACCTTCGAAGCTGCAACGGAACTGGAGCTTGGGTCATTCGACAGAATAATGTTGGTCAATGTGATTTCGCACGTTCCCATCAGCAGCTTTCCTTGGCTCTTTGGCCGTTTTCACGACCTGTTAAAGCGGGAGGGAGGGGCAGTAATCTTGAAAACCGGCGAGATCACTCCCCAAGCAGGTCGTTGGGATATATTCGATTGGGAGATACCGGATCATGTTCACTTCTTTGGGCTGAATACCATAACCTATCTGGCGGATAAATATGGGTTCGACATCGTTCGTCATCACCGGAGAGCCTACTCTGAGGATATGTTTTCCAAAGAGTTGTGGAAGGCTCCGGGGAGAAGCCGACGCCGGAATCTCATTAAGAAAATGGTGGTACGGATTCCTTTCGCCCTGAATGTGCTCCGGTACTGTTACAATCGGGTGCGTGGCGTCGGTGTTTATTCCAGCCTGATGGTATTGGCGCCGAAGGAAGGCGCCGCTAGAAATTAGGAAAAGCGAGGTTTCCGTGTTATGCTCTCCATCCCGCTGGTTGACCTGAAGGCTCAGTATGCGGCCATTGAGACGGAAATGCGGGCGGCTATTGATGGGGTGCTGGAGCGGGCCGAGTTTATAAACGGGCCCGAGGTGGCCGATTTTGAGCAGCGGTTTGCCGCCTTTTGCGGGGCGGATTTCGCGGTTGGGGTCGGCAACGGCACTGATGCTCTGGCTTTGGCGCTCAATGCCCTGGGGGTTGGCCCCGGTGATGAGGTGATAACCGCGGCCAACACTTTTATCGCTACCGCCGAGGCCATCGTTACCGCGGGGGCCAGGCCGGTTTTGGTGGACGTGGATCCGGGCCACTTCAATATGACTGCCGAGGGGCTGAGCGCGGCGATAACCCCAAAGACAAAAGCGGCTATCCCGGTTCATTTATACGGGCAGTTGGCGCCGATGGCGGATATAATGGAGGTCGCTAGGCAGCACTCGGTCAAAGTTGTTGAGGATGCGGCGCAAGCGCATGGTGCAGAGTATCAGGGTAAGCGGGCTGGGAGCTGGGGCGATGCGGCGGCTTTCAGCTTCTATCCGGCCAAGAATCTGGGGGCGTATGGCGACGCCGGGGCGGTGGTTACGAAGGACGTGGGGCTGGCCGCCACGGTGCGAATGATGCGGGATCACGGACGGACGGACAAGTACCGGCACGAATACGCTGGGGGCAACAGCCGTTTGGACACGCTCCAAGCGGCGGTTCTGGGGGTGAAGCTGGGCTATATGGAGGAGTGGAACGCGGCGCGGCGGGCGGTGGCGGCGAAGTATGACGCGGCGTTGGGCGAATTTCCGTGGCTGACGCTGCCCGCGCGGATGCCGGGCGGCAGACACGTTTATCATCTATATGTCATCCAGACGGGACGGAGGGAAGAGCTGCGGCAACATTTGTCCGCTAATGGAATCGGCGTGGGGATACACTACCCGTTGCCGTTGCACTTGCAGCCGGCGTTCCGGTCGCTGGGGTACGGCTTGGGCGATTTTCCGGTGGCCGAGCGGCTGGCGGGAGCTATCCTGTCGATTCCGATGTACCCGGAAATTAGCGACGCGCAGTTGGGCCGGGTGGTTCAGACCATCGGGGCATTCGATGGGTAGCGGGACTCCATGAAAATATCCGTCGTAGTCCCGGTGTTCAACGATGTGCGGGTTGGACGGGCGCTGGAATCCATCCTGTCGCAGCAGCACGGGCATGAAATGGAAATAATCGTTGTGGACGCCGGATCTACCGACGGCACGCTGGAAGTCCTTGAGGGATACCGGGACAAGATTTCGGTGCTCATCAGCGAGCCGGATAAGGGTATATTCGATGGCATAAACAAAGGCATTGCCAAGGCTACCGGGGCTTCCGCCGATGTGGTGCATTTCATAAGCGCCGATGACCAATACGGAGATTCGTCTGTAATTGGCGCGGTTATGGATGTCTTCCAGTCGGATGAAGATATTGATGCCTGTTACGGCGACCAAATTTACGTGAACGAAGCAGGCAAGACGGTGCGATATTGGAAGGCTGGGGATTACTGTAGAGCAAAGGTTCACTTTGGCTGGTTGCCCCCACACATGGCGTTCTTCGTGCGAAAGCGCGTCTATGAGCGTCACGGGATGTTCGATTTACGGTATCCTATCGCAGCGGATCAGGATTTCATGTTGCGGCTGCTATACAAGCACAAAGTCAAGGTGAAGTATTTGAGGCGAGTGCTGGTGAATATGGCACCGGGGGGCAATTCCACCAAGAACATCAAAAGAATCATCAAGGCCAACATAGAAGTGGCCCGTATCTGCCGGAATAATGGCTTGGCGGGGCTGTTGTTGTTTCCTGTGTTAAAGCCCAGCAGGAAGGTATTTCAGCTTATAGACCGGCCATAAATCAAAGGGGAGCATCCATTGAACACTGTTGTTGCCGGGGCCGGCGGGTTCATCGGCCATCACTTGGTCAAGCGTCTGAAAGCCGAGGGTCACTGGGTTCGGGGCGTGGACATCAAGCATCCCGAGTTCGAGGATAGCGTTGCCGACGAATTCGTGATTGCCGATTTGCGCGATTTTGAGAGTTGCCTGCGATCCGCCGACGGGATGGACGACGTTTATCAACTGGCCGCGGATATGGGCGGGATTGGCTATATCACCGCCAACCACGCCTTCCTGACCCGCAACAACACCCTGATTAACAGCCATATGCTGGAGGCGGCGCGGGTTTCGCGGGTGAAACGATACCTCTACACCAGCTCGGCTTGTGTTTATCCCAGCTTTCTACAGGCCGCCGAGGACGTTACTCCTTTGCGGGAAGATGAGGCCATTCCCGCTGACCCGGAAAAGGGCTATGGATGGGAGAAGCTGTTCGCCGAGCAGTTGACTACGTATTACCATGAGGAATGCGGCTTGGACGTGCGTATTGTCCGCTTTCATAACATCTACGGCCCGCTGGGCGTCTACGACGGCGGAAAGGAGAAGGCCCCGGCAGCGATCTGCCGCAAGGTGGCTCTGGCCGAGGACGGCACCGGCATTGAGGTGTGGGGCGACGGCGAACAGACTCGCAGCTTTTGCTATATTGACGACTGTATTGAAGGACTGCGGCGCATTATGGAATCGGGTTACACCAAGCCGGTAAACTTGGGAACCGAGGAACTGATTACGGTCAACCAGTTGGTGGACGCCGTGTGCGCCGCCGCCGGAAAGCGTCTGCTCCGCAACTATGACTTGAGCAAGCCTCAGGGAGTGCGGGGGCGCAACAGCGACAATACGGTTCTGAACAAAATCATTGGGTGGCAGCCGGAAACAACTATCCGGGAAGGAATTTGGCATACTTATCGCTGGATAGCCGAGGAACTGGACAAGCGGAAATGTTGAATTTCTTTTGTCTGAATCAGGATTTTCGGGATTAAGGGATTAGCCGGATGGTAGGGAATCTTGAAAATCCGTTTTGTCTGAATCAGGATTTTCGGGATTAGAGGATTAGCCGGATGATAGGGAATCGTGAAAATCCTTTAATCCGGTCAATCCTGATTCAGACAATTGCATTGGGGGGCGGGATTCCCGTTTTCGCTGGAATGGCGGGTGGTGGAGGGGGCGGTTGCGCCCTTGCGGGTTTGGTTGCGGTGTGGTAGTTTTATGGCGCGAAACGGTTATGTTTGAGGAGGTGGGCTATGGGATACACGCCTAGTTATCTGGGACACGTGAACATTTACGTGCGGAACGCCAAAGCCGCGCGGGAGTGGTACGAGGCCGTCTTGGGGCTGCACACCTACGATTTTATGGAGGGCCGGGCCGCGTTTATGTCGGCCAACTTGGACGAGTCGCACGAAATTGCGCTGATGGAGGTGGGGGAGAACGCCGACGGCCCCCGCGCTGGGCAGGTGGGGCTGAATCACATGGCCTGGCGGATGGGCAGTCTGGAGGATTTGGCTGACTTTTACAACAACCTGAAGGAAAAGAACGTACCCATCCAGCGGGTTTCCGACCACGGCCTTTCTCTGGGGATTTATCTGAAAGACCCGGACGGGAACGGCATTGAGGTTTACTACGAAACGCCGCGCGAGCAGTGGCACCGGCAGGAAAACCTCTTTATGAGCGGCGACCGTCCGCAAGGCAATTTTCCCGGCCCTTGGGAAGCGGATTTGGTTCCCGACAGCGTGGCGGCGGCTGCGGCGGCCAACCGGGGCTAGGCTTTCGGGCTGTTATTGGCCGGGGCGTGGGTTCCCGCTTTCGCGGGAATAACGGGAGAACGGCGGGAATGACGGGGCGGGTGGGAATGACGGTGATGCGGTGTTGTGGTGATGCTGGGTTAATGGGATGCGGGGTTGCAGTGGTTCGGGGTTATTGGGATTGGATGCCGGGGCGCATAGTTGTGCGCCCCGGCGTTTTGCGTTTACGGCACCACCGCGATTGCCTCGATTTCAATGAGCATTTCCGGGTCTACTAGGCGGCTTACTTCCACTAGGGTGCTGGCGGGGTAGGCGGGGGAAAAGAACTCGGCGCGGACTTGGTGGATGGCGGCGAAGTGTTCGGCTAGGTTGGTCACAAAGACGGTGACTTTCACCACGTCGTCCATTGTGGCGCCGCCCTCGGACAGCACGGC
This sequence comes from uncultured Dehalococcoidia bacterium, assembly GCA_958296445.1. GTDB lineage: Bacteria > Chloroflexota > Dehalococcoidia > Lucifugimonadales > UBA3495 > VXOI01. Next base: position 3,369,408 of record OY282565.1, on the reverse strand, counting down.
TTGGAGGTTTTCTAGGGTCTTGCGGGTTTGGGCCTGGATGTCGCCGCGGCCCACCAGCTCGCCGTCAACTCCGCGGGCGACCTGCCCGGAAGCGAACACCATCCGCCCCGCCGGAACCGCTATGCCTTGGGACATTATGCCCCGCGGCACGGCTACGGCGTCGCTCTGTAGTATCGTTTTTGCCATTATGCGCCTCCCTTTTTTACTTCCATTCGGCGTCCGGGGGCCAGACGTTTACGCTGCCCCGGGCCGCGCCCGTCAGCCCGCCGTCGGCGCGGTTGGGGCCGATGGTTTCGATGGCTTTCAGGTAGTGGGCGGTTTGGGTGTGATGGTTGAAGGCGTCCTCGTCCACATAGATTTCGTAGACCCAGACGCGGTTTTCATCGCCGGCGTCTTGGATGACGTCGAAGCGCAGGCAGCCCGGCTCGGTTTCCACCGCCGCCCGGGCGTTAGGCACTAGGGCCTCCAGCACTTGCTCTTTGGCGCCGTCTTTTATCTGAATTGGGGCGATTATTACGTACATTTTGCGTCTCCTTTTTTGGATGCGCCCCCACCCTGGCCCTCCCCCGGAGGGGGAGGGAGTTGAGGTTACGGGGAATTGGGGGTTATTTCCATTCGGCGTCGGGGGGCCAGACGTTGGAGCTGCCGCGGGCGGCGCCCTGGATGCCCTCGACGCGGATGTCGGCGGTGGCGTCGCGGAACTTGATGAAGTGGGGAGCCTGGGTGTGGGCTTGGAAGGCGTCCTCGTCCTGGTAGACTTCATAGAGCCAGATGCGGTTTTCGTCGCCGGCGTCCTGAATCACGTCGAAACGCAGGCAGCCGGGTTCGTCGTTCACCGAGCCTTTGGCGTCCTCGATGATGGCTTCCATAAACTGGTCTTTGCAGCCTTCCTTAATCTGGATGGGCGCGATGATTACGTACATCGGTCAATCTCCTTGCTTGGGGCAGAGTTGGCAGTATGGCGGAATGGTACATTATGACAGGGGGAATTGGAATCGGGATTTGGCGGATTGGGGGGGTGGCGGGATTTCCGATTCGGACGATGGGCGGGATACGATTGCGAAATTGCCCTTTGTCGCCCTGAGCAAAGCGAAGGGTCTCACTGCCCTAGGTGAGATTCTTCGCTACGCTCAGAATGACAGACGGCCGGAATGACAGACGGCGAAGGGGTGGGGCCGGAATGACAGACGGACAGAGCGGCGGATGACGGATGGCGGGGCGGAATGACGGCTTGGGTTGGGCGTGTTACCATTGCGGGAGAGACAGAGCTAGGGGGCGCGTTATGCCAGCGAGAACCGGGGCGGAATATATCGCCAACCTGAGAGAGAACGGGCCTGAGGTCTATCTGCATGGGGAGCGGGTTAAGGATGTTACTACCCATCCGGCGCTGCGGGGCGGGGTGGAGTCGCTGGCCCGGCTTTACGATATGCAGCATGATCCGGCGATCCGAGACGAAATGACCTATACATCGCCCACTACGGGCGACCGGGTGGGGACGTCGTTCATTCTGCCCCGGACTATGGCCGATTTGGAGGCCCGGCGGGTGCAGATGCGGCACTGGGCCCGCTCCACTTTCGGGATGATGGGCCGCAGCCCGGATTTTATGAATGTCAACATTATGGCTATGGCGGCGGCGGCCGACTATTTCGCTCAGAACCGCCCGGAGTTCAAGGACAATATCAACGGCTACTACGAACACGTTCGGGAGAACGACCTGGTGCTGACCCATACGCTGCTCAATCTGCAACGCAGCCGCGCCCCCGGCGCTACGCCGCTGGAAGACCGCACCGATGTGGCGCTGTCGGTGGAGAAGGAAACCGACGCGGGCATCGTGGTCAACGGGGCGCGAGTGCTGGCAACGCTGGCGCCGCTGTCGGAGGAAATCGCGCTGTATCCGACCACTTCGCACCAGCTACCGGGGCAGGCGCCGGAACGCTATTCCTTCGCCTTTGCCCTGCCCAACAATACGCCGGGGCTGCGCTTCCAGTGCCGCGAGAGCTTCGACTATGGCTCGTCCCATTTCGATCATCCGCTGGGTTCGCGGTTTGAGGAAATGGACGCGGTGGCCTTTTTCGACCATGTGCTGGTGCCGTGGGAGCGGGTGTTTTTGCTGGGGGATGTGGAGTTGTGCAACAATTTGCAGCTTGCCACCAACCGGCACTTGCATTCGGGGCATCAGGTGGTTACCAAGAATGTCGCCAAGTGCGAGTTTGTGCTGGGGCTGGCGACGCTGATGACGGAAACGCTGGGTTCGTCGGAACAGCAGCAGGCGCAACAGATGATTGCGGAAATTGTGGAGAATCTGGAGGTTACGAAAGCCTGCCTGCGGGCCGCCGAGGCCGACGCCGCGGTAGACCGCTGGGGGGTGATGGCGCCGGCGGAACTGCCGTTGCAGGCGGCCCGCAATTTGTTTATCCGTATGTATCCGCGGATGGGCGAGATTATCCACCTGCTGGGATCCAGCAGCCTGATGGCCCTGCCCACGGAGGCCGATTTGGAGGGGCCGCTGGCGGAGGAAATCAACCGCTATCTGGAAACCGACACCGCCTCGGCCCGCGACCGGGTGCGGCTGTTCCGGCTGGCTTGGGATGTGTCGTGTAGTGCTTTTGGGGCGCGGCAGATACTCTACGAGCGCTTTTTCCAGGCCGATTCCGTCCGCAACGCCGTGATTCTCTACAATATGAAAGACCGCCAGCCCCACGCTGACTGGGTGCGTCAATTTTTGGAACAGGAGTAGCCGGGGATTAAACGCCGAGGGCGCAGAGGACGCAGAGATTTGATTTTTGGGTTTTCTTTGTGTTCTCTAGTAGTTAATAACAAAACGGCGAGGAGGGATGTTATGCCGGAGCCGAGAGTGATTCGGGGCGAGGAAGTTCAGTATTTGCAGCGGGCGCCGGGGGTGACTGTGTCCGGCTATATTACCAAAGAGGTGGGGGCTACGGAGATTTCCAGCGGCATTACCAGTTTCGATGCGGGCTGCTCCAACACTACGCACTACCACAATGCCGAGGAGTCGGTAATCGTGATAGAGGGCGCGGGGGTTTTGATGATTAACGGGGCGGAGCATCGCGTGGGGGTTGGTGATGCGGCGTTTATTACGCCGGGGACGCATCACCGGCTGATAAACACGGGGGAGGGGGCGTTTCGGATTGCGTGGTCGTATGCGACGGTGGATGTGACGCGGACGCTGGTGGAGGATTAGGGGGAAAGGCTTTGGCTCTTGCTAAACACAAACAAGGCATTGATAGGGAATTGGCCGGGCAACTCGACAAACTCCCGCCGCCCGAAGACGTGGAAGAGCTTTTGTCTGCGCTACGGGTTGCCACACTGCGCGAGCTGGCGACGGAAATTGTCAATGGCGGCATTGAACACGCCAAAGGCAACGTTGACCGATTGGAGTATGTGCGGCTCATCAACAGTTGGATTGCGACGGCGGAAGAAACGGTAGCTGCGGGCAGGAACGTATCTAGGATTGCCGCCCGGCGTGGCAAAAAGTCCTGACAAGGCCATTTGTCCATGCCTGTCTATCAAATAAGGCTCCATCGCGCCGTCAGAAAGTTCTTGAGAATGCACCCTGACCTAGGGGACAAGTGGGATGGCATTGTAGGTCAAATTCTGCTGAGTCCCCGTTTGGGCGTACACATTGACCACCTCAAAGCTCCCTGGTTTTGTAGTTACCGATGGGATGAGGGAGCTTATCGAGTCAAGTACGACGTTGATGATGACAATGAAGAAATCCACTTTTATGACGCCAACAACCGGGGCGATGTATACAAGGGGCGGCGCGGCGCCGACCGACGAAGGTGACTGGCGCAACGGTTAATTCAGCTTTGGAACCGTGCCTTTGGCGGAGGTGAACGCTACTAGCTTGGGCCAGTTTATGGAGCCGTTGGGTTGGCAGAATTGGGCGGAAAATTCTTGGGACAGGCGGTTTACTACGGCCCCGTAGTTGTCGGCGAATGTCCGGTTGCGCTGTTTGGCGTTGTGGCCTAGGGGTTCGATTATTCGGGTGTAAAACTCGGGGGCGCCGGAGATTAGCTCCCAGAATTCTTGGCCGCAATACTTGAAATAGCCGCCCTTGTCCGGGTTGGAGTCGCGTCCGTAGCAGCAGCCGTTGACGGCGATGACGCTGGCGGTGCGGTTTCCTTGCCGGATTACCCGGGCGGCGGTGGCGAAATTTTCTTTTAGTCTGGCAACCTGCGAGCTGTTGCCCCAGTTGGGGCCGGATTTTATGGAAACGATGTAGCGGGAGTTGTCTTTGGCAAACTCTAGGTCTATTCCTGTGGCGGACGACTTCCAGCCGCTATGTACGGTTTCGGCGACGTAAATTGCCAGCCCTTCGAGGAAATCACCGAACAGGGTTTCTTCCTGCGAACTCAGGTGGGCGTCCAGTAGGGAGCGGATTAAGTCGGCGGCTACGGTTATGTTTTTGCTCTTGAACAGGTACGGGTTTTTGCGGCGCAACAGGGAGTGAAGCCTTAACTTGTTGAGCGATTCCAGCCGCTTGTCGTGGAACGCCCCGATGTTGGCCTCGACGTAGGCCGTTATTTGTTCGTCGCTAATCGGGTTCATATCGCTAACTGCGTCCGCTGCTCCAGTGCCGATTGTAGCTTCTTGAAGTAGGGTTCGTATAGCTCGACGCCGATGGCGTTGCGGCCCATTGCTAGGGCCGCGAATATGGCGGTGCCGGAGCCGGCGAATGGGTCCAGCACTACGTCGCCGGGGTCGGTAAAGAGTTCGATAAACCACTCCGGCAGCCAGTAGGGGAATACTGCGCTGTGCTGGCGGTTGCCGCATTCGGTGGCGCCGTGCAGTACGTTGGTGGGGTAGACCATTTCGCGGCCCAGCCAGTTTTCGACTTTCTTGCCGAAGCCGCTGCCTACTTTGGACTCGTCACGCACGCGGTCGGTTTCGCTCAGGTTGCGCATCCGGTTTTCGTACCAGTCGCCTACCGGCACCATCACGGATTGCTGGTTCATCTTGAACTTGCGTTGCTTGTTGAATTGTAGCAGCCGCTCCCAAGCGTCGCGGAAGCGGTTGGGCCATTTGCCGGGGTAGCAGTTTTTCTTGTGCCAGACAAATTCCTCGGTCCACAGCCAGCCGCGCTTTCGCATTTCTAGGATTATTTCTAGGACGCAGGTATGCCGCTCGCCGTTTACCGCCGGTTCCTTGATGTTGAGGATGAATGTGCCAGTGGGTTTGAGAACGCGCTGGAGTTCGTCGGCGATGGGCAGGAACCAGGCGGCGTAATCGTCGGGTTTGATGCCGCCGTAGGTGGCGGCCCGCTGGTTGGCGTAGGGCGGCGAGGTGACTATCAGGTCAACCGAATCGGATTTTACCGATTCCAGTTGTTCCCGGCAGTCGCCTAGCAGAAGTCTTGCTTGTGTCATTTGATACTCTCAATGGGTTCCTAGAACACTAGGTGCAGCCTTATAAGGCCGTCTTTCCACGGGAGGTTGGCGAGCCAAGTCAACAACTGTTCCCTCGCTGCGTTTGGGATGTTCTTTTCGCTGCACCAATTTTCGGCGCGTTCCGTCAATTCGTATCGTTGAACTAACAATATGCCGACGTCGTCCATTGTGCCGCACCAGTAGCCTGCTCCGTTGCCGCCGTCTGCACTTTCGTCGTCATCGAAATCGGCGTAGTCGCTGATGTTTGGGTCTGACGATAGGTCGCGAAAGAAATCCGGGATGGGTTGCGGGGGATCGTGGCGGTATTCGAGGTTTATCAGGCCGATGCTCAATCCCATCGTTGCCCCTGAAGCGGATGGCGTTTTTGTCGGTATTCAGGATAGCGCGGGGGCGGCTTGTTACGCTACGGGCAACTGTCAGCAGATTTTCTCTGGGTTCCCGCTTTCGCGGGAATGACGGGGGGCGCGGCGATGATGGGCGGCCGCGGGAATGACGATGGGTTGCAGGGGTGGCGATGTGGCCGCGGGGATGGCGGGGCGGCCACGGGATAACTGGTTGCTGGCGGGGATGGTGGTGGGGGGTTACTCCGCCAGCTCTACGATCATTTCTACCTCTACGGGGGCGCGTAGGGGTAGGCCGGCCATGCCTACGGCGGAGCGGGCGTGGCGGCCGCGGTCGCCGTATAGGTTTACTAGGAGGTCGGAGGCGCCGTTGCCTACGGCGAAGTGGCGGTCGTATTCGGGGTCGGCGTTTACCATTACCAGCAGTTTGACTACGCGGGTCACGGTGTCTAGGCTGCCGGTGGCTTCTTTGATGGCGGCTAGGCAGTTGAGCATTGCCTGGCGGGCCGATTCGTAGCCTTGCTCTTCGGTGACTTCGCGGCCTACTTTGCCGGGGTTCAGGATGGAGCCGTCGGGCAGGCGGGGGATGTGGCCGGCGACGTAGAGCAGGTTGCCGGTGCGGACGGCAGGGACGAAGTTGGCTACCGGCGGCGTGGGCTGGCTCAGCGACAGCCCCATTTCTTGCAGTTTTTCTTCAGCGGACATTAGGCGTTCTCCTTGGCGATTTATTAACCGCGACGATTTATTAACCGCAGAGGTCACAGAGTACACAGAGTTTTGTTTATTATTTTTCTCTGTGTTCTCTGTGCGTTCCGGGGTTGATTAAAGGTTAGTCCGGGAGTCGGACGATGGCTTCTACTTCCACCACTAGGGGAGGGAGGGTGTGGGCGGATACGCCCAGCAGGTTGGGGGTGACGAGGGTGGAGATGCCGACGGTGGAGCTGGCGGGGGGGTTGACGGGCCAGGTTTCGCGGCGCACTTGGCCGTAAGCGGCGTAGTCGTCCATATTGGTGAGGAAGCAGGTTATCTTGGCTACGTCTTCCATTTGGCCGCCGGCGGCTTCGACGACGGCGCGGATGTTCGCCATTACTTGGCGCGACTGGGCTTCGCAGCCCTCGGCTATGTTGCCGTCGGGGTCTACGCCTATTTGGCCCGACACAAACAGCAGGTCGCCGACGCGCACGCCGGGGGACAGGTTGGGGTTGGGGGATACTCCGGGGGGAATCACGGGCTGGCGTTCCGGCATTATGCTCTCCTTGATGGTGGTTATGATGGTTGGATTGGCGCAGGGGGCGCTTAGATTATACAGAGAGCGCAGAGTTTTGTTTATAGCTCTGCGCTCGGCGATGCGGGGTTGGCGCAGGGGGTTAGCGGGATGCGGCGCCGCCGGAGCGCTCGCGGTGCACCGATATGCAACTGCGGACGCCTTCCAGCTTGGAAAACAGCTTGCCCAACTGTTCTAGGCCGGTGGTGTGGACGTTGAAGGTCATATTCACGGTGCCGTCGGATAGCTGGGTGGTTACTACTGCGGATATGTTTACGCCCTCTTCGGAGACGTTCTGAGTTAGGTCGCGGAGCAGGCCGACGCGGTCGTAGGCCCGCATAGTGACGCGCACCGGGTATAGCTGCTTGGCTTTGCCCCATTCCACGGGGACGAAGCGCTCTTTTTCGTCTTCGTGTTCGACGCTGGGGCAGTTGCGCTTGTGAACGGTTACGCCGCGGGAGCGGGTGACGAAGCCGGTGATTCCGTCGCCGGGGATGGGGTTGCAGCAGCGGCCCATACGGGTTAGCAGGTCGCCGACGCCCAAGACGGTGATGCCGGAGGTGGGGCTGGACAGGGGCAGGTCGGTGCGTTTCTGGGCTAGGGGGTGTTCCGGTTCTTGGCGGGCATGGGCCAGGCGCTGGGCCAACTGGTTTTCGGTTACGCCGCCGGAGCCGAGGTTGGCGAGGAGGTCTTCGATGGTGTCGTACTTGAACAGGGCGACGACTTCGCTGTCCTCGAACTTCTGGTTGAGGCGGCGCAGCTCGCGGCGCAGCATTTCCCGTCCGCGCTGGATGTTGGCGCCGCGTTCCTGGCGGCGGAACCACTGGCGGATGCTCTGGCGGGCGGTGGCGGAGCGGACGTAGCCGCGGTTGGGGTTGAGCCAGTCGAGGCTGGGGCCGCGGTCGGACTTGGTGTTCATAATTTCTACGGTGTCGCCGTTTTGCAGGGTTGTGTCCAGCGACACCAGCTTGCCGTTGACTTTGGCCCCGACGCAGCGGTGGCCCAGCTCGGTGTGAATTTTGTAGGCGAAATCAACCGGGGTGGAGCCGGCGGTAAGCTCGACGATGCGGCCCTTGGGGGTGTAGACGAAAACTTGGTCGTGGAAAATGTCCTGCTTTACCGACTCGATAAATTCGGCGGTGCCGGTGACGTCGCGCTGCCACTCTAGGAGCTGGCGCAGCCAGGCCATTTTTTCCTCGAAGCGCACGTCGGCGCCCTTGAGGGGGCTGCCTTCCTTGTAGCGCCAATGGGCGGCGACGCCGTATTCGGCGATGCGGTGCATATCGTGGGTTTTTATCTGGACTTCGAGGGGGGTGCCGCCCTCGCAGATGACGGTGGTGTGCAGGGCTTGGTACAGGTTTTCCTTGGGGTTGGCGACGTAGTCGTCGAACTGGCCGGGGATGGGGCGCCATAGCTGGTGGACGGCGCCGAGGGCGCGGTAGCAGTCGGCGTCCTGCTCTACCAGTACGCGGAGGGCGAACAGGTCATAGATTTCGCGCAGTTCCTTGCCTTGGGTTTCGTATTTCTGAATTTTGCGGTAGGTGCTATAGATGTTTTTGGGGCGGCCGGAGACGTCGGCCTTTACCCCGGCGGTTTCCAGTTGCAGGCGCAGCAGTTCCGACACTTGGGCGACGTAGGCTTCGCGCTCGACGCGGCGGGCGGACAGGATGCGGGAAATTTCCCGGTATTTGTCCATATCCAAGTGGCGGAAGGCCATATCCTCTAACTGCCACTTGATTTCCCAGATGCCTAGGCGGTGGGCGAGGGGGGAGTAGATGTCTAGGGTTTCTTGGGCGATGCGGCGGCGTTTTTCCGGGGGCAGGGCGTCTAGGGTACGCATATTGTGCATCCGGTCGGCCAGCTTGATAAGGACGACGCGGATGTCCTCGGCCATAGACACGAGCATTTTGCGCAGGCTTTCGGCGTAGAGGCTGCCGGGGTCGTCAATGTCGTCGTCGGGGCTGTCGGCGAGGGTGTTCAGGGGGTCGTGGATGCGGCTGTCCAGCCGGGTGAGCTTGGTGACGCCGTCCACCAGCTTGGCGATTTCGGGGCCGAAGCGGCGGGAAAGCTCACTCAGCGGCACATCGCAGTCCTCTACTACGTCGTGAAGCAGCGAGGCGGCGATGGTCTCACCGTCTAGGCGGAGTTCGGAGAGGTAGAGGGCGATTTCGAGGGGGTGGGCGATGTATGGTTCGCCGGATTTGCGCCACTGCCCGTCGTGGCTGCGGTCGGCGAAGTGGTAGGCGTCCTTGATTAGCCCGGCGGCCTCCTCGGGCAGGTAGGCCGAGACTTTTTCTAGGAGCCGGTCTAATCCTTCGGCAACGGCTACCCCAAGTCCGATACTCCCGCTTGGCGCATTCAACGGGCGTTACCTCGTGAGAGGGATTGGGAGAGGGAGGCGTTCCCCGGCGGGGGAATGAGCGTGATTTTACCCCCTTTGGGGGGAAAATGCTATTGTTGGGGGGAGATTCCGGGGGGCGTTTTCGTTGCGGCAGTGGAGACGGGCTTACGCCGGATTCGGGCGGGATGGCGGATAGGTGACTTCGCAACGGGCGCTGCTGCTGACTTCATCCGGCTGCCCTACGGTCACTGTTGAGCCGTTCCACAGCCCTACCACCATCGTTGGGCGTTGCGTGCGGTAGGAGGCTATGGCGTCGCGGATTACTTGGGATACGGTTTTCCCGTTATTGCGGGCGATGTTCTCCAGCCGGGTGATGTCGTCGCCCGATAGCCGGACTGAAACTACGCTGGTGTCTTTCTTTCGGCTGGCTGTCGCTAGGTGGGTTACGTTTTCTCCCAACTCGTTGTAGCTGTCATTCATTGTCTAGTCCTTGCCGGTAGCTTTCTATGTGGTGTGTGTTGGATGTGAAGGCGGTGACCGGGCGCCAGATTCCCCATTTCCCGGTGGGTTCGACGGGAACCGTCAGGAATCGTCCTGCCAGAGTAGGGCCTATCATAACCAACGGGGCCCGTCGGCCCGTCCCCGGCGGATTCCCGCTTGATAGCGTCGGTGGCGGGGCATAGCCAAAAGCGGGCTACTTTTTATGTTGTGGATGCCGGGCAGGGCGGCGGTTTGCCTTTATCCCTACCCTAACCCACTCCCGGGTGGGTTAGGGTATTGGGGTTGTGGCGCGGGCTTAGACGGGGAGGGGCGGTTCGGTGGTTTGGGCGGGGAGGCCGACGTCGAAGGCGTTGATGTTGAAGGCCAGGCAGGCGTAGTAGCCCATCAGAGTGGTCAGCTCTACTAGGCCGCGGGCGCCGAATTGGGCCATTGCTTGGTCGAAGGTGTCTTGGCTTACCCGGTGGGTGCGGAAAAATTCTTGGCCGTAGGCGATTACCGCGGTTTCGGCGGGGGATAGTTCGCTGAGTTCCTTTTTGTCGCGGAGGTTGTCTACTAGGCGGTCGCTTAGGCCGGATTGTCGGCCTAGGGCGGCGTGGGCGTTCCAGATAAACTGGCAGTCCATTTCGCGGGCGGCCACCAGCATACCGAGTTCGCGGATGTTGGCGGGTAGGCTGGATTCGTCGCCCCGCAGATAGGCCCGCAGGTGCTCGCCGCGCTGGATGAGCTCCGGCACGTGGAGCATTACCGACAGGGGGCCGGTTTCGGGGATGCTGCCCCGCCCGGCTACGTATTGGTCAAAGGCCGCCGCTTGTTCCGGCGGCACGGTGTCCCGGCTGGCCGTGGGGATTCTTGCCATTTTGGGTCTCCTCTTTTTTGGGTGTCGGGTGGTTTGGGATTGGATTCGGGGCAAGGGTATTTTAATCGAATTGGGGGCGGCAAGCTAAGGGGGTGTCTGCTGGGGCGGTGGGCTGGATTCCCGCTTTCGCGGGAATGACGGGGGGCGCGGCGAGCTAAGGGTGTGTTTGCGGCGGGGTGGCTGGATTCCCGCTTTCGCGGGAATGACGGAGGGGCGCGGGGAGCTAAGGGTGTGTTTGCGGCGGTGGCTGGATTCCCGCTTTCGCGGGAATGACGGGGGGTGGCAAGCAATGGCGGGGGTGGGGTTGGGTTGCGGTGTGTGGGGGGGAATTGGAGTATAATGGGGGGATAGGAGATCGGGATATTGACGCTGGGCGGCCCGCCTTTGGGTTTGGGGGGGTGCGCCGAGGTTGTTTTATGCCCATTCGACAGTGAATCAGAGCGGCAGCAACAAGTATTGGGTGTTTGGGGCTTTGGCGGTCGGGCTTTTCGCCTCGGTCGTTGACCATGGCAGCGTCATTGTGGCGCTGCCTTCCATTGCCGAAGACCTGCGTATTGAGCTTGCCAGCGTGCAATGGGTGGTTATCGGGTTTGCGCTGACCATTAGTGCCCTGTTGCTGCCTATGGGACGGCTGGCGGATATTATCGGCCAGAAGCGCGTCTACGTTCTCGGCAGCGTGATACTGATGCTGGGGGCGGCGGGGGCGGGGCTGGCGCCGGATTCGGCGACGCTGTTGCTGGCCCGGATATTCCAGGGGGTGGGCGCGGCGATGACCCAAGGCACCGGGATGGCGATTATGACCTCGGTGTTTCCCAGCAGCGAGCGGGGGCGGGCCATCGGGTTGCTGATGACCACCGTGGGCGTGGGCGCGGTGGCCGGGCCGGCCATCGGCGGCGTTGTGGTTGACTTGGTGCATTGGCGGGCGGTGTTTTTCATAACCATTCCCTTGGGGCTGCTGGGGGTGATAGCCACGCTGGTGGTGCTGCGGCGCTGGGAATCGTCGGCGCCGGGCGGTAGGGCGGGAAGGGCGTTGAGCGGGTTCGACTGGCCGGGGGCGGCCCTTTCGACGGGGGTGCTGGTGGCGTTGTTGCTGGGGCTGACTCTGGCGGTGAACACGGGCTGGATGTCGGCGCCGATACTGGCCGCATTCGCCCTTTCCGCCGGTATGTTCGCGGCTTTTATCTGGTGGGAGCTGCGGGCGGCGTCGCCGATGTTCAATCTGCGGTTTTTCCGGGAGCGGGTGTTTTCCTGCGGGGTGTCGGCGGCTTTTTTGACTTTTTTGGGGCAGTCGTCGGTGCTTTTCCTGATGCCTTTTTACCTGCAAAACGTGCTGGGCCACAGCCCGAAAGTGGCCGGGCTGGTGGTGATGCCAGGGGCGTTGTGCATGGCGATTATGGGGTCGGTGAGCGGCACGCTGTCGGACAAGTTCGGCTGGCGCTGGTTCACGGTGGGCGGAATGGTGTTTTCGACGCTGGGGCTGGCGATACTTACCCGCGTTACGGAGTCGTCGTCGCTGTGGGAGGTGATTCCGGGGCTGATAATGGTCAATTGCGGGATGGGGATGTTTTATTCGCCCAATTCCAGTTCGGTGCTGAGCGCGGTGGGGCGGGAGAGCTACGGGGTGGTGTCGGGTTTTCTGAATCTGGTTCGCAATTCGGCCAATGTGATAAGCCTGGCTATCGCTACTACTATCGTGACGGTGACGATGGGTTCGCTGGGGTTCGAGCCGAGCCTGGAGGCGGTGCGGAATGACGCGGTGGAGGGGGTGCGGGGGGCGTTCACCGCCGGGATGCGCTATGCCTTTTTCGGGCTGATTGCGCTGGTGATAGCGTCAATGACGGTGTCGTTGTTGCAAGGCGGGGCGAAACCCGCGCCGCAGCCAGAACGGGCGGCGCCGCAGCCGGGGGACTGAGTTGGGGGGGCGAGGTTAGTCGGCGGCGATGTTCCGGGCGGCGTATTCGTAGTTGCCGCAACGGTCTAGCAACTTGACGATTTCCTTTGCCCGGAATGATGATGGCTGTTTTTCTTTATTCCTCGGGGAAAAGACAAACTTCCCGCTGGCCCTTACGGAAATTCGGCCATGGTAAATACCTGCCCATTTGCCTTTGGACTTGACTACCTGGACGACATCGCCGGTCTGGTAGCCAAAGAACCGGACGCCGGATTTACCCTGTTTCTCGGGAAACCCGAACTTGTCGGTTAAGCAGACTTGCCGCCGTCCTCGTCTGGCATAGCTACGGACTCGTATTTCTTGGACTTGGCCTTTGCCGGTATGCCACTGCTCCGGCGTAGACTCACCCACGCAGGCGGCGTCGGCCCAATGGGACTTTTCCAGCCCGGCGTTGGTTCGGTTAAACTTCGTCCGGCCGCCGGTTCCGGTTTCGACATCCAGCCCGGTGGTTTTCAGCATATCGCAGATTTTGTAGCGGGTGGCGTTCATCATTGCGGCGTCGCGCAGGGGGCGCCGGGCTTGCGCCTGCACTTCGGGGTGGCCGAACTCCGCCGCTGTCCGGTCGTCCTTTTTCTGATTACAGGGGCGGCAGGCGATGGTAAGGTTGGTCACCCGGTCAGTTCCACCTCGTGACTTTGGGACGATATGCTCGATTTCCAGAGGCACGTCCTTTTTGCCGCAATAGGCGCATTTACGCTGGAACTTCTCCAGCAGGTACTCCCGCACTTCGTACCCGGCCAGTTCGCCCTGCTGGTATTCGACCCCGCTGATGTCCGGGTTTTCCATCAACTGGGTGTCGAACCGGGTAATCTCAACGCTGATGGCGCCGATGGGGAAAGCGGCGCGGAGACGCCGCACCCAGGTTTCGACGTTGTGGACGCGGCTCATCACTGAAGGCGCCAGCCATTTTGGTATAACCTGCCTTTCGTCTTTGCGCTGGTTGGCAGGCTTAACGGCGCAAGGACGGCAAAGGCTTTTGCCACTTCGCGGGTTTCCGCCGCAACCGTGGCATCCGCCTCTGCGCCGGTTGTCGAAACGGGCGGGGCGGTAGCGGGTGTTGCGGTTGCGGCGCCCCCGGCGCAAAGCCCGCCGCTTGTCTAGGGCGGACTTGATTTCAGGCCCGCGGTGTTTAAGTTCCCCGGCCCACAGGATTTCCTGCCGCCGGTCATTGACTACGGCAAGGCCGGTGGTTCGGCTGCCGGGGTCAAGTTTCAGCCGCAGCGTTTCGGGTTGCGTATCCGCCGCCGTCTTGAGAATGATGGTGAAGGGGTGTTTGCGGTAGACCGCGGCCTGCCCGTCCCTTAGCATCCGGCGGGCGGCGGCCGGATGGACGGGCAACTGCGGGGCTTTCCCGGTGTCGAGTACGCCAACTGATTTCATTGGTCTCACCTTTCGGTGGTAATGCTCACCTCGGCAATGTTACAAGCGGTTTATTGCATGACGGCACTGGCTTTCCCTATGACCTGTTTAACCGTATGCTGCAGAGTTCGGGACTGGTGAAACATCCCAAAGTGCCTATGTATTCGCCTGTAACGTAGCAGGCCGAAACCTGCTTAGCCTGGCTAGGATACCGCCCCTTTCGGGACGGCGACGCGCGGGGGACGACCTTTGCCGGATAACCGGCTCACTTGGCGATAATGGTTATCGCCTGCGCTGGGGTTGCCCCCCACGCGCCGGGGCCTAGCGAACACGACGCTGGAAAAACTGTCGATGATCGCGGTTGCCCCCCACGCGCCGGGGCCTAGCCGGATAATCTGGGCTTCACCACTGGCGCTTACTGGTTGCCCCCCACGCGCCGGGGCCTAGCGGAGTTTCGCTATACGAAATATCCTGGGAGGTGGGTTGTCCCCCACGCGCCGGGGCCTAGCGTCAGCTTTACGCCAACGGGCGGTGCGCCGGTGTGGTTGCCCCCCACGCGCCGGGGCCTAGCGAACCTACGGGAGAATGACCGAGGGGGTGGAACGGTTGCCCCCCACGCGCCGGGGCCTAGCGCTAATGCAGTGCGTCTTCAAGGACTCGATGGAGGTTGCCCCCCACGCGCCGGGGCCTAGCTCTTGCACCATCGGGGCCGGATACGGAAAGAATGGTTGCCCCCCACGCGCCGGGGCCTAGCCTGGATATAGTGCTGAGGCACGTAATCCGAGTTGGTTGTCCCCCACGCGCCGGGGCCTAGCTACGGCGCGTTGCTCAGAGTGCCTATTACGCCGGGTTGCCTCCCACGCGCCGGGGCCTAGCCGCACTGCTACCAACGAGCAGCGTAACCACCGCGATTGCCCCCCACGCGCCGGGGTTGGGTTGCGCCTGCCAGTCTGAAACCGTAGATGTATCTTATAACGCGCAGGGATTGGGTCGCAATGGGCATCTGTCATCATTTGGGGGACGGGCGCCGGTTTTGCCGGTAGGGGCGGCACCATACTTTGCGGCTTTTGGGTATGGCGCCGCCCTGTGTTTGGTTGTGGCGGTTTTGGGATGGCGGTTTGCGTCGAGGGGTTTGCGGGGGAGTTGTGACGGGCGTATCGCGGCTAGTTGCGGAGGAGGGGGGCTACTTCTTGGGTGAAGCGCTGGGCGGCGTTTGAGTCGGGGTCGGCGGGGTCTAGGGATACGCCGCGGATGATGAATTTGTCTATGCCTAGGTCGATGAGCTCGGCTAGGCGGTCGGCGCAGTGGGTTGGGGGGCCGAATATGCCGAATTCGCGGGCGAAATCGGGGGTTACAACCTCGTCTTGGGGGGCGCCGGCGAGGCCGTGGTGTTGCATATCGTAGGCGCCGTGGATGCTGTGCATTACCGCGCGTTGCTCCTGCGAGGCCGGGCCTACTACGCTGCCGTACATTGCGGAGAAGCGGGCGAACAGGGAGACTTGGAAGGTGCCGATTCGGGCCGCCTCTTGGGGGTCGTCGTGAACCACCAGAGGGACGTAGGCGCCGAAGGGGATGTCGGGCGGGAGGCCGGCCTCGGCGCGGGCAGCGCGGGCGACGTCCATGCCCCACTGGATGCGTTTGGCGTCGGCGCCGACGTTGAGGGTGACCCGGTCGGCGTGGCGGGCGGCGGCGGCGATGACTTTGGGGCCGGTGGCGGCTACGTCCACCGGCACTTTGGGCGGGCGGGCGCTGTCGATCCAGAATATGAGGCTGGAATCGCGGTAGTCGGCAAGGCCGATGGAGCTGATGTCGCCGCCGGCCTCGAAGGGGACGTCCTCGCCGCGCAGGTAGGCTTGGAGTCTTTTTAGGTAGTCCTCGAATTTGGGTACTGAGTCGGGGGCGCGGCCCAAGTGGGCTAGGGCGGAGTCGCCGCGGCCGATGCCTAGGTAGGCCCGCCCGCCGCTTTCGGCTTGGACGGTGGCGATGGCGGAGGCGGTGACGGCGGGATGTCGGGTGAAGGAGTTGGTGACGCCGGTGCCGAGCTTGATGGTGGTCGTGGCGTGGGCGGCTAGGGCGAGGGCGATGTATGAGTCGCCGTAGCGGTTTTGGGAGTCGACGTAGACGATGCCGTCGTATCCGATTTGCTCGGCGCGGACGGCCTGTTGCACGCCGTTGAACTCTTGGGAATTGGGCCCGCCCGCAGAGGGACGGCCCATTGCCCAAAATTCGATAGCCATAAGAAACCTCCAGAATTGGTTGTTGGTGGTTTTCCGGGATGGTAAAAGCATAACATATAGGGGGGTTGTGGGATTGCGCTTAGTTGGCAGGCGGCTGCGAAATACGGATTCGACTGCCAGTTATGGTTACTATGGCGCGGTTTTCCAGTGCGCTGTAATGGCGGCGGATTATTTCGGACACTAGCGCGATGCGCTGCTCGACCGACAGGTCAGGCAACCGGATTAGCCCGCTATGTGGAACGCCGTGCAGATAAACCAGTTTCCCAAAGTCGGTGTCAATCGTAATCAGTACCCGATTCTCCGATTCCGCCAATTCCAGCAGGGCTTGGTCTCCCGGGTCGGAGCCGAGCGTCAGGGCTTCTAGGACGTCGTGGCCTTCGTTGCGGAGCCAGTGAGCCAAGCGGCGGCCAACGCACCGATCTATCAGGAATTTCACTGCCCGGTGACCGAAACCGACGCCAGAGTGTCTCCTGCGATGACTGCGTGGGCGTAGGCGACGCAGGCGCGGATGTCGTCCGGCTCGAGGCCGGGGTAGTCGTCTAGGATGTCTTCCGGGGAAACGCCTTGGGCGAGCAGGCTTAGGATTAGTTCCACTGATATTCGCAGGTCGCGGATGATTGGCTTTCCGCCGAATATGTCGGGGCGGGCGGTGATGCGTTTCAGGAGTTCTGGGTTGGGGGGCATTGTTGCTCTCCTTGGCGTTTTATGTTTGGCGGTAGCGGTTTACTATGGGGAGGCGGCGGTCGCGGCCGAAGGCTCGGGGGGTGATTTTTACGCCGGGGGGGGCTTGGCGGCGTTTGTATTCGTTGCGGTCTACCGCGGTGATTACTTGGCGGACTACGGCGGGGTCGTGGCCTTGGGCCACCATATCGGCGTAGCTGTAATCGTCTTCGACGTAGGCTTGGATTACCGGGTCTAGGATGTCGTAGGGGGGGAGGCTGTCGGCGTCGAGTTGGCCCTCGCGCAGTTCGGCGCTGGGGGGCTTGTCTATGATGGCCTGGGGGATTATGGGTTGGGGGTGGGCGTTGCGCCATTGGGCCAGGGCGTAGACGGTCATTTTGTGGACGTCTTTGAGGACGGCGAAACCGCCGGCCATATCGCCGTAGAGGGTGGCGTAGCCCATCGCCATTTCCGACTTGTTGCCGGTGGTAAGGACTATCCAGCCGAACTTGTTGGAAACGGTCATCAGGATGTTGCCACGGATGCGGGCCTGGACGTTTTCCTCGGCCACGTTGGGGGCGGTGGCGGCGAAACGGTCGGCGAGCATTGCGGTAAAGGCGGTGTGGGCGGGTTCGATGGGGACTTCCCAGAATTCGATGCCTAGGTTGCGGGCCAGCTCCGCCGAGTCGTCTACGCTACCGGGGGACGAGTAGCGAGAGGGCATTGTGATGCCTAGGACGTTGTGGGGGCCTAGGGCGTCGGCGGCGATTACGGCGGTCAGGGCGGAGTCTATGCCGCCGGACAGCCCGACGATGGCTTTGCTGAATCCGGTTTTGAGCAGGTAGTCGCGGGTTCCCATCACTAGGGCGCGGTAGATTTCCTCGATTTCCGTCATTTCGGCTGGTTCGGAATGTTCGGGGGGCGGCAGCGGCGGGTGCGGCGCGGAATGTTGCCATCCTAACCCTGCTCGGGCGGGGGCGGGGATTTTTATGGTTTTGGGCGAACCTGCGGGGGCTATTAGTTCCTCAACGTGAGAATGACGGGGGCGGGAATGGGGGGGTAGGGGCGGGACGGAATCGAGGTCAATGTCGGCTAGAATCAGGGCTTCGCGGAAGGCCGGGCCGCGGGCGGTTACTTGCCCGGCGGGGTCGCAGATCAGGCTGTTGCCGTCGAATACCAGCTCGTCTTGGCCGCCGACGGTGTTTAGGTAGGCTACGAACAGGCCGTGTTCGGCGGCGCGGGTGCTTACGATGTGGTCGCGGCGGTAGGCACTCTTGCCGGCGTGAAAGGGGGAGGCGTTGATGTTGACAATCAGCTCCGCGCCGGCCTGTCGTTGGACTGCGGACGGCCCGGCGGCGTACCAGATGTCTTCGCAGACGTTGACGCCGATGCGGACGCCGCCGATGTCGTAGACCGGGCAGACGCTGCCTTTCGTGAAGTAGCGCTCTTCGTCGAAAACGCCGTAGTTGGGCAGGAAAATCTTGTCGTAGGCGTCAATCAGCCGCCCGTCGCAGCCGATGGCGGCGCTGTTGCAGATGGATGGCGGGACGGCGGGGGTTCCTTTTTCGTCCTCATGCTGGGGCGGCGAACCGGCGGGCAGGGGGCGGACGTAGCCCAGCACTACGGCGATGCCCTGGGATTCGGCTACTATCTGCTCCATAGCGGCTACGTTGCCGTCTAGAAAGGATTTCTTGAACAGCAGATCTTCGGGGGGGTAGCCGGTGGTGGCTAGTTCGGGGAAAGCTACTAGGTTGGCCCCGGCATCGCGGGCCCGGCGCAGGTATTCCAGCATCCGGGCGGTGTTGCCGGGGAGGTCTCCCACTGTGAGATTTAGCTGGGCCAGGGCTAGGCGGAATGTGCGGGGCATTGCCTGTTCCTGATTCTGTTTTGCTTTAAGTATACACCCGGACGGGGGTTTTAACGCAGAGGGCGCGGAGGGGGCGCAGAGGGCGCAGAGGTTATTTTGTTAGTTAATTTCTGCGGCCTTTGCGTTGAAATTTCTTGGCGGTGTTACACTAGGCCGGATTTGAGCAGGGGATTGGCAGGGGATATGTCCAACAGCGGCGGGGTTCGGGGGCGGCTGGCGGCGGGGCTGCCCGTTTATTACGGGTGGGTGGTTTTCGCGGTCGCCAACATACCCAGCTTCGGGGCTAGGCCGGTGGCGTCGGTGGCGGTGCTGTCGGTTTTCGTGATTCCGATGACTGATGAGTTCGGCTGGTCGCGGGGGCTGTTTTCCGGCGCGGTAAGCCTGGGGGCGGTGTGCGGGCTGGTGATGTCGCCCTTTGCCGGGCGGCTGATTGACCGCTACGGTTCCGGGGTGATTCTGGCGGGATGCTCGGCGGTAGTGGGGGTCTGCTCATTGGGGCTGGCGGCGGTGCCGTTTCCGTACCTAAGCGGGGCGTGGTCGTTCTATGCCATATATGTGCCGGGGCGGGCGGTGTTTTCCAGCCCGCTGGAGCTGGGAACGACGACGGCTATCAGCAACTGGTTCATCCGGCGCCGTCCGATGGCGATGGCGTGGTTCGGCGCGGCGCAGGGGGTGGGGCTGGGGCTGCTGCCGCTGGCGGCGGCGGCGCTGATCGGGGATTTGGGCTGGCGTAGCGCCTGGCTGGCGCTGGGCGTGTTTACCGTCGCCACCGGGATACTGCCGCCGTTGTTGCTGATGGCGCGGCGGCCGGAGGATATGGGGCTGGCGCCGGATCCGGCGGGGGCTTCCGACGCAATGACGCCAAGACGCAATGGGCCAATGGTATCGGGGACGAATCCGACAACGCGGGGCGGCGGCTGGCGGGATGCGGATTATACGGTGGGGGAGGCGTTGCGGACGCCGGCTTTCTGGATACTGGCCTTTTTTTCGATGGTGGGGTTTATGGTGCAGTCGGGGGTTAGTTTGCACCAGACGGCGCATTATATTGACGCCGGGGTGGCGCCGCATCTGGCCGCTTTGGTCGCTACATCCTTTGCTTTGGGGCAGATTCCCGGGGGGGTGATGTGGTCGGCGGTGGGGCGGCGGCTGCCGGTGCGGGTGATGATGGCGGTGTCGGCGTTGTGGGTGGCCGGGGGGGCATTCGGCATCGGGTTCAGTGATACGCTGGGATGGGGGATATTCGCCGGGTTTGTTTTCGGCGCGGGCGTGGGCGGGCTGCATACGCTGCTGCGGCTGGCGTGGGCCGACTACTACGGGCGGGTTCACTTGGGGGCGATTCGCGGGCTGACGCTGCCGGCGCAGATTGGGGGGCAGGCGATGGGGCCGCTGATTTCCGGGTTTATGTTTGACGCCAGCGGCGGCTATAGGGCGCCCTTTGTCATCCTCGCGGCGGCGGCAAGCCTGTCCGCCCTGCTGGTGCTGACCGCCGTTCCGCCGCCGCGACGGGAGGGGGCTACGGGGGGTTAGCCGCAGGGTTTACGGGGGGCGCAATGATTTTTTCTTTTTACCGGAATGTAAGGACGAGCAAGGCGGGGCGGCTGCGGCTGCCCGGCGGCTTTACGCTGTTGCTGGTTGGCATCTCCGCGCTGGGGGCGGGGCTGGCGCTGGCGCGGGAGGTCGCTTATGGGGTCGGGCTGGGGTGGGATTCCATAGAGTACATCAGCGTAGCCCGGAACCTGCTGGAGGGCGACGGATTTACCCGGTTTTTCGGAGGGGTGTATAAGGCTTTCCCGCCGCTCTATCCGGTGTTGCTGGCGGCGGCCAGTCTGGGGGTGTTGGATCCGCACGCGGTGGCCGGGCCGGTTAATGCCGCGATATTCGGGATGACGGTTTTTGTTGCCGGGCGATACTTGGGGTCGTGTCTGGAGTCCCGGTTGCTGGCGCTGTGGGGCGCGGCCGCCTTGGCGCTGGCGGTTCCGTTGACCGGAATAGCGTCTCAGGCTATGGCCGAACCGGCGTTTATTCTGCTTTCCATCCTCGCGCTAATCCAGGCCGGCCGGTTTCTGAGCGGGGGGCAGCGTTCCGCGTTGCTTTGGGCGGCGGCGTTCACTGCGCTGGCCTGCTTGACGCGGTTTATGGGCGTAACGGTGATAGCCGCGGTGGTGATGTTGCTGCTTTTCCAGAGGGGCGTTGCGCTGCCGGATAAGGCGAAGCGGATAGCGGCGTATTCACTGATTGCGGCGGCCCCGGTCTGCCTGTGGATGCTGCGGACTTTCCTGCTCACCGGAACCCCCACCGGGTACAGAGGCGGGGTTTATTACTCCTTGCCGGAGATACTGGACGGAACTTTCGATGCCTTGGGCGGGCATTTTGTCAGCGTGCCGTTGGAGAATGTTCCGTTGATAGGTGTAGTATTTATCGTTCCGGTTCTGCTGGGGCTGGGGATAGCGGTTGTGCGTAATTCCCTTGACGAAGGGGCGGGCCGGGCTGATATGCGCCCGCTTTACATATTTGGCGGGTTCGCCCTGGTCTACTTCATCGGGCTTGTTGCCGCGATGATGCTGGGAGGTGCTTGGATCGGAGGCCAAGCCAGATATCTTACTCCTATGTACATCCCGTTGCTGATTGCGGGGCTGTTGCTGATGGGGCGGCTGTTGAGCCGTGCGGGGGAGCGAAAGCCGCAGGGAACTAGTGGCGGTCTGCCAGTAATCAGAACATTTATTCGGGGGGGTAAATAGGATATATTTGTTGGCGGTTATCCTGATGGCGGCCCTTTTCCTGTGGCTGGCTTACGAGGCTGACTTGAATGTGCGGGCGATAAGGCAGGCCAATGAGGGCATAGGGGTAGGATACGCCAGCCGGGTGGATTCCCCGGCCCTGCGGTACGTCAGGGAGGCGTCTTTGACCGGGGTGATGTTCAGCAATGATGCGGCGGCGGCTTATATTCACACGGACACTCTGGCGAACCATCGCTATTTGCCCTGTGAAAAGGACAAGCTGCGGCTGAGGGCTGAAGACCCGGCCCTTACGGGCGGGGGCGGCGCCTATGTGCTATGGTTCCACGGCCAGGGATCTGCCGAGTGCGGCCAACACGGATTAGCCAGCGTCGCCGATTTGCGCGGGCTGCCTTGGCTGGAGCTGCTGGCGGAGCTTTCCGACGGCGTTATTTTCCGGTTCAACCCCTAACATTTCAACCCTTACCGGGGGACGGAGTAAAGATTAACCGCAGGGTTCACGGAGGGCGCAGAGGTTTTTTTGTTTTCTTGGTGGCCTCCGGGGTTGATACTTATTCTTGGGGTTTGCGGCTGTGGACGGCGAATAGGGGGTCGTTGGGCGGGCTGTCCTGGGGGTTGGCGAAAACGCCTTGGATGTCCTCGAAATTGCCTGCGGATTCCATATAGGTTCCGACTAGGTCAACGCGGCCGCGGTCGGTGGAGGCCCGCCAGACGCGCACGGCTTTGGTGGGGAACATCCGGTTGGAGAAGCTGACGATAAATATGCCGCCGGGTTTGAGGATGCGGTTGACTTCGCTGAAGGTCTCTATGGGGTGGGTCAGGTATTGGGCGGAAACGGTAATTAGTACGGCGTCGAAAAGGGCATCGGCGAAAGGCAGTTCTAGGTCGCGGTTGACGTCGTGGACTATCACCTCGTCTAGGTCGGGGTTGTCGTCCATTTCCTCGCGGTTCAGGCCCAACCCGACCATTCGCGTTTTGGGGTGGTCTTGGGGCCAGTGGGAGCGCCAACTGCTCATCAAGTCCAGCACCACGGAGTCGGGCGGCACCAGTTCCCGGAACAGCCGCCCGGCGGCGGCGATGGCGCTGTCGTCTATATGCACCACTTTGCGGGGCTGCTGGTAGAAAATGCGGTCGTCCGCTTCGTCCATTCGCTCGAAAAACTGGGGGGAAAACCCGGATTCCACCATATCGCCGCTGCTCCTCTTAGGCTGGATTGCGTTGGGGGCGGCCCGGCAACTTGCGATGGGCCGAGGGGATTTTACCACTAATCGGGTGAATCTTGATTCAGGTATTGGAATAGTTGGGGGTAGGGCTAGGCAAGGGCGAAAATTCCGCTAAAATTTCCTTTTCGCACCGGCGGGGTTGCGCCGGGTGATTTGACTTGCGGGGGTTGGTTTATGGCCCAGCAGCAGGATGCGCGGGATGTGCGGCAGGGGCATCCATATTTTATGTATGACGCCATTATGCGCCAGCCCGAGGCGATGGAGGATATGCTGGTGAAGCACGCCAACACGGTGCAGCCGGTGGCGGCGGAGCTGGCCCGCAAGCGGCGGGTGTATCTGGTGGGCATCGGGACGTCGTGGCACGCCGGGCTGGTGGCGGGGCATTGGTTCCGCAAGTTCGCCGGGGCGGGCGGGCCGGTTATCGAGGTGCGCCATTCCTTTGAGTTCTGCGCCTACCCGCCGCCGCTGGACGTCGACGACGGGGTTATCGTTATCAGCCATCGGGGAACCAAGACTTACTCTTTCTTGGCGCTGGAAATGGCGAAAAGCAGCGGGGCCTATACCGTTGCGGTCACTTCCACCGATCCCGGGCCTCGCATCGCGGTGGCCGACACGCAACTGCAAACGGTGGGGCAGGAGCGGTCGGCGGCGTTCACTATCAGCTACACTGCCGGGCTGACGGTTATGGGTATGCTGGCGGCGGCGATGGGGGGCTGGACGGATCAGAGCGGGCCTACATCGGACCAGAGCCCGGCGCAACTGCGGGCGCGGCTGGACGAAATACCGGCGGCGGCGGAGCAGGTTTTGGCGCGGCAGGCGGAGATTCAGCGGGCGGCGCGGCGGTTCCAGAGCCGCGAGCGGTTCATCTGCGCCGGGTGGGGGCCGAACACGGCGTCGGCCTACGAAGTGGCCCTGAAAATCAAGGAAACAAGCGCCTGCGACAGCGAGGGGCTGCAAATCGAGCAACTGTTGCACGGCCCGTTCTGCTCGGTGGATGAGAAATGCCTGGTAACGCTGGTGGCGCCGCCGGGCCCGGGTTACGAGCGGGCGATGAATGTGTCGCGGGCGGCCAACGCGGTGGGGGCGCCGGTGTGGGGGCTGTTGCAGGAGGGCGACGCGCTGCTTTCCGGCCTGGCTACCGACCAGTTCACCCTGCCGCCGGTTCCCGAGTTCTGGAGTCCGCTGATTTACGTGCTGCCCTTGCAACTGTTCACCTACTATCTGGCGCTATCGCGGGGCGCCCATCCCGATTTGTTCCAGCAGAACAACCCCCGGCAAGCCGCCGCCCGTCGGCATTATGAGCTGTAAGGGACGGTTTTGGGGGTGGTTGTCTGAATCAGGATTTTCAGGATTAGAGGATTTTCGGGATTTAGGGGGGATTGTCTGGATTGGGATTTTCGGGATTTGAGGGGATTGTCTGAATCAGGATTTTCGGGATTCAGGGATTTTCAGGATTTCTACTATCCTGCGAATCCTTTAATCCTGGTAATCCTGATTCAGACAAAGAATCAACTAGCAATGACAGGAGAAAATGATGGCAACTGACAACACGCAGGAAGTTTTGGCGGGAATTGCTGAAAGCCGGGGGTATACCCTGGAGATGCATGGCATTATGGCGGCGGCGGATCCCGCGTGGGTCGAGAAGTACAACGCCTTTATCGAGGCTACGTATACCGGGGAGCGCACTCTTGACCGGAAGACCAAGGAGTTGTTGCAGGTGGCGGTGGAGGCGGCTCTGCGGGCCGATGTTGACCAGATACGCGCTCATGTCCGCGTGGCGCTGCGGGAGGGCGCAACGCCGGTGGAGATACTGGAGGCCCTGCAATGCGTGGCTATGCCGATGGGCGGGCTGGCCTTTCGCCGGGGCTTGCAGGCGTGGGCCGCCGAAACCGGCTTTTCGGCGCCGGAACCGGATTAGGGGGCAAGGGGTGGGTAGGCGGCGGGAATGACGGGCGAGGGGCGGGAATGGCGGCTATTCGGTGCGCCCGGGATTCGGGCGGTTGAGCAGGCGGAGGGTTTATGAACGGGGATGATGCGCGTAGGGACGAGATAGCTAGGGCGGCGCGACGGCTGGAGGGTTTTCTGCGAACTCTGGGGCCGGAGGAAATGGCGGGGCAGAGTGCTTGCGAGGGCTGGACGGTGGCCGATGTGGTGGCCCATTTGGTGGAGCGGGGCGGCCCTATCCCCGGCCAGATAGAGCGGGGGCTGGCCGGGGATCTTTCGCCTACGCCCGGCGTTTCCGACGCGCCGCCGTCCAGCGAAGACCAGTTCCGGCTGGATTTGGATCATAGCGCGGTTGCCCTGCGGCGGGAGCTGGGCGACGGGCTGCTGCCGGAGTTCGCCCGGGTCAACCGGGAGTTCGATAGGGTGCTGGCCTTAGTCGGGGCGGACGATTGGGAGAAACTCTGCTACCACCGGCTCCGGCCGGAAACGGTGCGGACGAAGGTTGACATCCGCATCGCCGAGCTGGCGATGCACGAGTGGGACATACATTGGGCCTTTGACCGGGACGCCGCCTTGGCCGCGGACAGTCTGCCGGGGCTGGTGAACGCATCGGGCCGGGCAGTGCGGCGGGCTTTCCGCCCCGACCCGGCGCGAACCCGGCCGGTTCGCTACCGCTTCCAACTCGACGGCCCGGAGGCCGCGGATGTGGACGTTGCGCTGGCGGCGGATGGGGCCGGGTTTGAGCTAAATCCGTCCCCGGAACCCGGACGGGAATCCGGGGCGGAACCCGACGTTATTTTCCGCTGTTCCGCCCAAACCTACGCGATGGTGATTTTCGGCAGGCAAAAGCTGGGGCCCGCCATTGACGGGGGCTTGGTGACGGCGTCGGGCGACGCCAATCTGGTCAACGCCTTTATTGACGCCTATGTGGGCGGCTGACGGGCGTTATTTTATTAACCACAGAGGGCGCAGAGGGCGCAGAGATTTTTCCGGTTTCCCTTTATTTCTTTGTGTCCTTTGTGCGCTCTGTGGTTAAAACACCCGGTTACTTCTGCCAGTTTACGCGGTTGCTTAGGGTGCCGATTTCGCTGATTTCGATGTCGCAGACGTCGCCGTCTTTCATATTTTCGGTGGCGCCTTCGGTGCCCATCCAGAGGACATCGCCGGGAACTAGGGTGAGGTACTTGCTCATTTCGCTGATGTAGTGGCGGACGCCGAACAGGGCGGTGGCTACGTCGTACTCGCCTACCACGCGGTCGTTGACGCGGATGATGACGTGGAGGTCGTCGGGGTTTAGGCCGGTGACAATCCAGGGCCCCATAGGCTTGAAGGTGTCGGTGTTCTTGGCCCGCCACATAGTGCGGTCGCCGCGCTGCCAGGTTCGCTCGCTCACATCGTTGCCGATGGTGTAGCCGAACACGTAGTCTAGGGCCTCGGTTTCGCTGACGTTGCGGCAGGTCTTGCCGATGACTACTACCAGCTCGCCCTCGTATTGCAGTTGCTCGGTGGCGTCGGCGGGAACGATGATGTCGTGGCCGTGGGGAACTAGGGCATTGTTGGCCCGGTAGCCGACGTCGGCCTTTTGGGGCAGGTTGGGCTCCTCGCCGCGCATATTGGCGGCCCAGGTTACGTGTTCGGGGTAGTTGATGCCGGCGGCGTAGAAGGTGGGGGGTATCACCGGAACCTCGAGATGCACTGCGTCTAGGGTGTGGGACACGCCGGTTTTGGCGTGTTCGCCAAAGGGGTTGCCGGAAACTTCGTGAACCGTGTCGCCTTCGATAATGCCGCAGGCGGTTGCCCCGCCAACGGAGTAGCGGCACCACTTCATAAATGCGCCTCCCTGAATTTCTTGGGGTTCCATTGTGCTATGCTCTTAGCGTCCGGCCGGAACCGGATGCTTAACCTAGGCGACTTATTCTAAATCAAGGGAAGGGAATATGCGATTGGCAGGAAAGGCGGCGCTGGTGACCGGCGCCAGCCGCAATATCGGCAAGGAAGTGGCGCTTACTTTTGCCCGGGAGGGGGCGGATTTGGTTCTGAACACCCGGCAGAGCGCGGCGGAGCTGGAGGCGGTGGCGGCGCAGTGCCGCGAGCTGGGGGTGCGGACGGTTACGGCGGTGGGGGATGTGGGCGACGCCGGGGCGGTGCGCCGGATGGTGGCCGACGGCATAGAGCGGCTGGGCAAAATTGACGCGCTGGTGTCGAATGTCGCTATCCGGCCCCATAAGCCGATTCTGGAGGTGAGCGACGACGAATGGCAGCAGGTGATAAACACCAACCTTAATTCGGCCTTTTACTTGTGCAAGGCGGTTCTGCCGGGGATGCTGGAGCGGCGCAGCGGCAGCATTATCGCGCTGGGCGGGCAGTCGTCAATAACGGGGCGGCCCAATACCACCGCCGTAACCGCGGCCAAGACGGGGCTGCTGGGGCTGATTCGGGCCATCGCCGCCGAAGCCGCGCCCCACGGTGTGCGGGCTAATATGGTGAACCCCGGCGCCACCGATACCTCGCGGGAACACCCGGAATGGTATCCCGAGTTTCAGGGCGGCGTAACCCGCGGCTCCGGCGAACACCTGCGGGAGCTGCCGATGGGCCGCCAGGCGACGGTGCAGGATGTCGCCAATGCCTGCCTGTTTTTTGCCAGCGACGAGTCGGCCTACATCACTGGCGACAGCGTGAACGTGATGGGGGGGCGCTACATCGTTTAGGGTGGGTGTCTGAATCGGGGTTTTCGGTTCCGGGTTTAGCCGCTTGTTTCCCATACGGCGGCGGCGGCGCCCATTAGGCCGGAGTTGTCGCCTAGGGCGGCGGGGGCTAGGTGGAAAGCCTTGTGCAGCTCGCTCATCAGGCGGTCGTGGATGCCTTGCCGGATGCGGGGGAACAGGTTCAGTTGGGCCAGCCCGTCGGACACTCCGCCGCCTAGGATTATCAGGTCGGGATTGAACAGGTGGACGGCGTTGGCTAGGCCCACGGCCAAGCCTTCGACGGCGCGGGCCATTACGGCGTTGGCGAAGGCGTCGCCTTGGGCGGCGGCGTCCACTACGGCGCGGGCGGTGATTTCTTGGGGCGCTAGGGCGGTTAGGGACGATTCGTGTGGTGAACGCCCCCACCCTAACCCTCCCCCGGAGGGGGAGGGGATTTCGTTTTGCTTGCCCTCTGTAGGGGGGATTGCATCTTGCTCTGCGCCTGTGTGGGGGGTGTAAAGGGCGGCGCGGGCGTAGTTGGCTATGGCGGTGCCGGAGGATATGGCTTCTAGGCAGCCGCGTTTGCCGCACTGGCAGCGGGGGGCGTCGGCGGCGGTGTCAACGGTGGTGTGGCCTACCTCGGCGGTTAGGCCGTTGGCTCCTAGTAGCAGTGCGCCCTCGCCGGTATGGGGGTTGACGGTCACTAGGCCGCCGCCGATGCCGGTGCTTACCGTAACGTAGAACAGGCTTTTGGGTGGGCGGACGGCTTGGGTTTCGTCGCTATGGATACCGGCCCGGCCTGCGCCGAAGCGAAATTCGCCGAGGGCGGCTAGGTTGGCGTCGTTGCCGGCCACTACGGGAAGCCCGTACCGCTCTTGCCAGATTCGCTTGGGCGAAAGGCCGTCTAGGGGCATCAGATTGGGCGGCTGGTAGAGTATGCCGGTGTCCGGGTCAACCGGCCCGGCTACGGCGATGCCGATGCCGACGATGGCGCGGGGGCCGCCGTCCGCGCCGTTGGCCTGCCGCAGGGCGTCGTCCAGCAACCCGGCGGCCAGCGACAGATAGTCGGCGGATGTTCCCATTCCCCCCTCGATGGGCGGGTTGGGACGGCGGGCCTGCCACCGGATTTCGCCTTGCCGGTCAATCAGGGCGGCCCGGCACCAGGTCCCGCCCCAGTCTACGGCCAGCGCCGCTTGTTGGTCAGTCATATTTATTCCAATTCCAAACGCCGAGTGCGCCAAGCACGCCGAGTTTTGGTTGGATTATTTGGGGGTAATATACTTTGCTATCCATAGCCGCGTCATTATGCCAGCCTCGTCATTATGACAGGCTAGGGTTGGGCGAGCAGGGCGTCTAGGATTTGGCGTAGCAGCTCGGGGTTCATTGGGCCGGTGAATTTGCGGACTATGGCGCCGTTGCGGTTGATAAAGAACTTTTCCGGGATGCCGCGGACGCCGTAGCTGATGGCGATTTTACCCTCTGCGTCAATGCCGTTGGGGTATTCGTGGCCTTGTTGTTGCAGGAACAGCTCGGCGTCGCCGGGGGTGTCCCACAGGTTGACGCCGATAAATTCTACGCCGCGCTCCCGGTATTCCCGGTAGACTTGGGCCAGGGTCGGGGCTTCCTCGCGGCAGGGCTGGCACCAGGATGCCCAGAAGTCCAGCATCACTACCTGGCCGCGCAAGTCGGATATGCTTACCCGGCTGTTGTAAGGCGCCGGGCCGCCGGGCATTTCAAGGGTGAAGTCGGGCGCGGTTTCTGCCTGGATTTTCACTTCTGCGATGTTGTTGTTCACGGCGGCCCCGTCGGGCGCGGCGGAACCGCCCCGCCCTTGTATAAAGGAAGCCCAAGCCAGCAATGCCAGCAGGGCAAGTACGGGAACGCCTGCGCCGAGGATAATCAGCCCGCGGCGGCCTAGGGGCAGAGGGCCGCGGCGTTTTGGGCGGGACGGGTCTTGCGCCGCGCTTTCGGGCGGCGGATTTTCAGCAGGGCGGGCCATCGTTGGCCTCTTTTTCATTTTCCGCATAGGGGGATGCGTCTAGGGCGCGGGCGGTTAGTTCGGCCCGTTGGTTGAGGTAGTCGGCTTCGTCCAGCCCGCCCTGTTGGTAGCGTTCATCCAGGGCGGCTATGGCGGATACCAGCATGGCGCGTCCTTCGGCGGGTTCAGGATGGGCGGATGGGGCGGGAGTTTCGTTATGGGCGGATTCGGGGTTGGGGGGATTGGACGGGGCGGGCGGTTCGCCGGGGCCGTTGGCGGCGGCGGGGCGGGTACGGCGGGCTAGGCCCAGGGCCAGCAGGGCCAGCAGGGCCGCGCCCATAGCCGACGGGATGGCTTTCAGCCAGAAAGAGCCGCCGCTCAACACTCCGCCGAGCTGGGCCAGCAGGCCGGGTTGGGGCAAGCCGTCCAGCCGCAACTGGATGCCGGGCCCGGCGGGGATGTCGCGTCCTTCCCAGGCGCGGTAGACTTCCTCTTGTATGCCCACGGGCGGGCGCGGATTCAGGCCGGATATTTGGATGCCTTGTCCGTTTTGGTCAAAGTAGCGGGATGGTATGAGTATCTGAAATATGCGGGCGCCTTGGGGCAGGCTGTTGCGGTAGGCCACGCCGCCGCCGCCGTCATTGCCGGAGCCGTAAGGGAAGGTGTAGGCGAAGTCAACGCTATGCTCGCCCGGCGGCACGGCGGCGGTGAGGGCGAAGCCGGAGCCGACGGATATGACCTCGCCGCCGCGCAGGTTGGACTGCACGGTTATGCCGCTGGCGTCGGGCGGCAGGGCAAAGCGCATAAAGCTGAACATCCCCGGCCCGGCGGTCTCTAGGTTGGGGCGCAGCGTGCGGTCGGTGGGGTTGGAGAAGCGGACAAATTCGGTGGCGGTCGCCACTCGCTGCGCCGGGTCGAAATTGGTAATGACCATAACCTGCCGGTCAACGACGATGATTCCGGCGTCCTCGGTTGGCTCATAGACGGTAATTACCACATCGTCCGGCTCTCCGGCCAGATCTTCCGAGGTAAGGTTCAGCCCGTAGAACACGCTGTTGTAGTCCACGCTTAGGGTGTAGCTGCCCCCGGCCACCATTGGGGCGGCGTCGAACACGAAACCGGCGCCGGTTCCGTCATCGGGCGCGGCTATGGTCTGGCCGGTGGCGGCCAGCGTTCCATCGGGGCCGGTAATCAGCATCAGAACGGCCAGATTGCCGGGGGCGGCGAAACCGGCGGTGCCGTTGACCACCCGTCCCCGTATCGTAAAGGTTTCTTGGGCCGGGGCTGAAGCCGCCGCGGTGTTGATAATCAGGGCGGCCAACGTC
This sequence comes from uncultured Dehalococcoidia bacterium, assembly GCA_958296445.1. Taxonomy (GTDB): domain Bacteria; phylum Chloroflexota; class Dehalococcoidia; order Lucifugimonadales; family UBA3495; genus VXOI01. The sequence goes on along the minus strand of OY282565.1, from coordinate 3,338,731 downwards.
CCGCAGCACAACAGGGCAATGGGCAGAATCCGGCCCGGCGGAATCAGGGTTAGCGGACGGGGCATCGCGGTTAAAGCTCGGGGCCGGGCTGCGGGGGCGTGGGGCCGCCGGTATCGCCAACGGGGGCGCCGCAGTGGGGGCAGGGGCCGCGGGACAGGGCCAAATACGCCGGAACCGGGGCGTCGCATTGGGGGCAGGACTGCCAGGCGGAGCGGATTCCGGCGCGGGCTTCCAGCACTTCTCGCTCCAGCACCAGCTCCGGCGGGGCCGCGCCGCTCTCCAGTTGCGCCTTGACCGCGGCGGCGGCTTCCAGCCGGTAAGCCTGCAACTGCTCGCGGTACTGGCTTTCGGGAACGTTGCCCAACTGGTACTCCAGCTCTAGGGTGTCAATGGAGTCGTAGACGGATTCCAGGGATGCGGCTACTCCGGCGTCGTCCGCTTCAGGGGCGGATGACGGCTCCGGGGGGCGGGCCGTGGGCGGTTCCCCGAAGTCCGGCGCGTTGCCGCGGAAAAAGGGGTAGCCGACCATTATCAGGCTGAAAACAGCCAAAGCCGCGCCGACCAGAATAGCGAATATCGCTTGCCCTTCCATAGCTTCAGTATAACAGGAATGGAAATTTTGCGCCGGGCGTCAGGCGGCGGTGGGGCGGGAGGTTGTGGGCGCCCGGATGGGGGCGGGTGCCGGGACGCGGGCCGGTTCGGGCCACAGGGCGATGACCGTTCCCAGCACCATTACGGGCCCGGCGACCCACATCCACCAGATCAGCGGGTTGACTAGGATGCGAAAACCGGCATCGCCGTCGGGCAGGTTTTCGCTGGGAACGACGTAAAAGTCCTCTACCGGCGTGGAGCGGATGGCGGCGCGGGTGGACGCCATATTGAAGCTGGGGTAGAAAGCCCGGTTGGGGCTTATGGTATCCAGCAGTTCCTTAGTGCCATCCGGGGCTAGGCGGTAGACTTCCACCGACGAAATAAATTCGGTGCGGTTGCCGTAGATTGCTTGGGTAGTGCCTAGATAGCGGATTTCGTAGTTTTCGATGGCGGTTGTTTCGCCGGGCGACAGCACGACGTCTTTCTGCGTGTTGAAAAAGGAGGTGCCGACGATTCCTAGGGCAACCATAATCACGGATAAATGTACGATGTAGCCGCCATAGCGGGGGCGGTTGGCCCAGATTAGGCCGCCAAAGGCGGAAACCGGGGCGCGGAGCGCGGCGAGTGCGCCGGTGGTTTTTCTGCCCCTCGTTCCCATCCGCTCGCTTCGCATCCGGGCGCGGACGCCGCGATACCATTCCATCAGGATGCCGGAGGCAACGAAGGCGGCTAGGGTGAAGCCGGCCAGGGCGTAGGGCTGGCGCAGGCCAAGTATCAGCAGCAGGACGGCGACAGCGGCGGCGGCGGCGGCGGGTATGGTCAAGGCGCGGCGCACGCTGGCCCAGTTGGCCCGGCGCCAGGGCAGCATTGGCCCCACGCCCATCAGGAACACCAGCCCCAGCATCAGCGGCCCGTTGACTTGGTCGTAGAAGGGGCGGGCGACGGTTATTTCCTCGCCGCTGGTTAGCCGCGAAATCAGCGGGTAGACCGTTCCCCAGAGGGTGACGAAGGCGATAGCCAGTAGCAGCAGGTTGTTGACCAGAAAGGCGGCTTCCCGCGACAGCATGGAGTCTAGGTTTTGGGCACTCTTTAGTAGCGGGTAACGCCAGAAAAAGATGACGAAGGGAACTATCACCCCGATGGCTAGGAAGGTCAGGAACACCCAGCCTAGGCTGGAGGCGCCGAAGGAATGCACTGAAGGCACGGAGCCGCCCCGGTTCATAAACATTCCGTAGAGGGCCATGCCGAAGGCGACGTTGACTAGGGCGATGTTCCACATTCGGAACATTCCGCGCCGTTTTTGCACCATTATGCAGTGAATGAAGGCGGTAAGGACCAGCCAGGGCATAAAGGCGGCGTTTTCCACCGGGTCCCAGAACCAGTAGCCGCCCCAGCCGAGGATGGTGTAGGCCCACCACGAACCCAGCAGCAGGCCCGATGCCAGCAGGGCCCAAGTGATGATGCCCCAGAACCGTCCGGCGTCTACCCATTCGTCGCCGTATCCCGAGGCGGTCGAAGGGCGGGCCAGCAGCGAACCGAGGGCGAAGGCTAAGGGTATGCTGATGCCCACCAGCCCGGCCATCAGGGCCGGCGGGTGGAGGAACATCCCGAAGTGCGTAAGCAGGGGGTTGATTCCCTCGCCGTCGGCGGGAATGAAGGGCAGTTTCTCAAAGGGGTTAGCCATCACTGCGGTGACTGCGAGAAAGAAGGTTAATATCAGCATCAATATGCCGGTGGTGTAGGGCAGGGAGCCGGAGGCCGGATGCCCGGACGGGGCGGCGAGCTGGCGGGGCGCACGCCACACCGCCACCGCCGCCATAGCCGACAGCACCATAGCGATGTAGAGCAGCGAACCTTCGTTTCCGGCGTAGAAGGCCACCCAGGTATAGCGGTCGGGCATTGCCAACTCGCTGTGGCGGGCGACGTAGGCAATCTCAAAGTCCCGCCCGATAAAGGCGGTGACCAAGCTGAGGGTAGAGACGAAAAGGACGGCCACGGTGGTATACATCGCGGCTTGGGCGCTTTCCACCAGCGCCGCCGAACCGCGCAGCTTGCCGGCCACCGACGCCACCGCGGAGTAGGCGGACAGGGCCAGGGCTATCCAGAGGGTGATTGCGCCTAGGTCGCCCATTAGCTATCGCCGGATTCCTTTATAGATTTTTTCAGCTTTGGGAACATATCCGTCATTCCCGCAAAGGCGGGAATCTAATCAGCTTTCCGGGTTGGGTTTGTCTCCGGCCCGGCGGGCGGCTAGGTTGCGGTCTACGATTTCGAGGTAGGGGGAAAGCTCCGGTTCCGGGGCGTCGGTTGGGGGCTGCTGGCCGGAGGGCCCGGGCTGGGGGGCGGAACCGGGGGCGGCGGTTGGTCTGTTGCGGCTGCGGCTCATGGCCCGGATAATCAGAATCAGGGCTACCAGACCGGCGGCTACGCCTGCGATGGGCAGAATCCAGGCCAGCAGGTTGGCCCCCGATTTGGGGGGCGCGGCCAGAATGCTAGGGCCGTAGCGGTCAACGAAGTAGGCCAGGATTTCCTCGCGGGTGCGGCCCTCGGCCAGCATTTCCCGTATCACGGCTCGCATCTGGAAAGAGATTTCCACCTGCGCTTGGTCAATGGTTTCGGCGGGGCAAACTGGACACATAATCATCCGGTCTATGGTCTGCGCTTCCTTTTCCAGCTCGTCCCCCGGAGTTTGGGCTCTGGCCGGGGACGGGGCCGACAGGATAAGCAGACACAAAGCGCACAGAAACCATAGAGGGATACTCGGGATGCTCCCCGACAATGCTCTGCGGTCTCTGTGCGCTTTGTATTTAATTGGAGTACGCCCCTACTTGGGCAGCGAGTCAATGTAGTTGGCGATGGCCCAGCGCTCGTCCTCGCTCAGCAGCTTACCGAAGGGCGGCATAACCGAGGTGGGGCCGAAAGGCCGCGCCGTGACTTTCAGAAAGCCCTCGATGGCCTCGGGGGTGAGCGTGGTCAGGTCGGGCGTAATCGCCGTTTCATAACCGTACTGGCTTATGAGCAGGTTCAGAACCGGGCCGTCGCCTTTGGCGCCCGCGCCGTGGCACATCTGGCAGTTGACATCGTAAAGGTGCGGCGCGGAGCCGTCGGTAGTGTTGGGCGGCGGCGGGTAGTAGGCTACCGCGCCGGCCACGCCGGCCAGACGCGGCGGCTCGTGGGACTTGTAGGATTGCTGGTAGTGCTGTTCGTAGAAAATATCCACCGGGTAGCTGCCGGAGGTGCAACCCATCGCGGCCAAGGCGGCGAACAGCACCAGCCCGGCGGCCAGCAGTCTGGCGCGGGGAAGGCGCGAGCGTTTTCCGGCGGGGCGGCCTCCCGGTAAGGCCGTTCCCGGCGAGTTCAAGGCAGTGTTTTTGCGGCGGCTCAGCATCAGGAACATCACTTTATCGTTGGGACTAGGCCGGCGCCTGATTTTCGCGGACTACGTCTACTGCGCCCGCTTGGGTGAACAGGGTGGAAACTTCGGTAAGCTGCGTTTCCTCCACGTTAGCCAGCACGCCGATGTAGCCTTCGGTTATGCGGGTGTCGTAGAGGCCCTGCTTGAAGCTGGGCAGCCTTGACTCGAACACGATCCCTATTATGGTGAAAATAATGGCCGTTAGCATGGTGCTTTCGTAGGTTACTACCGCCATTGGGGGGAGGGACAGGATGGGTTTGCCGGCCTGCACCATTGGGTAGGCCATCTGGGTCATTGAGGTTAGCAGGATGCCGATGGTCAGGCCGACCAGCGCGCCGCAGAGGGGGAAGATATACAGCTTATGCCCCTCGTGGCGCTCGCCGAAGGCCCCTTCCGGGTAGGGGGTATCGGTCAGGAAGTCGTAATCGGTGGGGGCTACGCCGGCCCGTTGCAGGGCGTCTCCGGCCTCTGCCGCGTAGCTGGCGTCCTCGAACAGCCCCAATATCGCCCGTTTTGCCATTTTTCTCCTTTCTGTTCAGCGCGGGGGTTTTTTAACGCCGAGGGCGCGGAGTTCGCGCCGAGGGCGCAGAGGTTTTTTTGTTATTTCTCTGCTGCCGGGGGCGCACGGCTGTGCGCCCCTACGCCGGGTTGGGTTTGCGTTTTTGGGTTAGTCCTCGCGGTAGACGGCGGGGACGGTTACGCGGCCGATTTTCACTTCGGTGCGGAGAATTTCCGCTTCCTTGATGTCGTACAGGGGTATCAGGGGGGCTACGCGGGCCACCAGCAGCATTAGCATTGAGACTAGGGCGAAGGTGCCGCCGATGATGGTCCACTCCACCGCGCTGGGGGAGTAGACCGTATACCAGCTAAAGGTGAACACCTGCTTGTTCTGGAGGCCGGGGACGATGATGATGAAACGCTCCAGCCACATACCGATGTTGACCGAGATACAGGCGGCGGACATTATCCACAGGTTGCGGCGGAACATCCGCGGCAGCCACAGGGCCACCGGCAGGAAGTAGGTGGTGAAGACGAACACCATCATCCAGATATTCCACGGGTTTTGCATAAATTGCAGGTCGCGCACCGCCAACTCGTCGGCTTCGCGCCCGTAGAATCCGAAGATGACTTCCATCACGAAGAAATAGAACCAGCCGGTGGCGACCACGATGAGCAGCCGTCCCAGGGCGTCGATATGCTCGTGGCGGATATAGTTCTGCCAGCCGTAGATATGGCGCAGGATAATCATTGCGAAGGCCACGGCGGAGACCCCGGAATGCACCGCGCCCACCACGAAATAGGGGGCGAAAATGGTGGAGTGCCAGGATTTCACCGCCACGGCCATGCCGAAGTCCCAGGACACGATGCTGTGAACCGACACGAACACCGGCAGAATCAGGGCGGAAAGCAGCACCCCGGCGATGATCTGGAGCTTCCACTGGCGGGGGTTGCCCCGCCAGCCCATCGCCAGCAGGGTATAGATGCGGTGGGTCAGGGTTGGGGAATGGCCGCTGGTGGGCGGGGCGGTGCGGTCGCGCAGCACGGCGAAGTCGGGAATCAGGGCCACCAGCACGAAGAGGATGCTGGAGGTGAGGTAGGTATAGACCGCGCTGGGGTCCCAGACTAGGGGGGAGCGGACGTTGGGCCAGATGCCCCGGGCGTAGTCGTAGGGTGCGAAGGGGACGGTATAAATCCAGTAGACCAGCCGCCAGGGGCGTCCGGTGTGAATCAGGGGCATCAGCATAGCCGTCATCAGGGAGAAGACGGTCAGGATTTCGGCGGCGCGGGTGGCCGGGCGGCGCCATTCGGCTTTGGAGAGGCGCAGGATGGCGGAAAGCATCACTCCGGCGTGGGAAATGCCGATCCAGAAGACAAAGTTGGTGATAAAGAAGCCCCACATCACCGGGCGGTTCATTCCGGTGACGCCGAGGCCCTTGTTGACCATAAAACCGGCGGCGCTCATTGCGCCCAGCACAATCAGGCCGAGGAGGACCACCGCGATCCAGAACCACTTGGGCGAGTTCAGAATCGTGGACAGCAGTTCGCGGTTGATTTGCCGGGACGGGATGGGCCTGCCTTCCTGCATTATCTTTCCCTTTTAGTTAAACGCCGAGAGCGCAGAGGACGCCGAGTTTTTTTGGGTTAAACGCCGAGAGCGCAGAGCTCGTCATCTGAAAAATAACGGGAGTTTTTCCTTTATTTTTCTTGGCGCACTTGGCGGGCTTGGCGTTTAATTCTCCTTATTTTTCTTGGCGTGCTTGGCGGGCTTGGCGTTTAATTCTCCTTATTCGGGTTTGGCTAGGACTAGGTATTCGCCTTTGCCGGTGGGGGTGAAGGTGGCTAGGCGCTGGTAGAGGGCGCCTTCCTTTACTTCCCAGACGGATATTAGGGGGAGGATGCGGGTGGCGAGCAGGTAGGTGAAGGCTGCTGCGCCGATGGCGCCGGTGACGATGAATATGTCCCAGAGGTCGGGGTAGGCGGCGGCTGGGACGTGGTCGAGGAAGGCGGCGTAGATGTTGCCGGAGTTGGCGCCGCCGACCATTACGCGCAGGCTGAACATCAGGGCGCCGGCGGCGGCGGACAGGCCGGCCAGGGGCGGCCCCCAGGCGCTGCGGCGCACCGGGTTCCACAGCAGCAGGAGGAAGGGGATGGCGAAGCTCAGGGCGAGGTTGGCGACGAAGAGGCCGCCGTAGGATTGGGTGAACAGGTATTTGATGATGTTCTGCTCGACGGCGAGGCGCCCGTACCAGTAGGTGATGAAGAAGGCGAACAGGTGGTAGGCCCACAGCAGGGTGAGGCCGAGCTGGATTTTGCTGGCCGACCAGAAGGGGGATTTGCCGTAGTATTCTTGGAACCCGCCCCAGCGCCGCATTATGTAGAGGATGATGAGGCAGGTGCCGAGGGCCACCTGAAAGCCGGTGAGGGAGTAGAACACGGGGAAGATGGAGTCTTTCCAGCCGGGTATCATGCTCTGGGCGTAGTCGGAGCTGATGATGAACTGGACGAATATCAGGGTCATAAAGTAGAAGGCGCCCATCAGGGCCAGGCCGGCCTTTTGGGCCTGCCACTGCTTTTTGGCGCCGTACCAGTGGCCGGACAGCCGCCGGTACAGCCAGCCGCGGAAACCGCGGGCGGTAAGGCGGGCTTCGGCCATATCCGGCACGGCGGACAGCCATAGGATAAACAGCGCGGTTACGGCGAGGGCAATCACGCCGACCAGATCCCAGGCGTGGGGCGCGCCTACGGGGCCCTCGAACCAGATGGTGCGGCGAATGTCTAGGTCATGCCCATTGCCATGCCCGGCGTTGGGGTTGGCGATGGGCGGCAGAATCAGCATCATAGGGATGAACATAATTATGTTCAGAATCCCCACTACGGCGAAAAGCTCGGAAACGCGGGACAGGGGCCTGCGCCAGTGGCTCTTGGTGAAACGGAAGGCGACGGCGGCCACGGGCGCGGCGCTGGTGACCATAAAGACGAAGGAGAAGGCGGCCATATAGTAGCCCCAGGGGGCGCGGTCGTCGAACCCATCGGCGGCGGCGCGGGCGACGAATCCCACCACGCCCAGCACCAGCAGGATACCGCTGGCCAGCAAGGCCAGGGTAAAGCCGCGGGGCATAGAAGCGACCTTGCCCGCCATATCGCGGGTTATCACCCGGGGGTTGGGGAAAATCCACATCCCGGGATAATGGCCGCCGGAACTGCCCCCGTGGCCTTCGCCGTGGGCTGTTCCGTGGTGTAGGTGTTCGCTTTCGCTGGCTGCCATTGGTCTCTTCGCCTCTATTAAATGCCGGGGCATTGTCGGGGCGCCTTTGGTGGGCGCTCGCCTTGGGATAACCGACCCGCGGGCAACCACAAGGGTTGCCCCTACGGGGTTTAATTCCGGTTGGGCTGGGGGCAACCACAAGGGTTGCCCCTGCCGCGTTTAATTCCGGTTGGGCTGGGGGCAACCACAAGGGTTGCCCCTGCCGCGTTTGATTCCGGTTGGGTTGGGGGCAACCACAAGGGTTGCCCCTACGTCGTTTGATTCCGGTTAGTGACTGCTCTCGTTGACGGGGAACTGGTCTACCTTTTTGAGGTATATGACGTTGGGTTTGGTGCCCATTTCCTCTAGGAGGCGGTATACCCTGGTTTTGGATTCGTCTATGTATTCGCCGTGATGCACCTTGTCGTACTGTTCGTTGGCTTTCTGGAAATACTGGTACACCGGGCCGGTGGGGTCGGTCTGCTCGCCGAACTTCAGGGCGTTGGTGGGGCAGGCTTGGGCGCAGGCGGGCAGGAAGTTGCCATCTTTCATCCGCTGGTAGTTGAGATAGCGGCCATCCGGCCCGTCAACGTCGGGGATGCGCTCGCCGGTGAGCGGCTCTACGCCCCGGCGCTCTACGGTGATTTCGCCGCGCCGGATGCGCTGTACGCAGAAGGAGCAGCGCTCCATTATGCCCCGGCTGCGGATGGTTACGTCGGGGTTTAGCTGGTTGCGCATCCGCTCCGGCCACGTGGGTTCCCACCAGTTGAAAAAGCGCACTTGGTAGGGGCAGTTGTTGGCGCAGTAGCGGGTGCCTACGCAACGGTTGTAGACCTGGACGTTCATTCCCTCGTCGTTGTGATAGGTGGCATAGACCGGGCAGACCGGTTCGCAGGGGGCGTTTTCGCAGTGCTGGCACATAATAGGGATGAAGCGGGCCTTGACGTTGGGGAACTCGCCTTCCCAGTAGCGCTCAATGCGAATCCACTCATAGGCGCGGGCCTGCTGAAAGGAATCCTTGGTGTTGATGGGCAGGTTGTTTTCGGCCTGGCAAGCGACGACGCAAGCCTGGCAGCCGGTACACCGATCCAGGTCAACAACCATGCCCCATTTATGATCTATTCTTTTAGTGACCATTTCTAGCGGTTGGGAAAGAAGGGAGAGAATCCGGTATTCTCGCTCCTTGCTCCCCGTTTCTCACTCCTCTTAATAGTGGCCGGGCGCGATGGTTTTGATGATTTCCTCGGCGGCACTGAGGCCGACTTCGACGGAGCGGGTGGTGCCTTCGAGTTTGGAGAGGGTTACGCTCTCGCCGGTGGGGGAGATGCGGACGCGGGTTCCGGCCCAAGCGGGGGAACCGGCCCCGGCGACGCGGGTAGGCTCCAGGATTTCGGCGACGTTGGAGCTTTCGGTGGCCGGGCGGTCGGTGGCCCAAGGGGAACCGTGGCGGCGGCCGCCGCCGAAGGGGATGGCCGCGACTTCGGGCGGGGTGGCGGGCGTTAGAAAGGCGACGGCGCGGATGGAGCCTTGGGAGGATTCGATGCGGACTACGTCGCCTTGACGGATTCCGAAACGGCGGGCGGTGGCGTCGTTCAGTTCAATCCAAGTCTGCCAGGTCATTGAGGTTACCGGGTCGGGCGCGGCCTGAAGCCAGGGTAGGTGGGCGTTGGCGCCATCCTGTAGGGTGTTGTGGGAGAAGGGCGCTAGGTATAGGGTGTCGGCGCCGCCGTAGCCGGCAAAGGCGGGTTGGGAGGCGCTTTGGGCGATGTCGCGCAGTAGGCCGGGTTTGGGTTGCGGGTTGGGGCCGGTGGCGGATTCGTCGTGCCAGACGCCGCGGCGCAAGAGGGTTGTCCAGAAGTCGGCGGCGGTGGCGGCCCCGCTTCTTGATGATATTGAGCCGCGGTTTTCCTCGTAGAGGGCGTCGGCGGCTTCTTTTAGCATTGCTTGGTAACTGGCCCAGGGTAGCAGGCGGGTTAGTTCGTTTTCGGGCAGTTCTAGGTTGGCGGCGGCGGATAGCAGGACGTCGGGGAAGCTGCGGGGGTCTAAGTCCCACAGGGGGTTTACGACGGGCTGCTGGAATCCGGCGGTTTGGAATCCGGGGGCCGGGTCAGGGATGTCGTCGCCCCAATCCTCGAGATACACGCGGTCGGGGAGCAGCAGGTCGGCTAGGGCGCTGGTGTCGTCAATAAAGGGCGAGAAGCTGACCATAAAGAGGTCGGCGGAGTTTTCAATGGCGTCGCGCAGATCCCGCTGGACGGGGCCGGGCAGGCCGTGAACCGGGTCGGCGTCGTGGAGCAGTATCAGGCGGGTTTGGCCGCTGCGAATCTGCTGGGGCAGACGCTGGAAGTCGTCGAGGCCGGAGGCGGTGTTGGATGCGGGTACGCCGTTCCACGGGCCGGTGGGGTTGAGGGTGACGCCGCCGGGGGCGCCGACGCTGCCCACCAGCCAGTTGAGGACGGCGGCGGCTTCGAGGTTGAACAGGCCGTTGCTATGGGCGCCGGCCGAGCCGCCGGCGATGGCGATGCTGGGGCGCTTGCCGGCGAAATCGCGGGCCAAGTGGCGGATAAATTCCGCCGGGTCGCCGTTGGCTATGGCGGGGGTCAGGCCCACCAGCGGGGCGGCGACTTCGGGGCGGAAGGCGTTCAGGATGTCGTGTCCGCCGGGGCCGCCCAGCAGGGAATCGAGGTCAACGCCGGGGGCTTGCAGGTTTTCCTCTACGATGACTTGGGCGATGCTGAGGGCTAGGTAGCCTTCCCATCCGGGGCGGACGGGGATCCACTTGTCGGCGTTGGCGGCGGTCATAGAGAAGCGGGAATCCGCGTGGTAGAGGGTGCCGCGCTCGCGTCCGTGGCCCTGGCGGAATTCGCCGTAGCCCCGGTTCCAGCGGGTCGGGGAAATCCAGGTTGACAGGAAATCGGCGCCGAAGGAGAGGACGAAGTTGGCCCGTTCTAGGTCGAGGTCGGGCAGAACGTCCTGGCCGTAGACGCTCTTTACGGCGGCGCGGTAGACGTTATCGCCGGAGGAGCCGGTTGGCTCGAATTTCAGATGCTCCAGTCCGGCGGCTTGGGCGAAACGGTCGGTTAGCAGGGCTAGGTGGCCGCGCATTGGCTTGGTGATTATAACGGCGCCGTTGCCGCGGTCGCGCAGTTGGCGGGAAAGGATGTCCACCCCGCCCTCGGAACCACCGGCGGAGTCCCATGATATAGGGACGAAGTGGCCGGAGCCGCGGTTGCCGCCGCGCCGCATTGGGCCGGATATGCGGTCGGGGTGGTAGAGGGCCTGGACGCCGGCTTCGCAGCGGGCGTGGGATTTGCCTTGGTTGGTGGGGTAGAAGGGGTTGCCTTGAATTTTTTTGGCGCGGCCTTCCATTACGCGCACGAGGATGCCCTCGCAGGAGGGGCAGTTGCGGCACAGGCTGGTATACCAGTTGTCCTTGCCCCGCACCAAGTCCTCGGGGAGGCTTACGGGGCTTTGGATGCTGAGCTCGCCCTCGCGGATGCCGAAGCCTTCGCAGGCTACGGCGCCGACGGCGGAGAGTCCGGCCCATGCCAGGAAATGTCGCCTAGTGAGTTTCATTATCAAATACCTGATTGAATACCTGGGCGGCCTTGGGGCGCGGGTTGTGCGCCGGGGTTCCCGTACACCTGTATGTTAATGGTTGTGGGCCGGGGCGCCCGGCGCACCGTCCGCATGGTTGTGGGCCGGGGCGCCCGTATACCTGTATGTTAAGGTTGTGCGCCGGGGCGCCCCGTACACCTGTACGAATGATTGTGGGCCAGGGCAACCGCGTTGTGTGCCGGGGCAACCACAAGGGTTGCCCCTACTTGTGGCAGATGGTGCAGTCGGTTGGGACGTTGTTGACGCGGTGGCAGTCTAGGCAGGTGCCCATTTTTAGGGACTGGCCTTGTTTGGGCTGGACTTCTTCCATATTGCCGACGTCGCCGTGGCAGATGGCGCAGGTTTCGGTGATGGCGTAGGGCTGGGTGATGGGTTTGCCGTTGATGTCGAAGCGGGGGGCGTCGTCCGGGTTGAGCTGGCTGGTGAAGAGGCGGATGTGGGCTTCGTGGACGAAGCGGACGTGGTCGGGGAGGCGGTGGACGCGCTCCCAGTCTATGGGTTCGCCATCGGCGTAATACTGCTGGACTTTGGCGATTTCGGATTGGGCGTCGCGGTCGCGGCCGGAGATGTCTTTGTGGCAGAAGAGGCACTGCTCTACGGCGGGGACGGTGGCGGCGTCGCCTTTGGTGACGTTGCGGTGGCAGAATTCGCACTGGATGTTGTTGTCCACGACGTGGACGGTGTGCGGGAAGGCGATGGGCTGGGCGGAGGCGTTGCCCAGGCCGAAGGGGGGGTTGGAGAACCAGGAGATCATCAGCACCACGAGCACGAAGCCGATGATGATGGTGAAGATTCCGCCAGCCACCATAAGGGGGATGATTTTGCCTGTGGGTTTCATTTGCGAGATTCTTCGCTTTGCTCAGAATGACAGGTTGGGATGTTTGCGTTTTTCAGGAGTGGGTGGAACCGAGATTTTGGTTTTCCGCAGGTGCGGGCGCACGGCTGTGCGCCCCTACGGGTTGGGGGCGGCCACGGGGGTTGCCCCTAGATTAGCAGCCTGTCCCAGAAGTTTCTTACGTCTAGGGTTTGGTTGATACCTAGGACCAGGATTACGATGGCGGCGGCGGCTATGAGGAAGGCGAAGGCGGTTAGGGGGAGCCGCAGCCGGGATACGCTGGGGGGCAGGTGTCCGGTAAGCACCGCCGAGGGTATTAGGGCGTGGGCGGTGAGGATGGTGACGGCGAAGGTGACCACCAGCGGGAAGTAAATCCAGAACCACTGGAGGAAGAGGTGGATGTTGTTCCAGTCTGCGCTGGTTAGAGCTTTGGGGTCGTCCATCTGAATCTCGGTGAATTTCTGGGCTGAATTTCCGGGTTTGGGAGGGCAACCACAAGGGTTGCCCTCCTACGGGTTGGGATGGGCCGTTGTTTTTGCGAGGGGGCAACCACAAGGGTTGCCCCTACGGGTTGGGTTGCTGTTGGGCCGGAAAGCGAGTGAAAATTATCACACACTAATTAGGGTGTCAAGGGTATTGGGCGGGATGGTCGGGGTGGATTCTTCGCTTTGCGGGCGCACGGCTGTGCGCCCCTACGGGGTTTGGTCGGAATGACAGAGGGTTGGGGGGCGGATGAGGGCGGTTGGGTGTGGGTTGGGGGGCAGGATGGGGAACCACAAGGCTGGGGCAACCACAAGGGTGGGGCAACCACAAGGGTTGCCCCTACGCGATATAATGGGGGTATTCAGGGGGCGGGGCGGGTGCGGGAGGGCAACCACAAGGGTTGCCCCTACGCGCCGGTACGCATCCCTAACATAAGGGGTTTGGTAATGGCGGATTATGCGCATCCTGAGTCTTTGGTTAGCACGGAGTGGGTGGGGGAGCATGGGGGGGATGCGGGGGTGAGGCTGGTGGAGGTGGATGTGGACACGTCGGCCTATGAGCGGGGGCATATCGCGGGGGCGGTGGGGTGGAACTGGCAGTCGCAGTTGCAGCAGGGGTTGAGGCGGGATTTGGCGTCGCGGGAGGAGATTGAGGGGCTTTTGGGCCGGTCGGGGATTGGGAACGATACTACGGTGATTTTGTACGGGGACAACAACAACTGGTTTGCGGCTTGGGCCTTTTGGCAGCTCAAGTATTACGGTCATGGGGATGTGCGGCTGATGAACGGGGGGCGGGCGAAGTGGGAGGCGGAGGGTCGGCCGCTGACTTCGGAGGTTGCGGCGGTTGAGGCGGCGGAGTACCGGGCGGGGGAGGGGGATGAGAGCATCCGGGCGTACCGGGATCAGGTGCTGGGGCTGGTGAATGGGGGCGGGGTGGCGCTGGTGGACGTGCGGTCGCCGGCGGAGTTCAGCGGGGAGCTGCTGGCGCCGGCGGCGGCGCCGCAGGAGGGGTCGCAGCGGGGGGGGCATATACCGGGGGCGTCGAACATTCCTTGGGGGCAGGCGGTGGCGGAGGACGGGACGTTCAAGTCGGCGGAGGAGCTGCGGGAGCTGTACGGGGGGCAGGGGATAGACGGGGAGCGGGAGACGATTGCCTACTGCCGGATCGGGGAGCGGTCGTCGCATACTTGGTTTGCGCTGACGCAGCTTCTGGGGTATGAGAACGTGCGGAACTATGACGGGTCTTGGACGGAGTGGGGGAGCATTGTGGGGGCGCCTATTGAGAGGTAGGGTTGGGCGTTTTTGGCTAACGCCGGGAGGGGGGAGGACGCCGGGTTTTTCTTGGGGGACTTGGGGCAACCACGGCGGCAGGGGCAACCACAAGGGTTGCCCCTACGGGGTTACGGGGTTGCCGGATGGCGTAGCGGCCTAGGTTGTCCGGCCCGGGTTGCCCCTACGGGGTTGCGGAGAAAATAAGGGAGGTCACAGGGGCAATCAGGGGGGCAGGGGCGACCACAAGGGTTGCCCCTACGGGCGTTTAACGGCAGGGAAGACAAAGGCGGGGGCGCGTTGGTTTGGGGTTGGCGGGGGTTACGGATTATGTTGCGTGGGGGCGGATTCGGTTTGTTTGCGGGGCGGATGTAACGGATTGGTTTTATTATGTAACATACAGGCAAAAATTTGGACAAATGGGCGTAACACGTTGGAAATTCGCTTGTAACATCGCGGGCTTAGATTTTAGGGTATTGCGGCACTAATTCGCCCGTAATGGGGCAAAGTTTAAGGAGGGCTTGGGTATGACATTGGTAACGGGGGGGCCGGGGCTGGCTCAGGCGGTTCCCAAAACTAGGGGGGCTGGGGTGTTGCGGCGGTTCTTGCCCTATGTGATTGCGGGGGTGTTTGCGGCGGCGGTGATGGCGGGGTACAACATTGCCTTCGCGCAGGATGCGGATCCGGTGGACAGGAATACGACGGACATCGCCAATCTGACGACGATGGTGGCGGCGTTCTTGGTGTTCTTTATGCAGGCGGGGTTCGCATTTCTGGGGGCCGGATTGATACGGTCGAAGAATGTGACCAACTATATGACGAAGAGCTTTATGGACTTCGCCATTGCGTCGCTGTCGTTCTGGGCATTTGGGTTCGCGCTGATGTTCGGGAGCAGCGCGGCGGGGATTGCGGGAACGACGAACTTTTTCTTGGCGGACTCGGGTAGCGACTGGAGCGTCTATGTGAGCTGGATGTTCCAGATGGTGTTCGCCGGCACGGCGGCGACGATTGTGGCCGGGGCGGTGGCGGAGCGGACGAAGACGCAGGCGTATCTGGCCTACAGCTTTGTGGTGGGGGCGGTGATATATCCGCTGTATGGTCACTGGGTCTGGGGCGACGGCGGCTGGCTGGGCTTTGCGAGCATCGGGCTGCCTGCGGTGGCGGATTACGCCGGTTCGGGCGTGGTTCACGCGGTAGGGGGCTTCATCGGATTGGCCGGGGCGGTGGTGGTTGGGGCCCGGATTGGCAAGTTCAACTCCGACGGGTCGCCGAACCAGTTGCCGGCGCACAGCGTGCCGTTTGTGATTATCGGGACGTTCATCCTGTTCTTTGGCTGGTTCGGATTCAACATCGCGGGCAGCGACTCCATCGGGCTGAACGCGATCAACACGCTGCTGGCCGGGGCGACGGGTGCGGTGGTGGCGCTGTATATCCAGTTGGTGCGGACGGGGCAGACGGACATACTGATGGCCTGCAACGGGGCGCTGGCGGGATTGGTGGGCATCACTGCGCCGGTGTCCTATGTTGACCCTTGGGCTGCGGTAGTCATCGGGGCCATCGCCGCGCCGATAATGATGGGTTCGGTGTGGGTGGTGGAGAACATCCTGAAAGTGGACGACCCGGTGAGCGCGGTATCGGTTCACGGCACCTGCGGGCTGTGGGGCCTGCTGGCGGTGGGCATATTCGCCAGCGGCAACAACGGGGTGACCGGACTGGTGGGCGGCGAAGGGCAGCAAATCGTCTCCCAGCTAATCAGCATGGGCGTGGTGCTGGCCTGGGCGCTGGGGACCGGCTTTGCGTTGTTCCTGACGCTGAAATACACCATGGGCGTGCGGGCTTCGCGGCAGGAGGAGGAGCAGGGGATGGACCTTTCGGAGCATAACCTGCCGGCCTACGATTACTGAGGCTGGGTAGCGCGGCAGGGGCGCGGTAGGGCGCACGGCTGTGCGCCCCTACGGGGAAAGGGCCGGGCAAAAGGGCTGGGGATTGCTCCCCGGCCCTTTGTTTTTTCAATTTGGTTAAACGCCGAGAGCGCAGAGCCTGTCATCTCAAATATAACGGGAGTTTTTCTTTTATTTTTCTTGGCGGACTTGGCGGGCTCGGCGTTTAACGGCGCGGAGAGCGGCCGGGGCAACCACAAGGCGGGGCAACCACAGGCCGGGGCAACCACAAGGGTTGCCCCTACGGGGATGTAACAAACAGTTTACGCGGGGGAAAAGGTTGCGTAACAACTTCCGGCGATACTGGGTGTGTAAGGTTCAGGGATATTTTTGGGAGGCGGAAAGATGCTGGCATTAGCTGCTGCGGGGACGTTCTTGGGGCTGTTTACTTTGTGGGTCATACTGCCGAGGAAATTTTTCCGCAACAACAAGTAGGGGGTATAGCCCGGCATCGGGGGCGCGGTTGTGCGCCCCCCCGCGCCGGATAGAGATACGAGGATGCCTCACCCCCCGCCGCCCCGTGCCGGTATGACGCTCCCGGCGCGGGGCGGTTCTTTTGGTTAGGCGGTTTGCAGGGACGCCGGGCGGCCGGGGCAACCGCAAGCGGCCGGGGCAACCACAAGGGTTGCCCCTACGGTGGGGTTGGCGTTTGTCCGGGCGTAACAAAGATTTTACATCTATGTAAAGGGCTTGTAACAACCGGGGGCGATACTAGGGGCATAACGATTTGGGAGGATGCCCAGAATGCTTGCTATCGCCGCTGCTGGAGCTTTTGCCGGACTCTTTGCCCTCTGGGTGGTTCTTCCTCGCAAGTTTCTCCGCAACAAGTAAGTCTGTTGGCGCGTTGCCCCTTCTGAGCGGGGGCGGTATCGCAGTTCCGTATCGGGCGCACGGCTGTGCGCCCCTACATCAGCCTCGCGTCGGCCGGTTGGCTTTGAGCGTGGGGCGGTTGTTTTTTCGGGCCGGGCGTAACAAAAAGTTTACATATACGCAAAGGCCGTGTAACAATCCAGGATGATGATGCTGCGGTAACGATTTGGGAGGATGCCCGGAATGTTAGCCATCGCCGCCGCCGGAGCTTTTGTCGGACTTTTCGTTCTCTGGGTGGTGCTTCCGCGCAAGTTTCTCCGCAAGAAGAAGTAGGGGCGTGCGGCACAGTAGGGCGCATGGCTGTGCGGCCCTGCGTGGCGTGGCGGCTGGGTAGGTTCTTTTGTACCCGCTCCTTGGTGGCCGGTTGGGCCGATGCGAGGGGCGGTTGTTTTTTTCGGGGCATAGGGGCGCCAGGGCAACCACAAGGGTTGCCCCTACATTCGGCGCAGGGGGCGCGAAAGGGCGCACGGCTGTGCGCCCCTACGGGGATGCGCCTCACCCTGTCGCCCCGTGCCAGCTTTTGTGGGTGGCTGGGGCAACCACAAGGGTTGCCCCTTACGGTGGGGTTGGAGATTGCCGATGTAGAGGGTGGGTGTAGGGGAGCGTAACAAGGATTTTACATCTATGTAAAGGGGCTGTAACAACCGGGGTTGATACTAGGGGCATAACGATTTTGGAGGATGCCCAGAATGCTTGCTATCGCCGCTGTTGGAGCCTTTGCCGGACTCTTCGCCCTCTGGGTGGTTCTCCCCCGCAAGTTTCTCCGCAACAAATAACGGATTTCGGGCGCTTTTTAGGCATCCGGTTTCATAAGATGCCGTCATTTAGTCCATGCTGGGCGTATCAGCTCTATAGCATGGGCTAATTTTTTCTAAATCTGGCCGCCGGATTCGGTAGGAACAGGGCTAACGGTTCGGGGCGCGGAGATTCTTCGCTGCGCTCAGAATGACAGGGGGCTGCGCCCAGAATGACAGGGGCTAGGGAAAGGGACGGGGGCGGCTTTGCGGATGGAGGCGTAGGCGGCCTGTACTAGGGCTACGTCCCGGGCTCCTTCCTCGCCGGTCATAGTGGGGGGGCGGGCTTCTTGTATGCTTTGTCGGAACTCCCGCACCATCGCGGCGATGCCCCACGGGTCGTTGCCGTGGTTCAGCCATTGCCGTTGGCGCCCGGAGGGGTCAATGGTGTCAATCCAGCAGTTGCCCAAGTCAAAGACTGCGCTGGCCGCCGAACCTGCCAGGGACGCCCACGGGCGCGGCGCGTGGGGCCCGGCGCTCCAAGAATGGTTGATGATGCCCACCATTCCCGTCTTGAGCGAGGGCGAATGGGGGGCGTAGCGCAGCATTACTACTACGCCATCCTCGGCCTCTTTTTGATTATCGCTCTGCGGGGGAATGGCCGAGGGAATGGCGGCGGCGTAGATTTCGGACGGGCTTCCGGCCAGATACGCCATTATGCTGGCCTTGTGGATGCCCCCGTCTATGAATGCGCCGCCGCCGTTCAGCTCGGCGTCGCTGCGCCATCCGGTCAGATTGAACGGGAATTGCTCGTGTAGCTGGAACAGCCGCAGCTCGCCTAGCCTGCCGTCGTCGGCCATCTCTTTGACGGCCCGCACCGGGGGCATAAAGCGGCAGTTTTCGGCCACCATCAGGGTTACGCCGCCCGCGGCGGCAACGGCGATGATGCTTTGGGCCTCGGCCTCGGTGCGGGCTAGGGGCTTTTCCAGCAGGATGTGCTTGCCCGCGTCGGCGGCCAAGCGGGCGTGGGCCAAGTGCAGGTGGTGGGGAGTGCAGATATACACGGCGTCAACCCGCGGGTCGGCGGCCGCGCTTTCGTAAGAGCCGAAACTGTCTTTGCCGCCAAGCAGGGTGGCAAAGTTGGCGGCCCTTCTTGCATCCCGGCTGGCAAAGTAGAGGTCTATATCCGCCAGCTCGCTCCGCATTTCACGGGCGAAAGTTCGCGCGAAAGCTCCGCAGCCGATTACGCATAACCCGAATTTCATAGCTTGCTCCTTGCTTGCTTGTCGCTTCCGCGCCATTTTCGTAGTTAAACGCCGAGAGCGCAGAGAACGCCGAGTTTTTCTTTTATTTGCTTGGCGGGCTTGGGGCAACCACAAGGGTTGCCCCTACGGGCGTTTAACCGCAGGGAAGACAGACAGTAATTTGAGAGATTCCCCTTTGTCACCCTGAGCAAAGGGAAGGGTCTCACCGCGCAGGGGTGGGATTCTTCGCTTTGCTCAGAATGACAGTGGCTTTGTTCAGAATGACAGGGGCTTTGCTCAGAATGACAGACATTAGGAGTCCCTATTCCGCGGGTTCCAGCTTCAGGGTGTAGCGGGCTGGCAGGCGGGTGGATGGGGCCAGGGACTGCACCGCTACTACTGCGTGGCGGGCGTTTGGGGGCGACTGGAGCGTTATTGTTCCGCGGTTTAGGTGGTCAAGGTCTAGGGGGAGGACGCGGTTTTCGTCGCCTGCGTAGATTACTTGGACGATAAAGCGCTGTTGTACTAGGTTGTGGCGGTTCCAGTGGAAACCGTCGGGCGTCCATTGGCCTAGGGCGGCGGCCGCGCTTTCGTAAGAGCCGAAGCCGGAGACGGCTAGATTGCGGACGCAAAGGCCGTGGTCGTTGGCGGAAACGTCGGTGACGTAATGAAAGCGCAGCAGGATTTCTTGCCCAGCCCAAGCGTCCAGCGGCACGGATTCATCCCGCCATCCCCCGGTGGCGCCGGTGTAGCCTGGGCCGAAAGCTACGTCCAGCGGGTCGGCGCTGCTGGTTAGCGGGGTGTCTAGGATTTGCCAAGTCAGGCCGCCGTTTTCCGATACTTCTAGGTAGGCGTAGTCCCAATCTTCTTCGATGGCGAACCATACTTGATAGGTCAGGTTGGGGCGTTGGGCCTGCCGCAAGTCTAGGGGGCGGGTGAGGGTTGAGCTTATGGCGTCGCCGTTGTTGCTCCACCAGCAGCCTTCGCCTACTTCTATTGGCAGCAGCGGGGCGGTGTCTTGCCCGTTAAAGGATAAGCGGACGCTTGCGCTTGTTCCCTCTTCGGGGGGCAGGCGCGTTAGACGGAAGTATTCGGTGGCATACTGCGGGATTGAGGATTCTTGTTCGTCCTCGCTCCGCAAAGTCCGGTATGCCGGTGTTGGGAGGGCCAGGCCGATTTGACTGTAGCGGCCTGAATTTTCGTCCAGCAGGTTCGCCACGGCCCAATCGCGGAAAACGTCATCGAACCGGGCTTCGTATCCGGCGGCTTCCAGAAAGGCGTTTACCCCGTCAATGCCGTCGGCCTGCTGGGAGAGCAGGGGGCGGAGGTCGCCGCGCCCGCCGTAATGCGCGGTCAAGTAGTGCATAAAGGACGAGGCGGCGGTATAGCTGGGGTAGCTGCTGCCGTCGGCTGATGCGGGCCAGACGGTTAGCGAGGTGGGGCCGGCTTGCTGGAAGTGTATTGCGCTGGCGCCCGGCAGCCCGGCTATGGTTACGGCCAGTTCGGACAATCCTTCGTTGACCCACGAATCTTCCGACGGGTCGGCGTTCCAGTGAACGGCGTGCTGGAGTTCGTGGGCCAGGGTGTGGCCGTACTCCGGGGTTCCCGGGGCCAGGGCTAGGGCGTTGATGTACATAGCTTCTATTTCGTTGCTGGCCGGGCGGATTTCTTGGGGGTATTCGTCCTCCGGGTTGTAGTATCCGCCCACTTCGGGCAGGGCTGCGTTCAGGACATAGAGGCGCGGGTCGCCGTCTACACCCGGCTTCCACTCGCTGCCGAAAGCCGCCGTAATTCGGGGGTAGATGTCGTTCTCAAACTCGGCGGCCGACTGCTCTAGGGCCGACTGCTCTACGGCCAGCCCGTCCTCGACGAACCAGTAGGCGTTGGGAGTGACTAGGCGCAGCTCAAATTCGTTGCGGTACTTTTCCATACTGAACAGGTCTACCAGATTGAACTCTCTCCGGTGGCCTGGGCGCAGGGGCGCGGGGCTTTCCGCCACCTCGGTACGGGCGCACGGCTGTGAGCCCCTACGGATTCCGGGTATAAGCTCACAGGCCAGCCGGAAAAAGTCGCGTTCCGGCGGGGCCGGGAATCCGTCCGCCGGTTCGGGCGCCGTTGTCTGGACGGTGGCGCGGGGCGTTGGCGTTGTCGGCGATGGGCTGGGCGCCGGGGCCGCCGTTGTTGGCAGCGGAGCGGCGGGGGGTGATAATGGCAGTCCGTCGTGGCATCCGGCCATTGCCGCCAAAGCTAGAATCAGCATTGCCAGCAGTTTTGCGTTTAACGCCGCCCGGTAATTTGTTGCCATCGTTCCGCCATCCTGTAATTTGCCCCGCCCCGCTCTATAATCTTACCATTGCGTGTTGGGGGAAATCAGTTGGTTGGGGGCTGCGGGTATGTCTTACGATGTGAACCGGCTGCGGGGGGTGCATCCGCCGGCCTGCACCTGCGTCGAATGCCAGGAAGGTCGAACCCGCAGACGCGGTCGGGGCGGAAACCGCTCCGGCAGTGGCGGCGGGAAAGGGGGCGGCGGGCGGCGCGGGTGTCTGCCGTGGGTGACGGTGGTGGCCCTGGCAGTGGCGGCGATGACGGCGGCGGCGGTGATGGCGTAGGGGCGGTTGTCTTTAGTTAAACGCCGAGAGCGCAGAGAACGCCGAGCGGACTTGGGGCAACTACGCGGACTTGGGGGCAACCACAAGGGTTGCCCCTACGGGCGTTTAACTGGGGCTGCCCCTACGGGCGTTTAACCGCAGGGAATACAGGTTATTGTTCCGGGGACTGGTTAAAGCGGTTCATTGCCGCGTTGATGTTTTCTTCCAGCAGGCAGCGGGCGGCGGCGGCGGCCCGCTCTACGGCGGCGGCGATGGACTCCGATTCGCTGTCGTCGAAACGGCCTAGAACGTAGTCGCGGGGTTCGATGCCCGGCGGGGGGGCGCCGATGCCGATGCGGAGGCGGGGAAAGCCCACGCCGCCGACAGCCTGGATGATGGAGCGTATGCCGTTGTGGCCGGCGTCGCTGCCGGTGGCCCGCAGCCGGATGCGGCCCACGGGCAGGGCCATCTCATCGTAGATTACCAGCAGGCCGGACGCGCCGCCGCCGAAACGGGCCAGCAGATACTCCACCGCCTCGCCGCTGTTGTTCATATAGGTGCGCGGCTTGGCTAAGACTACCCGCTTGCCCGAAAAGTAGCCCGCGCCCAGCACGGCTTTGGGGCGCCGCTCGTTCACCGCGACGCCAAGCTGCCCGGCCAGCAAGTCCAGTGCCCGCCAGCCGATGTTGTGGCGCGTGTCGGCATAGCGCAGGCCGGGGTTGCCCAAGCCGACGATGACGCTTGTTCCGGGCGGGCTAGACAAGGCCGCCCGGTTGCGGCTGTGCGCCGGGCGGATTCGTTGCGGGCGATTCCAGCAGGTTCAGGAACGCAGCTTCGTCCAGTATCGGGATGCCCAGCTTTTGCGCCGTGGCGGCCTTTGCGCCCGGCGACTCGCCGACTACGACGTAGCGGGTTTTCTTGGTCACCGACGACGTGACCTTGCCGCCCAGCCCCTTGATTTGGGCTTCGGCGGCACTGCGGGATAAGGCCGACAGCGTGCCGGTGACCACGAAGGTTAGCCCGCCAAAGGGCGCATCATCCGACGGCGACGCGGCGGCGGTTACGGGCAGGGCGTCCTGCTCCAGCCGCACTCCGGCGTCTAGTAGCTTCTCGACCACGGACTGGTTGGCCGGGGTCTGGAACCAGGCGGCGATGCTGGCGGCGATTTTCGGGCCGATGCCGTCTATGGCGGTCAAGTCTTCCTCGGGGGCTTGGGACAGTTCTTTGACGCTCAGGTAGTTGCGGGCCAGCAGTTCGGCCACTTCCGCGCCGACGTGGGTTATGCCCAAGGCAAAGAGCATCCGGGGCAAGGGGCGGTTCTTGCTGGCTTCGATGTTGGACATAATCTTGGTTGCCAGCTTGTCGCCCATCCGATCCAGTTCCAGCAGCTTGTCCTTTTCTAGGCAGTACAGCCCGGCCACGTCGGACACCATTCCCTTTTCGATGAGGATGCCGCACCAGCGTTCTCCCAGCCCGTCAATGTCGGCCGCGCCCTTGCTGACGAAATGCTTTAGCAGCTCGAAAAACTGCGCTGGGCAGGACAGATTGGGGCAGCGGTGCATGGCGTCGTCTTCGGCCTTCACCACTAGCGTACCGCACTCCGGGCAACGCTCCGGCATCCGAAACTCTACTTCTTCGCCAGTGCGGTGGTCGGCCACCGGGCCGACCACTTGGGGGATGACATCGCCGGCCCGCTCGATGACCACCATATCGCCGACCCGGATGTCCTTGCGGCGGATGTCTTCCTCGTTATGCAGCGAGGCGTGCTTCACCTTTGCGCCGCTGACCACCACGGGCTCCAGCACGGCGTAGGGGTTCAGGCTTCCGGTGCGGCCCACGTTGACGCCGATGCGCAACAGCCGGGTAGTGGCCCGTTCCGCCGGAAACTTGTAGGCGATGGCCCAGCGCGGCTCGCGGCCCACGATGCCCAGCCGTTCCTGCATATCCAGCGGCGACACTTTCACCACCACCCCGTCGGTTTCATAGGGCAGGTCGTGGCGGCGCCCCAGCCACTTCTGATAGTAGTTTTGCACCTCATCCAGCGAATGGCACAGCCGGTTTTTTGGGTTGATGCGAAAGCCCGCGTTTCCCAACCACTCTAGGGCTTCCCAATGGCCTTTCAGGAAATCCGTTCCTTCCGTGCTGTTCAATGAGTAGACCCAGATTTGCATATTGCGGGCGGCGGTGACTTTGGGGTCAAGCTGCCGTATCGTTCCAGCCCCGGTATTGCGCGGATTGGCGTACAGCGGTTCGCCCCGCTCTTCCCGTTCCCGGTTCAGGCGCTGGAACTCTTTGACGGGCAGATACACCTCGCCGCGCACTTCCAGGCGCGGGGGAACAGCCCCGGCCAGCGACAGGGGGATGGTGCGGATGGTGCGCAGGTTGCGGGTGACGTCCTCGCCGGTGGTTCCGTTGCCTCTGGTTGCGCCCTGAACCAGCACGGCGTTTTCGTAGGTGAGGTTGACTGCCAGCCCGTCAATTTTCAGCTCGCAGACCATATCGAAGTCCGCGCCGTCCAGCAGCCCGGAGATGCGCTTGTGCCAGGCGGCCAGTTCGTCGAAGTTGAAGGCGTTGCCCAAGCTGAGCATCGGGCGCGAATGCTCTACCGACACGAAGGCCGACGAGGGTTCGCCGCCAACCCGCTGCGTCGGAGAGTCGGCGGTCAACAGTTCCGGGTATTCCGCCTCAATGTCCTGCAACTCCCGCAGCAAAAGGTCATACTGCCCGTCGGTGATGACTGGGGAGTCCAGCGTGTAATAGCGATGATTGTGATAGTTAAGCTCGCGCCGCAGTTCTTCGGCGCGACGCGCGGGGCCGCTCTGGAGCATACCGGCAATCTCCGGTGGCTGGGATGGGATTTATTATAGTGGGATCGTTCAGCGACTGGTTGTCTGGCGGATGCCGATTACTGGTACTTCGCCGGGTGGGGCTGGACGGGGCTGCAATGGGCAAACGTTAGGAAGCTAAACGGCTAATCTCTGCGATGGGGTTGAGACTAAAGCTGATTGGCGTTGCGGTGCGCCGGTGGCGGCGGCTTGGGCTTGGGCAGACGCCGCCGCTGGCCCCGGTGGCGGCGGTAGACGGCGGCTACGGTGTCGGCCAGCTTTTCCGGGTCGTGGCGGGCGGTGGCGGTTTCGTCTATCACGTCGGCTTCGATTAGCAGCGCGTTGTCGTCCCACGGGCGGCGGGGGCTGATGAAGTCCAGCCCGGCGGGGGTAGGCCCGGCGGGGATGTTGCTGTTGGCGATTACTGCATGAACCGAGTTGCCCCCGGCGTAGCGGCGCACTATGTCCAGATGCGCCTGCACCGAGTAGCCCTCGGTCTGGCGCGGCTCCTCGGCGACGTTGCAGATGTAGACTTTGAGCGCCCGCGATTGCGCCACCGCCCGGGCGATGCCGAGGATGAGCAGGTTGGGGACAATACTGGTGTAGAGGCTTCCCGGCCCAATGATAATCAGGTCGGACTGCTCCAGGGCCATCACTGCTTCCGGGTGGGCCTGGGGGTTGGGTGGCGAAAGGGTCAGCGACTGTAGCCGCGCCGAAGCCGAGGCTACGCTGGTTTCGCCAGTGAGGGTTTCTCCCGCTTCGCTTCTGGCAATCAGCGTTACGTCGGTGATGGTGGAGGGTATCACCCGCCCGCGGATTGCCAGCAGTTCTCCGGCGATTTCCACGGCGCGGTAGAAATCGCCGCCGATGCCGGCCAGGGCCGCGATGAGCATATTGCCGAAGCTGTGGCCGTTCAACTGCCCATCCGAGGAAAAGCGGTAGTCCATCAACTGTTGCATCACCGCCTCGGAGTCGGCCAGGGCGACCAGACAGTTGCGGATGTCGCCGGGCGGCTGGATGCCCAGCTCGCTGCGCAGCCGCCCGGAGCTGCCGCCGTCGTCGGCCATAGTCACAATGGCGGTGATGTTGTGGGAGTAATGCTTGATGCCGCGAATCAGGCCGGGCAGTCCGGTGCCGCCGCCGATGACGGTGATGCGCGGCCCGGCCTCCAGCGACCGGCCGTTCAGCGAGCGAATCACATTCCATCGCCGCGGCCGGCCGACCAGCAGCCGGAGCAGTGACGCAAGTCGGTTAGGGCGCGAATTCATATCCGAATCAACGGGAGCTGCGATTGGGAGAACGCCGCACTCAGGAACCGTTTTCGGGGGTATCGCCGAATATGGCCGCGGCGACTTCCGGGGGCAGATTCACGCCGGGGGAATTGAGCAGCTCCCGAATCCGCTTGTCCGATTCCCGGCGGCCCTCTTCCCTGCCTTGTTCCAGCCCCTGCTCCAGTCCCACTTCCCTGCCTTGCTCCATACCTCGCTGGTGTCCTCTTTGCTGCGCCTTTTCTTCTATTTCAGCCTTTTTTGCTTCCCTGATTGCTTTTCCACGCTCAAACATTTTTCTCACCCAGTCGAACAGGGCTGCCAGCGGAATCAGGGCGGCCCAGTATACGTCTACCGTCGCCCTTTCAAACCACTGGTACAGCCAGAAATTCGATCCCTCGAAGGTTTCCAGAATCGCCACGCTGGAGAAGAAGACTATGGTGAATCCGGCGGCTTGAAACCCGACGCCCCGGTCTACCAGCGCGCCTTGCAGTTCCGGCGCCCTTATTGTACCACCTTGCCCGTTGTTTGATTCAGCAGCCACTGCCATCTCCCTATCCATCCGTCGTATATGGCGGCATAGAGAGGTTACAAACCCGCGGTTTACGGCGTCAACGGGCAACTGTCATCAAAAAATTGCGCCCTAACTTGCGTCCCTAGCCCCGGCGGCGACCCGCCGTCCCTTGTCCGAAGACTGTTGTAGCAGGTCAAGGAATCGGTGGCGGGCTACGGCGGTGTCGAAATCGGGCTGGGGCGGCGTGCTGTTGCGGATGGCGCCGCCGATGATGTGGTATAGCTGGGCTACGTTGTAGGGTTCGCCGGAGGGAACGGTGTCCGGGGCCAGCGACAAGCGCGGCGGAATCTTCAGCGGCTGCAAGGGCTGCCCGGCCCCTTGGGCGCCGTAGAGGTGGACGTTTCCGTACTGCACCATCTCCTCGGAGCGGGCCGACAGGGTTCCTTCGGTGCCGTAAACTTCCATGCGCCAGCCGCTGCCGTTCCAGGGGATGGTGGCGATGTGGGCCGATGCCGCCGCGCCGTTCTCCAGAGTTCCGCTCACCGTCACGTTGTCGGGGGCGTCCACGGCCACGGTCTTGCCGTCCCCGGCGCTCCACTGCCCTAGCTGGACGCTGACCTGCGCCGTCAGCTCGCGGAATTCGCCGACGCAGTGGCAAAAGATGTCTAGGGCGTGGCCGGAGGCGATGCTCAGGGTATTGGCCCCGTTGGCCCGGTCGGCCATCCAGGCCCGGTCGCGGCCCCGTTGCAGCAGTCCCGGCAGGAACATAGTCATATTGCAGGCCAGCATCTCGCCGACGTAACCCTCGGATACCAGTTCCCGTAGATACAGGAGGGCCGGGCCGCCGCGGGCCTGCAAGCCGATTAGGGTATGGACGCCCTTATCGCGGGCCAGGGCGGCCAGTTCCATCGCCTCGGCAGTGTTGGCCCCCAGCGGCCACTCGCAGAACACGTGCTTTCCGGCCTGCAATCCCGCTGTGACCATCCCGTAGTGGGCCGGTACGCTGACCGACACCACCACCAAATCAACGTCGGGGTGATGGGCCATCTCGGTGTAGTCGTGAAAAGCCAGCCCCGCCCCGTAAAAGGCTTTGGATTCCTCGGCGGTTTCGGGCTGGGAGGTGCAAACCGCCGCCAGCTCGAAATCGGGCATTCCCAGCAGGGCGGGCAGGTGGGCGCGTTTGCTCCAGCCGTAGTTGGCGTTGGCTCCGATGATTCCTACGCGAATTTTGCCGGTCATTGCAACGACTCCCGTTGGGTGTCTGGTTCAAGCAGGGTTCAGGATTGGGCCGCCGGTGCGGTGCGGGTGTGCCAGGGGGTGGCCTGCTCGTAGGCATAGGCGGCGCGGAACAGCGTTTCCTCGGCGAAGGGCCGCGCCCCTAATTGCAGGCCGATGGGCAGGCCGTCGCTTGTGAAGCCGCCGGGGATGGAAATGGCCGGCAGCGCGGTCAGCGAATAGCATCCGGTATAGGCCCGGCGGAAAAAGAAACGCGCCCGCACGTCCTCTGCGCTCTCGAACCGCGCCGTCAACGCCGTATGCAACGGCGCCGGGTAGGGGGAAGTGGGCGACACCAGCACGTCTACGTCCCCGAGGGCCGCCATAAACTGCCGCCGCAATAACACTCTGGCTTTGGCGGCGCGATTGTACACCTTGAACGGCACCAGCGACGCCGACAGCAGGCGGGTGCGGCTGGCTTGGTCCAGTTCGCTGCTCCGGTTTCGCAGAATCTCGTCCCGGGCCCCGGCCCCTTCGGTGTCGGCGATGCCCACGAATATGGCCCCGGCCAACTCGACCAGAGGGATGGACACTTCCTTGACTTCCGTGCCCAATTGACGGAATACGTCCAGCGACGCCTCCACCGCCGCTCGCACTTCCGGGTGCATATCGGGGCTGAGGTGCAGTTCCCGGATGAGGCCCACTTTCATTCCATTAAGAGTTTGGCCGTCAAGGCTTTGGCCTGCGCCGAGGGCGGCGGCGTAGTCGGGAACCGGGCGGCGGCTGGTATAGGGGTCGCGCTCATCGTATCCTGCAATGGCGCCCAGCACTAGGGCGCAGTCCTCGACCGTTTTGGTCATTGGCGCGGCGGCGTCCATAAACCAGCACATATGGGTCATTCCGTAGCGGCTCACCCTCGTAAAGGTGGGGCGGAGGCCCACCACGCCGCAGTAGGCCGCCGGGCCGCGCCCGGAGCCGCCGGTGTCTTCGCCAATGGACGCGGCGCAGAGGTGGGCCGACAGCGCGACGCCGGAACCGCTGCTGGATTCGCCGGGCGTGCGCTCCAAGTCCCACGGATTGGCCGGAATGCCCCACGGCGGTTCTTGGGTGCCGCCCATCGCCAGCTCGCTCAGGTTCAGCTTGCCCAGCAGCGTCGCGCCGGCCGCCTTCAGCCGCCGCACGATGGTGGCGTCTTCGGACGGCACGAAATCGCGGTAGACGTGGGAGCCGTTGCTGGTAAGTATGCCGTCGGTCCAGAACTGATCCTTAACCGCCACCGGCACGCCTGCCAATGGGCCCGGATCCTCGCCCCGCCGCAGCCGTTCCTCGACTAGGCGGGCCGCGTCTAGCGCTTCCTCGCGGGTCACGGTGATATAGGCGGACAAGCGCGAGTCCAGCCGGTCAATGCGCCCCAGATAGGCTTGCACCGCATCCACCGGAGACAGTTCGCCGGCCCGCACTGCCCTAGCGGTAGCGGCGGCGGACATAAAGGCGATGCCGTTGCCGTCCATAATTTGCCCTCGCGGTTGAGTTTCGGTTTTCCTGTCTTAACCCTCGTCCGGGAAAACGCTTACCGGGTGGATGTCGGAAAGCTCCAGGTCGCTCAGCCGGTTCAGCTCCAGCATCAGGCTGCCGAAACGGTTGGCGACTTCGGATACTTCGTCCTCCGGGATGGCGATGCCCGACAGCCGGGCCAGCTCCCGCACCCGGTCTTCGCCGGAAAGTTGTTGCTCGGCCATAGACGGCTCCTTACAGCGTGTTTCCAAACCGCCCGGCGAAACTCGTTTGTTCTGAGTTTGTCGTAAGGACAAAGGGTTTAGCCGGTTGGCGGGCTCGGCGGTTGCCAAGCCCTGCTGCGCCATCGTAGGGTTCGGACACGCCCGGCGTCAATGCCCCGCGCCGATACGGAGCGCAATGTCGTAGGATTCCATAAGCCAGCCGCTGCTGTTTCTATTGGATGGCGGCGATGTGGGCCTACGGCACTGCACGGCTGAGAATGATATGGAGAAATGATAGCGGTGACGCACAATATAAGGTGTGCTAATATAAGGCGTGGCGCACACCGGAAAGGCGCGGGGGTTTGGAGTTGACCCAGGGCCGCTGGTGAGCGCCTGCGCAGACTTCACCGAGAGATGATTGTTTATGACGCAAGAGCAGTATATCCCCGATTACCCGATCCACGGCCAGATAGTCTATGGGAACCTTGAATACGCCATCTGGGTACATAATGATGTACTGGAAAAACTGCAGGATATGCCGGAATTACAACAGAGGTTGAGCATTATCCTACAGCAGCTTGCCTCTCATGGGCGCACCAGTCGCGTCAAAGGTAGCAGTGACGGCGTAAACCGCGGGTGGCGCCGTTCCCCTCTGGGCGGCAACGGCGGAATGCAGTATTACTTATGGTGGACAGTGGAAGGAACGCGGCCTTTACCTGCGAATCAATGGAGCGGCAGACGCAATGCCCGCACTATTGCGGTGCGGTCTGTTCGACATCACGATAATCACAGTCCTATCCACGTGGATAAACTACGCGATTACTCACCATTTAGCCAGACTGATATTCTGGGAGGAAAAGACAGCTTCATCCAAGAACCTTGGACACCGCAACAACGTAGCTTTATAGAATCCGACAACCCGGTTCGGATTGTGCACGGACTGCCAGGTTCCGGCAAAACTACGGTACTTCAGAGAGCTGTGGAAAGCCGGACTGACAATGAAGTGATTTATCTTACCTGGTCGCAGAACCTTTCGGACTATGCCAGGCAGCGGTTCAATTCCTTTGCCCCTTCCGGCGTCCGCGTTTACGCTCTGGATTTCGCCACTTTCTTGGGTGAAATCTGCGGTCACGATGTAGTCCGTCAGCCCTTGGAAACCGGACGGGAAAAACTCATATCGTTGCTGACTGAAGCCCGAATATATGACAACGCGCTAGGCCCATGGGCCGCATATAAGAGGGAGTTTCATGACACACTTCGAGCTGGTTTTTTTGGCGCCGCAGTTCCGGGCGCCGCATGGCTTCCTTGCGATCCCCTGCGCCGCCCCACTGATGGCGAGTATCGCACCAGAAACTCCAATGGCGAGCATACCGGAACTTTTGTAAAGCGGATTGTGGACTGGCTACAGGGAAAGGCAACACCAAATAGGGCATTGCTGGATACGGTCAAGAAGATTGGAAATGATGACAGATGGAGGGACGTATTCCCTGAATTAGTCGCTGCAGTGCAGGCAATCGAACATTTGCGCAATGATGAGCTTCCGGCGAGTTTTTCCGGCTGCGACCGTATAGTAGTGGATGAGGTGCAGGATTTAACCTTGCTGGAATTTGCGGTTGTAGTGGAGCTATGCAACGCAATAGCCCGGAAAAGCGCGAAACGCCCCTATCTTCTGGTGGCCGGGGATGACGGCCAGACGGTGCGCCCCACAGGTTTCGACTGGGGGCCTGTAAAAGATCTGCTGTCCGAGCGGTTGGAGAATCCGCAAGATTTTCCGTTAGAAGAGAATCTGCGCAGCCCGGCTAACATCGCTGACGTAGTAAGCCGGGTATCCTCTTACTATTCTACGCTCGGCAAGAATCAGCGGCCCACCAAGCAGTTGCATTACACCAACGATTCTCAAATTGAAGCGCAGTTGTTTCACGTGGCGATTTCCGATACTTCCGATGCAGGCTGGTTACTGGATCAGCTCAGTCAGAAAGAATATCTGTCCATAGTAGCCCCGGACGATAACATTCCCCAATGGGTGCCAGAAGATTTACGGAGTTTGGTGCTAACTCCCGCCGCCGCCAAAGGGTTGGAGTATCAGTCAGTATGTGTGCTGGCTCCGGGCCGTATGCTGAAGCAATTCAGCGAAGCAATCAACGATGCGAATGGCTCATCTCCATTGGAAATCCAGGCTCGCCGCACAGCCATTGACCAGTTCCGGGTAGCCATAAGCCGGGCAGCGGAATCCCTCACGTTTATTGATGTATCGGATGACGATGCCGAAATGCGACTCAGCAGGGAATTGTTGCAAGACTTTGAATCTTACGAACCGGCCGCGCTGATTGAGTATTTGTCCGATGCGGACATTACCCCCGAAGAGCGGATAATGGTGCGTATTCGTGAGGCAGAAGAGCAAATCGAAAACGCCCCGAGTTATGCTTGGACACGCATTTGCCAAGCGGTCGAACTGCTCAATTCACCAGGTTTCCCCGCTAGTGAGCTTGAGTCCCTCTGCACGGAAACCCGGTATACCCTGCTGTCCGTCTCTTGCCGTTTGTTGACCAATGGCTTTCCGCCTAACCTGGAGCGGAGCGACATAGTTGAAAAGTCTGAAGACATACTCGAAACACTGCAAAACGATGTGGCGCGGGACGGTTTCCACACTTTGGAGCGCTTGACGTCGGAACCTGCCACCCCTCCCTTTCCTTTGCTGAATGCAGTTCTGGACTTGGGAAACAACCATCAGTGGCTTAGCGGCGCGTTGCCGCCGTTTTACCAGACTATCCGGCAGTCCATTGAAAGGTATGCCACAGTTCCAGCGGAGGCTGTTCATTACTCCGGTGATGTTGAAAGCTGGCTGCGCACCACCGGCTATGCCGATAGCATAGCGCCAAAGGCCAGGGAGCTACGCTGTAAAGCTGCGGCTGCCCTCTTGGACAACAATGACATTGCGACCATTGAAGATATTGAATTAGTATTGCGCAAGGTAAAGCCCGAAGAGTCGTCTCTAACCGGCCGTCTGCGCGAGAAACAAGAGCGTTACGAAGATGCGGCGCAAGCCTTTGACCGCGCCGGACTACCCGACGATACACGGCGCAACTGGCGAATGGCCGGTCGTTGGGAGCGGGCAATTCCGCTTACCAAAGACCATGATGAGCTCGCAGATTTGCAGTGGTTGGCAGATTTGGAGCAGCTTATCCGGCGCCGTCCCGTGGGGCAAGGCGGACGATTGACGGATTTGGAACTCCAACGGCTGATTCGTATAGCCAGTCCATTATCGAAGCCGGAAAGCTAGATTGTCCTGCCGGGCATAGTGGCGTTTGGATTCCCGCTTTCGCGGGGATGACGGGTAAGGCGACGGTGGATGGGGCGATGGCGGGATTTCCGGCGTCCGTTGAGAATGACGGAAAGGCCCGCGCCAACCCCCCTAGCCGGTGTGGAGTGCTATACTGGCGTTAAACATCCGTTATTTGTTTTAGGAGGTGGCCTGATGAAATGGGCGTCGGCCATATCTGAGCAACCCGACCTGGACGGCGCCCTGGCCGAGTGCGCCGCTTCCATTGGCGGGCAATTGGGCGAGCCGCCGCAGTTGGCGGTGGCCTTCGTGTCGCCCCACTATCAGCCCGGCTACGACCGCGTCGGGCCGCGGCTGGGCGAGTTGCTGGGCGCGGAACATACTTTCGGCTGCTCCGGCGGCGGCATCATCGGCGCCGGTATGGAGGTGGAGCAGCGGCCTGCGCTGTCGGTGACCGCCGCCGTCCTGCCCGGCGTGGACATCGAGGCGTTCCACCTAGAGGGCGAAAGGCTGCCCGACCTGGACGCCGGCCCCAACGCCTGGCAGGAATTGCTGGGCGTTTCCGAGGCGCAGGAGCCGCAGTTCGTGCTGCTGGCCGACCCCTTTTCTTTTCCGGTGCAGAACCTGATTATGGGGCTGGACTTTGCCTTTCCCCGCTCCGCCAAAATCGGGGGCCTTGCCAGCGGCGCCCAGCGGCCCGGAGACAACGCCCTGTTCCTCGACGGGCAGGTTCACGACGTCGGCGCGGTGGGGCTGGCGCTCCACGGCAATATCATGGTTGATACCGTGGTGGCCCAAGGCTGCCGCCCCATCGGAGAGGCTATGCGCATCACATCCAGCCGCCGCAATGTGCTGGCGGAACTGGACGGGCATCCGCCTATGGCGGTGCTGCAAAACCTTTACCGCTCCCTGACTGAGCGCGACCGGCAGTTGATGGGCCATTCCCTGTTCCTCGGCGTGGTTATGGACGAACTGCTGGACAACCCGACGCAGGGCGATTTCCTGATTCGCAACGTGGTGGGAATGGACCAGCGCACCGGCAGCCTCGCCATCGGCGAAATGCTGAAGGAAGGGCAACTGGTGCAGTTCCACCTGCGCGACGCCGACACTTCGGCGCAAGACTTGACCTTTGTGCTGGAGCGTTACGCCACCGAGAACCGCGAAAACGAGGTTCCCGGCGCCCTGCTCTTTTCCTGTTTGGGACGGGGCCAGTATCTCTATGGCCGCCCCAACCACGATACCGACATTTTCCGCGAGAAGCTAGGGGCGGTGCCGCTGGGCGGCTTTTTCTGCAACGGCGAAATCGGCCCGGTGGGCGGAACCACCTTCCTGCACGGTTACACCAGTTCCTTTGGCCTTTTCCGCTCGCGGGTGTGACATTAAACGCAGAGGGCGCAGAGAACGCGCGGAGGACGCAGAGAGCATTGCGGTAGAATTTTATCCTCTGCGCCCTTTGCGTTAATCTCCGCGCTCTTTGCGCTAAAGAGTTGACTATTAAAGTCGGGATTCCGGTTTCGCTAACCGGCCAGTTCAGCCTGCAAGGGGCGCAAACGCTGGCCGGGTTGCGCGTCTGGGCCGCCGACGTCAACCGCTGCGGCGGGCTGCGGGCGGGCGGGCGCCAATCGCCCGTTGAAATCGTCTGGCGCGACGATGGCAGCCGCCGCGCCCGCGCCCGCGCCATTACCCAACGGCTGATTGACACCGACGGCGCGGACATCCTGATTGGCCCCTACTCCGCGGTGCTGACCAACGCCGCCGCCGAGGTGGCCCAGGCCCGCGGCAGGCTTCTTTGGAATCAAGGGGGCGCGTCGCCGACGGTCTACCAGCGGGGCAATCCGTGGGTTGTGGGAATCCTTACTCCCGCCGACGAATACTTGGCCGGGCTGCTCCCGGCGGTGCGGGAAGCCTGCCCCGCCGCCGCCACTGTCGTTATAGTACGGGCCGCAACCGGCGCCTTTCCCCGGGACATAGCCGCCGGGGTAGAGCGGGCCGCCGCCGGGTTGGGATTCCGCATAACGCAGTCGCTACAGTTCAACCCGCAAGTGCCCGTCATTTCCGAAACGCTCGCCACTCCTGAAATACCCGTCATTCCCGAAATACCCGTCATTCCCGCGAAGGCGGGAATCCAGAAAACGTCGGATGACGAATTTGGCGAAATCGTCCGGGCCATAGGCGAATCGCCGCCCGATGTGCTGGTGGTGGCCGGGCGGTTTCAGAACGACCTGAGGCTGGCGGAACTGCTGGCCGAATCCGCCCCGCCCATTGGCGCGGTGGCGGTAGTGGCCGCCGGGGTGGACGCTTTCCGGGAACGGCTGGGCGGTTTGGCCGCGAACTTTACCGGCCCCAGCCAGTGGGAGCCGGACGCGGGTTATGCGGTGGATTACGGCCCCGGCGTGGCCCAAGTGCTGGCGTCCTTTGACAAGCTCAGGATGGGCGGGGGCCGGGCCGGGTATCCCGTCATTGACTATCCGGCGGCCCAAGCCTACGCTGTCGGCGTGGTGATACAGCGTTGCGCCGAGGAGTGCGGCAGTCTGGCCGACGCCGAATTGCGGCAAGCGGCGGCCACGCTGGACTTTACCACGTTCTACGGCAGGTTCCGCATAGACGCCGACACCGGGCGCCCCATCGGGAAACCGGCGCTGCTGGTGCAATGGCGGCAGGGGTGCAAGGCGGTGGTCTGGCCCCCGCAGTGGCGGCGCCAGCGGCTGGCCTGCCCGTGGCGGTGACGGCATACGCCATCCCCGGCGTGGCGATGGCATAGGCTGTCCCGACGTCAAGGCTTCGTCATTCCCGCGAAGGCGGGAATCCATAGGCTTTCGCTGTCGGAACAGGCCAGTATTAGAGACGATTGCCAAGTTGATTCATTCGGCAAAGGGGGTGCAGCATGAAACTGGATGGGCGGGTCGCAGTTATAACCGGCGCGGGGCGGGGTATCGGGCGGGCCATTGCCCTGGCCTACGCTCGCGAGGGGGCGCGGCTGGCGCTGGCGGCTCGTAGCGAGCCGGAGCTGGAGCAGATCGTCGCCGCCGTAGCGGAAATGGGCGGCCAAGCCATCGCCGTCCCTACCGACGTCACCGACCCGGCCCATACGGAGCGGCTGGCCGGGGCCGCGGTGGAGCGGTTCGGGCGCATTGACCTGCTGGTCAACAACGCCGGCATATCCGGCCCCATCGGGCCATTGCAGGACAACGGCATCGCCGAGTGGGTTGACACTATCACGGTCAACCTCACTGGCACCTTTCTGGTTTGCCGCGCCGTCATTCCGGTTATGCTGGGGCAGGGCGGCGGCAAAATCATCAACCTGTCGGGCGCGGGGGCGGCCAACGCCTGGAGTAATATGTCGGCCTACTGCTCCAGCAAGGTTGCCGTGGTGCGTCTGACCGAGGTGCTGGCCCAAGAGCTGTCCGACAAGGGCATAGCGGTCAACGCCCTCGGCCCCGGCTCGGTTCACACCACTATGTGGGACAAAATGACCGAGGACGCGGCCCAAGCCGGAGCAACCTTCATCCACGAAACCGGCCTGCGGGTAACATCGGGCGGCGGCGCGTCCATAGACGAATGCGCCGAACTGGCCGTATGGCTGGCGTCGGACGAGTCCGCCGGACTGACCGGCCGCCTGATTTCGGCGGCCACCGACGACTTCCGCGCCCTAGGGCCGCGCATCGCGGGGCTGATGGCCGGGGACGGCGGCACGCTGCGGCGGGTGGGGCTGGGGTAGGCGGCTGATACAGCGCGGTTGCCCAGTGGTTCCTGTAGTATGCCTCAATGCTGAAAATTTCGGGTTCCGCTATGGGCGCCGCCGAAATGATTTGGAGAGCTATTGTTCAATCTTGGGAAATCCGCCTCTTGCATTCAGGGTTTTTTTCATAAGCGGAGTAACACGCCTTCCACCATCAAAATCAGATATTTCGTCATAGAATATCCTGATGTTATTTCTGAGATTAAGCGCCGACGGTGTTAGCCATAACCGATACTAATTCGCTAACAAACGCCGACTGTTGCCAGTTGGCGGCTGTCGCCGATGCATCCCTGCCAGTGCCGACGCAGAGAGGGTATATCTCCCAAAGCCCGCAGGAATATCCCACGGGCGCCATTTATATCCCGGTCAAGCTCCACGCCGTCCGCGCCCCGTATCACGCGACGCCCGCCCAGATTGGCGATGATTTCGCCGCTCCAGCTGCACGTCTTGCTGGTATAGGCTTCGTTGACCACCAGAACCTGCTTTCCGGCCTGCCACGCTTTCCAAGCCAAGAATTGCCTGAAGCGGAAATGGGCAAAGGTGAGCATTGAACGCACGGATTTGGCGCGTAGCTTTCGCGCCCCTCGCCGCGCCATATCCGAGGTCTCAAAGGCCGGAATCAGAATCAGGTCAAAGTTGTCCACCAGCCAGCGGGCGGCTTGGTGGTGCAGCTCATCAACCAGATTCCCGATGCGGACGCGCATACGGTCGGCGGCGGCGTAGAGGTTGCGCTTGCGGAACCGCAGCTTTTCCAGCTTGGCGCGGGATAGCAGATTGTCCAGGTGAGCGCAAAGGCGTTGGATGCGCCCGAAGTCGCCTTGCCCGATGTGGCCTGCCGATGTTTCCGAAAAGAACGTCAGGAAGTTGCGGATTCCCGGGTCCAGCGCAACGACGCGCCCTTGGGTCTCGGTAACGCGCCGTTGCACCGGATAGGTCGCCGCCAAGTGGTATTGCCCGTTGTGCAGGGTTAGGCGGCTGTCGCCGTGAGCGGCGGGGATAGGTTCGGCCAGCCGTAGTTTTCCTAAAATCGTGCGGTATGCGCCCTGTTCGGATACGGCACTGCCGGGGATAAAGCAGCCTTGCCGGGGGGCTTTCCGGCTACGGAAGTTCGCTTCGGCCCAACCATCCCCAAGGCGCAGGCCGCGCTTTTTGTCTTGGGCCAGTTCCCGGTTGAATCGCTTGACGGCACTCATCGCCTTGCAGGCGTCGCGCACCCCGAAGCTGCGAATCTGGTACGGCGCGGCTTTCAGCCGGTCGGGGACGGCGTGGATGATGTCGGTCTTGATTCTTTTCCAGTTGGCGGCTTCGCCCGTGCGCTTCAGTCTGGCTATGGTTTCGTTGTAGCACCAGCGGGCGGCGTCAAACCATAGGCGTAGAATCCGGCGTTGTTCCAGTGTCGGATAGGCCCGAATCCGCCTTGATTGCGTCTTTGTAGCGGCGGAGTCCGTGCAGCCTGCAACTGAAAGTGTGCAGGATGGCGAGAATATCCTCGGTGAGTTCCTGTTCGGGGCTGTACTCTCGGTTGCCGAGAACCACGATTTGCCCGCCGTTGCGCTCAACGAGCCATTGGATAAGCTCGAATCCGAATCGGGCGAGCCGGTCGCGGTGGGCAACCACAACGCGGAGTTTATCTCCTCGGTGAAGTCGCTCCAGTAAGGCGACAAGTCCCTTGCGACGCCAGTTAAGCCCGCCGCCGGTGTCGGTGATGATGTCGGCGTCGGGGTATCTCCCCCGCATAAACTCAACCTGGCGTTGCAGGTCTTCCCGCTGCTTGGAGCTACTGACCCGGCAGTAGCAGACAAGGGTAGCGTCGGTTGATTCCCGGATGTAGGCGTCAACATCGTACCGGCGTTGCCCGGACGCTGTTTTGATTGACGGGATTCTGCCCTCATCTGCGTATCGCCTCAAGGTATTCTGGTGCAGGCCAAGCTGGGCGGCCGCTTTCCGGCCCGGTATGTATACCACGCCGCGCCCCCACTTCAGGATATTCCGCCCATTGTAGCACCTTCGTTAGCGTTTGTGAATCAACCCGCGCCTAAACGACAACCGTCGGCGCTTTCCGAAACAAGCAGCCCGTATCCGTCTGGAGTGATTCCCCTGCCCTACCCCTCCAGCTTCACTGGGTTGCGCAGCACTCCTATGCCGCTTATGTCTATTTCGCAGATGGCGCCGTCGGTCATATCCTGGGTGGTGCCGGGGGTGCCGGTGAAGATGCAGTCGCCGGCGTTGAGGGTGACGTAGCGGGTGATGAACTCGATCATCGTTGGCACGTCGAAAATCAGGTGGGCGGTGGTTTCGTTCTGCTCTTCGTTGCCGTTGACCCGGGTTCGCAGGTGCTGGTTGTGGGGGTCGGCGTCGGTTTCAATCCAGGGGCCCATCGGCGAAAAGGTGTCGGCCGATTTGGCCCGCCACCAGTCGGAGTTGTTTTCGTTGCGGTCGCGGCGCTGCCAGTCGCGGGCCGAAACGTCGTTGCCGCAGGTGTAGCCGAGGACGTGGCTCAGGGCGTCTTCCTTAGTGACGTTGCGGCAGGTGTCCTTGATGACCACCACCATCTCGCCCTCGGCGTCGAACCGCTGCACCTCTTTGGGGCGGACGATGGCGTCGTCGGGGCCGATGACGCTGGTGGGCGTCTTGTGGAAAATCATCGGGTATTCGGGGGCGGGCCGGTCGCCGATGTGGCTGGTGTAGTTCAGCCCCATAGCGAGGATTTTGCCCGGCACCACCGGGGCCAGCAGCTTGACGTCGGACAGCTTGTGAACGTGGTCGGTCAGGGTGTGTTCCTCGAAGGGGCTGGCGCTCAACGCGGTAACGTTGTCGCCATCAATTACGCCGTAGTGGATGTGTCCGTGGGCCTCATAGCGGGCGATTCTCATAGGTTCCTCCTAGCGTTGCCTAGCGTCATTGCCGCATAATTCTAACGCTTGCCGTCCCGGTTGGCTACCGGGGCGGTATGGGGCAGGGCGCCCACGCGGTACGGGGCAGGGCGCCCACAAGGGGCGCCCCTACAATCCTGCGGTACGGCAATCGCGGGACAGGGGCAACCGGGTGATACCGGAATGTAGGGGCAACCCTTGTGGTTGCCCTGGGCCGTATGGTTGCCCTGGCCGGGGGGTGCTTGGCCGGGTAGGGCGCCCACGCGGTACGGGGCAGGGCGCCCACGCGGTACGGGGCAGGGCGCCCACAAGGGGCGCCCCTACAATCCTGCGGTACGGCAATCGCGGGACAGGGGCAACCGGGCGATACCGGAATGTAGGGGCAACCCTTGTGGTTGCCCTGGGCGCATGGTTGCCCTGGCCGGGGGGTTGTCCTGGCCGGGGGGTTGTCCTGGCCGGGCAGGGCGCCCACAAGGGGCGCCCCTACATTCCTGCGGTACGGCAACCGGGGGACTCAGCTCTCAATCACAATCTTGCCGAAAAAGTCGCGGTCGGCCATTGCCTGGTGGGCGGCGCCCACTTCCTCTAGGGGGAAGATGCGGCCGGCGATGCCGTTGAGGGAGCCGTGATGCACTACTTTCATAAAGTCGGCGAAGGTGCGGTTGCTGCGGCCTCCGCTGCCCATTAGGTGCAGGGGCTTGCTCTGGAGCAGGGACAGGTTCAGGTTGGCGGTGGCCCCGCTGGTGACGCCGGTGATGACCAGCCGCCCGCCGGCTTTCAGCGACAGCAGGTTTTCCTCCCATACCGACGCGCCCACGCAGTCGAACACCAGATCGGCGCCCCGGCCGTCGGTAAACTCCAGCACCTGCTGGCTGAAGTTGGGCGTTTCGTTGTAGTTGATAACCTCGTCGGCGCCCAGTTCCAATGCCCGCTCCAGCTTCCAGCGGCTGCCGGCGGTGGTGATAACCCGCGCCCCCATCATCTTGGCGATTTGTATTGCCATGCTGCCGACGCCGCTGCCCGCCGCCTGCACCAGCACGTCGTCCCACGGGCGAATCTGCGCTTGGGTCACCAGACAGTGCCAAGCGGTATGGGCCGCGATGGGCAGCGCCGCAGCTTCGGTGAAATCCATAGCGTCGGGTATGACGTGGGCGTTGATGGCCGGAGCGGTGATGTATTCGGCATGGCCGCCGTCTAGGTCTACGCCCAGCCGCTTCTGGTTGGGGCATTGGTCGTCGCGCCCCATCTGGCAGTTGTGGCAGGATGCGCAGGTGACGCGATTGTTGAGAATCACGCGGTCGCCGATTTGTAGCGGCGTGCTGGCCGCCGGGCTGATGGCGGTCACCTCGCCCGCGATGTCGCAGCCTAGAATGCGGGGCAGCGGGCCGCGGTAGGTGCGCCCCTCGCGCAGGTTCAAGTCTAGGTGATTCAGGGCGCTGGCCCGCACCCGCAACATAACCTCGCCGGGGGCGGGTTCCGGTTCGGGCCGGTCGCCGCAGACAAGTTTGTCGGTTCCGCCATGCTCGTTAATGAAAACCGCTTTCATAAGCGTTCCTCCTAAAATTCAGACAACCGCCCCCAAACCGGAAAACCCCGGCCCTTGCCCTAGCCCCGGCTAGGGGCCAATATATCCCGCAAGAATAGTAAAATGGGCTTGCGCCCGCCAAATGATACCCGCGCCGCCCCCCGGCGTCAAAAGAACAAGGATGGGTATGCTCCCTTTGCCGGGTTACAGAGTCGTGCGGCTGCTGGCGGAGCTAAAGGCCGCCGCCCGCGGCTTTACTTGGGAGTCGGCTGTCTGGGCCGAAAGCGGACGCCGCCGCAGCCCCTACCGGGCGCTGGTGCTGTTCGGCCTCAGTGCCCGCACTAGGGACGCGCTCTTGGCGGATATGTGCCGCAGGTTTTTCCGGGTTTTCCCGGACGCCGCAGCCCTGGCGGCCTGGCGGCCAGCTCAGGATGGGGGGTTCGCGGCCGGTGAAGCTCGCGGCATCGTGCGCCCCGGCCAGTTGCCGGTTATCGCGTCAATGGCTGATGCGCTGACCGCGGGCGTTCCGCGGGAACGCGACGGCCTGCTGCGTATCCACGGCGTCGGGGAAAAGATAGCCGAGTGCGTGCTGGCCTACGGCTGGGGCGAGGAAGCCCTGCCGCTGGACGCCCACGGCGTGCGGGTGCTGTCGCGGGTGTTCGGTCTCGGCGATAGGGAGCGGACGCCCGCGCCATTGCGCGAGGGTCTAAAATGGGTCTATCACAGCCAAATCAAGCGGTTCGCGGCCTTGTCCATCGCGATGGTGGACATTCACGAGATACTGCGGCTGCATGGGCAGCTCTGCTGTTCCAGAACGCCGCAGTGTCGCCGCTGCCCGGTGTCTGGCTGCCAATCGCGCCGCCAGCCCGCGGATGAACCGGCAAGCGTCGAATTAGACCCCACGATTTGGGATGACTGGAGGGAGTTGTTGTATGAGCCTGACGCAGTTTGACGTAAGCGGCCAGAAAGTCTTGGTGGCCGGGGCCGGACGGGGCATTGGCAAGGGCATCGCTCTGGCCTTTGCCGAGGCCGGCGCCGACGTGGCCGTAACCAGCCTTTCCGCGGCCACCGTGGAACAGGCCGCCGGGGAAATCCGCGCTCTGGGCCGCGCCGCCCTGCCGTTGACCGGCGACGCCACCAAAGCCGCCGATATGGAGCGCATCGCCGCCGAAACCATCCGCCGGTTCGGGCGGGTGGACACGCTGGTAAACTGTGTCGGCGACGCCATCCGCAAGCCGGTGGCCCGCCTGCCCAACGGCGCGGAGGGGATGACCGAGGAGGAATGGCATTTCGTGGTTGACGTGAACCTGACCGAGGCGTTTCAAGGATGCCGCGCCCTCGGCCCGCACCTGCTGGAGCGGGGCAGCGGCAGCGCCATCAACATATCCGGGTTCGCGTCCTTCCGGGGGCGGGCCGGTTCCGCCGCCTACGACGCCGCCAAGGCCGGCGTTATGCGGTTCACCGAAAGTCTGGCCCAAGAATGGGCACCCTACGGCGTGCGGGTCAACGCCGTGGCCCCCGGCTACTTCCCCGACCCCGGCCAGATGTCGGCGGAAGCCTACCAGTCCCGCCAAGAACAGGCCAAAAGCCAAGTGCCGCTGGGCCGCGTGGGCGAGCTAAAGGAACCCGGCTACCTCTGCGTCTTTCTGGCCTCGCCCGCCGCATCCTACATCACCGGCCAGACCTGGGCCGTAGACGGCGGCGTAAGCATAATGTCGCCGTAGGGAAAGGCGGGGCGGATTCTAGGCTATTTGTCATTCTGGCCGCCTGTCACTCTGGCCCCCCTGTCATTCTGAGCGAAGCGAAGAATCCCGGCTTGGGCGGGGAGGCCCTTCGCTTTGCTCAGGGTGACAATTAGAGTTCAGGGTGACAATTAGTCCGGGGTGACAATTAGCCTAGGGGTGACAATAATTCAGGGCGACAATTAGTCCACTGTGACAATAGTTCAGGGCGACAATTAGCTTAGGGTGGCGAAGGGGAATTTCGCAATCCTCTCCAGCGCCCTAGAGCCGCGTCAAGAGAGCCAGAGATGTGGTATTCGAGCCCAGCTTGGTAGGCCACGGCAGGATGCCTAGGGGCAACGCGGCAATGCCGTTGCCTTCGCGTTGCAGGCGCTCGATAGCGCGGTAAGGGCCGGATATAACCTTGCCGTCATCCCAAACGGGTTTCAGATTCGGAAAGTAGTCGTGCATTAACAGGAATCCGCCGGGGCGGAGTGCCTTGAGCGCCATCGGAATTTCTTGGTAAACGATATGGGCCTGGTGGCTGCCGTCCAGAAAAACGAAATCGAATTCCCCATCGCGTCCGGCGAGATAATCTAGGCTTCGGGCCACAACGAAATCCACCACATCCGCGCAGCCAAGCCGCGCCAGCATATCCTTGGGCGATGCGGGAGAGTCGTAGCGCTCCCACTGTCGCGTTGCGGCGTCGTTGACGTCTATGAAGTCCACCGTGACTAAGCGGGGCGGGGGGGCTGGCCGGGACGTTTTCATCGCCATAGCGATATGCAGCGTTGATCCCCCTATATGGGTGCCAATCTCCAAGGCCAAGCGCGGCTCCAGACGGCGAATCAAATACCACAGCGCCCGCCGGTCTCCTGGACAGACGGCGCCGCCCTTGTCCGCGTATTCAAAGACTTCGCTGATAGCCTTGCTGTCCGCTTCCCATTGGCCGGCAATATCGCCGCCGAACAGCTCCGGCAAAGAAATCTCCGACGGATTCGGGAGCGGTATCCGGGTCATTTTCTCTGGTGAGGGAGTGCGATTGAAAAGATAGGCATCCTTCACGGACGCGGCTGCGTTCCAAGCCGGAGCGGGCAGGATACCGCGAATTAACTTTTTCATCGTTTCCCCAACGCCAAACTGAACTCGGCGGCATTACGGCCTTGACGGGGCAAGCCTTATGCGCCGGATAATAGCCCGAAAGCATTTAATAAGCTAAACTTGGGCGCAAAGTCAATATGGAATCCGCCCCGCCATTCTGAACCCCTTGCCGGTTGCGCCAAAACCCGTCATTCCCGCGAAAGCGGGAATCCGCCGCCACAAATTCCATCAACGGAGGCTGTGCTTTATGATGAACTACCAGCTTCTGGTTCCGGGGCTGCTGAACCGGGCCAGCACCTATTTTCCCCACAAGGAAATTATCACCCGCGAGGGCGGCGGCGTTCACCGATACACCTACCGCGAGCTGGCCGGGCGGGTGAACCGGCTGTGCCATGCGCTGGCCGGGCTGGGCGTGGGGCGCGGCGACCGGGTTGGCACTTTCGGTTGGAACACCTACCGGCATCTGGAGGCGTATTTCGCGCCCCCGGCTATGGGCGCGGTGACCCATACCACCAACATACGCCTTTCCGCCGAGGATTTGGTGTATATCATAAATCACGCCGGGGACAAGGTGATGCTGGTTGACCCCGACCTCGTCCCCATCCTTGAGCCGGTGGCCCCGCAACTGGAAACGGTGGAGCATTTCGTGATAATGACAGGCGACGCGGCTTTCCAAACGTCGCTGCCCTCGGCTCACATATATGAGGAGCTGCTGGCGGCGGCGCCGGACAGCTATACCTCGCCGCCGCTGGACGAAAACGACCCGGCGGGCCTCTGCTACACCTCGGCCACTACCGGACGGCCCAAGGGCGTAACCTACACCCATCGCGCCCAAGTGCTGCACTCGATGATGGAATGCACCGCCGACGCCGCCGGAGTCCGCGAGCGCGACGTGGTGATGGCCGTGGTGCCGATGTTCCACGCCAATTGCTGGGGTGTGCCGTACTCCACCACGATGACCGGCGCGACCCAAGTGCTGGCCGGGGTGCGGCCCGACCCCGCCGCCATCTGCCGCCTCATCAGCGAGCAGCGCGTTACCATCAGCTTGGGCGTCCCTACCATCTGGGTGGGGCTGCTGGACTTTCTGGCCCGCAGTGAGGAGGAGTTCGAC
Organism: uncultured Dehalococcoidia bacterium; assembly: GCA_958296445.1. Lineage (GTDB taxonomy): Bacteria > Chloroflexota > Dehalococcoidia > Lucifugimonadales > UBA3495 > VXOI01. Next base: position 3,294,510 of record OY282565.1, on the reverse strand, counting down.
TTGTCCAGTCTGCGGGCGGTGGTGAGCGGCGGCTCGGCGGTGCCGGCAAGTATGATTCAGGCTTTCAAGGAGCGGCTGGGCGTTGACTTGATACAAGCCTACGGAATGACCGAGGCCACGCCCCTAGTTTCCTACAACCGCCTGCCCAGCCAACTGGACGGGCTGGAAGGCGATGCCCGGCTGGTCGAGCAGGGCAAGCAGGGCGCCCCGGTGTTCGGCGTGGATATGCGCCTAGTGGACGAAAACGGCGCCGACCTGGAATGGGACGGCCAGCAACGGGGCGAACTGCTGTTCCGCGGCCCCTGGATTGCTTCCGAATACTACAACGACCCGCGCAGCGAAGAAACTTTCATAGACGGCTGGTATCACAGCGGCGACATCGCATCCGTAGACCCGTCGGGCAACATACAGATTGGCGACCGGGTTAAGGATATGGTAAAGAGCGGCGGAGAATGGATTTCCTCGGTAGACTTGGAAACCGCCATCATCGCCCACCCCGGCGTGCTGGAGGCGGCGGTCATCGCCGTGCCGCACCCCACTTGGCAGGAACGCCCCCTAGCCTGCGTCGTGCCTAACGCCGGTCACCGCGACACCCTGCAAAAGAGCGAGGTGCTGGACTTCATCCGCCCCCGCTTCGCTTCATGGTGGATGCCCGACGACGTAATTTTCCTGGACGAAATCCCCAAAACTACCGTAGGCAAGTTCGACAAAAAAGTGCTGCGCGACCGCTTTCAGGACTACCAGCCGGGCGGATAACAGCCGCGCTACCGCCGCCCTCTGCTGATGGCATACTCGCCGCGTTTACCCGCCGTTCCCGCCACACAAACGTAGCAGGAATGACGGGCGGGCGGCGGGTTCAGGGCTGTTCCAGTGCGCCGCTGCCGTCATCCGCCGCCGTTTGGCGGAGGCGGTTTATCTCCCTTTCGGTTTCTTGTCGGCGGCGGATGATGAAGAAAATATAGCCCAAGAATACCAGCCCGGTCACCACAAAGGCGGCTATCAGGTAGGGCAAGTTGGAAGGGGGCAGGCTGGTTTGGAGCAGAATTTCCGGCATTGCGTTTTCCTTGATTGATTGGGGAAACCGGGAAACGTGGATGTTTAATCGCCGCTTGGCTGCCCGGCCCGGCGGAGCTCGAAGCGGATGCGGCCCAGTTCGTCCTCGGCGGCGCGGGCCGCCATCCGCTCCATCACCAGCCAGACGGTGAAGAACAGGAAGGCCAGCATCGAAACCAGCAGCACCATATACATCGTCGGGTCCAGCGAACCACTTTCCGCCAGCGGCCCCACCACCTGCGGCGGGTGAATCGAGCGCCACCACTGCACCGAGTAGTAGACGATAGGCACGTCAACGAATCCGATGATGCCCACCACTGCCGAATAGACCGCCGCCTTGGCCCGGTTGGGCGCGTAGGCCCGCACCATCAGATAACCCACGTAGATCAGCCACAGCACCAGCGTGGTGGTGAGCCGCGGCTCCCAAGTCCACCATACGTTCCACACTGGCCGCGCCCAGATGACGCCGGTAATCAGGGCCAGCGAAACGAACACTACCCCCACTTCCCCGGCCGACAAGGCCAGGCTGTCCCACCGGCCGCTACGCTTAATCAAGTACATCAGGCTACCGACAAAGACGAGGAAGAAAGCCAGAAAAGACATCAGGGATATGGGAACGTGGAGATAGAAAACGCGCTGCACGTTTCCTAGGTTGGCGTCGGTGGGCGCAACCATAAAAATCAGATACAAGTCAACCAGCAGCAACACCCCGGCGACGGCGCCGACGGCCATCCGGGGGGTAAGGCGCCAGCCCGCTTTGGCATACGCGGCGGGCCGACGGGCGATTCTTTCGGTGTCTGCCAAGCTCGTTAATCCTCTACAACGAATGAAAATACCCAAGGACATATTACCAGAAAAAGGGCGTCGAAAACGCCCATCAGCAACAGCCAGCGGCCTAGCCCGGTAAAGGTTCCGCCGCCCGTCGCGCCGCCGGACACCGCCACCGCCGCGATGATGAGCGGCGTTATGATGGGGAAAAACAGGACGGGCAGCATTATTTCCCGCGAGCGGGTCTGCGCCGCAAGCGCCGAAAACAGCGTGCCAATCAGGGCGAACCCCAGCGTCGCCAGCAGGATGGCCGCCCCCAGCGTCCACGACAGCGCCGAAAACTCCAGCATCGCCCCATAGGCCGGCAACAACGCCGCCTCCACCAGCAGCATAAAGATAAAGCTGGCGGCCGCCTTGGCCAGAAAGATGGCGTCGCGGCTGACCGGCGACACCAGCAGCCCCTCCAGCGCCCCGGCTTCCTGCTCGCGGATGAATGCCCGGTTCATCGCCAAGGTCGCGGCGAAGGCGAAGGCCACCCACAGCAGGCCGGGGGCCAGGGCCGCCGCCTGCCCCGGCGCGGGCCGCAGGGCAAAGTTGAACACCACCACCAGCAGCAGCCCGAAAACGATGACCGAAACCACCAGCTCCCGCGACCGCGCTTCCAGCACGATGTCCTTCCAGACCATCGTAGCCATCGGCCCCAGAAAATCTTTCACCGCCCGCCCCCGTCCGACATTCTCCCCTCCCCCTCCCCCGGTCTTGTCGAAGGGCCTGAGCTCAGCGCCTGCTGTATATCCGTCGCGCCGCCACCGGGGAAGGCCAGCCGCCCCCCAGTCAGCACGGCGGCGCGGTGGCCCCAGGCCAGGCCCAGCTCGATGTCGTGGGTGGTGAAGGCCACCGAGCGGCCGGCGGCAGTCCACTCGGCCAGCAGTTCGCCCAGCATCCGGCGCGAGTCGCGGTCGAGGCCCGCCTCCGGCTCGTCCAGCAGCAACACGCCGGGCCGGTGCAGGATGGCGCGGGCGATGGCGGCCCGTTTCTGCATCCCGTTGGAAAGGGCGCGAACCCGGTGGTTGGCCCGGCTGCCCAGCCCCACCCGCTCCAGCGCGGCGGTCACCCGCGCTTCCCGGTCGCTTATGCCATAGAGCCGGGCGTAGTAGGTAAGGTTTTCCCGCGGCGTCAAGTCTTCGTACAGAAAGCTGCGATGGCCCACTACGCCGATACGCCGCCGCGCCTCGGCGGTTTGGCGCAGCAGGTCACGCCCGGCGATGCGCACCGTTCCGGCGTCGGGCCGGACGCTGGTAGACAGGATTCGCAGCAGCGTAGTCTTGCCCGCGCCGTTGGCCCCGAAAAGGGCCAGCGCCTCACCCCACGGAACCGTCAAGTCCAAGTTCCACAGCACCGGCCAGTCCCGGTAGCTCTTTTCCAGTCCCTCGACGGTGATGGCGTAACCGGCGTTCACGACTGAAACCCGCCTGCGGCTTTAGCCATCCCGCTCGTCTTGAGCTTGTCGAAGGATAAGCGGGATGGTAGGCCATTCCGGCCCTTATTTGCGTTGGCAGTATGGGCGCAATTTGTTATCATTATCACAATTAGATTAGCACTGGAGACAAGATTGGAAGCGCCTGGCGCAGAAGCGCAAAACGCCGAAATTTCCGAGAACCGCTCCCACCGCACCCGCTTTATCATTATAGCCGCAGTGGTGGCGCTGGCATTGGCGGCTATGATATGGGCCGCCTTTGGCGAGAACACGCGCTATTTTCTGACGGTAAGCGAGTTTAACGGCAAGCAGGCGGTTCAGGAAATCGAGAGCGGCCAGATGGTGCGGGTTTCGGGCAAACTGGTGGAAGGCACTTTCGACCGCCCGGACAAGTCTACCGTATCCCACTTCCAGCTAACCGATAAAGAGGGGGCGAGTTCCGGCTCCGCCCTGCTGCTTGCCACCTACAACGGCGTTCTCCCTGACCTGTTCTTCAATCCGCATTCGGAAATCATCCTGGAAGGAAGCTACAGCGGCGATGGCGTTTTCCACGCCAGCGAAATTCTGGTCAAATGCCCTTCCAAGTACCGCGATCTGGAAGACCAGTTGGAAGATGAGCCGCAATACGGCACGTCAACCTGAAGCCCAGACAAAGGGCGGGCGGGGCAAGGGACGCCTTTCAGCCCGACCATAGTTGACAGGGGACGTCGCCGGGCCATATTTTGAGGTCACCCTGACAGAGTGAACCGGAGTCGCTTCCAGCGCCGATATGTTCAGAAACTACGACCTTCGGTTTCTGATTCCCTATGTCATCCTGATGCTGCTCTTGAGCGGCCTAGTCATCTGGTATGAAACGGCTTACAGAACGGAAGACTCTTGGCCGGAAACCGTCATAGCAATCGGCCAGGGAATAAGCTCGGTGGTGTCGGTCACATTCATCTTCTTCGCCACCGTGGAGGGTGTAGCGTATATGGTACTAGCACTGATGCGACTCAGAGAACTGAAGAAAGAAAACGAGGAAAAGCTGGAAGAAGGGCTCCAGAAGGGCCTCGAGCAGGGTCTAGAGCAGGGCATCGAACAAGGGATCGAGCGGGGCATCGAACAAGGGATCGAGCAGGGGCGCGAACAAGGGATCGAGCAGGGGCGCGAACAGGGCCTAGAGCAGGGGCGCGAAGAAGGGCGCGAGCAGGGTATCGAAGAGGGGCGAGAGGAGGGGATCGAGCGGGGGCGGTTGGAGGAGCGGCGTAGGTGGGAGGGTTGGATTCGGCGGGGGGAGGAAGCTAGGGCCGCCGGGCAGCCTTTTGATGAGCCGCCGCCTTCCTCGCAGGGAGGTAGTTCGTCGAACCATTCTTCTTGAGTCTGTGGTTTAAGCCTAGCTGCTTCGCGCTGGTTCGGGGTGGGTGCGCGTTGGGTAGCTCCCCGCCGGTTTGGGCGGGGAGCTTGGGCGTTTGGCGGTGGGGCTAGAACTCGAAGGATGCCATTAGCTCTTCGGCGGAGCGGGCCCGGGCGGTGTCCCACATTTGCTCTACGCGCTGCTCTAGGGCTGGGCGAGATTCGTCGTTGTAGACTACGCCTACGGGGAGGCCGCCGCGCTGGATGACGTCGTAGGCCGCTGCTTTGCTGCTGGGGTCGTGGTCGTCGGGGACTTCCCACAGGGTCGGTTCGATGCCCTTGCGGGGGTTGCCTTTCAGTTCCTCGAAGGTGTCGTTGTAGGTGGTGCAGGGGGATTGGACGTGGACGATGGAGAACCCCGGATGCTCCATTCCCTGCTTGATGAGGCGGGATAATGGGCGCGGCTGGCCGGAGAACCCGGAGGCTATGTAGGACACGCCGAGGGTCAGGTAGAGTTCCAACGGGTTTATCTGGCTTTCGATTTTTCCGTAGGGCGTGGAGCTGGTGATTACGCCGAGCTTGGTGGTTGGCGAGCTTTGGCCCTTGGTCAGGCCGTAGACGCCGTTGTCCATAATGACGGCGGTTATGTTCAGGTTGCGGGCGGCCTGCGGGCCGATATGTTCGCCGCCGATGCTGAGAAAGTCGCCATCGCCGGCCACCACCACCACGTTAAGTTCGGGGCGGGCCATCTTGACGCCGAGGGCGATGGGCAGGGAGCGGCCGTGAATGCCATGCATCCCATAGGGCTGGTCGCCTTCCAGCAGGTGCACCAGATTGCCGGAGCAGCCGATGCCGGCCACTACCACGTTGTTTTCCATAGGCAGACCGGTCTCTTCCAGCCGGTCAATCATGGCGAACTCCAAGGCCCGGCGCACTCCGAAGTCGCCGCAGCCGGGGCACCATTTGAAATCGTATTCCGGGTTTTTCTTGCTCATACCCCTACTGCCTCCGTCAACCGGAAGTTGGTCATTTCGGAAATCCGCTCCACCAGGGTCCGCGCCTTGAAGGGCAGCCCGGTGTATTGGGTAATGGATTCGGCCTTGACGCCCGCGGCCCGGAGTATGCTGGAGAATTGCCCTTGGTAGTTAAGCTCCGGGACGATAACTAAGTCTTTTTGTTTCAGTTCCTCCAGCAGTTTGGGCGGCAACGGGTTCAGGTACATCGTGTAGTACCATGAGACCGGGGCGCCCTGGCGCTTGAGGATGTCGTAGGCTTCCTGGGCCGGGCCTTTGCTTCCGCCCCAGGGCAGGATGGCTACGGAATGTTCCGCGCCTTCGCGCTCGTAGTATTCTTCTTCGAGCAGCTTGATTTTGCCGAAGCGGCGCTGGGTCATTTGTATGTGGCGTTCCGGCAGGTGGGTGGTGTCGCCGATGTCGTCATGCTCGCTGCCGTTGGCTACGTAGGCGCCGGGGCCGCCGGGCAGCGGCATAGGCGACAGTTCGTAGCCCGCATAACGCTGGTAGCCGTTGTTGCCTTCGTAGACCCAGCGCTGAGCGGGTTTGACTTTGCTGAGGTCGGGCTTGGGGATGTTCTGGGCCCGCTCGGCTAGGGCCATTTCCGACATCAGTATTACCGGGCCTTGATACTTTTCGGCCCATTCGATGGCCTTGACTGCGCCGTAGAAACATTCCTCGACGGTGCCTACGGCAATGACCGGCACCCGGACGTCGCCGTGGGCCGGGAACATACAGCTCATCAGGTCGGACTGCTCGGTTTTGGTGGGCAGGCCGGTGGCCGGGCCACCGCGTTGCACGTCCACCACAACCAAGGGGATTTCGGCGACCCAGCTAAGGCCCAGCCCCTCGCTCATCAGGGAGACGCCCGGCCCGGCGGTGGCGGTCATTGCCCGTTTCCCGGCGTAGCCCGCGCCGAGGATGGCGGTAATGGATTCGATTTCCGAGCTTACCTGGTAGGCGAAACGGTCTTTGCCTATCAGGTTGCGCTCCATATAGAGGAGGATGGGCGTGGCCGGGGATATGGGGTAGCCGACATAGAAATCCAGGCCGCCGGCGATGGCGCCCAAGGAAAGGGCTTCGTTGCCCTTGATCATTAGCTGCTGGTATTCCGGCATTTTGGACGGGGCCAGCTCGCCGAGGTTAAAGCCGCTGAGGGCGATGTGTTCCCGGCCCAGCCGCAGGGCTTGCAGGTTGGAGCGGATAATCTCATCGTCGCCCTCGCGTCCCCGGCTGAAGCGCCGTTCCACGAACTCTTCCAGGTATTCGTGGGGCATATTCACCAAGTGGGCGAGGGCGCCCATAATGACCATATTGGCGGCGCGGTTGTTGCCGGTGGAGCGGGCCAGCTCTTCAACCGGCAGGCCGAAGGCGCGGGAATCGCCCTCTAGGTCAAACTCGGTGGAGTTGAAAATGACCACGCCGTCCTCTCGCACTTCGGCGTAGTGGTTATCGTAGGCTTCGCGGTTGAAGGCGACTAGGACGTCCACGTCGTCTCCGGGGGCCTGCACCGGGTCTACCGAGATGCGGGCCTGGGTCCAGGTGGGGCCGCCCAGGATCTGCGAGGGGAAGGTGGCGAAAGTCAGGGCGTGATAACCCACTTGGGTTGACGACTGGGCCAAGCCTTCAGCGGAAGTTACGACACCCTGCCCGCCTTCACCGGCGAACCGAACGACGAAATCGCGCATCTGCATAAGGGGATTCCTCCCAGCTCACTGTGAGAAGCGGAAAAGTTTGGCAGACGACCGCAAGGAAGGGGAAGGGGGGTTCAAGGGAAAAGGGAAAAGGGCTGCCAGCAGGGGGAAAGGGGGGGCCTGCTCTAACGAGCCGGGCTGATGAGCGGCGGTGTCCATACTTCGGCAACAGCCTACGGATTGTTTCCTCGCGGAGGCCCGCCCGGTGCCGCGTTCCGCGGCGCACAAGCCAACACCCCAGCCGGATTCTTTGCGGAGGTCTAAGTTAATGGACTATACACCGCCCGGCCCACGGTGTCAATGAATGGCCGGGGGAATGGTTGGGGAATAGCCGGGGGAATGGTTGGGAATGGCCGGGGAGTGGCCGGGGGTATCGGGGTGATTGGCGCGGCTGTCTGAATCAGGATTCGCCGGATTTGAGGATTTTCGGGATTTTTCCTTGTCGGTGGTTGCCGGGGGGTTGGAGGCGGATGGATTGTGGGGTGTGCATTGAGGGTTGGCCTCCGGGGGGGGTCGGGATTTTTTTTGATTTTCCTGTCATTTCCCCCCATTTCCCGCCATTTTGGATTGATGGGCGGGTTGGAGCGGGATTTTGGGGTTTTCCCTGAGATTTTGGCCGGTGGGCCGGGTTGGCGGGATGACGGGTTGTTTGGGATTGGCAGTTATTATGTTAGGGAGTGGTTATCGGGGTTGGCAAGGGGTCGGTGTCATCAATTTCGTGGGGGGTGGGAGGTTAGGGCTTGTTCTAGGGCGGTCCAGGGGAGGAGGGCGCATTTGATGCGGACGGGGTATTGGCGGACGGCGGTTAGGGCGTTTAGGTCGCCTAGGGTGGGGTTGGCGTTGGGGGTGGGGGGGCCTTGCATTATGGCTCGGAAGTTGGCGGATAGGTGTAGGATTTCGGGGGCGGTGCGGCCTAGTAGGGCGTCGGACATCATTGAGGCGGATGCCTGGATTATGGAGCAGCCTTCGCTGCGGGCGCTTACGGCGATGGCCGCGCCGCGGGCGTCCAGCGTTAGTTGCAGGTCGATGCGGTCGCCGCAAAAGGGGTTGAATTCGTGGGCTTCGACGGTGGGGGCCGATAGCAACGCCCGGTTCCGGGGGCTGCGGAAATGCTCCATTATTAGGTCGCCATATAGTCCGTCGAAGGCTGGGCCGGTTAGCTGAGTCATAACGCTCGCGGGGCCGGGGTGGTTGCTTCGCCCAGCGCGATGGGGCGGGGGTTGGGTTTTTGTATTGGGGTTGGCTTTATGGGGGGAATTATGGGGGTTAGGTGCTTTGCTGTCTAGGATTCGGTTATTTGCGCTAAGGCGGGGGAATCTACAGGCTTATTGGACGGTGGGGTTGTAGGGAGTTGGGGGGGCTTGTTTGGGGTTCTGGGCGATGGCTAGGGAGCTGGCGGGCCAAGGTGGGATTCTTCGCTTTGCTCAGAATGACAGGTGGGGGTTCAGAATGACAGGTGGGGGTTAGGGTGGCAGGTGGGGATCAGGGGGGCAGGCAAAGGTTGCGAAAATTTCGGGGTTCCCGTTTGGGGTTCTGAGCGATGGTTAGGGGGTTGGCGGCTTGAGGTGGGATTCTTCGCTTTGCTCAGAATGACAAACGATTTGGGATTCTGAGCGATGGTTGGGGGTCTGGCGGCTTGAGGTGGGATTCTTCGCTTTGCTCAGAATGACAAACGATGCGCAGAATGACAAACGATGCGCAGAATGACAAACGATGCTCGGGGGGACGCCCCCACCCTAGCCCTCCCCCGGTGGGGGAGGGGATTTGGCGGTTTTCTTGAATTGTGGCGGTTGGGGGGGTGTTATTCGGTGGTTACTTTTTTGCCTTGGTCGTTTAGGGCGGAGCGTAGGGTGTGCCAGGCTAGGATGGCGCATTTTATGCGGGTGGGGTATTCGTTGATGCCGGACAGGGTTTCTAGGTCGCCTAGGGTGTCGTAGTCGGGTTCGGATATGGGGTCGGTGACCATTAGGTGGAAGGCGTCGAAAATTTGGTTGGCTTCGGACAGTTTCTTGCCTTTGATGCTCTGGGTCATCATTGAGGCGGAGGCGCGTGATATGGCGCAGCCTACGCCTTGGAAGGCTACGTCGTCTATGATGTCGCCGGACATTTTTAGGTAGACGGTTATCTGGTCGCCGCAGAGGGGGTTGTAGCCTTCGGCGGTGCGGCTGGGGTTTTCGACGCGGCGGAAGTTGCGGGGTTTGCTGTTATGCTCCAGCAGGATTTCTTGGTAGAGGTCGCTTAGTCCAGGCATTTTATTTCTTGTCGCTCCGGTGGGGATTGAGGTGGTTTTCTCGAGAAAATTGCGAAATTACCCTTTGTCGGCCTGAGCTAAGGGAAGGGTTTTACTGCTCAGGGTGGGATTCTTCGCTGCGCTCAGAATGACAGACGGCGGACGGGCGGGATGGCAGACGGGCGGGATGACGGACGGCGGGAGTAGTTTCGCACTTTTCTGGTTCCTCGGCGATTTTTGTTGCCCGAAAAGCTGTTTAGGAAAAGACTTCTATAACGCGGTCAATGCCCCGGACTAGGGCGTCTATGTCTGCTTTGGTGTTGTACATTGCTAGGGAGGCGCGGGCGGTGGCTGGGATTTGGAAGCGTTGCATTACGGGTTGGGCGCAGTGGTGGCCGGTGCGGACGGCGATGCCTTCGGCGTCTAGGATGGTGCCGATGTCGTGGGGGTGGATGTTGTCTATGACGAAGGATAGTATGCCGGTCTTGCGGGGGGAGGTGCCGATGATGCGGAGGCCGCCGATGGAGGACAGGGCTTTGGTGCCGTACTCCAGCAGTTCGTCTTCGTAGGGCCCGAAGGCTTGGTAGCCTACGGATTGCACGTAGTCTACGGCGGCGCCTAGGCCGATGGCGCCGGCGATGTTGGGGGTGCCGGCCTCGAATTTGTAGGGCAGGTCGTTGTAGATGGTTTTCTCGAAGGTGACCGATTTTATCATTTCGCCGCCGCCGTACATCGGGGGCATAGCGTCGAGCAGTTCGGCCTTGCCGTAGAGTACCCCGGTTCCGGTGGGGCCGAATAGTTTGTGGCCGGAAAAGACGTAGAAGTCGCAATCTAGCTGGCGGACGTCTACCGGCAGGTGGGGTACTGCCTGGGCGCCGTCGAGCAGCACCGGGGCGCCGTGGGCGTGGGCCATTTCGATGATTTGCTCGACGGGCTGGATGGTGCCTAGGGCGTTGGAGACGTGGGTGATGGACACCAGCTTGGTGCGTGGGTTGAGCATTGCCTCGTATTCGTCCATCAGGAGTTCGCCGGTGTCGTCAATGGGAATGACGCGCAGGACGGCGCCCTTTTCCTCGCAGAGCATCTGCCAGGGGACGATGTTGGAGTGATGCTCCATATTGGAGATGATGATTTCGTCGCCGGGGCCGATGTTGGGGCGCCCGTAGGAGTGGGCGACTAGGTTGATGCCTTCGGTGGTGCCGCGGGTGTAGATGATTTCTTGGTCGTCGGCGGCGTTGAGCAGGCGGCGCAGCTTGGCACGGGCGCCTTCGTAGTCGTCGGTGGCCTGCTGGCTTAGGGTGTGGACGCCGCGATGGACGTTGGCGTTTTCGGTGGTGTAGTAGCGCACGATTTCGTCAATGACGGCCTGGGGCTTCTGGGACGTTGCGCCGTTGTCCAGATAGACTAGGGGCTTGCCGTTGACGAACTGTTGGAGGACGGGGAAATCGGCCCGCACTTTTTCCGCATCAAAGCCCGTGGGCATTGCTTTCTCCCTTTATATGGCCGTTTATTTATCCGTCATTCCCGCCTTTCCGGGAATGGGCGCAAGGGGCTACCGTCCTACCGGGAGGGTTTTTACGGCGATGTTCCGGTCGAACAGGGAATCTAGGTAGTCGCGCAGGGGTTGGGGTTTGACGGTGTTGACGATTTCGCGGGCGAAGGCACTGATTAGCATTCGGCTGGCGGCGGCTAGGTCGAGGCCGCGGCTGCGGAGGTAGAACAGGGTTTGGGCGTCGATCTGGCCGGCGGTGGCGCCGTGGCTGCATTGGACGTCGTCGGCGTAGATTAGCAGGCTGGGCTTGCTGTCAACTTCGGCGTCTTCGGAGAGCAGCAGGTTTTTGTCGGTCTGCTGGGCGTCGCTTTTCTGGGCGTTGCGGCGCACCAGCACTTCGCCGCCGAAGACGGCGCGGGAGTTGCCGTCGAGGATGCCCTTGTAGTTGAGGCGGCTGGTGCAGTGGGGCTGGGCGTGGTCAATGCTGATGAGGTTGTCTATGTGCTGCCCCTGGCCGGTGTAGTACAGGCCGTTGAGGGAGCAGTAGGCGCCGGGGCCGTCTAGGGTGACGGCGAAATCGTTGCGGGCCAGGGCCGTGCCTAGGGCGAAAGAGGCGGAGGAAAAGCTGCTGTCTCTGGCTTGGTGGACGCGGGTGACGCCGACGTGGTAGGCGGCCGGGCTTTCGTTGAGCAGCCGGTAATGGTCAACCTGGGCGCCTTCGCTTACGACGATTTCGGTTACGGCGTTGGTGAAGTAGCGGGGGCCGGGCGGGCCGGTGTAGGTTTCGATTACGGTCAGGTTGGCGTTGCGCCCGGCGAGAATCAGCGTACGGGGGTGGCGGGCGTAGCGCTGCTCGACGTCCGGCCCATCCGTAGCGGCGTGGTTTACGCGCACGGCTACCGGGGCGCCAGAGCCGTCCGGGACGCGCACCACGGCCACGTCGCGCAGAAAGGCGGTGTTCAGGGCGGCGAAGCCGTCATCCTCGAAGGATGCTAGGCGGCCCAAGTGTTGGCGGATGGCGTCGCCGGTTTCGCCGTCAAAGTCTGCTGCGGCGGATACGGCGGCGAAACCGAAATCGGGTTCCGGGCCGCCGACGTTATCCGGGGGCAGGAACGGGTAGGCGAAGTTGACGCGGGCGATGGGGGCGACGGCGGTGTACTTCCAGCGCTCGTTGCCGCGCCGGGCGGTGGGGAAGCCGATGGCGTTGAAGCGCTCCCATCCGGCGGCCCGCAGGGTGTCCAGCCAGGCCGGGCCGGGGCTGGCGGCGGCTAGGGCCTGGTGGTCGGCGAAATATCGTTCGTGTCTTGTTGGTGCTTGTGTCATCGTTTACCAGTCATTGATCTTGTTGGAAAAAGGTTAATCAGGGCAATTAGGGCATTCCCTTATTTCAGAATTTTCGATAGTGATGGCTTTCCCCCAAGCCGATTCCCTGCTTGAAAATGGCCCATACCATACAGTAGTTTCAGCATCGCCATCAGGATCAACTCCGCGTCCATGGTTGCACCAGTAACAGTCTCCCCGATGAATCCTGACTCTGGGTGTGTGTTTGTGCTCATAGACCCAGTAACTAGAGCCACTATTCATAACTCGCCGCCTCGCGAATCCAGTCGTAGCCCTTTTCTTCCAGCTCGAGGGCTAGTTCGGGGCCGCCGGAGCGGACTATGCGGCCGTCGAGCAGGACGTGGACTTTGTCGGGGCGGATGTAGTTGAGCATCCGCTGGTAGTGGGTGACCAGCACCGTGGCGTTGTCTTGGGAGCGGAGCTTGTTTACGCCGTCGGACACTATGCGGAGGGCGTCAATGTCTAGGCCGGAGTCGGTTTCGTCGAGCAGGGCCAGGCGCGGCTCGAGGACGGCCATTTGCAGGATTTCGTTGCGTTTTTTTTCGCCGCCGGAGAAGCCTTCGTTGACGGCGCGGCGCACCAGTTCCGGGTCTATTTCCACCATTTGCACTTTTTCGCGCAGCAGGCGGTCGAAATCGCGGGCGGAAAGCTCCTCTTCGCCGTGGTGCTGGCGTCTGGCGTCCACTCCGGCCTTGAGGAACTGCCAGGCGCGGACGCCGGGGAGTTCGACGGGGTACTGGAAGGCTAGGAAGACGCCCATGCGGGCGCGGATTTCCGGCTCTAGGGCGAGCAGGTCTTCGCCGTCGTAGATGGCCTGGCCGGCGGTTACGGTGTAGTCGGGGCGTCCGGCCAGGACGTTGGCGAGGGTGCTTTTGCCGGAGCCGTTGGGGCCCATAATGGCGTGGACTTCCCCGGCGTTGACTTCGAGGTCTACGCCGTTCAGGATTTCGAGGTCGCCGGCCGAGGCGTGGAGGCCGCGGACGGAAAGCAGCGGGTTGTTGTTGGTCATTTTCGTCATCTTCGGTTTTGATTCAGCAGATTTATGGTTGTATCAAGCAGCCGGTTGAATACTTCCGGCTTCAGTCTGGCTACCGTTTTAGTTATCAGGCTTTCATGGGCAGTAAACAGCTTAACGGGGCGAAAGTAGCTAACATCGCGTAGAGAACCTTCGGCAAGGCCATCGCTAGTCAACTCTATGGCCTGGCTGTCTATAGAGGGGTTGCGGGTAAGCTGTCCCAGAACCCAATCCCCCTGGCCTGCGCTTGCCAGCACGACAGCCGGCCGTTCCACCTTTCGGGACAAGTTGGAGTAAGGGAACTCCGCTACAACGACGGTAGATATTTCAATTCTTGAGCCCAATACTCATCCTCCTCTATCTCTTCCTTGAGCCGATCTTCTGAGTAACTGGTGGCGCCGGTTGATACCATCAAAGAAACGAAAGCGTCCTTGTCAAGAAATGTGACCAAGACTTCACTACCCTGCGGTAGGCTTACACCCTCTTGCAAGCGGATAGTGCCGTCCTCATTGACTTTGCCTCTGAATGTTTGCAACATAGCTGTGGCCCTTCACCTTAACCCTCTCCCGGTGGGGAGAGGGGATTATTGACGCGCTTCCGGGGTTTCCGGGTTAGCCCACGGCGCCCTCGAGGCTTACTTTTAGCAACTGGGACGCTTCCATGGCGAACTCGAAGGGGAGTTCTTGGAAAATGCCGCGGCAGAAACCGTTGATAATCATAAAGTGGGCGTCTTCCACCGACATTCCGCGTTGCTGGCAGTAGAAGAGCTGGTCGTCGCTTACTTTGGAGGTGGACGCCTCATGCTCCATCTGGGCCGTGGGGTTTTTGACTTCGATGTAGGGGACGGTGTGGGCGCCGCACTGGTCGCCGACGAGCAGGGAATCGCACTGGGTGAAATTCTTGGCCCCGTCGGCGGTGGGCATCATCTTGACTAGGCCGCGGTAGGTGGCGTTGCCGTGGCCGGCGGAAATGCCCTTGGCGACGATGGTGCTTTTGGTGTTCTTGCCTTGGTGAATCATTTTGGTGCCGGTGTCGGCCTGCTGGTAGCGGTTGACTAGGGCGACCGAGTAGAACTCGCCGGTGGAGTTGTCGCCTTGCAGGATGACGCTGGGGTATTTCCAGGTGATGGCCGAGCCGGTTTCCACCTGCGTCCAGGAGATTTTAGAGTTGCGCCCGCCGGCCAGCCCGCGCTTGGTGACGAAATTGTAGACGCCGCCCTTGCCCTCTTTGTCGCCGGGGAACCAGTTTTGCAGGGTGGAATACTTGATTTCGGCGTCGTCCAGGGCCACCAGCTCCACCACTGCGGCGTGCAGTTGGTGGGACTTGCGGGCCGGGGCGGTGCAGCCTTCGAGGTAACTGACGTAGGCGCCCTCTTCGCAGACGATCAGGGTGCGCTCGAACTGGCCGGAGTCGGCCTGGTTGATGCGGAAGTAGGTCATCAGCTCGATGGGGCAGCGGACGCCCTTGGGGATGTAGGCGAAGGAGCCGTCGCTGAACACCGCCGAGTTGAGGGTGGCGAAAAAGTTGTCGGTGTAGGGAACCACGGAGCCGAGGTACTTTTGCACCAGTTCCGGGTGGTTCCTAACCGCCTCGCTCATCGGGCAGAAAATGATGCCGGCCTTTTCCAGCATATCTTGGTAGGTGGTGGCGACGGACACGCTGTCCAGCACGGCGTCCACGGCCACGCCGGCCAGCCGCTCCCGTTCCTGGAGGGGGATGCCCAGCTTCTCGAAGGCTTCCAGCACCTCGGGGTCAACCTCGTCTAGGCTCTTGGGCGCGTCCTTGGTGGCCGGGGCGGCGTAATAGTAGATGTCTTGGTAGTCAATGGGCTCGTGGTGGATGTTGGCCCAGGCGGGTTCGCGGTACTGGAGCCGCTCCCAGTGCCGGAAAGCCTTGAGCCGCCACTCCAGCAGCCATTCCGGTTCCTGCTTTTTGGCCGAAATGAGGCGGACGACATCCTCGCTGAGGCCCTTGGGGGCCAGGTCGGAGTCAATGTCGATGGTGAAGCCCCACTTGTAGTCGGAGTCCAGCTCGCTGGAGGTAGTGCTGCTGCGGGAAATGACCTTGGGCGTGGTCATCGGCTGCTCCTTAGAAAGGCACGGAATTGCCGGTTGGGAATGGTTGGGGCGGGCGGGAATCGTCGCGGGCGCCGGGCCGTTGCGCCGGTGGCGGCCGGGAATCAGGCTAACATTGTTGACTGTTGGCGTCAACAATTATGCTACCATCGGCGGGCGGGGGTGTCAACGCGGGCTGGGGGGCCAAGGGTTGGCGAGGAATTGGCGTCTAGGGATTGAGCGGGGGGATAAGGCGGCGCTGTCCACACGCCGGGCAGTAGCAGTTGTCCCGGTCGCGGGCTATGTGGACAAGTCCGTGGATGCGTCCGCCATCGTCTTGGTCGAACTTGGGGGTTATCCGGTCGAAATGATTGGCGTGGCCGGACTCGTATCTGCCAAAAACGGCGTTGGAGACGAAATCCGCTAACTGGAGCAGTCTGGTATTTTTCGCAGGAGCGAAATACGGAATATCGGCCAAGTTATGTATTTCACCCCAGCGATGTCCTTCTTTGGCGATTCTCCGGGCCTGCAACTCAAGATTCTTTCGATAGGTTGAATCCGCCACAACGATGAGGCCGCGCTGATCCTCGCCCCTTTCTCGGCGTATTCTGCCAAGAAAGTAGTCAAAACGGCTTACGATTTCCTCGAATCCCCTTTCGTATGGATCGCCGTCAATGGCTGCCTTTTCTATGGCGACAGTGATTATCCGGGCGTGGGAATCTAAAATTACCTGATATACGTCGGATATTAGTTGAAATCGTTCCTCTTGCGTCAGTAGGTTGAAGGGCGGCGGAACCCGCTTCGACGGAGCGCGGAGGGCGGCCGCGTGAAACACGGCGGTTTCAGAGTAACCCGGGAAATATCTTGCTTGAATCTGGTCCAGCGCCCTCGCCAGATAAAGCGTATTGCGCTCAAACACAATAAAGCCCGCTAACACAAAGTAGCGGGCCCCTTTCTGGGTTCCTGATTCGTCAAGGTATGCGATGTGCATAATATGGAGGGGCCGACCGGATTCAGCATCCGCCGGACCAGCTAGCAGGGGTCCTATCGGCCATATCTAAGGTATCCCAGTCTGCCGTCCGTGTCAACCCTTTCGCTTTCGCTCCGGTTGAGAAATTACTTCTGCGGTCTGTCCAGTGTCGGAATTTTTCGCTTTGCTCAGGGTAGCAAAGGGGAATTTCGCAATTTTCTCTACCACCGGCGGGCGGGGGTGTCAACGCGGGTGGGGGGGTGGAGCATTCGCCATTGACGCGGGTTCGGGTAGGGCGCATAATAGAAAGTAATAGATAGAAATAGACAGAAAGAGGTAGTGTGTCATGCGGTTCGTTCTGGGCGGCAAGGGGTACGAATTGGATTTCGAGACTGTGGCGGAGGCGGCTAAACAGGTGGTGCCGGATGATATTGATGGACGGCATAAATACTATGTGGTTATCGGAGACCGCCGCATTCCGGTAAAGCAGTTGTTTGCCGAAGCTACCGGGCTGCGCCGCGCCGAGTTTATTACTGACGATGCGTTTCGGATTTTCAAGAAGTTGGGGCTTGAAATTCACGAATTTAATAGCCCGCATCGTCCAAAAGCAGAGCTCAGCGCACTGGATAATCCCTCAAGTCCAAAAGCAGACCTCAGCGTGCCGGATAAACCACCTCAAAGTGACGGGAAGCTACATCGTTTCGCGGTTTCACTGGAAGCCGATGGGGACGGATTCATCGTAGCAAGCTGCCCGCAGTTGCCCGGCTGCCACTCGCAAGGGCGGTCACGGCAGGAGGCGGTCAGGAACATCAGGGAAGCCATCCGGGGCTACATTACCAGTATGAAGCACTACGGAGAAGAGATTCCTGTTGTTGATTGGGAGCTGGTTGAGGTCAAACTGTAATGTCGGGGATACCCTCCCGATTGACCCCGCCCCCTTGCCGTAGCTATCATTCCATCCACAAATTCCGCCTCGTTTAGGAGTGTTTTATGACTGCGCCGATGACTTTTGGGGACTGCCATACACATCTGGACCAGTATGATGCGGGGGAGCTGCCGGGGTTGCTGGAGCGGGCCGCGGGGGTGGGGGTGACGTCGGTGATTCTGGCCGGAACTACGCTGGAATCTACCCGCGCCTGTATCGGGCTGGCCCGGTCTTTGGGCGGGCCTGGGAGTGGGGGGGCTGCTTTGTATGCCGGTGTTGGGATACATCCTTGCCAGGCTTTTGAGTTGGTGGATGATGGGGTGTATGCCGAGCTGGAGCGGCTGGCGCGGTCGCCCGAGGTGGTCTGCATCAGCGAGGTGGGGCTGGACTATCTGCCCGAATCGCCGGATCACGGGGTGCAGGATCAGGTGTTCCGGCAGCATATCCGGCTGGCCCGCAGCTTGAATCTGCCGGTCATTTTTCACTCGCGGGAGGCCCATTCCGCGGTGTTCCGGGTGCTGCGGGAGGAGCGGGCGGGCGATGTGGGCGGGGCGATGCACTATTTCCAGGCCGACGAGGCCACGGCGCGGGAAGCGATAGACTGCGGCTTTTATATCTCGCTGGCCCGGCCCTTGACCCGGCTGCCGGAGGTTCAGGAAGCCGCCCGCGCCATCCCTCTGGAAAACATCGTGCTGGAAACCGACGCCTACCCGCAGCCCTTCAAGAAGTACCGCTCCAACTGGACCGAACCGCGCCACGTGGCCGAAGTCGCCCGGTGCTTGGCCGAGGTCAAGGGCGTAACGGTGGAGGAGGTGGCGGCGGTCACCACCCGCAATTTCCGCCGGATGCTGCGGTGGGATGGGGGTTAGGCCGGGGGCTTTCTGGTTTTTGTCTGAATCAGGATTTGTTGGATTAGAGGATTTGCAGGATTTTTCACGTCCGGCGAATCCTGTAATTCTGATTCGGACAAAGTGATTTGATTCCGTTGCCGTTGAGGGCGCAAGGCGGCGGTGATAAGATTGCGCCAGCCGTTGCGGAGGGTTGCATTATGTTGCCTGATAAATGCCAGATGGCCCTGAAAGAGTGGGCTGTGACCGTTGACGCCTTGGCGCGGGGCGAGCAAGTGCTGTTGTTGCGTAAGGGGGGGATTCACGAGGACGGCAAGGATTTCCGGGTGATTCACCGGGAGTTTCTGCTATATCCTACTTACGAACACCAGAAAGCGGAATTGTTGCGGACGGAGCATCAGTCGGCGCTGGAGGCGGTGCTGGCCCAGCCGCGCGACCCGGAGCATATCACTTTTACTCACTTCGCCGCGGCCGCGGAAGTGCTGGAAATAGACGGCCAGCAGCAGGTGGACGATTTGGCCCCTCATTATATATGGACTGCGGACTATGCCCAGTCGCGGCTGCGCTGGAAGCCGATGCTGCCGCTGTCGGTGATGTTGCTGCGGGCCTACCGGCTGGAGGCCCCGGTAACGGCGCCGTGGCTGCCGGAGTACGGGGGCTGCACTTCGTGGGTGGAGGTGCTGACCGATGTTCCGCTGGGGCGCTTGGAGCCGGTGCTGGGCGACGCGGAGTTTCAGACGCGGGTTGACGCCATCAAGGGCAGCCTGGGGCTGGCGGTGGCGGCGGGGTGATGCCAACGTTTTTAACAAACACGTTGTAAATGGACTGGCTGTATGGACGAAAATACGTGCCGCTTTTGCGGCGGGTACAAGAATCCTGGGTTTGACTGGTGTAGGGAATGCGGCACTTGCCCCCGATGCAGAGGGCGCAAGAGGCCGCAATACGCCCTTTGCGCAAAATGCAATCCCAACGCGGCTCCGCGCCGGACAGAGCATCCACGGCCACAACAAAACGCGGCTCCCCGCCGGACAGAATACCGAGGGCCACAGCGACAGGAAACGTCAGGTGGCGGATGTCTTTCGTTTGTTATCGGGCTGTTGGTTATCGGCGCGGGAATATCGGCTATCCAGCTTCTAATTTAGATTGATGAAACCTAAATAGAGGCTTGAAAGGAGAGGAATCTGTGACGACGGCGAAAATTTGTCTGGAGCAGACTTGCTCCACGCAATTGTTGAAAACCAATGACTACTTATGCGGCAAGCATTGGAAACAAATGCGAGACAAGCTCATCAACAAGTGTTCTCAATGCGGTGTATTCAAGGAATCAAAGTATCCCTTGTGCATTGAGTGCAACAAGAAAACTAACACGCCCTCGACAAATGTGCGCACGGAATCACCGGAACCTGTGACAACACCGAAAATTTGCTTGGAACAAAACTGTTCCACAAGATTATTGAAGGATG
The DNA here is from genome assembly GCA_958296445.1 of uncultured Dehalococcoidia bacterium. Classification (GTDB taxonomy): domain Bacteria; phylum Chloroflexota; class Dehalococcoidia; order Lucifugimonadales; family UBA3495; genus VXOI01. The sequence goes on along the minus strand of OY282565.1, from coordinate 3,274,835 downwards.
GTGATTACTTGTGCAGTAATCACTGGAAACAAATGCGGGGCGGGCTTATCAACAAGTGTTCTCAGTGCGGCGTGTTCAAGGAATCAAAGTATCCGCTATGCCTTGAGTGCAACCAGAAAACTAACGCAAAAATCCGTGATACCGGCGTCAAACCGCCGGAACCGCCGGTAAGGATACCGGAAAAAACCCGGCGGTACGATTCTCCAAAGGCTAACACTTTCTCCGATCGTACAGTTTTAATAGAGGAGGATCAGAAAGCCAAGGACAAACGGCAATTGTTCCACGACCAGCAACGCAAGTGCGTCTATTGCGGCCACGAGTACCCCTATGACGGACTGGAAATCGAACACATGATTCCCAAGAGGCTGGGCGGCCCGGATAATATACGAAACTGCCAGTTGGCCTGCAAGGTTTGCAATCAGGCCAAAGGGACTATGACGGACATCGAGTTCAGGCAAAAGCACGCAAGATATCTGCCGCAGACGGAAAGAACGCCGGCCAACCCGCCCATTAACCCCAACTTGTTGCGGGCAATGCCTAATAAAGAAACTGCCCATAGCGCGAGGGAAATATGACCACCCTGCTGCCCCTGCTGGAGCGCGAAAGCCGCCGGCGCGGCCTGTTGCCCGCGGGCGAGTTGCTCACGCCGGAGCGGGCTTTCGCGCTGGTTCGGGATATGCCTTACCGGCGGGCCAGTTCGCGGAAGCCCGAGGCCATTATCGAGGAATGGCGCGGCACTTGTTCGGGAAAACATTACCTGCTGGCCGGTATATTCGGCGAGTTGGGGCTGGAGTCGCGGGTTATAATGTGTACTCATCGGTTCACTCCCGGCAACACCCGGCATTTTCCGGCGGAGCTGCGGGCGCTGGTGGCCGTCAGACCTGTCCCGGACGTGCATACGTATTTGAGGGTGAATACCGGCAAAGGCTGGACGGTGGTGGACGCTACTTGGCCTAGCAGCGCCGGGCCTTTGGGAATGACTGTGAACCGGGTTTTCGACGCCGGCACTGATATGACGCTGGCCTGCGACCCTATTGACAGCTTTGAGGTTCCCGCCGGACAGGATCCGCAGGGGTTCAAGGAACGGCTAATCAAGGAGTTCTGCGGCCCGCAAAGCCAATTGCGGGACGATTTCATCGAGGGCATGGGCCGCTGGCTGGGCGAATCCACCTAAAGGACGGAGGGTAATGCTTAGAAAATTGCGACATTGCTTCCGCCGTCTGTTATTCTGAGCAGAGTTGCCTGTCATTCTGAGCAAAGCTAAGAATCTTGGCTTGGGCGGCTAGGCCATTCGCTTTCGCTCAGGGTGACAAAGGGCGATTCCGTAAGCGTCCGATTTCGCAAGCGCCTCGGTAATACTATGGGACGGATGGTATAGAAATTCTGGCAGTGGAGTTGTCAAATATGACTCTTTCAGATGTCGCCACCATAAGCGACATATCCGCCTTTCTTAGGAGTATGGGTGATACCACCCTGGCCGACAGGTTGGATTATCTGGCGTCGGACGAAGATTTGGAACCCGGTGAATCGCCTGCTACGGTGGAAAGCGCACGGGGGTTCTTTGAGCTTTTTGCCAGCGTTGAATCAGATAGCGAGGTCGGGCTGTCCTGCTCGCCGGAGGGCTGGATTGTTGGAGAGTGGTGGTTTCCAGACGGGCGCGTTGTTGGCATTTGGTTTCTTGACGCTAACATGGCGCTATTTTCTGCTATTAACAAGAACGGAGAGTTTGTCAATGTCAAAGAACGCAACGTAGTTACCGAGCGTTCCAAAGTGACTCAAGCATTGGTGAAAGAGGATTTTTTCTTGGCGTCTCAATCATTTAGGATCCGTAGCATTTCAAGGAATGGCTGATTGGAAGTTTCCGCGGCACCCGTAGCTCGTTGCGGGATGATTTTATTGAGGGTATGGGCCGCTGGTTGGGCGAATCAACCTGAATCTTAGGGAGAGGATGTTAGCGATGACTACCGGAGAACAGTCTACGGAGCGCACTTTGGGCCGTCTTGAGGCCAATGTGGAAAACGTGCAAACCGGCGTTACAGAAGTGAAATCCGAACAGCAAAGAACCAACGTCCGCATTGACCGGCTCGACGCCAAGGTTGACCGGCTGTTTTACGCCATCATCGGCGTTGGCGGCGGCATCATTGTCGCTTTAATCGCGTTGATAATCCGGGGTTTCTGATGGCGCCGCAAAATCCGTCCGTCCGCGCAAATTCGCTTTAAGGAAACGCAAGATATGAAATTCCGTCAACTCCCTCGAACCGATCTTATCCTGTCCGAAGTGGGCTTCGGGGTCTGGACTGTCGCCACCAACTGGTGGGGGCGGATTGAGGACGCCGAGCGGGCCGCGCTGCTGGAGAATGCCCTGGAGCTGGGCGTCAACTTTTTCGATACCGCCGACACTTACGGCGACGGCTACGGCGAGGAAATTCTGGCCAAGGTGTTGGGCCACAGGCGCAATGACATCGTTATCGCCACCAAGTTCGGCTATGACATTTACGACCCCACGCCCCGCGACGGCCATCGGGAACGCCCGCAGAAGTTCGACCGCGAGTTTGTCAAGTTCGCCTGCGAGCAAAGCCTGCGCCGCCTGAACACCGACTACATTGACCTGTACCAGGTTCACAATCCGCGGGTGGACGCCCTAGAGCGCGACGAGCTGTTTGAGACCCTGGAGCAGCTCAAGTTCGAGGGGAAAATCCGCTACTTCGGCGTGGCCCTGGGGCCGGACATCGGCTGGTTCGAGGAAGGGGAAACGTCGATGCGCGACCGGCAGGTGGACAGTCTGCAAATCATTTACAGCATCTTGGAGCAGGAACCGGCGATTGACTTCTTTCCCATCGCCGATGAGTGCCAGGTGGGGCTGCTGTCGCGGGTGCCGCACGCATCCAACACGCTGACCGGCGAGTTCACCGAGGTGCCGGCCTTTGACGAATCCGACCACCGCGCCCACCGCCGCGCCGAGTGGATGCGCGAGGCGCTGGCGAAGGTGCAGCGGGTTCAGTTTCTCATTCAGGAAGACGCCCGCACTATGGGGCAGTCGGCGATCCAGTTCGTGCTGAAAAAGCCGCAGATTGTGTCGGTGCTGCCCAATTTCACCAAGATGGCGGAATTGCAGGAATACACCGCCGCAGTGGACACGCCCGCCCTCACCGACGAAGAGCAGGCGCTGATGGACGAGCTGTGGCAAAACAAATTCTATCTGGCCGACCCGGAGCCGGTGTTCCGCGAAATCTAGGGACGGGGGGTTAAACGCAGAGGGCGCAGAGATTTTATTGGGGTTTCTCGGTGGTTTTTGTGGTTTCGGTGGTTGATTAGCCGTGATTCTGCGGGTCGGCCCGTTGGTGCGCCCCCACCCTAGCCCTCTCCCGGAGGGAGAGGGGATTTGGCAATCGCCTGTCGGGTGGGGGCATTTTGCTTAGCCGCCGCTGTCGGGTATAATCTTTTTTGGCCCTTTGGCAGGTTTGGGGCTGGGGGGCTAGACGGCTTTTGCGGAATGGAGGGGTATCCGGCCTATGGTTGTGCAGCAGGCTTCGGGTGGCAAGTTGGTGTATCGGTTCAGTGAGGGGGACGCCTCGATGGCGGCCCTTCTTGGCGGCAAGGGCAGCAATCTATGCGAGATGACCCGGCTGGGCCTGCCGGTTCCGGCGGGGTTTGTCATAACCACGCAGGTTTGCCGCGATTATCTGGCCGGTGGCTATACGCTGCCCGAGGGGCTGGCCGGAACCGTCAGGGAGCGCATCGTTGAGCTGGAGCGGGCCATCGGCCACCAGTTCGGTTCGCCCGCCAACCCGCTGCTGGTGTCGGTGCGCTCCGGCGCCCGCGTATCAATGCCCGGGATGATGGATACCATCCTGAATTTGGGCATTAACGACGAAATCGTGGAAGGGCTGGGCGCGATGATGGGCGACCGCCGCCCGGCGTGGGACGCCTACCGCCGCTTTGTGCAGATATATTCCGAAGTGGTGCTGGAGGCCGCCCCGGAACCCTTTGAGGAATGTTTGGCGGCCCATAAGTCTAGGGCCGGTATCGAGCTGGATTACCAGCTTACCGCCGGGCAGTTGCAGGCGGTCACCGCCGACTTTAAGGACATCGCCCGCCAGGCCGCCGGAACGGCCCCGCCGGATGACCCGTGGGAGCAGCTATTCGGAGCGGTGGAAGCGGTGTTCCGCAGTTGGAACAACCCTCGGGCCATCGTCTACCGCAACCAGTACGGCATTGACCACGATATGGGAACCGCCGTGACCATTATGGGGATGGTGTACGGCAACCTGGGCCCCACCAGCGGCACGGGAGTGCTGTTTACCCGCGATCCTTCCACCGGGCGGCGGGAAGTTTACGGGGAGTTTCTGAGCAACGCGCAGGGCGAGGACGTGGTGGCCGGAGTCCGCACCCCCGAACCCTTGGCCGCGCTGGCCTACAGTATGCCGGAACGGTCGGAGGAGTTGCTGCGGCTGGCCGATAATCTGGAAAAGCACTACCGCGACGTTCAGGATGTGGAGTTCACCATTGAGCAGGGGCGGCTCTACCTGCTCCAGACGCGCAACGCCAAGCGAACCCCGCTGTCGGCGGTCAAGACGGCGGTTGATATGGTCCGGGAAGGGATGATTGACCGGGAACAGGCGTTAAGGCGGGTAGACCCGGAGGAAATCACCCAACTGCTGGTGCCGCAGTTCGCCGCCGACCTTACGCCGGGGGAATTGGCCCAAAGGCTGGCGGCCACCGGGGCCGGGGCGTCGCCGGGGGCCGCGTCGGGCAAGGCGTGTTTCGACGCCGACACCGCCGAAGACTTGGCCCGGCGCGGCGAGCGGGTCATACTGGTGCGCCCCGAAACCAAGCCCGACGACATCCACGGCATCATCGCCGCCGCCGGGGTGGTCACCAGCCGGGGCGGGGTCACCAGCCACGCCGCGGTGGTCACCCGCGGGCTGGGCAAGCCTTGCATCGTCGGCTGCGAGGGTATGCAGGTTGACTTGGAACTCAAGGAAATGAGCGGCAACGGCCATATCATCCGCGAGGGGGAGCGCCTGAGCATTGACGGCGCGTTGGGGCAGGTTTACGTGGGCGAGCTGGCTACGGTGAACCCGCGGCTGGAGGACTTGCCCGAGGCCAATGTGCTGCTGGGCTGGGCCGACGGGGCCCGTCGGCTGGGGGTGATGGCAAACGCCGACACGCCGGCCGACGCCCGCCAAGCGCTGGCGATGGGCGCCGGGGGCATCGGCCTGTGCCGCACCGAGCATATGTTTCTTGACCCCAACCGGCTGCCCGCAGTGCGCCAAATGTTGCTGAACTCCGAAGCCGCCGAGGAATGGCGGCGGCGGCACGGCGACCGCCCGGTGAATCTGGAAGAGCCGGGAATACCCGAGGGGGTAATCCGTTTCCACGAAGCCTTGGGCCGGGTGCGGCGGCTCCAGACCAACGATTTCCGGGGCATCCTGCGGGTTATGTCCCATCGGCCGGTGATTATCCGGCTGCTGGACGCGCCCCTGCACGAGTTTCTGCCGCCCTATGATGAGCTGCTTACCGAGCTGGCAACCCGGCGCGGCCAACTTTCCGTCGGGCCGGGGCTTGCCGCGGGGCCGGCGGCGGAGGAATTGGCGGAAAAGGAAGCCTTTTTGCAGCGGGTGGACTCGCTGCGGGAAACCAACCCGATGCTGGGGCATCGCGGCTGCCGGTTGGGGCTGTCTTTCCCTTACATATATCGGATGCAGGTTGAGGCGATCATCACCGCCGGGGCGCAATTGCTGTCGGAAGGGGTGGCGGTGAACCCGGAGATTATGATTCCGCTTACGGTGGACGCCGAGGAAATGCGCCGCCTGCGGGCCGCCTTAACCGAAGTGGCCGCCGAGGTGCAGGGGCGGATGGGGGTTGAGGTGCATTACAAGTTCGGCACGATGATTGAAACGCCCCGGGCCGCGCTGACCGCCGGAGCGGTGGCCGGGGAATCGGAGTTTTTCAGTTTCGGCACCAACGATTTGACGCAGATGACTTACGGCTTCAGCCGCGACGATGCCGAGGGCAAGTTTCTGCGGAATTATATCAACGAGGGCGTGCTGCCCGGCGATCCCTTTGCCAGCATAGACCGGGACGGGGTGGGGCAACTGGTGCGACTGGCGGTGGACGCGGGGCGCAAGGCGCGGCCGGGGCTGGAAATCGGCATTTGCGGCGAGCATGGCGGCGACCCGCGCAGCGTGGCTTTCTGCCACGAAGCGGGGCTGGATTACGTTAGCTGCTCGCCCTTTCGCGTTCCCGTCGCCCGCTTGGCGGCGGCCCAAGCCGCGCTGAACGATGATTAACGGCAACAATCAGCGACAACGATTGGCAACAAGAATTAACCTGGAGAACCCGATGAAGCTGCCCTTTTCGTTCCTGCGCCGTGTCCGGGGATTAACCGGGATGGCTGTCCTGCTGGTGTTGGCGGCGCTGGCCGTTGCGTGCGGGGAGGACGCTACGGCTACGCCCGTTCCGGCGCCTGCGGCGACCGTGCCGCCTACGGCGGCATCGCCTGCGGTTACTGTTGCCGTTGCCCCGGCCGCGACGCCTACGCCGCCGCCATCGCCGACGGCAACGCCCACGCCGACGACTCAGGTGAGAACGGTGGTGCTTCCGGTAACGGCGACGCCGGCGCCCACGCCCGCGCCCACGGCAACCCCGGCGCCGCCTGCCAGCGACGCCTATTTCGCCCTCGACCGGGTTCTGGACATCGCCATTGAGATTGACGCCGACGATTGGGATACCCTGCGCCATCAGACCCGGACTTTTGATGATTTGATGGCGGAAATCGAAAGGTACAATCTTTCCCGGCCCTTTGCCAGCATTTATGACTGGTTCTCAGGGCAAGTGACTGTGGACGGCGAAACCTACGGCAATGTGGGCGTCCGCAAAAAGGGGTTCCTCGGCAGCCAGAGCGACACCAAGCCGTCGCTGAAGCTGCGTTTCGACAAATACGTGGACGGGCAGTCGCTGGGCGGGGCTATCGAGCGTATGACACTGAACAACAGCAAGCAAGACCCCTCGATGGTTAATACCTGTCTGGCGTATCAGATTTTTGCCGCGGCCGGGCTGCCGTCATCGCGTTGCAGTTTCGCCACGGTTTCGGTGAACGGGAAAAATCTGGGGCTGTATATTCACGTGGAGGAAATCAAGGCGCCGTTCTTGGCGCGGCACTTCGACAGCGCCGAGGGCAACCTTTATGAGGGAACGGTAAGCGATTTCACCCCCAGATATCGCGGCACCCTTGAGAAGAAAACCAATGAGGACGCCGACGACTGGTCGGACATTGACGCCCTGGTAGCCGCCCTGCAAGACACCACGCCGGCCGGGCTGGAGGCGTTGGGCAAGGCGGTTGACTTGGATCGGTTCCTTAGCTTCTGGGCTACGGAGGTACTGGTAGGGCATTGGGACGGCTATACCGGCGACCGCAACAATTATCACTTTTACCGGGAACCCGACGGCCCCTTTGTGTTCATCCCTTGGGGCGTGGATGACGTTTTCCACCTGAAGGATGACCCCAATCCTTTCGACAACATCAGCAATCCGCCGCCGTCGGTGCTGGCCCTGACGGCCATTCCCAACCGGCTGTATAACATCCCGGAATGGCGGACGAAATACGCCGCCCGCCTGAAGCAGTTGTTGGATACCGTCTGGGACGAGGATAAGCTGCTGGCGAGCGTTGACCAGTTGGCCGGCATCGTCGCCGCCAACGCGCTGCCGGAAAACCGGGCGGAGGCGGCCAAAGACGCGGAACGGGTGCGTAAGTTCATCCTGAAACGCCGCGGCGAAATTCTGGCCGACCTCACGCCGGAACCGCCGGACTGGCCCGAACCCGATTATTCGGCGGGGGGACTGGAACTCGATGCCTTTGAGATTCGGTTTGATGCCGCTTGGGGAACCCTGCAAAGCGCCAATCCGCTGGAGGAGGGAACGGTTTACGACTTGAACGATGCCGGGGAATGGGTGGAGGACGATGGGAACGCCGGGGCGATCGCCGGCCGGGCCGGGCCGCAGCAGGAGGCGGACATCGGCGCGGAGAATCTGGCGATGGTGTCGGTTATGGGGCTGTATCCCGACGGAACCGTCCAAGGGGTCACCTTTTGGCTGCCCATAGACCGCCTTTCCGCCGGGGCCGCGCTGACCATCGGCGTGGACGACGATGTTGGCGGCGCTGTGTGGAATATACCCCCCGGCGGTTCCGAACCCGAGGGCTTTATCCCTGTCACCGGCGGGGAAATCGAAATTACTGCGGCCGGCACGGAGCCGGGGGCGGTGGTTTCGGGCCGTCTCTTTGCCAGTTTCAGTTTCGACGGCGGCCAGCTTTCCGGCGTCGGCCTAGAGGGCGCCGGGCCGTTGGCCGAAATAGCGGCGCGGGAATACGGCGCCTTTGAGGCGCATTTCAGTACGGCCTATGGGTCGAATGCAGGCGGGACGCCCGGGGCGGTTGATTATGTTTCCGTTGTGGGCTCCGGCCAGGCTATCCCGGCGGATATGGGGGTAGTGGCGGGCGCGGCCAGCCCGGAGCAGCAGCTCATCCTGCCGGGCGTGGCGGATACGGCGGCGATAGATATTTTCGCGCCTATCCCGGACGGTTCGCTGGGCGGGATAACCGTGGCGCTGCCCAAATCGTTGCTGGTTGACGGGGCGGTGCTGGTTTTCGGCGAGGACGTCATTGGCGGCGGGATGTGGAGCATACCGGCCGGGGCGTCGGCGCCGGACTGGTTCGCGCCGTTCAGCGGCGGGCGGCTGGAGCTGGATGTGGCCGGCGCCGGGCCGGGGGCGGCTATCTCGGGGCGGTTCTACGGGGCCATCGGCGGGGCTGACGTTCCTGAATCCGGCGGCGGCCCGGTATCCGGCCCCGGCCTGATAATCAACGAAGTGGCAGCGTCCGGCGAACCGCTGGACTGGTTCGAGCTGTACAACGCAACCGATTCTCATATAGATCTGGCAAATTTCGTGGTGGCCGATGACTTGGTCGACGCGGGCAAGCGGGTGGCCTTCCCGCCCAATACTGTAATCGGGCCGGGGGAATACCTGCGAATTGAACTGGACAAGGACGGCTGGCCCGGCTTCGGACTGGGCGGCGACGAGGAGCTGGGCATCTGGACGCTGGACGGCATTCTGTTAGCGCAGGTTGACTGGGACGAGGGGCAGTCGGGCGAGGGCCAGAGCTACGCCCGTATCCCGGACGCCACCGGCGATTTCCAAACCACCGGCAACGCCACGCCGGGCGCCGCAAACCGGCCATAACAAGTTTTAACGCAGAGTACGCAGAGAAAACGCAGAGGGCGCAGAGAAATTCAGGAAACGGCAAAATAAAACCTCTGCGTTCTCTGCGCCCTCTGCGTTGAAAATCAAAGGAGAAAACCGTGACCACAACATCCGCAGAAGCCCGCGCCCAGATTGTCAGCCTAGTGCGCGATTTTGTGCGCCGGGAAGTGGAGCCGGTGGCCGCCGAGCTGGACCGCGACGACCGGGTGCCGCACGATTTGATTGACCAGATGAAGGAGCTGGGGCTGTTCGGCATCACCGTGCCGGAGGAATACGGCGGGCTGGGGCTGGACTACACCACCTTTGCCACTATCTTTGAGGAGTTGAGCCAGGGGTTGATGAGCCTGAGCGGGGCCATCGGCACCCATCACATCCTGACCTACGTGATTGCCCACTACGGCACCGAGGAGCAGAAGCGGAAATTCCTGCCCGATTTGGCATCCGGGCGCAAGCGGGGCGGGCTGGCCCTTACCGAACCGGGCGGCGGCACCGACGTCGCCAACCTGCAAACCACCGCGGCCAAGAACGGCGAGGAATACGTCATCAACGGCTCCAAGATGTTTATTACCAACGGGCGTTACGGCGATATGTTCTGTCTGCTGGCCCGCACCGATAGGGACGCCGAACCGCGCCACCGGGGGTTGAGTGCTTTCGTGATGGAAAGGGGCGCCCCCGGTTCCGGCTTCGAGGTGGGCCGCGATTTGGACAAGCTGGGCTACCGGGGGCTGGACACCTGCGAGCTGAATTTCAACAACTACGCCATTCCCGCCGAAAATCTGGTGGGCGAAACGGAAGGCGCGGGTTTCGGCCAGGTTATGAGCGGGCTGGAGACCGGGCGCATCAACGTGGCGGCCCGGGCCGTGGGCGTGGCGCAGGCCGCCTTCAACGCCGCCATCCGCTACGCCCAGCAGCGGGAAACCTTTGGCAAGCCCATCGCCGAACATCAGGCCATCCAACTGAAGCTGGCCGATATGGCGACCAAAATTCAGGCGTCCCGTCTGCTGGTTTACGATGCCGCGGCCAAGAAAGACCAGGGCGGGCGCATAGATTTGGAGTCCGGGATGGCAAAGCTGTTCGCCAGCGAGGTCTGCGGCGAGGTCACTATGGAAGCAATGCGTATCCACGGCGGCTATGGCTTCATCAAGGAATCCCCGGTAGAGCGCTACTACCGCGACGCCCCGCTAATGATTATCGGCGAAGGCACCAACGAGGTGATGCGGCTGGTGATAGCCCGGCAGCTTCTGCGCCGCCCGGAGTACCAGATTTAGGCGGCGGGGGTGGGTGTGCGGTTGTGCGCCCCTATGGTTGTTGGCTTGCCTCTTTGTCACCCTGAGCGGAGCGAAGGGTCTGGCCGTCCGGGGTGGGATTGTCTGAATCAGGATTTACCGGATTTAAGGATTCTCAGGATTTCCCCCATCCGGTAAATCCTTGAATCCGGTAAATCCTGATTCAGACAAAAGCCGGGGGAATTGTGGGGTTTTCCTATGGCGTTCTGAGCGGCCGGCGGGGGTGGGCGCACGGCTGTGCGCCCCTACACGTTTGTTGCCTTGTGCGGTTGGTGGGGGCTGCGGTATTATCCGACGGGAACATTGGGGGAAATGCCGGAATCCTTTAGCAGGGTTCGGGACGAGGGGTTTGTAATGAAACCGGCCAAGTTCGACTATTATGCTCCCGTTGCCCGTGATGAGGCGCTGGGGTTGCTGGGGCAGCACGGGTATGACGCCAAGGCGCTGGCCGGGGGGCAGAGTTTGATGCCGATGATGAACCTGCGGCTGGCCCGGCCTGCGGTGGTGGTGGACATCAACCGGGTGGCCGGGTTGAGCGGGATTGACAGCGGCGAAAGCGGTATGACTATCGGGGCTATGACCCGGCAGCGGGATCTGGAGCGTTCTGCGGAGGTGCGGGAGCGGTTCCCGCTGATTGCCGCCGCGGTGCCGCATATCGCCCATTTCCAGATACGCAACCGGGGAACGGTGGGGGGCAGTCTGGCCCATTCCGACCCGGCCGCCGAGATTCCCGCCCTGTGCCTGGCTCTTGACGCCGAAATCACCGCGGCCAGCAGCCGCGGCGAGCGGACTATCGCCGCCGGGGATTTCTCCCTCGGCCTGCTTACTACCGCGCTGGAGCCGGATGAGCTGCTAACCGAGGTGCGCCTGCCCTGGCTGGACAGCGACGGGGAAAGCCAGTGGCGCTGGGGGTTCCGGGAGGTGTGCCGACGCGACGGCGACTTTGCCCTCGTCGGGGCTATTGCGCTGTTGCGCCTTGACGGGGATAACGTCTGCCGGGAAGCGCGTATCGCTATGTTCGGCGTGGGCGACGGCCCGGCGCGGATTCCCGGGGCCGAAGCCGCTCTGGTGGGTAGGGCGGTGGATGCCGATGCCCGGGCCGAAGCCGCCGGTCTGGTTTCGCAGGCGGTGGATCCCGGCTCGGACATTCACGCATCCGCCGAATACCGCAAGGAAGTGAGCGGCGTAATGGCCCGCCGCGCTCTGGAGGACGCCGTTTCGGGTTAAGGGCCGTATCTGGTTGGTTGGGGATGGGCGGTCGGCGGGTGAGGGCGCACGGCTGTGCGCCCCTACATTCATTTGCAGGGTGGCGGGCGGCGGAAGTAACTTCGTAATTTTCTGTGGTAATGTTATTTGGAGGGGTGGGCTATGATGCCGCTTATTGAGATTAGGATGACGGTAAACGGGCGGGAGTATGGTGGGCGGGTGGAGTCGCGCCTTACGCTGGCCGACTTTCTCCGCAACGAACTGAACCTTACCGGCACTCATCTGGGCTGCGAGCATGGGGTCTGCGGCGCCTGCACTATCTTGGTGGACGGGGAGGCCGTGCGTTCTTGTCTGTTGCTGGCGGTGCAGGCCGACGGGGCTACGCTGATGACCGTCGAGGGGCTGGCCGACGGCGACGAGCTGCACCCGCTACAGGCGGCCTTTCAGGAAAATCACGCCCTACAGTGCGGTTTCTGCACCCCCGGATTCCTGATGACGGCCTATGCCCTGCTGCGCGATAACCCCAACCCGTCGGAAAGCGAAGTGCGCCAGGGCATCGGCGGCAACATCTGCCGTTGCACCGGCTACGCTCCCATCATCCGCGCCATCCAGCAGACCGGCACGGTTTAGCTATCTGCCAGAGCGCATATAACGGCGTTACAGGCCGGAAAGGTGTGTAGTGACAACCACAGAACAAAAATTGATGACTGCCGACGAGTTGCTGCGGCTTCCGCGAGGGGATGGCAGGCGCTATGAGCTTATCCGGGGAGTGCTGATAGAAAAGATGCCGACGGGAGACCCTCACGGGGAGGCTGTAACCAGGACTTCCTATTGGATACTTGATTACGTCGATGCCAACGATTACGGCGTTGTGCGTTCCGGGGAACCCGGCTACCGGCTGGAGCGCGACCCGGACACTGTGCGGGCCCCGGACGTGGCGTGGTTCGCGCCGGGCCGTATTCCCGCAGGCACGCAGGGCTACCCGGAAATGGCCCCGGATTTGGCGATAGAAGTCAAGTCTCCCGGCAACTCCAACCCGGAGATGGCCGCCAAAGCCCGGATGTGGCTTTGCTATGGCTCCCAAGTTGCGGTGGCGCTTGACCCGGCTACAGTTACGGCTGCGCTTTACCGGCCCAACACCGAGCCGGTCATTTTCGGCGAGGACGATACGCTTGACTTCGGCGGGCTGCTGCCCGGATTCGCCGTCCCGGTATGGCGGTTTTTCCGGCGGAGTCGCTGAATCGCCATACCGATAAACGCTCTAAAAGGGAGCATAAATTGGCGGAACGCCGCGCATCTGAAACAGCCGCCCGGCACGGTGTGAAATGATTACTAAGCCAAAGCTGATAACTGCGGATGATTTGTTGCTGATGCCCAAAGACGGCAACCGCTATGAGCTTATCCGGGGAGTGCTGATAGAAAAGATGCCGACGGGAGACCCTCACGGCGATTCAGTAGCCCGCACTACTATCTTGGTGGGAAGTTACGCCGAAGATAACGATTACGGCGTTGTCCGTTCCGGGGAACCCGGCTACCGGCTGGAGCGCGACCCGGACACTGTGCGGGCCCCGGACGTGGCGTGGTTCGCGCCGGGCCGTATTCCCGCAGGCACGCAGGGCTACCCGGAGATGGCCCCGGATTTGGCGATAGAAGTCAAGTCTCCCGGCAACTCCAACCCGGAGATGGCCGCCAAAGCCCGGATGTGGCTTTGCTATGGTTCCCAAGTTGCGGTGGTGCTTGACCCGGCCACCGTTACGGCTGCGCTTTACCGGCCCAACGCCGCGCCGGTCATTTTCGGCGAGGACGATACCCTTGACTTCGGCGGCCTGCTGCCCGGCTTCGCCATCCCGGTATGGCGGTTTTTCCGTCGGAGTCGCTGAATCGCCATCCTGATAAAAGCTCTAACAGGGGGCATAAATTGGCGGAAGGCCGCGCATCTGAAACAGCCGCCCGGCACGGTGTGAAATGATTACTAAGCCAAAGCTGATAACTGCGGATGATTTGTTGCTGATGCCCAAAGACGGCAACCGCTACGAGCTTATCCGGGGAGTGTTAGTACCGAAAATGGCTCCGGGACATCCCCATGCAATCGTCGTGTCCAGAATATCAATGCTGATAGGCAACTATGCCGACGCCAACGACTACGGAGTTGGCCTCGCCGGCGAACCCGGCCACCGGCTGGAGCGCGACCCGGATACCGTGCGGGCCCCGGACGTGGCGTGGTTTGCGCCGGGACGCATCCCGGAAGGCACCCAGGGCTACCCCGAAATTGCCCCCGACTTGGTGATAGAAGTCAAGTCCCCCGGCAATTCCAACCCGGAGATGGCGGCCAAGGCCCGGATGTGGCTCAGCTACGGCTCGCGGATGGCGGTGATTGCCGACCCGCGGTATTCCACATTTACGGTATACCGGCCCAACGCCGAACCTGTAACTTTGACCGAGGATGATGTGTTCGACGGGGGCGATGTGCTGCCCGGCTTCGCCATCCCGGTATGGCGGTTTTTCCGGCGCCAACGCTAAAACAACCCTTAAGGGGAGCGCACGATGGATATTCACGAGGATATAGCCCGCCCGGAGTTGGCCCGTATGGTGCGGGGACGTGGCAGGTTTGTGGACGACATCAAGTTGCCGGGGATGTGTTTCGCGGCCTTCGTGCGCAGCGAGGTTGCCCACGCCAATGTCAAGTCCATCAACGTCGAGGAGGCGTTGAAAGTGCCCGGGGCCATCGGCGTCATTACGCCCGATGAGGTGCTGCCCCACGTCAACCCGGTGCGTCCGGCGGCCCCGGGATCCAGCGAGTTTGCCCGGCCTTATGACCGCTATCCCGTGCCGCCCCGGAACGGGGACGGGTGGAAGGTCAACTTCGTGGGCGATCCCATCGTGGCCGTGGCCGCCGAAACCGCCCACGCCGCTCAGGATATGGTCGAGGCGGTTGTGGTGGAATACGCGCCCTTGCCCACGGTGGGCAATGTGGAGCAGGCCCTGGCGCCCGATGCGCCGACGCTGCACGCCGGAATGGGCGACAACATCGTATTTCACCGCGAGTTTGGCGGGGGCGATGTGGCCCGGGCTTTCCGGCAGGCCGACTTGACGCTGGAAAAGACTTTCCGCTTTCCCCGGCAAACGGCGGTTCCGGTGGAAACCCGGGGCGTCATCGCCCACTACGACCGGGGCGAGGAACGGCTGTCGGTTTGGGCGTCCTGCCGCTCGCCCCATCTGGTTCGCACCACCATATCGGCGGTGATGCGGCTGCCGCAGCACGCCGTGCGGGTCATATCGCCGGACGTGGGCGGCGAGTTCGGCATCAAGGGCGCGGCCTACCCGGAGGGCATCGTGCTGGCCTTTCTTTCCCGCAAAATTGACCGCCCGGTCAAGTGGGTGGAAGACCGTATGGAGAACCTGCTGGCCTGCGGACACGCCCACGAAATGGTGGTTGAAGTGTCGGCGGCGGCCAGCAGCGACGGGCGGATTCTGGGCGTTGACGCCAAGGTGCTGGTGGATCAGGGGGCGCACACCCTCGGCCCCACTTCGGCGGGGCTGGAGCCGATGACCGCCGGGCAGTCCATCGTCGGCCCCTACCGGATAGACAATTTCCGTTGCGACGCCTACGGCATCCTGACCAACAAATGCCCCGGCGCAGCCTACCGGGGCGTCGGCACGGTGCAGGGCGTGTTCGTTATCGAGCGGATGATGGATATGGTAGCCGCCCGGCTGGGGCTGGACCCGGCGGAAGTGCGGATGAGAAACTTTATCCAGCCGCAGGACCAGCCCTTTAACACCTCGGCGGGGCGGCTATATGACAGCGGCGACTACCCGGACACGCTGGCGAAGCTGCTGGACGTTTCCGGCTATGAGCGGCTGCGGGCGGCGCAGGCCGAAGCGCGGGCGCAGGGCGAGCTGGCCGGGGTTGGCATCTGTTGTTTCGTGGAGCATTCCAGCACCGGGTCGCAGGATTACCGGCGGCGGGGCGTTTACGGAATGCCGGCCTTCGATTCCGCCACCATCAAGGTGGACGCGGGCGGCAATGTGCTGGTGGCGGTGAGCGCCAAGTCCACCGGCCAGAGCCACGACAGCGTTTTTGCCAGTCTGGTGGCCCGGGAGCTGGGCGTGCCTTATGAGACGGTCAAGATTCTGGAGGGCGACACCGACGCCGTGCCTTTCGGGGCCGGAACCGGGGTGAGCCGCAGCGCGGTAAGCACCGGCGGGGCCATCCGCTTGGCGGCGCAGGACATCAAGCGCAAGGCCGCCGAAATAGCCCGCTTTTTCTTGGAGGGCGAGGGCGAAGCGTTGGAAATCGCCGACGGCCAGATTTACGCCGCCGCCGACCCGTCGCGGCGGGTGCCATTCGCCAGCGTGGCCGCCGCGGCCCACGACGCTTCCCGCGTGGTTTCCTTGCCCGACAGCATCGAGCGGGGCCTGCAATCCACCCGCACCTTCGACCCGCCGCATCAGACTTTCGGCCACGGGGCGCATCTGGCTTTTGTCCGCATTGACCCGGAAACGGGCATCGTCAAGGTGGAGCAGTATGTCTGCGTGGAGGACTGCGGCACCATCATTGACCACGTAATCGTGGACGGGCAGGTAGTGGGCGGCGTGGCCCTGGGCATCGGCAACGCGCTGCACGAGGAGCTGGTCTACAGCGAGTCCGGCGACCTGCTCACCGGCACTTTTATGGATTACTTGGTTCCCACCGCGCCGGACATTCCGGCGATCCAGACCACGCACACCGAAACGCCGTCGCCCTTCACCGAGGGCGGCGTCAAGGGCGTGGGCGAGGCCGGCACCGTGGGCGCGTTCACCGCCGTAGGCAACGCCGTCGCCGACGCGCTGCTGCCGCTGGGCGTGGAAGTCACTCACCCGCCGGTAGGCCCGCAACGGGTGTGGCGGCTGATAAACTCCGGCGCAGAGGCAGGCGGCGGGCAGGGGAATTAAAGAACGCGAAAATTGCTATATTGCTTTCGCCGCCTGTCACTCGTCTGCCGTTTTGAGCAAACGTCTGTCATTCTGGGCGCTGTCTGTCATTCTGAGCAAAGCGAAGAATCCCGGCTTGGGCGGTGAGACCCTTCGCTTCGCTCAGGTTGGACAAGGGGGCGCTTAGGGTAACAAAGATCAGGGTGACAAAAGTAGGGGCGCACAGCCGTGCGCCCCCGCTGGTCGCTCAGGGTGGCAAAGGGAAAGTTCGCAATTTTCCCTAAAGAAACTCTGTGGCATTCTGGAGCTCTTGAGGTGTCGAGTGACCCGGCGGGTTCGGCTGGCGGCCTCGTTTAGCGCAGAACTTCAGGTACGCATCAATAGAATCTCTGAATGCCGCTTGTGTTTCTTCCACCGAGTGGCCCTGAAATGTTATGACATCGCGTGTTCCCACAACTTCGCCGTGAAAGATTCCGGCCTCGCCGTCAAAATCAAACGCCCCGTGATAACCTTTGTATTCAATCATAGTTGGCTCTCCGTGATTCCCGCTCTAGTCAGGAACTTTCGCACCGACTCCACCGCCACCCTATCGGTATCCCGTCTAGGATGGGGACGATGAAAAATCGAGGTAATATCGTTGATTTCGACCGCTAATTTTGATCCTTCCAGCTCTTCGATGTAGGCCCCGCAAGCAAGGAACAGGGACTCGATATCGTCCCATCGAATTCCTGATTGGGTAGGCCGCCGAAAAATCGCCTCAAGCGTTCTGCGGTGCCTTCTTCTCATCATATACCATATAATAGGCGGTATAAAGGCCAAATCGCAAGCACTGATTCACCGCCGGAAACGCAAAAACGCGGCGGCTTTTGTGGTGAAAGAAATGACGCAGCAATACATCGGCGCTCCCATCCGGCGGAGGGAAGACCGGAAGAGGAAACTGCTTAGGCCAACATCTGGGGCCGCGCCCCCATCCGTGTTCGGTTCCAGCGCCGGGCCGGCAAGGGTTATGCTAGACTTATGAACGGCAGGGAGTTCCTCCGGCGGGCTAGGCGATACGCTCGCGCTCACGGGCTGGAATTTTATTTTGACCCCAGCATCGGAAAGGGTAGCCACGGGGAAGTCCACATCGGGGAATACCGCACCACCGTTCAACACGGCGAGATTGCGAGGGGCACTTTATATTCGATGCTGAGGGACTTGAATATCCCGCGGCGGGAGTTTTGATTTATGCGATACGTTTTCCCGTGCAATATCGTGCCTGATGCGGAAGAGTTGCAAACTACGGGAAGGGCGGCTTTCAATGTAACCTTTCCTGATGTGTATGGGGCGAACACTTGCGGCTGGTCTTGGGAAGAAGCCGTCGAAATGGCCGAAGATTGTTTAGGTGTTGCCCTCGGAATGTACGTGGACGCCGGAGAAGACATACCGCAGCCAAGCCAGGTTGCCGAGGGGCAGGTGCCAATCCCGGTGCCGCCGGTGGTGGCGGCAAAGCTGTCGCTTTATACGGCTATGCGCAAGCAGGGCGTATCCGCCGACGACTTGGCCGGTATCTTGCAACTGGAAAAAGAAGCTGTCCGCAAGTTGCTGGATCCGGGATATAGGTCGCATTTAACCCAATTGGAGAATGCCCTTCACGCGGTTGGCTATGCCTTGGTAATCGAAGACGCAATCAGGATTCCAGCCGAAACCGAGTCAATCGCGCAGATTGCAGATTAAATACAATATCCGAAAATACAATGCCCGAAAATACGATACCCGCAAGGGGAATGGGGGTCGGGAATGACGCAGCAATACATCGGCGCTCCCATCCGGCGGAGGGAAGACCGGCGGTTTCTTACCGGGCGGGGGCAGTTTGTGGATGACGTGAAGCTGCCCAATATGCTCCACGCCGCCATTGTGCGCAGCCCGCACGCCCATGCCCGCATCCTTTCCATAGACACCGCGCCGGCGCGGGAAATGCCGGGCGTGGTTGATGTGTTGACTTTCGATGACATCGCCGCCGCCGTTGAGCCGCGCCCTATTCCGGTGCGGCTGCGGGCCTATAGCGACCTGCTGCGGTTCCTGCAATATCCTCTGGCCCACGACAAGGCTCGCTATGTGGGCGACCCGGTGGCGGTGGTGCTGGCCGAAAGCCGCTATCTGGCCGAGGACGCGCTGGACGCTGTGGCGGTGGAATACGAGCCGCTGCCCGCTCTGGTGGACGTGAAAGAGTCGCTGAAGGGCGAAACGCTGATTCACGAGGCGCAAGGCACCAACGTGGCCTTTGAGTTTTCCTCGTTCATCGGCGACCCGGAGGCCGCCTTTCGCGCCGCCGATTACGTCCGCAAGGAAGAGTTCCGATGCCACCGGCATACCGCCAACCCGATGGAAACGCGGGGGCTGGCGGCTTCGTGGGACGCGGGGCGGGAGCAGCTAACCGTCTGGGGCGAAACCAAGGTTCCCCATTACAACCGCGGCGTGCTGTCGTCGCTGCTCCAAATGCCGGAGCATCGGATTCACTTCGTGGAGCCGGACGTGGGGGGCGGGTTCGGGGTGCGGGGCGAGTTTTACCCGGAAAATTTCTTGGTGCCTTTCGCCGCCATCAAGACGGGCCGCCCGGTAAAGTGGACGGAAGACCGGGCCGAGCATCTTATCGCGGCCAATCATTCCCGGGAACACGTTTGCGAACTGGAGCTGGCCGTCCGCAGCGACGGCACGATATTGGGGATGCGGGCCAGCGTCCTCGGCGCGTTGGGGGGCTATGTCCGCACTCACGGCGCGTCGGTGCCAACCTCGACCACCGCCCTGCTAACCGGCCCCTACCTCATCCCCAACTACCAGTGGGACGTGAAATGCGTTCTTACCAACAAGGTGGGAATGGGGACGTTTAGCGCTCCGGGGCGTTACGAATCCTGCTTTTTCCGGGAGCGGATGTTTGACATAGCGGCGGCTGATTTGGGCATTGACCCGGCGGAATTCCGGCTGAAGAACCTTATCCCGCCGTCAATGATGCCCTACGAACTGGGCCGCACCCGCCCCGAAACCTACTCTATCATTTACGACAGCGGCGACTACCCGGCGTTGCTGCGACAGGCATTGGCGGACATTGACTACGAATCGTTGCGTCCGCTCACCGGGCGCGGGGCCGACGGGCGGTATCACGGCGTCGGCACGGCCTGCTTCGTCAAAAGCACCGGCACCGGCGACCCCGGCGAGGGCGCCCGAATCGTGATAACCAGCGCGGGCGGCCCGCATCAAGGCCCGCTGCCCGGCGAGCGCGGCGTCAGCCCATACCCCGGTTTGGATGGGCCGATACCCCAAGCCGAAGTCGCGGTGTATCTGGGCATCGCCACTATGGGGCAGGGGCATGAGACCATCTTTGCCCAGATATGCGCCGACGGCCTCGGCGTGCCGCTGGAGAGCGTCACCGTCTATCACGGCAGCACTGACCTGACGCCCTACGGCGGCGGCACCTACGCCAGCCGCGGCACCACGCTGGCCGGCAACGCGGTCTACGGGGCGGCCCAGAAACTCCGCCAGCGGGTTCTGGCCGTAGCCGCGGGCTACCTAGACATAGACCCCTCGGAACTGCTACTGAGCAACGGCCTGATTTACCGCAAAGAAGACCCCGGCAAAGAAGACTCCGGGGCGGCGGCGCTGAACCTGCCGGAGGCGCTGCGTTTGGCGGCCCCGGCCAGCCGCTACAACTTGGGCGAGGCCGGGCTGGAGGCCAGCCACTACTTCCAGTCGCCGCAGGAACTCTACCCCTACGGCGCCCACGCGGTGCGCGTGGTGGTAGACCCGGAAACGGGCCAAATCGAAATCCTGCGCTACGTCATCGCCGAGGACGTGGGCCGCGTCATCAACCCGCTGCTGCTCCAGGGGCAGATAACCGGCGCGGCGGCCCAGGGGGTGGGCGCAACCCTGCTGGAGGAACTGGTGTACGATGAGCGGGGGCAGCCGCTGGCGGGAACGCTGATGGACTACCTGCTGCCGACCAGCACGGACATTCCGGCCTTTGAGACAAGGGTGATGGACTTGGCGCCCTCGCCGCTGAACCCCTTGGGCGTCAAGGGCGGCGGCGAAATCGGCATCGTCGCCACCGGCGCGGCCCTGTCCAACGCCGTGTCCCAGGCCCTCGCCCCCCTAGGCGTCCAGGTGCGCGACCTGCCCCTAAGCCCCGACCGCATCCGGCGGCTGATACGGGAGGCGGATGGCGGTTGACGCTGGCAGCAAGGTTCGCCTACGATGCTCGCACATCCTAACGTGCTGGAGTGCGCTATGACTTTGATGGCGGAGAACCAGAGCGCGGTAATTCAACATCTGCTTAGTGAAGTCGCCGATTTGCGGGAACGGGTGGTTTTTCTGGAGTCGGAGCTTGCCCGGATTGCAGAGGAACCCGCCCCCAAGGTAATTACGCTTAGGACTATCAGCAGAGAACAAGCCAAATACGAAATCGCCGAGATCTTTGGCGAAACTGAGGCGCCATTGTATTACTCCGATATTATGGAGCGGCTGGGCATCGAGCCGGAGCTGGTGGTGGAAATCTGCCAAGAACTGCTGGACGAGGGGGTGATAGGCTTAGATGCCTACAACGCTGTTTAATACAGGCGACGCCCTGCGCGGCGACCGGATACTCGTTGTTTCCAGAAGGGTAAGCCCGCCCCGGATTATCAACCAGTCAGGGCGGCATCGGGCGGTTACGGTTACGGCCCGGGACAATGCTTATTGCGTGATTGAAATGCCGCTTTACCCCCGGCCGAAGGAACGCGCGGGCGATTCGTAGGACTCGCTCAACGGCTGGCCCGAGAATGGAGGTAGTCAATGGCTGGAAAGCTCATCCCGTGGGATCCTGTAGACTACTTGCACACTAAGGAAGATGTCCGTTGTTATCTTGAAGTTGTCGTAGATGAAAACTCCGGGGATGGTCGGCTGATTCGGGCCGCTCTAGGCCATATTGCGCGGGCCCTAGACACAAACCGAATAAAGTACGAAACCGGAATTACCGGCGAGGAGTTGCGTAAGGAGCTCTCCGAAGACGGCGGCCCTTCATTCGCGGCGGTGTCGCGCATCACCCGCTTGCTGGGGATGAAACTGAAGGCCGAACCGGCGGAAGACTGCCCGGAACCGGCAATTCAGATCAGGACAATCCCGAAAGAAGAAGCCCAGGCCGAAATCATTGACCTGTTCGCCAGCGGAGAAACGCTATGCTACGATGACATATCCGACCGATTGCGTCTTGACCTGGAGCTGGTAGTGGAAATCTGTCAGGAGCTTGAAGATACGGGAGTCATTCCGCTGGATGGTTTGTAGGGGGCGGGTTTCAATCCGTCCGGCAAAGTTTGGAATATCGGAGAAAAGGGCGCACGGCTGTGCGCCCCTACGTTGGCCCTTTGTCACCCTGAGCGAAGCGAAGGGTCTCACTTTCAGCAATTGGCATATTAGAGAAAAGGGCGCACGGCTGTGCGCCCCTACGTTTTTTCGGGTATGGTGTTTGCCTAGCGGCCTTGCCAGTTGGGTTTGCGTTTTTCGGCGAAGGCGCGGGGGCCTTCTTTGCTGTCCTCGGTGGTTAGGAGCTGGTCGTACATATGATAAGTCAGGGATGATATGTCTTGGGTGGACATATTCAGGCCGCGGTAGGCCAGTTCCTTGAAGTATTGCACTGCCAAGGGGGCGTTTTCGGCGATTTGCTGGGCTAGGGCCATTGCTTCTTCCATCAGGTCGCTGGCCGGGACTACCTTGTTGAGGAAGCCGATGTCGTAGGCTCGCTGGGCGGTGATGGGGGCGGCGGTGAAGACCAGCTCCAGCACTGCCGAAAGGGGAATCATCTTGGGCAGGATGGTGCCAAAGGGCGGGAGCAGGCTCCACTTGGTTTCGGTGATGCCGAGGCGGGCGTCCTCGGCGGCTAGGCGCAGGTCGCACATCTGGGCGATGGACCAGCCACCGGCCAGGGCGAACCCGTTGACCGCGGCAATCATCGGCTTCCAGGTCTGGGGCCACATATAAGGGCGGTCGGGGCTCATGCTATGGGAAGCGCGGGCCTGCACCCCCTCGGCGTTGTCCTCGGCCCGTTCCTTGAGGTCGCGGCCGGCGCAGAAGGCCCGCCCGGCCCCGGTTACGATGGCGACGAAGGCTTGGGGGTCGGTGTCGAATTCGGTTATGGCGGCGGACAGGTCGGCCCGCAACTGCCGGTTGATGGCGTTGAGCGCGTCGGGGCGGTTCAGGGTGATGATGGCGATGTTGTCCCGCTTTTCGTAAAGGACTGTTTCAGACAAGGCGGCTTGCTCCCTTGCGAAGTGTGTTGCTGCGCGGCCGGGAACCGGGTTATGACCGGCCGGGCCGGGGCGGGTATGGGCTGGGAATGGAGGACGGGCCTAGGTGCTCGACATAGTGGCCGAGGAAAGTTCCGCCGACCACGTGGAGGTGGCCGTGGCTCTGGCTTTGCAGCCCGTCGCGGCCAAAGTTGGAAAGAATGCGAAAGCCGTTGGGCGCGTACATCGCCCCCAGATCCACCGCCAGCCGACCCAAGCGCGGCAGCAGCCCGCTGTCCCACATCCCAATCTGCGACAGGTGTTCCTTGGGCATAACCAGCAGCATCAGCGGCACCCAGTCGAGCAGGTTGTCAAAGACGATGATGTCGTTGTCCAGATAGCGCACCCGGGCCGGCGAGCGGCCGGCGACTATCCGGCAAAAGACGCAGTTGGGGTTGGTATTCAATGGCTTGCTTCCGGGGGGCCGGTTCTGCGGCGTATTTCGCTGTGAATATAGTCGCGGGCCGCCGGGTTGTCAACGCGCCCTTTGGCCGGGTGGGTGGGCGCGGGAAATGACGGTAAGCGGCGGGAATGACGGGTAGACGGCAGGAATGGCGGCGCGGGCGCATTTTCCGCTTTGGCCGGGTATGGTATTATTTGCGTCGGAGGGCTTTATGTTTGGCTTGGGTGTTTTGACGGTTAGCACATCGGGAGCGCAGGGCAGCCGCGAGGATAGCAGCGGGCAGGCCATCCGCGATATGCTGACGGCGGACGGGTTCGAGGTGGTGCGCTCGGCCATCGTGCCGGACGACCAGGCGCTGATTGCGGAACGGCTTACGGAGTGGGCCGACGCGCCGGGCGTTGACCTGATTGTCACCACCGGCGGCACCGGGATGGGGCGGCGCGACGTTACCCCGGAAGCCTGCTTGTCTATCCTGGACAAGGAAGTGCCGGGGCTGGCCGAAACGATGCGGGCCAAAACGCTACAGTTTACGCCGATGGCGATGTTGAGCCGCTCGGTGGCCGGCATCCGGGGCAGTACGCTGATTATCACCCTGCCCGGCAGCACCAAAGGGGTGCGCGAGTGCCTGGAGGTGGTGCAGCCCGTCCTGCACCACGCCATAGAGCTGCTGCAACGGGAAACGGTGAGCGAGCATCCGGTCTGAACGGCGGCGGCGCCGTTGCCGGGAAAATGGACCGGAAAACGGACGGGAAAACGGGAATGCGCGGATTTTCCGCAACAATCTGAAGTCGGATTAGGGAGCATGAGCGAAGGTTCCAGCAACGAGCAGGTGGTCTACTGGCCTAGGGTCAA
Source organism: uncultured Dehalococcoidia bacterium (assembly GCA_958296445.1). Taxonomy (GTDB): domain Bacteria; phylum Chloroflexota; class Dehalococcoidia; order Lucifugimonadales; family UBA3495; genus VXOI01. Next base: position 3,250,626 of record OY282565.1, on the reverse strand, counting down.
GGAACTTCTGGACGGCATTATGGATAAGTGGAAGGAGCGGTGGGGGCGCGAGCCGCTGCCGGGCATCCACGCCTACTATTGGGAAACGCCGGAGGAACTGCAATCGGCGGTGCTGTCGGGCATCCGGGCCATTGAGCCGGGCATCCCCGGGCGGGAAACGCAACTGGTGCGTTCTCTGGCCCGCAGCGTCGGCACCTCCGGGCGGATGCCGCTCAGGGGGCCGTTTATGCCGCGCGAGGAGATCGACGAAATCGTGGCCTGGATTGACGGCGGGATGCCTTACGGGCCGCCGGAAGGCCAAGAGTAATTGTACTTTTTCTACCTCGACGAATCCGGTTCACGCGATCCGTCAGTCGGCACGCCGGAGAATCCCAAGGAGCACATTTACGTGTTGCTCGCTGTTGGGCTGTATGAACGTCAGTGGCGGCCCTTTGAATGGGAAATATCGCAACTTAAACTGGAACTAGCCGAGCGATTGCAACAGGCTGGCAAGGGGCGGTTTGAGCTTGCCGACTGCGAGGTCAAGTCAAATTGGCTTCGCATACCTACGGAACGCGAGAAACGCAGTCCTTTCCTACGCGCCCTTGCTCCAGCAGACTTGCAGCGTCTTACCGATGTCTATTTCAGCCAAGTGGCAAAACGGAATGCAGTAGTGATAGCGTCTGTGATTGACAAGCGCTATCTGTACCCCGGCACAACTCAGGAAAGGTTGCACACAATCGCCTACGAGTTTCTGTTGGAGCGAATGCAGAACTATCTTAAAGAATATCATCGGAAACATCAAGCACTGATAGTGATGGACGACACTGATAAAAAGCTCAACCAATCTGTTGCGATGCGGCACGCGTCTTTCCAACGGTATGGCAACCGGAATATGAGCTTCCCTAACATCGTCGAATATCCCTTTTTCACCCGTAGCGAGTTATCCAACGGAGTACAGCTCGCCGACCAGCTTGCCTACAACGTCTACCGGGCCTTTCGCTACGAAAACATTGACTACCCATATTTCAATAACTTGCTGGGCCATTTTTATAGCGCCCGCGACGGCGCAGTCCTGAACGGACTTAAGATTTGGCCCGATGGTTCCCCTCTAGTAAATCTGGCAAGAAACGCTTGGGAGCAGACAAAGAAAAAGCCCTCTCTTAGAGAGGACGAATGATGTCGGGCTGGGCAAACCATTTCGAGCCTGCTGGAGGCACCCGACATCGCTAGATTACACGGTGTTGGCAATACGTGTCAAGCGAGCAAAAGGGGCGCACGGCTGTGCGCCCCTACGTTGTTGCCGGTGTAGGCGATGGCCTAGCGGAGGACGGGTTCGTCTTCCTTGACGTAGACCTGGATGCGGCCGCGGGTGTGGTCTATGACCGCTATGCGGCCCTGGTCGTCTATGCGGACGCCGCAGGGATGGGCGAAGCGCTGCTCGTAGGCGGGGTCGTTGGAGTAGGCTATGTTCCGCTGCCGAATCATATCGGGGTTGGAATTTAGCTTGTCCTTGCCCCACTTGGAGAGGGCGGCGTCGCCGCGGAACAGGGTTATGAAGCGGCCGTCGGGAGCGAAAACCTGCACCCGGTTGTTCATCCAGTCGGCGACGTAGATGTCGCCGTCGGCGTCAACGGCCACGCCGTTGGGCCGGTTGAACTGGCCTACGCCGTCGCCGCTGGTGCCGATGGACTGCTGCCACTCGCCGTCGCTGTTGAAGACCTGTATCCGGTCGTTCCGCCAGTCGGCGATGTAGATGTTGTCGTTGCCGTCGAGGCTGATGCCCCAGGGCAGGTTGAACTGGCCGGGGCCGTCGCCCTCGGAGCCGAAGCTGCTGATGTATTGGCCGTCAATGGTGAACTTCTGCACCCGGTTGTTCTTGCTGTCCACCACGACCATATTGCCTTGGGAGTCAATGGCGATGCCGGAGGGGCCGTTGAGTTCGCCCTCGCCGGAACCGGAGACGCCCCACTTGCTGACGTATTCGCCGTCGCGGGTGAACTTGGTGATGCGGTTCAGCCACTCGTCGGCGACGTAGACGTTGTCGTTGCTGTCCAGCGCCACTGCCGTGGGCCAGACAAACTCGCCGTCGCCCTGCCCGTAGGCCCCGAAGGCGCTGATGTATTCCTCGTCCAGCGTGCAGACGGTCATATGAACGCCGTCGGGACGGTTTTCGTAGGAACGGTTGACGACATATACCGAGCCGTCGGAAGCGATAGCCATATCCACCGGGTTGCGGAAGCCGGTGCCGGCAAATTCGTTCCGGCCGACGGCATGGCTATGGTAAAACGTCCGGTCTTTCAGACCGAAGAAATGTGTTGCCATATCCTTAACCTCGCCGTGTGTTGTTCGATTCCCCGGCGCGGATTTTCTGCGCCGGAATTGCCGTGTTGCAGGGGCAACCCTTGGGTTGCCCGGTTATTGCGAGCCTTGGCCTTGTGGGCGCCCACAAGGGGCGCCCCTGCGGGTGGTTTCGTCCGGTGGGCGCCCCTACGGGGGTTGCGCGTCCGGTGGGCGCCCACAAGGGGCGCCCCTACTTGAAGAACTTGACGCGCTCGAAGTTGCCGTTGACGATGGGTTCGGCTTCGAGGCCGAACCAGTCTTCCAGGAAGGTGGAGTAGACGGAGCGGAAGTCTAGGTTGAACTTCAGGTTGCCGCCCTCTTCCTGGTCGGCCGGGGCTAGGGACGGGTAGACACCATAGACGCCGCCCTTTACGTGTTCGCCGACGGCCAGGGCCACGCCGGCTGCGCCGTGGTCGGTGCCGGAGCCGTTGTCGGCGACGCGGCGGCCAAACTCGGTGAACAGGAACAGCGTTACGTTGTCGCTGGCGTTGTGGTCACGCAGGTCGGTGTAGAAGGTGTCTACGGTGCTGGAGACGTCGGTCCACAGGGCGGCGTTGGCCTGGGCCTGGTTGGCGTGGGAGTCAAAGCCGTTGTAGGGCGACGTGGTGTACAGGATGCGGGTGCCGAAGTCGGCTAGGTGGGTCTGGGCGATGTTTTTCATATACTGGCCGACGACGGTGCCGGAGTACTCGACGTTGGAGGTGTACTTGTCGGGCGCGGTAGCCAGGATGTCGGCGCCCTTGAGGGCGTCGGTGCCGGTGGAGTGGATGTAGTCCATCACCGAGCCGGTGCCGATGGCCGGGGCGTACATCCGTCCGAAGACGTCCAGAGCGTCGGAGCGCTGGGCCTCGCCGTCAATGCCGGTCAGCAGGCCGTAGGTTTCGAGGTTGCCGACGGAAGCGACCGGGACGCCTTCCATAACCAGGGCGCGGGGCAGGCCGCGGCCAAAGTTGACGGAGGTCAGCACGTTCTCGGCGGTGGGGTCCATCAGCTTGGCGGCGCGGCCCAGCCAGCCCTCGGTGCCGATGATTTCGGGCTCGCAGGTGTGCCAGATGTCCATTGAGCGGAAGTGAGAGTAGCTGGGGGTGGGGTAGCCGATGCCGACGAACACGGCCAGTTGCCCGGCTTCCCAGTACTTCATCAGGGGCGCCATGGTGGGGTGAAAGCCCAGCTCGTCATTGATGGGCAGGATCTGCTCTTCCGGCACGCCGATGGTGGGGCGGAAGTCCCGATAGTGGCCGTTGTTGCGCGGGATAACGGTGTTGAGGCCGTCGTTGCCGCCCGACAGAGAAAGGACTGCCAGGACAGGGTCTTTCGCGGTCGATACCATGTGCTGCTCCTTTAAGCGTTGTGATTTTCGTCCGGTAAGCCCCCTCGCGCTGGGGCAAGCTCAGGGTGAGCGGGCTTGATGCTGCCTAAGAATCGCCGTCCCCATTGAGGGGGTGGCAGTGCGGCCGCCCGCGTTTCGGCAAGCGGCCGGCGTTGGGAACCGGGTTTACTCGAACTGGAATTCGGCGGTGGCGGCGATCATCTGGAACATTTCGCCGGTGCGGCGGGTGAAGGTGACGCGCTCATCGTCGCTGCCGTGGCTGAGGTCGCCTTCCCGGGCGGCGTGGGCCACCAGTTGGGCGTGGGTGTCGGCGGTGACCTGCACCGGGCCGGTCATATCGAGGCAGCCGTCCACGAACTGTTCGGGGCTGAGGGTGTCGCCGCGATCCATCAGGCGGCTGACCAGCCCGCGCACCCCATCCAGCTCGGTGTTGCCCAGCATTTCGGCGGCGAAGTTGATGCGCTCCACCAGCGTGCCGCTGTCAATCCACTCGCGGCCGGTGTGCCAGCCTTCGACGGTGGGCGGGTTCATCAAGTCCATGCCCATATACTTGGGTTCTTGGGAAATCTCGAACAGGCCGGGCTTGATTTCTTGGTGTTCGCCGACCATGCGGAGCAGGCTTATGACCATCTCGGCGGGGTTCTTGACCTTCTGGTAGCGGACAGCCTCGTCCTTGAAGAACTCAGAGGTGAAGAGGGCCTCGAGCATTGCCTTGATGGAGTAGTTGGAGTCGAAGTAAGCCTGCTCGAGAATCTGGATGGCCTCGACGTCCCGCGGCGGGGTCAGGCGCCAGGCCGGCACCTGCGGCTCGTCGGCTACGAAGAAGTTGTACAGATGGCGGGCGAGGAAGCGGGCCGTTCCCGGCTGCTCGCAGATGATGCGAATGATGTCGTCGCCGTTCCAGGGGCCGGTTTCGCCCAAGAAAGTCTTTTCCGTTTCGTCGTGGTCGGCCGGGTCGAAGCGGAAGACCCAGGGGCTGCGGCCATGAGGGAAGGGCGGGTAGGCCGGGGCCACGTTCCAGCCGGTGAAGGCGCGGGCGCAGACCTTTACGTCGTCCTCGCTGTAGTTGAAAGAACCGTCTTTGCCGACGCCCAGAGAGAACAGCTCCAGCAGTTCGCGGCCATAGTTTTCGTTGAGGTTGGCCTTGTGGGATTCGGTGTTGTCGAGGTAGTACATCATCCCCGGGTTCTGGGAAAGGCGGAGCAGCAGGTCGTCGAACCGGCCCATGCCGTGTTCCCGGAACATATTGACCATAATGCCCATTTCTTGGCCGCTGTCGATTTTGCTGTGGCCGGCGCAAAAAATCATGTGCCAGAACAGGGCGACCTTTTCTTGGAGCTGGTTGGGGCTGTTAATCATCCGGTATACCCAGAGCTGGGTATTGACCTCGATGGCGCCCGGTTCGTAGTAGGACGGGTTGTAGCGCATCAGGATGTCGTCGTCGAGGCCGCCGGCGGGGTTGAGCAAATCCTGAACCACGCTGTCGTAGCCTTGGGCCGCTTTGGCTTCGATCTCATCCCGGCTCGCTCCGAATCCGGCGCGGCGCATCAGGTGAGCTACCAATGCGATGTCTTGGTCTGCCATATACTCCTCCTTATCTTAGCCTTTTCCCTGAACCGTTCAGAAAGCCAGGCTGCTATGCGCGGAATTTCGCCCGGTTACGTAAAGCGACGCTCCGCCCGGCGCAGGCCGCCGGGTGGGGTGCGCCATCCTTATGTAACATTCGTTACAAGATAAGAATATATGGCAATCTGGCGGAAGTGTCAACAGTTTTCCCGGTCAACCTTCCGGGGCGGGCGCACGGGGCGGGCGCACGGCTGTGCGCCCCTACGGGGTGGGGCGGCCCCCCGTTAGGGGGCGGCCTGCGAAATCCGCGGATTGGCGGCTGCCCCGTTGCTTGACAGTTTTTTTAACCTTTGCTAGGATTTGCTGCCATACATCGGAATCCGATGTTGCCCGCTGGCGGCGCCCGCCGCGGCGGTTCCCATACCTGCCCCTACTATAGATATGCAGGCGGAAAAGGCGCAAGCGATGGCACCGGACTCGATTCCCGCTGATGCCGGGCCCGGCCCCCGGCTGCCGGGGATGTTTTCCCGCTACAAGGGCCGGATAGAGGAGGAGCTGGGCCGCGCCGTGCCGGAAACTAGCGGCGCGGACGTGCAGTTGCTCCTGCGCTATCACTTGGGCTGGGTTGACCGGCGCGGCGTGCCTGCGCCGTCGGCGTCGTCCCAGGGCAAGGCCCTGCGGCCAACCCTGTGTATGTTCGCCTGCGAGGCCCTGAACCCCGATTGCGCCCGCGCTATGCCCGCCGCCGCCGCTATGGAGCTGATTCACAACTTTTCCCTGCTCCACGACGACATCCAGGACCAAGACTTGGAGCGGCGCCACCAGCCTACCGCCTGGAGCCTGTGGGGCATCCCAAGGGCCCTAGTGGCCGGCGACGCCATGCACTCCACCGGCGACCTGGCGATGTTGGCAGTGGCGCAGCAGGGCGTTTCGCCGGAGGTGTCCCTAAAGGTGTCGGACATTTTCACCGGCAGCTATCTGGAAATGATTGAGGGGCAGTGCCTCGACTTGGAGTTCGAGGGGCGAACCGACATCACTACCGGCGAATACCTTTATATGATTGCCTGCAAGACCGGCGCCCTCATCCGCTGCGGGCTGGAAATCGGGGCGCTGCTGGCCGACGGCGACGATGCCGCCGTGCGGGCCTTTGCCCGGTTCGGCGACGGGCTGGGGCAGGCTTTCCAGATTCGGGACGATTACTTGGGGGTGTGGGGCGACGAGGCCACGCTGGGCAAGGCGACGGGCAACGACATCCGCCGCCGCAAGAAGTCCTACCCCGTGGTGTTCGCGCTGGAGCGAGCGGATGGCGCGGCATTGTCCGACCTGCGCCGCATCTATTCCCAAACGGAGCTGGAGGAGGACGACGTCCAGCGGGTTCTGGCGGTGCTGGACGAGGTGGGGGCGCGGGAGCAGGCGCAGGCGTTGACGGAAAGGGCGGCCAACCGGGCACTGGAGGCCCTGTCGGGCATCGGGCTGCCGGCTTGGGCGAGGGTTGAGGCGGAGGAACTGGTGGATTTCCTGTCCCGGCGGGAATACTAGGGGAGCGGGCGCACGGCTGTGCGCCCCTACGGGGGTTGGGAGGTATGGAGTAGAATAGGGAGGGGGGAAGGCTCCGGGGCGGGGCGTTTCCCCATTTTCGGTATTCCAATACGGGCCGGTATTGGGTAAAGGATAGTTGATGACCACTACCACGAAACGGGCGAAGCGGCCTATGGAGCTGTCGGTGCGGCTGGCGGGGTACATCATCCGAAACAAGGCGCGGGGGCGGAGCAGGTTTCCGCTGGTGACGATGCTGGAGCCTTTGGAGATGTGCAACCTGGCCTGTATCGGGTGCGGGCGGATCCGGGAATACAAGCCGGTGCTGGACAAGATGATGCCCGTTGACGAGGCGATTGGGGCGGTCAAGGAATCGGGGGCGCCGATAGTGTCCATCGCCGGGGGTGAGCCGACGATACACCCGCGGATCCACGAAATCATCAACCGGCTGGTGGAAGAAAAGTATTTCGTCTATTGCTGCACCAACGGGCTGCTGCTGGAGCGGGTGATGGACAAGGTGCCGCCGTCCAAGTATCTGTGCTGGGTGGTTCACTTGGACGGGATGGAGGAAAAGCACGACGAGTCGGTGGCCCGCGCCGGTGTTTTCAAGAAGGCGGTGGCGGTGATTGAGCAGGCGTTGGACCGGGGCTACCGGGTCTGCACCAATACGACGGTGTTCCGTGGCAGCGACGTGGAAGACTTGTCGGAAATGTTCCGGCTGGTCAGCGGCATCGGCGTTGAGGGTTCGATGATTTCGCCGGGCTACGATTTTGTTGACGCGCCGGATCAGGAGATTTTTCTGACGCGGCAGGAATCGCATAGCAAGTTCCGGGAACTGCTGGATTCGGAAAACTCCGAGGGGGCGCGGTTCTACAACAACCCGCTGTATCTGAATTTCCTGAAAGGCGACCGGGAGTATCAATGCACGGCCTGGTCGAACCCCACGTACACGGTGATGGGGTGGCGGAAGCCGTGCTATCCGCTGGCGGACGAACACGTGGAGCGGGTGGCCGAGTTGTTCGACAAGGAATTGTGGGAAAAGTACGGGCCGGGGAAAGACCCGCGCTGCGCCAACTGTATGATGCACTGCGGGTTCGAGTCGGCGACGATATTCAACGCGGTGGGGTCGCCGCGAGACTGGGCGACGCTAATCAAGTCGGGCGCGGCCCACAAGGGGGGAATCACGGCGGCCTAGGGGCGGGCGTTAGGCGCCGGGGTGTAAGGAAGTTGCTCTACATCGTCGTCAGCATGGAAGAGGAGCTGGCCGGACTGCGGCCGGAGCTGGATGCCCTGGAGCCGTCGGGGGGTGTGGGCTTTCCGGTGGAGTTGCACGTGGTTGGCGTGGGGCCGCGCCGGGCCGGGGACGCTATGGCGGCGTTGCTGGGCGGGGCCCGGCGCCGCCCGCAGGGGGCGTTGATGCTGGGCGTGGCCGGGGCGGTGGAGCCGGGTAGGGAATCGGGGGAGTTGCTGCTCTCCGCAAGCTACGCGCTGGACTCGGATGGGGAACCGGCAAAGGCCATCGCTCCTGACCCGGCGATGCTGGCATTGGCGGAAGCGGCGGCGGTGGCGGCCCGGATGCCGGTCAACCGGGGCGGTTCGCTGACCGTAGACCATCTGATAACCGAGGGCCGGGAACGGCGGCAACTGCGGGAAAAGTACGGCGTGGCGAGCGTCAATATGGAAGATCACGCGGTTGCGGCGGCGGCCGGCGCGGCGGGCGTGCCTTTCCTTTCGGCCAGGGTGATTCTGGACACTGCGGAACAGCGGCTGCCCGGCTACCTGCCGGGGCTGTCGCGGGGCCGCAGCGCGGTCTTTACGCAGGTGCTGGCCCAGCCTTGGCGCATCCCCACCCTGTTGCGGCTGAAAGCGCAAATGGAGCTGTGCCAAGCGGTGCTGGGCCGTTTCGGTATGTCATATCTGCGGCTGGAAGGGGAAAGGCGCAGGAACGCCCAAGAACAGGCGTCCAAAGAGGCAATTTACTAAGAACGCCGCCCCTGATTCTCTCTATAAGGGGATGGGGGCGAATTGGCCGGGGGGCGATGAAAGTCCTGGTCACCGGGGCCACCGGGTTTATCGGCGGCAATCTGGCCCGCGAGCTCTGCGCCCGCGGTTATGACGTCCGGGCACTGGTGCGGCCCGGCAGCAACCTTTTAACAATAAAAAACATCGGCAAAGACGGGGGCAAATACGCCGGAATCGAGCTGGTCGAGGGCGACATCCTCGACCGGGATTCGGTGCGGCGGGCCGTGGGCGCCGGACGGGGCGACCGGTGCGAAGCCGTGTTTCACTGCGCCGCGGCCTACACTTTCTGGTCGAAAGACCCGCGAGGGGTGCGGCGGGCCAACGTGGACGGCACGGTCAACGTGCTGCAATGCGCCGCCGCCGCCGGGGTGGAGCGCATCGTCTACACCAGCACCGTATCCACTATCGGAATGTCCCCCGGCGGGTTGGGCGATGAGGATACCCCGCTGTCGCCGAAAACGCTCCACGGCCATTATAAGCAGTCCAAGTTTGAGGCGGAGCGGGAGGCGCTGCGGCTGGCCCAGCCGCCGCCACACGGAGAGGGCGTGCCGGTGGTGGTGGTGAACCCTACGGCTCCGGTGGGGCCGTGGGACGTTAAGCCGACGCCCACCGGCAAAATCGTGCTGGACTTTCTGCGGGGGCGCATACCGGCCTACCTGTCCACCGGGCTTAACCTAGTTGATGTGGCCGATGTGAGCGCCGGGCATATCTTGGCCCTAGAGCGGGGCCGGACGGGGCAAAGATACATCTTGGGAAACCGCAACGTGACGTTAAAGGAAATGTTTTCGATGCTCAGCCGGATAACGGGCCGGGCCGCCCCGCGGGTGCGGCTGCCCTACTGGCTGGTGGTCGGCGCGGGCTACGCCGAGCAGGCCGTTTCCCGGTATATTCCCGCGTCGCCGGGGGGAAAGTCCGGGGGGAGGTGGACGCTGGGGCGCACTCCGGCTATACCCGTGGAGGGGGTGCTGGCATCCAAGAAACCGGCCTGGGTAAGCTGCCAGCGGGCGGTGCGGGAGCTGGGGCTGCCCCAAAGCCCGGTGGAGGACGCCCTGCGGCAGGCGGCGGAGTGGTTCGCATCCTACGGGTATCTGGATACCGGGCGTCTGGATTCCCGGTATCGCGATTCCCGGCATAGTGATCTAAGGAAGGACGGTGCCAGGTCTTGAAAGCAGAATCCAACGGTTCGGCCCGGAACGGACTGGCGAAACCGGCCGAATTGTCGAAAAGGCTGGGGCAGGCAATCCGCCATTCCCATAAGTATTTCCGCGACTCGCAGCATCCCGACGGCTATTGGTGGGGGGAGCTGGAGTCCAACCCCACTATGGAAGCCGAATACCTGATGTTGAGCCATTTTCTGGGCCGACAGCGCCCGGAACGGTGGCGCAAAATCGCCAACTATATCCTGAGCAAACAACAGGAAAACGGTTCTTGGGGGCAGTATTACGAAGCCCCCGGCGACGTCAGCACCAGCGTTGAATGCTACTTCGCCCTCAAGCTGGCCGGACACCGGGCGGATTCGCCCGCGCTTACCCGGGCCCGGGAGTTCATCCTCAGCCGGGGGGGCGTGCCTAAAACGCGGGTGTTCACCAAAATATGGTTGGCCCTGTTCGGGCAGTGGGAATGGAGCGGAACCCCCAACCTGCCGCCGGAGCTGATACTGCTGCCCTCGTGGGCGCCTTTCAATATCTACGAGTTTTCCAGTTGGGCCAGAGCCACCATCGTGCCTATGAGCATCATATTGACCGAGCGGCCCTACTGCCCGGTGCCGGAGTCGGCCAACATAGACGAGCTGTATCCCGGCGGGCGGGAAGCTACCGACTTTTCGCTGTCGGTGCCGGATGACTGGCTTTCGCGCGGGTTTTTCACCCTTGACCGGCTGATGAACCTGTATCGCAAGATTCCGATGCAGCCGTTGCGGGGGCTGGCCCGGCGGCGGGTAATCGAGTGGATTCTGGAGCATCAGGAAGCCGACGGCGCGTGGGGCGGCATCCAGCCGCCGTGGGTCTACTCGCTCATCGCCCTGCATCACGCCGGGCTGGAAGAGTTTTCCGATGCGCTGAACAAGGGGTTCGAGGGGTTCGATTCCTACGCCATCGAAGACGAAGACACCTGCACGGTGCAAGCCTGCATTTCGCCGGTATGGGATACCTGTCTGGCCCAGGTTGCGCTGCTGGAGTCCGGCGTGGCGGCCGACGACCCTATGGTGCAACAGTCCAGCCGCTGGCTGATGGACAACCAGATTCTGGCCGAAGGCGACTGGCAGGTGCGGGCCAAAGACACGCCCCCCGGCGGCTGGGCCTTTGAGTTTCACAACGACAAGTACCCCGACATTGACGACTCATCCGAGGTCATCATCGCCCTTGACTTGGCCCGGCTGGATGGCAGCGAGGACAGTCGCCGCCGCGAGGCCATCCGGCGCGGCGTGGAATGGATCGAGGGGATGCAGTCCCGCAGCGGGGGCTGGGCCGCTTTCGACAAAGACAACAACCGGCGCTACGTCACCAAGATTCCCTTTTCCGATTTCGGCGAAACGCTGGATCCGCCCAGCGCCGACGTTACGGCCCACATCCTAGAGATGTACGGGCGGCTGGGCTACTCCACCGAACACCCGCCGGTGCGCCGCGCCTACCAGTACCTGCTTCAGGAGCAGGAAACCGACGGCCCCTGGTTTGGGCGCTGGGGCGTCAACTATATCTACGGCGTCGGCGCGGCCCTGCCGGCCCTGGAAGCCATCGGCGAGGATATGGGGCAGCCCCACGTCCGCCGCGCCGTGAACTGGCTGCTGGCCCACCAGAACGATGACGGCGGCTGGGGCGAGTGCTGTGGTTCCTACGTGGACGAAACGCTGCGGGGCGTCGGCCCTTCCACCGCGTCGCAAACGGCGTGGGCGCTGCTGGCCCTCATCGCCGCGGGCGAGGCCGGTTCGCCCGCCTGCCGCCGGGGGGTCGAGTATCTGCTGGGCATCCAGCAGCCCGACGGCAGTTGGGACGAACCCTATTTCACCGGCACCGGCTTTCCCGGCTACCGCATCGGCGAGCCGCCCAAGGGAATCCCCAAACCCGGCGAACCGGAGTATCAGGGTTTGGATATGCCCGCCGGATTTATGATCAACTATCATCTCTATCGCAATTACTGGCCCCTGCTGGCGCTGGGACGCTTCGCCAGGGCCATCGCGCAAGACCACCACCAGGCCGGCTCCCAAGACCGCCGGGAGCCGGAGCCACGCCGGTTCGAGGGCGCCGCCTCTACATAGCCCGGCCACGCCGCAAGGGCCCGGCCACGCCGCAAGGGGATGTGAAGCATGAAAACCAAATCGTTCTGCCTCAGCGTCAAAACCAAGAGCGCCCCTCAGTTTATTGACATCACCGATTGGGTGTCGGGTTGCGTCGCTGACTCCCAAGTGAGCAACGGATTCGCCGTCGTCTATTCCAAGCACACCACGGCGGCGGTGAAAATCAACGAAAACGAGCCGCTGCTGCTGGAGGATATGACCGAGTTTCTGGAGCGCAACGCCCCCCGACACGCCCCTTATCACCACAACGATTTTTCCATCCGCACAGTCAATATGACGCCGGACGAATCGCCCAACGGCCACGCCCACCTCCAGCACCTGCTGCTGGGAACCAGCGAAACCGTGCCGATTCTCGACGGCGAAATGCAGTTCGGCGTCTACCAGAGCATCTTTTTCATCGAGCTGGACCACCCGCGCAACCGGCAGGTGATGGTGCAGGTAGTGGGGGAATAGGGGCGGATTTGCGCCCCCCACCCTAACTCTCTCCCGGAGGGGATGGGCGGAGAGAGCGGGGGAGGGAGCGGGGACTGATATATGGCGGTATCCAATAGCGAGCTGGAGCTGGCCTACGCCGATTGCCGGAGCATCACCCGGCGGGAGGCCAAGAATTTCTACTACGCCTTCGTGACCCTTCCGCCGGACAAGCGGAAGGCCATCTATGCGGCCTACGCCTTTTGCCGTTGCTGCGATGATTCGGTGGACGAAGCGGCCTCGCCGGAGGCCAAGCTGTCGGCGCTGGCCGGGCTGCAAGACAACCTGACCCAGGCGTATCGGGGCCGCCCGGCAACGCCGGTGTTTCTGGCCCTGGCCGACGCCGCCGACCGATACGCCATTCCCCAAGAGTATTTCAGCGAGATAATCCGGGGCGTGGAGAGCGATCTGGTCAAGACGCGCTACCAAGACTTCGGCGAACTGCGGGAATACTGCTACCGGGTGGCCTCGGTGGTGGGGCTGGTCTGCCTCCAGATTTTCCAGTACCCGCCCCAGGCCGCCGCATCGGCCCAGGCCGGGGCCGTAGACTTGGGGCTGGCGATGCAGTTGACCAACATAATGCGCGATGTGCGCGAGGACTGGAGTATGGGCCGGGTCTACCTGCCCCAAGACGAAATGGCCCGCTTCGGCTACACCGAGGAGCAACTGGGCGGCGGGATTCGCAACGACGCTTTCGTGGAGCTGCTGCGGTTCCAGGGGCAGCGGGCCAGGGGCTACTTCCGCAGCGGCTTCCGTATGCTGCCCTACCTGCCGCGCCGCACCCGGGGCTGCCCGGCGGCGCTGGGGGCCATCTATTCGCGGGTGCTGGACCGCATCGAGGCTTCCGGCTACGACGTCCTCAGCGAGCGGCGCATCGCCCTGAGCGGCGGCGAAAAGGCCCGCATCGCCCTCCGCGCCTGGATGACCAGTATGCTCTCCCTGCCCGGCCTGCCGGGCTGAACAAAGCTAAGGGCCTTGCCGCCTAAGCCGGGATTCTTCGCTTTGCTCAGAATGACAGACGGCGGAAGTAATTTCGCAATTTCTTAAACACTGGTCATTAACGGAATTGTCTGAATCAGGATTTTCAGGATTTAAGGATTCTCATGATTTCCCCTATCCGGTAAATCCCCGAATCCTGAAAATCCTGATTCAGACAAAAGCCGGGATTCTTCGCTACGCTCAGAATGACAGATAGGGCTGGGCGGGAATGACGGGGGCGTGGGAATCCATTAAACTCTGGCTATGACGACGCAGCGTAAGGTAGTGGCGGTTACCGGCGCTTCGGGCTACATCGGCGCCAAGCTGCTGGAGCATCTGGAGGAAACGCCGGGGCTGGGGAAGCTGGTGACCTTTGACACCCGGCCGATGGCCGCGCCGATTCACAACATCGCTGCTTTCCGCCGCGACGTGGCGACTCCCATAGAGGAAGAGCTGAACCGGCACCGGGTCGGCACGCTGGCGCATCTGGCCTCGGCCCACCGCAGCGCCGCCAACCGGCGCGACGCTGCCGCCGCCAGTGAACGGAACCGGCTGATGCTGGAAAGCGTCCTCCACGCCTGCGCCCGCGCCCCCATCGAACATCTGATATACCTGAGTTCGCATACCGTCTACGGCGCCCGCCCGGACAACCCCTTGCCCATCGGCGAAGACGCGCCCCTGCGTCCGGCCCCCGGTTTCCAGTACGCCAATGACCACTGCCGGGCGGAAGGGATGCTACAGGCGTTTTCCCAAGCGAATCCGGGGACGAAACTCACCATCTTTCGTTGCTGCCCGGTGCTGGGAACCTTGGCCGGCGTAGCCCTGCTGCGGGAGTTCTACTTTCCGGGGGGGCTGGGGCAGTCGGACTATAACCCGCCGTTGCAGTTCGTATACGACGACGATTTGGCGCGGGTCTTGTGCCTGGCTATCACCGAAGAGCTGCCCGGCGTTTTCAACGTTGCGGGCAACGGCGTAGTGTTTTTGAGAGAGCTGGCCGATGCGCTGGCAATCCGGCAAACCCTTTTGCCGTCGGCCCTGGCCCAACCCCTGAACCGACTGGCCGGGGGCGGGGTTGCCGCCGACGCCCACAACCTAGCCCGCTGGCCGGTGATAATGAGCGCGGCCCGCCTGCACCAGACCACGGGCTACCGCTTCCGCCATACCGCCCAAGACGCCGTAACCGCCCTCGCCAACTCCAGCGACGAAGTGCAATGGCGCCTCCGCAAACGCGCCGAAATCCGCTAGGCCGCGCCCGCCCCCGGCGCGAGCCGGAAACGGCTGTTCGCCGTGGCTGCCGCCAACCCATCATTCCTATCACCAATCCGTCATTCCCGCGCCCCCGTCATTCCCGCGTAGGCGGGAATCCATACGCCATTGCCTACGGAAAGTTGACTTGAGCCGGGGACTCTCTTGATTCCTGCCTACGCGGGAATGACGGGATGGCAGCGGAAATGACAGGTTGGGCGGGAACAATGGTAATGCGGGAATGACGGATGAATAACGGAAATGATGGGCGCGGCAGGAATACAGTTAGGGTAGGAATAACGTATAGATAAAGTGACACAGACAATTTCCGCCGTATGTAATTCCGCGGGAGTCTGGAAGCGTGGGTATCAGTGTGAACCGTGATGCGCCGTTGCGCCTCGTGCTGGACACCGACCCGGGGGTGGATGATGCGGTTGCCATTCTGATGGCATTGGCCGCGCCGGGGGTTGAGGTGGTTGGGGTGACCACGCTGGGGGGCAATGTGCCGCGGGCGCGGGCGACGCGGAATGCGCTGGCCCTGCTTCAGGCCGCCGGGCGTTCCGATGTGCCGGTGGCGGCGGGGGCGGCGCGGCCCCGGACGGGGCGTTTCCGTCCGTCGGTGGCCTTTCACGGCCCCGGCGGGCTGTCGGCCCGGTTGCCGGAACCGTCGGCGGCGGCCATCGGGCAAACGGCGGTGGACTTTCTGGCCGAAACCGTCACGTCCAATCCGGGCCGGGTCACTATTGTGGCATTGGGGCCGCTTACCAACCTGTCGCGGCTGGAAGACCGGCATCCGGGCGTATTGCCCCAAGCCGCCGGGCTGGTGATTATGGGCGGCGCGGTGGACGCTCCCGGCAATGTTACGGCGCGGGCGGAGTTCAACATCCACAGCGACCCGGTGGCGGCGGCCCACGTTTTGGCCTTGGGCCATCCGGCCACGCTGGTTGACTTGGCCGCTTGTCGGCAAGTGGGCATCAGCCGCCAACAGGCGGCGGGGCTGTCGGCGGATGGGCCGCTGGGCCAACTGGCGCTGCGGATGGTGCAGGGCTGGTTCGCCCGCGACGCCCGGCGGGAGCGGTTCGAGTTCTATGACCCGCTGGCCGTGGCCCTGGCCCTAGACCCGGCAGTGGCGACAGTGCGCCGGGTTGCGCTGACTGCCGGAACCACGCCCGGCGAGCATTGGGGCGAAACCACGGTCACTAGCGAACCCGGCCCCATCGCCCTAGCCCACCAAGTGGACGCGCCGCGCTTTTTCGCCCTGCTGCGCCAACTGCTGGGCTGGCAAGGGCTTTAGCCGGGGCATCGGCGCACTTCCCGCCCATAGCCGGGCCGGGGACAGGACGGGCGGTTTTCCATAGGATAAAGGGCGTAGGACAAAGGCCGGTTTCCATATCTTTCACCGGAAAATCGTTGCTATACTGGTGTCAGGCATCTCAATTAAGGAGGCAGCAGGTGTCGAAGCATCATTTGGCCCGGATGAACGGAAAGGAGAATAACAATGCTAAAGTTGCTGTATTGCGTCGTGTTTGTCGTGGCGGCGGCACTGGTGGCCTGTTCCAGCCCGACGCCCACGCCGGATCCCACCGCTACCCCCGTTCCGACCCAGCCCCCGCCGCCCACGGCGACGGCGGTTCCGGCGCCGCCCACCGCTACGGCGCTCCCCACGGATACGCCGGCGCCTGAACCGACGATGGCGGCGGCCCGCCCGGTTTCCGCTTCCGGCGTGATTGCCCCCATCAATATGGATGACCCGCAGGCGCTGCTGGCCGCGCTGTCCGAATCCGAACAATCCTGCCTTTCCCAAGCGGGCGGCGACCCCCTACAGCTTAGGGGAATCGTAAGCGGCGACCCGCAACCCCCGTCGGCCGAGGATGCCGCCGAATGGATTGACTGCCTGAGCGGCGATACCCTGATGTTGCTGTTTTTGTCCGGGCTTATCACGGAGATAGGGCCGCTCAGCGAGGACACTTCGGCCTGTGTCCGCGCCGGGTTCGGGGGCTTTGATATGCGCCCGATAATGCTGGCCGGAACCGCCGAGGCCGACCCGGAAACGGCTATGATGGGCAGTATGGCAGCCTTTTTCTTGACCGTTTCCTGCCTGAACGAGGCGGAATGGCAGATAGGCGCCCCGTCCCTAGGCTTCAACCTCGACGACCGGGAAGGGCTGCAATGCGTGATGGCAACGCTGGGCGGCCCGGCGGAAGTGGCCGCGGCCCTGATGCCCGCCGACGGCGGCCCGCCCGTTGCCTTTTTGGAAGCAGCGTCGGAGTGCGGCGTGGCCGGGACGACGGATTCCGGGCCGTCCGGGACGCCCGATCCGTCCGGCATGGCCGATCCCGGCGATACGGCGGCGGTTCAAGCGTTAGTGTCCGAACTTACCGACGCCGAACAATCCTGCCTTTCGGAAAAAAATTCCGACCCGCAACAAATCATAACTCTGGCCGGGTTCCCCGGGGGAGCGCCAATCAACTCGACGGAGGAGGCCGACGCATTGATTGGCTGTCTGAGCGACGACTCTCTGATGCGGGTGTTCCAGGCCGGGATACTGTCCGGTATTGGGCCGTTGAGCGCAGAAAGCTCGGCTTGCGTCAACACCGCACTCTCCAACTTTGACCTGCGCTCGGTGATGCTGTCCGGGGCGGTCAATTCCGACCCGGCAACGGCTATGGCGGGCAGTATGGCGGCCTTTACCCTTACCCTTGCCTGCCTCAACGATGCGGAATGGCAGGCCGCCGCCCCCGGCTTGGCCCTGGATCCCAACGGGCGGGAAGATCTGCAATGCGTTATGGCAACGCTGGGCGGGCCGGAGGAATTGGCCGCGGCCCTGCAACCCGCCGACGGCGGCCAACCCACGGCCTTTTTCGACGCGGCGGAGGAGTGCGGGTTGGATACGGGGATTGCCCCCGGCGGCTAGGCTGCGCCGGCCAAAAGGGCGCACGGCTGTGCGCCCCTACGGGGTTAAAGGGCGCACGGCTGTGCGCCCCTACAATGACAGACAGCCGGAAGTAATTTCTCAACACTCCCTAAACCGGCGTGGGGCGGGCGGCGGCTTCGGAACGTAGGATGGGGATAAGCTCTTTGCCGTACTCGATGGTGTCCTGCAACGGGTCGAAGCCGCGAATCAGGACGGTGGAGCAGCCGGCGTCGTAGTAGGCCAGCAGCGACTCGGCCACCTGCTCGGCAGTGCCGACTAGGGCGGTGGTGCTGCCGGCGGCGCCGGTGGCGGCGGCTATGGGCATCCACAGCCGCCGGTCGTGGATTTCCCCTTGGGCGGCAAAGTCCAAAAGCCGCCGGGAACCCACCGATTGCAGCCGCGCCGGACGGCCGGGGCCGACCGATTCGTCCACCGAGTTGCTCACCCGCTCCAGAATCCCCCTGGCCCGTTCCCACGCCTCGCCTTCGGTGTCGCCCAGGATGGGGCGCACCGACAGGCTGAAGCGGACGGAACGCCGGTAGCGGGCGGCGCGGGCGCGGATGTCGGCTATCTGCTCCCGGATGGCGGCCAGCGGCTCGCCCCACAGGGCATAAACGTCGGCGTGCCGCGCCCCGGTTTGCATGGCCGCCTCGGATGCGCCGCCGAAGTAGAGCGGGATGTGGGGCCGCTGTTTTGTCCGCACTTGGCTGTGGGCCTGCTCCAGCCGGAAAAACTCGCCCTCGTAATCAAAGGGCGCATACTCGCTCCAGATGCGGCGCACTATGTCCATCCATTCCCCGGTGCGGCGGTAGCGCGAATCGTGGTCCAGCCAGTCGCCGTCGCGCCGCTGCTCCGCGTCGCTGCCGCCGGATATGACGTGCAGCGCGATGCGCCCGCCGGTCAACTGGTCCAGGGTGGCGGCGTGGCGGGCGGCCAGAGTGGGCGCCATAAAACCGGCGCGGTGGGCGATGAGGTAGCCCAGCCTTTCGGTGCGGGTGGCGGCATAGCCCGCCACGGCGAACCCGTCGGCGGTGGCCGAGGAATAGCCCAGCAGCGCCTTGTCGAAGCCGCTTTCCTCGTGGGCTTGGGCGAACTCGGCGATGTATTCCGGGTCTATGCCCGCAGGTATTTCGTCGGCGGGGTTGATGCCGCCCCCGAACAGGCTGACAGTCACCCCGCGCGAGGAATCCCGCTCGCGGTTCACGCCAATCATACCGATTACTTCGATGCTGGACATACTGTGCCTCGCTGACGCTTTGGGGTTGCCCGACGGTCGCTTCCGCCCCGCCCTTGCTTTAAGGAGTAGCGAATAATCGCTTCAAGGGGCTTTTTGGAACCGGGGCAGTATTCTGGTGGAATATACGTGGCTCATCCCCACCAGCAAGGGAACGGCCAGGGCGTAGAGGGCCACCTCCGGGGGATAACCGGCGGGCCAGGACAGCACGGGGATGCCGACGAGGAACATCGCCAAGGGAACCATCGCCTTTCGGGTGTGGTAGAGGGCAATCAGCGACAACGCGCCCAAGGGCAGGGCAATCAGCGGCAGCGTGGCGATAATCACGCCCACGGCGACGGCGGCGCCCCGTCCGCCCCGGAAACGCAGATAGACCGGCCAGTTGTGTCCGGCTAGGGCGCAGATTCCGGCCAGCATCTCAATGCCCGTGTCGTGGATGATGAGCCGCACCGCCAGCACAGCGACGCCGCCCTTGATGATGTCTATGGCGCCGCAGGACAGCCCGGCCCGCGGGCCGACTTCGCGGAACACGTTGGCCGCGCCGCTGTTGTTGTCGCCGATGCCGCGAATGTCGCGCCCCAGGGCGTAGCGGGTGAACAGATACGCCGTGGGGATTCCGCCGATGGCGTAGGCCAGCAGTCCCAGCCCCAGCCAGTGGGCAATCTCCGTCAAGGTTTCCACTAGCGCCTGCCGTCCCGCCCGGTTGCGTTACTGTTGCTCTGCCGTATCGCGCTCAACTAGGGCATACCAGTAAACGTCCCCGGACTCTATCAGGGCGGCCACGTGGTTCTCGTTCCTAACGCTGGCTACGACTGCATGGGCGGGTTGGCCGGTGAATTCCGTCAGGAACCGGACGTTGCGCAGGGCGCGGTCAGTGTCGCGCTGGTCGGCGGTGTAGGAGATTTCCACGGTGATGTAGTGGGCAGCGCCGCTTCCGTCGCTGGCTTCAATTATGAGGTCTGCGCTCCGGAAGCTCGTCAGTTCGTTATTCGGGATTCTGCCTACGGCTCTCTGCGCCATACGCACCAAGTCTTCGCGGGGCACGACTCGGACATAATCAAGGCCCAGACTGACAGCTATGGCCGCGGCGTCCCGGGTGGCGTAATCCCTGGCGTAGGCAAATCTGAAATTTTTTATGTCCCCTTCGATCCTAGTCAGACGGCGAACAAAGGCTTTGTTGAACTGTTTTTGCTCGGTGTTAATCGCCCTTTGCTCCTCAACGAAGGCATCCATCCTTTCATTGAACTGCTTTTGCTCGGTGTTAATCTCCCTTTGTTCCTCGATAAAGGCATCCACCCGCGCGTTTGTCTGCCTTTGTTCCTCAATGAAGGCATCCACTCGCGCGTTTGTCTGCCTTTGCTCGGCGACAAAGGCGGTCATCTGGTCAATGAACGCGGTCATCCGCCCGACGAAGGCTATGAACTGGACGGGCAGTTGCATCAACTCATCGCTCAGGATGATGGCGCGAACCGCCTCTTTCCATTGGGGGTTTTCTTCGAGAGCCCGCAGGAATTCTTCCGGGGTGTTGAAAGTTGTCATGCCGGTTGGATCTCCATTTTTCAGCGGTTTGCGGGGCGGGAATTTTCCGCCCCGATGCTACTAGGCAGAGCCGCCGGGCTTGCGGCAGCTCGCCGGTATGGGTTTTCAGCGCAGCCTGAGGGTGAAATCGTCCCCTGGCTTGCGGATATAATCCTGGACGCGCCGTTCCGCCTCCCGCAGGTCGTCGGTCTCGTCTCTGGTTTGCCAGCCCTCCCACCAGCGCCGGCTCTCCAGTTGCGACGCGCGGTACATAATGTTTCCCCAATGGTCGTAGTTCTCTTCGCGGATCCTGGTTGCCTCTTCCTTGAGGATTTCCTTCGCTTCCAGGATGCGCTTGGTCGGCTTCCTGTCGCTGCCAAGTTCGATTTTGCCAAGCACTCTTACTGCTTCGTCCAGCAGATCCAGCGCCCGGCATTCGTTCCGATGGTCGAGGAAGTAATCCAGCAGTTCTTCGCTGACAATTCCCATTGCGTCCGCCTTTCGTTTTATAGGACTTTACGCCGCGACCAGGTTGAGGACGGCGGCGGTGCACCAGTGCAGGTACTTGGGGTTGCGCCCGAACACGATGTCGAAGTACATCCGCTTCAGGGCGGTGGACACCGGGCCGGGCTCGCCGTCGGCGATGGGGCGGCTGTCCAGGGAGATTACCGGGGTAAGGTGGGCCGCCGTGCCGCTGAGAAACACCTCGTCGGCCAAGTAAAGCTCGCTGCGGTCAATGCGCCGCTCTACCACTTCCAGCCCCAGATCCTCTTGGGCCAGCTCCATCACCGTTTCGCGGGTGATGCCGGGCAAGGGGTTGTCTTCCAGCACCGGCGTAATCAGCTTGCCCTTGCGCATCATAAACAGGTTTTCGCCGGAGCCTTCGGAAACGTGGCCGTCCTGATTCAGCAGTATCGCCTCGTCGAACCCGGCCAGAACCGCCTCGGTCTTGGCGAGGATGCTGTTCAGATAATTGGCCGAGGTCTTGATTTGCGTCGGCGTCATCTGGTCTTCCAGCCGCCGCCAAGAGGAGGTGCAACAACGCAGGTTTTCGGTGCCGAGGTAGTTGCCGAAAGGCACGACAATGAGGGTGAAGTCGCTGGAAAGCTCGTGGAGCTTCAGGTTGGCGACCATTTCGGCGCCCTTGTAGGCCAGCGGGCGGATGTAAATGTCGGAGCGGTTGGCGTTGCGCTCCACCAGCTCCACGGTAATCCGGCAAAGGTCGTCAACCGTGTAGGGGAGCTCCATCATAAGCATCCGGCAGCCCTGCATCAGCCGCTCGTAATGCTCGCGCAGGCGAAAGATATACATTTTCTCCTGCTCAACGTTCCAGTTGCCCCGGATGCCCTCGAAAACGGCGGTCCCGTAATGGAGAGCATGAGTCATCACACTCACACGGGCATCCTCCAAAGGCACCATCTCGCCCCGGAAAAAAGCGAACTGGGGATGGGGAGCGCCGTTGACGGATGCCGTGCGGTTGGTCATTTTATCTGTCCTCATGCCAGAATCAGGATTAGATTATATGGTAAAGCGCAAATCTATGACAACCATCAGGGAAGCGGTTATGCCCACCGGCTGCCGGGCAACCGGCAACCGCCATTCCCGCGCCCCCGCACATTCCCGCCCTGCGCCGTCATTCCCGCTTTCGCGGGAATCCAGGGCATCCCGGCCCAAACCACTCCCTAAAGGCAAGGCGTGTGGATTTCCGCGAAAGGGAGAATGACGGCGGGGCGCGGGAAGCGGTTATGATACGGCGGGACGATTGTGAAATTACTTCCGCCGACTGCCATTCTGTCCGTCTGTCATTCTGAGCGGAGCGAAGAATCCCGGCTTGGGCGGCGAGACCCTTCGCTTCGCTCAGGGTGACAAAAGGGAATTTCGCATCATGCTCGATACTGCCAGCAGTCAACCCGCTGCCGGTTGCCGGTCAACCGTCATTCCCGCGAAAGCGGGAATCCAGAGCATCCCGGCGCAGGCCATTCTCCAATGGCAAGGCTGTATGGATTCCCGCCTTCGCGGGAATGGCGGTGGCGGGCGCGGGAAACGATTATGATACTGGTCGCCGGGCAACCGGCTGCCGTCCCTCTAGGCAACCGTCATTCCCGCGAAAGCGGGAATCCAAGGCATCCAGGCGCCAGGCCATTCTCCAAAGACAAGGCCGTATGGATTCCCGCTTTCGCGGGAATGACGGCGGGACGCGGGAAACGATTATGATACTGGTCGCCGGGCAACCGGCTACCGTCCCTCCGGGCGACCGTCATTCCCGCGAAAGCGGGAATCCAGGGCATCCCTGCGCCAGGCCATTCTCCAAGGACAAGGCCGTATGGATTCCCGCTTTCGCGGGAATGACGGCGGGGCGCGGGAAACGGTTATGATACTGGCCGCTTGGCAACCAGCTATCCGTCCCTCCGGGCAACCGTCATCCCCGCGAAAGCGGGAACCCAGAGCATCCCGGACCAAGCCATTCATCCAAAGGCAAGGCTGTATGGATTCCCGCTTTCGCGGGAATGACGGCGGCGGGCGGGAATGACGGAGGGCGCGGGGGTTGCAGGGATGGTGCTGGAATGGCAGGGGGCGCGAGCGGCGGCTTATGCCCTTGGGGTTTGCGGGAAAGTGGTTGGATTGGGGCGGGATTGCCTGTCGTCCCGGGCAAAAGAGGCGGGGTGTGGGCTATAATGCCCGGCGGCCGGCCCGGATTGGGCCGGGGTGACGGAGCCGGAGAATGAGTGGGCAAAGGCTCAGGGTTGCCGGCGCGGTGCTGGCGGCCCTTGCCGCGCTGGCGCTGGTGGGGGCCGCGGCGGCGTTGCTGGCCCGCAGCGATGACGCCGCGCCGGTGCGTATCGTGGCGCCGGAACCTGCCGCGGTCAGCGAGGCCGAGGCGGATATTGCGGATATTAAGGTTCAGGTCAGCGGCGCGGTTATGTTTCCCGGCGTGTATCCGGTGAAGGCCGGCGACCGGGTGATTGACGCCATCGCCGCCGCCGGTGGACTCGGCCCCGGCGCCGACCTGTCGGGCGTCAACCTGTCCCGCCGGGTCAAGGACGAAGCCCATTACCACATTCCCGCCATCGGAAAGTCAACGCCCGCCGCCGCCCCGACAGCAGGCGCGGCGGGCGAAAGCGGCGGGCTGATTGACCTCAACACGGCCCCGGCCCAAGAAATGGAGTCGCTGCCCGGCATCGGCCCGTCTTTGGCGGGGGCGATTATCGCCTACCGCGAGGGCCACGGCCCTTTTGCCACTATTGACGACGTGGACAACGTTCCCGGCATCGGCCCCAAGACGCTGGACGCCATCCGCCGGTTTGTAACCTTGTCTGCCGGGCAGTAGCGAGTTGCCCTTGCGCTCCCCAAAGCCCGGCGGGGGGCGGCGGCCCGGACGGGAGTATCAACTTCGGGAGCGTGGGCGTCGGGAACGCGGGCAGCGGGAGTGCGGGCCGCTGGAGTACAAACATTGAAGCTGGGGCTGTTGGCGGCGGCCTGGCTGGGCGGGGTTCTGCTGGGGCTGGCCCCGGAGTTTTCCCAAGGGCCGGGGCCGGGCGCGGCCCTGCTGCTGGTCGGAGCCGCCGGGCTGTCCGCGGCGGCGCTGCGACTGGCCCGTCTGCCTGCGTTACCGGCGGTTATGGCGGCGATTCTGTTGCTGGGGCTGGCGCGGGCCGATGCTTCCCAAGCCGGATACGCCGCCGCCGCTTTCCCCGGTCGGGATGTCACCGCAGTGGGCCGGATTGCCGACGACCCGGAGAATACGGCAACGAAAATCCGCTTCGAGCTGCTGGTTTCTCAAATCCGGGTTGACGGCGAAACGCAGGATTTCAGCGAGCGTTGGCTGGTCTACGCCCAGCCGCCCAATGAACTGGTGGCGCGGCGGGACGCCCCCTATTTCCGCTACGGAGACGTCCTCACCGTCCGGGGAACCCTACAGGAACCCCGGCCCATTGACGGGTTCGACTATCCGGCGTATCTGGCGGCGCAGGGCATCACGGCGACACTGCTGGCGCGGGAAACGCAGCTAATTTCCGAAATGGCCGGGGCGCGATGGCGGGCCGCGATTTATGCGGTTCGCGGGCGGCTGGACGACAGCATCCAACGGGTTATGCCTTACCCGGAGTCGGCGTTGGGAACGGCGCTGCTGCTGGGCAAGCGGGAATCATTGCCGCCTGAGCTGGTGGAGCAGTTTCGCGGCGTCGGCGCGGCGCATCTGCTGGCGATTTCCGGGCTGCACGTGGGCGTGCTGCTGGCCGTGACCGCAGGCGCGGCGGCCTGGCTGCTGGGGCGGCAACGGCCCACGTACCTGATAGCGGCGGCCGCGGTGATTTGGCTTTACGCCCTTACCGCCGGGGCCCCGCCCTCGGCACTGCGGGCGGCGGTGATGGGAACGGTTTACCTCACGGCGCTGGGGCTGGGGCGTCCGTCGGGCGCGTTGCCCGCGCTGGCTTTGGCCGGGGCGCTAATGACCGCCGTATCGCCCAATCTGCTGCGGCAAGTGAGCTTTCAGTTGAGCTTTGCCGCCGTGGGCGGGATTGCGCTGGCGTCGGCGATTTCCGGCGGCCGGTTTGGCCGGTGGCCCGCTGCGACGGGATGGCGGGGGCGGCTTGCGGGCTGGGGGATCTCGCTGGCCGTGGTGTCGGCGGCGGCAACGCTGGCGACTTGGCCGCTGGTTGCGGCGAATTTCGGACAAGTGGCCCTGCTGGGCGTGCCGGTTTCGCTGCTGACGGTTCCGGCTATGGCGCCGCTCATCGCGGCGACGGCGGCCGCAGCCGCGGGCGGGCTGGCCTTTGGGCCGCTGGGGGAACTGCTGGGCTGGATTGCGGCGGCACCGGCGGCATACCTGATTGCCGTAGTGTCGGCCTTTCCCGCATGGACGCTGGAAGCGGGCTGGGTTGGCAAGCCGCTGCTCCTAGCCTGGTACGGCGGCCTGGGGCTGGCGCTGCTGGCCGCATCGCCCCACCGCATAAAGCGATGGCGGCAGGCGATTGGGCGATGGCGCCCTTGGGCAAGCTCAGAACGGACAGAGGGAAGTTCAAGCCGGGTATGGGGAACCGTAATTCGTCTGCCTAGTCCATATTTTACGGTGACGGCAGCCGTTGCGCTAGGCATCGCCGCCGCCATCCTGTGGGCCAGGGTCACCGGCGGCCCCGACGGATACCTGCGCGTCCACTTTTTCGACATCGGGCAGGGCGACAGCATTCTGATTGTCACGCCGTCGGGACGGCAGGCACTGATAGACGGGGGGCCGGACGCCGACGCCGCATCGCAGGCACTGGCCGACGCGCTGCCCGGAGGCGACCGCAGCCTGGAGCTGGCGGTTATGACCCACCCCGACGCCGACCACAGCCGCGGCCTAGTAGGGGCTTTAGGCCGCTACGCCGTGGGCGCGGCGCTATCCCCGCCGTCGGAGCCGGGCAACGCGATGCAGGCGCAATGGGAGCAGGAGCTGGCGAAACGCGGCGTCCCTCTAGTGGAAGTGACCGCCGGATATGCGATTCATCTGGACGACGGCGTGGAGCTGCGCGTGCTGAATCCGCCGCCGGAACATCCCTTCGATGATTCCAACAACGGCTCGATGGTTGTACGTCTCACCTACGGGGAAGTCAGCTTTTTGCTGGCCGCCGACATCGGGCAGGAAGCGGAAACGCGGTTAGTGAACGGCGCCGCCGAGCTTTCCGCCACGGTGCTGAAAGTGGCGCACCACGGCAGCAATTCCTCGACCACGCCGGACTTTCTGAACGCGGTAAACCCTGCCGTCGCGGTAATATCCGCCGGGCGCGACAACCCCTACGGCCACCCCGCGCCGTCGGTAACGGAACGGCTGGAGGCGCGGCTGGGCGCGGAGAATGTGTTTCGCACGGATACGCAGGGGGATATTGAAGTGGTGACGGACGGGGCATCGGCGTGGGTGCGGACAGAGCGGTAGCGCATCGCCTTTGCCAAATACTCATGCGGGGCAACCATCCCGTTGCCCTTTCCGTAGTCTTTCGGTTACGATTCTAGCAGCGCGAGCAATCAAAGGCGCCGCATTGGGGAACCGGACGCCGGAGCGAAAGGAGAACCCCAATGTCCGGGCTGAAAAGACTCATCGGCTGGATGGTCCAGCGGATATGGGCTAGGTCAAGCAAGGAACGGGAACCCTTCTGGAGCGTATCGAAAGGGGTAAAGAACCAGTTTTTCCTGATTCTAAGCAGCTTCTGGCTCGCATCCCTGGCCCTATCAATATACCTGACGCTGAATTGCGCCGAGGGAACGAACCCGGACTGCCAACCGGCCCAATCCGTCGCGTCGGCAATATACGGCGTACTGGAAAGATTCTCAAAAATCGCCATGGGGGCAACCATAGCTGCCGCAATGGTAACGCCTCCTCTGGTGTTTATGGGAGATATAGCAATGGGCATCTACGAAGCAATCAGCGAACGTTGGGGGAAAATCGCCACCGAGCGGCGCATCGCCGAAGCTGTCGACGAGGCCGCCGCCAAAGCACTGGCCCAAGGCATAGAAAAGGGATATGCCCTGAGGGTGGCAGAAGAGCAGGCCCGGCAGGAAGCCGAGCGGCAGGAGCAGCAGAACCGGGAAAACGGCATCCAGCAGTAAATCGGGATAAGAGCGCGGGCATTGCCCGGCACACAGCAGATTGACGGGCGGCGGTGGGCGCTTTGCGTTGCCTCAAGCCACTGATACCCGCGCCCACCGCAAGCGCGACGCCGGACGGGGCAATAACGCCTACTCCGGTGTTCATTGGAGGACATAGCAATGGGCGTCTACGAAGCAATCAGCGAGCGGTGGGGGAAAATCGCCACCGAGCGGCGTATCGCCGAAGCCGTAGAAAAGGCCGTCACCGAAGCCCGGGCCAAAGCCGTGGCGGAAGCCTATGCCGTAGCCTTTGCGGAAAGCTATGCCGCGGGCGTGGCGGATGAGCGGGCCAGGTACGACAGAATCAAGAAAACGGCAGCCAGCAGTAAATCGGGATAGGGGCGCAGGCATTGACCGGAATACAGCGGATTGACGGGCGGCGGTGGGATGAGCCGCGCCCGGTGAACATCACTATGGGCTATCAGCGGTCGGCGGAGGGGTCGGCGCTGATTGAAACCGGCGGCACTAGGGTGCTTTGCGCCGCCTCGCTGGAGGAGCGGGTGCCTGCCTTCCTGCGGGGCCAGGGGCGCGGCTGGGTTACTGCCGAGTATTCGATGCTGCCCCGGGCCACCAACACCCGCACCGCCCGCGAGCGCGACGCCGGACGGGTCAGCGGCCGCTCGCAGGAAATCCAGCGGCTCATCGGGCGGTCGCTGCGGGCGGTGACCGATATGGCGGCCCTGGGCGAGCGGACAGTGCAGATTGACTGCGACGTTATCGAAGCCGACGGCGGCACCCGGACGGCGGCCATCACCGGGGCCTACGTGGCCCTGCACCAGGCCCTTACGCTGCTGGTGCGCCAGCGCGTCCTGCGCCGCGTGCCGCTGGAGAGCCCGGTGGCGGCGGTGAGCGTGGGGCTGTTGCGGGAACAACTGCTCCTCGACCTCTGTTACGCCGAGGATTACGATGCCGATGTCGACTTCAACGTAGTGCTGACGGCCCGCGGCGGGCTGGTGGAGCTGCAAGGCGCAACGGAAGCCCGCCCCTTCCCCCGCCCGATGGTGGAGCGGGTGTTGGCGCTGGCGGCGCGGGGGCTGGAACCGGCGTTCCGGGCGCAACGGGATGCGTTGCGGCGGGCGTGATTTTCCACCCCAGCCCTTTGCCATCCTGCGCGAAGCGAAAGGTCTCGCCGCCTGAGCCGGGATTCTTCGCTTCGTTCAGAATGACAGGTACTCTCAGAATGACGGGTACGCTCAGAATGACAGATACATCCGTGGCGCAAACCCTAGGCCGCCGGTTCGCCGTCTGCCGTTATGTGGACTATGGGCAGGGCCAGCTCCGACAGCGGGGCCTCGATAGATGCCCGGTCGCCCACTACCAAGATTTGCAGGTTGGCCGGGCGGATGTGAGAGTCGGCGGCGCGGTGTATGTCGTCCAGAGTGATGGCCTCTAGGGACGGGCGGACGGTGCGGAAGTAGTCGGCGGGCAGGCCGTACTGCTCCATAGACACCAGTTGGCCCAGAACCGACGCGGGCCGCTCGAAGCTGGCGGGGTAGGCCCGCAGCAGGCCGTCTTGGGCGTTAGCAAGCTCCTCGGCGGTTATGGGGCGGGCGGCGCGGACTTCGTTGAACTCCTTGAGCGTTTCGTAGACCGATTCTTTGGTGGCGTTGCTCTGCACCGACCCGCCGGCCACCAGCAGCGACGGGCGGCGCTGCCACTGGATATAAGACTGGTAGCCGTAGCTGTAGCCCTTGTCCTGCCGCAGGTTCTGGTTCAGCCGCGCCGAAAACTGGCCGCCAAAGGCGTAGTTAGCCAGCAACAGGGCGAAGTAGTCGGGATGGCGGCGCGGCACGATGGAGTGAACGGCGCGAATCACCGACTGCGGCGCCCCGGGGCGGTCTACCAAGTAAATGGCGGCGTCCTTCGACAAGCTCAGGATGGCCCCATCGCCATCGCTAACCGGCGAACTCGGGGCGGATGGCGCATCTGCGCTCCAGCCGCCAAAGACGGCGGCGGCCCGGCGCATCACTTCCTCCCGGTCTATGTCGCCGGCGATGACCAGATGGGCGTTGCCGGCGCGGTAGTCGCGGCGAAACTGGCCGAGAATGTCGTCGCGGGCCACGGCTTGGGCCGAGGCTTCGGTGCCGGCGATGGGATGGGCGTAGCCGCTGGCCGCCGGGTAGACTAGGCCCGACACCAGCCGCTCGGCGATTACGTTGGGTTCGTCCTTGCTGCGGCGCAGGTCGGTTAAGTGTTCGCGGCGCACCCGCTCCAGCTCATGCTCCGGGAAGTCGGGCGACAGTAAAATTTCGCCCAGCATCTCCAGCCCCCGCGTCCAGTGCTTGGACAGCGTTTCGGTGGATACTAGGGTGTATTCGCGTCGGCTGTCCACCGACAGGCGGGCGCCGATGAACTCGAAATCACCGGCTATCTGCTGGCTGGACTTGCCAGCGGCCCCTTCCGGCAACATTCCGGCGACCAGACCGGCTAGGCCGGGCAGCCGCGCCGGGTCGCCCGACGCTCCGGCGTCCAGCAGCATCCCGAAAGCCACAATGGGCATCCCGCGCTGCTCCACCACGGTGACGCCCATCCCGTTGGGCAGCCGGTCGCGGGATGGCAGCGGCGGAGTGAAAACCGGCTCCACCGCGGGCGGCGGCATAATGTTGCGGTCAACGGCGACGGCGGCGGACAGCGGCGTTTCGGGCAGCACCCGCAGCCGCACCCGGTTGCCGGACACGTAAGTATCGGCCACCCGCAGGATGTCCTCGCGCTGCACGGCTAGGTAGCGGTCAAGGCTGGTGTTAATCAACCCGGCGTCGGACTCGAACACGTTGAAGTGATTGAGCTGTTCGGCCCGCCCGCTGAAGCCGCCGATGCGGGCCAACTGCCGGTAGTGGTTGGCCTCGATACGGTTCTTGGAGCGGGCGATTTCCTCGTCGGTGGGCGGGTTGCGGTGAATGTTCTCCAGCTCGGCCTCTATCGCCGCCTCTACCTCGTCCAGACTGTGGCCCTCGGCGGCGGTCGCCTGCACCAGAAGCTCCCCGGCAATCTCCGATGGCACATAGCGCACAAAGGCGTGCTGGGCAATCTGCTTTTCATATACTAGGGAGCGGTGAAGCCGGGAGCTGAGGCCGTCGGACATCACGGCTTGGTACAGCTCCAGCGGCGCGTCGTCGGGGTGGCCTTCCGGGGGCGCGGGCCAAGCGATGTAAAGACGGGGCAGGGTCACCTTGTCGCGCATCTCAATGTCAATGCGCCCGGTCAGCGCGGAATCTTGGCGGCCAATGCGCGGCACGCTCTCGCCGGGGGGCAGGTCGCCGAAGTACCGATTCACCAGCTCCAGCGCCTGCTCCGGGTGAAAGTCCCCGGCGATGGCCAGGCTGGCGTTGGAAGGGCCGTAGAAACGCTGGAAAAAGTCTTTAACGTCGTCCAGGCTGGCGGCGTCCAAGTCTTCCTGTGAGCCAATAGTCATCCAGTGGTAGGGGTGGGGCAGGGGGAACAGGGATGACCGCAAGTGCCAGGGGGCCATGCCATAGGGCCGGTTTTCGTAGGACTGGCGGCGCTCGTTTTTCACCACATCGCGCTGCACATCAAACTTCTGCTGATCCAGCCCGTCCAGCAAAAAACCCATACGGTCGGCCTCCAGCCAGAGGGCCAGCTCCAAATAGTTGGACGGCACGTCTTCCCAATAGTTGGTGCGATCGGTGGTAGTAGAGCCGTTGAGGTTGGCGCCCGCCTTCTGGAGCGGCTCGAAGTGACTGCGGTTATGATGCTTGGTGCCTTCGAACATCACGTGCTCGAACAGGTGGGCAAAGCCGGTGCGCCCCATTTCTTCATTCTTGGATCCCACGTGATACCACACATTGACAGCCACCAGCGGGATGGTGTGGTCTTCGTGGAGTATGACATCCATTCCGTTGGATAGCTTGTGCTGCTCGAAGGCGATGGTGACCATACAGCAAGTCCTTTTTGATTCCGTTAAAGTTTAGGGAAACATTGCGCCGGGCGGTTAGTCTTTGCCAATGAGTGAACCCGGCCTAACTCAACGGGGGCCGCTCGAAATGGATAAGACGGTTCCGTACCGGATCCACCATAAGCAACAAATCTTCCAGAGTCGTAGCCCCCATAAGGTATTGATCTTCCGGGCCAAAGACAACCCGGGCCATACCGCGGCGGCCTTCAGCGGAAAATAAAGCCCAGCCGGTTGGATACTCCACATCCTCGCCGTTGGCTAAGCCAAAAGTGATGTTTTCAACCGGCTCGATACCCATACCCCGCAACATCGAGGAAGGCATCACCGAAAATATGGCCCCGGTGTCCACCATTGCATCCACCGTTTCAATAGTCTGGCTGAACGGATTACCGACCTGAAGCGAAACCTTGAAAACGCCCATACTGCTGTTCCTCCACAATTTTGTATCGGGGTTATCCGCCGGGTTACAGATAACTGATGTAAGGGACAAGGCACTCATTTATGGGGTCTACGGTCAATAGCAGGCTTTCCATAGCCATAGCCCCCATAATATAGTGATTTTCCGGCCCGAAAATGACCGGGGAAGTCCGGCGCCGCCGTCCTTCCGCCGAAAATGACGCCTCTCCTACGGGGTATTCGACGATTTCTGCGGTGGCGATACGGAACAGAACCGTATCATCCGCCTCAACGCCCAGACGCCCCAGTATGGACGCCGGTATCATCGAAAAAGTGGCGCCGGTGTCAACCAAGGCGATAACCGTTTCAGTAGGGCTGTCGCCTTCGGAATGTCCGTTAGCCGGTTTCCCTACTTGGAGCGGAACGCGGAAGCTGCCCATACGTAGTCCTCCGGGGCGGCGCATCGCGCCAGTCCCCCATTTCCCGACAGTATAACCCCTTGCCCCGGCCGGAGTGAGCCGCTTTTACGCCCCCGCCCGTATGCCACCTTCAACGTCCCCCGTATACCACCCGCAACGTCCCCTGTTGGCGCCCTGAGCAATCCCTGTTGGCGCCCTGAGCAATCCCTGTTGTCACCCTGAGCAATCCCTTTGTCACCCTGAGCGGAGCGAAGGGCCTCACCGCCCAAGCCGGGATTCTGAGCGAAGCGAAGAATGACAGGCTTCGCTCAAGTGACAGACAGCGGAAGCAATTTCGCAATTTTCCCGGCTATAGCAACAGCCCCTCAACAGGAACCAGCCTTTGATTCACCGGGTCAACTGCCATGTAAAGCTGCCCCAGGGTAGTGGCGCCCATCAGCAGCGTGTCTTCCGGCCCGAATGCGACGTTGGCAAAGCAGCTTTCCCCCTCGGCGGAAAAGTACGCCCGGCCCACCTCGTACTCGACGCGCTCTCCGCTGGCCGTGCGAAAGCGCACCATCCTGAGCGGCGCGACGCCCAGCCGCCGCAACAGCGATGCCGGCATCATCGAATCAACGGCGCCGGTGTCAACCATTGCTTCCACGGTTTCCGATTGTTCGGTGAACGGATTGCCCACCTGTAAAGAAACCCTGAAAAGGCCCATATCTACTCCTCGGCTTGGTGTTGCCAGTAGTTGGCGTCGGTGCGCTCGCTGACCGGCGAGTTGGCCCGGTTGCTGCCGATTTCCTCGGCGTCCCACAGCTTGGAGAACTTGAGGGCGCGGGGGCAATGGCTGTAGGATTCCTCGACCTCGATGAGCAGGCCCTGGAGATGGCGGGAGTTGTCGTCGGTTTCGTAAAGGGAAAGCTCAATGCTCTGCCGGTCCAGCTCGCCCTTGCCGACGATGCTGGCGCGGCCATTCACCCGCACGGTGTCGTTGAGGCCGGGGATAAAGAAAATCAGGCCGACGTAGGGGTTGCCGTCCAGGTTCTGGTAGGACTGAAAGAGCTTGTTGCCGGCCACGTCGGGAAAGATCAGACGGTTTTCGTCCAGCACCTTGACGAAGCCCGGCTTGCCGCCCTTGGGCGAGGCGTCGCAACGCCCGTCGGCGTCGGCGGTAGCCATAACCACGAAGGGGGCATTGCGCACGAACTCCTGAACCCACGGGGTAAGGTGGCCTTTGAGCTTGTTCACCGCCCGCTCCGACGGCGGCCCGAACTCCCCATTGAACCGGCTTTCGCCCACTTCCTGCTCGCTGATGGTGGTCATAGCCCCACTCCTTTATGTCTGCTTTCGTATCCCGTGATTCTAATGCCGCGGGTTGGGGGGCGGCAAGGCCCGGCACCTGGCCGGGGTTGGCGGGACATAGTGCCATAATTGGTACATAATTGGTACATAATTGGTACATAATTGGTACATAATGGTGACACCAACAAGGTGGTCAACGATTATTTTCCCGTACACGCTCCCATTTGGCGGAGTATCCGCGCCCCAGATAGTCCGCCAAATTAATGCTTCGCAGGAGTTGCAAGTCGAATTTGACTTGACGCTGCGTATACTGACCGCCCAAAAGGGCCAAAATTTCCCTGAGCGGAATCCCATCCGGGGCGCCGTCAAGGATTAGCAGGATTTCTCTTTGGCGTTCAGTGAGATTGTGTTCTGCCCGCCGCGGCGGGATGTACTGGCTGGGGCGAAAACGGACGGTGACGGCGCCGGCGAATTCCTCGATTTCCGGCTGGGGCAGGCCGACGGCTGTGACCATATCCGCCATCTTGTTGGTGCCGCGGCCCCATCGCTCTATGATGCCGCGCATATAAAACCCGTTGGCAATCAGCGGGTTCCAAGGCCGCGAGGCGTGGGGCTGGAAAAGCATTGCCGGGGTTAGCCCGAAATGCAGGGCTCCGGTAGATGCGATTTCCAATCGGTCGTCAAATATGCCCACGCCCACCGAACCGCCGCCGTCGCTGTATTCCCGATGGCACAAGGCGTTTGCCAGTGCCTCGCGCAACGCCTCCCGCGGATACAGCGGTTCGTCTACTCGCACGAAAGAATCCGGCGTTATGCGCCCGGCAATGGGCAGATTATCGCTCAAAAAACGCTCAGCATGGCTCAGAAGCGCGAAAGCATTGCCGCGAAATTGCCGGTTGTCCGTAAAATCCCCGGTGTTGGATACGCCCTGAAAGCGGGCAACCCGCAATAGACACTGCATCCATTGCGATGACGTGGCAATGGATTGTTCCCGTCCGAACATCACCACAGCGGCTCGCAGCAGGACGCCATCCTTAAGCAATCCCATCCCGCGCAGTATTTCCTCTGTAGTTTCGGGTACGGGTTCAGACAACCGGCCTATCTGAATCGCCGCGTTTGCAGTGCGCCGGATTTCAGCTACGTCCAAATCATCCGGCGCCCAGCCGTCGGCGGGTTGATTTTCCCAACGCAGTTCGGTATGAACCCGCTCCAAAAACATCCGGTGTTCGTCATCCCGCGACATCCGCCGGTCGGTGCTGCCAACCCGCCGGTAAGCCTCATTGCGATACCGATACGGCGCCACATCGCCACGGCTCACTCTAACCAGCAGGACTTCACGACCTGCGTCAACAGGAATCCGCTCTATGGACGGAAAGGCGGGCGGGTCAATTTCCTGAAACTCCCGGCTAATATCCTCAATGGTGTCGCTGCCAACCTGCTGCCCGGCGACCTTTCCGTCGGGCGTAACGCCGATGATGATTAGGCCACCCTGATGGTTAAGCATAGAGCAAGCGGTTTTGGCGGCTTCGCGCCGCTCCCCGGTGGTGCTTTTAAGTTCCAGCCTTTCGGATTCGCCGTCCACGGCCAGTTTCCGAATATCATCAGGCGTCACAGCTTAATCCGCCCCCCTAAAACTCAACCCCCGGCTGCGCCTTGATCCCCTCGTTGTACGGATGCTTGACCACCTGCATCTCCGTCACCAAATCCGCGAACTCCACCAGCTCCGCGGGGGCGTTGCGGCCGGTGATTATCACGTGCTGCATCTCCGGGCGGCCTCGCAGCGTTTCCAGCGCATCGTCCACCGGAACCCAGCCGTAGTGCAGGGCGTAGGTGA
Organism: uncultured Dehalococcoidia bacterium; assembly: GCA_958296445.1. GTDB lineage: Bacteria > Chloroflexota > Dehalococcoidia > Lucifugimonadales > UBA3495 > VXOI01. The sequence continues at coordinate 3,215,728 of OY282565.1, read as the reverse complement.
ACTCGTCCAGAATTACCACATCGTAGCCCCCGTTGACGATTACATCCTTGCAATGTTCCCAATGCTCGCGGGCCAAATCGGCGCTATGCTCCAGGTCCCGGGAGCGCCAAGTGAACCCGTCGCCCATCGCCCGCATCTCAATGCCCATCCGGCGGGCGGCCCGCTGCTCGCCAAAGTTGGCCGTGGTGTGCTTGATGAACTGGAGCATTATGACTTTCATATCCCGCCCCCAGGCCCGCAGCATCAGGCCCATAGCGGCGGTGGTTTTGCCCTTGCCGCTGCCCGTGTTGACGATGACCAGCCCCTTGTTGATTCGCGGCCCGGTGACCGACTGCGGGGCGTTGGACGGGTTGGCGCCGGATTCCGGCTGCTGGCTGGCGGTCATTTCCGGTTTACCTCACTCTGGCCCTCTCCCGCGGGAAAGAGGATTTTGTAATCAGACGGCGCTGTGGGCGGCGCAGGTTTCGACGAAACGGGGGGCCAGCCCCGGGCTGCTGCCCAAGTGGACGTGAACGTAAGTGGCCCACACGCTCCCGGCCCGGAATCCGTCGGCCCGCCCGCCCTGGTTGACCACCCGGTAGACCGATTCGGCGGCGTCCGGCCCCCGCTCCAGCGTTGACCAGTGGAATTCGTGGCCGCGAACCCGCCGGCCCGCGGCCAGCAGCGGCCCGTCGGCCCGCGCCTCCACCTCGCGGTAGCCCAGCGACAGCCGCGACTGCGACATCGCCGACGCCGCCGGAATCAGCCCGGCCATCGGATGGGCCGCACCGTCGAACCCGGTAAGGCTGCGGCCCAGATACATCAGCCCGCCGCATTCGGCGTACACCGGCACGCCCCGCGCCGCCGCCCGCCGCAGGGAATCCAGCATCGGGCGGTTGGCCGACAGCTCGGCGGCGAACATCTCGGGAAAGCCGCCGCCCAGATACACCCCGCCCGCGCCTTCGGGCAGCGATGCGTCCTCCAGCGGACTGAACGGCGCGATTTCCGCGCCCCAAGCCTCCAGCAAATCCAGTGAGTCTTGGTAGTAGAAATTAAACGCCTTGTCCTGCGCCAAGGCAATAACCGCGTGTTTGGGCTGCGGCTCCGGCGGGTAGACCAGCGGCGCGTCCGGTTGCGGGGGCGCGGCGCACTGCCGGGCCAGCTCCGCGATGCGCCCGACGTCAATGGTTTCCTCGACCTGAGCAATCAGCGCGTCGTACCACTGGCGGGCCACGGTTCCCTCGACCGTGGGAATCAGCCCCAAGTGGCGTTCCGGCTGCGCGAATTCGGGGCGGGTGGGCAGGTAGCCCAGCACCGGCAGCCCGGTGGTGGCCTCGATTTGCGGGCGGCAGAACTCCAGATGGCCCGGCCCGCCAACGCCGTTGAGGATAACCCCGGCCAGCCGCAGGGCCGGGTCGAACTGCTGGTAGCCCAGCACCTCGGCGGCCACGCTGCGGGCGACTTTCGATGCATCGGCCACCAGCAGCACCGGCGCCCCCAGCAGCTTGGCAAGCTGCGCGGTCGAGCCTTCCTCGTCTAGGCTGGAATGGCCGTCGAACAGCCCCATCACGCCCTCGACCACCGCCATATCCCGCCGCGCCGCCGCCTTGCCGTACAGCTCCAGTGCCGTAGGATGGGGCAGCAGCCAAGTGTCCAGGTTGCGGGAAGGCACGCCGCAGGCCGACTTATGATAGGAAGGGTCAATATAGTCAGGCCCGGCCTTAAAGGGCTGCACGGCATAGCCCCGGCGGGTAAGCGCCCCCATAATGCCGGTGGCGATGGTGGTCTTGCCCACCCCGCTGCGAACTCCGGCCACAACAACCGTCGGCGTCATAGGTCCCGGCCCCCGATTCCATCCCGGTAAATTTTTGGCCCCGGTAAATTTTTGGCCCCGGTAAATTTTTGACACCCGCCCCGCCCTTTCGTTACCATAGCACAACATTGCCTGCTTTGACGCCCTGTGGCGGCGGGGTTGTGGCAGGGCGGGGCGCCCCGTAACCGCCCGGCGGCAGGAGTCTGGTATGAACGGCGACGCCACCAAGTTCCGGCGGAATTTCTGGACGCGCTACGCCGAGCTTTACCCCGGCGACGGCGTAGCCCCCGGCTGGGGCCGCCCCAGCGCCTGGATTCCGGTGCAATCCGTTGACCTCAACATATCGCTGGCCCTCAATCAATGGGGCGTAGGGCTGTGGCTGCGCGGTCGCAAGGGCGAACCGCCCGCCGCCGCCGAACCGCGCATAAAACCCCTGCGCGAAACCTTCCGCCAAACCCTGACCGACGCCTTCAACGCCCTGCCCCTGCCCCCCGGCACCCGCTGGCAAGACACCCCCAACGGCTTCGACGCCACCCGCGAGTTCGACACCGCCAACCCCGACAACTGGCCGGATATGGCCGCCTGGCTCCACTATATGCTCCACATCTACACCCGAATAGCGGAAACCGCCCATCCGCCGCCGGACGCCTGAAAAATCCCCTCGCCCAATCCCCTTGACAAGCGGGCTTGGCGGTGGTAGCATAGTGCCTACATTCGCCCCTTGGCAGTAAGCTGTGTCCCCCAGCCTTGAACTAGAGCTAGCGACAGTACGAGGCTGGTGATTACGGGATCGGCCGAGCCCTTGGGGCTTTTTGTTGTCTTAATCGTCAATGTGAGGTGCGTAATGGCCGTTAAAGTAGCCATCCTTTTGGATGGCGGGTTTTATATGAAAAGGCTGAGGGGCGTCCGTCCCGACTTGGACGTCTCGAACCCGCAAGCGGTGGCCGAGTCAATGCGGCAACTGGTTGACGGGCATCTCAGGCAAATCAACGAAGTATACCGCTATCCCAATCCTGCCCAACTGCTGTACCGATGCTTTTTCTACGACGCCCCGCCTTACGCTAAAAAGGCGCATCTGCCGGTCAGCAATAGGTCAATAGACTATGCCAAATCGGATATGGCATTATTTCGCAACAAACTTTTATCCCTCTTGCGCAACCAGCCCGATTTCGCTCTACGACTGGGAGAAGTAGTAAGACCGGGGGATTCCGGCTGGATTCTAAAGGCGGACGTCCAAAATCGTTTGCTGAAAGGAGATATTGCGGTATCCGACTTGAAAGACGAGGATTTTACTGCAAATTTACTCCAGAAAGGGGTTGATATGCGTATTGGCCTCGACATAGCGTCGCTGACTCTCAAAAAATTTGTCAGCATCATCGTTCTGGTATCCGGGGACAGCGATTTCGTGCCTGCGGCAAGGCTGGCAAGGCGCGAGGGCGTCACTGTAATCCTAGACTCCCTTCGGCAAGGGGTATCCCCCGATCTTTCGGAACACGTAGACCAAATGATAGACGGGTTCTACAATTCAAGGGCGCAAGCGGAGCCGCATCGCGGCCAAACCTGATGGCGACCCCTAAATCCATAACCGGCAGGTGTGAATATGCCCAGGCTTGACACCCTTAGCGAAGTGCAGCGGCGGATGCTGCAAATGTTCCCGTGTATGGAACACGACGATACCCCGTGGGCGCCAATGCGCAAGCCCCTGGCCGATAGCCGGGTGGCGCTGGTGACCTCGGCCGGGCTGCACCGGCGCGGCGACCGGCCCTTCATCACCGACCACCAGAGCGGCGGCGACAATTCCTATCGCGTCATACCGCGCGGCACCCCGGCGGCGGACATCATCCAGAGCCACGTCAGCATCGGGTTCGATCACACCAGCATTTACCGCGACATCAACGTCACTTTCCCCATTGACCGGATGGAGGAACTGCGGGAGCAGGGAGTCATTGGCTCGCTCGCCGACAACAACTACTCCTTTATGGGCGCATTGCGGGACGCCTCCCGGGCGGCGGCGGAAACCGGGCCCGAGGTGGCGCGGCGGATGCTGGACGAGGGCGTGGAAGTCGCGTTTCTAACCCCCACTTGACCCCTCTGCTCGCACGCGGTCAGCGTGCTGGCGCGGTGTTTCGAGGAAGCCGGTATCAGCGCCACCGGCATCGTGCTGGTCAAGGAACACGCCGAGCGCACCAAGCCCCCCCGAATGCTGTGGGTTCCCTACGCCTTCGGCAACGCCCTGGGCCAGGCCGGCGACCCGCTGTTGCAGCATCAGGTGCTAAAGGCCGCCCTTGACCTGCTGGACGCGGAAAGGGGCCCGGTGCTGGAGGAATTCGCCGACGCCGCCGAGCCGGAGCCGCTGCTACAGGCTTCCGAGGCCCAGAGTTCCGGTTCCGCCAAGGGCCTGAATCCCGCCGACGAGCTGACTTCCCTCCGCCCCTACTATGAACGGTGGGTCGCCAACAACGGCGGGCGCACGGCAGTGGGCGTAAGCGGCGTTCCGCAGCGCCGGTTCCGCGGCGTAGTCCGCTTCCTGGAAGCCTACACCGCCGGAGAGGACGCCGATTCGCCGGAACGCCCCGATGGCGTCGGCGTACCCCAGTTCATCCGCTACTGCGTGGACGACCTAAAGGCGTTCTACTACGAAGCGCGGATGGAGCAGCGCCCGGGCGTAACCGGCAGCGAAATTCATGAGTGGTATTGGGGCGAAACGGCTATGAGCGCCCTAATCGTGCGCCTGGCCGAAGCTATGAACCAGTCGGACGACCCGGCGGTCAAGGCCATACCCTACGGTCTAGCCCGGTAGCCCGCCCGCCCAAACCTTTTCAACGCAGAGAACCCGCAGAGTACGCAGAGAATCGCAATAGCCGGTATAATCTCTGCGTACTCTGCGTTATCTTCTGCGCCCTCTGCGTTAAAAATTACAAACAGAGGTAAGGCAAGATGTCTTTCTACACCTACGACCATATCCACCTATTGAGCCAAGAACCGATGGAAACGGCGCGGTACTTCAACCGGATGTTCGGGGCGCGGATTGTGGAGTCGGTGCAGTCCGACGGGCAGACGCGCGTTGACCTCGACTTGAACGGGCTGGACATTTTCATCGCCCGCTGCCAGGCCGACACCACGCCCAGCGCATCCCACCCGCACCAGGGCCTCGACCACTTCGGCCTGCGGGTGGAAAACCTAGACGAAGCCGCCGCCGACCTGCGGGCCAAAGGCGCCGAGTTCACCTCGGAACCCCACGAAATCCGCCCCGGCGTCAAAATCGCCTTCGTAGTAGCCCCCGGCAACATCCGCGTCGAACTGCTGGAAAAAGACCCCAACCGCGTCGGCTCCTAACACGCCCCTTCCACCCCCCTGCCAAACGGCGATTCTAAGACGGAGAGGCGAAAATGCAAGAGCGAATCAGAGCACTGGAGAATTTCGCGCGGCTTGCGACAATTCTAGCCACCGAGATGGAGGCATCCCAGCAACGCCTGGAGGCATCCCAGCAGCGCACGGAGGCATCTCAGCAGCGCATGGAAGAGTCCTTGCGGCAGGCAGAGGAATTCCAGCGGCAGACCGAGGAATCCCAGCGGCGCAGGGATGAGTTGCTACAACAGATGATACAGGCCGTTACGGTAATTCAGGCCGAAATCGTCCGCATAGACGAAACCCATTCCCAGCAAGGATAACCAACCCCCGCCGCCAATCATCGTTCACTGCCCATCGCTCACCGCCCACCCCCGTCGGCAGCCAAGTCGTAGGCGGCGGACGACTCGGTGGCGCGGCCCTCCTCCACCAGCTTTTGCAGGTGGGTTCGGACGTTGCGGGCGGCGGCCCCCCGCAGGTTGTCGGCCAAGTCGCGAGGGTAAACCGCGGCCACGATTTCGTCCACGGTTCCCGCTCCCCCGGCCAGCGCCGCCAGCACCTGCCCCTCGCGCTCGTTGCGGTGGCGGGCGTACCAAGCGATGCGGGCCGCCCCGTTCCGTATCACCTGCCCGTGGCCGGGGCAGAGGATGCCGGGGTTGAGCCGGGCCAGCGTTTCCAGCGATTCCATATACTGCTTCAGGTTGCGGACGCTGGATGACGAGTTGCCCAAGATAGTGTCGCCGCTGAACACCGCCCCGTCGTCGGGCAGATGATAGGAAATATGGTCGTCCTCGTGGCCGGGGGTATGCCAGGCCCGCAGCGCCACGTCCCCGCCGGTGTCCACCGTTTCCTGCTCCGCCAGCCCCCGCACCACGCCCGGCCCCAACTGATGCGTCAATCGCGGCTCCAGCCGGGGATGGCAGCGCACCTCGCAGTCAAAGCTCTCCTGCAAACGATCCAGCCCCCCGATATGGTCGCCATGCCCGTGGGTAATCAGGATGGCGGAAATCCGGGGGCGGCCCAACTCGGCGTGATAAGCCAAAATCTGCCTAGCCCAAGAACGGTACGGCTCGCCGGAGTCAACCACCACCATCCGCTCCGACGGGTCGCCAACAAAATATATCTGCGTCCCGCCCGGGTGCATCGCCCCGAAAGTGGCCGGATCTTCCTCAATATGAGTGCTGTAAATATGGCGGGCAATCTGCATCGGCGGCCCTCTCTATGCGAAAATTGCGAAATCACTTCCGCAGTATGTCATTCCGAGCGCAGTATGTCATTCCGGCTATCTGTCATTCCGGGCGCAGTATGTCATTCTGAGCGCTCTCTGTCATTCTGAGCGTAGCGAAGAATCCCGCATCCCCAGACCCATCGCCCCACGCCCTTACGTCACCCGGGCCGGGTCCAGGTCTATGGTGCAGCCTGCGGGAAAGTCGGTGTCCTGCAAAAACTCGGCCAAGTTGCGGCCCCGCAGCAACATACGCCAGCGGTAGCGGCCTCGCAACCGCGGGGGCAGCCCGGGGGCCGGGCCGGCCACCTCAATGTCGGTACGGCCCTGAGCCGCGGCCAGACGCTTCAGTTCGCTGGCGATGGCGTCGGCCTGGCGCTGGCAGGCGTCGTCGGCGGCGTTCTGGCAGACAATATGCGCCAACTGGTTAAAGGGCGGATAACCCAGACGGCGGCGGGATTCGATTTCCTGCCGGTACATTTCCAGATAGTCCTGATTGGCCCCGGCCCGGATGGCGTAATGCTCCGGGTTATAAGTCTGGACAAACACCCGTCCCCGGGCTTCGCCCCGGCCCGCCCGTCCGGCAACCTGACAAAGCAGGCTGAAAACGCGCTCGCCCGCCCGGAAGTCGGGAACGTGCAGCCCGATGTCGGCCAGCACCGCGCCGACTAAGGCCACGTTGGGAATGTCCAGCCCCTTCGCCACCATCTGCGTGCCGACCAGCACCTGCGTTTCGCCCGATGCCAGCCGCGCCACCGCCTCCTCGGCGGCCCCGGCGGAGCGGGCGGCGTCGGAATCCAAACGGTCAACCCGGACGCCGGGCAATAGCTGGCCGACCTCCGCCGCCACCCGCTCGGTTCCCAGCCCCAACTGCCGGATGCGCCGCCCCCGGCACTCCGGGCATTGCGCCAGCGGACGCCTGGAATAGTTGCACTGGTGGCACAGCAACCGCGCCGGGCTAGTGTGCCAAGTCAGCGGGGTAGTGCAACGGCGGCAGGCCGCCACGTGGCCGCAGTCGCGGCACTGGATAATAGACGCCGCGCCCCGCCGGTTGAGAAACAGTATCGCCTGATTCCCCCCGTCCAGACACTCCCGCAGCGCGGATGACAAAGCGCGGCTGAATATATGGCGGTTCCCCTCGCGCAATTCCCGGCGCATATCGCAGATTTCCACCCCGGCCAGCCGGGGGCCGTCAACCACGCCAACAGCTCCCTCACCCCGGGGGATAGGGCTAGGCTGATTGCGAACCGTTGCGGCGGAAGCCGCGCCGCCGGTAACGCGACGGGGCAGCGACAGCAGACGCAGCCGCCCGCGCGATGCTTGGTAGTAGCTTTCCACCGAGGGCGTGGCGCTGCCCAGCACTACCACCGCCCCGGCGCGGCGGGCCAGCTCCAGCGCGGCGGTGCGGGCGTGGTACAGGGGCGGCGACTCCTCCTGCTTGTAAGTCCACTCGTGTTCCTCGTCAATGACGACCAGGCCCAAATCGTCCACCGGCGCGAACAGTGCGCTGCGGGGCCCGACCACCACGTCGAAACCGCCGCCGCGAATGTCCCACCACTGGTCGAACTTCTGGCGCGGCGTCTGCTGGCTGTGCAACAGCGCCACCCGCCCGGCGAACCAGGCGTTGACCCGCTCCAGCGTCTGCGGAGTGAGCGCAATTTCCGGCACCAGAAACACCGCCCGGCGCCCCAAGCGGATGGCGTGGTCTATGGCCCGCAGATACACCTCGGTCTTGCCGCTTCCGGTAACTCCGTGGAGCAGGAAAGAACGGGCGGACGCCGCAGACGCCGCCGGAACCGACGTCGGAGATGCCGCCGGAACCGACGCCGGGCCAAAGGCGCCGGGCTTGCCGGATTGGGGCTTGGCAAAGGATGCATCCAAAGCGGCGGTGATTTCCGACAACGCCAACCCCTGCTCGCTGGTCAAGGTTAGCTGCTGTGGCCCGGATTCACGCCCCCCGTCGCCGCCCAGGAACGGTATGGGCGGCGGCCCGCCGGATGTGCGCCACCACTCCATCGCCGCCAGCCCCTTCTCCCACAGCGCATTGGCCGCCGCCGGGCCAAACTCCCGGTGCGCCTCCCCCAGCGGGATATGCCCCGGCGGTTGGCGCACGGCGTCCAGCAACGCCCTTTGCCGGGCCGACAGCGGCGGCGCATCATCATCGTCATCGGGGCGGCCATCGGGCGGCGCGGGTATCAGGTAGACATCATACTTGGGCGCTATTCCGGGGCGCGGAATAGTCACCTCGCGGCGGATGGCGCCCTGCTCCAGCAGCCGGTTCAATTCCCGGCTATTCCGCTTTACCGCTTTGGGGCGTCCCAGCAGCTTGACGAAATCGGCCTGGTTCATCCGCCCCTTGGCCGACAATGCTTCCAGTGCCGCCGCCGTTTCCTCCCCCAGCGCATCCCCATCCGCCGCCAATCCTGCAACGGGCATAATGCGGGAGCGGACGTGGGACTCGAACCCGGGGGGCAGCATAACCGACAAGGCGGCAAACAAGGGACTGCGATAATACCGGCTGAGCCACAACCCCAGCCGCAACTGCTCCGGCCCCAGCAACGGCGCCGGCTCCACGGGCTGCAAAATGTCGCGGATGGCAAAATCGGGCCGGGCAACGGAAAGCTCGGTAACAATGCCCTGAATCGTCCGCGAACCGAAAGGAACCCACACCAGTTGCCCCGGCAACACCGTAAAGCGGGCGGGAATCCCGTAGGTAAAGGCGCGGGCGTAACCCACCGGCGCGTCCACCGCCACGTCCGCGTACCTTAAATCATCCACAAGCCATCAGCACAGCCAAGAATCCACACCCCTTGCCGCAACAGCAACGCCCGCATCCGCAAGACCATCTGGATTCCCGCACAGGCGGGAATGACGGAGCCTTTGGCATTACCGGCAAAGGGAAAGCCGCCGCCACCCAAAACTGCTGAAAGTCATTCCGCCCAACCCGTCATCACCAGCCAACCCGCCGCCACCGGCAACCGCCCCGTCATTCCGCCCAACCCGCCGTCACCAGCCAGCCCATCATCACCGGCAACCACCCCGTCATTCCCGCGCAGGCGGGAATCCACGGCCCTTGCCGCAACAGCAACGCCCGCATCCGCAAGACCATCTGGATTCCCGCCTGCGCGGGAACGCCGGAACAGCCGTCAAGGATGAACGGGCATAAGTTGGCCGGGTGGCTACTAGTCCGCCGGTTCGGCGGCCCCGGCGGCCGGGGCGTCGGCGTCCGCCGTTTCCTGGGCGGCAGCGGCTTGCGCCTCGGCTTCGGCGGCGGCCCGGGCCGCTTCCTCGCGGCGGGCGGCGGCAGCGGCCTGAGCCTCGGCGGCCCGGCGGCGCTGGGCCGGGTTCAGCTCCTTGATGCGGGCGGCGCGGCCCTGCAACCCCCGCAGATAGTACAGCTTGGCCCGCCGCACCGAGCCGTAGCGCGTGATTTCCAGCGATTCAATCAGCGGTGAATGCAACGGAAAGATACGCTCAATGCCGATTCCGGCAGTCATCCGGCGCACCGTAAAGTTGGCGGCGGGGCCTTTGCCGTGATTCAGGCGAATCACCACCCCCTGGAATGCCTGGATACGCTCGCGCTCCCCCTCGCGTATCCGAAAGTTGACGCGAACAGTGTCGCCCGCAGAAAACTGCGGAATCCGCGAGTTGGCTTCGAGCTTATAAATTTCAGCGGCGTTCATTCTCAAGTCTCAATCAAAATTCAGCCAAAGGAAACAACGGCAAGCACCGTCCCGCCATTATACGGGCCCAGGCCAAGACAGGCAACACCGGCAGCAGCAGCGCGACCGCCAAGCCCCTACCGCTCGCCCGCCCGCCCCAAAAATCCCCTCCCCCTCCGGGGGAGGGTTAGGGTGGGGCGTCACCCCACGGCAAACCGCCCGCCCACCATTCCGCCCGCCCCGCCCATCCTGTCATTCTGAGCAACCCTCTGTCATTCTGAGCGCAACGAAGAATCCCACCTCAGACAGCCAGCCCCTTCGCTTACGCTCAGGGCGACAGAGTGGCAAAGTAACAAAGGGGAAATTCGCAATTCCCCCGGCCTTTGTCTGAATCAGGATTCTCAGGATTCAAGGATTTACCGGATAGGAGAAAATCCTGAGAATCCTAAAATCCAGAAAATCCTGATTCAGACAATCCCGCCATCCTCGCCCGCATACCCATTCTGCCATTCCGCCCATCCTGTCATTCTGAGCGCAGCGAAGAATCCCACCCCGGCCGGCCAGATTTTCGCTATCGCTCAGGGTGACAAAAGGGGCAGGGTGCCATAAGGGAAATTGCGAAATTTCCCCGGCCTATGTCTGAATCAGGATTCTCAGGATTCAAGGATTTACCGGATAGGAGAAAATCCTGAGAATCCTAAAATCCAGAAAATCCTGATTCAGACAATCCCGCCATCCCCGCCACCCCCGCGCAGGCGGGAATGACGGATGGGCAGCGGCATAATATGTCAACTTCCCTCCAATACCGCCCATCCACATTAAGACAGGCGCCGCGGGTTCGTTGTACAATGAACTGCAACCCCCCCCGCCGCCCATCCCCAACCCGCCCGCCCGAAAGCTCTCCCAAGAAGCTGCAAATGACGACTCTCGACAACCACCCCCAAGAAAGCGGCCGCCACCCTGCCGCCACTCCCCGCGCCGACCTGCGAATACTGAAAAGGCTGGTTCGCCGCATCCTCCCGGCGCGGGCGCATAGCGAGCTCCGCCGCGTGGCCCACACCCGGCGGCTCAACCGCCTGCCCGCGATGGCCGTTGACGCCGCCCCGCTGCCCAAAGCGTCGGAAATTTCGTTCCCCGACATATTCCCCGGCGACAGCCTAGCCGACGGCTGGCAAAAGGCCAAAACCTCGATAAGCGAGGTCTTTCAATACGCGCCGCCGACCCACGCCGCCGACCCCGAAAGCTGCCGCGCAATCTACCACCTTATCCGCCGCTTTCAGCCCCGCTCCCTGCTGGAAATCGGCACCAACCGCGGCGCATCCACCATCCACGCCGCCATGGCAATGCGGGAAAACCGCCGGGAGTGCCGCAATCCGGCCCCCCCGCCCCGTCTGGTCACCGTAGACCTGTTCGACGTCAACAACCCCGCCACCGCCGGGGCGAAACGATACCGCATATCCACCCCGCCCGCGGAAATGCTGGCCCGGCTCGACTGCGCCGATCTGGTCGAATTCGCCATCGCCCGCTCCACCGACTACCTCAACGGGCGCGAAACCCAGTTCGATTTCATCATCCTAGACCACGCCCCCGCCGCCGACCTCGCCTACCGCGACATCGCCCTAGCCATCAAGGCCCTGCGCCCGCGCGGACACCTGCTGCTTCATTCCTACTTTCCGGGCAAGAAACCCCTAGGGCCGCATGAGCGCGTAAACTATGACTCCTACCTCGCCGTGCGCCGCCTGCAACAGCAAGGCGCCCCCCTAGTCGCCCTGCCCCTAAGCCCCCTGCCCTGGCCCACGGAAACCGGCGCCCCAAACCTAACCAGCCTGGCCCTCTTGGCAAGGGAATAGCCAACGGCCGCCCGCTCTGGCAGATATAATACGCCCTATCCGGTACGGGAGATTACGGAAATGCAACAACCCGAAGCATCCCCGGCCCCCTCTCCCCCGCGCAAGCGGATTATGATAATCGATCCGCCTTTCATGCGCCTCTACCACGACAACGCCTCGCTGGTGAAATTCCCTATGGCCCTCGGTTATCTCTCGGGGGCTATCTTGAAGTGGACGGATTGGGATGTCCAAGCCTACAACGCCGATTTCAACCCGAGAAAGAAAAATATCTCCCTCGACAACGTAACCCGCATCAAGGAAGGGATGGCCCGCTACCTGCGGACTCTGGAAGACCCGGCGGCCCCCATCTGGGCGGAAATACGCGCCGCCATAGCCGATTTCAACCCCGACGTCGTCGGCTTAAGCTCTAAGACCCAAAACTTCCCGTCCGCGATGCGGGTAGCCCGAATCGCCAAAGAGCATAACCCCAACACTCTGGTCGTCCTGGGCGGCCCCCACGCCACCTTGTCCACCCGGACCGCGCTGGACTGCCCCGACATCGACGTGGCAGTGACCGGCGAGGGCGAAATGACCATGGTTGAGCTGCTCCAGGCCCTAGAAAACGGCAGGCCCCTGAGCGAGGTGCCGGGGCTGGTCTACCGGCAGGATGGCCGCAAGGTGTTCACGCCGCCGCGCCCCAACATCCCCAACCTCGACGACCTGCCCTTTCCGGCGGAAGCCGCCCCGCAAATCCTGCGGGACTACGCCAGCTATCCCGCCGAAGCCTTCGGATACGTATTCGCCGCCCGCGGCTGCCCCTATAGCTGCACCTTCTGCGAATCCAAAGCCATCTGGACGCAAACCACCCGCTGGCGCTCGCCGGAAAACGTGGTCGCCGAACTCAAATTGCTGATGGAGCGGGGCGTCCGCTACGTCTACTTCGACGACGACACCTTCGGCATCAAACAGAGCTATATCAAGGAACTGTGCGCCTTGATTGAAACCGAGTGTCCCAAACTCAAATGGGGCTGCGAAATAACCGTCGGCGTCGTCAAAGAGCAGTCAATCGAATATATGCGCCGTTCCGGTTGCGTCCGCATCAACATCGGCGTCGAATCCGGCAACAACCGCATACTGCGCAGCGTCAAAAAGGGCCACACCATCGAAAAGGCGTATCCCGCCGTGGACATCTGCCGGAAAGCCGGCATCGAAGTCGGCGCCTTCTTTTTGATTGGCTTCCCCGAGGAAACCGAGGAAACGCTACAAGACACCCTGACCGCCATCAAGAAAATCAACGCCGACAACATTATGCTCAGCATATTCACCCCCTACCCCGGCTCCGAGCTGTTCGAGACGTGCAAAGAGATGGGGATTGTGGACGACGACTTCGACATCACGGTTTACAACCACCAAAGCCCGGAAAACTGCTTCACCGCCTACATCCCGCCCGAGCGTTTCAAGGAACTCGTCCGCGAAGCCGCCTCAATCGTCGGACGCAAAAACAGCCGCGGCCGCTGGCGCCGGGCCGCCCGGATGCTGCTCCACCGCGACTTCCATCGAACCCGGCAAAAGCTGCCCTACTTCCTACGCTCCCGCCTAGCATGGCACTTAGAGCGCCTATTCAGACGCCGCCTACCCGCCGGAACAACCTAACGCCCGCAATGCCCGCCACCCCGCCCCTGGCGGCCAGACCCTTCCCTACCCGTAGGGGCGCACAGCCGTGCGCCCCCAATTTCGCGGGAATGACGGTGCGGGGCGCAATCGCAACGGCAATTCCACCGCCAAGAGGTTCCCGACGATTTCAGCCCCTGCCAGAGAAAAGCGGTCACCGCCGCGCAACCGTCGAATTACGCAATTTATGACCAAGCCCGTCGCAGATTCGACGCCTTATATTCCCGGTATGTTCGTTAAGCAGGAACAAATGAACCTTGTCCGTTTCCTGTCCCGCTATACCCCCCGGCCGGCCAAGAACGCCTACCGGCGCCTTTTCGGCTACGAGCAATGGTTCCTAGCCGTCAACCCCGGCCCCCCCCTAGCCGATTCCCTAACCACCGGACACCCCCCCGCAACACAGCTAAAAATCCATCACGCCCCCCCCGGCCGTTTCTGGGCCGACCCCTTTCCCATAGTTGTTGACGGCCAGCTTTGGGTGTTCTTTGAGGATTACTCTTTCGCGTCAAAAAAAGCCGCCATCGCCTGCGCCCCGGTGTCCCCCGACGGCGCCCTGGGCAACGTCGCCACCGCCATAGAATCCCCCGCCCATCTATCCTACCCCTTCGTCTTTCAGCACCAAGGCCAACTATATCTGATTCCCGACACTTGGGACGAAAACCGCGTTGACCTGTGGCGCTGCCGCCGCTTCCCCGACCACTGGACGAAAGAACGGACGCTGCTGGACAGCTTGCATATGTCCGACCCGACCCTGCACCGGCAAGACGGGAAACTGTGGCTGTTCGGCACAGTGAGCGCGGCGCGGGCGCGGGCCAACGACGAACTGCACATCTATATCGCCGACGCCCTAGACGGCCCGTGGCGGCCCCACCCGGCCAATCCGGTAGTGTCCGACCGCCGCCGCGCCCGCCCGGCCGGCCGGCTGTTTTCCCGGCAAGGCTGCCTGATCCGCCCGGCCCAAGATTGCGGCGGACGCTACGGGCAAGCCGTAGTCCTAAACCGGGTGGACGAACTCAGCGAACATTCCTACGCCGAAACCCCCATCGGGCGCATCAACGGCGCCGCCCTGCCCGGCAGCCGCGGCGCCCACACCGTCAATTACGCCAGCGGCCTCGAATTTCTGGACGGGCGCACCAGGGGGCGCAGGCAAAACGGGCAGATCCCGGAGGAAGGCAGTTGAGCCTGCAAGGGGCGAAACTGAAAAGGGCGAAAAAAGAAAGGGTAAAGCTGCTGCTCATCGGCCCCCTGCCCGCCAAGTCGCCCTCCCTCGGCGAACCCATCGGCGGCGCCAGGGTGACCTTCGCCGAAGCCGTCCGCGAGCTGCCCCGGCGCGGCTTCGACCTAGACATCATCAACACCACCAGACCGCGCCCCAATCTGCCCCGCTGGAAAATTCTGGCCTACGAGCTTGTCACCCTCGCGCGGGTGGCCGCAGCCGTCCTGCGCCGCGCCCGCCGCTCCGACCTAGTATTCCTTAATATGTCGGCCTATTCCGCGCTTTCGGCGGCCTTCACTATTTGGGCCCTATGCCGGGCCCTGCGCCGCCCCCTGGCCCTGCGGTTCTTCGGCGACAGCCTGTATTTCACCTATCACCGTTACGGCCCGGTTCGCCGCTGGCTGATGGCCCGCACATTTCTACGCGCCGCCCTAGTCTACGAGGAAAGGTGGACGCCCCGGCAGTTCAGCCGCCGCCCCAACTTCCGCTGGCTCGCCAACACTCGCGACATCACCCCCGCCGCAACCGGCCAAGCCCGGCCTAACGTCCGCCGTCTGCTGTTTATGGGCCAGCTCAGGAAAGAAAAAGGGCTGGCCGAAGCCCTAGAGGCTTGCCGTTCCCTGCCCGGCGACTGCCGACTCCAAGTGTTCGGCCCCCGTATGCCCAACACCGACTTTGCCCTGTTCGACGGCCACCCCAAGGCAACCTACGGCGGCGTGCTGGATCCCGACGACGCCCCCCGCATCCTGGCCCAACACGACCTGCTGCTGTTCCTAAGCTATATGCCCAGCGAAGGCACCCCTGGAATCATCATCGAAGCCTTTCAATGCGGCGTGCCGGTCATAGCCACATCCATAGGCGGCGTCCCCGAGCAGGTGGAACACGAAAAGAGCGGGCTGCTGGTAGAGCCCCGCTCCGTCCCCCAGTTGAAAGCCGCGATCCAGCGGCTGATTGACGACCCGGCCCTCTACCGGCGGCTTTGCGCCGGGGCCAGGCAGCGCGGCGAGTTCTTTCGCAGCGGCCCCCACTTCGACCGGCTGGCCGAGGAGCTGCGCGGCCAGGCCCGCAAATAACCGAAAGTGCTTGCTCAGTTGTTTCCGGCATCAGACCGGCGCGTAGTGCGGCAAACCCTCTGGATGGGCGCCATTACCGGCGTCCAACTCCTCAGCGGACTGGCCCAGCTCATCATATCCGCCCGCATCCTCGGCCCCGAAGGCTTCGGCGCCCTAGCCGTCATCATCGCCGTAGCCGCCCTCGTCCACGGCCTCTTGGCTATGCAGGCCGGCGAAGCCGTCACAACTTTCGTAACCCGCGCCGTGGCCGAACAAAGGCCGCAAGAGGCGTCCCGCGTACTGCGTTTCACCATCGCCCTGTCCCTCGGTCTGTCCCTCATCGCCTACGCCCTTATCGCCGTCCTTGCCCTCATCGCCAACAGCCTGCTGGGAATTGACCCCGCCCACCGCGACATCGCCCTTATCTACGGCGTCGTCGGCATATTCCTCGCCACCCGCACCGAAACCCTAGCCGTCCTGCGGCTGGCCGACCGGCTATCCCTAGGCTTGGCAATCACCCTGGCCGGCCTGCTGACCCGGGTCGCCCTGCTCGGAATCGTATGGCTGAACGGCGGCGGGCTGCTCGAGGTGGTGCTGGCCCATATCGCCGGTGTCGCAGTGAGCGGCGTCGGAATGCTCCTCGCCGCCACCCTATCGGCCCCCCGGGCCGGAATACCCGGTTTCCTCAGCTCCCTGTCCCTCAAAGTCCCGCCCGACGTGGTGCGCTTCCTGACCGGCAACTTCGGCAGATCCACCTTCTCGGCATTGGCCTATCATATAGACACTCTCTTGATAGCCCAATTCACCGGCACCGCCGACGTCGGACTCTACCGGGCCGCCAGGCAGATTACCGAAGCCGCGCACTACCCCTTTCAGCCGCTAAAGGACGGCGTGCAGCCTCAATACAGTCAGCAATGGTACTCGGGCCGCGGCCGGGAACTGCGCCGCACCGCCCTGCGGTTCAGCCTAGTATCATTCGCCGCGGCGGTAGCCCTGTTCGGCTTGCTCGCCATCTTCCACCAGCCCATAACCCGGTTCTTATTGGGCGAGGAATTCTCGGGCGCCGCCCCCCTGATGCTGATTATGCTGGCCGGCGCCTTCGCCCTCAACAGCATTTCCGCCCTGACCGCCCTGCCCGCCGCCGTTGGCCGCGCCTGGCCGCATATGGCCGCAGAAATGGTCGCCATGATAGTATTCGCCGCCCTGATAATATGGCTGGTCCCCCGCCACGGCGCCGAAGCCGCCGCCTGGGCCCACACCACCTACTACAGCTCAATAGCCCTAATCCTAATCCCCTTCATAATCTCCACCCTACAACAAAGCCGCCGCCCACCCCAAAAACCCTAAAAAACCCAAAACCCCCTAATAACCTCTGCGCCCTCTGCGCGAACTCTGCGCCCTCTGCGTTTCCCGTCTCCCCCCCCTATTCCCGCCGGTAAATCGCATATACCGAAACCGCCAGATAGTCGCGCAGCCCAGGCACCCGCAACAACAGATTGGAAAGCCGCCACAGCCCCGGCCAGCGTTTCAACTGCGGATTCACAACCAGCCGTTCCGTTACCCATCCCATTTCTTCGACGTAACCCAGAAACTCCGAAAACCTCATTTTATTCAGCCCTTCCCGCATATCCTCAAACGACTCCGCATCATCCGCTATAGGCCGCCAGAACTCGCGCCGCAGACGCATAAGCGCCGCTTCCGAAAACAGGACTCCCAACCAAGGTATGCGGAATCTGAAAATTCGGTTCATATGGTCACCAAACGGCGAATGAAACAGCGGGCCGAAGCCTATAATTATCCTGCCCTCCCCCCGACTCTTGACCTTGAGAACGCCGTCAATACGGCGCAGAAAATCGCGGGGGCGTTCCACGTGCTCCAGCATCTCATGCGAAAGCACGACGTCATACTCCTGCTCATCCGGTACATCGTGAACATTCAGGCACTCGAATGTCACTTTGTCCTGCAAACGCATATCCCTAGCAAATCCCTTTGCGATTTCGATATAATACGGGTCTTTATCAATACCCGTCACGTGTCCGCACCCGCGCCGCGCCAGCGCCAAACACATCTCCCCCATACCGCACCCGACATCCAAGTAGCGCATAGCCGGGTCAACAGGAATTTCGTTGTCCAAACGGCGATTCCACTTCTCAAAGCGAGCGTCCGCGGTTTCGATGCTCAGATCCCGCTCAATCTGCCGAAGCTCCTCCGCTTCGGGATGCCTGCCATGCGCGACTACCCGAAGCAGCCTGTAATCAATAGTCTTGCCAAACATTTATCTCCCACCCCCATTTATAACCTCTGCGCGTACTCTGCGCTCTCTGCGTTCCCCTGGCTAAGGCCGCGGCTGAAGCGTATAGGCCCGCTCGTTAGGCATCAGCGAAAGCGCAACCCCCTCCGTGTCAAAAACAAATTCCCCCACCAATTCCCCGTCCTGAGAAACCGTAAATGGCCTGCCAACCCAATCCGTCGGCTGGTCGAACAGCACCGTCAGCGGATGATTGAACCTAGCATTGTCCAGCCCGTCCGACAGCGTAATCCCGATGCTTTCGGTCCCGCCGCCGCCCTCAACCACATCAACCGTTATCGCGGTATTCTCCCGTTCCCTGACATACAAAGTTATGTCGTTCATCGAAGCCGACCAGAAATCCCGCGCCGCGATTGACTGAACATCCTTGCGGAATTCGTCCCAATGATACCACCCCCAATGCCGCTGTCCGATACTGTGATAGGTCAATATAACCCACGAAGTCCGCTCCAGTGCCTCATCCAGTATAGGCGTCAACTCGGCATTATCATTGATGCATTTGCCGCAGTTTTCAAACTCGATACTTTGCATCTCCAGCGACATCAAGCCGAACCAATTATCCGGCGACACCTTATCTCCCGACATATTGTAAGATTCGCTGGGCTTCCTAGTCAGCAGTCTGCCGCTCAAAAACCCGGAATCTTCCAAAGCCCGCTGTGTCTCTTTTTCGTGCCCGGCGCTTCTCGGATAGCCATAGGCCACGGGCGTCATCCCCCACTCTATCATAGTGTCATAGTTGAGCTGGAACGATTCCAGGGCCTCTTCGTAAGACAACTTGTCGTGGTCTATATGATTATGCCCATGCCCAAAATAGCTGAACCCCTTGGGAACCAGCTCCGACATCAGATAGGCGATCCGCTCATCCTCCGGCCCGCTGAATATGCGCTCACCTTGAAAAGAATTTCCGGTCACCACTTCGTACCCCATTATCAGCCCCTGCTCCAGCACATAGCTGTCTATGTCCGGCACCCTGCCGCGGATCGGCCAGTCATCGTTGGTAATCGAAATCGCCGCGGCATGGTTGTCAAACCACTTTGCCACCGATGCGTTCAAGGGCAGGGGGGCCGCCGCTTCCCCCTGGCAGGACGCCGCCAAAACCGGAACCCCAAGCAACAGCGCCCACCCCCAAACTGGCAGAACGCGCCAAATACCATTCAATACCAAGCCCCGCAGCCGATTCCCGCTACTGTCCAAAGCGTATCTCCCCCTCCCACAGATGCTTGTAATCGCCGTCCACCTGCACATACTGCCCGGTGTCAATGCTAACAATACCATACTCCGGCAGAGCCGCCATCGCCACACATCGCCCATCCAATATCACGCCGCGCCGGTCAAAGCCGAAGTCCAGGTTGTCAAACCCGTGCTGCTGGCGATCGCCCGGCAAGGCGTTCCCGTCAACCGGCCACAGATGCAGAAAAAACGCCGCCTCCGTGTCGGCCCGCTCGCACGGCTCCTTGACGTAGACCAGCGCGTTGTCGCTGAGATACACGTCGAAATCGGAGCGGATTACCGGCTCGCTGTCTCCGACCAGTCTTGCTATGTAATCACCCTCCGGGATTATTTCAATCGGAGCCCGCAAATCCTGCCCGGCGAAACTTGCCACGACCCACTTATGGTCGCCGGAGTCGAAGGGCAGCCACAGGCCGGGGCCAACCTTCACCGCGTACCGGCCTCGGTTAAGGGCCTGGGCTTCGCTGGATGCGGCGCGATACGCTGTAAAGTTGACGCCCCGCTGCTCCAAGTATCCGGGCGGCGGGCGGCGGTCGTGGGCCATAAAGCGCTGGTGGTTGGGTGTTGCGACCGGATTACGCGCCACCGTCGCATCGGTCAAGCCGTGAGTGTCAATGACTTTCAGATCCGGCAGGTAATAGAACCGTATGCCGAGAGATGCGCCTGCCATCAGCGCGTCATCAGGAATCACCCCCCGCTCCATATCCTCGTAGGGCTGCCACCAGCGTAGCTGCCGGTTGGCGAACTCGCGGTGTTCCGCGAATGGTGAAGCGACACTCTGGGCAGTAGCCAGCCGGCGCAGTTCGTTGGAGACAGCAACCAATACCGGCATCCCCGGCGCGGCCAGCAGCCACCCGGCGTTGCCCTCGTCCAGTTCAATGTGCAGATAAATGATGCGCTCGTCAATCTTGCTGCCCTCGAACAACAGGGCTCCCTGTATCGCGCCGCAGTAGAAAATGACCGGAATGAACAGTATCAACGCGCAAGTCCGCACCCCCGGCCGCCGGAGCCGGTAACTGTTCAGAGCCGTGGGGCGAGGTATGCGCCGCCAGTCAAAGGCCGCAATCCGCGAGCCGACGCAGGCAATCCCCTCAGCAGCCGGCAGCGCCAGCAACGGCCAGTAAAAGTCCAGCGGGCGATACTCGAAATGGTCGCCGCCAATCCGCATCACATAGGCCGCGTGAACCGCGATTAGCAACAGAACCAAGCCATAAATCCCGTCGCGGGCCTCCCGCCACCGATGCCGAAAAGCCACCCACGCCAAAGGAATCAGCAGGTACAGCCCCGTATCCACCGCCGCCCCCCACAGGTAGCCGAACCCCGACTCATACCACGGGCGCACGTGCTTGGCGTAGTAAGTGTTGGGCAGCCACTCGCCATAATAAGCGTAGCGAAACAGGAAATGCGCCGCCACCAGTATAACGAAAGGCGCCGCCAGATACGCCAATCCCCGCCAGTCCACCCGCACCCCCTTGACGTCGGCCATCCGCTGCGCGACGAACCACCCGAAGCAACAAACGGCGATCAACGGCCCCTCGGGCCGCGTCAATGCCGCCCCGGCCAAGCTAAACGACGCCGCCAGCAGCCCGGCCCGCCCGCCGCGGTACAGACTCAGACAGACCACCGCCACGACTATAAAAAATGTAAACTGCCGCGTTTCCAGCCCGCCGGCCGACGTCCACACCGCGAAAGTCGCGCTGCTGCACACCAGCCCCAAGGCCATCCAGCCAACCGGCCCCCGGTTTCGCAGCCAAGGCAGCCGGTACACCCACCAGCCCAGCGCCCCCAACGTCCCCGCGGTGAAGCCCACCGACAGCCACCGCGCCGCATCCTCCGGGGCCACCCCCAGCACCCGCCAAATCGCCGCCAGCTCCAGCACCCACAAGAAGTTGGAATAACCCTCCACCCGCTCGCCGGGATTGAACACCGGCCCATGCCCCTCCAGCAGATTCCGCACATAACGGAAGCTGATAAAAGCGTCATCGGTCAGGAACCACGACAACGAGGCCAGCCACGCCAGCAGCCCCAACCAAGGCAGGCAAGCCAGGACGACACCGAGGAAAGCATTTACCCGCCCGCTCAACATCGCCCCTCCATAGGTTCCCATGGGCCGCTACTCATCGAGGCGTATCTCCCCCTCCCACAGGTGCTTGTAACCGCCATCCACGAACACATACTGCCCGGTGTCAATGCTAACAATACCATACTCCGGCAGAGCCGCCGTCGCCACACATTGCCCGTCGAACACCACGCCGCGCCGGTAAAATCTGAAGTCCAGGTTGTCAAACCCATGTTGCTGGCGATCGCCCGGCAGGTCGTCCCCGTCAACCGGCAACAGATGCAGAAAGAACATCGCCTCCGTGTCGGCCCGCTCGCACGGCTCCCTGACGTAGATGACACTGTTATCGGTGAGATACACGTCGAAATCTGCGCGGATTACCGGCTGGCTGTCGCCGACCAGTCTTCCCACGTAATCACCCTCTGCGCGTACTCAGCGCCCTCTGCGTTCCCCGTCCCCCCGGCTAAGGCCGCAAGCGAAGCGTATAGGCCCGCTCATTAGGCATCAGCGAAAGCGTAACCCCCTCCGTGTCAAAAACAAATTCCTCCAGCAATTCCCCGTCCTGAGAAACCGTAAATGGCCTGCCAACCCAACCCGTCGGTTGGTCGAACAGCACCGTCAGCGGATGATTGAACCTAGCATTGTCCAGCCCGTCCGACAGCGTAATCCCGATGCTTTCGGTTCCGCCGCCGCCCTCAACCACATCAACCGTTATCGCGGTATTCTCCCTTTCCCTGACATACAAAGTTATGTCATTCATCGAAGCCGTCCAGAAATCCCGCGCCGCGATTGACTGAACGTCTTTGCGGAATTCGTCCCAATGATACCACCCATAATACCGCTGCCCGATACTGTGATAAGTCAATATAACCCACGAAGTCCGCTCCAACGCCTCATCCAAGATAGGCGTCAACTCGGCATTGTCATTGATGCATTTGCCGCAGTTTTCAAACTCGATACTTTGCATCGCCAGCGACATCAGGCCGAACCAATTATCCGGCGACAACTGGTCTCCCGAGATATTGTAAAATTCGCTGGGCTTCCTGGTCTGTAGTCTGCCGCTCAAAAACCCGGAATCCTCCAAAGCCCGCTGCGTCTCTTTTTCGTACCCGGCGCCCCTCGGATAGGCGTAGGCAACGGGCGTCATCCCCCACTCTATCATAGTGTCATAGTTGAGCTGGAACGATTCCAGGGCCTCTTCGTAAGACAACTCATCGTGGTCAATGTGATTATGCCCATGCCCAAAATAGCTGAACCCCTTGGGAACCAGCTCCGACATCAGATAGGCGATCCGCTCATCATCCGGCCCGCTGAATATGCGCTCACCTTGAAAGGAATTTCCGGTCACCACTTCGTACCCCATTACCAGACCCTGCTCCAGCACATAGCTGTCTATGTCCGGCACCCTACCGCGAATCGGCCAGTCATCGTTGGTAATCGAAATCGCCGCGGCATGGTTGTCAAACCACTTTGCCACCGATGCGTTCAAGGGCAGGGGGGCCGCCGCTTCCCCCTGGCAGGACGCCGCCAAAACCGGAACCCCAAGCAACAGCGCCCACCGCCAAACTGGCAGAACGCGCCAAAAGCTATTCAATACCAAGCCCCGCAGTCCATTCCCGCTACTGTCCAAGGCGTATCTCCCCCTCCCACAGATGCTTGAAATCGCCGTCCACCTGCACAAACTGCCCGGTGTCAATGCTAACAATACCATACTCCGGCAGAGCCGCCGTCGCCACACATCGCCCGTCCAATATCACGCCGCGCCGGTCAAATCTGAAGTCCAGGTTGTCAAACCCGTACTGCCTGCGATGGCCCGGCAAGGCGTTCCCGTCAACCGGGTACAGATGCAGAAAGAACGTCGCCTCCGTGTCGGCGCGGGCGCACGGCTCCTTGAAATAGACCAGCGTGTTGTCGCTGAGATATACGTCAAAGTCGGCGGAGATTGCCGGTTGGCGGTCGCCGACCAAATACGCCAGATAATCGCTGGGCGCTACAGGCCCTACGGTCTTAATCCGCACCGGAGGGGTGGCCTCGGGGGGCAGGACGATGGCCGCTACGCATAGCCCGGTTTCCGTTCGCGTCCAGGGTTGGGGGGCAATGGCCGGCCCGGCGCCGCCCCAGTCCCACACGACTTCCCCACCCGGCGGGCAGCCCCGGACAAACGCCTGGGCCACCCGCCCGTCCACCAGCAGCCCGACGCCGTCGGCTTGATCGTCAAAATGCGGCTCCATCCTTTCCCAGAACCAGGCGGCCGGGTCAACGCCTTCCGTCGGTTCGAGCGACCAGAGCTTGAATTGGCGTTCGACTTTAGTGGAGCCGGAAAATCGCGGGCCTTCCAACAGAATCGCGTCCTCCGAAAGGCTGGCCCGTATGAGATTGGCAAAGTGAGTTACCCCCAATTCTCGATAGAAGGGTATGATTTTTCCCTTCCAGGAGCCTTTTACGTACCCCTCTATGTTTGTTGTCGTGTGCAAGTAGTCATAAGAATTGACCATCCCGTCCAGGTTCACCACCGGAAAGCGGGATAAATACCCGATAACCCCGGCGTCCCACGCCCCAATCACGCTGTCCTCGGGCAGCGCCTCGTTCACCACCTGCATACTCACATAGGTAGCAAACCCCCAGCCCCAGTGGGTTGCCTCGCGGTGCTCGTCAATATACCGGAACGGCCCGGCGAAGTCCGCTTTAGTAAATAGAAATACCCCGCCGACCACTACGATAACCACGCTTAAAACATTAGATACCCGCGCCGACCGCGGCCCGAGGAAACGGCGCAGGAAGTGAAGGGCAACCCAACAGATTAGCGGAACTACCAGCGCCAGCAGCAGGTAGGCCGGGACGAAATACCAACTAAAACCTCCCCGTCCGGGATCCACATAAAGGACGGTTTCGGCGAACTTGGCGATATGCCCCGCCGCCAGGCTGAATACGCCCACTAGAAAGGCCAGCGCCAGCCAGTCCTCCCGGCTCCGCGAGCGGTGGGCCAGCCACCCCACCAGCAGAAATATGACGCAGACCCCCAACGCCGTCAGCAGAACCTCATTATCGAAAACTTCGATTTGCCGGATCGCCTGGAAGTTCTGGAGCAGGTTGTAGCCCCCTTCCTCTTCAAAGCGGATCTGCGACCACACCCGCTTGGTGGCCCCGCTCACCGGCACGATGCCGCCGAACACCAGCTTGTTGTAGGCAAAGTAGGTCAGGATACCGGCGACGGCGCTGATTGTTGGTACAAAGGCCCGGCGGGCCGGGATAGCAGCCAAGGCAGCCCGCAAGAACGCGCCGGCCGGCCGCTCCCGCCGCGACCACTCCAGCAATAGCAGCGACCCCGTGGCGGTCAGCGATATGGCAATGTATTCCAAACGTACCCAAGGCAGGGCAAAGGCCACTACAGCCAGCGGCCAAGTCCACCGCCCCGGGTTCCGGGCGTACAGCAGCAAGGCCAGGAACAACAGCCCCAGCATAAACAGCCCGGCGGCGGCCTCCAAACCCAGCAGCAGGCCGCGCTGCTGGTAGAGGATCGGCGGCAGCGCGAACAGCAGATACCAGGGCAGCCGGGCCAGCCGCGCCGCCACTGCGATAAGGGCCACCCCGCCGGCGATGAGCATTATCTCCAGGGCTTTGATCGCGAACAGCGCCCCTTCCTTGTCAAACATCCAGTAGAAAGGGGTAATCAGCAGCAGCCAGAACGGATGGTAGCCGTTGGTTCGGCTGATGCCGTCGTCAAAGGTGGAGAACCGCCCCTCGGAAAGGTTGTAGGCTATCTGGTAATAGTAGAAGGCGTCATCCTGGGTCACCACATCCCGCAGCAGGTTGAGCAGGTCGAAGTTGACCAGCATATACCCGGCAAAGGCGGCGCCGTAGGCCAGAATGCCGCCGATAAACAGGACAAACAGGGCGTAGCGCAACCGGGAGTAAGAAACCGCCTTCCCCATATAAACGTTCTGATAACGCACGGACAGCCCGCGCCAAAGATCATTCAATACGAAACCTCGCACGCCGTTCCCGGTACGCCGTTCCCGCTACTGTCCAAGGCGTATCTCCTCCTCCCACAGGCGCCTGAAATCGCCGCCCGCCCGCACATACTGCCCGGTGTCAATACGGGCAATAGCATACCCCGGCAGCGCCGCCATCGCCACACATCGCCCGTCGAATACCGCGCCGCGCCCTACGAAATCGAAGTCCAGATTGTCAAACCCAAGCCGCTTGCGATTGCCGGGCAGATCGTCCCCGTCAACCGGCCACAGGTGCAGAAAAAACGTCGCCTCCGTGTCCGCCCGGGCGCACGGCTCCCTAACGTAGACCAGCGTATTATCGCTGAGATACACGTCGAAATCGGAGCGGATTACCGGCTGGCGGTCTCCGACCAGATCTGTCAAGTAATCGTCAACCGCCATCGCCTCGACCCGCACGGGATGAAGCGCATTGCGGGGCAGTACAACGGTGTCCACGCATAACCCGGTTTCCGTGTTCGTCCAAGATTTGACGATAGATTCATCCGCCGGGCCGCTCCACGACCACACTGCCAGTTCGTCCGTCGCGCAATCCCTGACAAATGCCTGGGCCATCCGTCCGTTCACCAGCAGCCCCACGCCGTCAGTTTGATAGTTAAAATGCGGTTCCATTCTTTGCCAGACCCAAGCGGCGGAGTCAACATCTCCCGTTGATTCGACCGGCCAGAGCTTGAACCGCAATTCGCCAACCCCCCGGTAGAGATAGGGCGAGCCTGCGAACAGTACCGCGTCCCGCGGCTGGTTGGCGAGTTGCAGGTTGGCAAAGTGAGTTATTCCCAATTCTCGATACAGGGGCATCAATTCTTCTTTCCCAATCCATTCTTTCTTCAAAATGACAGATCCGTCCTTACTTGCGTTTATCGCGCGTAAATAGTCATAAGAATTGACCAGCCCGTCCAGGTTCACCACCGGAAAGCGGGAGAAATACCCCATAACCCCGGCGTCCGTAGACCCAATCACGCTGTCCTCGGGCAGCGCCCGGTTCACCACTTGCATATCCACATAGGAAGTAAGCTCCCAGTCGCGATGGGTTGACTGGCTGCTCCGGTCAACCCACCGGAACGGCCCGGTGAAATCCGCTTTGGTAAACAGCAAGACCGCGCCGCTAAATACAATAACCCCGCACAACACGCCGGCCGCTCGCGCCGACCTCGGCCCGATGAGACGGCGCAGAAAGTGAATCGCAACGTAACAGATCAAGGGAACGGCCAGCGCCAGCATCAGGTACGCCGGGACGAAATACCAAATATAACCTCCCCAGGCGGGATGCACCTGAAGGACGGTCTGCGCGAACTTGGCGATATGCTCCGCCGCCAGGCTGAACACGCCCGCCAGAAAGACCAGCGGCAGCCAGTCCTCCCTGCTCCGGTAGCGGCGGGCCAGCCACCACGCCAGCAGGAAACCGGCGCAGATTGCCAACGCCGCCAGCAGCGCCTCATAGTTGAAAGCCGGAATCTGCAATACTTCCCGGAAGTTCTGAAACAGGCTGTAGCCGCCTTCGCTCTCCCACTTCTCCTGCGACCACGCCCGCTTGCTGGCCCCGCTCACCGGCGCGATACCGCCAAACACCAGCTTGTTATAAGCAAAGTAGGTCAGTATGCCGGCGACGGCGCTGATGATTGGGACTAAAGCCCGAAAAGAAGGAATCAGGGCAGCCCGCCACGACGCGCCGTCCGTCCGCTCCCGCCGCGAACACTCCAGCAGCAGCATCAGCGCCGTAGCCGACAGCGATATGGCGATGTACTCCAATCGCGCCCAAGGCAAGGCAAAGGCTACCACGGCCAGCGGCCAAGTCCACCGCCCCGGGTTGCGGGCATAGAGCAGCAACGCCAAAAACAGCAGCCCCAGCATAAACAGCGCGGCGGCGGCCTCCAGCCCCAACAAGAGACCGCCGGTTTGATACAGTATCGGCAGCAAGGCAAACAACAGAATCCAGGGCAGCCGGGCCAGCCGCGCCGCTACCGCAATAAGGGCCACCCCGCCGGCGACGAGCATTATCTCAAAGGCTTTGATGGCGAACAGCGCCGTTTCCTTGTCAAACACCCAGTAGAAAGGGGTAATCAACAGCAGCCAGAGAGGATGATAGCCGTTGGTTTGAGTAATGCCGCCGTCAAAGGTAGAGAACTTCCCCTCGGACAGATAATAAGCTATCTGAAAGTAGTAAAAAGCATCATCTTCGTTAGCGTCGCGGATGATATTAAGCAGGTCGAAGTTGACCAGCATATACCCGGCAAAGGCGGCGCCGTAGGCCAGAATGCCGCCGATAAACAGGACAAACAGGGCGTAGCGCAACCGGGAGTAAGAAACCGCCTTCCCCATATAAACGTTCTGATAACGCACGGACAGCCCGCGCCAAAGATCATTCAATACGAAACCTCGCAGGCGATTCCCGCTACTGTCCAAGGCGTATCTCCCCCTCCCACAGGCGCCTGAAATCGCCCCCCGCCCGCACATACTGCCCGGTGTCAATACGGGCAATAGCATACCCCGGCAGCGTCACTTTCGCCATACATCGCCCGTCGAACACCGCGCCGACCCAGACGAAGCTGAAGCCCAGGTTGTCAAACCCAAGCCGCTTGCGATTGCCCGGCAGGTCGTCCCCGTCAACCGGCCACAGGTGCAGAAAAAACCTCGCCTCCGTATCACCCCTAGCGCACGTCTCCCTGACATAGGCCAGCGTGTTCCCGTTAAGATACACGTCAAAGCCGGAGCGAATCACGGGTTCGCCCGATACCGCCGCATCGTAGGCCGACTGCCGCGCCGTGGCCGCCCCGCCGCGGCACCGCAACCCAAGACACCCGCGTTCCCGTAACCCCCGCGTTCCACCGGAGTACGTTGGGGATGTTGCTATAGTACCGGCCTTTGATGGGATTCGCCCGCACATATTCCACCAGCTCCGAATCATCCCAATACGCCGTGTTGAGACTCTGGCCGATGTACCCCGATTCCAGCCCTTCGGCAGTCAATCGCAGATTCTCTTGCGCCGAAACGCCGATATGCCAGCCGCCGCCAATCAACGCCAGAACGACCAGCCCCCACCGCAACGCCGCCATCCCCCCCGTCGCCCCGCGCCCCAGCAGCCCGTCCAGCCGGAACGCCCCAACCAGCAACAACGGAACATACACCGGAACCAAGTACCGGCTGTCTATTCCCTGCCCGACCGTGAACGGCGTCACTACGGCGACAATCGCTAGGTATACCAGCGCAAAAACCCAGAAAACGTAAGCCCCCCTTCCCGGACGAGGCAAGATAACGAGCAGTGCCGCCAGCAACAGAACCACCCCGCCAATCAGCCAAGCCCAGTGCAGCAAATGCCAAGGGATGAGCAACAGCGGGTCGGCCCATTAGCCGCCCTAAAAGTCGGGGAGGGGGGATTAAAGAGGATGACGCTTGCCCCCTCGGGCGCGATGTCACGCCGCGCCCCTTGGCGCTACCCCACAATCGGAAACGCCATCATCCGCCCGCCCTGCTTTTCGCAAATAAATCCCCTCGCTCACCCGCCGGGATGATTCCTCGACTATCCCGCTACACTCAGCAGCCGAAGCGTCCAACAGCCTCAAGGATTCCTCGGACAGCCGGGGCCTTTCCGCATCGTCGCGCAAGGGAACGAAAAACGCCTTATTAACCGCCTGATTATCCTTGATTCGCTGCAACAGACGCCGGAACCCCAAATGCCGCAGCATAAAACCGCACCAATGCCCCAATGCCGACAGCCACATAAACCGGGCCCCAACCGCCTGATTCACCGCCCGCCCCAGCCCCGGCCCTTGCCCCGCAATATGCTCAAACTCCGGCGCCCCGCAAAGCGCGGGCAAAACGTCCATCACCGCGCCCGTGTCCCTGATAAGCGCCGAAAAAGAAAGCGTCAGCACATCGGCATCGGCGCGGAAAATATCCGCCAAACGTTCCGCCGTCAACCTGTCGCGCACCACCGCCGCCTCCAGCCGCCGCCCGCCCAACAGCGCCGAAAGCTCCGCCCGGCTCCGCCGGAACTGCATCATCGAAATCGCCCGTTCCCGATGCTCCCGCAGCAGCACCACCAGCAGCACCCTGAACCCAGCTTCCCGCAGAGCCGCCACGCCGCCAAGCAGCCGGGCGTCGGCATAGGCCAGATTAGCCACATCGCAAACAAGCTGCCCCCGCCCCTCCAGCCGTTTCCAAGCCCGCCGGAACGCCCCCGGCGAGCGGTAATAATACCGCTCCTTGATTTCAGGAAAAACAAAGCTGGGATGCCCCCGCAACAGCCGGTACAGAAACTCGCTCCCCGACCGCCCCGGCCCCACCACCAGCAGATAATCGTACACGTCTGTACTGCCTTACCTAAAGCTCGAGCGGACTGGCGGCAGAAAATTGCGAAATTCCCTCCCCCTCCGGGGGAGGGTTAGGGTGGGGGCGTCCCGCCGGGCATTTCATTGCGGCAGCCTGTCCGTGAATGCGGCCGCCGGCATCATCCCGTAGCAGCCCCGCCAATAGCGAGGAATGTCGCCGTCGCGCCGTCCATACTGACAATAATCGTCGCCCCCCGCAGGAAGCCAAGCCGCCGGGCGATATTCCCGGCACAAACCGAACCATTGGCGACGATGGAGACGTCGCGTCCCCCCCCCCCCCCCGACTCTCCCGCCCCCGGCAGCTCAATCGAATGCCGCTTCAGCAGCGGTTCGCCCATCCCCACCCGGCGCAACAGCCGCAAAAGACTTCGGATACTATTACTCATTTCCCAGCAAACTCCCCGCCGCCTGCATCCCACCGGATAACGTAATATCAAACGCCGTGTGATATTACATATCACCAAAGAATGACTGTCAAGCTGCCGGAACTTCTATGGCGGCCCCCGCGATCGTAGGGGCGCACAGCCGTGCGCCCACCCCGCCAACTGTCAAGACGCCGGAACTTATATGGCGGCCCCTGCGATTGTAGGGGCGAACAGCCGTGCGCCCACCCCGCCAACTGTCAAGACACCGGAACTCGTATGGCAGCCCCCGCGATTGTAGGGGCGAACAGCCGTGCGCCCACCCCGCCAACTGTCAAGACGCCGGAACTTCTATGGCGGCCCCTGCGATTGTAGGGGCGCACAGCCGTGCGCCCACCCCGCCAACTGTCAAGCTGCCGGAACTTCTATGGCGGCCCCCGCCGCGGAACGGTTATACTGGCACGCGGAGAACGCGGCCCCCGCCCAAACCGGAACATCGTCGGGTAATGCTAATAGAGAATGGCCGGATGCACACAGCAGCCATCATAGGGGCCGGGTTTATAGCCGCCAAGAAACACCTGCCCGCCTGGCTCCGCCTGCGCCGCGACGTAAAAATCGCCGCAATCTGCGACCTAGACCGCGCCCGGGCCGAAGCCGTGCGCCGCCAATTCGGAATCCCTACGGCCTACGACGACGTCCGGCAAATGCTGGACATCGAGCGCCCCGACTTCGTTGACGTATGCACCCCCCCAAACACCCACGCCGACCTAGCGATAGCCGCCCTGCAAGCCGACTCCAACGTGCTGATTGAAAAGCCCCTGGCTACCTCAACGGCGGAGTGCGAAAGAATCATCGAAGCCGAGCGCGGCGCCAAAGGCCGCGTCGGCGTGGCCCATACCGAGCTGTTCCACCCCCGCGTCATCGAAGCCCGCCAACGCATCCGGCGCGGCGACATCGGCCAACTCACCGGGATGCGTATTTTCTACTCCACCCCCGTCACCCTGTGGACCACCGACCCCGGCCACTTCGCCAACCGGCTGCCCGGCGGTTCCATCGGCGAAACCGGCCCCCACGTAATATACCTCTCCCAGGCATTTATCGGCCCCGTCCGCGAAGCCCGCGTCCAGGCCCGGAAAATCCTGCCCCAATACCCCTGGTCGCCCTTCGAGGACTACCGGCTGGAGCTTACCGGCGACAACGCCGCCAGCAGCATCGTCCTAACCTACACCAGCAAACATTCGGCCTTTCTATTGGAATTGTGGGGCACTGAAGGCATAATAAAGCTGGATATGCAGAGCAAAGTGCTAGTCAACTACAACCGCGTAAACCAGTCCCCTTGGGGCATCGGCCTTTCCGCCATTGGCGAAGCCGCCCAGATCGCCTCGGGCGCCGTCGCCAACGGCTTCGACTATCTCACCGGCCGGTTCAGGAACATCCATGACCGGGCCATCAGTGATTTCGTCCGGCAAAGCGTCAACGGCCTGCCCCCGTCCGTCCCATCCGCCGACGGCCTAGAAACCGTGCGGATAATGGGCGCCATCAGCGAACAGCTACAACCCCAAGCGGAGCGGATGGACTCCCCCCTATGCCAGCGGCGCGAACAGCTCCGCCAACCATAGCAGGGTGCGGCGCAATGACCACCAAAAACCGGCAAACCCTGAACCCCAACGGAAACCCCGAGGGAACCCCCTACGGGAACCCCGATGATTATTCTGTGACCGCCCCCCCGCGCGTATCGGTAATAATTCCCGCCCGCAATGCCGAAGCGACCATAATCCCCACCCTCGATTCGATATTCGCCCAAGACTACGCGGGCCAGATAGAAGTCATCGTAGCCGACGGTTCCGAAACCCCGGAAATGGCCGAACTCGTCCGCCGCTTTCACCCGTCGGTAAAGCTGATTCCCAACCCGGAAAGAACCACCGTCCCCGGAGCCAACGCCGCCCTGCGCTTGGCTACCGGAGACATCATAGCGCGGTGCGACGCCCACACAATCTTTCCGCCCGGTTACTTAAGCCGCGCCGTAGAAACCCTAGAGCGAACCGGCGCGGCCAACGTCGGCGGACGGCAGCTCGCCGTAGGAACCACCCCCTTCGAGCGAACCGTGGCGATGGCAATGACCACCCCGCTGGGCGTAGGCGACGCCCGCCACCGGCTGGGCGGCAAAGAGGGAGCCGCCGACACCGCCTTTCTAGGCGTGTTCCCCCGCGAAACCCTAGAGGAAATGGGCGGCGGATACGCCAACGTAGTCTGGAACGAGGACTACGAGTTCAACTACCGCCTGCGCAAGCAGGGCAAGATAGTATGGTTCGACCCCGAGCTGGTAGTAAACTACCGGCCCCGCGGCACCTTACGCACCCTGGCCCGGCAGTATTTCAACTATGGCCGTGGAAAATCGTCGGTCGTCATAAAGCATCCGCGCTCGGTTCGCCCCCGCCATCTAGCCGCCCCCGGGCTGGCCCTGAGCCTGCTGGCCGGGGCCGCGCTGGCCCTGGCCGGATTATTCCCCTGGCTACTGGCCGCCCTGCTGCTCGCCTACGCCCTTACCCTAGCGACCGGAGCAGCCGCCATCGGCGTCCGGCGCCGCGACGCCGCCGCCCTACGCCTCCCCCTAGTGCTGGCAACCATGCACCTGAGCTGGGGGCTAGGCTTCTTCATCCCAACCCCCCAACACAAAGGCACGCCCTTACCACCCTGAACAACCATATCCGTATCCGTATCCGTAGGGGCGCACAGCCGTGCGCCCCCCTATACCACCCTGAACAACCATATCCATACCCGTAGGGGCGCACAGCCGTGCGCCCCCCCTTACCACCCTGAACAACCATATCCGTATCCGTAGGGGCGCACAGCCGTGCCCCCCCCTTACCACCCTGAACAACCGTATCCGTATCCGTAGGGGCGCACAGCCATGCGCCCCCCTATACCACCCTGAACAACCATATCCATACCCGTAGGGGCGCACAGCCGTGCGCCCCCCTTGCCACCTTGCAATGACAAACATAAAGACCATCATTGAAACGCGATAAATGAACCAACCGAACCCAACAACAACGGACGCGCCAGACGCCCCGCCCGCAACCGGCGGGCAAGACGTGTCCGTAATGTTTGCGACCCTAACCGCGATGGCAAGCCTAACCCTGCTGATACAGGGATTGCTCGCCTATATGCTGCTGCCCGACGGAAGGGGCGCCTACGCCGTCTGCATCGCCTTCGCAACCCTGCTCGGCCTGCTCCTCACCCCCGGCGCCCAGCAGGGCGCCCAATACTTCGTAGCGGCCCGGCGGATGAGCGTATCGCAAGGCGTGTCCGCAGCCCTGCTTATCTCCTTATTCGGCGGTAGCCTAGCCGCCGCCCTGTCCGTCCCCCTGATTTACGGCAACCTCGCCTTCTTCCAAAAGGCGGAAACCCCCGCGTTCCTGCTGTCCCTCGCCCTGATTCCCCTAACCGTCATATCCGTCGCCCTAGACCACCAGCTAGTCGCCCTCCGTCGCTTCCGTCCCTTGGCCGCCTTCTCAATGCTCCGCGTCGCGGCCAACGTGCTAACGCTACTGGCCCTAGTCCGTGGACTAGGGCTAGGAGTAGACGGCGCCATCATCGCCTTCGCCGCCGGACATATCGCTATGACCGCCGCCTGCCTATTGTACCTGCGGCGGCATTACGGGCTGGCCTTCCAGATTCCGGGCCGCGCGAACATCGCCAGCGTTCTAGGCTACGGCTTGAAATACCACGCCGCCCGGCTAGGCAACGCCATCGAACCCCACTTCGGCGTCATCATACTAGGCTTTATCGCCGGCCAAAGCGAAGTAGGGCTGTTCGCCGCCGCCAGCGCCCTTATGCTCGGGTTTATGCTGGTATCCAACGCCGTGGGCAACGCGCTTTTCCCCCGTGTCGCGGGCGCAGAGCGCATCGAAACGGTCGCCCTATGCCTGCGCCTAGTCTGCGCCTGCACCGCCATTCCAATGCTAGTCCTGCTCGCCCTAAGCGCCCCCCTAGCTCGCCTGCTGCTTTCCAACGCCTTCCTGCCCGCCGTTCCCCTGCTATGGATTATCGCCCCCGGGATGCTCGCCTACGCCCTATCGGCAATCCTTATGACCCACTTCAAGGGCGCCAACCGCCCCCAAATCTGTTCCTGGGCGGTATTCCTAGGACTGTGCGCCAACCTAGCCGCCCTGCTACTGCTCTACCCGATACTAGGCGTCGAAGCGGCGGCGTGGGCTATGACCGCCGGAATGATGGCCGGATGTATATTCCTGTCCCTAGCCTTCCACCGAACCACCCGAACAAGCCTGCCCGCAGTCTGGCTGCCCCGCCCCACCGACGCCGCCTTCCTGTGGGCCGCCGGCCGCTCCGTCCTGTCCGGCGCAATCCCCGGCAAATCCGCCCCCTACGCTCCACTCAAGCAAGAGCAGGAAGCGCCTTGACCGGGAAAGAGCGAACCGGGCCAGAAAAAACCGGAAAAAAAACCCGCCCGCCCCGCATCCTGCTAATCGCTCCCATACAAAAAACCGGGGCGTCCGGCACCAACGTAGTCGGGGGCAACAAAGTAATGGCCGACGAACAGGTGCGCGAATTAAGCGCCCGCGGCTTCAAGGTAGACGTCATAGACACGTCCGGGCCCGTAACCAATCTCCCCCCCTGGAAAATAAGGGCCAACCGCCTAGCAAGGTTCCTGAAAGTAGCTTGGGGCGCCGCAAAAAATATCCGGCGCTCCGACGTAGTATTCCTAATCATCGCCCCCTATTCCGCCCTGACCCTAGCCTCGTTCCTGTGGGCCCTCTGCAAAATCACCCGCCGCCCCCTAGCCCTGCGTCTAACCGGCGGCGATATGATGCTGGACTATCTGGGCTATAGCCCCTTAGCCCGCTGGCTGGCTGACCGCACCTATATGCGCTCTGCGCGGGTCTACGTAGAAACGCAATACCTGCGCCGCAATTTCGGCAACCGCGACAACTTCCAGTGGTTCCCCAACACCAGAGAAATAGAAACGCCCGCCCGTCCCAAGCGCGACCGGCCGGAAAAGCTGATTTTCGTCGCCCGCTTGGATATGGACAAAGGGCTGGCCGAAGCCCTTGATGCCTGCCGCCGCCTGCCGGAAAATTGCCACCTAAACGTCTTCGGCCCCGCTATGACCGAAACGGATTTCTCCCTGTTCGACGGCCACCCCAAAGCCACCTACCGCGGCGTCCTGCCCCCCGCGGAAATCCCCCAAGTTCTCAGCCAACACGACCTGCTAATCTATCCCAGCTACTACCGGAGCGAAGGCTACCCCGGCGCCATCCTAGAAGCCTTCCAGTGCGGCCTGCCCGTAGTAGCCGCCAAATGGGGCGGCGTCCCCGAGCTGGTCCAGCACGAAAAAAGCGGCCTGCTGATAGCCCCCCGCTCCGCCACGGAAATCGAATCCGCCATCCAACGCCTGCTGGACAACCCCGATCTATACCGAAAACTCTGCCAAGGAGCAAAACAACGAGGAAACCACTTCCGAAGCGCCAACTGGTACGATACCGTAGCCGCCGAGCTACGCACCCTCTGCCAAAAATAAAGAAAATCGCAAAATCACTACCGCCGCCCGTCACTCTAAGCGAGCAACCTGTCACTCTAAGCCGCCGTCTGTCATTCTGGTCAAGCCGTCTGTCACTCTAAGCCACCATCTGTCATTCTGAGCAACCATCTGTCATTCTGAGCAAAGCGAAGAATCCCGCCCCTGGCAGTGAGACCCTTCGTTCCGCTCAGGGTGACAAAAGGTGCAGTGCGCCAAATCTGTCACTCTAAGCCGCCATCTGTCATTCTGAGCAAAGCGAAGAATCCCGCCCCTGGCAGTGAGACCCTTCGCCCCGCTCAGGGTGACAAAAGGTACAGTGCGCCAAAGGTGCAGTGCGCCAAATCTGTCACTCTAAGCCGCCATCTGTCATTCTGAGCAAAGCGAAGAATCCCACCCCTGGCAGTGAGACCCTTCGCCCCGCTCAGGGTGACAAAAGGTACAGTGCGCCAAATCTGTCCCTCTAAGCCGCCGTCTGTCATTCTGAGCAAAGCGAAGAATCCCGCCTTGGGCAGTAAGACCCTTCGCTCCGCTCAGGGTGACAAAAGGTGCAGTGTGCCAAATCTGTCATTCTGGTCAAGCCATCTGTCATTCTGAGCAAAGCGAAGAATCCCGCCCCTGGCAGTGAGACCCTTCGCTGCGCTCAGGGTGACAAAAGGCGCAGTGCGCCAAATCTGCCACTCTAAGCCCCCATCTGTCATTCTGAGCAAAGCGAAGAATCCCGCCCCTGGCAGTGAGACCCTTCGCCCCGCTCAGGGTGACAAAAACGGGCGGCTGCTCAAAGCACTATAACTCAAAGGTAAACGTATGTTCCCGCTTATCCCGCCACTCTGGAAACGACTCGAATTCGCATCCGCCGCCTGCATCGCCGTTTCCTTCTGGGCGCTGGCCGTCCTGTCCCACATAAAGCTACAAGGCAGCGTGATAGAGCCGCTCGTCCTGGGGGCGATGCTCCTGTGCTGCCTGATCCTGCTGGGTTTCGTAAACCTCCGCCGCTGGAAATCCCTTGGAACCCCTGGATTATTGCTCCTCGCCTCCATAGCGTCCTACCTCTGCATTTCCTCCGTCGCTTCCCTCGCCAACGGCGCCGAATTGTTGCCCGAAAACCTAGCCCGTCAAGGCTTTTTCCTAGCCGTCACCCTCGCCGCCATCCTAGGCGGCCGCTGGCTGCTGGATCGAATCGGGGCCGAGACGCTGCTCAAGTGGACTCTGGTGCTTCTGGCGGCAAGCTGCGCCGTCATTCTGGCCTCGCCCTTGCTGCGCGATATTGGCGTGCTGCCCGAATACTGGATTCCCTATCGCCTGACCGGCACTTTTACCGACCCCAACGACGCAGGCTTCATCGCTTGCCTAACGGTAGCACTGGCGTTGGCCTTTCAATCCAACGGACGGCAGCGCCCCCTTGGCTACCTAGCCCTAGCCTTGGGATGCGCCGCTGGCCTCGCTGCGTTTTCCAATACAGCGGTTATTGCTATGGGCGGGATGCTGATTCTGTTCCTGCCGCTGAACGCCCGTCGCCTCAGACAAGACCTTTGGCATACCGGCCTAACCGTTCTGCTCCTGGCCGCCATCCTAGTTTGGCTCCTCGTAAGCGCGCAGGTAATTTTGTCATTCCCGAAACTGGAAACGCCGGAAACGCCGACAGTGAATACCGGCGGGGCCGCGATTGCTGATGCGAGCGTAGTGAAGCGGGTGGGAGACACTGTCACCGTCTACTTGGTTAACGACCGGCCCCACCGGGCTGACGACAACCCGGTAAATCCCTGGCAATGGCAACACGCCGACCCCCGGCCCGGCGACGCCTATACGCCCGACGACGACACTTGGAGCAACATCGAAGGCCCGCGCTCATACAGATACACCCTAGTGGACGAAGACGGCGGCAAGTTCTTGCGAGCCTCCGTCACCTACGAGAAGAACGGCATTATGCACCGGGCCCAGACAGAGGCCATAGGCCCGATAATGGCAACATCCGCAGCAACCGCACTGGCCCATCGACTGGAGAAATCCTGCGAGACCACCCTATCAACGGAGTCTCTCGTATGTGACAGCGGACTATCGAAACGAATGCTCTTGTGGGATATGGGCTTCAACAAGGCCCTAGAATCACCCATAATAGGTAACGGCCTGTATCAGCTCCACTATATAGAGGGCGCCCCCATCGGAAACCAAGGGACTCCGACCGGAGTCCACAATCTGTACCTGATGCTGTTCGGCGAAGCGGGCATCATCCCACTGGCATTATACCTGCTGGCCCTATTCTTCCTGATGCGGCTGCTTTGGACTGTGCCAAAGTCCCTAGGCCGGGATGTAGTAGTCGGATGGGTTCTGGTAATGGCCCTGTTCAGCCTAGCCTTCCACCACCTGCTAACAATGGGCGCCTACAACTTCGCCATCGGCCTAACCTGCGCCACCGCAGCGTTCCTAGCCCAAAAGCAAACAGCCCCAACCGAGGAATGACAGCCGAATCCGTCATTCTGAGCAAATGTCCATCATTCTAAGACAATGCCTGCCATCCTAAGCAAAAGACTGTCATTCTGAGCAAATGTCTGTCATTCCGAGCAAATATCTGTCATTCTGAGCGTAGCGAAGAATCCCGCCTTGGGCAGTGAGACCTTATCCCTTAGCGCAGGGCG
This sequence comes from uncultured Dehalococcoidia bacterium, assembly GCA_958296445.1. GTDB lineage: Bacteria > Chloroflexota > Dehalococcoidia > Lucifugimonadales > UBA3495 > VXOI01. The sequence continues at coordinate 3,177,461 of OY282565.1, read as the reverse complement.
GCAAAGGAGAATTTCGCAAGGCAATCCGGTGGCCGCGTCAAGACCCCTGATTCTGTCCAGTGTGGTGGGCGGTAGTGGACTCGAACCACTGGCCTCTTGCGTGTCGAGCAAGTACTCTAACCAACTGAGCTAACCGCCCCTAACAACCCCTAGTGTACCAACCCCAACGCCCCCGGTCAAGAACAGGAACCCCCCCAAAAAAAGAAAAAGCCCGGCGCCTCCGCCGGGCCAAAGCGAACCCAAATCAGACCTACGCCGCTTGATAAACCAGACGCCCTTGCCCGGCACCCCCCTGCAACTGCTCCGGCGGCGAATAAACTTCCCCGGGCATAGCCGCCGCCCCCATTCCCCCGATGCCCTGAACCGTCTGCGCTTCCGCCATCAGCTCAGCGACGTGCTGAAAATCAATCCCCACCACCGTTCCGTTCACATCCACGTCCAAGATGACATCAGGATGCAGTTCAACACTAACGGAGATCGGAGACTCACTGAACCGGACATACAGGCTATCCGACATCGACCCTTTAATAAATGCAGGCATTTTCGCTACTCCTGTCGGGGCTGTGTGCTACTGGTGGCAAAAGGCGTTTGTAATTGCCCCAGATGGATTAACCTCTACCTTCAGGTTGCGTCCATCTGGGAGTGTGGTAGCGTACACTGTGTTTTGGCGATTATGGTAGGCAAAATGGCCCATATCGCTAAGGCAAATCTCAATGTCCCCGTCGCTGATTCTCCGCCTTCTTATGCGCTCCCGGGTTTCGTCATCAATGAAATTCAATCTGGACTCTCAGCATACTAGTCTACCGTTGCCAGAGTAGCAACGCTATGCTTAAGTGTAGCTATTTTATACTGGAAATGCCCCCCCGCGTCAACCACGAGAGCTTGCCGTGTTCGCGCGTTTATGATAAGCAGGGGCAAACTGAAACACCACCGCCCCCGGTTCGCCCCGACCCTAACTCTCCCCCGGATGTGAGGAAATAAGGAACCCCCCATAAATGAACCCCAAAACCCCAAACCGCCAAACCGACCAAAGAGCCGTAAACCTAGCCCGCGCCGTCCACCAAATGGCCGGGGCGCAACGGACGATACTGTTCGGCTCCCGGGCCCGGGGCGACCACCGCCCCAACTCCGACGTGGACATCCTGATAATCAAGGAAGCCCAGCCGCCCGAGCCGTGGCTGGAATCCCTGCGCCACAAAGCCCGCGCCGAACAGCGAAAACGCCTGCCCGAAGCGTCCGGCATTGACGTTATATGTATGACCCCCCAAGAGTTCCGCCAACGCCGCGCCCTCCGCAACAACCTCGCCAACCGCATCGCCAAGCACGGAGCGCAAGTTATGCCCCCGGACAGCACGCCATACCCCGCCCCCTTTCCCCCGGAATCCACCGACTGGCAGGACATAGCAGGCAAACTCAAAGACGCATCCGAAGCCGCCCACGGCCTCACCGCCATAGCCAACGCCGGAATCCTCGACGCCATCCCCGACAAGCAAATCGGGCGCATGGCCCAAAACGCCCTAGAAAACGCCTACAAAGCCGTCCTCGCCGCCCACGGCCACGAATACCCCACCACCGGCCGCGACGGACACAACCTCACCATCCTAACCAGCCTAATCAAGCAAAACATCAACTACCCGCCCAACACCCCCGTCCCCGGCGAAAACCACCGCTACCTAACCGAATTTGGCGGCGCCGCCCTATACAGCCACGAACACCCGCCCCTGAACAAAGCAGCCATCGCCCAAGACATCCCCCAAGCCATAGCCCAACTCCAGTCCCTAGCCGCCCAAGCCAACCCCCCAACCTAGCTCACACCCAACAACACTGGCCCCCGGCCCTCAAAAATCCCCTCCCCCTCCGGGGGAGGGTTAGGGTGGGGGCGAACCCCCAAGCGAACTAACCCCCGGCCCCCAACCCCCCAAAAGTGCTATACTCCACCCCACCCGTCCCCCCAACCCCCACACCGGCAGGACGACACCCGTGACCACCAAAACCAACGCCACCCCCGAAACGCCAACCGAAGCCCAACTGCTGCGCCGCGCCGCCGACCTGATACCCACCCTGAAAGACCGGGCCGCCCATACCGAGGATCTACGGCGCATCCCCCCGGAGTCCGTAGCCGCCCTGCTGGACTCAGAGCTATACTACATCGGAGTGCCCCGAAAATTCGGCGGCCTAAACGTCAGCTACGCCCTAGCCCTAGACGCCGCCGCCGAGCTGGCCCGCGGCTGCCCCGCCACCGCCTGGTGCTACTGCCTCTGGACCGCCCACGCCTGGCTGGTCGGATACTGGCCCCGCCAAGCCCAAGAGGAAGTGTTCGGCCCCGGCCCCGACGCCCTATGCTCCAGTTCGCTCAACGTCGGCAAATCCACCTGCACACCCGCGCCCGGCGGATACCGCCTATCCGGGCGATGGGAATTCTCCAGCGGCTGCGATTCCGCCGAATGGCTGATGCTCGGCGTCCCCGGCATCGGCGAGCGCAACTGGGCCCTGCTGCCCCGCCAAGACTGCCGGATAGTGGATACCTGGTTCGTGTCCGGCCTGCGCGGCAGCGGCAGCAAAGACATCGTAGTCGAGGACGCTTTCATCCCTTGCCACCGCATCCTAGACGTCACCACCGCCGGCGACAGCGACTGGAGCGGCTGGGAAATGCACCGCCAGGCCCGCTACCGGGCGCCCATCCCCGTGCTGCTGGGCTGGGATTTAGTCGCCCCAATGCTAGGCATCGCCCAAGGAATGTTGGACGAATTCACAACAAGGCTAACCGGAACCTCCGGCCCGGGCCGAACCGCCGACTCCCCCGCCATCCACATCCGCCTGTCCCAAGCCGCCGCCGAAACCGACGCCGCCCGCGCCCTGCTGAACCACGACATCGCCGAAATTCTGCGCAAAGCCCAAGCAGGCGAAACCTTCACCCCCCTAGAGCGGGCCACCTTCCGCCGCGACAAAGCGTTTATCACCCAGCTATGCCTCCAGTCCGTCAACCGCCTCTTCGACCTAAGCGGCGGCCACGCCCTGTTCGACGAATCCCCCCTCCAACGCTACCACCGCGACGCCCAAGCCGTAGCCCACCGCGACGGCCTAATTATGGAACTAGGCGGCCAACAATACGCCCGAGTAGCCCTCGGCCTACCACCCGACTCCCCCATCTAAACGGAACGCGCCTATGGATCCCCCACCCCCCCGCAACCCCCGTAACCCCGTAGGGGCGCACAGCCGTGCGCCCGCACCTTACGCCGCTAACCCCCGCCGCTGTGCCGCGCCACCACCCACCCCGTAGGGGCGCACAGCCGTGCGCCCGCAACCCCGTAAGGGCGCACAGCCGTGCGCCCGCACCTTCGCAGGACGTCCAATAATGAACCCATCAAACCCCGCCAACCCTGACCCCAACAACGCCCAACCCTACCGCCTGCTATACGACGGCGCCTGCCCAATCTGCCGCCGCGAAATCCTGGCCCTCCACCGCCGCCGCCCCCGCAACATCGACGCGATAGACACCTCGGCAGACAACTTCGACCCCGCCGCTTTCGGCCTGAAACCCGAACAAATAGACGCCGCCCTCTACGGCATCCAACCCGACGGCGGCATAACCGTAGGAATGGAAAGCCTGCGCGAAGCCTACCGCCAAGCCGGTATAGGCTGGCTGATTAGCTGGACAGCCCTATGGCCCGCCCGCCCCGCCTTCAACGCCCTCTACCGCCACTTCGCCCGCAACCGAATCCGCCTAAGCCGCCTACTAACCCGCCCCCCAACCTAACCAACCACCTACCTCTTACCCCCCGTCCGCCCACCGCCCCCCGTCCCCCGTAGGGGCGCACAGCCGTGCGCCCTGTCCCCTCGCAGCCAGACCCTTTCCCTTCCCTTACGCCCAACGCCCAACACCCCACCCCCCCATCACCCCCGCCCCCGCCCCAAGGCCGCCACCCCCACCCCCAACAACCCCACCGCCGCCCCCAGCAAAAACACATCGCGGTAAGCCAGCACAAATGCCACCCCCTCCGCCCCCGCCGTTCCCGCCAGCGCCGCCAGATGATACTCGCTGCGCAGCGCGAATATCCCCCCAATCACCGACAGCGCAATCACCGACCCCAGCGCCTGCGACAGCGACAGCACCGCCCCCGCCGTGCCGAATCGCTCCGGCGCCACGCTCCGCATAGCCAGCGTAAAACTGGCCGCCTGCGCCAGCCCGCTCCCGCTGCCCACCACCGACACCCACAGCACCGCCTCGGCCACTAGCGAACCGGAGTCCAGCAGCCCCGTAAACAGTATCCCGACCGCCAGCATCAGCATACCGCCCACGCCCACGCTCCGAGTGCCTATCCGGTCGGCCAGCCACCCCCCCAGCAACGAAAACCCCGTCCCGCACAAAGACGACGCCGCCATCATCGCCCCCAGAACCTCCGGCCCCCGCCCCAGAGTATCCGCCACATAAAAAGGAAAAATGAACCAGACCGCAAAGGAACTCAGATAAATCAGAAACACGCAGGCGTTGGACACCACAAAGCCCCGGTTCCGCAACAGCTCCAACGGCAGCACCGGCCACACCGCCCGCCTTTCCTCCCGCCAGAACCACACCAGCAGCGTCGGCGTCAACGCCAGCATCGCCAGTACCGGCCACGAAGCCCAGCCCGCATCCCGCCCCAGCCGCAGCCCGATGATAAAGCAGATCAGCCCCCCCGCCAGCGTCAGAGCGCCCGTCCGGTCAAAGGCCGGCCCCCCGCTCGACGCCGGGGGGTCGCGGTCAAGAAACAGCAGCGCCAGAACCAGTGCCGCCGCCATAAACGGAACCCGCCCCCAGAACACCATTTCCCAGCCCAGCCAGCCCACCAGCAGCCCCGCCCCCACCGTGCCGCCCACCATCCCCAGCGCCTGACTGCTGGCCGTAAACCCCATACTCAAACCCCGCCGGTGCGCCGGAAACAAGCGGGCCGAAATAGCCGGCGCCACCGCATAAAGGCAAGCAGTCCCAACCCCGTGCAACACCCTGAACCCCACCATCGTAGCCAAATCCGGGGCCAAAGCGATACAAAACATCGAAACCAGATACGCCAGCCCGCCCCACAGATAAACCCGCCGCAGCCCGAAGCGGTCGGCAAAGCTGCCCGCCCCCAGCACCAGACTCCCCCGCGTCCCGATAAACACCACCAGCGCCCACTGCACGCTTTGCAGGTCGGCGTCCAAATCGGCGGCAATCTCCGGCAGCGCCACATTCACCGAAAAATCCAGCGCTGCCAGAAACATCGCCAGCCCGGCGGTAGCCCCAACCAAAACATTGCGCCACCGCCCCCCGCTACGCAACGGCCCCGGCCCAACCCGGCCGCCGCCCCCAAACCCCCTCAAGCAACCGGCTCCCAGCAAAGCTGCGGCATCAACCCTCCACCAAAAACCCCCAACAAAAATCCCCAACCACCGGATTCTACGCCACCCCGCAACCCCCGCCCCCCACTAACCCCCGCAACCCAACCCCCACCCCCGCCCCGTAAGGGCGCGTAGGGGCGCACAGCCGTGCGCCCGTCCCCCGCCGCCAACGCCGCAGATTCCCGCCCACGCCGGAACGTCAAAACTGCGATAACAACGGGAATCCCCGCCCACGCCGCAACATCAACCCTCAATCCCGCCGCTTATGTATCGTATACGGCGCAACCAGCAAAGGCCGTCACCCTCACCCCCTACCCCCGTCACGCCCCGCAACAAACCAAACAACCATCTACCCCGTAAGGGCGCGTAGGGGCGCACAGCCGTCCCCCCGTCCCCCCACCGCCAACGCCGCAGATTCCCGCCAACGCCGGAACGTCAAAACTGCGATAATAACGGGAATCCCCGGAAACGCCGCAACGCCAACCCTCAATCCCGCCGCTTATGTATCGTATACGGCGCAACCAGCAAAGGCCGTCACCCTCACCCCCTACCCCCGTCACGCCCCGCAACAAACCAAACAACCACCTACCCCGTAAGGGCGCGTAGGGGCGCACAGCCGTGCGCCCGTCCCCCGCCGCCAACGCCGCAGATTCCCGCCAACGCCGGAACGTCAAAACTGCGATAACAACGGGAATCCCCGCCCACGCCGCAACATCAACCCTCAATCCCGCCGCTTATGTATCGTATACGGCGCAACCAGCAAAGGCCGTCACCCTCACCCCCTACCCCCGTCATTCCCGCGCAGGCGGGAATCCACACCCCTGCACAACCACCTACCCCGTAAGGGCGCGTAGGGGCGCACAGCCGTGCGCCCGTCCCCCCGCCGCCAACGCCGCAGATTCCCGCCAACGCCGGAACGTCAAAACCGCGATAACAACGGGAATCCCCGTCCACGCCGCAACGCCAACCCTCAATCCCTCCGCTTATGTATCGTATACGGCGCAACCAGCAAAGGCCGTCACCCTCACCCCCTACCCCCGTCACGCCCCGCAACAAACCAAACAACCACCTACCCCGTAGGGGCGCACAGCCGTGCGCCCGTCTCCCCGCCGCCAACGCCGCAGATTCCCGCCAACGCCGGAACGTCAACACTGCGATAACAACGGGAATCCCCGCCCACGCCGCAACATCAACCCTCAATCCCTCCGCTTATGTATCGTATACGGCGCAACCTCCCGCCACGGAAAAAAATCCTGCGCCACAGCATCGCTGAATATGTCTATACGCGGCTGGCGCAAAAACCCCAGCCCCCTCTCGGTAGTAGTAACTATGTACCCCACATTGTCATCCACCAGAACCCGCTCCAGCTCGTTCCCCGCCAAATACCCGTGCCTTTCCAGCGGCCCGGTAATCGCTTCCTTGCGAACATCCGACGGGTGAACTAACTTGCTGGGCGGCCGCCGCTCCAGATGCCAGTTGATAATATGCTTCTGCGGCGCATACACCAGAACATCATCCCCAGAATCCTCCCGTATTAGCTCCACCACCCTTTGCACGGCAAGCGACGGCGATTCCAACGTCTGCCCCCTAACCTGCCTGATACTCTGAGCAACCCAAGTGTCCAGCGTCGTAGCCAAAATTACAACGCCTAGTCCCGCAAACAAAACAATCAACGCCGCCGAGTATACCCGTCTCTCTTTGCCGCCGCCCCCAGAACCCGCAAACAGCTTTGTAAGCCCGGGAACCTGAAGCAGATAACGCCGCCGCGCCGCAAGTCCAATCAGAAAATAAGCCAAACAAGCCGCCAGCCCCAAGAAAACCAAGGCGCCATGCGAAGAGCGTAAACTAGCTCCGAGAACATCGAAAACCAGGACAACCGACGCGGTAAGAGCCATAAAAGGGATAACGCCGGGGTATCTGCCCGCAAAAGGCAGAACCCCGGAATAAGCCCGCCGCCGCAGCGTGTCATAACCCAAAGCCGCGAATATAGCCGCAAAGGGCATAATCTGAATCAGATAATGCGGGAACACCCCGCCGCCGCTACGAATAATCGACAGGAACATAGCGGCGGAAACCAGCATCAGAATCTTGTTATCGTGAGCAAGCAGACCCTTGCCGCCATAGGTAAACCAGACGGCAACTCCCGTAACTATAAAAACCGTCCTAGCCGTGAAATCCAAACGATCAACGAACCCCCCCAGTAATTCCACCATCCCCGCTTGCCCCGATGCGTAAGACAGCGGCACGCGAAAGACGGAAAGTATGAATACGCCCACCCCGTCCGTTCCGGCGGCAATCAAATAGGCCAGCAGCAGCGCAATCAAGAGCAGCAGCCCGCCCAAGACATAAGCGGCAACCTCCCGGCCCATACCTTGCCCCCCGCGCCAGCGCCACAAATAATAGCAGCCCACCGCTACCGCCACATAACCGACGTTCATCCGGCAAAGCGTCGCCCCGCCAATCAGCAGCCCCACCACAAACGCCGTCCGCCAGCCGCCGGGCCGCGCCGCCAGCAGCCAGACCGCAGGCATCAGCAACGCCACTACCGGGAGTTCCGTATTCAGCTCAGGAAATGCGATAACGATTCCGGCAAGAGACACCGCAACGCACATCCCGGCGATTAAGGGCGTAGTATGGCGCACCGCAATGCCATAACTGGCAATACCGGCCACCAGCAAACAAAACGTCGCCAAAAACCGCGCCGTCGCCAGATTCTCGCCAAAAACCAACATCGCCAACGCCGTAACCAGATACAACCCCGGCGGCTTGGCGTCGAAAAGCTCCAGATAAGGCAAATGCCCATCCAGAACATTAGACGTCATAATAATAAACGAACTTTCGTCCCACCCTGCATCCGGCCCCAGCGTCCCCAGCCGGTGCGCCAGCAGTATAACGGCAAAAACCACGCCCCAGAAAACCAAATCCCTAGACACAAAAACCATTCACACCTCAGCAGCAACAAACCAAACAAACACCAACCCCGTAACCCCGCGCCGTGCGCCCAACCCCGTAGGGGCGCGTAGGGGCGCCCAGCCCTGCGCCCAACCCCCATTCCCGCACATCCCCGGCGGTATGCCATCGTCGGTTTTCGGCGCGTGCGCCCAACCCCCACAACAAACACCAACCCCGTAGGGGCGCACAGCCGTGCGCCCGCACCGTAGGGGCGCACAGCCGTGCGCCCCTACATCCCAGCAAAGGCCGTCACCCCGCGGGCAACCACCCCGCGCCACAATCCCTAATCGAAATAAATCGCCTCCCCGTTCAACGTTGACTTGTCCTCAAAAGGCGTCGGGTTCGCCACCGCCGCCCGCACCCAGCACCCGTTGCGGGCGTTCCGCAGCATCGCCGCCACCCGCTCCCGCCCGTCCGGCGATTCGATCTCGTAGCTAGTTTCCACCTTGGGAGCGCTCGCCTCTATCGTCCCCGCCAGCACCGACCCTTGCAACCCGAAATGCACCGCCACATGAGCCTTGACGCTGCTGATTTCAACCTTCATCAATTGAGAGTACCTCTCAATCTGCGTCATCTCTCAAAAGACAATGGACGCCGCAAAGTAGTGCAACGGCGCCGGCGCCGTCCCGTTCCCCCCGATAGCCTCCGGTTCGTCGCAATAGATAGTGAAATTGCCGTGCGAGCTGACGAATGCCCGGCGGAGCATCTGCCCCATATCCTCAACGTCCAGCTCAATAACCATCGAGCGGCTGGACTGGCCGGGCGGGAACGGATTGTAGTTAGGCTGCGGCCTTTCCGCTGCGTCTGTCATACACCCTCCGGTGCCTCAAAGTGAACGAAACACTATCACAGCCCACCGCCCCGCACAACGGCAGCCCCGCCACTTGACACAGCAGTTGACACGGCAAGGGGCAATTATTACAGTATTGCGCCAAGCCGTTGCCTGAAACGCCAAACCTGCCCAGCGGCCCGGAGGAGTGGATATGACCAGCTTCCGACGGCGGATTCCCCGTTTCCTATGGCTGACCATCATAGCCCTTGTCCCGCTACTGGCGGTCGCCTGCGGCTCCTCGGCCACATCCACCCCCGTTCCCCCCGCCACCCCCGTTCCCCCCACGTCCGCCCCCGCGGCCCCGGCCACGCCCGTCCCGGCCGCGCCCACAACGTCCGCTCCGGCCGCCCAGGCCCCCACCCCCGCCCCGGCGCCGACCCGGGCCCCGGCCCCCACCGCCGCCCCCGGCGCCCCGGATCCCACGCCCACCCAGGCCCCCCTGCCCACGGCAATGCCCGAGGCCACCCAGTCCCCCGAACAAGATATGCTGGTACAGCCTGCCTACGCCCCTCCCCTGTCCGAATACTGGAACCCCCCCACCGCCTTCTACGGCGAGCCGGTCTACGGCGGCGCCCTGCTGGTCAACTACGAAGACCCCCTAGAGCATGGCAACGTCTGGGGCGCGATGACCGGCGCCGCCGTCCGCTACCGCACCCCAACCCACAACAACCTAGTCCAGGGCGACCCCTACGACGCCGGCAAAATCATCCCCGACCTAGCCCGCGGCTGGACTAACCACGACAACGCCACCGGCCTGACCCTGTTCTTCCACGAGGGCATCCAGTGGCACAACGGGCAACCCTTCACCTGCGAGGACGCCCGCTTCACCCTAGAAACAATGGTCACCGGCGTAGGGCTGACCTCCAGCGAAATGCAGGGCAAGCTCGGCTTCCTGTCCCCCACCTCATCCTGCCTAGACGACCTCACCCTAGAACTCAACTTCGTCGAACCCAACGCCACCGCCCTGCTGGCCTTCACCGACCGCGCCGCCCTGATATTCAACAAAGCATGGTTCCAGGCCAACGGCGAAGACGCTATGTTCAGCGACATCTCCGTCGGCACCGGCCCCTTCCGCTGGGCCGAAAACCAGAGCGTAACCGACACCGGCGAACAGCGCTTCGTCAAAAACCCCGACTACTTCAAGGACGGCCTGCCCTACGTCGACGACGTAACCGTTTTCGGCATCCTCGACGAATCCGCCCAGCAAGCCGCTATGCTGGCCCACCAGACCGGCTGGCATTGGGTACGCAACTGGGGCCAATATGACGCCTACGTAGAGCATGACCGGATTCAGACCGTCATCCGCGCCACCCGCGGCCATCACACCCTCTGGCTCAACGCCCGCAACGCCCCCTTCGACAACGTCAACGTGCGCCAGGCCATCACTATGGGCATTGACCGCGACACCGGCATCCGCATCCTGCAAGACGGCCACGGCTCCACCGGCTTCCTCATGGTTCCCGGCAGCCCCTGGTCCCTCACCCAAGAGCAGGGCTGCTCCGTCCCCGGCTGGTGTCCCCCCGAGGACGGCGATTGGGACGCCCGCCGCGCCACCGCCCGCGCCATCCTCGAGGAGGAAGGCTTCGACTTCGACCAGTCCTACACCTTCACCGTAGAGTCCGACGCCCAAGTACAGGCCCGCGCCACCTTCTTCCAAGAACAGTTGCGCCTGCTCGGCATCCAAACCGACTTCGACCTAGTTGAGACCGTCGCCTACCGCAAGCAGACCTCCGAAGGTTCCTGGGGCGACATCCTGCCCCGCAACGACACTATGCCCGCCGACGACCCGGCCCTCGGTATGGGCTACTACTTCCGCTGCGTATCAGCCCTCAACCACTGGACGCCCGGCCTGCCCTGCGACGAAAAGGCCGAAGCCCTGATGGACGCCGCCGCCACCACCATAGACCCCGCGCAACGCAAGGACATATCCGACCAACTCCAGCTCCACGCCATGAGCCAATACTGGAAGTTCCCCCTCTACTGGGAACAGGAAGCCGTAGCCTTCTGGCCCGAAGTCCGCGGCTACTACCACCACCCCCAGCCCTCCGGCTCCTTCGTCCGCTGGGAACAACTATGGATTGACGACAGCCACAAAAACGACAACGGCTTCAGCGGCCAAACCACCGGCGTACCCGGCGGCGTCTAACCCAACACCCCCGGCCATTCCAAACAAAACAATCTGTCATTCTGAGCAAAGCCCGGCCATTCCAAACAAAACAATCTGTCATTCTGAGCAAAGCCCGGCCATTCCAAACAAAATAATCTGTCATTCTGAGCAAAGCCCTGTCATTCTGAGCGTAGCGAAGAATCCCCTCCCCGCAACAGAGACCCCTCGCCGCGCTCAGGGTGACAGCCATAAGGACGGGCGGTTGGCCCTTTCACCCAGCAAACGTCCAACACCCCGGCCTTTACCTATCATTCCAACCCATACCCGTCATCCCCGCCCATACCCATCATTAACACCCATACCCGGCCATCCCCGCCCATACCCGTCATTCCCGCGAAAGCGGGAACCAGACACCCCAGGGAAAAGCCAATACCCCCGGCCTTTACCCATCATTCCAACCCATACCCGTCATTAACCCCCATCCCCGGCCATCCCCGCCCATACCCGTCATTCCCGCGAAAGCGGGAACCAGCCACCCCGGAGAAAAAGCCAACACACCCGGAACCGCCAAACAACACCAAAAAAGGCGCCCCAACCAACCCGGCTGGTGAAACCCGATGACCAGCTACATCATCCGGCGCGTCCTTTTGTTCATTCCCACCGCCGTGGGAGTGTCCTTTATCATTTTCTTCCTGCTCCACGTAATCCCCGGCGACTACGCCACCACCGTAGTTCTAGGCGGCGAAGACCGGGCCAACCTAGCCACGCAGGAAGAAATCGAGCGCGTCCGCCGCGAGCTGGGCCTCGACCGCAACATCTTTCTCCAGTACCGCGATTGGGCCGCCGGATTTTTCACCGGCGACCTCGGCAAATCCCTCACCAACCGCATCCCCGTATCCGAGCGAATGCTCCCCCGCATCGCCGTCAGCGCCCAGTTGGCCGTTATGGCCGTCCTTATCGCCACTCTGGTTGCCATACCCTGCGGCGTCATTGCCGCAGTCCGCCAAGACTCCCTCATTGACTACGGCCTGCGTTTCTTTAGTATGATTTTCGAGTCTATGCCCAACTTCTGGCTGGGGCTGCTGGTTCTGTTCGCCCTAGCCGTTATATTCGACTGGAAACCGCCCATTTCCTACAAAGACCTGTGGGAAAACCCGTGGGCCAACCTGCAAACAATGTTTTTCCCCGCCCTAGTCGTCGGCGCCCGCAGCTCCGCCGGTATGCTGCGGATGACCCGCTCCTCCGTCCTGGAAGTGCTGCGCGAGGACTACGTCCGCACCGCCCAGTCCAAAGGACTCCACCGGACGCGTATCCTGTTTATCCACGTGCTGCGCAACGCCCTGCTGCCCGTCACCACCCTGGCCGGATTCGAGGTAGTGATTCTTTTCGGCGGGCAAGTAGTGATTGAGCAAGTATTCCAAATCCCCGGCCTAGGCCAACTGTTGGTGCAGACAGTCGCCGGCCGCGACACCCCGGTAATCCAGGCAATCATTATGTTCATCGCCCTAGTAGTCCTGCTGGCAAACCTAGTAGTAGACCTGCTGTACGGCCTGCTCGACCCCCGCATCCGCTACGGCTAAACGGCAACAAAAGCAAGGCAGGCAGAAGTGGCCGAATCAACGGGCATACTGGAAATGGACAACGCCGGGAACGCGGTACGGCGAAAGCGCACCTTCGCCCGCGCCACCTGGCGCCACCTGCGGGCCAAGCCCCTAGGCGCCCTGGGGCTGCTGGTAGTGCTGCTTGTCGCCGCGGTAGCCATATTCGCCGACATCATCGCCCCCTTCGACTACCAAGCCCAAAAATATGACGCCGTGCGCGTCGCCCCCGGCGCAACCCACCTGTTCGGCACCGACGAATTCGGGCGCGACGTATTCAGCCGTGTAGTTCACGGAGCCCGGATTTCCCTGCTGGTAGGATTCGCCTCAGTGCTGCTCGGCACCGGCGCCGGAGCCCTGCTCGGCCTGATTTCCGGCTACTTTATGGGCTACATCGACTCCGGGCTACAACGAATCATAGATATGTGGATGGCCCTCCCCGACCTAATCCTAGCCCTAGCCATCGTGGCCGCCCTAGGCGAACAGTCCACGCAAATACTGATTATCGCCATCGCCGCCACCATCCTCCCCCGGGGCGTCCGCGTCATCCGCGCCTCCACCATCTCCCTCCGCGAGTCCGACTACGTCCTGTCTGCCCGGGCCATCGGCGCCTCCGACCGGCGCGTAATCCTGCGCCACATCGCCCCCAACTCAATGGCCCCCTTCCTCATCATTATGTCCTCAATGTTCGGCACCGCCATACTCACCGAAGCCGGCCTATCCTTCCTAGGCTTGGGCATCGAACCCCCCACCCCATCCTGGGGCGGAATGTTAACCGGCCAAGCCGCCCAATTCCTCCGCACCGCCCCCTGGATGCTCATATTCCCCGGCGTAGCCCTAAGCCTAACCGTACTAGGCTTCGCCTTCGCCGGCGACGCCCTACGCGACATCCTAGACCCCCGCCAACGCGGCCGCTAAAATCCCCCAAACCCTGCACCACGCCGGCCCGCACAACACGCGCCCCCGCCCCATAAAACCCAAAAACCGCGCCCCGCCGGGCCGCACACCAACGCACCCCCGGCCCATAAAATCCGAAAACCCAAAAATCGCAAACCCCATATCCCGTAGGGGCGCACAGTGTGCGCCCAACCCTGCCCCACGCCGGCCCACACAACACGCGCCCCCGCCCGCACCCCGTAGGGGCGCACAGCGTGCGCCCAACCCCGCACCCCGTAGGGGCGCACAGCCGTGCGCCCAACCCCCGCACCCCGTAGGGGCGCACAGCCGTGCGCCCACGCCCATAAAAGGAGAAAACCATGAAAACCATAGACATCCACGCCCACTTAACCCCCCAATGCTTCCTCCGGGCAATGAACGCCAACCAAACCTGGCACGGCGTCAACCCCGGAGACTTGCGCGTCACCCCCCGCGGCGTATGGACACCCGAACAGCGCATCAACGATATGAACTCCCTAGGCGTAGACGTCCACGTAGTCTCCACCGGGGCCGCCTTCTACTTCTACGACAAAGACCCCCAAACCATCGCCGCCATGCACCGGGAATGCAACGAGGAAGTCCACCAAATGACCCTAGACTACCCCGACCGATTCAAGGGTTTCGCCCAAATCCCCATGCAAGACGTAAACGCCGCCATCAACGAACTCGACCACGTAATCAACAACCTAGGCTTCGTCGGCGCAATGATTAACGACACCGCCAACGGACGCACCTTCGACGACCCGGAATACCTCCCCCTATGGCGGGCCGCCGAGCAGATGGGCGCCATAATGTTCATCCACCAGCAGGGCGGCGACACTCTCGTAACGCCCCGCTCCAACCGCTACCACCTAGCCAACACCATCGGCAACCTAGTTGACCGCGCCGTAACCTTCGCCTCCTTCGTATTCGGCGGCGTAATGGACGCCTGCCCCGACCTGAAAATCTGCCTAGCCCACGGCGGCGGCTATACCTGCTACGGCGCAGGCCGCATGGACCGCGGCTGGCAGGTTCGCCCCGAAGCCCGCGCCCACATCCAGCAGCCCCCCAGCGCCTACCTAAACAGGTTCTACTACGACTGCCTAACCCACAGCGAACCCGCCCTCCGCTACCTAATAGACACCGTAGGCATTGACCGCATAGTATTCGGCACCGACTGGCCCGCCGATATGGCCATAGACTGGCCCGTGTCCTGGATCCTAAGCCTAGAAACCCTAACCCAAGCCGAAAAAGACGCCATCCTATGGAAAAACCTAGAAAAGCTCCTAAACCTATAAACCCATTGCGTCATTGCGTCATTGCGTCAAAAAAAACCACAAAGCGAGGCAACCAATGCGGGTCATAGACATCCACGCCCATTCCACCCCCCAATGCTTCCAGCGCGAAGTGCTGGCCGGCCGCCACTGGCACGGTATGACCGCCGCCGAAGGCGAACTGCACAACCCCCGCAACGCCTGGACGCCCCAGCAGCGCATCGCCGATATGGACTCCATCGGCGTAGACGTGCAGGTAGTTTCCACCAACGTAGCCTTCTACAAATACGACCAAGAAACCGCCACCACCGCCGCCATCGCCAACGACTGCAACAACGAAGTGCATCAAATGACCCTAGACTACCCCCACCGGCTCGCCGGCCTAGCCACGCTGCCCATGCAGGACATCCCCTCGGCCATCGCCGAACTAGAGCGGGCTGTAGTGGAACTGGGAATGAAAGGCGCGATGATTGGCGACCACGTAAACGGCCAAACCTTTGACCACCCCCAATTTCTCCCCTTCTGGAAAGCGGCGGAACAGTTGGGCGCGGTGCTGCTGATTCACCAGGCCCTCCCGACCACAGTAACGCCAAGAATCAACCGCTACCACCTGCCCAACACCATCGGCAACCTCACCGACCGCGCCGTAACCTTCGCCTCCTTCGTATTCGGCGGCGTAATGGACGCCTGCCCCGACCTGAAAATCTGCCTAGCCCACGGCGGCGGCTATACCTGCTACGGCGCGGGCCGCATGGATCGCGGCTGGCAGGTTCGCCCCGAAGCCCGCGCCCACATCCAGCAACCCCCCAGCGCCTACCTAAACAAGTTCCACTACGACTGCCTAACCCACAGCGAACCCGCCCTACGCTACCTAATAGACGCCGTAGGCCAAGACCGCATAGTACTAGGCACCGACTGGCCCGCCGACATGATGATCGACTGGCCCGCCGCCTGGATAATGTCCCTCCCCACCCTAACCCAAGAGGAAAAAGAAGCCATCCTATGGCGCAACCTAGAACGCCTCCTAGGTCTCTAACCCCCCGCCCTAAGCAAAGCGAAGAATCTCGCCTTTCCCAAAGAAAATTGCGAAACCACTCCCGCCATCCGCCCCCCCCAACCAAACACCTGCCACCCTAAACAAATGCCCGCCCCCTCAAGCAAACGCCTACCCCCTCAAGCAAACGCCCGCCACCCCAAACAAACGCCTGTCATTCTGAGCAAAGCGAAGAATCTCACCCCACGCCAACGAGACCCTGCGCTTTCGCTCAAGGTGCCAAAAGGGAATTTCGCAATTTCCCCTTTTCGACCCCAACAGTTGACAACCCGCCCCACGCATCCCTAGCATAGAAACAAGTTGACAATCCGCCCCGCGCCTCCCTAGCATAAGCGCATAGGCACAAATGGAAAACTCAACCAACGAAGCCATCCGCGCCCTAGGCAAGTTCTACTGCGCCGTCTACCTAGTTTCCCTGACAGCCTGCGCACTGTCCCTATGGCTGTACTGGGATGCTTGGCGGCTGGACAACCTAATCCCCCAGCTAGGCAACGTCTCCAGCGCATCCGCAGGCATAGCCCTACTAGCGTCAATCTGCCGGGAGGCCACACTATCCATGGTCCTAGCCACAATGCGAGCAATAAAACTAAAAGAGCAAGCCCGAAAAGAAGGCCACGCCGAAGGCCGCGAGGAAGGCCACGCCGAGGGCCGCGAGGAAGAACGCAAGCAACGGTGCAAGCGGATAGCCGCGGCCTACGAAAAGTTCGGCGTCGAGGTGAACGGCGTCCTTATGCTCCCACGGACACCCGAAGTCCAGCAGTTCCTAGACGGCGAGCCGGACGAGTAGCCGCACACGGCGTCTTTTCGTATTCAGACATGGTCACAAATCCGCCCGGCTTTGGCGTTCCAGCACTTCCGCCGGTTCGGCAAGGACGAAGTAGACTTCGGGATACAGGTAGTCAGCTCCCGATTCGTCTATGACGCGGAGCAACCCCCGCTTCGCAGCTTCGTCATCGGCCAGAATCCGATAGATTTTGTTCATCACCAAGGAAGCCGGGTAGCCATCGTTTTTGATGCAGATAACAAATTCTGCGTTCATTCGCTCGACCCCAACGGTTGACAACCCGCCCCACGCATCCCTAGCATAGAAACAAATGGAAAACTCAACCAACGAAGCCATCCGCGCCCTAGGCAAGTTCTATTGCACCGTCTACCTAGTTTCCCTGACAGCCTGCGCACTGTCCCTATGGCTGTACTGGGATTCCTGGCGGCTGGACAACCTAATCCCTCAGCTAGGCAACATCTCCAGCGCATCCGCAGGCATCGCCCTACTGTCATCAATCTGCCGGGAGGCCACGCTATCCATGGTTCTAGCCACAATGCGAGCAATAAAACTAAAAGAGCAAGCCCGAAAAGAGGGCCACGCCGAGGGCCGCGATGAAGAACGCAAGCAACGGCGCAAGCGGGAAGCCGCGGCCTACGAAAAGTTCGGCGTCGAGGTGAACGGCGTTCTTATGCTCCCACGGACACCCGAAGTCCAGCAGTTCCTAGACGGCGAACCGGACGAGTAGGCACACACCCCAACCCCCCGCTACCGGAACGCCGGCATCACCTCCCCCGCGAACAGCTCCGCCGAGCGCATCACCTGCCCGTGGCTCAGGTCGCCAAAAGCGAACAGAGCGTTGAAATAGTTTATCCCGCAGTCATCCACGGTTCGCGCAATCTGGTCAGCCACCGTCTGCGGCGACCCCACTATCAGCGTTTCCTCGCGGATCAGCGTATCAAAATCGCTCAGCCGCTCCAGCGGCTCGATGGTCACCCCGGCCTGGTCGAACAAAAAGCCGATATGGGAACGCCAGACCCGATGGGCCGAGCGGGCCGTCTCCAACGCCTCAGCGTCGCTGCCCGCCACATATACCGGACGAGCCATCCCGATTTTGGGTTCCGCCACGTGACCGTTAATACGATTGGGCTTGTCCTTGTTTTCCGCCCAGATTTTCTTGTAAAGGTCATAATGTTCCCGGTATTCCCGCGACGGCTCGATAATGCCGCAGGTGTTCATTCCGGCCTCCGCCACCCACGGAATCATATCTATATTGGCCGTGGGATACCACAGCGGCGGATAGGGATTCTGGTAGGGCTTCAGCCACAGCTTGATGCCCGAATAGTTGAAATACCTGCCCTCAAAGTCCAGCGTGTCGTGATTGAATCCGTAGAGCAGAACCTCCAGCGCCTCCCGCATCATATCGCGGCGCTCCTCATCGCCGGGCAGCCCGAACCGCTCCGCCTCCATCGGCACCACGCCGCGGGCAAACCCCAGCTCCAGCCGCCCCTGGCACAGATGGTCCAGCATACAAATTTCGTGATACAGCCGCAGCGGATTGTGGAATGGCAGCAAGAACCCCAGCGGCCCCAAGCGAATGCGGCTGGTGCGCTGTGCGATGGCTGACAGAAAGATGCCCGGCGACGGCGCAATGCACAACGGCGTAGTATGATGCTCCACCAGATGGAAAGCGTAAAAGCCGTTTTTGTCGGCGAACTCCGCCAGTTGCAGACGGTTTTCGTAAATGTCCGCCGCCCGCTCCTCGCTCCACTCCACCGAGTCGAAAATCCCGAAATCCAGATGTATGCCGGTATGCTTGGGCGATGCCATTCAATCCCTCCACAAGCCGCTGGGGTGCGCCAACAATAGCAAGCCCCGCCCCCCAACGCAACCCCGCCAACACCCGTCATCACCGCCGCCGTCGCCCATCACCACCGCCGCCCCCGTCATTCCCGCGAAGGCGGGAACCCAGACGCCGCAACAAGAGAGCGCCGACATCCGCCAGTGACATCCGCCAGTTCCGTAAATTCCCGCCCGCACGGGAATAACGGGGAAGTGCGGGAATAACGCGAAAACCCGCGCAGCTTGTCCCTAACCCCCAACAACCCGCCGGATAAACTCATTACACCGCCCATTGGCCTCCCCGGCCGCCTTGACCGGCATCATCGGAAAGGCATGAGACGCCCCCGGATAAATCGCAATGTCGGCCTCGTTCCCCGCCGCCAGCCAGCGGGCGTACATAAACAGCGTATCGTCCAGCAGCGGGTCAACCGTTCCCACCGAAAACAGCGCCGGCGGCAGCCCGGCCAGCGGCGCATAGAGCGGCGACACATCCGGGTCGGCCCGCTTTTCCGCCCCCACGAACATATCCAGGCACCAGTTAATATACGGCCCGCTCAGCACCAAATAGCGGTCGCCCCAAGCCCGGGCGCTGGGCGTAAGCGTCAGGTCATAAGCCCCGTACAGCAGGTTCGCCCCCCGGTAAGCCCCGGCCAGCCCGTGGCGGTCGCGCAGGCGCAACAACGCCACCGACGCCAAATGCGCCCCGGCCGACTCGCCCCCGATGACCAGATTCGCCGCGCCGAACTCCCCTTTCGCGTTGGCCGCCAGCCACAGCGCGGCGGTTTCGGCATCATCCGGCCCAGCCGGGTAAGGATACTCCGGCGCCAGCCGGTAATCAACGCTGACCACGGCAACCTCGCACTCCCTAGCGATGCGCTCCAGCCGCGGATCCTGCAAATCCGCCGCCCCCTGCGCCCAGCCGCCGCCGTGAAAGTGCAGATACGCGCCCCTAACCACCGGCGGAGTGAACACCCGCAGCGTCAACCCATCGGCAACCCGGCTGTCAATCACCCGGTCAACCGCAATATCCGAATGAACCACCGGCCCAAAAAACGACTGCCCCGACCGGGCCGCCTCCCGCACCGCCTGAATCCCCACCTCCTGCGGCGGCGAAACCGCAGCCAGCCGCGCCTCCAGCTCAACAACAAAGGCCGCCGTATCCGCGTCAACCGCCCCCGCCCCAAACTGCGCCCCCTCCAAACCCTGAACCATATTCCCCCTCCTAACCTATCCCCCGATTAGCCGCTCCAAACCCAATACCCCCCAACAACCGCCACGAACAAAACAGAGTATACACAGAAAACCACAAAATTACCCCCGCCATCCGCCACCCTGTCTATCTGAATCCTGATTCAGACAATACCATCAATGACCAGTGCTCGAGAAAATCACGAAACTACCCCCGCCATCTATCATCCTAAGCAAATCTATGTCATTCCAACTATCTGTCACCCTAGCAACTATCTGCTATTCCGTCCATCCGTCCATCCGTCCATCTGTCACCCTGGCAACGACCTGTCATTCTGAGCAAAGCGAAGAATCTCACCCACGCCAACAAAACCCTTAGCTCCGCCCAAGACGCCAAAAGGGAATCCCGCCATAGTCCCACATCCTTATGAATCAGTATTTCCCGAATTAAAAGATTTACCAAATAGGGAAAAATCCTAAAAATCCCCAAAACCCCGAAAACCCTGATTCAGACAATCCCATCAACGACCAGCGTTTGAGAAAACCACAAGACTACCCCCGCCGTCTATCACCCCGAGCAAAGCAAAGCCCCCAACCAATCAACGCAATTCGTCGCGCCACACCTGACAAGCCATCCCCGCCGCGCCCGCCGCTGCCCCAAAGGTCACAACCACCAACCCCCAAGCGGCGCGAGCGTCCGTATGATAATACTTGCCCGGCGTATAAACGCCCGGCATATTAGCGACATCCAGCCAGTTCAGCATCCCGGTAACCGCCGCGATGAGCAACAACAGCGCCGACAGCCCGGTAACAAACCCGCTGGCCCGCCCCCGCAAGACCCGCCAAAGAATCAGCCCCCCGGCCGCCGCGCCCAACGCCAGCGTAAACACCCCGTCGCCCAACATACCGCCCACCTGAAACCGCTCAACCTCCCCGCCAACGTGCAGTTCACCCGCCACGCTGGCCCACGGCCCGGCAGAGCCAGCCACCGCCAGCCCCGCGCCCACCAGCCCGCCCACCGCCGGCAACGGCGCCCGAACCCCGCAACGAATACGCGGAATATGCCGCGACACGCCTACTGGTTTCACGCCCCCGCCATCAACCCGTCCCCGTCATCCCCGCGAACACCCGAATCCAGCCGGAACAAATACGCCTCCGCCTCCCGCGCCAGCCGAAAACGTGCCTTGCTAGGCGGCCTTTCGGCGTCCGACTCCACCATCGCCAGCGTCAAAACTTCCCCCTTCGCCGTCCTGAACCAAGTCGAGTTGCCGGACAGAGCATCAGCCGGATTCAACGCCCCATCCTCCAGAGCCGCCACCAGTTGATAGCGGGAATCAACCCAAGCGCGGGCCGCGTCATAATGCTCGTTATTCACCAGCAGAAAACCGCCCGGCTTAAGAAAATGCCCGCAGTGCTGCGATATAAAACCGGCATTAAGCGAAATCAGCAAGTCAAAGGAACCCGCCGGCTCCCCGCCAAAACCGCGGTAATCCCCCTCCCAACACCGGATAACCGCATCCCCGCAATAATCCTTATGCCCATCAACATATTCCGCCAAAGCCGGGGCCGCCAGCGCCGCGCCAACACCCTTAACCGAATCAACATAACAAACCTCAGGAAACACCAGCGAAGGAGTGATATGCACATAACTGCCAGGATACAAAACCCGGCGGCAGCCAACCCCCCCGGCCACCAACCGGAAAGCCCACAACAAATCCTGCCTGCCCCCGTCCTTATCCCGGTAACTATACAAATAAGCCGCCAGCGAATCATCGCGCCGTAGCGTCATCGCGCCATCCCGCCATTGAGAAACTCCCTTTTGTCACCCTGAAATTCCCTTTTGTCACCCTGAGCGAAGCGAAGGGTCTCACTGCTCAAGCCAAGAGTCTTCGCTTTACTCAGAATTACGTTACTGGACAGACTGCGGAAGTAAATTCGCAATTTTCTCCGTCATCGCGCCATCCCGCCATTCCCGCATCAAGAATCCCTACCAAAGCTCCCGCGAAGCCAGCCGCGCCCCCTCCACCAGCGAAGCCAGCTTCATCCACACAATCTTGGAATCCACTTGCAGCCTTCCCGCGAAAGTCCCAAACCCGCAGTCCACCCCGGCCAGCAGGTTCTCCCGCCCCACCACTCCTGCGTAGCGCACAATGCGCTCGGCCACATATTCGGGATGCTCCACAAAATTAGACGTAGAGTCAATCATTCCGGGAATGACCGTTTTCCCTTCCGGCAGCTCGATGTCCTGCCAGATTTTCCATTCGTGTCCGTGCCGCGGGTTGGCCGCCGGAAAAGAAAAAGCCGCCGGCTTGGCCTCCAGCACAATGTCCACAATGTCCCGCAACGGCACATCGTTATGGTGTGGCCCCATAGTGCTGCTCCAGCACAAATGCATCCGCATCCGGTCGGCGGGAATGGCGGCGACGGCATAATTCAGTGCCGCAACGTGCATCCGTATAACCCGCCGGAACTCCTCCAGACTCAAATGGGCAAACACCGTGCTGCGGCTGAGCGCCAAATCGGGGCAATCCAGTTGCAACAGAAACCCGGCCCCAACAATGGCCTCATACGCCCGCCGCATCACATCGCCCAGCGCATACAGATAGGCTTCATCATCCGGGTAATGCCGGTTCTGCAAAAACCGGGCAATCTGCCCCGGCGAAGGCGAAGTCATAAACACTTCCGCGCACTGCTCCCCCGCCCGCCCATCCTGCGTTGTCCGTCCATCCTGAACTTGCCGAATGGCCCCCGCCCGCCCATCCTGCCCTTCCCTGCCATCCCGAGCTTGCTGAAGGGCCGCCGCCCGCCCATCCTGGCCCTCCCCGTTGCCCTGAGTTTCCCGCCCATCCTGCGCTCCCCCAAGGGCCGCCGCCAAATTATCCAAATCCCGTTGAAAAGACGGCCAATCCTTCCACTCCACCGGCCCAACGCAGGCCGGGCGCGTCTGAAAAGGCGAAGCAAAGGGCCGCAGCAACTCGGCCAGCTCCGGGAACTCATCATCCCCCGCGCCCAACGGCGGCAAGCTCTCCCCCTCAAACCCGGTCAGCAAATCTTTAACAAAAACGGTATAATCCACCCGCCCCATCTCGCCGTCATTGATAACATCCAACCCGCACTCCAACTGCCGCGACACAGCCCCCGCCACCGCATCCCGCACCGCCCGCCGCAGATCCCCCTCATCCCCCAGCCGCCCCTCCTGCTGCCGAAGCAACAAATCAAGCATACCCCGAGGCCGGGGCAAGCTCCCGGTGTGCGTAGTAAGTATCCGCTCCATACTCCGTTCCATAACAAAGCAAGTTTACCACACCAACCCGCCCCCCAACCCCCAAAACCGGCCGCCACCATCCCCCTGTCCGTGTTAAAATAAACCCAACATAAGGAAAAAGAGCCGCCAATGAAAGACATAAAAATCGAAACGGCCCAAGACCTGATTGACGCCATAATCCAGCATCCCCAATTCCGGGAGGAAGTCCTGCGCCACCTCCTAACCCAAGAACTGCTACAGCTACCAGCAAAATTCGAGCAATTCCAAGAGGAATTCAGCCAGTTCCGTGACGAATTCGTGCAATTCCGGGATCAAACGAACCGCAGACTGGGCCGACTGGAAGGCAACGTAGCAGACCTCAGAGGCAACGACTACGAGCGCAGCATACGCTTCCGCGTCCGGGAAAGGGCGATACACATCTTCGCCCTCAAGTCGCCCCGCATCGCCCTAAGCCAGAACGACCCCCTCTCCCGCGAACTCGACAGCGCCATCAACCGCGCCAGAAGCAGAAACGAAATATCCATCAGCGAAATCGAAAGCATCCTCGACACCGACATCATCATCTCCGACGAGCAGAACAACCACGCCGCCGTCGAAGCCTCCATCACCGCCGACCAGCGCGACATCGCCAGAGCCAGAGAACGCGCCGACATCCTCACCCGCATAACCGGCGGAACCGCCCACGCCATCGTCGCCGCCCAAACCATACCCGACGAACTCCGCCAATCCGCCACCGCCCAAAACGTCGCAATTATGCGCATAGAATACCAAAGCTGAAACAACGCAGGAGCCCCCCCGCCCGATGCGAACCATAGACATTCACGCCCACATCAGCCCCGAGGGAATGCTCCAGGCTATGGACCAAGGCCAAGACTGGCACGGCATCTCCTCCGCCGAAATGCTCCCCATCCACCAATACACCCCCCGCACCACCTGGACGCCCGAGCAGCGCCTCCAAGAAATGGACGAACTCAACGTCGACGTCCACGTCCTTTCCACCAACTCCTTCTTCTACTTCTACGAGCGCGACGCCGCCACCATCACCCCTATGGCCCGCGAGTGCAACGACTACGTTTCCCGCCTAACCCAAGACCACCCCGACCGCTTCGCCGGATTCGCCACCCTCCCCATGCAAGACGTCGCCGCCTCCGTAGCCGAACTCGACCGCAGCATCGCCCACTTGGGCCTCAAAGGCGCAATGATCGGCGACCACGTAAACGGCGCCACCTACGACGACCCCTCCTTCCTCCCCCTATGGAAAGCCGCCGAAGCCTCCGGCGCCGTCATCTTCATCCACCAGGCCGGCGACACCATCGTCACCCCCCGCAGCGACAACTACCACCTGCCCAACACCATCGGCAACCTCGCCGACCGCGCCGTCACCTTCGCCTCCTTCGTCTTCGGCGGCGTGATGGACGCCTGCCCCGGCCTCAAGGTAGTCCTCGCCCACGGCGGCGGCTACACCTGCTTCGGCGCCGGCCGCATGGACCGCGGCTGGCAAGTCCGCTCCGAAGCCCGCGCCCACCTCCGCCAGCCCCCCAGCCGCTACCTAAACCGCTTCTGGTACGACTGCCTAACCCACAGCGAGGACGCCCTGCGGATGCTCATTGACCAGGTAGGCATCGAGCGCATAGTCTTCGGCACCGACTGGCCCTTCGATATGGCCCTAGACGAGCCGGTCTCCTGGGTGCGCGATATGACCAAACTCACCAACGCCGAAAAAGACGCCATCCTAGGCGGCAACATCCAAACCCTGCTCGGCCTCTAGCCCCCCAAATATCCCCCTAGAGGACAAAATACGTAAATGACAAAAATGCGCAGCATAGACATCCACGCCCACCTAATGCCCCACTGTATGCTGGAAACGCTGCACCGCGGCGAACCCTGGCACGGCGTAACCGCCCGCCGCAACCCCGACGGCCAGTTAATCTACGGCATCGGCGGCCGCACCCAGCCCCTCTCCCCGGCCTTCGGCTGGAACACCGCCCAGCGCCTCGCCGATATGAACTCCCTAGGCGTGGACGTCCAGGTAATCTCCACCTTCATCGGCTACTACCACTTCCCCGCCCCCGACGACGCCATCGCCGCCTGCCAAGAAGCCAACAACGAAGTCGCCGAAATGGTGCGCCAGCGCCCCGACCGTTTCGCCGGATTCGCCACCCTCCCCATGCAGGACACCAACGCCGCCATCGCCGAACTCGAGCGCGCAACCCGCGACCTCGGCCTGAAAGGCGCCATGCTCGACGACACCGTTCACGGGCGCACCTTCGACGACCCCGACCTGATGCCCTTCTGGAAAGCCGCCGAACAGCTAAACGCCGCCCTCTTCATCCACCAAGGCGGCGACACCGTAGTCACCCCCCGCAGCAACCGCTACCACCTGCCCAACACCATCGGCAACCTAGCCGACCGCGCCATCACCTTCGCCACCCTAGTCTTTGGCGGCGTAATGGACGCCTGCCCCGACCTAAAAGTAATCCTGGCCCACGGCGGCGGCTACACCTGCTACGGCATCGGGCGCATGGATCGCGGCTGGCAAGTGCGCCGCGAAGCCCGCGCCCACATCCAGCAGCCCCCCAGCGCCTACCTCAACAAGTTCTACTACGACTGCCTAACCCACAGCGAACCCGCCCTCCGCTACCTAATAGACACCGTAGGCGCCGACCGCATAGTATTCGGCACCGACTGGCCCGCCGACATGGCCATAGACTGGCCCGTATCCTGGATCATCCGCCAACAAACCCTGACCCAAGCCGAAAAAGAAGCCATCCTATGGAAAAACGCCCAAAAACTGCTCGCCCTGTAACCCCACCCCCCCTAACCCCCCCACCCCGTAGGGGCGCACAGCCGTGCGCCCTCCCCCCGCATACACGGCTGAGCCAACCCTACCCCCCGCGGAGACTCATTGTGCGTTCCCTATACCAAACCGCCGCCAAACGGACGGCGCCCCTGCTCAGCGCGTATCAGCGTATCCCTGCCCCCTGCCGCAATCTGCCCTTCGCACTGTTCTTCGCCGCCATACTATCCTACGGCGGGTTTTTCGCCTATTACCTGCTCTCCCATTCCGATATAGTCAACTTTGTCGCCGGGTTCAACAACGATGATGCGTTCTACTACTTTCAGATAGCGAAAAACCTAGCCGCCGGGCAGTTCTCAACCTTCGACGGCGGCATAACGCAGACCAACGGGTATCATCCCGTTTGGGCCTTGCTGCTAACGCCTCTCTACTGGGCCTTCGACCCCGGGCCGGCGCTCGCTGCCATCAAGGCCCTCGAGATTATGCTGATAGCAGGCAGCGTAGCGATGATAGCCCTGGCTGCATGGCTGTCCCGGCTGCCCTGGATCCTCCTGTTCGCCGCGCTGCCCGCCCTCTACACCCATCGCGCCCTCTACTTGGGAATGGAAGCCGCGGCCGTCTGTTTTGCCCTCGGATCCCTCTTCCTCGCCCTGAGCCTGTTTGCCAGAAACCCTGCCCGTTGGTCACCCCTGCTGGCCGCCGTCGCCTTCATCCTGCCCTGGGTTCGTCTGGAACTCCTAGCCGTATCTCTGACTGCGACCGCAAGCATCGCCTTGATAGTATGGCTGAAGCCGCGCAGCATATCCGCCCCCCCGCCCCCCCGCGCTAACCGCCGCGTCTTAGTTCCATTTATAGGCGCCTGCCTCGGCGGACTAATCTACTTCGCCTATAACCGTATCGTCTTCGGCGGGTTCGTGCCGGTTAGCGGCGCAATGAAAGAAGCCTGGTCGCAACTCTGTTTCGATGGCGAAGTCGGACGCCTACCCGACCTCACCCAGACTCTGTACGGGCCAAAATGCATCGAGCGGGAACCCGGTTTCAGCGTCACGCAAAACCTCCAAGATTTCCTCCAAATCCGCATATCCGGCTACACCCTGCCGCTGTCAGACACCCTGTTGCCGGCCGTAGAAGTCTGCCTATACGCCCTGCTCGTCTGGTGGCTTGTCCGCCGCTCCCCCAGCAAGCCCGACTGGTTGTTTCTAATCTTCCTAGTCGCCGTGTCCAGCCTTGCCGTCGGACACCTAGCGAAATTCACGCAGTCCGTTCTAACTGTGCATCCTGTCTGGGGAAGAGCCGAATGGTACTTCGTACCGGCCTACTTATTGATGGCGCTGATAATTCCAGTCCGGTGCTACGTCGCCATTTATCTAATCCGAAGGTTCATAGAACCCAGATGGGAGACCGCAGCCAAAGTGCTGAAACCGGCAGTGGTCGCAGTCGCGGTTCTGACGCTAATTCCCTATAGCAGCGTCGCCGCCGGCTTCGCCCACGTAGACCGGACAACTGCCGATTACACCGCCCCCTCCCGCGCTTGGGATATGTCATACCTAGGCGCCACCCAAGTGATGAACCGCGTTCTCCCTCAAGACGCCATCGTAGGTTCGTGGGACTCGGGAAGAATCGGCTATTTTTCCAGCTTCCCCGTAGTCAATCTTGACGGCCTAGTGAACAGCTACGACTACCTGAACGCGGTCAGGAACGGCAACGCCGACAAGTTCTTCAGCGCATACGGAATTACTCACTTCGCCAACATAAGATCCATCCACGACACGTTCGACAACACGCTATTCGAGGGCATCCCAATACGGGACACCTACGAATTCAAGCTCTGGGCGGCTGAACCGCCCGAGTCGCCGAGGGCCGACTATGCCGAGCAACTATGGACGAATCTGGAGCCTAGCTTCGACTACCGGCAGAATAATGTCGGCGTGATGACCAACGGCCGACTGGCCCAAGTTCTTGTCCGCGACTGTATACCCCAACGACACCAAGATATGACCCTCGCGGTCTCCTACAACGGGAGCGCCGCCAACGTCAGCTATCACCCATTTCGCAGTGCGCCCAATCATCTCGGCTACTGCGTGGGATGGTTCGAGTTGCCCCGCCACGCAACGCAACCGCTACAAATAGACCTAATCCCCAAGAGCGTCCACCTAGACCGGCTGATAGCAGGCAAAGAGCCGATAGCCCGCTCCCATTGGGATGTGTACATCAGCGACAACAGCCTAGTATACCGGAAAGCCCGGTGCACCCAGACCGATACAGCCGCAAGGTTCTTCTTGCACCTGCATCCCCAGCGCCGCACGGATATGCAGCTCCAGCGTTGGGTTTACGGCTTTGACAACCAAGACTTCAGATTCCAAGACCACGGATTCCGCTTCAACGATATATGCGTAGCCGTGCGCAAGCTACCCCAACACCCCATCAAGCGCATCACCACCGGCCAATTCACCAACCAAGGCCACCTATGGGAAACCAGCCACACCCCCGCCAAGTAGCCTTCCAATAATCGCGGAACGGCGGTAGCCCGCCCCCGCATCCGTCCCCCCCCCCCCGCCCCCGCCCCACCATCCGCCGCCCCCCCGCATCCGCCGCCCCCGCACCCGCCGCCCCCCCATCCGCCCCCCCATCCGCCGCCCCCCCGCATCCGCCGCCCCCCCATCCGCCGCCCCCCCGCATCCGCCGCCCCCCCATCCGCCGCCCCCCCGCACCCGCCGCCCCCGCATCCGCCGCCCCCGTACCCGCCGCCCCCGTACCCGCCGCCCCCGCATCCGCCGCCCCCGTACCCGCCGCCCCCGCATCCGCCGCATCCGCATCCGCCGCATCCGCATCCGCCGCCCCCGTACCCGCCGCCCCCGCATCCGCCGCACCCGCATCCGCCGCCCCCGCACCCGCCGCCCCCGCATCCGCCGCCCCGTATCCGCCGCCCCGTATCCGCCGCCCCCGCATCCGCCGCCCCCGTATCCGCCGCCCCCGCATCCGCCGCCCCCGCATCCGCCGCCCCCGCATCCGCCGCCCCCGCATCCGCCGCCCCCGCATCCGCCGCCCCCGCATCCGCCGCCCCCGCATCCGCCGCCCCCGCATCCGCCGCCCCCGCATCCGCCGCCCCCGCATCCGCCGCCCCCGCATCCGCCGCCCCCGCATCCGCCGCCCCCGCATCCGCCGCCCCCGCATCCGCCGCCCCCGCATCCGCCGCCCCCGCATCCGTCGTACCCGTATCCGTCCCCCGTAGGGGCGCACAGCCGTGCGCCCTCCCCCGCATACACGACCGAACACCAACAAGAAAATCCCCCTACCATCCCAATTGATGACACCTGCCCCTTGCCAACCCCGATTACACTTCCCTAACATAATACCTAGCAACCCCAACCAACCCGTCCCAACCCGCCCACCAACCCCCAAGATGTCCGAAAATGCCCGAAAATGTCCGCAAAATCAAAAAAATCCCGAACCCCCGGAGGTAACCCCCCACTACGAGGCATCCCGCCAATCCCCCAACCCCGAAAACCCTGATTCAGACAATGGACAGAACCCAACCCGTCCATCAACCCAAAATGGGAGAAAATGGGGGAAATTGAGAGGGAAATCAAAAAAAATCCCGGCCCCCTACCGCAACCCGCGCCCCCAATATCAAGCCCCCCAACCCGCCATTCCCGTTGACAGCCGAATTCGCCAATAGCTATAATTCGCCCTTGTTGCGGCCTACCCCGGAACCCCCCTTTGGCCTGCCGCGCCGCTGGCGAACCGGCACACCGGCGACGGGAAAAAGGCCCCCAGCCCACACTTTCCGGCACGAGGTATAGAGGTATAAATGCTAATCAGACTTCTCCGAAACACTAAGCTAACGTTAACTCTGGCACTGACCGCGGTGCTGGTCTTTATCATTGCCTGTGGCTCATCCGCCACGTCAACACCCGTTCCCACCGCCGCGCCCACGGCGGCCCCCACCGCCGCCCCGGCGACCGGCGGCGGCGCAGCCCCCACCCCGGCCGGCGCCCCGCCCCGCGAGGAACGCCCCACCGCCACCAGCGCCGCCCCGGCCGGCGCGCCCCCGCGTGAGGAACGCCCCACCGCCACCAGCCCGGCCCCCGCGGCGTCAACCCCCACCGCTATGCCCCAGCCCACGCCGGTGCCGCCCTCCGGCTACCTATCCGCCACCAACCGCTTGGTATACGCCATCGGCGCCGTAGCCAACGAAACCAACCGCCCCTGGGCCGGCAGCCGCCAAGCCTATGTCCAGTACGAGCCGATGCTGGAAAACCTGCTGGCTAAAGACGTCGAAGACGGCCAGATCACCCCCCGCTTGGCCGAATCGTGGGAAGCCAGCGAGGACTTGAGCACCTGGACCATCAAGCTCCGCGAAGGCGTCCAGTTCCACGACGGCTGGGGCGAGTTCACCGCCGCCGACGTGATGCACACCCTCAAGGTTCTCTGCCGCGACGACAGCCGCCTCTCCACCTGCGGCGGCGTCACCACCCGCTCGGAACGCGGCGACGCCCTCAACTACGACGAAGTCCTGGAAATCGTGGACGACTACAACATCGTCTTCCACGGCACCCGCACCAACTCCAATATGCTGTTCTACCTCGGCGCTCAGTCCGGCGAAATGTCCCCCTGGAGCGTCAAGTTCTGGGAAGCCGAAGGCGAACCCGGCCTCGACGAAAAGGGCTTGGTCGGCACCAACACCTACCAGTACCTAGACCGCCGACAAGGTTCCTCCATCATTATGGAGAAAATAGACTACGACCACTGGAGCGGCGAAAACCCCGAGTTTCAAGAACTGGAAATAACCTGGATTCCCGAAGACGCCGCCCGCTACGCTGGCCTCCTAGCTGGCGAAATCCACGTCGCCGACCTGCCCATTGACCTGCAACAGGACGCCGTTTCCGAAGGGATGGAACTGATTAAGTCCCGCTTCACCTCCAACGACGTGTCCATATTCTTCGGCGGTTCCTACTACGCCACCGAAGCCGAGTCCGGGGAACTCGGTAAAGTCTCCGAGGAAGCCTACGACCCCGAACAGCCCTGGAACGACCTCAACATCCGCCGCGCAATGAACAAGGCCATCAACCGCGTGGAGCTGGGCGATTTCCTCTATGCCGGTTACTGGGAGCCGATGTACATTGACGGCTTCCACCCGACCCTAGAAGGCTGGAACGACGAATGGGTTGAGCGGTACGATGAAGAGTACGCCTATGACCCCGACGCAGCCCGCGACCTGATTGAGGCCGCCGGTTATTCCACCGACCGCAAGGAAGGCCCCAAAGGCCCCATCCGCGTAACCGCCAACTCCTACGTCTCCCCCGGCGAGTCGGAACTCCCCCAAATCATCGAATCCATCACCCAGTACTGGAACAAAGTAGGCATCGAAGCCAAGCTGGTAGACCTAGACGGCTCCGAAGTCGCCAACCGCTACCGCGGGCGCAAGATGCAAAACCAAGTCTGGCCCAACATCATCATCTACTTCCCCATCGAGTACTACGTCAACATCGCCTACACCAGCAGCGGAGTGACCAAACACTACGAGGACGACTGGCTCAACGCCAGAATCAAAGACCTCCAAGTCACCTACGACCGCGACGACCGCGACGGCATAGCCCGGGACATCGGCGACTATATGTACAACAACCACGTCTCAATGCCGCTGTTCTGGTTCCCCCACACCATCACCGTCAACCCCGACGTAGTCGCCGACTGGGTCTACCCCGGCAACACCGTCCCGCGCCTATGCTGCGCCGCCTACGCCAAAGCCGCCCGCTAACCCCGCCCCACACCCACCACCCAAGGGGCCTCCCCCCAACCGGGAGGCCCCCTCCAACACACCGCCGCGTTACCACACAGGGGCCTTCCGCCAACCGGGAGGCCCCCCCAACACCGGAATAAGAAAATCGCGAAATCTCCCCTTTGCCACCCTGCCCCTTTGTCACCCTGAGCGGCCCTTTTGTCACCCTGAGCAAAGCGAAGGGTCTCACCGAATGATTGACGCCAACCCGATACCCGCCTACCATATACCTAAATGAAACGCTTTCTCGACGTATACTGGCTCATCTACTTCGCCGGGTATCTAGCAGCCATCGGCATCCTGCTATGGCTACACTGGCATAATCTGACAACCGGCGACAACCCCACCTCCCGGCTGGCCGACATATTCACCATAGCCGCCGGTTCAGCCTCAGCATTCGCAATCATCGTAGAAGGCGGAGGCCGCATCGTGCTACTAATCCCCAAAACCGTCAAAAAACTGCTAAACGAAGGCCGCAAGCAAGGACATAAAGAAGGGCGCGAGGAAGCAGACGCCGAATGGGAAGCCTGGCTTAGGCGGAGGCTGGAAGCCGAGGCCAACAACCAACCATTCGACGAACCGCCGCCGTCCCAACGGGAATAGGGAACCCGAGAGCGGAGAAATCCCAGATTCAAGGGCGGGTTTCATATCTGCCCTTGGGCATTGTAGAGGGCGGAGGCGCATCGTGCTACTAATCCCGAAAACCGTCAAAAAACTGATGGACGAGGGCCGCAAGCAAGCAGACGCCGAATGGGAAGCCTGGCTGAAGCGGCGGCTGGAAGCCGAGGCCAACAACCGGCCCTTCGACGAACCGCCGCCGTCCCAACGGGAATAGGAAAGATGGTATGCTACTAATCCCGAAAACAGTCAAGAAACTGCTAAACGAAGGCCGCAAGCAAGGGCATACAGAAGGGCGCAAAGAAGAACGCGCCAAATGGGTGGAATGGCTGAACCGGCGCAACGAAGCCGAGGCCAACAACCAACCCTTCGACGAACCGCCGCCGTCCCAACGGGAATAGGGAACCAAGAAGCGGGGCAGGTTCACACCCGCCCCGGCGCATTTTCACATCCGAAGTTCCGGGAATCCCGCTAATACAGATGGCAGCTTGTCATGTGGCCCGGCGCCACTTCCTTGTAAACCGGCACTTCTACGGCGCAGCGATCCATAGCGAAGGGGCAACGGGGGTGGAAGCGGCAGCCGCTGGGCGGGTTGATTGGCGATGGCACTTCCCCGGTCAGCACGATGTCCTCGCGTATCAGGTCGGGGTGAGACGGCAGGGCCGCCGAAAACAGAGCGCGAGTGTAGGGGTGGAGCGGGTTGTGGTAGATTTCCTCGGTTTCCCCATACTCCACGATTTGGCCCAGATACATCACCGCCGTATCGTGGGCCATATAGCGCACCGTCGCCAGGTTGTGGGCGATGAGCAGGAAAGCCACATTGAACTCGGTTTGCAATACTTTCAGCAGGTTCATAACTTGAGCGCGAATGGAAACGTCCAGAGCGGAAACCGGCTCATCCAGCACAATCAGCTTGGGGTAGGACACCAGGGCACTGGCTACGGCGATGCGCTGGCGCTGGCCGCCGCTGAATTCGTGGGGATACTGGTGGGCCTGCTCGCGGTGCAGCCCCACCTGCTCCAGCACCTCGGCCACCCGTTGCGACATCTGCTCGCGGGACATATCGGAGCGGTTGACCACCAGCGACTCCGCCACAATGTCCTGAACGCGCATCCGGGGGCTAAGCGACGACCAAGGATCCTGGAAAACCGCGCCGACGGTAGTTCGGTATTCCTTCAGTTTGTCGCCGCTGAAAGTCTGAATATCCTCGCCGTTGAGCATAATCTGCCCCCCGGTGGGGCGCTCAATGCGGAGCAGCAACTTGCTGGTGGTGGTCTTGCCGCAGCCCGACTCGCCCACCAGCCCCAGAGTCTTGCCCTCTTCTATGGTGAAGCTGATGCCGTCCACCGCCTGCACGTGGCCGATGGTTCGCATCAGGATAAGGCCCTGGGTGACCGGAAAGTATTTTTGGAGGTTTTCGACCCGAATCAGCGGCTCGCCACGCCCCCCCTCTGCGGGAGGAGTGGCCGCGCCCTGGTTGGCTACTGCCATGAAGTATCCAGCCTCCAGCAATGGGCGGTGTGTTCCGGGCTGAGCCGGTGCGATGACGGGTACTCCGCCAGGCATTGCTCGCGGGCCTCGGGGCAGCGCGGCGCAAAACGGCATCCGGGCGGCAGGTCACGCAACAGGGGCGGCTGCCCTTCAATGGAATACAGCCACTCCACCCGCTCCTCCAGCTTGGGAACCGACGCCATCAATGCTTCGGTGTAGGGATGCGACGGGTTGTTGAACAGCTCGCGCACCGGCCCCTGCTCCACGATGCGCCCGGCGTACATCACCGCCACCCGGTCGCACATCCGGGCCACCACGCCGAAATCGTGAGTAATGAATATAATCGCCAAGCCGGTATTTTCCTGAATCTCTTTCAACAGGCGCAGATATTGAAGCTGAATAGTGACGTCCAATGCCGTAGTCGGCTCGTCGGCGATGATGACCGACGGCTCGCACGATATGGCGATGGCCCCCACCACGCGCTGCTTCATGCCGCCGCTCATCTGGTGGGGGTAATCGTGGAGGCGGCGTTCCGGCGCGGCCACGTTGACGCTGCGCAGGGCGTCTATGGCGCGGCGCACCATACTCTTGCTGTTTCCCCTGTGAGCCTGCCCCAAGGCTTCCCGCAACTGGTTGCCGATGGTATAGAGCGGGTTGAGAGATGTCTGCGGGTCTTGCAGAATCATAGAAATGCGCTTGCCGCGAACCTGCCGCATTTCCTCTTCGCTTTTGGTGACCAGGTCTTCGCCTTCCAGCAAAATCTGGCCGCTGACGATGCGCCCGGCGGGCCGCGGCACCAGCCGCAGCAACGAGCGGGCGGTCATACTCTTGCCGCAGCCCGACTCGCCGACGATGCCCAAAGTTTCGCCCTGCCGCAGGTCGAAATCTATGCCGTCTACCGCCTTGACGATACCGGCGCGGGTGTAGAACCAAGTGCGGAGACCCCGAACTTGCAGGATTACGTCTCCAACCCCCATCTCCCTCCGGGAGAGGTTCGGGTTGGGAACGTCCTGCTGCGGTTCGGACATAGCGGATTCGTTTCTGGCCGTCATAAGTTCCTCTGCTTCGGATCCAGCCGGTCGCGGAGCCAGTCGCCCAGGAGGTTAAAGGACAGCACCACCAGAACGATAGCCACGCCGGGGAAAAGGGAAAGCTGCCAGCCCTTGCCGGAGATTACCAGTTCGCGCCCTTCCGATACCAGCAGCCCCCAAGCGGGCGTCGGGCGCGGAATCCCGGCACCCAAGAAACTCAAAATGGCTTCCAGCAGAATCACAAACCCCACCTGTAGCGTCGCCAGCACAATGATGGTGTTGAAAACATTGGGCAGAATGTGGCGCACAATGACGCGGAAATGGGACGCGCCAACCACGCGGGCCCGGGCCACGAAATCCTGGTTCTTGATGGTAAGCACTTCCCCCCGCACCTGCCGCGCATAGCGCGACCACAAGATGAAGCAAATGACGAAAATCACCACGCCGAAGCTGGGCCCCCGCGACGTCACCAGCGCGAGGGCCAGCAATATCGCGGGTATGGCGAGAAAGACGTCCACCCCCCGCATTATCAGGTTGTCAATCCAGCCACCGAAGTAACCGGCAATCAGCCCCAGGGACACGCCGATAATGCCGCTGACAAAGATGACGCTGAGGGAAACCATCAGCACATACTTGGCGCCGTGGATGATGCGGCTTAGGATGTCGCGGCCCTGCTTGTCGGTTCCCAGCACATGATCCCAAGTGCCGCCCTCGGCCCATACCGGCGGCTTCAGCCGGTTGGGCAGCCCGCCGTCGTCTATCGGGTGATAGGGGGCAATCCACGGCGCGAATATGGCCGGAATTATGAGAACCACAATCAGGATGGTAATGGGAATCAGCGGGTATCGGCGGACCTCGCGCACGAAACGCGAAACCCGGCCTGCCTGTGGCCCCGCCTGCGCCGGTGTTGGCAGCGATACTTCCATATTATTGTCACCCAGCGGCGGAATGTGCGTCCGCCGTCAACCCGGGCTAGGCCCGGTCGTAACGGATGCGCGGGTCGAGATAGGCGTAGAGAATATCTACGGCCAAGTTCATTCCGATATAGATAACCGCGAACAGAACCACCACGGCCTGAATCACCGGGTAGTCGCGGCCCCGGATGGCCTCAATCGCCAGGTTGCCGGTGCCGGGCAGGCTGAACACTGTTTCGGTGACGATGGCCCCGGTCATTACTTGGGCGGCAAGGATGCCGAACAGGGTCAAAGGCGGGATGGAGGCGTTGCGCAGGCAGTGTTTCCAGACAACCTTCCATTCCCGGATGCCCTTCACCCGCGCCAGGGTCACGTATTCGGTTTCCAGCACTTCCAGCATAGCGGAGCGCACCAGCCGCATCAGGGCCGCCACCTGGAACCAGCCCAGAGTGATGGCCGGCAGGATAATCCAGCTTATCCCTTCATCGCCGCCGGTAGGGAAAAAGTCCAGCTCCACGGCGAAAATCCAGATGAGCATAATGCCCAGCCAGAAAGGCGGCGTCGCTTGCCCCAGCAGGGCGAAAACCTTGCCGTTCAGGTCAAAGATGGTGTCTTTCTTAACCGCCGACAGCACCCCGATGGGAACGGCGAGTAACACGCTGATTCCAATGGCGACCGCGCCCAGCTTCAAGGTGAGGGGGAAACGCTCGATAACCAGCCCCATAGCGGTGCGGTCGGCCCACTTGACCGAATTGCCGAAATCACCCCGGAAAGCGTTGACCAAGAAGTCGAAATACTGTTCAGGGTAGGACTTGTCCAGCCCCCACAGCTCCATAAAGACTTGCTGCTGCTCCGGTGTAGCGTCTAGGGGCAGCATTGTATCTATGGGGTTGCCGGAAGCGCGGGCCAGCACGAAAACAATGATGGACACCGCAAACAGCACCAGAACCGCGTAGAAACAACGAACAACGATGAAACGCTGCATACCGTCCACCGCGTGCCCCGCGTGCCGCGCTCATCGGTTCGCCGGGCCGCCCGCCACAGAATGACTTAGAATAGATTAACGCCTATCAGGTGTCAACAAAGCCGGGCCGCGGCCCAGGCCATCCGCCCCTTGGCGCGAATGTCTGAATCAGGATTTTCAGAATTAAAGGATTCACTGGATAGGGATAATCCTGAAAATCCCTGAATCCGTCTAATCCTGATTCAGACAAAGAATCGAAAGACTTGGGCTGCGGCGCGGGCCGTCCTATCGGTTTCCGGCGGGCGGGCCGCCAAATTCCTCGGCGGATTTCGTAAGCTCCCGCAGAAAGCTGGTGGCATAGGAGCCGTTGGGCAGGGTGAAACCCACGATGTAGCCATCGGCGCAAGGGCGGAGGGAGACGTCTTCGGGGCGGGCGCGGCTGATGCGCCAATCGCCGCGGGCGTGAGGGCGGAAATCGCTGCGCCGCAGGTAGAGGCGGGCCAAGACTTCCTGCTCCAGGGATGCGGCGTCTTCCCCCGGGGCCTGCGGCACGGCCCCGGACACTTTGCGCCCGTATAGGGGCAAGAGGGCGCTTATCTCTAGCCGCTGCGCCCGCTCCGTTGCGGCGGCGGCGTCATCCACGATAAATGTTCCGCCGGTGTCGTGCCTGCGGGCGCGGTCGCCGGGCAGCATCCGGTCGTAGACCCCCAGCTCGATGCGCCGCTTGAGGTTCAGGTTGAACAAGTGAGACTGCAAAGCGGATATAAAGAAATCATTAAGCCGCCGCCCGCCGGGCACTTTCTCGCCCCGCAACAAGCGCACGGCGTCTATGGCGTTGCTGTTGAAACGGCCAAAGCGCTGCGGGCCGAAGTAGTTGGGCAGCCCGGCCTGCCGCAGCCGCCGGATGATGGCGCAGGCGCGGGCGTTCCAGCCGGGTTCGGGCTGACGCACCCGCGCCTCGAAACGGTTGCCGCGCAACTGGCCCCGCCGCAGCCGGCTGCCGTGGCGCGACGTTTCCAGCACCTGCACGCCTTCCAGTTGCTCCAGGGCCTCGAGTTGCCGGGAGTAGCCGACGGGAACGCTGAGCCACTGGCGGGTGACGGCGTGCTTGTCTTTCAGGCCGGCGATGCCGACATCGTTGTACGGCACACCCCGCTCCCGCAGCGCCGCCGCCAAGTCGTGAGTATTCAGCTCGCGCTTTTCCACATAGGCGTAGGCAAATTCGCCCTCGCCATCAGGCAGAAACCGCGGAATTTCCGATACAACGAAATCATCCACGCAGACGCGGGTTTGCCCGCCGGTTCCGGCCAGCCCGTCCGTGACCGCGGGCAGCACCGCCCAATCGAACCGGAAATCGTCCCACTCGGCGGACGATGCGATGCTCTGCGGCCCCGGCTGACCAGTCATTTCCAAAATTCCATAGGCGAAAATTGCGAAATGCCCCTTTGTCACCCTGAGCGAAGCGAAGGGTCTCACCACCCAAGGCGAGATTCTTCGCTTTGCTCAGAATGACAGAGCTTTGCTCAGAAGACATACCTAAGGATGGGCGGGTTTTGCTTGTGGCGGCAAGGCCGACCCGCCACCCAATCCTGAGTTCGCCGTGGGGCATCCTTTCGACAAGCTCAGGACTAACGGTTGGGCTTTCTGCACATCCTCTTAGCCCAACCCTCTGGCCCGGAAAATTTCGTTGGCCGCGTCAATGGCGGCGCGGGTGAAAGGTATGCCGCCGTAGAAGCAGGCGTGGATGAATACCTCGACGATTTCCTCCGTGGCCAGGCCGATGTGGAGCGCCCCGCCGATGTGGCTGCGCAGCGGCCCCTCGCGGCCCAGCACGGTAAGGCAGGCCAGGGTACAGATGGAGCGCTCGGCAAGGGTAAGGCCGGGGCGGTTCCAGACGGAACCCCAATAGTATTCCGTGCTAAGGCGGTTGAATTCGCGCTCGGCCTGAGTCACCGGGCCGGGCCGCGCATCGCCCGACGGAGGCCCCATAAGCTCCTCGCGGCGGGCCGCGCCGCGTTGGTACAGGTCATCGGGCGTTTCCGACGGGTCGAAAACCAGTTGCGGCTGGAAATCTATGCCGAGGCCGTCGAACACGTCTTTGGCTACGCCCATAGCGTTAAAGGCGGTGGGAACGCCGCCGTACCAAGAGGCGTGAATCATCACCTCGATAACCTGCTGCGGGGTAAGGCCGAGATTGAGGGCGTTACCTACGTGCCGGGTCAACTGGTTTTCCCGTTGCAGCACGGTAAGGGCCGAGAGGGTAATCATCTCCCGACGCTCCACAGCCAGGCCGGGACGCTGCCAGATAGTGCCAAACAGAGCCTCCCCGGCGATGCGATGCAGGTCGGGGGCCAGCTCGCGGGATGCAGGCACCGAGCCGTCGCTGACGGCGCCGCCGCCAAACCTGGCCCGAATCTCCTGCCCCTTCTCAAAACGTTCGTTCAGCGTTGTCATTTCCGTCTCCTGAAATAGACCACTCTAAGCGCAGAGGGTTCGCAGAGAACGCGGAGCTGTGTTGCCAAATCCAATTTCTCTGCGCCCTCTGTGTTGAAAAACGCTTTAGTTCAGATGCGCCACCTTGGGGGCTACCTGCTCCATCAGGAGCTGTTGCGAGCGTTGTACCAGCGTGTGGTCGTCCGGGTCTTGGGTCACGCATAGCAGGGTGCCGAAGCCGCCGGTTTCCTCGTAGGTCTGCTCGATTTTCTCTACAACTTCCGCCGGGTCGCCGACAATCCAGATGTTCTCCATCATATAGTCCACGTCCACCGCTTCGTCGGACATTCCGGGGTCGTTCTTTAGGTGGCCCAGGATGCCGCCGGCGCGGCGGTTTTTCCACTGGTGTTCCTCAAAGGGAAGGCCCAAGACGATGCGGGCCTCTTCGCGGGCCTCCTCCGGGGTTTCGCCCACGTAAATGTCGCGGCCCAATCGCAGGTCGCTGCGGTTGGCGACGCGGCCTGCGCTTTCCGCGCCCTGCTCGCAGGTGTGCCACAGGTCGGGGACGAAGCGGTTGGGCAGGTTGGTCATAGGAATCCAGCCGCGGGCGCCGGCCATGCGGATGGTCTCGGTGCTGGGAGTAGACGCGGCCACGCCGATGGGCGGGTGGGGCTGCTGGTAAGGTTTGAAGTAGAGGCGGCGGCCCAGTTCCGCCATCCCTTCCGGCGCGTGAATCTGGTAATGCTTGCCCTCGTAGCCAAACTTGCCGCTGTCGGCAGCTTCCCACAGGCCCAGAATGACCTCCAGCGCCTCGCGGCCCCGGTCGCGCACGTCGTCCATACTGTCGTACTGCACCCCGTAGAGTTGCAGGTCGGTGGGTAGGGAACGCAGGCCGATGCCCCAATAGAAGCGTCCGCGGGCCATGTGGTCCAGCATGGCGATGCGATGAGCGGTGTCTACCGGGTGATGCAGGGGCAGCATAGTGACGCCGGTTCCGAGGATGATGTTCTCGGTGAGGGCCAGCGCCTGGGCGATAATCAGTTCCGGCACCGGGGCGTTTTCCCAAGTTTCGGTGATGTGTTCGCCAATCCACGCTTCCCGCACGCCCAGCTTGTCGGCCTGGACAATCAGCTCCACGTCGCGGTCGTAAGACTCAGACGGCGAGCGGCGTGGGGGATGCAGCGGCATCATAAACAGTCCAAATTCCATTAGGTGTTCCTCCTGTTGGGGGTTTTGGGAGAACGGTTGTTGTCAAAGGGGAGGTGAGACCTCGACTGGCCTTGCTTCAATGCTCGTACTTCATCGTTGTCATTGAGCAAGCTCCGAACGGAGTTCGAGAAACCGCCCCTACCGAAAAGGCAGGCTCGCCTACGCTGGACGCGGCGTTGGCACCGGGATGCCGGGGATGTTGACGCGCACCGACCATAGTTTGTCCCAACTGGTGAAGAACAGCGTTTTCCAGTCGCCGTCGCCGAAGGCCATGTTGGTGTGGAGTGGCGCGCCGGTTTCGATGGTTCCCAAGTGTTTGCCCGACGGGTCTATAATCCAGACGCCGCCGGAGCCGCCTACGTATACGTTGCCTTCGGTGTCCACCTTCATGCCGTCGGGAATGCCGGGGCGGTCGCCCAGGTTGTGGCTGAAGATGCGGCTGGTGGCTAGGGCCAGCGTGCCATTGGGTTGCACGTCGAAAGCCCGCAGGTGGCCGCGGCGGGAGTCTATGACGTAAAGCACGCTTTCATCGGGCGAAAAGGCCAGCCCGTTGGGGCCGACGTAATCGCGCACCAGCAGGGTAATCGTCCCCAAATCGGGCGAAACGCGGTAGACGCCGGGAAAATTGAGGTCGAACTGCGTTTGCTGGGGCATTCCCGCGTTGGGGTCGGTGAAGTAGACGGCGCCGTCGGACTTCACCACCACGTCGTTGGGGCGGTTCAGCGGGCGGCCCTGAAAGCTGTTGGCG
The DNA here is from genome assembly GCA_958296445.1 of uncultured Dehalococcoidia bacterium. Lineage (GTDB taxonomy): Bacteria > Chloroflexota > Dehalococcoidia > Lucifugimonadales > UBA3495 > VXOI01. The sequence continues at coordinate 3,136,326 of OY282565.1, read as the reverse complement.
ACAACGGTAATGCTGCCGTCGGGTTCTTGGCGGGAGACGCGGCGGCCGTCATGCTCGGCGGCGACGAGGCGGCCTTGGGGGTCGCGGGTCAGGCCGTTGGCGCGGTTGGTGGGTTCGCTGAACAGCGTCACCCCTTCCACCTCGGCCCACTTCATCCGGCGGTTGTTATGGATGTCGCTGAACAGCAGGTAGCCGCCTTCCTGCCACCACACCGGGCCTTCAGCCGGCCCCTGCTCGCCGCCGAAGCCGTCGGCCAGTTCGTTGATGGGCTGCGATGTTGAGATAATCCGCTCCAGCGCGGGGTCGTGCGACACAATAGACATAATTTCCTCCGCCGCCTTTTTCTGATTAGACCCCCTTACCCCAACGGGAGTTTTCCGCTAACCGGCTAGGGGGACGGTGGCGGTTACGCGGGGGCGGTCGCCGACGGCCCGGGTGGTGTGGCCCTGGCCGGTAAGGTCTTCGGCCAGCATCGCCTGACCGGGGCCGAAGCGATGCACCGTGCCGTCGCCAAGACCGATTTCCACCTCGCCATCCAGCGTGATAACGAACTGACGGCGCGGGGCGGTGTGCCAGTCGCTGAAGTAGCCGGGTTCAACGGTGCGGAACACGATGCCGGTGGCGGATTGCAGGGCCGTCAGCTCCGGGTGCGATTCCGGGTTCATTTCTTCGATGTGGGACTGTTCATCGTCGCCAGTGTAAAGTCGGGCGATTCCCATACTCATCCCTCTCGCGGAATTTTGGGGCGGGGTGGCCCCGGCCCGCTGCCAAGCAGTGTAGCCGCACCGGGGGCGGGCGTCAAAGAATGCGGCTTTGTGGGGGACGCCTCCTTTATTCAGGGGAGGGACAATGGCCTTGGCGATTTGCTACTACCGACCCGTGGATTCCCGCCTTCGCGGGAATGACAAGGGCGACGGGAATGGCGGGGGTAGCGGGGATAGGGGAAACCGGCGGGGCGGAAAAGAAATGGGCGGTCGCGGCCCCGCGTCAGGCCGCGACCGCCCGCATTCAGGGCCGTCGGATTGTTTAGGATGCCCGCAGCACTTCCTCGATGGTGCCGGTCACGCGGTTGTCGCCCCCGAACACCGCGCCGGTGATGCCATTGTGGAACTTGTCCAGAGCCAGCCCGTAGATTACGTCCTGGAAAGGCACATAGCCCACGTCGCTGATTAGCTGCCGCGATTCTACGCCTAGGTAGAATTCCACAAACGCCTTTGTGTGGGGCTGGTTCAGCGCCTCCGCCGTCACATAAATGAACATCGGGCGCGACAGTGGCGCGTAACTGCCGTCGTTGATGGTTTGCTCCGTCGGCGCCACGCAGCCCGCGCCCCCGTCTATCGCCACCAGCTTCAGACGGTCGGCGTTCTCGGCGTAGTAGGCATAGCCAAAATATCCCAGGGCGCCCTTGTCCCCGGCTATGCCGGTGACCAGCACGTTGTCGTCCTCGCTGGGCAGGAAGTCGCCCCGCGACGCCTGGGGTTCCCCGTTAATAGTTTCCGTGAAGTAGTCAAACGTCCCGGAGTCCACGCCGGGGGCGTACAGCCGGAGGTCTTCCTCTGGCCAGCCCTCGCGCACCTGGCTCCACTTGGTCACCACGCCCTCGGCTTCGGGCGCCCAAACCGTGTTCAGTTCCTCCACGGTCATACACTCCACGAAATCGTTGGCCGGGTTGACCATCACGCTGAGGCCGTCCACCGCCACCGGGATTTCGATGTACTCAACCCCGTTTTCGGCGCACAGCTCAACCTCTTTCTGCTTGATGGGCCGGGAGGCGTCGGAAATCTGGATTTCCCCGTTGCAGAACTTCTTGAAGCCGCCGCCGGTGCCGGAAACGCCGACGACTATCTTGACGTTGCCGTCGGTGGCCTTGCCGAATTCCTCGGCCATCGCCTCAGTTATAGGAAACACCGTGCTGGAGCCATCTATTTCTATATGGCCCGACAGGCCGGACAGCATCGCCGCGCCCGCGGCCGGGGCAGACGGCTGGGCCGGGGCCGTCGAGCCGGAGGAAGGCGGGGCAGTGGGCGCCGGGGTGCCGGAGGTATCCGCGCCGCCGCAGGCCACGACGGCCAGGGCCAACGCGCCCGTGAGCAAAAGGGTAGCGAGAGCCGTAAAGTTGATGGGAACCTGACTTAGCTTGAGCCGCATTTATCCTCCCAATTTCGCGTTGTTGTTACCGGGCCGGCGGGGAATCCCAGGCTCGAGTTGGGCCGCCAAACAGCAGCCGTTGATGATTTCGGCGCATTTTTTGCGGTTTTAGTCCGCTCCCAGCATCTCCTGCGGTTGGCGAGCGGCAAAAAAACAGCCCCGGAAATCGGGGCTTCACTTCGGAACCGGCAGGGGCGGGGTTGAAAAGGACGGGCGAGATAAAAAAGAAACCCCGTTTTTCGGGGTTTCTTCGCGGAATGGAATATGTCAACGGGGGCAAAAAAGAAACCCTGCCAGTTCCCGCTTTCGCGGGAATGATGGGCCTCTTTTCTTGGAAAACGTCCAAAGCCTGCGCCTCCTACGACCGGCTCGCAACAGCCTTAATACAGGTGGCAACTTACCAGATGCCCGCTGCCTACATCCTTTTGCACCGGCTCATCTACGGAGCAACGATCCATAGCGAAGGGGCATCGCGGGTGGAACCGGCATCCGGTCGGCGGGTTGATGGGCGACGGCACCTCGCCCTGCAAAACAATCTCTTCCCGCTCCACGTCGGGATGTGATGGCAGCGCCGCGGAGAACAGCGCCTTGGTATACGGATGAAGCGGATTTTCGTACAGCTCCTCGGTGGGGCTGTATTCCACAATCTGGCCCAAGTACATCACCGCCGTTTGATGCGCCATATACCGCACCGTGGCGAGGTTGTGGGCCACCAAGAGATAGGCTACACCCGTTTCCTGCTGCAAGTCAACCAGCAGGTTCATCACTTGGGCGCGGATGGACACGTCGAGGGCCGAAACCGGCTCGTCAAGGATAATCAGCTTGGGGTAGGAAGCCAGGGCGCTGGCGACGGCGACCCGCTGGCGCTGCCCGCCGCTGAATTCGTGGGGGTACAGGTCGGCTTGGGCCTTGCGCAGCCCCACTTGGTTCATCACCTCTTCCACCCGGTCGTCGCGCTCCTGATTGGTGACGTCTCGGTTCACTACTAGGGCCTCGGACACGATGTCACGGACGCGCATCCGGGGGCTTAACGATGACCACGGATCTTGAAACACGGCCTGAACCTGGGTGCGATACTCTTTCAGTTCCGCGCCGCGAAAGTCCCGGATGTTCTTGCCGTCGAGGTATATGCTGCCGTCGGTAGGCTCTTCCAGCCGCAGCACCAGCTTGGAGGTGGTGGTTTTGCCGCAGCCCGACTCGCCCACCAGACCCAGCGTTTCGCCCTCGTTGATGGAGAAGCTGATGCCGTCTACCGCCTGCACGTGGCCGACGGTTTTCATCATTATCAGCCCCTTGGTAACGGGGAAGTATTTTGTGAGGTTTTCCGCCCGCAGCAGTTCCGTGGGCATCAGTTCCCTCCACCCATTGGCGTTATACCGTTGGCCCTGAGCTAATCGAAGGATGGCCCTTAGCTGGTCGAAGGGCCGGCCAGGGCGGGTTTGTTCCAAGCCGTATCAAGCATCCAGCAGTTGGCAGTATGCCCAACCCCGTCTCCGGGCTGGGATATGCGGGTGGTATTGGGATATTCGCGGCGGCAAATATCCTGGGCGTGCTGGCAGCGTTCCGCGAACCGGCAGCCTTCGGGCAGGTCATAGAGGGCCGGGGGCTGCCCCTCGATGGCAAAGAGGCGGTCGGTGCGCTCCATCTGCGGCACCGACGCCATCAAAGTCTGGGTATAGGGATGTTGCGGGCGGTTGAAAAGATCCCGCACTCCGGCATCCTCCACCACCCGGCCGGCATACATCACCGCCACCCGGTCGCACATCCGGGCCACAATGCCGAAGTCATGGGTGATGAAAATAATAGCCAGCCCGGTCTCCGCCTGAATGTCCTTCAACAGCCGCAGGTACTGGAGCTGGATGGTCACATCCAGGGCGGTAGTAGGTTCGTCGGCGATGATGACTTTGGGGGCGCAGGATATGGCGATGGCGCCGATAACCCGCTGCTTCATTCCCCCGCTCATCTGGTGAGGGAAGTCCTCCATCCGCCGCTCCGGGGCCGCCACCCGCACGCCGCGCAGCGCATCCACGGCCCGGCCCACCAGCTCCTTGCGCCCGCCGGACTGGTGGATGCCCAAAGCCTCCAGAATCTGGTTGCCGATGGTGAAAACCGGATTCAGGGAAGTCTGCGGGTCCTGCAAAATCATAGAGATTTTACGGCCCCGAATCTGGCGCATCTCCCTATCGGTCTTTTCGACCAGATTCTCGCCGTCGAGGATAATCTCGCCCGAAACAATCCGCGCCGCAGGACGGGGGATGAGTCGGAGCAAAGACAGGGCGGTCATCGTCTTGCCGCAACCCGATTCGCCCACGATGCCCAGCGTTTCACCCTCGCGCAACGAAAAACTCACCCCGTCAACCGCTTTGGTGGTTCCCCAGCGGTTGAAAAAGTAAGTGTGGAGGTCGCGCACCTCCAAGACCGTATCGCCAAAGTTAGAAGCGATGACTCACTCCAGTCCCTGCCCAGCGATTTCCCGGCGTCTATGGCAGGCCCGGCATCTATGGTAGGCGGTGACGGGCCGATGCGCAAGGGGCTACGCCTTAGTTATCACAAGGCGGGAATCCGTGTCAAGGGTTTGGCCGCCGCGCCGTGAATGCCGCCGGGCGCCCCGGTTGACGAATCCGCCGGGGCTAGGGTAGGCTTGCCCCGTATATTCACCCGATGCCCGTTACCCCACGCCGGTTATCCCCTCATGCCGGTTATCCTATGGAGGAAATGGCTATGACTCAGGAGGCCCAGCACGATACCCAGTCGGCCCTCACGCCGGAAGTCCGCGCGATGATTGGCGTGGCCGGAGAGGTGGTTGAATCCTGGGGCTATGTGGACGAGGAATATCTGCGCCGCTTCACCCAGGCGGTGATGGATCCCGATCCTCGGTATTGGGACAAGGATTTCGCCGAAGGCACCCGCTTTGGCGGCGTCATCGCCCCGCCCATTATGGTCAGCTATATGGTGAGCCGCCACCGGCCCGACCAGGAGGATCCCATCACCCGCGCCTTTCAGGAAAACCCCGAATCCGACGGCATCGGCAGCGTCGAGCGCCCCGGCGCCCTGCCCCCGGTGCCGACCGATCTGGTGCGGGTGCTCAACGCCGGCAACGAACTGGAAATCTACCAGTACCCCAACATCGGCGACAAAATCTACTTCCAGAACCGTTACTCCGATATCCGCGAGCGCTCCGGGCGCGACGGGCGGGCCTTCCTGATTATCACCGTGGAAACCAGCTACAAGAACCAGAACGACGCCCTGCTCTGCATCACCCGTCAATCGTCTATCCGTCGCTAACCTTAATACTCCCTCCCCTTTCGGGGGGATAGTTAGGGTAGGGGCGTCTCCCGAGCAGGGCGCGTAAAGAGAGCATAAGTATGAGCGTAAAACTGGAAGCGTTGCTACAAATGGCGCCGGGAGAAATCTTGGCCCACAACGAGCGGCCCACCGGCGAGCAGTTGCGCCACAAGAAGCAGACCTACTTTGAGGATGTGGCGGTGGGCGACGAACTGCCCAAGTATATCTACTCCCCCACGCCCACGCACCTGTTCCGCTGGAGCGCGGCCATCGAGAATTTCCATCGGATTCATTACGATTTGGATTTCGGCCTCAATCACGACCGCAACCCCAGCCTGCTGGTGCATGGTTCTTGGAAACAAAGCGTGGTGCCGCAATACCTGAAAGACTGGACGCTGCCCGGTGGCTGGCCGTGGAAGGCTAGGTTTGAGCATCGGGCAATGCTGGTGCCGGGCGATGTGCTGATAATGTGGGGAACGGTCACCGGCAAGCAGGAAAAGGGCGGCATGGGTCTAGTAGACCTAGAAATCGGAATGAAAACGCAGGACGGCATCGAGAGTATGCCCGGCGCGGCCACGGTGGTTCTGCCGCTGCGCGACGGCCCGCCCATCCCCTATCCCTTCGTGCCGCCCCAAGACTAGCGAAAGAGGTAAACGCCCTATGGCCCGATTCCTAGCCACCCACAGCATATCGGGGCTGACCGAAGCCGACCTGCGCGAAAAGCTGGGCGCTTATACCGGCGGCGTAAGCAAATGGCGCCCCGACCGCCGCACCACCATTCTGAAAGTCTACGCCGACACCGCCACCGGCAAGCTGTTCACCGAATGCGAAGCCGCCGAACAATCCCACTTCGAGGACTGGCTGCGAGTGGCAGGCTGGCCCGCCGAGGAGGTGTGCCGGGTGGATTTGATTTTCCAGACCGGGGATATGTGGCGGGTGTAGCGGACGTAAGCGAAAGGGGCGGCCCGGCTGGGCCGCCCTTTTTTAATGCTAGTTGACATCCAAGTGGGCGGGGCGGTCAAGGTTAGTCTGCACTTGCCGCCGCTTTTTTTCCTCTAGTTGCCTTGTTCTTTCTTGAATCCTTTGCCAAGCCTTTTTTTGCGCCTCAGTCTGCCAAGGCGGAGAAGGCGGTAAATCATCAGGGCCCCTTTCAGCGTCCGGGAAACGGAACCTCTTTGTCCAGGGCAAACCAACACCCTCAGACTTCATTTCGACCCACAAATAACCGAGCCGGTCTATAATCACCCTCAGACTGGTTGCGGGCTGGCGATCTCCCGCTTCTTGGAGCAACTTTCGTGGCTCCAAGAAACCATTGAATTTCAATTCTAGATTGTTGCCATCAGAGTCCGGCAACATCAAACCGTCTTGCCTGGTAACTGTGAGTAAATACTCACACGGATCTTCTCGATCCTGTTTCAGTTCTTGAGACGTGTATGGGCCGAAAAAGCTGTGTGAAGGATTGAATTTCCCTGGCTCGTTTTCTCCTTCTCCGAAATGCTGATGGGGATGGTATTCAACCTTTTCGCCTGTCTTGAGATTTTCAAGGGTGACGTGGATAGGTAATCGGCTGGGCACCATGTGAGAGTAATGGTATGTTAAATCATCCTGTTGAACGAAATAACAGGCTCCCATGCTTAACGCAGTAAATTCCGAGTTAGGAACGTTGACCAACTCGGAAGTAAGCATAATTTTGTTTTCTCCGAATTTGCGGCGCAGATATTCTGCAAAAACAGTGTTCCTTGTAGGCCCCCCAAACAGTACGATGGCGTCCAAATCTTTTGCCATATCGGATTCCCTTAGCTGCCAAACAAAACGCACTTCCCCTGTATTTTCATCCTCGAAGACTGTTTCACCAAAGGGGTAGTCGTCTTCACCGCGCCCCCAAATCACTTTGGCACTGATATAAGCGTCTCGTAGAGACATCATAGACCGCTCAATGTACCTGCCTTTTTTGATTACGGCGCGGTAAACATCATCGGTTTGGATGGTATGATCAAACTCCTTTAAGGATTCTTGAATGTCTGCGCCACCCAGCAACGGGTGACCGTCTGCGCCGTAAGCAATCATTTCGTTGTTTTCGCCCACTTCGACCACGGCGCAATCGAAAGAGCCGCCTCCCAAGTCATAGACCAAGTACGAGCCAGCTTGGAGCGCCCCCATACGCCAAAGCAGCGTCAGGAATAATACTGGCTCATCTACCACCCAACTCAAGTTACCTGTCCCTGCAAATTCGGTCATCAGGTCGTTCATCATTGACCTATAATCCAAGCCAGCGTGAACCGGACAGCCGGATCGCCACTCAAATTTATCAGGGAGTTTAGCGCGATTTACTGCCTCTTTCAGTATTTCACTCATCAAGTCTTTTACAAGGAAACGTTCCCCCCAGACTTCAACGCACCTCAATTCAGGATTCCACCAAGTTGGCCAGGGGATCTTTTTGACGTCTATTTGCCATTGAACATAGGAGTCGCTGGACAATGCCCACCGCTTTATGTTGTGGATGACGAGAGCGTCACTTTCTCCTTCCAATGCAACCGCACTTTCTCCAACCTTAACAGAAACCGAGCCATCTGGTTGTCGTTGTAAAGCAACGACAGCCGGCATCATTTCCAAATTTTCAGGATCCCTGCCTATTTGACAGGACTGAGGCAACCCCAGAGAATCCGTGTCCCAGGTAGAGATACGAACATTTGTCGTTCCAAAATCTACGCCTACGACTTCCATCAATCTTCCTCGTGTTGCTGTGGTTAGATCGAACTTTGCTACAAATAGCTTTATTGTCAATAAATTTATTGAATCAAATTAGCCATTATTGGCAATATATTCCAGCTTGCTTTTCAACATCAATTTTCCCTGCAATGTATCTACTTCTGCGCCCAGATCCTGGATTTGCAGGCGTGAACGGCGCAAACGAAGTTCGTAAGTTTGGCTTTGTTCTTCCAATTGGCTGGCGACTTTATCGCGCAACTGATCATTGTGAGCGCGAGTATCTTTGAAAAGGGTTTGAGCATCATAACCCATTTCTGACGGCTTGGCAAATGCGTAGGCCAATTCCCGCGACGTCTGTGCCGCCACTGGCCCTTTGCCGTCGGTTAGCAACAAAGTTGCCGCCACCAGCAGATTCAGCCGCTCCGGGCCGACGGCGTGGCGGCTATTGGCGATGTAGTCCAGCAACCTGTCTTTGTCCTGTTGGGCGGATTCTGACGACAAGGCTATTAACTCTAGCAGCCGTTTTGCCTCTTCGCCAGGAGTTAGCTGTTCCAAAACCTGGTCCAATTCATCCAGTGCAGAATAGCGCGGAGTGGCGTCGGCATCATGGAAAGCGGCTAGGGCGATTTCCCGCGCCAAGTCGGCCCGGCTTTGGCGCCCCAGCATTTCCGCAGTTGCCCGGAACAGATTCCGGCGGTTGCGGCTGGCGTTGCCGCCGGACTCCCCAATGGCCGCCCACATCCCGGCGGCGAACCCTTGCCGCCACGATTCGTCAGACTGGCCCGACAGCGCGTGAGCCCAAAGCAACCATTCGCCCGACTTCGCGTACCCGGCGTTTTTCGCCAGCTCCAACAAAACATCACTGCTACGAGCCGACAGATCCCTGGCGGAATAGGGGACGGTACATTCCCACCACCGCAAAGATGCCTGCCCCACAGCCTCCAACCAGCCTAGAGTAGGCTGCGGTGTCGGTTTTTTCGATGCTAGAAAACCCTCAGCCTCCTGAATTGTCTGCTTCAGTACCGGTTCTATTGTATCGGCGGGCCACTTAGCAAGGGCATCGGATATCGCTTTCTTTGGGTAATTTTCCGGCGGTTCCTTCTTCCATCCGTTCAAAAACCAGTCTTGCCATTCCGCCAACAAATCTGATTTTTCAGTTTGTGACTCAGCGGGTTTAGTTGACTTTGGCGCCTCTATAGGCACATCGTCAACGTTGGATAGCAAGATATATACGGAGTCTTTGCCTTCCTTGCTAATCCGAAAGTATCCTTCAGACTTCTTGAGCTTCCGTTGAGCGGACTGCCACCATCTCTTCCACTCGTCGTCTTCGATAGGGGCCAACTCTCCCAACTTTTCCTTGATGTCGGCAACCGTGCCACGGTTACCGCTAACCGACAGAGCCGCTGCTATCAGTTTCAGCGGCGATTCCTTTGCCCATCGCGCTAGAGATTCATCCCGCTCCCACAACAGGACTTCGGGGGCTCCGTCAGGTAACGGCTCTAAAAAGCTTCGTAAAAACAAGGACTTGGAGCCATCCCAAAACTCGACTCGCACGTCATCGCCGCGGAGTTCCAGAATTTTCCCGACTTCCGGGTTCGCCTTAGGGCGGTTGTTGCGGACAAACCCGCCTTGTCGGATTTCTGAACTAGCCACGCCCTTTCCTTTGCGTATCTGATACGCCGCTTAACATTTTGTATATGGTAACACCTTTCGCGCCATTGCGAAAGCACCTTACCCCACGCGCCCCCATGCCTTTGGCGGCCACACCCGCAGCCACACCCGGCCGGCGATCCGCTCCCCCGGCACTGGGCCGAAAGCGCGGCTATCCGCGCTTTGCGACGGATTATCCCCCAATACGAAATACTCATCAGGGCCGTTCCACCAGTGGCCGCATCGCCGCCCGTCCGGGCCGGCCGGTATCGGGCGGGGCGTCACCAGCAAATCGTCTACATATAACAGCCCGTTTTGTAGCGCCACCGACTCATCGGGCATCGCCGCGATGCGCTTAATCAGCCAGTCCCACGGCGGCGTAAGCTGGCGGAACACCACCACGTCGCCCCGGCGCAGGCGGCGACGGTGCAGCAACGGCGGCATCAGCAACGCCACTTGGCCGTCCTCGAGGGTGGGCGACATACTCGGCCCCTGCACCCGGAACCGTCCCGGCGGATTATCGGCGTTGGGCTGTCGCATCTCTTACCGGACGATTATTCCAGCGTGGTAGAATTGGCCCATATCATTATAAGGCAAGGAGCGTTCAGATGCACAACGGAATCATCCGCGTCGGCCTCATCGGGGCCGGGGCCAACACCCGCCTGCGCCACATCCCCGGCTTCCGCGAGCAGCGCGACGTGGAAATCGTGGCCGTCGCCAACCGCAGCCGCGAGTCCGGCGAGCGCATCGCCGGCGAGTATGAGATTCCCAAAGTCTACGATAACTGGGTTGACCTGCTGGACGACGACAGCATTGACGCCGTTTGCGTCGGCACTTGGCCCTATATGCACCGCAACTTGGTGCTGGCCTCGCTGGACGCGGGCAAGCACGTGCTTACCGAGGCGCGGATGGCGATGAACGCCGACGAAGCCCACGAGATGCTGGACGCCAGCCGCCTGCATCCCGAACTGGTGACGCAGATTGTCCCGGCCCCGCAAACCCTGGAGGTGGACAACACGGTCATTGAACACGTGGGCAACGGCTTCTTGGGCGACATTCTGGCGGTGCGCCTGCGGGTCTGCGATTACCACGGGCGCAGCAACCGGGCCGACACGTTCATAGACACCGAGGCGCCCCTGCACTGGCGGCAGGATCGCACCCTCAGCGGCTACAACATCCTCGGAATGGGCATCTGGTACGAAACCGTGATGCGCTACGTGGGCCCGGCGGCCAAGGTGTCGGCGATGACCCGGGTGTTCACCAACCGGCGGCGCGACGAAAACGGCGCGATGCGGGCGGTGTCGGTTCCCGACCATGTAAATGTGCTGGCGGAAATGGCCTGCGGGGCCGCCGCCGATTTAAGCTGGAGCGCGGTCACCGGCCTGCAAACCGGCTCCGATTTCTGGATTTTCGGCACCGACGGCACCATCAGCTTGCAGGGGCCGCCCTTCAACAAGGTGCTGGCCGGCCGCCGGGGCGACGAGGCCCTCGCCGAGCTGCCCATCGCCCCGGAAAAGCGCGGCAAGTGGCGGGTGGAGGAAGAGTTTATCAACGCCATCCGCGGCGAGGAAGCCATAACCCATACCCCCTTCGACATCGGAGTCCAGTATATGGAGTTCACCGAGGCCGTAACCCGCAGTGCCCAGACCGGCCAAGCGGTGGCCCTGCCGCTGTAGGGCTTACTCTGCCCGCGCCTCACTTGCGGGGCGCGGGCGGGGCATATCCGAGGGGAGATAAAGCCTTTGGGATAGAGTAGCAAAATGGGAGCGTTTTATCATTCCATACAGGTTTTCAGTTCCGGCGGCGACAAATTCGAGATAGTGGATGCGCTGGTGGATACCGGCGCGTCCTATTCCCAAGTTCCCGGCTCCGTGTTGCGCCAGTTAGGTATTTTCCCCACCGATACGGCACTGGCTGAATTGGCTGATGGCAGGGTTGTGGAGGACGCCATCGCCGAAGCGAGGGTTCGGATTGACGGGCGAGATACGTTTACTTGGGTCACTTTCGGGCCGGAAGACGTATCTCCTTTGCTGGGCGCTCACGCCCTGGAAGGCGTCAGGCTGGCGGTGGATCCGGTGCGCCGCCGGTTGATTCCCACCGGGATTTTGCGGATGCGCCGCGGCATTTAACATCAGGCATCGTAGCATACGCTCAACCGGAGAAGCCGTTGCAAGGAGCGGCTTTGGAGGAATGATATGGGAACTTTCTACTGGCCGATGGAGATAGGCCCGCTGGACGGATCGCGGTACGAAACCGTGAATGCGCTGGTGGATACCGGCGCCAGCTTCTCTCAGATTCCTAGCAGCCTGTTGCTGGAATTGGGGATTGTGCCGGCCAGAATCGTCGAATCCCAACTGGCCGACGGCAGCATTGTCCAAGATCGGGTAGGCCATTTGAGGATTCGGATTGACGGGCGGGAAACCTATTCCACGGTTCTGTTTGGGGAAGAGGGATCCCCCATTCTGATGGGGTCTTACGCGCTGGAGGGCGTCGTGCTGGCGGTTGACCCGTCCAACAATCGTTTGGTAGACCTCCGGGTGACGCGATAGGGTTAATCCGTCCGGGGCGACTTGGGCATTATGGACAGCATGGCAATAGCAAATTAGCGGAGGGAACCGATGGCTGACGAAGTTATCCGGGTCGGGCTTATTGGCGCGGGGCGGAACACCCGCGACCGGCACATCCCCGGCTTCCAGCAGGTTGACGGGGTGGAAATCGCGGCGGTGGCTAACCGCTCCCGCGAATCGGGGCGGGCGGTGGCCGACCAGTTCAACATCCCGGCGGTCTATGACAGTTGGCGCGAGCTGCTGGAAGACACGTCCATCGGTGCGGTGTGTATCGGAACCTGGCCCTATATGCACCGCACGCTGACCATTGCCGCCCTGGAGGCGGGCAAGCACGTGCTTTGCGAGGCGCGGATGGCGGCTTCGGCCTCGGAAGCGCGGGAGATGCTGGATGCTTCCCGGGCGCACCCGGGGCTGGTCGCCCAGATTGTGCCGTCGCCCCTGACTTTCAAGGTGGACAATCTGTTGGAGCAGAAGATTGCCGAGGGGTATGTGGGCGATGTGCTGGCGGTGTCGCTCCAGTCGCTGACGCCGGGTTTCGCCGCCGACGCCGGGCCGATGCACTGGCGCAACGACCGTGACCTGAGCGGCTACAACATTCTGAATATGGGCATTTGGTACGAGGCGATGATTCGCTGGGTGGGCCCGGCGACGCGGGTTATGGCGAATACCAGCGTCAACGTGGCCCGGCGCCGCGACGAGGACGGGCGGATGACGGCGGTGACCATTCCCGACCATGTGGACATACTGGCCGACTTGTCCAGCGGGGCGCAGGCCAACCTGCGTTTCAGCGCGGTGACCGGGTTCGGCCCGGGCAACGAGGTATGGATTTTCGGCAGCGAAGGCACTCTGCGCCTGGATTCGGCCCTCAATGTCTACGGCGGGCGGCGCGGCGACGGCGCTATGGCCGAAATCCCCAACCCGCCCGAAGGCCAGGCGTACTGGCGGGTGGAGGAGGAGTTCTGCAATGCCGTCCGCGGCCAGGAACGCATAACCCGCACCCCCTTTGATGTGGGGCTGCACTATATGGAGTTCACCGAGGCCGTAACCCGCAGCTCGCAGACTCGGCAGGTGGTGTCCCTGCCGCTGTAGGGGGAGATTGCGAAATGCCCCTTTGGCACCCTTGGCGAAGTGAAGGGTCTCACCGCCCAAGTAGGGATTCTTCACTTTGCTCAGAATGACAGACAGCTTGCTTAGAATGACAGGCATTTGCTCAGAGTGACAGACATCATAATGACGGACAAGGGAAGTAATTTCGCAATTTTCTCACTTTAAGGGTAGGCTGGTATACTGGCCTAAAGGCGCAAGGCGGCTTGGGGAAATCCTATGAACACGTTGCCTAATCCGGTTGAAGGCGGGGGGATCCTTGGCATAAGGCCCGCTGGGGAGCCTCTTGAACAGGCGAAGGTTATCTTATCACGCGGGACTCCGCTGGCGGGAAAGACTGTGAGTTTATTCAGGCATCCGGTGGAAGTGATTGGCGCGGACGGCGTTTCGTTCCGCCGCATCGAAGCGTTGGTAGATACCGGCGCAAGCTACCTGACGGTTCCCGAAACACTGTTGGGCGAACTGGGTATTGAGCCTGCGGAACGAATACGACTGCGCCTGGCCGACGGAAGATATACCGAGCGTTATATCAGCGAGGCTCGGGTGCGAATCGCCGACAGGGTTGCGACCACCACCGTGGTATTTGTGGATGACGCCGCTCCTATCCTTCTGGGCGCTCACGCGCTGGAATCCGTCCGTTTGTGCGTTGACCCTCTGAACAAAAGTCTGGTGGATTTTACTCCTCTGCTTTAACCGGAGCAGAAACACACAGTATCCCGTATCCCTTACTGCTGGGGGGGTAGGGGGAATTCTAGTTGGGGGAAGTTGTCGCGGTCTATTTCGACTTTTAGGGTTATGGTTTGGTTGTTGGTGGCTATGCTGATTAGGGTTAGGGACTGGTTGTTGCCTATGGCTCGCTCGGCTAGGGGGGCGGCGGCGGCGGCGGCGGGGGCGTCGGGGAATAGCAGGATGCCGGTGCCTTCGATGATGCGGCGGCGCTCGCCGCGGGCGAAGGCCCAGGCCGCCGCGCGGCAGTTTGCTATGCCTTCCAGCCGACAATCATCGGCGGCGGTTACGAGCAGGCCCTCGCCGGCTAGGTCTAGGGCCTGCTTCATTTCGCTTTTGTTGTCGTTCCAGAGCAGGCCCTGATCGCGGTCTAGGGATCGTAGCACGGCGGCGACGGCCCGGGAGCCGCCGCTGATGAAGTAGCCGTCATCCTCTATGAGGGCCTGGGCTTCTTGGCCGTCGGCGGACTGCCATAGCTCGAAATCGCGGAGGGCGGTTTCGGCGTGGTTGCTTTGCTGGAGAGTTTGGCGGATGCCGGCGAAGTCGAATTGGCCGCCGGATACGAATACTTGGCCGGAGGGCAGGGTGATTCTCGCCAGTTGGTTGACGTCGCCGTAGTCCCCTAGGTTGGCGACGCTGGCCTCGAACTCGGCGGGCAGTACGGTGCGGCTCTGGGCGGCCTCGGCGGCGTTGACCAGAACTAGCTCTTGCGCGTCGTCCGGGGTTAGCCGCAGGGGCCCGTCGGGGGACGAACCGCCTAACCAGCCGCAGGCCAGGGGGGCGGCCAGGGCGGCCAGCAGCAACGCAAACAGCGCGAATCGTTTCATCAGGACAGTCTCTCCGTTATTTTCCGTGCCGGGTCTTTGGGTTCTTGGCGTGGTTGTTTGGATTGGGGTTTGGGAAGGCGGGATTCTTCGCTTTGCTCAGAATGACAGATTGTTGCTTGGAGTGACGGGCGGCGGAAGTAATTTCGCAATTTTTTGTCTGAATCAGGATTTTCAGGATTTGAGGATTTTCAGGATTTTTCCCCATCCGGTGAATGCTTATAATTCGGTCAATTCTGAGGGAATTGCGAAATTCCCCTTTGGGGCCTTGGGCTACGGGAAGGGTCTTGCTGCCCAAGGCGGGATTCTTTGCTTTGTTCAGAATGACGGATTGTTGCTTGGGATGACGGGCGGCGGAAGTAGTTTCGCGATTTTCTTTTGTCTGAATCAGGATTTTCAGGATTTGAGGATTTTCCCCCATTCGGTGAATGCTTATAATTCGGTCAATTCTGAGGGAATTGCGGGATTTCCCTTTGGCGCCTTGGGCGAAGGGAAGGGTCTGGTGGCCCAAGGCGGGATTCTTCGCTTTGCTCAGAATGACAGGTTGTTGCTTGGGATGACAGATACCGGTGACTCCTGATGACGGATAGCGGCTATTGCTGATTTGGGTCGGGGATCGAAAGGGTGGGGTTTTTTGGGGGGTTCTCCTTGTTTTGGGTTAGGTTTCTAGGGGGGTGTTGTCTTGGTTGGCCCACTCGGCCATTGAGGCGTCGTAGTTTTTGGTTTGGTGGTAGCCGGCTAGTTGGAGGACGAATACGCCGTGCGCCGCACGGATGCCGCCTTGTCAATAGGTGTAGACGTTTTTGTCGGGGGTTATGCCGTGGTCGGCTAGGAGTTGGCGGATTTCGTTGGCGGGCTTGAAGCGGTGGGTTTGGCGGTTCATTACGTTGAACCATTCTAGGTGTACTGCGCCGGGGATGTGTCCGGCGCGGCGGTTACCGCGCTGTTCGCTGCCGTCCCATTCTCCGTCGCTGCGGACGTCCCAGATTACGGAATCCGCTAGGTTGCAGGCTTCTTTTAGTTCGTCTGCTTTGACTAGGAGGGACTCGTCGCGGTTGGGGGTGAATACGGCGTTTTGGGGAGGGGTGGGGCGTTCTAGGCCGACGGGGCGGTTGGCGGCGATCCAGCCGCGCCAGCCGCCGTTGAGCACTTTGGCGTTGCGGTGGCCGTAGGTGTTGAGCGCCCACCAGAGGCGGGCGGCGTAGAGGCTTTGGGAGTTGTCGTAGCAGATTACTAGGGAATCGTCGCCGATTCCTAGCCGCTGGCACATTGCTTGAAACTGGGGGGGCGACATTAGGTGTATGCGCCCGGTGTCGGGGTCTTTCTCGAAGTTGTCGGGAACGGCGACGGAGCCGGGGATGTGGGCGCGGTTGTAGGCGGCGTCTATGTCGCAGTCTACGATTACCAGGGCGGGGTCGTCTTTGTGGGCGTCCAGCCATTCGGGTTCGACTAGGTATTCGGGATGGGAATAATCCTCGTGGGCCATCGTTCTCTCCTTGTCCGGCATTGCCGGGGTTTTGCGTTGCCGGGGCTGCCGGTAACGGGCCGGGGTTGCGGCAACGGGTTTCCGGCGGTTGTGGGCTAGAGAGATTGTAGGCTACGGGCGCGAATAGGGTCAACGCAGGGGGGGCTGTGGGTTCCCGGCTTTGCGGGGGTTGCGGAGGGTTTCGCGTAGTTGGCGGGTGATGGCGCGAGTGTAGGGGTCTATGGCGCGGGTGCGTTGGGGGCGTTGGCGGGGGATGATGCCGAAGGGGGGCGCGGGTTTGGGTTTGGGGGTTAGTTCGCCGGCGAATAGATGGGTGAATAGGAGGCTGTTAGCGTGGTTGGGGAACAGGGTTACGGCGATGGCCCGGGGTTCGGGGGTGGTTTTGTTTTCGCGGTGGCGGTTTAGGTAGTGGTGGAGGGACATAAAGGTGTTTAGGGGCAGGACTTCTTTGGCGATTTTCAGGATGAAGGGGTGGGCTTCGGGTAGGGGTTTGTTGTTGGTTAGGGCGGTGTGCCAGTCGTGGCAGTATTCCTCGGACAGGTGGCGGAGGCGCAGGACGGCTAGAGGGAAGGCGTATTTGCGTCGTAGGGCGTTGATTTGGTTGCGGATGGATTTTAGGCTCATTGGGGGTTCACCTCGTAGGGGGTGGGGGATTTTTTATTTTCCCTGCCATTTCCCGCCGTTTCCTGCCGTTTCGTTGTCTGAATTAGGGTTTTCAGGGATTGGCGGGATAGTTCCGGCAGTTCGGGGGGTTCGGGATTTTTTTGATTTTCCTGTCATTTTCTCCCATTTTCCGCCATTTTATTGTCTGAATCAGGATTTTCAGGATTAAGGGATTGGCAGGATAGTTCCGATGGTTTTGGCAGTCCGGGGGTTCTGATTAGGGGTATAAGGGCGCGGGTTTTTTGTTTTGCCGGACATTTTCGGGCATTTTCGGACATTTGGGGTTGATGGGCGGGTTGGCCGTTGGCGGGTTGTTTGGGTTATGGCACGTTATTATGTTAGGGAGTTGTTATCGGGGTTGGCAAGGGGTTGGTGTCATCAAATTGCCGAGGGGTGGGCGCCGGGGGTGTTGGGGATGGCCGGGGTTTTGGGGTTAGGTGTTCGGGCGTGGTTGTGGAGGGAGACGGGCGCACGGCAGTGCGCCCCTACGGGGTACGGGGGGCCGGGATTATGGGCGATGGTGAAGGGTCTGGCGGTTTGGGGTGGGATTCTTCGCTTTGCTCAGAATGACAGGGGCGCCGGGATTACGGGCGGGCCGGAATGACGGGCGGGTTGTTTGGGTTATGGCACGTTATTATGGTAGGGAGTGGTTGTCGGGGTTGGCAAGGGGTTGGTGTCATCAATTGCGCCGGGGGGTGTTGGGGATGGCCGGGGGACGCCCCCACCCTAGCCCTCCCCCGGAGGGGGAGGGGATTTTGTTGTTGGGGTTTGGGTGTGGTTGCCGGGGTGTGGGCGCACGGCAGTGCGCCCCTACGGGGGTTGGGGGTTGGGGGGGTATGGGGTATAATTTGCGGGGTTGTGGGTTGCTTAGAGCGGGGTGGGAGGGATTGGCGCTTGTGGGGCGGGCTGGGGGGTTGGGGGGGTTGATGGGAATTTTTTGGGGGAGTGTTTGTTGATGGTTGTTGCGGCTGAGCTTTTGGGGGGGTTGAATCCGGCGCAGCGGGAGGCTGTGGAGACGGTGGAGGGGCCGTTGCTGATTGTGGCGGGGCCGGGTAGCGGGAAGACGCGGGTTATTACGCACCGGATTGCTTGGCTGGTGCTGGGGTGCGGGGTTAGGCCGTATGATATTTTGGCGATGACGTTCACTAATAAGGCGGCGCGGGAGATGGGGGATAGGCTGGGGCGGCTGGTGGGGGGGCATAGCGATGCGCTTACGGCGGGGACTTTTCATTCTTTTTGCGCCCGGTTGCTGCGGCGGGAGGGGGAGCATCTGGGGCTGCCGCGCAATTATCTGATTTATGATGATGCTGACCAGACGGCGGCGATTAAGCAGTGTCTTGAGGACGGGGGGTATGATCCTAGGCGGTTTCCGCCGCGGGCGGTGCTGTCGCGGATTTCGCGGGCGAAGAGCGTGTTGCAGGATTCGCGGGTGATGGCGCAGCAGGCGCAGGGGGATTATTTCGAGGAGGTTTGCGCTAGGGTCTATCGCTTATATGAGGAGCTGCTGGGGCGGAACAGCGCGTTGGATTTTGATGATTTGTTGCTGCGGACGGCGCAGCTTTTCCGGGAGTTTCCGGCGGTGCTGGGGCGTTATCAGCAGCGTTATAACTATCTGATGGTGGACGAGTTTCAGGATACGAACATTGCCCAATACCGGATTTCGCAGATGCTGGCGCGGACGCATGAGAACTTTTGCGTGGTGGGGGATCCGGATCAGTCGATTTATTCTTGGCGCAGCGCGGATGTGCGTAATATCTTGAATTTCAAGACGGATTATCCGGGGGCGCGGGTGATTGCGCTGGGGCAGAATTACCGCTCGACGGCGACGATTCTTAACGCGGCGCAGGGGTTGATTTCCTCTAATGGGCAGCGGCTGGAGAACGGGCTTTTCACGGAGAACGCTACGGGGCTGCCGGTGCAGTTGCATGAGGCGTATACCGAGGATGAGGAGGCGGGCAGCGTTATTGCGGAAATCGGGCGTCTGGCGCGGGAGGAGGGGTTCAAGCCGGGGGACTGCGCGGTGCTGTACCGGGTGAACGCGCAATCGCGGGCGCTGGAGGAGGCGTGTTTGAGCCAGGGGGTGAAGTACCGGCTGGTGGGGGGGACGCGGTTTTACCAGCGGCGGGAAATCAAGGATTTGACGGCGTATCTGCGGCTGCTCTACAACCAGCAGGATGATGTTAGCCTGTCGCGGATTATCAGCGTGCCGCCCCGGGGGATTGGGGTTAAGTCGATTCAGCAGATCGGGCAGTGGGCGGCGTCGCAGGGGATTTCGATGTTTGAGGGGATGCGGCGGGTGGCGGCGGCCCGGGAGTCGGGGATGCCTTGCCCGGCGCGGCTGGCGTCGCGCACGGTGGCGGCGGTGGCGCGGTTCGCGGGGGTGATTGACCGGCTGGCGGCGTTGAGTCAGGAAGTGGAGATAGTTAAGCTGGTTGATTTGTTGCTGGAGGAGTCGGGGCTGCGGAAGCATATACAGGAAAGCGACGACCGGCCGGAAGAGCGGTGGGAGAATGTGCTGGCGTACCGGGCGTTGGCGCAGGAATTCAATGCGGAAACGCCGCCGGACGGGTTGGCGGGGTTGCTGGAGCGGACGGCTTTGGTGTCGCAGGTGGACGAATATGAGGAGGCGGAGGATTCGCTTACGCTTATTACGTTGCATCAGGCGAAGGGGCTGGAGTTTCCGGTGGTGTTTATTGTGGGGCTGGAGGAGGGGCTGCTGCCGCATAGCCGGTCGTTGGACAGCGAGGAGCAGGTGGAGGAGGAGCGGCGGTTGTGCTATGTGGGGATGACGCGGGCGCAGCAGAGGCTGTATTTGTTGCGGGCGTTCCGGCGGGGGTTCAGGAACGGGACGACCAGCGGGCCGGCGGTGGCGTCGCGGTTTTTGCGGGAGATACCGGGGGGGCTGGTGGCGTCGGCGGCGCTGGGCCGGGGGCGGGCGGGGGCGGTTGCGGCGGACGATGGGCGCGGGGGGTCGATCCGGGCGGCGGCGCTGGCGGCCGCGGCCGCGGCAGGCCCGGCGGCGGAGCGGCTGCGGGTGGGGGACGCGGTGCGGCACCGGGCTTTTGGGGAGGGGATTGTTACGGCTTATGACCCTACGGCGTCGGATGTGGAGATAACGGTGGAGTTTTCCGGCGGGGTGGGGGCCAAGCGGCTGCTATTGAGCTATGCGCCGCTGGAGAGGCTGGAGGGTTCGGGGGATTCGGGTTTGGGGGGGAGGTAACGGGTTCCGCGATATGCTTGACCGGATGCGAAACTTGGCCCATCGGGTGACTCATTCTCATTGGTTTGAGTATTTTATTATTGCGCTGATTCTTGCCAACGCGGTGGTGCTGGGGCTGGAGACGCTGCCGGAGGTGGTGAGGGATTATGGGGTGTGGATGCAGTTGAGTCATCAGGTGACGCTGGGGATATTTATTGCGGAGGCGGGGTTAAAGATATTCGCGGTTTCGCCGCGGGCGGATCGTTATTTCCGGGACGGGTGGAATGTTTTTGACTTTTCGATAATCGTGTTTTCGCTGATTCCGGCGACGGGGGGATTTGCGGTCATTGCGCGGATGGCGCGGCTGCTGCGGTTGTTGCGGCTGGTGTCGGCGGTGCCGGAGCTGCGGCTGATTGTGGCGACGCTGGTGCGCTCGATTCCGAGTATGTTGCATATTCTGATACTGATAAGCCTGATGCTGTATGTTTACGCCATCATCGGGTATCAGTTGTTTCATAAGCACGACCCGGAACACTGGGGGAGTCTGAGCGTGTCGTTGCTGACGCTGTTCCGGGTGCTGACGCTGGAGGGGTGGGTTGATTTGCTGTACAAGGCGATGGAGTATCATCCGCTGACGTGGATATATTTTGTCAGTTTTGTGGTGCTGGGGACGTTTATAGTGATAAATATGTTTATCGCTATAGTGATCAACAATTTGGATGAGGCGAAGCAGGAGCGTTTGTTGGAATTGGAGCGGCCGCCTACGTCGGATGCTTTGTTGCGGGAGCTTCGGAGTACGCAGCAGTCTATGCGGCGGTTGGAGCAGCAGTTGGAGCAGCGGCGGCGGGAGGAGGATGGTGGGGGGTAGGGGGTGGCCTAGTTCGTGGGTTGGTGCTTGGTTGCGGGGGTGGGCGCACGGCTGTGCGCCCCTACGGGGTACGGGGGGAATTTCATAGGGGCGGCAATGCGGCGAGCCGTTGGTCGAGGTCTGCGGCGAAGGTTAGGCAGGCGTGGATGTCTTGTTGTGTTAGTTCGGGAAAGTCTGCCAGTATTTCGTCTTTGGACATACCCGAGGTTAGGTATTCTAGGATGTCATAGACGGTAAAGCGTGAGCCGCGAATACAGGGTTTGCCGCCCCGCTTTCCTGCTTCGACGGTGATGATGTGGCCTAGTTCGTGGGCTGCTTCTAGGGAGAGTTTGTGTTGTTTCAGCAGGCGGGCTACGCCGCCGGCCGCTTCTAGGGCGGTTTTGTGTTGCTCTAGGGTCTGGGTTAGGTCGTTGGCTGCTTCTTGGGAGAGTTTGTGTTGCTCTAGGGTTGCCGATAGGCCGCCGGTTGATTCTAGGGCTAGTTGGTATTGCTCTAGAGTTTGGCCTAAGCCGCCTGTCGCTGCTAGGGCGGTTTTGTGTTGCTCTAGGGTCTGGGCTAGGTCGTTGGCTGCTTTCGTAGCTAGTTTGTGCCGTTCCAGCACTGCGGCTAGGCCGCCTATGGCTTCCTCGACTAGTCTGTGATGCTTCAGCACCCGGTTGATGGTTTGGGATGAGGCTGGGTTACGGTTCACGGCGTCCTCTTTGGGGGGGGGTGTTGAGGGGTATTATACAGTATGGGGTGGGGGGTGATTGACAGGGGGGGTGTTGGGGTAGAATATAGGCGGCGGTTTGGTGTTGCGGGTGGGGCGTGTGGGATGCTGATGATTTTGGTAGGAGGTTTGTGGTGAAGGCTGCTGTTTTGTATGAGGCTAAGACGCCGTTGGTGGTTGAGGAGGTGGGGCTGGATGACCCTCGGGAGGGGGAGGTTCTGGTGAGGATTGGGGCGGCGGGCATCTGCCGGAGCGACCGGCATTTTATGCATGGCGATGCGCCTATCGCTATGCCGGTGGTGCTGGGGCATGAGGGGGCGGGAACGGTGGAGGTGGTGGGGCCGGGGGTGACTTCGGTGCGTCCTGGGCAGCAGGTGATATTGTCGTTTGTTCCGGCCTGCGGGCGTTGCCATTCGTGTTTGCAGGGGGCGTCGCAGGTTTGCGACAATCATATGGCTACCGGGCCGAATATGATGGACGGCACGCAGCGTTTGCATAAGGGGGAGCAGCGGATACATCACATGGGCAAGGTGGCCTGCTTCGCGGAGTATGCGGTGGTTCCCGAAATGGGGTGCGTTCCGATTGATATGCCTACGCCGATGGCGCAGGCGGCGCTGATTGGCTGTTGTGTGCCGACGGGCGTGGGGGCGGTGGTGAACAGCGCTAGGGTGACGCCGGGCAGCACGGTGGCGGTGGTGGGCTGCGGGGGCGTGGGCATCAATGTGATTATGGGGGCGGCTCTGATGAACGCTACCAAAATCATTGCGGTAGACCTGCGGGAGAGCCAGTTGGAGTTCGCTATGAAGTTCGGGGCGACGCATACGGTCAATGCGTCGGATGTGGATCCGGTGGCGCGGGTTAAGGAGCTTACTAACGGTCGCGGGGCGGATTTCACTTTTGAGGTGGTGGGATCCACGGCGACTATTCGCGCGGCTTACGATATGGCGGGCAAGTCGGGGGTGGTCACGCTGGTGGGTATCGCGCCTTTCGGGGCCGAGGCGCCGCTGAACGCGGTGGATATGGTGCGGATGGAAAAGACGGTGCGGGGGACGTATTACGGCTCGACTCATGCGCGGGTGGATATGCCCAAGTTCGCCGATCTGTATCACGCGGGCAAGCTGAATCTGGATGATCTGGTGGTGCGGCATTACTCGCTGGAGCAGATCAACGAAGCCTACGATGATATGGACAAGGGGGAGATTGGGCGGGGGGTGATTGTTTTTTAGCTTGGGGGGTGTCTGAGTCGGGGTTTTCGGGGTTGGGGGATTTTCGGGATTTTTCGGTTTGTCTGAATCAGGATTTGCTGGATTAGAGGATTTTCAGGATTTTTCATCCGGCGAATCCTTTAATTTGGTAAATCTTGATTCAGATAAGAATTGAAAGAACCGGCCCCTATGGGACTAGGGCTTGCAAAACTTCCCTTTGTCGCCCTGAGCGAAAGTGAAAGGTCTTGGCGCCATAAGGGGAGATTCTTCGCTCCGCTCAGAATGACAGGGGGCAGAACCAGTTTTGCAATCGCTTGATGGGGCAAACAATAGTTCCCTCTCCTGCCGGGGGAGGGTTAGGGTGGGAGCGTTGCTTTGGATGCAGTGACTGTTAGGTTGGTGGAAACTGAGGCTGATTTGGAGGCGGCGATTGGGGTTCGCTTCCGGGTGTTTGTTGATGAGCAGTCTATTCCGGCGTCGGAGGAGGTGGACGAGGATGATGCTGTTGGGACTCATGCTATTGCGCTGGATGGGGGGCAGGTGGTTGGGACGGGGCGGATGGTTGTCAGCGATGGGGTGGCGCGTATTGGGCGGATGGCGGTAGACCGCTCGCATCGCCGTCGGGGGGTGGGGGGGTTGTTGTTGCGATTTCTGGAGGTTGAGGCGGTGGCGCAGGGGGCTACGGGGTTTGTTTTGCACGCTCAGGAGTATGTTAAGGGGTTTTATGCGGCTCATGGGTATGCCGAATTTGGGGATGTGTTTTTGGAGGTGGGTATTGCTCATGTGGAGATGCGGAAGGGGGGGTGATGGTTGGGGGGTGAAGGTGGTTGTTGGGGACTGGGGGATTGGTTTGGCTGGATGGCTGGCTGGCTGGCTGGGGCGGGGGTGCGCCCCTGCTCTGGCCCTCCCCCGGAGGGGGAGGGGATTTTATTGTTGGGTGTGGTGTATTGTTTAACTGCTGGGGTTCTTCGCTTTGCTCAGAATGACAGATAGTTGCTCAGAGTGGTAGGCAGTTGTTCGGAGTGGCGGATGGTGATTGGTTTGCTTGGATTGGCTGGCTGGGGTGACGGTGGGGGGTGCGTTCCTGGCCTGGCCCTCCCCCGGAGGGGGAGGGGATTTTATTGTTTGGGTGTAGTGTATTGTTTAACTGCTGGGGTTCTTCGCTTTGCTCAGAATGACAGATAGTTGCTCGGAGTGGTAGATAGTTGTTCGGAGTGGCGGATGGGGATTGGTTTGCTTGGATTGGCTGGCTTGCTGGGCGATGGTAGGGGGTGCGCCCCCACCCTAACCCTCCCCCGGAGGGGGAGGGGATTTTATTGTTTGCGAGATTCCGCTTTGTTGGCCTGAGCGCAAGGGGGAGGGTCTTGTTGCCCAAGGTGGGATTCTTCGCTTTGCTCAGAATGACAGATAGTTGCTCAGAGTGGTAGATAGTTGCTTAGAGTGGTAGATAGTTGCTTAGAGTGGTAGACAGTTGTTCGGAGTGGCGGATGGGGATTGGTTTGCTTGGATTGGCTTGCTGGGCGATGGTAGGGGGTGCGCCCCCACCCTAACCCTCCCCCGGAGGGGGAGGGGATTTTATTGTTTGCGAGATTCCGCTTTGTTGGCCTGAGCGCAAGGGAGAGGGTCTTGTTGCCCAAGGTGAGATTCTGCGCTTTGCTCAGAATGACAGATGTTGGGGTGGGGGGTTAGGTTGCGGGGGTGGGTTGGAGGATGGGTTCGATTTGTTTGACTTCGATTTTGGCTATGTGGCTGGTGGGTTTGTCGCCTAGGGCGCGGCGCTCGTCGGAGGCGAAGTAGGCGGCTTCTTTGTCGGCGATTTCGTCGGGGTTGTTGAAGTTGCGAATCCAGATGAATTCGTTGCGGTCGGCGTTTACGAAGGTGGCCGATATGGGCATTCCGATTTTGTCGTGGATGGGGCGGATTTCCTCGTCGAATACTTTGAGCCAGGAGTCCATCATTCCTCGGTTGATGGTGTAGGTGCGGAGTTGAGCTACCATTGTTTTTACCTCTCTGTTTGTGATTGGTGGTTTGGGTTGTTGGGGTGGGTTAGGGGGTGGCGTATTGCTGGAGGGCGTCTTGGTTGAAGGTTAGGCCGAGGCCGGGTTTGTTGGGGACTTCTAGGTGGCCGTCGGTTGGGGTGGGGGGGTCTTGCCAGAGGCGTAGGGACCAGGGCATATATTCGACGGTTAGGGCGTTGGGGGTGGCGGCCATTAGCTGGATGTGGATTTCGGGGACTAGGTGGCTTACTACGGGGAGGTTGAAGGCTTCGGCCATTGCGGCGACTTTGCGCCAGGGGGTGATGCCGCCGACGCGGAGCAGGTCGATCATTATGATGTCCGCGGAGCGGTTTTCAATCATTTGGCGGAAGGGGTTTATGCCGTAGACGTATTCGCCGGCGGCGATGGGGGTGTGTAGGGCGTCGGCTACTTTCGCCATTCCTTGGTAGTCGTCGTGGGCTACTACGTCTTCTAGCCAGAACAGGTGGTAGTCTTCGACGCGGCGGCCTATGTCTATGGCGCGGTTGACGCTCCATAGCTGGTTGATGTCGCACATCAGGTCTATGTCGTCGCCTACGGCGTTGCGGAGGGTGCGGATGCGCTCGACTTCGCGGTTGGCGGAGGGTTCGGCGCCCATTTGGGTTTTCATTTGGCGGAAGCCTTTTTCGACGAGCATTGGGCCGATTTCGGCTAGGCGTTCTACGTTGACCGGGCGCATTAGGGCGCCGCTGGCGTAGGTTGGGACGCGGCGGCGGTATCCGCCTAGTAGGGATGCTACGGGCTGGCCTAGGGCTTTGCCTTTGATGTCCCATAGGGCCATGTCTACGGCGGCTAGGGCCATTGTTAGCAGGCCGCCGGGGCCGGCGCCGGAGGTGGCGTTCTGGAGGCGCTCGACGATGGCTTCGATGCCGTCAACGGCGGTGGGGTCTTGGCCGATGGTCATTTCGGCTAGGGCGTCTACGGAGAGGCGGAGGGCGCCGGCGACCGGGCTGGCGGTGAGGGCGGGGACGAAGGTTAGGCCGACGCCGTCTATGCCTTCGTCGGTGGTCATTTCGAGGGTTACGAAGGCCCGCCGGCGGCCGGTGTCGGGGATGCTGTCGGCTAGGGGGTCGTCGGCGGGGGTGTGGAGTAGGCGGGTTTGGAAGCCGGAAATTTTCATATTTGGCACAGCTCCGGGCGGCGCAATCTTTGTCGGCGTTGGGGGAACCGGGCTTATTTTAGCACAGTCGGCGTTTGATTATGGGGGTTGACGCACTGCGGGTTTGGCGGTATGCTTAATTAAGTTTAGTATAGCGGCTTGAGTATGCGGGGCTGATATGAGCGAAATGCGGAGCGAAGAGTATTGGGAGAATCTGGTGAAAAGGAGCCTTTGCCGCTTTTTGCTTTTGTCGCAACTGGCTAAGGGGCCGTTGCACGGCTACGGAATCAACCGGGCGATTAAAGAGGCGTGTCAGGGGTGCTGCGAACCTACCGAGGCGATGGTGTATTCGACTATTAGGGAACTCCAGGATTATGGGTACGCGGATAGCCGGACGGAGGAACATCAGGGGCGGCGGCGGCGGGTGTGCTGGCTGACTCCGGCGGGGGAGGAGGCTTTTCAGTCGGCGGCGAGGGTTTGGGAGCGGATGTTGCCGACGGTGCAGGGTTGCGTGGCGCAGGCCCGGTATTTGGAGGATGGGGAGTGAAAGATTACCACATAAATATATTTTTTAGCGAAGAAGACGGGAGCTACATCGCCGATATACCCGACTTGGAGTATTGTTCGGCTTTCGGCGACACGCCCGAGGAAGCCTTGCGGGAGGTGCGGTTGGCCCAAACCGCTTGGCTGGAGGCGGCGCGGGATTTGGGTAATCCTATTCCGCCGCCTAGGTACAGACCCGGGATATGCTAGGCATAATGAGGAGGCGATGATGCCGGTTGACAATAGCGAAATCAAAGAATTGGTGCGGGAGCGCTATGGGGCGCGGGCGCAGCGGGTTATCGAGTTGGCGCCGGTTGTTGCCGAGGGGCATGAACACGGGGACGGGTGCGGCTGTTCGGTTGATGCGGCCTGTTGCGGGCCGGCGGATTTGGAACACGCGATGCGGCTGTATAGCGAGGGGCAGTTGGCCGGGTTGCCGGCGGAGTCGGTGGCGGCTTCGGCGGGGTGCGGGAATCCTACGGCTCTGGCGGGATTGCGCCCGGGCGAGCGGGTGCTGGATTTGGGTTCGGGCGGGGGGATTGACTGTTTTTTGGCGGCGCAGCAGGTGGGGGACAGCGGGCGGGTGACGGGGCTGGATATGACGCCGGCGATGCTGGAGCTGGCCCGGAAGAATCAGGCGAATCTGGGGCTGACGAATGTGGAGTTCGTGCAGGGGGAGCTGGAGGCGATGCCGCTGCCGGGCGATTCCTTTGACGTGATTATTTCCAACTGCGTGGTGTGTCTGTCGCCGGATAAGGACGCGGTGTTCAGCGAGAGCTTTCGGGTGCTGGCGCCGGGGGGGCGGATTCATTTGTCGGATGTGCTGGCGCTGACGCGGGAGGGGCCGGCGGTGGCGGATGCGGAGTCGTGGGTGGCGTGCGCTGCGGGGGCGGAGTACCACGAGGTTTATGTGGGGCGGCTGCGGCGGGCGGGTTTTGAGGATATTGAGGTGAAGGGGGAGGGGGTGGAGTTTTGGGACGATGGGGAGAAGGGGACGTATACGAATACGGCCGGTTTCAAGGTTACGGCGCGGAAGCCGGGGTAGGGGGATTGGTTGGTGGGGCTACGGGTGTCTGTTCGGGTTCAGCGAGTATAGAATGCCCGTAGCCGCTGCTCCGGCTTTGCTTGACCATATACGTATACGGTGAGGTTGGCCGGAGCGGTGGGTTTTGTGGGGAAATTGCGAAATTGCCACTTGTTGCCCTGAGCAAAGCTAAGGGTCTCACAGTCCAAGCGGGGATTCTTCGCTTTGCTCAGAATGACAGGTAACTTTGCTCAGAGGGACAGGTAGCTTGCTCAGAGTGACAAACAGCGGAAGTAGTTTCGCAATTTTCTCGCTTTTGTGGGGCTGCTATGGCGATGCTAGGATGCGCTCTAGTTCATCGGGGTATGACCAGCGGGCTATTTCGGAGTGTTCCTCTACCAGTCCGAAATCCTCGGGGCGCCATACGTCTGCGGTGTCGTCGAACAGCGACACAAACGTTAGTTTGGGATGGGTTGCTTTAAGGTGGCTTAAGTCAACGCATCCGGCTAGGGCCTGTTCAGTAATCCGGCGGGCGGCGCCTCTTGCCCCGGTGCTTAACAGGAAAACTAGGGATGTCCGGGCGGGGGTTTGCGTCTCAAAGTCAACAGTCCAGTTACGGGCTGACCGGCCTTGTTTCGTTACTCGGCGTTCAAAGGTAATCTCCTTTTCGCGCAGCCACTCGTCTACCTCGTCTGCCGTGTGCTGAATGGATTGGCTGCGTAGCGTGAACCATAGGTCGGATACCCGCACTGCGGCTTGGGCGATGCGAAGCACTGATTCTCCCAGGGCATTTTCCGGCACTTCGCGGAGGGCGAGTTGTCCGTGGAATAACTCAATGCGAAGGGTTTGGCATACGTCTTCGACGAGGGTTTGTTGCTTGGGGGAACGGCGTTGGCTTACGGACTGTAGCCCAAGCCAGCCCAGCGCATCGCCAAAGTCGGTAATGGTGTAACTGTGGCCGCGCTCCAGGACGAATACGTCGACTACGCCGCCGTCCGGGTAGAGCAGGGGGGTACGCACCCGGACGCCATCTTGCGGGGCCGGCGAACAGACGAACAGGGGGGACAGGGAGCGGCTGATGGTGGCGCAAAGCTCGCTGGTGTTCATAGCAGAATTCCCCCTTGCGTATCCGGGCGCCGGATTATGCCTGAGTGCCGCAGATTCGCCTCGGCGCAGAATTGCCCCCAGACTTCTACCGGATTATCCCATGTTGCGGTAATATCCGCAGGCACATACGCCCATTTATCCCGGCTGCCCGGCACCCAATAATTTTTGTGTTTTTCTCCTACGGGTTTGCCATCAGGATTGTAATGTTCCGCCCCTAAGTCCAAGCCGTAGATTCTTGCGCCTGCGGTTCGATGGATAATCGCAAAGGACAATTTGCCGGAACGGGGGTTGTACCAACCTTTTATAAATATGGGATGGTCCTCATCAGAGGCGATGTCTACTCTGAATTCCCGCGCCGGTGAATTGGGGGAGCCTTCCCATTCAATATCCTCTGAGATGACTTTAGTATTGTCGTTGATGATGGAATCGTATTCCTGTTGATTCAATGTCATAAAATTACTACCGGCAACTGCCGCGGCGACAAAGTATATTGTTGCGCGGCAGTGGCGCAGGATTTTGTGGGTTTTCCTCGATCCGGGTCAGTAGTACTTGATGGTTTTGAAGGCTTCGGCGTATTTTAGGCCGACTTTGGCGGCGGTTTGGGCGCGGCCTTGGGGGAAGTATTGGTCGGCGTCTTGGGGGTTTACTTGGGATTTGTGGGCTTTTAGGGCGGTTATGGCGGTGTCTAGGTGGCCGTCTACGTCTACGAAGTAGTCGGAGCCGTCTAGGCCGCCTACGATCCAGACTTCGCGTACTTTGTGGGGCTGGAGTCCTTCGTCGAGGAGTTCGGGGAAGGTTAGGCGGTCGCGGGCGGTGGGGAAGACGGCGGCTAGGGCGGCTTCGCCGGTGGCTAGGTGGTCGGGGTGGCTGCCGTAGTAGCGGCTGTTGATGTCGCGGGTGGGCGGTTCGGTGATGACTACGTGGGGGCGGAAGCGGCGTATCTGGCGGGCTAGGTCTTTGCGTAGTTGCAGGGTGGGTTCGAGGTAGGAGTCGGGGTAGCCTAGAAAGATTACGTCTTTCAGGCCGAGGATGCGGGCCGATTCGCGCTGTTCGGACTCGCGTATTTGGGCCAGCTTTTGGCCGGTCATTTGGGGGTCGTCGCTGCCTTTGGAGCCGTCGGTGCAGAGGACGAACACTACTTCCCAACCTTGGGCGCAGAGTTTCGCTACGGTGGCGGCGCAGGTCCATTCCGCGTCGTCGGGGTGGGCCATAATGACCATTGCGCGGCTGTAGGTTTCCGTTTTTTCCGAATCCGCCATTGAGTCGTCCATCCTTGATTTTTGTTGGGATTTTTGTTGGATTTTCTTATTATAGAGTGGGGAATAGAGTAACCTAATGGGGGCCGGGTTTCCAGTGCGGTTGTTGGCGGATTGGGGGGGTGGTAGCCTTGCCGGAGCTGGTTACGGGGAGGGCGTATGGCTAGGTTGTGGGCGCGGACTGCCGGGTTTGAGAGTGTTGCGGTGGGGGATACTTTGCCGGTGATTATTAAGTGGGAGACGGAGGAGAGTATCCGCCGTTATGTTGCGTTGAATGGCGGGGGGGATGGGGATGTTCTGCCGCGGGAGACCCTTGTTGGGTATGTGGTTGAGCTTTTGAGCAAGGGGTTTCCGTCGGAGGGGCTGGAGGGCGAGGGGAGCAGTCTGGAGGTGGAGCAACTGCGGGCGGTTTGCGCGGACGATACTATCAGTTTGTCGGGGCGGGTGGTGGGGAAGGGGACGGCGGGGGGGCTGCGGCTGGTGGAGTGCGCGGTTGGGGTGGAGAATGACCGGGGGGAGGTGGTGGCGCGGGCGCGGGCGGTTGTTAGTTTGTGAGCGGGGGTGTCGCCGGTTGGTGGGGCTTTGGATTCCCGCTTTCGCGGGAATGACGGGAAGGGGCTGGGAGTGGCGGATGAGGTTGGGAATGGCGGTATGGAGCCGGGAATGATAAAGGGGCGCGGGGGGTGCGCCCCTTTGGGGTATGGCGTTGGGGTGCGGGTTATAGGGGGTGCTGGGTGAAGCGGCGGATGGGTTCGGTTTCGGCTAGGCGGTGCTGGGTGCGCTCCTGCTCGGTCATTGCGGGGCCGGAGATCCAGTTGTAGGCGGCTAGGGCGCCGATTTCCATAAGGTGGATGAAGCGCGAGCCGGATTCCCGGGCTTCTTTGATGCCTTGGTTCATTGAGACCATTTTTTTGCTTCCTCCCTTGGTGGTTGGATTATGTAATACAATTTCGGGTGAATGATTTAATATGATGATATATCAGGCTTTGTATTGTGTCAATAGATATTATTTGATGTTTATTATCGTTTATTGGAATATCGGGGACGCGAAGGGCGCGATGACGCAAGGGCAAGGGCGCACGGCTGTGCGCCCCTACGGGTTCGCTTCCGATGTTGAAATCATCCGGTCATTTCCGGGGAAAGAGGGGATCCAGACGCTCCGGCGAGCGAAGGCTGTATTGGGCAGGGCTGTGGATTCCTGCTTTCGCGGGAATGACGGCGCGGGACGCAATCACAACGGCAATTTCGGCGCACGTTAAGAATACCGCGCAAGGGAGTAGTGGCGGGCAGGGGGTGGCGGGGTTAGTTGGGGAAGGCGGGGGTTACTTGGGCGGAGAATAGGCGGATGGCGGCGGCGGCGTCTTGTTGGGGGATTTGGTGGAAGTTTACTTGGAGGGATGCGGTGTTGAATCTGCCTACGGCGTTGCGGTAGGTGGCTAAAAGTAATGCGCCACGGTGCGAACCTGGGTGTATCCTAATGGGTCGCACAAGTCCACTAAGTCTAGGCATCCCGAATTTTTTAACCACAGAGGGCACAGAGTTTTAATTTGGGGGGGTTATGCGATGGACTCTTTGTTCTCTTTGCGCTCTGTGAGGGAATTGCGGGATTCTCCTTTGTCGGCCTGAGCGGTGGGAAAGGGTCTCACGGCCCACGGTGGGATTCTTCGCTTTGCTCAGAATGACAGGCAGGGCTCAGAGTGGCAGACGGGGTTCGGGGTGACGGACGGGGTTCGGGGTGGTGGATGGGGTTCAGGGTGATGGACGGGGGGAGTAGTTTTGCAATTTTGTTCTTTGGGGTTTGCTCCTTATTGGGGGTTTAGAGGGCGAGTTTGCCGGGGTTCATTATGTTGTTGGGGTCTAGGGTTTGCTTTAGTTGGCGGATGGTGTTGTGGGCGGGGCCTAGTTCGCGGGCTAGGAGGTGGTTTAGTTTGACGCCTACGCCGTGGCAGTATTCCATTGCGCCGCCCATATCTTGGGCTAGTTTTAGGACGCGGTCGACGTTGCGGGCTAGGCGCCGGCGGGCTTCGGCGGGGTGGCCGGATTCGGGGGTTATGAGCATTGAGAAGAGTTCGGGGCGGCTCCAGATGGCGTATTCGACTACGGCGATGCCTTCGGATTCTAGGATTTCGCCGGCGCGGCGGCGGTATTCCAGGACGCGGGATGCGGGGAGGGCTAGGTGGAGGTAGTCGAAGCCGCGGCGTCGGTTCCAGCGGTTCCAGCGCACTTGGCGGGGCTGGCCTAGGGCGGCGGTTTGGTAGGAATGGGCGGAATCGCGGCGGGCGGCCCAATACTCTTGGGTGGGTTCCGTGCCTAGGGAGCAGCCCCCGGCGGCGTGGCAGACTGCGGCGGCGCGTTGCGCTTGGGCTGCCACGCCTTCGGCGAAACCCTCGAACAGCAGGTGCAGGGTTACGTCGTTGTCTTCCTCGGTCAAGTCCAGCAGGGCGGGGCGGATGCCTAGGGCCAGCAGTTCGGAGGCGGCGTTGAAACCGTCCTCGAAGCAGTCGAACCCGACGCTGGCGAATTGGCGGGATTCGGGGATGCGAAAGACGCGGAGGGTGGCGCGGGTGATGACGCCAAAGACGCCCTCGGAGCCGATAAAGAGGTGGTTGAGGTTGGGGCCGGAGGAATACTTGGGGATGTCGCGGGTTTGGATGATTTGGCCGTTGGGCAGGACGGCTTCCAGCCCGACTACCTGCTCGCCCATGGGGCCGTGGGCGCAGGCGCGGTAGCCTACGCCGTTGGTGGAGATTGTGCCGGCGACGGTGGCGATGGGGACGCTGTAGGGGTCGTGTCCGATCATCAGGCCGTATTGGGCTAGGGCGGACTCCAAGTCGGCCAGGACTGCGCCGGCTTCGGCCTGGACGGTCAGGCCGGCGGGGTCAACGGACAGGATGCGGTTCATCCGTTTGACGTCGAGGACTAGGCCGCCGTGGGCCGGGACTACGGCGCCCATAACGCCGGTGCCGCCGCCGTAGGGGATGACCGGAATCCGGCGCCGGTTGGCCCAGGCTAGTATTTGGGATACTTCGGCGGTGGAGCCGGGGCGGGCTACGGCGTCGGCTAGGCGTTGGAAGGCGTCTTCGGCGCCGAAGGCGCGGCTGGGGGCGAGCGCGTCGCCGGTGTAGCGGTCTAGGGCGTCGGGGTCGGTTAGCAGGTTGTCCGTTCCTACGATGTGGGCTAGGGATGCTAGGGCCGCGTCATCGAGCATTGTTTTCACCAGCGTTGTTTGTGGGTTGTTTCGGGGTTGTGGGGGTTAGGTTGATGGGGTGGCGGGGTTTATGGGGGGTAGGGCGTCTAGGTCGTTGCCCTCTAGCTGGGGGCCGTGGGAATACTGGGTTTTGCGGGTTAGTGTTCGCAGGATGCGTTCTTGGTCTTGGCGTTCTGCGGCGGATAGGTGTTCGCGGCTGGAAGGGAGTTGGGACAGGGGATCTGCGGCCAGTTCGCGGGTTAGGAATGCGGCGTTGGTTATTCCGTTGCGAATTTCGCCAACGTTGTACTGGTGTTCGTAATAATTGATGTGCAGGGCTTCTAGGTATATGAAAGCATTCCGCAGGTCATCGCGTCCGAGTACGGATGCGATGTAGCTGACGGCGTTTCTGAGGTGGATGTGGGCGTGGTGGTTCCAGCCCATTTGCTGGCATAGGGCTTTGACGGCGTGGGCGGTGGCGCCCCATAGTTTTTCCGATGACTGGATTAGGTCGCCTTTGGCTAGTTCGGCTTGGGCTTGTTCCAGCAGGTGTTGGCTGATGGCTTGGTATCTTTCCGGGGGGGATGCTCTTCGCGGTTGGGTCATTGCGGTGTTGTCTCCGTTTTCGGCGTTGGTTTTTGTTCGGGGGTGGCGGGTTTTATGGGGGGTAGGGCGTCTAGGTCGTCGCCCTCTAGTTGGGGGCCGTGGGAGAATTGGGTTTTGCGGGTTAGCATTCGTAGGCGGCGTTCTTGGTCTTGGCGTTCTGTGGCGGATAGGTGTTCGCGGCTGGAGGGCAGTTGGGACAGGGGTATTGCGGCCAGTTCACGGGTCAGGAAAGCGGCGGTGTCTAATCCGATGCGAATGTCGCTAAATCCCCACTCGTGTTCAAAATAATTGATGTGCAGACCCTCCAGGTATACAAAGGCAATCCGCAGGTCGTCGCGCCCGAGTTCGGAGGCTATGTAGTTGACGGCGGCTCTGAGGTAGATGTGGTCGTGATGGTTCCAGCCCATCCGCTGGCAGAGGGCTTTGACGGCGTGGACTGTTGCGTCCAACAGCCTTTCCGATGATTGAATGAAATCGCCCTTGTCCATCTCCGCCTGCGCCTGCTCCAGCAGGTCGCGGCTGATTGCTTGGTATCTTTCAGGCGGGGATGCTCTTAGTGGTTGGGTCATTGTTGCGTTTAACCTCCGTTTCTACCGGAAAATTAAGGGGCTAGGCCGATGGGGGGGCAGGTTTTACGGGGGGTAAGGCGTCCAGGTCGTCGCCCTCTAGCTGGGGGCCGTGGGAGAATTGGGTTTTGCGGGTTAGCATTTGCAGACGGCGTTCTTGGTCTTGCCGTTCTGCGGCGGATATACCCTCGCGGCTGGCGGGGAGTTGGGACAGGGGTACTACGGCCAGTTCACGGATTAGGAAAGTGGCGTTTTCTAATCCGATGCGAATTTCGTCGGTTCTGTGCTGGTGTTCATAATAATTGATGTGCAGGTTCTCTAGGTAGCCAAAAGCAAGCGTCAAGTCGCCGCGCTCCAGCCTGGAGGCGATGTAGCTTACGGCGTTTCTGAGGTGGATGTGGGCGTGGTGGTTCCAGCCCATTTGCTGGCATAGGGCTTTGACGGCGTGGGCGGTGGCGCCCCATAGTTTTTCCGATGACTGGATTAGGTCGCCTTTGGTTAGTTCGGATTGGGCTTGTTCTAGCAGGTGTTGGCTGATGGCTTGGTATCTTTCGGGGGGGGATGCTCTTCGCGGTTGGGTCATTGCGGTGTTGTCTCCGTTCCGGGGGTTGGTTTTTGTTCGGGGGGGCGGATTTTGCGGGTTAGTATTTGCAGGATGCGTTCTTGGTCTTGGCGTTCTGCGGCGGATAGGTGTTCGCGGCTGGAGGGGAGTTGGGATAGGGGTACTGCGGCTAGTTCGCGGATTAGGAAAGCGGCGTTGTTTATGCCGGTGCGAATTTCGCCGATGCTGTACGGGTGTTCAAAATAATTGATGTGTAGGTTCTCTAGGTATACAAAAGCAAGCATCAGGTCGTCGCGATCCAAGCTGGAGGCGATGTAGCTTACGGCGGCTCTGAGGCAGATTAGGTCGTGGTGGTTCCAGCCCGTGCGCTGGCATAGGGCTTGGATGGCGTGGGCGGTGGCGCCCCATAGTTTTTCTGAGGACTGGATTAGGTCGCCTTTGGCTAGTTCGGCTTGGGCCTGTTCTAGCAGGTGTTGGCTGATGGCTTGGTATCTTTCGGGCGGGGATGCTCTTAGCGGTTGGGTCATTGGGGTGTTGTCTCCGTTCCGGGGGTTGGTTTTTGTTCGGGGGTGGCGGGTTTTATGGGGGGTAAGTTGTCTAGGTCGTCGCCCTCTAGCTGGGGGCCGTGGGAGAATTGGGTTTTGCGGGTTAGCATTCGTAAGCGGCGTTCTTGGTCTTGGCGTTCTGTGGCGGATAGGTGTTCGCGGCTGGAGGGCAGTTGGGACAGGGGTATTGCGGCCAGTTCACGGGTCAGGAATGTGGCGTTGTCTATGCCGGTGCGGATTTCGTCGGTTCTGTGCTGGTGTTCGTAATAATTGATGTGCAGGGCTTCTAGGTAGATAAAGGCATTCCGCAGGTCGTTGCGGGCGAGTTCGGAGGCGATGTAGTTGACGGTGTCTCTGATGTGTATGTGGGCGTGGTGGTTCCAGCCCATTTGTTGGCATAGGGCTTTGACGGCGTGGGCGGTGGCGCCCCATAGCTTTTCTGATGACTGGATTAGGTCGCCTTTGGCTAGTTCGGCTTGGGCTTGTTCTAGCAGGTGTTGGCTGATGGCTTGGTATCTTTCCGGGGGGGATGCTCTTAGCGGTTGGGTCATTGTTGCGTTTAACCTCCGTTTCTACGGGAAAATTGAGGGGTTAGGCCGATGGGGGGGCGGGTTTTATGGGGGGTAGGGCGTCTAGGTCGTTGCCCTCTAGTTGGGGGCCGTGGGAATACTGGGTTTTGCGGGTTAGCATTCGCAGGAGGCGTTCTTGGTCTTGGCGCTCTGGGACGGATATACCCTCGCGGCTGGCGGGGAGTTGAGACAGGGGTGCTGCGGCTAGTTCACGGATTAGGAAAGTGGCGTTTTCTAATCCGATGAGAATTTCGTGAAATCCCCGCTGGTGTTCATAATAATTGATGTGCAGGTTCTCTAGGTAGCCAAAGGCAAGCGTCAAGTCGCCGCGCTCCAGCCTGGAGGCGATGTAGCTTACGGCGGATCTGAGGTGGATGTGGGCGTGGTGGTTCCAGCCCATTTGCTGGCATAGGGCTTTTACGGCGTGGGCGGTGGCGCCCCATAGTTTTTCGGATGACTGGATTAGGTCGCCTTTGGTTAGTTCGGCTTGGGCTTGTTCTAGCAGGTGTTGGCTGATGGCTTGGTATCTTTCGGGCGGGGACGCTCTTAGCGGTTGGGTCATTTTGGTTGCCTTTCTTAACGTATAGGTCGGGGTTGGTTGGTGTTCAGGGGTGGCGGAATTGCCAGGTGGGGCCGTTGGGGGTGTCTTCTACGGCTACGCCTAGTTGCTCTAGGCCGTTGCGGATGCGGTCGGCTTGGTCGAATTGGCGGGCTTGGCGTAGGGCGGCGCGGGTTTCTAGTAGCAGCTCGATGAAGGGGCCGGCTCCGGCGCCGTCGGGGTTGCCGGTGGTTGCGGGCGGGGCGAAGGTTAGGCCGAGGATGTTTCCTAGGTGGCGCAGGGTGTCTTGGGCGGCGGCTACGGGGCGGGCGGCGTCGCTGGCGCGGTTGATTTCCCGGGCTAGGTCGAACAGGGCGGCTAGGGCCCGGGGGGTGTTTAGGTCGTCGTCCATCGCCTCGAAAAACTGCTGGCGGTGGGGTTCGGCGTCTAGGGCTTCGGGGTGGGCGGGATTGGGATTCGGATTTTCGGCAGGGTTGGGGGTGGCGGCGGGCGTGGGGGTGGGTTCTCCGCCATCGTAGGGCTTGCCACTAGCTTGGGTGGCGGGGGTGGGGGTGGGATCTCCGCCATCGGCGGGCTTGCCACCGGCTTGGGCGGCGGGCGTGGGGGTGGGATCTGCGCCATCGCCGGGCTTGCCACTGGCTTGGGCGGCGGGCGCGGGGGTGGGCTCTGCGCCATCGGCGGGCTTGCTACCGGCTTGGGTGGCGGGCGTGGGGGTTGCGGGGCGGGTTAGGGCTTGGCGGAGGCGGTCTAGGCTGCGCTCCATTGCGGCGCAGCCGTGGTCGGTGTAGGAGAGGGGGCTGCGGTAGTGGGAGCTTAGGAAGTAGAGGCGGATGGCGTCGGGGGAGTAGCGTTCTAGGGCTTCCTCTACCGATACTAGGTTGCCTAGGGACTTGCTCATTTTGTCGCCGCCGAGGCGCAGCAGGCCGTTGTGAACCCAGTAGCGGGAGAAGGGGGCGACGCCGGTGGAGGCTTCGCTTTGGGCGATTTCGTTTTCGTGGTGGGGGAAGACTAGGTCTTGGCCGCCGCCGTGGATGTCTAGGGTTTCGCCTAGGTAGGTCATAGACATACTGGTGCATTCGATGTGCCAGCCGGGGCGGCCGGGGCCCCAGGGGCTTTGCCAGACTACGGCGGGGGGTTCGTCGGGGCGGGCGCCTTTCCAGAGGGCGAAGTCCATTGGGTGTTCTTTGTTTTCGTCTATTTCGATGCGGCTGCCGGCCTGCATTCCTGCTAGGGTGCGGTGGCTGAGCTTGCCGTAGCCTTCGCTTTTTTCGACGCGGAAGAATACGTCGCCGCCTGCGGGGTAGGCGTGGCCCGATTGCACCAGCCGGGCGATGGTTTTGATGATGGGGCCGATTTCCTCGGTGGCGCGGGGGTAGACGTGGGCGCGGCGGATGTTGAGCGCGTCCATAGTTTGGAAGAAGTCTTGGATGTAGCGCTCGGCTAGGTCGCCGGGCTGGATGCCCTGTTCTTGGGCCCGCTGGATTATTTTGTCGTCCACGTCGGTGAAGTTTTGGACGTGGCGGACTTGGAAGCCGAGGTGTTCGAGATACCGGCGGAGGACGTCGAAGGCGACGTAGCTTAGGGCGTGGCCGATGTGGGTGGAGGAGTAGGGGGTTACGCCGCAGACGTACATACGGACGGTGTGGCCGTCGGCGGGGGTGAAATCGGTGGCTTCGCCGGATAGCGTGCTGTAGAGCTTCATTAGCCGGAACTTGGCGGGGCCGCGGGCTGTCCCGGCTCCGGGGGGCGCGTCTGCGACATTATGGCGGCGACGGCGACGGCGGCGATGCCCTCGGCCCGGCCGACGAAGCCTAGGTAGTCGGTGGTGGTCGCCTTGATGCTGACGCGGCCGGGGGAAAGGGACAGGGCGGCGGCGGCCCGCTCCTTCATAGTCGGAATGAACGGCCCAAGCCGGGGTGTTTGCGCGAGCATTGTAGCATCAACGTTGGATACGCGCCAACCGGCGGCGGCTAGGATGGCGGCTACTTGCTCTAGGAGGAGGAGGCTGGATATGTTGCGGTATTGGGGGTCGGATGAGGGGAAGTGGGTTCCTTTGTCGCCTAGGTTGGCGGCGCCTAGCAGGGCGTCTAGGAGGGCGTGGGTTAGGACGTCGCCGTCGCTGTGGCCGGCTAGGCCGTGGGTGTGGGGGATTGGCACGCCGCCTAGGATTAGGGGGCGGTTGGGGGTTAGGGGGTGGGAGTCGAAGCCGATGCCTATGCGGAAGTCTATGTTGTTGTGCGTCATTGTTGGGCCTCTTTTGCCGGGGGGCTGGATTCCGGCTTTCGCGGGGGTGGTGGGTGGGTGCGGGGGTGGCGGGCTGGGCGTGGGTATGGCGGTTGGGTGCGGGGGTGGCGGGAGATGGGAGGAATGTTGCCGGGTTTTGGTTGTTTGACGGTCAGGTGTGTGGCGGATGGTATACAATGTTGCTTGGTTAGTGTCCAGTGTGGGGTTGGGGGTGGACGCCCCCCGCCCTGGCACTCGCCGGGAGGGGGAGGGGATTTTGTTGCGTTGGGTGGGATTCTTCGCTGCGCTCAGAATGACAGGTTGGGCGCTCAGAATGACAGTATGGGCGCTTAGAATGACAGTATGGGCGCTTAGAATGACAGGGTGGGCGGAATGACGGGATGGGCGGTTGGGTGGGGGCGGGTATAATTGCTGGGCGTGATGTTATCGCGCTTTCGTTATTATGCTGGAATCAGTATTGACAACGTTGGGCGTAGGGGCTTAAATGGATAGGTAATTAAAGGGCAAGCGGCCGGGATGCTTGCTTGCCTGTTGCCGGATTTTTGGGTTGCCGGGGTTTGCGGATGTCCGGGTTGTTGGGCGCGATGCGCCGGGCGGGCTCGGATGGGGCGAGCATACGGGGGGCCGAAACTTCGGAGCAAGGTAAACTACAGGAAGGCCGAAGGCCGAAACTCGGAGGAAGGCCGAAGGCCGAAACTCGGAGAGAGCGAGCTACGGAAGGTTAAGACAAGCGGAGCTTCAGGTTAAGACAAGCAGGCTACGGGAAGGCCAAGACTTGGACGGAAGCCGAAACAAGGAGGAATGGATGTCGCATCATGCAGTATCCCAGGAAGAGATAGCTTTGATGGCTCACCTGCTGCGGCGGGCCGGCTTTGGCGCGAGCAGGGATGAGATTGAGGCTAGGGCGCATCAGGGTTACGATGCCGTGGTCGAGGAACTGCTGAATCCCGCGGATGCCCCCGGTATTGAGGAAGACCTGATGTATCGGGCCTATCCGTCGTATTTCGACAAGGCGGCGATTGAGACCGGGCAGACGGAAATCGTCTACCGGATGATTAACAACAAGCACCAGCTCAAGGAGAAGATGGCGCTTTTCTGGCATACCATCCTTTGCGCGGGCGACAACAAGGTGGACAACGCCCGCACCACCTCGATGCAGTATGACGCCTTCCGCGAGAAGGGGATGGGCAATTTCAAGGAGCTGCTGCTGTGGCTGTCCACCGACCCGGCGATGCTGTATTACCTGGACAACATCGAGAGCCACAAGACGGCGGTGAACGAAAACTATGGGCGGGAGCTGCTGGAGCTGTTTTCGCTGGGCGTGGGCAAGGACGGGGATTTCAACTACAGCGAGGACGACGTAAAGGCTTGCGCCCGGGCGTTTACGGGCTGGAATCTGGCGCCGACGGTGCCGGTGTTCCCTTATGGGCGGACTCCGTTTGAGTTCCGTTTCGACCCGGCGGATCATGACTACGGCGAAAAGACGTTTTTGGGGGAAACGGGCAACTGGAACGGCGATGACGTGGTGGAGATCATCTGCAAGCAGCCGTCGGCGGCTCGCTTCGTGGCCCGCAAGCTGTATGATTTCTTTGTGGCGGACGAGCCGCCGGTTCCGTCTTGGCGTCTTTCCGAACCGCGCGACCTAGCGGCGATTGAGCAGTTGGAGAAGGCGTACTTCGATTCCGGCTACGAAATCACGGCAATGTTGCGGGTGCTGTTCCACGGCGACTTTTTCAAGGATGAGGCAATCCGCTACGCCAAGGTGAAGAGCCCGGCGGACGTGGTTATCGGAACCATGCGGATGGCGCAGGATCATACGGAGCCCAAGCCCGGCCTGTTTTTTGTGGCGATGGAGCCCAAGTATATGGGCATGGACTTGCTGAACCCGCCGACGGTTGAGGGCTGGCACATGGGCCGCGAGTGGATTAACAGCGGCAGCCTGATTGACCGGATTAACTTCGCTTCGCGGGTGCTGGGCGACACGGAGCTGCCGGGGGTGCGCTCGATGGTGAACCGGCTGATGGCGCAGGGCGACAGCCTGACTGCCGAGCAGATGGTTGACGGCTGCCTGGATTTGGTGGGGCCGCTGACCATATCCGACGAAACCCGGCAGGAGCTGGTGGGCCACGTGTCCCGGGGCGGCGCTCTGCTTCACGGCACTGAAGAGGAGCAGGCGGACTTTTCCCGCCGCGCCGGGGAAACCTTCCAGATGATTGCCACGACTTCGGAGTTCCAGTTCGGCTAACCGCATTTCTAATTCCTACCCTGGCCCTCCCCCTAGACAGGGGGAGGGAATTTCAAGGGAATCAATCACCAAACTACCGAGGGAATCAATCACCAAACTACCGGAGGTTCGACGATGGTATCCACCAGCAAGGACCCGGTGCTGGCAGTAGTATCTCTGTCCGGCGGGAACGACGGGATGAACGCGGTCATTCCGTACAGCAACCCGCGCTACCGGGACTACCGCCCGACTCTGGGCATTCCCGAAGAAATGATTATCCCGCTGAACGACACCCTGGGCCTGCACCCGTCTCTGGCTCCGATGAAGAAGTATTGGGACGAGGGAAAGCTGGCGATTATCCAAGGCATCGGCTACCCCAATGGCAGCCTGTCGCATTTCCGCTCGATGGACATCTGGGCGACCTGCGAACCCGACACGCTGGGCGTGGAGGGCTGGCTGGGCCGGGTGGTCAAGGAGCTTGACCCGAACAAGGAAAACGTGCTTACCGGGGTGAACTTTGGCCGCGGTCTGCCCCGGGCGCTGGCTATGGAGGGCGTGCCCATCGCTTCGGTGGGCGACCTGAGCAGCTACGGGCTGCTTACCGAGCTGGAGAAGGAAGAACAGCGGAACGAGGCTCTCGACCTGTTTGGCCGGATGTACGGCCCGGCCATCGGGCGCGGCGCGGTGGAGGATTTCATCCGCAGCACCGGGGTTGAGGCTATGATGGGCGCGGACATTCTTGGCACGGCGCCGGGGATGTACCGGGGCGAGGAAGAGTACCTGCTGGGCAACATCGGCGGGTATATGCGCGATATGGTGCAGGTGCATAACGCCGGGCTGGGGACGCGGGTGTTCTTTACCACGGCGCCGTACAACATTTTCGACACTCACGCCAACCAGGCGGTGGGGCAGTCCAACCTGCTCAACGACGTGGCGCGGAACGTGGATTCCTTTATGGCCGACCTGCGGCATCACGGCATCAGCGACAACGTGGTGACGCTGCTGTACTCCGAGTTCGGGCGGCGGGCGATGGACAACGGCTCTGGCACCGACCACGGCACGGGCGGGGTGGCCTTTGTCATCGGCGAGCAGGTGAAGGGCGGCCTCTATGGTATGTACCCGTCCCTGGAGCCGGGCGATCTGGAAGACGGCGGGAACCTGTTGCACAACAACGACTTCCGCTCCACCTACGCGACGCTGCTGGAGAACTGGATGGGGCTGGACTCCAAGCCCATCGTGGGCGGCACTTGGGAGAAGCACAGCTTCGTCTAGATAGCAACAACCGGGTAGGCGTCAACATCGGGTAGGCGTCAACAATCGGGCAGACGTCAACAATCGGGCAGACGTTTACCGGGCGGCCGTCAACCGGGCGGTGGCTTGGACGATGGGGCGTCTAAAGAGGGACAAGCGCCGGAACGCGGGCGCGGGTGTTGTTTGCGTTCCGGCAGTATTAAAGAGAGAGCAGTATATGTCTGAAGAAGCCGCAGCAACCCAGGACGGAACCGGAATTGATGAAGAGGGCCGGGGGATTCTCCGGTTCATTCTTGACCTTATCCGGTCCGGGGTGGCCGCCCTCAGAACCGTGATAACCTCGGTAGTGGACACTGGCCGCAACTTGGTCAGCGCGTTGGTGGAGTGGGTATTGAGCGCCATCAGCACGTTGGTGGGTTCGGTGGCCCAGCGGGTCCTGACCAACATCGCCGGCGAGGCGTAAGCAGAGCTTGCCCGCGTTGGCGGGCGGGTTTCCGGCAATCAATAACTAAGGAGGCAAGCCGTGGCAAGCGTATTTCTCGGCATCAACGACCGGACGTTCACTTACAGCTTCGTGGCCGGTCGATCCGAGTTTCAAGGCACGGGGTTCCGCAACCCGATGGATTTCGCTTTCGGGCCGGACAACACGATTTACGTGGTGAACCGCTCCTACGAGTCCCGCTCCGACGGCACCCGCATCAACCTGTTCATTCTGGGCGATGAGGGCGAGGAGTACATAACGGAGTTCGGCGGCTATGGCGAGGGGCCCGGCCAGTTTATCTGGCCGATGTCCATTGCTCTGGACAGCCAGACCAACGTGTATGTGTCGGACGAATATCTGCACCGGATTACCATTTTCGACAAGGACGGCAACTACGTCGGCCATTGGGGAACGCAGGGTTCCGGCGATGGCGAGCTGGATCGCCCGGCGGGTCTGGCAATCCGCGATGATGAGCTGTATGTGGTGGACAGCCGCAACCACCGGGTGC
This sequence comes from uncultured Dehalococcoidia bacterium, assembly GCA_958296445.1. Lineage (GTDB taxonomy): Bacteria > Chloroflexota > Dehalococcoidia > Lucifugimonadales > UBA3495 > VXOI01. Next base: position 3,092,816 of record OY282565.1, on the reverse strand, counting down.
AGAAGTTCACGCTGGACGGGCAGTATATTTCGCAGTTCGGCAGCTTTGGCAGCGGCCCCGGCGAGCTGAACACGCCTTGGGGCATCGGGCTGGACAAGGACGGCAACATTTTTGTGGCGGACTGGCGCAATGACCGCATCCAGTCTTTCACTCCCGACGGGCAGTGGATGCAGAGCATTGGGCAGCCGGGGGGCGCCGGGGACGCTTCCATCGCGCGGGAGCATGGGGGCATCCGGGTGGTCAACCGTCCGGTGGGCTTTTTCAACCGGCCGACGGGCGTGGCGGTGGATAAGGACGGCGACGTTTATGTGGCCGACTGGCTCAACAACCGGGTGCAGGTGATGACCCCCGAAGGGCGGTTTATTACCGAGTTCACCGGCGACGCCGGGCTGTCCAAGTGGGGCGTGGGCAAGATTGAGTCCAACCCCGATATGATTCGCCAGCGCAACGGCGTCCGCGATTTCACGCCGGAAAAGGTTCTGTGGGCTCCGGTGGCGGTGAAGGTGGACGACAACGGGCGGGTTATCATCGCGGACACTACCCGGCATCGCTTCCAGGTTTACCAGAAGAACACCGAGCCGGTGCTGGTCTAGGTCATAGTTGCCTTTCCCGTCGGGGGAGGGGCAGGGCGGGGGAACGCTTCCGCCATCTCAACGGCTAACCGGAGGGGCAGGTTTTTATGCCTGCCCCTTTGTTTGGAATTTATGTTAGGGGAGTTTGTATGACGCAGAATCAGGAACCGGGCGGCGGCACTTTGGCGCAGCGGATGTTTGGGCCGCAGGCCGGGGTGTATGCGGAGAGCAAGGTGCATATCCGGGATGACAGTCTGGACTCGGTGCAGCGGCTTACCGCGCCGGGGTTTCTGGAGGGTTCGACGCCTTACGGGTGGGCGGTGGATATTGGCACCGGGGCCGGGTTCACCGCCTTTGCTATGGCCGGGGTGTCGGAGCGGGTGGTGGCTACGGACATTACTAGGCCGATGCTGCGGGAGGCGGGGCGGATTGGCGGCGAGCGGGGGTTGGGGAATTTGTCGCTGTCGCAGAACGCCGCCGAGTCTTTGCCTTTCGCCGACGGCAGTTTGGATTTGATAACCTGTAGGGTGGCGGGTCATCATTTCCGCGATTTCGGGGCGGCGCTGGACGAGGCCCGCCGGACGCTGCGGGCGGGCGGGTCGCTGGTGATGGCCGACAGCGTTGCGCCGGAGGACGAGGCGGTTGCGGGGTGGATGAACGATATTGAGCTGCGCCGCGATTTCAGCCATATTCAGAACCGCAAAATTTCGGTGATTCGCCGGATGCTGGCCGATAGGGGTTTTGAGGTGGCGGGGAGCGAAAACGAGAGGGTGTATCTGTGGTTCAATGACTGGGTGGCGCGGACGAAGGTGGCGGGGGAAGAGGCGGCGGCCCTGCGGCGCGATTTTCAGGGGGCCGGGCCGGAGGTGAGGGATGCGTTTCAGGTGGGGGAGCTGGAGGATGACGGGGACTTTCTGTTTTCTTGGCCGTGCTGGATTTTCCGGGCGGTTAAGGGGTGATTGGATGGGGGGCTTCAGCCCAGATACTTCAGTATTAGGGTAAGGGCTGCTAGGCCGATGCCGATGGCGCTCATTGTCCAGCGCAAGGCGCGGAATTCTCCGCGGAGATCGGCTATGTCCTCTTTGGTGGCTAAATGCTGGCTGGATCCTTTGAGGCGGCTAACACGTTCCTCGGCAGTGACCATTTGGTTTCTCCCGTTGGCCCAAGGGTGTTTGACGGGTTTAGGATATGCGGATTTCGGGCTTGCGGTCAATCAAACCGGCCATTGCTCTAGGTTCCAGGCCATTTCCCAGAATTGGTACTCTAGGCGCAGGCTGGTGGTGTAGGCCAGCTCCATTGCGGTTTGCTCTGCGGGGCTTGCGGCGTTGCCTAGGTGGTTGGTTAGGGCCCGGAGGTGGAGGGCTAGGTTGTGGAATTCGTTGGATGAGTACATTGCTATCCACTCGGCGTAGAGGGGGGCGTGGGTTGGGGGGGGCTGTTGGGCTAGGTGGTCGCCGATTTCCCAGTAGCCCCACTGGCAGGGTAGAAGGGAGGCGGCCAGCTCGCCGAAGCTGCCTTGCGACGCCACCCGCAGGAGGTAGCCGGTGTAGGCCACGGTGGACGGCGCGGGTTGGGTGGCTTCGAGTTCGGCGCGGCTGATGCCGAATTGGGCGCAATAGCCGCGGTGCAGCTCCATTTCGGTGTTCAGGGTTTCGTCGAGCAGGCCGGCGAACCAGGACATTGTGTCCAGCTCAGGGGCCCGGGCCGTTGCTAGGGCTAGAACGCGGGCGTAGTCAATCAGGTAGACGTAGTCTTGGGCGATGTAGAACTTGAACCGCTCTTGGGCTAGGTCGCCGCGGCCGATGCCTTGCACGAAGGGATGCGCCAGGATGGCCTGGCGGATGGGCTGGGAGCGTTCCTCGACTTTTTCGATGAATCCCATAACCGCGTTTCACTCCTCGCGCGGCGGGCGCTGGCGGTGGCGGAATATATCGGCTAGGGGGATGGAAAGGCCGGGTAGCAGCGGGGTGGTTAGGGTGTCGTCGGAGCTTAGAACGGCCCGCTGGATGTATTCGCCGTTTTGTAGCTCCAGTTGGGTTACGGTGTCGTTGCGGGGGTCTATGGGCCAGTATTCGCGGACGCCTGCTTCGGCGTATATCCGCCGCTTGCGTACTAGGTCGCGGGTGCGGTCGGTGGAGAGGATTTCTACTATGATGTCGGGCGGGGCTTCAATCCGGCGGTAGCCTACGATGTCTTGGCGTTGGTTGAGGATGATGACTATATCGGGTTCGGGGGCGCGTTCCAGTTCGCGGGATAGGATGGTGGTTATTTCTTGATAGAACTGGGCCGGGGGCTGCTCGAAACTATCTAGGTAATGGGCTATGGGAAAGCAGAATTGGAATATCAGGAATTGGTGGTCGGGGCTACCGCCGGGCGTGATGTAAAGCATTCCGTCGTCGAGCTCCCATTTGCCGTCGGTTTCGTCGAGGGACAGGAATTCGTCGAGGGACATTCGCATTCCGGTGCGGTAGTCGGTGTCGGTGGTCATAGCTGGCTCCGCGGTGGGGGTGGGTGTCGGCGACGGGTTCTTGGGCGGGCTGGTTGATTGTAGCAGATGGGGACGGGGGCGCGGGGGGTGAGGGGGCGTTGTTGGCGGTTCATTTCCGGTTTTTTTATGACAGCAGCCGCTTTCGCCTGGCTTGGTGGGGGGGTATAATGGGGAAAATTCCTAAATGCCGCGGATGTGATTTCTATGGAAGTTGTTTTTACTCAGGATGTGCCGAACAAGGCTAGGGCAGGGGAAGTCCGGCGGGTGCCGGACGGGTACGCCCGCAACTATCTGTTGCCGCAGGGTCTGGCCGTGATGTCTACGCCGGAGGTGCTGAAACGGCTGGGCAAGATCAAGAAGGCGGGCGACGATGTGCGGCTGCGCGAGACCAAGGTGCTGGAAGAGCTGAAAGAGGCGCTGGACAACACCGAGATAGCTGTGCAGGCCCGGGTTACGCCCACGGGACGCTACTACGGGGCGATCACCGCTACGCATATCTCTATGTCGCTGGCCGAAGTGACCGGGCGGGAGGTGGAGCGGCGCTGGATTGAGGTGGCCGAACCGATCCGGGAGCCGGGGGAGTATGACATCATGCTGCGTTTCTCCAGCGAAATCGCGGCGACGATTCATGTGACCGCCGGGGCTGAAGAGTAGCCGTGACCATATACGCGGAAAAGTTGCTGCCCCATAATCTGGAGGCCGAGGAAGCGGTGGTCGGGGCGCTGCTGATTGACGGCGACTGCTTTGCTAGGGTCGCCCCGATATTGCAGCCCAAGGACTTTTACCGCGAGCGCAACCAGTTGTGCTTTGCCGCGGCCCAGGCGCTGTTTCAGCGGGATGAGGCGATTGACCAGCTTACTTTGGCGGGGGAGCTGTCCCGCACGGAAAAGCTGGACGCCGTGGGGGGGATGGCTTATCTGTCCCATCTGGTTTCGATTACTCCTACGTCGGCGCACTCCGAGGACTACGCGCAGGTTGTTTCCCGCACTTCGACGATGCGGCAGCTTATTGACGCGGCGGCGCACATTTCGGCGTTGGGGTACAACGATACCGATGACGTGGATGTTACGCTCCGGCAGGCCGAGGACTTGCTGTTTGCCGTGCGGGGTTCGGGACAGGACCGGGGATTTATTCCGTTGCGGCAGATATATGACCAGTATCTGCAAGACCGGGCGGGGGTGGGCGAACCGCTGCCGGAGACGGGCGGGCCGGTGATGTCGGGCTACGCCGATTTGGACGAACTGCTGGGGGGTGTGCAGCGGTCGGATATGGTGATTCTGGGTGCCCGCCCGTCGCTGGGCAAAAGCACTCTGGCCTTGAATATCTGCCTTAACGCGGCGCACAACGGCTCGAAGGCCGGCATTTTCAGTCTGGAGATGAGCCGGGAACAGCTTGCTATGCGTATCTTGTCGTCGGAGGCTGAAGTTGATTCGCACCGGCTGCGGCTGGATTTGACGACTTTCGCCGAACAGCAGCGCATCATTGACGCTATCGGCCAGCTATCGGACTTGCCGGTGTTTATTGACGATACGCCTTACCAGTCAATGGTGGAGATGCGGAGCAAGGCGCGGCGGCTGTCGCTGGAGCATGGGCTTGACCTGCTGGTGGTGGATTATCTGCAACTGGTGCAGGGGCAGGGGCGGGGTTACAGCGGCAACCGGGTGCAGGAAATCGCCGAAATTTCCCGCTCGCTGAAGGCTATGGCCCGGGACTTGAATATAGCCTTGATTGCCTGCTCGCAGTTGAGCCGTCTGGTGGAGAACCGGCCCAGCCACCGGCCGCAGCTTTCCGACCTGCGGGACAGTGGCAGCATTGAGCAGGACGCGGATGTGGTGATGTTTATTCACCGCGAAGACGTCTATACCACCGAAGAGGAGTGGGAGCAGCAGCGGCCAGGCCAGCCTTACCCCAAGAATGTGGCGGACATTATTGTTGCCAAGCACCGCAACGGCCCTACGGGCAACATTCAACTGGAGTTCCGCGATACTTTGGTGCGCTTTGATTCTTTTGCCCGCGTGCCGGAGTATTAGGCGCGGGGTATCGAGCGCGGGGCGGCGGTTCTTGGGGTTTCACTTCCTCTTTTTTGCAGACACGCTCTAGCTCGGGTGTATTGTGATGCGCTTTGCCGGTTTCCCTCGTGACACGCTTTACACGCCTACGCCTGACCCGTTTTTTGGGCCGTTGCTGGAGGAAATCCGCGATATGGCGGAGCTGAAGGTGACGCTGCGGGGGCTGTGGTTGCTGCGCCGCAAGCGGCAGGGGGCGCGGGTGGTGGCGCTGGATGAGTTTTTGTCGGATACGACGCTGTTGCGGGGGCTGCGCCCGGGGGCGGAATTGGGGGGGGGACGGCTTGGGCCGGACGGCGGGGCGGAATCCTACGGGGATCAGTCTAGGCCGGACGGCGGGGGGGAACCCGGCGGGGTTCAGACCGGCGACGCTTCGGGGGAAATTCGCCGCGGGTTGCGGCTGGCGGTGCGGCGGGGGGTGTTTCTGGCGCAGGAGGCCGGGCCGGGGCAAGTGTTTTTCGCCTTGAATAATGACGCCGGGCGGCGGGCTATGGCTATGCTGAAGCAGCCGGGCGCGGCGCCGGTGGCCGTTGCATCCGGCGCGGACGAGGCTCCGGCGGGGCCGCAGGAACGCCCTAATATATTCGCTCTCTACGAAGATACTATCGGGCTGCTGACGCCTATCGTCGCCGAGCGGCTGAAGGAAGCGGAAGAACGCTATCCGCCGGGCTGGATTCGGGAAGCGTTTGAAATCGCGGCGCTGGAGAACAAGCGCAGTTGGCAGTACATCGCCGCCATCCTGTCCCGCTGGGGTTCGGAAGGCAAGGGCGGTTGGAGAGGTGGAAGCAATGACGATGGAAAGCCTGGGCGAGATTCTGCGCAGAATCAGCGGCGAAAGCATATCGAAGTCTATGAACGGCGGCGGCGTTCAGCATCGGAATCCGGGGGCGGCGAGTCACGGGCCGGGGAACCCGGGGCGGGCGAATCCCGGGGCGGCGAACCTCGAACCGGCGGCGGCTGACCGTTGCGGCACTTGTAGGGGTTCCGGGTGGGTGACCCGGCGTATGGCGGTGGGGGAGCAGGGGTTCGGGCAGGCGGTTCCTTGCCCGGCCTGCCGGAATGATGAGGAATCCCCGGCGCGGCAGGATTCTCTGCGGCGTTACAGCAATCTGGGGGCCCTTTCGCGGGTCACTTTCGCGGTTACGCGAACCGAGGGGCCGCTGCCGGATGCGGCGTCGCGGCGTATGTTCGCCGAGGGTTTGGCGGCGGCGGCGGCCTACGCGGAGAACCCGGAGGGTTGGCTGGTGCTTACCGGGCCGTCGGGCAGCGGCAAAACCCACTTGGCCGCGGCTATCGCCAATCGTTGCATCGAGCGGCAACAGACCACTTTTTTTATTATGGTTGCCGATCTGCTGGATCATCTGCGGGCGGCTTACGCGCCGGATAGCGCGATGCCCTACGATGAGCTGTTTGAGCAGGTGCGGAATGTTCCGTTGCTGGTGCTGGATGATTTGGGCGTTCACAGCGCGACTCCGTGGGCGCAGGAAAAGCTGTTTCAGGTTATTAACCATCGTTACAACAATGACTTGCCTACGGTGGTGACGGTGCGGGGGCCGCTGCCCCGGCTGGATGAAACGCTGCGCACGCGGCTGGAGTCGGTGAGCGGGCGGTCAAAGGCGCTTGCGCTGGGCCACTTCAACAGCCGGTTGGCGCTGGGCATCGGCGAGGTGCGGGGGGATATGCTGGCGCGGATGACATTCGCCAACTTCGACCCGGCGGGCGGCACCGGGGCGACGCGGCGGGACAGGGAGCTGCTGGCTAACGCGGTGGCGTCGGCGCAAACCTTTGCCGTCTTTCCCGAGGGCTGGCTGCTTTTTACCGGCCCGCGCGGTTCCGGCAAAACGCATTTGGCGGTAGCCATCGCGGGGGAAAGCCTGCGGCAGGGGCGGCAGGTGTTTTTCGCTTTTGTGCCGACGCTGCTGGACCATTTGCGGACAACCTACAGCCCCGACAGTTCGGTGGGGTTTGATGAGCTTTTTGAGCAGTTGAATACTGTTGCGTTGCTGATTCTTGACGATTTGGGGGCGGAAAACAGCACTCCGTGGGCGGAGGAAAAGCTGTATCAGATTGTTGTTCACCGCCACGAGGCCCGCTTGCCTACGGTCATCACCACCGCATCGGACATTGAAGCGCTGGAGGAGGCCAAGCCGCGCATATCCTCGCGGTTGGTGGATAGTATGGTGGTGGACTGGGTGCCAATCACTGCGCCGAATTACCGCGACCAGCGGCGGCGGTAGGGGGCTGGGTGGGGCAATCGTATAATTGAGCAGGGTTCGGGGCGAATCGGATTTAGGGGGGTGCGCTATGGGATTTGTTCACGTCAACGTTGGTCTTTCCCATCCGTCTGAGCCGGATTCTGCCGAGGAAGTTCGCGTTTTGGTTGATACGGACGCGACGCTCAGCGTTTTTCCGGCCAGCCTGCTGGACAAAATGGGAATCAGGCGCAGCAGTCAGCGAAGATTCCGGGGTTTCGGCGGGGTGGTGATGCGGGATGTTGGCACGGTGGATATGCATTATGAGGGCGCAACCGCAGGGGTGACGGCTGTGTTCGGCAACGAAGGCGACCCGGCGATTATGGGCGTGACCGCCCTTGAAACGTTGGGCTATCATGTTAATCCGGTGGACGGCGAGCTGAACCGGGTTGATATGTTGCTGTGATGCTGACGGGGGTCTGCGGCGGGGTAGGCGCGATGGCGTTTTCCGGCGTTTTCTGTGGCGGAGGGGGACGCCCCCACCCTAACCCTCCCCCGGAGGGGGAGGGGATTTTGGCCCTCTGTGGCGTTGGGACGCTGCGCCCCGTCCCCCCGGAGGGGGAGGGAATTTTGGCAATTTTCTGTTTGGGTATGCGTGGTTGCCAAGTGGGGTTGGGCGTGGTATGATTGTGAGGAAGTTAGGTTAAAGAAGAAGCAAGAGAAGCGAAGTACGCCAAATGCTAGACGGCGAAACTAAAACCAACATCATCCGCGAGTATCGCATCAACGACCGGGATACGGGATCCGCTGAAATTCAGGTAGCAGTCCTTACGGAGAACATCAGGCGGCTCACTGACCATTTGAGGACGCACCGCAAGGATGTTCATTCCCGCCGGGGTTTGCAGGGCATGGTCTCCAGACGCCGGCGGTTGCTGAATTACTTGAGCAAAGAAGACGTAAACCGCTACCAGACACTCATTGCTAGGCTTGGCCTGCGTCGGTAGTTCCTTTTCCGCAACCCCGATGGCAAGCATCGGGGTTGTTTTTCGTCTAGCCCACGGCCCCCTCGGTATCACCCTGCTTTTTTTACGGCTAACTCACCTTTGTGAGAGGTCGAGTTTTTTTATGTCCACTCAACTGGCAGCTCCCACCGTGGTTCACCGCGAAATCGGCGGGGAAACTTTGGTGCTGGAAACCGGGCGGCTGGCTTTCCAGGCCCACGGCGCGGTGACCGTCCGCTATGGCGAGTCGATCGTGCTGGCTACCGTCGTGATGTCCGACCGGCCTAGGGCCGAGGATATTGACTTTTTGCCCCTGACCGTGGATTACGAAGAAAGGCTGTATGCGGCGGGGCGGATTCCGGGCAGCTTTTTCCGGCGGGAAGGCCGGCCGGGGCAGGAAGGGATACTTGCCTCGCGGCTTACCGACAGGGCCATCCGTCCCTTGTTTCCCAAGGGGCTGCACAATGATGTGCAGGTTACGCTTACCGTGCTGTCCGCCGACCAGGAGAATCCGCCGGAAATGTTGGCGATGGTGGGCGCGTCGGCGGCGTTGGCGATTTCGCCGATACCCTTTGAGGGGCCTATCGGGGCCTGCCGCATCGCTTACCGCAACGGGCAGTACATCATCAATCCCACCTATCAGGAAAGCGACAGCAGTACCCTTAGCATGGTCATCGGCGGCACCCGCGACGCCATTATTATGGTAGAGGCGGGATGCGATGAGGCGTCGGAGGAAGTCATCCTTGAGGCCATCCGCCGGGCTCAGGAAGCCAACGGCGAGATTATCGAGCTTATCGAGGAGCTGGCGGCCCGGGCGGGCAAGCCGAAGGGCGAGGTCAAGAGCGACAAGGAGGCCGCGCAGCAGCTCGACGGCAGTATTCGCGGGGTCATAGGCTCCCGGCTGGCCGATGCGCTGGAGGAGAATCTGGACAAGGTGGAGCTGGAGGGGCGGGAGAATGCGTTGCGGGCGGAAGTGGCGGAAAAGCTGGGTGAGGAATACTCGGAGCGGGTGATTTCCGAGGGCTTCAAGGGGGTGATGCGCGACGAGGTGCGCCGCCGGATACTGGAGCGGCACATTCGCCCGGACGGGCGGGCGCTGGAGGAGATTCGGCCCATATCCTGCGAGGTGGGGGTGCTGCCGCGCACTCACGGGTCGGGGCTGTTTACGCGGGGGATGACGCAGGTGCTTTCGACGGTGACCGTGGGTTCGATGGCGATGAAGCAGACATTGGACACGGTGGGGCCGGACAACACCAAGCGGTTTATGCATCATTACAACTTCCCGTCGTTCTCCACCGGGGAGGCTAGGCGGGTCGGTTCGCCGGGCCGCAGGGAAATCGGTCATGGGGCTTTGGCCGAGCGGGCGGTTCTGCCGGCGTTGCCGGCGGAGGACGAATTTCCCTACGCCATCCGGGTGGTGTCGGAGGTGCTTAGCTCCAACGGCAGCACTTCGATGGGCAGCGTTTGCGGCACTTCGCTGGCCTTGATGGACGCGGGGATTCCGCTGAAGGCGCCGGTGGCGGGCATCGCTATGGGGCTGGTGACCGGGGAGGACGGGCAGTACGCCATCTTGAGCGACATTCAGGGCATTGAGGATTTTCTGGGCGATATGGATTTCAAGGTGGCCGGAACCGCGGCCGGGGTCAACGCCCTGCAAATGGACATCAAGTGGACGGGGCTTACCCAAGAAATTCTGGCCCAGGCACTGGAGCAGGCCCGCGCCGGGCGGCTGTACATTATGGACCGGATGGCGCAGGTGATTACCACTCCGAACCGGCAGATGAGCCCTCACGCGCCGAAGATGATTCGGCTGAAGATTAACCCGGACAAGATAGGGGCGCTGATTGGCCCCGGCGGGCGGGTGATTCGGGGGATTCAGGAAGAAACCGGGACTTCCATTGATGTGCAGGATGATGGGACGGTCACCATTGGCGGCGTAGACCAGACTAAGCTGGAGACGGCGCATTCGAGGGTGGACAGCCTGACCCGCGAGCTGGCGGTGGGCGACATTTTCACCGGCAAGGTGGTGCGCTTGACCAACTTCGGGGCCTTCGTGGAGCTGGTGCCGGGGCGGGACGGGCTGATTCGCAACGGCGACTTGGGCGACTTGGAGGAAGACCTGACCGAGGGGCAGGAAATCACGGTGATGATACACGAAATAGACTCGCAGGGGCGGGTGAACCTGTCGCGCCGGGCCTTGTTCGGCGACGACAGCCCGCCCGCGCCGCGTCCGGCGGCGCCCCGTCCGGCCTTTGACCGGGGCGGTGACCGGGGAGGCCGCGGCGGCGGGCGTCCTGGCGGCGGCTTCAACAATGGCGGCGGTGGCGGCGGCCAGCGGCGCAACGGCGGGGGCCGTCCCCCGGGCGGTGGCGGCGGCGGGCGCGGCCCGGGCCCCGGCGCCGGGCAGGAACGGCGCTTCGACGGCGGCGGGCGCGGCCCGCGCGGTTAGGGGTTTTCGTTTAACCACAGAGGCACGGAGAACACAGAGTTTAGGTTTTATACTCGGTGGTCTCGGGTTCTCTGTGGTTATTTTTATCAGGGAGGGCGTTGAGATGGCTGCGATTCGAGTTGTGATACACGGCGCAACGGGCAAGATGGGCGTCGAGACTGTCGCCGCCGTCTGCCGCGAGGGGGATTTGGAGCTGGTGGGGGCGGTCTGCGGCAGTGACCGCGGGGGGGCGCTGTCGACGCCCGGCGGCGATGTGCCGCTGGTCGTAGGGCCGGAGGGCTTGGCGCGGTTGCTGGAGGAAACGCGGCCGGATGCGCTGGTGGATTTTACCAACGCCGCCGCCGGTATGGAGGCCGCCGCCGTTGCCGCCGCCCGCAAGGTCAATCTGGTGCTGGGCTCCAGCGGGCTGTCGGCCGACCACTTGGCGCAGCTTGACGCGCTGGCTAACGATAACGGCGTGGGCATTATTGTCGCGCCCAACTTCGCCTTGGGCGCCATTGTGCTGAAAAAGCTGGCGGAGCAGGCCGCGCCATTTTTTGATTATGTGGACATTGTGGAATCGCACCACGAAATGAAAATAGACGCGCCATCGGGCTTTTCGCTGGCCCTTGCCAACAGCCTGGCGGGGCAAAAGCAGTTCCGGCGCAACGAAGCGGAAAGGGAAAATCTGCCGGAAACTAGGGGGGGCAGCGTGAACGGCGTAACTGTTCATAGCGTCCGGCTGCCGGGCAGGAGCGCCCACCATGAGGTTGTATTTGGGGCGGCGGGGCAGACGGTTACTCTGCGGCATGACACGCTGGGCCGGGACTGCTATATGCCGGGGGTGGTTCGTTGCATCCGCGAAGCCGCCGCCCGCCCGGGGCTGGTGGTTGGGCTGGAGAATGTGCTGGGGCTGTAAGGGACGGCTGGGGCGGTTTATCTTTACAACCGGGTTTTGGGCGCCCGGTTTGGTATAGTGTTTTGTGATTCTTAATGATGGGTGAAGGGTATTCTGTGCGAGATTTGACCATTGCCGTTGTTGGGGCTACCGGGGCCGTGGGGGCGGAGTTTCTGCGGATTATTGAGCAGCGATACGCCAAGCCGCCCGGGTTGCGGCTGATGGCGTCGCGCCGGTCTGCGGGCAGGCGCATTGCCGTGGGGGGGCGGGAGTTGGTGGTGGAAGAGGCCACCGAGGACTCTTTTGCGGGCGTTGATTTGGCTTTTATATCGGCCAGTTCCGAGGTTAGCCGCCGCTTGGCTCCGGCCGCGGTGGCCGCCGGGGCGGTGGTGATAGACGACGGCTCGGCGTTTCGTATGGAGCCGGGCGTGCCGCTGGTGGTGCCGGAGGTGAACGGCGACGATGTGGAATGGCACGAGGGCATTATATCCATTCCCAACTGCTCCACTACGCCGCTGGTGATGGCGGCGCATCCGTTGCGGCGGCTGGGCGCCATCCGCCGGGTCATCGTTGACACCTACCAGTCGGTTTCCGGCGCGGGGGCGTCGCTGGTGGCCGGGCTGCGGGAGCAGTCGGAGCGGCTGATTGACGCCGACCATAGCGCCACGGCCAGCGAACCGGGGCAAATCGCCTATAATCTGATTCCGCAGATAGACCGTTTTCTGGAGTCGGGATACACCTACGAAGAGCAGAAAATGCGGCAGGAATCGCAGAAGATTCTGCATGATCCGCAATTGCAGATTTCCGCTACTTGCGTCCGGGTTCCGGTGTATGTGTCGCATAGCGCGGCGGTGCATCTGGAGTTCGACCGGCCGGTGTCGGCCGGGGAGGCCAGGGAGGCGCTGGCGGCGATGCCGGGGGTGACGGTGCTGGATGACCCGTCGGCGGCGGCTTACCCGATGCCTTGGGACGTTTCGGGCGAGGATGATGTGTTTGTTGGCCGAATCCGTCAAGACATATCCAACCCCAACGGGCTGGCGATGTGGGTCGTTTCCGACAATCTGCGGAAGGGGGCGGCGCTGAACAGCTTGCAGATAGCGGAGGAGCTGGTGGCGCGGGGCTGCCTGGAGGCGCGAGTCGCCCGAAATCAACAGTCTGCTGTGGCTCCGAAGGGTGGCTAAAATGTCTGAACAAGCGTTGCTAATTGTCGACGTGCAGAAGGGTTTCATCAATGGTGAGACCAAGCATATAGTGCCGATAATCGAGCAACTACAGGCGAGATATGAGTATGTCTACGCCACCCGGTTTGTAAATATGGAAGGTTCGCCTTACCGGAAGTTCTTGCGTTGGGAACGTTTTACCGAATACTCCGACGACGTGCCATTGGCCTTCGAGCCTCTGCCCAACGTAAGGGTAATCAACAAGACCGTATACACTTCGGTCAGCAGTGATTTACTCGAGGAGTTGGGAGGTAAGAACATCAAAGAAGTATTCGTCTGCGGCGTTGACACCGATGCTTGCGTGACAGCTACCGCAGTCGGCTTGTTCGAGCATGGTATCCGGCCCGTGGTATTGTCTAATGCTTGCGCCAGCCATGCAGGAGTGGAGTATCACGATGCCGCACTGCGGATTCTGCGACGACTTATTGGGATGGAGCAAGTTATCCAATGATACGGAACGAATACGCTATTTTGCCGGTTGAGTTGTCCATTGGCTCTGCGGTACAGCCGTTTCGGGAAAGTTGCATGAATTTATCGAAACAAGGCTTACTGTATGACGATGCCGGATTTTTTGATGTACGCTTTTTTCGCACATCGTTGCAATTCAATCTCGACTACGGGTATCTAGTCAAGTCCGATTATATGGCTGGCTCTGTTGGGCCATTCGCCGTTTATTTGGCGATATCGGATACCTCGGCGTGCTTTGTAATTTACAGAGCAGTGGAGGTTTCGGTGAATGTGAATGATGAAGAACGCAAGGACATCGTTCTCAACTCACTGCGAGAGCGACGTACCTTGCATCAAGATTTGCTGGCTGATGGACAAGATCCGATTCAATGTATTGCTCCTCAATTTGATGGCATAATTCCTACCGAACCGTCCTATATTTTTAGTTTCTTTATCTACGAAGGGCTCTCGGAATCTGACAAAAAGGTGTGGGAACCGAGTTTCAAGTTACTAGCGGAGCCAGCATATCTGGGATTGGAGCCTGACGAAGATCACGACGAGAATGACCTGGATTTCGACCAGTACAGCGAATTGACTCCGCCCGATATTGAGGACATTGACCTTGACAGCGCATCTTCCGTTTATGTTACTTGGTCAAGCATAGTCGCTTGCGCGTGGGGCAGCCCCGGCCAGATTGCGCGCACCAAGTCAATGCTGTTGGGTATGGAAATAAAACTACAGTCAGCTTGGAACAAATGTTATGCCCTGAGTCAGCAGATTGACCGAATCATTGCCGACGAAAGGGCCGAATCCAATCCAGACTTGATTCTCACGGGCTTCACTCAAGCCTTGGAATCCGTAAGAGGGACTGTTTCGGCAACAGTGACTTCCCGATACCAAGCGATATTCGATAAACTCCGAGCAACCAGCCGAATTGACGAGCAGATGGACGTCTTGGATCGTAGGCTCAGCCTGATAGAACTCTACATTGAAAGGAGACGCAGCCGACGCGAAGCGTCTTTCCAACGCTGGATTACGTTTATTCTGGGGTTCGTTGCCATAATGGACCTGCTCACCGGAATAACCGCGGTAATCACTGGAGGACTGTCTACTGCGAATGCCATTATTCTTGCGGGGATCGGCACAGCGTTAGTAGTGATACTTGCGGGATTTTCATTCAGGTGGTGGGCGACGCTGCTGAGGAAATTGTACTCGCGCACCACTAAGTCATCCGTCTAGCCGGGGACACGCGACCTGGCAGCTTTCTCTGATGTGCAGCGCAATCCCAGTACCCGGCGGGGTTGCGGGTTGGGTGGGTGGGGGTATAATGGGCGGGGAGGTTAGGGTGGTAGATCCAATTGAAAGGAGGGCTTCCATGACTGAGTTGGGCAGGCTTATTACGGCGATGGTTACGCCGTTTGACGCCGAGGGGAAGGTGGATTACCCGCAGGCCAAGCGGCTCGCCAATGCCCTTCTGGACTCCGGCAGCGACGGCGTTATCGTATCAGGCACTACGGGCGAGTCGCCGACGCTGACTACCGAGGAGAAGCTGCGGCTGTATGCCGAGGTCAAGGAGGGCGTCGGCGATAGGGGGGCGGTCATCGCCGGAACCGGCAATTACAGCACCGCCGAGAGCATCGAGCTTACGCAGGAGGCCGAGAAGCAGGGCGTTGACGGGCTGCTGCTGGTGGTGCCTTATTACAACAAACCGCCCCAAGAGGGGCTGTATCAGCATTTCAAGGCGATTGCTGGCAGCACGAATCTGCCGGCTATCGTCTACAATGTCACCAGCCGCACCAGCCTGAATATGAGCCACGAAACCACCATCCGGCTCAGCGAGATTGACAACATCGTTGGCATTAAAGAGGCGGGCAGCGATATGGACCAGATTGCCCGCATTATTGACGGGGCCAAGCCGGGGTTTTTGGTGTGGAGCGGGAACGACAACGAGACGTTTTACATTATGGCGATGGGCGGCTATGGCGTGGTCAGCGTGGCGTCGCATCTTATCGGCAGCCAAATCAAGCAGATGATGGGGCTGTTGCTGGAGGGCGACATTGAAGGGGCCGCCGCGGAACACCGGCGGATGCACCCGATGTTCAAGGCGCTGTTCGTGGAGTCTAACCCTATTCCGGTCAAGCACGGGCTGAACCGGGCGGGTTTCAATGTGGGCAGCCCCCGCTTGCCGCTGATTCCGGCGTCGGAAAGGGCGGCCGCGGAGATTGAGCGGGTGATGGCGCAGTACACGGTTGACCTGCCGGTGTAGGGACGGGGATTAACCACAGAGGACACGGAGAACACAGAGGTTTTTTCGGGTTTTCTGATAAGGGATAGGGAGGGCAGTTGCCCTCCCTTTTTTCTTTGGGGTTAATTTGTGTGCCTAGCTCCCGAAATACTGCGTTGCCAGGATGGCGGCCAGCAATGCGCCGCCTATGCCGAGGATGGCGTAAAAGAGCCGGTCTATGCGGCGGCTCAAGTCCCGCTGGCCTTCCTGCGACGCGCGTTGCCCTTCGAGCAGGGCGTCTACTTTACCCTCCAGCCGTCCTATGGCCCGCCAAGCGGCGGCGTCAGGCTCAGGGCCACGTTCGGTTACTGTCGCCATTATTCACCTCGGCAAGGCTACTCGAATACCGGGCTTAGTTGGATGGTTTCGGCGCGGCTGGGGCCGGTGGATACGATTTGGACGCGGCAGCCGACCAGTTCCTCGATGCGGCGGACGTAGGTTAGGGCGTTTTGGGGGAGCTGGCTTAGGCGGGTGGCGCTGGCGGTGGGTTCGGCCCAGCCGGGGAGTTCCTCGTAGACGGGCTGGCAGCGGGAGAGCAGGGCGGTGTTGGCCGGGAAGCGGGTGACGTCTTGCCCGTCGGCTTGGTAGCCGACGCAGAGTTTCACTGACTCGAAGCCGTCTAGGATGTCGAGGCGGGTTAGGACTAGGCCGGTGAAGCCGTTTACCAGTTGGCTGTATTTGGCGGCTACGCCGTCGAACCAGCCGATGCGCCGGGCCCGGCCGGTGGTGGTGCCGTATTCTTGGGCGATTTCGCGGATTTTTCCGGCGGTGGGGTCGTCCATTTCCGAGGGCATAGGGCCGCTGCCGACGCGGGTGGAGTATGCCTTGAACACGCCGAGGACTCCGGCGATGGCCTGGGGGTTGAGGCCGAGGCCGGTGCAGGCGCCGCCGATGGAGGGGGATGATGAGGTGACGTAGGGATAGGAGCCGTGGTCGAGGTCGAGCAGGGTGCCTTGGGCGCCTTCGAGCAGCACCCGTTTTCCGAGGGCGAGGCGGTCTTGGACAATCTGCTCGGTGGGGTGGGCGTAGGGGCGGAGCTGCTCGGCCCACTGGCGGCATTTGGCTTTGACTTCATCTAGGGACAAGGGTTCGCCGCCGTAAATTTTGGTGATTAGCTGGTTTTTGCGCTCTAGGACTCGGGTTAGCTTGGGGGTTAGGGAATCCCAGTCGAGGAGGTCGCCGATGCGGATGCCCTCGCGGCCGGTTTTGTCGACGTAGGCCGGGCCGATGCCGCGGCCGGTGGTGCCGATGGCGGTGTCGCCCCGGGCCTGTTCCTCTAGGGCGTCGAGCATTACGTGGTAGGGCATAATGACGTGGGCCCGCTCGCTTACGTGGAGCTTGCCGGTGTCTATGCCGCGCCCGCGCAGCATTTCCATTTCGTCCACCAGCACGTCGGGGTCAACTACGACGCCGTTGCCGATGATGCCGTCGACGTCGGGCCAGCAGATGCCGGAAGGCACTAGGTGGAGCTGAAATTCTCCCTGCTCGTTGACCACGGTGTGGCCGGCGTTGTTGCCGCCGGCATAGCGCACGACGCTATCCACCTCTCCGGCGAGGTAGTCAATGACTTTGCCCTTGCCCTCGTCGCCCCATTGGCCCCCAATCACGGCGTATGCCGGCATCCTCAACCGCCTTACATAACACAAACTAGACGCGCCACGCGCAAAACGAAGCCGTACCCCTACCGGGGCCCGGCAACACAAGTATTTAGTATATCAAATAACCGGGGTGCGCGAAAGACGGGGCGGCGGGGTTGGGGCGTTTGTCTGAATCAGGATTTGCCGGATTTTGGGATTTTCGGGATTTTCCCTTATGCGGCGAATTTTGGAATCCTGGGAATCCTGATTCAGCCAAAAATCGGGAGATTCCGCCTGAAGCCGAGAAAATTCCGCTACTCTTAACCTAGACGAATTCAGCCGCCGGTCGACGAACTTCGCTAAAAGAGCAGGTTTGCGAAAATCGTAGCATAAATGCCAGCTCTGAGCAGGGATGGAATGGCCTGTAAGCAAACTGCGCCGGAACCGGTATCCTTACCTGCGCCGTCAGCTATTTGGATATCAGCATCCGGCAACGGTAAAATTAAAGGTGCTACCAGGCAGGAACCACCGCCCCGGCCTTGAACCGCTCCGGTTTACCACCACAAGCAACAGCCCCAGGCACCGCTTCAGGTATCCGCCCCGGCAAGACCGCACCGGACAATCCCGGCCCCCGGTAAGCCCAATCATCCCGGATACCTGAAATTTCGACGTCTCAAACCTTAATTCAAGAGAATCACTGCCGGAAAAATCGAGATTACGGACCCGCGACTGACACTTGCCAGTTGCAATTAGCCGTAAAAGATAGTACATTTATACTGTCTAAAGGGGAGCCGCTGGAGTTACGACCTCCAGCGGCTCCTGCAACCACCCGGAAGGTTGGCTTCCCAGTGGCGCGCCGGAATAGTAGTTTACCCGGGCCTGCCGCGCAAGTCTCTAAAAGCGGCTATGACTTCCTGAAAGCCGTTCTGGACTGTTTCTCGGCCTGCTCCGAAGAGCTGGTTGCGAAGCTGGACAGTTCTCACAAAACAGGCGGCAATCCCGGGTATCCGGCGCGGCAGATGTTGCGGCTCAACATCTTGAAGTACTTCCTCAACGAGCGCTTCGCTAACGGGTTTCTTAACCGGGTAGACAATGACCCGCGCCTGCTTGAGCTGTGCGGCCTGAGCCGCGTACCCTCGGAGGTTGCCTTCAGCCGGTTCAAGAACCACCGGCTCGCTCCGCATCAGGAGGAGCTGAATCCGATCATGGCGGCAGTATTCGAGGAGTGCGCTGTTGAAATAAAAGGGCTGCGGGAGTCCGGCATTATCCCCGCCGGTGCCCCCGCCTTGGGTGAAATTCTGGCGGTAGACGCCACTGACATCCCGGCCTGCGCCAATCCCCGCCGTGATACTCCCGCGGATCCCGAAGCTGCCTGGGGATACCGTAAGGCCAAAAACAAAAGTCCCCAAGCCGGGGCCGGCAACAAGGGATTGTTCTTCGGTTACGGCGCCGATGTCATCAGCGACGCTCACTACGGCCTGCCCCTGTATATCAGCGTGCGCCCGGCCAACTCCAACGAAGGCCCCAGGCTGCGGGCGGATCTGGATGCTGCCCTCAAACTTCACCCCTGGCTCAACCCCCGCTATCTGACCGCCGGCAAGGGGTATCATGCGGGATACAACTTCCAGCACATAGCGGACTTGGGCATCACGCCGGTTATAGCGGTTCCCAAGCCGCCGAAAGGGTTCTGTTGCATTTGCTGGGTAGTTAGCGAGGAGGGATGATGCTTAAGGACAAAGAATTTCTCGCCAAGTGGGAACCGCACGTTGGCTATTTTGAGCCCTGTGGCGACCCGGATTGCCTAGAACACCGAGCGGCGTCTGAGCGTCTGGAGAGCTTCCTACGCGCCAACCCTGCGCTAATGCCGATTCGGAGCTACCCGAAAGGTGGCCCTTGTCTGCGTCAGGTTGCCAACATTCGCAGTTGGCCTTGTTCGTGGGGATTGCTGCGCGGGAAAACCCGATGCGAAATCTGCGACGGAAAATTGCATTTGTTTGACCACAATGATTTGTTCAGAATCAAAGGGGGGGATGGAGTCCTCCGATTGGTGATAATTTCCCATCCGTATTGGGATGGGAACAAAGTGGAGGAACCTATCTGGCAACCTGCCGACAAGCCCGATGTTCGGGTAAGGGTTGGATTCCGGCCTGAGCAATTTAGCTGGCGCAACCACGGGGCCGGCGTAGGGTATGCGGTTGCGGATGGCGAGGAACTGAACTTCGATTACCTACCGCCTGCTACTGAGAAGACCGGGCCGACTTGTGCCGTAGAGAAATTGCGAGCGCGAGACAGGGAGGAGGCGCGGCGGCGGCGGCGGCTTGAAGGCTAACTACCCAGCAAATGCAACAGAACCGCCGAAAGACAAGAAGACGGGAAAGCGGCTGTACGAGGGCTTGTATGACGAGAAGGGCCTGCCGGTCTGCATCGGGGGCCGGACCATGGACTTCTTGGAGACTTCCCCTGACGGGAAGCACCGGTTCCGTTGCCCGGATGGTGGATGCCACCTGAAAGGCCGGACTGACTGGAGCAGCTACTGCGACTTCGAGTATTCGGAGAAGCCCGAAGGGAAACGGCGCGGATAATGGGAACCCTGCACCGGGCTAGCGCGGAGTGGAAGGATCTGTTCAGGAAACGGACGTCGATAGAGCGGTGGTTTGCCAGCGCCAAGCATTCCCGGCTGCTGGACCGGCATCAGTTCCTGGGGCGGGAAAGGGTGAGCTTGCACGCCACGATGTCGGTGCTGGCCTATCTGCTGACGGCGTTGGGGCGGCTGAGGGCCGGGGACTATCAGGGGATGCGGCGTATGCGCGTTAAGATGCCCGGTTGAGTGTCGTAGGCGTTTTGAGCTTTGCCTTGCTGCCGCCGAACGTCTGCATCTTGCCGAAGGGCGGGTCGATGCAGACAAGGTCTACGGATTCGCTGTTGATGCGGCGTAGGAAGGGCAGGTTGTCCGCGATGTATACGCCGCGGTTGACTGCGTTGAACTCTCGGGGCATGGCACTCTCTCTGCGTCTGGCGGTTGGTGGGTGGCCTGGACTCCTTGAGTTATCGGGGTCGCAAGGGTCGGGTCCGGGATCGGATCTTCATTCGCCTGCTCTTGGCTGGTTCTCGCTCTTTCGTAATGGTCATCTTGACTATGAGCCCTGCTACTATGCTAGTGAGGGATGGTAGTGCCACTCTTGCTAGGGATGGTCCGAGTCCGTCTGCTCTGGGCACTTCGAACTCTAGGAGCGCGGACAGTGTCAGTATTCCGACTAGCATCGCTGCTATGACTGTGTAATTTCCTTTTTTCTTGTACATTCTCTCCGTTCTCAGGCATAGGCTGGCCCGCTCCTGGCAAGTGTCTGGAGCGGGCCGCATTGGCACGCTGTGGTCTTAGCCTTCTGCTGGGGCTACCGGCAGGAACAGCCTGATGGGGTTATGCGGGTACTGCGGGGTCCCGCTGTGCCACCACAGCCAGCTGGCGCCGAACCCTGACGTCCCGGGCGTCCAGTGGTGTTCCTGCTCGAGTATCGCTAGGGGCCGCGGCGGGAACCCGGACGGGCCGCCTTCGAATACGCAGTAGAAGAACGAGTCCGCGGTGACGGCCATTAGCCTGGCCGAGTCCCGGGGGTAGAACCGTCTGGGCTCCGGGCAGGGTATCCCGTAGTAATACCGGCACTGGTCCCAGCCTGGGAACCACCCGGACATTAGCTCGTCCTCTGGCTCTGCGCCGGTTAGCTCCGGCGCCATCTTCTGCCCGGCTTCGGCGATCGCTATGCGGGTTATCGCTACCCGGTTGTTCGGCAGCACCCGCGCTCCGGTCGGTTCGGGTTCGCAGCCGCCTTCGCCTTCTCGGCGTCGCCCGAACCTACCGGCTACCTGGACATCTGGGCTGCCGACTAGCCTGTGCGGTGGGGGGCAGCCGCGTAAGCGACTGCCTTTCGCTCCGCGTTAGTAGCCTAGTTCAGCGTCCCAGTTCTTTACTACGGATACTCCGAAGTCCCCGTACATCCGGTAGACGGCTTCCCTTGCATCCAACGCAGCCTGCTGGGCCGCCGTTCGGAGAAATTCGTAGTAGTAGAGCCGAGTCTTCCCTTCTGGCTTATGGGGGTTCTGGGACGAAAGCCGGTTGAACTGTTGGGCCATTACCTGCTCGTAGAAATCTATGACCCGGGCGGGGCTTTTCTGCAGGTGCCGTATGTCCTCGCAGGCTACCTGCGGCAGGTTGCCGGGGTTGGTCTCCTTTGGCGTTGGCATTCTCTTGCCTCCTTGCGCTTTTACTCTGCGGCTGTTATGCCGGTATTCCGGCGGCTTATGCCGCGCGCTCCGTCCCTAAACTAGTTTCGGAACTGGCAGGCGCATTTTCAAAGGCCCAAACACGGACACCAGGGAACCCATCCACAGTCTTAATAGCCAGAGCCCTGGCTTCAGCCATTTCTGCATCCTGACGACTGCTAATGAAAACAGCAATTTCAGGTTCGCTGAGCCGTATCGTTTCTTCAATCACAGTCAAATTCCTGCCTAGTTGCTATGCTCGCTGATGTGAATGCGCTTGGATTCTCGGGCCTAAAATTCTTGTTCGTCGGCATACTGCCCGTAGCCTAGGCCGCGGACGTGGGGTTCTTGGTGTAGCAGCTCGCGCAGGCGGGACAGTTCGGCCGGGTTCCAGCCTAGGGCGTCGGCTACGACCTCGTCCCATAGGCGGCGCACCTCGCACTCGCCGTCGCGGAACTGCGGCACCACCATATCTTGAGTCCGTTCCCAGTAGCTGGCCAGTATGCGAAAGTCCCCTTCAGATGCCTGGTCGGCCATGGCGCGATTGAAGGCGGCGCCGTGGTGGGCGGCCAGGGCGTCGTGTTTATGGTGTTCGTCCTGGTTTCAGGCATCTGGCGGTGTGTCCTTCTTTTGCCTTCTTGGTTTCACTTCTTTGCCGGTGGATGCGGAGTTGGTGACTTAGGCGGCATTATTGGGGTTTCCCCGCGGGGTGGAGCCGTGGGTTTTATGACCGGGTGGTCTAGCTATTCTGTTCCTAGCTGTTATCTCTTTGAGTTATTGTCCCCTCTCATTCTTGTCTTCGGTTTTGTAGTGCCTGCTCGACCCAGGCTTCCAGGTTTCTGGCGATGTAGGCATATTGGGACTGGCTGTCCCATCCGCCCACGGAGGGGTCGTAGGTGGTAATAATGCGGCTTAGTGGCCTTCTGTCGGTCAGGATGATGCTGTCAAATGGGTTGTTTCCCCGTCGGGAGGTCCTTCCTTCTCGGTCTTTGATGCCGTCGATGTAGATTCCTAGTATCCCTTTCCCGTCGTTAAATGCTTTCCTTATTTCGTAGTTTACCCACTTGCGGCTGTGAGTCTCTTGGCCAATGAGGACGATCACGCATGAGCATATTGCCATCTGGCTGTCGATCCAGTTCTTGATGGCTGAGTCTCCGCTTCTTTTGATCTGTTCCCATGAGTTGTTTGATACGGGCTCGTCATGGGATGTGGCGCCGATGTTCCTGACCTGTGATGCTTGCCATGCGTCTTTCCAATGGAAGCTGAAGAATACTCTTCGTTTTGGATGGTTGGTTATCCTTTTCTCTCCTAGCCCCTCTTCAATAGTTTTGATTACTAGGATCCCGAGTACGGCGACTGCGAGTGTTCCGAGTAGGAACTTGCCCCGGTTTGGGGTTTTCTGCCGTTGTGGTTTCGGTCTTTGATTGGGGTAGTAATTCATCATTCTTGTGTCTCTTCTTGGTACTGATTGTATCCCAGTCCTCTCACGTGGGGTTCTTGGTGCAGCAGGTGGCGCAGGCGGGCCAGGTCGGCCGGGTTCCAGCCTAGGGCGTCGGCTACTGCCTCGTCCCAGAGGCGGCGCACTTCGCACTCGCCGTCGCGGAACTGCGGGACGGCCACGTCCTTTGTCCGCTCCCAGCAGTCGGCTAGGATGCGACGGACGCGGGCGTTCCGCACGTCGGGGATGCGGATGTTGCCAGTTTCCTCTGCGCTGTAGTTGGGGAATGCTAGGGCCTTTCCGGGGTTGCGCATTATTTGCAGACGCCCGGCTGTTGAATTGATGAAAACGGCTAATGCTTTGGCTTCGATTGCAGACAATCCGGTAATCGGCATCCAGCCGTTGCCGACGTATTTCGTGTTGTCCGCGGTCGCAGTCAGCCGCGCCGTCGTGTTGCGTTGGCCTGCCGTAATCAGCAGATACCCGGCTTTTTGCAGGATTCTGTCCGCTTCAGGGTAGGTGCCGTTGTTGGCTTGGCGGATGCGCTCGTCGTATTTCTTGGGAATCCAGTGTTCGTCGGGCTGGCTTTGTATCCGGGTTTGACCATCGGTTCCTTTGGATTTCAGTATTGGGAAACTGCCCGGGAGGTCGGGTGCTGCCGGCTCGAATGAGCCGCGCAGCACCTGACCGGTCGCCTGCGGCGACCGGTCAGGTGTTTCTAGGATTTGCAAGTTGACGTCGTTGGCGAACCGGGCGGCGGCTTCGGCCAGTTCCGGGGAACGCCAGATTGCCGGCGTCCAGTCGCCGGCCTCAATCCGTTCTGCGGACCAGTGGGACACTTCGCCCCATCCGTTGGCGATTGCGCCCTTGTCGCAGTCCTTGAGGCATTGGTGCAAATCTGAGACTTCGTTGTCATCAACCGGCAGCCGGTCAAGGTTGATAAACCGGGTGGGCGGTTTGGGGCCTTCGCGCCGCCTTGCTATGATGATGCTTTCGTTTATGTTGGTGTTCTGGCTCATATTGATTTGCCCCGGCTGGTGGCAGGTGAGGACGGTGTGGATGTGGTAGCGTTGCGCCAGTATGCGCCGCTTGTTGAGTGCCGACGGAGCGCATAGGGCAACTGTTGGGCTGATTGTAGTGAAAATTCCATCTGCCCTCGCGCATTTTTCGGCCAAGGCGGTGAATAGCGGTTCCAGTGCGTTTTTATCGACAAAGTTTTTGAGTTCTGCGTCGCTACGCACTAGCGTATCTTCCATGTTGTCTACGCGCTGGCGTAGCAGTCGTTGAGTTTCCCTAGGGAACTTTTCGCCCATTTTGGCGCGGTTGGTGAACGGCGGGTTCATTATGACGATGCGGGCGTCCTTGACGGCTTCCACCGAGTCTTCCAGCTCGGGGCTGTCTGCGCCGCCTTGCCGGTTCCACACGTTTTGCGATGCGATGCTGTCATCGCTCAGGGCCAGGGAGCCGCTGCGGGGGACAATCGCCTGCTGCCCCAGCAGCTCCAGGGTTCCTGCGGCCACCTGCGCCGGGTTGCCGGTTTGCGGGCCGTAGGGCATCAGGTGCAGGCCCATCCTGCGGTAGCGGATGTCTTGGTTGCCGGCGGTGAGCTGGGACGCCGCCAGTTGCAGGGAAACCGGGTTGATGTCCAGCCCCTTGACGGTTTCCTCTACGGCCAGTTTCTGGAGTTCGGCGAGCTTGGCGTCGTCGGCGCCGTGTTGCCGGGCGCGGCGTTTCATATCGGTAAGCATCGCGGCCAGCAGGGTGCCGCTGCCGCAGGCTAGGTCAACGGTCTTGTGGTTTTGCCAGACTTGGGGGTCGCTCCAGTCGGCATCGCCGCAGGCGTCCAGGGTGAGGCGGGCGGCGATGGAGGCGGCCACGGGGCGGGTGAAAAAGGCGCCGTCGGACGCCTGGTTGCCCATCACGCGGTTGAAAAGGGGCCCGGCGTGGTCGGCGCCCATATCGGCGTAGGTTTCGGCGATGCGTTCCGCTTCGGCGGTGATGTGGCGCAGGGCCCGCTCCAGCCCGGCCAGCTTGCCGGTGTCTTCGACGGCTTCGATGGCCTTGACCGCCGGCTCCAGCACCGGCTTGAAGTCGTGTCCGATAATGGCGTTCCACTGGCGCAGGATTGCGCGGATTACGTTGGTGCTGTTCTTGACGGTATCTAGGCTGCTCACGCCGGTAAGCCAGCCGCCGTTGGCGATGCGCTGGTGGAGCATAGCGGCGTTCATCAGCAGCAGGGCGGCGATGGTGCAGCCGTCGGCCTGGCCCTTGCGTTTGTCGTCTTTCAGGTTGTCCAGCCCGAAGTGGCGGTCGAGGGTCTGCTGAAGCCCGTCGTTTCCCAAGTGGTAAGCGGCTTCCTTGATGCCGGATTCGAGGATGTTCAGGTCGCGGACGACGCGGTTGTCAACTAGGCCGGACTTGGTGAGCAGGTTCATGCTGATGGTGTTGCCGGTTTCGTTCATTCCGGTGAGTTCCAGCATCCGCATAGCGGATTGTTCGGCCACTTCTTCGTGGGTTCGGCGAGGCGCTCGCGGGGCACTGACGTTGGAGATGCGGACGCCCTCGCCTTTGTTAATCATATCCTTGGCTTTCGCTTTGGACTTCTTGATGTTCACTTGGCCCCTGGCGCCGTCCGGCCCGGCCGGGGTTCTGGCGACGGTGTCTAGGCGCAGCTCGCTGCTGCCGTCGCGGTTTTTCTTGCCGGTGATGATTTGCGTCGGCTCTTGCGGCGGCGGCGCGGGCGCGGCGGCGGGCGCGGCCGGCTTTTCGTCGCCGATTTGACGCTGTTCACCGGTTTCGGGCTTGGGGTATTGGATGGCCGGGCCGGGGTTGCCGGCCGGGGCTGCAACGGAGGCCGGGGGCGCGATGCTGCCGGTTTCGGCGATGGGTTGAAATTCCGCGGACAGGGCGCTTTTGCCCTCAACTACCCGGGCCACGGCCTGCTGCGCTTGTCCGGGGGGGCCTATGTGTTCGCGGTAGGAGATGCGTTTATCCTCACCGGCGGCGATGGCTACGATGGTGCGTTGCACTTCCGGGGTCTTCGGAATGTATAGTTGCAACAGGTCCTTCAGGTTATCCTCGATGCGCTGGTCGTGAGCTCGCAGCGCGAGGAGTATCTGCCCGAGTTCCTGCCAGCCTTCCGCCATATCGCTGGTGCTGAGCCATTGCTCGGGATTGGCATTGGGCGGTATCAGGATGGGGCAGATGATGTACCCCCTTTCCTTGCCCGGCGCGGTGCGCATAGCCCGGCCTACGGCCTGGATTACGTCGATGGGGCTTTTGCGGGCTTCCAAGAAAGCTACGGCGTTGAGCGAGGGCGAATCGGTGCCTTCGCCGAATATGCCCACGTTGATGACGCCGTGGGGTTCCGCTTCGCTGGACTGCGCCAGCCGGAGCTTGGCGTTCTCGCGGGCCGTCACGTTGCTGGTGGCGTCCAGATGCTCCAGCGTGTAATGCGCGGCGGACTGTCCTTCCCGGTTGCCGTGCAGCCAGTCTTGCAGCCATTGCCTTACGGGGCCGGTCTGTAGACTGTTCGCCATATTTTTGGATTTGTCTACGGTGTTCATAAAGGCGATGCAGGATTTGATGGGCAAGGTTCCTTTCCCGCCGTTCTGGGTGGCGCCGCCCATAGCCAGCGTAAAGGCCAGCCCCCGGAGAAAATGTGTGGCGGTGAGGGCTTGGCGCCCATTGCCGCCGATATTGGCGGCCAGCTCATTGGCGATGCGGTACTCATCCGGGCCATTGACGCCGACGGCGATGATGCGGTAGTCGGAGAGCCAGCCGTTATTGACCGCTTCCACGTAGCTCTTGCGGTACAGCTCCACGCCGAAGACGGTTTCGTCGTCCATCGAGCGGACAATCCAGTCGCCGGACTGATTCCGGTCAACCTTGCTGGTGTCGTAGATGCGGGGCGTGGCGGTCTGATAGACGCGGTAGGTGGCCGGGAAGTGATCGTTATCGTGGCACAGCGTGAAGTCGCGGATGCGTTGTTCTTCGCCGGAAAGGGCGCCGCTTTTAGCCGTGCGCTTTCGCCGCAG
Organism: uncultured Dehalococcoidia bacterium; assembly: GCA_958296445.1. Taxonomy (GTDB): domain Bacteria; phylum Chloroflexota; class Dehalococcoidia; order Lucifugimonadales; family UBA3495; genus VXOI01. Next base: position 3,065,911 of record OY282565.1, on the reverse strand, counting down.
TCCGGCGGTGCGGTGCGCCTCGTCGGCGATGAGTGCCTTGGCCGTTACGCCGGTCTCGCCAAGCGCCTCGGCGATGCGGCGGCCGCTCTGGTAGGTGCCGAATATGACGCTGATCTGGCCGGACTCCTGCCCTTGGCGGATCCACCGGGCGATTTCCGCAGGGTCGGTGGTGACCTTGCCCTTCACTTCGGAGGCGCTAACGTTGCTGTTGTCAACGGTGGGGTCGGTTGTGGCGTTCCGCGAGCTTTCTTTCTTGGGGTCGTAGCCGGCGGTTTCGTCGGAGCATACGGCCAGCGCCCGGAGGCCCGTAGCGGTGTTTTGGAGGTACTCGCGCCGGATTTGCGCGACCAGCGCGATGGACGGGCATAGCACGATGGACAGCTCGCCCGGCCGCGTCAGTTCCTCAACGATCCGGAGTGAGATGCGGGTTTTGCCGGTGCCGCAAGGCAGGATGATTTTGCCCCGGGCCTGGCCCTCGGGCAGGCCGCCGCTGTTTGACCGCTCGTGTTTGCGGATGAGGCGGACGCTTTTGGCGACGGCTTCGTTTTGCATACAGGTTCTGGTTTGTTTGGGTTCCTCACCGTCGGGGTTGGGCTCGCAGTGCGGACATTCTTCATGGGTGAATGACGCTTGCTGTTGCAGCAGGTCGCTAGTGATGTTCACCTGCTTTATGGGCTTGCCATTGACGCCCGGCGTCCGTGCGACGTTAGGGCTCATTGGATTGTTGCCATTGGTGACCAGCCAGCGTTCTGTCCAGAACGCGTCGGCAGACGAGGATATGAACGAGTCCAGATCGTCCTTGCTGATGCTTCCGCCGTATCCCTGTTCGTCCAGTTGCCGCGCTTTACACTGAATGGCGATGTGCTGACCGTCGCTGCGGCGGGTTGCCACAGCGTCAATGCCGATGTCCTGCTGGGTGGTATTTGGGAATTTCGTTTCACGTTCCGGCCATTCGGCCCAGGTGTAGCAGTGCGCGATGTCCCACTCCCGGATGTGCGGGGCGGCGGCTACGGTGATGTCTTCGAGCCACTTGCCGCCTGTGCTTTGCGGGTTCATCTCGGCTACTAGGTCGATGGCCTCTTGAATGATGTCCCGCGCCTCGATGGTCTGCATTGTTTCTTTCCTCTTTATGGGGTTGTTGTGTTGAGGTGGCAACATATGCCAAGCGGAACCAAGATTTACCTCTGCTCTGCAACACGCACGGACAATCGTGGTGCCCAGATGCAAACGCTAGAACTACCAGACGCGTTATGACTGCCGTAGTATACTCTGTCGAGTGGGACAGAAGCGGAGAATAGCAGATCTCTATACTGGAACGGCTGGGGTGAAGTTGCGGAAGTTGCCCGTTGTTATGCGGTAGCTCCGGTAGACTGCGGCTATTCCCAGAGGCCTCAGCTTTCTGTGGTCAGGAGCTTCTTCCTGAATCTCCCGCAGGCGCAACGTAGAAGTTGCTGTCCTGATGTCTATTGAGCAGTTCCAGATGGGCCAAGTGAACCGGGTGTCTCTGCCTCTTTCTTGGCTGAATCCGGTGGTTTCCAGCGTTGCGCCGTTGACTGCCGTAGGGAATAGCGCCAGGGACTCGATGGCCAGGCGGTTGGCGCCGCGCTCGGTCGTCGCGGTTTCGCCGCTGGGATCGTTCCACCGTAGGGCGTAGCGCCGGTCTTCAGCCGGGTCCCAGCGGATCCCCCAGCGCGGGTCTTTCCGTTTCCAGGGGGTGAACAGACTGTCCCGCAGTTGGATCGGTGTGGTGTTCTCTACTGTCTGTAGCATGGACTCCAGAAAGTTCTGGTGGCCTGCTCCGGCCATGGTCCTGAATGCTGTGTCGCGGATCTGTTGTCCTTTCCTGTCGTGAACCGATTCGCATCCGAAAGAGGCGATGAAATCGGCGTGTCGGCGGTCTGGCATATCTGCGCTTTCTTGCGCTTCCTGAGCCAAGCGGCGGAACAGATCTGGGCTGAGTTTAAGGTTCTTGCTGATGGACAAGGCCCGGGTGCTGGCGTTCTTGAGGCTATCAGCAAGCCATTCCGCAAGCTGTTCTTCATCCATTGCAGTTATTCCTTCCAGTACCGGAGTCCAAGGCCCGGTATCTTGGCTCCACCTCATCTTCCATTCCCCGTTAGGCCAGGCGTCGCTGACTGCTTTTAATGCTCCGACGGCTGCGAGGAACCCTAGGGGATTGCTCCCGTCCAGCCCGTTCAGGTGGAACTCTCTGTGTTTCCCTTCAGTATCAGGCTGGCAGGGCTGGGGGGCGCTGTCGTGCATATTCCGCAGGAGTGGCATCTGCTGAGTTTCTGTCACCTGATTTACCTCCTCAGCTCCTCGTTCTCGCTCTGGCTCCAGTCGCCGGTTCTGAGTATGGCTTCCAGGTATGCCAGGCCCCACCAACCGTATCTCAGGGTGAGACGCCAGTACCGTTCAGATACGCCTGAGTCCAGCCGTTCCAGCTCCGTTGGCCCTTCGGCTTTCATTGTTGCGCCTTTTAGGGTGAATCTGGCTGTGCGTCCTTCTGAGCCGGTTTCTTGGAATGGGGCGAAGGGCCGACAGTGGCCGTGGTGTCCGGCTATCAGGTGGAGGGCCAAGTCTCTTGCTCCGGGGTCTTCAGGTAGAAGCTCCGGTTGGCTTTCAGCCATTCGGACGGACATGAGTTCGTGCCGGACGCCGGGTCTGACTGCGTTGGGCGACTTGGCCAAGAGTTCGCCGTAGTATGGATTGCCCCCGTGCATCGCCTTCTGGAAGAGAGGGTCTGCTTTGCCGACGTCGTGCAAGAGGGCGGCGGATTGGATCGCTTCCAGTTCCGGGCCAGTTATGCCGCAGGCTAGGGCATATTTCCTAGCTCTTTCTGCGACTCCATGGGAGTGCTGTTCAAGGGTGACGCGCCGGGCGCGCCGTGAGTGGGTTACGTCGTCCTCGTCGTCGGGGCTTTCCTGTCTGTCCTGACCAAGGGGCAGCGGTTTGACGGGTTCTATGACTAGGTGTTTCTCCGACCAGGAGACGGGCTTGAAACCTACGTTGTTTTTTAATAGAGCATTGGCGTTCTCCGTCAGGTAGAGCAGGGGGCTGGGTTCTTCGGGCCATTTGCGCTGTGCCAAGGCTTCCAGCAGTTCTCTGACTTTTTCTTCCCGTTCCTCCGAGCTTATTTCCGGCTGGGCGGTTTCGGACATTGCGTCTCTGATGCTGTCTTGTTCTGGGCTTTCGCCGTCATCCGGCCATCCAGCCAGCAGTTCCTCGCTTATCCGCAAGGTAGGGCGTCCGCGGGCCTGAGCGTTCGTATTATCTCCGATGTCCAGAGATGCGGCTCTTTTGTAATCCGGCAGGTCGGCGATGGTGCGGAAGTCCCCCGGGTGGTTTGTGGGAATGACAATTGTATCGCCCGGTCTGATGCTTTGAGGGTTGGCCGTTATGTCTCGCTTCCCGGTCTGTCTGCCGCGCCACCGGATGACTTGGTGTCCGTCTGGGATGTCGTCTGAGACTGTGGGCCTATCGGTATAGTTGCTTGGGGCGTCTCCCGTGTCGTCGTCTTTCAGCCTTGCGGCTAGCCATTGCCGGAATACGTTTAGCGGAACTGGCAGGGTCTCCAGCGAGTTTGGTGGGCAAACCTGTAGGATTTCTGAAGTTTCGCCGGGGTTGTTGAGGTCAAGACCGGCCCGCCAGCAGACCTGTACGTCGGCAGGCCGGTCTTCCCTGCCGTGGAGGTAGGTCTCTACTCTGGGGGCTGGGCCGGTTCCTGGGCTGGTCTGGGCCCAAGCGTCTATATGCGACGGCAACATAACGGTTGCATTCCGCGCCGGGATGTTCATCTCTCGCCTGGTTTCTTCCGGCGTGTCTGTAAGCATATTTCTTATGCCGGTTATGCCCATGTCAACTTCTTGCATCTCCCCGGCTTGTTCCTTCAGCCATTTCCAGGTCGCGCTGACTGCTTCCCCGTATATTGGGTCGGGGTTTTTGGCGTCCACTTGGTCGGCTCGCATGATGATGCGGCCCGGCGCTCTGATGTCCCGGCCGGTGCGGTTCAGCCTTCCGAACCGTTGTTGCAGGGCGTCAAGGCTGGCGCATTCCGTTACTAGGCCATCGAAGTCCAAGTCGGCGCCTATTTCCAGTGTCTGGGTTGCTACGGTGATGGAAGGGGGGGATCTGGGATCCCGTCCGTCGGGGTCGGGACAGGCTCGTTTCATCAGAATTTCCATGCGCTCGTCCCTTTCCTTGTGCCTCATTCTTCCTGTCATCAGGACGACGTCGCAAGTATTTCTCTCTCTGATTATCTGGCGGGTTTTCCGGGCTGTGGCCACGCGGTTGGCGAAAACTACGACTGCTGGGCAGTCCGGCCCTGCTATTTCCAGGGCGGCGTCGGCGAGTTCCTTTTCCGTCCGGGAGTTCCTTTTCGCCTCTTTCAGGGTGGTGAGTTTCCGGGCCAGATTCCGTTTGCCCAATGGGTGGCCGGGATCTGCCGGTTGGTCTGAGGTGTCTTGGAATATCTCCCCTTGCTCAATTTCTTGGGGTGGGGTGGCCGACATGATGACGGTTTGGAAAGGGGTGTGCAGGGGTCTTTCCGCCCACATCCGGTACTTTTCTACGGCCCGGACTGTCTGGAGAAAAGGCTGGGAGCAGTGGGCTTCGTCCAGTATGATGATGCTGTCGTTGGCCGTTAGGCCGGCGTGTACCGGTCTGGTTCTCGTTCCTTTGCCGTAGGCACTGAACAGCAGGGCAGATCCTACTTGGTCTACTGTGGTCGTGATGATGGCTGGTTGGCGAGGATCCCGCTCCCAGTTGCTGGACTGCCGGATGCCACCGCGGAGCTGGTGGACGGCCAGAGGTCTGGTTTCTTCCCCCCCAGCGATCAGCCGTAGCCGGTTGGCGATGGCTTTCAGTATGCCGCTGTCAGCTTCGTTCAGCTTCTTGGCGAGACTTTTAGCCCGTTGATAGGTCTGGTCTACGATGTTGCGCCGATCCACCGTGTAGAAAATCCGTCGGGGTTGCTGTCCGGTTTTGTGATCCGTGTCGCTCAATGCGGCTAGGGCAAATACGGCGATGTCTAGGCATACTGTTTTGCCTGCCGCTGTCGGCAAGGCGATGGCCTTGGGCCAGATTCCGGCTTGCGACAGGACAGATTCCGCTATATCCTGTTGCCACTGGTAGGGCGTATATCCCCACAGTTCTTGGAAGTACGTGCTGAAATCCGAGGCGGACAGTCCGGTGTCTGTTGCGTTCATAGTAGACATTCCTTATTCCGGCTGAGGGCGGCATAGTCCGTAGCCGCGGTAGCGCCCGCTGCCGATGATGACCGGGCCCTGCACCGGCTCGGCGAACACTATGACGGCGTGAGTATGTTGCCACTCTCCGTTGCCGCCCCGGTCGCTGCGCCGTTTCAGCCGGGTGAACTCTCGGGCTGGGGGCACTCCTTCAAGCATCGAGTGCTGTCCTAGAACTACTGTTGCCGGTGTGGGCAGTCCGATGCGGCGGCACTGCTCTGTGACATTCTCCCGTTCCAGCCGGGCTTTGTCCGGCCCTTTGTAATACCGGTCTATGGTCACGGGTGTTACGGTGTGCCAGGTACGGGCTGGGCCGGTCCATGTCCTGGGCCTGAGAGTCTGCTGAAGCCTGCGGTTGCCGTATGCTTCTATCTGTTGCAGGATAGCCCGGTTCCATTCGCTGGAGAATATGGCGTGTCTGCTTGGCCTGCCGTCTTCTTCGCGCTTCGTGAGTTCGCTCAGGCAGTATCCTGCTTCCTCGTTGGTCATGCCCCGGGGTATGGCGACGGCCAGGCCCATGATGTGGCCGTCGGCGTACTGGCTGCCGACAAACGGCAGAGGCAGAATTGCCATGTGCGGCTGGTGGCTTGGCGCTCCGTCCGGTGTGTGCCCGCTGATCCATTCCGGCACCGGATCGGGGCACTTTGCCATGATGAAGTTGCGGAAGGTGGCGGAGATCCGGGCGGCAGCGTGCAGGTCCAGTCCTGTTCCGGTGGCTTCGAATACTATCAGTTCGGGATTGAACGCGCTGTGCGGCTTTTCTGTCAGTTCAGCTTCTCCCGTTTCGGAGTATCCGATCCATCTCCGGGCCACAGGCTTCTGGCCGTTGCCGTAAGCCACAATGAGGTCGTCCAGTCGCCCCGCGTAGGGAACGCGCATCTGATGGCCTCCGGGCGCTGTCCGGGGCAGCCAGTTGGCGGACGGGGGATTGTTTTCCACGTATGCTTGCGCTAGGGATGTGGAGTGTCCTACATTCGTTACGCTGGCGCATACCCGCTGGAGTGCCTGTAGGTGTTCTTCCGGTTCGGCGTCCGGCCAGATCAGGTGGGCTACCGGGTTATCCAGCGCGGCACTAGGGAAGTATCGGGGTTGCGGGATCCGGTTCTGGGGCAGCAATCTGCCCCGGTTTTTCCGCGACGGGGTGTCGTTTACTGGAACGTAGCTGGTGACGGCTTGCCGGGGTCGACACTTGCCAGCGGCTATTGACGGGTGAGGCAGCCGTTCCAGCCAGCGCAGGGCTAGTTCTTCCTGCCGGTCTTGCCCGGTCTGTCCCCAGGCCGCCACTAGGGACATAAACACCCGGTCCGGGTGGGGCGGCCATTCCGGTTCGCTCCCGTCCGGGCTGCCGTATGCAGCTGCCATTACCCGGTTGTTCAGGTAGTTGATGGCGATGGCGAACATCAGCTTTGCTCCGGGCTTTGGGTGTCTAGTTCTTGGCTGCGTCTGACCAGTTCCAGCAGTTCAGAGGAGGGGGTCAGCTCTATGAGTCCTTCCCAAGGCAGCCCGGCCTTTTTCGCGGCGTCTAAGGCTTCCTTGAGCAAAACGAGGGCGTTTTCCTCATCCATTGGGAATTCTTTGGGCGGCTGGGCCGGCCGGTCTAGCATTTCCCATTTGACTGTGTTTTGAGGCCAGAGGTGGCAGCGGGACCTCAGGTCGGTGTCGGCGCGGGCCATTGTCCCGGCGTACAGGCCTAGAGCGGCCAATGCCGTGTGGGCGGCGGTGTTGACGGCAGGGTCCGAATCAGCTTTTCCTTGCAGGGGGAAACGCAGGCGCCGTATGGCTGCCAAAGACAGGACGGTGGTCTGTACTGCTTCAATGATGGTAAATCCGCCGTCCTCGACAGTTGGCATCACGTTCCCGTGATTGGCTTCCGAGGGACGTCCATCCTTTCCCAGTTTCTTGAGTCTATTGCCTGCTTGATCACCTCTCAACGTCCACCCGGGGTGTTCGTCCCCATTCGCCGTCTGTTCGTACAGAGGGCCTGCTCCGGCGGGTATTTTTGCCGGGTCGATACGGCTGGCGGTTTTCTTGCCCGGCACTGCCCTGTAGCCGGTTATTTCGGAGGTTATGGCCCTCTGGAATTTGATTCCCGCCCCACCCCTTGGCCCCGTGGAGTCCCAGAAGCCGAACAATAGCGCTGTGGGGCAGATGCCGAATATGCCAGTCGCGTTGGCGACGTTGGCATGGTCCAGTATCTGGCCGGTGCTGGACTTGCGGAATATCTTGCCGTCCAGCAGGCTGTCCCGGAACAGGGCGTCGGCCACCCGATGGGGGGCTTCCAGGCTGGTGACCGTGAACTTGTAGGGCAGAACGTCTTGGTCGAACCGTACTTCCAGTAGGGGTAGGTCCAGTAGCCCCGCGCGGCAGGCGGACAGCAGAGCCAGCTCCATCCGGTTTGCCTGGCTGGCTACGGAGTCCAGCAGTACGCACTTTTGGGTTTTTCCGGTTTCCGGGTTGACCCGCTTTTCTTTGGCGTACTTCCCGCCTCCGTAGGTCGGGGGGAAGATCTTGTCGCCGGGGCCGCCGGCGGGCTGGTATCTGGTGATGCACCGGAAGGCGGCGGCTCTGCCTGTGACGGCTTCTTGAAGGGTTGGCAGGTCTATGGTCATTCATTTCTCCTTAATTTGCCGGTTTTTGATTGTGCCGCCCCTGCCTTTTGGCTAGGGGCGGTTGATTTCCCGCGCGGGCAGGCTGGATCAGGCAAGATGTTATACTTCGATTGTGCCGTAGTTGTTCCAACAGCTACGGTTATCCGGGCGGTTTCCTCCTCTGTGGCGGAGAGGGTGAAACTGCCTCCAGCGTTGGAGTCTGGCTGCCAAGTGTATCGACGCCTCCGCTATATTAGCGCCTAGGGTAGGTTATTTGTCAAGGGCTGTATAATCGGTAAAATAGCGGGATATATTAGGCAAAATGTTATTAACCAGCACTGTACTGAGGTTCTGATGTCTGAGGTTGCTCCCGAGCTCATCCCCGCCCGTATGCTGAACGAGTTCGCTTACTGCCCGCGCCTCTGCTACCTGGAATGGGTGCAGGGCGAGTTCGCCGACAGCACCGATACGGTGGACGGGAGGTTCCGGCACCGGCGGGTCGATCAGGAGTCCGGCGACCTGAATGTGCCTGCTGCCGAAGGCGCGGACGGCCCGCCGGAGGTTGTTCATGCCCGCTCCGTTACGCTCTCCGACGAAACCTTGGGCGCCATAGCCCGTATTGACTTGGTTGAAACCAGCGGAAAACGGGCTACTCCCGTTGACTACAAGAGAGGCAGTGTTCCGGACGTCCCCGGAAATTCCTATGAACCGGAACGGGTTCAGCTCTGTGTCCAGGGCCTGCTGTTGCGGGCCCACGGCTATGAAAGCGATGGGGGCGTTCTTTATTTTTCAGGGTCGCGCAAGCGAGTGCCGGTTGAGTTCGATGACGGGTTGATTGCCCGGACCAAGGCGCTGTTGCAGGAGGCGCGGACGTCGGCGGAGTCGGGCGCCATACCGCCTCCGCTGGAGGACAGCCCCAAGTGTAACCGTTGCTCGCTGGCGGGCATCTGCCTGCCGGATGAGGTGTCGTTTCTTAAAGGCAGCCGCTTTATAGCCAAGCCCGACGACGTCCGGCGGATAGTCCCGGCCCGGGACGATGCCTTGCCTCTGTACGTTCAGACCCAGGGAGCCGTGGTCGGCAAGACCGGGGACGAGCTTACGGTCCGGAGCGGAAAGGAGGTGATTGGCAAGGCGCGTTTGCTGGACGTGTCCAGCCTGTCGGTATTCGGGAACGTGCAGATTACGGCGCAGGCCATGCGGGAGTTGCTGGCCCGTAACATAATGGTGGCGCACTTCAGCTACGGGGGTTGGCTGAACGGCATTACCACCGGCATGACTCACAAAAATGTTGACTTGCGCATTCGTCAATTCCAGGTGTCCGGGGATGCCGGGCATTCCCTTCGGATCGCTCGGGATATTACCGTTGCCAAGATACGGAACAGCCGGGTGATGCTGAGGCGCAACCACCCGACGGTTCCGGCGGCGGCATTGAAGGAACTGGAGCGTCTGTCTGCCAGTGCCGCTGATGTCGGCAGTATGGCTTCGCTTCTCGGCATAGAGGGCGCGGCGGCCCGGGTCTATTTCTCCAATTTCGGAGGGATGATCAAGGCGGAAGACGCCGCCTTTGATTTTCACTCCCGTAACCGGCGGCCTCCGAAGGACCCGGTGAATGCCGTTCTATCCTTTCTGTACTCGATGCTGGCCCGGCAGACTGCCATATCAGCTTTGTCGGTGGGATTCGACCCCTTCTTGGGATTCTACCACCAGCCTAAGTACGGGCGACCCGCTTTGGCTCTGGACCTGGCTGAGGAGTTCCGGCCGATAGTGGCCGACTCGGCAGCCCTTACTCTGTTCAATAACGGGGAGCTGAAAAAGAGGGACTTCATTATGCGTTCCGGGGCGGTGTCGCTGACGCCGGAGGGACGGCGCACTGTGATCCAGGGGTTTGAGCGGCGGCTTGAGACCCTCATAAGGCATCCGTTGTTCAACTATTCGGTGAGCTACCGACGGATAATGGAGATTCAGGCCCGGTTGCTGGGCCGGCACTTGGCTGGCGAGCTTCAGGGCTACCCGGCCTTCACTACGCGGTAGGGTGTAATTGAGATGCGTAACCGGCATATTGTGACTTATGATATTAGCGACCCGGCCCGGTTGCGGCTGGTTCACCGCAAGATGAACGGCTTTGGGGATGCCTTGCAGTACTCGGTCTTTTCCTGTGATCTGTCGGAAAAGGAACGGATATTGATGGAGGAAGCCTTGGCCAGCATCATCAACGCCAGAGAGGACAGAATACTGATAATTGACCTTGGCCCGGCGGCTGGCCGCGGCAACAACTCGGTCAGGACTCTGGGGCGGCAGTCGCCGCCTGCTGAGCCGAAGGTCATGGTCATATAGGGTCTGTTTCTCGGGCTTGATAGGCAGGCGCTTGTCTTAATTATGCCGTTCCTTTTCAGGAACAGTTACCAACGCATCCTCGGCAAAATCGAACACGGTGCCGCCACTTCAATTATGCCGCCCCCTTTCAGGTGCGGTTACCTATTTTGGCTCCGTACCCTGTCGACCACCCCACTGAGCTTCAATTATGCCGCCCCCTTTCAGGTGCGGTTACCGACATAACCAGTACCGCGCTGATTGTGTTCCAGCAGCTTCAATTATGCCGCCCCCTTTCAGGAGCGGTTACCTGCCGCTGGGCCATATCCCACTCGTTCAGCAGAATGCTTCAATTATGCCGCCCCTTTTCAGGAGCGGTTACACGCTTGCCGCTTACTGGTTTGGCAAGACCCGTCAAGAGCTTCAATTATGCCGCCCCTTTTCAGGAGCGGTTACTACGATGATGAGTATGACCTGCACCGGCAGGGTATTGCTTCAATTATGCCGCCCCTTTTCAGGAGCGGTTACGGGATAACCGCAACGGCGTTGGCGTCCTCAATGCCAGGCTTCAATTATGCCGCCCCTTTTCAGGAGCGGTTACTGGCACTACTCCAGGCCAGGGATACCGCCGTTTCAGTGCTTCAATTATGCCGCCCCTTTTCAGGAGCGGTTACAGGTGAGCAAAGTTGGTGCGCAGACAAGGTTTAAGGTGCTTCAATTATGCCGCCCCTTTTCAGGAGCGGTTACGACACGGCGGATATTTGAGATACAATGCCGCTATGGAGCTTCAATTATGCCGCCCCTTTTCAGGAGCGGTTACCCGCCGTGCCTCAATCGCTTCCTGTACGCCCATATTCTGCTTCAATTATGCCGCCCCTTTTCAGGAGCGGTTACGCGGCACACAGGGCTGGTGGACGCCCGAAACCTTGGCGCTTCAATTATGCCGCCCCTTTTCAGGAGCGGTTACCCTATTGGTTTACTTTATTCGCTTTGATATGTTGTTTTTGCGGCGTTTTGCGATGCTCCTTCCGCTTTTCTCTTCGTGTCTTCCGATGTACGCTTTCTGCGTCAAGTCTTGTAGATACGGTGTCTTGCGAGAGGTCATTCCTGTTCTGCTTATCATTCTGCCTCTCGCAGGGCTTGGTTGCCTGGGCATTGCCCTATCCTTAGGGTCTCAGGCTAGCGTTCTGATTGTATCTGGTTAATTGGCTTGTGTCACGTCCTAGTCGCCGGGGAGCATCTTCTGCCTTCGCTTGCTTCGGCTGTATTGACCGGTCAGAACGGTGAAGCAAAGCCCTTTTGCCCTTCGCCCAGTTGGGGCAGTAGTTGGCGTAGCCGCGCCTTGACCTCTGCGTAGTGCTACTTGTAGCGGCCCTGCCAGCCGGGTCCCCAGTCCTGCGCCATTCACCCGGCGGCTAGGTCCCGGGTGCCTCGCTGAAACTGCTGTTGGCCGCGGCCGACGTGGAACGGCTGGATGATGAAACGTTGGCATCCGGTTTCCAGCATCCGCCGGGCGAAGGCATCCGTGTCCTTGACGGGCAACAGCCGTGTCATGGTGATGCAGGTCTGGATACCGCTTTCGTTCAGCCGGGCCACAGCCTTGAGCCGGGCTTCGTTCCGCGGACACTGCGGTTCCATTGCCCGTCTTATGTCATCATTGTCGGTCGTCACGGTCATGTTGACCTGTACCCTGCCCCCGGCCTCTACTATGGCCTGGAGCCTGTCCGTATCTCTGACGACCAGGGGGGCGCGGGTCTGGATGACCAGCCGGGGCGGATAGGCTGCCATGACATCTAGGATGCGTCGGACGATCTCGTACCTCTGTTCCACCGGCTGGTAGGGGTCGGTCGTGGTTGACATATAGATGGAGGCTCCCTTCAGCTGGCTGGCTTCCTGTTTGAGGGTTCTGACGTCATTGTCCTTGATTAGAACCCAGTTGCCCTAGTTTTCCGTCCGGTCGGCCCTGTCGGTGAAGGCGGCGGCGTAACAGTACTGGCAGCCGAACTGGCAACTGCTGTAGGGATTGAGGGTATAAAAGTCGAGCGATATGCGGGATTTTCGTAGCTGGGAATGCGTCCTAATTTTCCACGGGATTGTAGCACGAATTGATACTAGATGCTGTCTGCCAACCTGTCCCCCGGCTCAGCCGGGGTTGCGATCTCCGGTTCTCTCTGGTGCTGGCGCTCTTGCGTGACGAATTTCGCTTACGATGTCCGGCTCCATCCTGGGGCCTCTGCCGGATAACGAACAGGAGACTTGGCGGCGAAGGCCATCCGGGGCGACAGCCATCATGCCGTCCGCAGTTCTGCAAGGGGGTTGGGAAAGGGTGGCTCCGGTTCTTGTGTGCCCAGCGGCAGAATCGTGAATATGGTTTGAGAAAATTGCGAAGTTTCTCCTCAATCATCTGAATAATGCTTGACCCTGGCGTCGGCACCGGCCAGACTGCCACCGGCAATAAGGTCAGAGCAAGACTGGAAACGGCATCAGCCGGGCAACCCGTAACCGCCCTGTTTCGTATCCGCCTACGTCAGTTGCAATTCGCCCAAATGAGCGAAATTCGTCACTGAGACATCTGAGTCACGCTGACAGCTTTCGTCAACGTAATGACGGATTCAGGCCGAGTTAAAGGCCGAAACCGAGTAGCGGAATTTTCTCTGAAGCCGTAACATCATTGAAACAACTGGCTGGAGGGGGTAGAATTGGCCTTTCCCGCGATTCAGCCGCGCGATGGCCCGTGATGTTTAATTTTGGATTGAAGCCCTACGGTCTGGTTATCGGAAACCGGAGCGTTCATTATGCTTGGGTCATTGTTGGCGTCGCTACGGTGATGTGGATGACCAGCTCCAGTATGCGGTTCGCTGTGGCGATTCTGGTGCCGGAGTTTGAGGAGCTTTTTGGCTGGAGCATCGGATTCATTACGCTGGGGTTCACTATCCAATGGATGATGTCGGCCGCGCTCAGCCCGGTTTGCGGCTGGTTGAGCGACCGCTACGGGGTGCGGCGGATTATGTGGGGCGGCGGGTTCCTGTTTATGGGCGGGATGGTGATGACCGGGATTATGACCGAACTGTGGGAGTATTACCTGTATTTCGGTCTGGTGTTGGCGGCGGGGATGGCCTCGTTTCAGGTTACGCTGGTGTCGGGCGTTACCCTGTGGTTTCGCAAGAATCTGGGGCTGGCGATGGGCATATTGCAGGCGCTTCAGGGTCTTGGCACCGGGCTTGCCATCCTGATGGTGTACCTGCTGTTCGAGCGGTACGGGTTGCAGGTCACTTTCTGGATACCCGGAATCGCCGGGGGGATTATTCTGCTGGCCCTTACTAGGTGGTTTTATAACGAGCCAGCCGATAGGGGGATAACGCAGTGGGGGGCGCCCAAGGATGAGCCGGTGCGCCGCCTGCAAAACAACTCGCTGGCAAAAGTCCGCACCAACGCTTTTCTGAAACAGGCGCAGCGCACCTCGGCTTTCTGGAATCTGGTGGGCATCCATTTCTGGGGTTGCGCCGGGCATAACATTATCCTGATATTGCTGGTTGCCATTGCCATTGATTCGGGGATTTCCAGCGGCATGGCGGCAATGATTTACCTGACGCTTACGGTGGTCAGCACCGCTACCCGGTTCGCTACGCCGGTGCTGGCGGACCGGGTGGGCAGCAAGGCGGTGATGGCCGTCTGCTTCACGTTGCAGGTCTTTCCGATTCTGATATTGCTGGTGGCCGGGGGGAGCGTGCCGCTGTACTTCCTGTTCGCCGTGCTGTTCGGCATCGGGATGGGCGGCGAGATGACGGCCTTTCCCATCATCAACCGGCAGTACTACGGGGACGCGCCCACCGGCACCACCTACGGGTGGCAGATGATGGGCGCGGGCATCGGGATGGCCCTGGGGCCGGTGGCGGCGGGGTTCCTGCGCGATTTCACTGGCGGCTACACTTGGTCGCTGTGGCTGTCCTTTGTCCTCAGCCTGGTCGGGGTGCTGTGCATCTTTGTGCTGCCCACCACCCGACAGCACCAACTGCCCGACTGGGAGGAGGCGCTGCCGCCGGAGGCCCGCCGGGGCGCCACGCCGGCGCCGGCAACCGCTCCGGTTACGGGCCCGGCGGCGTCCGGGGACGGGGACTGATTGCTGAAAGCGCCATTGTTTATCCCCGGGCAGGGGGAGGCAGGGTGGGGGCGTAATTGCCGGGATTAACCATTTCCGCCACGGAATTGGGCCGCTATGCCGGGTTCGGGTTTTGCGCTCGTTGCGCTTGGATACGGCTGCGGGTCAAGCCGTTGCCCTGGCAGAGTTTTCCGGGGATTTTCAGCAGCATTGACCGCTACACCAAGCTGATTGTGGTCAATCACCTGCGCCGCGAGGGACGCCTGCCGCCTTGGATGGCGGAAGTCGGCGCGTCCGGGGAGCATATCGAACCGCCCCACTGGTCGAAGTTTCAGGCTACCGATGGGGCGACGGGCGTTACGCTGCGCGGCGAGGCCGATGCGGTGTTCCGGCTGGCCGACGGTTCCTGCGCCATTGTTGACTATAAGACTTCGCGCTATAACCCGGAGCAGCGGGGGGCGCTGCGGGTGTACCGGGCGCAACTGAACGCTTACGCCTGGATTGGGGGAAGGCTGGATTTCCCGCTGGTGTCTAGGCTGGCCTTAGTTTATATGGAACCCGATACCGGCGGCGACAGGGCGGACGCTCCGGGGCTGGTGGACGCAGCGGGTTTCGTACTTGGGTTTCGTCCTAGGGTTGTTGAGGTGGAGCTGGCGCCCGGCCGCCTGATGCCGCCGTTGCTGCGCCAGGCGGCGCGGCTCTATGCGCTGGCGTCGCCGCCGCGGGGCCGCGAGGGCTGCGGCGACTGCGTTGCCTTGGGGCGCTTGCTGGAAACGTTGGGGTAGGTGGTAATCGCTATTATCTGCAAGGATAATGTAAGAACGATGGCAACTACAGGCAGGAATCAAAAGTTGTGATTCCCGAAGATCTGTTGCGGCGCGGCGGTCAGGGGTAAAGGGCGAACTTATCTAAGGAGTGCTGTCTGAATTCAAGAAAAACTCAGGCTGGGGGACGTATGGCGACTGCTACGACGGGACTGCTGACCGCGGAAGACCTGCTGGGGCTCAGTGGACAGGGGGTAAAGGGCGAACTTATTCGGGGAGTGTTATGTGAAACTGTGTCGGTTGGAAAGGTACACGCCCATATAGCCATAAGGATAGGCGGCGAATTTGACCGTCACGTAAGGCCGCGACGATTAGGCCGGGTCGGCGGCACCGATGGCGGCGTCCTTATAGAGCGGAACCCGGATACTGTGCGCGAGCCGGATATTTACTATGTGTCGGCGGAAAGGCTGCCCCTTGATGACCAGTCCGATGGCTATTTGGAAGTAGCCCCGGAAATCGTGGTGGAAATCGTCTCTCCCAGCGACAGGAATCAGGAAGTCAACGATAAGACGCTGATGTGGCTGGCTCACGGCGTGCTTATGGTGCTGGAAGTGTATCCTGCGGAGCGGGCGGTTATGGTGCACCGCCCTGGCGCGGCCGCCGTGACTCTTGCCGGGGATGATGTGCTGGACGGGGGCGATGTTTTGCCGGGGTTCAGTTTGCCTTTGCGGGATATTTTTGATGTGTAGTTAGCGTTTCACGTTCCCGGCAGCGGGCTATGGCGGGGATGTATAGCGCACAAGATAGGGCGGGTGCTGGGAACGCTGGCAAACTAATAGCCGCTGGGATGCGGCAGTATAATAGAATCCGATAACTTCATCGTGCGCCGGGTGAAAGGTATGGCGACTGCGAAGAGTAAACTGTTGACCGCCGAAGATCTGCTGCGGCTCAGCGGCCAGGGTGTCAAAGGCGAACTTATCCGGGGAGTGTTGTGTGAAACTGTGTCGGTTGGAAAGGTACACGGGCGGATTGCGATGACTTTTGGGAGCGCATTGGTGACCCACGTTAAACCGCGACGCTTGGGAACTGTGATAGGAAGCGATGCCGGCGTTCTGGTGCAACGTAACCCGGACACAGTGCGGGAACCGGACATTGCTTACATCTCGGCGGAAAGGCTGCCCCTTGATGACCAGTCCGACGGCTATTTGGAAGTAGCCCCGGAAATCGTGGTTGAAATCGTTTCGCCCAGCGACAGGAATCAGGAAGTCAACGATAAGACGCTGATGTGGCTGGCCCACGGCGTGCTTATGGTGGTGGAAGTGTATCCGGCGGAGCGGGCGGTTATGGTGCACCGCCCCGGCGCGGCTGCTGTGACTCTTGCCGGGGATGATGTGCTGGACGGGGGCGACGTGCTGCCGGGGTTCAGTCTGCCGTTGCGGGATATTTTTGATGTGTAGCCGGTGATCACTTGGATTAGCCGCAAGGGGTGGCTACAGGTTTAGCCGGGCATCCCGAATATCCCGAAGGATGGCGACGTCCGAATTCCAGCCGAACCGCTGGAATAATTCAGCAGCCGGTTTCAAGGCTAGTTCTCTGGTGTTGGCAACCAGTTTGGCCGCAGGAAGGTCAACTGTGTAGGGCAGTTCATTCACGGAAGCCGTCAATGTGCGGAGCCAGGAAGAGCTTTTCCGTTGCATATCCAGCTTGAGACCGCGTCCCTTGAGATTATGGACGCTTATCTCAAGATGCATCTGTTCATCACCGGCCTGAGTGAACGCCAGTCTGGAGGCGAACTCAAAAATTTCGGTGAATTGAAGCAGCGTGTCCTCTATTTCAAGGAATTGGCATGGCTGCCAACTAGGGGGCGGCGAATACCGCGTTGAGTTGTCCATCCAGTCTTCGTACAATCCCTTAAAGCTCACGAACTGCCCACTTTGGTAGAATCTCCATAGCTCCAAATACTTTTCCCACTCGGATTCTTGGCCTATCCAGTCTTTATTTGTAGAGGGTTGGGTACGGTAATCCAGGTGAGGGAATTCCCATCCCCCATTTCGGAGTTGGACATAAGTTTTTTGCAGTATGGGATACAACTCAGCGAAATCTGCAATCCGCTTTTCAGCAAAGGCGTTTGGACAGATAATCACTTTCCAGTAACCGCGCGACTGTATTTTTTCCAGGAATTCACTCATCCTAAATCACCTATTTGTTCGTCAAAGAGTTCTTGGTCTGTTGCAACGGGGATAAGCGTCTGTGGAACGGACAATCCGACTCGTTCCGCACGTTCGAGGAATTGTCTTACGCCCTTTTCGATAGCCAAGTCTAACAAATCCCGCATTTCGGTTTGCTTCGGTATTTCTGTCGTTTCCGGTTTTCTGCGGGTTCTTACATAGCAGGCCCCGTCTCTCAACACATTGTCGTAAGACCTTTTGCATAAGACTGGAATGTCAGAGAATTCAGCTACTTCCAGAACAACATACTGATTCCCGTCGTGTTCTTTTATTTCCAGTTCAAAGCTGACGCCGGGATCGGCATAACGCGCAATCTGGTCGGCTACTGCGTCGTATGTCCAAGTGCGTAACTCGTTGTCGTCGAGTCCAGCAGGGGTAAGCGCACCCGCGTTATCCCGGACGCCGATTATGACGCTGCCGCCATCGCGCCGGTTAGCCATGCCCAATACCGCCCTGACTACTTGGGCTACAAGTCCCCTATCGGATAGAAGGCCAGGCCCCTTGAACTCCACGCCGCTTAACTCGTGGGGTAGAGCCATAATTTGAGCGAATGTTTCGTCTGTCACTTTCTGGGCCGTTCATTTTTGGCAGATTGTTGCCTACTGGTCGCCATTGCTCCAGTATACCAGAGATACACGCTTTGCGCGTGTGCTGGGGTTTAGGTACTTGGCCGGCCGCGGCGTAGGGCGCGGCCGGGTAGGGCGTTGGTGTTTTGGTTGTTGTCTATTACCAGTTGGCCGTTGACTATTACGTAGTCTATGCCGGTGGGGTATTGTTTGGGGTTTTCTTTGGTGGCTAGGGCTTTTACGGTGTTGGGGTTGAATACTGTGATGTCGGCCTTGAAGCCGTCGCGCAGGATGCCGCGGTCGGGCAGGCCGAGGCGCTGGGCGGGGAAGGATGTCATTTTGCGGATGGCTTCGGGTAGCTTCAGGTGTTGCTCGGCGCGGACGAATTCGGCCAGCACGATGGGAAAGCAGCCGTAGCTGCGGGGGTTGGGGTACTCGCCGAACAGGATGGCGTCGCTGGCAATCATTCCCGCGGGGTGCGACACGAAGGCGTAGAGCGTCTGGGCGTTGGTGCCAAGCCCTACGGTGGATATGCCTAGGTTTTCCTCTAGTAACAGGTCGAACAGGGCATCCTCAGGGTCCTGGTTACGCATTTCGGCGATGTCGGTGATTAGGCGGCCTTCGTATTGCTTGTTTTGGGGTTGGGTGAAATTGGTCAGCCAGTTGTTTTCCAGCCGGTCGCGGGAGAGTTCCCGCTTCATCCGCTGGCGGTCGTCGCGGTCTTGCAGGGCGTCGATCAAGCGCTCGGGGCCGCCGTCTTTGGCCCAGTGGGGCAGGCCGATGGTTACGGTGGTGCCGGAGTAGGGGTAGGTGTAGCAGTCGAAGGTGACGTCCATACCCTCGTCGCGGGCGTTTTCCACTAGGCCGAGGTAGTCCAGATGGCTGCCGACGCCGGAGGCACTCTGGCGGTAGTGGGTGAGGTGAACCGGGCAGCCGCCCAGCCGCCCGATTTGCAGGGCTTCCTGCCAGGGGGCCAGCAGTCCCTGGGAGCGCAGGCTGGCGCGGGTGTGGGTGTGGTAGTGGCCGCCCAGCCGCGCGGCGACTCCGGCCAGGGCGCCGAGTTCGGCGGTGTCGGCGTAGGAGCCGGGCGGATAGTCTAGGCCGGTGGACAGCCCCCAGGCGCCTTCTTCCATAGCTTCGCGGGTTACGGCTTTCATATCCTCCAGCTCGGCGGGGGTGGCCGGGCGGTCGCTCCAGCCGACGCTCCAGATGCGGGCGGGGGAGTTGCCGAGGATGTAGGCCATATTGACGGCGACTGTGTTGTCGTACTTGTTGAGCAGGTCGGCGACGGTGAGCCAGTCGGCGGGCAGGGGGGGATAGCCGTTCAGCCCGGAGTCCAGCCAGATATAGCGCTCCAGTTCCTCGCGGGTCTTGAAGGGGGCGTGGGAGATGCCGTCAATGCCGACCAGTTCGGTGGTGACGCCCTGGCGCACTTTGGGGTCGTGGTGGGGTTCTCCGAGGATGGTCAGCCCGGCGTGGGAGTGCAGGTCAACGAATCCGGGGCAGACTACGCGGCCGGTGGCGTCAATGACGCGGGCGGCCTGTAGCCCGTCTAGGTCGCCGCGGCGGATGGTGACCCGGTCGCCCTCGACTAGGACGGCGGCGTGGAATCCGGGGCTGCCGGTGCCGTCGATGATTAGGCCGTTGGCGATGATTAAGTCCAGCATGGGGAACCTCCGGGGGCTTTTGGGATGGGCCGACGCATTGAGGGGATGAGGGCATTATACCCCGGACAAGGATATCTTGGGCGGTCAGGTTTGCGAAAATCACCCCAATGCAATACAGTATTGCTATCGGCAATGACGGTGGGAGATATGGGTGGAAATTTCGTTCCAAAGCCATCGCTTAGAAAGACGGTTTATTTCTGAAAGACAACTCCGCCGGGCCTACGGCCCTCAAATGGCGCGGGCTATCTTGGCGCGGGTTAGAACGTTGTCGGGCGCCGGGTCGTTGGAAATGATTCCCCGTACTCCGCCGGAGCGATTGCACCAGCTCGAAGGCCAAAGACAATTTCAATTCACAGTTGACCTGACGCAACCATACAGACTGGTTTTTCGTCCGGCTAATGACCCTGTTCCGTTAAGGGAAGATGGGGGAATAGATTTGGAGCGAGTGACGGAAATTACAATCATTGGCGTAATTGACTATCACTGAGGCGGTTTTTATGACAAGCCCAACTTACCCGTTCAACCCGGATTACGCAGTGCCGCCAGGCTGGATTCTGGAAGAAGATATAGAGGTTCTGGAAATTTCGCAAGAAGAGTTTGCTTACCGTTGCGGTTACTCGCCTGACGTCATACGCGAAATAATCGCTGGCAGGGGACGTATCGAACCACAGATTGCCACAGTGCTGGAAAGAGAAACCGGACTTAATGAGACTGTCTGGCTTAATATGGAAACCAGTTACCGCAGCAAGCTGGTTGAATTGGGGCAAAATGCGGAATTGTCGGAATGGGCCAAGAAATTTCCGGTCGAGGAACTGGTTGAGCGGGGGAATATCAGCAAACATTCATTGGAAGCCGACAAACTTGCCAGAATGCTGTCGTTCCTTGATGTGTGGTCCGTGGGCTATTTTCAGGATAAGTATGGCGCGGTATCCGTAGCCTGCCGCCGCTTGCCGGGTTTCCAATGTAGCCCCCAAGTGCTGGCGGCGTGGCTGCGGTTGGGGGAAATCGAAGCGGAACAAGCCGGGTGCGCCGATTATGACAAGGCGATGTTCGAGCAGGCGCTAAGGCAGATACGCGCCTTGACTCCGTTGGATTCAACGCAAGGGTTGGCGGAAGCGCGAAACCTTTGCCAGCAGTCCGGCGTTGCGCTGTGTTTCGTCAAGCCCTTTCGGGGGATGGCGTTGAGCGGCGCGGCGTGGTGGCGGGTGACGCCCCGTAAACCCGTAATCCAGCTTAACGCACAGTATGATACCGACGATCATTTGTGGTTCAGCCTGTTTCACGAAGCGGCGCATATTCTTTTGCACAGCAAAAAGCGGGTGTTTATTGACGCTATACGCTCCAAGTCGGTTGATGACGAGTCCGAGGAAAGGGAAGCGGAGTTGGAAGCCGACAGGTGGGCGCGGGATTTCTTGGTTCCTCGCGCTGATTGGGATGAGTTCTGCGGCTCTTTTTTGGGGGGCGCGGCGGAGGTTCAGGCTTTTGCGGGGGAACAGGGGATTTCCCCCGGGATTGTTGTGGGCCGCTTGCAACGGGAGGGGATTCTGGCTTGGGATCGCCTTAATGCGCTGAAGCGCAGGCTGGAGTGGCAGTCGCCCCCGCCGCAAGCGGGCCGTGATTAGTTGCCGGATTCGCGGTTTTTGATTGCGGTCATCGCCTTTTCGGCGGTTAGGGGCAGGTTGGTTATGGGGGCGCCTATGGCGTCGGTTACGGCGTTGGCGATGGCGGCGGCTACCGGGATGTTGGCGCTTTCGCCGATGCCCTTGCTGCGGTAGGGGGCCGGGCCGCTGGCGCCCTCTACCAGCACGGTGGTTAGCGGGGGGATGTCGGCGCTGGTGGGGATTTTGTAGTCGCCGAAGCTGAGGGTGGATATGTGGCCGTCCTCGGTTTGTAGCTCTTCCATCAGCGCGTAGCCTAGGCCCTGGATGACGCCGCCCTCGACTTGGCCCTGGTGCAGCAGGGGGTTGAGGATGGCGCCGACGTCGTGGGCGGTTACGAACCGGGTTACGGTGATGGCGCCGGTTTCGGGGTCAATCTCCACCTCGGCGGCCTGGGCGCAGAAGGATGTGACATCGGGCGGTTCGGAGGCGAATTCGTACTCGGCGACGATGCCGGCTTCGCCGTGATTGGCGGCCGGGGCGTGGGCCGCGACTTCGCCGATGGCGATGGTGCGGTAGTAGGCCGGGCGCTGGGGCGAGGGGCCGACCACCACCCGCCCGCTGTGGAGGGAGACGTCCTCCTCGGGCGAGTCGAGCAGCGGGGCGGCGGCGCGAATCAGTTGGCGGCGCAGTTCGCGGGCCGCGCCCACCACGGCCTGCCCGGCGGTGTAGGTCACCCGCGTGCCGCCGGAGCCGGAGCTGAAAGGCATTTCCGAGGTGTCCAGCAGTTCGATGTCCACTTCGTCCACCGGAACCGACAGCTCTTGGGCGACCATCTGCCGCAGCACAGTATGGGAGCCGGTGCCGGTGTCCCAGAAGGCCATGTGCAGCTTGGGGCGGCCCGATGCGCCGATGCTTACCCGCGCGGCAAACCGGCCTACGCCTTGGGAGAGGTCGGTGATAGCCAGCCCGCGGCCGGTGAGCGTACCGGGTTTGGCGGGCTTGGGAGTGTCCCATCCGGCGGACTGGGCGGCGCGGCGCAGGGTTTCGTCGGCGCGGATTTCCCGCCACTGGTGGCCTACGGGCGAGGAATCGCCGTCGCGCAACAGGTTAATCCGCCGGAATTCGTAGGGGTCTAGGCCCATTTCGCGGGCGATTAGGTCGGTGTGGGATTCTACGGCGAACACTACTTGGGGCTTTGCGGGGCTTCTCATGTGGCCCTTGGGGACGTTGTTGGTGTAGACCATATAGCTGTCAATGCGGGCGTGGGGGATGCGGTAGACGCCGCAGAGGTGGTCGGCGCCGCGCAGGTACACGGTGGGCTTGAACGCGCCGTAGGCCCCGCTGTCGAACACTACCCGCGCCTGCCGCGCCACCAGCGCGCCGTCGCGTTTCACGCCGCTCTTGATGGTCATTACCGCCGGATGGCGCGGGTTGGCGGCCATCAGTTCCTGGATGTAGTCCATCACCATTTTGACCGGGCGCCCGGAATGGAGCGACAGGTAGTAGCACAGCGGGGCGTCCATAAAGGAACCCTTGCCGCCGAAATCGCCGCCGATGCTGCACGGGTGCAGGACGATGCGCTCCTCGGGCAGGCCCCAGACGGCGGCCAACTGTTCGCGCAGGGCGTAGGGGTCTTTGTTGTTGACCCATACCTGCGCTTTGCCGGACGGCTCGGCGCTGACTAGGCAGGCGTGGGGTTCGATGTATGCCTGGTGCATGAGTTGGGCGTTGAAGGAATGCTCGAACACCAGATCGGCCTCGGCGAACCCTTGGGCCACATCGCCCTGGCCCCAAGTGATGTGGGCGAACACGTTATTGATTCCCGACGGGGGCTGCGGCAGGCCCTCGTAGCTAGACATCGCGGGGTGCAGCGCGGGGGCGCCGGGGGACATCGCGGCCGCGGCGTCGAAAATAGGGGGCAGTTCCTCGTATTCGACGTCGATGAGTAGCAGGGCTTCCTCGGCGGCGGCGGGGTCGTCGGCGGCCACTGCGGCCACCTTTTCGCCCGCGAAACGCACTACGCCTCGGGCCAGCACCGGCATATCGCGCAGTCGGCGGCCTACCAGCGAATCGGGCAGGTCGGCGGCGGTTATCACGGCGCGGACGCCCGGCACGGCCCGCGCCCGGCTAGTGTCTAGGCTCACGATGCGGGCGTGGGGGAAGGGCGAGCGCAACGCTTTGCCCCACAGCATCCCCGGCAGGGTGATGTCGGCGGCGTAGAGCGACTTTCCGGTGACTTTGTCCGGCCCTTCGCCGCGGGTGATGGAGCTGCCGATGGCGCTGTAAATCGCCATGGTCCCCCCTTTCATTTCTGCTATTTAGAATATAAAATAGGAGTCCGGGATGATGGAATCATTAAGCCAATTCCGTTGCCTGAAAAGCAACACGCCAAGTTTACCAGAAGCCTTTGGCAGGAGCAACAGAGGTGAATATGAAAAACAACTTATGGATAAACACTATTCGCACCGGGCATATTTTGGACGTTCTCCCTCAGATGCCCAGTGAGTCAATCCATTGTATCATCACCAGCCCCCCTTACTATTCCCAACGGGATTACTGCGCTCCGGGGCAAATTGGAAACGAAAAATCTCCTACGGGGTATATTCAGCATCTTCAAGAGGCGTTTTCCGAATGCCGCCGCGTTCTGAAAAAGGACGGCACGCTATGGCTTAATATGGGGGACAAATACCAGAATGGCGAACTGCTTGGACTACCTTGGCGCTTGGCTCTGGCCCTCAAAGATGATGGCTGGTTTCTCAGGTCTGACATCATTTGGCGCAAGCCCAACGCTATGCCGTCGTCGGTGAAGAACCGTCCTACCCTTGACCACGAGTATATTTTCCTGTTCGTTAAAAGTCAAAATTACTATTATAATATCGATGCAGTCAGAGAACCTCACGTCACTTTTACACCGGAGAGCTTAATGAAAGGGGGGCGTAATCACTTCGGGAAACGCAACGGAACTCCCGAAAATGGCAAAAATGACAGCAACCCTAACCTGCACGATGGCCGGTGGGATCAAGCCTTTCATCCTAAAGGGAGGAACCGCCGCACAGTTTGGGAAATACCGCTTTCCAAGTTTCGCGGCGTTCATTTCGCTGTCTTTCCCGAAAAGCTGGTTGAACTATGCATCTTGGCTGGATGCCCGGAGAACGGCATTGTTTTAGATCCTTTTATAGGTAGCGGAACTACTGCTGTAGTAGCTCAACGGTTTGGCAGAAAGTATGTTGGCATAGACATTAACCCGGAATACTGCGAAATGGCGAGAGACCGGCTTGAACAAGCAGCCTTGATTTAGCCCCCGCTGATATTTTCCAGCAAGGGCAACAACTCATCTGACAGTTTTTGCGCCAGAAGCGGCTCAATCGCAGCGACTTGGTTGGGATTTGCCTGAATGTAGATGTATATTTCGGATTGCAATTCACTCAAGTCACCTGCCCAAGATTCGGCGATAACAATAGGAACACAGATATAACCCTTTTCGGCGGCGACCATAATTGATTTGTAAATATCTCTAGTGAACAGCAAAGAATGTCCGCCACCCATAGTTTCACGAGTCTTTACCGGGATAAGGAGCGTCCCTGCGGTTCCTGTAACCTGAACGTCGTAAGTTTCATCGTCGATTTTAACTTGGACATCGCTCACTTGCAGGGGCAATTCCTGCACCCGTATCAGATTTTCTATGTTTCGCCTTACCAATCCTTCGAATAAAGTTCCTTTCAAGGCGCGTCGGCTTCCCTCAAGTCTTGCCAGCATAACTTCCGAAATGGCGGGCCATTCCCAACTTTCGATCTGAGGAAACAGCGGGGCCACAAACTTTCGGATTTCGTTAAGCAGGTATGTCTGCCTTTCGACGGGCGTATCCCCCGGCACGGTTCTCAATAACGGTTGAAGCCGCTGCGTTGCCGCGTCACGGAGCAGCCAAGCCAGAAAGAACCACTTGGCTCTGGAATTAGAATACGGGCGGAGTAACCCATCGTACAGCTTAACATCGGCGCGGCGGTTAAGATAGCGATTTATCGTATTCGCTGCGCGTTCATCCGATTGTTCCTGAATAAACTCCAGAACCGAGCTATATCCTTCTTGAGCAAGAAAGACGACGAAATCTTGATAAAAACGGCGGTTTTCCTGGACTATTGCGACCAATTCTCTCAGTCGCAAATTATGGAATATGAAATCCATTAAGCCTCCTTGATTGGCGTATATCCGTGCCTGAACTATGGCCGCAGCCTTGCGCCCATTCCGCGGGGCAAGTCCCAGTCCTCTTGTTGCAGTCCTCGCAGGTAGTCTATCTGGCCGTGGTGGTTGTTTTTGTGGACGATTATGTGGCGTAGGGAGCCGGCTGTGGTTTGGCCGGGCTCGGCGGGGCCGATGGGGGCGTCTAGGGCGGGGGGATCTAGGGATGCCAGAAACTGCATTGTGCGGCGGTTGACGGTTTCGGCGTAGGCCAGCAGCACGTCGGGCGGGGGGATGGCTAGGCTTCGCAGGCCCAGGCGGTCGCCGGGGTCGGGGGCGGTGATTGGCTGGTTGAAACTTTGGTGCCAGCCGTCGGTCACCCACAGGTCGGACGCAAACCCGGACTGCTCCCCGGCGGTGCGGGTTACGCGGCTGTCCTCGTTGCGGCAGACGTGCCACAGGATGAAGCCGATGTTGTTGGCGGCGGGGGCGGGCCGCCAGGCCATTTGCTCCGCCGTTAGCCCGTCGCAGGTAGCCATCAGGCGCAGATGGGTCTGGGCTAGGCAGTCGGTGATGAAATTCAAGGTGTCCATTAGCTGCTCCGGGCCGGGATTTTTGAGCGCCGCTCAGATTGCTCTCTGAATTTGCTAGTTTGCCGGGGTTCGCAGGCGGCGCCCGCGAAAGCGGTTGATAAGCTGCCCTTCGATGGTAAGAAACTTGACAAAGG
This sequence comes from uncultured Dehalococcoidia bacterium, assembly GCA_958296445.1. Taxonomy (GTDB): domain Bacteria; phylum Chloroflexota; class Dehalococcoidia; order Lucifugimonadales; family UBA3495; genus VXOI01. The sequence goes on along the minus strand of OY282565.1, from coordinate 3,039,939 downwards.
GACGGGGAGTATTGTTGTGCAATTGCTCAAGTTGCGCCCAATTGTTCATAAGTAGCTGTACGATGCTGATAATTGGCCGCTGGCCGTCGGTCAAGAACACGATTCCCAAGTTGTTGGCTATGATGGCGTCGCGTTCCGCGCCTGTAAGCATCATTCTATCGCAAGACAGTACCATAGAATCCGCTATTTGACCGGCCAGCGGCAGCCAGTCCGTGTCGGGTCTGCTCAACCATCCCATTTCGCGGAACGAGTGGGCATCGTAGTTGCGCTGCTGAAGCGTATCGGCTACTTGTGGGCTAATATCTTCATCGCAGAGCAGAATCATATTGCGGTCAAGAACGCATAGCGCAGCGCGGCTTCGACTTCCCAAGGGGCAAGGTCGAAATCGGATGCCAGAGTTTCTAGGGACTCGCCGGCGGCGAAATAGCCGCGCAAGGCTTCCACCCGGAGCCTTCTGTCTTTGATGGCGGGCTGGCCCCCGGCGCGTTTTGGGTCTAGCGCTAAAGGGCCGTCTTTGCCCAAGGGACACCACCGCGACGCGAAGCCATCTTCGTAGTCCAGTTGGGCCAGAACCTTGCCCACGGGTTCCGGCAGCCGCTCTTTATGCGTTAGCAGATTTTTATGGGCGAAGGAGAATTGCGTGTTCCATTCGGCGGCTAGGGCGTCGTGGTATTCGCGGACTTCGCGGTAGGCGGTTTTTTGGGCTGCCCTGATTTTGCCCGCTATTAGAATTTCCACCAGTTCTAGGAAGGATAGGCAGGTTAGGTTGGTGAACTTGGGGCCCATGCCATCCTGCCAGGGGGGTTTTAGGTCTGCTATGTTGGCGGGGTAGTCTTGTAGCCATCGCTTGATGGAGTTGGGCGGGACGCCGGTTAGCCGGTGGGCTTCGCCGATGCCGTATGCTCCTTGGGTTCGCCATAGGCCGAGGCGTTCTACTGTGTCTTGCGTGTCCTGCATGGTTGTTTCCTCTATTGTCTTGGTACAGTTGCGGGGATGGTTGGATATACCAAATCATCTACGTATCAAATCATCTAAGGATAAACCTGTCGCCGGATAGTACCGGAGAATCATCTATCTGCCCGGACTATGGCGGCCAAACCACATCCGTTTCGCCAAGCCAGCACAAGTTGGATGTTCCATTGGGCGGCTAGGGCGTCGTGGTATTCGCGGACTTCGCGGTAGCCGGTTTTTTGGGCTGCTCTGATTTTGCCCGCTATTAGGATTTCCACCAGTTCTAGGAAGGAGAGGCAGGTTAGGTTGGTGAATTTGGGGCCCATGCCGTCCTGCCAGGGGGGTTTTAGGTCTGCTATGTTGGCGGGGTAGTCTTGTAGCCATCGCTTGATGGAGTTGGGCGGGACGCCGGTTAGCCGGTGGGCTTCGCCTATTCCGTATACTCCTTGGGTTCGCCATAGGCCGAGGCGTTCTACTGTGTCTTGCGTGTCCTGCATGGTTGTTTCCTCTATTGTTTTGGCGCGGTTGCGGGGATAGTTGGATGTTTTGGGGCCGGCCGCCCATCCTTTGGCTGTGGCAGGATGGGCGGCCGGGTTTGGGAAAGATTGGGTAATTCTTGCGCTTTAGTAATAGACTGCGGTGCCGGTGCCGCCGCCTGCGGCTATTACTTCGCCGGTTACGGCCCAGGCTTTGTCGGAGGCTAGGTAGCAGGTTAGGTAGCCGATTTCCGAGCCGTCTACCATCCGGCAGATGGCGTTGCCACGGGGGGAGTCGGGGGCGAAATCCTGCGCTTCCACTTCGGCGGCGGTGACGCCGAGCTGGGCGGCCCGGGCTTCGAGCATTCCCGGGGTGCGCTCGGTGCGGGTGGTGCCGGGGTGGATGCAGTTGACGGTGATTCCGAAGCGGCCTACTTGGTTGGAGAGGGTTTTGGTCAAGTGAACCATGGAGACGTTGCGGGCGCCGCCGCTGAGGTTGCCGGCGGTGCGCCCGTTGCCGCCGCTGATGTTGACGATGCGCCCCCAGCCCTGCTCTTTCAGGTGGGGGATGGCGGCCCGGGAGCAGCGCAAGGCGCCGACGTATTTGACATCGAAGTCGCTGAGGAGGGCCTCGTCGTCAACCGTTTCGATGGGGCCGACGGCGTTGGGCGAGCCGCCGGGCAGGGATGCGCTGTTGACTAGGATGTGCAGGCCGTTCAGCCGCTCGGCGGCCTCGGCCATCACCCGGTCAACCTGCTCGCGCTGGGTGACGTCCAGCACCATAGGGATTATCAGCCGTCCGGTTTCCTCGGCGATTTCTTGGGCCGACTGCTCTAGCTGTTCCCTAGAGCGGGAAGCGATAACGACGTCGGCGCCTTCCCGGGCCAGTTCTAGGGCGATGGCCTTGCCGATGCCGCGTCCGCCGCCGCCGACGAAGGCCCGCTTGCCGTTGAGTCCGAAGTCCATATTGTCACCTCTTTACGAATTAGTGGTTTGGCCGACGGGAAAGCATTGTTACTCGGCCGGGGCCTGCTCGAGCCAGTCCTCGGCGATGAGTTCGGTTATGCCGCCGTCGAGGGTAACGTAGTAGACGTTGGGGGTGCCGGGTTGGAGGGCGAGCTTGGTGTCGCTCCAGTCGTCGGTCATCTGGGGGGCGATGGTGCCGAGCATCCCCCGGACGCTTTCCGGCGGCGGGCGGTGCCGGCCACCGCCGCGGCTGCGGACGCGCACCCGCTGGTCAACCCGAAAGCGGTAGGGCAGTGTCATAGGCGTATGCTCCTGAGAACGTTGGCAAGGGCATTATAAAGCAAATCTGCGGGTTGGAACGGCGGGGTTGGCGGGGGGCGGGGGCTTTCGGTTCTTTGTCTGAATTAGGATTTTCGGGATTGGCGGATTTGCCTTTTGTCTGAATCAGGATTTTCAGGATTAGCGGATTTGCAGGATGGGGGAATCCTGAGAATCTTTCCAATCCGGTGAATCCTGATTCAGACAATTGCGTTAAGGGCGGGGCGGTTAAGGGCTGATTAGTTGCCATAGGGCGCTGGTTAGCATTGCGGCGCCTACGGCGAGCAGGAAGTAGCCGTAGTTCAGCCGCTCGGCTAGGCGGAGCAGGGCGCGGATGGTGAGCAGTCCGGCGGCGAAGGCTACGGCTAGGGCGGCTAGGGATTCGGGCGAGGTTTGGACGCCGGAGGTGATGCCGACGTAAACGGCGGCGGCTAGGCTTGCCGGGATGCTCATGAGAAAGCTGAGGGTCAAGGCGTCGCGGGCCTGAAACTTACGGCCTAACAGCGCGGCTAGGGTCAGCCCGGAGCGGCTGAAACCGGGGATGACCGCAATTCCTTGGGCTAGGCCGGTCAGCAGGGCGTCCAGCCGCCGGGCCGAGGACATATCGCGCTCGCCGCCGCGGGGGCGCAGCAGTTGGGCGGCGGCGGTCACTAGCATAGCGGCGCCAATCAGGGCCATTACCGGCGGCCCGGCTAGGTTGTCGCCTTTGGTTGTGACCAGTAGCAGCAGGGGCAGCCCGGCAATCCCGCTGACGGCGGTTGCCAGCAGTAGGAAGGCCGGGGCCGGGGGCAGTCGGGCGGGCGAGGTTAGGGCGTTTCGGACCACTGCCGCGGCCTCGGTGCGAAGGGCGACTAGGGCGGCGGGCATTGTGCCGGCGTGGAGCCACAGGGCGTATTGCACGCCCTCGCTCAGGCTCCGCCCGTAGGCTAGGTTGTAGACCGCCGCGATTATGCCCTCGGAGCTGACCGGCAGCCATTCCACAATCCCTTGCAGCAGGCCCAGCAGCAGCGCGGCGGCCCAGTCGGTTTCCATTCAGGTGGTCATCGGGCGAGGCAATTTTGGGTGTCCTTGATGGTGTTGGGGTTTGGGGATGGGGGATGGTATTTTACTTGCGTTTGGGTTGATAGTGGGGTTGTTTCCCGGTGTTGTGTGGGCTTTGCGGTGGTTCGGGGCTGGTTTCGTTATTTCCGCCTAAGACGGGGGGGCGCGGCTGTGCGCCCCTACGGGGTTGCGCCATTATTTCCGGCTACGCGGGGATGACGGGTTGGGGCGGGATGACTGCAACGCCAACTGCTTGTTCTTGGCTTGTTGGGGGATGAATGGCTGGGCGGGGAGGGACGCCCCCACCCTAACCCTCCCCCGGAGGGGGAGGGAATTTCGTAATTTTCTTATCTATGCTGATCCCTTGACCCGGTTTTTAGTTGAGTGTAGTATAACAGTTGCGTAACAGGCCCCTTTAAGAGGGTGCTTCCAAACGATCCCGGCGAAACCCGTTTGTCCTGAGCTTGTCGAAGGATAAACGGGTTTCGCTTGTTTTCGCCTACAGCCCACTAACCCCTTGGGTTTACCGAAGGGCCAGCCTTTGACAAGCTCAGGACAAACGGGACTGTTTTGGAAAAGCCTTCTGAATTATCTGATAGAGGTAGAAAGAAATGGATGAGCGATGGGAAGCGGTCAAGGTAGCCAACAATTGGCGGGATAACGGCGGACGCCGCCCGACCGGGCGGGAGTTCGGTCAAATATACAGCTTGGCCTACGGGATTTGGAACAGTTGGGAAATCAGCTATACGGAATTGGGCGAGATAATGTGTCGCTGGACGGACATTGACGTTGCCCGAAGCCGTGTCTGGAATTGGGTGCAAAGGGGGAAAGCTGGTAATCTAACGAACCGCAGGAACCGTCCCTCTTAGACAAGCTCAGGATTAGTGGTTGGGCGGGGGAGGGACGCCCCCACCCTAGCCCTCCCCCGGAGGGGGAGGGAATAACGAGGTTATCCGTTGAAGGCTGAATCTTGCCACCATTGGATATAGTCGGATAGGCCGGCTTGGAGGTTGTAGTTGGGTGTCCAGCCTAGGTCTTGGCGGAGGCGGTGGGGGGACAGGGGGCCGCGCGAGGGGGCGGCGCCGATGGTTGGGGATGGCGGGGCGTTGGTGGCGTTGGCGTCGGTGGTGGCGGCGGGGGTGGGGCGGCTTTGGGGGGATAGTTGGGTTAGGGTGTCTAGGATTTCTCGGTTGGTTATCCAGGTGCCGCTGGTCAGGTTATAGAGGTCGTGGGGCAGTTGGGGGGCGTCTAGGATGGCGCGGATGCCGCGGGCGGTGTCTGCGGCGTAGACGTAATCGCGCCCGGCGTCTAGGTCGTGGCCTTGGGTCTGGAGCGGTTCGCCCCGCACGGCTTGGCCGGTCCACTGGTAGAGGAGGGACATTACGGCGCGGTGGCCGGTGACTCGCTCCATCGGCCCGTAGGGGGTGCTGAGGCGCACGCTTACCGGCTGGAATCCGTACAGTTCTCCGTAGCGGCGCGACAGCAGCTCCCCGGCGTATTTGGTGATGCCGTAGAGGAAATCGGGCGCGACGGGCAGATCCTCGCTGTAAGTCTGGTCGGCGGACGCGGCCGGGCCGTAGGCTGCGCCGGAGCTGAGGTAGACGAACCGCCGCGGCTGCGCCTTTCGGGCCAGCTCCAGCACGTTAGCCAGCCCTTCGATGTTGATGCCGATGATGTCGCGCCCTCGTTCGATTTCTAGGGGGCGCTGATTCACGGTGTAAGTGGCGGCGTGGACAATTCCCTCGATGCCATATTCGTCGGCCAGCCGCTCTATTGCGTCGGCGTCGCGGATGTCGCCCTGGACGAACTCGATGCGCCCGGCCCATTGGGCGACGAACTGCCGCACCAGCGCGTCGGCGGGGGCGACGTCGAAGCTCACTACATCATGCCCGCTTAGTGCCAGTTCCCGAACAATGTTGGCCCCGACAAACCCGGTTCCCCCGGTGACCAGCGTAGCCATATTCGCGCCCCCCAATTCTTGATAGGGTTTTGCAAGCCGGGGTCAATTGTAGCACTCGGTGGGGGGAATGGCTGGTTTGGGGCGGGAATGACGAGTTTGCGCGGGAATCGGCTTGCTCCGGCGACTTGACATCGGGCGGGGGGTTGGCCTACGATTTAGGCAGGGTTTTTGCCGCTGTTGGGGCGGCGGCCCGGCGTGGGGACATAGCTCAATTGGGAGAGCGCGGCGTTCGCAATGCCGAGGTTGGGGGTTCGATCCCCCCTGTCTCCACCATCTGCATCCGCAGACCTGTTGCAGGCCCCTGTAGCTCAGAGGATAGAGCGGCGGCGTCCTAAGTCGCGCGTCGGGGGTTCGAGTCCCTCCAGGGGTACCATTCTCTTTGGTGTTGCCAGCATCCACGGCTTGCCGGTGGCGAATAGCACACAACTGCCCCGGTTCTCATCTATCTAGGGCAGCAACTTCTAGCCTTTTCGCAAGGGAGTCAAAGTCTTCGGGGCATTTCTGCCGGATAGCACCAGTCCGGCGAGATGCTTGTTCTCCCAAATTCTTTCTGCCTCCACCGGGCGCGTCTGTTAAGCCGAGCTGAGCTGCCAGCGGCTCGAAGTACCGTTCCTTAACATGGACTTCGGCACGAACATCAGTCCACCGCCATTCAGCGGGCAGGTCCAAACCTGCTAAAGCCCAAGTTTCTATTTCTTCCCAAGCATTTTCCGCCAAAAAGACCCGTCCAGTGCCAAACTGATTCTCAATCTGGTCAAGTCGTTGGCGCCGTCCATGTTTGCCATCCCGGTCAACGCACAGTATGAAAATATCTATAACTGGGTATCTAGCGATGACTTCCTCTATGCGGTCCGATTTCAGTGCTTCCCCAACGCCTCCAAGCACAGGTTCTTGACAGACTCGCACACGTGTAGAAGGTCTACCTATCTCCCTAAACAGACGGGAGAAAATAGGTTTCAGGATATATTGGTCATATCGGGAATCTTCGGGAATGATGAGAACTTTCATTTTCCAGTCTCTCCATATTCATTATCTGCCTCAGCGAAGGCCAGCACGTCTTCCATCCAAGCAGCAGTGTGTAGGCGTCCCAAACCTTGTGACTTCCGCAATTCCGCGGCGTGGTGTAGTTTGGACACGCTGCGAATTATGGCTTCTGCCGAGTTCTCATCACGGTAGACTACTGACGTGTTCTCAAACGTCTCATCATTTATCAATGATAATAGGGCAGGGGAATGAGTAGTTGTAATTACTTGACTTTCCCCTTTGGCAGTCTGTCCCTCGATCAGGTCTATTAACAACCGAATCCGCGACGGGTGAATTCCGTTGTCAATTTCCTCAAAAACAAAAATGGCTGCTGGGTTCGCACTGAGCAGCGCGGACAGCATAGCGAGAAAGCGCAGAGTGCCGTCAGATGCGCCATAGGCAGATACCTTTCTGTCGTTGGTCTCACGAATAAGGAGTTGAACCCATCCAGTAGTAGGGTCAATTGGAAATTCAAAAGCCTGAACGTCCATTGGAGTCAACTCGCGGATCCATTCAGCCAAAACTTCTTTGCGTTCTGGATTAGCGCAGATTTCCCGCAATACGGTTGGCAAGTTCTCGCCACTGTCTCCCAATATAGTTTGGCCCGGGAATGCGGCCTGCCGCATTCGGTTTGGATCCAAGTCCAAGAAGCGCATATTGGCAAAAGTGTGTATGACTCGCATTGCAACAACTTTATGGGCCCTGATGACTTTTGAGTGTTCATGAAGCTGCGTCAGTGCTGGCTGGTTTGGCCTCACTGCGATTCTGTTGCCTAACTTTCTTTGGTCACGAGTTTTTTGCATACGAATTAGCAAGTGCGTATCATCATTTTGAAGATAAACCGGGTCGTTTCTTTCAGGATGACTGGAATAGATACTCTCAGGCAGAAGTCTGAGTTCCTCTTTTACAACCCGAAATGTGCCCGGTTTTGTTTTATCGCCACTCACTTCAATTGTATAATGAAAGTGTATGCCTATAGCTTCACCTATAGCTTCAAGGGAAAAGGATAATTGCCCGAAACGAATAATCTCATCCCTTGCTCCTCGAATGCCTGTCCACTCCATTTGTCCGCCTGCCCCATACTTGCCGCCTATAATTTCCGCCAATGTGTAGCCTCGTCCGATGCCGTGGATGAATCGGAAGGCGTCGCGGATATTGCTCTTACCGCTGGCATTCGCGCCCACAATTACGGTGAACGGACCAATTCGTAGAGTTTCGTCGGCAAAGTTCTTGAAATTGACGAGACGTAGGGATGTAATCATGTATCTTCCTCAGATGATCTCAATCCTGTTCTGGATTATAGCAGCGCCGTTTTGCCCACGCCGCGCAAGCCGACCAGCAGCACGCTTTTGCTGGGGCGGCCGATCCGGGTTCGCTCCAGAGCAATCCGCACAGTTTCCTGTAAGCCGTCGCGTCCGGCCAATTCCGGCGGCGGCGTACCTGCTCCTGGCGCGTATGGATTGCGAATCGGGTTCACAGCAATAGATTATAGGAAAATTATCGGATTTACAAGCAATCCGAATCTGGTATATTCGGGGGGCGCCGGAGCGCGACGCTAGGGCATCGCGCCCTTGGCGGGCGGCGGGCGCGGCTAGGCTAAGGCCAGGGGAGGGATTATGGAGACGGGGTTGTTTTTGGAGTTTCCGGCGCTGGATGATGTTACGGACCAGGAGGCTTTTCAGCAGGGGTTTCGGGTGGCGGAGGAGGCCGAGGGGCTGGGGGTGGAGTCGGTGTGGCTGGCGGAATATCATTTTATCCCGTTCAGCGTTTTGTCGTCTCCGGTTATGGTGGCTACGGCCATTGCCGCCCGCACTGAGCGGATACGCATTGGGTTGGGGGTGCTGTTGCTGCCGCTGGGGAATCCTATCCGCATCGCCGAGGAAATCGCCACCCTTGACCATATCTGTCAAGGGCGTCTGGATTTGGGGATTGGGCGGGGGACTTTCCCGGAACACCATGACGCTTTCAATTCTCCGTATCCCGAAAGCCGGGGGCGGTTCGAGGAATATCTGGAGATTGTACTGAAGGCGTGGACTACCGAGCAGTTTTCTTTTGAGGGCGAACATTACCAGTGCCGCGATTTGGCGGTGCGGCCCAAGCCGTACCAGAAACCCTATCCGCCCATCCGCATAGGCATTACGTCGGCGGAAACGTTCCCGATCATCGGGCGTATGGGATACCCGGTTTTCGTCAACCCGTCGCGGGTGTTCGCGCTTTCGGAGCTGGCTGAGCGGGTCAACGCCTATCAAAGGGCCTGGAAGGATGCGGGCCACGCCGGGCGGGGCAATGTGGGGATACGCCTGCCGGTTTATTTGGCGGAAACGGCGGAAAAGGCGTACAGCGAACCGAAGGAAAGCACTATGGGGTCAATGCAGGGCATCGGCCAGCGGGTGGCGGCGAGCGCGGCCAGGGAAGGCACTACGGGCGACTGGCAGGCGGAGTCGGACCATATCTTGGGGATGACTTACGATGACTGGCTGCGGGACAAGGTGGTGTTCGGCACCCCGGAGGCGGTGCTTGACCGGCTGTTGCAGTTGCAGGAAGAGTTGCAACTGTCGCAGATAGTTTTTGAGCATAACTTGGGCCGCCGCATCCCGCACGAGCTACAAATGAAGTCAGTCCGCCTGCTGATGGAGCGGGTGGTTCCTTATTTGCCTTGATTCCGGCGTTACCGGCGCGGGCGGGCAAGGGCGGGGCTAGGGGGAATCACGGGATAACGGGGGATGAATGACCGGGAGACCGGATGAGCCGGAGCAAGGGCGGGAAACGGGGGAAAGGGCGGGGTTCGCGGCGCCGCGGTGGGCCAGGCCGTCCGGCGGCCCGGCGGGGCGGGGGCGATGGCGGCTCAGGCTGCGGCGGCGCTGGGTGTGGCCGGCGGCGGGGCTGTTGTTGCTGTTCGCCGTGTGGTCGAACTATCCTTTTGTGCCTAACCCGTGGACGCTGCTGTTCCGGCAGCCGTCGGGCACGGCCTCGGCGGTATCCGGGCCCGGGCGGTGGGCGATGTACGGGGGCAATCCGCAAGGCACGAACTTTATTCCCGCCGTTGCCGCGCCCGATGGCGTGCCGCGGGGCGTCATTGAGCGGGTTATCGACGTATGGGACGGGGTGGGGGCCGGGGTGCGCTCCGGCCCGGCGGTGGTTGGCTCTACGGTATTCATCGGCGGGCAGTCGCGGGTGGCGGCCTTTGACGGCGACGGGCGGCAAATCTGGGAGCGGGCCATCAGCGGCCCGGCCCACGGCGTTCCGGCGGTGGCGGGAAACTCGCTCTACCTCGGCACGCTGAACAAGCGGGTCATCGCCCTAGATACGGGCAGCGGGCGAACCCTTTGGGAATACGCGGGGGATTCTCCCTTTCCGGGTTCGGTGGCGGTGCAGGACGGCATCGTATACGCGGGTTCGCGGAGCGGACACGTCCATGCGCTGGACGCCGAATCAGGAAGGCTGCTTTGGAAAACGGGCTTGGGCAGCCCGGCGGTGGCGCCGGTGGCGGTACAGGACGGAAAGATGTTTGCGGCGTCCACCGCCGGGGTGCTGTTCGTCCGTCATTCGGGAACGGGCGACCAGCGGGCCCGCATCCGCACCAGCGCGGCGCTGGTGTCCCCGCCGGTGGCCGCCGACGGGCAGGTTTATCTGCTGTCGGAGGGGGGGCTGATGGCCTTCGACGCGGACGCGCGGGAACTGCCGGGGCGGTATGCGGCGGAACTTATCTGGGCGCAGTTGTGGATTTGGCGGTTCCCGTTGCCCGCGCCGCCGGAACATTCGGGCCTGCGGTGGCGGGTGACGCCGGGCGAGGGGATGGGGGCTTTTGTGCATCCGCCGGCCGCAACCGGCGATGCGCTGTATCTGGGAACCGCGGCGGGCGAAGTGGCGGCGCTGAACCCGGAGGACGGCGGCGTGTTGTGGCGGATGGCGGTAGGCGAGCCGGTCGCCGCGTCGCCGCTGGTGGTCGGGGATTCGCTGATAGTGGCCCATGAGGACGGCAGCATACGGGCGATCAACCGCTTCAGCCGACAGGAGTTGTGGGCCCTTGCGCTGTCATCGCCGCTGGCCGCGCCGCCGAGCTACGCGGGGGGCAAGGTCTACGTTCATACCGAGGACGGCAAGCTGCATATAATCCGGTAGGGGGTTATCCGGCGGCGGGCTTTGGGCGGACGTGCCGTTGGCGTATAATGTCCGGTATCGCATCCTATGGCGCGAGGCTTGTTATGACTTCTAGGCAAACCGTTCCGCCGGTTGGCGTTTCGGAGAAGTATGCCCCGGAGGATCGATTCCCGGAACGGCCCCGCAGGACTGATATGCAGAACGTCCGCTTCCGCGAGCGGCCCGGCCATCAGACGGCCTTGGCCCGGCATTACGGCTCACCGGAAACTATTTTGATTATGGGCGATATGCCGGTGCGCCGCAGCTTTAGGCGGGGGCTTACGCCGCAGACTTTGCGCTATCCAGATTTGCTTATCGCCTTTGATGTGGATTCCGCCGAGGCCATTGCCCGGCGGGGGTTCGCTATTGACGACCAGGGCAAGCCGCCGGATTTCGTTCTGGAAATCGCGTCGCGGAACACCGCCGAAAACGATTACGGATGCAAGCGGCGGGACTATGCGGCCTTTGGCATACCGGAATACTGGCGGTTCGACCCTACGGGCGGCGACTATTATCCGGCGGCGTTGGCGGGCGATAGGCTGGCGGATGGGGAGTATCAGCCGATAACCGTCGTCAGGGTTGACGGTGACCGGCATTGGGGTCACAGCCCGGCGCTTAATCTGGACGTGTGCTGGGAGGGCGGGCAACTGCGCTGGTATGACCCGGTGGCCCGTCGTTACCTGCTTACGCACGACGAGGAAGCCGACCAGCGTATCGCTGCTGAGATACAGCGCGATGTTGCCGAGATACAGCGCGACGCCGCCGAGATACAGCGCGACGCCGAGCGGCAGGCCCGCATCGCTGCCGAGGCCCGTGTTCGTGAGGTGGAAGAGGAACTGCGGCGGCGACAGTGATACCGTGGCGTTAGGTGCCTTGATGGGGATTGTGAAAGTGTCCTTTGGTTGCCCGTCCCGTCCCCCAGGGCAACCACAAGGGTTGCCCCTACTTTGTCACAGTGAGCGAAGGGTCTCGTCGCCCAAGGTGAGATTCTTCGCTTCGCTCAGAATGACGGACGGGACAGACGGCGGCGGGCTTTGGGCGGATGTGCCGTTGGCGTATAATGTGCAGTATCGCATCCTATGGCGCGAGGCTTGCTATGACTTCTAGGCAAACCGCCCCGCTAGTTGGCGTTTCGGAGAAGTATGCCCCGGAGGACAGATTCCCGGAACGGCCCCGCAGGACTGATATGCAGAATGTCCGCTTCCGCGAGCGGCCCGGCCATCAGACGGCCTTGGCCCGGCATTACGGCTCCCCGGAAACTATCTTGATTATGGGCGATATGCCGGTGCGCCGCAGTTTCCGGCGGGGGCTTACGCCGCAGATTTTGCGCTATCCAGATTTGCTTATCGCTTTTGGTGTGGATTCCGCCGAGGCCATTGCCCGGCGGGGATTCGCCATTGACGACCAGGGCAAGCCGCCGGATTTCGTGCTGGAAATCGCGTCGCGGAACACCGCCGAAAACGATTACGGATGCAAGCGGCGGGACTATGCGGCCTTTGGCATACCGGAATACTGGCGGTTCGACCCCACGGGCGGCGACTATTATCCGGCGGCGTTGGCGGGCGATAGGCTGGCGGATGGCGAGTATCAGCCGATAACCGTCGTCAGGGTTGACGGTGACCGGCATTGGGGCCACAGCCCGGCGCTTAATTTGGACGTGTGCTGGGAGGGTGGGCAACTGCGCTGGTATGACCCGGTGGCCCGGCGCTACTTGCGCACGCACGATGAGGAGGCCGACCAGCGCATTGCTGCTGAGGCCCGTGTCCGTGAGCTGGAAGAGGAGCTGCGGCGGCGACGGTGACTGCGTGGCGTTAGGCGCCTTGATGGGGATTGTGAGAGCGCCCTTTGGTTGCCCGTCCCCCAGGGCAACCACAAGGGTTGCCCCTACTTTGTCACAGTGAGCGAAGGGTCTCGCCGCCCCATGGTGGGATTCTTCGCTTCGCTCAGAATGACGGACGGGATAGGCGGCGGCGGGCTTTGGGCGGGCGTTTCGTTGGCGTATAATGTCCGGTATCGCATCCTATGGCGCGAGGCTTGCTATGACTTCTAGGCAAACCGTTCCGCTGGTGGGCGTTTCGGAGAAGTATGCCCCGGAGGATCGATTCCCGGAACGGCCCCGCAGGACTGATATGCAGAATGTCCGCTTCCGCGAGCGGCCCGGGCATCAGACGGCCTTGGCCCGGCATTACGGCTCCCCGGAAACTATCTTGATTATGGGCGATATGCCGGTGCGCCGCAGTTTCCGGCGGGGGCTTACGCCGCAGATTTTGCGCTATCCAGATTTGCTTATCGCCTTTGATGTGGATTCCGCCGAGGCTATCGCCCGGCGGGGTTTCGCCATTGACGACCAGGGCAAGCCGCCGGATTTCGTGCTGGAAATCGCGTCGCGGAACACCGCCGAAAACGATTACGGATGCAAGCGGCGGGATTACGCGGCCTTTGGCATACCGGAATACTGGCGGTTCGACCCCACGGGCGGCGACTACTATCCGGTGGCGTTGGCGGGCGATAGGCTGGCGGATGGCGAGTACCAGCCCATAACCGTCGTCAGGGTTGACGGTGACCGGCATTGGGGCCACAGCCCGGCGCTTAATCTGGACGTGTGCTGGGAGGGCGGGCAACTGCGCTGGTATGACCCGGTGGCCCGGGGCTATCTGCGCACGCACGATGAGGAAGCCGACCAGCGCATCGCCGCCGAGATACAGCGCGATGTTGCCGAGATACAGCGCGATGCCGAGCGGCAGGCCCGCATTGCTGCCGAGGCCCGTGTTCGTGAGGTGGAAGAGGAATTGCGGCGGCGCCAGTGACTGCGTGGTGGTAGGTGCCTTGATGGGGATTGTGAAAGTGTCCTTTGGTTGCCCGTCCCGTCCCCCAGGGCAACCACAAGGGTTGCCCCTACTTTGTCACAGTGAGCGAAGGGTCTCGCTGTCCCAAGGTGGGATTCTTCGCTTTGCTCAGAATGACAGGCGAGGCGGAATGACGGACGGGGTTGGGATGATGGTTAAAGGCGGCAGGCGGGAATAGCAATGACGTATCTGGAGTCCGGCGAGTGGCTGCGCCGTTGGCGGGTGATGTTCCGGTGGGGCGTGTTTCCCGGGGCGGTGGTTGGGGGGGGTGTTGGGCTGGCGCCCGGCGTGTTGTTGGTGCTGGTGCTTTCAGGGGGCAGCTATAACATAGGCGGGGCGGAAGTGTTGGGGTTTATCATTATGTGCGTTGCCGCCGCCTCGTTGCTGGGCGCGTTGCTAGGGGGTATCTGCGCCGTTGCCGCCGGGAGTGTGCGGCGAGGGTTGCGGCGGCGCTAGGCGACTTCGGTTTCCACCGGGAGCGTGCTGTGGCAATAGGCGGCTCGGCTTCCCGGGAGCGTGCGGCGGGCTAGGTGGCTTCGGCTTCCACCGGGAGCATACTGCGGGCTAGGGGGCTTCGGCTTCCCGGGAGCGTGCGGCGGAATAAGCGGGTTCGGTTTCCGGCGGGGGCTGTGGCGGCGTTAGGCGGCCTCGGCTTCTACCGGGGTGGCGTTTTGCCATTGGGGGTGCAGCATCCAGCAGTGGGCGGTGTGGCTTTCTCCGGCGCGGCCGGGGTCGGGGTATTCTTGGTGGCAGATGTCGCGGGTGTGGCCGCAGCGGTCGGCGAATCGGCAGCCGTCGGGCAGGGCGTAGAGGGCCGGGGGCTGGCCGTCAATGGCGAACAGGCGGTCGGTGCGCTCCATCTGCGGCACCGACGCCATTAGCGCCTGGGTGTAGGGGTGGCTGGGGTTGTTGAACAACTGCCGCACGTCGCCCCGTTCCACTACCCGGCCGGCGTACATCACCGCCACCGAGTCGCACATCCGGGCCACGATGCCGAAATCGTGGGTGATAAAGATGATAGCCATTCCGGTTTCCGCCTGAATGTCCTTGAGCAAACGCAGATATTGAAGCTGGATGGTGGCGTCGAGGGCGGTTGTGGGCTCGTCGGCGATGATTACTTTGGGGACGCTGGCGATGGCGATGGCGCCCAGCACCCGTTGTTTCATACCGCCGCTCATCTGGTGGGGGAAGTCGTGCATCCGGCGTTCCGGGGCGGCCACCCGCACGCTGCGGAGGGCTTCGATGGCCCGTTCCACTAGATTGCGGCGCGGGCCGCCTTCGTGGGTTCCTAGGGCTTCAATGACTTGGTTGCCGATGGTGAAAACCGGATTAAGCGAGGTTTGCGGGTCCTGGAAAATCATAGCGATTTTGCGGCCCCGGATCTGGCGCATTTCCTCGTCGGACATAGCGACTAGGTTTTCGCCGTCGAGGATTACTTCGCCGGATACGATGCGGGCGGCGGGCTTGGGGATGATGCGGAGCAGGGAGCGGGCGGTCATAGTCTTGCCGCAGCCCGACTCGCCGACGATGCCTAGGGTTTCGCCTTCGCGCAGGGTGAAACTCACCCCGTCCACTGCTTTGGTGATGCCGCGGCGGTTGAAAAAGTAGGTGTGGAGGTCTCGCACGTCCAGAATAACGTCGCCGGCCATTACCGAAATCTCCTACACCTGCCGCTGTTTGGGGTCAAGCCGGTCGCGGAGCCAGTCGCCCATCAGGTTCATAGACAGCACCACCAGCATAATGGTCATGCCGGGGAAGAAGGCCACCCACCAGTGGGACACTATCAGCTCTCGCCCGTCGGCCACCATCAGGCCCCAGGCCGGGTTGGGGCGGGGGATGCCGGCGCCGAGGAAGCTGAGGGTTGACTCGATGACGATGACGAAGCCTACTTGGAGCGTCGCCAGCACGACTAGGCTGTTGAACACGTTGGGGAAGATGTGGCGGAGCATTATACGGGCATTGGATGCACCGGCTACGCGGGCGCGGGCGATGAAGTCCGCCGAGCGCACCGACAGGGTGACGCCCCGGGCCATGCGGGCGTAGTGGGCCCACAGCAGCAGCACCAGGACGGTTATCACGGTGGCGAAGCTGGCCCCCAATGCGGCCACCAGCACTAGGGCCAGCAGGATGATGGGAATGGACAGGGAAACGTCCACCGCCCGCATTATCAGGGCGTCCAGCCAGGTTCCGAAGAACCCGGCGCTGATGCCGAGGGCGGTGCCGATGGTGCCGGCGATGAAGATGGCGATGGCGGCGACCACAATGGATATGCGGGAGCCGTAGATTATGCGGCTGGCAATGTCCCGCCCCACCTTGTCAGTGCCTAGGAAGTGGTTGATGGAGCCGGCCGGGGCCGTGATTTCCTCTACCTGGCTGCCTTCGGTCGCGGGCCCGCCGCCGATGACGCGCAGCTTGCCCCGCTCGACGAGGGATTGGGCGTCTTTGAGGGCGATTTCGTCGGGGGAGCCGCCGCCCGGCGGGGTTTCCGCGACTATGGTTTTCAGCTTGATAACGCGGTCGCCCGACGACACCGTATCGCTGCCGCTTTGGACGCGGGCCTTGCCCTCGTCTATTAGTGCCTGGGCGTCGGTCAGGGTTATCTGGCGGCTGAGGTCGGCCCGGTTTATCTCGTCTACCGCTCGCAGAGAGGAAATTTTGGCGTCCACCCAGAAGGGCGGAACCAGCCGTTGTTGCAAGTCGCCTTTCCTGGGCGGATGGGGCGCAATCAGGGGCGCGAAGATGGCGGGGAGAATCATTACCACCATCACGATAGCCAGCGGAATTATGGGGTAGCGGCGCAGTATGCTCCAGAAGCCGAGTAACTTGCGCAGAGGCGCCGGGGTTGCCGCCGCCGCATAGCCTGGCAGCGCGTCTATCCGTGGTAATGCCAACGAGACTACCCCCTCGGTTCGGAATTCTTGCCGCACTCTACAATCACCGCCGGGGCGTGTCAAGGAACTGTTAAGGGGCGAGGCGGCAAATGGGCGACAGGGCGCACGTCTGTGCGCCCCTACTGAACGGCTACGGCAAGGGGGAATTTTGCAATCGTTTGGATGAGCGTTGCTCCGCAACCGGGCTAGGGTTGCCCTTGGGGGCTGCTCCGAATTACGATTGCCCGAGTGTCGGGAGTGCTACAATATGCAGGCTGATTACCGGCTGTTATGAATGATTACCGCGAGGCAATCTGGGGAATCCAGCAGAGGGACCGCAAATGGTTCCAGCTTATGACGCTGGCGGGCGGAATGACCGGCGCGGGCATTATGACTTGGCTGAGTCTGACCCGCGGCCCGGCCGGTGACGCGCCCGCCGAAATGGCGCTGAATATCTTGTTGGGGATAGGTGCCAGCTTCGTCGCTTCGGGTTTCATAGCCTGGGCAATTTTGCAGGCAAAGGAGCTGATAATGTCAATGGCGGACTGGATTAGAGAGGCAACTGAGCGGCGTCGGCAAAGGCTGCTGGATAGAGGCATCGAGATAGGAACCGAGCGCGGCATTGAGCAGGGTATCCAGCAGGGTATCGAGAAAGGTATCGAGCAGGGTATTGAGAAAGGTATTGAGCAGGGCATTGAGAAGGGCATCGAGATTGGCCGTCAGCAGATGTTGGAAGAGATTCAGCGCAAGCGCAACGGCGAGTCTGCCTCGCCGGAGAGCGATTCGCTGGCGGCGGCGCGGCGCAGGTTGCGGCGTCGGCGGCAGCGTAACCGCAGGCCCGGCTCCCCGGGGAGCAATCCGCCGTAGTTGCGGGACGGCGAATCCGCCGACGCTCCTTGATTCCAGCGCCCGGCATTCCTCGCTTCGCTCAGATAGCCGGGCAATTTTGCAGGCAAAGGAGCTGATAATGTCAATGGCGGACTGGATTAGAGAGTCAACCGAGCGGCGTCGGCAAAGGCTGCTGGATAGAGGCATCGAGATAGGAACCGAGCGCGGCATTGAGCAGGGTATCCAGCAGGGTATCGAGATTGGCCGTCGGCAGATGTTGGAGGAGATTCAGCGTAAGCGCAATGGCGAGTCTGCCTCGCCGGAGAGCGATTCGCTGGCGGCGGCGCGGCGCAGGTGGCGTCGTCGTCGGCAGCGTAACCGCAGGCCCGGCTCCTCGGGGGTAATTCGCCCGCCGCAGGACGGTGAATCCTCCGACGCTCCCTGATTCCGGCGCCCGGCAATTCCTTGCCCTAGACAATTGCGAGATTCCCTTTTGTCATCCTGAGCGAATGTCACCCTGAGCGAAGCGAAGGGTCTCACCGCCCAAGCCGGGATTCTTCGCTTCGCTCAGAATGACAGGGGGATCGCTCAGAATGACGGATGGGTAGAATGACGGACGGCGGAAGTAATTTCGCAATTGTCTCTTACCCTGCTGGGGTTTGCCGGGGCGGGGAAAAGGTGCGCGGTGAATTTGCGCTATTGACTATTGTAAGGCAGTTTGCTATACAAGGCCGAGTCGCGCCGGGCAAATTTTGATGCGCGAAGGAGGATTCCGCCTATGTCCCTGTTCCAAACCTTGAGGAGGCCCATTGCTCTACTGATAGTTTTGCTGGCGGCTTTGGCCGTGGCCTGCGGAGCCTCCGCGACCGCAACTCCCCAACCGACAACGCCCCCGGCGGCGACCACGGCCCCGGCGACAGTGGCGCCGTCGGCCACTGATGCGCCGGCCGCTCCTACCGCCGTGCCTACGGCAATGGCCGAACCTACGGAACCGCCCGCTATGACCGGCGGCGAGGCCAAGGTTGACCGGCTGATTATGGGCCTGATTTCGCCCACCCGCGACTACTTCCGAACCTGGATTCGGGGCAGCGCCGACCAGCTAATCAAACAGGATCCTATGATGGAGTGGCTGTTTGAGATTAGCCCGGTGACCAATACGATGGGGCCATGGCTGGCTACCGATTACACTCTGGCCGCCGACTCTCTGTCGTGGAATCTGAAGCTGGCCGAGGGAGCCGAGTGGCACAACAAGGCCGGCGGGGATTTCGGCGAGTTCACCGCCGCCGACGTGGTTCACAGCCACAATATCTGGTGCAATCCCACTTACGAGGGCCGGGAAGACGACCCCAGCTCCGGCTACAAAGTTGGTATGTGCCAGGTCGAGGAAGTTGAGGTCATCAGCGACCACGAAGTCAATATGATCTGCAACGTCCCTTGCCCCGACCTTCCCTTCTACTACTCCGAAGCCACCGATATGGTGATGTACAGCAAGCAGCAGTGGGACCAGGAAGGCGAGATGGCCTACGAAACCCAAATCGCCGGCACCGGCCCCTACGTCTTTGAGGAACACAAGCTGGGCGAGTCTGTGCTGTACAAGAAGGCCGCAGGCGACCACTGGATTCACAACGTGGACTGGAACGAACTGATAATGACCTGGACGCTGGAGGAAGCCACCCGTCTGGCCCAGTTCCAGGCTGGCGAAACCCACCTTACCGAGGTCAATAAAGACCTTACCGACCAGTTGGTTGACCAGGGCTACAAGCTGGTGAAAAGCACCGGCCCGGCCCAGCAGGTGCAGATCAACTTTACCGGGCTGTACTTCGGCACCGAAGACGAGTCGCGGGACAAGTATGTTGGTACCACCGGCAAGCTGGATCCCGACCTGCCCTTTACCGACGTCCGGGTGCGGCAGGCGATCAACAGGGCCATTGACCGCGAAACCATCCGGCTGGAGCTGTACAAAGGCCGCGTAACCCCGGCCTACGTCCACGGCTACTATGAAGGTCTGCCGGGCTACGACGACACTTGGGAACAGCGTTTCGACGAAATGTACGGCTACGACTTGGAAGAGGCCAAGCGCCTGATGACCGAGGCGGGCTACGCCGACGGCTTTGAGGCCAACGCCTGGCTGTTCCCCTTCCCCGGCGCCCCGGAGCTGATACCGCTGATGGAGCAGGTGCAGATATACCTGCAAGAAATCGGCGTTGACCTGACTCTGGTGGAAGCCGACTGGGCCGGCACGGTAATCCCGCAGTTGGGCAGCCGCGACTTCCCCGGCTTCCTGTGGGCCATCCCGCCGTCCAAGAAGGTTGTCGAAACCCAGATTGCCGGGTTCAACGCCGGTTACAACGTCACTCACCAGTACGAAACCGATGAGTTGTTCGAGCTGTGGGATGAGTTGCGCAACACCGCCGACTTGGGCGAGCGTGACAAGCTGCTGCGGCAAATCGGCAACATCAAGTTCGAGCAGTTCGAGAACATCCCGATGTTTGAGGTGTTCATCGAGGCCATCCTAGACCCCAACATTGTGGACAACTGGATTTTCCCCGGCTGGGACGGCGGCGACATCGGCCATACTTGGCTGATAACCGCCTGCAAGACTCCCGACCCCTGCCGCTAGGGGAACCCCCTCACAGCCGGATACGGAACCTGCACGGGCGGCCTCACACGGGGCCGCCCATCGTCATTCTTGGCGCCATTGCGTCTTGGCGTCTTTGCGTTGAAAATTGAAATATGTTCGCCACCGCACGCCGGAAACAACTGGCGGTTGGGCTGGTTCTGCTGGCCGTGCTGCTGGGCCTTTTTTTGTGGTTCAACCGCATTCCCAAGCTGGATGTAGTTGAGGCTGACCTGGCCGGGGTCACGGCCCCGGCCGTCGAGTGCTTTCAGGGCTTTTGTCTGGAAAGCGAGCCGGACTCTACGCTGCTTTCCCGCTGGTGGGATTTTTCGCTGGCCTACCTGCGGCTGATTTCCGTGGGGATGATATTCGCTTTCCTGATGGCGGGGCTGACCGAGACTTTTCTGCTTCCGCCGGGCAGCGTTTACGGGGCCTGGACGCGCCGGGGGGTGAAAGGGTCGCTGGGCGGGCTGCTGGTGGGGCCGGCGATGAACCTGTGTTCCGCCTGCATCGTGCCGGTCGCCAACGCCTTCCGGCAGCGGGGCGCGGGAACCGAGGCCGCGCTGGCCATCGTCCACGGCTCCAGCACTCTCAACGTTCCGGCCCTGCTGATGGCCGCGCTGGTGTTCACGCCAATGCTGGCCGGCAGCCGGGTGGGGATAAGCCTGATTGCCGCCCTGTTCCTGGGGCCGCTGGTGGCCTGGCTGGTTGGCCGGGCCCGCGCCGGAGCAGGCGCGGCGGCGGAATTGCCCGCCGTCCGCCCGCCGGAACTGCCAAGCGTCCCGCCGCCGGAAATCGGCGGTTCCAACCCGGCCATCCTGAATTTGTCTAAGGATGAAGTATCTTGGGGCGCCGTCCTGTCCCGGGGGCTGAAAGATTGGGCCCGGGCCAGCTTGCGCTATGCCGTCCGGCTGTCGCCGGTGATGGCATTGGCCGGGTTCGCAAGCGCTCTGGTGATACAGTGGATCAGCCCGGAAACGGTGGGCACTTATCTTGGCAACAATCCGCAGGGGATAGCGATAGCGGCCACCTTGGGGCTGCTGATAAACGTGCCGCTGCTGTTCGAGATTCCGCTGGTGGCGGCGCTGCTGCTGGTGGGGATGGGTGAGGCCCCGGCGGCTACGCTGCTGTTCGCCGCGGCGGCCGGCGGGCCGGTGACTTTCTGGGGGCTGCTGCGGGCTATGCCCAAGCGGGCCGTGGCCACCTTGGCCGCCGCAACCTGGGGGCTGGGGGTGGTTGCCGGTCTGGGAGTGCTGTTATTGGCCCCGGTGGCGGGCGGCGATGGCGTGGGCCTGCGGGCGTCCGTAACCGGCGTGGATGGCGCTTCCGGGAACGGGAGCGGGGCCGCGGTTGCCGACGGCGAGCTGCGGATTGACCGCATCGAGCCGCCCGTCGCTGGCACTACCGGCGGCGTGCTGGTCACGGTTCACGGCAGCGGGTTTGTTGACGGCGCGGGTGTCGCCATAGACGGCGTGGAAGCGGCCTGGGCGTTCCTCGGCCCGGGGCGGCTGGTGGCCCTCACTCCGCCCCACGCCCCGGGGGCGGTGGACGCCGTAGTAACCAACCCCGACGGCTCATCGGTGTCGCTGGCCGATGCGCTGGCCTACCGGCATCCGATATTCGAGGAAGTGGGGGAGCAGGCGGGCGTAGATTTCACCCACTACCGCGACTTGCTGGACATCATCCCCTTGGGCGCGGGCGTGGTGGTTTTCGACTACAACGGCGACGGGCGGCAGGACATCTACGTCACTTCTACGCCTGACATCGCCGGGCTGGCCCCGGACACCGAGGGCGAAAACGCGCTGTTCCGCAACAACGGCGACGGCACTTTTACCGACGTGGCGGCAGCGGCGGGAGTGGCCGACGCCGACGCCAAAAGCAACGGCGGCTGCGCTGCCGACTATGACAACGACGGCGACCAAGACCTGTTTGTCGCCAACTGGGGCGCCAGCCGCTTGTTCCGTAACGACGGCAACGGCAAATTCACCGACGCCGCCGAATCCGCCGGACTGTCCGACCCCGATGGCAGCTACCGCTCTATGGGCTGCGCCTGGGGCGACTACAATAGCGACGGGGCGCTGGATTTCGTGGTGGTGCGGCATATAGACGAGTCCAACCCCGACGCTTTCACTAAGCGGCTCTACTTTTTCGACGTGCGCCCGCTGGCCCTGTTTCACAACAACGGCGACGGCACTTTTGCCGAAGTGACGCATCTGCTGGGGGCCACCGCCAACCCGTCGCGCACCGAGGGCGATTATGGCAGCGTGTGGGGGGCGGGATTCCAGCCGGCCTGGGTGGATTTCGACAACGACGGCGACCCGGACTTGTACATCGTCAACGATTTCGGCGAATACATCCACCCCAACGTCCTGTGGCGCAACGATGGCCCGGCCGCGGACGGGGAGCGTTCCCAAGATAATTCCCTATCCATTCAGGAGAGGGCGTCTCCGCCGGAATGGGTTTTCACCGATGTGTCGCAGGCATCGGGGGCGGGGGCGGCTATGTTCGGGATGGGGCTGGCGGTGTCCGATTACAACTCCGACGGCTACCTGGATATGTTCGTAACCAACATCGGCGACAACGTGCTGCTGACCACCGCGGACGGCCATACATTTCGCGACGCCGCCGCCGATGCGGGAGTGGCATCCGGCGAGTTTCGCCGACAGCAGCGGGTAAGCTGGGGAACCGTCTTTTTCGACTATGACAACGACGGCTACGAAGATCTGTATGTCGCCAGCGGCTATCTGGATACCGACGACATCAACCGCCGCGAGCAGCCCAATCTGCTGTTTCGCAACAACGGCGCGGGGGGGTTTGAGGATGTGTCGTCCATCAGCGGGGCCGCCGATTGGGGAACCGGGCGCGGCGTGGCCTACGCCGACTTTAACGGCGATGGCTGCCTTGATGTTTATGTCGCCAACCTGGGCCGCTCGGCGGCGGCGGGCGAACCGGCCCGCCTGTTTCGGAACCGCTGCGCCTGGGGCAACAACTGGCTTATCGTGAAAACCGTCGGCACGGCCAGCAACCGCGACGGCATTGGCGCCAGAATCACGCTCACCGCCGACGGCCGCCGACAGATCCGGGAGATTACGGCGGGGGCCAGCAACTCGTCTCAGAATATGTTGCCGGCCCATTTCGGTCTGGGGCAGGCCGGCGTTGTGGACGAGCTGCGCATCCGGTGGCCTAGCGGCGCGGTTCAGGTCTTGCGGGATGTGAAGCCGAATCAAGCGTTGACCGTTATTGAGCCGTAGTCCTGTCCGCCCGCCGCCTGCTGTCCGGGGCATAAGGGGGCTGGGGTTATTGGGAGCGGCGGCGCAGTTCCGCTTCCAGTTGGCGGATGCGCTCCTCGGCGGCGTCGCGCTGGGCTTCGGCGGTGATGCGGGCGTTGCGCTCGCTGTCCCGTTGGGCTTCGGCGGCGATGCGGGCGTTGGCTTCGCTGTCGTGGGTGTCGAGGTAGCGTTGGGTGGCCGGGTCGTACCAGCGCAGTTGGCCGTACTCCCAGCACAGGTCTAGGTTCAGGATCTCGCTGTGGCCCCAATAGCGGTTGTTGTCTGTTCTGGTGATGGTTATGGGCTGGTAGGCGCCGCCGGTTAGGCGGTCGCCGGCCAGGGGCTGGGGGTAGCGGTCGCCATGGGTGGGGTCGAAGCGCCAGTATTCGGGTATGCCGTAGTTGGCGTAGCCGGCGCGTTTGTGGATGTAGTCGTTTTCGGCGTTGCGGGGGGATGCGACTTCTAGGACGAAATCCGGGGGTTTGCCTGCGTCGTCGATGGCGTAGCCCCGCTCGGCGGTGATCGCCCTTGCGTCAATGTTGAAGGCGATCATCAGGTCGGGGTAAAGCTGGCCCTCGCGCTGGCCGCGGCGCCAGTCCACGGGCATATCGCCGATGACTAGGGTGGTGTCGGGCTGGCCTAGGTGGCGGATTAGGGCGGTTGGGTGTCCGGGGAGGCTTAGGTGTAGGAAATTTTGCATATCTTTCCTGGGGGGGCGTTCCGCGAACCGGGCCACCGGGTCGGCGGGCGGTGTGGCGGCGTGTCTGGGGGTCATAGCGGGCCTCGCGGCGTGGGATGGTTGTATGGATTATACGCCAATCAGCCGCCCGCCCGCGTGATGGCGGGCGGGGAGAGTCAGCTTGGGCTGTGCCGAACCGTAGTCCTGCCGCCCGCTGCCTCCTGTCCGGGACATAAGGGCGCCGGTTTATTGGGAGCGGCGGCGCAGTTCCGCTTCCAACTGGCGGATGCGCTCCTCGGCGGCGATGCGGGCGTCGCGCTCGGCGTCGCGCTGGGCTTCGGCGGTGTCGCGCTGGGTTTCGGCGGTGATGCGGGCGTTGCGCTCGGCGATGCGGGCGTTGGCTTCGCTGTCGTGGGTGTCGAGGTAGCGTTGGGTGGCCGGGTCATACCAGCGCAGTTGGCCGTATTCCCAGCACAGGTCCAGGTTCAGGACGGCGCTGTGGCCCCAATAGCGGTTGGCGTCTGTTCTGGTGATGGTTATGGGCTGGTAGGCGCCGTCGGTGAGGCGGTCGCCGGCTAGGGGTTGGGGGTAGCGGTCGGCGTGGGTGGGGTCGAAGCGCCAGTATTCGGGGATGCCGTAGTTGGCGTAGCCGGTTCGTTTGTTGATGTAGTCGTTTTCGGCGTTGCGGAGGGATGCGACTTCGAGGACGAAATCCGGGGGCTTGCCTACGTCGTCGATGGCGTAGCCCCGCTCGGCGGTGATCGCCCTTGCGTCCACGTTGAAGGCGATCATCAGGTCGGGGTAGAGCTGACCCTCGCGCTGGCTGCGGCGCCAGTCCACGGGCATATCGCCGATGACCAGGGTGATGTCGGGCTGGCCTAGGTGCCGGATTAGGGCGGTGGGGTGTCCGGGGAGGCTTAGGTGTAGGAAATTTTGCATATCTTTCCTGGGGGGGCGTTCCGCGAACCGGGCCGCCGGGGCGGCGGGGGGCGTGGCGGCGTGTCTGGGGGGCATAGCGGGCCTCGCGGCGTGGGATGGTTGTATGGATTATACGCCAATCAGCCGCCCGCCCGCGTGATAGCGGGCGGGGAGAAGACAGCTTACGTTGTGCCGAACCGTAGTCCTGTCTACTCGCCACTTGTCCGGGACATAAGGTGGCTGGGGTTATTGGGAGCGGCGGCGCAGTTCCGCTTCCAACTGGCGGATGCGTTCCTCGGCGGCGATGCGGGCGTCGCGCTCGGCGTCGCGCTGTGCTTGGGCTTGGTCGCGCTGTGCTTCGGCAGTGTCGCGTTGGGCTTCGGCGTTGTCGCGCTGGGCCTCGGCGGTGATGCGTTGGGCTTCGGCGGTGATGCGGGCGTTGCGCTCGGCGATGCGGGCGTTGGCCTCGCTGTCGTGGGTGTCTAGGTAGCGTTGGGTGGCCGGGTCGTACCAGCGCAGTTGGCCGTACTCCCAGCACAAGTCTAGGTTCAGGATCTCGCTGTGGCCCCAATAGCGGTTGGCGTCTGCTCTGGTGATGGTTATGGGCTGGTAGGCGCCGTTGGTCAGGCGGTCGCCGGCCAGGGGTTGGGGGTAGCGGTCGCCATGGGTGGGGTCGAAGCGCCAGTATTCGGGTATGCCGTAGTTGGCGTAGCCGGTGCGTTTGTTGATGTAGTCGTTTTCGGCGTTGCGGGGGGATGCTACTTCTAGGACGAAATCCGGGGGCTTGCCTACGTCGTCGATGGCGTAGCCCCGCTCGGCGATTACCAGTTTGGCGTCAATGTTGAAGGCGATCATCAGGTCGGGGTAAAGCTGGCCTTCGCGCTGGCCGCGGCGCCAGTCCACGGGCATATCGCCGATGACTAGGGTGGTGTCGGGCTGGCCTAGGTGGCGGATTAGGGCGGTGGGGTGTCCGGGCAGGCTTAGGTGTAGGAAATTTTGCATATCTTTCCTGGGGGGGCGTTCCGCGAACCGGGCCGCCGGGGCGGTGGGCGGCGTGGCGGCGTGTCTGGGGGGCATAGCGGGCCTCGCGGCGTGGGATGGTGTGTGAGGGATTATACGCCAATTAGCCGCCCGCCTGCGTGATAGCAGGTGGGGAGGGAACGACAGTTTGCGCTGTGCCGAACCGTAGCCTTGTCTGCCTGACGCCTGCTGTCCGGGACATAAGGGGGCTGGGGTTATTGGGAGCGGCGGCGCAGTTCCGCTTCCAGTTGGCGGATGCGCTCCTCGGCGGCGATGCGGGCATCGCGCTCGGCGTCGCGTTGGGCTTGGGCTTGGTCGCGCTGTGCTTCGGCGTTGTCGCGCTGTGCTTCGGCGGTGATGCGGGCGTTGCGCTCGGCGATGCGGGCGTTGGCCTCGCTGTCGTGGGTGTCTAGGTAGCGTTGGGCTACCGGGTCGTACCAGCGCAGTTGGCCGTATTCCCAGCACAGGTCTAGGTTCAGGACGTCGCTGTGGCCCCAATAGCGGTTGTTGTCTGTTCTGGTGATGGTTATGGGCTGGTAGGCACCGTCGGCCAGCCGGTCGCCGGCTAGGGGTTGGGGGTAGCGGTCGGCGTGAGTGGGGTCGAAGCGCCAGTATTCGGGTATGCCGTAGTTGGCGTAGCCGGTGCGTTTGTTGATGTAGTCGTTTTCGGCGTTGCGGGGGGATGCTACTTCGAGGACGAAATCCGGGGGCTTGCCTACGTCGTCAATGGCGTAGCCCCGCTCGGCGGTGATCGCCCTTGCGTCCACGTTGAAGGCGATCATCAGGTCGGGGTAAAGCTGGCCCTCGCGCTGGCCGCGGCGCCAGTCCACGGGCATATCGCCGATGACTAAGGTGGTGTCGGGCTGGCCTAGGTGGCGGATTAGGGCGGTGGGGTGTCCGGGGAGGCTTAGGTGTAGGAAATTTTGCATATCTTTCCTGGGGGGGCGTTCCGCGAACCGGGCCACTGGTAGGGCGGGCGGTGTGGCGGCGTGTCTGGGGGTCATAGCGGGCCTCGCGGCGTGGGATGGTGTGTGAGGGATTATACTAAACTGTTATCTCCGGCGTTTGCGGCGGGCGGACGGGTCTCTTTCGCCCAGTTCGGCTTGTAGGCCGGCTATGGGTTTTTTGTGGACTTCGTAGAGGCGATATAGGGATTCTTTGAGCTCTTCCTGAAAGACTTTTTGGCGCATTGATCCCATTACGTACCACATTGCTATGCCGGCCATTCGCCACTGCTCGTTATCCTGGGCGTGGCGCTGGCCTATCGGGTGGCTTTCGTCGTCGGGGTCGAACACTGTCCGGCGCAGCTCCCGGCTTTCCGGCAATTCGGAGTTGTCCACCTTTTCCTCGTACATTTGCATAAACGACTGCAAGCCTTCCTCGTCCTCTAGGTTGCAGCCGATGCGCTCGCCCAAGTACTCCGCCGTTCCTATCAGCACGCCTAGGCTCCAGCCCTGAGTTTTGGCCTTGTCACCGGACTTGAACCACCACAAGGCGGCCAGCCCGGCCAGAACGCAGACTACTCCAATCGCTATCGCCAGCATAATATCCTTCCAAAAAGTTTCCCCGCTCAAAAAATTCCCCCGCCGGATACCGGCGAGGGAGAGCGGGATGGGATAAGGGTCTCACCGCCCAAGGTGAGATTCTTCGCTTTGCTCAGAATGACAGATGGCCGGGATGGGATGCGCCGGGAGTGGCGGTTTAGGAAAACCGGATGCGCGGGTCGAGGTAGGCGTACAGCACGTCGATTGCTAGGTTGGTTATGACGTAGACGCCGGCGAAAAACACTACTATGGCCTGCATCAGCGGGAAGTCGCGGGCCAGCACCGCCTCGAAGGCCAGCAGCCCCACGCCCTTGCAGTTGTACACCGTTTCGATGGACACCGAACCCACCAGCAGCCCGCCGAATATGATGCCGAAGTAGGTCAAGGGCGCGATGGCCGCGTTGCGTAGCGCGTGTTTCCAGATAACCTTGGATTCCCGCAGCCCTTTGGTTCGGGCCAGATTGATAAACTCGCTGTCCATTATCTCCAGCATCGAGGAGCGCATCAAGCGCATCAGCGCGGCCACCAAGAACCAGCCGATGGATATGGCCGGCAGGATGTAGGAGCTGACGGTCTGGCACTGCGAGGTTGGCACCAGTTCAAGCTGGACGGCGAATATCCACATCATCACCAAGCCCAGCCAGAAGGGGGGGAATGACTGGCCCAGCAGGGCGATGGTCTTGCCCACCCAGTCGAATATCGTATCCTTTTTGACGGCGGACAGCACGCCGATGGGGATGGCGACGGCCAGCGAAAACAGGATGGCGACCGCGCCCAACTGAATGGTGGTGGGGAACCGCAGCAGAACCAGGCTCATCGCCTCGTTGTCCGGGTACTTGATCGACTCGCCGAACTGCCCCCGGAAACTGTTTCGCATATAGTTGATGTACTGCGTCCAGATGGGTTCGTTGAAACCGAGCTGTTCCCGCAGCTCTTCCCGCTCGGCGTGGGTGGCGTCAATGGGCAGCAGCACGTCCACCGGGTCGCCGGTGACGCGCCCCAAGCCAAAGACGATGATGCTCACCACCCAAAGGGACAGAAACGCCTGGCCCAGCCTCAGCAGAATATAGCGTTGAATTTCGCCATCTCCCCGTCTTGCGGATTTGTTCTTTCGACCGGCGCCGCCCCGCCCGGTTGCCGCCCGCCAACGGGCGCAATCTGCCCGCGACAATACAGCAACCTAACTGTGAATGCAATAGGCAACCCCGCAAAACCCCGGCGGCGCGGCGTTGCGGCCCGCCCGCCGCAGGTGCTATCATCGCCGCCATCCGACACCGCCGGGGGGGAAATGCCTTCGCTGGAATTCAAGGGCAAACAGCATATCTATGCCCACCATCTCACCGTGCCTTACCGTCAGCTGGTTCCCGACGCCGGAAAATCTCTTCCCCCCCCCCCCATTATGTAAACTATCCTGAATCCGCCTCGGTTCAAGACGATAACCTCATCATCCACGGCGACAACCTGCACGCCCTCAAAGCCCTGCTCCCCCGCTACGCTGGCCGCGTCAAATGCGTCTACATTGACCCGCCCTACAACACCGGCAACGAAGGCTGGTCTTACAACGATAATGTCAACAGCCCCTTGATGCGGGAATGGCTGAAGCATAATAGCCCGGTTGACGGCGAGGATTTGGAGCGTCACGACAAGTGGTTGTGCATGATGTGGCCGCGCCTGCACCTGCTTAAGGAACTGCTGTCGGATGACGGGGCTATCTTTGTGTCCATTGATGATAACGAACAGCATCATTTGCGGATGTTGATGGATGAGGTTTTCGGTGCGGATAATTTTGTCACTAATGTAGCTTGGTGGTCAAAATACACGCTATCAAACGACGCCAAAAGGGTATCGTATCAACACGAAAACATTTTGTTTTACGCAAAAAGTGTCAACGAATTTCAGATAGGTTTACTTCCTAGAACGGAAAAAATGGACAAGGCGTACAAAAATCCTGATAAAGACCCTAGAGGTGTTTGGAAAGCAACCCCTTTACACGCCAAAAGCGGCAGAGATAGCGATAGGTATTCAGTCACATTCTCTAACGGCGTCACTTGGGATTGTCCGCCCGGAAGATTCCCGCGGTACAACAAAGACAGGCTACTGGACCTTTACCACGATGGGCAACTCTATTTTGGCAAAAATTCAATAACTCAGCCAGCCAAGAAAACATATCTTTCCGAAGTGAAAGGCGGGAAAACCGTCGGCTCGCTGTGGTCTTATGAAGAAGTAGGCAGTACCCACGAATCAAACGAAGAAGTTTCGTCAATTTTTGGAAAGGGAGTAGTTGGTAATCCAAAAGGAACAAAACTCTTAAAGCGAATCATCCAAGTTGCCAACATCGGCCCCGACGACATCATCCTCGACTCTTTCGCGGGCAGCGGCACTACCGGCCATGCCGTGCTTGCATTGAATAAAGAGGACGGGGGGAATCGCAAATTTATCTTGGTAGAGTGCGAGGATTACGCCGACAGCATCACCGCCGAGCGGGTGCGGCGGGTGATTGGCGGGGTGCCGAGCGCCCGGGATGCGTCATTGCGGGACGGCTTGGGCGGTTCGTTCACCTACTGCACGTTGGGCGACCCCATAGACTTGGAAGGGATGCTAACGGGCGAATCCCTGCCGGAGTACGGGGAGTTGGCGGCGTATCTGTTGCACGTTGCAAGGGTGTCGGTCGGGGGCGGGGCTTTGGCGCGGCTGGACGATGACGGGCTGTTTTACCGCGGCGAAAAGACGGCCTACTATCTGTTGTATGAGCCGGATTTGGCTTATATGGGCAGCAATGCGGCGATGCTGGACGAGGAGCGGGCCAAGCGAATCTCTGCCGCCATCCGCGCCGAGGGGCGCAAAGCAGTGGTTTTTGGGGCGGGCAAGTACATCAGTCAAAGGGATCTTACGGATTTAGGGATAACCTTTTGCCAGTTGCCGTATGAGATGCACCGGGCCGGGGCATAGGAAAGGCGCGAATATGGAGTTGGGCGCGAAATGGAGTTGAAAGAATATCAGTCGGCGGCCCTTGACGCTTTTGGGCAGTGGCGGGAAGCGTTGGCGGCGGCGCGGGCGCGGGCCGATGTTGCTGTTGCGGCCCTGGAAGACGCCGGGGCCGATGTTCCTGATGAGGTTCGCAACTATCCTAGAACCGCTTGGCGGCAGTTGGCCCAATCGGGCGGGGTGGCGGCGGATGCCGGGGAATATGTGGAGCGCACCGACGATGCCCGGCGGCCGATCCCGCATATATGTTTCAAGGTTCCCACGGGCGGGGGCAAGACGCTGCTGGCGGCGGCGGCCCTAGAGCGGCTGAACCGGAAAACCGGGCTTACTTTGTGGATAACCCCCACCAACGCCATTTACGAACAAACGAAAGCGGCCCTGAAAACCCGCGAACATCCCTACCGGCAGATGCTGGAATTAGCCAGCGGCGGGCGCGTCAAGTTTATGGAAAAGGATGATCCTTTTAACCTCGCCGACGCCGCCAACTATTTGTGCGTAATGTTGCTCAGTCTGCCTGCGGCGAACCGGCATCTCAACCGGGATTTTCTGCGAATGTTCCGGGATTCGGGGCGTTATCCCACTTTCTTTCCCGAAAGCGACGATGCATTAGGCGACGGGCGATTGCTGGAGCAATACCCCGACTTGGAACGGACATCCGAGGATGGGCCGGTAAAACACAGCCTTTTTAACGTACTAAAGATGCTGCGCCCAGTAGTGGTATTGGACGAAGCGCATAAAGCCTACGGCACCAGCAATCAGGAAAAGAACGCTGAGTTCGCCCGCACAGTAAGCCGCCTTGACCCCAGCCTGGTTATCGAGCTGTCGGCCACGCCAAACCGGGGCATCAGCAACCTGCTGGTAAATGTATCCGGCCCCGACCTGAAACGGGAACAGATGATAAAGGCGCCGGTGCAAGTAACGTCGTACACCGTCGCCGACTGGAAAAACACACTGGCTGAAGCATCGGACAAGCTGGATGGGCTGGAGGCTGAAGCCCGCTCACTGGAATATAACGAAGGGCGTTACATCCGGCCCATCGCGGTGGTTCGGGTGGAGCGCACCGGGAACGACCAGCGCGACGGCGAGCGTATTCACGCCGAAGACGTGCGCCAGTTTCTGATGCAAAACTTGGCTGTTCCTGAAAATTCAGTGCGGGTAAAAAGCAGCGTAAACGACGAATTGGGCCGGGAAAACCTGCTGTCCGAATACTCTCCGGTGCGCTGGATAATCACCAAGAACGCATTGATGGAAGGATGGGACTGCCCCTTTGCCTACGTTCTGGTAATGCTGGACAACACCTCGGCCCAACGGGCTATAACGCAACTGGTGGGCCGGGTGTTAAGGCAGCCTCACGCCCGGCATACCGGACGCGCGGCTCTGGATCAATGCTATGTGTACTGTTGCAACGCCGATGTAAGCGTGGCAGTGAGCCAAGTTAAAAACGGGCTGGAGCAGGAAGGCTTAAGCGGATTGTCGGAGGAAGTGCTGTCGGCGTCGGGGGATATACGCAGCATAACGGTACAGCGGCAAGAGAAGTTTCGCGGGCAAGACATATTCCTGCCGCTGGTGTTGCACAAGGATGGCGGCGGTTTGGCGGAACTGGACTACCAGCGTCACATTCTGCCGCATATTGATTGGGATGGCATCCGGGAACCGGATACGCAAGGTTCCTTGCCTGAACCGGCGCAACGGCTAACTGCGTCGGTGGACGTGGGCGACGTTTTGCCGGTTTTTCACGAATCCCAGAAATTGCACATTGACAAAACCGTACATATATCTTGGTTTGCCCGCCGCATATCCGACATAACACCCAACGCCTGGCAAGCGTCCCGCATCGCCGGGGGCTTATTGGAGCGTCTGCGGGCGGATGGCGAAACTGACTCGCAAATCTATGACAGGCGTTCCTATCTGGCCTACGCGCTGCGGGAGCACGTCAAGGATGCGGTAGAGCAAAGAGCGGAAAGCATTTTTCGCGCCAAGCTGAAGCAAAGGGAAATTCGCTTTGACCTGAAAACCGGGCGGCCCAACTTTCGTATGCGGGAATCCTACGATATAGCCACGCCGGAAAGAAACGGCCTGATGACCGGGAACGACGGACGCCAGCTAAAACTAAGCCTGTTCGAGCCGGTATACACTCGCCAGTTCGACAGCGACCTGGAACGCAACTTCGCCCGCTACCTAGACGAGCAAAAGGCTCTGCAATGGTGGCACCGGGTAGCCGTCCGGCAACAGGGTGATTACTACCTGCGGGGCTGGAAACAGGAACGCATCTGGCCTGACTTTATCGCTATGGCCGGCAACAGCAGCGGCAAACCCCACGTTCTGGTGTTTGAGACCAAAGGCGGGCATCTTGAGGGCAACAAGGATACGGAGTATAAACGCAAGGTTCTGGAAACGCTGGAACAGGCTTTCAACGCGGGAACAATGAAAATCAACGACGGCCCGGCCAAAGGAACATTCCGGTTAGTATTCAGCGAGGATCAGTTTTCGGCGGCGCTGCCCAACCTGCAAGGGGGTTACGCGGCCTAGCCGCGCCGCGCCGCTGTCGCGGGCCGGTTGACAACGCGGGGGGGCTTTGCTAGTATCGGCGGCAGCTTGGGGCTTTTTGCGCCGGGCGTTTTGCCCTGCCAGCCGGAAAGGGCGGGTTGGGTTGGCTGTTTATTTTTGGGGCGGAGGAACCTGGGAACAGTGGCTTTTGTTAGTGGTCTCAAGTGCCGCGAGTGCGGGCGGGAGTCGCCCGCCGACCCCCTGAACGTGTGCGATTTCTGCTTTGGCCCGCTGGAAGTGGTCTATGACTACGCGACCATCGCCGAGGTGGTGAGCCGCGACCGCATCGCCGCCGGGCCGTTGAGCATCTGGCGCTACGGCGACCTGCTGCCCGCCGAAAGCGATGACCCGGTGGACATTATGGCGGGCTATACGCCGCTGATTAAGGCCCGCAATCTGGGCCGGCGGCTGGGGCTGAACAACCTTTATATCAAGAACGACAGCGTGAATCCGTCGTTCTCTTTCAAGGATCGGGTGGTATCGGTGGCGGCGACCAAAGCCGTGGAGTTCGGCTTTGAGACGCTGGCCTGCGCGTCCACAGGCAACCTGGCCTGTAGCGTCGCCGCGCACGCCGCCCGCGCCGGTGTCCGCGCCGTGGTGTTTATCCCGTCGGACCTGGAGCGGGGCAAAATCATCGGCGCCGCGATTTACGCGCCGACGCTGGTGGCAGTGGACGGCACTTATGACCAGGTGAACCGGCTGTGCAGCGAGCTGGCCGACAACTACAACTGGGCTTTCGTCAACATCAATATGCGCCCCTACTACGCCGAGGGCAGCAAGACGCTGGGCTATGAGGTGGCGGAGCAGCTCGGCTGGCGGCTGCCCGACCATGTGGTGGTGCCGTCGGCGTCGGGCGCGATGTTCACCAAGATCTGGAAGGGCTTTAACGAAATGGCCTGCCTAGGGCTGCTGGAAGGAGTGGAGGCCAGTTCTTTCGGCCCCGACCAGAACACGGTGCATCATCCGGCGGTGACCACGCGGATGCACATGGCGCAGGCCGAGGGCTGCTCGCCGATAGTGAGCGCGTGGGACAAGGACGACGCCCGCGTTACGCCGGTGCGCCCGGACAGTCTGGCGAAGTCGCTGGCAATCGGGAACCCGGCCGACGGCATATATTCGTTGCGGGTGATCAACAACTCCGGGGGGACGGCCTACGCGGTGCCGGAGGATCGCATCGTGAGCGGCATCCGGCTGCTGGCCGAAACCGAGGGCATTTTCACCGAAACCGCGGGCGGCGTAACGGTGTCGTGCCTGGCCCACTTGGCGGAGCAGGGGGCGATCAAGCCCGACGAGCTGACCGTAGTCTACATCACCGGCAACGGCCTAAAGACCCAGGAGGCGGTAGAGGACGAGGTGGTCAACCCGCTGTCGGTGCGCCCCACAATGACGTCCTTCGAGGCCGCCTTTCTGAATTAACCCCGCGGCGGGAGCTAACTATGACCACCAGCGCAAACCCGGCGCCGCCCCCGGCTGACCCGGCCCCCTCCGACTACGCCGAACTGTGGCGGGCCATAGGGCGGCTGGAAGGAACTGCCGCCGCGCTCCTGCGGGGTCAGGGGGAACTGAAGGAAGGCCAGCAGGAACTGAAAGCCTATATTGACAGCCGCTATCAGGAACTGAAAGCCGACTTCGAGAACGGGCAGCGGGAAACGAAGGAAGGCCAGCAGGAACTGAAAGCCTATATTGACAGCCGCTATCAGGAACTGAAAGCCGAGTTCGAGAACGGGCAGCGGGAAACGAAAGCCTACATTGACAATAACCAGCGGGATATGAAAGCCTATATTGATAGCCGGGTGCAGGAATTGAGTAACGGAGTGCGGGAAGTGAACCGGCGGGTAGACCGGCTGGTTTACGTGCTGCTAGGCATTGGCGGCGCGGTGGTGGTTTCGATATTCGCCAGCCGGTTTGTCGGGGGCTAGGCCGCGTCTGGAATAAAAATTTTGCCAATTAAAATAGCGAAACCGGCGGATTTCCGCCCTTCGCCTTCCATATTATCAACTCACCGGCAGGAGTTCCCCTGATGAGCGTTGTGGTTCGTATCCCTACCCCGCTGCGGCGGATGACCAACGGGCAGGACAAGGTGGAAGTGCAGTCCGGCGACTTGGGCGCGATGGTTAATGAGCTGGAGGGCGCCTTCCCCGGCTTCAAGGAGCGGCTGCTGGACGAAAACGGCGAGCTGCGCTACTTCGTCAACATTTACCTGAACGGCGAGGATGTGCGCTTTCTGGACGGGCTGGACACCGCCACCACCTCCGGCGACGAGGTTAGCATCGTGCCGGCCGTGGCAGGCGGGCGGTAGGCTTTAACACGAGAAAATTGCGAAATTCCCCATTGTCACCCTGAGCGGAGCGAAGGGTCTCACCGGCCAAGACGAGATTCTTCGCTTTGCTCAGAATGACAGACGGCGGAAGTAATTTCGCAATTTTCGCTTTAACACAGCGACGCGATGACGCAAGAACGCAATGGATATTTTTTGATGACATTGCATCCTTGCGCCATCGCGTCTTTGCGTTTCAGCGGCTTTCGGGCTTACCCCCGCTCGCGTAGCCAGCGTAGCTTGTGTTCTTGGCGGGCCGCTTCGTTGGTGGGGCGGTAGCGGTCTAGGAAGTCGCGGCGGAAGCTGGCGAAACGGTTGCCTAGGATGGCTTGGCGCATCCGCTCCATCAGGCGCAGCACGAAGCGCAGGTTGTGGGCCGAGGCCAGCCGCAGCCCCAGGATTTCGCGGGCGCGGAACAGGTGCCGCAGGTAGGCCGCCGAGTAGTTGACGCAGGCGTAGCAGTCGCATTCCTCGTCCACCGGCCCGGACTGTTCGGCGTAGCGCCGTTTGGTGACGTCTATGCGCCCGTCCGGGGTGAACATCGCGCCGTTGCGGGCCACCCGGGTGGGCAGGGCGCAGTCGAACATATCTATGCCCCGCGCTACGCCCTCGACTAGGTCCTCGGGTGAGCCGACGCCCATCAGGTAGCGGGGCTTGTCCGGGGGCAGGTGGCGGGCGACTTGCGCGGTGAAACCGTATAGCTGCTCCTTGTTTTCCCCCACGGCCAGCCCCCCCACGGCGTAGCCGTCGAATGGGATGGATGTTATGGCCTGGGCCGATTCGTCCCGCAGGCCGGAGAAGGTTCCGCCCTGGACGATGCCGAAAAGGGCCTGCCCCGGCCAGGCCCCGGAGCCGCGATGCGTCCGGTGGCACTCGGCGGCCCAATGGTGCGTCCGCTCCATAGCCCGGCGCACTTCGCCCTCGTCGGCCCCGTAGGCGATGCACTGGTCGAAGCACATTATGATGTCCGCCCCCAAATTTACTTGGTTCAGCGTAGCCAGCTCCGGCGTGAAGTGATGCTCGCTGCCGTCTAGGTGGGAGCGGAAACGGATGCCGCCGTCGTCCACCTTGCGCAGCGCCCCCATACTAAACGCCTGAAAGCCGCCGCTGTCGGTGAGGATGGGGCCGGGCCAGCCCATAAAGCGATGCAGCCCGCCCAGCGAGTTGACTGTCGCCACGCCGGGGCGCAGGTACAGATGATAGGCGTTGCTCAACACCACCTGCCCGCCGGCGCCGGCCACTTCCTCGGGGGTTAGCCCCTTGACCGTGGCCTGCGTCGCCACCGGCATAAACAGCGGTGTCGGCGCGGCCCCGTGGGGCGTGGCAATCTCCCCGGCCCGGGCTGGCCCGTCGGCGTGTTTCAGTTGAAAGGAAAAGGCGGAAATCGTCATATCTGCTGCGTCCGTCGTCGGTCATTCTGAGCAAGTTGTCTGTCATTCTGAGCAAAGCGAAGAATCCCGGCTTGGGCGGTGAGACCCTTCGCTGCGCTCAGGGTGACAAAGGGGTTGCTCAAGGTGACATTCGGTTGAATGGGATTGCCCCGAGGCCCATGAATGGGATTGCCCCGATGCTCGTGAATGGGATTGCCCCAAGGCCCGTGAATGGGATTGCCCCGATGCTCGTGAATGGGATTGCCCCAAGGCCCGTGAATGGGATTGCCCCGATGCTCGTGAGTGGGATTGCCCCGATACCCGGGCTTTTGCTTTATTATCCCTAGTGGCCTATTCAGTATAGCCTAGTGAGGGTATGAACGAGTTTTTGGCCGGACTTAGCGGCGGGCCGCCGCTGTTGTGGGCCTGCTTCGTGCTGGGAGTGATGGCCGCCGCCGCGCTGTCCTTGAGCGCCTTTTGGGCCGCGCTTTTCCGGGCGGCGGGGGCGCTGCGCCGGGGACGGCGGGGCGGGCCGCCGCCGGACGGGGATAATGTACTTTCCTAACGCCGATGTTGTCATTCACCCGGCCCTGCTGGTGTTCCTCGGCCTGATTGTGGGGACTTTGGGGGGGTTTTTTGGCGTGGGCGGCGGGTTCCTGATTACCGGCGGGCTGCTGGTGTTCGGCGTGCCGCCGGTGTACGCCGTCGGCACCGGCCTCACCCTGGTTATGGGCACTTCCATTATCAACACTTTCAAGCACCGCAGCTTGGGCAACGTGGATTTCAAGCTGGGGGCGTTGATGGTCACCGGCACCATTCCGGCCATTTTCTTGGCGGAATGGGTCAACTCGTCGCTGGAAGCCGCCGGCGTGGCCGGGCCGGTCATCCGATATATCTACGTGGGTTTCTTGTCGTCGCTGGGGCTGTTCATCCTGTACGACTACTGGCGCACCCGCCGCCGCGCCGGGGGGCGGGCCAGTGACCGGGAGGAGGAAGTCACCACCGCCGGGCTGGCCCAACGGGTTCGGGGGCTGCGAATCCCGCCGCACCGGGTCGGGCTGCCAGGGGTGGGCTGGATTCCCACCTACGTGGCCCTGCCCGTTTCGGGGATAGACCGCATATCGGTGTTCGTGCCGGTGGGCATCGGGTTCGGCATCGGGTTCATCGCGGGGCTGCTGGGCGCCGGCGGGGGGTTCATCCTTATGCCGGTGCTGATCTACGTTCTGGGCATCCCCACCGTGGTAGCCATAGGCACCGACCTGTTTCAGATAATCATTACCGGCTCGGTGGGAACTTTCGCCTACGCCTTGTCCGACCGGGTTGACCCGGTGATGGCGGCGCTGATGCTGGCGGCGGCGTCCATCGGCTCGCAGATGGGGGCCAGCGCCACCCGGCACATCGAGCCGTCGCGCATCCGATTCCTCTACGGCGTCCTGATTCTGACAGGCGGAGTAGCGGTGGCGCTGGAGGAAATATCCCAAGCCGTAGCCGGAGCAGGCTTCCTGTCCACCGCCGCGTCGGTAGTGCTGCTGGGCAGCGGCGGCGGAATGTGCCTGCTGCTACTGGCAATGCTGCTGCGGGGGCGGAATAATCGCTGACATTTCGCCATTGACGGCAAAGGCGGGAATTGCGTACAGTTCTCTATAATTCGTGGCCGGTAGAACGGATAATGACATAATACGGAGCGGCAGCCGATGTCCCAAACGCGCAGAATTTCGCCATCGAACCGCAAGGCTAAAAGGAAAATCGCCTTTGGCTGGTATGGCGGCAAATTCAGTCACCTAGATTTTCTGCTGCCCCATCTGCCGGCCGACGCAGCGCATTTTTGCGACGTGTTCGGCGGCTCGGCGGCGGTATTGATAAACCGCGAACCGGCCCCGGTAGAAACTTACAACGACCTAGATTCCGAACTGGTAAACTTTTTCGCCACGCTGCGCCATCCCGAGCAAGGGGAACGCTTGTTGCGGGGAATTGCCCTTACTCCCTTTTCCCGGGAGGAGCTGGAACTGGCCTGCACCCCGCAATGCGGGCTAGACACCGTAGAACGGGCGCGGCGGTTTTATGTACGGGCCCGGCAAACCAGAACCGGGCTGGCCCAAGCGTCATCCGCGGGCCGGTGGGCCCACTGCATCCTAACATCCCGCTCAGGAATGGCCGGCGCCGTGTCGCGCTGGATAGGCGCCATTGACGGCCTGCCCCTGATAATAGACCGGCTGCTGCGGGTGCAGATAGACAACGCCCCGGCTTTGGAAGTCATTGAACGTTACGATACCCCGGACACGCTGTTTTACCTCGACCCGCCCTATGTGCATGACGCGCGGGGCGACAGTCACGCCTACTATGGCGAAATGTCCGACTCCGACCACACGGAACTGGCCCAATTACTTAATGGAATTAAGGGCCGCGCCGCCATATCCGGCTACCGGAGCGATTTGTACGATTCCATTTACGCAGACTGGCGCCGGGTAGACGGCCCGGAAAAGAACTGCCATTCGGTGCGCCAACCCCGGCAGGAATCGCTGTGGATGAATTATGAGCCGATATGCTTGAACCCGATAACATAGAACAGGAACCCGCGCCCCCGGAACCTGCGCCGCCGCCGGGGCTGGCATTGTTGCGCGTTTTATGGGCCGAAACCTTAGCCGCTCCAGGCGCGGCGGTTGACGACACCATACACGAGCTTGTCACTTGCCAAGTGGTGAGCATCCGCTACTCTCTACTTACGCAACTATTGGGCAAAGCAGTTGATGCATCGCGGGACGCTCTCAGTATTCAACGCGGCAATGCCGAAACCGCTGAAGCCGACGGGCGGTGGGATGCCAGGAGCTTTTGCAGCGCAAACGTTGTTCCGTGGGTTAATGGAACCGGGCAAGTCTTGGGAACCAGTCAAGACCCCTACGTCAGCAATCCCTTGCGAAGGGCGCGATTGGACGGCGGGCGCGAGCCCGTGCAATACAAGAATCTTTGGGATAATCTGGTTGCCCTGCTTACCGAAGTTCAGCAACAGAATGATCCAGAATACACGGAATCCCGGTTACGCGCTTGTCTAGTATCACTGGCCCGGCGATACAACGAATTGGCGGTTCAGTTCGACGTGCCGCAACGCATTTCCCTTGATGCAACAGCCAAGTTGGCAGCCGATTTTCTCAACGAACCTAGCGGCGGCGAAAGGGCGCAAATCTTAACCGCCGCTCTTATGCGAACCATTGCAGAAAGGTTTGGAATTTTCGACAGGGTAGTCAGGCAGGGAATAAACGAGGCGGACGCCGCATCTGCCAGCCCCGGCGATGTAATCTGCTATTTCCAAGATGCCCCGGCGCTGGCCGTAGAGGTTAAAGACCGCGCGATTGAGCTGCATGATGTTGAGACCGCCATAGGAAAGGCCCGGCGAAGCGACGTTAGAGAGATACTGTTCGCAATGGCAACTCAGACGCCCGACACTCCGGCAATAACAGAGCGGACGGAACGGGAATTCGCTTTGGGAATAAACGTCTACCGTCTGAGCATTGACACTCTGTTGCGGGTAGCTTTGTCCATAGCCGGGGAATCAAGCCGGACGCAATTTTTGACGCTGGTAGGCCAAGAATTGAACGACCGAGTAACGCAGCCAGGCCATAAGCTGGCATGGCAGAAATTACTTCAGAATTTATGAAAAGGCGCATTTCCCGTTCAGCCATCGCATTTGCTCCAGTGGTAGACGCACTTGCGGATTTCTTGGCGGCCGTAGCGGCCCATTTGCTGGCTGG
This sequence comes from uncultured Dehalococcoidia bacterium, assembly GCA_958296445.1. GTDB lineage: Bacteria > Chloroflexota > Dehalococcoidia > Lucifugimonadales > UBA3495 > VXOI01. The sequence goes on along the minus strand of OY282565.1, from coordinate 2,999,508 downwards.
AATTGCCTTTGCCTTGTTTGAGAGTCCAGATAGCTTTGCACCGGAAACCGGATTGCTCGGCGAAATCCGATAGAATTAGGTCTACCGGGATTTCCTCGCCGTGGTAGCGGACGTTGTCGTTTACCATAAACACGCTGCCGCCCGGAGTGACCAGCCGTCCCAACTCGCTGATTATCAGGGCCATTTCGGTGAAATAGTTTTCTACTAGGCTGATAACGTTGCGATTGCTTAGATGCTCGGCATTTGCTTTCAGGATTCCCAGAGCTTCCTGCAACGCTTCTTGGCAGTCGGCCATTGCGACGGCGTTGGCGAATCGGGCAGACTCGCTATACTCCCTAGCCAGAGCATCCCGCTTGGAGCGGTTTTCGACGGTTGCGGACAGCAGGGCTTGGCGCAGTTCTTTGAGCCGGTCGGCGTCATATCCGAGGTAGGCCAGCTCCAAAGCGTAGGTGCGGGTGTAATCATAGCGGTTGGCGTAGGGAGGCGAGGTTACAACGGCGTCGAAAGATTCCGTTGGCAGATGGCGGAGTTCAATGAGGCTGGAACCGTCTATAAACTCGGTGGCGGCCCCGCCATACCGTTGCTTGATGGCCGGAATATCGGCGGCTATCTCGGACAAGCGGCGGCGCAGCGAGTCCTCTAGCGTGGGTATGAATGCCTTATGCAGTTTCCGGCTTACATTGCGTCCTGATTGGGTATCCCACCGCAGAAACTGCCCATCCTTGCGGGTATAACTGATTTCCTCTAGCACACTTACGCAGGCCAGAGTCAAAATTATGGAAAGCGACGGGTCGGCAACCCCGGCGATAAATTCCCGAGCTTTCGCCAAATCCTGCTCGGTGTTTTCCGGGAAAGCGCGTTCCGTGATGGGAACGTGGGGAAATAGAAAGCTGTCGTCGTAGCTTTCTTGCGAAATAGCGGCGGCAATAGCGTTTGACGCTTGGGCCAAGCTGTCCGGGTCTATATTGTTGGCGGCGGCGGCGATGGCGCGGGCCGCCAAGTTTCCGATGGGCATAATCTCGATGCCCGTTCCCGGTATGCCCATACTGCCAGCGGTGAGGGCGGATGTTCCGGCGCCGGAGAACGGGTCAAGCATACTCTTGGCGGCGGTTTGCTCCAGCAGCCCCTTTACCAGCCCGGCGGAAAACCCTTCTTTATACTTCAGCCAGCGGAAACCCGGCGAATTCTTGTTTCCCTGATAAGACACGAGCTTGCGGCTGAAGCGGTCGCTCACTTGTATTCGGGACGCGAAGCGTTGATACAGGCGCAGCCTGGCTTCGACCGGCCTGCGGCCGGACGGGAGACCCGCAAGGCCGCCCGGTGAAATTTCTAATGGCAGCCCTAATGGCAACATTGAGCAACCGCCCTCACTCCGCCAGTTCCCGCACTGTGCGCTCCACCAGCTCCCAGGGGACGTCCTGGCGCACTACGGCTTGGCCGGCGGCTTCCAGCATCACCCAGCGGTTGGTTCCCGACTGCACTTTTTTGTCCAGCGACATCGCTTGCAGCACCTTTTCCGGGTCTACGCCGCGGGCGGCTATGGGCAGGTTGAAACGCTCCAGCAGGCGTTGCTGGCGGTCGGCCACCGCCGGGGACAGCAGACCCATCTCGCAGGCCATCCGGGCCGCGCCGGTCATACCCACCGACACGCCCTCGCCGTGCAGGAAGCGGCCGTATTCGGTGGACGACTCGAGGGCGTGGCCGATGGTGTGGCCGTAGTTGAGCAGGATGCGGACGCCCAGCGTTTCGCGCTCGTCCTGACTTACCACCTCGGCCTTGATAGCCATACTGCGGCGGATGACTTCGGTGGAGATTTCCGGCTCCACGTTCATCAGCGCTTCGGCGTGTTCCTCGAACACGTCCACCAGGGCGGCGTCGAGGATGAAGCCGTGCTTGATGGCTTCGGCCCAGCCCTCGGCCAGTTCCCGCTTGCCGAGGGTGGACAGGGCTTGCGCGTCGGCGAAAACCCCGCGCGGCTGGTAAAAGGCGCCGACTAGGTTCTTGGCCTGGGGCAGGTTGATGGCGACCTTGCCGCCGATGGAGGCGTCCACCATAGCGGCCATGCTGGTGGGAACCTGCACGAAGGGCATTCCGCGCAGGAAGGTGGCGGCGACGAAGCCGCCCAGGTCGCCGGCCACCCCGCCGCCGACGCTGACGATGGTATGGCCCCGCTCGGCCCGCAGCCCGGCCAGCCAGTGGTAGATAGCCTGGGCCAGCTCAAAGCTCTTGCTGGATTCGCCGGCCGGTATGATAAAGCAGTGGGTGGCGATGCCGGCGGCCTGCAACGCCCGCTGCACACGCCGCCCGTAGGGGTTCATCACGTTGTCGTCGGTGATGATGTAGGCCGCGCCCCGCAGCCCCGCGTCCGCCAGCCGCTCGCCAAGGCCGTCGAGGATGTCCCACCCCGCCACGACGGGGTAGGAGCCGCCGGAGTGGTGAACCGTGGCCGCTAGGTTGGGGTCGGTCATAGTTGTCCTCCTGCACGATAAGCGGGCTGCCGCCAATGGAATCCGGCTGCCCGCTATGAAATAAATTCGCTCCAATAGCGCAGCGCAATGCTCAATCGCTCTTCGATCCAAGCAACGAATCGCGGCGTGACGGTATCGGCGTTATCCTGCCAAGTGAAAGTGAAAGGGTCAATAGTGCAATTCCTGAAATAGAACCCAGCGGACTCTTGGGATTCCGCCGAATCCGGTTCATGCGAATCTCTGATTTGGGCAAAGGCAGTTGCCGCCATTATTCCGGTTAGCTGCCGCCCAACGTGATGCAAGGATATGACGAAAACCAGACGCGGCGCCCGCGATTGGTCTTCAGGATTTATTGAGAGCTTGACGAAAAACCGGGACTCGTTCAAGTTAGCCCAATGTTGAGCTTCTTGAGCAGTCTGGACAACTTCGGTCTGATACCAGTGTTCTCTATCGCCGGGGCCACCGTAGTCTAGCACGCGGCGAATTGACAAACCGGCTTCATTGAGGGATTGGCGAATTTGGTCAGACCGTGACCCTAGGCTGTGTCTGGCATTATCACTAAGTGCGCGAGCAACATCGCCCACTGAGCGCATTTGAGCCTGGCGTTCTTGGTTCTGCCGCTTGATTTGCTCAACGATATGGCCTATGACCTGCTCGACGATACCGGAGTCGGCCACGGGTTCGGGTTCTCCCAATGCCTCCAGGATTGTACTTCTTTCCAGTTGAACAAGGAGAAGGACAAACGGTCTCAAGTCGCCACTGTCGGCAGACTCCAAAGCCTCGATATACCGGGTACGGTCATCGCGCGAAATCACAATCGGCAGGTAATTTTCCTTAGCCAAATGCCAAGTGAGCAGCGCCCGGGCAACTCGCCCATTCCCGTCTTGGAACGGATGAATTTGAGTGAACCTATGATGTAGCCAAGCCGCTACTAAAAGTGGGTGGAAGTCTGTATTCGCTTGCCGGAATTCGTTGTATCCATTGATGAGGTTGTCAAGCTCGCTTTCCACTTGAACTGGCGGACAGTATTCGTGAACCAGTCCATTTTCCCGTCTGGTTGGATTGTTAGGCTGAGTCTTGAAACCGCCCCGGTCGAGAGCAGTCTCAAATACTCTGCCGAACTGGTCAACAGCAGTATAGGTTGGCTGATTGCGGGTCAGGATTTGGTGCAACTCCCGGATATAATGCTGGGATAGTTGCGTTTCTCTCCTGATGGACTCAGTTACAAACGTCGCAGTGTCTTGGTGGTCTTTCAATACTCGGACCAATTCTTGGGGATTGCGATTAGTAGACTCGCGGTCTATCAAGTCGGCAATAAGCCCGTTCTCGACCAGAGTTTGAGTTACACCCCGGTCTATACTGTATAGGCCCTCGATTATCCCGGTTTCAATGGCCCAGCGGCGTTCCAGACGCTCTAAAAACGCCTTATAGGCATCGGGATTCGACGCCTCTCGTTGTTCCCGGAAATTTACCCACTGGTGATGCAACGAGTCTATTTCTTGGAAATCCACGCGCGAAGATTGAGAATCCAAACCCCTTATTGGCTGCCACCCGTATGCGACTATCACAAGACCTCCTTAATCAATTTGATCCCTTTGTTATGGATACTAATTCCATAATCCGCGCCGCCACCCCCTCCGCTGTCAGCTCGTCCGTGGCAACGGTGTAATGTGCCTGCGCGTAGGCCGCGGCCCTTTGCCCCAGCAGCTCCGCAATCCGCGCTTCCGGGTCGTCCACGGCCAGCAGGGGGCGTATGGGGCCGCCGGCGTCCTCCTCCCTCACCCGCCGCAGGATGACGGCGGGGCTGGCCGACAGGTAGAACACCGCGCCGCCCGACAGCATTGCGGCGCGGTTGTCCGGGGCAACGAAAGCCCCGCCGCCGGCCGCGATGATGCGGCCCTCTCCGGCGCACAAGTCGGCGATGACCCGGCGCTCCAGCTCCCGGAAGGCCGGTTCGCCGTCCTCGCTAAATATGTGATGGATGGGCTTTCCGGCGCGGGCCACGATTTCGTCGTCGGCGTCCACCAGCGGCCAGCCGGTGCGCCCGGCCAGGGCGCGGCCCACGCTGGTTTTGCCCGAGGCCATAAAGCCCACCAGTATGATGTTGCGCGGCGGCGCGGCGTTGTTGCAGGCCATATCGTTCCGGCGCGGCGCCTCAGTCGGGCAGGCGGGTCAGGTGCATCCGCGAACCGAGGCTGGTATCGGTGTCGAAGTACAGCACCTGCTGGCCGATGGAGTTGGTGTTGGGCGCGTCGGCCACGAATCGCAGCCCGCGATGCTGGCAATCGCCCATACAGGCCGGAATGTCGCCCACCACATAGCCGACGTGATCCATCACGTGGCCCTCGCCGGGCAGCGATGCCGGGTCGCCCGGTTCGATAAGCTCCACCTGTACTTGGCCGAAATTGACGAAGGCGTTGCGCCCGCCCCGGCGGGATGCGCCGCCGCCCACGTGCGTCCCGGAAAACCGTTGCACGTACCAGTCAATGGCGGCGTCTAGGTCTTTGACCAGATAACCGGCGTGGATGATGCGCTCCACGCCCAGCCCCTCGCCCGCGCCGCCCGGCACTGCGGGGGCGAGCTGCGTCAAATGCGCCAGCGCCCCCCGCGTGGTTTCGGCGTCCAAGTACAGCACTTGATGCCCGAATACGTTGACGAAGGGCGCATCGGTGGCGAAGGCGAAGCCGCGGGCCTTCAGTGCGTCCACCGACTGCTCGATGCTTTCCACCACATAGCCCACGTGGTGCATATCCAGACGGCCAACGCTAGAGCGGTCGGCGGGTTCGATTATCTCGGCCTCGGCCTGCCCGAAGCGCAGGTAGGCGTTGCGCCCGCCGCCGGGAACGGCATAGCTGGGCGGCAGCGGCCCGCCCCCGGCATTGACCGCGCCAAAGGACTGCTCGAACCACCCAATGGCGGCGTCAAGGTCGGATGTCAGATAGCCGATGTGCTGAATTTTGTCGAACATTGTTCCTCCGGTGCGGGTATGACGGGGGTGTCTGCGCCCTAGCAGCTAGTCGGGCGCGGGGGGGCGGGGGCGTAGCCGGATGCGGTGCAGAACTCGACGCGGTTGCCGTCGGGGTCGTGGATGAACAGGAACGCCTGGCCGTCGTAGCGCACGCCCTCGCGCTCAATCTCGAAGCCGTTGGCCTCTAGGGTGGCGCGGGTTCCCTCGAAATCCTCCACCTCGAAGGCGTGGTGGATGCGGTCGGGCTTGGCCGGGGCTTCCTGGGTCTCAATCAGATGCACCATAATGCCGCTTTCCAGTTGCAGCCAGGTTATTTCCGGGTTGTCTACCTGGCTCTCAATCTGCTTGATGCCCAGCAGGTTGTTGTAGAACTCCATAGCGCGGGCGGTGTCCTTGACCATCGTGGTCACGTGGTTGATGCGGGTGGTCTCAATCAGTCCGGGCATAAGCGCCCCTCCTTTCCGGCTCGAATGGCGTTCCCCGATTATGCCACAGCCGCCCGCGCCGGGCTACCGGCCCGCCGCTGCGCCCGGGAGTTGCAGCCCGGGATGATTCCCTGAACCGGGATGACGTGTTATAAAATATCCGCAAGGAACAACTCAAACCCTTTCGCTTGCCCGGCGCGATGACGGGGGATAGGTATGGGAAAGGAAAAAAAGTTTTTCATGGATTCGGCCTGGTTCATCCATGTCGTTGTGCCAATAGTCAGTGCCGGTGTAGGCTTGCCTATCTCCCTTATTTTGCTGCTGGAGGGAGGCGGTGGCTCGGGGCGAATTGCTATTGGATTCGCCCCTATCTTGCTCTGCGGCGCGACAGGTTATCTGCTTTTCGTGATAATCCGCTGGTTGTGTCCTTCGGGCGAAGAGGAGGAAAGTGCAAAATAGCGAGCAAAATTGGGGTTCCGCAGGCATAGGAATCGCTTCTTTTGCGACCATCTTGGCGGCGGCGGTCTCGGCGGGCATATTTGCGGTAGCTACGCGGCAAGAAAGCTACCCTGAGTGGGGCCGAGTGCTGGCGGCATCTTTAGGGACAATCAGCCTGCTGGCGTATGTGGCTGTGTTGACTTTCGGTCTGTCCACGCTTTTCCGTGAAACCCAAGCGGTACGGAGAGCACGAGCCATCTGGTCTGTTGTTGCTGTTTTTGTGCAAGCCTATACGGCAGTGCTTGCCGTTGCTCTACTAATTTACTCTCCATTGTTGGATAGAATACTGGAGTAAAGCCCCGCCCCCCGCTAAAGCGTGCTGCCCAGCGCCACCAGCACCACGCCGGTGACGGCTATGCCGGTGCCTAGCACCAGCCAGCGGGTGACGTTTTCCTGCCGCGACAGGAACAGGGCGGCCAGTATCAGCGTGAACAGCGGGTTGGCCGACACTATGGGCGCGACTATCACCACGTCGGCCTGTTGCAGCGCGAAATAGGTGCAGTTGACCCCGGTGGCCGCCGCCAGCCCCGACAGCGCGGCAAAGAACAGGAACCCCGGCGACTGTCGCGCTTCCCGCAGCCGCGACACCGCCTGCCGTCCCGCCACCGGCGCCACCATCAGCACCCCGAAAAACAGGCTGATGGTGGATACCACCAGCGGCGAAGTGTAGCCCTGCGTCAACTCCTTCACCACCACGTTGGTAGTGCCGTAGCAACAGGCGGCCCCGAAGGCCAGCAGGCAGCCGTACAGCAAGGCCCGCCGCGCCCGCCTTTCCCTAGAATCGGGAGAATTGGGGGAACCAGAGGAATCAGGCCCGGCGCCGGTTGTTTGCCGCCCGCTTTCCAGCAGGCTCTTGCCCAGCGAGGTGACCAGTCCGGCGACCACCACCACCGTTCCCGCCAGCACAATCCAGTGGGGCCGCTCGCCGGTGAGCGCGATAGCCAGTATGGATGCGAACACCGCCGAGGTGCCGACGATGGCCCCGGCGCGGGCCGCTCCGATGCGCCCGATTGCCAGAAAGCTGAGATTGCGCCCGCCCAGAAAGTTGAACGTCCCCAGCATCAGGCACCAGGCCAGCACGATGAGCGGCAGCGTCCTGAAGTCGGGAAACACGAACACCACGGCCAGCAGTCCCGACGCCAAAAAGCTGAAGCACAGGGATATAAAGGTCACCGGCAACGGGCCGACCCGCTGCATCCCCACCCGCGCAAAGATGGCGGCGCTGCCAAAGCCCATCAAGGCCAGCAGGGACAGTCCGATGGCCGTCATAGCCTCTCCGCCGCGGGCGCAGGTTCCTTTGCGTCCGTGGTCACAGGTTGCCCCCCAGCGCCACCGCAATCACGCCCGCCACCGCCACAACCGCGCCGATGGTTAGCCGCCAGGTTATCCGCTCCAGCCGGGAAATGAACATATGCGACAGCAGCAGCGTCCACAGCGGAAAGGTGGCGAGGATGGGCGCGACGGTTACCACGTCGGCCCGCTGTACGGCGAAAAGCTGGGCTATGATATACCCCGAGGTGCTTAATCCCGATATGCCGACGAAGCCCATTGATTTCCAGTCGAACTCCCGGATGGCCGGATTGCGGGAAGCGATGAAGCTAACCGCCGGTATCATTATGCACATTGCCGCTAGGGTGCCTAGCGCCGTAATGGTCAGCGGCGAGTCGTAGGCGCCCACGGCCTGTTTGGCCAAGATGCTGCCGCCGCCCGAGGCGGCCCCGGCGGTCAGGCCGGTAAGACATCCGATGAGATAGCGGCGATCCGCCCGCCAACCCTGGGTTATCGAGTCTCCGCTGGCGAGCAGCAGCCCGATTATCACGCCCACAGTGCCTGCGGCAACTAGGGGCGTAAGGGACTCGCCGATGAAGGCGACGGCAAAGAAAGCGGCAAAGGGAACCGATGATGACATAAAAAGGGATGTCCGCGACGGCCCGATGCTGCCAAGGCTGGTATAGGCGGCGGTGCGCCCGATGGCGAACTGCACTAACCCCAGCGCCACAATCCAGGGCAGGGCATCCGGCGGCACATTGAAAAGGTTGGCCGGGTTTAACGCCAGGTCCACCAGCGTCACGCCGACGAACCCCACCACTAGGGCGACCCCGATGAGGGCGACGATATGGACGCCCTGCATCGCGGCGCGGCCCGACACCGCGCCATTGGCGAGGCTGGCCGCAGCCACCACGGATAGAACTATGGCAATCATCGCGCCCCTGCTTTCAGCGTTGAGAATCCCGTCGCCCAATGGTATTTAATAATATGGTATTCAATAATTAGTAAAATGGCCGGAATCAGGAAAAGGCACGGCCTGCGGGAAATACCGGCGGTCATAGCCGCCCGCCCAGAACCACCGCAATCACGCCCGCCACCGCCAGGGTGGCCCCGGCGGTCAAACGCAGGGTTATCCGCTCCAGCCGGGCGATGAAAATGTGGGAAAGCAGCAGCGTCCACAACGGGAAGGTTGCTAGTATGGGCGCAACCACCACCACGTCGGCCCGTTGCACCGCAAAGAACTGCGCCACGATAGACATAGCGGTAGTGAGACCGGAAAGGACGACAAAGCCCATAGATTTCCAGTCGAATGTTCTGACCGCGGTATTGCGGGCGGCGGCAATGCCTAACACAGGCAAAATAATAAGCATCCCCACAATCATACCCAGCACTGTTAGAGCCAGCGGCGAGCCGTATACGCTTATCGCCTGTTTCGCCAGGACGGTGCTGCCCCCCATAGTTGCCCCGGCGCCGAGGGCCGTAAGGCATCCGATTAGGTATCGGCGGTCGGTTCGCCACCCCTGAGTCAGCGAGTCGCCGCTGGCAAGCAGCAGCGCAGCCACCACGCCCACCGTGCCTATGGCGATCAGCGGGCGCAGGGCCTCTCCGGTGAACGCGATGGCGAAAGCGGCGGCAAAGGGGGCTTGGGCCGATATGAAAAGCGCAGTCCGCGACGCTCCGATGCTGCTTACCCCAAGATAGCCCAAGGAGCGCCCGCCTGCGAACTGCACCACCCCCAGCACGACGGCCCACGGCAGGATAGCCCGCGGAATCGCAGCCAGCTCGGAAAAGGCGAATACTAGGGCCACAATCACCACGCCGACGAAACCCACCACTAGGGAAACGCCGATGGTGGTGAAAGGATGCACCCCCGGCATACCGGCGCGGGCCGTTACGGCGCCGCCGCCCAGCCCGATGGCCGCCAGCAATGACAGGGCGAAAGCCACCATTGCCGGGCTAGGCCCGTCCGCTCGTCTGGAGCTTGCCGCGGGATGCGCTTTCGGGTGATGCGCTTTCGGGCGATGCGCTGTCCGGGGATGCGTATTCAATGATTGACCGGAAAATCAGCGCCCCGTCGGCGCTGCCCAGCAGTTCCTCGCAACTGCGTTCCGGGTGGGGCATCATACCCAGCACGTTGCCCCTTTCGTTGATGATGCCGGCGATGTTGTTGGCCGAGCCGTTGGGGTTGGCCTCGGCGGTGGCAGCCCCCTTGCTGTCGCAGTAGCGGAACAGCACCCGCCCCTCGCGCTCCAGCGCGTCCAGCGTTCCGGCGTCGGCGTAATAGTTGCCCTCGCCGTGGGAGATAGGCACCTGCAAGCACTGCCCGGCATAGCAAGCGGCGGTGAAGAGGGTATCAGCCCGCTCCACCCGCAGGGTAGTCCACTGGCAGCGGTACTCCAGTTGCCGGTTGGCCCGCAGCGCCCCGGGCAGCAGCCCCGATTCGCAAAGAATCTGAAAGCCGTTGCAGATTCCGATGACCGCCCGCCCCGACTCCGCGAACCCGTACAGCGCATCCATCACCGGCGAAAACCGGGCCATCGCCCCGGGCCGCAGATAGTCGCCATAGGAAAACCCGCCGGGCAGTATCACGCAGTCGAACCCGTCCAAACTGCCGTCCTTATGCCACACATATTCCGCATCCTGCCCCAGCACTCCGCTAACCGCATAATGGCAGTCAACATCGCTCCAGGTTCCCGGAAACCGCAAAATCCCGAATCGCATCTATCCCCCTGCCGGAATTTCAACGCAGAGTACGCAGAGAGAGCGCAGAGTACGCAGAGTTTATCTAAATTATGCCTTTGCGTTCTCGGCGCGTCCTCTGCGTTAAAAACCCCGGTTAGCCCAAAGAATCCAGAAACTCGCCGGCCAGCCGGTTGACCTCGGCGCCGTCGGCCTTGCCGCGCACCTGGGGCATCAAACGGCCCATCACCTTGCCCCGGTCGCGGGGGCCGGCCGCCCCGACCTGGGCCGCGGTGTCCTTAATCAGGGCGATGATTTCGTCCCGGCTCAACTGCGGCGGCAGATACTCCTCAAGCACCGCCAAGTCGGCCGCTTCCTTGTCCGCCAGTTCGTGGCGCTGCCCGTCGCGAAAGGCGCGGATGCTTTCGCGGCGGTCGTTGGCCTGTTTGGACACCACCTCAATCATTGCCGGGTCGTCCAGCGTTTCCCGCCGCTCCTTTTCCACGGCCTGCACCGCGAACTTTAGGAACCGCAGAGCGTCCAGCCGCGTCTGGTCGCGCCGCCGCATCGAATCCTGAATGTCCCCTTCCAGCTTGTCCCTGAGAGCCATAATCATCCCACCCTTGCGGCAGAATGGAGTAAGGCGGCCAACCCGCCCCGCCCATTCTAACCGCTGCGGGGCCTGGGCGCGAATTTAATTGTCTGAATCAGGATTTTCAGGATTAGCGGATTTTCAGGATGTTGGCTATCCGGGGAATCCGCAACTCCGGCGGCTATTTGTCTGAATCAGGATTTTCAGGATTAAGGAATTTTCAGGATATTTGCCATCCTGGGAATCCTCTAATCCTGAAAATCCTGATTCAGACAATTACAAAGAATCGAAAGCCGCCGCCATTCCCGCCCCAAGCATTCCCGCCCCAAGCATTGCCGCGCTCACCGGCTTTCGCTACAATCGGCGGGGCGGCGCGTTGGCCGCCCGCATCCCGACTGCCGGGGTTATTAGCTTTGACCGATGCCGCGACATTCCCGCCGCCGCTGGCCCACGGGCCGCTGGACGGGGTGAAAGTGCTGGACTTGAGCGAGGACATCGCCGGGTCTTTCTGCGCCCGCCTGCTGGCCGATTACGGGGCCGAGGTGCTGAAGCTGGAGCCGCCCGCCGGGGCCGCCCTGCGCCGGATGCCCCCCTTTTTCGGCGACGACCCGCACCCGGAAAAGAGCCTGTTTTTCTTGGCGATGAATCTCAACAAGAAAGGCGCCACCCTGAACCTAGACCGGGAAGCCGGCCGCGCCCTGTTCCGCGAGCTGCTGCCCTACGTGGACGTGGTGGTCGAAAGCTACCGCCCCGGCTACTTGGCTAGTTTGGGGCTGGGCTACGAAACGATAGAGACCATCAACCCCGGCCTAGTGCTTACTTCCATAACCCCCTTCGGCCAGACCGGGCCGTATAGCCAATACTCCGGCGAGGAAATCGTCAGCTACGCTATGGGCCTGATTATGAGCATCAGCGGGCGGCAAGACCGCGAGCCGCTGAAGCACGGCGGGTTTCAGGCGCAGTACGAGGGCGGGCTGAACGGCGCCGCCGCCACCGCAATGGCCCTGTTTATGCGGGACAGCGTTGGCGAGGGGCAGCACCTAGACGTTTCGGTCACCGAGTGCGTGGCGTCAACTATGATGGCGACGCAAACGATGTATCCCTTTATCGGCGCCACCCAGCCCCGCCGCCGCGCTTCCGGCAGCAACTTCGGCCACCCGATGCCCTGCGAGGACGGCTGGATTATCGTGCAGACCGGCGGCGGGGCTTCTTGGGAAACCATCGCCGACTTTTTCGGCGCCCCGGAACTCCACGAACCGCGTTTCGCCGACACCGCCGAGCGCAACCGCAACGGCGAGGAACTGGACCGCATCGTCCTCGACGCCATCAGCCGGCGCGGCAAGTGGGAGCTGTTCACCGAGGCGGCCCGCGCCCGTATGCTGTTCGGGCTGGCGCAAACCCCGCCGGAGCTGGCCCAATGCCCGCAACTGGAATCCCGCGACTTCTACCGCATCGTTGAGCATCCGGTCATCGGGCGCATCAAGGTTCCGGCGGTGCTGTTCAACCTGTCCCTCACCCCCTACCAGTACACTGGCCCGGCCCCCACCCTAGGCCAGCACAACCGCGAAATTTACCTTGACGGCTTAGGCTACACCCCCCAAGAACTCACCGTGCTGCGGCAGACGGACGCCATCTAATGACCACGCCATCTTTTTCGCAAGCCCAGAACGCCTTTTCGCAAGCTCAGGACGGCAAACTGCCCCTCGAGGGCATCCGGGTGCTGGATTCCACCTACGTTTTCGCGCTGCCCTACGCCGGCGGGCTGCTGGCCGATATGGGCGCCGAGGTTATCAAGGTGGAAGGGCCGGGCCGCCCCGACGTTACCCGCACCGGCGGCTATTCCGGCGTTTTCGCCGACAATGACTTGGGCGAGGACTGGTGGAACCGACCTTCCACCTACAACCTGATTCACCGCGGCAAGCAGTCGGTGACTCTGGATATGACCGACGAGCGCGGGCGGGGGCTGTTCCGCGAGCTGGTGAAAATCAGCGACGTGGTGATGGAAAACTTCACGCCCCGGGTGATGCGTAACTGGGGCCTAGACTACCCCAACCTGCGCCGCCTGAAACCCGACGTTATCTTGGTGTCCAACACTGGCTACGGACACGGCGGCGGCCCCTATTCCGGCTATCCGGCGCAGGCCACCACCCAGGAAGCCACCCACGGCCATTGCTGGATTACCGGCTACCGCCCCGCCGCCGACGGCTCCGACGGCGGCCCGGCCAAGGCCGGGGCCTCATTCGTGGACTTCCTATCCACTTGGACGGCCCTGTTCGCCATCGGCGCGGCCCTGCGCTACCGCAACCGCACCGGGCTGGGGCAGTGGGTGGACATCGGGATGTATCAGGCCGGGGTAATGTTCCTTTCGGAGTATGTGCTGGACGCCGTAGCCAACGGGCGCGAGGGCGGGCGCATCGGCAACCGCCACCCGTGGCGGGCGCCCCAGGGCTGCTACCCCGCCGCCGGGCAAGACCAGTGGATTACGCTGTCGGTGGGCGACGACGCCCAATGGCAAGCCCTGTGCCAAGTGATGGGGCAGCCGGAACTGGCCCACGATTCCCGCTTCGCCACCCTGCTGTCGCGCCGCGAAAACCACGACGCGCTGGACGCCGCCATCGCCGCCTGGACGTCGGGCCGCGACCGCTACGCCGCGATGCACGCGCTACAGCAGGCCGGAATCCCCGCCGGGCCGGTGCTTACCGGGCGCGACGTCCACTTCGACCCCCACTTCCAGAGCCGCAACTTTCTAGAGCGGGCGCAATACCCGCCGGAGCGCAAGATGGGCGAGCGTATGTTCATCGGCCGCCCCTACAAATTCTCCAAAAGCCCCCTGCGAATACAGGGCCCATCCCCAACCTTCGGCCAGCACAACGAACCGGCCCTAAAAGAACTGCTGGGCCTGCCCGAAGCCCAATACCGCCAACTGGTCGAGGACGTGGTAATCGCCACCACCCCCACCACCGGCGAACCATCGCCGGTAGTGCCGCAGCCCGAAGCCCTAGAGCGCGGCATCATAGCCGCCTGGGACGCCGACTACCGCCAACGGCTGGGGCTGGAGTAGCGGACGCCGCCTTTGTCTGAATCAGGATTTACCGGATTAAAGGATTCACTGGATAAGAAAAATCCTGAAAATCCGCTAATCCGGCAAATCCTGATTCAGACAATCGCCCGGCCCTTCCTTAACAAGCAAAATCCTGAAAATCCGCTAATCCGGCAAATCCTGATTCAGACAATCGCCCGGCCCTTCCTTGACACCGCGGAAGGGCCGGGCATAAGCTGTTAGTGCCGGGCCCGTAGCTCAGTGGTAGAGCAGCCGGCTCATAACCGGCTGGTCGCAGGTTCGATCCCTGCCGGGCCCACCAGCGTTGCCGCCCCCCCGGCCCCTGCCGCCCCCCCGCCGCTTTTTGCCTTTGCGGATTTGCAGCGGCGAATGGCGTCATCCGCGCCCGTTGCTGATGCTGGCCTACCCGCTGGTCGGCGTCCAGTTGTAAACCCGGGACAGCGTGCCGGCCATCAGCGTGGCGCGGTCGGAGTCGGAAAGCTGCTCGGCGGCGCGGAACGATTCTACGCCCTGCTCGTAGGTCAGCAGCCGCACGGCCCGGGTCCAGTCGGTTCCCCACATACAGCGCTCTAGGCCGTAGGCGTCGAACACCCGGCTCAGCGGTTCCCAGATGTCGGGGTAGGGAAAGGGCTGGTGCGACAGGGTGCAGGCCCCGGAAATCTTGATGGTCACGTTGTCCAGTTCCGCCGCCGCCAGCACGTTGGGCAGGTCGGCGAATGGTTCGGGCGGCGCGGGCGGCAGGAAGGGCTGGGCCAGCCCCACGTGGTCAATGATGACCTGCGTATCGGGGTTGCGGCGGGCCAGCTCGCGCAAAAGGGGCAGCTTGCCCGCCGCCATAACGTTCACCGGAACGCCCGCCCGGGCGCAGGCGGCGAATATGGCGTTGAGGCCCGGATGGTCGGCCTCGTATTCCTGCGCCGCCAGCATAACGCGGGCGCCCACCACGCCCGGCGTCGCCGTCCACTCGGCCACATCGTCGGCGATGCTTTCCGACTGCGGGTCAAAGGGCCGCACCAGCCCAAACCTGCCCGGATGCTGGGCGTACACCCCCAAGGCATAGCTGGCGTCGTAGTGGTACAGCGAAAAGGGCGAAATCAGGATAGCCCCGTCAACGCCGACAGCGGCCATCGCCGCCACCATATCGTCGCCGGTAACCTCCTCCGGCCCCTCCAAGTGGCCGTGCCAGGGCCGCTCGGGCCCGTTCCGCTCGTAGCAGTGAACTTGGCAGTCAATAGTCAGATTCTGAGTAGCCATCGCATTTCTCCTTGCCGTTGTTTGGATGCCGGATTGCCGGGCAGCCGCAGGGCAACCACAAGGGTTGCCCCTACCGGGAAATTACCGGGAAACGCGCCGCCGGATGTAGGGGCAACCCTTGTGGTTGCCCTGGGCATGATATGCCAGTTTACACCTTATCCGTCATTCCCGCGAAAGGGGATTGTCTGAATCAGGATTTACCGGATTAGAGGATTATCAGGATTTCCATTATCCGGCGAACCCGCAACTCCGGCGGCCATTTGTCTGAATCAGGATTTTCAGGATTAGAGGATTATCAGGATTTCCATTATCCGGCGAATCCTTTAATCCTGAAAATCCTGATTCAGACAAAGGCGGGATTATCAGGATTTCCCCATCCGGCGAATCCTTTAATCCGGTAAATCCTGATTCAGACAAAGGCGGGATTATCGGGATTTCCCCCCATCCGGCAAATCCTTTAATCCGGAAAATCCTGATTCAGACAAAGGCGGGATTATCAGGATTTCCCCATCCGGCGAATCCCGTAATCCGGCAAATCCTGATTCAGACAATCCTGCCTACCCCGGCTCGGCGGTGCGCCTGGTGGGGGTGCCGGCGATGAAGCCGGACAGGTTCAGCGCGGTGTGGATCAGGCCGATGTGGGAATAGGCTTGGGGGAAATTGCCCAGTTGCCGGGCCGCGGCCTTGTCGTACATTTCCGCGAAAAGGCCCAGATGGTTGGCCTGCTTGGTGATTACTTCGTGGAAATAATCCCCGGCGCGGTCGGTCTGGCCGGTGTAAATCAGGTTGCCGATCAGCCAGAAACTCAGCAGGGTAAAGGAACCCTCCGGCTGGCCGTGTAGCCCGTCGTCCGTTTCGTCGGGCAGATAGCGCCAGACCATTGGGCCGTCGGTGAGTTCCCGCTCGATGGCGTCCACGTTTTGCCGGATGCGCGGGTTGTCGCGGCTCAACAGGCCCATAAACGGGATAGCCAGATTGGATGCGTCCAGGGACTCGCTGCCGTAGCGCTGGCGGAACGCCTGCTTGCCGGAGCTCCAGCCGTCCTCCAGTATTTCGGCCTTGACCACGTCGGCGCCCAGCGACCAGCGGCGGTACAGTTGGCGGCGGCCGGTGGCGGCGGCGATGTAGGCGGCATAGTCCAGCGCGGCCCAGCACATCACCTTGGAATAGACGAAATGCTGCTGCTCGCCGCGCACCTCCCACACGCCCCGGTCTTTCCGCCGCCAGTTCTGCATCACCGTTTCGGCCAGCCGCTGCACCAGTTCCCAAGCCTCATCCGGTATCGTTCCCCGCAGCAGCAGCAGGGAATGAATGGATATGATGACCTCGCCGAAAACGTCCAGTTGCAGGTGTTTCGCCGCGGCGTTGCCGATGCGTACCGGGCGGGAATCCTCGTAGCCGCGCAGGTGGTCGAGGGTATATTCCCGCAGCGACGAATTGCGGCTGACGCCGTAGACGATGCGGGTGCTGCGGCGGTGCAACTGGCACTGCTCCAGCAGCCAGTGAATGTAGCGGTCGGCCCCGTAAACGTCGCCCAGCCGGTAGAGAATATCCACGGTAAAGCTGGCGTCGCGCAGCCAAGAAAAGCGGTAATCCCAGTTGCGCGAGCCGCCGATGGTTTCCGGCAGGCTGGTGGTGGGCGCGGCGACGATGGCCCCGGTGCGCGGGTACATCATAAGATGCAACACCAAGAAAGAGCGGACAATCGAATCCCGCCACAGCCCGGAATAGTTCATCCGGCCAACCAGCCCCTGCCAGTAGCGCCGGGTCTGCTCCAGTTTCTGGGTGGTGCGGCGCCGCTCCAGGCTGGCCGGGCGTCCGCTGCCGTAGGCCAGCACAAAGGTCGCGCTCTCACCGGCGGCCAGGGTAAACCCGGCCGATGCGCCGCAATCGTCGAAAGACAAGGGAACGCTGGCAAGCAGGGTCAGCGTCTGGCGGCCGCCCCTGGCCTGCACCACGCCGCCGGAGACGCCGCGCAACGGGCGAAACTCGGTAACGGCGCGGGCGTAGTCGTGCCGGGGCCGGAAATCGCAACGCAGCTCCACCGCACCGGAACGGCAGGCGACGATGCGATGTATTTCGTGGGGCGGTTCCGGCGGCGGCGTGTCCGGGTTATCGTCGTCATCGCCGTTTACGGGCATAAAGTCGGTGATGCTGATTACGCCCGCCGCGCCGCGAAAGGTGGTCTCCAGAATGTTGGTGTCGGGAATGTACGCCTGTTCCGACGCAAAACCGTCGGCGTCGGCGGGGCTGATGCGGAAATGCCCGCCAACCTCCGGGTCAAGGATGGCGGCGAAAACGCTGGGGGAGTCGAAACGCGGAAAGCAGCACCAGTCAATGGCGCCGTCGGTTCCGACCAGCGCCGCAGAGGACATATCGCCTATCAGCCCATACTGGTACAAATCAAATACAAATTCGCAGCAGTTTTCAGGTGCAGGCGAGTGTAGCACCGCCCCGCGCCACCGCGCAAGAAACGGACGCCCCCGGTATTCCCGCCAACCCCCGCCATTGCCGCCCCCGGCCGGGCAAAGGCAGGGATATTCCGCCCCTTTGCCCCGCCGCCTGCCTATTCCCGCCGGTAAGCTGTATACTAACCCCCGCGCCGCCGCCAAAAAACCGCAGGAGAGTCAAGCCGATGCAGGAACTCAGGCCCGTAACCCCCGATGAGTTTGAGCCGTGGCTCCGGGCCGAGTCGCGGGCCCACAGCAACCGGCTGGACCATGACCCGGAGGAACTGCGCCCCCATTTCGACCTGTCCCGCTCCGTCGCCGTGTTCGAGGGCCGCAACATCATCGGCGGCTGCCATTCGCACCGGCTGGAAATGTCCATCCCCGGCGGCTCATCGGCGGTGGCCGGTGTCGCCAACGTGGCGGTGCAGCCGACGCATACCCGGCAGGGCGTGATGAGCCGGATGATGCGCCACCAGATAAACGACATCCACCAGCGGGGCGAGCCGCTGGCCGCCCTGTTCGCCTCCGAAAGCGCCATCTACGGGCGGTTCGGCTACGGCGTCGGAACGCTACAGGAAAGCTGGCGGATTGAACGCCCCTATAATGCCTACGCCCGCAAATACGAAAGCCCCGGCCGGATAGTTTTCGTTGACCCGGCGGACATCGCCAAAGACTTGCCCGAGGTTTTCCGCCGCAGCACTGTAGACCGCCCCGGCGTGTTCCAGAGGCGCCCCCACGAATGGGAGCGGGATTCCCGCGCCCCGGAACACCGGCAGGGCGGGCGCGGCGGCCTGTTCTACGCCGCTTATGAGGAAGGCGGCCGGGTTGACGGCTATGCCGTGTATCGCACCAACCGCCCCGCCCTTACCGTCAACGAACTGATGGCGGCCACTAGGGAAGCCGCCGTCGCCCTGTGGCGGTTCTGCTTCGACATAGACCTGATTGGCGTCACCGAAGCCGTCAAACGCCCGCTGGACGACCCGCTGCCGTGGATGCTGTCCGACCCGCGCCGCCTCCAGCGAACCATCCGCGACGGCGTGTGGCTGCGGGTGGTAGACGCCGCCGCCGCCCTAGAGCAGCGCCGCTACGCCCAAGAGGGCCGCCTGACGCTACAGGTGCGCGACGGGCTATGCCCCTGGAACGAGGGCGGTTTCGAGCTGGAAGGCTCCCCCGAAGGCGCCCAATGCCGCCCCACCGACTCGCCGCCGGAACTGACGCTGGACGTATCCGCCCTAGCCTCGGCCTACCTAGGCGCCGTAAGTTTCGCCACCCTGCACCGGGCGGGCCTAGCCGACGAACACTCCCCGGGCTCCCTGCGCCGCGCCGACCGAATGTTCGCCGCCCCACACCAACCCTGGACGCCGTTCAACTTCTAGCGGCGCCAACCCGCCACTCGCAACACACGCAGGCACGTCGGCCATTCCCGCCGGTCAGCCCGTCCCTCCCATAGGGCGACCCGTCACTCCCGCCGTCTACCCACCATTCCCCCATACCCGTCATTCCCGCCCATACCCGTCATTCCCGCGAAAGCGGGAATCCAGAGGGCCTTGCGGAAGCGAACATTGCCATTGGGCAAAGGGCCGTGGATTCCCGCCTACGCGGGAATGACGAGGGACGGGCAAATGCGGAACGACGGGTAGACGGCGGATGGCGGGTATGGCGGAAGCGGAGATTAGGGGTAAAGCTCAAGCAGCCTAGCCTTGCGATAGCCGAAAATCTTGCGCAGTTCTCCCGCCACGAACAGGCGGTTCACCAGCCAGCCGCCGGGAACCCGGTAAGTAACCGCGTCGGTGACCAGCGTTCCGTCGGGCGTTTCCTCGAACCTGTGGCGGTGAATCCAGCGGCGGTAGGGGCCGCGTATCTGCGTATCGGTAAACCGGAGCGGCGGTTCCCATTCCGTGATTTCGCTGTCCCAACGGACAGGCACGCCGCGCAGCCTTATCCGGTATTTAATGACGGTTCCCCGGCCTATCTCAATAGGCAGCGGGGGCAGGATGCTGAAATGCAGCCACGGCGGGGTCAGCAGGTTCAGATTATCCGCCCTAGAAAAGAACTCGAACACCTGCGGCCGCGGATAGCGCAACAGCACGCTGGAGCTGATATGGAAGTCCGGCATCGTAAGGAATCGCCCTTTTCTATACAACCCCATCCCGCAAGGGGTAGGAACTTGGGTATTATTAGCTTATCACGCCCAGCCTTGCCCTTTATTCCGGCTGCTCGGGAACACGGGTATGGCCGGAATGACACATAAGGCAGGTAATGCCAAAAAGTAAAACCGGCTGCGTGTAAGCATATCCCAAACAGGCGGGGAAAGCGGATGGATATTGAGGTTGAACTCAGCCCGGTGGTGACGGTGGACGAACTGCTGGAGCTGGCCCGTATCTTGGACGTCGCCGGGGTTAGCCGGTTGGGAATATCCGACGTGGCATTGTTTCGGGATTCCGGGCGGTTCAGGTTTTGTGCGCCGCCGACACCCGGAACGTCCGCATCGGAAGTCTGGTCACCAACCCCTACGTGCGGCATCCGGCCATCATCGCGGCGGCTCTGGCTATGCTTTGTCACCCTGAGCAAAGCGAAGGGTCTCACTTCCCAAGGCGGGATTCTTCGCTTTGCTCAGAATGACAGACAGGGGTTGCGGACGCGCGAAACCCGCCCATCCTTTCGACAAGCTCAGGACGGGCGGGTTTAGGCGGACGCTATGGAAACGTATTGGGGAACGCCTCACCCCCCGGGGGCAAGGCGCTTGGGGGCTTACAGCAGGCCGCCCTGGTAGATGGAGCTTTGCTTGCGGAAGATCTGGACGCGATGGCGGGGGACTTCGACGACGTAAATGCGGCCTTCGTCGTCAACTTCCACGGCTATAGGCCCTTGAAAGACCTTTTCGCGCTCTTCCAGCCCTTGGGCCGCCATCCGTCCCTTGACCGTTATCGGGTCAATAAGCACGCGCTCCCGGCCCCAGGATGACAGGGTGGCTTCGCCGGTCAGGTGGGTGATGTACTCGCCGTCGGCGTTGAACACCTGTAGGCGGTCGTTCTTGTAGTCGGTGACGTAGATGTCGCCGTCTTGGTCAACGGCGACTCCGGTGGGGCGGTTGAACTGCCCCTCGCCCGCGCCGGTGGAGCCGAACTGCATCAGGAATCGGCCATCGGGGGCGAACTTCTGAATCCGGTCGTTGCGCCAGTCGGCCACGTAGACGTCGCCTTTGGCGTCTATTTCGATGCCCCAGGGCATATTGAACTGGCCTTCGCCGCTGCCCTTTTCGCCCCAGTTGAACCGGAACTGGCCGTCCCCAGTGAACACCTGCACCCGGTGGTTGCGGCTGTCCACCAGATAGAGGTTATCGTCCTTGTCGAAAGCGAGGCCGGAGGGCCGGTCTATTTCGCCGTCGGCGGAGCCAACGGTTCCCCACATATCGGCCCAGCCCTGCCCCGGCTTGTAGACCGAAATCCGGTTGAGCCACTCGTCGGATACGTAGGTGTTGCCTTGGCTGTCGAGGGCGACGGAGGAGGGCCACATAAAGCTGCCGTTGGGGGCCGAGGCGTCGGCTTCTTCCGGCGGAATCTTCTGGCCGTAGTCTTCGATAAACTCTTCGTCCGCCGTGAACACGGTGACCCGCTTGCAGGGAAAGAAAGCGGGGGTTTCAGTGCCGCGGCTCAGGACATAGAGCCGGTTCTGCGGATCGCGGGTTATCGCCACCGGATTGAAAAACCCGTTGCCGCTGCGGACTTCCTGCCGCCCGATGGTGTGGCTGTACTGAAATGTTATGGGCGCAAGTTGCGTAACCATTTTCACCCCTTTTAGAGAAGCGAGGCAAGGGAAGTGAGGAGAGGGATGGCGCTATGGGCCTTATCCCGCCCCTCGCTCCCGGATGCTCACTGCGCTACTTACTGCGCTACTTGATGAAGTCGAACTGCTCGAAGTTGCCGCCGAGGATGGTCTGGGCGTCCAGCCCCATCCACTTGTCTAGGATGGTGGAGTAGGTGCCGCGGAAGTCGTTGTTCCAGCGCAGGTCGCCCTCGTCCAGCTTGGCCGGATCCAGCGACGGGTATTCGCCATAGGCGCCGCCCTTGACCGCGTCGCCGATGACGAAGGCCACACTGCCCGAGCCGTGGTCGGTGCCGGAGCCGTTTTCCTGAACCCGGCGGCCAAACTCGGTGAACATCAGGATGACCACTTCCTCATTGGCGTGGTGTTCCTTCAGGTCTTCGTAGAGGTCGGCGGTGGCGTTGGTGACGTCTTCCCACAGCTTGGGGAAAGCTACGTTCTGGTTGGCGTGGGTGTCGAAAGCGCCGGGGTTGAGGCTGGTGTACAGGATGCGGGTGCCGAACTCGGCCAGATGCACCTGGGAGATGTTCTTGACCCACTGGGAGAACTGGCTGCCGCCGTACTCCACGGTGGAGGAGTACCGCTCCGGGGCGGTGTTGAGGATGTCGGCGCCTTTCAGGGCGTCCAGGCCGGTCTGGGACAGATAATCGTTGGCCGGGCCGGTGCCGATGAGGGGCGAGTACATCTTGGAGAATATGTCCAGGGCTTCCATCCGCTGGTCTTCGCCGTCAATGCCGGTCAGCACGCCGTAGGAGGACAGGTCGCCCACCGAGGCCACCGACACGCCGGGCGCGGCCAGAGCGCGGGGCAGGCCGCGGCCGAAGTTCACTGCGGTCAGCACGTTCTCCCGGTTGGGATCCAGGTCGCGGATGGCCTTGCCCAGCCAGCCCTCGGTAATCATCTTGTCGGGTTCGGCAGTGTGCCAGATGTCCATAGAGCGGAAGTGGGAGCGGTTGGGATTGGGGTAGCCGATGCCCTGGAGGACGGCCACCTTGCCCTGGTCGTACAGGTCTTTGATGGGCCGCATTGACGGGTGGAAGCCCACCTCGCCGTTGATGGGCAGCACGTCCGCCGGGTCAACCTTCAGCACCGGGCGGTAATCGTTATAGAGCGGGTCGTTGTAGGGTATGACGGTGTTCAGGGCGTCATAGGCGCCCGACATTTGCAGCACCACCAGCACCCGGTCTTTCTTGTTGGTCGTCATCGTTCTCTGCTGTCTCCTTTCGTTAGTGTTGGGGCAAGGGGCGGCGGGGCGGATTCCCGCCGCCGGATTATTCCATCCCCGGCGGAACCTGGAAAGTGGCGAACCCGGCGGCCGGGTCGTGGGAATGGTGGGCCAGGGCCTGCAACAACTGCTGATGGTTGCGGCGGCTTTCCTCGCGCATTTCCCGTATATCTTGGCGGTTTTCCTCGCGCATAGCCCGCATTTCCCGGCGATTCTCGGCGATTTCAGCAACCAGCCAGTCAACCTTGGCGGCAAGCTGCCCTAGCCGGTAGAGTACCACGCCGATCAGTATGATCTGGCTCAACATCAGGCCGCCGAGGGTAATCAGCGTTGACAGTTCAAAGGTTTCGCCATTCATTCCGCCACTCCGCTAGGTGTACAGGTATTCCTTGCTGGTCGCAATCGTCGCTGTCTGCCGTCTCCTTAGTTAGTATCGGGGCAGGGGCGGCGGGGCGGATTCCCGCCGCCGGATTATTCCATTCCCGGCGGAACCTGGAAAGTGGCGAACCCGGTAGCCGGGTCATGCGTATGGTGGGCAAAGGCTTGCAGCAACTGCTGATGGTTGCGGCGGTTTTCCTCGCGCATATCCCGCATTTCTTGGCGGTTTTCCTCGCGCATATCCCGTATTTCGGCGGCCTGCCGGTCGGCCCGGGCGGCAAGCTGCCCCAGCCGGTACAGCACCACGCCGGTCAGTCCGATTAGGGTCAACATCAGACTGCCGAGGGCAATCAGGGTTGACAGTTCAAGGGTTTCGCCATTCATTCCGCCCGCTCCGCTAGGCGTACAGGTATTCCTTGGTGGCCGCAATCATTTGCAGCATCTCGCCCACTTCGCTGGGGAAATCGGCGGTGTCGGTGCGCACCACGTCGTCTTTGGCGGCCCGCCGCATCAGCATACCGCGGGTTTCCTCCGACAGCTCGTAGTGGCCCAGCAGTTGCAGGCAGCCGTCCACCATCTCGTCGGGGGTGATGGCCGGGCCTTTATCGGCCAGCCTTTCCACGATGTCATTGATGCCGGGGAAACTGGTGTTGCCCAAGAAATCGGCGGTGAAATTGATGCGGTGCACCAGCGTGCCGCCGTCAATCCACTCCTTGCCGGTGTGCCAGCCCTCCACCGAGGGCGGGTTGAGCAGTTCTTGGCCCATATACTTCATTTCGTCGAAAATGAACTCAAAGCCGGGCTTGGGGTCGGTCCAGTCGCCCACCATCCGCAGCGTGCCGATGACCGTTTCCACCGGGCTCTTGATGCGGCTGAAGCGGGCGTTCTTGAAGGCGTCGGAGTTGAGCAGCAGCCGCAGCATGGAGCGGATGTTGTAACCGGAGCGGAAGTATTCCGCTTCCAGCATCTCGATGGTCGCCATATCTTGAGGCGGCGCCTCCATCCACGACGGCACGCCGGGCTCGTCGGCGATGAAGTAGCTGTACAGGTGGCGGGACAGGAACCGGGCGGCGGCGGGCTGCTTCACGATGATGTCCACGATGTCCTCGCCGTTGAAGCGGCCGGTCTCGCCCAAGAAAGTCTTTTCGCCGTCGTCGTGGTCTTCGGGGACGAAGACGAACTTGGCCGAGTAGCGCCCATAGGGCTGCCCCGGCACCGGGTTGGCGATGGTCCAGCCGGTGAAGGCGCGGGCGCATTCCTTAACGTCGTCCTCGGTGTAGTTGAACTCGCCGTCCTTGCCCACGCCCAGAGAGAACAGCTCCAGCAATTCCCGTCCGTAGTTTTCGTTGATCGCTTCCTTGTGGCTGAGGCAGTTGTCGAGGTAGAAAATCATCGCCGGGTCTTTGGAAATCTCCACCAGCAGATCGCGGAAGCTGCCCATTCCGTGCTTGCGGAACATTTCCAACTGGTCGTAGTGGGTGGGGTAGCTCTGCACCTTGCTGTCGGAAGTGCAGAAAATGCTGTGCCAGAACAGCACCATTTTTTCTTCCAGTTGCGCCCTGGAGTTAATCAGCCGCCAAGCGAAATACTCCGGGACGCCGCGGGCGAAATGGCTCCATTCGATGAAGCACCGTTCCGCCACGTCCAGCTCCAGGCCGTTGGGGTGGGCGTCGGGATTCAGCAACTCCTCCACCGTCGCCTCGTATCCCTTCTCCGCCCGTGCTGCCAGGTCGTCGTACCTGGCTCCGAAACCGGCCCGCCGCATCAGGTGGGCCATCAGGGCAATATCCTGCGCAGTTACCTGGTCTCCCATAGGAATTTTCACCTCCCCATTGGAGCAGCAAATATCTACGCTAGACTACCATTATGCGGCCCCGGATTCAACCCGCAACCGACAGGGCGGCCCCGGTTGCGGCGGCCCCTGTTACGTATATATAAAGGCCCCGGCATCCGGCCGGGGTCTTTACCTTAATCACGGCAATCGCGCCGCTCAAAGGGCCGTCTCCCGCGCGGTTGCCGGGGCGAAACCGGAATCGGCGGCGCACAAGCGTACACGTACAATGGTTGGCGGATTGGGGCGGGTTAGGCGCAGCCCGCCGAATTTGGCTATAATAGGCCGATACTTGTCAGGAGCCGAAGGACGTATGCCCGAAAACCCGGCTAACGGACTGAACCCGGCTAACCGATTGATTGAAGCCGCCAAGAGCATTGCCCCGGTGATTGTGGCGAACCGGGAGCGGATAGACGCGGAACGCCAGCTTCCCCCGGAACTGGCGGCGGCGATGGCCGAAAAGCAACTGTTCGGACTCTATGTCCCCAAGGAACTGGGCGGGCCGGAAACCGACCCGGTCACTGCCTTTCGGGTGGTCGAGGAAATCGCGCAGGCCGACGGTTCCGCCGGTTGGTGCGTTTTCAACGGCACTGCCGTATCGTCGGCGGTGGCCCGGCTGTCACCCAAGGCGGTCAAGGAGATTTTCGGCGACCCCCCCGCGGTTCTCGGCTCCGGCTCCGCCCGCGCCGGCGGCACGGCCAAAGTCGCCGACGGCGGCTACATCGTATCCGGCCGCTGGAATTTCCTGAGCGGAATTGACCACTCCACCGCCGTTTTCGTGGCCTGCCGGGTGGTTGACGGCAACGGCCCGGTGCTGAACCGGGACGGCGCCCCGCAGATGCGGACGGTGGTGCTGCCCGTGGCGAAGGGCGAGGTGCTGAACACCTGGACCACCCTAGGGATGCGAGGCACGGCCAGCAACGACGCCGAGTTTTCCGAGGTCTTTGTGCCGGACGGCCACACCTACGCCCGCGGCGCCCCGGCCCATTACGGCGGCCCGCTCTACACCCCGCCGCAGTCGGCCATCGTCCTCGGCTGGACGCTGTCGGCGGCCAACACCCTAGGGATGGCCCGGGGCGCGATGAACACCTTTGTCGGCCTAGCTACCGACTCCGGTTCGACCGACTCCCCCACGCTGCTGCGCGACCGGCAGCATATCAAGATTGCCGTAGGGGAGTGCGAGGCGATGATAGACAGCGCCCGGCGGTATGTGCTGGACACGGTGGGCGCGATGTGGGACGCGCAGTTGAGCGGCAGCCCGGAACTCCCCGAACTGTCTATGCGAACCCGTCTTGCCATCACCCACGCCATCCGCCAGTCCATCGCCGTGGCCGACAAGCTCTTCAACGCCGCCGGCACCAACGCCATTCACCATTCCTTGGGGCTGGAGCGCTTCTTCCGCGACCTACACGTCCACGGCCAGCACATTTCGGGCCTGCCGCTCAACTTCGAGTACGGCGGCGCAATGCTGATGGGGGCGCCACCCCCGGCATCGCTGTATACTTAGGGCGAAAGCCGCCGCAGGGATATAATGCCGGATGATTACGCTGGTTGAAGCACTGAACTACCGATGCCTGGAATACACGCATAGACCCCTTCGCCCCTTCCACGTGCTGGTTGGGCCAAATGCGTCGGGCAAGACAACCTTTCTGGACGTAATCGGCTTTCTGAGCGACTTGGTGTCCGAGGGGCTGGATGCAGCCTTGTGGAAGCGCAGCCGGAACCCTGAAGAGCTCTTGTTTCAGCGGCAGGGCGACCGGCTGGAGCTGGCGGTAGAGGCGTGTATTCCAGATATAAAACGCGAGTTGACATCGCGCCCGGAACTGGATACGGCTAGATATGAAGTAGCCATCGGTTTTGACGAAACCCGGCACCGGTTCGAGTTCAAGGCCGAGCGGCTGTTATTGAAGAAATCCAAAACATTGGAATCGCCGGAGCGTCCGGTTTTTCCGATGCCTCCCCAAGCCCCGGATTCATTGCTGACCAATATCCACCGGCGCGACAGCAAAACCGTTATCAATAAAGTGGCGGGAGGTAACGACAACTTTTATAGCGAAACCTATAGCCGCTCAGGAAGGGGTTGGACGCCCTCGTTCCGGCTGGGGCCGCAAAAGTCGGCTTTTGGCAACCTGATAGCGGACGAAAACGCTTTTCCGGTAGCTACCTGGTTTCGGGATTACTTGGCCGCCGGGGTGCAGAACTTCATTCTCAACAGTCTGGCTATTAAACGGCCCAGCCCTCCGGCAAAGGCTGCCGGATTCGAGCCGGACGGGTCGAATCTGCCTTGGGCCGTAGCCCGCTTGCGAAAAGACAACCCGGAACTGCACTCTGATTGGATTGCCCATCTTAAGACAGCGCTTCCCGACTTGGCGGACATCGCCGCCATTGAACGCCCGGAAGACCGGCACTGCTATATGGTCTATGAGTATGCGGGGGGCCACAAGGTTCCCGCATGGCTGGTTTCCGATGGCACACTGCGCCTTACGGCCCTCACTCTGCCGGCATACTTGAATGATCTCAAAGGCACATACTTGATAGAAGAGCCGGAAAACGGGATTCATCCGAAGGCCGTGGCGACCGTATATGATTCCCTATCGTCAATGTATGACGCGCAAGTGCTGTTAGCGACTCACTCCCCGGTAATCCTGAGTGGCGCCGAACTAGCTGATGTCTTGTGTTTTGCCAAGAACGGTGACGGCTCAACCGATATTGCGCTTGGTTCAGAGCATCCCATACTTCGGCATTGGCAGAGCGCAATGGATCTTGGCACATTGCTTGCGTCTGGAGTATTGGGATGAAAGACCTTGTTGTTTTATCTTCCGACAAAAACATGGAACACACAATAAAGGGCCTGATTTCGAGACCGCAAGCGTTGGGCATTCGGCATATAGAAGCGGACATCATAGTTCATCCGCGCCATGACCCTGGTTGTGCGAATGAGGGCGTGGCTTTCTTGTCCTATTTATCAGGAGATTACCGGCACGGCTTGCTTATGCTGGATTACGCGGGAAGCGGAAAAGAAAACGTTTTCTCATCCGGCGAATTGCAAGAATTTCTTAACAACGAACTCGCCCGTTCACCTCTGACAAACCGCGGCAGGGCAATCGTGCTGATCCCGGAGCTAGAGGCGTGGATCTGGAGCAGGTCGCCTAATGTAGACGCCGTAGCCGGATGGAGCAACCGGAACCCTTCCCTGCGCCGCTGGTTAATTGAAAAAAGATGGATTCAAGAAGGCGAAGCCAAGCCGAAGTCGCCTAAAGAAGCCTTTCAGGCAGCGTTGCGTGAGAGAGGAAAACCCCGCAGTTCCGTTCTGTATCAGCAGTTGGCGGAAAAGGTTTCTCTACACCGTTGCACGGATCCATCGTTCCTAGAATTCAAGGGCATCCTGAAAAACTGGTTTCCGATATAATCGGCCCCAAATAAAACGCGAGGAGGGAAACGCAAGATGGCAGACGCATTACAACACGCCCCGTCCCCCGCCGCATCCCGCAACGGGGATGTGGAGCAGTATGACGTGCTAATCCTTGGCGCCGGAGTCACCGGGCTGTATTCGCTCTACCGATTCCGCGAGCTGGGCTTTTCGGCGCGGGCCTTTGAGGACGCCTCCGGCGTCGGCGGAACCTGGTACTGGAACCGCTACCCCGGCGCCCGCTTCGACTCCGAAAGCTACACCTACGGCTACTCCTTTTCCGAGGAGCTGCTCCAAGAGTGGGACTGGAAGGAGCTGTATTCCGGCCAGCCGGAAAACGAGCGCTATCTCAACTACGTGGCCGACAAGTTCGACCTGCGCCGCCACATCCGCTTCAACTCGCGGGTGGCGTCCTGCGTTTTCGACGAGGCGGAAAACCGCTGGGAAATCGAAACCGATGACGGCCACCGGGCCCGGGGCCGCTTCCTGATAACCGCCGTCGGCCTGCTGTCGGCCCACTACGTCCCCGACTTCGAGGGCATCCACGATTTCAAGGGCCCCTGGTGCCACACCGGGCGCTGGCCCAAGGAAGGAATGGCCCTCGCCGGCAAGCGCGTCGGCGTCATCGGCACCGGGGCCACCGCCGTCCAGCTCATCACCGAAATCGCCAAGGAAGTGGCCCACCTGACCGTTTTCCAGCGCACCGCCAACTACTGCGCCCCCTTGCGCAACCGCCCCATCACCGACGAAGAACAAGAGGAAATCAGGGTCAACTACCCGGAAATTTTCCGCAAATGTATGGAAACCCCCGGCTCTTTTCTCCACGAATTCGACACCCGCTCCGCCCTCGAGGTCTCGCCGGAAGAGCGGATGGCGCAGTACGAAAGACTGTGGCAGGAACCGGGATTCAAGAAGTGGCTGGGCAATTTCTACGACGTGATGATGCCCGGCGAGGCCAACGAGGACTACGCCGAGTTTTTCCGCAACAAAATCCGCGAGCGGGTTCACAACCCGGAAGTGGCGGAAATGCTGGTGCCTAAAGACCATATGTTTGGCTCCAAGCGCCTGCCCTGCGAGAGCGGCTACTACGAAGTCTACAATCAGGACAACGTGCTGCTGGTGGACGTGCGAAAGGCCCCCATCCAGCGCATCACGCCCAACGGCGTCAAGACCGCCGATGCCGAATACGAGCTGGACGTCATCATCTACGCCACCGGCTACGACGCCGTTACCGGGTCGCTGAACCGGATGCGGATTCAGGGCCAGGGCGGGCTGACGCTCCAAGAAAAGTTCGCCCAGGGGCCGCGCACCTATATGGGCATCCAGAGCGTCGGCTTCCCCAACCTGTTCACCATCAACGCCGCCTCGGTGGGCAACTTCGTGCGGGCCGCCGAGCCGCTGGTGGAATGGGTCAGCGAATGCGTGGCCTACGTCCGCGACAACGGCTACCGGCGCATCCAGCCGACCCAAGACTCCGAAGACGGCTGGACGCAGCACGTCGTCGAAGGCGGCGAGAAAATTCTCCGCACCCAGGCCGATTCCTGGTTCGTCGGCGCCAACATCCCCGGCAAGGCCCGCTTCCTGCTAACCGCCCCCGACAGCGCCCCAATGATGCGGGCCAAACGCGCCGAGGTAGTCGCCAACGGCTACGAGGGATTCCATCTGGAGTAACCCGCGCCGCCCCGTATTCCCGCCGCTGCCGATGCCTGTGCCGCAAGGGCGCGCAACCGTGCGCCCTTGCGGATGCGGTTGAATATCAGTGCCGGCGCATATTAGAATACCTTATAATTCGAGGCCGGCTTACATTCCGGCTGTCGCCGCCCGTTACCGGAATCCAAACGGAGGGTTAGGATAATTCTGCTCTCACGGCTGCGCCCCCCGCTGTTTGCCATATCTGACCGCGCCGCATCCTTGTCTGTGTCGGCTTGGAAAAGCCCCTTTCTCCTGCCGTTGCTGGGCGGCTTGATTTTTGTCGTTGTCTTCCAGTGGGCTTATTCCGGCATAGACGAATATTTCTACCAAGTGCGCGACGATGGCGTAATCGTCTTGAGTCATGCCAAAAACTGGATAGATTACGGATTCATCGGCGTCAGCCCCTCGGGCGGGCGGGTGGAAGGATACTCGGCCCCGGTTCAATTCTTCATATATGCCGTCGTCTACGGAATAACCGGAATCGGCTATGATGCCTTTTACACCGTACAGACCGCGGCCGCGACCTTCCTGTTGGGTGCGCTGTTCATCCTGTTCTTAAGAGAACATCGGGTTGTTGCAATCGTCCTGACAGTTCTCGCCGCTTGGTTGCTGTCTAACCACACGTCCTTTTTACTTTGGCACGGCTCCGGTATGGAGAACGCCATAACCCACGTCCTGTTCCTGGCCTCGCTACTGATACTGTTCCGGTTTGCCAGCGTCGGCCGGGTCAGCTATCCCTTGGCCGGTATTGTCTTTCTTGCATCCATATCCAGAATCGAGAGCATCTATCACATTGCGCCCCTGCTTCTCATATTCGGCGGTTTCTGGCTGATAAAGTACAAGGCTCTCGGAGGGTTTTATTTCGGCGGAATCGTGCTGGCCTTGTGGGTAGTGTTCAACCTGTGGCGGTATTTGTATTTCGGAGACCTGTTGCCCAACACCGCCCACGTCCAAGAAATCGACGTTACCGACAACATATCCGTTTGGCTGCTTGAGGGAAACACCCCAAAGTACTACCGTGATCAGGCCATCATAATCTTTTCCAATCATGGGGGCTACCTGCTTCTGGCGGCCCTGCCCCTCGCCTCCTTCGCTTTTGCCGCAGGCAGACTCGGGGGGGGGGGGGGGGGGGGGGGGTAAGGCTTTTATTCCTGTTGCTGGGTTCCCTTACCGCCACGGCGTATTTCACGCCTCTATTGTTTGGCGTAGCGCGTCTTGACGCCCCCAGAACAACCACTCAACTCGCCGTCATAACAGCCCTGATCTTGGCTGGAATACTGTACTGCATTTACGTAAACAACCGGAAACACCTGCTTTGGGTTGCGCCGGCGCTGCTTATATTCTGCTTCCTAGCCATAAGAGCAAACTTTGTATATCCATATCCGCTGTGCTGTGAAATTCGGGGATTTGATTCAGACCGGCAACGGCTTGCGGAGATTGCCGCAGAAGAGTCTTTGCCGCGCCCAACCATTGCCAACCCGGACTTGGGAGTAATGAGCTGGCACAAGCAGTTCAACATAGTTGACCTTGGCCTCCTTGGCTCGCCGGTTATGACAAAACTGAGGCATACAGACGCTTTTACCGGCTACTTTTTTGATTACGCTGCCCCGGACCTTATCAAAAGCCATGGCGCCTGGTCCTGCGGGTACGACCGCCAAATTTTCTCCAACCCCCGATTTGCCCAACTTTATCAGCCTGTCTCAACCCGAGTCATAGACTGGACTAAGGAGAACTGCCCCGGCAACCCGGAATCTCTATCCGGGATTTGGATAAGAATGGACATCCTAAAGTCCTCTACATCGCCGGAAAGGAAACTCATTGATGAGCTTAACGGCAAACTGTCGGTGGATACTCTGCGGCAAGCACTGGAGACGTGCCAAGCCCAGCCTGGCAATAACTGCGTCTATGTGGCGAGAACAGCCTACCGATTCCTGCCGGAATTTCGGGATGGCGGCCAAATTGACGAACTCAACAAAATTTTTTCCTCCAGCCGCACCAAAGAATACGACCTTTACTTGGTGAACGGCTACCGGGACGGGCAGGCCCATGAGGGCGCCATTGAGTTCTTGGCGCGTCGCCGGATTTCCAACATTGGGCTTGACGACCCTGTAATACGCTCCAATTTCGACGTTTATCTTGTCGAAAACAGCCTCATATACATAAAAGAACAGTGTATAGAAGATGACACTGACGCTATGTTCTTTCTCGCTCTGTACCCGGTTGATGCTGATGACTTACCCATCCGCCGCAAGCAATACGGCTTCGACAACCTAGACTTCCGCTTTGACCATCGGGGCCATAGAATCGGCGGGATATGCCTAGCGCAAATCCCGCTCCCGGAATATGCTATCTCTAAAATCGAAACAGGCCAGTATGTCCCCGTAGACGGCAGTTTCGACCATCTTTGGGAAGGGGAGTTCCGCGTTGCCGAGCAGCGCCTAAGAGGACGATGACAGGATAACCTGGTTTAGCCATTCACTCATATATAAGTGATAATCCATTGGTTCAGCAGCTCGGCTTGGGCTTTGTGGTACCGTTTTGCGTTATCGAGGCAACGGCTCCTTAAGCTCGATGCCCTTTTCTTGGGCGATGCGCTCCAGCCATGCCACAAGCTCCTGATTGCCCTCGGCGTGCGCTGAGGCCCACATTTGGCTCAGCAGCTCGGCTTGCGCCTCGTTGCGCCGTTTCTCGCGCCATTTTGTCCTTTCGTCAAGGGCCCAGAACCACATACGAACACCTCGCTCTGTTGCCACAGCGGTCATAGCGTAGACCACCGCGCCCAAGTCTACCAGTTCGCCCGTCGATTTCAGAAAACTGCGAATTCCCCACGGGCCGGATTCAGTTAGATAGGCCAGAAGCCCGGACGCGATGAATACCCCGAAAGGCACGAACATCGCGTGCCGACGGAACCAGCGGTTTTCCCACCATTCACCCATCGCTGTTTAGCATAACATATTTAACCCCGTTCCCTCAGCGGTACAAGGGCTTGAAAAAGCTGTGCAGGAAGTTGCGCCCGTGGGCCCAAGAGTGGGAGCGGCGCAGAACGGCGTCGGGGATGGCCTCGCCCCGCTTGTGGGTGATGCGGACGGTTTCGTAGTTGCGAAGCTCCGGGGGAACGTCGGTGGTGTAGATCAGCTCGCACTCGTTGGCTTCGAGGAACAGCTTGAGCGTGTCGAAGCCCCTAGCGCGGCGGTTAGGCGTCTGGTAAATAAACAGCTCGGTCGCGCCAACCAGCTCGTCGAAATGGTCATTGCCGTTGCCCCGCCCGCCCCCTTGACGAATCTGGTCGCGCCCAAAGCCGAAATTCCGCAAGCTCATATCGTTGTCCGGCCCTCCGTGTCTTGCCATCATTCAGAGCGCCCAGCCCCGCGCCTCCACCCCGCCGGTTACGGCCTATGGTTGCCGGCATCCGCGTAGGGGCGCACAGCGTGCGCCCGCACCCCGCCCCCGCCGGTTGCGGCTAGGGAAAGAGCGCCCAGCCTTCCATATCGGTCTGCGCCTTGAACACGTGACCCTCGGCGGAGGTTACGTACAGCACCGAGCGGTCGCGGCCCCCAAAGGCGCAGTTGGTGGGACGAAGGCAAGGCACCGGATGGGTTTCAAGAACCCGTCCGTTGGGCGCGAAAACGTAAATCAGCGGGCCGGGGCCGGAGGAGGGCCAGCCGGCGGTGGCGACGATGTTGCCCTCGCGGTCAAGGCACATCCCGTCTATGCCCCGCTGGGCGTTCCTGCCGTCGCTGCCAAAGGCGTGGAGCATCGCGTAGGGGCCGAGGGAGCCGTCATCGTTGATCGGATAGGCCCGCAGCTCGCGGTCAATGGACGGGTCGTCGCTGTTGCTTTCGGCCACATACAGCGTCTTGCCGTCAATGGACACCAGAACGCCGTTGGGCATAGTGCTATCCTGCTCGACGCGGCTGACGGCATAGGAGCCGTCGGGCTGGGGGTCGGCCCGCAGGACGCAGCGTAAGCCGGGGACTTCAACCTCGGTGGGGTCAATGTTGCCGGCGTTCCAAGGATTGGTGAACCAGATGCGCCCCTGCGCGTCCACGGCCAGGTCGTTGGGCGTGTTCAGGGGCTGGCCGTCCACCCGGTCGGCGACGGTGGCGGTGGTTCCGTCGGCATCAAAGCGCACGATGGCCCGCCCGCCGGAGCAGCAGCCAAAGAGCCGCCCCTGAGCGTCGTGGGCCAGCCCGTTGGTGCGGTTGGTGCCTTCCCGCCACACGCTGATGGCGTCGGTATCCGGGTCTATCCGCAGAATGCGGCTGGCCGGTATATGGGTGAACAGCAGCGCCTCGCCATCCCATATAGGCCCTTCGGCCACTCCCCCCAAAGGCTTGGTCAACAACTCAAATCGCCAGCTCATAACACAACCCCAAAGCGCGAAAGTAGGAAACCGGGTTGCCCGGCAACCCGATTTTCAGGAAACTCGGTGATTGTAGCACAAAGCCTGATGCGGGCGGTGGAGGGCAGACAGGATTCAGATTTCCTGCTGTTGCTGGAATTGGCTCGTCAGGCTTCGTTCCGCAGGGCTGGACAGCCGTTCAATGACCATCTGGCAGATTCTTTCTCCGGGATACAATCGGCAATCCAAAGGCCCCACGTGAGAGATTTCCAGCCTTATTTGCCCCCGGAAAGTCGCATGAATGGTTGAGGCGGTCTGATGCACCGATACCCCTATCCGGGCGTAGGAACTCCGCCCCTCCACCCTAGCCGCCAAATAATTGGGCATTTCGACGAACTCTCTGGTGTATGCCAGCACGAAATCGCCCGGATGAAGTGTTAGATAATCGCCGTCCGGGATGGTAATGACCTTGCCGTGAGACCGGAGAAATTCATCCAGGTTTGGGATTTTCTCCAAGTCTAAGATGGTTTCGACGCCCGGCGTCTGCGGCTTGAATACAGTGAACTCGTTGGAGAGGAGCAAGTCAAGGGAAGACGGGGAAATCTGATAATCCCCTATCGCGGGAGTAAAACGGAGTCTGCGGCTGCCAATCTCCATCAAGATTTCCCGGTCGCTCAGTATCATACCTCGGTGTTCTCCGAGTGGCGGATAATCAAGGTATCCTTCTCGGCGTGGGGGACAACCACCTGCGGGCCGCCTTGAAACGTCTCGGCAGGAATTCGGACAAACCACCCGTCCTCGGTATCGCCGTGTATCATCGCCGACAAAACTTTTTTCTTGCGGCTTACGTATACGGCGGGGAAGAAACCCATGTAGTTTTTGCCGTTGACCTGAAATCTGACCAGAACCTCGTCAGGATAGACAGTATTCTTGCTGATTTCTTCTACCCGCAAGTCTACCGGCTCCGGCGTCTCCCACCAGTCGATCCAGGGTTTGGGCCTCTTTCTCTGCTCCATAGCCGCCTCCTTTTCACTGGCAAGTCCCTGCCCCTTTGGGCTTACATCCCGGCGAGTTTCCGTTATACCATACTGCCCTAGTCTTTTCTACCGGCAAGTGTCACCTCTTTGGCGCAAGGGCGGGCGCGGCTGGCCCCGGTTTTCTCTGATAAGATTCAGGCGATACGGTTCAGGCGATAAAGCTCAGGCGGATTTAAGGATTGCGTATGCCCCGTTTGGCGCGTGAAATAGCCGAGGCCGTGCTGCTGGCGCTGATGGTTCTGCTGGTGTTGCAGTTGACGGTGCGGAATTTCAAGGTGGAAGGCTCCAGCATGATTCCCACCCTAGAGGGCGGGCAGTACCTTGTAGTGGATCAGGCATCCCTTTTCCGGTTTGACCGCGAGCGGCTCTCGCGGGCCGTTCCCTTCTGGCGGGCGCCCGAGGCCGAACCGCAGTTCGCCTTCGGCCCGCCGGAGCGCGGCGAGGTTATCGTGTTCCACTACCCGCTCAGCCCGGACAAGGATTTCGTCAAACGAGTAGTGGGCCTGCCGGGGGAAACGGTGGAAGTGCGGGAAGGAACGGTATACGTAGACGGCGCGGAGCTGCTGGAGCCGTATCTGCAACGCAAAGACAGCTCCAACGCCCCCCTGCTAACCCTGGAGGGGAAAGAGTACTACGTAATCGGCGACAACCGGCGCAACAGCAACGACTCCCGCGCCTGGGGCCCCGTGCCGGAGGACAACATCGTGGGCCGGGTGCTGCTGATCTACTGGCCCTGGGACGACATCCAACTGATGGGCGACCCGTAAAGCCGCCCGCGGCAACGGACAGCGAAACCCGCCCGTCCAGCTCAGGCCACAAGCGCAGGACAAACGGGTTTCGCCGGATTCTATCCCGCCCTTATTCCGCGGGCGGGGCAACCAGGATGTCGTCGCCCTCGATTTGCACTTGAAAGACCTTGATGGGCGCGTCGGCGGGGGGCGTCAAGGGTTCGCCGGTGGTCACGTTAAACACCGCGCCGTGCAGGGGGCATTCCACTTCGGCCCCGTTCAGGTCGCCTTCGGACAAGGATGCGTAGGCGTGGGAGCAGATGTCGTCGCAGGCGTGAATCACGCCCTCAACGTTGGCTATCAGCAACGCATCGCCCCCCGGAAAGTCCACCGTTATCATTTCGCCGGGGCTGATTTCACTAACTTGGGCCACTTTGACAAAGCCGGCATCGGCCATAGGTGTCGCATCTCCTCGATAAAATACCTGCGCCGGTTATTATAGGCCACCGCTTGCGGCCTTCGCCACCGCGCCGCCCGATGGGGCAGAAATGACCGGCAGCGGCGGAAATTACGAATACGCGCAACGAAACTTGCGATGGCGTCAAGCCCAACCTATAATGTATGGCATCGTCCCTGCGCGGAGAGGTGCCGGAGTGGACGAACGGGCGCGACTGGAAATCGCGTAGGGGCGCAAGCCTCTCGCGGGTTCGAATCCCGCCCTCTCCGCCATAACCCCTGCTTTAACCATAGCCCTTGCTTTAGATGTAACACCCCCCCGCCTTATCTCAGATTCCCAGCCGCCGGTACAGCTCCGGGTTGGCGCAGTGGGGCAAGGGTTGGCCGTTGAGCCCGGCAATCAGGTTTTGCGCCGCCATTATGCTCATCGCGCGGCGGGATAGAACCGAGGCACTGCCGATGTGCGGGGTGATGGTCACGTTGTCCATAAACAGCAACGGATGGTCGTCCGGGATGGGTTCCGGGTCTACCACGTCCAGCCCGGCGCCGCCAATCCACCCCTCGCACAGCGCGTCGCACAGCGCGTCGGTGTCCACCACCGGCCCCCGCGATATGTTGACCAGTATGGCCGTAGACTTCATCCGCCGCAGCGCGTCCGCCCCGATGAGGTGGCGCGTTTCCGCAGTCAGCGGCACGTGCAGCGACACATAATCCGCCTCGGCCAGCAGCGTATCCAGCGGGGCATAAATCAGCCCATACTGCGCCTCGGCATCGGGACGGCGGTTGCGCGAGTGATACAGCACCCGCATATCGAACCCCTGAGCGCGGCGGGCCACTTCCAGCCCGATTTGCCCCAAGCCGACAATCCCCAGCGTGCTGCCCTGCACCTCGCTGCCCAGCCAGTAGTTGGGATGAAAGGCCAGTTCCCAGTTGTTGCCCCGAACCCACTTGTCGCTTTCGGCCACCCGGCGGGCGGCGGACAGCAACAGTGCAAAGGCATGGTCGGCGACCGCTTTCGACAGAATCCCCGGCGTGCTGCCCAGCAGGATGCCCCGCCGGGTGCATTCCGCCACGTCCACGTTATCCAGCCCGGCGGCCAGTTGGCTGATTACCCGCAGATTGGGCGCGGCGTCCAGCAGCGCGGCGTCCACCCGGTCCATAATGTTCACCAGCGCCCCCTCGGCCCCGGCCAGCTTATCCCGCAACTGTTCCGCGCTAGGCGGCCAGTCATCGGGCCAAACCTCCATTTCGGCAGCCCCGCCAATCAAGGCGATGGCGTCGGGATGAATCATCCGGCTGACAAAGGCCCGCGGCAGACTCATAACTGAAATCCCCCCAGCAAAACATCGGTGCCATTGTACCGAATAGACGCATCCCTTGCCAGAATCGGGTATGCTTGGGGCAGAGATTTTCGGTTCTTTGTCTGAATCAGGATTTTCAGGATTAAAGGATTCGCAGGATGGGGAATCCTGAAAATCTAATAATCCGGTAAATCCTGATTCAGACAATTACAGACAAAAACGCGCATCGAGGAAGTAATATGGCCTTGTTTCTCAACGAGCAGGAAGTAGCGGCGCTGCTGCCGATGGACGAGTGTATCGAAGCCCTAGCCCGGGCCTTTGCCCACGCCGGGGCCGGGCAGACGGACAACAAGGCGCGGTCGCGTATTCGGATGCCCGGCGGCTTCTTTCACTTTATGGCGGCGGCCGACGGCGGGCAAGGGGTGTTCGGCTACAAGGCTTATCCGTCCTTCGCCGGGCCGGGCGGCGCGAAAATGATGGTTATGCTCTATGACTACCAATCGGGCGAACTGCTGGCCTGTATGGAAGGGGGGCGGCTGGGGCAGATTCGCACCGGCGCGGCCAGCGGGCTGGCGACCCGCTATATGGCCCGGCCCGACGCCGACACCGTGGCCGTCATCGGCTCCGGCTTTCAGGCCCGGACGCAGTTGGAAGCAGTCTGCGCCGTCCGCCCCATAAAGCAGGCGCGGGTTTTCAGCCGCCGCCAAGAACGCCGCGAGGATTTCGCCCGCCGCAGCAGCGAAAGGCTGGGAGTGGACGTCCAGCCCGCGGACAGCGCTCAAGGATGCGTCGAAGGCGCCGACATCGTTATCGCCATCACCTCGGCCCGCGAGCCGGTGGTGCTGGGCCAGTGGCTCGCCGCCGGAACCCACATCAACGCCGCCGGCGGCAACCACTGGCTGCGCCGCGAAATTGACGAGGAAGCCGTCCTGCGCTCGGAGCTAATCGTAGTAGACGACCTAGAGCAGGCCAAAATCGAGTGCGGCGACCTGCTCTGGCCGGAAGCCAGGGGCAATTTCCGCTGGGGCATGGTTCACGAACTGCGCGACCTAGCCGCCGGCCGCATACCCGGCCGCCCATCCCCTGAAAGCCTAACCCTGTTCGAGTCCCAAGGCATCGCCCTAGAGGACATAGCCGCCGCCGAACTGGTCTACCGCAAGGCCAAAGAGCAAGGCACAGGCGCCGAACTCCCCTTCTAGCCAACGGCGGCCCCGGGTGCGCCGCATATTGCGGGAATGACGGGCAACCCGCGGCCTACCCGCCTACCCCCCGTCGGCAACTTCCGGGTTCCGGGGCGCCCGGGCGCGGGCCGGGGGCGTCCGCAGCGCGGCCTCCAGCAGGCTTCGCAGCTTGCGGTTGTCGTCCTCCAGACCGTCTATCCGCTCTTCCAGCCCGATTACGCGCTCGAACATCCGGTCAATCTGGCTGCGCGACGGCATATTGAAAGCCTTGAGTATGTCATCCAACTGCGGTTCGGCGGAATTTGCCATCCGCCGCTGCCAGACCAGCGTTTGCTCCATAGACTTGCCCAGCATACGGGAAAAGGCTTCGGCCCCCATAACCTCGGCAAACATCTTGGCTAGGGCCTCCAACTGCTCAGTCCATTGCTTTTGCGCGTCCTGAAACGCCTCCGGCCCCGGCGTTCCCGCCGCCGCGCCCTGGCGCAGTTGCTCCGCCCAAGCGTTGAAAAACTGCTGCCACACCTGTTGCATATCGTTGGAAAAGGGCGGGGAAAACGGCGGCGAAAAGAACGGCGGCATAAACGGCCCAAAGGGATTGGCGCCGGGCGTGGCGTTGAAACCCGCCGCCGTACCGAAACCGGGCATCGCCCCGCCGGGCATAG
This sequence comes from uncultured Dehalococcoidia bacterium, assembly GCA_958296445.1. Taxonomy (GTDB): domain Bacteria; phylum Chloroflexota; class Dehalococcoidia; order Lucifugimonadales; family UBA3495; genus VXOI01. The sequence continues at coordinate 2,959,777 of OY282565.1, read as the reverse complement.
CACCGAAACCCGGCGGCTGGAAAGGGTTGCCCGCCGCGCCCGCCGCTTGGGCCCATGCTTCGGTGGATTTCTGAAACATCTCCCGCCAATACTCCAAGGGATTGGCGGCGCTGCCTTCGCTAGTCATTGCTGGTGCGCTCCTTGCCTTTCGGGTGCGGCCTGCAAACTCCCTCCCCCTCCGGGGGAGGGCTGGGGTGGGGGCGTCCCTATGCGGGGCGGGAATTTACGCCGACCGTTGCGAAACCCACTGGTCTATCTTGGGCCACAAGGTTTGGTGGGCCTGCCGCCCGGAAAAGACGGATATATGGCCGCCGGGCAGTTCGACATACTCCTTGTCCGTGCTGGACACCTTGTCCATCAGGCCGCGGGCGGCGGGAGCGGGTACGATGAAATCCTGACTGGCCGCCACCGTCAGCAAAGGTTGGGCGATTTTCCCCAAGTCAACCTTGCGCCCGTTCAGCGCGAAATCGCCGTTATACAGCCGGTTATTCCCGTAGAGATCCTTGGCGAGCTGAGAAAAGAACCGGCCCGGCATTCCGATAAAATCGTTGGCCCAGCGGCTCATCGCCTTATAGCCGTCCACATAGCCGGGCCGCTGGATGTTGGCCCACAGGCCGGAAAGAGCCTGAGCCTCCAGCGTAGGCCGCAGCATCTTGAAACCCGCGCCCATCAGACTGGCCGGCAGGCCGTTGTAACGCTCCACGATAAGGTCGGCGGGAAAGTGCCGCTGATCCAGCCAGGCCCGAAACAGCCCGCCCTCCTCGAAGTTGACCGGAGCGACCACGGCAATGAAATTACGCACCGGCGCGTCCGGGTTCAGCCCCAGATAACAGGCGCACACCGTTCCGCCGAGGCAAAGCCCGTTGAGCGTAACCTCCGCGGCCCCCGACGTTTCCAAAGCCCGGTCAATGGCCCGGGGCAGAATCTTGAGCGCCGCCTCCTCGAACCCCAGCTCCTTGTCTTCCTCGGCAATCTCGCCCCAGTCCAGCAGATATACGTCGTGACCCTGATTCACCAGAAACTCAATCATACTGGCCCCGGGCATCAAGTCCAGCACATAAGGACGGCTAATGCCCAGCCAAGGAACAATCAGAAAAGGCGCAGGCCAGGCCGGTTCCCGTTCCGCCGAATGGTAGCGGTAAAGCCGCGCCTTGCCCCGTTTCCAGACGACTTCCCGCGGAGTAAGGGCCATCGGCGGGTCCGACGGGTTCACCACAAAGGCGTCCATCAACGCCTGCGCCCGCTCCACATTCCTTTGCGCCTCCCCCTGAAACCGGGAAGCAAATTCAGCCGAATTAACCACAGCCCGCTCCTGATACGGTCAGATTTACAGTATTCGCGCCCATCCGCCCGATTCCCGCCTTCGCGGGAATGACGGGTAGAGCGCGGGAATAATGGCCGGATGCAAGGGAGCCAAGGGCGGATGCAAGGGAGTCAAGGGCGCGAAACAACGCGCCCGTAACCCCGGCGGTCCTACCCCCGGCTGCCCTGCGCGGTTGCCAGCGACCACTCCAGCAGCGCCTCCCCGTACTTCACCGCGCTTATCATCGCTTCCTGCCCCGGCTCAATCATCCGGGCGCCGCTTTCCAGCAACCCCTGCGCCGCCGCGCTACGCCGCGTTTCGGCCCCGGCCAAGTACGCCGCGCAAGTCTGCGTCCACGCCTGACAAAAAGCCAGGTCGCCCTCAATCAGCTTATTAACCGGCTCTGTGACCTCGGAACCGAAAGACGGCGCAACGGCCATACCCTGCACAACAGCGGCTAGGTTCGCGCTGCGGCTACGCGCGTGGCCCATCGCTTGCCCCCAGACCTTGCCGTACTCGTCCCGCTCCGCCTGCATCGTTTCGGTAAACAGCTTGACCGCCGCCGCGCCCTGCGCGATTCCGGCATCCACCGCCGCAAAACCGCTGGAAACCGCCTGATTATACGCCTGCGCCACCTTCTCAGCGCCGACGCCATCCGTGTCTGCCATCCCAATGTCCTCCTGCTATTATTCCCTGTTGATATAATTTCGCCGCCTAGCGCAGGGGCCGCCTTGCGTAGGGGCTGTCTTGCGTAGGGGCGCCCCTAGTGGGCGCCCTCCCCCTCCCCGTCCCCGTCCCCCTCCCCATCCCCCAAATCGGGAACGCCGGAACGGCCCCCCTCCCCGCCATCCGCCGGGAGCGCAAAGCCAAACGCCTGAGCGTAAAGGTCAAAAAACCCGTTAATCATTCGCTGGTAGCCCGACACCACCTCGGCCCAGCCCAGCAGCACTTCCTCCCCCGCGCTGGTGATGCGGTAAACCCGCCGCGCCGGGCCGCTGCCGCCCGTTTCCCACTCCGACGCCACAAACCCCTGCCCCTCCAGCCGCCGCAGCTCCCGGTACAAAGTAGCGTGGTCAACGTCGGAAAACCCCATCCGGTTAAGCTGCTGCAAAATAAGGTAGCCGTGCAGGCTCCACTGCTTCAGCACCAGCAGCACCCACGGGGTAATAAAATTCTTGGGCAGCCGCCTACCGCCGGGAACGCCAAATTCATCCATATATGTGCTTATAACACATATATGAAACAAAAGCAACCCTGCCCGGGGCCACGGCCTATCCGCGAATTGTCTGAATCAGGATTCTCAGGATTAAAGGATTCACCGGATAGAGAAAAATCCTGAAAATCCCGAAATCCGGCAAATCCTGATTCAGACAATCCCGCACAGCCCCCCCCGAAAACCCCAAAATCCGGCAAATCCCAATTCAGACAATCCCGCACAGGCCCCCCGAAAACCCCAAAATCCGGCAAATCCCAATTCAGACAAACCCCCGAAAAGCCCCGCCCCGGCCCCGCGCCCCCAAATTTTGCTGACACTTGGGCATTGTTTAAGAAAAGGCTGAACGTATACACTGACAAGTGCGCCGCCCCGCAACCCGGCGGCGGACGCAATCCCCAACCCTATCAGCAGAGGCGAAATATGCCGGAAGTAACATCCCACGCCCCGGGCGCGCCCTCCTGGGCCGAGCTTTCCACCACCGACGAATCGGGCGCCCTTGCCTTCTACGGCGCCCTGTTCGGCTGGGCCGACGACCCGCAGGAAATGGGGCCCGAATGGTACTACCACCTCCAAAAGCTCAACGGCCTGGAAGCCGCCTCCATCTACCTGCAAGGCGAGGAAGAGCGCAGCCAGAACATCCCGCCCCACTGGAACATCTACTTCACCGTCGCCAGCGTGGACGACACCACCGAAACCGTCAAGCAGAACGGCGGCAACGTGGTCTTCGGCCCGATGGACGTTTTCGAGGCCGGCCGCATGGCCTTTTGCCAAGACCCGCAGGGCGCCTACTTCGCCATCTGGCAGGCCAACCAGCACATCGGCTGCCGCATCAAGGGCGAGTCCGGCGCGATGTGCTGGAACGAGCTGCTGACCACCGACAGCGCCGCCGCCATTGACTTCTACTCCGCCGTCCTAGGTATGGAGCAAGGCGAGGTCATGGGCCCGATGGAGTACGCCATGCTCAAAGCGGGCGGCACCGAGGTCGCCGGCGTGATGCAGATAACCCCCGAAATGGGCGAGTTCCCGCCCCACTGGAGCGTATACTTCGGCGCGAATGACGTGGCCGCCACAGTGGAGCAGGCCCAATCCCTAGGCGCGGCGGTCTACGTCCCGCCCACCGACATCATCCCGGTAGAAGGCCAGCCCGCCATCGGCCGCTTCGCCGCCCTGTCCGACCCCCAAGGCGCCGCCTTCAGCATCTTCCAGGACTACTCGCAGACATAGCAAACCGGAGTTCCAACGCAGAACACGCACCGGGGGCGCATCACAATGCGCCCCCGCCGTAAACGGTTCTGTCATTCCGGCCAAGCCGTTAGTCATTCTGAGCAAGCCGTCTGTCATTCTGAGCAAAGCGAAGAATCCCACCATAGGCCGCCAGTCATTCCGGCTATCAGTCATTCCGGCCAAGCCATCAGTCATTCCGGCCATCAATCGCTTCGGCCAAGCCATCAGTCATTCCGAGCAAGCCGTCTGTCATTCTGAGCAAAGCGAAGAATCTCACCATAGGCCGCCAGACCCTTTTGATGACACCTGCCCCTTGCCAACCCCGATAACCATTCCCTAACATAATAACTGTCAACCCCAACCACCCGCCCCAACCCGCCCATCAACCCAAAATGGAACCCAATGGTACGGAAATCAAAAAATCCCGCTCAACCCGCCCATCAACCCAAAATGGCGGAAAATGGGCGGAAATGGCAGGGAAATCAAAAAAAATCCTGCTGGCCGCCCACCTGTCATTCTGAGCAAGCCGTCTGTCATTCTGAGCAAAGCGAAGAATCCCACCATAGGCCGCCAGACCCTTCCCTTCCCCCAAGGCGACAAAGGGGAACCCCGCCATCGCATCGCATTACGCCCGATAATTGATAATCGGCAACAAACCCGGTACTATGCTGATACAGCGTACCCAAGAGGTAAGAATGACAACCCCAGAATCCCGCGCCGCCGCCGCCCTGGAGTCCGCCGCTGACGCCCTGCGAACCATAGGCCATTCGGTAGACGCCGCTGTGGATGCGTTGCGAGCCATAGGCCATTCGGTGGATGCCGCCATAGACGCCCTGCGAACCATAGGCCCTGCCGTAGACGTGGGAGTGAACGCCTTGTTAAGCGCCAGCGCCGCCTTGCGCGAGAGCAACGCCGGAATCAGAGTATGCCCCCGTTGCGGCGCGGAACTGGAAACCGCCGACATAAGCCTATAGTATCGGACATAACATCACCGGGAGGATGTTTTATGGTCACTCAGACCGCCGCCAACCTGCAACAGCTACGCGATTCGGCCCTGGAGCATCTGTGGGTCTATCTGCGCGAACCCAGCGATATGGCCGAAAAGGGCGAGCCGGCCGTCTATGTGTCGGGCGAGGGCGTGCGGGTCACCGACGCCCAAGGCAACACTTCCATTGATGCAATGTCCGGCCTCTGGCTGAAAAACGTGGGCTACGGGCGCAAGGAAATCGCCGACGCCGCCTATGAACAAATGCTCAAGCTCACCTATATGCCTATGGGAACCACCACCGAGCCGACCATCCGGCTGGCGGAAAAGCTGGCCGAAATCACCCCCGGCGACCTTTCGCGCTCCTTTTTCACCAGTGGCGGCTCCGAATCGGTGGAAACCGCCATCAAGCTCACCCGCGCCTACTTCAAGCGGGTTGGCGAACCCGCCCGCATCAAATTCATCAGCCGCCGCGATTCCTACCACGGCGCCACCGCCGGGGCCCTGGCCCTCGGCGGCTCGTCCCTGTACCCCCGGGGCGACTACGAACCGCTGATGCCCGGCACCTTTCACGTCCCCCAGCCCAACTTCTACCGCTGCGAGTACGGCAGCGAAACCGCCGAGCAGTGCGCCGAGCGATGCGTGCAGGCAGTCGAGGACACCATCAAGTTTCAGGGGCCGGAGACCGTGGCCGCAGTCATCGCCGAGCCCGTTTCCAGCCCGATGGGCGCCGTGGTGCCGGCCCCCAACTACTGGCCGCGCCTGCGCGAAGTCTGCGACAAGTACGGCGCCCTGCTCATCGCCGACGAAGTAATCACCGGATTCGGGCGCACCGGCAAAATGTTCGCCTGCGAGCATTGGGGCGTAACCCCCGACATTATGACCGTAGCCAAAGGCATCACCAGCGGCTACATCCCGATGGGCGGGGCCATCACCCGCCGCAACATCGCCGACGCCTTCATCGGCAGCCAGCGCGTGTCCTTCCGCCACGTCATCACCTTCGGCGGCCACCCGGTAGCCGCCGCCGCCGCCCTGCGCAATATCCAGATAATGGAAGACGAGGAACTGGTCGAAAACGCGGCCCGAATGGGCGCCTACCTGCTCGACGGCCTAAAGGAACTCCAAGACAAGCACCCGATGATTGGCGACGCACGCGGCCTGGGACTGATGTGCGGCATGGAACTGGTGCGCGACCGGGAAACCAAGGAACCCTACCCCGCCGACGCCGACCTAGGCAACCGCCTAACCTCCGGCTTCCAGTCCAACGGCCTCATACTGCGCGGCGGCGACAACATGAACGTAGCCCCGCCCCTATGCGTAACCGCCAGCGAAATAGACGAAATCATCTCCACAATGGACAAAGTATTCACCCAAGTAAGCCGCGAACTAGGCTAGGCGGCTGTCCGCGAAAAACCGCATTCCCCCCATCCCTCTCCCGGCCCAGGGAGAGGGAACTCTTGCAGGGATTGAGGCTAGGGCAAGGTCATTTCTAGACCGGGGATTACCGGGCGGGCATAATGGGGACGGCGTAACGGGCGATTAGCGCATCATCAGTCACCAGCGTCAGCCCCTCGGCCTGCGCCTGCGCCACCAGCATCCGGTCGAAAGGGTCGCGGTGGAACAGGGGCAGCCCGGCGGCCAATTCAGCGTGCCGGAACGTAATGGGGAGTTCTATGTAACCGGCTCTCTCAACTAATTCGGCAAAATTTTCGGGGCATTGGAGCTTACCCGATACCCTCTTGATGGCAAGCTCCCAGATACTTGCGGCGCTTACGAAGATTCTGTTGCCGGAGTCATCAATGGCTTGAAGAGTTTCCGTCCGCAATTGTCCCCGGTCTTGTATTGCCCATAGCGCGACATGGCTATCCAGGATGAGGGATCGTTGTATCATACTCCACGATGTGCTTCTCAGATTCATGCAAGCAATGACTCCCCGAAGCAACTTATTTATCCGTTCCTGATGGACTACTCGAATCGTTTGGCTGTTCTTCGCCGGAATCAGGCTTGATCAGGAAAGGCTCAAACAAAGAATCATCGGAATACTTGCCCTCGAAAGCCTCGATGATTTCCATGTCCTCTTCAAAGAACTCCGGGGAAATCCAAATCTTGCCCTCAACAGAGACAGGCCGTTGCGGTTGCCGTTCCTTCTCGGACGGGTTGCCTTCCGGGTGGGCAGTCAGCTTGAGGTAAGGTTTGCCTTTTTTGGTGATGATGATTTCCTCCCCCGATAGCCAAGCCTGTCGGCCTAAGTAGTCGAGCAGGCCCGTTGCCCGGCGCAGTTCGATTTCCATAGAAAATATCCTTGCGGTTTTGAGTGTAGGGATTGGTTTACACCAGCGACGCGAAAATATCGGCCAGCCGCCGCACCCGTTCCGGGTCAACCGGGTTGGCGACTATGCCCTCCCGCTTGAGGCTGGTGCCGACGATGGCCCCGTCGGCGTGCTCCAGAATGCGCCAGACGTTGGACTCGTTGATGCCGCTGCCCACCAGCAGGAAACCGTCCGGCACGGCGCGGCGCACCACCGACACATCAAAGCTGTTGGTGGGCTGCCCGGTGGCCGGGCCGGAAACAATCAGCCCGTCGGCCAAGGCCCGGCGCGTGGTTTCCTGCGCTATCAGCCCGATGTCGCTCTGCCCCACCGGCGCGGCGTGTTTCACCAGCACGTCGGCCAGAATCCGCACATCGGCGTTCAGCGAGCGGCGGCGGCGCGTGGTTTCGTAGGCTTCCCCCTCCACCAGCCCCTCGTCGGTAGCCATAACGCCGTAATGCACATTGACCCGGATGAACTCGGCGCCGGTGGCGATGGCGACCGCCAAGGCCGACACGGCGTCGTTGCGCAGCATATTGATGCCCACCGGCAGCGGCACGGCGTTGCGCACCTGCTCCACCGCCAGCGTCATAGCCGCCACGGTTTCCGGCTCCACCCGTCCGGTGCGAAAGGGCGTGTCGCCGAAGTTCTCGATAATGATGCCGTGGGCGCCCCCGTCCTGCAAAATGCCGGCCTCCACCCTGGCCCGGTTCAGCACCGACTTCAGGTTGCCGTTCCACCGGGGCGAGCCGGGCAGCGGCAACAGATGAACCACGCCGATTAGCACCTTGCCGGGGCCAAACAATTCCCGCGCCATAAGCTAGTCCGCCAATCCAAAAATTTCTTTCAGAGACTCCGCAATGCCTGCCATATCCCGGCCGGTCACCTGGCCGATTCTACGGCCTATTATAGACCTCTCCACTGTTTCTATCTGGCCGGAAGTCGCCGAGGATTTATCCAGTCCCGCTGCCGCCCAGTCAAGCAGGACATACTTTCCGGCCAGCCGACGGGTAACGTTGGCGGTCAGCGCGGCTACCAGCACATCCCGCCGCCCCCGGTGGTAGGCTTCGGTGCTTACCACCACCGCCGGACGGGTTTTGCTGCCCCGTTGGTCGGAAAAGGGCGTATTGCGTATAACGACATCCCCGCGACTGATGCGCCTAGTAGAAGTCATAGATCGCATCCAGTTCGTTATCCCACAAGTCTTGCAGTGCCGGGCTCAGCATATTGAGCCGGTCAATGACGATTTTCTTGGGGATTTCTACCGGCTGCATCAAAGCGTCCAAATCCTCGGGCTTGAACCGCTCATTCCCCCGTCCAGTGGCCTTGTAGGCGGTGAGATGCCTCTGTACCACCAGCCGGTAGATAATCTCGCGGGGCAGCCGCAGGTAGCTGGCCGCCTCGTCCACTGTATACCACGCCTGCGGCTCCATCGGCGGCAGCAGGTCTTCCGTGCGGTCGTAGCCGGTATCCGGGGGGTCTATCGCCCGCTGGTTGCAGTTGAAACAGGTCAGCCGGGACGGGTCGGGGTGTCCGGCCGTCTCAAACTCCGTGGCGCAATAAGGGCAGGTATACAAAACCATTCGGCTTCCTCCGGCGCAGCGGCGCACCCTAATTGTAGCGTATCCACGGATTACGGGCAGGTTACGGCGTGGAGTCACGCCGATTCGGTGCTAAAATTAGGAGCGATGCTTGGTGGGGAGGGATAGCGACCAATGCCGCAGGACTTCATATACGTCAAGGGCGCCCGGGAGCATAACCTTAAGAACATTGACATCACCGTGCCCCGCGACAAGCTGGTGGTCATCACCGGCGTTTCCGGCTCCGGCAAGAGCTCCCTGGCTTTCGATACCATCTATGCCGAAGGGCAGCGCCGCTACGTGGAATCGCTGTCGGCCTACGCCCGGCAGTTCCTAGGGCGGATGGACAAGCCCGACGTGGACTACATCGAGGGCCTTTCCCCGGCCATCTCAATTGACCAGAAAGGCGTTTCCCACAACCCCCGCTCCACCGTCGGCACCGTAACCGAAATCTACGACTACCTGCGCCTGCTCTTCGCCCGCGTCGGCGTCCCCCATTGCCCCCGCTGCGACCGCCCGGTGGCCCGCCAGACCGTTTCCCAGATTGTGGACGCCATTATGTCCCTAGACGAGGGCAGCCGCATCACCCTGCTGGCCCCCAAAGTACGGCGCAAAAAAGGCGAGCATAAGGACGTTTTCGAGGCCGCCCGCAAGTCCGGTTTCGTCCGTATCCGCGTCAACGGCGAAACTCTGATGCTGGACGAAATCGATGGCCTGAACCTGGATAAGCGCAAGTGGCACTACATCGAGCTGGTGGTAGACCGGCTAATCGTCCGCCCCGACACCGAACTGGCAAGGGTGGCCGAGTCGGTGGAAACCTGCCTGCGGGAAGGCGGCGGCGTGGTCGAAGCCCTGGTTGACACGGGCGACGGCGGAACGCCCGGCAATCTGGTGTTCTCCGAGCAGTTCGCCTGCGCCCAGTGCAACGTCAGCCTGCCCGAAATCGAACCCCGCACCTTCAGCTTCAACAGCCCCCACGGCGCCTGCTCCGAATGCAGCGGGCTGGGCTACCGGCTGGCCGTAGACCCCGAGCTGGTCATCCCCAACAAAAACCTGTCGCTGTCCGAGGGCGCGGTCACCCCCTGGGTGCGGGTGGGAACCTCCGGCGCGTGGTACATCAGCCTGATGGAATCGGTGGCCGCGGCCAACGGCTTCTCCGCCAAAATCCCGGTTCGGGATCTGGCCCAAGAAGATCTGGACCTGATTCTCTACGGCAACGGCTCCCAGAAAGTCACCGTCAGCCACCGCACCCACCGGGGCCGCACCTATAGCTGGGACACCAACTTTGAGGGCGTCATCCCCAACCTAGAGCGTCGCTACAAAACCACCGAATCGGACTACGCCCGCTCGCAGATTGAGCGCTATATGTCGGCGCGTCCCTGCCGTTCCTGCGGCGGCAAGCGCCTGCGGCCCGAAGCCCTGTCGGTGCGCGTCTGCGGCTTGGGCATTATGGACGTCTGCGCCAAAAACATCGGCGCCGCCGCCCAGTGGGTTGAGCGGATTGACCCGGATTCCGCTTACAACCGCAACGGCGACGGCGCCTATGCCAACGCCAACGGCCACGAAAACGGCCACGTCCCCGAAGCCGCCAACGCCGCCCGCAACGGCGCCCGCCGCAACGGACGCCGCAAAACCCCCAAAAACGGCAACCCCAAGAACGGAAACACGGATGACATCCCGCAAACCCTGTCGGCCCGGGACAAAACCATCGCCAGCCAAGTCCTAAAGGAAATTGACGGCCGCCTGAAGTTCCTAATGGGCATCGGCCTAGACTACGTGACTATGGATCGCACGGCCCAGACCCTTTCCGGCGGCGAAGCCCAGCGCGTCCGGCTGGCGACCCAGATAGGCTCCGGCCTGACCGGAGTGCTGTATGTCTGCGACGAGCCCACCGTTGGCCTCCATCCCCACGACGACCAGCGCCTCATCAACACCCTCAGCCGCCTGCGCGATATGGGCAACACCGTGCTGGTGGTGGAGCATGACGAAGCTATGATGCGGGCCGCCGACTTTATCGCCGACCTCGGCCCCCGGGCCGGCGAGCATGGCGGCCAGGTCGTCGCCACCGGCACCGTTGAGGAAATAGAAAACTCCCCCAGCTCCCTCACCGGCCAGTACCTCAGCGGACGCAAGCGCGTGCCGACGCCGGAAAAGCGGCGCGAAGGCAACGGCCTTTTCCTCACCGTCAAGGGCGCCCGCGAAAACAACCTGCGCGACATCGACGTGGAGTTTCCCCTAGGCCGGCTGGTCTGCATCACCGGCGTTTCCGGTTCCGGCAAAAGCAGCCTAGTCTACGAAATCCTCTACAAAAAGCTGAACCAGCGGCTGAATCACGGGCGCGACCTGCCCGGCGAACACGACGAACTGCTGGGCGTCGAGGGCGTGGACAAGGTGGTGAAAATAGACCAGTCGCCCATCGGACGCACCCCCCGCAGCAACCCGGCCACCTACACCGGCGCTTTCACGCCCATCCGCGAACTGTTCGCCAACCTGCCCGAATCGCGGGTGCGCGGCTACAAACCGGGCCGCTTTTCCTTCAACGTCAAGGGCGGACGCTGCGAAGCCTGCCAGGGCGAGGGCTACAACCAGATTGAAATGCAATTCCTGCCCGACGTCACCGTCCCCTGCGAAATCTGCCACGGCCTGCGCTACAACCGCGAAGCCCTGGAAGTGACTATGCGGGGCAAGCACATCGCCGACGTGCTGAATATGACGGTAGACACTGCCCTGGAGTTTTTCGTCAACTTCCCGCGCATCCGCCCCAAGCTGGAAACCCTGCGCGACGTCGGCCTCGGCTACATCCGCTTGGGCCAGCCCGCCACCACCCTGTCCGGCGGCGAAGCCCAGCGCGTCAAGCTGGCTACCGAACTGTCCAAACGCGCCACCGGCAAGACCGTCTACCTGCTGGACGAACCCACCACCGGTCTGTCCTTCGAGGACTGCGCCGCCCTGCTGGGCGTCCTGCACCGCCTAGTAGACGCAGGCAACACAGTAATTCTAATCGAACACAACATAGACGTAATGAAAAACGCCGACTGGCTAATAGACCTAGGCCCCGGCGCCGGCGACAAAGGCGGCCAACTAATCGCCACCGGCACCCCCGAACAACTGGCCCAAGACAAAACCAGCGTAACCGCCCAATACCTGAAAGCGGCCCTAGAAAGCCCCCCCGCCCCCGCGCCCAAACCGGAAAGCGCGGAGTACGCCGGGATGCGCTAGAATAGGGATTCGGGCAAAAGAACCTACGATGAGGGAAATGGTTAAACTGACCGATGAACAAAAGGCGATGCTGGAAGCCCTGGAAAATATGCCGGACGAGGAAATAGACTACTCCGACATCCCATTCAAGCCGATAGACTGGCGCAAGGCCAAAACCGGCCTGTTCTACCGCCCGGTAAAACAGGAAATAACCCTCAAGCTGGACGAATACGTCATAGACTGGTTCGGCGACAACCTCAAGGATGGGCAGGAGTTGTACGAAGCCGTCAACCAGGCCCTTATGGATCACATATACCGGGTACGATTCCCCAAGCGGGTACAGCGGGCTGAGGAAGGCGCGAACCGGACACAGGATTAAACTGCCATTTTTCTGAAGAACGTCAGCCAATCGCGGGTTCACCGCCGACTGTAGTAATTCGCTTTACTCTACGGCGGCGCTTCCCGCCACTTGGGGCTGGCATAGTTTCCGCCTACGCGGGTGGCAATACTCCACGGGCTTTCTCCGGTTAGTTCCTCTATCCGGTCATACATCCGGGTTATATCCTGAGTTACGTCGTCGGCCATCCGGTCGAATCCCAGCTTTGGCCCGGATATTTCGCCGTAAATATCGCCCCCGCTGTACATACCCATTTCTTCCAAGTTGCTGGCCCAAGTCAGAGGATTGGACGGATCTATCCGCGCGATGTCTTCGGCTATGCGCTCCAGGTCGTGGTGCGTGGGGTGCCGGTGCCCCAAGATGGATATTAGGGCCTTCATTCCATGTTCCATACACATAGCCGCGGCGTTGACCGTACTCAGATCTTCTATCCCGATGTCCAAGAGAATCTGCATTGTGTCGTAATGGGCGTTGGTATCGGCGATTCTCCTTACCGCCCCTCGCCATTCCTGAGAACTGTCGCGGCGTTCCCCGTCCCCCATTCGCCCGTACTCTGCGGGGTTTCTTGCCATAAAGACGCCCTCCTCCCACGCGGCCCCGGCTACATGGTTCAGGGTATGCCTGCTGAGGATGTTATAGTCGGCCGGGGTGAGGCACACCAGATCGCAGGCCAAACCTTTATTGTAAGTTTGGCGGATAATATCCCAAGCGGTATCCCGCAAGGCGGATAGCTGCGTCTTGTCCGGCGGTTCCTCGGTGATGACGATTAGGTCGAGGTCGGAGTAAGGCCGGTGGTCGCCCCTGGCCCGGCTTCCGAAAAGGATGACGCACTCCGCGTCAACGGCTTCCCGTAGCCGTTTGGCTACCTGCGCCGCTTGCGGGTCGGGAACGTTTTCCCTAGCGCCTTTATGGGAAACCGGGGCGTTGAGTACCATTCTTATTCCCCCGCCCTACAGCTTCAGCCCTACAGCTTCAGCAACGATGTCAAAGTTTTGCGGCCCCCTTGCGGCCCCACCAGCGCCAGGCGCAGGTATTCTTGGCGGAACAGGCGGGCGGCGAGGGCGGATATGTCCGACGGCGTTACGGCGTACAGCCGCCCGATGATTTCGTCCACGCTGGCAACCCGGTCTTGGAGCAGTTCCTGCGAGCCGAGCCAAGACGCCACGGCGCGGCTGTCCTCCATCCGCAGCAACAGGCGGCCCACAGTGTACTCCCTGGCCTTGTTCAGTTCGCGCTCTTCGGCCTCCTCCCGCATCCCGTCCAGCTCCCGCATCAGGGCGCGGACGGCATCGTTGGTCTTGCGCGGCTCCACGCCGCAGTAAATCACCATCGAGCCGCAGTCGCGGAAGTGGTTGATCGAGCTGCTCACGTCGTAGGCCAGGCTTTGCTTTTCGCGCAGGTTCAGGAACAGGCGGCTGCTCATCCCGTCGCCCAGCATCACGTTCAGCAGGCTCAGGGTGTAGCGGTCGGGATGCTCCAGCGACAGGCCGGGCAAGGCCAGGCACAAATGCGACTGGTCGGAGCGGCGGCGTTCAATCTTCACCACCGGCCCGTCCTCGCCGCCTTCGCCGGAAACCGGCTCCCACTCCAGCGCCGGCCGGGGCTGCCAGTCGCCGGTAGCGTCGGCCAGCAAGTCAACCACCTCGCCGTGTTCCACGTTGCCCGCCACCGCCACCACGGTGTTGGCCGGGTTGTACTGCTGCCGCATATAATCGCGGATGCTTTCCTGCCCGATGGCCGCCACGGTGTCCGGGGTGCCGCCCACATCGCGGCCCATCGCCTGGTCGGGCCACATCGCCTCGTCTATCAGCAGGTCAACCCGGTATGACGGGTTATCGTAAGTCATCCGCAGCTCTTCCTGAATCACCTCCCGCTCCTTTTCCACCTCCTCCGGCTCCAGCAACGGATTGAGCAGCATATCCAGCAACACGGCCAGAGCGGTGCGGAAGTGAGGCCGCGCCACCTTGCACCAGAAAACGGTCACTTCCCGGTCGGTGCTGGCGTTCATCACCCCGCCCACCCCCTCGATGGCCTCGCTCACATCCTGCGCCGTCGGCCAGCGCAGGCTGCCCTTGAAAGGCAGATGCTCGATAAAGTGAGACACCCCGGCCAGCTCCGGCGGCTCATACCGCGAACCGGCCCCCACGAAAATAGCGATAGAAACCGACTGAGTATGCGCCATCATAGAAGTGACGACGCGCAAACGGTTGTCCAAAACGGAACGTTGGAACATTCTTACTCCGCGAAAGACGTTTTTAACGCCGAGGACGCGCAGGGAACGCAGAGGGTATTGATTGCTTTATAATCTCTGCGAACTCTGCGCGATTCTCTGCGAACTCTGCGATGAAAGGAGCCTAGCTGTTCAGCCAGTCAACATCGCCGAACAGCCCGGCGGGGTGGGGCTTGGATGCGTAGACGGCATGGCGGCGCTTGGCTTCGCCGATGGTAGTATCGTCGCCGTGGCCGGGGTAAACCGCGGTGTCTTCAGGCAAGGTAAGCAGCTTGCCGGTGACGCTGTCTATGATTTGGGCCAGCGCTTCCGGGCTGCGGCTCTTGCCCGGCCCGCCGGGAAAGAGAGTGTCGCCGGAAAACAAATGCTTGCCCACCAAGAAGCAGCTTGCGCCGTCGGTATGCCCCGGCGTCGCCAGCACCTGAAGCTCCCGGTTGCCGAAGCTGATAACCTGCCCGTCGGCAAGCTCCATTTCCGGCGCTTTGGGCAGCGGCCCCTTGTCGGCGGTGGTAATGCCCACCGGGGCGTCCAGGCTGCCGGTGATTTCGTCGAATCCCAGCAGATGATCCTGGTGATTGTGGGTAATCAGGATGGCCTTGATGTCCACATCGCCCACTTCGTTGAGCAACAGTTCCGGCTCGGCGGGGGTGTCTATCAGAATGCCCTCGTTGGTCTCCGGGCAAGACACGATGTAGCCGTTGTTGTTATACGGCCCCATATTGACCTTGATGATGCGTACTTCGCCATCGTAATGCAACGCCATTATTTCCTCCTCCGGCAGTCGGAATTTTCAGGGCTATTTTATCATTAAACCCAGAGAGCGCAGATGAAATGTCGAGGGCGCAAAGATTTTCCTGCTATTTCCTAAGATTCTCCGCGCTCTCTGCGCCGTCCTCTGCGCCCTCGGCGTTTAACCCGCCCCTTGTCGGCGGGCGGCGCGGCGGTTGACGGCGTTGGCGGCGCGTTGCCGGAATCCCCCGCCGATGCCGTCGGCGGAGCGCCGTAACGGGCGCGGTGGGCCGCCCACTGCACCTGCGTAAGCAGGGTCAGCAACAACCCCGGCACAAAGACGAACAGGTTGAAAGCGCCGCCTTCCTGCACCCAGCGCACCGACAGCACCACGCCGGCGATGATGAAAAACCACGCTATCCCGCCCACCAAGATGCTGCGAAACCCCTCGCCGCCCTGCCACGGCGACCGCAGCGTCAAAACCGACCACACCGGCGGAAAGATGATAAAGGCATAATATATCTCCGGCCGGTAAAACCACGGCCGGGGATACTCGGAAAGCTCGCGGATGGGGCTATCCCTCATACAAACTCTGCGTCCAAACCCTGCATCCAAACTCTGCGTCTTTGCGCCATCGCGCCATTGCGTTTAATTCCGGGCCAGCAGCATTTGGAACTCGATTTCGGGAATCTCCCGCTGCTGCCGGATAGAGGCGACGGCGTACTCGGTACAGAGCCGGGCAAACCCGGAATACTCCAGAATGTTGCGGCCCATAATCACCAGAGGCACCGGACGGGAGAAATCCACCCCCAACTGCCCGGCGTCATCGTCGTCAATGCGAAGCTCAATCTCGCGCCCGGTCAAATCCTCGATTTTCTCCTGAATACGGTCAATAAACTGCTGGTCGTTCAAGGGATTGCTCCTTGTTCCATACTTCCTAACGCCCGCTGGCTTGCTCCTCAGCCTGCCGGATTATACGCGTCTCGGCCTCCCGGCGCTCGCGGATCCGGCACTGCCGGATGTGTTCCAGCAACACCCCGTTGACGTGTTCGTGAATGTCTTGCGTACCACCGGAATTTTCCTTGAACCAGTCAATAACGAAATCGTCCAGCACAAGCTGCATTTCCTGCTTCACCGGGCGATAAAACATACCACGGATTATCTTGGGGTTGCCCACAGTATCTGGTATGTCCGATGTATCAATCCGGTCATCCGGCAGAGAAGCCAGCCTGTCAAGCTCCGCGTCAAGCTCTGCTATTTCTTCTTCGCTCAGTTCCGGCTGGGCCCTCTTCTTATTCTCTATTCGTTCCATAGCCTGCCGGATTATACGCGCCTCGGCCTCCCGGCGCTCGCGGATCCGGCACTGCCGGATGTACTCCAGCAACACCCCGTTGACCTGTTTGTGAAAGTCTTGCTTGCCGCCGGAATTGTCCTTGAACCAGTCAATAACGAAATCGTCCAGCACAAGCTGAATTTCCAGCTTTTCCGGGTGGTAAAACATACCACGGATTATCTTGGGGTTGCCCACAGTATCCGGTATGTCCGAGGTATCAATCTGGTCTTCCGACAACAGGATAAGGGCGTCAAGCCGCTCTTTTTGCTCTTCAGTCAATTCAGTCTCGGCCTTCTTCATAAGCTCTCCTCTCGTGTCTGGTTGCTCTTCGGGCACTGATGATACGCCCGGTTGGGTTCTGCCCTTCCGATAACTGCGGCGGCAGTGTATGTATGACTGATATGAGAGCCTCTCTGGCTGTCCCCGTGGTCTTCCATCGCTGTTCGTAAGGGTAGCGATCTTCTACGACTAGAATAAATGGATCACCAAAGACTACAATTGCGTCTTCAAATAAGATGCCGTGTTTCCGCAGATTTTCCCGGTTCTTGTCCGGGTCCCAAGTCCAGCGCAATGATTGTAGCACGCCCTACCGCCTTTCGTTGGCGCGGCGGACGCGAAAGTTGGCCGCGCCCTTCTGTTTCCGCGCCCATTTCAGGTATCCGGCGAAAGACGGGTCAGCCCGCAGCCGCTCGATGGAGTTAAGCTCCCCGGCCAGGGTCTTTTCAGAGAACATAGCGTGCAACTGCCGGTGGCAAGTTGGACACAGCCGGGCTTTGGGGCCGAACTTGCCGCCCCTCGATCGCGGCACCAAATGATGCTCAGTAAACCGCACCGACTCCCGCAGGCACAGCTCGCACACTAGCGGCTCACCGGCCGCCCCCGGCCGGGCCTTCTTGTTCTCCCGATTCTTCATTCCTTAACTTACAGACTATCTTTCTCAGTCCCTCCAGCCCATCACGTAATCCCCCACCTGCCCGGCATTCCGGCCTACGCCGTCCCAGACTGCTGCTCCGGCACCTCCAGAAAACGCCAGCCGGGCAAGTCAACCTTCCACTCGCCATCCTCCATCAGCATAGGCAGGATGAGGCCGTTCATCGCCCGCCCCCGGCGCACTTCGGTAGTGTTTTCCTTGATGCCAAAGGGCAGGAAAGCAAAGGCGTGTTCGTCGTCAACATAGCTGGTGGGCGAAATGCCCAAGTCGGTCAAGTCTTCCAAGGGCCAGAGACGCAGCACCGTAGTGCGGAAGTCCTCCAGCATCGCCCCCCGCATCGGGTGGCCCGCGTCATACCCGGCGCGGTAAGCCTGCTGCATATCCACCCGGTAGCGGGTGGCCCAGACGCCCATCCGCATCCCCCGGGTTTCCTTCGACAGCATACCCCAAGCCAGGTTCATATCGCCGTCGCGCACTGCCTCGGCGAACACGCCGGCCCGGTCGCCGCATTCGTCGGGAAAGGGGCTGCGTTTCTCGCCGGGTATACGCATAGCTGGCCTCGCTGATGGTGTGAATTGTATCCCGATATAGATTCGCCGGGAATTTCCGATTTTCCGGCCGGGAAACCACCCGGCAGGGAACCGCCCGGCGGGGCAACCACAAGGGTTGCCCCTACCGGGTAACGCGCATCGGACTGTAGGGGCAACCCTTGTGGTTGCCCCGGCTGCTGCTCCGCCGGGTTGCCCTGCCCGCCCCGCGCGGTTGCCCCGTATATTACCAGCCCACGGCGTAGCCGTCGCGGCGGGGGTCGGCGGCCCCGTGGAGTGCCCCCGTTTCCCCGTCAACCTGAATCATCATCTCGCTGCCCGACGCCCCCCAGCCCGGCATCACCTCCAGAGTATGCCCCCGTTGCCGCAGGGCGTCCAGAGTTTCGGCAGGGAAACGGGATTCAACGTACAGCAAGTTGTCGCATTCGTGGGGGATATTGGACTCGGTGGGGCTGTGAGTGTTGCGCCAGCGGGGGGCCTCCACCGCCTCGGCCACGGTCATCCCGAAATCCAGCACGTGGGTTATGACCTGCAAATTGGTCTGCACCTGAGTATCGGCGCCGGGAGTGCCGCAGACTAAGGCCAGACCGCCCGCGCCGCCGGATACGGAACCCGCGCCGCCCGATACAGATATGGAACCGCCGTTGCGGGAGCCGTTTTCCGAGCCTTCGCCGCGGAAAACCATCACCGGGTTCATAGTATGGCGCACCCGCTTGCCCGGTTGCAGGCAGTCCACGTGGTCGGGATCCAAGTGCCAGTAAGTCATCCGGTTGTTGAGCAGCACGCCGGTATCCCCGGCCACGATGCTGGCGCCCAGCGAGCTTTGGATGCTCTGCAACTGGCAGACGGCGTTGCCCCAGCGGTCAACCACCACAAAGCAGGTAGTGTCCTCCTCCTGCATCGCCCCCGCCCCCGCCGCCGAAGCCGCCTTGCCCCGCCGCCGGTAGTTGGCCGGCTGGTAGCTCCACGGGTCGCCGTGGCCCACCGTCGCCGCCGCCCGTTCCGGGTCAATCAGCCGGGCCCGTTCCCCGGCATACTGCTTCGACACCAGCCCGCCGGTAGGAACGTCCGTCCAGTCCGGGTCGGCCATATAGGCTTCCCTGTCGGCGAAGGCCAGCTTCTTGGCCTCGACCATCAGATGGATGCTTTCGGCGGTGTTGCAACCCATAGCCCGCAGGTCGAACCGCTCAACGATGTTCAGTTCCTGCAACAGCACATGGCCGCTGGAGTTGGGCGGCGCTTCGTAGACCGTATGGCCGTGGTAGGTGGTGGAGATGGGCGCCTCCCATCGCGAGCGGCAGTCGGCGAAATCGCGCAGCGACAGCAGCCCGCCCTGCGCCTCGCTGAACTCGACGATGGCCCGCGCCGTTTCGCCCTCGTAAAAGGCGTCGCGCCCGCCGTCCACGATGGCCTGGAAAGTGCGGGCCAGCCCCGGCTGCCGGATAATCTGCCCCGCCCGCAACGCCGCGCCGCCGGGGGCGAACACCGCCTGCGAGTCCGGGAACTGCTGTATCAGCCCGTCACCCGCGATAACCCCGGCCAGCACGTGCGTCACCGGAAACCCGTTCCCGGCCAAGTCAATCGCCGCGTCAAACACCTCGGCCAAAGACAGAGACCCGTACCGCGAATGGGCGGCCATCCACCCGTCCACCAGCCCCGGCACGGAAACCGACAGAATCCCCTTCGCCGGTATGCCGTTCCTGCGGTACAGCTCCGGGTCGGCGGCATAAGGCGCGGCGCCGGTGGCGTTACACACCTCCACGCTGCCCGCCTGCCGGTTATAAACCATAATAAACCCGTCGCCCCCAATGCCCGACATATTAGGCTCAACCACATTCAACGCCGCGGCGGTGGCGATAGCGGCGTCAACGGCATTGCCGCCCCGCTGCAAAGCGGCCATACCGGCCTGCGCCGCCAAAGGATGCCCGGCGCAAACCATCCCGTTCCGCCCCATAACCACCGGCCGGTTCGATTCGTAACTGACGCCGTGAGGGGTAGTTGGCATATCCCAACTCCTTTATGATTGGATTAGAGAATTGGACGATAATTCGCAATTACCGTTGCCGATTCAGATAATTAAGCAGGCTGGAACCGCAATCTATGCGGTCTACCAGCTTCTTTTTGCCGCCGTATGACACCCTTGCTGTTTGCAATGCACGCAGATCGCTCCCTCTCATCCTGCCGCTAAAGAACAGCAATGGATACCAACGTTCCACTGGACGATTCTGGAGCATAGACCTTGCCAAGTCCAGCCCTCCCTGAATCTGTCTGATAGCCTTGGGGGCTTCAGGGTTCTTGCCCCCTTTGATTTCGGCGGCGCAGATGAAATCCTCACTCAGACGCCCAAATATAAGACGGTCGCAAAGTCCGCCGGAAACGCCGTGCCTCGGGCATTTCTGATTTCGATCTCCGTGAACCGTGGTGAGGGCAGAGGCATCAAACCCTGAGACGTCAATCCTGCAACCCGCCTCTGCATAGGTGTCATCAAGACAGCAGGGGCCATATTCGCTGCGGATACTATCCGCTAATCCAAAAGACGCCATCATTCGCGGTCTCGCTGTAATGCAATGGATTCATTGTATATGGCCTCAAAGACTGCCGCGAACTCATCCTCGTCAATCCCAGTGTCGGGGTCAATTTCCAACGGGGCAATCACGTTGCCGCCCGATTCCTGGTCATACCGGAACAGATAAGCTCCGATTTGGTCTTCCCGCAGAAAATCCTCGGCTACAAAACCGCCCGCTGCAACCAATTCTGAGCTTGCCTGATTTAACGCAAGAAGATTATTGATTTGACTGATGATGATGTCGCTATGGGTAGTGATAAGCACTCTCACCCCCGCATTCACCAGCCGCGCGATACCCCGCGCTATCCGCCGCTGCGCCGCCGGGTGCAGGTGGGACTCCGGCTCCTCCAGAATCAGCAAATCGCCGGGGTTGACCCGGTATTTCAGAAACAGAACCAGCGGGGCCAGTTCCGAAACCATTGACGACGTATGCTCCAAAGCGAATTTCCCCGTAATCCCCCCATCACTCTCCGGCAAATATACTATTTCCGGCGTAGGCAATCCGCCCGATTCGTCCAAATCAATCTTGCCGCGAAGTACGCTGTTTTCGATAAAGTATATAGAATCCCTCAACTCACTGGTGAATCCAGGTCGCCCTGCCATACGCCTGTCAAGTTCTATCAGATTCCCCAAAAATTCCGTAGTTATGCCTGGCAAGGACGGAATGTTCATCGGTTCAAGCCCGATGCGGCGCGACTGGCGCGTTAAGGCGGCGGCCAGAACCTTATGGCCCTGGACGATGCCGGAGCGGGCGGCGGGCAGGTAGTAAATTTGATGCGGCAACCCGGAAAAAACGCTTTGAACTGTAAAATCCACCAGATGTTGGGTAATCCCGATTTCCTGCCACTCACCTTCATCAAGACCGCGGAAATTTAGCATCAATTCAAGCCCGGATACCGGCAGAGTGGTTTGCGATATATCAAATTCAGGAAACGCCTTCAAGTCATCTGAAAGTTCAACTTTCAGACGCAATATTGGGTCATCCCGATGGATGGATAACTGGAAATCGCTGAGTTCGTTTCCCTGTCGGACGAATCCTAGTTCTTCCCCATGCAATTGCCGAAGTTGCCCAATAATGTCTGCGCGAAAATGTACCAATTGCTGGTGCACCCGGTCTTTGAACCATTCACGGACATTTTGAGGCAGCGATGCTACGGGCAACTCTGAAATATGCAATTCCTTTTGTGCTTGCTGCGCTACCCATTCACGGGGAAATTCGATAAACTCTCTGGTAGATTCCCTTGAGCGAATCCTCCGAAAAAACCGCTGTCGAACAAACGGAGCCGCCGCCATAGCCGTCGCATAAATCGCCGACGCCATATACGACTTCCCCGTGTTGCTAGGCCCCACGAAAATCGTAAGCGGCCGCAGCTCCACCGTCCCCTCGGCCAGAGGCCCCAAGTTCCTTGCCGTAATCGTAATCATCGCTCTACCCCCCGGTAGCCGCCTTGCGCCGCCCGATAGCCGCCTCCGCCCGCGGACTGATCGCCCGCTGCACCGCCACGTTGACCAGCGCCGGCCGGTCAGCCGCCAGCGCCCGCTGCAACGCCGGGCGCAGCTCCTCCGGCGTCTCCACATTCTCCCCGTAGCCGCCCAGCCCCTGCACCACCACATCGTAGCGCGTGGGCAGCAGGTCGGTGGCTACCGGACGCCCGTACAAGCCAAGCTGGATTTGCCGGTCTATTCCCCAAGCCGAATCGTTGCCCAAAACCGTAGTCACCTTGATATTGTGCCGCACGGCGGTATCAAACTCCATCCCGTTGAACCCAAAGGCCCCGTCGCCGCTCACGTTGATAACCCGCGACTCCGGGAAGGCCAGCTTGGTCGCCATAGCAGTGGGCAGCGACGAACCCAGCATCCCCAGCGTAGACACATAAGACCAGCGGCCCCGGCTGCGGGCCGGCAGCAGCGCCCGCCCGAAGTGACAGAAATCGCCGCCGTCGAAAACCAGGCAGTCGTCGGGCTGCAACAGCTCCTCCAGTGCCTTGTGGACATAGAGCGCGTGCATCGGGCTGTCCTGCGCCGCCAGCGACTCCGCCCATTCGCCCTGAGCGGCGCGGGCCGCCCGCAGTTCGTCCAGCCAGGGCAGCTCGCCCCACGAATGGCCCGCCGCCGCCTGCGTAATCTGCTCCAGCACCGACGTCACATCGCCGGTAATGCCCACCGCCACGCCCCGGTTGCGCCCGATTTCGGCGGCCGCCGGGTCAATCTGGATGATTCTGGCGTCGGCGGCCACCGACGGCGGACGGCAGTAGCCGATGCTGTAATCCTGCTTGCGCCCCAGCAGTATAACCAAGTCGGCGTCGCGCAGTTTGGACGCCGCCTGATTCAGCCCCCGCTCAAAGAACCCGAAAACCCCCGGATGGTCGTCCGACACCAGCCCCCGCGCCTGTCCCTCTGTCACCACCGGAATACGGGTAGTCTCAATAAACCGCTCCAGTGCCTGCCCCGACAGAGCATAGCCCGCCCCGTCGCCCGCGATAGCCAGCGGGCGTTTCGCCTGCCGCATTAGCTCCACGGCCTGCCGCACCAGTTCCGGCTGGGCCAGCACCCCCTCGGGCGAGCGGTACTCGCCGGGGTTATAGAACGTCACCTCGCCCTCGTCCACCACCTGATCCTGCACGTCTATGGGTATGGTGAGATGAACCGGCCCGCGCCGCCCGCTGAAAGCCAGCCGCACGGCGCGGGCGATAAAGTCGGGAATGCGCCGGGCGTCGTGAACCATAAAAGAGCCCTTGACCACCGGCGCGGCCATATCCACCTGGTTGATTTCCTGCATCGCCCCCCGCCCCAAGTCGGACAGGTCGGCGCACCCGGCGATGGACAGGATGGGCGAGTCGGCGTGCAGCGCGTTGGTCAGCCCCGGCACGGCGTTGGCGAAGCCGGGGGTGGTATACATACACACCCCCAACTGCCCGGTAACCCGGGCCCAGGCGTCGGCCATGTGCACCGCCGCCTGCTCGTGGCGGGTGTCAATAAAGCGAAAATCGCCGTCGGCCATCACGTCCATCACCGGCAGCACATGGTCGCCCGCCAGCGCAAAAACGTTGCCCACCCCCTCCAGCTCCAGGGCCTTGGCTATCAAGTGGCTGCCGGTAACTCTCGCCATCACGCCGTTCTCCTGCTAAAACATCGCCCCCCACTCTCCGTCCCAAACCAAGCCATCCCGCCCAACCACGGACGCAAGGGGACGCTATGGATTATCAGCGGACGGACGGCGGGGCGTCAAGGCGGGTGGCAGGCATTAACGGCTGACAGCGCCGGAGAAGGCGTGTATGGTAGACCGGCAATGTGAGAATAAGCCGCGGACTTGGTAGCCGGATGCGAGGCGCCCTATGCGAAAATTCCTGTATGCCGACGAATCTGGAAACTTCGATTTCAGCAGAGGCGCGGGCGCCAGCCGGTATTTCATCCTCACCACCGTGGCGTTTCAGGCCCACTCGTTGAGCGATCAGTTGACCGAACTGCGGCGGGAACTGGCCTGGCAAGGCATTTCCTTGCCCAACGGCTTTCACGCGACTAACGACTCGCAACGGGTACGTAACGCCGTCTTCGAGATTCTGCTGGATGGCGATTTTCGTATAGATGCTACAATTCTGGAGAAACCGAAGATGCATCCAAGGGTGAGACACGAAAATTACTACGTATATTTATATGTTTGGAATCGTCACATCCGGCGCATCGCCTCGGAAGTCGCTGCCGCAACCGACGAGCTAATGGTCATCATTGCTGCCATACGATTCAGAGGGCAACAAAAAATCCTAGAATCAGCAATGCATGACGCAATAGGGAAGGCTTCCCCCACCAATCGTTTCCAATCCGCGCTTTGGCCTGCCGCCAGCGACACCACTTTGCAAATCGCAGATTATTGTTCTTGGGCGATACAACGAAAATGGGAGAATGGCGATATGCGCACATATAACTTGATTAAAGATAAAATCCAGTCGGAAACCGATTTATACCGAAGGAGAACCAGAGTCTATTACTGAAAAAGCGAGCCGGCTATCCGGTTTTGCCCGCCGAAGTTTCCCGGGTCTCCGGCGGCCGGAAGGGGCCCCTGGCCCCTTGTCACCAGCCCATCACGAGAGCATCAACTCGCCGCCAAGCGGCTCGCCGCCTCCCGGACTTCCATATTACGACAGATTAGGCTACATTGGCAACCCTTCAAAGCGGGATACAAACGCAAGAGGCCCCGGAACACCCCGGGGCCTCGACCCGTTTCCGCGGGCGCCCAACCGCGCCCGATGTTTCCCTCTGCTAATGCCCGCCGCAGCCGCCTCCGCCGCAACCACAACCACCGCCCCCGGCGCCGCAGCCGCAGCCCGCGCCGCAACCCCCCGCGCTGGCGAACATCGGGTTGTTGATAACGAACCCCACCTGCCCCCCGAAGTTCTCCACGTAATCTATCGTCGCCTCCTCCAGAAACGGGGCGCTGTCCGAGTCCATCAGGAACGTCACGCCGGCCATCTTCAGCACGGTGTCGTCCGCCTGACTCTCGTTCTCCATTGTCAGCATATACTGGAGTCCCCCCGTTTCCGCAGGAATCGCAATGACCCGCAGCGAGCCTTCCTGCTCTCCCTGTTCCTCCATGACTTCCCTGAGCTTTTCGATGGCGAGCGTCGTAACTTCCATAATATCCAGTGCGCTCCTTATTCAGCTTTATCGGGCGCCGCGTCCGCCCCTTGCCCGGCAACCAATCGGGACTAACGCCCCATAAACCTACCACAATCCGCCGCATTTTGCCAGTCAACCCCCGCCCCCAATGACACGTGCCTGTTGACAACCCCGATTGCGCCTCCGTACACTCAAGCACAAGTTAAAACAAGCCCAGCCGCCCGCCCCGGCCAATCAAGCAACCCAGGGGCGCCGGTTGAGCATCCAGCAAATCCAGAAGGGACGCACCCTGCCGGGCGCGTCCCTTTTTGTTTGGCGCACCCGGCAGGCAATGGAGAACGCTATGCAACCCTATGCCGAAACCGCCTCGCCGGAACTGAACCCGCCGGAACTGAACCCGCCGGAACTGAACCCGCCGGAACTGAACCTGCCGGTACTCAAGTGGAACGCCCTAGGCGTATCCACCACCGCCGCCGCCGGCCGCGCCGGAGAGCCGGTAACTTTCGTGCTTTCCACCGACGAAGTAGACCGCCACGGCGACGTGGTATGCGCCGACGGCTGGCGGCTAGACGCCTACCGCGAAAACCCGGTGCTGCTGTGGGCCCACGACTACCGCCATCCGGCCATCGGGCGGGCTGTCGCTGTCTGGAGCGAACCCCGCCGCCTGCTGGCAAAAATGGAGTTCGCCCCCAGCGCCTTCGCCCAAGAAGTCGCCGCCCTATACGCCGCCGGTTTCCAGTGGGGCGTATCCGTCGGCTTCCGCCCCATCCGCTGCGAGGAACGCCGCGACCCCCGCACCGGCGCCTGCCTCGGCCTCCGCTACCTAGAACAGGAACTGCTGGAAGTCAGCGCCGTTCCTGTCCCCGCCAACCGCAGCGCCCTACGCCGCGAACCCGCCGCCCCCGGCGCCCCCGCCCTGGACGCCCTGCTGGGAATGTTGCGGGCGGCCCAATCCTGAAAACCCCAATTCAGACAAAACAAATTCCGGGAGGAAAAATATGACCACCGACACCGGCGCCCACCTTTCCGCCACCAGCCTAGAGCTGGTAAAGCGCGAACTCGGCGGCATCCGCGAGTTCTACGAATCGCGGATGAACTCCGAAATCCCGCCCCTGCGCGAGGAGCTCGAGCGCATCGGCGGCCAGTTGACCAAACTCCAGGACGCCCAGCGCCAAGGCGAAAAGTTGGCCCTGCTCAACCGCCACGGCGCCGAAGGCCGCCCCCGCGTCCCCTTCGGCAAGTACGCCGGCCTCGACCACCTCGACCTCGCCTGCGTCCGCAGCCTGCTCTCCGCCCAAGTCCGCGAACCCTCCGGCGCCAGCCCCCGGATGCTCGAAGACTGGCAATCCAACCTAAAGGCCGCTATGGACGCCACCACCGCCGGGCAAGGCAACGAACTGGTGGACACCCAAGAAGCCCGCGCCCTATGGGACGACGTGAATCTGGAAACCGCCGTCGCACCCCTGTTCAACACCGTCCAGATGCCCAGCAACCCCTTCGGTTCTGTTGCATTTGCTGGGTAGTCAAGATATTACTCGCTCAACGACACCGGCATATCCGACGTGATACGCGGGTCAAAAAAGCAGTCGCGGCAACGCAACCCCGGCGCGGTTAGCTGAACCCCGCAGGAATCGCAGTTCCCGCGATTGTTTCGCGCCGCCGCCCGCTCTGCTTCGAGTAGCGTCAAGCAATCCGTGCAGGCGCATACCGGCTGGATTTGGGTATGCCGGTTTTGTAGTATTTCAGTGCCATCATTCCCTCACTCTGCTCCAAAACTCTGGCGAAAATCCTTGCCGCGCCGCGTCCAGCAAAGCGTCCCGTAGCCACTTGGCCCCCGGCTGTTTCGCCCGCTTAATCGCGGCCTCGATTTCTTGCGCTTCCCGCGGCGTCAAGTAAATCTGCAACGGGATGTTGCGTTGATGTTTTTTATCTGTCATAGCCATCCCTAGTTTTGCCAGCTACCCAGCAAATGCAACAGAACCACCCCTTCCGCATACCCCTCCAGCTCGGCGACGTCAACTGGTATCCGGGAACGGAAAACACCGAAACCACCGGCAGCGCCCTTGCCACCGCCCGCCAGACCCTCACCGCCCACGAACTGGTGGCCGAGGTGCCCTGGTCCTATGACCTAGACGAGGACGCCGTTATCGCTATGATGGACGAACTGCGCCGCAGCCTGCTCCGCAACGCCCACGAAGTCATTGACGACGTCATTCTCAACGGCGACACCACCGCCACCAACAACATCAACGCCGACGGCGCCACCATCGCCGCCTCCACCGCCGGCTCCGGCCATTTCCTCATCGGCTTCGACGGCCTGCTCCACCTGCCCCTAGTTGACAACACCGCGATGAGCAACAACCACAACGCGGCGGTAAGCGCCGCTATGTTCAACGAAATCCGCGGCAAACTCGGCAAGTACGGCGTCCGCCCCTCGGAACTGGCCTACATTACCGACATCAACACCTTCATCAAGTCGCTCACCATAGACAGCTTCCGCACCCTAGACAAATTCGGCCCCCAGGCCACCCTGCTCACCGGGCAGTTGGGCGCCGTCGAAGGCATCCCGGTCATCGTGTCCGAGCAGATGCGCACCGCCGACTCCGACGGCAAAATCACCAGCGGCGGCGCGGCCAACACCAAAGGCCGCCTGCTCATCGTCAACCGCTCCCAGTGGCGCGTAGGCTTCAAGCGCGAACTCACCATCGAAACCGTCCGCGACGCCCAGAAACGCCAGAACATTATGGTAGTCAGCTTCCGCATCGCCCTCCAGGAACGCACCGCAACCCGCGCCACCGCCACCCACACCGCCCTCCAATACAACATAACCGGCGTCTGATTAAACGCAGAGGACGCAGAGAGCAGGGCAACCCCCCCAAAATTCTCTGCGCCCTCTGCGCCCCCTCTGCGCCCTCTGCGTTAAAACCGTAACCCCAATAATTAAGGAGGCCCAAATTGATTCACCCCAAAGATGGCCGCGACGGCCGCTTTTCCCGCACCTGGGCCCTGGTTGCCGCCCTAGGCATCATCGCGGTGGCCGCCATCGAAACCTACGCCCTGTCCCAAGGCATTGACGGCTCGGCCCTCACCGCATCCCTGGCCGCCATCGCCGCCCTCGGCGGGGCCGGCCTCGGGCGGATGCTCCGGTGACCGCCCGCAACGCCCGCCGCCAGAGCAAATCCGGCGTCCGGCCCCGGCCCCGCGTCTACGAACCCCTGCTACAGGCCCACGACTCCAACACATCCAACGCCCGCGAAGCCCTGCTAACCCCCAGCAAAGGCAAACGCCTGCGGATTCTCCGCGTCCGCGTCATTCAGGAAATAGCCGACGGCCGCCGCATCTATGAAGTCTACTTCGGCCCCGGCCCCCACATATCCGCCGACCCGTCCAAAGCCGTAGACACCCTAGACATCCCCGAACTGGGCGAAGCCGCCACCCGCGCCTTTCCCCCCCACGAAGGCCCCCGCGGCCAGCGCGACGAACCCCTAAGCGGACGCTGGCGCGGCGACCCGCCCCGTACCGTCCACAAAATAATGGTCGAATACACCGAGGAAAGCTAAAAACCAAGCCAGAGGAGCTAAGAGTGAACCCCAAACCCGCCCCCCAAATCTCACTCCTAACTCCTCTGCTCTAACCCCTAACAAGGAGCGCCTATGACCACCCGCCCATCCCACCAAGCCCCCCTGCGCCGCCGCCCCTTTAACCTAAAGACCGCCGACGTCACCCCCAGCAACCGCCGCGGCCGCCACACCATCCTAACCCCGTCCAAAGGATACCGCATCCGACTCATAAGGCTGAAAGTAATCCAGCCCGAAGCCGACGGACGCCACCTCTGCGAACTCTACTTCGGCAACGCAGGCAGCCTGATAACCGACCCGTCCCGCGCCGTAGACATCCTAGCCGTACCCGACCAAGGCGCAACCTCAACCCGCGCCTACCCCCGCGACCAAGGCCCCCGCGGCAGCCGCGGCGAACCCCTAAGCCTACGCTGGCGCGGCCGCCGCCCCTCAACCCCCCACAAAATAATCATCGAATACACCGAGGAAACCTAACCCAAAAACCCCCAAAAACCTCTGCGCCCTCTGCGAAACCTCTGCGCCCTCTGCGTTGAAAAAAATAACGGAGAAAAAATATGGCCCGAGAAGCCTACCGCTCCATCTACGGCGACCTAACCAAACTAAAGGACGACAGCCTACTGAAAGACCCGGCCGCCGGTTCCGACGATGACGACGAGCTGTTCGAGCTGCTGCTCGCCGTATCCGACTGGATTGACCGCTACTGCAACCGCCCCTTCTACCCCCGCGTTGAAACCCTGCTGTTCGACGGCTCCGGCAGCGACCGCCTGTCCGTTCCCGACCTGATTGCGGTCACCGAACTGGCCCAGGCCGACAACGCCGGGCAATCCTTCAACCGCCTCTGGCAGCCCGGCGACTACCGCCTGCTGCCCTACAACGCCGCGCCCCTCCGTCCCTGGGGCCATCCCTACGCCGCCATCCGCTCCCGCGCCGAACACCGCAACGGCGGCTTCACCCCCGGCGAAGCCAACTTCCGCATATCCGGACTATGGGGCTACCGCCGCTTCGCCGAACCCTCCGGCGCCGCGCTACAGGCCCAAGCCGATGCCGACGCCGCCACCATAACCGTCACCGACGGCGCCCAATTCCGCCCCGGCCAGACCATCACCCCAAACGCAGCCAACCCCGCCATATCCGAAAACTCGGCCAACCCCGCCATATCCGAACAAATGCTGATAACCGCCATCAACGGCCCAACCCTAACCGTAACCCGCGCCCTCAACGGCACCACCCCCGCCGCCCACCCCTCCGGCGCCCCGCTCAACATCCTGCGCTGGCCCCCCTCCGTAGAACGCGCCGCCCTAATCCAAACCGCCCGCATCTGGACCCGCGCCGCCGACTTCCAACCCTTCTACGTAGACGCCGACATAGACACCGACGTAAGACTCCTCCTAGAACCCTACCGCAAACCCCCATCCCCCTAACCCCCCCAAAAAACCCGTAGGGGCGCACAACCGTGCGCCCTTAACCCCCCCGCCCCAATGCAACCTCTGCGCCCTCTGCGCCACCTCCGCGCCCTCTGCGTTTCCCGTAACCCCCCGTAACTCCCCAACCCCATCACCCGGTAGCAGGCGGCATAAACCCATCCACCTCCAGAACCACATCAGGAAAAGCCGACAGCCGGATACTGTCCCCCGCCCGGTAAGTCCGAACCGCCGCATACCCCGAACCCGCCGCGCCGCTATACACCGTAACCTCCCGCGCCCGCAGATTGGCGACCCACACCTCCGCGATACCCGCCTCCGCATACCGCCTCAGCTTCAGCCCCCTATCATAGGCCAGCGAGCTATGCGCCACCTCAATCACAAAATAAATATCCGGCGGAAAATAAGGCCCCACCTCCCCGAAAGGCCGCTCCCGCAGCACCGCAACATCCGGCTGCGGAGCGCTGCGGCTATTCAGCCGGATCGACCCCTGCACCCGCACCATCGCCCGCCCAACCAAAGCCGGAGCGAGCCGCATATTCAGCCAGTCCGTGCCGGATTCGTGAGAGTCCCCTATCGGCGCCATAACCAATATCTCCCCGTCCATCAGTTCCACGCGGTCATCCTCATGCAGAATGCCCGCCCGCTCCATCGCCAAATACTCGTCCACATTAAAGCGGCGCACCCCCGCCAGCACATCGCCCTGCTCCCCCTCGCCGATAATGCCCGCCGCCGCCAGCGCCGCGCACTCCTCCAAAGTAAAAGGCCGCGCCGCTGGCAGCCCGATAGTCACTGACGTCATAACAACCTCCCGCAGTAAGCAAGCCGGATACTGCCAGCAAGCCAAATAGAGAACCCCTCGCCGCGATGATACCCCGTTTCGCCCAAGGTGACAAAACGGAATTTCCCAATCCTCTCAATCCCCCGCAAATAAGGTTGGCTAACGGGTATCTGCGCCCTAGCATCTTTCGATTTAATGGAACAAGCGTAGCCGCGTGTCCTGCCGTCCCCTTATGCCGGTGCGCGGCGATGGTAAACTACCGGGCTGGCCCCGGAGCGTCCGCCGGGCCAACAGAATTAGGAGAGGAGAATAATGGCGATACACCGTTTGTTCAGCTTGCGGTTGCTGATCCCCTTGTCGTTGATGGCCGTACTGGTCATCGCAGTCGCCTGCGGTTCCGAGGAGCCCACGGCCACATCGGCCCCGGCGCCCACCGCCGAACCTGCGCCCACCAACACCCCGCGGCCCACGCCCACCCCACGCCTGGAGCCGACGCCCACCCCGGCCAGCGGCCCGCAGTACGGCGGCCACGTCACTATGTCCGCCTACGCCGACACCAAAGACTGGGACCCCAAAGGCTCCGCATCCCTTTCCAGCATCCAGGCCGTAAGCCAGTTGTACAACCAGATTGTCCAGTTCGACACCGTAGACACCAGCCTAGTTGTCTGCGACCTCTGCAAAAGCTGGGAAGTTTCCAACGGCGGCCAGACCTTCATATTCCACATCCGCCCCGGCATCCAATGGCTGGACGGCGAAACCCTGGACGCCGACGACGTCCACAACACTATGCTGCGCTACGGAGACCTAGAGACCTCCAAAGGCCGCTCCGGTCTGTGGCGCGACTACACCCTCGAAGCCAGCGAGGGCGGCGTCAATATCCTGGACGCCGATTCCGTCGAATTCAACTTGCAGTTCCCCTCCGGCGCCTTCATCAAATTCTTGGCCGTTGACTACGTCAAGGTTCTGCCCAAGCACCTCCTGGATCAGGGCCTCGACCTCAACCTAGCCGAAACCGTCATCGAAAACCGCTCCGGCTCCGGCCCCTTCGTGCTGGATTCCTACCAGCGGGACGACGGCTACAAAGTCTCCAAGAACGAAAACTACTTCAAGGATGGCCGCCCCTACTTTGACAGCATCGACCACCAGATTATCGTTGACCCCAGCGTGCTTATCGCCCAGATGGAAGCCGGCAAAATCGATATGTCCAACGGCGGCTTCACCAACCTAACCCCCACCCAGGCCCTCGAGCTCGAGGACAGCACCGACGGCGCAATGCGCGTAGTCAACGTCTCCCCTTCCTTCGACTGGGGCCTGATGCTCAACGTCAAAAAGGAACCCTTCGACAACCCCCTAGTTCGCAAGGCCATCGCCCTCGCCATAGACTACCAAGAATGGAACGACCTAGTATTCGACAACACCTCCGGCGTCGGCTGCCCCCTGATGGGCCTGGCCCACACCTTCGAGGAATGCGAACAGTGGCCCGGCCTGCGCCCCAAAGACACCCCCGAAGGCCAGGCCGACATCGCCGAAGCCCAGCGCCTGATGGCCGAAGCCGGCCTGTCCGACGGCTTTGAGACCCGCATGGACGTCCGGCAGGTAGGCACCTACCCCGACCAGTGTTCCGTAGTCAAACAGCAGCTTGAGGAAGTCCTGAACATCCGCGTAACCGAATTCCAGACCTACCCTAGCGCCGTCGGCTACGCCCTGTTCGGCACCTCCCGCCCCGCCGACCAGGCCGGCGATTGGGAAATGGCCTGCCAGGGCGAGGGCCAAGTAGTGCTGGACGTAGACGGCATCGTAGGCGGCGTCTACACCAAAGGCGCCACCCGCAACTACACCGACTGGGAAAACGCCCAAGTCAACACCTGGATTGAGCAACAAAAAGTCGAAACCGACCCCGACAAGCGCCGCGAAATCAACAAAGAGCTGGAGCTGTTCCTCTTCGGCCAAGACGACAACCACTGGATAACCCTAGGCTGGGGCGTCCTAAACTGGATGGTCAGCGAACAAATCCAGGGCTTCCACGCCCCCCAAACCGTACAAACCCACTTCAAGCACGAAGATCTCTGGTTCAACCGCCCACTGCTCGACCGCCAGCAATCCCGCTAACCCAAACCACCCCCTCTCCCCCACCGGAGAGGCCCAGGGCGAGGGCGTTCCCCGGCCACCGACGGGAACCCCCTCCCCTAACGTATCCCGGCAACCCGGCAACCTCATCCGGCCATCCCGGCGCATCCCCCCGTCATTCCAGCGAAAGCGGGAATCCAGAGCGCCCAGGCACAGGCAGGGTTCCGACGGCAAAACCCTATGGATTCCCGCCTTCGCGGGAATGACGGGAACGCCCCCGGCAACCCCGGCACACCCGGCTAATCCGGCAACCCCATCCGGCCATCCCGGCGCAACCCCCCGTCATTCCCGCGAAAGCGGGAATCCAGAGCGCCCAGACGCAGGCCGGGTTCCCGACGGCAAAACCCTAAGGAATCCCGCCTTCCCGGGAATAACGGGAACGCCCCCGGCAATTCCGGCAATTTCGGCACATCCGGCAACTCCGGCAACTCCGGCAACCCGGCAACCCCATCCGGCCATCCCGGCGCATCCCCCCGTCATTCCAGCGAAAGCTGGAATCCAGAGCGCCCAGACGCAGGCCGGGTTCCCGACGGCAAAACCCTACGGACTCCCGCCTTCCCGGGAATAACGGAAACGCCCCAACCAAACCGCGCACCCGGCAACCCACGGAAACCCTATCCGGCCCTAACCCAGGACTGGAGCTATGCGACAATACGCCATCAAGCGCATCGGGCTTTTCATCCCGACCATCCTGCTCATAACCATCATCGTCTTTGTGGTGATGCGCCTCATCCCCGGCGACGTCTGCATCGCCATCCTAAGCGACGGCGAAGCGTCCTACACCCAAGAGGAAGTCGAGCAGTGCCGCCTCGAACTCGACCTCGACAAGCCCCTAGTAATGCAATACTTCGACTGGATTATCGGGGCCGTCCAGGGTGATTTCGGCGACTCCCTCTGGTTCAAAGCCCCGGTAATGGAAGAACTGGCCGACCGCATCCCGGTCACCGTCGAGCTGACCATCCTCTCTATGGTCATCTCGGTCATTTTCGCCGTCCCGCTCGGCATCCTTTCCGCCCTAAAGCCGGAA
The DNA here is from genome assembly GCA_958296445.1 of uncultured Dehalococcoidia bacterium. Classification (GTDB taxonomy): domain Bacteria; phylum Chloroflexota; class Dehalococcoidia; order Lucifugimonadales; family UBA3495; genus VXOI01. Next base: position 2,925,680 of record OY282565.1, on the reverse strand, counting down.
AGCCCGCTGGACTACGCCGCCCGCTTCTTCACCTTGACCGGCATCGCTATGCCCACCTTCCTAGTCGCCATCCTGATAGTGCTGATTCTGGCGCGGGTAGGCGGCCTGGCCCCCCTGGGCTTCACCTCCTTTTGGGACGACCCGCTGGTCAACCTGCACCAGATGATATTCCCGGCCCTGGCCCTAGCCTTCTACGAAATGGCTTTCGTAGCCCGCGTTACCCGTTCCGCAATGATGGAAATCGTCCGCGAAGACTATATGCGCACCGCCCGCTCCAAGGGCCTCAGCGAAAACGCGGTAGTCTACGGCCACGGCCTAAAGAACGCCCTGCTCCCCGTCCTAACCACCTCCGGCTGGATCTTCGCCCGGCTGTTCGGCGGAACCGTCATCATCGAAACCATCTTCCTAGTTCCCGGAATGGGCCGCATCCTAATCGAATCCATCTTCCAGCGCGACTACACAATGATTCAAGCGGAAATCGTCATCATCGCCGCCTTCATCGTAACCATCAACCTAGCCATAGACCTACTCTACGGCTGGCTGGACCCCCGAATCAGGTACGCCTAACCCAAACCCGGCCCGCGCCCGCCGCGCCCCCGTATGGGCGCCCACCCGCGAACCCGTAGGGGCGCACAGACGTGCGCCCGCACCCCCCAACGCAAACGGCTGTCCGGCACCGGCAACACCTAGGCGCGTACAACCCTGCGCCCCTACAAAAATCCCAAAGGCAGAGATAAAGTCATGGCAGTTTTTCGCACGGATGCAGCACAGGAAATTGATCAAGACGCCGTATCCCTGGAGCGTGCGCGATCCAGCTCCGAGGGACCGGTGGCCCTTTTGGGTTTCACTATTGGCGCTTTCCTCGCCAGCTACATCCTTAGCCATTTTGACATTTGGCCGTGGCTGGACACGGTGATTAAATACATAGCAATGATCAGTCTCCCGGCGATGCTGCTTCAGGCAGTCATCCTAACCCCCATCCGTTCCTCGATTGTCAGATTCTCAAAACGCAAGCCGCTGGCCGCCATCGGCGCGGTAATCATCATCTTGGCGATGGCGACGGACGTTTACGCAGAACAAATCGCGCCCTACGACCCGCAGGAAGCCGGCGTCGCCAAATGCCAGCAGGACGGCAGCACCGCCCGAAAGTTCTGCGGCCCCGGAACCGACGGCTCCCTCCTCGGCACCGACCACATCGGCCGCGACATCCTGAGCCGCATCATCCACGGCGCCCGCGTTTCGATGTACGTCGGAGTTATGACCGTACTCATTGGCATCACCATCGGCACCCTCATCGGCATCGGCAGCGCCTACGCCGGCGGCCCCGTAGACATGGTTATCCAAAGGCTGGTAGACGCCCTGATGGGCTTCCCCCCCATTATCCTCGCCCTAGGGCTGATGGCCGCATTGGGCGCCTCCATCAACAACGTAATCATCGCCCTTGTCGTGATTCTGGTGCCGGGGGCCACCCGCGTAATCCGCTCCCAAGCCCTGAGCATCAAGGAACTCGACTACGCCCTGTCGGCCCGCGCCATCGGCGCCACCCCCCTCCGCGTAATGCTCCGCCATATGCTCCCCAACGTCATTGCCACCTACATCGTCCTGATGACCATAACCCTAGGCTTCGCCATCGTAGTCGAAGCCTCCCTCAGCTTCCTTGGCGTAGGCGTCCCGCCAGACGTAGCCACCTGGGGCAGTATGCTGGAAGTAGGCCGCGAATACATCCAAAAGCAAAGCTGGCTGGTAGTCTTCCCCGGCATAGCCATCGCCCTAGTAGTCTTCGCCGTAAACTTCCTAGGCGACGGCCTCCGCGACGTCCTAGACCCCCGCCTCCGCGGCCGCTAACCCACAACACCCGCCGCAACCCGGGGGCGTGCCACCACCGCACGCCCCCACCCCCAACCCCGGCCCATCATACCTGCTCCACCCCGTCATTCCCGCCTATGCCCGCCACGCCCACGCCATACCCGCCCCACCCCATCATACCCGCCCAACCCCGCCATTCCCGCGAAAGCGGGAATCCAGAACCCCCTTGCCGATACGACCATCGCCCGCGCCAACATCCCCCAATCCCCATAAATCCGCCCCGCCCCTATGGAAAACCGCCCCCCCTTGCGCCTATAATATCCTGTTAGCGGCCCGAACCATACTTCGGGCCGAAAATACGAAACTACCGGGAGGGAGAAAGAGACTGTCTTGAATGCAAAAGCGTTTATCTTAATGGCGATAATTTCGGGGGTGATGCTGCTGGTGATCGCTGCCTGCACCAGCGAGGTAGAAGTTACCCGGGTAGTCACCGAAACCCAAACTGAGGAAGTGATGGTTGAAGTCACCCGGGAAGTCACGGTTGACCGTGAGGTCGAAGTGGAAGTTACCCGCGAAGTGGTAGTCAACGTGGGCGAGGGCGAAGTCCTCGAAGTCGAGGTCGAGGTCACCCGCGAAGTTCCGGTTGAAGTTCCGGTGACCCGCCAAGTGGAAGTCACCCGCGTCGTCGAAGTGCCGGCGGAAGGCATGATGGAGCAAGGCGAAAGCCGCGTGCAAACCATCCGCGACCGCGGCTCCGTAGTCTGCGCCAGCAACAACAGCCTAGCTGGATTCGGCTTCATCAACGCTAACGGCGACACCGTTGGCTTCGACATCGACCTCTGCCGCGCCCTCGCCGCCGCCGTCCTCGGCGACCCCAACGCCGTCGAGTACCGCGCCACCGTCGCCGCCGAGCGCGGCCCCGCCATGCAGTCCGGCGAAGTCGACGTTATGTCCCGCAACACCACCTGGACCAGCAGCCGCGACATCACTTGGGGCGACTTCGCCCAGACGATGTTCTACGACGGCCAAGGCTTCATGGTTCCCGGCAGCCTGGGCCTCTCCAGCATGATGGAGCTGGCAGACGCCAAAGTCTGCGTCCAGCAAGGCACCACCACCGAGCTGAACCTCCAGGATTTCAACAACCAGAACAACCTGAACCTAGACGTGGTCACCTTCCCCGACAACGTATCCTCCAACGAAGCCTACTCCAGCGGGCAGTGCGACGCCCTAACCACCGACCGCTCCGGCCTAGTCAGCACCCGCGCCGGACTCGACACCCCCGGCGACCACGTAATCCTCGCCGGCACCATCTCCGAGGAACCCCTCGGCCCCGTGGTTCCCCACGGCGACGACCAGTGGTATGACATCGTCAAAACCGTTATGGCGATCCTCATCTACGCCGAAGCCTTTGAGATAACTTCCGCCAACGTCCCCACCGCCGTCACCGGCGACACCGCCATTGACCGGCTGTTCGGACTGGAAGGCTCCTTCGGCCAAGAGGATCTGGGCCTCAGCACCACCGTGGCCCAAGACGTAATCGGCGCCGTCGGCAACTACGGCGAAATCTACAACCGCCACCTAACCCCGCTGGGCCTAACCCGCGAGGGCAGCCGCAACGCCCTATGGGCCGCCGCCCCCTGCGGCAACTGCCCCAAAGGCGGCCAAATATACGCCGCCCCCCTACGCTAACAACCCCACCCGGGGGCGGGCCAAACCCGCCCCCACACTCCCCCCACCCCCCGCCGCACACCCCCCACCCCCCACCCCCCGCCGCCCTCCCGCCCAACCCGTCATACCCGCCCCTACGCCGCCACCCGCCCCCAACCCGTAATACCCGCCCTTGCCGCCGCCATCCCCGTCATTCCCGCTATACCCACCCTTGCGCCGCCATACCCGTACCCGCCCAACCCGTCATCCCCCCGCCCATCGCCCCCCGTCCCCGTAGGGGCGCACAGCCGTGCGCCCTTCCCCCGCCGCCATCACCCCCGCCCCTGCCCGACACCATCCCCGCCCGGCCACCACCCTTCCCGCCCCACCCAACGCCGATCATTCCAACGAAAATCCCCCAATCCCCCCGAATCACCCCCCCGGCGGTTAACACGCGCCCAATCGTGTGCTAAATTACCCTCTGTTGCCGGAAGTCCATAACAACCAATTCGGCGGAGACTATGGCGGAAACGCAAACCGGAGAACCGGGCGGCAAAAAGGGCTTATTCACCTATCAGGGCGTCGCCGTATGGCGCCACTCCCGGATAATCGAATGGGCCTTGCAAATCGTGTCGGCCGTGGTCGTAGTCGCCCTGGTTGTCTGGTTCTTCACCAACATCGCCAACGAAGTGCGCGACCGGGAAATCCCCTACGGCTTCGAGTTCCTCGACCGCGCCTACCAGACCCCCATCGGCGAGCATTTCCTACCCTACGAATCCTCCGACAGCTTCCTCTACGCCCTAGGCGTCGCCGCCACCAACACCATCATCGTATCCATCGTCGGCGTGGTTCTGGCTACCGCCCTAGGCATCATCGTAGGCGTCGCCCGGCTGTCCGGCAACTGGCTGGTATCCAAAATCGCTCAAGCCTACGTCGAATTTTTCCGCAACGTTCCGCTGCTGGTGCAGCTCTTTTTCTGGTTCTACATCGTCCTCGCCCTCCCCCCGGTGCGCGAAGGCCACGTCCTTGGCGGCCTGCTCTACATCAACAACGCCGGCATATCCCTGCCCTTTCCCCAGCCCGCCGGAGCCGAAACCGGCGCCTGGATCATACTCGCCGCCCTAGCCGTCATCAGCGGATTCTTTGCCTACCGCCTGCTGTCCGCCCGCGAAACCCAAACCGGCCGCCCGTCATACCCAATCTGGGCCGCAATGACCACCGCAATAGTCATCGGCGCGGCGGGATGGCTGATAATCAGCTTTATCGGCGGCGAAGCCCCCCTGTCAATGTCATCCCCCGAACCGCAGGGCCGCTTCGGGCGCATCAGCGGCGGCTGGACCATCCGCGCCGGGCTGATGGTGCTGCTAGTTGGCCTAGTCATCTACACCTCATCCTTTATCGCCGAAATCGTCCGCGCCGGCATCCAGTCGGTAAACCGAGGCCAAATCGAAGCCGCCCGCGCCCTCGGCCTCACCCCTATGGGCGCCCTCCGCAGCGTCACCTTCCCCCAGGCCCTCCGCGTCATCATCCCGCCCCTCATCAGCCAGTGCCTCAACCTGACCAAAAACAGCAGCCTCGGCGGCGCCGTCGGCTACACCGAACTGACCAACGTGGCGATAACAATGACCCAAACCGCCCCGGCCATCTCCATATTTATACTGATAATGGCGGCGTATCTGGCAATGAGCCTCACCTATTCCCTGGTTGGCAACATCTACAACTACCGCATCCGGTTCACGTAGGGGGACAGCCTTGGCCGCCGACACCCAAGCCGGGGGCCGCCCCCCGGCCACGCCCGACATACCGCCGCCCCGCACCGAAACGGGAGCCATTGGCTGGGCCTACGCCAATCTGTTCAACTCCCGCCACAACGCCGCCCTAACCGTGCTGGTCGGCGCCGTGACCGCCATCGGCCTCTGGTTCTGCCTGAAGTGGATAATTTTCGACGCCGACTGGAGCGTTATCGCCACCATCGGCGGACGCTTTATCATCGGCAACTACAACACCGACCACGCCTGCCCCGGCAACAACTGTTTCTGGCGTCCCCAAATCTCCCTGCTGATGGTCACCACCCTGCTGGGAATGGGCTGGGGCATCGCCGCGGGCGGCACCGCCAAGCGCGTCGCCATCGCCGCCACCGCCATTATCATCCTGCTCGCCTTCCTGCCCTACAGCCTAGAGCGTATGGGCTGGGATGTCCGGCTGCTGCTGCTTGCCAACGCCCCCGCCCTGGCCCTCGGCTGGGCCCTAGGCCGCTACACCCCGCTAGGTTCGGTTCGCTGGATAATCATATTCACCGTAGCCGGTTTCCTGATTCACCTGTTGCTAATGCGGGGAATCGAAGGCGTTCCCGCCCTCCAGCCCGTCGCGATAAACCAGTGGGGCGGCCTGACCCTCAACCTGATGCTCGCCGCCGCCGGCATCGGCCTCAGCCTGCCCATCGGCATCGCCCTAGCCCTAGGCCGTCGCAGCCGTATGCCCGTAGTAAAACTGCTCTGCGTCGCCTTTATCGAAGTGTTCCGCGGCGTCCCCCTGATTACCCTGCTGTTTATGTCCCAAGTGCTGGTGCCGCTGGCCTTCCCCGAGGACTTCCCCCTAGACAACCTGTTCCGCGCCGCCGTAGTAATCACCCTGTTCAGCTCCGCCTATATGGCCGAAAACATCCGCGGCGGCCTACAGGCCCTCCACCGCGGCCAAGCCGAAGCCGCCCGCGCCCTCGGACTGCCCGGCTGGCAGACCACAATGCTAATCTCCCTGCCCCAGGCCATCCGCAACGTAATCCCCGCCATAGTCGGCCAGTTCATCGGCCTCTTCAAAGACACCAGCCTGGTTTACATCATAAGTATGCTCGACGTACTAGAAATCGGCCGCACCTTCATCCAAGGCAACACCGAATACCTGTCCCACGCCAAAGAACTGTTCATATTCATAGCCCTAGTCTTCTGGGTATTCACCTACGGAATGTCCTACATAAGCGGCAAAGTAGAGGAACACCTAGGCGTAGGCCGCCGCTAACCCCCCGCAACTCCCGCGAAAGCGGCAACCCACGGGCAAGCGGGAACAACCCAACTAAACAGCAACGACGCCGGTAACTCCCCCCGTCATTCCCGCGAAAGCAGGAATCCACGGGCAAGCGGGAACGCCCCAACTAATGCGCCAACAACGCCGGGAGAGCAAAAATGATTGACACAAAACCGGAAACGGCCCCCAACGAAGAGCCAATGATAATAGCCCGCGACGTGCATAAATGGTTCGGAAATTTCCACGTCCTGCGCGGCGTCACCACCTCGGTAGAACTAGGCAACAAAGTAGTAATCGTCGGCCCCTCGGGCTCAGGAAAATCAACCTTCATCCGAACCATCAACCGCCTAGAAGAACACCAGCGGGGCGACATCATCGTGGACGGCACGCCGCTAACTCAAGACGTGCGCAACATAGACGCCATCCGCCGCGACGTCGGTATGGTGTTCCAGCAGTTCAACCTCTTCCCCCACCTGTCCGTGCTACAAAACGTCACCCTGGCCCCGGTGAAAGTCCGCAAGTGGAAACGCAGCGACGCCGACGACGTAGCAATGGAGTTGCTAACCCGCGTAGGCATCCCAGAACAAGCCAACAAATACCCCGGCGAGCTCTCCGGCGGCCAGCAACAGCGCGTAGCCATCGCCCGCGCCCTAGCTATGCGTCCCAAAATTATGCTATTCGACGAACCAACCTCAGCCCTAGACCCGGAGATGATTCGGGAAGTGCTGGACGTAATGCGCGACCTAGCCGAATCGGGAATGACTATGATTATAGTCACCCACGAAATCGGCTTCGCCACCGAAGTAGCCGACCGCATCCTAATGTTCGACGAAGGCGTAATAATCGAAGACGCCCCCCCCGCCCAATTCTTCAACAACCCCCAACAACCCCGCACCCAAACCTTCCTAAGCCAAATACTAACCTGAAAAACATTAAACGCCAAGCACGCCAAGAATCAGCAAAAAAAACTAAAAACTCGGCGCACTCGGCGTTTAATTCCCCCGGGCGCTACAAAACGCTCCCCAGCAAGTCAAGAGCAGCCTGCGCCGCCCCCCGCTTGGTAGCGTCCCGGTCGCCGTCCACGAGAATTTCGATGGCCGTATCCTCGCCGTCCTTAACCGACAGCCCCACCCAGAAAGTCCCGACGGGCAGCCCGGAGCGCCCGGCGGCGGGGCCGGTCACCCCCGTGGTAGAAATGGCGTAATCCGTGCCGGTAAGCTCCCGCACCCCCCGGGCCATCCCGACAGCCATTTCCCGGCTAACCGTGCCGTGGGCCGGAGCCACCTCGTCCGGCACCCCCAGCACCGACTCCTTCAGCCCCCCGGTATACGCGATAACCCCGCCCGGAAAGTACCGCGAACTGCCCGGCACCGTCCCCAGCAGGTAGCCCACCAGCCCGCAAGTGCAGGCTTCCGCCACCGATACCGTCTTCCCCGCCTCAGTCAACTTCGCCGCAATCTCTTCAACTTCCATCGCTCATCCCAGTCTTCCAAATCTGATTGCCCCGCCTGGCAACAGTTATTGCCGCTTTTGTTGAGAATCCTCCAAAGCAACGGACGCCCGCACCAAAGCATTGGCCGCGGCGTCCACGCTGGCCGCAACTGCCGAGTTGGCCGCGCCCACGATTTTCAGAGCATCAACAGCGGCATTCAAGCTGTCAATGGCGGCGTACAGACCGTCGGAAACAGTTTGAGTCGAAGCGCTCAGCGTTCGCAACGCAGCCCCGGCGTCGTTCAACGCTTGGGTAGCGCGATCATTGGAACCGTTTGGTGATGCAACCATAGATTTACCCTTTTCTCCAATTTGTAAGGAGGCCATACCCAAACCTTAACAGAAAATGGCGGATTGCTCAACAATACAGCAATCCGCCATACCCCGCCGCGCCTAGCGGCCCCTAAACATCCAGCATCTTGTCCGGCGTCATCAGCTCCATAAACTCAATGCGGTTGCTTTCCACCAACTCGCGCACCTGCGCCCCCACCTCCAGCGCCGCCGCCGGCAGTTGATTCCCGCCCCGCATCGGCGACATCAGCGCCTCGTCCGTCCACTCCAGCACCACCACATCGGTCTCGCCCGGCACCGTCGCCCCGTTGAAATACACCTTGAACTCGCTGCGCTGCCCCGCATCGTGATAAATCTGCGCCTGTTTCTGCAACAGACTCGCCACCCGGCGGGCCTCCCCCGGCTTGGTCTTGAAAATTCGCCGTAGCACGTACATCAAAAACTCCTCGCTCAATAATCTTTTCGATTAACCAGCGCCGCCGGAAACCCCTTCCGTCCGACGCTACTATAATACCCGATTTTCGCCGTCCTGCCCCTTTCGCAACAACATAAAAAACTCCACATTCCCCGAATCCCCGCGAATCGGAGAACGGCAGACGCTGCGCACCCGCAGCCCCCGCCCCACCGCCCAGAGCGCCACCTTGCCCAAAGCCGCGGCGTGAACCTTGGGGTCGCGGACAACGCCCCCCCGCCCCACCTGCCCCTTGGCCGCCTCGAACTGCGGCTTGACCAACGCCACAACGGGCCCCCCGTCCTTCAGATGCTCCAGCGCCGGGGGCAAAGCCAGCGTCAGCGATATAAACGAAACGTCGATAACCACCAAATCCACCAACTCCGGCAACGAAAAGGGATACCGGGCGTTCAGCTTCTCCATACAAACCACCCGCGAATCGCGCCGCAGCGTATAGGCCAACTGCCCATGCCCCACGTCCACCGCGTAAACCCGCGACGCCCCCCGCTGCAACAGGCAGTCGGTAAACCCCCCGGTAGACGCCCCCACGTCCAGCGCGGTAATCCCCGCGGCGTCAATCCCGAACCGCTCCAGCGCCCCCTCCAGCTTCACCCCGCCCCGGCCAACGTATGGAAGCCGCCCCCGCACCTCCAGCGCGGCCCCCCCGTCCAGCAGCGCCCCCGCCTTGGCGACCCGCCCCGCCGGCCCGAACACCAGCCCCCCCATAATCAGCGCCTGCGCCCGCTCCCGCGATTCCGCCAGCCCCCGCTCCACCAGCAACAAATCCGCCCTGATTTTCCCCCGTCGCGCCAACTACATCTCCATTTTTCCAACCACAAAGAACACGCAGACCACAGAGAAATTAAATAAATAAAATAAAAACTCTGCGCCCTCTGTGTACTCTGTGGTTAATATACCCTGCGGTTAAATCGTCACCGCCCAACAAACCGCGGGCGGCGCTTTTCCAGAAAGGCGCGGTAGCCCTCCTGATAATCCTCGGTGTCGAACTGCGTCAAAGGCAGGGCGGCCTCCTCGTCCGTAAGGTCTTTAAGCGAAGGCTTGGCCTGCACCTGCCGCAGAGTGAGCTTGTTGACGGCGTGAGACAAGGGGGCGAGGGCCGCGATTTCCCCGGCCAGTTGGTAGACGCAATCCCGCAGCTCCCCTGGCGCCACCACCTGGTTGACCAAGCCGATGCGCCGCGCATCCTCGGCGTCCAGCAGCCGCCCCGACAGCAGGATATACAGCGCGTTGCCCTTGCCCACCAAATCCACCAGCCCGCGCATTTCGCGGTGGCCGATGCTGATTCCCAAGCGGGCCACCGGAATACCCAACCGGCTGCCCTCGGCGGCGACCCGCAGGTCGGTAGCCACCGCCAGCTCGCACCCCCCGCCCGCGGCGAACCCCTGAATCATCGAAATCGTAGGCGTCGCCATTTCGGTAAGGGCCTCCAGCAGCCCGTTCACCGCATCGTTATACCCCCGCCCCTTCACCGAATCCGAGCGGTGTTCCTCAAAATCCGATATGTCGGCCCCCGCGGAAAAGGCTTCCCCGCCCGCCCCGGTAATCACCACCGCCCGCACCTCGCCATCACCATCCAGCCGCCGCATCAGCCCCGCCAGCTCGTGCCACATATCGAAACTGATAGCGTTGCGCTGCGCCGGCCGGTTAATAGTAACGGTAGCCACCGGCGGCTCCCGCTCCAGCAGAATATAATCGTTCAAGTCGGCATCCTTTCAGTTTCGGGATTCACCCCGTATTTCGCCAGAATTGCGTCCACAAAGGGCTTTAGCACCACTTCAGCGCGGTCAATGCGGATAGCTACCGCTGACGTTGGCGCATTATCAACGTCTTTATCATACAAGACAAGGACGCCATGAGCCATTTCCTCGCCAACTTCACTATCCTGTCCGCTTTCAATAAACAGCACTTGGTATTCAGGCTCGTAAACCACTTTCGCCTTGGGCAAAGGCTCCAGCTCAGAGCGGCTTATGGAATTTCCCAATGGACGTCCTCTGTCACCCGCTGTCAATTTTCTCCGGCGCAGTCGGCGGTTCTTTTTCCGGCTTTATGCCGTATTTCGCCAGAATCGCGTCCACGAAAGGCTTCAGCACAATTTCGGCCCGGTCAATGCGGATGGCTACCGCTTCGCTCGGCTGTTCTTTGTCATAATAGACTAAAACATCCCGGGACATTTCGGCAGCTTCCTCGCGCAGTTGCCCATTTTCGAGGTACAAAATCTGTGATTCGGGAGTATACACTACCGTTGCCATTGGCAATGGTTCCCTTTGAGGATACTTTAATTCGCTTCCCATGTCCCGCCCCCATAAATTCTGTTTAGCCTTCTGTCCCGGTAAGCTGTGAGGAATGACCCGTTTTCCGGGGTTCCGATGAATACGACCTTTATCCATTGCCGGGATTCCGGCACCCGGCCGACAAGTATGGTTCTCAACTCATCACCGTGATATTCCTCATACCTGTCATAAGGGTTAAAAATGATTTCCATAACCCACTCTTTGCGAATATCGCCATGCCGTTCCTCCAAATCCGCCCCATGATGGGGCAGTTTCCGCATCATATCAAAAGCGCGGCGCAATCCGCCATTTTCTCTGCCGCCGTTACTCATTTCCCAAAAGCGACGCCAAAGCGCGTTTCACAATGTTGCGGGCCATCGGGATTTTATAGCCGTTCTGGGGCAGCGGCGTAGCGTTAGGCAAGACCAAAGCGGCGGCTTCGGCGGGGTCAACCCCGCTGGCAAGCCGCCCGACCAGCCACTCCTCCACCTCAACGGCGCGGTAAGGCACCGGCGCGACGCCGCCCAAAACGACGCGGGCCTGCCCAATAACCGCGCCGCCATCCCCGGAATCATCAAAAGACAAAGCCGCGGCAACGCTGACCAGCGCAAAGTCGCCCGACTCCCGTTCCCGCACTTTCAGGTAAACGCTGCGTTCCGGCGCGTCGGCGGGCAGGATTACGCGAACCACCAGCTCGCCCGGCTCCAGCACATTCTCCCGTTGCAGGTCACGGCCCGGCCCGGCAAAAAAATCGCCCACAGCCAGCTCCCGCCCGCCGCCGCGCCCGGCAGTTTCCAGCCGGGCGTCCAACGCGCTCAAAGCCACCGCGGTATCCGACGGATGCACAATATAGCAACGGTCGCCGCCCGTAACGCACAGCAGCCGGGTATTCCCGGCCAGAGCATAACAACGGTCGCCGCCCTTTTTCAGACAAGGAATCAGCGGACTCCGGTAATACCAGCAACGGGGCCGCTGGTTCAGATTCCCCCCAATGGTGCCGGCGTTGCGAATCTGCGGCGTAGCCAGCCCCCCGGCCGCCTCCCCCAGCGCCGCATACCGCCGCCGCACCCCGGAATGCCCCGCAACATCGGCAATAGTAGCCGCCGCCCCGATAACCAGCCCCCCGCCGCTCTCCGAAATTTCCGCCAGCCCCGGCACCGCGCCCAGCCCCACCAACCGCTCCGCCGCAACAATCCCGTCCCGCACCTGCGGCAACAAATCCGTCCCCCCGCCCACAACCGCCGCCCCGGATTCCGCCAGCAACCCCACGGCATCATCCAAGGATTCGGCTTCGATGTATTGAAATGGTGGCATTGGCGCAGGGCCTCCTGTTAGTGAGAAATTTTACTTTTCCAGCAAAAACACGAACTCGCGGTTCGGCTTTTCCGATTCTCTTACCCATTGATGCGTCCATTTCATATTTGCCATAACATTTCGCTTGTGGTCTATGGCTAACACATCGGCCAGTTTGCCGTTAGCCCGCAAAATCCCGTCCAGCTCTTGGGCAGTCGCCCGCCCCCCGGAACTGTATGATAGCATTATCCATTGGGCTTGAGCCGCTTTGATAAGGTTATTGATGGTCTCAACAGCGACAAACCTGCCGCCCGGAGTGCGCCGGAACTCCTCAAAATCCGATGCCGCCACCCTATCGGAAGTATCCCTGCGGCGATTGGCCTTGCCAAACAACGGCGGTTTGTCAAAAAGGCAAACGCTTTGCCAGATATGATAATACGCCGAATAGCGCACCCTCGAAGGCGGCATTTTATCATTATTTGACCCATAAGGCGGGTCAAAATACGCCAAATCAACCGGCAAGCCGGGAAGTAGATCAAATATATCATTCCGGCAGACTTTATGCTCTCCCGGCGAGGTGAAAACCGCTGGCGCTTTGAGCCACAGATTCCCGTAAGAACGGGGCGACCAGTCTCTGAGATAGGAAGCATAATGCCCCAATGTGCTGTCCACCCGGTCAAGGGCCAATATCAGACTGGTCAAGACAACCGATTTATCTATAACCTCCAGATTAAGCCTTTCTATTTCCTGCCGGATAGCGTCCAGCTTGCGGGTGTTATGCGCTTGCCAAGGTTTCTTGCGTCCGTCCAGTTGGATGGCGCACCCTCCGTTAGGCTGTCCGCCATAATGCTGAGTGAACCATCCATCCACCGGCGTCAGAGAATTGAGATGCTCGATGATGGGCTGATAATCCTTGCCTTTCTTCTTATTGAGCAGGTAGCAGAAGCCAAAAACCTCCGACCATACGGCGATGTCGTTGCAAATCACATTGTAGCCCAGTTTAGCCAACGCCTGCGATACCCGCGTAGTGCCGGAAAACCCGTCCAAAACAGTCTGCGCCCCAACCCGCTGCGCCATCCGCAGTATGTAAGGCAGGACTTTCAGTTTAGACCCGGCATATTTGACCCCCTCGGTAAAGGGCGCATCAATAACCGGGCTATCAAAGAGAGGCAAGGTTTGCGCCATATTACATCCCCGGATTCTGTTTCAATAAGGCTATGTCTTCTCTGATTTTCTCCAAAGCTGAAGTGTGACCGGTATCCGAAGATACTAGAGCATGAGAAAACAACTCTACCAGAATATGATTATGCGAGTAGTCTATCCAACCGCCGGTAACGCTGTCAAAGTAAGGCAGACCGTTCCTGGTATGAGTCCACAGGCCGCGCTGAAGTGCGTTGGCAGCAGCGCCGCCATAACGCACCTCACAGATATAACCGCCATCGGCATTGTAAAATTGATAAACCGGATGTTTTCTGTTGCCGGTGCCAGGTTCTATCCTTGTGATGCGTTCAGTTTCAAGGATGGCGCGTTGGTAATCAAACACCAAGATATTGCAACGCTGATTTCGCTCATCATATATCAGCGGCAACACATTGATGTTGTGAAACTCGGCAAACACGGGGTCGCCCAGAACTCTTTGCACAGCAGCTTGCCCCCGCACTTCCGAACCTTCCCGCTCCAGTCTTGGAAACATACTAAAGCTCTTGTCTGTGGAAAGCTGGAGCGGCCCGTCTCCATAGGCTTTCAAGCTGACCGGGAACTCTGCTTGAGTAATCTCGTTGATTATCGTGATGTCTTCCTCCTTTGATTTGGCGCGATAAAGGTCTTTTCCGACGTGAATCGAACGGAAATCGTACATATATTGATTGATGAATTCAGCGATTGCCACCTCCGCCAAATCGCCGTGGGTTTTATTCCCGATAAGGCGCATTGTGAAAATATTGCCAAGAACCATTGTGATGAGACTCGGATTCTTGCTCACCAGCAACTTCAGACGGCCAACAAAATCCCGGTACGCTCCAGCATTATCCATTATCCGCCCCCTCCACCAAAGCCCCCAGCACCCGGTCCGGCGTAAACGGCGTCCGCCGCAGCCGCACCCCCGCCGCGTCCCGGATCGCGTTGGCAATCGCCGGCGCCACCCCCGCCGTCGGCACCTCCCCCAGCCCCTTCGCCCCCAGCGGCCCCACCGGGTCAACCACGTCCGCGAATATCACCCGAACATCAGGATAATCCAGAATCGTCGGCGACTTATGCTCCAGATACCCAGGATTCAGAGTGACCCCGGTGGCGGCGTCGGTCACCAGCTCCTCCGACAGCGCAAACCCCAACATCTGGCTAACCGCCCCCTCCGCCTGGTTCAGCGCGGCCCGAGGATTGATGATGCGCCCCGAATCGTGCGCCGCCACATAGCGCAGCACCCGCACACGGCCCGTATCGGTGTCCACCTCCACCTCGGCGAAGTGCGCCCCAAAAGAGTTGACGATATGGTCGGGGCTGCCCGGAATCACCGACGCCGTAGCCGACAGCACATCGCCATCCATCCGCCCGGCAACCTCGGCCAGTGCCATCCGGCGGGAAGGATCCGAGCGCACAAAAACCCAGCCCAGCGCGGCGTCCAAATCGTAAACCGGAGCCTCCAGCCCCGACGACGCCAGCTCCAGCAGTGCCTCCCGCACCTCGCCCGCCGCCTGCACCACCGCGGTTCCGGTAGAAAACGTGGCCGTGGAACCGGCGGTAATCGGCGCGTCCGGCGTCCCCCTACTGTCGGCGAAAACCGCCTCCACCTGCCCGTACTCCGCCCCCAGCACCTCGGCGGCAATCTGCGGCAGCACCGTGCTGGCCCCCTCCCCCACATCCATAAGCCCCGTAATCAGCTTGATTCCCCCCGACTTCTCCACCCGCACCTCGGCGGCCGACGGCGAACCCGGCCCGCCCCGATAAATCATTATCGCCATCCCGCGCCCCCGCCGCAGCGCCGGATTCCCCCCCGCTAGTTCCGCCCCCCCTGAACCGGCCGAAGCGCGAACCGAACCGCCGCCGGAATAATCCCGCCACCCGAAAGCCTCCGCGCCCAGCTCCAGACACTGGCGCAGCCCGTTGCTGGAAAAAGGAATCCCCCCCTCCAGCGGCTGGCTGTCTATCACCTGCCCCGGCGGAGTAACCCGTCGGCCCGGCTGCCCTTCCGGGCGCACGTGGTTCATCAGCCGGAAATCCAGCGGGTCTATCCCAAAGTGTTCGGCGGCCCGGTCCATCAGGCTTTCCAGAGCGAAATGCCCCTGCGGGGCCCCCAGAGCGCGATAAGAGCCGGCCGTAGGACGGTTGGTATAGGCCAGACGCGCCCGGTACTTCACATTAGCGCAGTGGTACAGATACAAAATCCCCTGCCCTGCCCGGCGGGCCACCCCGGCCCCGGACGCCAGATATGCCCCGGTATCCAGCAACGCCTCGGCTTCGATGGCCGTAATGCTGCCGTCGCCCCGGAACCCGGCCCGGATGCGGATTTTCGCCGCATGACGCACCCGCCCGGCAATAAATTCGTCCTCCCTAGAATACTCGCAAAGCACCGGACGGCCCGCCTGCCGGGAAAGAACCGCCGCAATAGCCGCCAGCCGGGTCTCGTCCTTGTTGCCGTAGCCCGCCCCCAAGAACGGCCCCACCACCCGCACCCGGTGCCCTGGCACTCCCAACGCCCCCGCCAGTGCCTCCCGGTCAACGTGGACGCCCCGCGTAGTCTTCCATACCGTCAAGTCTATGCCGTCATCGTAACCCCACGCCGCCAGCGCCGCCCGCGGCTCCAGCGGCGCCGCCGAGTGAGTAGGAATCTCGAAATCGTCTTCCAGCACCACCTCGGCGGCGGCGAACCCGTCGGCCACGCTCCCCCGCTCCAGCTCCAGCGCCTCGCCCAACGCCAAGTTCCCGCCGGGATGAATCGCCGCCGCCCCCGGCGCCAACGCCGCCTCCGGCGTCATAACGTGGGGCAGCGCGGCATACTCCACGCGCAACAGCCCCAGCGCCCGCCGCGCCGTATCCGGGTCATCGGCGGCCACCGCCGCCACCTCATCCCCCACAAAGCGCACGCGGGTATCAAGCACCCCCATATCCGGCGCCAGCCGCCCCCACCCCGCCCCGTCAGCAGTGAAAGGCGTAACCGCCGCCCGCACCCCGGGCAACCCCAAAGCCGCCGCAGTATCCACGCTCAACACATCGGCATGAGGATGCGGACTCCGCAGAATAGCCCCGTAAAGCATCCCCGTCAACTTCAAGTCGGCGGTATAACGCGCCTCCCCCGTCAGCTTCACATCCAAATCACGCCGGACAACACTATTTCCAACCACATTAAGCGTCATCAGTTTTTCCCAACGCAGAAAGCGCCAAGGAAACGCAAAGGACGCAGATAATATAAAAACTCTGCGCCCTCTGCGGCATCTCTGCGCCCTCTGCGTTTAATCCCCCCGGTTAAAGTACGTGGAACAAAGTCAAATGCTGCCGCAGCACATCGGCGGCAAAGTCGTTTTCAATGTCGCGCCAGACCGAATGAATATGGTTCGCCCCATCCTGCCGGTTGTCGAACTCCACCACGAAATTGCCGCCGTGAATCCGGTAATAGTGCGCCTCGCTGCGCGACACCGGCCCGGCCCAAGCCAAATGAAAGTGATCCAGGCCCTCCTCCCTGATAGCCGCCAACTTCTGCTCGGCCAAATCGGTGCGAACCTGCCCAACGTAAGTGGTAATAAGACTGAGCAGCGTTTCCTTTTGCCCGCCGCTCATCTGCGACGCCGCCAACCCCTGCGGACGGAAAGGAAAAGAAACCTTGGTGCTGTTATAGGTAAGAATGTCCAGCGGCGCCTCATCATAAATCGTCGCCGTCGCCCGCTGGCCGTCATCCAGACTCCCCATAAGCTGGAGCGCCAAATCCTCCCGGTCGCCCAAAATACGCAGGCCCGACTTGGGGCCTTTCCGCACTTCCGCCGGGTTCGCCCCGAAAAAGAAAGGCGTGACCGAAATCACGTTGTCGCCCCAGATGCTGAAATGCAACGACACATGATGCCCCTCAACGCGCCACCCCCAAGGCTCCTTGGGGCCGGGCTGCCCGAAAATGGTAAAGTAATACAGCTCAACATCGCGCACGAAAGTAATCATGCCCATTTCTTTTTCCAGCGGGCCAAGAACATCCTCGTGTTCGATGATTTGCCGCGCCTGCTCATAAGAGCGCGGAGTAAGCCCGCTTTCCAGAAGGGCGAAGGCCAGTTCGCGCTGATTGGCGTCCATATCCCGCAAAGCCAAACCGTGGCGGTTAATCGGCGGATAATACCAATACATCCGCTCCCCGTCCATATACTCGAAAGTAGCCCTAGCCTCCTGCTCACCGGAAAGGCTGTCCAAAAAACTGCGGGCGGCGGCCGCCATCTGCGCCGCGGCCTGCGGCTGCCCCTCAATCGTTGCCATACCAAACCTCCCAAGCCAAGCCAAATACTGCATCCCCCCCAAGTCTATGGCCGAGCGCCCACCCCGTCAACCGCCCCCCCCCCACCCCCACCCCTCCAACCATACTCGCTCCCCCCAAGTATACCCGCCCCTCCGGGCATACCTGTCACTCCAAGCATACCCGCCCCTCCGAGCATACCTGTCACTCCAAGCATACCCGCCACTCCGAGCATACCTGTCATTCTAAGCATATCTACCACTCTAAGCATACCAGTCACTCCGAGCATACCAGTCACTCCAAGCATACCCGTCATTCTAAGCATATCTGCCACTCCGGGCACACCTGCCATTCTAAGCATACCTGTCACTCCGGCGTACCTGTCATTCTGAGCAAAGCGAAGAATCCCGGCTTAGGCGGTGAGACCCTTCCCTTAGCGCAGGGCCACAAAGGGGAATTTCGCAATTTCCTCAAATTGGGGCAAATGCCCTTGATAATTTGTCTGAATCAGGATCAAAGAATTTACCACCCTTGACCGGCCATTAAGTCAGTCAAGAATTTGACCGGCGCCGCAGTTCCGCCTCCAGCCGCCGGACGCGCTCCTCGGCGGCAATGCGGGCCTGACGATCAGCGTCGGCTCGGACGCCGGCGGCAATCCGGCTCTGACGCTCGGCGTCGGCTACGGCATCGGCGGCAATGCGGGCGTCGCGCTCGGCGTCGGATCGAGCATCGGCGGCAATACGGGCCTCGCGCTCAACATCCAGCGCCCCGGCCAATTCCGACGGATCCGCCAGATAGCGTTGCTGCACCCGATCCCAAAAGCGCAAATCCCGGTTCACCCAGCACAGCGACAGCCCCAAAGCCTCGCTGTACCCCCATACCACCCCGTCCGGTTCGGTGAACATCTCCACCGGGCGGTAGCCCCCGCCGTCCGCCAGCCGGTCGCCGGCCAGCGCAACGTCATAATGCCGCCCCCCGGTATGGTCGAACCGCCAGTACTCGGTAACGCCCATCCCGGCATAAATTCCCCGCTTGCAAGTGTAATCCCGCTTGGCGGTATGCGACGACGCCACCTCCAGCACAAAGTCCGGCGGCTTGCCCGCTTCGCTGATAACATACCCGTTAGCCTCGTTGATTTGAGAAGCAGGAACGCCAAAAGCAACAATCATATCGGGGTAAGGACAAGAAGGCAGGTCGCTGCGCCGCACGCAGAGATACCCCCGCCCGGCAACAAAAGTAGTAGCGCCTTCGCGCAAAGCATCCAGATGTCGTGCCAGAGTGTTCATAGTGGCGGGGCGATCAAAGTGGATGTTTTCCTGCATATCACTTTTCCTAGGCGGATCAGGCAAAGGCGGCAGCCGCCCGGCATCCAAAGGCGGAGCAACGAACCTAGCAGTCATAACAACCCTCGCGAAACAAGGTGAATAGCGACATTATACCGGCAACGCCACAACAATGGCGAAAAACGAAAACTCCAATATGGCGCAGGCGTTGAAGCAATATGAACACTGGCGCATATTGAGAATCCCCAAAGGCAAACCTTCCGCGCCTAACCGCCCCTAAGACGCCGCAGCTCTTCCTCAAGCCGCCGTGCGCGTTCTTCGGCGGCGATACGCGCATCACGCTCTTCCGCGCGGGCCTCGCGCTCAACATCCAGCGCCCCGGCCAGTTCCGACGGATCCGCCAGATAGCGTTGCTGCACCCGATCCCAAAAGCGCAAATCCCGGTTCACCCAGCACAGCGACAGCCCCAAAGCCTCGCTGTACCCCCAGATCACCCCGTCCGGTTCGGTAAACATCTCCACCGGGCGGTATCCCCCGCCGTCCGACAGCCGGTCGCCGGCCAGCGCAACATCGTAGTGCCGTCCCCCGGAATGGTCGAACCGCCAGTATTCGGTAACGCCCATCCCGGCATAAATTCCCCGCTTGCAAGTGTAATCCCGCTCGGCGGTATGCGACGACGCCACTTCCAGCACAAAGTCCGGCGGCTTGCCCGCTTCGCTGACGACATAGCCGTTAGCCTCGTTGATTTGAGAAGCGGGAACGCCAAAAGCAACAATCATATCCGGGTAAGGGCAAGAAGGCAGGTCGCTGCGCCGCACGCAGAGATACCCCCGCCCAGCAACAAAAGTAGTAGCCCCGTCGCGCAAAGCATCCAGATGTCGTGCCAGAGTGTTCATAGTAGCAGGGCGGTCGAAGTGGATATTTTCCTGCATATCACTTTTCCTAGGCGGATCAGGCAAAGGCGGCAGCCGCCCTGCATCCTGTTGCGCCGACAGCGGTTTGGTAGTCATAACAACCCTCTCGGGACAAGGTGAATAGCGGCATTATACCGGCAACGCCGCAACAATGGCGAAAAACGCAAAGCCCAAGCCACGCCCCCGCAGCCCCCAAATCCAGCGGGCAGGAACGAACAGGGGCCCGTGTTAAGGGACGCCTGGATACAAACTTTCCGCGCCTAACCGCCCCTAAGACGCCGCAGCTCTTCCTCCAACCTGCGGGATCGCTCCTCGGCGGCAATACGGGCGTCGCGCTCAACATCCAGCGCCCCGGCCAGTTCCGACGGATCTGCCAGATACCGTTGCTGCACCCGATCCCAAAAGCGCAAATCCCGGTTCACCCAGCACAGCGACAGCCCCAAAGCCTCGCTGTACCCCCATACCACCCCGTCCGGCTCGGTGAACATCTCCACTGGACGATAGCCGCCATCGGCCAGCCGGTCGCCGGCCAGCGCAACATCGTAGTGCCGCCCCCCGGAATGGTCAAACCGCCAGTATTCGGTAACGCCCATCCCGGCATAAATTCCCCGCTTGCAAGTGTAATCCCGCGCGGCGGTATGCGACGACGCCACCTCCAGCACAAAATCCGGCGGCTTGCCCGCTTCGCTGATAACATACCCGTTAGCCTCGTTGATTTGAGAAGCGGGAACGCCAAAAGCAACAACCATATCCGGGTAAGGGCAAGAGGGCAGGTCGCTGCGCCGCAGGCAGAGATACCCCCGCCCGGCAACAAAAGTAGTAGCCCCCTCGCGCAAAGCATCCAGATGCCGGGCCAGAGTGTTCATAGTAGCAGGGCGGTCGAAGTGAATGTTTTCCTGCATATCACTTTTCCTAGGCGGATCAGGCAAAGGCGGCAGCCGCCCTGCATCCTGTTGCGCCGACAGCGGTTTGGTAGTCATAACAACCCCCGCAGGACAAGGTGAATAGCGGCATTATACCGGCAACCGCGCAACAATAGCGAAAAACGCAAAGCCCAATCCACGCCCCCGCCAAATCCCCAAAGGCAAACTTTCCGTCCCTAACCGCCCCTGAGACGCCGCAGCTCTTCCTCGGCGGCAATGCGGGCCCGGCGCTCGGCGTCAGCTCTGACGTCGGCGGCAATCCGGGCCTCGCGCTCAACATCCAGCGCCCCGGCCAATTCCGACGGATCCGCCAGATACCGTTGCTGCACCCGATCCCAAAAGCGCAAATCCCGGTTCACCCAGCACAGCGACAGCCCCAAAGCCTCGCTGTACCCCCATACCACCCCATCCGGCTCGGTAAACATCTCCACCGGACGATAGCCCCCGCCATCCGCCATCCGGTCGCCGGCCAGCGCAACATCGTAGTGCCGCCCCCCGGTATGGTCGAACCGCCAGTATTCAGTAACGCCCATCCCGGCATAAATTCCCCGCTTGCAAGTGTAATCCCGCTCGGCGGTATGCGACGACGCCACCTCCAGCACAAAGTCCGGCGGCTTGCCCGCTTCGCTGATAACATACCCGTTAGCCTCGTTGATTTGCGAGGCGGGAACGCCAAAGGCGACAACCATATCCGGGTAAGGACAAGAAGGCAGGTCGCTGCGCCGCACGCAGAGATACCCCCGCCCGGCAACAAAAGTAGTGGCGCCCTCGCGCAAAGCATCCAGATGGCGGGCCAGAGTGTTGGCCACGGCGGGGCGGTCGAAATGGAGAAATTCCTGCATATCACTTTTCCTAGGCGGATCAGGCAAAGGCGGCAGCCGCCCGGCATCCTGTTGCGCCGACAGCGGTTTGGTAGTCATAACAACCCTCGCGGGACAAGGTGAATAGCGGCATTATACCGGCAACGCCGCAACAATGGCGAAAAACGCAAAGCCCAAATCCCCAAAGGCAAACTTTCCGTCCCTAACCGCCCCTGAGACGCCGCAGCTCTTCCTCGGCGGCAATGCGGGCCCGGCGCTCGGCATCGGCTCGGACGTCGGCGGCAATCCGGGCGTCGCGCTCAACATCCAGCGCCCCGGCCAATTCCGACGGGTCCGCCAAATACCGTTGCTGCACCCGATCCCAGAAGCGCAAATCCCGGTTCACCCAGCACAGCGACAGCCCCAAAGCCTCGCTGTATCCCCATACCACCCCATCCGGCTCGGTAAACATCTCCACCGGGCGGTAGCCGCCGCCGTCCGCCAGCCGGTCGCCGGCCAGGGCAACATCGTAGTGCCGCCCCCCGGTATGGTCGAACCGCCAGTATTCGGTAACGCCCATCCCGGTATAGATTTCCCGCTTGCAAGTGTAATCCCGCTCGGCGGTATGCGACGACGCCACCTCCAGCACAAAGTCCGGCGGCTTGCCCGCTTCGCTGACGACATACCCGTTAGCCTCGTTGATTTCCAGAGCAGGAACGCCAAAGGCGACAATCATATCGGGGTAAGGGCAAGAAGGCAGGTCGCTGCGCCGCACGCAGAGATACCCCCGTCCGGCGACAAAAGTAGTGGCCCCCTCGCGCAAAGCGTCCAGATGACGGGCCAGCGTGTTAGCCACGGCGGGGCGGTCGAAATGGAGAAATTCCTGCATATCACTTTTCCTAGGCGGATCAGGCAAAGGCGGCAGCCGCCCGGCAACCTGTTGCGCCGACAGCGGTTTGGTAGTCATAACAACCCTCTCGGGACAAGGTGAATAGCGGCATTATACCGGCAACGCCGCAACAATAGCGAAAACGGCGAAAGACGCAAAGGCCGAACAAAGCCCCCGGCTACCCCCCACCCCCAGCCGCAACCCGCACCGCCTCCAGAATCCGCCCATAAGCATTGCACCGGCAAAGATTCCCCGACAGCGCCTCCCGTATCTCCCCATCGCTGGGGCAAGGGTTGGCGTCCAGCAGAGCCCGGGCCGACATCAAAAACCCCGGCGTACAGAACCCGCACTGCCCGCCGTCCTCCTCCAAAAACGCCTGCTGCACCGGATCCAGCCGCCCGTCCCGAAACGCCAGCCCCTCCACCGTCGCCACCCGGCGCCCCCGCGCCCGCGCCGCCAGCGTCACGCAGGCATACACCGGCAGCCCGTCCAGCAGCACCGTGCAAGAGCCGCACTCCCCCCTATCGCACCCCCGCTTCGCCCCGGTCAAATCCAGCCCATCCCGCAGCAAATCCAGCAGCGTCCAATGCCCCGGTACGCTCAGTTCCCGGTTTTCCCCATTGACTTCAAGCCGTATCATCATTTCACGCATAAGCCGATACTATATCAACCGCAACCCCGGCCAACAAGATGACAAAGAGCGGCCCGCGCCATATAATCATAACGTAGCCGGGGCCAACAACCCGCCCCGCCCCCGCCTCAATCCCCAAGGGCAACCCTTTAAGGAGATCGAATATGGCTACCGATACCAAGTTTGAGATTCTAACCCAACCCCTAGTCAAAATCTCCGAAATGGACCACATCGTCCTGCGCACCAGAGACGTCGAGGAATCCCTCCGCTTCTACACCGAAGTTCTCGGCCTCCAGCCCGAGCGCGTAGAGCAGTGGCGGGCCGGCGAAGTGCGCTTCCCCTCCGCCCGCCTCAACGCCGACACAATCATTGACTTCTTCGCCTCCGACAACATCCCCGCCAGCAAAGACGACGCCCGCAACCAGGACCACTTCTGCATGGTCATAGACCACACCGATATGGACGCCCTAAAAGCCAGCTTCGAGGACATCGGCGTCGAAATCCAGGCCGGCCCCGGCAAGCGCTGGGGTTCCCACGGCGACGGCACCTCCCTCTACATCTACGACCCCGACAACAACGTAGTAGAGCTCCGCCACTACTAACCACCCCCGCCCGATGGGATGGTTGGGAAAATTGCGAAACCACCCCCACCGCCCATCCCCCGTCCGTCCCCCGTAGGGGCGCACAGCCGTGCGCCCTTTTCGTCACTCCAGAAAATTGCGAAACCACCCCCACCGCCCATCCCCCGTCCGTCCCCCGTAGGGGCGCACAGCCGTGCGCCCTTTCTTTACGCCCAAGAAAACCGCGAAACCACCCCCACCGCCCGTCCCCCGCCCGCCACCCGTAGGGGCGCACAGCCGTGCGCCCTTTCTTCCCTCCCTGTCATTCTGAGCAAAGCAAAGAATCCCGCAACCCCCACCACCCCGCAAATTGACACCACACGGCAATATCCGATAACATACCCACAGACCAACCAAAACCACCAAAGGGGCCCCGCCTTGGCAACCTTGGCAACCGTCACAACCCGCCACTGGCCGAAACTGGCGATACTGGCCTTCATAGCCGCTTTGGCCCTAGCCGCCGCCTGCCAGTCCGGCCCCGGCGACGCCGCCTCCACCGACTCCCCCCCCGTCGCCCTGATGACCGACGCCCAACCCGGCGTATTCGACGACCACATACTCTTCGGCCAGTCGGCCGCCCTCAGCGGCCCCGCCCGGCAACTCGGCCGGGATATGCGCCTAGGCATACAGGCCGCCTTCAACGAAATCAACGCCGCCGGCGGCGTCCACGGACGCCAACTGCGCCTAATCAGCCTCGACGACTCCTACGAACCCAACCTAGCCTCCTCCAACACCCAGCGCCTCTTGCAGGCCAACCGCGTTTTCGCCCTCATCGGCGAAGTAGGCACCCCCACCTCCCGCGTCGCCGCCCCCTTGGCCCAGAGCGCCGGGGTTCCCTTCCTCGCCCCCTTCACCGGCGCCGAATTTCTCCGCGACCCGTCCCTGAGCCAAGTTGTCAACCTCCGGGCGTCCTACTATCAGGAAACCGAGGAAATGGTCGCCCGCCTCACCGAGGACTTGGGCATCAACCGCGTCGCCGTGGTCTACCAGAACGACTCCTTCGGCCTAGCCGGACTGGAAGGCGCCCGCCTGGCCCTAGAGCGGCGCGGCCTAACCCCGGTCGGCGCCTGGCCCTACCCCCGCAACACCACCGGCGTCAAAAGCGCCTTGACCAGCATCATCGCCCAAGACCCCCAAGCCGTTATCGCCGTCGGTTCCTACGCCCCCGTCGCCGAGTTGGTCGTCCTCGCCCGCCGCGAGGTTGACCCGGTGTTTATGGCCGTTTCTTTCGTCGGCAGCGAAGCCCTCACCGAAAAGCTGGGGCCCGACGGCGCCGGCGTCTACGTCACCCAGACCGTCCCGCTGCCCGACGACCCCAACATCCCTGTGGTGCTTGACTACCGCAAAGCCCTGGCCGACTATCGCCCCAGCGCATCCCCCGGGTTCGTTTCCCTAGAAGGCTACCTGGCCGGACGCCTCACCATCGGCGGCCTGCAAGCCTGCGGCCCCGACCTATCCCGCCAGTGCTTCCTTAACGCCCTGCGCGACAGCGCCGCCGTCTCCATTGACGGCTTTATGCTCGACTACGCCGACGATAACCAAGGTTCCGATAAAGTGTTCCTAACCCGCATCGGCGACGACGGCAAGCTCCACCTAGTAGACACCCTCACCGCGCCGCAGTAGCCGGCCGCAGCGCAAAGATAAATCAAAGATTGCAGCGCAAAGATAAATAAGGAAACTGTATGAAATTCGCCGCCCTACGCGCTGCCGCCGCCATCGCTCTGCTGACCGCCGCCCTGTCCGCCCTAGCCTGCGCCGCCCCCGCCGCCGACTACGACCGCAACGACAACGGCCTCATAGATATTTCCGCCCTAGAGCAACTCGACGCCGTGCGCTATGACCTCAACGGCGACGGCGCCCCCGACACCGGATCCAATGCCGAAGCCAACGCCGATGCCTACGCCGCCGCCTTCCCCGACCCGGCCGATGCTATGGGCTGCCCCGCCGCCTGCACCGGCTACGAACTCACCCGCAGCCTCGACTTCAACGACCCGTCCAGCTACGCCGCCAACGCCCTCAACCCCCAATGGGTGCAAGGCGAGGGCTGGCCCGGCATCGGCGAACCCGTCAACCCCTTCAGCGCCGCCTTCGAGGGCAACGGCCACACCGTCGCCAACCTCTTCACCAATCGCCCCGAACAAAACGCCGTCGGACTCTTCGGCGCCAGCACCGGCGCCATCAACGCCGTCGGCGTCACCGCCGCCACCATCACCGGGCGCAACGAAGTCGGCGCGCTGGCAGGCTGGAACGGCGGCGTCATCAGCGACAGCCACTCCACCGGCGTCCTAGTCGGCAGCCACAGCGTCGGCGGCCTAGCCGGACACAACGACGCCAGCGGCGAAATCCGGGGCAGTCATTCCGCCGCCCTAGTTTCCGCCAGCAACACCGCCGGCGGCCTGCTCGGCTTCAACGCCGCCGGAACCGTCACCGCCAGCTACGCCTCCGGCGTAGTCGTCGCCTCCCGCGAAACCGGCGGACTCGTCGGCTTCGTCGAAAGAGGCAAAGTCACCGGCAGCTACTCCGGCAGCACCGTCTTCGCCAACAACGTAGGCGGCGGCCTTGCCGGATACATCCTCTTCGGCGAAGTCACCGACAGCTACTTCAACGGCGTACTCAACTGCTTCCGCGTCTGCGGCGGCATAACCGCCATCAGCATCGGCGGCGCCATCAACTCCAGCTACAGCGACAGCCATATATCCGCCACCGACTCCGCGGCCGGCATCGTCGCCGTCAACCAAGGCTCCGTCACCGACAGCTACTCCACCGGCTCCGTCACCGTCATCTACGACGACGCCGGCGGCATAGCCAACATCAACTACGACCGCGTATCCCGCAGCCACTCCACCGCCAACGTCTCCGGCGGCCACCGCATCGGCGGCCTAGTCGCCCTCAACCGCCCCGGCGCCGTAATCAGCGACAGCTACGCCACCGGCAACGTCTCCGGCGTCATCACCGTCGGCGGCCTAGTCGGCTGGAACCAAGGAGAAGTTGACGCCGCCTACGCCACCGGCGCCGTCTCCGGCATCGAGGGCGACCTGGGCGGCCTGATAGGACGCAACCGCGGCGCAGTGCGCGGCAGCTACTCCACCGGCCCCGTATCCGCCATCGCCGATAGCGCCGAAGCCACAACCAGCCTCCATGTAGGCGGCTTCGTCGGCTTCAACAGCGACACCGGCACCATCAGCAACAGCTACGCCACCGGCCCCGTATCCGGCGACTTCCAGACCGGCGGACTCCTAGGCGGCAACAGCGGCGTTGTCGCCGCCAGCTACTCCACAGGCCCCGTACAAGGACAGCGCGACGTCGGCGGCTTCGTCGGCTTCAACACCGGCTACGTCACCGACAGCTACTACGACATCCAAACCTCCGGCCAAAACAACGGCACTGGCTACGGCGACCCCGCCGCAGGCATAACCGGCCTAACCACCGCCGAAATCCTAACCCCCGACGACTACACCGGCATCTACGCCAACTGGCACTGGGGCGGCCGCCGCTGGGACTTCGGCAACCCCCAAACCCCCCCAGCCCTAAAAGCCGACCTAAACGCCGACGGCGCCCACACCAAAGCCGAATTCGGCCCCCAATAACCCCGTATAATCCCCTCCCCCGCCCACCCCGTCATTCCCGCGAAAGCGGGAATCCAGATGATTCCAAAATTCCCTCCCCCGGAGGGGGAGGGTTAGGGTGGGGGCGTAACCGCCACAAAAAGCAACCCCTCCACAGCACCCCCCCCCAAAACCCCTACCCCCCCTGCTCAACAATCCAGTCCGCCACCCGCTCCCCAATCATTATCGTAGTCAGATTCGTGTTCGCGCGGATAACATCCGGCATCACCGACGCATCGGCCACCCGCAACCCCTCAACCCCGTGAACCCGCCCGTACTGATCCACCACCGCCATAGCATCGCTCCCCGGCCCCATCTTGCAAGTGCCGGAAAGATGCTGCCCGATGTCCACCGTCTCCAGCATCCAGGCGTCCAGCGCATCATCCGACGCCGCCTCCTCCCGCGTCGGCGATATGGCCTCCTCCACAATCTCGCTAAATGCCTCATGCTCCATAAACTTGAAAGACAGCCGCACCGCCTCCCGCATCCGCTCCCGGTCAAAGGCCTCCTCCAAGTGACGGCAGTTGATCTCCGGCATATCCCCCGGCTCCGTAGAGCGCAGCCGGATCTCCCCCGAACTCTTCGCCAGCTCCAGAATGCAAGTAAACCGGATGCCCTCCTCGGCATACGGATCGCCGCCCAAAGGCGTCGAAAACGACGACGGCAAAATCTGCATATCGTTCCGCAGATCCGAATTGGCCGCCGTGTAACGCAAAACCGTCTGAATCCGCGGCGCCTCGGCATCCAGCGGAAAATCCGCCCGCGTCTTGACCCGCACCGCGCAAAGCGGATGATCCCGCAGATTCTGCCCCACCCCCGGCAAATCCTTAACCACCGGCAGCCCCATTTCCCGCAAATGCCCCGCCGGGCCAACCCCCGAAAGCATCAGTACCTGCGGCGACGCCACCGCCCCGGCGCACAGCACCACCTGATTGCCCTCCACCGTAAACACCTCGCCCCCGCTTTCCACCTCAACCCCCACCGCCCGCGGCGTCCCGTCCCCCGCAGCGTCAAACAGAATCCGCCGCACCAGCACATTGCCGCGAATAGTGAAATTAAGCCGGTGCCGGTTGTTGCTGATGTAAGTCAACGCCGTACTCATCCGCACCCCGTTGGGATTGTTCATCGGCAACGGGCCAACCCCCGTCGAATCCGGGTGATTGTGGTCATAAACCTCGGCGTACCCATCCGCCATTGCCGAAACGTGAAACGCCTCCTGCAACGGAAGCCAGGCCTCCCGCTTGTGACGCCGCACCGGCACCGGCCCGTCGAACCCGTGAAAATCGTCCCGGATGTCGGTATCCGTTTCCAGCTTGCGAAAGTAGGGCAGGCATTTCACGAAAGACCATTCATCGTTCCCCCACTCCGCCCAACTGTCATAATCCTCGGGAACCCCCCGCAGAAACACCTGCCCGTTAATCGCGCTCGTGCCGCCCACCACCCGGCCCCGCGGCACCACCACATCCTCCGACCGGCCCGCGCTCCCCTTGCCCGTAAACGACCAGTTATGCGGCGCCCCCATCTCCGACGCCCGCGGCGCATACCCAAACTTCAGGTCATCCGGCGTCTGCTCCAAATCGGGATAATCCGGCCCAGCCTCCAGCAACAGCACCGACCGCCCCGGATCCTCCGCAAGCCGCGTAGCCAGCGCCCCACCGCCCGACCCCGCCCCAATCACAATCACATCGTACTTCATATACCATACCTCCAATCCGCCAAATTCCCCACTGTAAACGCCCACCACCCCCGCCTGCGCCCCGCCATTCCCGCCGCAAACAACGGCCAACAATTTCACCTCGCCCCAAACAACCCCCCACCCCCTAATCCCCCACCGGCTGAACCTCCCCCACCCGCGCCGCAAACACGCGGTAATGCTCCGACGCCTGCGCCGTAAGCAACGCCACATCCTCCTCCAGCAAATACCCCTCCCCGACCAGCCGCCGCGCCGCCGCCTCCACCAGCTCCAAAAAACGCTGCTCCGACGGATAACGCTCCTCAATGGACGCCCGCGGATCCCCCGACTCCTCCCGCTCCCGCCGGGTAGCCGCAAAAGGTATGGACGAACCCCGCAAGGTTCCCCCCGACGCCCCGCCCGTAGAAAGCGTCTGCCCCGCGCCGCCGATGTCCCCGTGCCGCCGGTTCCAGCCCAGATGCGTCCCCAGCGGAACCGACACCAGCGGCAGCCGGACGCCCGCCACTTCGTTGCCGTCGCCGTCAACTTGCGACACCAGCCCCGGGTAATCCCGTCCCACCGCAGGCGGCGTTACCGCAGGAACCCCCGGGTCCGGCCCGAAATCCAGCCGCGTAAACTTCCGCAACGGCCGCGGCAACCTAACCCCGGGAATCGCCTCCAGCTTCCCCGCAACCCCGGCCGGATCAACCCCGGCCGGATCAACCGCCGTACCGTCGCCGATACGCGGATACCGGCTAGGCGGCGGCAGCTCCCCCCCGGAAACCCAGCGATCCAGATTGACCAAAGCCGCCCGCAAAAAAGCCCGGTAATCCAGGCAATTAAAATCGTGCGCCCCCCGATAGCCGTCCGCCAAATCCGTATCGGTCAGCGGCAGCCCCCCCAGCGCGTGCTGCGTCCCGGCAAAGGCGTACACCCGCACCGCATCCGGCGGCTCCACATCCTCCCGCCCCTCCACGTCCGTATGCACCAGCGACCCATGCCCCGCCCAGTATTCCGACGACGTATACGTATACATCACCTTGGGCAGCTCCCCCTGCTCCGACAAGCGGGATAGCAGCCCGTCGGTTATGCCGGTATCCGGGTCGGTCTGCGGCGCGTCGGCAAAGGGAAACAAACTGTTCACGCTGCGAGTGGCCTGACTCGAAGGCTGCGCGAAACGCTGATTAAACTCCCCCCGCTTGCCCCCGGCCACGTGCGGCATAAAGCCGTCAAAGGCCGCCCGCCCCCATTCGTCCCGATTAAGCCCGTGATACAGGAAAGAGCGCAAAAACCGCCCGCTCTGCGACACCCCAAAGGCGTAAGCCCGCTCCAATTCCCGACCCCGCCCCGGCAAGGCCAGCGCAGGCGCATCCCCATATCTCAGACACGCCGCAAAGTCGCGGGTAGCCAGCAGCCCCAGCCCGGCCACCGGCGAGCCGCTGGTGCTATAAACCACCTGATAAACCTTCCCCGGCTGAAAACCCCCGGCCAAATGAACATAGCAAGGGTCGGGAACACGCCGCCCGTCCTCCACCCGCGCAAACCACCAATCCCGCCGCGGTATCACCGCCTCCGGCGCATCCTCATCATCCTGCACCGTCAGAACCGACTCCCAATCCTCCAGATTATTGGCCGGATAAGCCCGATGCATCCGGTCGGCCAGATACTGAACCTCGGTAACGGCATTAGGCTGGAAAGTCACCACAACCTTGCCCGAAACCGCCCGCCCGTCCTCCAAAGCCTCCGGCGCCCGAATCCGCAACAGCCCCGGCGTATCCGGCACATCGTGCTGCCACCCGCACCAAGCCACCGTATAACCTTCCCGCATCAAAAACCCGTTACCCGGATGCAACGGCCCATCCGGCGCCACATCGGGAGCGCTATTGATATTCCGCAAAGCCAAAGCCTTCCCCCGATTCAGCACATCCAGCAACAACCGCCCATTACCCCCCCTGCCCCCATTACCCCCCCTGCCCCCATTGCCCCCCCGGCCCCCGTTGCCGCCCCCCCTGCCGCCGTTGCCCCCCCTGTCCGATAAAACGTCGGGCTGCAAAATACGAAAATCAGCGCTGAACTCCACCAACCCATCACCATTCCGCGCCGCCAATCCAATATCCGCAACAGCCCCATTAGCCCCATTCCCCGGATCAACCGCAAAAACCGCCGTCCCGTCTATCTGCCTATAAGCCCCCACCCCCCCAAAAACCTCCCCGCCCGCAAACCCCCGCTCCGAACCCACCTCAAGCCGCACCACAACCATAAATCACCCCCAAACCAAATTTTCAACCCCAAAGACCGATCTCTGTCACTCAGAGCGCAATGCCTGTCATTCTGAGCCAGATCTCTGTCATTCTGAGCAAAGCGAAGAATCCCCCCCCTTAGCCACTGAGACCCTTCCCTCAACTCAGGATGACAAAAGAAAATCCCCAAGGATATAAAACAAAAAACTCTGCGCTCTCTGCGCTCTCGGCGTTTAATCAACCCCCCAAAAAACTCTGCGCCCTCTCCGCGTCCTCTGCGCTCTCTGCGTTTAATCCCCCCGGAACTGCCGGAAAAACTCCCGCACCTCCCCCGCCAGCAGTTCCGGCTCCTCAAACGCCGCAAAGTGGCCCCCCCGCGGCATTTCCCGCCACTGCCGCACATCGTAGGAACGCTCCGCCCACTCTCGCGGCGGCCGCGCGATTTCCTGCGGAAACATCGCCATCCCCGCCGGCGCCGCCACCCGTTCCTCCTGCCCCAGCGTCCACAGCACACTCTGATTCTCCCGGTACATCCGCACCGACGACCCAATGGTTCCCGTCACCCAGTAAAGAGTGACCGTAGTAAGCAGCTCGTCCTTGGTATACACACTCTCCACATCCCCGTTACAGTCGCTCCAAGTGCGCCACTTCTCCACAATCCAGGCGCACACCCCCGCCGGAGAATCGTTAAGCCCGTAAGACAAAGTCTGCGGCTTGGTGCCTTGAATATGATTATAGCCCCCTTCGTCCTGGAACCAGCGTTCCCGTTGGGCGCTGTGAGCCTCCTCCGCCTCCGTCAAAGGCCGCGAATCCGGCCCCAAATAAGGCGTAGGCCGGGTCACCGACGTAAGGTGTATCCCATACAGCTTGTCGGCGTGAGAATACCCCAGCCGCGACGTCACCCCCGCCCCGATGTCGCCACCCACCGCCGCAAAACGCGGATACCCCAGATTCTCCGTCATCAGCCGCGCCCACAGCCCGGCCACCCGGCCAATCTCCATCCCCCGTTCCTGCGACGCCTGCGAAAACCCGAACCCCGGCAACGACGGCGCCACCACATCAAAAGCGTCCGCGGCGTCCCCCCGTGGGCCGCCGGGTCGGCCAGCAACGGCACAATCTTGCTCATCTCAAAAAACGTGCTGGGCCACCCGTGAGTAATCACCAGCGGCATAGGATTCGGCCCCTGCCCCCTCTCGTGGATAAAATGAATATCCAGCCCGTCAACCCCCGACTTGTAATGATGAAACTCGTTCAGCTTCCTTTCCTGCGCCCGCCAGTCAAACCCCGTCCGCCAGTACTCGCACAGCTCCCTGACATAATCCAGATTGCTCCCGTAATCCCACCCCGCCCCCGCAATCTCGTCCGGCCACCGAGTATCCCCCAGCCGCCCCCGCAAATCCTCCAGCACCCCATCCGGCACCTCAATCCTAAACCGCTCCACAACCATAAAAAACCCTCCTCAAACATTGCCAAAATAGCGCCCACCCCCATCCGCCCCCCGTAGGGCCGCACACCCGTGCGCCCGTCCCCCCCCGTAGGGGCGCACAGCCGTGCGCCCTTTTCGTCGGTAGGGAAAACTGCGAAATCAACCCCAGACTACACAAACCCAACCCAAAAAAATCTCTGCGCCCTCTGCGCGCCCTCTGCGCTCTCTGCGTTTAATCTACCCCGGCTAATCCCCCAGCCGGTAAACCCGCGCCGCCGTATCGTGAAACATATCCGCCCGCTCCCCCGCCGAGTACCCCGCCGACACCCGCTTGAATGCATTGAACAGCACATGGTAGGAAAAAGACACCTTATCCACCGGAAAGTTGCTCTCGAACATACAGCGCGACGGCCCGAACTGCTCGACAAGATAGTGAATGATGGGCCCAATCGAATCCGCAATCTCCTCAGACCCCACCGGCCTTTCCCGCTCGTGCCAGTCAAACCCGATGCGCGGCATACCGATGCCCCCCAGCTTCATCACAATGTTAGGGCAGGCCGCCACCGCCGCGATGCCCCGCCGCCACTCCGCCATCACTTCCTCATCCCGCCCGGCATAAGGCCCGATGCGGCAGAACCCGCCCAGATGATTCAGCACGACCGTCACTTCCGGCACCGCGTTGGCGAAAGACGCCAAATCGTCAAGCTGCGGAAAATAAAGCGAGTTTTCCAGCACAAACCCCATTTCCGCCAGCGCCCGCGCCCCGGCCCTATAATCGTCCCGCAACAAACAGCCCTCAACCTCCCGGTTATCCAGCTCCGGGCTAGGATCCCACCCCACCGAATGTCGCACCCCCCTGAAGCGGTTAGGACTGGCTTCCTGCAAAGCCTCCAGCACCCGGCGCACCCCGTCGCCCAGCTTCAGGTCCGCCCGCCCGATAATCCCGTGCGCCGGACGCCCCGGCCCG
Source organism: uncultured Dehalococcoidia bacterium (assembly GCA_958296445.1). Taxonomy (GTDB): domain Bacteria; phylum Chloroflexota; class Dehalococcoidia; order Lucifugimonadales; family UBA3495; genus VXOI01. Next base: position 2,891,994 of record OY282565.1, on the reverse strand, counting down.
TACTGCCCCCCCGCCCCGGCGTCGGCGATAGCCTGCACAAACTCCACCTCTCCCACCGGCCGCATTTCCTCCGGCCCATCCGCCCGGTAACTCGACCGCGCCTCCACAAACACCGTAGAGCGCACATTATGCCCGCTGTTAATATCCGCGGCCAGCTCCTCCAGCAAATAACGCTGGTAATCCGCCGGCTCCGGCCGGTACTCCCAAAAATGATGATGCGGATCGCAAATAGCGATTTCCGGCTCCAGCGTATCCTCCCGAACCAAATCCAGCCAATCATTCCCCCGAACCGTCATAAACCCTCCCAAAGCCCCAAAAAATCAAAGGCCAACAAAAATCCCCCGAATCATAGCACACCCCCACCCCCCAATCCCGAAAATCCTGATTCAGACAACCCTTTGCGCCCCTGCGCCTTTGCGTCCCGGATACCCCCTGATATAAAATTCCCCCAAACCCCATCCGCCCCCCGCCAGGTGACCGCCCTGAACCTGAAACTAAGCATCCTAGACCAAAGCCCGATCCACCAATCCGAAACCCCCGCCGACGCCCTGCGCCGCACCATCCAGCTCGCCCGCAAGGCCGAGCAATGGGGCTATCACCGCTTCTGGGTAGCCGAACATCACGGCTCCGACCGCGTGATGGGCTCATCCCCCGAAGTCCTAGTCTCCCACCTCCTCGCCCACACCTCCCGCATCCGCGTCGGCTCCGGCGGCGTAATGCTCCAGCACTACAGCCCCTACAAAGTAGCCGAAAACTTCAACGTCCTAGCATCCCTAGCCCCCGGCCGCGTAGACCTAGGCATCGGGCGCGGCCCCGGCGGCCTCCCCCGCTCCACCGCCGCCCTCCGGCAAAGCCCCGCCGAACCCGCCACCCCCCTAACCGAAAAGCTCGCCGAACTCCAACAATTCCTCCAAGACCAACTGCCCCCCGACCATCCCCTCTACGGCCTCCAGGCCAGCCCCCAACCCCCCCAGCCCCCCGCCCTGTTCCTACTAGGAACCACCCGCTCCAGCGGCGACCTAGCCGCCCAACTAGCAATGCCCTACGTATTCGCCCTATTCCTAAACAACGACTTCAACGAAATGGCCCAAGCCGTCCGCCAATACCAACAAAACTTCAACCCCGAAAAAAACGGCAACCCCCAACCCTACACAATCTTAGCCCTACCCATAATAGTAGCCGACACCAACGACGAAGCCGCCCATCACGCCGCCAAAATCCAGGTAGTCCGCATCACCCTAGACAGCGGCCGCACCCTAACCGTAGGCAGCGTCGAAGCCGGCGAGGAATTTGGCCGCCAGTCCGGCCAACCCTACCAAATCACCACCCGCCAGGCCGGCGTAATCCACGGCAACCCCCAATCAGTAAAACTCCAACTACAACACGCCCAAAACCAATACCAAGCCAACGAAATAATAGCCGTAACCGCCATAAACAACTTCCAACAACGCCTACACTCCTACCAACTGCTAGGCGCCCTAATTAACTAGAGCAACGTCAAAACCTGTCTGAATCAGGATTCCCAAGACAATAAAATCATCCTGAAAATCCAAAAATCCGGTAAATCCTGATTCAGACAACCCCCGGAGCCGCCGTCTGTCATTCTGAGCAAGTATCTGTCATTCTGAGCAAAGCGAAAAATCTCACTTTGGACGGTGAGACCCTCCCCTTAGCTCAGTGCGACAAAAGGAAATTCCGCAATTTTCTCAAAACAGGCAGGTAAGCAACTATGACAACCCCCCGAATGATGCGCATAGGAACCTTCCTAGCCGGCACCGGCTCCAACATGGCCTCCTGGCGCCACCCCAAAGCCGTACCCGACGCCGCCATCAACCTAGACTACTACCGCGCCCTAACCCGCAAAGCCGAGGACGCCAAGCTCGACTTCGCCTTTTTCGGCGACGGCCTCTACATCAGCGAAAAATCCCACCCCAACTTCCTAAACCGCTTCGAGCCGCTAACCCTCCTCGCCGCCCTGGCAATGGACACCAGCCGCATCGGCCTAGCCGCCACCCTCTCCACCACCTACAGCGACCCCTACACCGTCGCCCGCCAATTCGCCTCCATTGACCACATCTCCAACGGACGCGCCGGCTGGAACGTCGTAACCTCCCCCCTAGAAGGCTCCGCCCTAAACTACGGCAAGCCCGAACACCCCGCCCACGACCTCCGCTACCGCATGGCCGCCGAATACATCGAAGTCGCCAAAGGGCTATGGGACTCCTGGGAAGACGACGCCTTTATCCGCGACCAAACCACCGGCCAATTCATAGACCCCACCAAAATGCACCGCCTAAACCACAAAGGCGAATTCTACTCAGTGCAAGGCCCGCTCAACATCGCCCGCTCCCGCCAGGGCCGCCCCGTCCTCATCCAGGCCGGCTCCTCCGACGCCGGACGCGCCTTCGCCGCCTCCGTCGCCGACGCCGTATTCACCGGCCAAGCCAACCGCGCCGACGCCGAAGCCTTCAGCGCCGACGTCAAAACCCGCGCCGCCGCCGCCGGCCGCGACCCCGCCCAAGTCCTCATTATGCCCGGCTGCTCCCCCATCGTAGGCCGCACCCCCCAAGAAGCCGAAGCCAAATACCTAGAAATCGCCGCCCTAGTAGAAATCAACTCCGCCCTAGACTACCTAGGCCGCTACTTCAACGACCTAGACTTCACCCAATACGACCTAGACGCCCCCTTTCCCGAACTCGGCGACTTCGGGCGCAACGGCTGGGAAAGCGCCACCGACAGCATCAAGCGCACCGCCCGCGAAAAAGAGCTAACCCTCCGCGAAATCGCCCAGCAAGTAACCACCCCCCGCCACGAATTTATCGGCACCCCCGACCAAATAGCCGACACCATGCAATCCTGGTTCGAGTCCGGCGCCGCCGACGGCTTTATGCTAAGCGGCGCCGTCCTGCCCCAAGCCTTCGACGACTTCACAGACCAAGTCCTACCCATCCTAAAGCGCCGCCACCTATTCCGAACCGAATACGAATCCGACACCCTACGCGCCAACCTCGGCCTACCCACCCCCCCAAACCGCCACACCCCCACCCGCAAGGCCAGCGCGGCCGGGTAGCGGCCGGGTAGCGGCCGGGGCATTGTGGTACTATAAGCGCGGCTCAACAAAATCGGCGTTTAAGAGGCAAACAATGCCAATTCCTTTCATCGTCATGGGCATCGCGGCGGGCGCAGCAAGTCTAGGCGCGTCTATCCACGGCACGGTGAAAAGCAAAAAATGGCAAAAGAAACACAACAAGGCCCTAGCCAACTGCCAGCAAGTAGAATCGGAAACCCAAACCCTGTCCGACGAATTCAATCAGCAGGCAGAACGGCTGGGACGATTGCGGGTTGACGGACTGGAAACCTTGCAAATGGCGGCGGAGTTTCTCAAAAACGCCAAAGTCAAAAACCGCGACTTTGACAATCTGCGGGCTATCCCCGACGAAACGCTAGACCACTGGAAAGAACTGCGCCATGAAGCCCTGAAATCTATGGGCATCGGAATCGGCGGCATAGGCGCCTCCGCTGGGGCCGGCGCGGCCACTGCCGCCGGAATGTACACCGCCGCCGGTATTTTCGGAGTAGCCTCTACCGGAACCCGCATCGCCACCCTGAGCGGCGCGGCGGCCCACAGCGCCCGGCTGGCCTGGCTGGGCGGCGGCGCCCTGTCGGCCGGCGGGGCCGGAATGGCTGGCGGGATAACCACCTTGTCCCTCGGCGCAACCATCGTAGCGGCCCCCATCGGCATCGCCGCCGCCGCTTTCAGCCAATGGCAAGCGGAACGAACCAAGCAGAGAGTAAAAGCCAAACTTGACGAATTTGCCCAATACGAATCAAAATTGCGGGAAAGGGCCGCCGTAATGCAAGCCGGACAGTTGCGAATGACCGAACTCGAAAGCTCCATCGCCAATTCCCAATCCGCCCTGTGCCGCTTGCTTGCCCAATCCAACGCCACCAACGTTGAGGACGCCTATCAAGTCTACAAACTGGCGGACGCCCTATCCCAACTGCTGAACCAGCCAATTCTTACCGAAGCCCAACAGGAGATATTGCAGCAATGACAACGTACTACAAAGCCGCCGCCAATCTGCTGGGGCTTGACCCCCAAGAAATCATCATCGCCGGTATCAAATACCTAGAAACCCGCGAAGCGGAAAAAACTAACCGCGAATGGATACGCGCCAACTCCCAAATGTTCCAAGCCGCGCTACAGGCCCAGCAGGAAACCATACTCGCCTATTTTGAGCATAGCTTTGCCGAAAGACGCGAGGCCCTAGCAGAATTTTACCGCCTGCTGCACACCGCGGTTGACACCAAAAACGCCCAGCAGTTAGACGGCGCCATCTGCGGCATCCTAGGCATCATCAAACACAACCCGCTGCACGACTTCGACCATTTCAAGAAAACCTGGAACGACCCCAACGCCATAATCGAGTTGTGACACAATGCCCGCAACCCTACTATAACCATCCGGTTCAAGAAAACCTGGAACGCCCCCAACGCAATAATCGAGTTGTAACGCAATGCCTGCAACCCTACTATAGCCATCCGGTTCAAGAAAACCTGGAACGACCCCAACGCCATAATCGAGTTGTAACGCTATGCCCGCAACCCTGCTATAACCATCCGGTTCAAGAAAACCTGGAACGACCCCAACGCCATAATCGAGTTGTAACGCTATGCCCGCAACCCTGCTATAACCATCCGGTTCAAGAAAACCTGGAACGACCCCAACGCCATAATCGAGTTGTAACGCTATGCCCGCAACCCTACTAGCCATCCACGGAACCGTAACCCCACCCGGCCGCCTACACCAAGCCATCCAAACCGCCCTAACCACCCCGGACGCCCCGGCAACGGACGCCCCAACAACCGCCATCCTACACCTAGGCGACTACCACCTATCCTTCGCCGACGGACGCCCCCCATCCGCCTACAACGACGACACCCAAACAGTAGTAGACCGCGTCACCGCCGCCGATATGTACCTAATCGCCACCCCCGTTTTCCGCGCATCCTTCACCGCCGCCCTAAAAAACCTCCTCGACCACCTCCCCGTAGACGCCCTCCGCGGCAAACCCTGCGGCCTAATCGCTATGGGCGCCACCGACCACCACTACCTAACCATAGACGCCCAACTCCGCCCCGTACTGATGTGGTTCGGCGCCCACACCATCCCCGGAACAGTCTACCTCCAGTCCCGCCACTTCCAAGACGGCCAGCTAACCGACCCCCAAGCCATAGCCGACCTCCAGTCCCTAACCCGCTCCCTAACCGCCCTACACAAAGCCGCCACCACCGCCCCCCAACCCCTATCCGGCCCCCCACCCCTAGCCGCCCGCTAACCAACCCCGATACCTCGAGAAAATTGCGAAACTACTTCCGCCGCCTGCCACCCGTAGGGGCGCACAGCCGTGCGCCCTTTTCTGCGATAGGGAAAATTGCGAAACTACTTCCGCCGTCTGTCACCCGTAAGGGCGCACAGCCGTGCGCCCTTTTCTCCGATAGGAAAATTGCGAAATTACTTCCGCCGTCTGCCACCCGTAGGGGCGCACAGCCGTGCGCCCTTTTCTGCGGGAAAATTGCGAAACTACTTCCGCCGCCTGCCACCCGTAGGGGCGCACAGCCGTGCGCCCTTTTCTGCGATAGGGAAAATTGCGAAACTACTTCCGCCGCCTGCCACCCCAAGCTGCCACCTGCCACTCTGAGCCGCCCTCCTGTCATTCTGAGCGCAGCGAAGAATCTCACCTTGGGCCGCCAAACCCTTCCCCATCCCCCAGGACGGCAAAGGGGAATTTCGCAACTACAGGATTCACCAGACAAGAAAATCCAGGAATGAAAATCCTGAAAATCCTCGAATCCGGCAAATCCTGATTCAGACAACCCCGGTATGGAAAACCCCGGCCAAGAAAACCCCGAACCCCACGAACCCGCCAACCCCGAACCCGCCCCCTAACCCCCATCCTTCCGCTTCTTCTTCCGCGTCCGTTCCGCCTGCAACTGAATCGGCTCCCGCCCCGCCTGAAACCGCCGCCGGTTCACCGCCTCCTCCAGCCGCTCCGCAAACACCTCAATCTTGCGCGGCGCAATCGCCTCAAACCCGAAAGAATGATTCCGCCCCCGACTCAGCACGATAATATGCCGACGCCCCACACTGGTCCACGCCTTCAGCTCCGTAACATCGTCAAAAGGAATCACCTTCCGCCGCGGATACCACCACTCCACCGCCAGACACTCCTCATATATCGAATACTGCCGCGGATGAAGCACAAAGCAGAACACCAGAATTATCGCCCCCATAACCCACATCATTATCGGGAACCACCCCTCCAGCACCGACCGCAGCTCCGGCGGCCCCACCACATCCCCGAAAAACACCCCGAAAACCAGGCACACCCCGCCCATTATCAGCAGCCGCCGGAACCCCTCATGATTATCCCAATAATTCGGTTTTTCGCCCTGCTTCAACATACCCCCATTCTACCACCGCCCCGCCCCGCAAGAAAATCACGAATTGCGTATATCATCCCCCAAACATAAACGCCATTAACGCCCTTGACATACCCAATTTCAACTAATAAAATCTATTTTCCAATATATCAGCCGAATTTCGTAACAAAGAGGCCCCCAATGCGAAAATTCCTGCTGCCAACCCTAGCAATCACCCTGATTCTCCCCATCGCATTGGCCCTAGCCGCCTGCGGCCCCGCCGACGCCCCCCAACCCACCGCCGCCCCCGCCACCGTAGCCGCGGCACCCACGGCCACCCCCACCCCGCCGCCCGCCGCCCCGGCCCGAACCCTCGAACAATACGCCGCCGACCACGCCAACGCCCCCGGCGCCATCTACGTCGGCAACATCAACCAGCTCGTCGGCCCCGCCCCCAGCGAGGAACAAGGCGACTTCGACGGCAACGTCCCCCTAGACGCCCTAGAACGCCACCTCTGGATTTACGAATCCGACTTCTACCGCGGCCTGCTGGAAAAAGCCAAAATCACCAACCCCACCCCAATGACCTACGACGGCGACCCCGTCACCATCCAGCACGCCTGCATCAACCGCGCCCTCCTACCCTGCGTCCTCATAGAAACCTACCTCGCCCCCAACCTAGAAAAACGCACCAACGGAAAATTCAAGATAAACGTCAGCTCCTACCCCGAACTCGGCCTAGCCGGCCCCGACACCCTAACCCTAGTCTCCGACGGCACCCTAGCAATGGCGAACATCTACGGCGGCTACGTAGGCGGCGAAATGCCCCCCATCGAAATCCAAAACCTCTGGGGCATCTACCCCGACCGCGAAACCGAATTCCGCGCCACCGTCGCCATCACCCCCGACCTCGAAAAACTGGTAGCCGACGCCACCGGCGGCTTCGTCCTAAACCACAACTGGTTCTCCGGCAACGACCTCTACTTCTTCAGCAAAAAACCCCTAGCCACCCTAGACGACTTCCAGGGCCTCAAAACCCGCAGCCACAGCGCCGCCCTCTCCGACTGGATCGAAGGCATCGGCGGCGACGCCCAATTCCTGGCCTTCGCCGAAGTCTACACCGCCCTGGAACGCGGCATCCTAGAAGCCGCCGTAGCCGGCGCCGACGCCGCCCACGGCCAGCGCTGGTACGAAGTCACCACCTATATGGCCGGCCCCCTAGTCAGCTTCCCCTCCACCAACAACATCATCAACGGCGACGTCTGGGCCAAACTCCCCCCCAACCTCCAGCAAATCTTCATCGAGGAAGGCGCCATCTCCGAACTCGAAGCCCTACGCATCGCCTCCATCCAAAACGAAATGGGCCTGGCCCGCAACCTAGACAAGGGCCTAACCCTCCAAGAATTCAACGCCGAAGTAAACCGCCGAAGCCTAAACTCCTCCGTAATCGAACACGTAATCCCCGCCTGGGTAAACCGCGTAGGCAACCCCGACCACCAAATCATAACCATATTCAACGAAAAAGTAGGCCCCCTAGTCGGCCTACACATAAACCCCAACGGCGCCGTAACCAAAACCACCCCCTAACCAAAACCAAAACCCCCAAACCCAACCCCCCGCCCGCCCCCCTAACCCCCCGCCCGCCACCCCGGGCCGCCGCCCGCCACCCTGAGCCGCCCTCTGTCATTCTGAGCAAAGCGAAGAATCCCCGCCGCCCGCCACCCTAAGCAACAGCCAGCCACCCTAAGCGACAGCCCGCCACCCTAAGCGACAGCCCGCCACCCTGAGCAACAGCCCTGTCACCCTAAGCCGCCGCCCGCCACCCTGAGCCGCCCTCTGTCATTCTGAGCAAAGCGAAGAATCCCCGCCCCCCGCCCGCCCCCCTAAGCAACAGCCTGTCACCCTAAGCCGCCGCCCGCCACTCCGGGCCGCCGCCCGCCACCCTGAGCCGCCCTCTGTCATTCTGAGCAAAGCGAAGAATCCCTACGCCCCCCCCCACGACACCCGACGCGGCCCGGTGCCAAGCGTCCAGCATAGCAGAGCGCCCCCACCCGGCCAGAGTACCCCCACCGGCGGGCGGGGGCCACCATCTGCCATCCCCGCCGTCCATCACCCCCACCATCCCCCTGCCACCCACCCCGTCATTCCCGCGAAAGCGGGAATCCAGCGCCACCCCCACCCAGCCCGCCCGCCCACCAGTGAACGCCCCCACATCCCCACCTTCGCAAGAACGACGGGAAAGCAGGAAAAACGCCCACCCAGCAGAAACGCCCGCCCAACACCCGTAGGGGCGGGTTTTATACCCGCCTCCGCCCCATCCCCCGCCCCCCCACCCCCAACCATTACGAAATTAGCCGAATAACACAAGAATCCAATCATTTTATAACCCGATACCCCCCAAACCGCTAAGGAATTGGCTTGCGCCGCCATACATCATTTGGTATATTCCCGCGCAACCAGCGGCCCATTACCGAAACCGCCGCCGGTAAGGGAAAAATCATCCAGGAGTGCCGTTATGCTAAGGAAATTTGCGCTAACCGGGTTATTGACCCTTCTAATGGCGGTGATTCTCGCCTGCGGCGCCGCCGCCACCCCAACCCCCCAACCCGAGGCCACCGCCCCGCCGGCCGCCACGGCAACCCCCGTCCCAACCCAGCCCCCCGCCACGGCAACCCCCGCCCCAACCCCCGCAACGGGAAGCGCCGACCTCCAGTCCGTCGCCGCCCAACTCGCCGGCGGCCCCGGCGCCATCTACGTAGGCGACCTCAACCAGCTCGTCGGCCCAGTCCCCGAACCCATCGCCGACGACATCGGCGACTACGACGGCGTACCCTACGAGGGCCTCGAAGACTATATGTACGTCTTCGATTCCGACTACTACCGCCTCCTCCTCGAGCGCGCCAACTACACCAACCCCACCGAAGTCACCACCACCGGCATGGAACTCTCCTACCAGTTCGCCTGCATCAACCGCGCCCTCACCCACTGCAAGCTCTCCGAATGGTGGTCCGACCAAGTATTCGAGCGCACCAACGGCCAGTTGAAAATCGAAATCATCGGCTACCCGGAGCTAGGCATAGCCGGTCCCGACGTGCTCGAACTCCTCGCCAACGGCACCCTGTCCTTCGCCGAACTCCCCGCCGCCTACACCGCCGGCGACCTCCCCGCAATGGATATGAAATACCTCTGGGGAATGTACAAAGACAACGAGACGTTCTACAAGGCCACCACGGCCGCCATCCCCGACCTAGACCGGCTGATTGAAGACCGCACCGGCGGCGGCATAACCATCTACCAGCTATGGCGCGTGCCGGAAAACGAGATATTCTTCTTCAGCAAGGAACCTATCGAGGAACTGGCCGACTTCCAGGGCCTGAAAGTCCGCAGCTTCGGCGGCGCCCTCTCCGATATGATTGACGGCATGGGTTCCGAAGCCCAGTGGGTCGCCTTCTCCGAAGTCTACACCGCCCTAGAACGCGGCATCCTCGACGGCGGCGTAACCGGCGCCAACGCCGCCTACGGCCAGCGCTGGTACGAAGTCGCCGACTATATGGCCGGCCCCCTGCCCCTGTTCACCGTCGAAAACGCCACCTTCAACGCCGACGTCTGGGCCGAACTGCCCGAAGACTTCCGCCAAGTCCTCATCGAGGAAGGCGCCAAGTACGAACTGGAATTCTTCCGCGTCACCCCCATACTCTCCCAACTCGGCATCCCCAAGCTGCTGGACCAAGGTATGACCTACACCCCGTTCAACGACGAAATACGCGACTTCCTGTTCGAGGAAGTAGCCCTAAAGCGCGTGATTCCCCAATGGGTGAACCGCATCGGCGGCCCCGACACCGAAGCCGTCCGCCTGTTCAACAAAAACATCGGCCCCGTCGCCGGCATCACCATCAACCCCGACGGCTCCGCATCCCTAACCAACCCCTAAAACCGCAACCCCCCAACCCGCATCAAGCCCCCCTAATCCCCCGCAAGGAGATTAAGGGGGCTTTCCCCCGCCCGTTATGCCCGTCAGATTTTTCAACATCATCCCCCGGCAAAACCTGCCACATTTCCGTTGCCAAATAACCGCATTTCGCATAAACGCCTACAATCCCCCGTCTTGCGCGAGGTAATCCAATTTGCTATATTCCCGCCGGGTTGCGCGGGGCGCAGCCGCGAAATTTCCCCTTCCCGCCGGGTTGCGCGGGGCGCAGCCGCGAAATTTCCCTTATGGAGAGTGCGGAATGTTCAGACCTTATCTATTCGGCGTTCTTATCCTGCTGATGACCCTGGCCCTAGCCTGCGGCAGCGCGGCAACCGCAGTGCCGACCGCCGCCCCGCAACCAACCGCCGCCCCCACCCCCACCCCGGCCCCCACCGCCGCCCCCACCGCGATGATGCAGGAACCCACCGAAGCCCCCGCAATGACCGCCGACGCCGCCCTCCAGGCCGTAGCCGCAGAGCTGGCCGGCAAGCCCGGCGCCATCTACGTCGGCGACCTGTCCCAACTCGTCGGCCCATCCCCCGGCGGCGTCGAGGAAGCCCTAGGCGACGGCACCGGCAACGTCCCCCTAGAGTTCCTAGAAAAAAACAAGCACATCTTTGAGACCGACTACTACCGCTCCCTGCTGGACAAAGCCAAACTAACCGACCCCACCCCCCTAACCTCCAGCGGCGAGGAACTCAACATCCAGTACGCCTGCATCAACCGCGCCCTCCTCCCCTGCAAGCTCCAAACCATCTACTTCGCCGAAAACATCCGCCAGCGCACCAACGGCCAAGTAGACTTCGAGGTTTCCAGCTACCCCGAACTCGGCCTAGCCGGTTCCGATATGCTGGAGCTGGTCGAGCAGGGAACCATCGAATTCGCCCAAATCCAGCCCGCCTACGTCGGCGGCACCTGGCCCCTGATTGACATCATCTACGTCTGGGGCCTCTGGAAAGATTTCAAGTCGGAACACGAAGCCAACACCCGCCTGCTGGAAACCCTAGACCAAGGCATTTACGACAACACCAGCGGCGGCAAACTCATTTACCATATCTGGTACGGCGGCAACGACCAGTACTTCTTCTCCCGGCGCGGCGCCGAGCGCGAAGACTTCGACGGCCTAAAGACCCGCAGCCACGGCACCACTATGACCGACGCCATCAACGGCCTAGGCGGCGAAGGGCAGTTCATGGCCTTTGCCGAAGTCTACACCGCCTTGGAGCGCGGCATCCTAGACGCCGGCGTAACCGGCGCCCACGCCGGCCACGGTCAGCGCTGGTACGAAGTCACCGACAACCTCATCGGCCCCTTCATCTCAATGCCGATGGGATTCGAGACAATGAACATAGACACTTGGGAACGCATCCCCGCCGACCTCCAAGCCATCATCATCGAAGAGGGCGCCAAAATGGAGCTGGAAAACCTCCGCCTAGCCGCCGTCTGGAACGAAACCGGCGTAAAGGTCAACGTAGACAAGGGTATGACATTCATCCCCTGGTCCGACGAAATGAAAGAGTTCGTCTACGAAGAAGTGGCCTTGGGCCGCGTCCTCCCCAACTGGATAAAGCGCGTCGGCCCCGAAGAAGTAGCCATCTGGAACGACATAGTAGCCCCCTGGGCCAAAGTCCAAATCGAACCCGACGGCACCATCACTCAAGTAGAGTAACCCCCCAACCCCAACAGGCGTAAGGCCGCACCCCAACCCCAAAGGCCCCGGCGCACTAGCCGGGGCCTCCCCCTCCAGCAAAGACAACTAACCTAGCCACCCCAAGCCATTACCCCAAAGCCCGCCACCCCCGCCACCCCCGCCACCCCCATCAATTCCCGCCAGCCCGTCACCCCGTCCAGCCCCCACCCCGTCATTCCCGCGAAAGCGGGAATCCAGAAACGTCTATCCCCAAAGAACGCGCCCCGGCCAACACGCCTTCGGCCCCCTCAGCGGAAATCCCCAACCTACGGGCAGCAAAGCATAACCCCCCTTTAATACCCGGCAGCCCCTATCCCTACACGATAACCATATAGCCGGGCGCCATTTGTGCTATCCTTGCCAATACGACACTGAGGGGGCGCAACTATGTCCACGGCATCGGAAGGCATCCCCGCGTCCATTGACGCCACTGAAGTATGGCGGGCAATAGGCGAATTACAAGGCAACTACATCGCCCTCCTAGAAGGCCAGCGCCGCATCGAAGCCGGCCAGCAACAACTGCGTATGGAAATTCAGGCCGGGCAAGGCCAATTGCGCGTAGAAATGCAGGCCGGGCAAGGCCAATTGCGTGTGGCAATGCAGGAAGGTCAAGGGCAATTGCGTGCGGAAATCCAGGAAGGCCAACGCAAACTAGAAGCCGGGCAAGAGCAACTGCGTGCGGAGATGCAGGCCGGGCAAGGGCAACTGCGTGCGGAAATTCAGGCCGGGCAAGGGCAATTGCGTGTGGAAATTCAGCCCGGGCAAGAGCAATTGCGTGCGGAAATTCACACCGGGCAAGGGCAACTGCGCGGGGAAATTCAGGCCGGGCAAGAACAACTGCGTGCGGAAATGCAAGAAGGCTATCGCAGACTAGAGGCCGGCCAAGAGCAACTGCGTAGAGAAATGCACGCTGGCCAAGAGCAACTGCGCACGGAAATGCACGCTGGACAAGAGCAACTGCGCACGGAAATGCAAGAAGGCTATCGCCGGATCGAAACCGGCCAGCAACAACTCCGCACGGAAATGCAGGCCGCAGACCGGGAAACCAACCGCCGATTCGACCGGATGTTTTACACAATCCTAGCCGGTGGCATCGCCATCATAGCCGCCGTAGTCGCAACCAGCCTCCTCCCCTAACCCCCCGCCCCGTCTTGCGCCGCGCATCCCAATTTGCTATATTCCGCCGGGTTGTCCGCAGCGCCCTCCCCTACCCCGATTCTTAGCTGCGTTCAGAACTACAAGAGGAGAAAACGTCAATGCTCAAACCACTGCTACTAGCCGGATTGCTCATTTTACTGATGACCCTGGCCCTAGCCTGCGGCAGCGCCGCCGAACCCGACCCCACCGCAACCCAGGCCCCCACCGCCGCCCCCACTGCGGCGCCCACCGCCACCCAAGCGATGATGGCGGAACCCACCCAAGCCCCCGCAACGTCCCCCTCCGACGACCCCCTAACCGCCGCGGCCGACGCCCGCGCCGGCGGCCCCGGCGCCTTCTACCTCGGCGACGGCGACTTCAGCCGACTAGTCGGCCCAGCCCCCGCCGAGGGCCTAGGCGACGCCAACGATATGGTCAACCTCGCCGGCCTAGAACGCGAAAGCTACCTCTTCGACTCCCAGTACTACCAAGACCTAGTCGAAAAAGCCAACTTCACCAACCCCACCGAAATGACCTACGACGGCGAACCCATCAACATCCAGTTCGCCTGCATCAACCGCACCGTCGCCCCCTGCGAGCTGTGGGACAACTTCTTCCGCAAGCAGGTCGAAGCCCGCACCAACGGCAAAGTCATCGTCCCCATCACCTCCTTCCCCGAACTCGGCATCGCCGGCCCCGACTCCCTCGAACAGGTCACCAACGGCACCCTCTCTTGGGCCGAAATCACCAGCGGCTACGTCTCCGGCCATATGCCCGAAGCCGAGCTCGCCATTATGTACGGCCTATATCCCGACCACGAAGTCGAATTCAAGGTCACCCAAGCCATCGGCCCCGAACTCGACCGCCTCTTTGAGGAAAACACCGACGGCGGCATAGTCCTGTCCCATATGTGGGTTTCCGGCGGCGACCAATTCTTCTTCTGCAAAGAAGGCGTAACCACCCTCGCCGACTTCGAAGGCCGCAAAGTCCGCAGCCACGGCTCCGCCCTTTCCGACTGGATCGAAGGCTTCGGCGCCAACGCCCAATTCGTCGCCTTCGCCGAAGTCTACACCGCCCTGGAACGCGGCATCCTAGACTGCGGCGTAACCGTAGCCTTCGCCGCCCACGCCCAGCGCTGGTACGAAGTAACCGACTATATGGTCGGCCCCCTCTCCAGCCAACTCCTCAACACCGTCATCGTAAACCGCGACGTCTGGGACGGCCTGCCCCAAGACATCCAGCAAATCCTCCTAGAGGAAGGCGCCCGCCACGAGCTCGAAGCCATCCGCGTAACCCCCGCCTGGAACGAAGTCTGGATCCAGCGCAACATAGACGCCGGCCTAGAATACCAAGAATTCTCCCCCGAACTCATGAGCCACATGAGAAACGTCGTAGCCACCGACCACGTAGTACCCGGCTTCGTAAGCCGCCAAGACGACGACTCCCGAGACGCCATCATCGCCCTGTTCAACGAAAGAATCGCCCCCATAGTAGGCGTAAAAATCAACCCCGACGGCACCACCGAAAGAGTCCCCATAACCCAATAACCCCCCAACCCCCCGCACCCCCCGGCCACCCCCAAAGGCCCCGGCAACCCAAGCCGGGGCCACCCCCCCGTCTGTCATTCTGAACAAAGCCCTGCCACCCTGAGCAAAGCGAAGAATCCCACCCCCAACCCCCAACCTCATCAGTCATACCACCCGCCCCCGTCATACCACCCGCCCCCCGTCATTCCCGCGAAAGCGGGAATCCAGAAGCCCCGGCGAAGCAACCCCCCGTCCCCCTAAACAACGTCCGTCCCCCCAAGCAAAGCCCCGTCACCCTGAGCAACATCTGTCATTCTGAGCAAAGCGAAGAATCCCACCGCCAACCCCCAAACCCTTTCAGCCACACCATCCCGCCCGCCCGTCCGTCTGTCATTCTGAGCAAAGCGAAGAATCTCACCGTCAAGCCCCAAACCCTTTCAGCCACACCATCCCGCCCGCCCGTCCGTCTGTCATTCTGAGCAAAGCGAAGAATCTCACCGTCAAGCCCCAAACCCTTTCAGCCACACCATCCCGCCCGCCCGTCTGTCATTCTGAGCAAAGCGAAGAACCCCACCGTCAAGCCCCAAACCCTTTCAGCCACACCATCCCGCCCGCCCGCCCGTCTGTCATTCTGAGCAAAGCGAAGAACCCCACCATCACCCCCCAAACCCTTTCAGCCACCCCACCCCGCCCGCCCGCCCGTCTGCCACCCTGAGCAAAACAAAGAATCCCACCGCCAACCCCCAAACCCTTTCAACCACACCATCCCCCCAACAATAACCACAATCCGTAACCAAACAACCATAAATCAATCAACTAACCCCAACTACCCCATCCAACGCAACCTTATCCGTACACCCAACTTGCGCCATAAAGCACGATTTGATATATTCCGCCCGGCCAATGCCCGCCCAACGCTAAGGCCGGGCACCCCCCAACCTGTCCGGGAGAAATTGCAAAATGACTAAACCACTACTATTAGCTGGAACCCTGCTGCTCCTAATCGCCCTAACCCTCGCCTGCGGCAGCGCCGCCGAACCCGAACCCACATCACCCCCCGCCGCCGCGCCGACGGCAACACCCGCCCCGGCCCCCACCGCCACCCAGGCGCCAACCCAGCAACAAGCCCCGGCAATGATAGCCGACGTCGACCCCGCCCTAGCCGCCGCCGCCGCTGAGCGCGCCAACGGCCCCGGCGCCATCTACATCGGCGACCTCAACCAACTCGTAGGCCCCGCCCCCGGAGAAGGCTTGGGCGACGCCAACGATATGGTCAACCTAGCCGGCCTAGAACGCGAGCGCTACATCTTCGAGCTCCAGTACTACCGGGATCTGATAGAAAAGGCCAACTTCACCAACCCCACCCAAATGACCTACGACGGCGAACCCATCAAAATCCAGTTCGCCTGCATCAACCGCACCGTCGCCCCCTGCGAACTGTTCGACAGCTTCTTCCGGGCCCAAATAGAAGCCCGCACCAACGGAAAAGTGCTAATAGAAATCACATCCTTCCCCGAATTGGGCATCGCCGGCCCCGACTCCCTCAACCTGCTGGGCAACGGCACCCTGTCCTTTGCCGAAATCTCCAGCAGCTACGTATCCGGCGCAATGCCCGAAGCCGAACTACAAATCCTGTTCGGCGTCTACGAAAACCACGAACACTACCTCAAAGTACAGCAAGCAATAGGCCCGCTGGTAGACAGCCTGTTCGAGGAAAACAGCGACGGCGGCAAAGTCATCACCCATATGTGGATTTCCGGCGCCGACCAATTCTTCTTCTGCAAAGAAAACATAGAGGAGCTGGCCGACTTTCAGGGACGCAAAGTCCGCAGCCACGGCTCCGCCCTCTCCGACTGGATCGAAGGCTTCGGCGCCAGCGCCCAATTCGTCGCCTTCGCCGAAGTCTACACCGCCCTAGAGCGCGGCGTCCTAGACTGCGGCGTAACCGTAGCCTTCGCCTCCGTAGCCCAGCGATGGTACGAAGTCACCACCTATATGGTAGGCCCCCTAGCTACCCAGGCAGTCAACACCGTAATGATGAGCCCCCAAGTCTGGAACAGCCTCCCCCCCGACATCCGCCAAATCTTCATCGAGGAAGGCGCCCGCCACGAACTCGAGGGCCTCCGCGTAACCCCCGCCTGGAACGAAGTCTGGATCCCCCGCAACATCGAAGCCGGAATGATCTACCAAGAATTTTCCCCCGCCCTCCTCGAACACCAAGCCAACGTAGTAGCCACCGAATACGTAATCCCCGGCTTCATAGCCCGCCAAGACGAGGACAACCAAGACAATATGATTGCCCTCTTCAACGAAAAAATCGGCCCCATAGTCGGCCTAACCGTACTCCCCGACCGCACCGTCCAGCGAGTCCCCCCCACCCAATAACCCCACCCCGCCCCCTTGCTCAGAATGACAGTAGGGGCAACCCTTGTGGTTGCCCCTACTTATTTCACGGCTACCCCCCCGGTGCGGTAGGGGCAACCCTTGTGGTTGCCCCCCGTATTTCACGCCCACCCCCCCGGTGCGGTAGGGGCAACCCTTGTGGTTGCCCTGCCATATTCCGCGGCTGCCCCCCGGATTTCGCGCCCGCCCGGCCGGTGCGGTAGGGGCAACCCTTGTGGTTCCCCGGCCGTATTTCGCGGTTGCCCCCCGGATTTCGCGCCCACCCCGCCGGTGCGGTAGAGGCAACCCTTGTGGTTGCCCCCCGTATTCCGCGGTTGCCCCCCGTATTTCGCGCCCACCCGGCTGGTGCGGTAGGGGCAACCCTTGTGGTTGCCCCCCCGTATTCCGCGGTTGCCCCCCGGATTTCGCGCCCACCCGGCTGGTGCGGTAGGGGCAACCCTTGTGGTGCCCCCCCGTATTCCGCGGTTGCCCCCCGGATTTCGCGCCCCCCCCCACCCAACCCCCCGCACCACCAACCCCTAATCATCCCCCGCCGCCGCCGCAGGCCCCCCTAGCGCCTGCGGCCGCTCCCCCCCGATAGACCACACCAGCAACGCCGACGCAATCAGCAACCCCACATTAGACCAGATAGCCACATCATAAGTCCCCCGCACATCAAACAGCTTCCCCCCCAGATACGCCCCCAGCCCCGACCCCAGCGGCATCACCGCAAACATCGTCCCGTAAATCTTCCCCAGATTCCCCGTCCCGAACCCGTCCGAAACATACGCCGCCGTAATCCCCACCACCGCATTCCACGAAAACCCCACCAGCAGCACCCCCGCCACCAGCGCCACAATCCCCAGCGACGGTATCCCCAAAAAAGGAATCCCCATCGAAAGCAGCACCACCACGAACCCCATAGCCCGCAATTGATACGAAAAAGCCAGCATCCGCCGCCGCCCATACTTATCCGAAAGATGCCCCATCCACAAAGCCCCGATAATCGCCGTAGCCCCAATCAGACTAAACCCGCTGGCCGCCACCAAAGCGTGATACCCCAAATCCTGAGCATAAGTCACAAAATGAGCATTCACGAAGCTCATCGAGTACCCTCAAACGAAATACCCGAAACTAAGCCTCTGAAACAGCGGAGTCCTGACCGCCTCCCCAAAAGTGAAATCCCGCCGCGCCATCCCCTCCGGCGAACCCCTGTCCAATGATGAACCCCCGCCGCCCCGCCCCTGCCGCGCCCCCGTCCCCCCCGGCCCGTCCCCGCTACCGTAAGCCCGAAGCCCCTTATCCTGCGGCCGGTTGCGGATAAGCAGCGCCCCCATAGGCAGCACCACAAAAACCAGAAACACCCCCAGCGCAATATACGCCTGCTGCCACGACCACACCACCAGCACCGCCGACGTCGCCGGCACCAGAAACATCGCCCCGAAAGACCCCGCCCCGCTCACTATCCCCAGCGTAAGCCCCCGCCGCGCCACAAACCACTGGCTCACAATCTTAGTCAGAATCGGCCCCGTTCCCAGCGTCACCCCAACGCTCATAAACGCGAATATCACATACAGCTGCAACAGATTGTTCACCGCCGGAATCAGCGCCAGCATCCACCCCATAATCAGCACCCCCGCCAGCGCCACCCACTTCGGGCTATAGCGGTCCGCCAAATACCCCGCCGCCGGCCGCAGCAACCCCGAAATCATAAACGTCACCCCAAAAGCCAGCGACAGCGTAGCCCGGCTCCACCCAAAATCCTCCGTCATAGGCTTCAGAAAAACCCCAAAAGAAAACTGCCCCCCCGCCACCCCAAAAACCACAAACGCGCAGCCAAAAGTAACAAACCACCCAAAAAAAATCTCCCTGCCCCCCAATCTCATTACCCGCCTCCCGCCGGCTAAAATGCCCCACCCGAATACTAATCCCGCCCACCCCCAATGTCCACGCCACCCCCAACCCCCACCCCCTATCTGCCACCCTGAGCAAAAGTCTGTCATTCTGAGCAAAGCGAAGAATCTCACCTAGGGCAGTGAGAGCCCATCGCTTTACCCAAGACGCCAAAAAGTCTGTCATTCTGAGCAAAGCGAAGAATCTCACCTTGGGCAGTGAGACCCTTGGCTTTGCTCAGAGTACCAAAGGGGAATTTCGCACCCGGATTGTCTGAATCAAAATTACCCCAATCCCATAAATCCCGTAATCCTGAAAATCCTGATTCAGACAACCACCCCCAAAAACCGGAAACCCCCAATCCTGCAAATCCCATAATCCCGAAAATCCTGATTCAGACAAATCCCCCAAAAACCGGAACCCCCCAATCCCGAAAATCCCGTAATCCTGAAAATCCTGATTCAGACAACCACCCCCAAAAACCAACCACCCCCACCCCCGCCCCGTGCGCCCCAACCCCCGGCAGTGTAAAATAACCCCGTCACCCCCAAGTGAGGTCCCAACAATGTTCGACAACGTCCGCCGCCAACTCCAAGACGAACTCCGGCGCCAAGAAATAGACGCCTGCCTAGTCTACACCCCCGCCAACATCTACTACACCACCGGCTTTTTCAGCCCGGTAGTCAACCTCTCCTTCCGCCTAATGGGCACCGACGCCGCCCTAATCCCCGCCGACCCCGCCCTCCCCCCGGCCCTGATGACCAGCGACTTCGCCGCCCCCGCCGCCCAAGCCGCCACCTCCATCGAGGACATCCGCCCCTATCGGATGTGGGTAGAAAACCGCGACCTAGACATAATCGCCGGCCCCCCCGGCCGCCACGCCCGCATCTCCCGCCCCCCCCAATGGAACCCCGACGAACTAGACCAAACCCTAACCGCCATCCTGCAAGAGCGCGGCCTCTCCGCCGCCACCATCGGCCTAGACCTACGCTACGTCTACGCCGACACCCTGTTCCGCCTGCAACAAAACAACCCCGAATGCCGCTTCGTTGACATCACCGGAATGCTCTACGCCCTCCGGGCCATCAAGCACCCCCAAGAAATCGAAATGCACCGCGCCGCCGCCCGCCTGTTCGAGGCCGGACTCCGCCGCGCCATCGCCGACGCCCAGCCCGGCCACACCGCCCAAGACATCAAATACCGCTACCAAGCAGGCGCCCTAGAAGCCGCAATGTCCGGCCAAGCCGCCGCAGGCGAATTTCAATCCGCCTACGGCTTCATCAGCGCCGGCGGCGGCCCCGGCAGCAGCTTCGGCGGCAATACCGGCCTCTCCCCCGGCGACCTCATAAAATTCGACTGCGGCGTAGCCGTAAGCGGCTTCTACAGCGACTGCGGCCGCACCTTCGCCTTTGGCCGCCCCTCCGCCGAACAGCGCCGCGTCTACGACGCCCTAGCCGACGCCCACGCCGCCGCCCGCCAGCTAATGCGCCCCGGAACCCCCATATCCGAAATCTACCGCGCCGCCGACGCCCAAATGCAAGCCAACGGCTTCCCCGGATACAGCCGCGGCCACTACGGACACTCCATCGGCCTAGACACCTTCGTAGAAGAACCCCCCTTCATCAGCCCCGCCGAACACACCCCCCTCCGGCCCGGAATGCTCCTCTGTCTAGAAACCCCCTACTACTCCGCCAGCCTAGGCTCCTACCAAATCGAGGATATGATCCTAATAACCGAAACCGCCCACCAAAACCTAAACACCCTACCCTACGAACTAATCCAACTATAACCCCCAATAATCCCCTCCCCCTCCGGGCGAGGGCCAGAGCGGGGGCGCACCCCCTCCGGAAAAAACGCCAATGCCACTAATAAACAAAATCACCATCGAAGGCTTCAAGAGCATCCGCAGCGCCGAACTAGAGCTGCGCCAAGTAAACGTCCTTATCGGCGCCAACGGCTCCGGCAAATCCAACCTCCTCCAAGCCTTCGCCTTCCTGAAAGCCATCCGCGCCGGACAACTCCAAGACTACGTAGCCCAAAACGGCGGCCCCGACCGCATCCTGCACTTCGGCCCCAAAGCAACCGGCTCCCTAAAATTCCACGTCGAATTTAGCAACCCCGCCCACCACTACAAAATCGCCCTGCGCCCAACCCCCGACGGCCGCCTGCGCCCCGAATCCGAATCGCTATCCCCCCACAACAACCAACCCGCCCCCGAAACCCCACCCGAGCACCCCCTCTCAGGCCACCGCGGCGAAGCCGCCATAAGCCGGCCCACCGCCGACCAACCCGCCCAACAATACATCGCCCGCCAAATGGACGACTGGCGCATATACCACTTCCACGACACCGGCCCAACCTCCCCCCTAAGAAAAACCGCCGACCTCCAAGACAACCGCTACCTCCAGCCCGACGGCTCCAACCTAGCCGCCTATCTCTACCACATCCGCCAAAAACACCCAACCCAATACCAAATAATCTGCCGCACCATCCAGCAACCTATGCCCTTTTTCGACGACTTCCTGCTAGAGCCATCCCCCGCGAACCCCAACAAAATCCGCCTGCAATGGCGGCACAAAGGCGCCCAAGCCCCCTACGACGCCGCCGACTTTTCCGGCGGCGCCCTCCGCTTCATCGCCCTAACCACCCTGCTCTACCAGCCCGAATCCCTCCTCCCCCCCCTAATCCTGCTCGACGAACCGGAACTAGCCCTCCACCCCGTATCCATAACCCTCCTAGAAGCCCTAACCGGAATAGCCGCAGTAAACGCCCAAATCATCCTAACCACCCAATCCCCCACCCTACTAGACCACTTCATCCCCGAAGAAGTCCTAGTAACCGACCGCCAAAACGGCGCCACCAAATTCACCCGCCTAACCCCCGAACCCCTAGAAGTATGGCTAGAGCGCTACAGCCTAGGCGAGCTATGGGAGAAAAACGAATTCGGCGGCAGACCCGCCGGAACTTACCACGAGCGCAAAGCCGATGACTAGACTATTCGTCGAAGCCAAGGGAGAAACCGAATTTGGCGGCAGACCCGCCGGAACTTACCACGAGCGCAAAGCCGATGACTAGACTATTCGTCGAAGCCGAGGGAGAAACCGAATTCGGCGGCAGACCCGCCGGAACTTACCACGAGCGCAAAGCCGATGACTAGACTATTCGTTGAAGCCGAGGGAGAAACCGAAGAAGCCTTTGTAGACCAAATCCTGTCGTTGCACCTTTACCCCCTAGGCTACACCCAAGTCACCGCCCGCAAAATGGGCAAAGACCGCCAGCGCATCCGCCGCGGCGGAGTCCGCCCCTGGCCCGAAGCGAGAGCCGACATACTAAACCGGCTAAGGGGCGACTCCCAACTCTTGGTATGCGTCATGGTAGACTACTACGGAATGCCCCAACGCGGCGAAGCCGCCTGGCCCGGCCGCGCCGGAGCCGCCCCCCAACTCCAATACCCCAACGCCATCGAAGAATCCCTATCCCGAGACATCGCCAACGCAATGGGCCCCAATTTCAACCCCCGCCGATTCATCCCCTACATAATGATCCACGAATTCGAGGCAATGCTATTCAGCGACTGCCCCGCCCTAGCCCGCAGCCTCGGTGCCCCCGCCCAAACCGCCGCCCTCCAGGCAATCCGCGACGCATTCCCCACCCCCGAAAACATAGACGACTCCCCCACAACCGCCCCCTCCAAACGCATCCAGACCATAATCCCCGGCTACCGCAAACCCATCCAAGGACTCCAGGCCACCCAACAAATCGGCCTACCAACCATCCGCTCCCAATGCCCCCACCTCCAAGCCTGGCTAAAACACCTAGAAACCCTACCCACCTAACAAAAAACCCCCAACCCCCCCACCCTTAACCCTAACCAACCCACTCATCACCCTAAGCAGCCGCCCGTAACCCTAACCAAATCACCCGACACCCTGAGCAATCCGCCCGTAATCCTAAGCAGCCGCCCGTAACCCTAACCAAATCACCCGACACCCTGAGCAATCCGTCCGTAATCCTAAGCAGCCACCCGTAACCCTAACCAAGACGCCCGACACCCTAGTATTCTTAACGTGCGCTGGAATTGCCGTTCTGATTGCGCCCCACACCGTCATTCCCGCGAAAGCGGGAATCCAGACGCTCCGGCGAGCAAAGGCCGCATTGTGCCAACGCTGCGGATTCCCGCGAAAGCAGAAATAACGGCGCAAGCCGCAATCCCAACGGCAATCCCAGCCCCCGCCAAGAACACCAACCCGCCCATCCCCCCAACCCGCCCATAAACCCCAACCAACCCGCCGTAACCCTAACCAACCCGCCCGTAACCCTAACCAAACCACCCGACACCCTGAGCAATCCGCCCGTAATCCTAAGCAGCCGCCCGTAACCCTAACCAAGACGCCCGACACCCTAGTATTTTTAACGTGCGCTGGAATTGCCGTTCTGATTGCGCCCCACACCGTCATTCCCGCGAAAGCGGGAATCCAGACGCTCCGGCGAGCAAAGGCCGCATTGTGCCAACGCTGCGGATTCCCGCGAAAGCAGAAATAACGACGCAAGCCGCAATCCCAACGGCAATCCCAGCCCCCGCCAAGAACACCCGCCCAATCCCCAACCGCCCCCATACCCCGTAGGGGCGCACTGCCGTGCGCCCACACCCCCCGCAACCACGCCCAAACCCCAACAACCCCCCGGTGCAATTGATGACACCAACCCCAATAACCAATACCTAACATAATAACGTCCCATCACCCCAACCAACCCGCCCGACACTACGGAAAGCCGCCCATCCCTCTAAGCAAATATCCGTCACCCTGAACAAACCATCTGTTATTCTAGGCAAGCCGCCCACCCCCCCAACCAACCCGCCCGCAACCCTAACCAAACCGCCGATCCCCTCAACCAATCCGCCCCTAACCCTAAGCAACCCATCTGTCATTCTGAGCAAAGCGAAGAATCTCGCCCAGCGCAGTAAGACCCTTCAAGGAGAAACCAATGAAAGCGTCACACCTAGCCGCCATAAGCTACACCCCCCGAATCCCCCCACCCCGGCCAACAACACCCCCGCCCTGCCAGTACAAAGCAACCAACACGGCATCAAAGAATACAAATTCACCGCAGCCCGTCACCCCAACCCACCCGTCCATCACTAAGGAAAGCCGCCCATCACCCTAAGCAAATATCCGTCACCCTGAACAAACCATCTGTTACTCTAGGCAAGCCGCCCATCCCCCCAACCAACCCGCCCGCAACCCTAAGCAATCCCCCTGTCATTCTGAGCAAAGCGAAGAATCCCGCCCAGCGCAGTAAGACCCTTCTTAGGAGAAAGCAATGAAAGCATCACACCTAGCCGCCAACCATCACCCTAACCAACCCGCCCGCCCATCACTAAGGAAAGCCCCCCATCCCTCTAACCAAATACCCGTCACCCTAAACAAACATCTGTTACCCTAACCAAACCACCCATAACCCCAACCACCCATAACCCCAACCAGGAGAAACCAATGAAAGCCTCATACCTAGGCGCCATGGGCTACGCCCAACGCCGAACATTCCCCCCCACCTGGCCCACCCCCCCGGCCTACAACGACCCCGCCCTCTCCGTACAAAGCTACCAACACGGCATCGAAGAATGCGAATTCGCCGAAGAAATGGGCTTCCAATGGATTAGCTTCTCCGAGCACCACTACTCCGGCCGCATCGCCACCGGCGCCCCCTCCGTAATGGCCGCCGCCGTCGCCGAGCGCTGCCGCAAAGCCCGCATCGCCCTCCTAGGCCACCTCCTACCCCTCAACAACCCCGTCCGGGCCGCCGAAGAACTCGCCCTCCTCGACAACCTAACCAACGGACGCCTAATAATGGGCTTCCTCCGCGGCACCCCCAACGAAGACCAGACCTACAACGTCAACCCCGCCGAGGGACGCGGACGAATGCTAGAGGGAATGGACTTAATCCTCCGCGCCCTAACCGAACCCCAGCCCTTCGCCTGGGAAGGCCGCTACTACCAGTTCCGCACCGTAGCCGTCTGGCCCCGCCCCGTCCAGCAGCCCCTGCCCCCGGCCATCGTAGCCACCCGCAGCGACGACGCCGTCCGCTACGCCGCCGCCCACCGCCTCGGCCTCGGCGTATCCTTCCTCCCCGTAGCCGACACCGCCGCCATCACCAACAAGTATTTCCAATGGTGCCAAGACGCCGGCTGGACGCCCCAACCCGACCAAATAGTATTCCGCGGCAGCATCTACCTAGCCGAAACCGACCAAAAAGCATGGGACTGGTTCCACCGCCAAGCCGACCGCGCCCGCGCCCCCGGAATGGCCCTGCGCAACTCAGTCGCCCAAGTAATCCAGGCCCAGCGCACCGGCCAAACCATAGACTACGCCCACGTATTCGCCGGCAGCGCCGCCGGCGACATCGTAGGCGGCGCCCCAGACCTAACCTTCGTAGGCGGCCCCGACTCCATAACCCAACAAATAAAAGCCTACCACGACCACTGCGGCGCCGGAGTAATAGACCTCTTCTTTCAACAACCCAGCCTAAACCACCGCGACATAATGGCCGAAATCAACCTATTCGGCCGCGAAGTCCTCCCCCGCCTCCAAGAATTCTAAACCCACGCCCCCACACGGCCACACCCAAGCGAGCCAAGCAATTTCTCTGCGCCCTCTGCGTTTTCTCTGCGCCCTCTGCGTTACCCCGATCCCACACCCAAGCGGCCTAAGCCCCCGCAAAGGAGTCCTAAACCAACGCCCCCACCCCCATACGCCACACCCCAAGCGGGCCAAGCAATTTCTCTGCGCCCTCTGCGTTTTCTCTGCGTACTCTGCGTTACCCCGAGCCCACACCCAAGCGGCCTAAGCCCCCGCAAAGGAGTCCTAAACCAATGAACCCACCACAACCCCCCCTGCCATACACCGAATCCGGCAACGGCCCCCAGGTAGCCATCCTAGACTGGACACCCTGGCAAACAACAACCCTAGCCGACGCCCTAACCCCCAGCTACCGCGTAATCAACATCCAACCCCCCATCCCCCCTCCCGGCGAGGGCCAAGACGAGGCCGCAGCCCAAAACACAGCCGCCGCCCTAGCCGCAACCCTAGAAACCGCCGGCCTAACCCAATACGCCCTAATCGGCGTATCCCTAGGCGCCGACGCCGCCCTCCGCCTAGCCCTCCTGCGCCCCCACGCCGTAACCGCCCTAATACTCGTATCCCCCACCTGCGTAGCCCCCGAACCGCCCCAAACCCCGCCAGACCCGCAACCCTGGCAAACCCCAACCCAAACAATGCTCGCCCACCCCGAAAACCCCGCCCACCCCCCGCCCGACCCCGCCCGCGCCGCCGCCCTAGCCGCCCTGTCCCAACAATGGCAAAACGCCAACGCCCTGCTACCCCAACTGCAAACCCCCACCCTAGCCATATTCGGCCAAGAAGACCGCCTAATCCCCCCACAAGCCCCCAGCCTATGGCGCCAACAAGCCCCCAACTGCAACATCTGCTTCATCTACGACGCCGCCCACGCCATCACCCTAGACCGCCCCCAAGCCCTCCACTCCCTAGCATCCGACTACCTACAACGCCGCGAAACCTTCATAGTAGAAAACCGCAACTCCCAAATAAACCCCTAACCCTGCAACCCCGCCCCCTTTCCCAGTCTGTCATTCCAAGCAACTGCTGTCCGTCACTCCCAAGCAAAGGACTGTCATTCCAAGCAACCGTCGTCCGGCACTCTGAGCAACAGTCAGTCACCCCGACCAACAATCTGTCATTCTGAGCAAAGCGAAGAATCCCACCCTACACAGTAAGACCCCCTCCCTTAGCTCAGAATGACAAATTCGCCCCCCCCCCAAGCAACAGCCCGCCCCCCGAACAACAGCCCGCCCCCCGAACAACAGCCCGTCCCCCCCAACAACAGTCCGTCCCCCCAAGCAACCATCTGTCATTCTGAGCAAAGCGAAGAATCCCACCCTACACGATAAAACCCCATCCCTTAGCTCAGAGCAGCAAAAAAGACCCCCCCAACCCAGCCCACCCACCCCGGCGCATTGAATTCAACGCCCCCAAGCAACCATCTGTCATTCTGAGCAAAGCGAAGAATCCCACCCTACGCGATAAAACCCCTCCCCTTAGCTCAGAACAGCAAAAAAGAACCCCCAATCCCGCCCCAAAGCCCCGGCGCATTGTATTCAACGCCCCCAAGCAACCATCTGTCATTCTGAGCAAAGCGAAGAATCCCACCCTACGCGATAAAACCCCTCCCCTTAGCTCAAAGCAGCAAAAAGGAACCCCCAACCCCGCCCACCCGCCCCAACGCATTGTATTCAACGCCCCCCTATGGTAGTTTCAAGCATGGCAGTTTCAAGCATACCCCGGCCCCAACCAACCCCAAAATCAAACTGCGGAGCGTATCAAAATGGCAACCAAAAGGAACGGCGAAAAGTACCTAGGCCACGAACTCCACGTCCCCCTCTCCCAAGACGGCCAAGTAACCGCCTACGTCTGGCCCGTCCGCGCCCTAAACGTGCGCGGCTCCTGGTGCGGCGGCCCCACCATCGGCATCGACGTCGGCAACGAAGAAATCATCCGCTTCGACTGCCACGACCGCCCCGGCCACTGGCACGGCGGCGGCTACGACCGCTCCGGCCCCCCCGGCGCCTCCCACCGCGACTTCCCCGACGGCATCACAGCCGTACCCGACCAAGTAACCTGGTCCCTAACCCAGCTAACCCAGCGCACCGCCGACCTCCTAACCGAAGCCGGCCACACCCCCGCCGCCGAATCCCTAGACCCCCAGCTCCTCCAATCCGCCGCCACCCTAATCACCAACCACCTACAACAGCAAGGCGACCTACGCGCCCAAGCCATAACCGCCGGCATCATAGACCCCTAACCCAAACCAGCCATCCCAGGGCGTTCCGGCAACACCCCCGGAACGCCCCCAAACCACCCGCAATCAGGCGCCGCAAGGAGTATAAAACAATGGGAACATTCTTCGTAGAAATCCAAATAGGCAACCCATCCGCCCAACGCTGGACAACCGTAGAAGCCCTAGTAGACACCGGAGCCTCCACGTCCTCCCTACCCGCCTCCATCCTGCAACAACTGGACGTAGAACCGAAAAGGCAAAAAACCTACCGCTTCGCCCAAGGCGAAACTCGCCGCATGGGAGTAGGCCAAACCTACATCCGCATAATGGGCGAAGAATTTATCACAGATTTTATATTCAACGACGAAGCCACAACCCCACTACTAGGTGCCCTAACCCTAGAAAGCGCCCACCTAATAGTTGACCCGAGGGAAAAGCAACTAATCCCATCCGACGGCCTGCTAATGTAACAAACCACCCAACCAAGAAAAAACCTGTCATTCTGAGCAAAGCGAAGAATCTCACCTTGGCAAGTGAGACTCTTAGTTTCGCGCAGAGTGGCAAAGAGGAATTTCGCAATTTTCGCAACATAAGGCTGTTTTCAGCAATGGCCGGAATCCTGAAACCCGGAGCCTGCACCAAATGGGTACATTCTTCGTAGAAATCCAAATAGCCAACCCATCCGCCCAACGCTGGACAACCCTAGAAGCCCTTGTAGACACCGGCGCATCAACAACCAGCGTCCCCGGTTCAATCCTGCGTGAGCTGGGCGTAACCCCTCTAAGACAAAACAACTTCCGCTTCGCCCAAGGCGAAGTAAGGACTATGGAAATCGGCCAAACCTGGATCAGAGTAGCAGACGCGCAATTCATAACTCAAATGATATTCAACGAAGAAGAAACAACCCCACTACTAGGCGCCCTAGCCCTAGAGGGCGCCTATATGGCCGTTGACCAGGTAAGCCAAAAACTAATCCCCGTAGAGGGCCTCCTAATGTAACAAACCACCCAACCGGAAAAGAGGAAAAACTATGGGCGTCTTCACCGTACAAATCTCCATAGCCGACACCCAGCGCAAAGAATGGGTAGACTTGTTCGCAACAGTAGACACCGGAACATTTATGTCGGCTGTCCCAAGCTCAATCCTCAAAAGCCTAGGAGTAACCCCCATCCTAAACCAAACCGGCCAACTAGCCGACGGCACCGAAAAGAACGTTGACGTAGCCTACACCTGGCTACGCCTAAACCAACGCGAAATAATGACCCACATAATCTTCAACGAAGAATACACCAGCCCCCTCCTAGGATCCCTAGCCCTAGAGGAACTGCTCCTAACCGTAGACCCCTCCGGCAAAAGACTAATCCCCCTAACCCATATCCCTTTCTAAGCAAAGCCCGTCATTCCAAGCAAAAATCTGTCATTCCGAGCAAAGCGAAGAATCCCCCCTTGGGCAACAAAACCCTTCCCCCTACCCAGGACGGCAGATGAAACGCAACAACCCCCCCAACCGGAAAAGAGGGAAAAAATATGGGCGTCTTCACCGTACAAATCTCCATAGCCGACACCCAGCGCAAAGAGTGGATAGACCTATCCGCAACAGTAGACACCGGAGCCTATATCTCCTCCGTTCCAGGTTCCATTCTCCGCTACCTAGGCGTACCCCCCACAATGCGCGACACCGTCCGCCTAGCCGACGGCAACCGGAAAACCATAGACATCGCCTACACCTGGCTCCGACTGGACGGCCGCCAAATAATGACCTACATAGCCTTCAACGACGAAGCCAGCAACCCCCTGCTAGGGGCCTTGACCCTCAAGGAACTATGGTTATCCGCCGCCCCAAAAGAAGGCCGCCTCTATCCCCTAACCGACACGCCCCTATAACCGCCCAGCCGCGCCCCCGCCTACCCGCCAGCCGCCCCCAAGCCCTCCCGCACCCCTACCCCCCGCCCCGACGCCGCTGCTCCTCCTGCAAATCGTCAATACTCTCCCGCGACCGCCCATAAATATGCGGCACATCCCACCCCTCCAGCCCCGCGTAAGTATCAATCTGCGACCGATGATGCACCTCATGCTCAAACAGCATCATCATTATCCGCCACCCGCTCAACATCCCGTCCGTATCAATCATCCGCACCCGCCGCTGCAACCACTCCGGCGGACTCCCCTCCAGCCGACGCCGGAACTCCGCCGCCGACGCCTCAATCGCCGGAACCCACCCCGACTGCCGCTCCGTGCTAGGAACCGGCCAATCATACAGCCACCCCCGCCCGCAATAAGCGCTCGCAAAATAAAGCCGCGACTCCGCAATATGATTAACGATTTCCGCAATGCTCCAAGCCTTCTCCCCCTCCCCCCGCGCCGGCCGCCAAAACTCCGCAGCCGACGGCAAAGCCGCCACATCCCGCACCGTCCGCTGATGGAAACGGTCAAAATACCGCAACAACATCTCCAAATCCGTAATCATCCCGCAAACCCCTACCATCCAAACAAAATCGCCCCAACCCCAACCCAAATCATCCTACCCACCCAACACCCCCCCGTCAACAACCCACCCCCGTGCGCCCTACCCCCCACCCCCCGCAATCTGATGACACCACCCCCTTGCCAACCCCGAAAACCACTCCCTACAATAATAACCAGAACCCAACGCCGCCCACTAAATCCCCGCAAACCACCAACGCCCAAAAACCCAAAAAATCCCGCCCCAAAAAATGGATGGAAACGGCGGGAAATGGCGGCAAACCCAAAAAATCCCGCCCAACCAAAAACGGATGGAAACGGCGGGAAATGGCGGCAAAACCAAAAAAATCACCCGACAAACCAACGGAGCCAACTAATGTCCCTAACCCAAATCCGAAACCAAATCAACGCCCTCCGACGCAAATTCGCCTTCCCCCTAATCGTCCTGCGCCTACGACGCATAGCCGACAAATTCTGCGACGAATGGGCCGACGCCCAAGACCACCGCAAACCCACCCCCGCCCCCCTAACCCTCGCCCGCCAACTAATCAAAAACAACCTCCGCCTCCACAACTTCAGCTCAATGCTCCACTACCTAGAACGCTGCCGCAACGAAAAAACCAAACCCCAAACCCACCAAATAATCACCTGGATACTCCCCAACCCAGCCCACAAACCCACCATCCAAGCCATACTATGCGCCAACTTCTAACCCCAAAAATCCCCTCCCCCTCCGGGGGAGGGCTAGGGTGGGGGCGTCCCCTCGCCCTAGCAACCCAACCCCGTAGGGGCCCACACCCCTACGCCCTATCCCCCGCCAACAAAACCCATCCCAAACCCAAATCCCCCCATCCCGAAAATCCCTAAATCCCGAAAATCCTGATTCAGACAAATTCCAAGCAAAGCAAAGAACCCTACCCCCGCCAAGGGCGCCAACCGCACCCGTGCGAATTCCGCCGCGCCGCGTTATACTATAAATAAGCATCACCCCACAAACCGCTACCCAAGCGCCGGGCAAAAAATGAAACCGAAAACAACCTACATCCCCACCCCCCGCCGCGCCGCCCTGCTGGCCCTAGCCGCCCTGCTGGCCCTAGCCGCCGCGGCCCTGCTGCCCGCCCTAGCCGCGGCCCAGGATTCAAGCCGCGAGGAAGTGCTATACACTGGCGCCCACCACATCCGCGTCGTCCCCGTCAACTACAACCTAGGCGCCGGTTCCGCCCAATTCTCCGTTTTCGTAACCCACCCCGACACCGGCGCCCCGGTGCCGGACGCCCGCGTAGTAATGCTCACCGCCAACGACGAGGATCCCAACCCCGGTTGGGCTTTCGCCACCAACTCCCCGGCCGCCCCGGAGCGTTACGACGCCCACATCAAGCTCGACTCCACCGGCAAATGGGACATCAGCGTAGACGTCTCCTCATCCCTAGGCGCCGACATAACCGACATCACCACCCTAGAAGTGCCATCCCTGAACCGCTTGACCCAAGGCTCGTGGGTATTCTTCGGTATGTTCGGCATAATAATGCTGGGCATCGCCTATGTCTGGTGGAGCGCGCGCCGCGACTACCGCCGCAAGCGGGCCGCGCAGACCGGCTCGCCGTGAAACCTACTGCGCTACTGGCAAAAACCCGCCGCCGCCTGCTGCTAACGGCGCTGGCCCTAGCCGCCCTATTCCCGGCGGCCCTAGCCGCCGCCCCGTCGGCCCTAGCCCACGGCGGCATTGACGCCGGGCAAGAGCCGTGGACGGCCTGGAACACCAACCCCCTGCCCACCGTCCTGGTCCTCCTGGCCGCCTACGTCTACCTCAACGGCCTGAGCAACTGGGAACGCCCCAGCCACCCCATAAACAACTGGCAGAAAGCATCCTTCCTGTTCGGCCTGTTCCTGATATTCTTCGCCCTCCAGTCGCCCCTAGACCCGCTATCCGACCACCTGCTTTCCTTCCACCAGGCCCAGCACTTCATCCTGCGGATGCTCGCCCCAATGTTCATCCTGCTCGGCGCCCCGCTCACCCCAATGCTGCGCGGGCTGCCCGGCTGGGCCAGGCAGGGCGTCATCCGCCCCCTGGCCCGCAGCCACTACGTCCGCCAAGCCTACAAACTGCTGACCAACCCCATCTTTACCGTCGCCTTTTTCTTGGGCAGCCTGTACCTCTGGCAATTCCCCGGCGCCTTCAACCTCTCCCTCCGCAACGACGAAGTCCACGCCCTGATGCACCTGACTATGACCACATCGGGATTCCTGTTCTGGTGGGTTATCATAGACCCGCCGCCCCACCGCTCGCGGCTCCACTACGGCCTGCGCGTGCTATACCTAGGGCTGATTGTTCTGCCCAACACCCTATTGGGCGCGGCCATAACCTTCTCCAGCGGCCTGATCTATGAAGCCTACGCCGAAGTAACCCAACCCTACGGCCTGTCCCTGATGACCGACCAGCAGCTAGGCGGCCTGATGCTGTGGGTTCCCGGCGATATGATGAGCATAGTAGCCGCCGGCATCGTAATGATAATGTGGTATCAACGCGAGGAAGCCCAACACCGCGCCGAATCCCCAGCCCGGCCCTAAACCAAAAGCCACAACCCGGAATACTAAAAGGACGGACTGAGCAATGCCCAACGGCGCAGACCAAATACGCTTCAGCTGGTTCATACCCATAGACGGCGACGGCAGCCGCGCTGGAACGATGCGGGCGGAGCGCCCCCCGGATTTCCAATACCTGCGCCAAGTGGTGGAAACCGCCGAGGAGTGCGGCTACTATTCCCTGCTCATCCCCACCCGATTCGCCAACGGGCTGTTCGCCGAGGACGCCCCCCTAGCGGAAACCTGGACCACCGCCACCGCTCTGGCCGCCGTCACCAGCCGCATCCGCTTCCTGATTGCCGTCCGTCCCGGCTTTATCGCCCTCGGCCTGTTCGCCCAGATGGCCGCCGCCCTGCATCAGATTTCCAACGGGCGCATAGACATCAACATCGTGCCGGGCGGCATCCAGAACGACTTTGAGCGGGTGGGCGAGGAAAGCACCCACGAAACCCGCTACGAGCGGGCCGAGGAGTTCATCGCCGCCTGCCGCAAGCTGTGGACGCAACCCGGCCCGGTGGATTTCGACGGCGGCCACTACCGCCTGCGCGACGCCTATTGCGCCCCCCAGCCCGGACAGCGCGGGCCGCGTTTCTACCTCGGCGGCGCATCACCCCGGGCCTTGGGGCTGTCCGGGCGGCAGGCCGACGTGCATCTGTCCTGGATTGAGCCGCTGGACGACACCGCCCGGCGCAACCAAGAAGTGCTGGCCGAGTTCGGCAAGGCCGGACGGACGCCCGAGCTGGGCCTGCGGACGCACCTAGTAGTCCGCGACACCGAAGCCGCCGCCTGGGACGCCGCCGACCAGCTCATCGCCCACGCCGACCCGGCGGTCAAGGCCCAGCGCCAAGCCGCCATCGCCGGAACCCCGATGGTAGGCCAGCAGGCCCAGGCCCGCCAGTCCGCCAACCACCGCGTCGCCCCCCGCCTCTGGAACGGCCTGTCCGAAGTCCGCGTCAACTGCGGCACCGCCATCGTCGGCACCCCCCAGCAGGCCGCCGACACCCTCCACGCCTACGCCCAGCTAGGCTTCCGCGAGTTCATCCTATCCGGCTTCCCCCACGTAGAGGAATGTCAACGAATAGCCTCAGACGTCCTGCCCATCCTCCGCCAAAAGCTGGCCCTGGGGGTTAATTAAACGCCGAGTGCGCCAAGAGCGCCGAGAATTTAAGTTTTGAGCTTTGATAGCTTGGCGTTCTCGGCGCACTCGGCGTTTAAATCCTACTCAAACCCCGGCGGGCGTTTGTCGGCCCACGGGCGGGCGTTCTCAAAGGCCGCCGACGCCTGCAACACTTTGGCCTCGGCGCGGCGGGGGCCGATGATGTGCAGGCCGATGGGCAGCCCGTCCGACGAAAACCCGCAAGGCACGCTTGAGGCCGTCTGCCCGGTCATATTGATGGGGTAGGTGAAAGGCAGGAAGCCCCAATGGGGGTCAACCTCCTTGCCCCCGATGACCGCCGGCCGCTGGCCTATCTCAAAGGCCGGCGTCGCCATCGTCGGCGTCAGCAGCAGGTCATAGGTGTCGAAAAAGTCCTCCATCTGCCGCCCCAACTGGTCAACCCGCAACAGGGCGCGGGAGAGTCCCGCCCCGGTGACGCCCGCCCCGTGTTCGATGGAGCGCAACCCCGGCGGCGAAAACTCGCCCCTATGCTGCTCCAGCAAATGCCCGTAGGAAGTATAGGCGGCAGTGGCGAACACATCGAAAAACGCATCAAAGGGGTCGTCCAGCCGCAGCGGGGCATCCTCCACCACCGCCCCCAGCTCCTCAAAGACGCGGGCGGCGTGGGCGGTCACCGCCGCCACTTCCGGGTCTACCCCGGCATACCCCAAGTCGGGGCTCCACGCCAGCCGCATCCCCCGGACGCCCAGGCACAGCCCGGCGCTAAAATCCGGCGGCGTTTCGCGGATGGAGCCCGGGTCGCGGCTGTCCGGCCCGGCCAGAACCTGCAACAGCAAAGCGGTATCGGCCACCGTGCGGGTCATCGGCCCCGACTGCGAAAAGTGATTCGCCGCCGGCCGCCCGTAGCCGCCATAGCGCGGCACCCGCCCCTGGCTGGGCTTGATGCCGAAAACGCCGCTGAAGCTGGCCGGTATGCGAATCGAGCCGCCGCCGTCGCTGCCGGTGGCGATGGCGCATAGTCCGGCGGCCAGCGCCGCGCCCGCCCCGCCGCTGGAGCCGCCCGGCGTGTAGGCCGTGTTCCACGGATTGCGGCAGGGTTCCCCCAGCTCGTTCTCCGTCGTTCCCGACTGCCCGAACTCCGGCGTATTCGTCTTGCCCAGCACCACCGCACCCGCCGCCTTCACCCGCTCCACCACCACCGAATCAACCTCCGGCGTGCGGTCGCGGAAAAGGGCCGACCCCAGCGTAGTAGGAATCCCCTTGCTCATTTCCAAATCTTTGATGGAAATGGGTATCCCGTGGAGCGGCCCCAAAGCCCACCCCCGGGCCACCGCGTCATCGGCGGCCCTAGCGTCGGCCATAGCCTGCTCCGGGCAAAGCGCCAGATACGAATGCAACTGCGGATCCAGTGCCTCAATACGCCGGTAAAACGCCTCCGCCACCTCCACCGCCGACACCCGCCGCCCCCGAATCGCCCGGCTAAGTTCCCGGGCCGACATAAAAGCAAGCTCTGCGCTCATCAAAACTCCTCCAAGGGCAGGCTTCACGCCACAGACTCCCTAGACGCCCGATAATGACACCCCAACCGCCCCAACGCAACCGCCCAACGGCTACGCCAACGCCCGGCGGCTACGCCAACGCCCGCCTGTCATTCCGAGCAAGCCGCCTGCCATCCCGCCCGCCTGTCATCCCGCCTGCCTGTCATTCCGCCCGCCTGTCATCCCGCCCGCCTGCCATCCCGCCCGCCTGCCATCCCGCCCGCCTGCCATCCCGCCCGCCTGTCATTCTGAGCAAGCTATCTGTCATTCTGAGCAAAGCGAAGAATCTCACCTTGGGCGGTGAGACCCTTAGCCGATGCCGGAATCGCGGGCGGCTTGGGCGACGATGGGCAAGGCGGATTGCTGGCGGAAAGTTCGGAAATAATTTTCGGTTTTCCCGCCATTTCCCGCCATTTCCATCCGTTTGGGGTGGGGGGCTGCTGGGCTGGGCGGGAATTTTTGCGGTTTGCGGGCATTGATGCCTTATATGGCCTCAGTGGCGAATTGGATTTAGTTATATTGTAGGGAGTGGTTTTCGGGGTTGGCAAGGGCCAAGTGTCATATATCACTCTGAGCGAAGCGAAGGGTCTCACCGCCAGGAGCGGGATTCTTCGCTACGCTCAGAATGACAAGGGGCGAGGGAGTGGTTTTCGGAGTTGGCAAGGGTCTAATGTCATTTGTCACTCTGAGCGAAGCGAAGAGTCTCACCGCCAGGAGCGGGATTCTTCGCTACGCTCAGAATGACAGGGGGCGATGGAGTGGTTTTCGGGGTTGGCAAGGGTCTAGTGTCATTTGTCACTCTGAGCAAAGCGAAGAGTCTCACTCCCCAAGGCGAGATTCTTCGCTTTGCTCAGAATGACGGGGGGCTTGTCTGAATCAGGATTTTCAGGATTAAAGGATTTACCGGATGGGTAAATCCTGATTCAGAACTCCTGTTCTTGTCCCCACCTTATCCAGGCCGCAGTCATCTTTTCCAAATTGCCGTGGCTGTCTTCCGGCACCGGAGACGCTCCGGTGATGGCGTACAAAGCCCAAAACCAGTGACCCGGTTTCTTTTCTATATGCCGGAGAATGAGAGGGATGGCTTGCTCTCCCATATCAATGACCTGCCGGTACGCCGGATGTTTTACCATTTCGTGAATGTCTACGCCCCGGGGCCGGTTTTTCTCCCAGTCATCCGCCAACCTGCTGAAAGTCGCCTCCAGTTCCGCCGTCTTTGGCTGCATACTTACCCTCCTCGACGTAATTCTACCAAGTATACCCCTGTTCCCGCCCCCACTCCAGCCAGGTTTCCTGCATTTCTCTCACCTTGCCCCACATCTCTTTAGTAACCGGGTTTTCCCCGGTGATTTGGCGCAATGCGTAAAACCAATGGCCCCCATTCGCCTCCATTTCCTTGAAAATTAAGGGAAGCGCACTCTCTCCAATGGCGATGATTTGCTGGTAGGCCGGATGCTCTATCGTCCTTTTGCCAACCGAATCAAGGGCCGTCCCTCGGCGCCATTCCGCCGCCAGCCTATCGAAAGCCGTTTCCAGTTCCGTTGTTTCGGGGGTTTTGGGTTGCATTGTTCTATCCGCTCCGTTCTAGGTTCAGGGACAGCAGGCGCTCTAGGATTGATGCGTTGTCTAGGTTGGGGGGCCAGCCGTAGGCCGCGGCTACGGCGGCGTCCAGCGCGGTGTGCGCGTTGTTCAGCCAGGACGGGCGGGCGTTGTACAGGCCGGTCAGCGTCCGGCTTTTCAACTGCGGTTCCGCGACGCCCGGCGGGTTCAGCCAGCCCGTCCTCAGCTCGTTCAGCCGCGCCGCAGCCCCGGCCACCGCCGCCCGCGGCCCATCGTCGGCCTCGGGAAACGGGAATGTCTCAAAGCAGGTGGTCGGCGTATAGCGCGGGCGGCTTTCCAACTGTGTCCCCATCGCCGATGCCCAAATCTGATGGATACGGCTTTGCAATACGCCGAAAAAGTAATCATCATCGCGGGCGAACACAATTATGGTTGCATCCGGCAGCACACCGCCGTCAATGTAGGAAAACATCCGGTGCTGAGATACCATACTGGTTCCGATATAGCGTGGCAACCCGGCTAACGCTTTCCGCATACCGGGGCGGGCCTCGGCGTGTATCCACCACAATTGAGCGTAACGTTTCCTGCGATTTTTAATCCGCTCCGGTTTTACATTCGTCAAAACGTACTCGAATGGCGCTTCGTACAAAGCGGCGTCGGCTTCTGGCATATCAACGCCAAAGTCAATAATCCACATATCGCGGGATACTTGGTTAATATCCCGGCCAATCATCCAGCGTTTTATAACGTCGCTGTTGGGTTTGCCGTGCGGATTGGTCTGGCGCAGCATATTTTCGGCAGTTTCCCTAGTTATCTCAAAGGGGCCGACTTTAGTATCGCCCATAAAGCTGATACCGGCATTTTCAGCCAACGGCCTAGCCTGCGTTATGTCGGCGCCGGAGATTAGGTCAGCATTGATATTGACAACGGGTGAATGGTCTAGGGTACGGGTTGTTTCGCTACCATCATCAAAACAGACGATAGAAATATGGACATTAGCCCCGTCCAGCACCCACTCGCGGTCGGATATGGCGGAAAATATGTCGCCGGTTTCCTTGATGCGGGCCAGCACCGGGCGGCTGGACGGAAACCGGATGGCCTGCGTCGCCAGCAGCCCGGCGCGGCGCGTCTTGCCCTGCTCAATCTGGGCGCGGGCCTTCTCAAACCAGTAGCAGCAATAGTCGCTGGAGTTGGGAATCCGCCCGCCATACAGCGAATAAACCGCATTGACGTACTCATCGCCCAACTGGTCGCGGAAAGGGAAATGCCCTAGAAAGGGCGGGTTGCCGACGATAAACTCGGCGGCGGGCCACTCCGTTTCCGACGGGTTGGCGGTGTCGCCGCCCGACAGGATGGCGTCGGTCAAGCGGATGCTGTCCATCGGGGTAAGAATCGGCGATTGCCGGTAACGAAAGCCGTTGCTCTGGTGCCACTGGATATAGCCAATCCAAAGGGCGGTGCGGGCCAGCTCGGCGGCGTAGGGGTTGATTTCCAGCCCCAGCATCTGGCTGGGCTTGACCGCCGGATACATTTCGTCCCAGCCCTGCGCGTCATTGAAATCAATAACCCGCTTTTCCAAATCCAGCAGCGAGCGCAGGGCGATATACAGAAAGTTGCCGCTGCCGCAGGCCGGGTCAAGGACGGTCACCGACGCCAGACGCTGCTGAAAGGCCGCCAGCCTTTCGCGGGCCGCCGCGCTGTCGCCGTCGGCTATCAGGGCGTCCGCTTCCTGCTGGGCGGCGTCCCACTCGCGGCGCAGCGGGGCCATCACCACCGGCTCCACCACCAGCTCGATGTCGGCGGCGCTAGTGTAGTGGGCGCCGAGCTGCGAGCGTTTGGATGCGTCCAGCGCCCGCTCGAACAGGGTGCCGAAAATGGACGGCTCGATGTTGCGCCAG
This sequence comes from uncultured Dehalococcoidia bacterium, assembly GCA_958296445.1. Lineage (GTDB taxonomy): Bacteria > Chloroflexota > Dehalococcoidia > Lucifugimonadales > UBA3495 > VXOI01. The sequence goes on along the minus strand of OY282565.1, from coordinate 2,852,961 downwards.
TTCTTGCCGGTGGCCTCGCCCAGCAGTTGCATGGCCGCGCCGCTGAACTCCACCGTATCCGCCGCGCTGAACAGGTCGCCGTTGAAGTATGGCACAATGTCGGAACCGAACAGCCCGCCCCCGGCCATCTGGTCAAACAGGTTGCCTATGGCCCGGTCGAACAAATCGGGCCTGCGGTTGAGATTATGCACCGCCCCGGTGAACAAATCCTTATCCAGCAGCCCGGCATCCTGGGCGTATAGGCAGAAAATAATCTGGTTCAGATAGCGGGCCAGCCTTTCCCGGTTTCCGCTGTGCTGCTCCATATCGGCGACGATTTTCTGGAATATGTCGGCGGTTTCCCCGGTGACTCGCTCCACGGTGCGGTTGGGGCGGAACTCCGACGGGGCGTAAAAGGCCCGCCGCAGCAACTCCAGCTTTTCCGGTTCGGCCAGCTCCGTAATGCGGATCTGGTGCAGCAGCGACTCCATCCCGGGAAAGTTGGTGCGGATTCGGATGGCGCGAAAGGACGACACAATCAGCAGGGGCGGCGTCTTGAGGTGAACCTGATAGCGGAGCAACTGGTTCATAGCGTCGTCAAGCTGGGAATCCAGGGCCTTGAATTCCCAGCCGAAACGCCCCTCAAAATAGGCGTCGGCGAACCCGCCCGGCACCCACTGCTCAAAGGTGAAAACCTCGGGCCCGGGGTAGTCAAAGGGCGTCTTATGCCCGACTAGGGCGCAGATGTCGTTAAAGAACGACTGCGCCGCCTGCCGCTCTCCATAGCCGGCCCTGCTCCACTTGGCGATAAACTCATCCGGCCGCATTGCCTTGCCCCCTTTTTGCCGCCCTGAGCAAAGCTCTGTCACCCTGAGCAAAGCTCTGTCGCCCTGCGCAAAGCTCTGTCATTCTGAGCAAAGCGAAGAATCTCACCTTGGGGCAGTGAGACCCTTCGCTTTGCTCAGGGTGACAGTAGGGTTTGATCAGAATGACAGGTGACCAGTATAGCCCGCCGCCGGGTCATTGAAAAAGGCGGCCCCGTGCTTGACAATGGGCAACGCGGAGAAAATGGGCAGTCGCGGGCAACGGCCAATTCCGGCGCAGGAGGCAGCCTTTGGCATTAGTAGGAATCATCGCCAACCCGGCGGCAAGCAAGGACATCCGGCGGCTGGTGGCGCAGGGGCGGGTAGTGCCGGACTGGGAGAAAGTGAACATCATCCGGCGGGCGATGCTGGGCCTGCAATCGGTGGGCGTAACGCAAGTGCTGGCAATGCCCGACAGCTCCCACCTAGTGCGGCGGGCCGCCGACGACCCCCATCTTTCGGTGGAAGTGGAGTTGCTGCGGATGCCCGCCCTGTACAACGAGGGCGACACGGTGCGGGCCGCCGCCACAATGTCGCAACAGGGCGTCGGCTGCGTCATCACCTTGGGGGGCGACGGCACCAACCGGGCGGTGGCCGCCGGGGCCCGCGACCTGCCGCTAGTCGCCATATCCACCGGCACCAACAACGTGTTCCCGGTGATGGTCGAAGGCACCACCGCCGGAATGGCCGCCGGGCTGGTAGCCAACGGCAGCGTGCCGCTGGCCGATGCCGCCGTCCGCAGCAAGACCATCGCCGTCATCGTGGACGGCCAGGAACGCGACATCGCCCTAGTTGACGTAGCCTTGTCCAAAGAGCGTTTCGTCGCCACCCGCGCCATCTGGGATATGAACACCATCTACGAAGTGTTCCTGACCCGCGCCGAGCCGTCATCCATCGGCCTGTCATCCATCGGCGCCCGGCTGCAAGCGGTGTCCCTGACCGACCCCGGCGGGCTGCACTACCGCATAGCCGACGGCGGCATATCCGGGGATGGCATACCCGAGGATGGCACGCCGCCCCGCTCCGACGGCCAACTCTACGTGCGGGCGCCCATCGCTCCCGGCTCCGTGCCGGTGGTAGGCATCGAAACCTGGCAGCGCATCGCCGACGGCCAGCGCGTTCCCGTCGAGCGGCGCCACTCCACAGTAGCCCTAGACGGCGAGCGGGCCTTTTCCGTAAACCCGGCCAACTCCCTAGAAATCGAAGTCCGGCGCAACGGCCCCCCGGTGGTAAGCGTAGACGCCGCCCTGCGCCACGCCGCCGCATCCGGCGCGTTCCACGTCTAATAGAAAGCGAGGTCTAAGTAGAGAGCGCGGAAAGCCGCAAGGAATCCGCCTCTAGGAACAGCAATGCTTTTCGGCGCCGAACTATCCCTGCTGGAACTGGCCCTGTCCCTGCTGGTGGTCACTGCGGCGGGCGTGGTGCTGGGAACGGTCAGCTTCGGATTCGGCGTAGTATCGTCCCCGCCGCTGCTGATGTTCCTAGAGGCCAAAACCACCATCGTAGTAGTAAACTCCCTAACCACCATCCTGCTGTCGCTGGTGTTGCTACAAACTTGGCGCCACCTGAGCTTGCGGAACAGCCGGGGGCTGATTCTGGGCGGGCTGGCGGCGGCCCCGGTAGGGGTGTTCGTGCTGAACGCCGCCGAGCCGGGCGTGCTGCGCATCGTCATCGGCGTAGTAATCGTCACCCTAGGGCTGCTCAACCTGCGCGACATACAACTGCCCATCGCCACCTTTCCGGGGTCGGGCATATTTTTCGGCTTTATAACCTGCCTGGCGGTGACCGCCATCAGCATCGGCGGGCCGCTGGGCGCGGTATACGCCATCGCCCAACGCTGGCCGCCCCAAACCGTGCGGGCGTCGCTGGCCGCAATGTTCGTGCTGTCCGGCGCCGTCTCAATAGCCCTCTACGCCGCAACCGGACTATACACCCGCGAAACGCTGACAACCGTAGGTATGCTGGTTCCCGGCGTACTGCTAGGCTTCGGCCTAGCCGGCCTGCTGGTAGGCCGCCTCAACGAGCAAGCCTTCCGCTACATAGTAATCGCGCTGGTAGTCCTGGGCGGCGGAATGCTGCTAGGCCGGGAACTGCTGGGGTAAAGAAAACCGGGCAATGACAAAGGGGCGCGTGTTCGACGCGCCCCCTTGACATTGCCGTACAACGTCATTGCCCTACAACGGAAAGCCGCCTACCCCTGCAAATCGTGATAGGCGGCCAGCGCGGCGGTGATGCCGTCGCCCACCGCGGCGCCCAACTGTCGCGTGGAGTCGGCCCGCGCGTCGCCGCAGGCGTAGAGACCGGGAACGCCGGTTCTCATGTGAATGTCGGTATAGACGTGGCCCAGCGCGTCCATTTCCAGCAGGCCCTTCAGGTACTCGGTGTTGGGGTGAAAGCCGACGTAGATAAAAGCGGCGGCGGTGTTGTAATCGTAGATTTCCTCGGTCTTGAGGTTTTTCACTCGCGCCGTTTCCAGTGCTTCGTTGCCGGTGAACTCCTCAACCACGTGACTCCAGAGAAACTTCACCTTTTCGTTGGTGAAGGCCCGTTCCTGGAGCAACTTGGTAGCCCGCAGCTCGTCGCGGCGGTGAATGTAGGTCACCGAGTTGACGATGCCGGTCAGATAGTGGCCCTCGTCCATAGCCGCGTCGCCGCCGCCGACCACCACCACATCCTGCCCCCGAAAGAAGTTGCCGTCGCACACCGCGCAGTAGGAAACGCCCCGCCCGGAAAATTCGTCCTCGCCGCGGACGCCCAGCTTGTTATGCGAACCGCCGGTGGCGATGATAAGGCTTTTGGCGGTGTAGCTGCGGTCGTCGGTATGGACGGTTTTCACCGGCTCATCGGCGTTCTCGATGCCCTGCACCTCGGAGTATTCGATTTCCGCGCCGAAGCGGGTAGTCTGCTGCTCCATCATCATAGCCAGTTCCTGGCCCTTGACGCCCTCGGGAAAGCCGGGGTAGTTCTCGATTTCGTCGGTAATCAGCAGTTGGCCGCCCGGCCCCAGTTGCTCGATAATCAGCGTCTTGAGCATAGCCCTGGTGGTGTAGAGACCGGCGGCAAGGCCCGCAGCGCCGGCCCCCAAGATAATCGTATCGTAGTCTGTCGCGGCTGTCGCCATACTGGTTGCCTTCCTCAAAAATTTTATTTCCATTATATCCGGCGTGTATCCGCCGGAAAAACGCCCCGCGGCAAAAGGCCAACTCCGGCCCCTAGACAAGCGCACACCGGGCGGACGCCAACGGCTGGCTAACGCTACCGGGAACCCGCCGGAGTGCTGCTTTTGATATGTTCGACAGTCTGCGCCAGCCCGTCGGCCAAGCTAGTGCGGGGTTTCCAGCCCAGTTCGGCGGCGGCTACCGAGCAGTCTAGGCTGATGCGGTAAACATCGCCCGCCCTGGCCGGGGCGTGGCTGGCGTCCCAGCGGAACCCGGTAATTTCCTTCAGCAGCTCAAAGATGCGGTTCACGCTGGTAAGCTCGCTAGTGGCAATGTTCATCGCCTTGCCGTCCCCCCGGTCTATGGCCGCGAGGTTGGCTTCCACCACATCGGCCACCGCCACGAAATCGCGCTCCTGGCCGCCGTCGCCGAAAATCTGCGGACGCTGGCCCCGCAGCATCGCCTCTATGAAAATGGCGATAACCCCCGCCTCGCCCGTCGGATCCTGCCGCGGCCCATAAACGTTGCCGTAGCGCAACGAAGTGAAATTCACCCGATACTGCCGCCGGTAAAACTCCAGATACTGCTCGGCCACAAACTTGGACATCCCGTAAGGCGAAACCGGAACCGGCGGCGTATCATCGGGGCAAGGCACCGTTCTCGGGTCGCCGTAGAGCGCCCCGCCGGTGCAGGAATATATTATCTTTTCCACCCCGGCCCGCCGCGCCGCCTCCAGCAGCCGCAGCGTCCCCAGCACGTTAATCTCGCTGTCCAAGATGGGATCCCGCGTAGAGCGGGCCACGCTCGACTGCGCCGCAAAGTGAAACACCAAATCCGGCTTTTCCCGGTTAAACACATCCAGCAACGCAGGCTGGGTAATGCTCATGTGATGAAAAGCCGCATGGTGGTTGACATTCTTCAGCTTCCCCGAGGAAAGGTCGTCAACAATTACGACCCGAAAGCCCTCCTCCAGCAGCCGGTCAACCATGTGCGATCCAATGAATCCGGCGCCCCCGGTCACCAACGCAGCCCTACCCTCGGCCATCTCCAACGCTCCTAATCCCGGCGAAGCTCAACAAAGGCGCCCCCCGGCCCAAAGCCGGAACAACCCACTACATAATAACCCGCCAACCCATCCAACACAACGCCAAGCCGTCATAGAGACGTTGCGAAATTACGTCCCTTGCGCCCTTGCGCCATAGCGTCAAAAACGCCGCGACGTTTGGAGCGCCGGGCGATGTGTGATACAGTTTTTGCGCGTCCCGCCCGGAACCCGCGGCGGGGCAAAAACGGATTCCCGCAAAACCGGGAATGACGCGGGAATGACGAATGACGGGAGGCCGGAATATGGCCGAAAAAATCGGTTTCGTTGGACTGGGCATTATGGGCAAGCCCATGGCCCGCAATCTGCTCAAGGCCGGGTATGCCCTTACGGTCTATGACATCGTTGGCGAGGCGGTAGAGGAAGTCGTCGGCGACGGCGCCACCCCGGCGGCGTCCAGCAGCGAGGTGGCGGCGGCCACCGACAAAATCATCACTATGCTGCCCGACTCGGCGGACTCGGAGAAAGCCATCCTAGGCCCCGGCGGCGTGCTGGAAGGCGCAGCCCCCGGCAAAACCATCATTGATATGAGCTCCATCGCCCCGCTGGTGTCCCAGCGCATCGCCGCCCAGTGCGCCGAAAAGGGCGTCGAAATGCTGGACGCCCCGGTAAGCGGCGGCGAACCGGGCGCCATCAACGCCACCCTAGCCATTATGGTCGGCGGCAAGCAGGAAATCTTCGACCAAAACTACGACCTGCTAAAGACTATGGGCGCCAACGTGGTGCTGACCGGCGACATCGGCGCCGGCGGGGTCACCAAGCTGGCTAACCAGATCATCGTAGCCGCCAACATCGAAGCCCTAGCCGAGGCCCTGGTTCTGTCCACCAAAGCCGGGGTAGACCCCGAAAAAGTGTTCAACGCCATCCGCGGCGGCCTAGCCGGCAGCGCGGTGATGGAAGCCAAAGCCCCAATGATGCTGTCGCGCAATTTCCGCGCCGGTTTCCGCGTCCGCCTGCACCAGAAAGACCTGCGCAACGTCCTACAAACCGGCCAAGAGCTAAACGTCCCCCTGCCCGTAACCTCCCTGCTCCAGCAAATGCTGGGAGCGCTAATCAACGAAGGCGAGTCCGAAGCCGACCACTCCGCCCTGCTAAAGTTCGTGGAAGACCTAGCAAAAGTCGAGGTAAAAGCCGGGGGGTAGCGGTTCAAGGGGCCGCAGCCCCCCCGCCCCTACTCCAGCTCCTTAAAGCGGGCGTCCCTCCAGTTCAGGGCCGCCCGCAGCCCTTGTTCCGCGGCGACGGCATTAAACGCTTCCTGCTCCGGGCTGGTGCTGGTATCAAAAATCGTCATCAGCTCCAGGTTCTGCGATACCGCGTTGAGAAAGCCCATATTCTCCAGAGCGCGGTTGACCGCCACTTTGGTCATTTTGACGCCGAGCTGGGACATCAGACAAATCTTGCGGGCCACCCGCTCGCATTCGCCCATCAACTGGTCGTGCGCCACCACCCGGTTGACTAGGCCGATGCGGGCCGCTTCCCAAGCGTCCACCGTGTCGCCGGTAAGCAGCAGTTCCTTGGCCTGCGCCAAGTTGACGCTGTACGGCGTAATCAGCAGCGGCGGCCCGAAACCGGCGCGAATCTCCGGTTCCCCCAGCACCGCCCGCTCCGAAGCGATTTTCACGTCGCACACCTGCACCAGCTCGCAGGCCCCGCCCAGAGCGTAGCCGTTGACCGCGGCAATCACCGGCTTGGGCAGGTTCCACACCTTCATAAAAGTGTCTATCAGTTCCTGCAAGTGACCGCGCCACTGTTCGGGAGAGCCGTCGTGGGGGCCGGGAGAGCCGGGTTCCGGGTTAATGTCAAACCCGGCGGAAAACGCCCGCCCGGCGCCGGTGATTATGGCAACCCGAACCTCCGGGTCCGCCTCCACCACCGCCAGCGCATCCTGCAAATCCGCCACCAGCCCGGAGTTGAGCGCGTTCAGCTTCTCCGGCCGGTTGAGCGTTAGGTAGGCGATGGCGTCCGCGCGTTCATAGATGATGTTCTGGAAAGCCACGAAATGACACTCCTGACCAGCACACTCAAAAATTCCCCTACTGGCGGGGCGATTGGGTAATGTCTATCCGCTCAATGACCACCCTGGTTAGCGGGGCGTCGCGGGTGTTGGTGGATACCTGGGAAATGGCCTCCACCACGGCTTGCCCCTCGGCGACTTCCCCGAAAATGGTATGCCCGCCGGTCAGATGGGGCGTTGCCACGGTGGTGATAAAAAACTGGCTGCCGTTGGTGTTGGGCCCGGCGTTAGCCATCGCCAGCTTGCCGGGCGCGTCAAACACCAGCCCCGGCACGATTTCGTCCTGGAACTGATACCCCGGCCCCCCGGCGCCGCTGCCCGTCGGGTCGCCGCCCTGAATCATAAAGTCCTCAATAACCCGGTGGAAAATCAGCCCGTCATAAAAGCCCTGCTGGGCCAGAAAGACGAAGTTGTTGACCGTAAGCGGCGCCTGAACCGACAGCAGCCGCACCCGGAAGTTGCCGTAGTTGGTGCGGAAGTCGGCAACGTAGTCGGAATCCGGGTCCAGTATCATCGCAGGCGGACTGGAATACTGCCACGTCCCGGCGCTGCCGGAGCCGATGGTAGGCGTAGGGGCCGGCGTGACAGTCGCCGCCGGGGGCGTGCCGCCGGCCGCGGCCGCCGTGGGCGTGGCCGGCTCCGCCGTTCCCGGCGCGGGCGTTTCCTCGCCACCCGGCGTTTGCAACACACACCCCATCAATGCCAGTAGCGCCAGAAGCAGGGCAATCACAATCGGAACTCTCATAATTCGCGTATCCGTAAGGGTTGGCGTTTCGGTTTATTCCGCTTGTCTTGAGCTAATCGGATGACGGGCGGAAGTGGGATATGTCGGTAAGGGCGCCCGTCCGCTGTCTGGCCCAGACGGGTTCCGCCGCCATCCCGGTGCGCACAGCGCCGGGCGCGATTTCGCCCAGCCGGTGCAACAGACCGCCCCGGATTCCCGGCCACTCCAGCAGGGCCACTATCTGCGGCGCATCCAGGGGCTGCCCGTCCAAGTCATACCGCAGCACGGTAAAGCTACGAACCCGGCCCGGCCCGCTAACCTCCACCCATTCCTCGCTAGTTTCCCGGAAACACCGCTCGCAGTACATTTTGGGCGGCAGCAGCGCCACCTTGCAACGGGCGCACGGCGCGGCCAGCAGCCGCCCCTCGTCCCGCAAGGCCCGGAAAAACCGCTCCCCGGCCACCCCCAGAGTATAACGGTGGTGAATCGGAATCGTCCCCGCCACCTGCCGCATATTTTGCGTCTGCCCTATCTTGTCCAGCATCCAACGGTCTCCCGCGCCCCTTTTAGACTACATCCCCTTTGTTACCATTCGGTTAAAAGCCGGAAAAATTGCGAAATCCCCCTTGTCACCCTGAGCCGCCCCTCACGGCCCCCAGCGGCCTTTTCCTGCCCCAGAAATCCCCATTGTCACTCTGCGCCGCCCCCTTGTCACCCTGAGCGCAGCGAAGGGTCTCACCGGCCGGCCCGGTTCCGGTGGCCGTTTCTGAACTCCCCGCTACGGGCCAACGCCGCCACCGCCGACGGCCCATCCAGCTTCCCCAGCGCCATCGGGCAAAGCGAACTTCCTTCCAGTTGAACCGCCGCGCCCCTTGTGTGCGCCTCCAGCGCATCGCATATCTGCTGCGCCAATCGTTCCGGCGTCTGCAAACGACTGGCGAACCCCTCCACCAGCCGGCCCACCTCCACCGGCAGGCCCTTTCCCTGCGCCGGATTCCGGGGCAAATAGGATATACGGGCCACGCCAAAGAAAGGCAACAAATGCATTTCGCAGGAACTCACAAAAGAAATCCCCGGCCAGACCACTGCCCCGTCCTTAACCGTCGCCTCGGGATGCAGCCAGCTCCGCTCCAGCGCGGCGTCATTGACCGTATACCGATAACCGGAAAACAGCCCGTTCCAGCACTCCACCACCCGCCGGGGCGTATCCTCCAGCTCCGGCCGGTTGGGGTCTTCGCCGATTTGCTGGAGCATCCTGACCACCGTGTTTTCCGCGTCTTCCGCCAGCTCCGCGCCCTCCCACGGAAAAACTATCCAGTCGGCATTATCCTTGACGATAAGCGGCTCCAGCTCCAGCCGGTACTTATCCCGCACCATCCGCGCCGTGCGCCCGCTGTCTATCAGGTCGTCCACCGCGATAGTAGCCTCAGCCCAATGCGCCGTAATGCTGACCCCGTGCCTGCTGCGGAGCATCGCCGCCACCACGCTGCCGCCCCGGGGGACGCCCCAGCAGCGACTGCCGGACGGCAACCGGGCGGCCAGCCCGTCCACCAGCAAGTCTATTTCCGCCCAACTCAAAGTCCTAACGCGCAAGCAATCCCCCAAGCAAAACCGGGCGCCGCCCAGCTACCCAATAGGCCGGAAGTATTCAATATCCGTGATAGATCCCTCCCGGCTTTCCCGAGGCTTCCAGACCGCCTGCACCGGCGTCCCCAGCCGCAGACGCGCCTGAATCTCCTCCAGCGTATCCCCCGCCTCCCCCATCTTGTGCAGGATGGACATACCCGGACTGGCCCCGTCTATCTCAATAACCGCCGGAATCTCCGGCGTGCGGCGGCGCGAAGCGTCCCAATTGACGTAGGAAATGGAAAAAGTGTTTATCCTGCCGGTATCCTGCAACTCCACCCACTGGTCAATGGGGCGAAAACACAGCTCGCAGAACCCCCGGGGCGGAACCATAGTGCGGCGGCACTCCGGGCAGCGCACCCCCCAAATCTTCCCATCCCGAAAGCCGTCCAGATAACGGCTCATAGCCGCCCCGGCGTCCCAATGATAATCCGCCTTGACCGCCCAACTGGTCACCAGCACCCCCCCGCCGGACAAGGCGAGATCAGTCAGCGAAGTGCCACGAAACTCTTTCATATCCGCCTGCTTGCTTTCGTAATTCTTTCAAGAACCCCATCCCTCGCCACCCACAACCCCACCATTCCCAGCCAGCCCCGTCGCTACGGCCAGCCCCGCGGAGAGGCAAGAAACAAAAACCCTACTTCCCCATAACCACAACAGTGCCTACCTGCATCAGGTCGCCCCAAGCCTGGGCCAGCCCCCGGCGAACCTCGCGCTTGACCTGCCGCGGCCCGGCCTCACCCTGCAACTGCCAGTAGATTTCGGCGCACTTCATCATACCGGCGGCGGCGATGGGGTTGCCCACCCCCAGCAGCCCCCCGGACGGGCTGGCCGGTATCCCGGTTTCCGTGTCCCTGTCCCAGAATCCCTGCTCCAGCAGCTTGGGCGCCTGCCCCTTGTCGGCCAGCATCAGCCCCTCCAGATGATGCAGCTCCTTGTAGGCGAAGGGGTCATACGGCTCGGCGATATGTATGTCGCGGCGCGGATCGCTGATTCCCGCCATTTCGTAGGCCATCCGCGCCGCCTTTTCCACATAGCGAGGATAGTACAAATCGCGGTTAGTCCAATAGGACGTATCCAGATTCCAGCCCACGCCCTCAATCCACACCGGCGGCTTGCTGAGCCGACGGGCAAAGCGTTCCGAGACCAGCACCATCGCGCCGCCGCCGTCGCTCACCGGCGACACCATCAGCCGCTGCACCGGCCAGGCCATAATCTCCGACGCCATAATGTCTTCAATGTCCAAATCGGCGGCCACCCCGGACTGCGCCGACGGATGATCCAGCCCGTTGCGCTTGTTCTTCTGCGCCACCCGCGCAAACGTTTCCATCGGGACGCCGTAAGTCTGCATATAGCGGTTCATTTCCAGCGAAAAAATCCACAACAGATTGACGCCCAAAGGCCGCTCGGTGAACTGGTCATAGATGGCGTTGAAACAGCCCTGCGGATGGGGCAGCGCGGGCGACATTTTTTCCTCCGCCACCACCAGACAAGTATCAAAGTGGCCGCTGGCGATGTGATACCACCCGGTCACCAGCCCGAACACCCCCGAGCCGCCGCCGACATAGGTTCGCATATAAGGCTTGCCCCAGGCCCCCGCCCCGTCGGCAAGGTACTCCCCGTTCATGTGAACGCCGTCAAAGGCTTCCGGCGCAGTAACCGACACCACGCAATCAATATCGTCAATAGTCAGCCCCGCGTCTTCCAGCGCGGCGCTGGCCCCCTCAAAAGCCAGCTCCTTCGACGTCTCCAAAGCGCGGCGCATAAACTTCGTCAACCCCGCGCCCACCACGGCAACCCTGTTCTTGTAAGGCATCAGTTCTTTTCCCGTCTTATTTTTTTGGTCCAGTACATTTGAAAGCCAGGAACCTCGGAAATAGCCAAGGTTCAGGATACAACCGTTCAACATCTGGATTCGGAACAGGCTCGAGGATTTGTTCTATCCTGAACCCGTGCCGGGTAAAAATTTCCGTATATGTTCCCAATGGTCTGTGGAAAACAGTCGTCTCGGACGGTAGTGGTTCATCGTACAAACTTATGACAAATGGAGTGCGTTGGATATGTTCCTGCGAGTAGTCAAATTCTTCAGGATCTTTCAAGTGTTTGTAAAAATTCCAGAAAAAGGGATGTGTAATCGTTGCCGCGAAAATCGCTTCGCTTTTAAGGATAGATCCAATTGATTCAATCACCCGGTCAAGATTTGGGGCTGACATTAAGCTCATATTAGCTATGGCAACATCATAGAGTGATGCCGACTTGCTTTCTGAGTAGGCTTCTATGGTATTGTTGACAAATTCAACATTTTTTCGGTGCCCATATTCTCTATGAGCAATTTCAATCATTTTCCCAGCGGGGTCAACTCCAACAACTTTCTTCGCATTGTCTGCAAGTCTGGCCGCCAAGTCGCCATCTCCGCATCCAACATCAAGAATTGTCTTTCCAGAAGCGTCTCCAACTAACTGAAAGATTGTTGGCACAAGGATTTTTTCGTATGACAAATCGTTCCCAGAGATAATTTGCCGATGCCTTAAAAGGGCGTTTTCGTTCCATTCCGCAACTGTGTCAGGAAATCTAGGATTTACCATTATATTGCCTCCTCGCCGGTTAGCTCAAGGGACTCAACGTAACCTCTGGCAATCGCCAGAGTTTGCGTATGGTCACGGGCGTTGAATTCTGTAATTAACCAATCCTTGTTATCAGAGTATCCCACTGCCAAATATCCCGAACCCGGCATATTCTTATCAGTAAGGGTAAACCGCGGGTGTTCTCCCAAAAAATCAGGAATCGGCGAAATGAATACCCGGACATTCTGTCGTTCTGCTCTGATTTTTCTCGCTACATCATTATCGGCAGGCAAATGAAACCGAAACTGCTTGCCTTCCTGCGCCAACTCCAGGATGAAATCCGCCATAGTAGGATCGCTCTGTATCCAGCTCAATCGGTTGCTCACTACGTCAATAGATGATGCCCTCGAAAACAAGTCTTTCAGATACTGGTTAATCTTGAGCTGATTGGCGCCCCGGATTCTGATTTCCTGATACCCTCTCCTCGTCCGATTGACTTTTATGACCCGCAGTTTAAATAATACTCCTGTAATCAGGTTCGCCACAATGCCTGTCGCAATCTGTGCCCAGATTGTCACAGTCACTCCCCAGATTGTCGCAATCGCTTCCCACATCAGACTTAGTTACCCCACCCCCAGCACCGCAACGCCGCCAGTGGCCGTGGGTATCCCGCGCCAAGCCGGTCTTGACCCCGGAAAGCTGCCGCTGGCCCCCTCAAAAGCCAGCTCCTGCGACGTCTCCAAAGCGCGGCGCATAAACTTCGTCAACCCCGCGCCCACCACGGCAACCCTGTTCTTGTACGGCATTCGCTTAAACCTCGACCGTTACGGCGGTGATGAGACTGTCCGTCCCCGAGTCTCCCTCTGGCACAGGAATGCCCCGGTCTTGCAGACTCAGGACAAACCCTTCGATGGCTTCTTTGGCGTTAGCCACTGCTTCCTCCAGAGTGTCGCCATCGGTGATGCAACCGGGCAAAGCAGGCACTCGAACGTAGTAGCCGCCCTCGCCGGGTTCGCCCGGTGTCAGCAGGATTGTGTAGGTTTTGTTCATTTCTGCTCCTATAACAAATCGGTGAATTCCCGAATGCTTAATCCCGCAAGGGTTATAATATCGGAAAGGGTTCCGGGCCTTACTGGCCTGCTATGAACCGGCACTGGTATTAGACGCCCCGGCCGCTGCGGATGGGTCATTATGTGGTGAGAACCGCGTATTCGCTGAACCCTCCACCCAACCCGTCGCAACGCCCGCACAACCCTCGCGCCGTTCACCTGCGGCAGCCGTTGCGTTCCCACCGCTAACCGCCATTCCCGCCGCCAACCGCCATCCCCGCTACCCCACCCCCAGCACCGCGACGCCGCCGGTGGCCGTAGGTATCCCGCGCCAAGACTGCGCCAAGCCGGTCTTGACCCCGGAAAGCTGCCGCTGGCCCGCCTGCCCGCGCAGTTGCAGCGTCACCTCCAGCACGCTGCGCAGCCCGGTGGCGTCGTGGGCCGCGCCGCAGCCCAGCGCCCCGCCCGATGCGTTCACCGGCAGGCCGCCCCCGGCGGCAAACGCCCCCCGCTCCAGCATCCGGCCCGACTGCCCCGCCGGGGCCAGCCCCAGGGCCTCAATATGCTGCAACTGCTTATAAGCGAAAGTGTCGTCCACCTCGGCGAAGTCTATTTCGGCGGCCGGGTCGCCGATGCCCGCCATACGGTAAGCGCGGGCCGCCGACTGTTCGGCGTACACCGACCGGGAAAGGTCGCGCTCCTCGATATTGGGCGTATCCTGACTCCACCCGATGCCGCGAATAAACACCGGCTGGCCCGAAACCCGCGCCAGCGCCGACTCCCGGGCCAGCACCAGCACGATGGCCCCGTCGGCCAGCCCGGCGGCCTCAGCGGACTTCAGCGGTTCGGCCTCCGGCGGCGACGCCATCACATCGGCCACCGCAATCCGCGCCGGGTAGGCCGCCAGCGGGTTGGACAACGCCGCCGCCCGGTTCCGGGACACCACCCCCGCAGCCTGCTCCTCAGTGTTCCCGGTGGCCTCCAGAAAGCGACGCATCTCCAGCCCGGCAACGAACCGGGGATGAAAGGCCAGCGGGCGCACGAACACCGGATCCAGCGCAAAGGCTTCAATCTGGGCCGGATGGTCAATGTTCGACGCCTTGCTATGCCCCTCGATAACCGCGATGTCCAACTCCCCGGTCTGCAACTGCATCACCAGAGAGGCCAGCCCCGTAATGCCGTCGGAAGTGACCGTATGCACCGGCTTCAGCACCGCACCCAACTGATCCGGCACATATTCGTCGGCAATGGCCGTCCCTTCAACATAATCCTCGGTGACGGAAACGAAAGTCGAAACGTCGTTGGGGCCGATTCCGGCATCGCTGTAAGCCTTGACCGCCGCCTCGAAAATCATCTCCCGATAGGAAACGTCCGGGCTGACCGCCCGGAATGGGGTGCATCCCGCCCCGATTATGGCTACCCGCTCAAACATAGGCCCTCAAACCGCTCCGGCAAGCTCAGGGCAGGCGTAGTTTTCTGCCGCCCAAGAATATAACAGAAAGATAGCCCAACACAAAAGCGGGCCGCCCAAAATCGCGGCCTGCCCAAAATCGAATGACGGCCGCTAACATCCGTCCCAATCCGCCCAATCATCCCCCCGCCCCCGGCGGCGCAGGCGTGAATAAACCCAGCGAAACCCGACCGCTCCAAAGGCCAGCAACGCCACCCCCGCCAGCACCCAGGCGTCAAAGAATACGAAAGGCGACGGCGCATCCCGCTCCTGCCGCTGCGGGGGCAACGCAGGCTGAGACGGCGCCGGGGCCGCCGTAGCCACAATCAACGGCGGCCCGCCATCCAACGACTCCGACGGCGCAACGCCCCGGGCCGGTTCCGGCGTAACCACATCCGCCCCGCTTTCCCTCCCTCCCCGAGGCCCGGAAACCGTAGCGGAAACGGCAGCCGAACCCGGCGGCGTGGCGGCCGGCTCCACCGGCCGCCCGGCCCAGCGGTCGTCCAGCCCGTCCACCCCGAAGCCGTAGACGCCAACCAGCGCGTCCTCCGCAGTCCGCCCCGCCCTCAGTTGCCCCAGCAAACGCCGGAAATTGTCCTGCCCATACCCCTCAATCAGATACGCCACCACGCTAACCGACTTGGCGTAGAAAAGAGGGATGGTTTCGGGAGTGCCGGAAACGCTGTTCATAGCCCGCAAAGGCGGCGTGCGCCCGTACAGGCTGCCGCTGCCGCGAATCCGCGCGTTGGGCTCGGTATAAGTGGCGAACCCCTCATTCAGCCAAGCGGGCACATCCAGCGCCTTGTCGCCCAAAGCGTCCCGCAGCATCAAATGGGCCGATTCGTGAACGATAATACGCCGGTCCAGCCCCTGCCCCACAAAAACGCCCTGCTCCGGGAAAGCGTACCCGGCAAAAGTGCCGTGGTCGGTAGTAGTCTGACTCTGCACCGGAAAGGCGGCGTTGGCGTCGGCATAGCTGTTGTAGATAACGCCCTTGAACTCCCCGCCCCTCGCCGTCCCTGCGCCATCCAAATGACCATACAACAGTTCCGCCACCCGCTCCAAATCCCTACTTATGTCGCGGGCGGCGTCGGCAACCCGTCCATCCCTAATATCGTGGTACACCAGCTCCAGCGGCCCGATATTGACCCGCCGCCACTCAAACCGCCGGTCCAGATACTCCACCGACGCCCGTTCCGTCTTGAAAACATTGCCCGCGGCGTCGCGTATCTGATAGTAGTATTCCACCTCAACCCCGGGCGCCAGATAACCGGATTGATTCCCCGGAATCGAGGCCATAGCAAACACCCGCGGATCCGCCCCCGGTTCGCTCTGGGTTTGCCCCCCTTGTAGCAGGTGGGCATACGAATAGCCCCAACTGCGCGAACCCGCGGCCCGGAAAAAAACCCTAACCTCGACAATCTCGGCGTCCGCCTCGGCGGTAAGCGTAAGCCCCACCCCGTCGGGAAAGTTCACCTCCTCCCCCATCTCCACCACCCGAATCGGCCCGCCCGCGGCATACGCCCCGCCCGGCCAAGCCCCAACCCCAACCAGCAACCCAACGGCCAGCAAAAGCGGTACGAGCAACCCGGCGGACGGCATAACAACCGGCAAGACACTGCCTCCCGAAAACTGCTGATGCCAATTATACGCCCCAGACCGCCCCGCCGGACTTGCGCCGCCCGTCCCTAACCCGATTGCCGACGCTCCAGATCCAGCAGCGACTCCTTCCGGTGCAGCCCCCAGCGGTATCCGGCCAGCCCGCCGTCCGTCCGCAATGCCCGGTGGCACGGCACGATGGGCGCCACCGGATTAGTGGCGCAGGCCCGCCCCACCGCCCGGCTGGCCTTGGGCTGCTCCAGCTCCTCCGCCAACTGCCGGTAAGTGCGCGTCTCCCCCAACGGGATGCCCTGCAACTTCCGCCAAACCCGCCACTGAAAGACCGTAGCCTGCACATCCAGCGGCAACCCAATATCAGCCCGCCGCCCGTCCAAGTATTCCAGCAACGCGCCCACCCAATCCAGCAGCCCGCCGGAATCCCCGGAATCCGCCCCCTGTTCCCCGGGTTCAACGCCGCCGGGCCCAACGTTAATACCCGAATCCCCGGAATCCGCCCCCTGTTCCCCGGGTTCAACGCCGCCGGGCCCAACGTTAATAATAGTAGCCGCCGGAAATTCGCTCTCCAACTCGGCTACCAGAACCTCGGGGTCATCCCCCAGCTTAACCGCGCAGACTCCAACCCCCGTTCCCGCAACCAGCAGCGCCCCCAACGCCGACCCAACGACCGCGTAGCGGATAACCGCCCCGGCCCCGCCCTTGCGGTAGCTGGCCGGAGTCATACCCAGTTGCTCCGCGGCGTTTTCGTACAAACGGCTGGCCGACCCGTAACCAGCGTCATACATAGCCGGGGCCACCTTTGCCCCATCCCTCAGCAGAGACTTAAAACGCTCCAGCCGCCGCCCGCGAGCGTACTGCGTAGGCGTAAGCCCCGTTTCCCGCCGGAAAACCCGCCGCAGACGCGCAACGCCAACCCCCATAGCCTCGCTCAATTCCGGCGCCCGCGGCAGCCCATCCTGCGCCTCCAGGCAGCCGTCAATATACTCGCAAACCCGCCGCGCCAGCCCCGCATCCGCATCCAACTCATCGGGCAGGCACCGGCGGCAGGCCCGATAGCCCGCCTCCCGCGCCTCCTCCGAAGTATCAAAAAACACCGCCTGCGACTGCCTAGGCCGTCGGCTAGGACACCCCGGACGGCAATACACCCCGGTAGAGCGCACCGCATACACAAACCGCCCATCAAACCCCGAATCCCGCGCCGCCACCGCCGCCCACAACCCCTGCGCGTCAACCCCCGCCCCATGCATTACAATCATCCCCAATCCTCCATAACCATAGCCTTGCGGAAATTCCCCAAAACCGCCGGCCATCCCCCACCCACCCCTAACGTCCGCATCCAAATCGTAGGGGCGCACAGCCGTGCGCCCGTGCGCGGCCAACAAACCAACCCGCAATTCCCACGCACACGGGAATCCAACTCACGCCCCCGCGGCCGGACAAAATGCGTAGAATCGTAGGGGCGCACAGCCGTGCGCCCTTTCCGGGCCAACAAACCGACCCGCAATTCCCGCGCACACGGGAATCCAACTCACGCCCCCCTCGGACGGACAAAGTGCGTAGAATCGTAGGGGCGCACAGCCGTGCGCCCTCGCGCGGCCAACAAACCAACCTTCCCGCGCCGGGAACCAACTCACACCCCCCGCGGCCGGACAAAGTGCGTAGAATCGTAGGGGCGCACAGCCGTGCGCCCTTGCGCGGCCAACAAACAACCTTCCCGCGCCGGGAACCAACTCACGCCCCCGCGGACGGACAAAGTGCGTAGAATCGTAGGGGCGCACAGCCGTGCGCCCTTTCCGGGCCAACAAACCAACCCGCAATTCCCCCGCACACGGGAACCAACTCACGCCCCCCGCGGACGGACAAAATGCGTAGAATTAACCAGCGCCAGCAGCCGCCCGCCCCCATCGGTGACGCGGGTAACGGCGGCAACCAGAGTGCGCCCCGGGTGGGCAACAGTAGCCTCCGCCACCAGCAGCCCCTCCCGGATGTTGCCAACAATCTGGCTGGAAATAGACACCGCCACCGGCAACTGCTCCGCCTCCAGTTCCCCCCGGTAAGCCGCCACCGACGCCAGCGTGGCCGCAGTGTCCGCCAAAGAAAGCATCACCCCGGCATGAATGTACCGATGGGGCGTATACAGCCCAGAATGCACCGGCAGCTCCACCACCGCCCGCTCCGGCCCCACCTCCACAACCCGCATTTTCAGCCGGTTCATCAGCGTATCATCCCCATACTGCCCATTAAGCCACTGCGCCAATTCTTGAGGCGAAAGGTCTTTCGGCCAATTTTCCACAAACGTTCCTCGAATATCCGAAAATTTGTCGCCATCCCCAGATTAGCCGATGCAAGCAGGCAATTTCTATCCGCTTTCCGCCGCCAAACTCCCCGCCCCATTTTCCGGCGGCGGCTTGGTGATAGAATAGGGCCTACCGGCGGGCAAAGCCGGACGGAATCCCGGACGGAATCAAGGAGCAACAATGGCGCAGGAAATCCGGTGGCATTACCGTTTCCAAAATTTTTCTAGGGCCTACGCCCTGCTCAGCAAAGCATTGGAATCTGAAATCGAGGACTTGAACGAGCTGGAGCGGCACGGGGTCATCCGGCGGTTTGAATTCACCTTCGAGCTTGCCTGGAATGTGCTGAAAGACCGGCTGGAATACGACGGCGTAGCTATGGATTCGGTAACGCCGCAAAACGTCATCCGAACCGCCGTGGCCGCCGGGTTGATTGCCGACGGGCAGACTTGGGCTGATATGCTCAAAGACCGGGAAAACACCTCGCACCGCTACGATTTAGACATTTTCGAGGATCTGCTGCCCAACGTCCGGGAGCGCTACCTGCCCGTCCTGAATGAGCTTTACCAACGCTTGCTTGCCGAGGTTTCCGATGAGTCATCAACCGCTTGCTTGCCGAGGTTCCCGATGAGCCGCCAACTGCCCCCGCCAACCCTTGAGCGACTGCGAAAGGTTTTCGCCGACTACCCGGACTTGGCCGAAGTCAAGCTGTTCGGCTCCTACGCCACCGGAAAGGCCACCCCTCGCTCCGACATAGACCTGGCGACCTTCGGCATACCCGACCGCTACCGCTTGGGCCAAATGATTCTGGACTTGGAAGACCTGCCCATTCCCCAAAAGTGCGATGTCCGGGCTTACGAAAGAATCCGCTACGAACCCCTCAAACGCCACATAGACACTCAGGGAATCACCATATACCTCAAACCGCCATCCAACCGTTAAGGAGTAAGGAACGATGCTGGATATGCTAATCAAAGGCGGACAGGTCGTTACCCCGTCGGGCGTTGGCAATTGGGACGTGGGCGTCCAGGGCGAGCGCATCGTCGCCGTCGCCCTGCCCGGCGTGCTGCCCGAGGACGGGGCCGCCGTCATTGACGCCGCAGGCAAAATCGTGGTTCCCGGCGGCGTTGAGGCCCACGCCCACGCCGCCGCCAACGTGCAGCCCGGCTCCCCCGAAACCGTCCCCGGCACCCCCAACGCCGGCCCGGCCGTGCATTCCCTCGGCGCCATCTGGGGCGGCACTACCACCGTAGTGGACTTCGCCCCGGTGCCTAACGAGGGCGACCTAGCCGCCGGCATCCACGACTATATGAACGTCTGGCAGGGCAGCGCCTATACCGACTACACCACCCATTGCATCTACCGCAACGCCAACACCCCCGACTCCATCGCCCGCTTCCACGAACTGGTCGAAGCCGGCTTCCCCAGCGTCAAAATTTTCACCACCAACATCCGCCCCCCCGGAGCCGAAGGCACCAGCCTAACCCCCATCGGCAAGATTGACACCGGACGCCTAGGCGACCTTATGGAGCAAATCGGGCGCCACGGCGGAGTCCTGGCCGTCCACGGCGAGGACGACGAACTGGTGATGTACAACTACCTGCTGGCCCAGCAGCGCGGCCTGTGGGACTGGTACAACGTCCATCTGATTCACTCCAAAACCGTCGAGGACTTGGCCTTTCGCCACGTAGTGCGCCTGGCCCAGCGCACCGGCGTCGGAATGTACTTCGTCCACGTCACCGCCCAAGACGGGATGGAAGTCATTTCCGAAGCCCGCGCCGCCGGTATGCCCGTCTACGGCGAAGTCCTAACCCTCGCCCTGTCCTTCGAGGCCGAGCAGTACAAAGAGAGCGACGGGATGAAATACCACACCTACCCGTCCCTGAAACTCGACCAGGACCGCGACGCCCTCTGGAACGGCATCCTAAAGGGCGACCTGTCCTTCACCGCCACCGACAGCAGCTTCACCACCTACCTAGACAAGATAGCCGGAACCAACGTGCGCGACATTCGCGGCGGCAACGTCGGCATCGAAATCCGTATGGGCGTCAACTACACCGAAGCCGTGGTCAAGCGCGGTATGTCCCTCGAGCGCTACGTCGACGTCACCTCCGCCAACGCCGCCAAGCTGCTCGGCCTCTACCCCCGCAAGGGCGCCATCGCCGCAGGCAGCGACGCCGACTTCGCCATCATTGACCCCTCAATAAAAAAGCCCCTCTCCATTTCCGACCTCCACGTCCGCGACTACAGCCCCTGGGAAGGCTGGGAAATCGAAGGCTGGCCCACCACCGTAATCCTCCGCGGCAAAATAATGGTAGACGGCGGCCAGCTACTAGGCGGCCCCAACGACGGCCGCCTAATCCTCCGCAAAATAGACCAATCCGCCCTAAACCGCCCCGCCTTCTAACCCCCCACCCCACCCCCACCCCCACCCCCGCGCAACTCTAAGGGAACCCGAAAAATCCGGGCTCCCTTATGTCCCCCTGTGCAACCCCTTATCCACCCCCCCACCCCTATGTAGGGGCGCACAGCCGTGCGCCGTGCACCCTACGCCCTTCACCACCCCACCCCCATGCAACTTTATGGAACCCGAAAAATCCGGGTTCCCTTATGTAACCCTGTACAACCACTCGCCCCCCCACGCCCCTATGTAGGGGCGCACAGCCGTGCGCCCTGCACCCTACGCCCTGCGCCACCCCACCCCCCCGCAACTTCGGAAACCCCAAAAAACCCGGGTTCCCTTATGCCACCCTGTACAACCCCCTGCCCCCCCCACCCCTAATGTAGGGGCGCACAGCCGTGCGCCCTGCGTCCTTTGTCCCCCTGAGCGTTCCCTTGTCATTCTGAGCAAAGCGAAGAATCTCGCCTTGGGCGGTGAGACCCTTCGCTTTGCTCAGAATCCCGGCACTGGACAAACAACGGAAGCAATTTCGCAATTTTCTCCAAACTCCGCCCCCCCCCCCCGCAACTTCGGAAACCCCCAAAAAACCCGGAATCCCTTAAAAATTTCTTAAAACCCCGCCGCTAAATTAGAACCTACAGCAGGGCAACAAGCCCGGCAAGTACGGAAAAACAAGGAGCAAAGCAATGCGAAAGAAATGGATACTCATTGCCCTGTCCGTCGGCCTGCTCGCCGCGGCCATCACCGGCGGCGTGGCCCTGGCCTGGGGCGGCCCCGGCTGGGGTGGCGGCCACGGCTGGAGCCACAACCGCCACGCAGAGCAGAACACGGCCCTAGCCGCCAAAGTAGCCGCCACCCTAGGCACCGACGCCCAAGCCACCGCCGACGCCCTAACCCAGGCCCGCCAAGAGCTGCGCCAAGAAGCCCAGGACGCCTACATCCAAGACTTCGCCGGCCGCGTAGCCGCCACCCTAGGCACCGACGCCCAAGCCACCGCCGACGCCCTAACCCAAGTATCCAACCAAATGCGTACCGAAGCCCTAGAAACCAAACTCCAGACAGCCATCGAAAACGGCGACATCACCGAGGAAAGAGCCCAAGAAATCCGCGACCAAGCCGCCTCCGGCCAATGGCGCCACAAAGGCATCGGCCTAAAGAGCGAATCCGACGCCCAAGAATTCGCCAACCGCGTAGGCGCAATCCTCAACACCGACGCCGACGCCACCGCCACCGCCATCCAACAGGCCATAACCGGAATGAACCGCGACGCCCTAGAAACCAAACTCCAGTCAGCCGTCGAAAGCGGCCACCTAACCGAGGAAAAAGCCGACACCATCCGCCAAAATTTCGAGGAAAACGGCTGGCGCGGCCACGGAAAGCGCGGCCACGGACGCCACGGACGCCACGCCCGATAAACCCGCGCCCGGATTCCAACCCCAACGGGGCAGGCGCAAGGTGCGCCTGCCCCGTAAATTACCCTCATCCCAAAATAAACCCCGTGTACATCAACCCCGCCCAACTAGCGCAAAACCCCGTCATCAGCGAAAATAACCCCGCCGGCCCACCGGCAAGGACTAGCAACTATGATCGCCGCCAACCCCTCGCAAACCGTCCTGCCCCCGCAAACCATTCTGCCCCCGCAAACCATTCTGATAGTAGACGACGACCCCAACGTAGTCGAGCTAACCCGCCTCTACCTAGAGCGCGACGGCTACCAAGTCCTAACCGCCCTCGACGGCGCCCGCGCCCTCACCCTCGCCCGCGAGGAACGCCCCAGCCTAGTAGTCCTCGACATTATGCTACCCCGCATAAACGGCCTAGACGTCTGCCGCACCCTGCGCCGCGAACCCGGCACCCAAGCCGTCCCCATCATAATGCTAACCGCCAGAGCCGACGAGGAAGACCGCCTAGCCGGCCTAGAGCTCGGCGCCGACGACTACGTAACCAAGCCCTTCAGCCCCCGCGAGCTCGCCGCCCGGGTCCGGGCCGTCCTGCGCCGCGCCGCCCCCGACCACGCCGCCCCCGAAACCGCCCCCCTCTCCGCCGGCCCCGTCGCCCTCGACCTGCAAGCCCGCCGCGCAACCGTAGGCGACAGCCCAGTGCGCCTAACCCCCACCGAATTTCGCCTCCTAGCCCTGCTCCTGCGCCAGCCCGGCCGCACCTTCACCCGCGACGAAATCATAGACCGCGCCCTAGGCGACGATTTCGACGGATTCGACCGCACCGTTGACGCCCACATATCCGCCCTGCGCCGCAAACTGTCCGCCGCCCCCGACGGCAGCGCCAAACTAATCGAAACCGTCTACGGCAGCGGCTACCGCCTCAACCCAACCCCCAACGGGAAAGAACCCGGGAAAGAACCCCGGAAAGAACGGCGGTAAGCCCAATGCCCGACTTCCGCTCCGGCCTGTTCGCCAGCCTGCAATTCCGCCTGGCCCTAGGCTTCACCCTAGCCCTAGCCCTCGCCCTAGTTCTGGTAAGCCTAGCCATCGGCCTAGTAACCGACCGCCAGACCCAGCGGTTCGAGCGCGACCGCGATTCGGCGCAGGCGGCCCGGGTCAAGCAACTCGTCTCCGAATACTACGGCAAGGGCCAATCCTGGGAAAAAAACAAAGGCGGCCTACAGGAAATCCTAGAGCAGGCCGGGCCCGTTTCCGGCAGCCGCATCCAAATCTACGACGCCAAAGACGCCCTAATCGCCGACTCCCACGCCTACCTGCCCCCCGGCGGCGCCAAACTCTGGCCGCAACCCTTTAGCGAAACCAAGAAATTCCCCGTATTCAAGGACGGCCAGCAGATCGGCGCATTCACCATCACCGCCGCCTACGCCGCCGGGCCCGAGCTGGCCGGCCCGGCCCCGTCGCGCATTTCCGACCGGGTCAACGGCTCTCTGGTATGGGCCGGCATCGGCGCGGCGGCCTTGGGAACCCTGCTGGTCTGGCTGCTGTCGCGCCGCGCCTTGGCCCCCCTGCAAAACCTCGGCGCAACCGCCCGACGGCTGGGCCGCGGCGACCTCTCCCAACGCGCCCAAACCACCGGCCCCAGCGAAATCCGCCAGTTGGCCCACAGTTTCAACATTATGGCCGCCGGCCTAGAGGAAGCGGAACGCCTCCGCCGCAACCTAACCGCCGACGTAGCCCACGAACTGCGTACCCCCCTGTCCAACATCCAGGGCTACCTAGAAGCCATCAAAGACGGCCTGATTCAGCCCACCCCCGAAACCATAGACACCATCCACGGCCAGGCCCTCCACCTGTCCCGGCTGGTGGAAGATCTCCGCCTGCTGGCCCAAGCCGAAGCGGGCGCGTTACAACTCCAATTATCCCCCGCGTCCCTAGACGATCTGCTCCAATCAAGCGTAGAGGCGGTTCGACCCCGCGCCGACGCCAAAGGCGTAACCCTCAACCTAGCCCCCCAGCCGTCCCTGCCCCCGGTAGAGCTGGACGCAACCCGCATAGCCCAAATCATCGGCAACCTGCTGGAAAACGCCATCACCCACACCCCCCAAGGCGGCGCAATAACCGTATCGGCGGCCCGCGCTGGAAACAACGCCGTCCAAATAACCGTATCCGACACCGGCCACGGCATACCCCCCGAACACCTACCCCACCTGTTCGACCGCTTCTACCGCGCCGACCCGTCCCGCGCCCGCGCCACCGGCGGCGTCGGCCTCGGCCTAACCATCGCCCGCCGACTAATCGAAGCCCACAACGGCACAATCCAAGCCCAAAGCGCCCCCAACCAAGGCAGCAGCTTCACCCTAACCCTACCCATAACCCAAAACCCGGAATAAGCCCACCAAAAAATAACGAAATTCCCCTCTGCGCCCTCTGCGCGTCCTCTGCGCCCTCTGCGTTTCCCCGTTTCCCCAAGGCTTGATTTGCCGGACAAAAAAGCGATAGCATTCCGGTATGCCGCTGCCCCCCCGCGCCCCCGCCCCGTCCCTGCCGCAAACCCTACGGCGCTGCGTCGCCGAAGCCATCGGCACTTGGCTGATGGTATTCGCCGGCACTGCCGTAGTAGCCGCCGCCGTCCTGGCCGGAGCGCAGGCCGGGCTCTGGCAAGTGGCGGTAGCTTGGGCCCTAGGCGTCGCCCTAGCCATCTACCTAACCGCCGCCGTTTCCGGGGCCCATCTCAACCCCGCCGTCACCCTAGCCTTCGCCCTATTCCGCCCCCAAGAATTTCCCCGCCGCCTGCTGCTCCCCTACTGGATTTCCCAATTGCTAGGCGCATCCCTAGCCGGAATATCCGTCCTGCTGCTCTACAACCCCTTAATCCAACGATTCGAGGCCCAGCATGGCCTGTCCCGCGGCGAACCGGGCAGCCAGCTATCCGCAATGATGTTCGGCGAGTATTTCCCCAACCCCGCAACGACCGGAACCGCCGAATCCGCCCTAACCCTAATATCCCCCCTAGAGGCCGCCGCCGTAGAAGGATTAGGAACCGGCATCCTAGTAATGCTCATATTCGCCCTAGTTGACCGCCGCAACACCGCCCTGCCCGCAAAATATCTAGCCCCCATACTAATCGGCCTAACCGTAGCCCTGCTCATAAGTATGCTCGCCCCCCTGACCCAAGGCGGCTGGAACCCGGCCCGCGACTTCGGCCCCCGCCTAGTATCCTTTTTCGCCGGATGGGGCGAAATGGCGATCCCCGGCCCCTCCGGCGGCTTCTGGGCCTACATCCTAGGCCCCCTAACCGGCGCCCCCCTAGGCGCCGCCGTATACGAATACCTCCTACGCCCCGCCCCACCCCCACCCCCCAACCCGTAACAAACCACAAAATCCCCTCCCCCTCCGGGGGAGGGCTAGGGTGGGGGCGTCCCCTCCCCAAATCCCCCACCACCCAACCCGTAGGGGCAACCCTTGTGGTTGCCCCCCGTGGCCGCCCACCCCATCCTTGCCCGCCCCGTGGTGTCCCCGTCCAGACGGGGCGTGTCCCCATCCCCGGTTTGATGACAACAGCCCCACCCCACCCCCACCACCCAACCCGTAGGGGCAACCCTTGTGGTTGCCCCCCGTGGCCGCCCGCACCGTCCTTGCCCACCCCATGGTTCCCCGTCCAGACGGAACGCCCCCGCCCCCGGTTTGATGACACCAGCCCCGCCCCACCCCCAACACCCAACCCGGAACAAACCACAAAATCCCCTCCCCCTCCGGGGGAGGGCTAGGGTGGGGGCGTCCCCCCCAAGTCCCCCACCACCCAACCCTTGTGGTTGCCCGCCCCCTAGGCGCGGCAATATACGAATACCTGCTACGCCCCGCCCCACCCCCACCACCCAACCCGTAGGGGCAACCCTTGTGGTTGCCCCCCGTCCTTGCCCGCCCCCTTGTGCCGCCCGCCCCACCCCCACCACCCAACCCGTAGGGGCAACCCTCGTGGTTGCCCCTCGTCCTTGCCCGCCCCACCCCCAGCACCCAACCCGTAGGGGCAACCCTTGTGGTTGCCCCCCCGATTGCCCGCCCCGTGGCCGCCCGCCCCATCCTTGCCCGCCCCGTGGTATTCCCGCCCCATGGTATCCCCGTCCAGACGGAACGCCCCCGCCCCCGGTTTGATGACACCAGCCCCTTGCCAACCCCGATTACCACCCCCTAACATAAACGTGCCAACCCCCAACAACCCGCGCACCCCGCCAACCCGCCCCAACCCGGCCCACCGGCCAAAATGTCCAGAAATGTCCGAAAATGTCCGCGAAATCAAAAAAAATCCTTGCCCAACCCAACCTCCAAGCCCAAATGGGAGAAAATGGGGGAAAATGGGAGAGAAATCAAAAAATCCCGAACCCCCCAACGCGGCTGTTGCGCCGCCTAGCCTCAACTTATACAATGGCGTATCCGCCCGCGCAGAACCCGCAGACCCATCGCAGCGTCAACCCGCCCCCGGCCAGTGGCCCCGCGACTCCGCAGGCGGCCCCTTTCACGAAATACTCAGCAAGAGGGAGCAAGCCCTATATGGATGCCAACAGCATAAGAAACGTGGCCCTGCTTTCCCATTCCGGCGCCGGCAAAACATCCCTTTGCGAGGCGGCGCTCTTCAGCGTCAAGGCGGTCACCCGCCAAGGCCGAATCGAGGACGGTAACACCGTCTCCGACTACGAACCCGAGGAAATCAAGCGGGGCAGCAGCATCCAGACCACCCTCATCACCGCCGTAAGCGACGGCCACAAGATCAATTTCCTCGACACCCCCGGCTACGACGACTTCGTCGGCGAAGTAGTCAGCGCCCTGCGGGTGGTCGAGGGCGCCGCCATCCTAGTCGCCGCCCCCTCCGGCGTTGACGTCGGCACCGAGCGGGCCTGGAATATGTGCGAATCCGCCAACCTCCCCCGCCTCATCGTCATCAACAAGATGGATCGGGAAAACGCCGACTTCAACCGCAACGTCGCCGACATCCAGGCCACCTTCGGGCGCCAGTGCGTCCCCTTCCAAATCCCCATAGGCCAGGCCAACGACTTCCGGGGCGTAGTAAGCGTCACCGACCCCAACGCCGGCGTCCCCGCCGAACTGGCCGGTGAAGTCGAAAGCGCCCGCGAGCGGCTCATCGAAGCCGCCGCCGAAAGCGACGACGAACTCGCCGACCGCTACCTAAGCGGCGAGGAACTCACCGCCGCCGAAATCGAATCCGCCCTGCGCGGCGCCGTAGTCCGCGGCGAACTGGTCCCCATCATCGCCGCCTCCGCCAGCGAAAACATCGGCGTCGCCGAATTTCTGAATATGGCCCGCTCCTACCTCCCCTCCCCCGTGGACAGCGTCAAGCCCCGCCTGAGCAAGGCCAGCTCCGGCGACGAAGCATCCTTCGACGCCGACCCCAACGGCCCTCTGGCCGCCCTAGTTTTCAAGACCACCGCCGACCCCTTCGTCGGCAAGCTGTCCCTCTTCCGCGTCTACCAAGGCACCATCAAGAGCAACTCCGAAGTATGGGACGCCAACCAGGGCCAGTCCGAGCGCGTGGGCCAGCTATACCTGCCCAAGGGCAAAAATCAGGAAAACCTGACCGAAGTCACCGCCGGTGACATCGGCGCCGTCGGCAAGCTGTCATCCACCGTAACCGGCGACACCCTCTGCGCCCGCGACAACCAAGTCACTTTCGACCCCATCCGTGTGCCGGTAGGCTACTACCGGGTAGCGGTTTCCCCCGCCTCCAAAGCCGACTTGGACAAAATGTCTATGGCCCTAAGCCGCATCGTCGAGGAAGACCCCAGCCTCCAGATGTCGCGCAACGCCAGCACCAGCGAAACCCTGATTACCGGCCTAGGCGACGCCCAGATCGACGTCGCGCTGGACAAAATCAAGCGGAAGTTCGGCGCCGAGCTGCGCGTCCGCCTGCCCCGCGTCCCCTACCGCGAAACCATCACCCGCACCACCCAGAGCGAGTACCGCCACAAGAAACAGTCCGGCGGCCACGGCCAATACGGCCACGTCCTGCTCCGCCTAGAGCCTAGGGAGCGCGACCAAGGCTTCCAGTTCGGCAACGAAGTAGTCGGCGGCCGCGTTCCCAAGGAATACATCCCCTCCGTGGAAAAGGGCGTAGTCAAGGCCCTCGACGAGGGTTCCCTAGCCGGATTCCCCCTAGTTGACCTAAAGGCCGTCCTCTACGACGGCAGCTTCCACGACGTCGACTCATCGGGAATGTCCTTCGAGATCGCCAGCATCCAGGCCCTAAAGAAAGGCGTAACCGACGCCAGCCCCATCCTGCTCGAGCCGGTAATGCGCCTGTCCGTAACGGTGCCGGACACCTACACCGGCGACGTAATGAGCGACCTCAACGGCAAGCGCGGCCGCATCCTAGGAATGTCCCCCGAAAACCGCGTAACCGTCATAGACGCCGAAGTCCCCCAGTCCGAACTCCTCCGCTACGCCCAAGACCTACGCTCCCTAACCCAAGGCCGCGGCTCCTACTCAATGGAATACGACCACTACGAGCCCGTCCCCCCCAACCTAGAACCCCGAGTAATCCAAGAAGCCAAACGCCACCGCGACGAAGACGACTAACCCCTCGCACCTGTCATTCTGAGCAAAGCGAAGAATCTCGCCCTGGCAGGTGGGACCCTTCGCCTCGCTCAGGGTGACAGGAGATTGCTCAGAGTGACAAATGGCTGCCACCCCGAACAAGTATCCGCCACCCTAAGCAAATGGTTGTCACCCGAGCAAGTATCCGTCACCCTGAGCAAATATCTGTCATTCTGAGCAAAGCGAAGAATCCCACTTTGGACAGTGAGACCCTTCACCTTGCTCAGGACGACAGGCACAAAACCAGCATCGCCATTATTCTAGTTGATTGTTAAGAATACCAGCGACAGCGCATCAAAGCCCGTAGCGGGCGCAGGAACGCAAACCAACCCCCCGAAACGACAACGGGGCCGCCCATTCCCTACCATCGGCGGCCCCTGCAATGTGTGCTGCTGCTATGTGCAGCAACTAGAACGCCCACCCCGGTTGATACTCCCCGAAAACGCTGCGAAAGACGTCCATCATCTCGCCCAGAGTGGCGTAAGCCTTGACGGCCTCAATCAGCGGCGGCATCAAGTTACCCGAACCTCGGGCGGCGGTTTCCAGGTCGCGCAGCCTTTCCGCCACTTCCCGGCTATCGCGGCGGCGGCGCACCTCATTGATGCCCTCGATTTGCAACCGCTCGCCCTCCCTATCTACGCGGAGCAACGGTATGTCCACTTCCTCGCCGGTGTTGTATTCGTTGACGCCGACGGTGATGCGCTCCTTGCGGTCTTCCTCCATCTGGTAGAGATAGGCGGCGTCGGCGATTTCCCGTTGCAGGAAGCCCGTCTCCAGCGCCGGAATCACGCCGCCCACGTCCTCAATGCGCCGGAAGTAATCATAGCTGCCCGCCTCAAGCTGATTGGTCATCACCTCCAGGAAGTAGCTGCCCCCCAGCGGGTCAACAGTGTCGGTGACGCCCGTTTCGTGGGCGATGATTTGCTGAGTGCGAAGGGCCTGCAAAGCCGCCTCTGCCGAAGGCAGCGCCCAAGCCTCGTCCTTGCTGTTGGTATGGAGCGACTGGCACCCGCCCAAGACGGCGGCCAAAGCCTGCAACGAAACGCGGACAACGTTGTTGTCCGGCTGCTGGGCGGTCAGCGACTGGCCCGAGGTCTGCGCGTGGAACCGCAGCCGGTGCGAGCGGGCGTCGGACGCGCCGAAAGTGTCGCGCATCTCCTGCGCCCAGATCCGGCGGGCGGCCCGGAACTTGCCGATTTCCTCGAAAAAGTTGTTATGCACGTTAAAGAAAAAACTGAGACGCGGGGCGAATTCGTCCACCCCAAGCCCGCGCTCCTGCGCGTGGCGGACATACTCGAAGCCGTCTGCCAGGGTGAACGCCAGCTCCTGCACCGCGTTGGAGCCGGCCTCGCGGATATGGTAGCCGCTGATGCTGATGGGATTCCAGCGGGGAACGCGCCGGGCGCCGAACTCCACCGTGTCGGTCACCAGCCGCATCGAGGGCTGCGGCGGGAATATGTATTCGTTCTGCGCGATGTACTCTTTCAGGATGTCGTTCTGGATGGTGCCGCCGATTTGGGCCAAGTCCGCGCCCTGCTTTTCCGCCACCGCCAGATACATAGCCCAGATGATGGCGGCGGGGGCGTTGATGGTCATAGACGTAGTCACTTGATCCAGACGGATGCCGTCGAACAGCGTTTCCATATCGGCCAGCGACGACACGGCGACGCCGCAGGTGCCGAACTCGCCGAAAGCCCGCGGGTCGTCGGTATCGTAGCCGTACAGCGTGGGCATATCGAAGGCCACCGACAGCCCGGTCTGCCCCTGCTCCAGCAGAAACTTGAACCGCTCGTTGGTTTCCTGCGGGCGGCCAAACCCGGCGAACATACGGAAAGTCCAAAGCCGGCCCCTATAGCCGGAATCGTGAATCCCCCGCAGATAGGGAAACTCCCCCGGCAGGCCCGCCGACTCCATATAATCGCCATCGGCAGTATCGGCAGGGGTGTAAATCTGCTCCACGGGCAGTTGCGAGGGAGTGCGGAACTCCGGTCGGCGCTGGGCCTCCGGGTTCTGGCGCCCCCGCCAGTCGGCGGCGCGATTGTGTAGCTCTCGCAATTCCTGGTCGGAAATCAAGGGAATACCTCCGTAGCATCCGAATGCGGCGTTGGCAACGCCAACTGCCGCGGGGAACGGCTATACCGGCAAGTCTAGTCATCCGCCGCGCCGGGTGTCAACGCAGACGGGCCAACCGCCATCCGCTAATTGGGGATATAATAACCCAAATGACGGACTGGACCTCATCACCTACCTGCAAGCAGGCGCATACGCCGCCATTATGTTCGCCGTCCTGGGAGTGCCGCAAATGCTGTCCAGCTACTTTGAAGCCCGAAACCGCCGCGCCGACCGGCTGGAAAACGAAGCCCACACAGAACGCCGCCACCAAGAAATCCTAGACGCGGAAGCCCGCCGGGAAGAACGGCTGGAAGAACGCCGCCGCCAAGACGAGGAAGCCGCGGAACGCCGCCATCAGGAACTGATGACGGCCTTAATCGCCGCCCTAAGCAACGGCAGAAACCACACCGACAGCCAGAACCAGCGCGAGCTTATCCAAACCCTCCGCCAAACCATCGAAGCCCTCGAGTCCGAAAACGCCAGCCTCCGCCGACAGAACGGCAACAGCGGCCATTCCACATCCCAAGAATATCCGGGGAATGACGGCTAGGGTAAAGGCGGGCATAGCATCCGAGTGCGGCATTTACGGCGTAAACCGGCAGGGGGGAATTTATACCGAGAAAATTGCGAAATTACTTCCGCTGTCTGTGATTCTGACTGATGTCTGTCATTCTGAGCAAAGCGAAGAATCCTTGCTTGGGTCGTGGATCCCTTCCCTTCGCTCAGTGTAATAAAGGGGAATTCCGCAATTTTCTCCTATACCGGCAAGCCCAGTCAGCCGACCCGCCCCTTACTAGGGTAAGGCATCGGCGCATACTGCCCGCAACCTATCTGAAAATCACTGGCAAACCACGCAAGGCACCCCGGGAAATCCTGTTCCCGTGCGCCTGAAGCTGATGGCTTGAGAGATTCCCTTTACACCGATTGCTACTATTCGGTGATACGAACAAACCGGCGGCGGCCTGCCCGAATTACGTCGCCGGGATTGATTTCTGCGCCCTTGCCAACAATTAGGAGGGTGCGAGTGCCGTCTGGATGAATAACCTCTATTGCGTTTTGAGACATCAACCGTCGCGCATCGCTGACGCTGCTTGCCAAGCCCACGTCAACCAGCATACGCAACAGATTCCCGCCACTGCTTTTTATAATCGCTTCTTGACTGTACTCCGGCATATCATCCGGCAGGCCACGGCCCTGCACCACCCGCTCAAAGCCTGCTTGGGCGGCATCAGCGGCGTCGGCGTCGTGAAACTGGCTGGTGATGTCCCAGGCCAGCCGCTTCTTATGCTCCATCGGGTTGACCGAACCCTGCGCCAGATCCCGCCGGACATCGGACAGGGCGGCGGCGGGCAGGTCGGTCAGCAGCTCGTAGTAGCGGACTATCTGGCCGTCGGCGATGGACATTATCTTGCCGTACATATCCGCCGGGGCTTCGTCCACGGCGACATAGTTGCCGAGGCTCTTGCTCATTTTCTGCACGCCGTCGGTGCCTACCAGAATGGGCATCATAAAGCACTGCTGCGGCGTCTGGCCCATCATCCCCTGCAACTCGCGCCCCACCAGCAGGTTGAACATCTGGTCGGTGCCGCCAAACTCCACGTCGGACTCGATGGCGACGGAATCGTAGGCTTGCAACAACGGATACAGCATTTCGGTCAAGGCGATGGGCCGCTGCTCGGCGTAGCGCTGAGCGAAGTCGGCCCGTTGCAGAAACTGGGCCACGGTGAAACGCCCGGTAAGCCCGATAACATCGGCCAGGGTGAACTTGCCGAACCACTCGCTTTGCTCGACAACCTGAGTGCGGTCTTGGTCCACCACCTTGAAAAACTGCCGCAGGTAGGACTGCGCGTTTTCCATCACCTGCTCGTGGGTGAGCATCGGGCGGGTGGCCGACTGGCCGCTGGGGTCGCCGATTTGCGCCGTCCAGTCGCCGACTATCAGAATTACCTGATGGCCCAAATCCTGCAACTGGCGCAGCTTGCGCAACCCCACCACGTGGCCCAAGTGAATGTCGGGGCGGCTGGGGTCGAAGCCCATCTTGAGGCGCAAGGGGCGGCCCGACTGCAACAGGCGAATAAACTCATCGCGGGAGATTATGTCGCTAACGCCCCGGCTAACGATAGTGTCCAGCGTTTCGGGGTTGAGCATAATCCGACTCTCCCCCTTACCCTAGCCCTCTCCCTCGATGAGAGGGGAGGCGGCGCGGGCCAGCACGGCGCGGGAGTTGGCTACGTCCTGCTCGATGCGCCTTATCAAAGTGTCAATGTCGGCAAAGGTTTCCTGATTGCGGACTTTTTCGACGAATTCGACGGTCATATCCTGTCCGTACAGGTCGCCGCTGAAGTCCATCACGTAGACCTCAACCAGCCGCTGCGTCAGGCCGAAGGTGGGGCGGACGCCGATGGATGTAGCCGACAGATGGCGCTGGCCGCCGATGATGGCCCAAGTGGCGTATATGCCATCGCCGGGCCAGAGCAGGCCGGGGTGGATGTCGAGGTTGGCCGTGGGAAAGCCCAGAGTGCGCCCCCGCTGGTCGCCCACCACCACTTTGCCGCTGAGGGAGTGGTTGCGGCCCAGCAGCCGGGCGCCGCAGGCAACGTCCCCGGCCACCAACGCCTCGCGGACAACGCGGCTCTTGACCGGCTGGCCGTTTATCTCCAGGGGCGGCACTGGCCGCACCCAGAAGCCCAGCCGCTCGCCCTCGGCCCGCATATAGGCCAAGTCGCCCTCGCGCCCTTGCCCCAAGGCCGAGTCGGGGCCAAGCACCAGCCCCTTCATCCGCATCGTGCCGCTGAGCAGCTCGGCGAACCGGCGGGCGGAAACCTGCGAAAGCTCCTGCGTGAACTCCAGAGATATGACCAGCTCAATACCGGCCTCCCGGAGCAGGCCGATTTTATGCTCCGGTGTGGTAAGGTAGCTGGGAAAAGTGCCGGGGCGGAAAACGGTCACCGGGCGGTTGGAAAAGGTGATGACGGCCGGAACGCAGGCGGAACCGGCCCAGTCAATCAGGTGGTCGAGCAAATGCCGGTGGCCCAGATGCACGCCGTCGAACACGCCGACGGTCAGCACCGTGTCCTTATCCGGGGTGAAACCGGCCAAACGCTGGCTGAAGCTCATCGGTTCTGTGGTCCCCTATTCGTACCGGTCTCCCCCGTCGCCTGGGGGCAGCATATCCGGGGGCGGCGCAACTCAACACCGCGCGGCCTGTTCCATTGGAGCGGATGTTAGCACAGCGCCCCCGGAGCGTCAACTTGAACCCGGCGGCGCGGGCCGGGCCTTTCGATTCTTAACCCAATTGTCTGAATCAGGATTTTCAGGATTAAGGGATTCGCCGGATGGGAGAAATCCTGAAAATCCTCTAATCCGGCGAATCCTGATTCAGACAAAGAATCCAAAGGCCCCGGCCAGCAGGCAAAACCGGAATTTTGGTTAAATTCTTAAAATTCGCCGAAATCAGCGGCCTGTTTTCAGGCAGGGAGAAGCGTCGGCTTGTATAATTCCAACTTGTCCGAACCATGCGAGTAGGCGGCGGCGAGGCCCGGGGGCGGCGGCTGAAAGGGGCTGCCGTTTCGGGGGTTCGCCCCACCACCGAGCGGGTGAGGGCGGCAATTTTTAACATTCTGGCGGTTGAGCAGTACCGGGAGCGCCCCGCGCTGGACCTGTTCGCCGGCACCGGCAGCCTAGGCATCGAAGCCCTCAGCCGCGGCGCCGCCCGGGCCGATTTCGTGGAGCGCGACCGCAGGCAGTGCGCCGTCATCCGGGAAAACCTGGCCGCGGCCGGGTTCGCGGAACGGGCCGATGTGCGCCAGGGCGACGCGATACGTTCTCTGACGTCCCTGCCCGGCGGCTACGGGCTGGCCCTGCTGGACCCTCCCTATCGTATGGGAGCGTTCCACGCCGTTATGGACGCCATCGCCCAGCAGCCGGGGCTGCTGGCCCCGGACGCAATGGTGGTGGCCGGCCACTCCCGGCAAACGGAACTCCGGGCCGCCTACGGCAGCCTGCGGCGGGTCACTCTCCGGCAATATGGAGACAACGTGGTTGATTTCTACCTTAACGAACCCAAGGGGGCCGGGCCGGAATGGTAGTCGCGCTTTATCCGGGCAGTTTCGACCCGGTAACCGTGGGGCATCTGGACATCGCCGTCCGCGCCTCGGCCCTGTTCGACGAAGTGGTGGTCAGCGTCTACGACACCCCGTCCAAGAACCTGCTGTTCACCACCGACGAGCGGGTGGAGCTGTTCCAGAGCGCCTGCGGGCACCTGCCCAACGTGCGGGTGGTCAAGTATTCCGGGCTGACCGTCCGGTTCGCTAGGGACATCGGCGCCGGAGTCATCGTCCGGGGCTTGCGGAGCGGTTTCGATTTCGAGTACGAGTTCGAGATGGCCTTTATGAACCGCAAGCTGGAGCCGACGGTGGATCTGGTCTGCTTTATGACCTCACAGGACTATATGTTCGTGAGCGCCAGTCTGTTGAAGGAGGTTGCCAAGCTCGGCGGAGACATCAGGGAGATGGTTCCGCCCAACGTGGCGGAAGCCCTATACGCCAAATTCGGAAATCCGGTCGTCGAAGGGTAGTGACCGGGAGAGGGAGGTTATCATAGATATTATAAATGTCATCGACAAACTGGAGACCCTCGTGGACACCAGCAAGGCGGCCCGCGTCGGCGGCCACATCCTGGTTGACCGCACCAAGGCAATGGAACTGGTTGACCAACTGCGCCTGGCCGTCCCCAAGGAAGTCCGCGCCGCCGAGGAAGTCTTGGCCCAGAAAGACCACATCCTGAACCAGGCCCAGACCGACGCCCGCCGCACCAAGTCTATGGCCGAGGACGATTACCGCGAGCGGCTCAACAACCACGAACTGGTCACCCAAGCCGAACAGCGGGGTATGACTATGCTCCGCGACGCCGAGGAGCGCTCCCGCCGGATGGTGGAGCAGGCCGAATCCCAAGCCTCGGCCTGCCGCTCCGACGCCGACGCCTACGCCCTGCGCAGCCTGCGAACCCTGGAGCAGGAACTCAGCAGCATCAACTCCGTGGTGCGCCGGGGCATAGACATCCTGTCCGGCCCGGCCTCGGCCAACCTGTCCGCCCACTATTTCGACGAGCCGGAACCCGTCCGCTAACCTAACCATCCGGCAACCCGGCCGTCCGGCAACGGCCCAAGCCACCCCAGGGGCAGCCCCGCAAGGCTGCCCCTTTCCCGCGGTATTCTTAACGTGTGTTGATATTGCCGAAATCATCCCGTCATTCCCGCGAAAGCGGGAATCCAGACGCTCCGGTGGCAAGCAAAGGCCGTATTGGGCCAGGGTTGTGGATTTCCGCTTTCGCGGGAATGACGGCGCGGGGCGCAGTCACAACGGCAATACCCCCGCACGTTAAGAATACCCGCCCCCCAATCGGGTTGACACGGAATTTAGTACAGGAATAGAATTTCTAACTATCTAGGGCTTGTTCGGAGGGCCGCCAATGAAACAGATGACTGTTGATAGCATCCGGGTAAGCCCGATGAACTACCAGCGAGTCGTAATCCTGCGCGAAAACGATTCCGACCGCTACCTGCCCATCTGGATTGGGCCGGCCGAGGCCGACGCCATCGCGGTCAAACTCCAAGACCTGAGCGTGCCGCGCCCGCTCACCCACGACCTGCTCCGCGAGGTCATAGACAAGCTGGGCGGCTCCATCCGTCACATACTGGTCAACGACCTGCAAAACGACACCTTTTACGCCACCATTTCCATCGAGGTCAACGGAGCGCAGGAAGACATTGACTGCCGCCCCAGCGACGCCGTGGCCCTGGCGGTCCGGGCCCAAGTGCCGATCTTCGCCAACGAGTCCGTCCTAGACAAAGCGGGCATCCAGTTGGACAAAGAAACCGGCAAACTCAGCTCGCCCTCGGAAGAAGGCCAGCCCCCCGGCGAGCGCCGCACCGAGGTCAAAGAGGAAGAACTGGAGGGTATGTCGGCCTTCACCGACTTCATAGACTCCCTCGACCTCGAAGACTTTGAAAACCGATAGCCCGCCCCGCGCCCCGTCATCGCCCGCAACGGCCCCGGCGGAATCCGCCCGGGGCCGTTGCGCGACCGGAAAACGGCGAAACCCCATCGTCCCTTTCCGCCATCCCAGCCTGCCCGCCGCTGAACCTTTGTCTGTCATTCTGAGCAAAGCGAAGAATCCCGGTTTGGGCGGTGAGACCCTTCGCTTTGCTCAGGGTGACAAAGGGGAATTTCGCAATCATCTCTTTCCTCGTACCCAATTTGACTTGCGGCGTATTGGGTGGTAAAATTCCGCCGTTTGAGTTGAGCGCTGTCCGGCTAGGGCGGTGAGATGGAGCGTCGGCTACTCGCCCTGCGGCTCTTGGGGCTGGGGTGGTATGTCGCCACCTGCGTGGTAGCGGGCGCGTTGGCCGGATATTTCCTCGGCAGGCATTTCGGAATCCCGGTTCTCATCCTGCCGGGCGTGTTGCTCGGAACCTTTGTCGCATTTTATGGACTGTACAAGATGGTGAAACCTTTGCTAAACACTGGCCCGGCATCGGCGCCCCCCAAACCCGGTTCCAACGGAGAAAATTCCCCGTGAACCGCGGCATTCTGCTATTCGGCTTGCTGGTGGTAGTGGCCCTGGCCGTCGCCGGGCTTATCACCGGGGCTATCGGCGCCGGGCTTACCCAGTCCGAAGAGGACAAAGCGGCCGGCCAGACCGCCGAAGGGCCGTTTATCCCCAAACCGGCCGTCCATCTGCCCGCCCAGGTCGTCGGGCCCGTCGGCGCCCGCGAGCATTACGTCGAGTTCCTCCACGCCGAACACAAGGAACGGGAATACGGCGAGGAAAAGCTGGACGAACACGCCCACGAGGTGTTGGACGAAGGCCCCTACCAGGGCAACGACTTTATCATCACCAACACCCTGCTATCATCCTGGATTGCCAGTATCATTCTGGTCGGCGTCTTTGTCATCGGGGCGCGGCGGGCCCAACTGGTGCCGGGCCGTTTCCAGAACTTCTGCGAAATCGTAATCGAGGGACTGCTGCGCTTCGTCGAGGGCGTGGTGGGGCAGGCGCGGGCGCGGCTGCTGTTCCCGGTCATCGCCTCCATATTCCTTTTCGTAGTAATCAACGCCTGGATTGGCCTGCTGCCCATCTATCCCTCGCTGGGCTTTATAACCGATGGGATAGTGGAAATTCACCTCTTGCGCCCGGCGGGAACCGACATCAATATGCCGCTGGCCCTAGCCCTAGTTTCCTTCGTTTTCGTGGAATTTCTGGGGCTGCGGATGCTGGGTATCGGCTACCTCGGCAAGTTCATCCGGGTGCGCAGCCTGGGGCGCGGCCTGAGCGCCCTGTTCCGCTTCAAGCTGCTGGACGCCTTTCAAGGGCTGCTGGACTTCTTTTTTGTCGGGCCGCTGGAGGCTTTCAGCGAATTCGTGCGGCTAATCAGCTTCACCTTCCGGCTGTTCGGCAATATGACCGCCGGTGAGATTCTGGTGCTGGTTTCGGCCTTCCTAGTGCCGTTTATCGCCACCGTGGGGGTCTACGGGCTGGAATTGCTGGTAGGCTTTATCCAGGGCCTGATTTTCGCCGGCCTGACCCTCGTATTCGCCGCCATTGCTATGACCGCCCACGAACACGAGGAACACGAAGAGCATCATTAAACGGGTAAAACGAAACGGGTAAAACGCCCTAACCCTAACCCTCTCCCGGCGGAGAGGGGATATTCCGAGAGGGGCAAAAGAAATGGAAATCCTGATTTTCGGTATGGTACTGGCGACGGTGGGAATCGCCGCCGCCGCTCTGGGCGGAATTTTCGCCATCTACTCCTCCCGCCAAGACTAGGGCGGGATAAATCAAAGACTCGAACTGACACAACCTAGGGAGGGAAAATGGAAATCCTTTCGGCACTGTTGAGTCTACCGCTGGCGCAGATTGAGGCCGACGCCGCCAAGCTGCTGGGCGCCGGTATCGCCATCGGGCTGGGGCTGATTGGCCCCGGCATCGGCATCGGCATCCTAGGGGCCGCCGCTATGAGCGCCATCGGACGCAACCCGGAGGCCACCGGCAACATCCAGACCAACATGATTCTCGGCATCGCCTTCGCTGAGGCGCTGGGCATTTACGCCCTGGTTGCCGCGATAATGATTGGCTTCATTTTCTAGCACGGCAAAAAAGGGAAGGGCGATATGCTGGAGACATTGGGAATCCACTTCCCAAGCCTGCTAATCTACCTCATCAACTTCCTGCTGGTCCTGGGGCTGCTGCTCCTGTTCGCCTACCGGCCTATCCTCCGCCTAATGGACCAGCGGGCCGACCGGATCCGGGAAAGTCTGGAGGCTTCGGAACGGGCTCGCGAAGAAGCCGCCAGCTCCCAGGAAGCCGTCGAGGCCCAGTTGGTTGAGGCCCGCCGCGAAGCCCAGCGCATCGTGGAGCAGGCCCGCGAATCGGCGGAACGCTTCCGCGCCGAGGAAATGGAACGCGCCCGCAGCGAGGCGGATAATTTCGTCTCCCGCGCCCGCGCCGACATCCAGCGGGAGCGCGACGCCGCCATCGAAGAAGTCCGGGCCAACTTCGGCGACCTAGCCATCACCGCCGCCGAGCGCGTGGTGCGCCGCTCCCTGGACCGGCAGGCCCACGAGGAGCTGATTGCCCAAGTCCTGGAAGAAGGCGAAAGCCTTCGGAGGGGTTAGCGGCTTATGGCGCCAAGGGTGTCAGGCAGACGCTACGGACAAGCGGTTTTTGAGCTGGCCCAAGCCCAGGGCGAGGCCAATCTGTGGGGCCAGGATATGAGCGAAGTGGCCGAGGCTTTCGAGGACGCCGGTTTCAACGCGCTGCTAAAGCACGCCGGCGTTCCGGCGGATGACAAGCGGCAGGCCACCGAAGCCGTCCTGTCCGGCGTCCGGCCTATGGTGCGCAATATGGTAGACCTGCTGGTGGCGCGGGGGCTGGTGGACGCCATCCCCGACGCCTGCCGGGAGTACGCCGAGCTTCTCGACCGGCAACAAGGCCGCCAGCGGGTAGGGCTAACCACCGCGGTTCCCCTAGAGCCGGAGGAAGTCGAGCGCATCACCGCCTTCGTTTCCGGCCTCATCGGCCGCGAAGTGGTGGTCACGCCCCACGTGGACGAAGCCATCCTCGGCGGCCTAGTCATCCAGATTGGCGACCGCCTGCTGGACGGCAGCGCCCGCGCCCGGCTGGACGGCCTGCGCGACAACCTCTCCGCCGGTTCCCGCTAAAGCGGACGGGTTCACCGCCAGCCCCAGCGCCAAAACCGCTTTGATGAATGAGCGAAAAGCTCATACGCTACTCATTGCGATTCAAAGCATAGTCTTTGGGGTACTACTGGAAATAGGAGGCAGGTCACTCGAATATGCCAAATACGCCTGCATCGGCATTTTCTTGGCAGTAATGACAGCGCTTGCCGCTAGGGGCCTGAGACAGTTACGGAGAGACCGGACAAAAATCCAACGGCAAATCCATACTGCCAAACGGATACCGGGCGTCGTCCGGCAGGCCAAACGCCGGATGGCGGAATTTAGCGGCGATTTGACAATGATATATTATAATCGTTTTCACCCTGAAAGCCGTTATGATGGAAAAACAAAAGCGCTTTCCCTAGCTGTTGTGATTCCGGCCATAATCTTTTACATACCCCTGGAAATAGACGAGGGATTAGTCGAATATGCTCAATACGCCCTTTGGGGCATCGCAGTTACGGCGATAGGGCAGCTTGCCATTGAGCAATGGCTGTTGCAGAGAAACCTCAGACAGGGCCGAAAAGGAAATCCATATTACTGAATTTCCCCCGGCCCTGATTCATCCGGCCCTTGATTTATCCGGCAAGGAGGCTCTCCGATGGCTACCAGAGGACAGGACATAGTTTCGCTGATAAAGCGCCAAATTGAGGAGTTCGGCGGCGACCTGGCTCTGGTGGACGTTGGCACCGTGGTCCAAGTGGGCGACGGCATCGCCAGCATCCAGGGCCTGCAAGGGGTGCGCTCCAACGAGCTGCTGGACTTCGGCAACGACATTCTGGGGCTGGCCCTGAACCTTGAGGCCGACCTAGTGGGCGCGGCCATTCTCGGCGACCCCAACGCGGTCAAGGAAGGCGACCGGGTGCGCTCCACCGGCCGCATCATCGAGGTGCCGGTGGGCGAGGGGCTTATTGGCCGCGTGGTAGACCCGCTGGGCCGCCCGCTGGACGGCAAGGGTGCCGTCGCCATCAGCGGCAGCCGCTCCGCCGAAACCGTGGCCCCCAACGTGGTGGTGCGCCAGTCGGTCAACACCCCGGTGCAGACCGGCATCAAGGCTATTGACTCTATGATTCCCATTGGCCGCGGCCAGCGCGAGCTGATTATCGGAGACCGCTCCACCGGCAAAACCGCCATCGCCGTGGACACCATCATCAACCAGAAAGGCGGCGACCTTATCTGCATCTACGTCGCCATCGGCCAGAAGCAGGGCAAGGTGGCCCAGGTT
The DNA here is from genome assembly GCA_958296445.1 of uncultured Dehalococcoidia bacterium. Lineage (GTDB taxonomy): Bacteria > Chloroflexota > Dehalococcoidia > Lucifugimonadales > UBA3495 > VXOI01. Next base: position 2,811,532 of record OY282565.1, on the reverse strand, counting down.
GTGGGTTCCCTAGTGGAAGCCGACGCTATGGGCCATACCATCGTGGTCACCGCCGGCGCCTCCGACTCCGCCCCCCTTCAGTACCTCGCTCCCTACGCCGGCTGCGCTATGGCCGAGCAGTTTATGGACGAAGGCAAGGACGTGCTGGTAGTCTATGACGACCTGACCAAACACGCCTGGGCCTACCGGCAAATGTCGCTGTTGCTGCGCCGCCCCGCCGGGCGCGAAGCCTACCCCGGCGACGTTTTCTACCTGCACAGCCGCCTGCTGGAGCGCTCGGCGCGGCTGGACGAGGAACACGGCGGCGGCTCCATCACCGCCTTGCCCATCATCGAAACCCAGGCCGGCGACGTTTCGGCCTACATCCCTACTAACGTGATTTCCATTACCGACGGGCAGATCTACTTGGAGCCGGAACTGTTCAACTCCGGCATCCGCCCGGCGGTCAACGTGGGCCTGTCGGTGTCCCGGGTGGGCGGCGCGGCCCAGACGCGGGCCATCCGCCGGGTGGCGGGCCGCCTGCGCCTCGACCTAGCCCAGTACCGCGAGCTGGCGACCTTCGCCCAGTTCGGCACCGCCGACCTAGACGCCGCCACCCGCGCCCAACTGGCCCGGGGCCAGTTGGCTACCGAAGTGCTGAAACAGCCCCAATACGCCCCGCTGGCCCTCGACCAGGAAGTGGTAATCCTGTTCGCGGTCAACTCCGGCGCTATGGAAGATGTCCCCCTAGAGCGCTCCGCCGAATTCGAGCAGGGCCTCTTGCGCCACATCGCCGGCAGCCACGCCGACATCCTAGAAAGCATCACCGAAACCCGCGACATCACCGACGAAACCGAAGCCAAGCTCAACCAAGCCATCGCGGCCTACAAGTCCATTTTCGGCGCCTAAGCCCTCTGTACAGGCAGAAAAGACCCGGCCCGAAGGCCCGGCACCCCGAAGCCCGGCACAGGAAAAAGGCAGAGCAGTATGCCCAGCGTAAGAGACATCCGCCGCCGCATCCGCAGCGTGGAAAACACCGGCAAGGTGACCAACGCTATGTCGCTGATTGCCGCGTCCAAGATGCGCCGCGCCCAAAACTCGGTGTTGCAGGGCCGCCCCTACGCCGAGAAAATCCAGGACGTTATCGCCCACTTGGCCGCCCAACCCACCGACGACGTTTCCGCCGCCCAGCCGCTGTTACAGGTGCGGCCCGTGGAGCGCATCTCCCTGCTGGTCATCAGCCCCGACCGGGGACTGTGCGGCGGGATGCACGCCAACTTGAACCGGCGGGTAGGCCAGTTTATCCTAGAGCAGGAAACCCCGGTGCAAACCATCGCCGTGGGGCGCAAAGGGCGGGACTTTATGGTGCGCTCTGGCAGCGACCTGCAAGCCGTCTTTACCGACTTGGGCGAAACCCCGGAGCTGCTGGACACCATCGCCATATCTCACCTGCTGATAGACGCGTATTCGGAACAGCAGGCCGATGAAGTCTATGTGGCCTACACCCGTTTCAACTCCACCCTGTCCCAAACGCCGGTGGTGGAGCGGCTGCTGCCGGTAACGCCCTCGGAGCTGACCGGAGCCGAGCGCGTCGGCTATATCTACGAACCCGGCAACCTGGAAGTGCTGCGCAGCCTGCTGCCCCGCTTCGTGGAGATGGAGGTCTACCACACCCTGCTGGAGTCCATCGCCAGCGAGCAGTCGGCCCGCATGGTCGCCATGCGCAACGCCACCGACAACGCCAAGCAGCTAGGCGAAGACCTTACCCTAGTGATGAACAAGCTGCGCCAAGAAAGCATCACCAACGAGTTGCTGGACCTGATGGGCGGCATGGCGGTGCTGGAGGGATAGCGCTATGGGTATCATCGTCAAGGAACACGGCGTAACCGGCAACCGGGGCAGCGACACGGTGCGGGTCTTGTACGACACTGGGGCCGGTTCGTCTTTCGTCCGCCGCGACATCGCGGATATTCTGGGCGACACCGCTACCGCGGCCCGCCCAATGCGGTTTATGATGGCCGACGGGCAGGAAGGATTCACCGCAGACCGGATAATCAGCCTAGACATAGACGTGGACGGGACTTCGCTGATGTATCCGTTCTATGTCGTGGAAGACCTGGCCGAGGAACTCATCATCGGCGCCGATATGATGCAAAAGTGGAAAATCACTCTTGACCTCGACAACGAAGCGGTTTCCATTGACCCTCGCGCCCTGTACCTGAGAGCTTAGCGCCAGGCATCGGCGCCATCCGGCATCAGTAGAAGAGCATAGCCGTAGGCAGAATCGTACAAGTAAAGGGTAGCGCTATGGGATTTATCATCAAAGAATATACCGTTACTGGAAATCGCAACAGCGACACGGTTCGCGCCTTGTACGACACTGGGGCCGGTTCGTCTTTCGTCCGGCAAGACATCGCCGAGAGCTTGGGCGACTTTGCCGCCGCCCCCATACCAATGCGGTTTCTGATGGTTAACGGACAGGAAACGTCCACAGTGAACCAAGTAATCACTCTGGCCGTTGACGTAGACGGGACTCCGCTAGTGTACACGTTCTATATCGTGGACGACCTTGCCGAGGAACTTATCATCGGCGCGGATATGATGCAGAAATTCAAGATCAGCCTTGACCTCGACAACGAGGCAGTAGCGATTGATCCTCGCGCCCTGTATCTGAGAGCTTAGCGCCCGGCATCGGCGCCATCCGGCAGCAGGAGAAGAGCATGGCCACCGGCAGAATCGTACAAATAATCGGAACCGTTGTTGACATCGAGTTTCCGGCCGATGAGTTGCCCAAACTTTTCGACGCCGTTGAGGTGGACAACAACGGCGAGCGGCTGGTGCTGGAAGTGCAGCAGCACATCGGCAACAACTGGGTGCGCTGCCTGGCCCTGGGCGCCACCGACGGGCTGGCCCGCGGCGTTACGGCCGCCGACACCGGCGAGCGGGTGACCGTGCCCGTGGGGCCGGAAACTTTGGGCCGCCTGTTCGACGTCACCGGCACCCCCCTAGACAACCTGGGCCCGGTGGAAACCCCGCAGCGCTGGCCCATCCACCGCGACCCGCCTTCCTTCGACGACCAGAGCTCCACCGTCGAAATTCTGGAAACCGGCATCAAAGTATTCGACCTGATTACCCCCTTTATGAAAGGCGGGAAAATCGGGGCCTACGGCGGCGCCGGCGTCGGCAAAACGGTTATCATTCAGGAACTCATCCGCAACATCGGCGCCGTTCACCAAGGCGTTTCGGTCTTCGCCGGCGTCGGCGAGCGCTCCCGCGAGGGCAACGACCTCTGGCACGAAATGCAGGACTCCGGCGTACTTTCCAGCACCGTGCTGGTCTTCGGCCAGATGAATGAATCCCCCGGCGTCCGCGCCCGCATCGGTCTCACCGGGCTGACCATGAGCGAGTATTTCCGCGACGAACAGAACCAAGACGTCCTGCTGTTCGTGGACAACATCTACCGCTACATCCTGGCCGGCATGGAAGTGTCGGCACTGCTGGGCCGGATGCCGTCGGCCGTGGGCTACCAGCCCACCCTCAGCACCGAAATGGGCGCGCTACAGGAACGCATCACCTCCACCCGCAGCGGCTCCATCACCTCGTTCCAGGCCATCTACGTTCCTGCCGACGACTACACCGACCCCGGCATTGTCACCACCTTCGGCCACTTGGACGGGGTGGTGTCGCTGGAGCGGTCGCTGGCGGCCCAGGCGCTCTACCCGGCGGTAGACCCGCTCTCCAGCTACTCCCGCATCCTAGAGCCGCGCATCGTGGGCGAGGAGCATTACCGCTTGGCCCGGGGCGTGCAACAGGTGTTGCAACGCTACCGCGAACTACAGGACATCATCGCCATTCTCGGCATTGAAGAGCTGTCCGAGGAAGACAAGCTGACCGTGTTCCGGGCCCGCAAAATCCAGCGTTTCCTGACCCAGCCCTTCTTCGTCGCCGAAGCCTTCACCAGCCAGCCGGGCAAATACGTCCCGGTGCGGGAAACCGTCCGCGGCTTCTCGGAAATCCTAGAGGGCAAGCACGACGACCTCCCGGAGCAGGCGTTCTATATGGTAGGCACCATAGACGAGGCCATCGAAAAGGCCGAAGGGATTCGAGCGCAGGGGTAGGCTTCCGAAATCCCCAAAAGGGCAAGGTGATACGGCCATGCTCTCAAAGTTGGCGCTCCAAAACTTCAAGGCTTGGGAAAAATGCGCCATTGACTTGGGCCGTATCACTGTGCTTATCGGCCCCAACGGTTCGGGCAAGTCCAGTCTATTGCAGGCGTTGGGGCTGCTGAAGCAGTCACGGAACCAGGAATCGCTGGTATGGAACGGGCCTTATGAGTCGCTGGGGCGGTTCGAAGATGTAGTGAGTCACAGAGATTTGCAGAGGCGTATAGAATTTCAAATTTGGCTGGAAAACGAAGTGCCGCCGGACCTCGAAGAAATCTCGGGGCGTTTCGAATGTCATTACTGCTACAGCCTTGATTCCTATGGCCCTGTTGAACACAAAACCGAATACCGCTTTCAGGGGGGCCATAGTATCACAAGCAGTTACAACTTCCAAGAATCACAAGGAACGATAGATACTTCTCCGAAAGGATTGCTTGCGCCTATGGTGTCTGCCCCCGGAAGTGTAGTTGCAGTACCGTTTCATGGCCGGGCAACAAGAGAAACGCTTAACTCTATACGTACTTTGCGAGACACGATACGAAATCAACTTGACAGCGCATTCGTCGTTAAGACACAGCGCATCATCAATGAAGGTGCATATCCATCTAAATCAGTCGGTCTAGGTTTCGCGGAAGCCGGCGATGTTGCCAACTTTATCGCCTACAGCGATGAGCCGCGGCTGTTGCTTTCTGAATGGCTTAGCCAGATATTTGACGACGACGTTGAGCTATCCGCAAGGTTTTTGTCCGATTCACAGGTAGCCTTAGAGTTGCGCCGGGAAAAAGAATCAACCAACGTCATCCACGAAGGAGCAGGAGTACAGAACATCATCTGGCCTCTCGCCCAAATCGCCGCTGCGCCATCAGGAGCGCTGATTGCGGTGGAAGAGCCGGAAGTCCACCTGCACCCCAAAGCCCAGGCGCAAGTCGGGCAGGTGCTTACCGAAATAGCCCGCACGGAAGACAAGCAGATTCTGGTCACATCCCAAAGCGAACACATTCTGATGAGCTTCCTGACCGAAGCGGTGAAATCTGGGGTTTCCCCGGGTGATTTCCGGGTCTACTACTGTACGTCCCATAATCGCATGGCCGAAATCGAGGAACTGCGGCTAGACCCCAACAAGGGTTTGGACGGGGGGCTCAAAGGTTTCTTTGAAGCAGGGTTTGATGAAACGCAACGATACTTGGAAGCCTTGATTGCAAGGAACACTGGCTAAATGCGACACTTGTTCATAATTGACGAAAACGTTATTGCTCAAACCAGAGATCCGTTCCTTGCTAGAGAGTCTTTTGACTTCTTCCGGGCGTTGTACGAAAACTGCCACCAAATCGCATTGAGCCCTGAACTTTCCCGCAAGCTGCTCGACTGGCTTTCCCAACGAACAGCAAGTTTCGGGCAGTATTTCCCAACAGGGCCAGGGCTTATCACATACGCATTGACAAACTCTCGCAAAATCCGCTGGTTCGATGCACCAGCAGAATCCCCAATGCGGCAGTATGTACGCGACACTAACGACTGGTATCTGGTTGACTTGGCAGTAGTCAGCGGCGGTCATTACGTCAGCCGGGGAGACCAGCGAACCAGACACGACTTCAACCGGCAAGAATTCCGGCTATACTGTGTGGATGGTAAAACGGTAATTCAAGCCACTCAATTGGCTAACGAAAACTGCGAGGAGTAATATCCGCCATGCCGATGCTATTGGAAATCACCACCGCCGAGCGGCAGGTTTATGGGGAAGAGGTGGATATGCTCATCGCCCCGGGCATTGACGGGCAGTTGGGCATCCTGCCCCGGCACGCCCCGCTGATGACCATTTTGCAACCGGGCGAGCTAACCATCCGCAAGGGCGGGGCGGATACTTACTTCGCCGTTACCGGCGGGTTTATGGAAGTGCTGGGCAACCGTGTGACCATCCTGGCCGACGCCTGTGAACATTCCGAGGAAATCAACGAGGAGCGGGCGCAGGAAGCAATGCGCCGCGCCCAAGAACGCATCGCCGGCCGCCCAACCGATATGCAGATGGAGCGGGCGATGGCCTCCATGCGCCGCGCCCAAGTGCGCCTCGACACCGTGCGCCGCCGCCGCGCCCGGGCCGGCAGCGGCCAGTTGCCCCCCAGCATCAGCAGCGGCGGCGGATGATTAGTCCGAATCAGGATTCGCAGGACGAAAGGATGCGCGGGATGTGGGAAACCTTATCCTGAAAATCCTGATTCAGACAACAAAATCCGCTAATCCTAGTAACCCTGATTCAGACAGCCCCGTCACTCCTCGTCTACGCTGTTGATATAGTAGGTCATAGACTGTAGCGACAGCACCGGGTCTATGTTGCGAATCCGCACCCCCTCCCGGACGTGGGGAATGATGGGGGCGTAGTTGAGGATGGCGCGAATGCCGCAGGCCACCAGTTGGTCAACCACCTCTTGGGTGTGGGCAACGGGAACGGCTACGATGGCAATGCTTATCTTGCGCTCGGCGACCACCCGCCGCAGTTCGTCTAGGGAGTAAACCGACAGCCCCCCTACGTCCTGGCCGATAACCTCGTCGTTAATGTCAAAGGCCGCCACCAAGTGAAAGCCGTCGGGGGTAAAGCCGGGGTAGTTGACGATGGCCCGCCCCAACCGGCCCACGCCGACCACCGCCACGTTCCAGTAGGCGTTGACCCCCAGAATCTGGCGCAGCCGGTCCAGCAGGTCGCGGACGCTGTAGCCCCGGCCCTGCTTGCCGAACCGCCCGAAATACGAAAGGTCTTTGCGAATCTGCGCCGGCGTCACCTGGAGCTTTTCCCCCAACTGCTGGGAGCTTACCACCATAATGCCGTCTTCCATCAGACGGTTCAGGATGCGAAGATACTGGGGCAGCCGACTAACGACGACTTCCGGCACTTCCGGGCGCGAATCATCCGTGGCAAAAAGGTCGCCGGTCATAGGCTATTTCCGTCTTCGCCAGGCAATTTTTCCGAGGACGCACAGATACCGGGCCAGTATAATCTATTATGATAGACAACGCTGGTCAATAGAGCGCACAATCAGCGCAACAAATCAGGATTCAATGGCCGTCAAATAAGCCAACCGGGCAGGAGGCGCTTTGCACGTTGGAGTTTGTCGGCTGACGCTGCACCTGCCGGAAGCGTCCAGCCTTAAGGAAAAGCGGCAGATTTCCCGGTCGCTGACTGACCGCATCCGCAACCGCTTCAACGTAGCCGTCGCTGAAGTGGAGGACGCCGACCGGCGGCAGCGGCTCACCATCGGCGTCTGCTGCGTCAGCAACGACCGGGGCCACGCCGACGCTATGCTATCCAGCCTGCTCAACTTCATCGAGGAATCGCGGCGCGACGTAGAAGTGCTGGACGTCCAAACCGAAATCATCAGCGGAGTCTAGCCGGGTAAATCCGCCCACTCTCAGCGCATATGGAACCACCGGCCTGCGCCAATCGTGTTATCTACAAACCCGTCATTCCCGCCTTCGTGGGAATCCCAAAACGATATTCGCCTTAAAGCGGCAATCAGCCGGGCGTCGCCAAGCCCGGATTCCCGTCGGCCAGCCCGTCGCGGAAATCCAGCAGGGCGCGGGCCATCACGTCGGCGGCGACGTGGTGGGCGTTGTTGTGCGACGCCGCGGGCAGGGTAACGAACCGCTTGGGCGGGTTGGCGGCCTCAAACAGCTTGACGCCCTGGGAATGCGGCACAATTTCGTCCAGCTCGCCGTGCATCACTATGAGCGGCGCCCGAATTTTAGGAATACGGCCCACCGAATCGTAATGGCGGCGCACTATCCACCCGGCCATTGGCAGCGGCAAAGTTAGCTTCGCCATATCGCGGATGGACGCGAAAGGCGCGATTAGGGCCATCCCGGACGGGGGCCACGCCGCCGCCAGCTCAACCGCCACCGCCGCGCCCAGCGAATGCCCGAAGTATACGATTCGGCGGGAGTCTATATCGGGCCGCTGCTCCAGATAGCCCCGGGCGGCGCGGGCATCCAGATAGGTGCCTTGCTCCGAAGGCTTGCCCCCGCTGCGCCCATAGCCGCGATAGTCGAATATGAACTGGTGCACGCCCAACAGGTGATGCGCCCGCTCCAGTTGCCCCACGCGGGTGCCGACATTCCCGCCGTTGCCGTGGAACCACAGCCAAGTCTGGGTTTCCGGCCCGGAACAACCGGCGGGCGCCGGGATAAACCACCCGTGCAGAGTGATTCCGTCCGGGGCGGCAAGGTACACGTCCTCGTAGGTCAGTCCCACATGGGCCGGGCTGTTGGCGACTTGGGAATCGGGAAAGAACAGGAAGCGTTTTTCAGCCCAGGCCCACAGCGGCAAGACAGTTCCCTCACCCTAACCCTCTCCCAAAGGGAGCGGAAGTAATTCCGAAACCATCCCGCCCTACGGGGCGATGGCGGCGCGGCCTCTGGTTCGCAGCAGTTCGGGCAGGCGTTGGGAGAAATCGCGCTTGGTCAGCACGGCGTCGCAGCCCAGCGACCGCGCCTTCCGCAGCGTTTCCGCGTCGCCGTGAGGGCCGTAGGCGATGAGCGGGGCCGGGGCCGCGCCGTCACCATCCGCCCCGGCGCCCGGCTTCAGGGCGGCGGACAGCAGCGACAGACCCTCGACCCAAGCCGGTTCGTCCAGCTCCAAGTCAATCAGGGCCAAGGCCACATCGCGGCCAGCGGTGGACTTAAGCAGACCGGCGGCGGAATTGCCGTATATCGCTTCCATCCCGGAGCGGGCGGCGGCGGACTCGATGCGGGGTATGAAAAACAGGTTGCCGGTCAACACCAGCGCCACCGGCGGACGGGCCTCGGCCCCGTTAGCCCCCGATTCGCACGATTCGGCCATATCAGCGCACCGGCGGCGCCCCGAAAGGCGTCGCCAACTGGGATGGGGGATACGAAGCCTGCTCCTGCCGGACGGAATCGGCCCGTCCCGCGATGTCCCGCTGCTCCGGGCATTCCGCCTCGCAGCCGGGACACCACACCAGCGCCTTCGACGAAAGCATCATATTATCTTTCTTGACCTGCACAGTCTCAATTTCCGTCGCGCAGACGCTGCAACTGCGCACAATGCGAACCTGGTCAATGGGCGGCATAGCAGCTTTCCTCCTTTACCCTATCCCCTTATCAGGGCGCGGCAATTTTCGTTCCCAACGTTTCGCATCCCCGCAATCCCCTCCGGCGCGGGCAAGGGCCGGGCATACCCTCAACACCCCCGCAATCCCCTCCCCCTCCGGGCGAGGGTTAGGGTGGGGGAGCCCCTCAACGCCAAGTCAACTTTCCAAACTTTCGGACAGCAGCTCCAAGACGTCCTTAGATTCCTTTTCGCCCTCCAGCCCCTTGGCCTGTATGCCCTCGGCCATCATCTGGAGACAGAAGGGGCAGGAAACGCCGACGGTGCTGGCCCCTGTTTCCAGAAAGTGGCCGGTGCGGACGTGGTTGACCCGCTCGCCCTGGCTTTCCTCAACCCACATATGGCCGCCGCCAGCCCCGCAGCAGAAACCCCGCTGCCGACAATGACTGCCCATCTCCACCAGCTTCAGGCCGGGGATGGCGCGGGCCACGTTGCGCGGCTCATCATACACCCCGTTATGCCGCCCCAGAAAGCAGGAATCATGGTAAGCGACGGTGACGTCCATCATTTTCACCGGCTTGATTCTGCCTTCCCGAATCAGCCCGTCCACAAACTGGCTATAGTGCATCACCTCGAAATCGCCGCCCAACTGCGGGTATTCGTTCTTGATGGTGTTGAAACAGTGGGGGCAGATGGTGACTACTTTCTTGACATTATACCCGTTCAGGGTTTCGATGTTCTGAGCTGCCATAATCTGGAACAGGTACTCGTTGCCCATCCGCCGGGCCGGGTCGCCGGTGCAGGTTTCCTCGTCGCCCAAGATAGCGAAGTCAACTTTGGCCGATTTCAGCACCTTGACCATAGAGCGGGCCACGGCCTGACTACGCTGCTCCAGGGCCGGAGTGCAGCCCACCCAGAAAAGAATCTCGGCATCGGGCTTTTCCGCCAGCGTCGGCACATCCAGCCCCTGCGCCCAGTCGGTACGGGCAAACTGAGTGCCGCGCCAAGGATGGCCCCGCTGCTCCAGGCTGATAAGGGCGTTCATCGCCGTTTCGGGGGCGTTGGATTCCTCCAGCACCATATAGCGGCGCATATCCATAATAGTCGGCACGTGTTCCACGGTGACCGGGCATTCCTCCATACACGCGCCGCAGTTGAGGCAGTCCCAGATAGCCGACTCAGGAATGGCGCGGTTCAGGATGGGCGACGGCTCCACGTGTTCCGGGTCGCGCGGCCCTTGATGGCCGATGTTGACCATGTGGTCTTTAAGGTTCTCCACAATATGCATCGGCGACAGCAGCTTGCCGGTCACGTTGGCCGGGCATACGTCGGAGCAGCGCCCGCAGACGGCGCAGGCATAGCCGTCAAGAAGCTGCTTCCAAGTGAAATCCTGCACCCGCGCCGCCCCGAACCGCTCGGCGTTCTCCAAGTCCATCGGCGGCAGTGCCCCCCGCGGCTCCAGCGAGCGGGCGAATGCATTGAGCGGCGCGGCCACCATGTGCATATGCTTGGAAAAGGGAATATACACCGTGAAAAACAGGATAATGCCAAAGTGCGTCCACCAGAACACGCCCTGAAGCGCGTTGGCCGCCGACTGGCTGATGCCCCAATCCACGAACAGCCGCCCCAACGCGCCGCCGATGATAACGTCGGCCTCCGGCCCGGTTCCGCCCTTAGCCACATAAAAGCTGTGGGTCAGGATGGTGGAAGCCATCAGCCCGGCAATCATACCGACGATGATGATGGCGTCGGGGTTGCGGGTAAGGTCGAAACTGAGCCGCCGCGGCCGCGCCACCCAGCGCCGGGCCGCGGCCCATAGCAGCACCGCCAGCAGCGCCGCGGCCAGAATGTCCAGATAACTGCTGTACACCATCGCCCCGGTTTCGGTCAGCAGCCACTCCGGGAAAGGCCGCCAGGCCGCCGCCCCGAAAATAAAGATGGCGTAGGACAGCATAAAGGTAAGGAAACCCCAGAAAATGGCCGCGTGTCCCAAACCCGCCCAATCGCCAAAGGGAACCCGCTGCAACACCTTCTTTTGCCCCAGCACAATAACCGCGGCGCCGGAAAGCCGCTCCAGGGGCCGGTCAAAGCGCGGCGCAGGCTTCCCCTGCAACACCAGCCGCACTACCCGCTGGTAAAACGCATAACCGCCGACCGCCAAAGCCAGCGCCAAAAGAACGTAAACGCCAACCCAGATAGGGATGGGGCCAATGTCGCCGGGAGGAACCAAACCTGCTCACCTTCTGTTACGTTTATCGCGCCCGCACCACCGGAACGGGCAATCGGGCAAAGCTAATTCTCCGGTTGTTGGCGGCCCAGTTGCTCCTCGAGACGCCGTATCCGGGCCTCGGCGGCTTCGCGCTCCGCCCGCTCCGCTTGCAGCGCGGCCCGAGTCTGCTCATGGGCCGCCTCCTCCAGCTCGCGGGCGGTTCGCTCTTCCCGCAAGTTCCTGAAATAGGTTCGGGTCGCCAAATCGTAGAAGCGTAGCTCGCCGTCATTCCAGCACAAGTACATCCCCAGAATTGGGCTATACCCCTTTAGCACGCCGTCCGGTTCGGTGGTCAGCTCCACCGGCCGGTAGACGCCTTCCGCCAGCATTTCCCCGGCCAGCGGCTCCCCGTACAACTCGCCGCCGGTAGGGTCGAACCGCCAGTATTCCGGTATCCCGATTTGAGCGTAGATTTCCCTTTTCCTGCCGATGTCATTTTCGCTGGTGCTTTCCGAGCCGACTTCCAAGGCAAGGTCCGGCGGTTTGCCCACCTCCCACGGCAGATACAATTTCCGCCGCCGGATGGCCTGAACATCCACCCCAAAGGCGAGGTAGCAGTCGGGCTGCACCCGCACATTCAGGTTGGCGCGATTGTAGCACAGGATAGTGTTGCTGCTCAGAAAATTGTCCGGGCTGTGGTCACCCTCGGTGCATCGGTCAGCCAGCACTTGCAGGAAATCCCGCAATATAGGGTCTTGTTGCATAGCGTCAGGCAACGGCTCCGGTTCGTCCGGGTCAAACTCCAGGCTGGCGTAATCTATGACCGTATTCCACTGGTATTCCAGTCTCCCGGTTGCTGTCGCGGCATTAGTGGTCATTGCGTAGCCTCCGGCTTGGCCCGGATAAAGATTCAACGGAATGATGATAACACGCCCCGCCCCCCGGGCGGGCTAGAAATCCGCCACCTGCGGGATGACCTCCCGGCCCAGCAGCTCGATTTGCCGCAAAACCTGCTCCTGCGGCATCCCCGGCCACTGCATACGGAAAATCATCATATTGACGCCCAGCTCTTGGGCATAGCGTTTCAGTTCCGCCACCACGTCATCGGGCGAACCCAGCAGGAAACGGTCTTTCGCCAAATCCTGGTAGGGAATACTGAACGATTCCTCGCCGGGCAGGGCCTTGTCCTGCCCCCAAGCGGCATAGGCGGCATACTTGCCCTCGAGGTAAGGCTGGCTTTCAATGTAGGCCGTTTCGCGGTCGGCGGCCACATACATCTCCCGCATCATTGGCAGATCGGCGGGAACCGGATTGCCGGCGGATTCCAGCGCGGCGATATAGCGCGTCCACTGATCGGCCACCGTCGGCACCGTGGCGTGGGGGTTGATGAGCCAAGGATAACCCCAGCGGGCGGCGCGGCGGATGGCGACATCGTTATTGGCCGCCACCCAGATCGGCGGGTGGGGCTGCTGCGCCGGACGGGTGATGAGCTGCGTTTTGGGGATGGTGTAATACTTGCCCTCGTACTTTAGTTCGTCTTCCGCCCACAGGCGTTTGATAATGTCCAGAGACTCGTGCATCCGCCCGACCCGCTCCTCGCGGCGGACGCCAAAGGCGGTGTATTCCTCATCGCGGTAGCCCAGCCCAATGCCGAACACGAACCGCCCGCCAGTGATGCAGTCCAGCGTAGCGATGCTTTCCGCCAGCTCCACCGGGTTGTGCAACGGCAGCAACAGCACAGTGGCGGCCACCTGCATATCGCCGGACTCGGCGGCCAGCCGCGACAGCAACGGAAACACCGTGCTCATCTGGTAGGGCGCGGCCAAGTAATGCTGGCCGGTGGCGATAAGACTGAACCCGGCTTCCCGCGCCGCCGCCACCTGCTCCACGCTATCCTGAATCTTCTGCGGCATAGACTCGCCGGGCAGATACTGGTTGGTAACAAAAAATCCCAGCTTCACAATCGCTCCTTGACGGCCCCCCATTCGCGCCGGGGCCACAACGCGCCATATTCTATACCAGATTGCCCCAGGGATGTAGGGGCCACGCAGCCTTTCGCCCCCCACCCCCAGCGTTTACCCGGATAAGCCGGGCGGGTATACTTGCTTCACTGCCAACAGCCCTTGCCGGGCCGGGACAAATCAGGGGAAAATGATGAGCGAAAAAGAGAAGCGTTGCCAGATATTTCTGGACGATGAAGAATACGCGGATATTGAGCGCATTGCCGGTTGGCGGAAAATAACCGTCGAGCAATGGGTTCACGAGGCGTTGTGCAAAGCAAGAGCCGACTACCATAAACGAGTCGAGGGCTTAGAGAAAGCCCTAGAGAAGGCGTCGAGATGCCAATTCCCGGCGGCCGACATCGAAGATATGCTCAGGGAAATTGAGTCGGGGTATAACAGCCTGTGATTTTCGTTGACTCCAACGTGCCAATGTATTTAGTGGGCCGCCCGCACCCGAACCGAGACCGCGTTATCGCAACGCTAAGGCGTCTGCGGCGGTTGGACGAAACATTTGTCACCGAACGTAGAGGTCTACCAAGAGATACTCCATCGCTACACATCCATTCGGCGGCTCGATGCCGTCAATGACGCATTTGAGAGTCTGGGATCGCTTGTGTCTGCCGTCCTGACCTATGGTATGCCGGAGATTCACGCCGCCAGAGCTCTCGTCGGATTGGTAGACGGCATCTCCGCGCGGGACGCCCTGCACGCCGCCGTAATGCGGCAGGCCGGAATCAGCCAGATCCTCAGCTACGACCAGGGCTTTGACGCCATCCCCGGCATTGAACGGCTGGAGTAGCCATCAACCAACCCATTGCGAGGAAAAACCGATGAAAATAGCCAGGTTCCGCCACAACGGACATACCACCCACGGCGTCGTCGAAGACGACGAAGTAGTCGAAATCAGCGGCGACATCTTTTCCCAGTTCACCCTAGGCGGCCAGCGGCGCAAACTGGACGACGTGCAACTGCTGGCCCCCACCGACCCCGCCGAAATCTGGGGGCCGGGGCTGAATTTCGCCAATCACCTAGAGTTCGCCGCCGGGGTGCTGGGCGACGAAGATCCCCACGTCCCGGAACACCCGGAGCCGTGGATTAAAGCCCGAAACTCCCTAACCGCCACCGGCGAAAACATCGTCCTGCCCCACGACACCAGCGGCGAAGTCCACTACGAAGGCGAAGCCGTCGCCGTCATCGGCAAGCCCTGCCGCCGGGTCACCCCCCAAGAGGCCGGCGGCTACATCCTCGGCTACACCTGCGGCAACGACGTATCGGAACGCGCCTGGCAAAGGGACGACTGGACTTTCTGGCGGGCCAAAGGCGCCGACACCTTCGCCCCCGTCGGCCCCTGGATTGAAACCGACATCAACCCCCAAGCCCTAGAAATGATTGTCCGGCTCAACGGCGAGGAAGTGCAGCACGGGCGCACCGAGGAAATGCTGTTCACTTTCGCCGAAATCGTCAGTTACATCAGCCAGCAAATCACGCTGCAACCCGGCGACCTTATCTTTTCCGGCTCCACCGGCGTCACCACCGCCCTGAAGGACGGCGACCTGGTTGAAGTGGAAATACCGGGCATCGGCGTGCTGTCCAATCCGGTCATACGGGAACCGGCCTAGCCCCATTCCGGCAACCACAAGCCCATAGGCAAGCTCAGGGCCAACGGAACAACTAAGGAGAAGTGCTATGGCCGCCACAGCCGCCAATCGAGTACGGGCGTCGCAGCGGCGCGAACTGGAGCAGGCCCTGCGGCAGCGGGTGTCGGGCGAGGTGCGTTTCGACCCCTTTTCCCGGGTGCTGTACAGCACCGACGCCAGCATCTACCAGATGGAGCCCGTGGGGGTGGTCATCCCCCGCAGTGCCGCCGACGTGCAGGCCACCCTGGAAGTGGCGCGGGACAACCGCGTGCCGGTGCTGCCCCGCGCCGGCGGCACCAGCCTAGCCGGCCAGACCGTCAACCACGCCATCGTGATGGACTTCAGCAAATACCTGAACCAAGTTATGGAAGTCAACCGCGAGGAAAGCTGGGCCCGCGTCCAGCCGGGCATCGTCCTCGACCAGCTCAACCGCGAACTGCTGCCCTACGGCCTGATGTACGCCCCCGACCCCACCACCTCCAGCCGCGCCTGCGTCGGCGGCGGCGTGGGCAACAACACCTGCGGCGCCCATTCGGTTATCTACGGCAAAACCCTCGACCACATCAAGGAACTGGACGTCATTCTGGCCGACGCCAGCGCCACCCATTTCCGCCCTCTGGACAGTGCCGAACTGGAAGCCAAGCTCAGCGGCGTCGGCCTAGAGTCGGAAATCTACCGGGGCGTCCGGCGGTTGGCCCAAGACAACGACGCCCAGATTCGCGCCCGCTACCCCAACATAATGCGGCGCGTCAGCGGCTACAACCTGGACGAATTTCTCACCGACCCCGTCGGCCCCTACGCCGGTTCCGCCCTCAGCCACGGCTTCAACCTCTCCCGAATGGTGGTCGGTTCCGAAGGCACCCTGTGCGTCGCCACCGAAGCCAAGGTCAACCTAGTGCCGCGCCCGGTTATGACTGCGCTATCGGTAGCCCATTTCCGCGACATTTTCCAGGCCAGCGAAGCGGTCAAGGAAGTGCTGAATCACGGCCCGTCGTCCATCGAAATTATGGACAAAAACGTCCTCGACCGCTCCCGGCAGTCGCTGGGGCTGGGCAGCGCTATGTCCCTCATCGAACCCGACCCCATAAGCGGGCAAAACCCCGGCGCCATCCTGGCCATAGAGTTTTACGGCGAGTCGGAAGCCGAGCTGAACTCCAAAATGGAAGGGCTGAAGCAGGATTTGGAGCGGCGGCGGCTAGGCTACGCCTGCGTCAATCTCCTTGACCGCGCCGCCCAAACCGGCGTCTGGAACGTCCGCAAGAACGGGCTGGGCCTGCTGATGAGTATGCACGGCGACGCCAAGCCCCTGCCCTTCGTCGAGGACACCGCCGTTGACCCCGAAACTATGGGCGAGTTCGTGCGCCGCTTCGATGAAATCGTCCGCAACCACGGCACCGAAGCCGCCTACTACGGCCACGCCAGCGTCGGCTGCCTGCACATCCGCCCGGTGGTAAGCCTGAAAGACCAGGCCGGCGTTGACCGGATGTACGCCATCGCCGACGAAATCAGCGACCTCACCCGCGATTTCGGCGGTTCCCTCAGCGGAGAACACGGCGACGGCATCGTCCGCGGCGTGTGGAACGAAAAAATGTTCGGCCCGGAAATCTACCAGCTTTTCCGGGAGCTAAAAGCCACCTTCGACCCCGACGGCATTATGAACCCCGGCAAGATAATTGACTGCCCGCCAATGACCGAAAACCTGCGCTACGGCCCCAACTACCGCGCCCAATCGCTGCCCGCCACCCTAGACTTTTCCATAGACGCCAACTTCGCCGGGGCCGTGGAAATGTGCAACGGAATGGGCGCCTGCCGCAAGCTGGACGGCACTATGTGTCCGTCCTTTATGGCGACCCGGGATGAGGAACACTCCACCCGCGGGCGGGCCAACCTGTTGCGGGCGGCAATGTCCGGCAAGCTGCCCGAAGGCGCGATGACCAGCCAGCGCCTCTACGACGCCCTCGACCTGTGCCTCGAATGCAAGGGCTGCCGCGCCGAATGTGAGTCCGGCGTGGATCTGGCGAAGCTGAAATACGAGTTCCTTGACAACTACTACAAGGCCAACGGGCTGCCCCTGCGCAACCGCATATTCGGCAACATCGCCAAGCTGAACGCTTGGGGCAGCCGCTTCGCCCCCCTTTCCAACTGGGCCGCGGCCAACCCGCTGGGCAAGCTGCTGTCCGGTGCGCTGCTGGGCATCCACCCCAACCGACGCCCCCCGCCCTTCGCCCGCCAAACCTTCCCCCAATGGTTCCGCTCAAGGAGAGAGGGCATAGGAGCCAGCAGAGAAAGGGCCGCCGGAAATCTCACCGCTCAAACGGTGGTGCTGCTCAACGACACCTATATGAACTACAACTACCCGGAAATCGGGCGGGCGGCGGTGGCCCTGCTGGAAGCCGCGGGCTTCAAGGTGGAGCTGACCGACGCCCCCTGCTGCGGGCGTCCGATGATTTCCAAAGGGATGATGGACGCGGCGGCGGCCAACGCCCGCCACAACGTAAGCCTGCTCCACGCCTACGCGGGCAACGGCGTCCCCATCATCGGCTGCGAACCTAGCTGCCTGCTCACCCTGCGCGACGAATACCCGCAACTGGCCCCCGGCGAGCAGTCCCGCACCGTAGCCAGCCAAGCGTTCCTGATAGACGAATTTCTGGCGCAGTTAAGCGCCGATGGCAAGCTAAACATCCGGTTCCGCGACACCCCCAAGCAAATCCTGTTCCACGCCCACTGCCACCAGCGCTCCCTAGCCGGAACCGCCTCGTCCCTAAACGCCCTGCGCCTGCCCCCCGGCTACCGCGCCGAGCTGACCAACGCCGGCTGCTGCGGCATGGCCGGCTCCTTCGGCTACGAAAAGGAACACTACGAACTCTCAATGACCATAGGCGCCCAATCCCTGTTCCCCGCCGTCAACGCCAAACCCCCCGACTGGGAAATAGCGGTAATGGGCGTATCCTGCCGCCAGCAAATAGAACACGGCACCAACCGCCCCGCCCGCCACCTAGCCGAAGTTCTGGCCGAGGCACTGCCATAGCAATAACTTGGTGAATCTCCCGTTATCCAAGTTGGGGCGGCTAATCTTTGCTGATGGTAAAATCGTGGTTCATGGTAAAGCAGAGTTGGAAGTTGTTGCGACTTCCGTATTCAAACGGTGGATTCGCCGCCTCCAAGACGAAAGGGCACTCGCCCGTATCAATTTTCGGCTGAGAATGGTCGAGCAAGGAAATTTCGGAGACTTCAGGTCAGTAGGGGGCGGCGTATCTGAGATGCGGCTTCACTATGGGCCGGGGTATCGAATATACTTTATCAGACACGGCGCCACCGTTGTCGTGTTGCTTTGCGGCGGCGACAAGGATACGCAACGGCGCGATATTGAACGCGCGAAGCGATTAGCGGTAGATTGGAGGGCTGGCAATGCCTGAAAAGTTCACTAGCTGGGATGTCACCGAATTCCTAGATACAGAAAAGAGGGTCTGTTTTTATCTGGAAGCCGCCGCCGAAGAGGATACAGGCGACGGAGAACTGATACGTCTTGCCCTGAATGATATTCTCCGCGCCAAGAACCTCGGCCGCTTGAACATTGACATCAAGGCAAACGGCGAGGGAGTCTACGAACTACTGTGCGGGAACAGCAGCATAAATTCCAATACCATCACCCGAATAACCGACGCTCTGGGAATACAACCCCGCATAGCCGCCTAGCAAAACCAAATTGAACTGCCGACATTGATAATCAAAACCGGCGGTTCAGATGTAGAGTTGACCAACGCTGGCTACTGCGGCATGGCCGGCTCCTTCGGCTACGAAAAAGAACACTACGAACTCTCAATGACCATAGGCGCCCAATCCCTCTTCCCCGCCGTCAACGACAAAGGCCCCGAAGATGTGTTGGCCGAGGCACTGCCGTGAGGCGGATGGGGCGGCGTTCAACCATTGCTAACCAGGTTCACAAGGGCGCAAAATAGCCCGTGATAGAAATTGTCCAAAGCGACACATTCCGGCAATGGCTTAACAATCTGCGGAACAAACGGGCTGTTGAGCGAATCAACGCCCGGCTAACTCGAGTTGAGCTGGGAAATTTCGGCGATGTCACGTCGGTAGGCGATGGCGTATCGGAGATGCGCATTCACTACGGCCCTGGCTATCGCCTGTACTTCATCCGCCAGGGCGCACAGGTTATCGTGCTGCTTTGCGGCGGCGACAAAAGCGCCCAACAACGCGACATTCAACGCGCCAAGCGGTTAGCGGCATATTGGAGACAAGACAATGCCTGAAAAATACACCAGATGGGATGTCACCGAGTATCTGCGCACCATCGAAGACGCCTGCGGCTATCTCGAAGCCTGTCTGGAAGAATCACCCGGCGACGGCAATCTGCTTCGCGCCGCCCTAGGCAAGATAGCTCAAGCAAAGGATATGGGCCGCCTAGACCTAGAATTTAAGGCGGGCGACGAGGGCCTGCTACAAGCACTCGCCGAAAGCGGCAACCTAAGCTACGCCACAGTGCTGGAGATAACCCGCGCGTTGGGTATGAAACTACACATCACCGCCTAGCGTGTCTAGACGCGCTTCCTCAGAAATGTCTAAGATGTGGCGCGTCAGCCTATATTAGAGGGTTGCAATAGCATAGGCCGGAAACAGCAAAAACAGGACCAAAGGGCCGACTGCTAATCGCCGGGGTTGACCGCTGCTTCCGAGTCCATCTGCTCCAAGCCAATGTCCGGCCACTGCGATTCCGGCCCATCAAAAGGGTTGGCGTGGCCGTAAGTTTCCAGATTGTTAGCCAGCGTCAAGCGGTATCGAGCCTCTGAGTTCAGCCAGAAAAGCGCGCTTAGGCCCAAGAAGTCGTCCAGAGCTGCGGCGATTTTGGGCGTGATGGCCCGCTGGCCGCAAATGATTTCGTTTACGATCTCAACCGACAGTCCAAGCCCAGCGGCGAGGGCTTCCCGGCTCAGCCCCCGGGCCTCGATTTCTTCTTCCAAAAACTCGCCGGGAGGGATAGCTAAGTTAGACAAACGTATCGTCTTAATTGCCATAGTGATTCGAAACCTCCTCTACCGTTACGGCGTTGACTCCCGGCCCTCGAGTGATGATGAGCCGCCAACGGCCTATCAGATAGATAGTATATTGTTCTCGCCTCCGGCCCTCCAGACGATGCAGGCGTAATGCTCGAGATTCCCGCAGGAAATGAAAATCTGGAGCGTCTAACAGCGCATTGACCCGTTCCTGATACTTGCGAACCAGAGACAGGCCCCATTCGCGGGCGGCTAACCTTTCATTTACGGCTCAACGCGCCAAGTGATTGGAAGAGAATTCCACTTCCACGGCATACCCTTGTGGAATAAATTTTGCAACGACAGGTGTTCGGAGCGGATGCCGCTATCCATAGCAGGCGCGGCCATCCGCTTCTGTCAACTGCCGTTGTACGCACGGCGCAAAGGGATGCGCCCGCCCTACACCGCCGTTATCGTGATGTGCGACATATACGACTCCGCCCGCGCCCCGTGCCAGTGGTTTTCGCCCTTGCGGATATGCACCACATCGCCCACGCCAATCTGATGCTCGCCTTCCTCGTTGGCTACGGTGCCGACGCCGGACGTCACCACCAGAATTTGGTCGCTCTCGTGGGTGTGCCAGCCAGTCGTGGAGCCCCGCTCGAAATTGACCACGCTGCTGCTGAAATTCTCGCTGGCCCCGTCGGGAATCAGCGGCTGCCGCGTGCGCCGCACCTCGCCCCCGGTCCAGCCCGGCACCGGCGTAGCCGTGTCTATCGGAACCGTCTCCACCTCGGCAATCCTGATAACCCGCATATCGTCCCTCCCTAGCATCCAAACTGCCCCGATAATACACCCCCGCCGGACGAATCCCAACCGTCTGCCCCGCCAACCCATCATTCCTGCCACCAACCCATCATTCCCGCCGCCAATCCGCAATTCCCGCCGCCTGCCCGTCATTCCCGCGAAAGCGGGAATCCATACGCCCTTGCCACAGAGAAGCCACCGACCGCCCTGCCGACACCGTGAATCATCCCTTATAATACCGGGCAACAAATACCCCACGTCAAAAAATCCCCCGATGGAGTAGAGCGATGATTGGCAACGGATTGGCCTATGTAGGCGTGGTAGTCCGCGACGCCCCGGCAGTGGCGGAGATACTGGAACGGGACTTCGAGCTGCCCCGCGCCCAATGCGCCATTGGCGACAGCGGACGGCAGGCCCCGGTGTTTCCCGTGGGGCAGACGGCCCTAGCCCTGTTCGAGCTGGGCGATCCTTTCGTCGGCGGGGCGGAAAAAACCGGCTTGCATCACATGGCGGTGTCGGTGGACGGGCTGGTGGGGGCTATGCTGGACGCCACCGAAACCGGCCTGCCCACCCTTTCCGTCGAACCCGAGCCGGGGCTGGACGGGGCGCGGCGCGTCCTGCTGGATCCGGCGGCCACCGGCGGCGCCATCACCTACCTGTCCGACCCGCTGCCCCTGCCCGTCGCCGCCACCCCCGACGGCGAGGTGGAGCGCATTGACCACCTGGGCGTAGCCAGCGCCGACAACGCCGAGGCCGTGGCTGTATTCGCCCGCAAGCTCGGCTGGCCGGTGGAAAGCACCCAAACCGACGTGGAAATCTCGACCAAGACCGAAGCCTTCACTTCCGACAAATACGGCGTAGTCTACCGCAACCACCAGCCGGAATTTATCGGCGGCCTGCGCGTGTCCTTCATCACCGTAGGCGACCTAGAGCTGGAGTTTCTGCAAAACATAGACCCCCGCTCGCTGGGCATCGTGGACTACGGACAAGCGGGCAGCACCCGCCAAGACCAGGGCGCCATCAGCCGCTACATCCAGAACCGCGGCCCCGGTATGCACCATACCGGCTTCAAAGTCAAAGACATCAATCGCCTGCTATCCCGCCTAGAGCAATCGGGCCTAACCCTGATAGACACAGTAGGCCGCCCCGGCGGCCGCCGCTCCCAAATCGGCTTCATCCACCCCGCCAGTCTAGGCGGCTGGCTGGTGCATCTGGTAGAGCGGGATGAGCTGGGGTAGATTTGGGACGGATTGCAATCCCGGCAATTGGGAAATTGCCGGGATTGTCAAAGGACTTGTAGCGGGAAAGGGAGTTTTTGATGAACCAAGATACAAGCGGTGTACAAATATCAGAGGCCCTCGACTCTATACTGGACGAACTGCCAAAATTCCGCGAATATCTGGTAAAAGACATTACCGCCGCCGCTGAAAACGGCGACTATAACGCTGTAACCGAATTAACAGGATGTCTGAAGCGGGCAGACATCCTGAAAGAGGAAATGGAACGGTTTCAAGCGGAATGGGAATCAATTTTCAACACAAGTAACATCAGGGATAACCAATCCCGACTTGCTGCCACAGAAACTCCATCACCTCTCTTAGTTCACCCATTAAGTGTAAATCCGTCTCAAGAAAGTACCAGTACAGTAAACGCCGATGGGAGCCGGATTCGCCGCTCTGTGGCCTCAAAGCTTCCACATGGAGTCAAAACCCCAAATGGAGACTTCGAGCAACCGATACTCGAGACATTGGTTGAAATGGGCGGGGCAGGCAAGACACGTGATGTGCTGAATTCCGTAGAAAGAAAAATGCGACACCGACTAAATTCGTATGACTATGCGGCGATTCCGTCCAAAAAGAACATACCACGCTGGCAAGAATCTGCAGAATGGTGCCGAAATAGTATGGTACACAAGAGTGGTTACTTGAGCTCAAAATCACGCTGGGGGGTATGGGAAATTACCGATTCAGGCCGTAGCTATCTGCGCCGATTGCAACAAAAACCGTAAGGGTTCTTGAACACGCGCCGACAGTTGCGGTCAAACCCGGAACCCCAGCGCCGCGGCAACGGCCCGCTGCCGGGCGTCCAGAGTCACGAAGGTCATTTCGCGTGGATCTCTGGCATAATGGAGCGCAGCCGCCACGTGCCACAAGTCGGCGCCGCGCAAGTAGCCTGCTTCAAGCACAGCGGATATTTCCGGGGATAATGGGCGGACAGGCGCGATCCACAAAATTCCGTCAATAAGTTTTGGGTCGAAGCGCAGGTTATTCCGCGCATACGCCGCCCGCAGTTCCGCCTCTAGCAAGTGAGAGGACGTGATAAGCGAAAACTCACGCAGCCTTTGCTCGACGGCAAGGCTTCCTGGTTCTCCGAAAGCTACGGAAACTATTGCGGACGTGTCCGCGTATGCTATGGTCATTAGCCGCGCTCTTTCAGGAACCGCTCCAGCGCGCCCTCTACCCGCACTGCCGGGGGCGGGTTCCACTTTACGTCCGCCGGTGTCAACTGCCCCGTCCGCAACAGATACTCGTGCCGGGTTTCGCCGGGAACGGTCTTGCCCTTGGCCAAGCGAATTTCGGCCCAAGGTTCCCCGTCGCACAAAACGACGACTGTTTTTCCCGCCCGGACGTGCTGCATCACTTCAGGGAATTTCGCGCAGATTTCAGCGTCGGTATATTCAATATCCATATTTTCGCCCCGAATTTTTAACTTACCCGGCTTTTTAACTTAAAAGATAAACGCAAAGGCGCGGAAAGGCAAACCTGAAACGCCCGCCTGTTCGCGCCCCTTTGCGTTTTACCGCCCCCTAGTCCGGTATCTCCGCCATCATCCCCTCGCCCAGCTCCACCTCGAAGGCCGTCAGCACCTGGGCCACCAGCAGGTAGTGGCCGCACAGCACGGTAAAGTGCAGGGTGTCCTGCTCACCGAAGCGGTCGGTCATCGCCTGGAAAGTGGCGTCACTGACTTTGTGCTGGCGCAGCAGTTCGTGGACATAGCTCACCAGCAGTGCCTCGTCGCCCTCCAGCCCCGCCGGGGCGGTGCCGTTGGCAATGGCCTGAATCGTGCCTTCCGACACGCCGGCCTGCCGGGCCAAGCGGGCATGGGCCGAAAACTCGTACTGCTGCTCCATCTCCCGGGCCGTGGCGATAATCAGCGTCTCTTTCAGTGCTTCGGGCTGATTGAACTCAAAGCGCACAAAAGCGCCGGTGTCGGCGACGCGGGCCGCCAGCTTGGGGCTGTTGAGCAGCACGCCGAAAGGCCCGCGGACGCTGCCCCGAGTGCCAACAATGGCGTCATGGTACTGCCGGTCTTCCTCCGAAAGCTGTTCGCGGGTTACGGGCGATATGCGCGGCATAATTACTGCCTCCTTTTGTTTTCAACGCCGAGAGCGCAGAGATTACGCCGAGGACGCGGAGAGAATAAACATAAACTCTGCGTCCTCGGCGCGGCCTCTGCGAACTCTGCGTTTAATAATTTTCCCCTAAGCTACCGGCACCGGGATACCGGCGATGTTGACCGGCACCGAACCCAAGTGGTTGCGGCTGGTGAAGTAGAGCGTCTTCCAGTCGGCCCCGCCGAAGCACAGGTTGGTGGTGGCCGACGCGCCGTGCGCCACCCGCCCCAGCCTGTTGCCCGCCGAATCCAGCACCCACAGCCCGCCGGAGCCGCCGCAGTACACATTGCCCTCCACGTCCACCTTCATCCCGTCCGGCACGCCCGGCTCGGCGCCCGTCAAGTCGGCGAACACCCTGTCGGTCTGCCGGGCCAGCGACCCGTTGGGGTTGACCTCAAAGGAACGGATGTGGCCCCGCCGCGAATCGTTGATGTAGAGAATGCTCTCATCCGGCGAAAAGGCCAGCCCGTTAGGCACCACGAAGTCATCCACCAGCAGCGTGATGCTGCCCAAGTCGGGCGTGACCCGGTAGACGCCGGAGTAGGGCAAATCCCACTGCTCCGGCGGCGTGGGCAGCGTCCACGGGTCGGTGAAGTAGATACACCCGTCCGACTTGACCACCACGTCGTTGGGGCGGTTGAGACGGCGGCCCTGGAAACTGGCCGCCACCACGGTGATGCTGCCGTCGGGTTCGGTGCGGGTAACGCGGCGGCTGTCGTGTTCGCAGGCAATCAGCCGCCCCTGCAAGTCGCGGGTCAGCCCGTTGGAGCGGTTGGTCGGCTCATGGTCAACGCTAACACCCTCGCCCGGAACGTACTTGATGCGCCGGTTGTTATGAATGTCGCTGAACAGCAGATACCCGCCGCCGGGCGTCGCCCACCACACCGGCCCCTCCGCCGGGCCGTTGTCCCCGCCGTAATCGTCGGGCGTGTGCCGGGCGATTTCGGCATCGGCGGAAATGATACGCGCAAATTCCGGGGCAAGCTGCTCAATAGGCATAATTCCCCCTCCCATATTTGGAGTCGCAGGCGCATTATAGCGGAATAAAAGGCATCCGGCGGAAAAAACGGCTAGAGCAGCCCCTGCCCCCTGTACCAAGCGGCGGTAAGCCCGGCCCCTTCCGGGAACGACACCTGCGGACGCCAACCCAAATCGTCCTCAATGGCCCGGTTCGAGGAAATCCAGTACGGCTGGCGCATCTCCGCCACCTTGTCCAGCGAAAGAGGAACCGCTTTCCCGGCCAAGACCCCGTAACCCTCACTGAGCAGAGCGGCGGACTGGTAAGCCCACAAGGGAACCGGCAGCAACAGTGCCTTGCGGTCAAGGGCGGCTTCGATATGGGATAAAAGCTGCCGCCAGCTATAATAGTTTCCATCGTCTGCGGTGTACGCTTTCCCGCCTACCGGCGCGTCCGCTGTGGCTAAGGCCGCCGCCGCCCGGGCGGCGTCCTGGATATAAACGATGGACAAAACGTTGCGCCCGCCCCACAGCAGGGGCGCGACACGCCGCTTGACTAGTTGAAAAAAGGGCAGCAGGGCCAGATCGTTGGGGCCGTAGACCACCGGAAGCCGCAGCGCCACCGAGCGGCCAGCCAGCGGCGAGCCCCACACCGCCGCCTCCCCCCTAGCCTTGGATCCCCCATAAGCCGACACCGGAGCCGCCGCGGCAGTCAAAGGCCGGGGCGAACCGCCGGGGCTAGGGCCGTGCGCC
Organism: uncultured Dehalococcoidia bacterium; assembly: GCA_958296445.1. Taxonomy (GTDB): domain Bacteria; phylum Chloroflexota; class Dehalococcoidia; order Lucifugimonadales; family UBA3495; genus VXOI01. The sequence continues at coordinate 2,785,586 of OY282565.1, read as the reverse complement.
GCCAAGCTGGATAGGTAGACAAACCTAGACAACCCCGGCGTCTGCGCGGCGGCGGCCAGCAGATTCTCCGTGCCAACGGCGTTTACCGCCTCAAACTCTACCTTGCGCCGCGCCTTCACCAGCCCGGCGGCGTGAATCACGGCGTCCGCCCCCTCAAGGAACGGCGGCAGCGAACCGGGCCGGGTAACATCCCCCTCCACAATCTCCCACGGCGCCTCCGGCAGAAACCGGCGGCTACTGGTAGCCCGCAACAGCAGCCGCACCCGATGCCCGCTTTCCGCCAGTTGCGCCGCAACACAGGAACCAACAAAGCCGCTGGCCCCGGTAACCGCCACTCTCACAGCAATTCCCAACCCAGGCGGGTAACGCTATTAAACGCCAAGCACGCAAAGAGCGCAAAGAGACATCCCCGCCGCAGACGCATAACGCGCGAATCCTCGAATCTCAATCCGTTATCCCCGCGAAAACCCGTCATCCCCGCGCAGATCCCGTCATTCCCGCGAAAGCGGGAATCCAGCGCCCCCCGCAACAGACGCCGCCCGCCGAAACCACCCGCTCACAGAGTTTCCTTCTCATAAATCCGATAAGTCTTATAACGCTGGCAGCCCATTTTGGCGAGGATATTGTTAGTAGCATAGTTGTCTTCCAGCGTCCACGACAGTTCGGCCCAGTGATAACCCCTGGCCCGGCCGCGCCGGATGATTTCGTCAATCATCAGATAAGTCAAGGCGGCGTATTCCCGCGTCCGGTACTCCTTGCGGACGCCCATAATCAGCACCCGCCCGTTTTTCACCCTACGGGCCTTGACCCGCCACAGCAGCTTCAGGAACCCCAACGGAAACAGATTGCCCTTCAGCCCCCGAATCGCCTCGTTCAGGTTAGGCACGGCCAGAATCACCCCGGCGGCGCGGCCCTCTACCTCGACAATCACCGCTATATTCGGGTCGGCGATGAGCTTCAGGTCGTCGCCCATCCGCTGCCCTTCCTCGCCGGTCATCGGCACGAAGCCCCAGTTTTCCGCCCAAGCCTCGTTGAATATGTCTAGGATAGTGCGTATTTCGGCGTTGAAATTGCCCATATCCACGGTGCGAATCAAGACATCCGGGCGCCTTCTTATCCGCTCGACGCTTTGCCGGGCTTTTTCCGGTGGCCGGGTCCACTCATACAGCCAAGCGTACAGGTCTTTCGCTTTGTGGAACCCGTCCGCTTCCAGCAACGCGGGGTAATAAGGCGGATTGTAGGGCATCTGGATTTGGGGGGGCGAGTCGAACCCTTCCAGCAGTACGCCCGATTCGCCGTTAATGGAAAAGCTGAGCGGGCCGCGGATTCGCTCCATCCCCCGTTCCTTCAGCCAGCCCCCGGCGGCGCTAGTCAGCGCGGCGGCCACCTCCGGGTTGTCCGGGCTTTCAAAGAAGCCAAAAAACCCGGTGCCGTCATTGTGCCAGCGGTTATGCTCCCAATCCACTTGCGCCGAAATGCGCCCCACCGCCCGCCCGTTTTCGCGGGCAACAAACAGCCTTACGTCGGCGTGGCGAAAAAAAGGGTTGCCGTCGGCGGAAAGATCCCGCCGCTGAAAACGCTTCAGCGGCGGCACCCAGTTGCCCCAACGGGCGTAGACCGAATAAGGCACATTGATGAATTCGGTAAGTTCCCGGGGGCCGGAAACCTCTGTAACCGCAATCCCCATCAGCCAGGCCCGCCCGCCGCTATATGACGGCTATATGATGCCGTGTTCCCGCCCCACGGCCTGAAACTGCTCCAGCGCAAAATCAATCTGCTCCGGCGTATGCGTAGCCATACAACTGACGCGAAGCACCGAGCGGCCCTTGGTTACGGCAGGATAGGTCACCGGATTGACATACACCCCCCGATCCAGCAGCGAGCGCCAGAACCGGATGGTCTGCACTTCATCCCCCACGGTTACGGGCATTATAGCCGACGCGGAATCGGGGGGCGCGGGAAAGCCCAGACAGCGCAGCCCGCGGCGCAGTTTTTGACTCAACTGCCGCGCCCGCTGCACTATTCCGGGGTCGCTTTCCAAAACTTCCATCGCCGCCAAGGCAGCCGCGGCCGACGCCGGGGGCAGGCTGGCGCTGAACACCATTGACCGGGCAAAATGCCGAATCCATTCCACCACTTCCCAAGGCCCCGCCACGAACCCGCCGATAGAGGCCAGCGACTTGGAAAAAGTCCCGATGGTAAGGTCAACCTCGCCCTCCAGCCCGTAATGACTCCCGGTGCCGCGCCCCCCCTCGCCCAGCACTCCGATGGCGTGGGCGTCGTCCACCAGCAGCCGCGCGTTATGCCTCCGGCAGGCGGCGACGATGTTGGGCAAATCCGCCACCGCGCCGCTCATGCTGTATACGCCGTCAACTATCACCAGCGCCGGCTTGCCGGAGTTGTTGGACAGCACCCAATCCAGATGCTCGGCGTCGTTATGACGGAAACGCAGCGTCTTGCCTTCGGCCAGTTTGCAGCCGTCATAAATGCTGGCATGGCAGTCCCGGTCTATCACGGCGATACAGTCCCTGGCGACTAACGCGGATATAGCCCCCAGATTGGCCTGATAGCCCGTCGTGAAAACCAGGCAGGCTTCCTTCCGCAGAAACCCGGCCAGGCGTTCCTCCAGACGCTCGTGAATATCCATAGTGCCGTTCAGCGTCCGGGAGCCGGTCATGGATGTGCCAAACTGCCGGATTGCCGCCGCCGCCCCCTCCATCACCTTGGGATGGCGGGTAAGCCCCAAATAGTTGTTGGAGCCCAGCATCAGCGCCTGCTTGCCGTATATCTGAACCACCGGCCCGTCGGACTGCGTGATTGGCTGGTAAAAGGGATAAACCTGCGCCGCTTTCGCCTCTTCAATCAGGGTGAAACTGAAGGCTTTGGAGAAAACGTCCCGCTCCAGCAGCGCGGAATGGTTCCTTTCCGTTAGGCGGTCTATCGAGAGGCCGGAAACAGCGTCGCCCAAGGCCCCAACCCCATCATCTCGCTTTTCGGTCATTGCTGGCGCCTCCGGCGCAGTTCCCTGCGCGCCCCTGCGGGCAGCTTTGCCGTTCCGCCCGGATACCCGGAATCAAGGCAAAATTCTAGACTAGCCCCTAAATCAGTGTCAAGGTTGCCCCACCGCCGGAAACGCCCATTTAGCTTGACGCGCCAAGTCCGGTAAACTATTCTGCCACTGCGAACCCCGGCCCCCAACCCCCGCCCCGCGCCCAAATCCCACCCGCTAAGGAGGCCCGGCATGGCTCTCAGACTGAATCACGTTCACCTCAAGTCCCCCGACCCCCAGGCCACGGCGCAGTTCTACATCGACACCCTCGGCGCCACCAAGATTGCCGACGTCGGCGAAATCGGCGTCCGCCTCGACCTCTACGGCCTCACCCTCAACGTAACCAAGCACATCGAAACCCAGACCCGCGAGCAGAAATACGGCATGGAGCATATCGCCGTTGACGCCGACGACATCGAAGGAATGATCGAGATGTTAAAGGCCAACGGAGCCAAAATTCTTGAGGAAGCCGTAGTATCCGGCGACCGCCGCGTAGTCTTTTTCGAGGGGCCCGACGGCGTGCAACTGGAGTTCATCGAAGCCAAGTAAATCAACCCCGCAGAACCCGGAGACCACAGAGAACCCCCTTCAATAAATCTCTGTGTTCTCCGCACCCCCCGCAACGAAAACAAATATGGCAAAAACAAAAAGGGTGAAAACAAAAAGGAGAACGGAAATGCTCTACGAATCCCGCGTTTACAAGGCCGTTCCCGGCAAGCTGCCCAACATCAACGCCCGGTTCGCCGACCACACCATAGGCTTTTTCAAGCAGTACGAAATCGGGATGATGGGCTTCTGGACCGACGAAATCGGCGCCAGCAACCAGCTTACCTACATCCTCAACTTCGACAGCATAACCGACCGCGCCGAGAAATGGGCCGCCTTCCAGGCCGACAAAGCCTGGGCCGAAGTCCGCGCCGAAACCGAAGCCGACGGCCCCATCGTGGCCCAAGTTCTCAACTCTCTGATGAGCCTCACGCCCTACTCGCCCCAGCCCAAATTCAACACGGCGGTGCAGGAGCTGCGGGTCTACGACGCCATGCCCGGCAAGCTGCCCGACCTGCACAACCGTTTCAAGAACCACACTATGGGCCTGTTCGAGAAGCACGGCATCGAAAACGTGGCCTACTGGACTGAGGACGTAGGCACCAGCAACCGCCTAGTCTATATGCTCGGCTACCCCGGCCTCGGCGACCGCGAAAAGAGCTGGGCCGCCTTCCAGTCCGACCCCGACTGGCAGAAAGCCCGCGCCGCCTCCGAGGAAAATGGCTCCCTAGTGCGCGTCTCCACCCACTCCATCCTGCGCCCCACCCCCTACTCCCCCAGGTAAAGGTTTTCAACGCAGCGGGCGCGGAGAACGCGCAGAGGACGCAGAGATTATCCCCGGACTCTCTGCGTCCTTTAACTTGAATTAACGCCACCGGAAAGTTGCCTTTAGGAAAGTTGACTTATGGACATCCAAAAGCTGCGCGATGAAATCCCCGCCCTCCAGAACCTGACCTACCTCAACACCGGCTGGTCGGGGCCGCCGCCCCGCCAAGCCGCCGCCGCCATGCAGGAGCGCATCACCCTAGAGCTGGAGCAGGGGCCGACCACCCCCGGCGTCTACGACAGCGGCCGGGAAATCCAAGCCGAAGCCCGCCGCGCCGCCGCCCGCCTGCTGGGCGCCGACGAGGACGAAACCCTAGTCACCCGCAACACCACCGAGGGCCTGAACATCGTCCTCAGCGGCCTGCGCTGGCAGGAAGGCGACGAAATCCTTACCTGCAACCTAGAGCATAGCTCGGTGCTGTCGCCAAGCTGGCACCTGGCCCATCGCTACGGCGTCAAAGTGCGGGTGCTGGACATTGCCCCCCACGACTCCCACGACGCCATCGTCGGCAAATTCGAGGCGGCCCTGAACCCGCGCACCCGGCTGATCTTCGTCAGCCATATCGAATACTCCACCGGGCTGCGGATGCCCGCCGCCGAGCTGTGCCGTCTAGCCCACCGGCACGGGGCGCAAATCCTGCTGGACGGAGCGCAGACCGGCGGCCACATCCGGCTGGACGTTCACCGCGACGGCTTCGACTACTACTCCATCCCCGGCCAGAAGTGGGCCCTAGGCTACGAAGGCGTCGGCGCCCTCTACATCCGCCGCGAGCTTATCGAACAGGTACACCCGGCCCACACCGGGGGCCGGGGCGTGACCCAACACGGCGAACCGGGCGACCCCGGCGGCTACCGCATAAACCCGTCGGCTATGGAAAAGTTCTTGGGCGGTTCCGGCAGCGTCCCGTTACAGGCCGCCTTCGTAGAGGCCGTCCGCTTCATCGAAAGCGCCGGCATCGCGGAAATCGAGGCCCGCAACCTGCAACTGGCCGCCCGCTTCAAAGCCCAGCTCGCCGAAATCCCCGCCGCCCGCGTCCTGTCCCCAACCGCCGCCACCGCGTCCTCCGGCCTAGTTTCCTTCACCGTCGCCAACCACCCCGCCGACTCCATAGTGGCCCGCCTCTGGCAAGAGCGCCGCATCGTAGCCCGCCAGGTTCACTACCCCGAATCCGTCCGCGCCTCCCTACACTTCTTCAACACCGAAGAGGAAGTAGACCGCCTCGCCGCAGCAGTGGCGGAGTTGTAGAATAGACCCACAGCTTCAGACGGATTCCAAGCCGCCGCCCGGCCCGCCGCCGGATAGGACGGGATAATGGACCAGAAACTCTCACCGCCAAACCCGTAAATTCCTATGGATGAACTGCTAAGGCAATTTGAAGAATGGCCTAAAACATCCCATTTCGTAGTGAGCAGGCGACGCCAGTCCAGCCACGCCGCCGTCACCCCGCAGATGATAATATGGATGCTGGAAAATCGGCCCGGCATCTACGTCTTATCGGGAGTGCAGCACGATGGACGAATCAGATACAAAGGATATTTCCCATCCCTAAACTGGTGGGTTAGGGTAGTCCAACTCCCTGACGGCAGCTTGTTTACCGCATTCCGGGATGACTTGGCAATGCGTATCTGGGAAGCAATCCAGCAGGAGTCCCAACTTTGAGCGCCAAACTGGAAATCCACTACGACCAAGAAACGGATACCCTATCGGTGTGGAACGGGCAGCCCGTATATTCGAGCTACGAGGTTCAGCAATATCTGCTGATTGAACTGGACGCCGACCGCGCCCCTGTCGGATTCACTTTGGAACACGCCATAGAGATACTCCGGCCCCACCTGCCCGCCAACCCCCCGTCCGGGTGGACGCCAAGAACCGGCCTAACCCCCGATTCCCTACCTGACTCCGCGGCCAAAGAGTTTACGCAATCTCTATCCCCCGAAAGAAAGAAGCGCAATTAACTGAGAAGATTGCGAAATTGTTTCGGCAAGTCTGCCATCTTGAGCAAAGATATGCCATCCTGAGTAAAGGTCTGTCATTCTGAGCAAAGCGAAGAATCCCGCCTTGGGCGGTGAGACCCTTCGTTTTGCTCAGGGTTACAAAGGGGGCATTTCGCAATCGTCTGTAATTAACTCGCCTGCCCCGCCGGGTACTCCTCCAGCCACCAGCGGGCGATTTCGTCGCGCCGGGCGAACCACACCCCCGGCATCTGCCGCGCGTATTGCAGGAACCGCTCCACCGCCCGGGAGCGGGCCGGGCGTCCCGCGATACGGCAGTGCAGCCCTACCGACATCATCTTGGGGTGCGTCCGCCCCTCCTCATACAGCACGTCGAAAGTGTCCTTCAGGTATTCGTAGAAAGCCCCCACGCTGACCAGCCCGCCCCGCCAGAAGCGGGCGTCGTTGGTTTCCATACTGTACGGCACCACCAGCCAGGGCCGCTCCTTGCCCTCGGCGTCCTCCACCGGCGCGTAATAGGGCAGGTCGTCATTCATCCCCATACTGTCGTAGATAAAGCCCCCGTGTTCCGCCACCAGTTGGCGGGTGTTGACGCTGGGGCCGTAGCGGGTGAACCAGCCCACCGTGCGTTGCCCCGTAGTGCGCTCCAGCGACTCCACCGTGCGGGCGATGGAATCCCGTTCCGCATCCCGCCCCATCCGGTGATACTCCTCCCAGCGGTAGCCGTGGCCGCAGACCTCATGCCCCGCCGCCGGTATCTCCCGCGCCGCCTCCGGGTTGCGCTCCAGGGCCAGAGCGCAACAATAAAAAGTGCTTGCCACCCCATAACGCCGGAACATATCCAGCAGCCGCCACACCCCGACCCGGCTGCCGTACTCGAAAAACGACTCATTATTCAAGTCGCGGTCGCCCGCCGGAACCGGCGACGGCACCTCGCCGTTGGTTTCGTGGTGCGCGTCGCCGTCCAGAATGCTGTACTCCGCCCCCTCCTCGTAATTCACCACCAGCGACACCGCAATCCGCGCCCCGCCGGGCCACCGCACCTCCGGCCCATTCCTGCCATACCCCACCAAATCCCGTTTCATAACCATTCCTCCCAAATTGTTGATGTTGATTTTTCAACGCAGAGAACGCGCCGAGAGCGCAGAATTTCCCATATAATACCCAAATAATACTAAAATCTCTGCGTCCTCTGCGCGTCCTCTGCGCCCTCTGCGTTGAATAACCCCCCCGCGTTGAAAAAAGGAGAAACAATGAGCAGCCTAGCCGCTGATCTAATCTACGGCCTAAAAACCCTGTCCGACCCGGTGATTTCCCCCGACGGAACACGGCTGGTCTACGCCCTGTCTTGGGTGGAAGGAACCGGCGGCGCGGCGGAGACCCGTTCCCGCCTGATGCTGGCCGACCCCGGCGGCAACGGGCGCGAGTTCACCCAAGGCAACGCCGACGCCAGCCCCCGCTTTTCCCCCGACGGCGGTATGCTGGCCTTCCTCCGCGCCCTACAGCCCGGCGAGCCGCGCCAAATCTGGGTGATGAACGCCCACGGCGGCGAAGCCCGCCAACTTACCGGCGCCGCAAAAGGCGTACAGGATTTCGCCTGGTCACCCGACGCCTCCCGCATCGTCTACTGCGCCGACACCCAGCCGCCCGACGCCCCGGACGCCCCCAACAACCCGGCAGACGGCCCCCAAGTCGCGGTAGTCAACCGCATACGCTACCGACACGACCTCCAAGGCTGGCGCGGCGACGCCCATTATCACCTGTTCGTCATCGGCCTCAACGACACCGAAGCAGCCCAGATAACCGACGGCGATTGGGACGACTACGGCCCGGTATGGTCGCCCGACGGAAGCAAAATCGCCTTCATCTCCGGCCGCCGCGACGACCGGGACTTTCGCGCCCTGACCGAAGCCTACGTAGTAGACGCCCAAGGCGGCCCCGCCCAATGCTGGTCGGAAGGCTTGTACAGCATAGGCGCAGCGGCCTGGTCGCCCGACTCGCGGCGGCTGGCCGTAGTCGGCTCCGACGACCCGGCGGGTATGGTGCTGTGGCAAGGCTGGCTCTACATCCTCGAACCGGGCCGCCAACCCCGGCGCATCACTACCGACGCCCAGCGGCCCGCCCTAGGCGGCGGCCCCGGCGCCGCCCGCCAGCCGGAAATCCGCTGGACTGCCAACCCCGGCAACGGCGGCCACATCACCTTTCTAGGCGAGCGCCACGGCGAAAGCTACATATACCAAACCCCCGATTCCAACGGCGAAACCCGCCAACTGTGGGGCGGCGGACGCCTAGCCGCCGCGCTTTCCCTAGACGCCAACGCCCGCCGCGCCGTGGTAGCCTCCAGCTCGCCCTCCGCCCCCTCCGAACTGCTGCTAATAAACCTAACCGACGGCGGCGACACGCTAGTAGCCGACCCCAACGCCGCCTTCCGGCAAAGCCGCCCCGCCCCGTCGCTGGAAAAATTCACCATCCACCGGGCCGGATTCGACATCGAATCCCGCTTATGGCTGCCGCCGGATTTCAACCCCGCCGGACGCTATCCCCTGATCCTCGACATCCACGGCGGCCCCAACGGAGCCTTCTACGACTCCTTCGTGCCCTGGCAGCAACTGCTGGCAAGCTCCGGCTACCTAGTGCTGGCAGTCAACCCGCGCGGCTCCTCCACCTACGGCGACGCCTTTATGCGGGCGGTATTGGACGACTGGGGCGGCGAGGATTATCTCGACCTGATGGCCGCGGTTGACCACATCTGCCAGCGCGACTATGTAGACCCGGAGCGGCTGGGCATTCACGGCTACAGCTACGGCGGCTATATGACCGCCTGGGCCATCGGCCACACCGCCCGTTTCGCCGCCGCGGTAATCGGCGCCCCCTGCGCCAACCTCTATACGATGTACGGCACCTCCGACATCGGCGTCAGCTTCGGCGAACCCCAATGGGGCGGCACCGTAATGGACACCCCCGAAAAGCTGCTGTCCCGCTCCCCCATCACCTACGCCGCCAACGTCGCCGCCCCCGCCCTCCTGCTCCACGGCGAAGCCGACGCCCGCTGCCCCATCGCCCAAAGCGAGGAATACTTCACCGCCCTCAAACGCCTCGGCAAAACCGTCCAACTCGTCCGCTTCCCCGCCTCCAACCACCAGTTCCCCCGCGCCGGCCACCCCCAAATGCGCCAAGAATACCTATCCCGCACCCTAGCCTGGTTCCAACGCTGGCTGGGGTGAGCCTTACAGTTTCCGATTGACAATCTCCGGCCCCGCTCTTATGCTACCGCCGCCGGGGGAAAGGGGGCATCCGGGGCGGCAATCGCAGGTATCGTTTTGTCATACGAATTAGAACAGCAATTCTGTCTTGACTGGATAACCCAGGACGGCCACGCTGAAATCAGCTCCATAAGGAGCGATGATCCTACCCCCTGCGCCGACGCTCCCGGATTGACGGCGGTAGATCTTTTCTGCGGCATAGGCGGGTTTCATATCGCGGCGGTCCAAAACGGAATTGACGTAACCTTCGCATCGGAAATCGACAAAGACGCCGCGGACTGTTACGAGGCCAACCTAGAATTAAAGCCGCATGGCGACATTCTCCATTGCAAGAGCGAAATACCCCCCCACGACATCCTGATGGCGGGATTCCCTTGCCAGCCCTTCAGCATAATGGGCAAAGGCAACGGGCTTGAGGACACCGCCCAAGGCCGCCTAGTTTTTGAAGTAGTGGAAATAGCCGAGCGGCTAAGGCCGTCCGCAATAGTGCTTGAGAATGTCAAACGGTTTGCCACCCACGCCCAAGGCAAGACGATGCGCAGTGTAATTCAGCCCTTGGAGCGATTAGACTACGACATCACCCCCGCCATACTTAACGCGCTGAACTTCGGCCTCCCCCAAAAAAGGGAGCGAACCTTTATTGTGGCCTTGAAAAAGGGCGCGAAGCCGATGCCGTGGCCCACCCCTCAAGGGCCTCCCCCCAGTCTGAGCAGCATCCTCGAGGAAAAAGTGGACGCCCGCTACTACGCTAACCCGAAAATCCAGGCAGACCGGCGGCGAGACCACCAGGCCAAACATAAGCCAGCGATATGGCACGAGAACCGGATTGGCTTGGTCAACAGCCATCCATATTGTTGCGCCCTCAGAGCGGGTTCGTCGCATAACTACCTCTTGGTTGACGGCGAGCGGCGCCTGACGGAACGGGAGATGCTCCGCCTCCAGGGATTCCCTGAGCCGTATATGCCTACCGGGAGATACGGACAGACCAAAAAACAGGCCGGGAACGCTGTCCCGGTGCCAGTGGCGGCCGCGGTGCTGGCCGGGGTGATGGAAGCCCTGAAATAATCGCTTGATTATGCCTTAAACTCCAAAATTGCCGTTAAAATAGGCGAATTTGCCTCCCCAAAAGGTTGAAATCACCATATCAGGATTGTAAAATCACAATAGCTGATTTGGAGGTTTACCAAATGGAACAGGTGAAAACACAAATCGTAAGAGTTCCCGGATCTCCCGAGGAGGCGGAACGGCAAGCCAGTCGCACGGCGACGGATACCCACAGGGAAACGTGCCCTGTCCGGGTTTTCAAGCAGGGTAAACGGGAAATGGTCAGCGGCGTTCTGCCTCTCCGGATCGTAATGCGCCTCTTGAAGCTCAATTCCGCCCAAAAAGGTTCGATAGCGGAAGAAGCTCTGACAGCGAACAACCGGCCTGTTCTCAAAGACCACTGGATGGCGATAGCCGACTACCTGAAAAGGGCGTTGGACAGGGACGAGCCGTTTATCATCCCTCCGCTGACTCTGAACTCCACCGGCAACGTCCAAATCTATGTGCCGGACAACCAATCGTCCATCAATACCGGCTACGCCGTTCTGCCCGAGGAGACGGCAATACACATCACGGACGGGCAACACCGGTTTCTGGGTATCGATAAGGTGGCGACCGACACCCGGGGAACGCCCCAGGGCGAAATCTTCATGGCCAGTAGCGTGCCGTTCCTGATGACGATAGAGTCCGATACCAATCAGGTTCATCAAGACTTTGCCGACGCCGGGCGCACCAAGTCTCTGCCGCCGTCGTTGCTCGCGGTATACGATACTCGCCAGCCCGCCAACGGGGCCGTAATGAGCATCATCGAAGGCACTCCCCTGCTCAAGGGCCGGGTAGACGCAACGTCCAACACCATCAGCAAAAGCTCTCAGTACATTTTCTTGGTCAACCAAGTGAGGCAGTTCGTCAAGCACAGCCTCACCGGCTCCACCGGGGCCAACGAAACCAGTTTCAGCGAGCAGGCCGATGCCGCAATGACCAACCGCGAGTCCCGGGAACGCTGGGTTCGATCCCGGATAGCGTTCCTCAAAGTAATGACGGAGATAGTGCCGGACTGGAACCAAATAGCCCGACTGTCGCAGCCCGGCGGAGTCGACTCCGCCACCGTGTTGAAAAAAACGCGGGAAATCAAGCAGCAACAAAATGTCCCGCTGAACGGGGCGTTTATGACGACCCTCGGACTCCTATCCTACAAAGTGCTGGATGACATCACGAGCGCAGACATCGAAGAAGAGCGGATGATGGCCCAATTGCGAGAAGTCCTGAAGCCGCTTAACGGCCTAGACTGGTCCCGTACTGGCCCAATCTGGGACGGCAACATCGTCACCGGCGGCAAAATCCGAACCCAAGCCTCGGCGGTAAGAGCGGCATCCCAAGAAATGCTGAAGCATCTTGGCCTCGCTGAGCAAGACAGCCTCGCGCAAGCCGCATAGGTTCCCAGCCGACCGGGGATGCCCTGTCAACCACGCCCGCCGGAAATTTCCCAATTCGGCGGGCGAAAACATCCCGCTCTTACAGGAGTCAGCGATATGCCAGACGCTACGGAAAGCCCTCGCGCCATGCTTAAAGAGTACGCGGACACGCTAATCGCCAATGTCCAAGCCGTTACCCAAGAGGAGCGGGATGAAGTCGCCGATGACCTCATCGAAATCAACGGCAAAATGGAAGCGCACGGGAAAGAGATTGCGGAACTAATCTACGAATTGCTGGAACACAGTCAGCAAACCTGATAGCTAATGTCTTGATAAGCTCTCAAGGCGTTATCCTTCCGCATATTCTTCAACCGCTCCAGCAAACTTTCAGTGTCGCTTTTCAGGCTGCACTCCCAAATCGTCGCCACTGCCCAGCCCGATTCTTCCAGTTGAATCCGGTGACGTGCATCCCGTGCCGCGTTGCCGTCCAGTTTTTTGTCCCAATACTCCCGGTTTGAGGACGGACGTTTGGCATTGCGGCAACCGTCGTGCTGATGCCAAAAACAGCCGTGAACGAAAACTGCCAAGCGGTATTTCGCCAGCGCCAAGTCTGGAGTGCCGGGCAATTTCCTAACGTGCAGCCTGTACCGAAAACCCTCGGCCCATACCGCCCGCCTCACGTGCAACTCTGGCGCCGTGTTGCGTCCGCGGACGCGAGACATAACACGTGAGCGAGCTTCAGGGGATATAGTATCAGCCATATCTCTCGAGAACCGCACCGGCATAGAATATCTGTACATTCCCAAGAAATCATAGCGCCATCGGGAGTCCACCGCTTGCGCCACGGGGCGCATTCCGGCCAAATGCGCCCTAGCCGTCAATATGCTGGGGACGTCCTCGACCCCCGCCTAAGAAACCGCTAGGCCACCCCCAACCCCCGTCCCCCCACCGGCCACCCGCAAAAAGGACGCGCGATGAACACCCGCCCTCGCGCCCTAGCCTAATTCCAAAACCGCCCGGCGCAACAAAAACGCCATCTGCCTACGAAAAGCGCAACAAATCACAAAAATCACAACCCATATCATCCCGGAAAATCCCCGCATATCAGTGCTTTGGTTGACTATTCAGAAATAGTAATATAGCATTCCCCAAACTCAAAGGCTGCCGTTGCGCTCCGGCGGCCAGGAAGCGGAGGTATCCGGTCAATGTTCGGAAAGCTGAAGTATCGCATCGCTTTCACCGTCGCCACGATTCTTGCCTTGACCGCGCTGGCTGCTTGCGGCGGCGACTCCGCCACCCAAGCGCCCGCCGCCACCTCCGCTCCCGCGCCCCAAGCCACCGCCGCCCCGGCCACGGCTGCCCCGGCGCAGCCCACGGCGGCGGCGCAGCCCACCCAGGCCCCGGCGCCCCGGGCCACCCAGGCCCCGGCCGCCGGACAGCCCACCTCGCCCCCCGCACCGACGGCCGGCGCCGGAATCACCGCCACCAGAGCGCCCGTTCCCGCTTCCGGCGTTCAGGAAACCGACTACACCCCCGCCGCCAGACTCTTGATGGAAGGCGGCCCCAAAGCCCTGGCCGAGGCCAACGGCGAAAGCCCCCGCTACGGCGGCAAATTCCTCGCCAACAACTGGGAGCCGATTCCCTTCTACGATATGCACCAGACTTCCTTCGGCGGCGTCTACGTCATCACCGCCCCGGCCTACAACGGCCTGCTGGCTACCAGCCCCTACGACGAGCTCGCCGCTGAAATCATCCCCGACCTGGCCCGCACCTGGGACATCAGCGACGGCGGCGCAACCGTCGTCTTCCACTTGGCCGAGGGCGTAACCTGGCACGACGGCGCCCCCTTCTCAGCCGAGGACGTCAAGTGGACTATCGAGCGCATCAAGAATCCCCCGGAGGGAATGGTAAGCCCCCGGCAAGGCGTTTTCCGCAGCACCGTAGAAACCGTCGAAGTCATTGACCCCAACACCGTGCAACTAAAGAGCGACGGGTTCTCGCCCCTGCTGGTGCCTCTGTTCTCCAACGGCTGGAACGCCATCATCCCCAAGCACATCTCCGAAGTTGACCCGGTCAACGCTATGATGACCCAAGTGATAGGCACCGGCGCCTTCCGCCTGCTGGAGCCGCCGACCACTACCCTGTGGCAGTTCGAGCGCAACCCGGACTATTTCGACGAAAACCTGCCCTATCTGGACGAAATCGAGTACCAGATTATCCAGGATCCCCAAGCCCAGGCCGCCGCCCTGTTGACGCAAAAGGTTTATTTCAACGACTCCATCGGCGGAATCAACTTCAGCCCGGAGCTGGCCCAGTCGGTGGCCGACCGGGAGCCGGGGCTGGTTTTCAGCCCGGTGCCAACCATCACCGTTTCCCACTTCGTGATGAACGGCACCCGCCCGCCCTTTGACGACATCCGTGTGCGGCAGGCGGTAAGCGACGCAATCCGGCGCGAGTCCATCGCCGAACTCGGCCCCCAGGCCGGCACCGTCGGCACCGGAAACTTCCCCTTGGGCCCCTGGGCCCTGCCCAAAGAAGTGCAGGAATCCCTCATCGGCTACGGCCCGGATATGGACGCCCGCATCGCCAACTCCAAATCCCTACTCGCCGAATACGAAAGCGAAAACGGCGAAATCAACTGGAACAACATCACCATCCAATGCTCCAGCAACATCACTTGGGCCTGCCCCAACGCCGAGGTGGTCCAGCAGCTACTCAAGAAAATCGACGTCGACGTTGACCTGGAACCGCTGGACGTTACGGCGCACCGCGGCAACGAAGTTTCGGGCGACTACCTGATGTCGCTGCTGGGCGCCGGCCTAGACTTTGACGACCCCATAGACACCTTCGGCCAGCTATACATCACCGACGGCGGCCGCTGGTATCAGCGGCGCTCCATACCGGAACTGGACGAGCTTTTCCAGCAACAAAAGGCCGAGCGCGACTTTGACAAGCGCCGCGAGCTGGTCTGGGAAATGGACAAAATCGCCACCAACGACGCCGCCTACCTGGTTCTGCACTGGTGGCAGTTCAACCGGGTGCAATGGGACTTCGTAAAGGGCCTAACCTCCACCGCCAGCGCCCGCACCACCAACGCCCGAATGATCTACACCTGGATGGATCTACCCGAGGCCAACCGCACCAGCCGGTAGCAGACGCAGGGATGCCGCCGCGGGATACCCGGCGGCATCCCTGACGCATACGGCGGATTATGAAACAGTACATCGCCCGGCGCCTGTTAATGGCAGTCCCCACGCTGATTGGGGTCTCCCTCATCATTTTCGTCATCATGGCGATTATGCCGGGCGATGTGGCTTTGGCCCGGCTGGGCGAGGCCGCCAACCCGGAAACCCTGCAAATGGTGCGCGACCAGCTTGGCCTCAACGACCCGTGGTATCAGCGCTACGGCCGCTGGGTCAAGGATATGATTACCCTCGGCGACCTCGGCGAATCCGTGTTCCGGCAGGGCGTCAGCGTCGCCAGCCTTATCGAGGAACATTTCCCCGTAACCCTCAACCTAGCCGTCTACACTATGATTGTGGCGATTCTGCTGGGCGTCCCGTTAGGAACCCTCAGCGCCGTCCGCCACAACTCTTGGATTGACTATTTTCTGCGGGTATTCAGCATCGTCGGCCTGTCGGTGCCGGTGTTCTGGCTGGGGATAATGATAATCCTGGCCCAAGTCACCTGGTTCGGATGGGCCCCGGCAGTGCAGTGGGTCAGCCCCTTTGATGACTTCTGGGATAACATGAAGCGGATGTTCTGGCCCGCCATAACTCTCGGTTACTTCCAAGTGGCCTTTATCGCCCGGATGACGCGCTCCTCGCTGCTGGACATCCTGTACGAGGATTATATGCGGACGGCCCGGGCCAAGGGGCTGCGCGAAAGAACCGTGACCATCCGCCACGGCCTGCGCAACGCCGTTATTCCCGTGATAACCGTGGGCGCGTTGCAGCTCATCGCCCTGCTCGGCGGGGTGGTGGTGACCGAGCGGGTGTTTAACCTGCCCGGCTGGGGAACGCTGCTGGTCAGCGGCGTTTTCAACCGCGATTACGCTCTGGTGCAAACCCTGGTTTTCATATTCGCCGCCGTTGTGGTGGTGGGGAATTTGATTACCGATATGTTCTACGCCTGGCTCGACCCCAGGATTCGCTATCAGTAATAAACGGGGGCTTCATTGGCTACTCAAACCGGCAGCTCCGGGGTGCTTGCCCCGCAACTGCAAGATACCCGGTGGGCCAGACCTTGGCGGGCCTTCCGCAGATTCTGTCGGCAATCGCCCTTGGGCGCAGCCGGCGTAGGGATTATCCTCGTTCTGGCGATTATGGCCGTTGCCGGCCCCTACGTCGCGCCCTACGACCCCGAGGAAATCGGCGTAGGCCCCAAGTATCAGGCCCCTTTCGCCGGTGAGAATCTGCTGGGAACCGACCGGCTGGGGCGGGACGTGTTAAGCCGGGTGCTGCATGGCGCCTGGATTTCCCTGATGGTGGGCGTGGTGGCATCCACCAGCGGAACGCTGGTAGGGGCGCTGATGGGGCTTGCCAGCGGCTATTGGGGCGGCAAGACCGACGCCATTATCCAGCGGATTGTGGACGTATTGATGGCCTTTCCGGTGCTGATACTGGCTATGGCCCTGCTGGCCGCCCTTGACCGCTCGCTCAACACGCTGCTGATTGCCGTTGCCGTTCCCTTTATACCCTACGGCGCCCGGGTAGTGCGGGCGACGACTCTGGTAATCAAGGAAAGCCAGTACGTCGAAGCCGCCCGGGCCATCGGGGCCAGCGACTGGCGGGTTATCCTGCGCCACATCGCCCCCGGCTGCCTCGCGCCCTATATGGTAGTGCTGACCGGGCTGGTCGGCGTAGCCATCATCACCGAAAGCGCCCTCGGCTTCCTCGGATTGGGCATACCCCCGCCCACCCCCACTTGGGGCGAAATGCTGTCCAAAGCGGTCGAAGACCTGTTCTTTGCGCCGGTAGTCGCCATTGTGCCGGGCCTGTTCATCACGCTGGCGGTGTTCTCCTTCAGCGTATTGGGCGACTCGCTGCGCGATGTCTTGGATCCTAGGCTACGGGGGCGGACGTAACCCGGCCGTCCCCCCGGCGGCGTTGCGCCCTTGCGCCGTGCGCGTTGACAATGCCCCCTACCCCCGCGCCTTTGCCCACACGTCGCCCCACGGAACGTCCGGCAGGCCGCGGGCGCGGCGCACTTCGTTGATGGTCAGAACGCCCCGGTCGAGGAGCTGCGACTCCCGCGATGCCCTGGCGTTTTCGTCCTCCGCCAGGGCCTCGATGGACGCCAGATCGAACTCCATTTCCAGCCCGGCGTAGCCCAGCAGCGGAAACAGCTTGCGCGTCACCTGCTCCGCCAGAAAGCCCATCTCCGGCACCATCGTGTTGCGCCAGAAAAAACGCTCCGCCGCGTTGACATTGGAAAAAGTGGCCCGCTCCAAGTCCGACAGCAACGGGCGCGGCACCCCGTAGGCCCGGCTCACTTCCTCCAGACTCCATCGCAAGCCCTGAATAAAGTCCATCTCCCGGTGACTCAGCCCCAGCGTCTTGATGTCGCGGACGAAGCTGGCGACGGCCGGACGGCGGGCATGGGCCGGGCCGCGAAAGCGGGCCTCCCAACGCCGGTAGAAATCATCAATCTCGCTGTCGTTCATCTGCTCGTTGGTAAGCAGCACGAAGTCGGGCTGGGCCGAGTTCCGCAGAAAGTTGCGGTTGAAGCGCAGCCCGTCCTGCCCCATATCCACCGCCAGCCGCGCCGGGGCCACCGGCGACAGCCCGGCGTATTCCTCCAGCGGATTGAAATAGCGGAACCACACCACCTCATCGGGGGTAAGCGCCACTTGGCGGCCCCGGCCTTGATATACGAACCCGCGGATGTATTCGTCCTTGTCCGGCACAATGGACATCCGGTCGGGGCGCAGGGGCCAGATTTCGCGGCGGCCCTCGGCGTCATAATCCAGCATCCAGTAGGCCGCGCCCCACAGGTTGAGGTAGATTTCGGTGGCCCGCCACAGGTCGGCGCGGGTATACCAGCGGTTGACCCGCTCCAGCAGTTGTTGCGCCGGATGCTCCGCCCCCACCGGCAGCCGCTGCCCGCCGGATTCCGGCCCGGCCCGGCGGTAAACCACCACCGGCGGACGGGTCAAGGCATCGGCCCGCACCCGGATGGCCGAGTAAACCGGCGTGGAAGTGGCGTAGTATTCGCCATAATCGCTACGGGCCCACCCCCCGCCCGCGCCGGAAAGCAACGGAAAAGCCCCCATCCCTGACACATCCGCCCCCGCCGCCCCGCCCGCCTTGCGCCGCCCCGCCGGAACAGGACGCCCAAACCGCCATTTCCGCCAAGTAAGCCGCCGCGCCAGTTTCTGCATCATAATTCGCAACTCCTGTCAAATATGTCTGAATCAGGATTTTCAGGATTAGAGGATTTTCAGGATTTTTCGTATCCGGTGAATCCTTTAATCCGGTGAATCCTGATTCAGACAATTACCCCGATAACCGAAAAACCTCCCCCAAAAAAATCCCGAAAATCCTCTAATCCGGTAAATCCTGATTCAGACAATCACCCCGATAACCGAAAGACCCCCGCTCAGAAAAATATCGAAAACACTCCCAAATCCCCCCAAATCCTCCCACAATCCCGATTCAGGCAACCCCCCGGCCCGCCCTACGTCCACAGCCGCATCCTGCTGCCGGGGGCAAGAAAGGCCAGCATCAGCGCGTCGGCCTTGTCGGGCGACGGCAGGCCCCGCTTGCGTATGTCGTCCTTGCTTTCTATCTGAATCCGGCCCTGGCTGTCGTAGCGGTAGCGCAGGGCGGCCAGCTCGCCCATCAACTGGTTGTCCGCCGGGATGCTGATTAGCCCGGAGGCGAACCGCTCCCGCAGTGCCCAGTAGCCCTCGGCCCGCAGGTTGGCGAACACCCCGTCCTGCCGCGCCTTGTGGGCCACATTGACGCCGCGCACCCGGTAGCCCTGCTCCCGCAGCCGGTCTACCACCCCGGCGCCCACGCCGATTTCGTCCACGCAGACCTGTTCCGGGCTGAACTCCCGGATGGCGGCGGCAACCCGCCCGGCAATCTGCATCGTGTCCACCTGCCGCAAAACCTGAATGTCCTCCACGCAGTCGCCCCGCCGCCGCAGGATGACGCTGCGGTCGGA
Organism: uncultured Dehalococcoidia bacterium; assembly: GCA_958296445.1. Classification (GTDB taxonomy): domain Bacteria; phylum Chloroflexota; class Dehalococcoidia; order Lucifugimonadales; family UBA3495; genus VXOI01. The sequence goes on along the minus strand of OY282565.1, from coordinate 2,766,321 downwards.
GCCGAACCGGGCCACATCCACCCCCAGGGTCACGTCCTCGCCCCGGCCCTCTGCCGCCGGGCGGGGGTTTGGCGAAATTACCTCGCCCTCCACGATATGGTTAGGCCGCGCCGCCGCCTCAATGTGGCGCAAGGGCAGCAGCGTATCCTCGCCCTGCTCGGGGAACTCGCCGAGGACGCGGGCGCGGTAGACCGAGGTGTCACCGCCCCAGATTTCCCGCCGCTCCTCAATCCAGTTGGCGGTAGTCAACCCGGGAATCACCACCCGCCCGGCCTGCACGTTGGGGCTTTCCAGGGCCGATATGGTGACCGGGCGGTAAATCCGCCGCTCCTCATAGAAAGCCCGGCGAAAGGCCCCGGTCATAGTGGTAGGGTTGCCGATGAGCAGCAGCAACGGGTCGGCCGAAGTCATCACCGACTCGATGGCCTCGTAGATTTCGTCGCTGACGCCCTCGGCTTCGTCCACCACGATAAACATATTGGGGCTGTGGAACCCCTGAAACTGGTCGGCGCTGTCGGCGGACAAGCCCATCGCATAGCGGTCGTCGGCAAGCTCCCAGCGGGTATCCAGCATCTTGCCGCCCAAGACTTTGGCCGCCGGGCGGTAAAGCCGCCGCACCTGCCGCCAAAGGATGTGCCGCACCTGCCGGAAGGTGGGCGCGGTGCTAAGGGCGATGGCGGAATCCTGATGGGTGTATATGAACCAGAGCAGGGCCACGGCGGCGCAGAAACCCTTGCCCAGCCCGTTGCCCGCCTTGACCGCCACCCGCCGGTGTTGCGTAAGCGCAATCAGCACCTCCTCCTGTTTCGCCCACAGCTCCACCCCCAGCACCTCCCTGGCAAAGACAACGGGCGAAAGAGGCGGCCGGCCCCCCGGCAAATCCAGCACCACCGGCGGCCCGGCGTCCGGCCCAGTGACCGGACGCCCGCCCCGGCCATCCAGAATATCCCGGCCATCCAGAACATCCCGCCCGCCCTGCGCCTCTCGCCCGTCCTGAATTTGCCGGATGATGAACGGGAAAGCCTCTAGGTTTTCCGGCGCGGCGGCTAGTGGCTTGCGCCATACCCCGGCCCCATAGCCGTATTGCGGGGCTGGCCCGCCGCGGCCGGGGGCGGGCTGAACAGATACCCGCAGTCGCGGCAGCGATAAACGTCGTTGTCCTCCACCCGTTTTTTGTCCAGCATCAGCAGTCTTGACGATTGGCAGCGTCGGCATTCCGTCTTTCTCAACTCTCACTCTTCCGCGGCTTAGTCTGGGTAACAGAACTTATGTTCCATTATCGTAGAGAGTCGTTACCGGAGAACGCAAGGGCAAAGTGTCAGCAACCTGCCGACGCCGCGTTGTTGCCACTGGCAGGACGCTATACAATAGGCGAAAGCAGTCGCACACGCCGGGAAGCGGCAGGAGGCCGATAATGGAGCCCTTTGCTATATTGGGAATGGCAATGATAGTCATCGGGCTGATTATGCTGCTCATCGGCATCGGCCTGCTGATTTACGGAATCTGGCTGCGCTACCGGGTCGAGCCGTCGCAAGCCCTCTGTCACCCCAAGCAAGCCCTAAGCCATTCTGAGCAAGCTGTCTGTCATTCTGAGCAAAGCGAAGAATCCCGCCCCTGGCGGTGAGACCCTTCGCTTTGCTCAGGGTGACAAAGGTGAATTTCGCCGACGCCCGCCCCCCTTGCCAACGCCGCCCCTTGCTGGCAAACTAGGACAATGCGTATTGGAGATTTTGAGTTCGACGAACCCCTGCCGGAGCTGAAAGACCCCCACGTCCTGACCGTGCTGCGGCCCTGGATCGACGTGGGCCGGGTAGGCACCATCAGCCTGCGCCGCATCGAGCGGCACCTAGAGGCTAAGGAAATCGGGCGGCTGGTTCGCCCAGGACGCTACTACGACTTCACCCGCTACCGCCCCCGGTCGCGCCTGCGCCGGGGCAAGCGCGAGTACACCATCCCCTCTACCACCGTCAAGGTTGCCGTGCGGGAAAACGGCCCCGACCTGATTACGCTGCACCTGCTGGAACCCCACGCCTACGGCGAGGATTTCACCGACTCGGTTATCGAAATGCTCGACCGGCTGGGGGTAAAGCGCTACTCGATGGTCGGCGCGATGTACGATATGGTGCCGCACACCCGCCCGCTGCTGGTTTCCGGCGGCAGTATGGACGCCTCCAACGAGGCCGAATACCGCTCGGTTCAGGTGCGGCCCAGCGACTACGAAGGCCCAACCACCATCACCCAACTGGTTTTCCAGCACGCCGAAGCCGTGAAAATGGACACCCGCATTTTCGTAGTGCATCTCCCCCAATACTTCCAGGTAGAGGAAGACTTCACCGGCGCAGCCCGGCTGACCGGCATCCTGTGCCGTCTCTACGGCCTGCCCAGCCGCTTGGAAGACCGCGAGCGCGGCATCCAGCAATACGCCTCGCTACAAAACATCGTCTCCGACACCTCCGAAGTCTCAAAACTGCTGGAGCGCCTAGAAGAGCGCTATGACCGCGAAAACCGCCAAGCCGCCACCGGCGAAGCCCCCCTGCCCCCCCTCTCCCCCCAGATTGAGGAGTTCCTGCAAGGGCTGGACTTCACCGGCGACCTAGACCCCCTCCCCGACCCGGACGACGACCCCAACGACGAGTAGCGCGGCTTCAACCATCGTCTATCGGCAATGACCGGGCATAATCAAGGGGCCGGTATGCTCATCCCCACGCTGGACATATCCAAGCAAATCAAGAAGCTCCAAGACCTCGAATACGGCTGGCTGACCGGCGACGAGCCCGCGCCCGCCAAAGACGGCTTGGCCTGGCTGGCAAATGCCCTAGAATCCAAAATTACGTTCACCAGCCAAACACTGCCCCGCCTGTACCCTACCGAAGCGGGCGGAGTGCAAGCCGAATGGCGGCTAGGCGATATAGCCGCCGACCTAGAAATAAACCTAGACACGCGCCAGGCGATATGGGGATGGAGCAACCTGTCATCCAAAGATTACGGTGAGCGGGAGCTGGACCTGAATTCGGAGGATGCCTGGCAATGGCTTAAGAAGGAGCTGAGCCGGATGGCAGCCAGCGCCAACCTCTGACCGGCGACACCGTTCTGTTCCGGCACATTGCGAGCAGCGAGCATAGCAACGGGCGCATCACCAGCCAAGCCTTTATCCCAAAAAGGAAAGACAACAACCGCCTCTCTATGGTTCACGGCGGAATGACGTCAGCCGCCGACGCTCAACGGGCGCACCAAGCGGCTGGCTACCAGTCGGACGGAGTTGCCAGCCTTACGGTTTCTGATATACGGGAGACTGGATTGGAACCGGAGCATGACGCGGTTCCATCCCCCGACCACGTATCGGTGCCTTTCCCTGCCGGTGCCAGCAACAGCCGTCGCAAAGACATAGCGCGGCGATTAGCCAGCAGGTGCGAATGGGAAATTCCCCCGCCACCGCGTTGACGCCGCCGCCCGCGTGTGATAGATTGCGCTATGCCCCTCGGCTGTGTCGGGGCATAATTCATTGGAGGTAGGTGCCAACATCGCCAGGCAGTATAGGGTCAACGAACGTATCACCAGCCCCCAAGTCCGGGTCATCGGCGGCGACGGGTCGCAGTTGGGGGTAATGGAAACTCGCCGGGCGCTCCAAATGGCGCGTGACGCCGAGGTCGACTTGGTGGAAGTTGCGCCCAATTCCGAGCCGCCGGTGTGTCGCCTGCTCGACTACGGCAAGCTGCTATACCTCTCCTCCAAAAAGGAGAAAGAGTCCAAGCGGGGACAGAAAAGCACCGAGCAAAAAGAAGTGCGATTCCGCCCCAACATCGGGACTCACGACCTCGACGCCAAAGTCCGCAAGGTGCGGGAGTTCATAGACGACGGCTCCAAAGTGAAGCTCACCGTCCGGTTCCGCGGGCGCGAGGCGGCCCACCAGCAGTTGGGCCTCTCCGTGCTGCGCCGCGTAGCCGACGAACTCAAGGACGAAGTGCGCCTGGAGCGTCCCCCGGCTATGGAAGGCCGGGCCCTCTCTATGGTGCTGATACCGTCCTTGCAGAAGAGCGAAGAGCGAAACACGCAACGCGCCTCCGCCAACAAGACCGAAGCCGGCAATTCCGATCAGAAAGAAGAAATGGCCGATGCCAAAACTTAAAACGCACAAAGGCGCCAAAGCCCGCATCCACGTAACCGGCTCGGGCAAGCTGCTTCGCCGCAAGCGGATGAGCAGCCACTTGCGGCGAAAAAAGCCCACCAAGGTCACCCGCAAGTATTCCGACAAAATGGAAGTCGCCGCCGCCGACACCCCGCGGCTGCGGCGGCTGATGCCCTACGGTTAGCTGGCCTACGCCCTCAACTCAAAAGAATACCGGGGAGACTATCCTGTGGCACGAATAAAGCGCGGCGTAACCAAACGCCGTCGGCACAAGAAAATACTCAAGGCCGCCCGGGGCTTCCACGGCTCTTCCCACCGCAACTATAAGTGGGCCAAAGAGGCGGTGATGCACGCCTGGGCCTACGCCTACCGCCACCGCCGCGAGCGCAAGGGCGAGTTCCGCAGCCTGTGGATCGTCCGCATCGGGGCCGCCTGCCGCGCCGCCGGCCTATCCTACAGCCAGTTCATCCACGGCCTGAAGCTGGCAAACATCGAGCTGGACCGCAAAATCCTAGCCGACTTAGTCGTCCGCGACGAAGCCGCCTTCGCCAAGCTGGTGGAAACCGCCAAAGAGCAGTTGTCCGCCGCATCCGCCGCCTGATCCTGGGCAATCCCGCGCTGACGGGCTGCCATAGTGCCTTGCCATAACCGGCAAGGTGCGGAGAGGTGCAATGTCTGCCTCAAATGAACGGCCCTTGACCAGGGACGACCTGCGATATGAATTGCAACACTACGCCACCAAAGTCGACTTGGCCGAATTAGAAGCCAGGCTAATCAAGTGGATGATTGGCTTGATGGTCGGTGCCGTGGCGGTTGCAGCGTCGGTCGCCGTCGCGGTTCAACGGCTCACAAGCTGACATAGCAAAAGCCCCGGGCGGTTGTCTTCAGCTTTATGCCAGTTATGGGTTGGCGCCAGACTACGGCGGTATGCGAAACCTGATGTTGCCATCGTCATCGTGGGAATGAGAAAGCAGAGCATCCGCCAGCCGCCGGATTTCTGTCTGTGTCGCTTCGTGTTGGGAACGGGCCAATTCCCGTGAATACTCAATTTCTTTCAGCAGCATTTCTTGGGTATTCCCAATTTCTTTCAGCAGCATTTCTTGAGTATTCTCGATTTGCTTTTGCAGATATTCCCGCGTGTTCTCAATTTTTTCGTTCGCGGATTCCCGAGCATTTTCGGTATCTTTTTGTTGCAACTCCCGCGAGTGCGCGACTTCCTGGTGTATCGACTCCCGCCAATGCGCAACTTCTTGGGCCAGCTTGCCCAGCCGGTAGAGCGCGCCGCCCCCCACGCTCAGGATAGCAACCAAGGCCACGGCAAAACCGGCCATGGCGGCGATGGGAATTTCTATCATTTTAGAACCTCCACTGCCCGAAACCGCCTGGATCCAATACTAATCCTTATCCGCCCGCCACGCTACACCTCCGCGAACCCATAGTACGTATCCGCCTCCAATACGCGGCGCAGGCGCTCTTCGCTTATGGAGATGGGGCGCAGGGCGCTGCTCCAGCGGTCGGTCAGCTCGCGGTGCAGTTCGCTCAGGTGCATGGGGGCATTGCCCCGGGCCAGCAGGGTGCGGAATATGATTTCCTGGATCGGCATATCGGCCCGGATAAAGCCGGGCGCGTCGGCGTGAAACTCCTGGATTTCCCGGATAAGGGCCGCAGCCTCGAGACCGGAATCCGGCTGGCCGTGGGACGGGCAGGATTCGGTGAGCCGCGCGGCGATGATATGAACCGCCGAGCGGCTCAACTGCTCCAGACGGGGCAGGCTGATGTGATAACGCCCGCTGCCGCCCGCCGGTTCCGCCGCAGCCCCGGCGGTTTCCATCCGCTCAATGGTCATAGCTCCACCTCTTCGTTCCAGTCCAGCATAATGATGCGCACCTGCTCGCCCGCCTGTTTGACCGGCAGGTCTTCGGGGCAGATTGCCAGCCCGTTGGCCCGCGACATCGAAGTCAGGATGTTGGATCCCTGCGGGCCGGTAGGCGTGGCGTAATATACGCCGTCCCGCCGCTCCACCTCCACCCGGGCGTAAACCCGGCGGCCGTCATAGTTGCGGATTGGCCCGGTAAGCACGCCGTCCACCGCCGGGCGCGGGCGAACCCGACGGCCCAGCATGGCGTGAATCGCCGGGCGGGCGAACATCTCAAAGGCCACCATCGCGCTCACCGGATTGCCGGGCAGCCCCAGCAGCGGCACATCCTTGCCCCCGTCGTTACCCCGCAGGTGTCCAAAGGCCAGCGGCTTGGCCGGACGCATCCGCACCGACCAGAAATTCATCGCGCCCCGCTGCTCCAGCACGTCTTTCACAATGTCATAGTCGCCCTTGGAAACCCCCGCCGAAGTTATCACCAAATCGGAGTCCACCGCCGCGGACAGCTTGGCGTGCAGGTCGTCCAGGTTGTCGCGGGCGATGCCCAGCAGCCGGGGGACGCCGCCGCAGGCCGCCACCGACGCCGCCACGCTGAAGCTGTTGCTGTCGTATATCCGCCCGCCCGACAGAGCGGAACCGGCAGTTTCCAGTTCGTCGCCCGTTGCCAGCACCGACACCACCGGGCGCCGGATTACCCGCGCCCGGTTCAGCCCCAGCGACGCCAAGACGCCCACCTCGGCGGCCCGAATCACGGTTCCGGCTTCCAGCACCAGTTGCCCAGGGCGGATGTCCTCCCCCGCCGGGCGCACGTTGGCCCCCACCGGCATTTCGGCGAAAACCGCCACTTCGTCCAGCGGGCGGCCCTCCCGCTTGCGCTGCACTTCGTCGGTTTCCTCGAAAGGAACGACGGTATCGGCGCCGTCAGGCACCGGAGCGCCGGTCATTATCCGCATCGCCACGCCGGACTCGACGGCCCGCTCCGGCATCTGCCCGGCGGCGATAATTCCGACGACCGGCAAGCGGCGCGGCGAATCCGCCGAAGCCCCGGCGATGTCCGCGCCCCGCAGGGCGTAGCCGTCCATCCCCGAATTAGCCAGCGGCGGCAAAGACAGCGGCGATGTGACGTCCTCGGCCAGCGTTTGCCCCAGACATTCCAGCAGGGCGGCCTCCACCGGCTCCAGCGGCGCGAAACTCGCCATCACCCGCGCCAGTGCCTCCTCCACGCTCAACATATCCTCCCCGGCGTGGCTGTGGCCGTGGTGGTGGGCCGCCTCCTCGTGATGACCCTGGCTATGGCCGTGATGCCGGTTATGTTGGCGATGCTCTGCCGCCATTATGCGCCTCCACTGAATCGGGAATACCTGAATCGGGAATACCTGAAACGCCCGCGCCCTTTCCCGGAAAGGAAATTGCCCCGCTTCCCGCGCCCTAACTCCGCAAAGCGGCCCCGGCTTCCCGCTCCAGGGTTCGGAGCAGGCCGTCCAGAGAGCGGCTCACTTCCTCGTTGGTCAAGGTGCGGTCGGCGGCCTGAAAGTGGACGTGGAAAGCCAGCGACTTGGTTCCCGGGGCTAGATTTTCGCCGGAATATATGTCGAAAAGCTCGGCCCTCTGCACCAGCCGGTGGCGCAGAATCAGCCCGGTCACCCGCCCGGCGGGAATGTCGGCCGGCACTATCAACGCCAAATCGCGGGTGGCCGCCGGGAACCGGGGCAAGGAAACGAAATGCCGCTCCGACTCTGGCAGCGCCTCCAGCAGGGCCGCCAGCCGCAGCTCGAAGCCGGCCACCGGGCCGGAATCCAGCCCGAAACGCTCCCGCACCGACGGGTGAACCTCGCCCACAAAGCCCAGTTCCCCGCCGGAATGCCGAACCACCGCGCAGCGCCCGGGCTGGTATACCGAATGTTCGCCCGGCTCCCAGACTGCGCCGCCAATGCCCACCCGCTCCAGCAGCCACTCCACCATACCCTTGGCGTCAAAGAAATCCATCGCGCCGCCGCCGCCCGCCGCGCCGCCGCCCATTGGATTATGCCACGACGTTTCGCTGCGCCGCCCGGCCAACAGCGCCGCCACGGTCTCCACCTCTTCCGGCAGGTCGCCGCTGCGGGGCAGGAACACCCTTCCCGCCTCGAACAGCCGGAACGGGCCGGGGCCGTGGGACTGGTTGGCGGCCAGCGTAGCCAGCAGCCCGGCCTGCAACGTGGGCCGCAGATACTCATGGGTTGCGCTCATCGGGTTGGCGATACGCATCGGCGGGGTTTCGCCGCCCACGGGAACGGCCCGCTCCAGCAGCTCCATCGAAGCCAGCGGATAGTTGATGACTTCCTGCATACCGCCCGCGGCCAGCAGGTCTTTCACCGCCTCGCGCAGGGCAATGGCCGGAGATGGGCTGTGAAAGGGTATGGGGGTGGACAGCATTACCGTAGGCACGGCATCGTAGCCAATGACGCGCACCACTTCCTCTACCAAGTCATCCTCGATATTCACGTCGTTGCGCCACCAAGGAATGGCGACTTCCAGCGCCCCCCCCGCATCCCCGCCCCCGCTATCCCCGTCGTCCCGGGATGATTGGGCGCAATGGAACCCCAGCGAATCCAGGGCCGCCTGCGCCTGCGTGATGCCGACGTCCATTCCCAGCGACTGCCGCAGCCGCCGCATAGTGAGGGTTACGGTTGGCGGGGAATCCGGCGGTTCGGGATAGACGTCTATGATGCCGGGGGCCGCCGTGCCGCCCGCCACCTGCTGAATCAGCGCGGTGGCGCGGCGCAGGGCCATCGGGGCCAGTTCCGGGCGCAGCCCCTTCTCGAAACGCAGCGTGGCCTCGGTTCGCAGCCCCATAGCTTGCGCCGTTTCGCGGTTATTGGCTGCGGCGAAGTTGGCCGACTCCAGCAGCACCGTGCCGGTCTGCGGGCCGATTTCGCTGTTGGCCCCGCCGATGACCCCGCCCAGCCCTATCGGGTCATTAGAATCGGCGATAACCAGATTCTCCGGGTTCAGAACGCGCTCCACGCCGTCCAGCGTAGTCAGCTTCTCGCCGGGCCGGGCGCGGCGCACTATAACCGTAGCGTCCTTGACCGCGTGGAAATCGAAGGCGTGCAACGGCTGGTTATATTCCAGCATCACGAAGTTGGTGACGTCCACCACGTTGCTGATAGGGCGCAGCCCGGCGCGAATCAGCCGGTCTTGCAACCATTGGGGCGAGGGGCCGATGCTAACGCCGTCAATAACCGTCGCGGTGTAGCGGCGGCACAGGTCGGGGTCGGCGATGGCGATACTCACCCGTTGGGCGGCGGGCGGCCCGGCCTCTTCGTAGCCCGCCTCCGGCTCAGTGACCGCGCCGCCGGTCAAAGCCGCCACTTCGTGGGCCACGCCCAGCATAGACAAGCAGTCCAGCCGGTTGGGAGTAAGCTCCAAGTCAAGGATGGTATCGCCCAGATAGTCCGACAGCGGCTCGCCCAGCGGCGCGTCGTCGGGCAATACGATGATGCCGGAATGGTCGTCGCCCAGCCCCAGCTCCAGTTCCGAGCAAATCATCCCTTGCGATTCCACCCCGCGAATACGGGCGGCGGCCAGCGTTTCATAGCGGCCGCTGTGGGCATTGTACAGATGGGCGCCGACGCGGGCGAAGCAAATTTTCTGTCCGGCGGCCACATTGGGCGCGCCGCAGACCACCTCCAGCTCCTCCACCCCCCCGTCGGACGCGGAGCCGGTAGTGACGGTGCAGAGCCGGAGCCGGTCGGCGTTGGGGTGGGGGCGCACGGCGGTGACGCTGCCGACGTACACCTCGTCCCAGCCGCCGGTTTCCTGCACCTCGCCCACCTCCACCCCGGCCATAGTCAGCCGGTGGGCCAATTCCGCCGCGGGAAGGTTCACATCAACATATTGCCGGAGCCAGCTAAGGGGAACTTTCAATCAGAGCCTCAATTCGCGGATTTTCGGATTTATACGGGCGCGGGAACCTGATAAGGCGTTAGTCGTCGGCCGGGGCAGGTACAGGCACTTCGTGGAACACGGCGGCCCCGGTGTTCTGGTCGTGGGTATGCCCGTTGAGAGCCGCCAGCAGTTGAGCCTGATTGCGGCGCATTTCCGCCAGCAGTTCTTCCCGAGTGCGGATCGCTTCCTCGCGGTTGAGGCGCATTTCCTCGCGGTTGTAGCGCATTTCTTCTCGCATTTCCTCCCGGTTGCGATTCATTTCCGCCCGCAGTTGCTCGTTATTGCTGCGCATTTCTTCCCGCATCTCTTCGCGGTCGCGGCGCATTTCCTCGCGCAGTTCCTCGTTGTTGCGGTGCATTTCCGCCCGCATTTCCTCGTTGTTGCGGCGCATTTCTTCCCGCAGTTCCTCGCGGTTGATACGCATTTCCTCGCGCAGTTGCTCGTTATTGCTGCGCATTTCCGCCCGCATTTCCTCGCGGTTGTAGCGCATTTCCTCGCGTAGCTCCTCGCGCGTGACGTCTACTTTGGAATCCAGCCGGCGTATCTCCGTCCTGAACTCCTCTTTCAATTCCTCGCGGGAGGTGTCTACTTTGGAATCTAGCTTACGTATCTCTGTCCTAAACTCCTCTTTCAATTCCTCGCGTGCGGCGTCTACTTTGGAATCCAGTCGGCGTATCTCCGTCCTGAACTCCGCTTTCAATTCATCGCGCACGGTGTCTACTTTGGAATCCAGTCGGCGCATCTCTGTTTTTGATTCCTCGTGGTTGCTGTGCATTTCTGTCCGCAGTTCCTCGCGTGCGGTGTCTACTTTGGAATCCAGTTGGCGTATCTCCGTCCTGAACTCCTCTTTCAATTCCTCGCGCGTGGCGCCTACTTTGGAATCCAGCCGGCGTAGCTCCGTCCTGAACTCCTCTTTCAATTCCCGGAAATGCCAGTAGACATACCCGGCCAGCAAGCCTAATGCCGCCACCCACACAGCTAATATAGCGGCAAGGGCCTGAAGGGTTGCCGTATCAAGCATTGTCAACCTCCTTTGGCTCCCCGCTTTCGCGGGAATGCCGGAATGCCGGAATTGGCGGCCCTAAAACTGGCGCAGGAACCGCAGATCGTTGGCGTAGAAGTGGCGTATATCGTCAATGCCGTACTTCAGCATAGCGATGCGCTCCGGCCCTAGGCCGAAGGCGAAGCCGGTATACTTGTCCGGGTCATAGCCCACGCCGGACAGCACCCGCGGATGCACCATCCCGGCCCCCATAATCTCAATCCAACCGCTGTCGCGGCAGATGCGGCAGCCCCCGTCCTGAGCTTGCCCGGAGGCGCCCTGGCAGGCGAAGCAGTCTATAGACATATCAACGCCCGGTTCGACAAAGGGAAAGTAGTCGCAGCGAAAGCGCACCCGACGCTCCTCGCCGAACAGACGGCGGGCAAATTCGTAGAGCGTGCCTTTCAGGTTGGCGAAAGTGATACCCTCGTCCACGGCCAACCCCTCCACTTGGTAGAAGTGCCATTCGTGGGTGGCGTCGGTGGCCTCGTAGCGGTAGCACTTGCCCGGCACGATGACCCGCACCGGCGGCCGGCGGCTTTCCATCACCCGCGCCTGCATCGGCGAGGTGTGAGTGCGCAGCAACATCGGCTGCTCCCCGGCCTCGTTGGTATAGTCCACCCAAAGAGTATTCCACATATCCCGCGCCGGGTGGCCCTTGGGGATGTTGAGCATCTCGAAGTTGTAATGATCCCACTCGACTTCCGGGCCTTCCACCACGCTAAAGCCCATACCGGCGAAAGCGGCGCAGATTTCGCGGACGATTTGAGTTGTGGGATGCAACCGCCCCTCCGCCGGATAACGCCCCGGCAGAGTAACGTCCAGGCGGTCTTCCTGAGCCGCCCGCAACAGCGCGGCTTCGTTTATCTCCCGCGTCCGCGCCTCCAGCCCGCTCTCTAGCGACTGCTTGGCCTGGTTCGCCAATGCCCCGATGCGGCGGCGCTCTTCGATGTCTAGCCCGGCCAGCCCGCGCAGCACGACGGTCAGGCTGCCGCGCCGCCCCAGATAAGCAATGCGCCACTGCTCCAGCGACTCTAGGCTGTCCAGCGCCGACAGCTCGGCCAAGGCCGCCCCGGCGAGGTCTTCGATGTTCTGCTGCGTCGGCTGAACCAAAGGTTTACATCCCTGCCGCTAATCTAAATTCCGTTACCGGATTATAGGAATCGCCCCCAATCCGGTCAAGAAGCCCACGCCCCGCGCCGCCCCGGGAAAGGTTGCGTTGCCGCTTGAAATCGAACAAAAGTTCTGTTAATGTAAATCTGCGCTACCACCCCAACCTACACCCCGGACCGACCGCAACAGGACACAATATGAACCTGTACCGATTGGGCGTCTGCCTCAAGTGCCGCGGCGACCTAGCCTTTGACGACGGCGACTGGATCTGCCTCCAGTGCGGCCTCTATTACTACACTGGCCTTTACCCGGCGGCGCAATCCGCCCCGCCCGGCACCGGCGGCCTGCTCCGCCTCGCCGCCTCGCCCGATTGCGAAACCCCCAACCGGCCCTTTACCCCAACGGCAGACCAGCAATGCTAACCGCCAACCCCGACCGCAACGGCGTCAACGCCCCCGGCCCCGACCCCGGCCCCCTGCTGGCCCTCGCCCCCGGACTGCGGGAAACCGGCTGGGCCGTGTTCGACGGCCTTTCAATAGCCGCCACCGGCGTGGCCGGACTGAAAACCTCCCGCAAAATCACCCCCCAAGACCGCATCGCCCACCAGTTGGAAACCCTGTCCGCCGTCGCCGCCCGTTGGCGTCCCGCCCGCGCCGCCCGCAGCCGCGCCACCGGCGCCAACCCCCTCGCCTCCGGCCTGGATCAGTTGGACGAAGCTCTGCGCCAATGGGCCGACAACCTCAGCATCCCCCTGTCCGATTACACCACCCAACAAGTGAAAGCCGCCATCGCCGGAAATCCCAACGCCTCCAGAGACGCCCAATGCCACGCCATTATGCTCCGCATGGGCCTAATCGGCCAAAGCCGCGCCACCCCCGAATGGGAAGCCATCGCCGTAGCCTGCCACCACCTCGATCTGGGCAGCAGGCAGCGTGGCCAGTGAGGATTGCCCGCCCCGGTATTCTTAACGTGTCCGGTATTCTTAACGTGTGTTGATATTGCCGAAATCATCCCGTCATTCCCGCGAAAGCGGGAATCCAGACGCTCCGGGGCGCAATCACAACGGCAATACCACCGCACGTTAAGAATACCCCCGCCCCCACTCCCTTGACAGCCCCGCTTGGGATGTATCTATAATTGTGGTTGCCGCGTTCCGAGGAACCAGCGGCCGGCCTGGTTAAAATGCTCTACAACGTTTCGCAGCTTTTGATGGAACCCACCGGCTCCACCCGGCGGTTTCAACTGGACGAGCCGGTTCCCAGCGCAACCGCCCCGGAAAACCCGGCAACCGGCCGGGCTACCGGCAACGTCCGCATCCTACGCACCCATCACGGATTGCTGGTCAACGCCACCGTCAACGTGCAGGTGCAAGACACCTGCGCCCGATGCCTAGTCCCTTACGACCGGCGCTCAACCCTGGCCCTGGAAGAGGAATGTTACCCCACCGTAGACCCGGCCACCGGACGCAATATGTCGCCCCCCGACGAAGCCGAAGGCGTGGTGCATATTGACACCCGCCAGATGCTCGACCTGAGCGACGTGCTGCGCCAGTACCTGCTCACCGACCAGCCGCTCAAAACCCTCTGCCGCCGCGACTGCCGCGGCCTCTGCCAAGAGTGCGGCGCAGACCTCAATACGGAAAAATGTAAATGCGACGCCCCCGCCATTGACCCCCGCTGGGGGGCCCTGGCGGCCCTTAAAACCGAAAACCCGGCTCCCCCGTAAAATACAGCAAGACACCAGCAAGCCCACCCGTAAGACACCTAAATAAGGCACGGAAAGCCGCCAAAACCGCACCAATTCCCCGGCCAGCCCGGGGCTACCCGCAGGAGGGCAACGCCAATGGGCGCAGTACCCAAGAAAAAACTCACCCGGGCCCGGCGGGGCCGAAGGCTCACCGCATACAAGCTAAAGCCGGTACACGCCGCAGTATGCCAGCGGTGCCGCAACGCCAAACTCCCCCACGCCGCCTGCCACCAGTGCGGCTATTACCGGGGGCGGCAGGTAATCCGGGACCTAGCCTAGCCGGGCGCTACCCGGCGTTACCCAACGCCGGAGGACGCTACCCTTTTACCCAAGCCCGACTATAGCCGCCCCGCCAGCCATCAACGGGCGGCGTGTTCTTGTGCCGAAAAAATGTAACGCCAGCCCCCGCCGGGTAACAGTACCCCGCCCGTGTACCCCCGGCCCAAGCGGCAGCCCGCCCAAGCGTACCGCCCGCCGGACGCCGCGGAATCCCTGCAAACCCCTTGCCATTGCGTTGCATTATCCTGCCAAGATAACTAAAATTCTTGGGCAAGGAATCCTACAATCGGCCCCTACCCAGGAGGCTACTACGAATACGACACAGACAAACCACCGGGCCTACGTGTTCCCCGGGCAAGGCTCCCAAAAGGTCGGCATGGGCGCCGCCTTGCTGGAGTCATCCAAAGCCGCCCGCGAAACCTTCGAGGAAGCGGACGACAGCCTAGGATTTCCCCTCTCCCGTATGATATTTGAAGGCCCGGCCGGGGAGCTTCAGAACACCGTCAACTCCCAGCCGGCCATAATGACCGTAAGCATCGCCGCCTGGCGTGCCTGGCGCGAAACCGGCGGCCCCCCCGCCACCGATGCCGGCGCCGTCGCCGGCCACAGCCTAGGCGAATACTCCGCCCTAGTCGCCGCCGGCGTCATCGAATTCGCCGACGCCGTCCGCCTAGTGCGCCGCCGCGGCGAGCTGATGAACCAGGCTTCCCTCAACCGCCCCGGGGCTATGGCCGCCATCCTCGGGCTGGACGAACTCGCCTTCGACCAGATCTGCGCCGAAACCGGCGTCGAACTCGCCAACATCAACACCGACAACCAAATAGTCATCAGCGGCGACCGCATCGCCATCGCCCACGCCATTGACCTCGCCACCGCGCGGGGCGCCCGCAAAGCCGTGTCCCTGCCCGTCAGCGGCGCTTTCCATTCCTCCCTGATGTCCGAGGCCGAGGAAGGGCTGGCCGCCGAACTGGAATCCCTGCCCCTGCGCCACCCCCGCATACCCATCGTCGCCAACTGCGATTGCCGCCCCCTCGCCACCAGCGCCGAAGTCCGCGAGGAACTGGTAAAGGGCCTGTGCCGGTGCGTCCAATGGAAAGACTCCGTGCGTACTATGATCGACTCCGGCATCGGCCACTTCGTCGAATTCGGCTCGGGCGGCGTCCTGGCCGGGCTGATCAAGCGCATTGACCGCAAGGTAGAGGTGTCGGCGGTCGCCGACCCCGACGCCATCCGCAAACTAGCCGAAAGCTGGCCCGCCCCCTAGCCCGCCGCCCGGTACTTGAAAGACCCGGCGCCCGAAAAACCCGGCATCCGAAAGACCCGGCGCCCAAAAGATAATGAAACATCCGGGCAGGCCCGGATTCCGCTAAAAGAGAGCCCTGTTCTATGGTCAAGCCCGTTGACCCCAGACGCACAGCTAGAACCGTCGCGCTCCAGTCCCTCTTTGCCGCCGACGTCGCCGGCGCGAAAGACGCCCGCGCCCGCAATACCGGCCCCGATTACGGCTGGCTGGACGAAGAATATGACCGCTCCATAATGGAGCTGGCCGGAAGGCTGCACCAGGGCGTTTGCCAGCACTCGCCCGCGCTGGACAGCATCATCGGCCGCTACGCCCCGGCCTGGCCGGTGCCGCAACTGCCCATCGTTGACCGCAACATTCTGCGAATCGCCATTTTTGAGCTTCTGCATAATCCGGCCACCCCCCGCAAAACGGCCATTGACGAAGCGGTGGAGATGGCCAAGGCGTTTGGCAGCGACAGCTCCCCCCGGTTCGTCAACGGAGTCCTCGGCTCCATAATGGCCGGACTGGAATCGGGAGACCTCGCCGCCGCCGAACCCGCGCCGAAAGGGAGATGAACCTTGCCCACGATTTACGAGCGCGTCAAAGAAATAGTGGTAGACAAGCTGGACGCTGCCGACGCCAACGTCCAAGAAACCTCATCCTTCGTCGAAGACCTTAACGCCGACTCCCTCGACCTCGTAGAGCTGATTATGGCCTTCGAGGAAGAGTTTTCCAGCGCGGAACGCCCCCTAGAAATCCCCGACGAAGACGCCGGCAACATCGCCACCCTCGCCGACGCAGTGACCTACCTGCGGGGCCGCGGCATCGAGGACGACGGCCCCTGGGCCACGTCCGCTTCCGCCAACGGCGCCGGTGACGATGACGGCGACGACGGCGATTAGGAACAACCCCGTCGCGCCGTCGTCCGCTTTCCACCGATTCCCTATCGCCCGTATCTGAAAAGGGAATTAAGGCCGGAGGCAGCTAGGCTATGGATAGCCTGGAAGAGGTGGCCCTGGCAGTTCACAACTGCTTCGATTGCCCCTTGCACCGGGGCCGCAACAGCGCCGTCCCCGGCGAGGGCAACCCGGACGCCCAGCTTATGTTCATCGGCGAGGGGCCCGGCTACCACGAAGACCGCCAGGGCCGCCCCTTCGTCGGCCCCGCCGGGCAACTGCTGGAAGGGCTGCTGGCGTCCATCGGCACCAACCGCGACGAAGTGTTTATCGCCAATATGGTCAAGTGCCGCCCGCCGGACAACCGCGACCCGGAACCGGCGGAAATCGCCGCCTGCAAAAAATACCTGGAGCGCCAGATAGAGCTGGTCAACCCAAAGCTCATAGTCACCCTAGGCCGCTTCTCCCTAGGCCGGTTTTTCCCCGGCGAAAGCGTCACCCGCGCCCGAGGCAAAGCCCGCCAAAAGGATGGCCGCATCATCTTTCCCGTGCTGCACCCGGCCGCGGCCCTCCGCCGCCCCGAACTGCGTAAAACCCTAGTCGAAGACTTCCGCGCCATAGCCGCCCTACTAGAGAACGGCAACGACGGCGAAAACGGCAACGACGGCGCAACCCTAACCCCGCAACCGGCTACCATTCCCGCCGAACCGCCCGCGCCGCAATTAGACATATTCAACCCGCCCGAAGCCCCAACCCCGAAGCCGCCCGCCGCTCCCCCTACGGAACCGACGGAATCGGAACCGGCAACAAGCGGCAACCCCCCGCCGGAACCGCCGGGCAGCCCAACCCCGAGCACCCCGGAACGGCCGGACGGCCCGCAACAACTCTCCCTGCTCTAGCCAACAATTTCTCCCTACCCAAAAGGAGCAAAGCCCTGTCATTCTGAGCAAAGCGAAGAATCCCGCCCCTAGCAGTGAGACCCTTCACTTCGCTCAGGGTGACAAAAATCCGGGGCTGGCAGGACAACCACCGATAACGCGCCCCCGAACCCCCGCCAGCCCGCCGGAAATGACAAATCAAGATAAGGAATGAACCCCGAATTGGCTGAAAAACTTCGCGTCATACCCCTAGGAGGGCTAGGGGAAATCGGCAAAAATATGCTGGCCCTCGAATTTGGCGACGACATAATCGTCATTGATTGCGGCGTCCAGTTTCCCGAAGAGGGTATGCTGGGCGTTGACCTCATCATCCCCGACGTCTCCTATCTGGTGGAGCGGGCCGACCGCGTGCGCGGCATCCTGATTACCCACGGCCACGAAGACCACATCGGCGCCCTTCCCTTCATCCTGCCCCAGCTACCCGCCCCCGTGTTCGCCCCGCGCCTGGCCCACGGATTGATTTCCGCCAAGCTCAAAGAGCGCCGCGCCACCCGCGATTTCGCCGCCACCCCCATAGACCCCGGCATACCCTACCAGTTCGGCCAGAATTTCGCCGCCCGCTGGTTCCGCGTCTGCCACAGCATCCCCGACGCTATGGGCATCGCCGTCAGCACCCCCTTGGGAACCGTGATCCACACCGGCGATTTCAAGATAGACCATACCCCGGTGGACGGGCGCACCATTGACCTAGCCGCCCTAGCCAACTACGGCGCCGAAGGCGTCCTGTTGCTGCTGTCCGACTCCACCTACGCCGAAGTGCCGGGCTACACCCCCTCCGAGCAGGTAGTCGGCGAAGCCCTCGACCGGGCCATCCGCGAAGCCCCCGGCCGCGTGCTGGTAGCCACTTTCGCCTCCCTAGTATCCCGGGTTCAGCAGGTAGTAGACGCCGCCGAGCGTCACGGGCGCAAGGTCAGCATCGTCGGGCGCAGCATGGTGGACACCGTAAACGTCGCCACCAGCCTAGGCTACCTGCGCCTGCCCCCCGGCATACTCCAGCCCCTGCACGTTACCCGCGACCTGCCCCCGGAAAAGGTAGCCCTGCTCACCACCGGCAGCCAGGGCGAACCCACCTCCGCCCTAGTGCGCATCGCCAACGAGGAACACCGCGACGTGCGGATAATGCCCGGCGACACCGTGGTAATCAGCGCCACCCCCATACCCGGCAACGAACTACCCGTAAGCCGCACCATAGACAACCTCCTGCGCCAACGCGCCCGTGTACTCTACGACCGCATCGCCACGGTACACGTACACGGCCACGCCAGCCGCGAGGAACTCAAGCTGGTTCTGAGCCTAGTCAAGCCCCGGTACTTCGTCCCGGTACACGGCGAGTACCGCCACCTCAACGCCCACGCCCAAATCGCTTGGGACCTGGCCCTAGCCCAAGACGGCATTTTCGTGCTGGAAGACGGCGACGTCCTAGAGCTGAGTGCCCAAGGCGCCGAAACCGGCGAGCGCATCAACGCCGGCCCCATCTACGTAGACGGCCTTTCCCGCCGCGACGTGCAAAGCCCGGTGCTGACCCAGCGGCGCAGCCTGTCCCGCGACGGCGTAGTCGTAGTCGTCCTAACCATCGCCCAAGGCAGCCGCCTGCCCGCCCAAGCCCCCCTCACCGTAGCCAGCGGCTTTATGGAAGAAGGCGAAACCGCCCAGCTTTTCCAAGAACTCGGCGCCCACCTGATAACCCAGCTTTCCGCCAACGGCGGCCCGCCCCCCAGCAACGACGAACTAAAGCGCAAAGTGCGGGAAACTGCCCGCAGCTTCATAGCTAACGCCACCCGCCGATCCCCTATGATAATCCCGGTAGTAACCGAGGTCTGATTTACCGGGATTTTTCAACGCAGAGAACGCCAAGAAAACGGCCAAATCCCCTACCGGGTGAGGGCCAGAGTAAGGGCATCCCCCAAATCGGCTAAAATCCCCTCCCCCTCCGGGGGAGGGCTAGGGTGGGGGCGTCCCCCCCGGCCAGCAACAAATCCCCTCCCCCGCCCTCTGCGTCGAACCCCCGCCGCCTCCGGTTGCCGCCGCCCCAATCCCGTCGGCAGGAGGCTTGTTGTGGCCGCTACGCTCAAGCCGGAGCCACCCGGCTCCGCCCCGCCCCTACCCGGTACGCTCCGGGAAACCCCCTGGCTGTTCGTGGACGCCCTAGTCGTGGCCGCCGTGGCCGTCATCGCCGCAGTATTCTTTTTCTTTTCCCCCGACGCCCGCGAATGGACTTACCAAGCCTTGGGCTACGGCTGGGCCCCCGTCGCCCTATGGGCCCTATCCGCCGTCATCGCCCTGCGCTACTTCCACCATTTCCTGTTCCGCTACTGGAAACACTGGGCCGCCGCCGCCGCCGCGGTCGCCCTGTCCATCGGCGTCCTGTCCTACTTCGCCCCCTCCGACGGCCTGCTTGAGGACGCCACCCTAGGCGGCCGCTGGGGCCTGGCCGTCGGCGGCCCAACGCTGCTGCCCCTTGGCCTGCTCAAAATGCTGGGCATCATCGCCCTAGTCCCCCTGGCCCTGTACCCCCGCGCCGCCGGGCCACTGTACTACCGCGCCGCATCCTACGCCGGGCGCGGCCTGGCCGTAGCCGGGGCCTTTCTATACCGCCGAGCCATCCGCCCGGCCGCATCCTTCTTGGGCCGCGGCGTAGGCCGGTTCAATCAATCCCTAGCCCGCCGCCGCGCCGAAAAAGCCCGCGCCCGGGCCGCCCCGGCATCGGCCATCCCGGCATCCGCCGCCGAACCCAACTTCGACCAGTTCCCCACCCCCCAACCCGCGCCCTCCGCCGACCTAGCCGACATCTGGAGCCGCGCCACCGCCCCCGGCCCCGACGACGCCTACGACAACGGCTACATCCCCCCCTGGCAGTCCGCCCCGCCCGCCGGAGCGCCCCCCGCGCCCGCTGCCATCGCCCCCACCGGCCCCGGCTGGCAACTGCCCCCCGCCGAAATGCTCGCCCCCCCCGAATCGCTGGACGCATCCCAAGACGCCCTGCGGGAAATGGGCCGTCTGGTAGAGGAAACCCTAGCCGACCACGGCGTCCGCGTCGAAGTAACCGACGTCCGCGCCGGCCCCCGCGTAGTACAGTTCGGCCTGTCCCCCGGCTGGGTATCCAAGCGCGGCGCCGAAGGCAAAGAAAAGGGCGGCGAGCGCAGCCGGGTCAAGGTTCAGAGCATCATCACCCGCGAAAAAGACCTAGCCCTGGCCCTGAAAACCCCCTACCTCCGAATGGAAGCCCCTATGCTGGGCACCGGCGCCGGACTGGTAGGAATCGAAGTGCCGGTGCCGTCCCCCAGCAAAGTCCACCTGCGGGCCGTGATGGAAACCGCCGAATTCCGCAAAACCGCGGGCAAGGGCGGCCTGCCCATCGCTATGGGCCAAGACACCAGCGGCACGCCCGTCGCCCTAGACCTAGCTTCCCTCCCCCATATGCTCATCGCCGGCTCCACCGGCAGCGGCAAAAGCGTGCAGATAAACTCCATCATCGCATCCTTCCTGCTCACCCGCGCCCCCGACCAGTTGCGCCTCCTCATGGTTGACCCCAAGCGCGTCGAGCTAACCCCCTTCAACGGCATCCCCCACCTAGTCCAGCCCGTAATCGTCGAAGCCGAAGAAGTCAACGACGCCCTGCGCGGCCTCAACCGCGAGATGATCCGCCGCTACAAACAAATGGAAGACTTGGGCGTCCGCAACATAGACGGCTACAACCAGCGGGCCGACGAAAAAATGCCCTTCCTAGTCCTGATAGTGGACGAGCTGGCCGACCTGATGATGGTAGCCGGTTTCGAGGTAGAGCAAAATCTGGTGCGCCTGGCCCAATTAGGCCGCGCCGCCGGAATCCACCTATTGCTCGCAACCCAGCGCCCCTCAGTCAACGTAGTAACCGGCCTGCTAAAGGCCAACATCCCCGCCCGCTGCGCCTTCGCCGTATCCGGCCAAGTAGACTCCCGCGTAATCCTAGACGCCGCAGGCGCCGAAAAGCTGATGGGCAAAGGCGACGCCCTAATCCTGCACAAAGAATCCCCCAAAGCCCAAAGAATGCAAGGCGCCCTAGTCTACGACGAAGAAGTCGAAGCCCTAGTAAAATTCTGGCGCGAACAAGACGGCCCCCCCATCCCCACCATCAACCTGCTATCCAGCGACGACGAAGAAGAAAACGAAGTAAACCTAGACACCCAACAAATGGACCAAGCCCGGGACCTAGCCGCCCGCAACCCCAACCTAAGCAGCTCCCTACTAGAGCGCAGGCTAAAAATAGGCGGCCGTCGCTCCGCCGAAATCCTAGAATCCCTAGAAGAGGAAGGCTACCTAACGCCCCGGGGTTCTTAACGTGTGCTGATACTGCCAAAATCATCCCGTCATTCCCGCGAAAGCGGGAATCCAGACGCTCCGGCGAGCAAAGGCCCTATTAAACCAGGGCTATGGATTCCCGCAAAAGCGGGAATGACGGCGCCGGGCGCAACCACAACGGCAACTCCAGCGCCCGTTAAGAACACCAACACCCCGACAACCCCACCCCTCCCGGCCATCTGTCCGAATCAGCATCAGCCCCCCGTCATTCCGAAATCTCTCTGTCATTCTGAGCAAGCTCTCCGTCATTCTGAAATCTCTCTGTCATTCTGAGCAAAGCGAAGAATCCCACCTTGCGCGGCAAGACCCTCCCCTTAGCTCAGAACGGCAAAAGCCAATCCCGCAATTTCCCCGGCCATTTGTCCGAATCAGCATTAAAGGATTCTCCCATCCAGCCAATCCGTTAATCCCGAAAATCCTGATTCAGACAACCCAGCCAAAAAAACCCAAACCCCCGCCATCCCCAGCAGGGGTAAGGACTCCAATACCCCCCATCCGGCAAATCCCCTAATCCTGAAAATCCTGATTCAGACAACCCAGCCAAAAACCCGAAAACCCCTGCCATCCCCAGCAGGGGTAAGGACTCCAATACCCCCCATCCGGCAAATCCCCTAATCCTGAAAATCCTGATTCAGACAACCCAGCCAAAAACCCGAAAACCCCTGCCATCCCCAGCAGGGGTAAGGACTCCAATACCCCCCATCCGGCAAATCCCCTAATCCTGAAAATCCTGATTCAGACAAGCCAGCCAAAAACCCGAAAACCCCCGCTATCCCAGGGCAGGAGTAAGGATTCCTATACCCCCCCATCCGGCAAATCCCCTAATCCCGAAAATCCTGATTCAGACAACCCAGCCAAAAACCCGAAAACCCCCGCCATCCCCAGCAGGGGTAAGGACTCCAATACCCCCCATCCGGCAAATCCCCTAATCCTGAAAATCCTGATTCAGACAAGCCAGCCAAAAACCCGAAAACCCCCGCTATCCCAGGGCAGGAGTAAGGATTCCTATACCCCCCCATCCGGCAAATCCCCTAATCCCGAAAATCCTGATTCAGACAACCCAGCCAAAAACCCAAACCCCCGGCATCCCAAGCCGGGTAAGGATTCCAAGATCCCCCATCCCGAAAATCCTCTAATCCCGAAAATCCTGATTCAGACAACCCAGCCAAAAACCCAACCCCCCGGCATCCCCGACAGGGGTAAGCACTCCAACATCCCCATCCAGCGAATCCCTTAACCCCGAAAATCCCAATCCAAACAACCCCACCCCCTAATCCAACCCCTCCCGGCCATTTGTCTGAATCAGGATTAAAGGATTTTAGGATTTTCAAGATTTTCCCATCCGGCGAATCCGTTAATCCTGAAAATCCTGATTCAGACAACCCAGGCAAAACCCCAACCCCCCGCCATCCCAAGCCGGGGTAATGATTCCAATACACCCCATCCAGCAAATCCCCTAAACCCGAAAATCCCAATCCAAACAACCCCACCCAAAAACCCCAACCCCCCCGCCATCCCCAACCAGGGTAATGAAAACCCCCCGCCGTTTTGCTATCATTAACCAATCCTGAACTGGCCCCCTGCCTGCTGCTTTGCTCATAGACCTGCACACCCACAGCTACCCAATGTCCGACGACAGCTTTATGAACGTGGATGAAGCCATCCAGGGCGCCAAAGCCGCCGGACTGGACGGCATCTGCCTCACCGACCACGACGCCTTCTGGGACAGCCAGCAGACGCGGGAGCTGTCGCGGCGGCATAACCTTCTGGTGCTGCCCGGCAGCGAAATCAACACCGACGCCGGCCACGTCCTAGCCTTCGGCCTGCGCCGCTACGAATTCGGGATGCACAAACCCGAGTTCCTGCGGGCCTGCGCCGTCCGCGACGGGGGCGTTCTGGTCGCCGCCCACCCCTACCGCCGCCGCTTCCTGGAAGATCCCGGCCGCGACCCCGCCGCCCGCGCCGGGATGCTGGAGCGGGCCGCACGCGACCCCTTCTTTGGCCTCTGCGCCGCCATCGAATCCCTGAACGGGCGCGGCTCCCCCCAGCAGAACCGCTTTTCCGCCGACTTGGGCGCCGCCCTGTCCCTGCCCGCCACCGCCGGCAGCGACGCCCACCGCGTCGCCCAGCTAGGCGCCGCGGCCACCGAATTTCACGGCAAAATCGAAAACCTGGCCGACCTCATCCGCTTGCTCAAAAGCGGGCAATACCGCCCCGTAGACCTGCGGGCCAAAACCCCCGGCCCCTAGCCCCCGCATAATGGAGCGCCCAATGGCCGAAGCCCTGAGAATCGAAAACCTGCACGTAGAATTCCGCAGCCCGGCCGGCGCGGTCAAAGCCCTTAACGGCGTCAGCCTCACCCAGCAGGAAGGCGAAACCTACTGCATAGTAGGCGAAAGCGGCGCCGGCAAAAGCACCCTCGCCCTCGCCATTATGGGCCTGCTACCCTACAACTCCTCGGTGCTGGACGGCAGCATCTACTTCCAGGGCGTAGACCTGATTCAGGCCAAGCCGGAATACATCCGCAGCCTGCGCGGGCAGGAGATTTCAATGGTATTCCAAGACGCCCAAGCCGCCCTAAACCCGGTGGAACCCATCGGATCGCAGTTAGAGGAAGTAATCCACCAGCACAGCAACATATCGCTACGCAACGCCAACCGCATGGCCCAAGATATGCTCCGCGAAATGGGCCTGCCCGACCCCAAACGGGTAATGGGCCAATACCCCTTCGCCCTCAGCGGCGGTATGTGCCAGCGGGTAATGATGGCTATTGCCCTAGTGCTGCGCCCCAAGCTGCTAATAGCCGACGAACCCACCTCCGGCCTAGACGTAACCCTCCAGGCCGAAATGCTGGAGCGCCTCCGGGCCCTAGTCAGGGAGCAAGGCTCATCCGTGCTGCTAATCACCCACGATATGGGCGTAGTGGCGTCAATGGCGAACAAAGTAGGCGTAATCTACGGCGGCTGCCTAGTCGAACACGCCGACGTCATCCCCCTGTTCCGCCGCGCCCAGCACCCCTACACCTGGTCGCTGCTACAATCCCTCCCCCGCCTAGACGACGCCGGCCGCAAAATCCAGCCCCTACCCGGCAACCCCCCCGACCTAGTAAACCTAGGCCAAGAATGCCCCTTCCTCCCCCGCTGCTTCAAAGCCATAAACCAATGCCGCAACCTCCCCCGCCCCACCCTAACCCAAACCGAACCCGGCCACCACGTAGCCTGCTACAACCCAATACAACCCCCGCCCCCCGAGTAACCCCAACCCCCCACGCCACACCCCCAACCCGTCATTCTAGGCGCCCCGTCTGCCATTCTAAGCGCCCCTGTCATTCTGAGCAAAGCGAAGAATCCCACCTTGGGCGACAAGAACCTTCCCTTCGCTCAAGGCAACAAAGCGAAATTTCGCAATTTTCTCGCAGAACGAGGGATGCTTGAGAAAATTGCGAAATTACTTCCCCGTCTATCATTCTAAACGGCTGTCATTCCAAGCAACTGTCTGTCATTCTAAGCAACTGTCTGTCATTCTGAGCAAAGCGAAGAATCCCACCTTGGCCGCCAAGAACCTTCCCTTAGCTCAGGACAACAACGCGAAATTTCGCAACTTTCTCATAAAAAGGCAAGATTCCCTATACAGCCGATAGCAGAACAAAGCCAACCCCCAGCCAGAGACGTGTCCCCGCCGCCGCAGTCACCCCCCTTTCAGCCGCTCGATCTCCCCCTCCAGTTCCCGAACTCGCCCTTCCGCCCGGATTCGCTCCTCCCTTTCCCGGGCCAATGCTTCCCTTTCCCGATTCAGCTCCTCCCGCACATCATCGTAGGTAGAAATATGCCGCCCGGTTCGCGGATTAATCCACAACAACCCCCCGTCCTGCCAGCGCAATATCAAGTCCAGGCTACGGCTATATCCTTGCAAAGCATTGCCCTCAACCGATTCAATAACAACAGACTGAAACCGCCCATCAACCAAACGGTCACCGGTCAAACGGGTTCCGTGCCAGCGCCCCGTTTCGTCAAACCGCCAGTACTCGGCGACGCCCAGCTTCTCATAATCATCGCGTTTCGCCCCGGTATCCACCCCCCCGGTGCTACGTGACGCCACCTCCAGCACAAAGTCCGGGGCCTTACCCTGCCGCGAAACTATGTACCCGTTATCCTCCCGATACATCTCCGGGCTAACATTCCGGGCAACCAGCAAATCCGGCCGCCGCCGGGTTATAGTATCGTCCCCGGGTGCCAGGGTGATGTACAGCTCGGCCCCAATAATGGTGGTTTCCCGGTCGCCCAAGTATTGCCGGATATTCTCCGGGTGTCCCCGGTCAAAAACGTGGACATAGTTAGTCATTTTCTCGTCCTGGCCCCGCTCCGGCGGGTCCGGCAAACGAAAAAGAGCCGTTCCTACGGCAACGGGTTTAACGCTAGTCATCTCGGCCCTCCAGTCGCATTCCAGCCTTTCAGGATGCGCCAAGAAATTGTAGCACGAACCCCGCCACCCCGCCGGGCCGTCCCGGCGCGGCGTAAGGCAGCCGGATTTCCTGGTTCCGGGTGAGTGCCAGGTATGGGTATTCCGAATCGTATTAACGTTGCCGCCCGTAGAATGAGAAAATTGCGAAACTACTTCCCCGTCTGTCATTCTAAACGGCTGTCATTCTGAGCAAAGCGAAGAATCCCGCCTTGGCCGCCAAGAACCTTCCCTTAGCTCAGGGCAACAAAGCGAAATTTCGCAATTTCCTCAATACTTATGCTTGACGAACCGGACACCACCCCGGCTTTAACCTACACCAAACCATCGCAAGTTTATCGCCTACCAGCGGACTGCGGCTGTCTATAGAAAGACAGGGTTCCCTGCGTAACCGATAGAACAAAGCCAACCCCCACCCAGGCACGTGTCCGCGCCGCCGGTTCACCCCCCTTTCAGCCGCTCAATCTCCCCCTCCAGTTCCCGAACTCGCCCTTCCGCCCGGATTCGCTCCTCCCTTTCCCGATCCAGCTCCCCCCGCACATCATCATAGGTAGAGATATGCCGCCCGGTTCGCGGGTTAATCCACAGCAGCCCCCCGTCCTGCCAGCGCAATATCAAGTCCAGGCTACGGCTGTATCCTTGCAAAGCATTGCCCTCAACCGATTCAATGGCAATAGGCTGAAACCGCCCATCAACCAAACGGTCACCGGCCAAACGGGTTCCGTGCCAGCGCCCCGTCTCGTCAAACCGCCAGTATTCGGCGACGCCCAGCTTCTCGTAATCATCGCGTTTCGCCCCGGTATCCGTCACCCCGGTGCTACGTGACGCCACCTCCAGCACAAAGTCCGGGGCCTTACCCTGCCGCGAAACTATGTACCCGTTATCCGCCCGATACATCTCCGGGCTAACATTCCGGGCAACCAGCAAATCCGGCCGCCGCCGGGTTATAGTATCGTCCCCGGGTGCCAGGGTGATGTACAGCTCGGCCCCAATAATGGTGGTTTCCCGGTCGCCCAAGTATTGCCGGATATTCTCCGGCTGTCCCCGGTCAAAAACGTGGACATAGTTAGTCATTTTCTCGTCCTGCCCCCGCTCCGGCGGGTCCGGCAAACGAAAAAGAGCCGTTCCTACGGCAACGGGTTTAACGCTAGTCATCTCGGCCCTCCAGTCGCATTCTCCCCTTTCAGGATGCGCCAAGAAATTGTAGCACGAACCCCGCCACCCCGCCGGGCCATCCCGCCGGATTCCAACACCCCGCATCCGCCCAACAACAACCCCAAAATCGCCGGCCACCCGTCGCGCCCCCTCCTGAGCAGCCCATAATCCCCGAAATGATGACACCCGGCCATTGCGCCCCTGCATCCCCGGCCGTATCGTATTGGCGGCAATCCTAACCGGCCGCGAAAGGGGAGAACGGCGAACACTTATGCTTGGCGAACCGGACACCACCCTAGAACAGGTTCCCATCTCGCCCATTCCGGCGGTAAACGTGGCGACCGTCCCTCAGCGAAGCCCGTTGCGCTACCCCGGCGGCAAGACCTGGCTCATCCCTCACATAAGAGCCTGGCTTTCCGGTATGACGCCCAAGCCCGGCCTGCTGGTCGAGCCATTCGCCGGCGGGGCCATCGTATCCCTAACGGCGGTTATGGAAGGATTGGCGGGACGCTCCCTGCTGTCGGAAATTGACCGCGACGTAGCGGCGTTCTGGCAAGCCGCCCTGTGCCACAGCGACGAACTGATTGACCGCATTCAACGTTTTAACCCCACCCGTGAGGGCATCGAGCGGCTCCACGAGAGCGCTCCCGGCGATGTCGTGTCGCGCGGATTCCGCACTCTGGTGCTTAACCGCACCCGCCGGGGCGGCATCCTGGCCCACGGCGCATCGCTGCCCCGCATCGGCGAAGCCGGAAAGGGCGTAGCCTCCCGCTGGTATCCCGAAACCATATCCCGCCGCATCCGCGCCATCGCAAAGCACGCCCACCGGATTGACTTCCGCCAGACCGACGGGCTGGAAATAATAGAGCAATTGCCCCCGCCAAGAAACGCCCCCACCCCAACCGCCATATTCGTAGACCCGCCCTACACCGCCGCCGGCAAACAGGCCGGCAAGCGCCTCTATAACCACAACGGCCTAGACCATCCCGGCCTTTTCCAGCGGCTGGCCCAAAGTGAAGCCGACTTCTTGATGACCTACGACCATTCCCCGGAAATTCTAGACTTGACCCGGAAGCATAACTTTCACGCCAAACGGGTAAATATGAAAAACACTCACCACGCCCAAATCTGGGAACTGGTGATTACCCGGCGCCCGGTGTTCTGAATTTCGCTCCGTCTAAGGTGGCCCCAATATGCCCCGCTATGGCATCGCTGAATGGTTCGGCAAACCCCTAACCGCCCTTTCTCCCAAAGAGCGGATGGAAATGGCTGCGTCTGCGTCCGGGCAAGCCCAAGCGTTGCCGTGTCCCTTCAAGCCGGGAAACCCGGCTTGTTCCAAGGCAGGCGGAGTTTGCTCGATACAGCTTTATGACGAGGGAGAAAATGGCCGCATTGGGGCCGTGTCCGGCCCACCGGCCATTACTTGCCCGACCCGGCTGGAGCAAGACTATCTGCCCGTCCGATGGCTGGCCGACATCGTTGGATTTTCGCCCGACGAGGCAATGCTCGCCCGGGAAATCCCTTTTATGCAAAGCATCGCCACCAACAAACCCGCCGGAAAGATCGACCTAGTAGTAGCCAGAACGGTAGGGAATCGCCTAGAGTGGTATGGGCTGGAAATTCAGGCCGTCTATTTCTCCGGCCCCGGTATGTCAACCCAATTCAACATTCTCGCCGGTGATGATAACCCAACCCCTCCATACCCGGACTATGTCCGCCGCCCTGACTGGCGTTCATCAAGCGCCAAAAGACTAATGCCTCAACTTCAAGTTAAAGCCCCCACAGTCCGGCGCTGGAACTCAAAAATTGCCGTGGCAGTAGACCAGTCATTTTTTGCCTCTATCAGCGGCCCAAGCCCAGCCCCAAGTCAAGACATAAATGACGGCGATATAATATGGCTTGTCCCGGAATTGTCGTGGGACGGTGATACCGGGTCTTTCCGGTTAAAGAGAGGCCATTGGGAAGTCTTGACCCTGGAAACCTCAACGGACAAGCTGCTGGCCGCCAGAACAATCCCCCGCGATACCTTCGAGACCACCCTCCGCGACAAACTCGCCCCCCTAGAACAGCACTAACCGAGCCACCCTACCGCCGCGGCGCCGCCTCCCCCACCAGCAGCTCCAGCGCCAAATCGGGATCCAGCCGCCCCTGCTTAATCGCCAGATCCGCCTCCAGCAGACGGTCATAACGCCAGGCAATATCTTGCCGAGTGTGGCGACGGGCCTGCCCGGTGGTCTTGCGCACCACGAAATCCGACGACGTCCCCAGCGCCCGCTTCATATCGTCGGCGGGCAACCGGCGATCCATAGCGTCGCGGGCCAAGGCCAGCAGCCGCAGTTGCCGCTCCACCATAGCGATGATATACAGCGGTTCCCGCCCGTCGTCCCGCAGTTGCGCCAGCAGCCGCAGCGCCGCCTCAGGGCGGCCGTCAATCATCGCGTCCACCGCCTCGAAAATGCTCGCCTCCCGCACCTGCGACACCATCAGCCGCACATCCCCCTCGCCAATCTCCCGTCCGGCGGCATACAGCGACAGCTTCTCCAGCTCCTGATCCAGCGTCCACAAATCGCCCCCCACCAAGTCGGCCAGCGAGCGGATGGCCGTAGGACTAACCGCCGCGCCTTTGGCCTCCGCCGTCTGCTTAATCCAGCGGGCCAACTGTTCGCCCCGGGGAGCCGTATGCTCCTCCACACTACAAACCGGCCGAAGCTGCCGCAGCAACGGATTGCTGGCTGCCAACGCCCCGTCCACCAGCAACAAAAGCGTAGTATCCGGCATCTGCGGCACGGCATCGGCCAGAGCCTGCCAGCCATCGGGCGAGCCGCCGCCGCGCCGCCCGCGCCCCCGTCCGCCGCCCCCGCCGCCGGAACGCGATTCAGCCGTCGCCAGCAGCCCATCAACCACCACCAGCCGCAGCGGGTCCATAAACGGCAAAGCCTGGCACACCCCCACCAGCTCCGCCGGATTTAGCTGCCCGCCCTGCATCCGGTGCCGGTTGGCGTCCAGCAGCGCATCCGCCCCATACTCCGCCTCCACCGCCGCCACCCGCCGCCGCACCAGAAAGCTATCCCCAAACACCACAAACGCAGCCAAACCGCCACCCCTAACCCCAAACCGGAATTACCCCGATTATAGCACCCCAAGAACCCAAACCCCCGCCCCGCCGGTAGCGCCAACAAGCAATATATGGAATAATGGGCCGTCCGTTCCCCCCAACCCCCGCGCCCCCCATCCCAAACACCCGGACGCCGCTATGAAATTCGCCTTGTTCTCCCACGTCCCCTGGCCCGAAGACGCCGCGCCCCGCCAAGTGGTGGACAACATCACCGAGGAATTTTGCGTTGGCGAGCAGTTAGGCTTTGAGAGCGGCTGGCTCGCCGAGCATCACTTCTCCCGCTACGGGCTAGGGTCGGCGTCGCTGATGCTGCTCGCCAACATCGCCGCCCGCACCACCACCCTGCGCTTGGGAACCGCCGTCATCATACCCCCCCTTCACCATCCGGTTAAGCTGGCCGAAGACACCGCCACCCTGGATCTCCTCAGCAACGGACGGCTGGACTGCGGCTTTGGCCGCGGCACCGCAGGTTACGAATATACCGGATACAGCGTAGACAGCGCAGAAAGCCAAGGTCGCTTTCAAGAATCCATCCATATCATCAAGGGACTCTGGACAACGCGGAACTTCACCTACGAAGGACAATACTACCGCGTCGAAAAGGCCAACCTAGTCCCGCCGCCGGTGCAACAGCCCCACCCGCCTATGTTCATCGCCGCCACTCGCACCCGCGAAACCCAAGACTTCGCCGCCGCCAGCGGACACTCCGGCATCATCGGCGTAGTCCTGGACACTGGCGACGGCCTAGAGCTGTGCCGCGCCCTAGTCAATGGCGCCGCCCAAGCAGGCAAACCTATGGACATCGGCGGCATCCCCTTTTTCCGCTACTTCTACGTAGCCGACACCGAAGCCCAAGCCCGCCGCGACACCGAAGCCGCCCTCAACTGGACGCTCGACGTAAACCAGTGGCGCCGCACCTATTCCCAAGGCAGCGAAGTCTACGACCGCCTAGACGATTTCCGCCAAACCCGCACCGAGCTGCCCCCATCCTACGAATACCTGTTCCAGAACCGCGCCTTCATCGGCAACCCCCAACAATGCATCGCCAAAATCCGCGCTCTCCAAGACGCCGGCATAAACCGCTTCGGCTGCAACTTCTCCTTCGGCGGAATCCCCCAACCCAAAGTCCTAAAATCCATGCAACTATTCGCCCAAGAAGTAATGCCAGCCTTCACCTAACCCCCGCCCCGCCGGAACGCCCAACCATACCCCCTGCCCGGTAAATAACGGAACAACCGCGCCCCCGCCCGGTAAATAACGGAACAACCGCGCCCCGCCCGGTAAATAACCGAACAACCACCCCCGTAGGGGCGCACAGCCGTGCGCCCTGCCCGGTGCCGACAAAACATCCCCGAACCCCGCCCAAACCCCTGCCTAATGGATTCAGGGCGCACAACTCCGCCCCCGACGATACTATCTCCCCACCAACCCCGAAAACGTCGGGCCAAATCAAACGGAGAAGCAACACTATGCCAACCCTAGCCGAAACGCTAACCGCCTACGCAACATCCCTCCGCTACGACGATCTGCCCCCCGAAACCGTCCACCTAGCCAAGCGCTTGATCATCGACTCCATCGGTTGCGCCCTAGGCGGCTACGGCAGCGAGCCGGCCCGGGTAGCCCGGGAACTGGCCGGGGCCGTCACCAGTACCAACCCGGTCACCGTGCTAGGCAGCGGCCAGCAGACCGGCCTAGAGCAGGCCGCCTTCGCCAACGGCGTAATGATTCGCTATCTGGACTTCAACGACGGCTACACCAGCAACGAATCGGGCCACCCCAGCGACAGCATCGCCGCCGCCCTGTCGGCCACCGAAGCCGCCGACGGCAGCGGAAAACGCTTTATCCTAGCCACCGTCCTGGCCTACGAAATCTTTTGCCGTCTGTGCGACGCCGTAGACATCAAGCCCAGAGGCTTCGACCACGTAACCGTAGGCGGAGCGGCCAGCACCCTCGCCGCGGCCAGAGCCCTCAAACTAACCCCACAGCAGACCCTCCAGGCCCTCAACCTGAACGTCGCCTCCAACCTAGCCCTGTACCAGACCCGCATCGGCGACGTGTCTATGTGGAAAGGCTGCGCCTACGCCAACGCCACCCGCAACGCTATGTTCGCCGTGATGCTGGCCCAGCGCGGCATCACCGGCCCCTCGCCGGTATACGAAGGCGCCGGTGGCTACTTCCATGCCGTAACCGGGCGTCCCTTCGAGCTGGAGCCATTCGGCGGCCAGAGCAACGGCCAGCCCTTCAAGATTGCCGAATGCAGCATCAAGCGGTTCCCCCTAGGCCAATACTCCCAAACCGTGGCCCAAGCGGCCCTTGACGTCCGCGAGCAAATGCCGCAAGAAAGCATCCCCGGCGACATCTCCGAAATAAACATCGCCACCCTGCAAACGGCAGTAAACATTATGGCTGGCGACCCGGAAAAATGGCGCCCAGCCAACCGCGAAACCGCCGACCACTCAATGCCCTACACCGCAGCCGTAGCCCTGCTTCACGGCGAGGTACAAAGCCGCCACTTCAACGACGAATTCCTGGCAGACCGCCCCCTACTAGAGTTGGCAGGCAAAGTAAAAGTTTCGGTATCGCAAGAAGCCAACCGCCGCGCCCCCGAAGCAATGCTCTGCAACCTAGAAGTAGTAACCGCATCCGGCCAGCGCTACTCATCCCAAGTAGCCCACCACAAGGGCCACTACAAAAACCCCCTAACCGACGCCGAAGTAGAAAACAAATTCCGCTCCCTAGCCGCCACCCGCCTCCCCACCCCCCAAACAAACGCCTTACTAGAATCCTTATGGCGCCTAGACCAAGCCCCCAACCTCAACCAACTGCTGCGGCTAACGCGGGTTGAATAAGCGGCGGCCTGCCCTCTGCTGCGCCGTTTCCGGTTCCGTCTTGGCAACGGGGGGCGCGTCGTCCAGCAGGGTCATCAGTTCCTGTAGTTTTTCATCGGCGCCCAAGGCCACGCGCTTTGCGGAACGGTATAACGATGGCAGGTTCTTGTACTCTTTGTTGACCTTTCCATCATATTCCGCGTAGTCCAGCACGGTTCCTTTTTCGTTAAGCACGGATATTGTGATGGGACTGTATGGTTCGGAACCGTAACAAGAAATTAGCACAGACATATTTCCAAACCTGGCTGTGAAGGACGATTCTCCCACTGCGGTTTTCCAAGGAATCCGATTTTCGTTGGTGCGGACATCCAGTTTGGCAATAACGTCGCTCATATCTACCATGCGCATCCCTTTCCTTATCGCCGGTGAACATCAGTGCTTTGCAGCGTTTCAAGATTCTGCTGAATGCGTGTCAGCGTATCATCCAGTCCTGCTGCATCATCCGGCTCCGTATTCGCATACAAAGCGCGGCTAACTTTGTTCTCAATACCCACGACCCAAGATATGGACTCAAATACCGTGCTACGGATTTCGTCCAAGTCTTCCGGCATACTGGCGTGAATTTCAGTCAAGGTTCTTCGCAGCTCCGGGTACAGCTCCAGTACCCACTCCCAATTACCTCGCCGGTGCAGGGCCTTTATCCGGTCTATTAGCGCTACTGCCCGCTCGATGTCTACCGAACTGAGGTTGCGGCTCAAAGCCCGCCTAGCCTCGTTGGCGGCCTGCTCCGCCGACCTGGCGGCGCGGCGGGCCAAGATAGCGTACCACAGCCCCGCCGCGCTAACAATCACGCCCAAGACGCCGACAAAGTTGCCCCAGTTTTCAACCAAGTATTCCATACCCGTCCGTCGGCGTCCCCGCCCCACCCACGCCCTACGCCGAAATCCCCTGGTGCCGCGGGTGAAAGCCCGAGCGATCCTCAAAAGCCCCGGTTTCCGGGAATATCTGGCGGTAAAGACCGCGCGTGCGGGCCTTGATAGTCTTATTCACCCGCAAATACAGCGCAGTAGGGTCGGCCTGCTGCTCCTGATACATCCGGCTTTGCAACGGGCTGCCGTCCTCCAGCTCCCAGATGCACAAGTACTTCAGCGCCCCCTCCCCTTCCTCCAGCTTGAACCGCCGGGCGCTTACGTAGCCCGGAATCTCCATCCGTTCCGGCAAGTGCTGCTCATTGTACCACTTGTTAAACTCCGCCTCGTCCTCCGGGTCAACCTCCATAGTGACCACCAAAACCGTGCTGCCAATGGGCTGCGTCGGGTACTCCCCATTGCGTTCCGCCATAACCGCGCTCCTTTCCGGTTGAGTTAGCCGCAGTATAGCAATATCCCCCCAATCCGCGCCAAACCCCAGAAAAATTGTGAAATTTCCCTGCCCCACCCTGCTCTCTTGCCACCCTGAGCGCCCCCTCCATTAACGGAATCGTCTGAATCAGGATTTGCCGGATTTAAGGATTCCCAAGATTTCCCCCATCCCGTAAATCCCTTAATCCGGTAAATCCTGATTCAGACAAACACCCGAAAATTGCGAAATCCCCTTCGCCCAGAACCACAGACCGCGGATGTAATCCCCCAACCCCCCCCAAACCCGGTTGCCGCCATCCCGCCATACCGCTATTATATCTGCCATGGTTAAGCTGAAAATCAACGGCACAGAGCGCGAGGCCCAAGCCCCGGCGCAACGGCTGCTCCTAGACTTCCTGCGCTACGACCTAGGGCTGACCGGCGCCAAGGAAGGCTGCGGCGTAGGCGTCTGCGGCGCCTGCACCGTCCTGGTCGACGGCGAGCTGTTCGCCTCCTGCCTCACCCTGGCCGCCGCCATAGAGGGCGCCGAAGTCACCACCATCGAGGGCATCGCCGACCAGGGCCGGCTCCACCCGGTACAACAGGCGTTCATAGACCACGGCGGCTTCCAGTGCGGCATCTGCACCCCCGGCCAAATCATCGCCGCCAAAGCCCTGCTCGACTTCAACCCCCAGCCCACCGAGGACGAAATCAAGCAATGGATGATGGGCAACCTGTGCCGCTGCACCGGCTACTACGGCATCATCAACTCGGTAGCCGCCGCCGCCCGTAATACACGGAACAATGCCCCCCGGCAGCCGACCGATGATTGATTTCGAGTTCCACAGCCCGTCCTCGCTGGACGATGCGCTGGAAATGCTGGAGCGTTACGGCGGCGACGCCCGCCTGATGGCCGGCGGCACCGCCCTAGTGTTGCAGATGAAACAGCGGTTCGCCCAGCCCGCCCACATCATCGGCCTGCGCCCCCTGGCCCAAACCGGCGGCCTCAGTGCCGTCCAGGAAACCGACGCCGCCGAACCCTATGTTGAGGAAACCGACGCCGACGAAACCCCCAAGAGCATCCGCATCGGCGCCCTATGCACCCTGCGCCGGCTGGAAGACCACCCCCTGCTCCGCGCCCGCATCCCCCTGCTCGCCGACGCCGTGCGCCGCGTCGCCACCCGCCGCATCCGCTCTATGGCGACCATCGGCGGCGGCCTAGTCAACGGCGACCCCAGCCAAGACCCGCCACCCGCCCTAATCGCCCTCGGCGCGTCCGTGGAGCTTACATCCCCCTCCGGCACCCGGATTTGCCCCGTGGAGCAACTGTTTATAGACTACTACGAAACCGACGTGCGCCCCAACGAAGCCCTAACCGCCGTACTGGTTCCCGTTCCCCCGGCGGACACCCGCGGCGCCTACCTGAAATTCCTGCCCCGCACCGCCGACGACTACGCCACGGTCTCGACCGCCGCCCTAGTGCCCCGCAACCCCAACAACACCTGCCGCGACGTCCGCATCGTCTTGGGCGCCGCCGGAGCCACCCCAATTCGCGCCCGCGCCGCCGAAGACCTGCTGCGCGGCCAAGAGCTGACCGACGACGCCATCCGCGCCGCCGCCGCCACCGTCCCCGACGCCGTAGACCCGCTAGACGACTTTCGCGGCTCATCAGACTACAAACGCCAAATGGCGGCGGTGTTCACCCGCCGCGCCCTAACCCAGGCCCTAGGGTATAATAAAGGAACGGCAACCCCGTGAAACTCCAGAACGCCTGCCGCATACCCGCCCCGATGTCCGACGCTTGGGACTACCTTATGGACGTCCCCAGCTCCGCCCGCTGCGTCCCCGGCGTCGCCGACGCAGCCCCCGACGGCCCCGGCCGTTACCGCGGCTCGCTACGGGCCAAAGTCGGCCCCATGAGCATAACCCTGTCCGGCACCGTCACCATCCAGGAACAGCAGCCCGAATCCGGCCGCGCCCGCTTTCTGGTAGAAGCCGCCGACCGGCGCGTAGGCGGCGGCGTAAAAACCGATATGCTAATCCAGCTAACCCCCTTATCCCCCAACTCAACCGAACTAGACATACAAACCGACACCACCTTTATAGGCCGCCTAGGCGAACTAGGCCAACCCGTAATCCGCCGCAAAGCCCAATCCACCATCCAACAATTCGCCCAAAACCTAACCCGCGAAATGGCCGCCCGGAGCCAAGCCCCCTAAATGGCAACAAACAGATGGATCTATGCCAAAAGTGTAGTAGACAATGCTGTGGAACACTATCTCACTGATCCACATTCCGAAGTAGCGAAAGAGTGGATAATCAGAGCAATAGCGGAACCGGACTATACGGATAACGACGGCGATGATTTATACTTTAGCTACGTCCCTGAGATAAAGAAATGGATTAGAGTCGTAGTTTCCGGCGATCGGCTTATTACCGCATACATAGACCGGCGCCCAATGAAATGGTGGGGGATCCCAGAATGAAAGACCCCGAGCTGATAGTCCAGTATTTCCCGGATTCGGACACCCTCCGCCTCAGCGCGGGGGTGTCCCCGGCTGAAGGCGAAACCATAGCAAAGTGGCTAATGGTAGAATGGAGCCACGACGAAGAAATAACCGGGGTTGTGCTGAGAAACGCCGCCAAAGTGCTGCGCCCGTACCTGTTCCCCGACAGCCCAACCCCGGACAATTCCCTCGCCGTCATTCCCGAGAATACCGTCATCCCTGCGAAAGCGGGAAACGACGATAACAGCTATCCCCATTCCTAACCACTGCGAAAGGCGTGGCACTATGGGAAACTCAATAAAAGCGAAAATCACCTACTCAGCCCTAGGAGACCTGTTATCCATCTGGACAGGCATATCCAAAGGCGGCGCTCAAATCGTAACCATGCAGCCCGACTGCTCCAGCTTCTACGCCCGAGAAGGGCAAAAATGCGTCGGCATTTACTGGTACGACGCCGGCAGCATCCTCTTGCCCCTACTGGAGCGGAACGATACGTCCGAAGCCGATAAATACCCCGAACTGCTGGTAAACTATTCCCGCGAAACCGACATTCTGGCTTTCGGCAACCGGAAAACGGCTGCCCGCAAGGAAGCAATGGCCCCGGGCATCGTTTCCCATATAGACCCCGCCGGGTTAGCCAACAGGTTCACTATGGAACGCGCATCAGACATCCTGCTCCCCCTGCTGAAGCAGGATTTCGCGGTAAAAACATCCTAACCAATGCCTGTCATCCTGAGCAAAGCCTGTCATTCTGAGCAAAGCGAAGAATCCCGCCTTGGGCGGCCAGATCCTTCCAACATCCTAACCACCGAGGCTTGCCGTGTGCGGCATCGTTGCTTACGTAGGGCGCAATAACGCCTGGCCCATCATTTACGAAGGCTTGAAGCGGCTGGAATACCGGGGCTATGACAGCGCCGGCATCGCCGTCGTTGACGAATCCGGCGCCCTACACCTCCGCAAAACCGTAGGCAAGGTCAGCGGGCTGGACGCCGAAATCAACGGCGCCGCACCCCGCGGCTTCCTCGGCCTCGGCCACACCCGCTGGGCCACCCACGGCCCGCCG
Organism: uncultured Dehalococcoidia bacterium; assembly: GCA_958296445.1. Classification (GTDB taxonomy): domain Bacteria; phylum Chloroflexota; class Dehalococcoidia; order Lucifugimonadales; family UBA3495; genus VXOI01. The sequence goes on along the minus strand of OY282565.1, from coordinate 2,728,289 downwards.
TCCCAGGCCAACGCCCACCCCCACACCGATTGCAGCCGCCGCGTCGCCCTGGTTCACAACGGCATCGTCGAAAACTACCTCGAACTCAAGCGCCGCCTAACCGCCTCCGGCCACATATTCCGCTCGGAAACCGACACCGAAGCACTATCCCACCTAGTCGAAGAGGGCCTGTCCCTCGGCCTGAGCTTTGAGGAATCCTTCCTGCGGATGGGCCGGATGGTGCAGGGTTCCTCCGCCATCACCGCCATGCTCCAGGGCGACGACGGCCCCATCTGCGCCCTGCGCCTAGGCTACGCCGGCGGCATCGTGGTCGCCCACCACGGCGGCCAGGGCATCGTCGCCAGCGACCTGCCCGCCCTGCTCCCCGTCCTCGAGCGCGGCCCCGACGCCCCAAACGTAGGCTTCCTCGAAGGCGGCGAAATGGCCGTCGTAAGCCGCGATGGCGTCCAATACCGCAACCTCGCCGGACACCCCATCGTCAAGCAGCCCCGACCCGTTTCCCGCAACGACGTCCTGGTTGACAAGGGCGGCTACCGCCACTTTATGCTCAAGGAAATTATGGACCAGCCCCAGACGATGGCCGCCGCCCTGCGCGACCGCGCCGACTTCGCCAACGGCCGCGTCGAGCTCCCCGGCTTCCCCCTAACCCCCGACGCCATCCGCCAACTGGAGCGCGTAGTCCTCATCGGCTGCGGCACCAGCCTCCACGCCGCCCAAGTTGGCCGCCACTACATCGAGCGCCTCGCCGCCATCCCCGCCGAAGCCGAAAGCTCCTCCGAATTCCGCTACCGCGACCCCATCATCGGCCCCCGCACCCTCGTAATATCCATCGGCCAGTCCGGGGAAACCGCCGATACCGTGGCCGCCATGCACCTAGCCCGCGAAAAAGGCGCCACCCTTGCCACCATCTGCAACGCCGAGGAAAGCCAGGCCGCCCGCGTCGCCCACGGCGCCCTCTATATGCGGGCCGGCCTCGAAGTCGGCGTAGCCAGCACCAAAACCTTTATCGCCTCCCTCACCACCCTCCACCTCTTGTCCATCTACCTAGGCCAAGTTCGCGGGCGGCTCGCCCCCCCCGCCACCCGCCGGATGCTCGACGAACTCGCCCGCGGCCCCGGACTCATCGGCGAAACCCTAGCCGCCGAAGCCGACTACCGCGATGTCGCCCGCCGCATCGCCCACTACGGCAATTTCCTGTTCCTCGGACGCGGCCCCAACGCCGCCATCGCCTCCGAAGGCGCCCTCAAGCTCAAGGAAATCAGCTACATCCATTCCGAAGGCTACCCCGCCGGCGAAATGAAACACGGCCCCATCGCCCTCATTGACCCCGCTATGTGCACCGTCGCCCTCCTACCCGCCGACCCCCTCCGCGACAAAACCCTCAGCAACGTCCAGGAAGTCAAAGCCCGCGGCGGCATCGTCGCCGCCGTCCTTACCCAAGGCGACGCCGACGCCGCCGAACAGGTTGACTACCCCCTGTTCATCCCTCCGGCCCCCGAACCCCTGCTGCCCATCCTGTCCACCATCCCGCTACAACTGCTGTCCTACCACATAGCCCTGTTGCGCGGCTGCGACGTAGACCAGCCCCGGAACTTGGCGAAATCGGTAACCGTAGAGTAGCCGCCGCCCCCCGCCGCAGAGTAAACTCCCCCTACATTCTTTCAGGAACAGGCCAAATGTATCTCAAGCTCGACCACCCGCCCGTTTCCCTCGACGCCTACCGCCCCTTTATGGAACCCGAACTCGCCGACGAACTCCTGTCCCTAGCCGCCGGAATCCGCCATTTGCGCGTGGTTCACCTCAACAGCACCGCCAACGGCGGCGGCGTCGCCGAAATCCTGCAATCCATGGTTCCCCTCTTCAACGCCTTGGGCATCCCCACCCAGCGCATCGTCATCAACCCCGCCGAACCCGCCTTCTTTCAGGTCACCAAGAAAATTCACAACCTGCTCCAAGGCGCCGAAGGCTCCCTCAGCGACGAGGAACTGGCCGTCTACCACGGCAACATCGAACAAGTCGCCCAAGCTATGAGCAGCGACAAGCTGTCCGCCGACGTCTGGTTCCTGCACGACCCCCAGTTGCTCCCCCTAGCCGGACTGCTGCGCCGCCGCTGCATCACCGGCGCCAAAGCCTGGCTCTGGATCTGCCACATAGACCTCACCCACCCCAACCAGTCCGCCCTAGACTCCCTGCTCCCCATGCATCGGGACTACGACCACCTGATTTTTTCCCTGCAACAATACGTCCCCCGCGGCCTCGCCGCCAACAAGCCCGTCTACATCGCCCCCCCCGCCATTGACCCCCTAGCCGAAAAAAACAACCCGATGAACGAAGCCGCCGCCTGGGACATCGTAGCCGCGATGGGCATAGACCGCAGCCGCCCCCTGATAACCCAAGTATCCCGCTTCGACCTCTGGAAAGACCCTTGGGGCGTCATTGACGCCTACCGCATCGCCCGCCAGTCCGTCCCCGGCCTCCAGTTGGCCCTGCTCGGGCTGTCCCAAGCCGCCGACGACCCCGAAGCCCAAGAAGTCCTCAACACCGTAGTAGCCCACGCCGCCGACGACCCCGACATCCATCTCTACTACGACCTAAACTCCATCCCCGTAGGCAACGACCGCGCCGTAAACGCCTTCCAGATGGCCTCATCCGTCCTAGTCCAAAAATCCACCCGTGAAGGCTTCGGCCTAACCGTCACCGAGGGAATGTGGAAAGGCAAGCCAATGATTGGCGGCAACGCCGGCGGCATCCGAATCCAGATTGACGACGGCGCCAACGGCTACCTAGTTTCCTCCCCCCAAGAATGTGCCCGCCGCATCGTAACCCTGCTCCAGGACGCCAACCTATCCGTCATCATCGGCGCCGCCGGCCGCGCCAGCGTCCGCCGCCGCTTCCTCCTACCCCGCCTAGCCCTAGACTACCTCAAAGTAGCCCAAGCCCACGCCGCCTAAGCACCCCGAGCGAAAGCAAATATGCTCTCCGACAAAACATCCAACCCACCCCGCAAGCCCAATCCCGCGCCAATAAGGGCCGCCCTTCCGCTCTTGCTGTTGTTGCTGGCCCTACTGTCCATATTCGTTTTCGCCAACGACCGCGGCCATTTCTACCGCCCCGGTGTCCATCAAGCGGTTTCGTCTCAGAGTATGGCCCTAGCCGCCAACCTGTCCCCCAGCCATAATTTCCTGATGTTCCTCTATCGCCCCGACGCCGCATCCTATGAGCCTTACAGCCGTTTCCCAATAGGAACCTACGCCCTAATCAAACTGGTCATCCTGCCTTTCCCCGACAATCTATCGAACCAGATCTACGCCGCAAGCCTGCTGATGCTGCTGTTTTCCGCCGCCGCCGCAGTATTGGCCTACTTGTCTCTGCGCCGACTTACCGGCAACGACTGGATTGCCTTGACCGCCACCCTGCTGGCCTTCGCCTCCTTTTATTTTCTGTATTACAACGACTTAATCTCCACGGAAATAACCAGCGTTTTCGGCATAATGCTAACTTTCCATGGAATGGTTATTTTCCGGCAGGACGGCCGTTTTCGCCAACTGCTAATCAAAACGTGCATCGCTCTACTACTCGGCTGGCACGTTATGGCCTTGCTCCTGCCTTTCGTAGTCATCGGAATAGCCGCTAAAGTTGCAGCCAATCTTTCTACCCCCCCCCCCCCCCCCCGACCTGCAAATTCTCTAAACGGATACGCTCGCTAACCATATCCGCCTTTTCCAACCGCTACTTTACCCTCGGAGCAGTCGCCCTAACATTCTGCCTGTTGCTAATGGCCTTCAACCTAACCACCGAATACTTGGCGCTAAATAGAGAAATCCCACCCGCCCAACTGCCAACAGTAGAGTCTTACCTATACCGCATCGGCGTTGACGACAAGATACTTTCCGAATATGCCAGCAGCCTAGATTGGCGTCCCTTCCTGCTCGGGCAAATTTCGCGCATCGGCGTAATGGCGATTCCCTTTTCCGTGCTTAAGGGCCTAGGCTACCCTGGCCCCCCGACAACCTACGTGCCGTTGTCGGTTCTTGCCGGAGTATTAGTGACCGGCATCGGACTGCTCGCCCTAGTCTTTACAAAGCACAAACTGCTAACCGCGACCCTGCTGCTAACCGGCTGGTGCTGGGTGATTCCCTTGCGGACTTCGTCCGGCACTCACGAGTTCGATGCCTTGTTCCATATCGGAGCGTCGCTGATTTTCTTTTCCGCCATCCTGTTGCTCGCCCACCGGATACTCAAGCGGGATAGCATCATCGCCGGCCTAGCCGTCGCCGCCCTGGCCGTATTCGTTATCTCCAGCTTTCAGATGAGCCGCGTCGGGCAAGGCGCCGAGCATACGCGGTTCCAAGAAGCAATGACCCAAGATTTCGACGTCATCCGAAAACTCACCCCAGAGCAAGACATCCAGGCAGTTCTCAGAAGCAAAGACAATTCTCCGGTTGCATTCGCCGGGGCCGCCCAAGCGGTGAACTATTATCTGGCGCAAAGATATAACGGCCTGAAGTACGTTTCCAACACGCTGCCGGAATCCGGCTATACCCTAATGCGGGAACGCATAGACACCGAAGCCCTGCTAACCCCCGAAAACCGCCAAATGTTCCTCTACGATTCAGCCGGTTTGCTCGACACCTACCGCTCAACCTATGCATCAATCGCCTCCGCCCAACCCCTAATCCAGTCCAATTTCAACGTCTACCTCCATAACAACGCATTACACTACATCGCAGACCCCTGCGGCCCCACGGAAGCGGATGCCGCCTTTTTCCTGCACATCCTGCCCGCCAACGAAAACGACCTACCCGCCCATCGCAAGCTGTACGGGTTCGACACCCGCGCCCTGAATTTCCTGACTAACGGCGTCACCTTCGACAAAAAATGCGTCATCACAGCCCCCCTCCCGCAATACGAAACCGCCCGCATAGAAACCGGCCAACTCAACGGCTCCAGCGGCAACCCAACCCACGACTCCTCCGCCCTAATTGACCTATACCGCTTGGCGCATCAAGCAATAATATCGCGCCAGCCAATAATTAGCTCCAACTTCAACGTATACCTCAACCAAAGCGCCTTGACCTACATCAAAGACCAATGCGCCCCCGAGGATACGGCTGAAAAATTCTTCCTGCACATCTACCCTCAAGACAAAAACATTCTATCCGGCTACCGTGCGCGATATGGCTACGAAAACCACGACTTCACCTTCCAAGAGCAATCCGGGCTACTATTCGACGGAAAATGCATGGTAGACATACTCCTCCCCCAATACAACATAGCCCGCATCACAACCGGCCAATTCAGCAACAACGAAGGCCGAGTATGGCGCGAATCAACATCCAACCCAACCCCCACCCAAAAATAACCCCCGCCCCACCGCCCCCGGTTCACCCCCCAACCCAACGCCACCCCCACCCCCCAAATAAACCCCACCCCGGTTCACCCCCCGCCGTCCCCCCGCGCCAGCAGCCGCAAAGCCTCCGGCCCCAGCACCCGATTAGCCGCCCGGACGCCGCGCCGCAACGGCCCCCGACCAACCCCGGCCGCCGCCAACGGCCGGATAGCCACCCGCGGCCCCTCCGCCACCGGCAGCTCCGCCAGCCGCAGCCACCCCCCCAGCCCAACCCCGGTCTGCTCCATAGCCGCCAAAACCACCACGCCCGCCGCCTTGGCGTCCCCCAGCGCATCGTGCCGCTGGTAGCGGTATCCCAAAATCCGGCAAAGATTTTCCAGCCCGTAGCCGCCCTTGGCGAATCCCGCCCACGCCCTTTGCGCAACCTTCGCCGAATCCAGCCAAACGCAGTCGAGCCGCCGGATTCCCTGCCGATCGAAAGCCAGATCCAAAGCCACCCGGTCAAACCCGCTATGGCTTACCACAATCCTGCTATCCAGCAACCCGCGCAGCTCCCCGACCACCTCCCCCAGCGTAGGCCACCCCCGCACCGCCGTCCCGGTAATGCCGTGAATCGCAATGTTGTCCCTATTGAACCGAACCTCCGGGTCAATATACGACATCCATTCCCCAACCAACTCCCCATCCCGATAGCGTGCAACACCTATCTGGCAAATAGAAAAAGCGTCCGGGTTAGCCGTCTCCAAATCTATCGCCGTAAAATCCCCGGCCCCCGTAAAATCCCCGATAGAGTCGCTACCCATCACCCCCGCGTCACCCGCCCGCCAGTTCACGGGCCCGGCCCGAAGCCCAGGCATCCGCCTCCAGCACCTCCCCCGCATCCTCCCCCGGCAACGGACTATGCTCCGACAACGTTTGCTCCACCAGACGATGAATCCCGCCGTACCCGATCTTGCCGTCCAAAAACGCCTGCACCGCTACTTCGTCGGCGGCGCTCAGAACCGCCGGATACGTCCCCCCCCGCCGCGCCGCCTCAATCGCCAGCGGAAAACAGGGATAGCGGGCCGGCTCCAGCGGGTCAAAACTCAACGAATGGGAAACGCTGGTATCCAGCCGCGGAATCATCGCATTGGGCAGCCGCTGCGGATAAAACAGCGCATACTGAATCGGCAGCCGCATATCCGGCGGCCCCAACTGCGCCTTCACCGACCCGTCCGCGAACTCCACCATCGAATGTATCGTGCTTTGCGGGTGAACCACCACCTCGATACGCTCCCACGGCACCCCGAACAGCCAGTGCGTTTCGATAACCTCGAATGCCTTGTTCATCAGCGTCGCCGAGTCTATCGTGATTTTCCGCCCCATCCGCCAAGTAGGATGCCGCAGTGCCTGCTCCCGCGTAACATTCTCCATTTCCTCCAGCGGCGTAGTGCGGAACGGCCCCCCCGACGCCGTAATCAGCAGCCGCCGGATTTCCCACTGGCCCCTTTCGTCCACCGGCTCCCCCTGCAAACACTGCCAAATCGCGCTAGGTTCGCTGTCCACCGGCAGCACCCGCCCCCCGTAGCGGGCCTCGTAATCCTTGATAATCCTCCCCGCCATAACAATAGGTTCCTTGTTCGACAGCGCCACCGTCTTTCCCGAGGCAAGCGCGTTCAGAGTAGGAACAAGACCAACGCTGCCCATCAACGCCACCATCACCTGGTCAACCCGCTCCAGCCCGACCATTTCCTCCATCGGCGTAAAGGATTGGCCGGGAAAAGCGTCCCCCCCCGCCGCCGCGCTCCAGACGTGCGCCGGGCGAAACTCCTCAACCTGCTGCCTCAGCAGCCCGGTATTGCTGCCCCCGGCCAGCCCCACCACCTCGAACTCATCGGGAAAGGCGCGAACAATATCCAGCGTCTGGCGGCCTATGGAGCCGGTGGAGCCCAGAACTGCGATTCTTTTCATAGCTGGAATCCCGCTGTCAATAAATAGTAAACGGCGGGCAGCGCGAAAAGTATGCTGTCCATCCGGTCCAGGATGCCGCCGTGTCCGGGCATTATACTACCAGAATCCTTGACATTCGCGGCCCGTTTCAGAGCCGACTCCGCCAAGTCGCCCGCCTGCGCCGCCGCCCCCGCCGCCGCCCCGCAAACCGCCTGCTGCCACAGCGGAACCCCCAAATCAAACACCGCCCCCACCGCCAGCCCGGCCCCCACCGCCGCTACCAATCCGCCAGCCGCCCCCTCCCAAGTCTTGTTCGGGCTGATACGCGGCGCCATCCGCCGCCGCCCCGCCAGCCGCCCCACGGCAAACGCCCCCGTATCGCAGGCAAAAACCACCAGCAGCGTAAACAGCAGCCACGCCCGCCCCAAATCCCCCGCCCCGCCGCCCAAATCCCGCAGAACCAGCCCATGCCCCAACAAAAACCCGGCATACACCGGCCCCAGCACAAGCAACAAAAACGCCGCCACCGGCCGCCCTTCAACCGGCTCAGGACTAACGCTCAGGCTTTCCCCACACCCGTCAAGCCCGCCCCCATCCCCATCCGCCTCTAGCCCGTCCGTCGCCCCCACCGCCGCAAGCCCGCCACTGTAGCAGGCAACAAACCACAACAGCGCAACAAAACCCCACGCCGCCAGCCCAATCCCCGAAGCCAGTAGAAAATCCTGCCGCCCCGCCGCCACCGCCGTCAGCAACAACCCCAACGCCGCGGCCACCCCGAGGAAAACCGGCATCCGGCCCACGCCGGGCGGCGTAAGCCGGTAAACTTCGCCGACCGCCAGCCCCCCCGCGACCAAGACCAGCAGCGTCAGCCACGGCGCCCCCAGCCAGATGGCGCCCACCACCACGGCCCCGCCTATAACCCCCGTCGCCACCCGCAGGCCCACGGTCAGACCCCGGGGCCGGCCACTTTGCCGTAACGCCTCTGCCGGCTGCGATACGCTTCCACCGCCCGCTCCAGTTCCGCCGGCTGAAGATCAGGCCACAGCGTAGCAGTGTGATAATACTCGCTATAAGCCGACTGCCACAGCAGAAAATTGCTGATCCGCTGCTCACCGCCCGTGCGAATAATCAGGTCAGGATCCGGGCAATGGGCCGTGAACAGGTAGCGGTTAAAGGTTTCCTCGTCCACGCAATCCGGGTCAAGGCCGTCGCGGATAATCCGCCGCACCGCCTGCAATATCTCATCCCGCCCGCCGTAATCCAGCGCCACATTGAGCGTGATGCCGCCATTCCCCGCCGTAAGCCGTTGCGCCTTCTCCACCGCCAACCGCAGCTCAGGATCCAGATTAGCCGTCTTGCCCAAGTGGACGATACGCACATCGCGCTCGTGCAGCTCCAGCGTTTGCCCCTCGACCGCCGCGCAAAAAAGATCCATCAGCCCTGCCACCTCATCACGCGGACGCCCCCAATTCTCGGTGGAAAAGGCGTAGACGGTGACATACCTGACGTCAAAATCGTGCAACGTTTCCAGCACCACCCGGATGCGTTCCACGCCCCTGCGGTGGCCCTCCAGCCGCGGCAACCCCTGCTCCGAAGCCCACCGCCCGTTGCCGTCCATAATAAAGGCGACGTGCCGCGGGCCCGGGCCGCTGCGGGCCACGGACTTATACTTCGCTACAGTAATCACCGGACAGACTAGACCTGGAGAATCTCCGCCTCTTTGGCGGACGCGGTTTCGTCTATCTGCTTCGTATGGCTGTCGGTGACCTTCTGCAACTGTTCCTGCGCCCTGCGGTTCTGGTCCTGCGAAATCGCCTTGTCCCGCTCCAGCTTCCGCAGCGTCTCCAGCCCGTCCCGCCGCACATTCCGCACCGACACCTTGCCGTCCTCCACCTTCCTGCGGAGCAGCTTCACCATCTCCTGCCGCCGCTCATTGGTAAGCGCCGGTATCGGCACCGTAATCACATTCCCGTCATTGGACGGGTTAAATCCCATCTCCGACCGTTGCAGACTCCGCTCAATTTCCCGCAGCGCCCCCTTGTCCCACGGCTGCACCATTATCGCGCGGGCATCCGGCGCCGAAATCGAGGCTATCTGCTTCAGCGGAGTGGCCGAGCCGTAGTAGTCAATGGACATATTCTCAATCAGCGAAGGCGCCGCCCGCCCGGTTCGCAACTGCGTCAAATCCCGCTTGAATGCCTCCAGCGTACGGTCCATCCGGTAGTCAACGTCACTCAGCACATCCTCAGCCGTCAACTCTATCTCGCCGTCCTTACCGGGCATGGTCTGTTCCTCCACCTACGGTTGTTCCAACGGCATCACCCGGCGCCCATCACCCGGCGCCTATGATCGTTCCAGCAGTATCACCCGACGCCCATCACCCCTCGCCTATGATCGTTCCAACGGCATCACCCGGCGCCCATCACCCCACACTTATAGTCGTTCCAACAGTATCACCCGACAGTATACATCCCACGTTGCCCGCCTTAAACATATCAAAGACAACGATGGGCAATCGGTTTTCCCGGCACAGAGTCAACGCCGTGGAGTCCATCACCGCCAGCTCCCGCCCCAGTGCCTCGGTGTAATCCAGCCTATCGAACCGCACCGCCGACGGGTTCTTGTGCGGGTCGGAATCATACACCCCGTCCACATTGAACTTAGCCATCAGCAGCACCTCGGCGTCTATCTCCAAAGCCCGCAAAGCCGAAGCCGTGTCCGTGGACATATAAGGATTGCCCGTGCCGGCTGCGAAAATCACCACCCGCCCCTTTTCCAAGTGCCTAATAGCCCGGCGCCGGATGTAAGGTTCGGCCACCGCCTGCATCTGCAACGCGCTCTGCGTCCGGGTGTCTATCCCCCTTTTCTCCAGCGCATCCTGCAACGCCAAAGCGTTAATCGCCGTCGCCATCATACCCGCGTAATCGGCGGCGGCCCGCTCCATCCCCCGTTTCTCGGCGGCCTCCCCCCTCCAGATGTTCCCCCCGCCGATAACGATAGCCAGCTCCACCCCCAGAGCGCAGGCGTCGCCAACCTGCCCCGCCAAGTAATTAACCGCGTCGGCGTCTATCCCCGAACCCGACTCGCCCTTCAGCGACTCGCCGCTGATTTTGAGCAAAGCCCTGCGGTATGCGGCCCGGCGGGAAGGCTGAAAGCCCGGTTCTGTCATACGCCGGAAAATCTACTCGCCCACTGCCAGGCGCTGGAACCGAATCACCCGCACATTCTCTCCCATCCGGGCCGCCAGCTCCTGCACCAGCTCCCCCACCGACGACGAACCGTTCTTGATAAACGGCTGCGACAGCAATGCCACCTGCGCCGCTGGCCGTTCATCCCCCTCGGCAATCTCCTCCCGGTCCAGATACACCGGCGACATAGCCGCGATCTGCATAGCAATGTCATGCGCCATCTGCCGGAATTCGTCGGTTCGAGCCACAAAGTCGCTCTCGCAGCCCAGCTCCACAATAGCCCCGACGCGCCCGCCGGTATGGATATAGGACTCGATAACGCCCTCATTGGTAGCCCGCCCCGCCCGCTTGGCGACGCCGGCCAGCCCCTTGGCCCGCAGCTCCTCGGCGGCCTTTTCCAAATCGCCACCCGCCCCCTCCAGGGCCTGCTTACAATCCATAATCCCCGCGCCCGTCTGTTCGCGCAGGGTGCGAATCAGTGCCGTGGTGACCAACTGCTTACTCCTTAACCCAAATTAGGCAGCCCAACCCCAACCTAGATTAGGCGGGCCAACGCCCCGATTTATTCCTGCCCCCTGTAAATCCGATATTGAGCTCGGCTTGTACTCCAGTCCGACATTAAGCCCGGCTGTACCCCACCGGAGAATAGTCCCCTACCGGGGGCCGTTCCCCCCGGCGCAGCCCCAGCAACCGCCCCAGCCGGATACGGTCGCCATCATCCTTTACCGTATAAGGACGGGGCGGCGAAGCCCTGATTATATCCAACTCCCCCACCAGCGCCTCAACATCGGCAAGGGCCGACTGGACGGCTATTTCGCTCCGGTCGTTCTGGTAAAAGTTCTTGTGCATATATTCGGCTTGGGCCAGATAACCCGAGAAACGCCTTTCCCGCCCAAACTCCCTGCCGATATGCTCCCCGATGTCAAAGATATTGGGATGCCTGTCATGAATCCAACCCCGCTGCTCCCCAACCGCTTTCAGGGCGTGCGCCGCGGCCCCCCAGATTTTCTCCGCGGCCTGTATACGGTCGCCGTTAGCCAACTGGATTTTCGCGTGTTCCAAAAACCGCCGGCTCATCTGAACCTGACCCTCAACGCCCAACTCGCCGGGTTCCGGCAATTCCGTCGCCACCCTATCCCCTCCGGCCTGCTACTGCGCATCACCCTAGCCCTCGCGCCCGCCGGCCACCCGGCCGCCCATACTCCACCCTAGCGCCCATACTCACCGCCGCCCGCCCCCTCCATGGCCTGCTTACAATCCATAATCCCCGCGCCCATCTGTTCGCGCAAAGTGCGAATCAGTGCCGTGGCGACCAACTGCTTACTCCCTAACCCAAATTAGGCAGGCCAACCCCAACCTAGATTAGCGGGCCAACGCCCCGATTTATTCCTGCCCCCCGTAAATCCGATACTGAGTCCGATATTAAGCCCGGCTGTACCCCACCGGAGAATAGTCCCCCACCGGGGGCCGTTCCCCCCGGCGCAGTCCCAGCAACCGCCCCAGCCGTCCCCGGTCGTCATCGTCCTTGACCGTATAAGGGCGGGGCGGCGAATTTCTGATTACCTCCAGCTCCTCCAAAAACTCCGCAACCGCCGCAAAGGCCCTCTGAATCGCGCTGCTGTCCCGGATGTTCTCGTAAAAATTGTTGTGCATCGCCTGCGCTTGGGACAAATAATCCAAAAACGGCCCTTCCCGGTCAAACTCCCTGCCGAGCTGCCCCCCGATGTCATAAATGTTCGCGTGATTCCCGTGGCGCCAGCCCCGCTGCTCCCCAATGGCTTTCAGGGCATGGGCGGCGGCGCCCCACACCTTTTCCGACGCCTGTATGCGGTCGCCCGCCGCCAAATATATCTGCGCGTGTTCCAGAAACCGCCGGCTCATCAGAACGTGACCCTCGACGCCCAGCTCGCCGGGTTCCGGCAATTCCGTCGTCACCCTATCCCCTCCGGCCTGCTACTGCGCGTCACCGCCGGCCGCTCGGGCGCCCATACTCACCGCCAGCTCCGCCAGCGTATCAACGTCCAGCGTAACCGCCCCGCTCAGGGCCGCGTCCTCCCGCGCCGACAGCGTTTCCGGCCCGGCGGACAGCGACTGCATCTCCTCCATTTCGGCCTGGAGCGCAGCCTCCCTTTGGGCCAGCCCTTCCAGCACCGCCGACGCCATCCGGTTAGTGACCAGCCGGATCGAGCGCACCGCGTCATCGTTGCCGGGGATGATATGGTCCACCAAGTCCGGGTTGCAGTCCGAATCCACGATGGCGAACACATCAATGCCCAGCCGCCGCGCCTCGGCGATGCAGATGTCTTCCCGCCCAATGTCAATGGCAAAGATGGCCTGCGGCAGGGTAGTCATATCCCTCATCCCGGTGAAATACTTTTCCAGCCGGTTGAGGGTATCCCGCATTTTGACCCCCTCTTTCTTCGGCAGCCGACGGAAATACCCCTGGTCGCGCTTCTGCTGCAACTCCAGCATATAGCTGATGCGGGTGCGGATAGTCTGGAAGTTGGTCAGCGTCCCGCCCAGCCAGCGCTGGTTAACGTACCACATCCCGCAACGGTCGGCCTCGCTCTGGATCACGTCCTGCGCCTGCCGCTTGGTGCCAACAAACATCACCTTGCCCCCGTTGGCGACCAGCTCCACCATATCCTTATAGGCGTCGTTAATCATCCCCAGCGTCTGTTGCAGGTCAATGATATGAATCCCGTTGCGCTGCGTGAAAATATACCGCTTCATCGTAGGGTTCCACCGCCGGGTCTGATGCCCGAAATGAACCCCCGCCTCCAGCAGCGCCTTCATATTGATCGGCTCCCGGCCCGTAGGCGCCGGCCGATCAGGCCGCGCCGGCCTCTCAGCCCGCTCAACCCTCTCCGGCCGTTCCGTCCGCTCAACCCGCTCCGCAGGCCGCTCCCCCACCGCAACACCCCCCCCACCGCCAGCCGCGCCACCACCAGCCGCAGCCGGTACAGGTTCCGCCGCCGCAGCAACAGCCGCAGACGGTACAGATTCCGCCACAGCAACCGCCGGTTCCGCCGCCGCCCCTACCGCCGGGGCCGCAGCCGTAGCAGCAACAACCGGAGCCGATTCCGCCGCCGCCACAGCAACCGCCGGAGCCGCCGCCACAGCAGCACCAACTGCAGCCGGTTCCGACGCCGCCCCTACCGCCGGTTCCGCCACCGTAGCAGCACCAACCGGAGCCGACTCCGCCGTCGCCCCTACCGCCGGTTCCGACGCCACCACCGGGGACGCCCCTACCGCGGGCGCACCCTCCGCCACGCCATCCGTAACTTCCCTTATAGGCTGTTCCTGGGACTCAACCATCCAACACCCCTTTCAATCCCTTACTGGCTATGCCAGAGATAGGCGGCCCGGCCCCCGGCCCGCCCCGCCAACCAACGCACCAAGAATGACCCAAGTATACCACGCCCCCAAAAGCCGGGGCAAACCGCCCCGCCCAAACGATTGCCCTCCTATAATTCTGAGCGCCCCCTGTCATTCTGAGCAAAGCGAAGAATCCCGCCTTGGCCTGCCAAACCCTCCCCCGTCACTCAAAACGTCCAAAGGGAACCTCCCAATCGCCTAGACCATACCGCTAAAATGCTCAACCAAAGAACTCAACGCACTCCAACCCCCACCCTACCACCCCACCCGGTACACAACATTAAGCAAAGCAGCCCCCACCAACCCCGCAGCCACATCATCCGCCATTATCCCCCACCCCCCCGGCAACCGCTCCAAACGGCGGATAGGCCAAGGCTTCAGAACATCCAACACCCGAAAAACCAAAAAAGCAACCGCCAGCCACGGCAGCGTTTTAGGCAGAAACAGGCAAGTAAGCCACATACCCGCCACCTCGTCCCACACCGCCCCCTTGGGATCCGAGTCATCCGGCCTAATCAAACTGCCGCAGGCCCAAGGCCCCACCACCAGCGACCCGGCAATCAGCCCCAGAAAAACTGGAGAACCACCGCCAACCGGCAACAGATAATAAACCGCCACCGCCGCCAGACTGGCCGCCGTAGCCGGAGCCACCGGAAACAGCCCCAGCCCCAGCGCGGTTCCAACGGCCCGGCCCGCCGCCCCGGACACCTTTCTCAAAACGCCAGTCAACCCCGTTCAACCATAACCCAGCCGGTGCAAATCCGCCTCGCTCATCCCAAGAAAATGACCTATTTCATGCCACAAAGTAACCCGAATTTCCCGGGCGGCGTCAGCCCGGGTTTCGCAAGCCCGCAAAATAGGCTGACGGTAAATTACGATACGGTCCGGCAACGCCGGCCCAATACCGTCGCGCTCAGTAAGCGGCCAGCCCATATACAAACCAAACAGCGTATCGTGTTCGCCCAGCAGCTCCGCCTCCCCCGGCCCGGGCCACTCCTCAACCACAATATCCACATTCTCCAGCCGCCGCCGCACCTCCCCCGGCACTTGCCCGTAAGCCCGCCGCACCTGCCGCACAAACTCGCGGTAACTCATTTCCGCCATCGTTCCCCCGCCAATCCCTCAATCCCCCGTCCGCAGAAACCCATAATACCCTACAGGAAAAGTCTCTGCGCCCTCTGAATTTAATCCGGTATTGTCTCAGTTCCAAACGGAGTCGTCACGCCTACTCCCATTTCAGGACGCCTTCGGAATTGGCATCCAGTAGCTTACGGGCGTGTTGAACGGTTGGACAGGGTAACATTCATCTTGATAAAGATCCCGCCATCCAGGAAACTCATTGAGCATTGCCCAAGCCGCAAAAGCGGAAATCGTGGCGTCGCGTTTATGGTCACTTAGTCCTGCTATCAGTTTATTTATTTCTCTGTCTTGTTTCAAAACCTTCAGCAAGTAAAGTAACGCCTTGGGGTGCGCCTCTGTAATTTTTGGTTCGTATATCTCATTGAGATGCCTTGCCAACAAAAGCCCTTGAGCCAGACACGCGCCCTGCAAGCTATTAACGTGCTGGACCGTTCCCCCTACTTTCTCTCGTGGGAAACATTTATCTTTTAATTCTTCCCTGATAATGTTATCAACTTGTCTGTTTCCCCGTCCGCTCCAAAACATTGGAGCATCTATCCCTACCGCCAAGACTTTCAGACCCTGAAAGTCAGGCGATTTCATCGCTTCTTGTACCTTACCGACCACTTCAAGTGCGTCGTTTGCCAAGCCGGTCTTGCCTAGCTGTATCAGCAACTTGTCCCCACTCTTATCGGTTCGGCATACGCTCCAACCAAAGTTATTCTTGCCACCGGGGTCGAACCCTAGTACGATACCCACTCGTTCAGACATCTCTCACCTTCCCTTGCCATGAATGTGTTTATGATAAGTCGCCTATGCTTAAACCGATAAATTTTCAGGCCAAGACTACCCTTAATCAGTAGACGACTGCGAAATTCCCCTTTGCCACCCTTCGCTTCGCTCAAAATGACAGATGGGCAGAATGACATTTTGCGATCATTTTAGTATACAATAACAAACCATGCGAGCCCTGATTCTCGAAAGCCCCGGCACCCCGCCCCGCCTGTCCGTCGCCCACGTCCCAACGCCCCAACCCGCCGACGGCGAGGCCCTAGTGCGGGTAGCCGCCTGCGGATTTTGCCACCACGACCGGCTGGTAATGGCCGGAACGCTGCGGCGCGGCATACCCCCGGGCATAATTCTAGGGCACGAAATCTCCGGCACAGTAGAAGCCACCGGAACCAACACCAACCAAATCCGCCCCGGCGACCGGGTAGTATCCCTGCTCACCGGCGCCTGCGGCCGCTGCGACCGCTGCCAAGCCGGACGCGAGCATCGCTGCCGCAACGGACAAGGCATCGGCCACGGGCGCAACGGCGGATTCGCCGAATACGCAACAATACCGGAACACAGCCTGATACGGCTGCCCGACGCCCTAGACCTCACCCCGTCCGCGCTACTGGCCTGCCCCGCCGGAGTGGCCCTGCAAGCACTGACAGCGGTATCAGTGTCGCCCGGCGATACCGTAGCCATAACCGGCGCAGGCGGCGGACTAGGCATTCACGCCGTACAACTCGCCGCCGCCTTCGGAGCGCGGACGCTGGCAGTAACATCATCCCCCCACAAAGCCCCGGCCCTAGCCGCTTTCGGAGCCGACGAAGTAATAGAAACCGGCGAACTCGACTTTTCCGAAATAATAATGGCCCTCACCGCCGACCAAGGAGCCGACGCAGTAATTGACACCGTAGGCGCGGCCACCATCCGCTCCTCAATACGCAGCCTAGCCCAATACGGGCGGCTTGCCCTGCTAGGCGAAGTAGGCGGCGAAGTACAACTAAACGGCATAATCCCCGAAATACTATTCCGCGACGCCCAAATAACCGGCGTTTCCGGCCTTTCCCGCAACACCCTAGAGCAAGCAACAACAATGGCCGCGCAAGGAAAACTAAAGCCAATCCTAGAGCAGGCAATACCCCTAGAAGAAGCAACCCGCGCCTTCACAATGATGTCATCCCGGGCAATACTAGGCCGAATAGCCCTAATTCCCTCTATCTAGCCCCAATCCCCTCTAAGCAACTGTCTATCGCCCTAAGCGAAACTCTGTCACTCTAAGCAAAGCCTTGTCACTCTAAGCAAAACTCTGTCATTCTGAGCAAAGCGAAGAATCTCACCCCACGCCGACGACATCCTTCCCTTCGCTCAGAGTGTCAAAGGGAAATCCAGCAATTCTCCACATCCTAGCCTGGCCCTCCCCACACCATCCCCCCGGCGCCGTTCTGCGGCCAATCTAACCCTGTCCCCCATTCTAACCCTGTCCCCCATCAACGCCATTCCCCCCCGGCGGACGCACAGGTTTTCCTTCCTGAGAATCCGCATAACCCTGAATGTAAGCCGCCCTGAGAGATCCCCCCAACTGTCTCCAGACTTCCTCTACCTGCCGCCGCGCCGCTTCATCCCGCTCCTGCCGCCCCTCCTCCCGCCGCCTCTCAGTCGCATCCCTAATCCAGTCCGACATTGACATTATCATCTCCTTTGCTTGCAACATCCCCCAAGCAATGAAGCCCGAGGCGACGAAACTGCCGCCAATGCCTAAAACAACATTCCTCGCCACCGCGCTCGGCGCAACCTCGCCGGAAAGAGCATCCGGCTCCGGCAGCGTCAGTATCACCGAACCGGCGAATTTCCCCCCGATCCCACATCACCAAAAACTGGCTGGCTATAAAAATGCTGCTATACGTCCCCGCCACCGCGCCAATCTAACCCTCTCCCCCATCGACGCCATTCCCCCCCGGCGGATGCTCAGGTTTTCCTTCTCGGGAATCCGCATATCCCTGAATATAAGCCTGTCGCCGGGCTTCCTCGGCTTCCCGGCGAGCTTCCGCCACCTGTCGCCGAGCTTCCTCCTCAGACTCTCGCCGCGCCTCCGCCACCTGTCGGCGGGCCTCCTCCTCAACCTCTCGCCGCGCCTCCGCCACCGCCACCGCCACCGCCTCCTCCCGCTCCTGCCGCCACCGCTCCCGCCGCCTCTCCGTCGCATCCCTAATCCAGCCCGACATTGACATCATCATCTCCTTTGCCTGCAACATCCCCCAAGCAATGAAGCCCGAAGCGACGAAACTGCCGCCAATGCCTAAAACAACATTCCTCGCCACCACACCGGCCGCCGCGTCGCCGGAAAGAGCCTCCAGCTCCAGCAGCGTCAGTATCACCGAACCAACCGTCCCCCCAACCAGAGTCAAAAACTGAAACCACGCCCTATCTTCCGGGCGGATTCCCCAGATAGTTTCGCGGTAATCATCCATAAACCGGCTCGATTCTACTATACACCCCGCCGGGCCGGAAATTCCCGCGCTACTTGCCCAACAGATTGAGCAGCGACGACACCGCCGCCGCCGGCCGCCCTAACCGGCGGATTTCCCCTCGATCCCACATCACCAAAAACTGGCTGGCTATAAAAATGCTGCTGTACGTCCCCGCCACCGCGCCGATAGCCAGCACCAGCAACAACTCCCGGATGCTTGGCCCCCCGATTAGCAGCATCGCTATCAGCACAAACAGCGTAGTCAAGCTGGTGTTCAGCGAGCGCCCCATGCTTTCCATAATGCTCAGATTTACCAGCCCGCCCAAATCCCGGTCGGGATGACGCGAAACGTTTTCCCGGATGCGGTCGAATACCACTATAGTGTCATTGACGCTGTACCCGGCCACTATCAGCAGCCCCACAATGAACATCGAGTTGACCTCAAACCCGATGACCCGCCCCAGAATGGAAAACACCCCCAGAATCACCAGCACATCGTGAACCAACGCCAGCACCGCGCTGACGCCATAGCGGTACGCTTTAGGCACCCGCCGGAATGCATACCAGACATATAGCAGGATAAACACCGACGCCGCCGCCAGCGCATAAAAGGCGATGCGGACGGTTTCCGACGCCACGATGGGCGACACGCTGTCGAACTCCACCCGCTCCCGCTCCAGCCCCAAGAACTTCTCCAAGTCCCGCTCGATTATCTCCCGCTCCGACAGCCCCCCCGGCTGCGCCTCCTCCAGCACATCAGTGCGGATGAAGTAGTTATTGGCCCCCACCTGCTGCACTAATGCTTCAGGATGGCCCAACTCAGTCATCCGCTCCTGAATGTCCGCCTCGTCTACATCGGCCCGGAAAGTGACGTTAAACACCGCCCCGCTGGTGAAATCAATGCCCGGCCGCAGCCCCGAATCCAGCGTCACCCACCCCGGCGGTATCATCATGGATATGATGCCCGGAACGATAATCAGAAAGGAAAACAGGAAATACCAGCTCCGCTTGCCTACAATGTCCAGCACTACCGGCCCCCTCCCGCGGTTTGCGCCGCATCACCGGCCCGCCCCCGCCCGGCCCCCGGCGCCGGCTCCGGCGTAAACAGGTTAATCCGGTGTCCCAGCCCGATAAAGGCCATCAACTGCAACAGGTTCCGGCTCACCACCACCGCCGTGAACATACTCGCCGCCACCCCGATGAACAGGCTGATGGCAACCCCCGTAACCAGCCCGCCCCCCAGCCGGTCGCCGAACCACATCAGCACCAGACACGTAATCATCGTCGAAATGTTGGAATCCCGTATCGCCGGCCAGGCCCTGCTGAACCCCACTTCCATAGACGACGCCAGCGTCCGGCCAATCCGCACTTCCTCTTTCATCCGCTCGAATATCAGTATATTGGCGTCCACCGCCATCCCCACCGACAGAATGAAACCCCCGATATGGGCCAGCTCCAGCGTAATCGGAATCAGCTTGAACACCGCCAGCACAATAACCGCGTAAAACACCAGAGCGCAGGCCGCCACCACCCCGGCCATCCGGTAGTAGGCCACTATAAAGACCAGCACCAGCCCCAAACCCACCAGCCCGGCCAGCAGGCTGTTCCGCAACGATTCGGAACCCAGCAGAGCGTCAACGTCGCTTTCCTGAATCAGCTTCAGCGGCACCTGCAACCGCCCCGATTCCAACTGAATCGCCAACGTCCGCGCTTCCTCGCGGGTAAAGTCGCCGCTGATTTGAGTGCTGCCGTCCCGTATCCAGGCCCTCGCCACCGGCGCGATAATTTCCTGGTCGTCCATAAACACCGCGATGCGCTTGGTCTGCACATCGGCGATGCGGCGGGTAAGCTCAGAAAAAATATCGGAACCGCGCCCGTCAAACTGCAAGTTGACCACCCAGCCCACGCCCAGCGGGTCGGCCGTCGCCTCCGCCCGGTTCAGGTCGTCCCCGGTAAGCCCCAAGTCGGCGTCCGTAGGGTCAAGACAAGCCGCCGTAACCGGATCCAGCGACCCGCAGGTGCGCTCCTTGAACTCCAGCAGCGCCGTCTGCCCGATGAGTGCCTTCGCCTCGTCAATCGCGCTGTTCACGCTGAGAAACTGCACCGGCCCCACCGCCTCAGCCACCGCGGCCAGCGCCGCCGACTCCACCTCCGCGTCCACCGTGCCGGAAAGAATACGGAACGTACGGTCATCCAACCGCTCCACTTCCGCGTCCTGATACCCCGCCCCGGCCAGCGCATCCGCCAGCCCGGCCAGCCCCTCGCCGTCCACCGCATCCACAAACGCCAGCTCCGTAGTCGAACCGCTCGCCCCCGGAAGCTGCACAATAACCCGGTCATCGCCGAATATCTGTATAATCGGCTCTTCCGTCCCAAAACGGTTGACCCGCCGCGTAATGTTGTCCAGCACCCCCGCCATCTGGTCGGGAGAGGGCGCCCCAATGTTGGTCACCTGGAACAAACTTACCGGCCCCAGCGACTCCTCAATCGCATCCCGCAGCCCGGTGCGCCGCGGGTCATCCGTCGCCAGCAAAGGCGTCCGCACCTGGAAAATACTCACCACGGGAACCGAAACCATCTGCGGTTCCGGCGGCGGTTCCCCCTCCCCCTCGCCCGCCCCCGGTTCCCCCGTCCCGGGTTCCCCCGCCGCCGGTTCTTGCGTAACCGGCGGCTCAATCGGGATTTCCCGCTGCACAATGCTAATATCCCGCGGGAAAACCTGATAATCCTCCAGCGCCAGCAGCCCGTCATCCCCGAACCGCAATCCCTCCAGCGCCGTCCCCAACTCGCTCAAATCCGCCGGCTCCAGCAGCGTAACGTCAAACCGCGCCCCGGTATCCGCCTGATAAACCAGATGCCCGCCACCGCTCAGGTCAAGACCCAGCTTAAGCCCCAACGGCCCGGCCCCGTCCCGGTTCAGGGCCGGCAGCCCGGGCAAGTCAATGTTGATAGCCCGAAATCCCAGGGCCGCCAACGCAAGCCCCAAGATAAGGACGATAACGATACTGAGCCGGACGCTTCGGGAACGCATAATCTAGCCGGAACCCCCGGGCAAGCCATCATCCCCGCCAGCCACTTCCCCCCAACGGGTTCCCCGGCCTTTCAGTGTGACGGCAGCCAATTCCAGGGCCTGCTCCTGAGTTTCAATTTCGCCCGCCGCGCGAGCCTCCTCAATCACCGCCAGCAAAGACCCGACCCGCGGCCCCGGCGGCAACCCCAAATGCGACATCAAATCGTGTCCGCTAACCAAGCGCGGCGTAGCAACGGACACCGGCTCCTGCGAGCCGACATAAAGTGTATGGCTAATCATTCTAGCATGATTCAGCCATTCTTGGTGCGCCAGTTCCGGCCCTTTTGTCGCCAAAAAATCCGCCAGACTCAAGTACAGCGTATCTACCGCCCCGTCACCCAGCTCCCGGAAATAGCGATAGATGGCCCGGCGCGTCGGCCACTCCCCCTGCCCCGACATATTGAAAGGCCGCAAATGATGCCTAACCATCCCCGACACCATCCCAGACCCCCGCGCCCCGAAACCCAGACTCCCCAGCCGCAACCGAACCACATCCGCCCCAACCTCCGGGTGACCGAAAAAGCGGGTGCGCCCATCTGCCTCCAGCGTCTTAGTCTGCGGCTTGGCGACATCGTGAAGCAACGCCGCCAGCTTCAGCGCCGTCCGCCGCGTATGCCCATGCATAACCCTTTCCCCGAACCGCCCCTCGCTTTCCGCCGTCCACGGCACACACGAATACACCGGCGAATTCTGATGCCCCCCGGTCACCCCCTCGGCGGCCTCCACCGCGTGCAACGAATGACCCCAAACATCCCAATAATGCATCCGCGGCTGTTCCACGCCCTTAGTAGCCATCAGCTCCGGTATAATCTGCTCCAGCAGCCCCAGCCGGTCCAGCGCCTCAACGCGCCCCCTGGCCCCCCTAGGCGCCAGCACCCGCAAAAACTCGTCCCGCACCCGAACCGGATGCGTCCGCGGCAACAAATGCGCGTTAGCCGCCACCAGCCGCACCGTCCCCGGCTCGATACGCAGCCCCAGCTCCCCCGCTAGCCGCACCGCCCGCAACAAACGCCCCGGGTCATCCTCAAACACCCCCGGAGCAACCGCCCGCAAAACCCTCCGCGCCAAATCCCCCCGCCCCCCATACGGGTCAATCACCACCCCGACAAAATCCCCCCCAACCCACTCCCCCAACGGCGCCGCCATAGCATTAACCGTAAAATCCCGCCGCCCCAAATCGCTCTCAATGTCCCCGGAAAAAACCGTAAAATCAACCACCCGCCCCGCATCCCCGTCAACCGCCCGCCCTACGCCCCCATCGTCATCATCCCCCAAGTCAACCACCACCCGCATAATCCCCCGCTCCGGGCTCAAAGGAACCAGCGCCCCCCCCAGCTCCCCGGCCAGCGCCCGCCCCACCGACACAACATCCCCCGCCGCCACCGCCAAATCAACATCCCCCCCCAACCCGCGCCCCAACAAACGGTCACGCACCGCCCCCCCAACCAGCCACGCATCCAACCCCTGCGCCGCAAAAAAAGAAACCAACCGCTCAATCAAAAAATCCATACCCCCGACAAAACCTCACCCAACCCACACATCCCGCCCCCCATCCCCCCGTAGTATCCCGCCCCCCATCCCCCCGTAGGGGCAACCCTTGTGGTTGCCCGTCCGCCTTGCGCCCCCTCGCCCGCCCATCCGTCCCTACCCATCCGCCTTACGCCCCCTCGCCCCCTGCGCCCGCCCATCCGCCTTGCGCCCCCCCGTCCCTTGCGCCCCCCCGTCGCCCCCCCATCCGTCCTCACCCCTCCAACCTACCCCCCATCCCTCTCCACCCCATGCAACCCCCGGTGCCAAACATCAAAACCCGAATCGCCCTTCCCTCCCCCATGGTTATGGTTATGCCCATCCCCATCGCCCCCCGCTCCATCCCCATCCCCCTCTTCAACCTTATACAAACCCGTATGCGCCACCAAATGATCCATATACATAATCCCGTTCAGATGGTCAATCTCGTGCTCCAAAGCCTGCGCCAGCAAACTGCCCTCCGCATCCACCTTAAACGGCTTCGCATTCAAGTCCAGCGCCCGCGCCCGCACCTTCTCCGACCGCAACACCATCCCCCGATACCCCGGAACGCTCAGACACCCCTCCTCCACCTCCCGCTGCCCCTCCTTCCTCACAATCTCCGGGTTCACCAAAACCAAAGCCTCCTCCATATCCGGCGTCTGCACAACCGCGATACGCTCCAGATACCCAACCTGATTCGCCGCCAGCCCCACCCCGCTATGCTCAATCATCGTCTCCACCATATCCGCCGCCAGCCGCCGGTGCTGCGCCGTAACCTTCCCAACCTTACGCGCCTTCCTGAAAAGAATCGGGTCAGGCACCAACCGAATCTTCAACAAAGCCACCAAAAAACCCTCAACCTCAAAAAACTCAAACGCCAACCGCACCCCAATTATACGCCGCCACCCCCCCAATCCTCAACGCCCCCAAAACCCCCAACCCCCGCCCCCTTGTCCAACCCCAACCCCACGCCGTATAATCCGCCCCTGACAAAAAACCGCAAACAAACAACCGGGAGCCCGGATGTGCCAAACAAAACCCCCGAATCCCAGCAGCCCCTAGAGGCCGCCGCTCCCCGCACTTCCCCTCCCACCCCCGACTCTTTCCCCCTCAACTCCAACATCGCAACCCTCGGCTACCTATTCTTCTCCCTAAACGCCCTCTTCTTCGCCTGCCTGTCCGTAGCCAACCCCGGCGCATACAGCACAATAACCTACGAGGACTCTTGGGTAGAGTATCTAACCCCGGCCTGGTTTCTCTTGACCGCCCTGATACTGTTCGCCACGGCCCTGGCAGAGCAACGACTCCCCCTACGCTGCGTCTACATCCTAGCCGCCATCGCCTTCCTGTTCGCCGCAGGCGAGGAACTCAGTTGGGGCCAGCGAATAATCGGATTCCCCACCCCCGATTTCCTGCTGAACATCAACCGCCAAGACGAGGTCAATCTCCACAACATCAATATCACCCACGGAAAATTTGAAGCAATCTACCAAGTAGCAACAACCCTTCTGTGTATGATAACCGCCGCCGCCTTCTTTATCCGAAAAGACAAGCTGTTCAACATCCCATTGCCGTCAATCCTGCTCGTATTGGCCTTCCTAACCGCGGAATCCTACCGCCCAGTCGAGGCAGACATCCTCAGTTTCGACTTTATCTCCTTTATTACTGACCGCGAAAAAGCCCTCTTACTATTCTTCGCCATCTACGCCCTAATCTCCCGCCAACCCAAAGAGATCCTTGCCGCCACCGCCGCCGCCTTCGCCCTCCTCCTAGCTATCGCCTACGCGCATCATCGCAGCGACATACCTGCCGGCAACTTTTACGAAACGCGCGAATATCTGTTCAGCATCGTCTGCTTTTTCTACGCTCTGGATCTGCTCCTAGCCCAAAAACCGGCCCACCGCCGGCTCGCAACCCCCTTCGCCGCCCTAAAACTGCCAACCAGCCAAATCCCATTCCCGCCCAAACTAAAACTGCCCATCAGCGTGATTCCATTCCCCCCCAAACTAAAACTGCCAACCGGATGGATCCCGTTCCAACCTGCCACCAAACCCGGCCCGGCCGACTCTACAGCGGCCCGGCCCAACCCGCCCAACGCCGCCCTAGCCCGAAATCTTACCCCCACGCCCTGGCTAATCGCCTGCCTAACCATAATCGCCGCCAGCAGCGGATTAGCCTATTTCGCACATTTCACCGAACAAGCCAAAATCGCCGCCATCGAGGAAAGATACCAACAAATCCTATCCCTAGACCCCGACATAGCCTCCAACTTCAACGTCTATCTAACCGGCAAAGAACTAACCTACCTCAAAGACCCCTGCCTACCAACCGACATCGAACCGCGCTTCCTCCTGCACCTAACCCCCGCCGACCAGAAAAGCCTTCCCTCCCACCGCCAGCAACACGCCTTCGACAACCTAGACTTCAACGCCAACGCCTTCACCCGGGCAAAAAAAATCCCAACTCTAAACAACAAATGCCTAGCAACAATCCCCCTCCCCGACTACCCCATAACCAAAATCCGAACCGGCCAGAACATCCTAGGCCAACCCCCAATCTGGGAAAAAGAAATCCCCGTTTATTCCAGCCCCGAAGCCAAAAACGCCGCCATCGCCGCCATCGAGGAGCGATACCAACAAATCCAATCCCTAAAGCCCGACATCATCTCCAATTTCAACGTATATCTAACCGGCAAAGAACTGACCTACTTCAAAGAACCCTGCCTGCCAACGGATACCGAGCCATGGTTCTTCCTGGCTCTCTACCCCGCCGACCAGAAAAGCCTGCCCCCCCACCGCCAGCAACACGGCTTCGACAACCTAGACTTTCCCGGCACTGCCTTCGACCAAGCAAAAAAAATCCCAACCCTAACCAACAAATGCCTAGCAATAATCCCCCTCCCAGACTACCCCATAACCAAAATCCAAACCGGCCAATACATCCCAGGCAACCCCCCAATCTGGGAAAAAGAAATCCCCGTTTATTCCAGCCCCGAAGCCAAAAACGCCGCCATCGCCGCCATCGAGGAGCGATACCAAGAAATCCAATCCCTAACGCCCAACATAACCGGCACCTTCAACGTCTACCTAACCGGCAAAGAACTAACCTACTTCAAAGACCCCTGCCTGCCAACCGACACCGAACCGCTCTTCTTCCTGCACCTGACCCCCGCCGACCCAAAAAACCTACCCCACCACCGCCAGCAACACGGCTTCGACAACCTAGACTTCAGCGCCGCCGCCTTCGACCAAGCAAAAAAAATCCCAACCCTAACCAACAAATGCCTAGCAACAATCCCCCTACCCGACTACCCCATAACCAAAATCCAAACCGGCCAATACACCCCAAACCAACCCCCAATCTGGCAACAAGAAATCCCCGTACACCCCTAACTACCCCGCCCCACCCCCCGTAGGGCCGCCCCACCGCGCCCCCGCCACCCCCCGTAGGGCCGCCCTGCCGCGCCCCCGTCACCCCCCGCAACCCCACCCGAACCCCAACCCAATAACCCTACCGCCGCGCCAACTGCCATACATACTCCACCCATCCCCGTACCCCGTAGGGGCGCACAGCCGTGCGCCCGTCACCCCCCGCAACCACGACCAAACCCCAACCCAATAACCCTACCGTCCCGCCAACTGCCATACACACCCCCGCCCCGCCCCCCGTAGGGGCGCACTGCCGTGCGCCCGTCACCCCCGCAACCACGCCCGAACCCCTAACCCAAAAACCCCGGCCATCCCCAACACCCCCCCGCAATTTGATGACACTAACCCCTTGCCAACCCCGATAACCACTCCCTACCATAATAACGTGCCATCACCCAAACAACCCGCCCGTAATCCCGGCCCCCCTGTAATCCCATCCCCCCGTCATTCCGAGCAAGCCCCTGTCATTCTGAGCAAAGCGAAGAATCCCACCCCAAGCCGCCAGCCCTTTCCCATCGCCGCCCCCCGCCCCCCGTAGGGGCGCACTGCCGTGCGCCCTCACTCCCCGCAACCACGACCAAACACCCAACCCAAAAACCCCGCCATCCCCAACACCCCCCCCCACGAAATTGATGACACCTACCCCTTGCCAACCCCGATAACCACTCCCTACCATAATAACGTGCCATAACCCAAACAACCCGCCCGTAATCCCGGCCCCCCTGTAATCCCATCCCCCCGTCATTCCGAGCAACCCCCCCGTCATTCCGAGCAAAGCGAAGAATCCCACCCCAAGCCGCCAGCCCTTTCCCATCCCGCCGCCCCCGCCCCCCGTAGGGGCGCACAGCCGTGCGCCCGTCACCACCCGCAACCACGCCCGAACCCCTAACCCCAAAACCCCGGCCATCCCCAACACCCCCCCACAATTTGATGACACTAACCCCTTGCCAACCCCGATAACCACTCCCTACCATAATAACGTTCCATAACCCAAACACCCGGCCAACCCGCCAACCCAACCCGCCCGTCATTCTGAGCAAGCCCCTGTCATTCTGAGCAAAGCGAAGAATCCCACCCCAAGCCGCCAGCCCTTTCCCCATCCCCCGCAATCCCAACCCAACCCGCCCGTCATTCCGAGCAACCCCCCTGTCATTCTGAGCAAAGCGAAGAATCCCACCCCAAGCCGCCAGCCCTTTCCCATCCCCCCGCCCCCGCCCCCCGTAGGGGCGCACAGCCGTGCGCCCGTCACCCCCGCAACCACGCCCGAACCCCTAACCCAAAAACCCCTGCCATCCCCAACACCCCCCCGCAATTTGATGACACTAACCCCTTGCCAACCCCGATAACCACTCCCTACCATAATAACGTGCCATAACCCAAACACCCGGCCAACCCGCCAACCCAACCCGCCCGTCATTCCGAGCAACCCCCCTGTCATTCTGAGCAAAGCGAAGAATCCCACCCCAAGCCGCCAGCCCTTTCCCATCCCGCCGCCCCCGCCCCCCGTAGGGGCGCACTGCCGTGCGCCCGTCACCCCCGCAACCACGACCAAACCCCTAACCCAAAAACCCCGCCATCCCCAACACCCCCCGGTGCCCCCCCGCAATTTGATGACACTAACCCCTTGCCAACCCCGATAACCACTCCCTACCATAATAACGTGCCATCACCCAAACACCCGGCCAACCCGCCAACCCGCCCAACAACCCAAATGTCCGAAAATGCCCGAAAATACCCGGCAAAACAAAAAACCCCGCGCCCCAATACCGCCAACCAGAACCCCCGAACTACCCAAACCATCAAAACCACCCCGCCAATCCCCCAATCATAAAAATCCCGCGCCAACCCCCCAAAACGGCGGGAAATGGCGGGAAATGGCAGGAAAAATAAAAAATCCCCAACCCGGAGGTGAACCCCCAACCCATCCTGCACCCCGCCCGCCCCCCTGTCATTCTGAGCAAAGCGAAGAATCCCGCCGCGGGCCGCCGACCCTCCCCCTACGGCAACCAACCCCCTTACACCGCTAACCAAAACCGCAGGACAACCAGAACCATCAAACCTAATCCCGAAAATCCCCTAATCCTGAAAATCCTGATTCAGACAACAAATTGATGACACCTACCCCTTGCCAACCCCGATAACCACTCCCTACCATAATAACGTGCCATAACCCAAACAACCCAACCAACCGCCAACCCACCCAACAACCCAAATGTCCAAAAATGTCCGAAATTGTCCGGCAAACAAAAAAATCCCGAACCCCCTGCGGAAACCCGCGCCCTTATCCTGCCAATCCTTTAATCCTGAAAATCCTGATTCAGACAATGCCTAGAACCCGCCCCACAAACCCAAAACGGCGGGAAACGGCGGGAAATGGCAGGGAAAACAAAAAATCCTACCCCCAAGAGGTGAACCCCCAATGAGCCTAAAATCCATCCGCAACCAAATCAACGCCCTACGCCGAAAATTCGCCTTCCCCCTAGCCGTCCTGCGCCTCCGACGCATCTCCGAGGAATACTGCCACGACTGGCACACCGCCCTAACCGACAACAAACCCGTCCCCGAAGCCCACCCCTTCATCCTGAAAATCGCCAAAGAAGTAATGCCCCTAACCACCTTTATGTCCCTCCACCACTACCTGAACCGCCACCGCGAAAACAAAACCACCCCCGAACCCCTAGCCATCGCCGTAACCCTATTCCCCAACCACGCCAACACCGGCCTGCTCCCCAGCCTGTTCGCCGGAGAACTAACCCCCCGCCCCCAACCCGCGCGTAACGACAACCCATACCCCTTCGGCATAAAGCCTCGCCCCCGCTTTCCCCGCCGCACCCGCGCCATCAACCCCCATTCCCGCGCCATCGCCCGCCGCCCACGCCCAACCACCACCATTCCCGCGCAACCAACCGTCACTACCAACGCAACCCCCGCCGCTCCCGCGTAACCCCCCACCCCGTAGGGGCGCACAACCGTGCGCCCGCCGCCGTCCGTCACCCACCCAATCCCAAAATCCCCCTAAAAACCGGCAACAATGGTATCATCGCGCAAAACTCCGGCAGAGGTGAGCGGCATGGTAGGCGCAACCCAAATCGGCCCCACCGAATTGACCGCGGCAATCCCCCAACTTTCCGGCGAACTACAACTAAAAGGACTCAGCAACAAGGTAGAAGTCTACCGCGACGACCTAGGCATCCCCTACGTCCGCGCCGAAAACGAACCCGACGCCTTCCTGTCCCAAGGCTTCGTAACCGCCCAAGACCGGCTCTGGCAAATGGAATACGACCGGCTGCGCGGCAGCGGCCGCTGGGCCGAAGCCGCAGGCGACGCCGCCCTAGAACAAGACAAACTGATGCGCCGCTTCCGGCTAACCGCCAGCGCCAAAGCCGACTACGCCGCTATGGACGCCCACACCAAGCAGGTTTTCGACGCCTACGCCGCCGGCGTCAACGCCTTCATCCAAGGCCCCGACCCCTTGCCCGCCGAATACGCCATCGCAGGCATCCAACCCGAACCTTGGCAGCCCCGGGACAGCCTAATCGTCTACAAAGTGCGCCACATCCTCATGGGCGTCTTCGAGTCGAAAGTATGGCGGGCCCGCATGGTTCGCGCTATGGGCCCCGAAAAAGCCGGACGCCTTTTCCCCGGCTACGAACCCGGCCACCTATTGATACTGCCCCCCGGCGCCACCGCCCCCGGCCCCCTGGATGAGGGCCTGAAAGAACTGGCCGAAGGCGCCGCCGCCCTCAACTACCTGTCCGAAATGGACGCCGGCAGCAACAGTTGGGTACTGGCCGGCGACTCCACCGCCACCGGCAAACCCCTGCTCGCCGGCGACTCCCACCGCGCCCTAGACACCCCCAACGCCTACTACCAGAACCGCATCGCCTGCCCCGAATTCGACGTCATCGGCCTGTCCTTCCCCGGCGTCCCCGCCTTCCCCCACTTCGGCCACAACCCCTGGGTCTGCTGGAGCGTAACCCACACCGCCGCCGACTACCAAGACCTATACATAGAGCGGCTGCGCGGCACCGACCAACCCCAATACCTCCACAAAGGCCAATGGCGCAACGCCCAAGTCCACCACGAAACCATCCGTAGCAACACCGGCCGCACCGAATCCTTCCCCGTAATAGTAACCAACCACGGCCCCATCATATCCAACACCCCGCCCAACCCCACCCAAGAATGGGCCGCAATGTCCCTAAAGTACACCGCCACCCAAATCCCCCCCCAAGACGAGGAGTCCGCCAAGTCCATCCCATCCCAAGACGATAGCACCGCCAATGCCATTCCCCCCCAAGACGATGAGGCCGCAAAGGCCATTCACTCCCAAGATGATGAGGCCGCCAAGGCCATCCCTTCCCAGAATGGCGGGGATACGGGGGGAAACTGGCCCGCCATCCTGTGGCGAATGCTCCGCGCCCGCAACGCCGATGAACTGGCCGAGTCCCAGCGCGGCTGGGTTGACCCCTGCAACAACTTCCTGTTCGCCGACATAGACGGCAACATCGGCTACCTATGCCGCGGCCGCATCCCCATCCGCCCCCGTCTCAACGGCTGGCTGCCCGTCCCTGGCTGGAGCGGTGAATACGAATGGCAAGGCGACATCCCCTTCGACCAACTCCCCCGTTCCGTCAACCCCACCGAAGGCTACATCGCCACCGCCAACAACCGGCCCGTAGGCGACCAATATCCCCACTACATCGCCGTAGACTTCACCCCCGAGTTCCGAGTCAAAAGCGTCACCCACGGCCTGATGTCCCTAACCAAACCCGCCGCCCCCGATATGGCGAAAGTACACGCCCAAAGAGTATCGCTGCCCTCCCTAGCCTACCTAGCCGCCCTGCCCCAAGTAGAGCCTCAAGACGCCCTATCCGCCATAGCCCTCCAACGCCTGCTAGACTGGGACGGCTCAATGGACGCCCACCGCACCGAACCCGCCATCTACTCGGCAATGCGCGACGCCCTCCTCAAAGAACTCCTAGAGCGCAACCTCCCCCCTGACCTAGCCGAAGCCGCCTGGCACCCCGCCGACCGCGGCCTAGGCTCCTTCAGCAACCGCTTCAAAGCCCGAATGATAGAAACCCTCCGCCAAAACAACCCATCCCTCCTAACCACCACCCACAACCTTCCCAACGCCAACAACCCTTCCCCCATAGCCAACGTCAACAACCCTTCCCCCATAGCCAACGCCGACAACCGTTCCACCATAGCCGACGGCAACAACCATCCCACCATAGCCGACGGCAACAACCATCCCACCATAGCCGACGGCAACAACCGTTCCACCATAGCCGACAGCAACAACCGTCCCACCCTGACCGACAGCAACAACCGTCCCACCCTGGCCGACAGCAACAACCGCCCCACCCTGGCCGACGGTGACAACCCTTCCCCCTTGGCCGACGCCGACAACCGTTCCACCCTAGCCGACGGCGACAATTGGCCCGCGGCGATTTCCCGCGCCCTAGCCCGCGGCGTAGCCAACCTGCGGGAGCTGCTGGGCGACGACCCCGACGACTGGGCCTGGGGTCGCATCCACCGCGCCATCCCGCACCACACCCTTTCCGCCTCGCGCCCGGAGCTGAGCGGACTGCTCGACCCGCCCCCCATCCCGGCCAGCGGCGACGGCGACACCCCGCTGGCTGGCGGCTACTCCCCATCCGCCCCGGCCGCCATAACCAGCCTCTCAGTAGCCCGCTACTGCTACGACACCGCCAACTGGGACAACTCCCTATGGATCGTCCCCCTAGGCAGTTCCGGCCACCCGGCCAGCCCCCACTACCACGACCAGTCCGAACCCTGGCGCCAAGTCCAAATGCGCCCAATGCGCTGGCACTGGCCCGCCATCAAAACCGCCCGCCAAACCCGCCAAACCCTAAACCCCGCATAACCGCCAGCCAAAGGCAAAACCGACGCCCAACCGGGTTGCCATCAAAGCCCAAGCCGTGCTATAATAGACCAAGCGTCGGGGCGTGGCCCAGCCTGGTAGGGCACCTGCATGGGGTGTAGGGGGTCGCCAGTTCAAATCTGGCCGCCCCGACCAACAATCCAAAACCCGAAACAAAGACCGCCGGCAAGCCGGTGGTCTTTCAATTTCCGCCAACACCCCACCCAAAGGAGTCCGGCAATGCCCCCAACCAAGCCCCTCTCCAAAGAAAAGCTCGCCCAATACTGCCAACAGAAAGGCATCCGCTGGCTGGCAACCCACAACGCGGAAACTGTGCGCCGCAACTTCCCGGAAGTCGAACTATTCCTGCTGGTGGAATTTGAGAAAGGCCAAAGAGTCGGATACATCAAGCTGCATAAGACACAAGAGGAGCTGGCGTCCTTCTTCGGTAGCGTGAAGGCTGACCTGCGCACCCTGCCGGAATTGCGAGACTTTTACCGCGACGAAGTAATCGCAGCCACAGAGGTGCATTTTGCCGCCTGAGGACACCTTTCATATGCGCAATATGCTGCACGCGGCGCGGGTGTCTCAGTCATTCGCCCAAGGCCGGGCGCGGGCCGACCTGGATAACGACCTGATGTTCCTTTACGCTCCAGTTAAAGCCGTGGAAATAATCGGCGAGGCAGCATCGCGCGTTACCGGCATCGCCAGAGACGAGCATCCAACAATTGAGTGGGCAGGGATTATCGGTATGCGCAATCATCTGGTTCACGTCTACTACAACATAAACCACGACACACTTTGGGACACGCTAAGGGATGATGTCCCAGTGCTGATTGCGCAACTCGAAGCAGTGCTGAACTAATCAACAGCCAGGACGATTCGGTGCACACAATTAGAATTACGCAGACACAATGCCGCGCAACCAACCGGCGCATCATTCTCAAGAGCGCCGGAACGGATAACGAAAGGCCGGGCCTGCTGATGTGCAGGCCCGGCCGACCTTGTCCTCCGTCGCCGCTGCGGTTAGCCGTCGTCGTGAATCTGCTGGTTCAGGTAAAGCTCCAGCCCTATCTGGCTGATGAGTTCCAGTTGGGTTTCCAGCCAGTCCACGTGTTCCTCTTCTTCCCGCACCATCCCCTCCAGGATGCTGCGGGTGGTGTAGTCGCCCACGGAGGCGCAATGAGTGATGGCCTCGGTCAGCGCATCCACTGCTCCCTTTTCGGCTTCCAGGTTCAGCTCCAGGTCTTCCTTCACCGACTCGCCCACCATCACCTGGTTCAGCCGTTGCAGGTTGGGCATTCCCTCGAGATAGAGGATATGCCGGATGAGGTGCTGGGCGTCCTCCATCTCCGACATACTGTTGGCCCGGAACATCGAGCCGATGCGCCGGAAGCCCCAGTTGTTAGCCATCTCGGAGTGGACGAAATACTGGTTGATGGCAGTCAGTTCGATGGTGAGTATGCTGTTGAGGCGTTCAACAACGCCTTCCTTCGCTTTCATAACGGTAGCTCCTTGCGGTTGGCAGGATATACGGCAGGCAACAACAAAAGGCCAGCTTTCAAGGCTGACCCGAATTATAATCTCAAACTGTCCGGGACGCCACCTTAGCGGGGCGGCTTATCTCTTTACCAGCAGCCCCTCCAGCTTCAGCTCCACCAGTTGGGAGATGCGCTCAATGTGGTTCAGGCAGCGGCCACAGGCGTCGGCATCGTCGAAGCCCCAAGTTTCCTTGAGGGCCTCGGGGGAAGAGCCGCGGCGTTTGGCCGACTCGACGGCCTCAGACAGCCTCACTCCCTTGCACACGCAAACATACACAGCATTAGCCTCCGCCCAAGTTGCGCTCACCCGCTAAATGGCGGGCAATTTACATTAACCTGCCGGGTATGTCAACCTTTATCCGTGAAAAAGGCTGCACGAATTTTATTACGAAATACGTAGCAGCAAAACCTTGCCGGGCGGACAAATAAACCGCCGCAGGGTTGCCTGCGGCGGCTGGTAGGGTCAATGCCACCGGGATGGCTGGCGCGGTTTACTGCACCAGGTTGGGGGTAGGTTCGGCGGGAATGCCGGCGGCTTCCATTTCGCGGGCGCGGGCTTCCACCGCGGGCAACACCGAGGCGATGAGATCTTCATCTAGGTCGGCGGCCACGCCGGGGTAACCGGCGCGTTCCAGCATCGCCTTCAGCTTCTTGGTCTTGAACTGCTCCAGGCACCAGCCTAGCGGGTCGGGAACCAGGGTCTTGTCCCAATAGATGCGGTGGTTCTTGTTGCGGGGGCCATAGTGGTAGTGGGGGCCATCCCAGAAGCAGTCGAAGGCCAGCAGTTCGGTCTCCTCGGTGAACACCCGGCCCGTGTTGCCGGCCAAGTCGCTCAACAGGTGGATAGCCAGACCGCCGTCGCCGGAGGGCAGGCGGCGCATTTCCAGCCCGAAGCGTATGTTGCCGGCTTCGATGATGTCGGTGCCGCGGTTGTGCTTTACGGTGTTGCGCTCGGCCATAAACTTGCCCCGCGCGATGTTTTCCACTTCGTCCAGTGCCGAGGACACGGCACCCAAGTCCACCGAACCGGCGGCTTCGGGGTATCCGGCTTCCGTGAGCATAATGCCGATGCTGTTGCGGATGGTTTTCACCGACCAGCCGATGGGGTTGCCGTCCACGGTTTCGTCCATACGGAATTTGACGTTCTTGCCCTCTGGCCCGTAGACATAGCTGCGCTCGCGGTCGAAGCAGTTGAAGCGCAGCGCGGTGGCGCCCCCGGTTTCCACCAGAATGACCACGCCCTGGTCGGAGTGGTCCTGAATGTTGCCATCCCAAAGCTCGTGCTGGACAACGAAGGTGACGTTGCCCGCCTCAACCCGGACTCGTCCAGTCTGCTGCATCATAGCGTCCCGTATCCTCCCTCGATGGTAGTAGAAGTAGAGGAAATATAGCCAGCAAAGGCGCGGGGTGTCAACCGCAAGCCAAACGCTACCGCTACCGGAATGGCCGGTTCACCGGAAGCCAGCCCGTCCATAATAAACAGCGGCACTCCTAACGGGCGCATCGCCCGAATAGCCAAAGGAAAGATTGAGTACCTACGATAACAGCACACCAAACATTTCTGACAGGCGGCCCGGGTGTTCCGTTGTCCGGGCCGCCCAGCCCTGATGGGCTGCTTTCCGGCCTCATCCCGTTAGGCCAACGGCTTTTCCTCCACGTTGAAGTGGGGCATTACGCCTTCGGCGAAGCGCTGGAGCTGCTCCAGCATTACGCTCAGGGGGGCGCCCATGCGGTTGCAGCCCACGTGCATATACTCCAGGCCGGGGTACTTGTCTTGGATTGCCATTATCTTCTCGGTGACTTGGTCGGCGGTGCCTACCAGCCAGGCGTTCTGCTCGATTACGTCTTCCATGGTGGGCAGGCCAGCCCCGCGGGCCCGGCGGGGGTCGCCGAGGGCCTCGATTTGCGCTTCGGAAAGGGCGCGGAAGAAGCCCAGCGGCGCAAACATTTTCATATCCTCTTCCAGATACTTGCGGCCCTGCTCGATGGCTTCCTGCTCGGTGTCGGCGATGAATGTGGGCAGCCCGACGGTCAGCCGTCCGCCCGGCTCCACCTCGCGGCCGTGGCGGGCCAGCGTCTCCGTCCAGCGCATAATGACTTCCTCGGAAGCGCCGCCGGTGACCGCGCCGCCGCCGATGATGCCCTGGATGTCGTGCTTCGCCATAAAGTCCATAGCCCGCTGGCCGCTGGACACCATAGGCTGCCAGGTCTCCACCGGCTGGTAGCGCGGGCGCGGCACTAGGGTAAGCTCTTTCAGCGTATAGCCCCGGTAAGGCACTTCGGGCGGAATCCGGTAGTATTTGCCTTCGTAGGCGAAGGAGTCTTCGTGGAACGCCTTCATTATGATTTCCACCTGCTCCTCGAACATTTCGCGGTTGGCGTCGCTGTCGGTGTTGGTGCTGGGGACGCCAAAGGTGTCCACCTCCCGCGAGTGGTAACCCCGGCCCACGCCGAAAATGACCCGCCCGTCGGTCAAGATGTCGGCGGTGGCGTAGTCTTCGGCCAGCCGCAGGGGGTGCCACATCGGGTTGATGTTGAAACCACAGCCAAACTTCAGTTGCTTGGTTAGCTTGGCGAGGTGAACGAACAGCATCAGCAGATTGGGGATGACTTCGTTACCCTCGTGCTGGAAGTGATGTTCGGCGGCCCAAAAGCTGTGGTAGCCCAGCCGATCCATCAGCTTCGCTATCTGCTCGGTGCGGTCGAAGATGGTGATGAGGTGGTCGTTGTCGAACCGGCGGTCGTTGACCGCAGTGGCCTCCAGGCCCAGGTCGCCCAAGTCTACGTGGCCGGCGTAAAGGCTGCCAAAGTGCTTAATCATTCTCCCCTCGCTGAATTTGGGGTTGCGTATCAGAAATTGTATCCGCAGCACTGGTAAGGTTGTCAAACTAGGGCGGGAGTGCCGTCGAATCAGCCGAACCAGCCGAACCAGCCTACCCACTTGTGAGCCAGTAAAACGAAGTAGGCTAGGACAATGGCGCCGCCGACGATCATGGAAAGCCATTGGTCTACGGAGCGTTGCCCGGTGTCGGAGAAACTCACCGCATAATCCTGCTGCTCCACCCGCAACCGCAATTTACTTTCATTGCGTTCGCGGCGTAAATCCCAAACATTGACCAGTAGGAAAACAATGACTGAGGATATTAGTATGGCGAATATATCTACCAGCAGACGGTTCCAGCCCTCTGCCTCCGGGGGACGCGAGAACAAGGCTAAAGATATGGTAATCCCAGCGAAAATGCCCAGAGCGAACTTTTCACCCGGAGTTATATCCTGTTGCTTGGAGTGGGCCAACGCATCCAGATTAGACTCTGCTTCACTCAGGAATTGCAGGTCAACATCCTTTAAAGAATTGGATTTAGCACGCGCCTCGGCGATGTAATTCCGTGCGGTATCGTAGGCACTTTCCAAGTCAGCTTGGTCTTTGGGCGCATCTATACGCAATATACAATCGAGGATATTGTTATTTATAATACCTCGTTGGACTAGAATATCCAGCTTCCTGAAGACGCTAAATGTACGATTATCCTCGTCTCCGGTACGGCCAATCAGACGAGATACACGAAAGGCCAAAAGGAGCGTGAATACCGTTGCAGACAGAGCAAGAGCCTCAAAATACCCCCCTCCAGTCCAATGCCATCTGTCAACTCTTGAGAATTCGAAGATTCCGTCACGCAGATATATAATTACCCCGCAACCTCCCAATGTGAGAAGCAACGCTTTAAAGCCCAAACGGATTTCCGCTTCAAAATTGATGAGTAAATTAGCTATGATTATTGCAACTACACCAATAATTATATAATCTATTTTAACTTCCTGTCCAAGTTGAGATACTATGGCTAAAAATATCAAAGAAGCTACTGGAGTCCCGTAACTTACTGCGTGAATGCCGACGTTTTGAGTCAGAGAAGTAGCATATCGCCACGTAACGCTAGCTACACCATAGCTGAACATACCTCCAACCACTGCAAAGAAAAACCAACCGAATGTTATCCATTCACCAGTAATTTCACCATAAGCCAGTCCGATTATTCCATTTATCAATGACGCTACTACATTTGTCAATACTAGTGCGACCAATAAGAAAGACATTTGTAGTGATTTCACACTCTCAGCACATTTAACAGAACGAGGAATATCTTTGTGATTAACCGTATTACGCGCCCACACCCAACTGAATCCTGTAAAAGCAGTTATGCAGGCAGCCGCGAACGCTAGAGTAAATCCTGCGTATGCTTTTAGTGAATAATCTCCCAAAATATCTTGCAGCAACAACTGAAAACCGCCGCTTTGACTTGCAAGTACAAAAGTCACCCCCGAAAAGGCGACAATCAACAACAGCACCATTTGAATATCGAGTCCTTGATAGTGCCCATCTGTCCAGCGGGCGACAATGAAAATCAGTATTATTGGCCATATTTCATAAATCACTGCGACTGTAGCAGCATCTAACCAACGCAAAGATAGAGTGAGGGCAACGAAATCAAAATAGCTGAACAATATAAATGCTATTTCTCGACTGAAAATCCGACCTCGGATAAATGAAATTATGCCTTCCATTTTTAAGATTCGCCAATAAAAAATACGGAGTATTAGTAATGAAAATATGGCAATACCAATCCGCATAGCAGCACTATACAAAAGTGGATTGTGAGATTTGCCAAGGACAATAACCAAAGGCACTAGCCCAAAGAAAGAAACTGCAATTAGCATATAGACCACTGCAAAACGATTTGTCCCCCCATTGAGCGGGAAGTTTTGTGAAGTCGCTGTCACTTTATTATACATGGTGAAAATCCCTCAAACAACGAACTCGTATCACACGGGAAGCTATTACTAGTTTATAGCACAAGCACGAAACTCTGTCAACCCTGCCGACGCTCCATTGCGCCCGCCATATCATCGGCTCTGACACAACCGCGCCAAACTCAACCGGCGGTTCAAGAAGGCATATAATGCCGCCATCCTCACCGCAGGAGTCCCGCCATGACCAGCTACGAATCCGGCGAGCTCAACCTTGAAAAGCACGCCGCGAAAAGCCTGGCTCTCTACCGCGAGAAAATTCGCCCCCTAGTGTACCCGCAGCAGTGTACCCGCAGCACAAGGGCCGGATGCTGGTCATCGACATAGACACCGGCGACTACGAGATTGATGACCGGGCTGCGGTCGCCTCAGAACGGCTACGGCTCCGACGGCCCGTAGCTGGTATCTTCGTCATCAGGATCGGCTATAAAGCCACCTGCCACATTCCGGGCCGATGGACGCCGGAACAAGAATGCTGACCGGCAGAGTCAATAATCTGCAAGCCCGACTCACCATCGAAATTCTCGACGGCAACGGCCAGTCCCATCCCCTTGAGGTTGTGCTGGATACCGGGTTCGACGGAGAATTCGCTGATGGCATCTGTTATCCGGCGGTTAAACTTGGCGCGGGGAATCCCTCGCTTTGCCGAACTCGCCACTGGCGGTATAGCTATGTTGTCGAGCTACACCGCCACAATCTTATGGGGCGGCCAGCTACGCTCCATCCAAGTAATCGAAACCGACAGCGAGACACTGCTGGGAATGGAGCTGCTTCACGGCAGCCGCGTCACCCTCGACGTCCGTGACGGCGGCACCGTTGTCGTTGACGCTCTGCCCTAGCCCACCGCCATCCCGGTTGACGCTTCCTTGCGCCCGCCGTATCATCGCGGGAAACTTGCGTTATCTTTCGTGCGAAGGAGAGCGGCTATGAAATACGACTACATCGTGGTGGGCGCCGGGTCGGCCGGCTCCATCGTGGCCTCGCGGCTCAGCGAAGACCCGGAGCGGTCGGTGCTGTTGCTGGAGGCCGGGGAGGATTACCCAGAGTTTGAGCGGCTGCCCGACGAAGTTAAGTTCGGCTATGCCACCAACGCCGATGTGATGGTCAGCGACCATAACTGGCAGTTCTGGGGCAAGGCGTCGGAAACCGCCCCGCCGATGATGGTGCCGCGGGGCAAGGTGACCGGCGGCTCCAGCGCCATCAATGGCCAAGTATTCCTGCGCGGCGTGCCGGAGGACTACGACGGCTGGGCCGCCAAGGGCAACGACGAGTGGAGCTTCACCAAGCTGATACCCTTCCTGCGCCGCATCGAAACCGACAGCGATTTTCCCGCCGATGACTTTCACAATTCCGACGGGCCAATCATCGCCCGGCGTTTCAAGTCCGAGGAAATGCTGCCCGACCAGAACGCCTTTTTCGCCGCCTGCCGCGAGGCCGGGTTCGCCCACAGCCCCGACCACAACCACCCCGAGGCCAGCGGCGTGGGGCCAGTGCCTTTCAACAACCCCAACGGCATCCGCTGGAGCACCGCCTTGGGCTATCTGGACCCGGCCCGCCACCGGCTCAACCTGACCATCCGCCCCAACTGCGCCACCCGCCGGGTCATATTCGAGGGCAAGCGGGCCGTGGGCGTGGAAGTGGAGAGCGGCGGCGAAACCTTTATCGTGAAAGGCGAGGAGATTATCCTCTGCTCCGGGGCCGTCGGCTCGCCCCACCTGTTGCTGCTGTCGGGTGTCGGCCCGGCGGAACACCTGACCGAAATGGGCATTCCGGTGGCGCACGAACTGCCCGGCGTGGGCCAGAACCTGCGCGACCATCCGTCGGTCTACACCACTTTCCGCACTAAGGCGGACTACCCGTTGGACGGCCACGCTCCGCGGGTGCAGATGTGCCTGCGCTGGACGGCCGACGGCTCGGATCTGCGCAACGACATGATGATTTTCATGCAGTCCTACGCCACCGAGCGGGTTGACCGGGGCGG
This sequence comes from uncultured Dehalococcoidia bacterium, assembly GCA_958296445.1. Classification (GTDB taxonomy): domain Bacteria; phylum Chloroflexota; class Dehalococcoidia; order Lucifugimonadales; family UBA3495; genus VXOI01. The sequence goes on along the minus strand of OY282565.1, from coordinate 2,687,862 downwards.
CGAGCGTATGGAGGCGCTGGGCATCCGAATGATTAGCGTGCTGGATCTGGCCCTGGGTTCCGGCGAGCTGCGCCTCACTTCCACCGACCCCGACGAACAGCCCTTCCTGAACTACAACTATCTGGTAGAGGAAGACGACCGCCGCCGCCTGCGCGACTCGGTGCGGCTCTGCGCCCGCTTGGGGGAACATCCCGACTTTGTTGGCATCGTTGAGGAGCGCACCGAACCCACAGACGAGCAACTGGCCGACGACGATGCCCTGGACGCCTATATGCTGCGGGAGGTGACCACCGGGCAGCATATTTCCGGCACCTGCAAGATGGGGCCGGCCTCTGACCCTCTGGCCGTGGTGGACCAGTACGGCAAGGTGCACGGAATGGAGAACCTGCGGGTGGTGGACGCCTCCGTAATGCCCGACTGCATCCGCGCCAACACTAACGTTACCACTATGACCATCGGCGAGCGCATAGCCGAGTTCATCCGCGAAGGCCGGTAGGGGAATTTATCACAGAGTGACCAGAGAATACAGAGATATTTTTGTAATTATCAGAAAAATTCTCTGTAGTCTCTGCGTCCTCTGTGGTTAAACTAAAGGCCAATCAGCTCGCGGGCGTTTTCGCCGAGGATGCGCTCTTTTACGCTGTCGGGCAGGGGCAGGGACTCGACGAATTGGGCGTCTTGGGCCATATCTGCCAGCGGAAAATCGGTGCCGAAACAGACTTTTTCCGCCCCGTGGCGGTTGATGATGGCGGCCAGCGTGCCGCTGCCCACTTCTTTCAGCGCAGGCGGCCAAGTGGTGTCTATCAGCACGTTGTCGCGCCCGATGAGTTCCCGTTCCGCTTCGTCCAGCATATAGAATCCGCCTAGGTGCAGGGCGATGAGCTTCAGCTTGGGGAACTGCCGGACGACGTTCATAATGCGGCCCGGTTCGGCCCAGACGGTATCGCCGGGGCTGGTGTGCGCCCAGCGGCCCGAGTGGATTTCCACCACCATATCCTCGCCCATTTCCTCATAAACCGGGAACATCCGCGGGTCGTCGGGGTAGTAACTATTGACCATCGGATGCAGCTTGACGCCCTTGATTCCGGCGTCGCGCAGCCGCCGGATTTCGCCCGCTTTGTCCTCTAGGTCGGGGTGTATCGCCCCGAAAGGAACCAGCATATCGTCCTGTATGCTGATGAGCCAGTCATTGGCTCCCCGCAGATGCTCCAGCCGCTCCACCACGCCCAGCACCACGGATTTGTCCACTCCCGACGCTCTCATGTGCGCCTTGATGCCGTCCACGGTGTTTACTCCCACCGCCGGATAGCCAAAAGTTCCAACCATATTCTCCAACACCGCCGGGGCGATGCGGTCGGGCCAGATGTGGGTGTGAACGTCTACGCGCATTTGCAGTTCCTCAGTAAGAGTGTTGATTGGCCTGATATGAGTCTACAAAACCTTCCCGCCAAGCAATCCGATGAGTGCGCTCAACGAGCTGAAAAATCCCTGCCACAGCTTCTCTATTGCGGCGCCGGTATAAGTAGTCTGCTCAACTGTAGAACCGTCGGCCGTCTGTATTAGAACCGTGCTATCCGCCAACACCGACAGGACAACGGCTGTTGCCATCGTCAATAGCGCTGTGAGCATCAGAAATAGCACAACGGCGACGAACATTCGGGGGCCTGCTCTGGAATTTGACTCAGCCACGATAAGGACGGACTTCTCCGGTATCCAGGTTGATTACGCAAGCAGTCAAGGGGTGCCTGACCGCGTGCCGCATAATTCCCAGCGCCGCCTTAAGGCGGGCTACTACCGGGTGGCGAGGCTGGCCAGGGCTGGCCGACTGCCCTTGATTTTCCCTCACTTCCGAAATCAGCATACTTTCATCCCCTGCTCTGGCTGCCAGCTCTATTATACCCAATACCTGCCGTTAATTCCCCGCCTGCATCGCTTTGCGAGCGGGCTTCTCCGGGGCAGGCAGGCCCGCGGACGGCTCGACGGCGGTGGCGCAGGACGGCTCGTGGGGGCCGTAACCCTTGAGCAGGGGAAAGGGGCGATCTATGGGCGTAAGCCACAGGGCGGCGAAAATGCGCCCTGCCTTGGCGATGGACGGGTTGGCGTCGCCACTTTCCAGGCGGACGACATAGGCTTTGCTGACGCCCAGCAGGTCGGCCAGCTCCTGCTGCGTCATATTGCGTTCCTGGCGGGCGAAGGTCAGTGAGATGGCGAAACCCATTTTGGCTGCGGCTTCACCGTATCCCATCCTTTCTTCGTCATCCTCAAGCTCTTCGGCCAATTGCGCCCTGAAATCTCTCAACATCGTTAATCAACTCCCATTGTACGGTATTCGGCAACCAAACGCCTGGCCTGAGCTATCTCCCTCAACGGTGTTCGCTGAGTCCTTTTGCGGAACCCGCTAAGCAATATGAACCGGGATTGGCCCCGGTCGTAATAACAGAACACTCGATAATGACGTGCTCGCAATTCATAAATGTCATCTTCGATATTGTCCATCATCGCGGTGTTCAGCAGACTGAGGCCGACGCTCCCCAGCCGGTCTATGGCGTTGTTGATGGCTCGAACTCCCGACAGGTCACCGCTTCGGCGAACCGATACCATGAAATCGTTGATGGGACGCGACCCGTCGGGAGTCTGAAAGTCGATGATTGAGTACATACAGGCACTGTAGTACAGGCTTTATGACGCCCGTATTACCCGGCTATACCCCAGCACTTCCTCGGCTAGGCGTTCCAGGGTGGGGAGGGCTTCGCCGGGGGCGCTGCTGGCTAGGCGGACGGTGGACATGGTGGCGCCGGCTTCGGCCATCTGCCGGATTTCGTCCCGTCCGGCGGCGCCGGAGACGCAAATCTCGATGCTCTTGGGGTCGCGCCCGGCCGACTCGGCCAGTTCGTCCAGCGTGGCGCGGGCTGCGCGGACGTCCTCCGGCGTGGCCCGCACCGGCATCCACCCGTCGCCATAGGCCACTACGCGGCGGAAGACGTTGCGGGCCGCGCCGCCCAGCAGCACCGGCGGATGCGGCCGTTGCGCCGGTTTGGGAAACACTTTTAGCGCCGGAAAGTCGTAATAGCGGCCGTGATACTCGGCTTCGTCCTGCGTCCAAAGCGCCTTCATCACCTCTATGGCCTCGCGGGTCTGCGTCCAGCGGTGGTCGAAGTCGCCGCCCATTATTTCCGTTTCCTCGCGTAGCCAGCCCGCGCCGATGCCGAAAATGAACCGCCCGCCGGAGTGGTGGTCCAGGGCCGCTATCTGCTTGGCCTGTACTAACGGGCTGTGTTCCGGCACTAGGCAGACGGCGGTTCCCAGCCGGATGCGCGTGGTGGTGGCCGAGGCCATAGCCAGCCCGATGAACGGGTCGCCCATATCGGCCATAAAGGGCGGTATCGAGCCGTCGGGCGTGCCGCCGTAGCGCGAGGTGGTGTGTACCGGGATGACGGGATGCTCCGGCAGCCAGAAGGAGTCGAAACCCAGTTCCTCGGCCTTGCGGGCAATTTCCGCCACATCCATCGAGTTGCTGTTCAGCACCGTGCTGACGCCGATTTTCATAGCCGCCCCCCTTTCGTTCCATTCGGGTTGGATTTGAGGCCCGGCTTGAGGATAACTTGGCCGGGCCGCTGTGATAATATCATACGGACATAAGAGCAGGGCAACGGAGCTTGCGAGCGTCGGTTGCCCGTCCCCGAAAACTCGGCAAGGGAGGGATAAACGATTTGAGTTTCACGGAATCAATCAAAATCTGCTTCCAAAAATACATAGACTTCAGCGGGCGGGCCAGCCGGTCGGAATACTGGTGGTTTACCCTGTTCACGGTCATCGTGCAAGTGCTGACTTTCTGGATTCCGTTCTTGGGATTCATTATCGCTTTGGCGTTGCTATTGCCGTCTCTGGCGGTGACGGCGCGGCGATTGCATGACACCAACCGGACGGGCTGGTGGATGCTGTTCCCGATAGGTCTGGGACTGGCCGGGATAATCGCCGGGGCGGTGCTTGTGTTTATTGTCGGCGCCCTCGGAGCGATTCTGATATTTTTGGGGCCTGTCATAGGATTCGTCACCCTGCTGGCATTTCTGATACAGCCCAGTGACCCCGGCGCCAATCAGTACGGCCCCAACCCCTTGCAGCCGAATATGGGCATGGGCGGCTACGGTTACGCAGGCCCCGGCGATCCCTACGCTCCGACGCCTTTGGGCGGGACGGCAACGGAGGCAGATCCCGAACCTAGCGGACGGCTGTACTGCTCGCAGTGCGGCGCGGAACGGCAGCCGGACGCGCGGTTCTGCATCGTCTGCGGCGCGAATTTCTGACCCGCCGCAGATGGCTTCGGACAACAGAAATACCGGCAAAGGAAATACGCAGTGAGTCCAACAGAATCAATCTCAACGGTGTTTCGGAACTACATCAACTTCAAGGGGCGGGCGCAGCGGTCGGAATACTGGTGGTTCACCTTGTTCAGTATCGTCGTGTCGGTCATTCTGGGAATCATTGCCAGCGTGGTTCCGGTCTTGACTTTCTTGGAGTGGGTCTATTCCTTGGCAGTGCTGCTGCCCTCTCTGGCAGTAACGGTGCGGCGGCTGCACGACACGGAACGGCCCGCCTGGTTGCTGCTTGTCTATCTCGCCATCGCTCTGGCGTGGATAATCGGCGGAATCGTCTTGGCCGCTATCAACGGGATTCAAGACCCGGAAGTGCTGGAAGCAGACACGCAGGAGTGGAGTGGCTTCATTCCTTATATCATCATTTGCGGCCTGATTTCCCTTGCGGGAGTGGTAACGCTGCTGGTTCTATGCGCCCTGCCCGGAACCCGCGGCCCCAACCGCTACGGCCCCGACCCGTTGCAACCGGATATGGGTATGAGCGGCTATGGCTACGCAGACCCCGGCCATCCTTATGCCCCGTCGCCTTTGGGCGGGACGGCAACGGAGGTAACGCCTGAATCCGGCGGCCGGTTGTACTGTTCGCAGTGCGGCGCGGAGCGGCAGGCGGATGCGCGGTTCTGCACCGTCTGCGGCGCGGGTTTCTAAGGAGAGATACGGAAAGCCCAACCCATCGGAGTTGACCGGGTAGCCCGTTGCCGTGCGTTGCGTCTATAATCGGCGCAACAAATCCATACTGCCAAACCGCAAGTTGAGGTATCGCCTTGAAAATTGACCCGCAGACCTTTGAGAACTTCTACCGCGTTCTGACCGGCGTGGTGGTGCCACGGCCCATCGCCTTTGTCTCCACCCAATCGCCCGACGGCGTGGACAATCTGGCGCCCTATTCCTTTTTCAACGCCGTGGCCTACGACCCGCCCACGGTGGTGTTTTCGTCGTCGCGCCACGTGGAGCGCAAGAGCAAGGACACGCTGCGCAATGTGGAGGAAACCGGCGAGTTCGTGGTCAACATCGTAGTGGACGACATCGCCGCGGCGATGAACAGCACTGCCGCCGAGTTTCCCGAGGATGTGGACGAGTTCGAGATTGCCGGGTTGACCGCCGTGCCTTCCGACTTGGTGAAGCCGCCGCGAGTGGCCGAGTCGCCGGTTAATATGGAGTGCCGCCTCAATCAGGTCATCAACTTGGGCGAGGGGCCCGGCGGACACGGGCTGGTCATCGGCACAATCGCGCTGATGCATATCCGCGACGACATCATCAACGGTCACCGCATCAACCACGAACTGCTAAAGCCTACGGGCCGCTTGGCCGGCAGTATGTATTGCCACACCGCCGACACCTTCGAGCTGGTGCGCCCGGTCTACGACCCCGAGAAAAGCCTGGCCGCCTACCGTTAGAGTACAAAGCTCATTGCCAACTGCCGGGGTTGCACCCTTTTAAATGCCGGAGCGTGTGGGCCTGCGCTCCGGCGCTCTCATTTCACGGCAGTAGCGCATCATAGCCGACGGACGGGTGCTGTGTGGTTGGGCCGGGTATAGCGCGGCGATGCGGGTTAATACGGGCTTGGGGGGCGGTCGCGCTCTTCCGGTTTGTTGGGGCGGCCCGTCTCCAAGTCTACGTCGGCGTCGTAGGCCGGACGGCCCTCGCCGGAGTAGTCAGGCGTGGGAGCTTCAGTGAAACTGCCGGAGCTTCGAGGTGCGTCATCCGACGGGGCTGCCGGGGTTTCGGGGGCCGCCGGTGGGGAGTCTTGGGATTCGGTGTAGCTGCCGGAGGTTCGGGACGTTTCCTGCGTCCGGCCGGTGTAGGTTTCGGAAGCCGCCGCCGGAACGTCGTCATAGGCCGGGGCGGTTTCGGATTCCGCCGCGTAATTCCCGGTTGCCGGTTCGCCCGCCGTTTCCGGCCCGCTCTCGTAGGTCGGGTTAAGGACGGCGCCGGAACCTTCGACGTAAACATCGCCGGTCTGCTCGCCGTGGTAGCGGGACAGGGCATCCTCCAGATGGCCGCGAAAGGCGCTGGGGTCGCGCATCATCAGCATCATCCGGTTGCCGGCCACCATACGCAGTCGCAGCCGCTCGCCAAAGGGCAAGGCCAGCGTTTCCACGTGGGAAATTTCGGCGAAGGCTATAACCCGCGTCCGCGGCATTCCGTAGACAATCACCATACGGTCGCGGTAGAGCAGATATTGGCGGGGCGTGGTCAGCCAGCTATAGGCCGCCATGACCAAGCCCAAGGCGGTCAGAATGTAGCCGACGGATATAATGCCCACTACCGCCACCACCAAGCCGAATATGAGGGTAAGGTTCCACTTGGAGGCGTGGGGGGCCCAGTAAATCGGGTTTTCTTGTTGCTGTGCCATAAGCCTATTCTAGCACAAGCCGCGCCGTTTGGCATTGGGTATCCGGCTGGCAATTCGGGGTATACTGGAATCATCAGGCGCAGGAAAGCAGGGCAGTTATGGATTTGTCCGAAGCCGAGAGATTCTTTGAGCAGACCGACCGGCTCTATGAGCGGTACGGCAAACCGCTGGAGGCCGAGCATTGGGGGAAGTACGCCGCCATCCACCAAGACGGCCGGACTATCGTTGACGAATATATGGACGTGCTGGGCCACCGGGCCAGGGCCGAGTTAGGCGAAGGCCCCATGCTGATAACCAGAGTGGGGGAAAGGAGCAGCGGGGGCGCGCCGAAACTGCTCCATCCCTACGGCACTCCAGAGCAGCAGGAAGAAAGGCGGCGGCGGCGCGAGCTGGGAGACCGGCTCTATGAGCAGTACGGCAAGCCGCTGGAGGCCGAGCATTGGGGGAAGTACCTCGCCATCCACCCGGACGGGCGATTTGTGCTTGGCGTAGAACGCGAAGTGATGCATACCAAAGCCCTCGAGGAATTGGGCAAGGGGTATTTTCTTTTTCGAGTCGGGCCAAAGGCTACTGCCAGGTGGACGGGTCTTCGCCGAATATCTCCGAGGCATAATGATTAGTCAGCAATTCCCGTATCTGCCGGTCGAAGTGCGTCTGGAGGGTAAAGTCCTTCGGGACGATGCCGCGTTGGTGGACACCGGGTTCGACGGGGATATTAGCATTCCTGCTATAGAGGCCGTAGGTATGCAACCCATAGGATACGAATGGCTTATTCTTGCCACCGGAAGAGAAGATTATGCTTTTGTATTCGACGGCGAGGTCCAGTTGGGAGACTTTGAAGCTGTCCCGGCGAAGATTCTTGCCGTCGGCGACCGCTATGTCATCGGCACCGGCATCCTGAGCCGCTACGAAGTCATCCTTGACCACGGGCGGCGGGTCATTGTCAACCCGTAAGGGTCGGGCTGCCGCTTTTGACATTAACCCGCCCCGCTGATATTTTTGACACGGCCCGCCTCCGGGCGGGTAAGCCAGAATACGGCGGGATATGACCGTGAACGAATCTGCACCCCCTTCCGAGAATTGGGCCCATATCATTGTTCAGGCGTTGAAGGACTGGGACACGTCGCTCATCGCCTACGTGCCGGACATCTCCATTCACCGCGTTACCAGCATCATTGACGAAGATCCCTTTTTCCGGCTGGTATCGGCTACGCGGGAGGAAGAAGCCATCGGCATTGCCGTGGGCGCTTACGCCGCCGGGCGCAACGCCGCGGTGTTTATGCAGTCCAGCGGCTTCGGCAACAGCATCAACGCCTTGGCCAGCCTGTGCCTCCCGGCGCGGACGCCCATCCCTTTCTTTATCAACCTGCGGGGCGGCCCCGGCGAGTTCAACATCTCTCAGGTGCCTATGGGCCGCGCTACGGTGCCAATCCTGGACTTGTTCGGCGTGGTGAACTTCACTTTGACCGACGACTACCGGATGGACAGGGTGGTGGACGGCGCGATGAAGTTGTGCCACGCCAACCGCCAGCCCGTAGCCATCTGCCTGACTCAACTGCTCCACGGAGGCAAACTTGCGTAGGTTTGAAGCGACTCAACTTACTCTCCGGCTGGCCGGAGACCGCCCCATCGTAGGCAACCTTGGCCCGACTTCCGACGAGCTCTGGCACGCCGGACACCGCGACCGCAACTTCTATACCTACGGCAATATGGGCCTCTGCTCGTCCATTGCCTTGGGGATGGCGCTGGCTACCGATGAGCAGGTCATCTCTCTGGACGGCGACGGTTCGCTGCTGATGAACCTGGGGACGCTGGCGTCCATTGGACGGGAGCAGCCCAAGAACCTCATCGTGGTGGTGTGGGACAACGAAGCCTGGGGGCAGACCGGTCACCAGACCAGCCACACCGGAACCGGCACCAGTCTGGAGCAGGTGGCCGTATCCTGCGGCATCGCCAGCTCCAGCACGGTCACCGACCTGGAGGAGCTGGAAGGGGCGTTGTCCAGCGCCATCGCCACCGACGGCCCTCACCTTATCGTGGCGAAAATCGAGGAGGCCGGATACCTGCCCGTGGCCCCGGTGGAGCCGGAGTTTACCCTCTACCGCTTTCGCAACACCTTCGTAGACCCGCAACAGCCCGCCCCGCCGCACTAGCGGCGGGCGGGGGTGGGGCGTAACGCTCTGTTCTAAGGAGATTGACATGGCAACTCACGAAACCGACGGCTTGCCCGGAATTAGCACGTGGGATATAGCCCGCAGCTTGGGGCGGCTGGAAAGCCACGCAGAGCAGAGCAACGCACGGGCAGACCGGGGCGACGCCCGAATGGACCGGATGGAGGCGCGGCTTGACCGGCTAGAGGCGCGTATGGACAGGCTGTTCATAACGCTGATTGGCATCGGAGCCGCTATCATGGCTGGGGTGATTACCGGCTTGGTCAAGATGTTCGCCGGGTAGCCTCGCCGTCCGCCTGTGCCTTGATAACGCGCTGTTATCCCATACCCGAATCCTGGCCGGAGGTGTTATATGACTACTCGAGCCATTTCCGGCGTAGCCCAGCCGCCGCCCGGCGCCGACGAAATAGAAGACCTTAGCATTGAGTATCCTTCCTCGGACGGCGAACCTATGGCCGAAAGCGATTGGCAGTATGGCGCCCTCACCGACACCGTTTCCGCTCTGCGGGTCCGGTTCCGCGACCGCCCCGATGTCTATATCGCCGGCGATATGCTGGTCTATTACCGGATGAACGACAACCGGGTCAGCGTTGCGCCGGATGTCTATGCGGTGTTCGGCACTACGGGCAACCACCGCCGCCATTCTTGGTTTGTCTGGCGGGAGGGCAAGGCGCCCGACTTCGTGCTGGAAATCGCTTCCCAAAGCACTTGGGAGCGGGACGCCGTAGAAAAGCGGGACATCTACGCCGGGATGGGGGTAACGGAGTACTGGCGCTTTGACCCTACCGGGGAGTGCTTCACTCCGGCCCTGGTTGGCGAGCGGCTGGAGGATGGCGAGTACCGCGAGATACCGCTGTCCAGCGAGGACAGCATACTGCGGGGCCACAGCGACGTGCTGGGGCTGGACTTCTGTGTTCTGCCGGGGCTGGAGCTACGGCTGTATGATCCGGTGAGCGGCCTGTGGCTTCACACGCACCAGGAAAGCGAGATAGCGCGGGAAGCGGCGGAAACGGCGCTTGGGACGGAACAGGCGGCGCGGCAAGACGCCGAGGCGGCGCGGCAGGCCGCGGAGGACGAAGCCCGTATGCTGCGCGAAAGACTGCGGGAACTGGAGTCGCGGGAATAACTTCCCGCGCGACTCCGTTGGGGCTGTTCCATAATGCCGCCCGCGGAAACCAAAAGCACCGGGGAGTGCCCCGCGCTTTTGGAGCGAAACGATGGTTGACATCGGGCAAATCGAGTATGTAAATGTGCGTGAATTATGGCACTATGAAGCCTATGATTTCACGGGCTTTATGGCAAGGGTGAATCCGGCAGTTGGGCTTGCCTTAGCTTAACAGGCCCTGAAGTATCGCTAAATGATGATGGGGAAGCTCAAGGTGCCGCCAGGGACTAGATGCGGGATGTTACCATCCAGTTATGGGAAGTTCTAACTAACCGGCTACAAGGAATACTTGGCGACGAACAAGGGGGATGTTGAACTCACTGCCAGCCATCGCTGAATCAAGAAAGCCCGGAGGCACCGGAGGGTGTCCGGGCTTTCTTTTTGCTCGGGGGTGGGCGCACGGCTGTGCGCCCCTACGGTGGTTGTGCGGTGTTGGTTTTTTGGTGGGCTGGTTTAGCCAGGCTGGGGTGGGGGCGCATGGTTGTGCGCCCCTGCGTTGGTTGTGCGGGGTTAGTTTTTGACGTGTTGGTCGAACCAGGCTAGGGTGCGGGATAGGGCGTCGGCGGCGGCGTCTTCGCGGTAGTCGGGGCGCTCGTTGCAGTTGAAGCCGTGGCCGGCGCCGGGGTACATCTTGAAGTCGTAGGTTACGCCGGCTGCTTTGAGGGCTTCCTCGATTTGGGCTACGTCGGCGGGGGTGGGGTTGGCGTCGTCCTCGCCGAAGTTGCCCATTACGGGGATTTTGATGTTGGGGGTGCGGTCTATGGGGGCGGGGCCGTCGCCGAAGGGGACGAGGATGCGCCCGCCGTAGTAGACGGAGGCGGCGCTGAGGCCGGGGCAGCCGGTGGCGGCCAGGTAGGTGATGCGCCCGCCGACGCAGTAGCCGACGATGCCGATTTTGTTGCCGCGGGTGCGCTGGTAGCGGTTTTGCAGGTAGTCTATGGTGACGTTGATGTCCTCGATGATTTCGTCGTCTTGGAGGGCGCCCATATATTGCTGGACTTGGGGCATCTGGTCGTAGCCGAGTTTGGCGTTGGGGTGTTCGCGGTGGTAGAGCGAGGGGGCGACGGCGACGTAGCCGTGTCGGGCGTATTCGTCGCAGACCTGCTCGATGTGGCGGGTGACGCCGAAGGCTTCCATAACGACGATAACGGCGGGGAAGCTGTTGCCTTCGGAGGGGGCGGGGTGGCTGACGTAGGTAGCCATATCTTGGCCTTGGGCTCCGCTGAGGTCGTCCATCTCCCGCTGGCCGGGGAATCTGATGTTCTCCCAGAATGATGGCATGGGACTCCTCCTATCCATTGTCCATAGTTGGGAGCCGGGGGGCGGGCGCCGTCCGGTTGGGGTTGCCGTCCGCGTTGGCGGGGGCCTGCGGGACGGTTGGCGCTGCGGAATCCCCGGCTGGGTGCGAGGGGGATTTTATCAGATTCGGAACCGCGGGAATAGCGGACGGGTTGGGGTGTGGGGTTGTTGGGTTTACCGGGGCAGGCACATACCAGGGCGGCCACATTACTAGGGCGGCCACATTACCAGGGCAACCACAAGGGTTGCCCCTACGTATCCGCCGGGTTGGGTTTGCCAGGGCAGCCACATTACCAGGGCGGCCACAAGGGTTGCACCTGCGAATCCGCCGGGTTGGGGTTACTAGGGCGGCCACATTACCGGGGCAACCACAAGGGTTACCCCTACGTATCCGCCGGGTTGGGTTTGCCAGGGCGGCCACATTACCGGGGCGGCCATAGGGGTTGCCCTACGTATCCGCCGGGTTGGGTTTGCCAGGGCAACCACAAGGGTTGCCCCTACGTATCCGCCGGGTTGGGGTTGACAGGGCTGCCACATTACAGGGGCGGCCACAAGGGTTGCACCTGCGAATCCGCCGGGTTGGGGTTGACAGGGCAGCCACATTACCAGGGCGGCCACAAGGGTTGCCCCTAACGTATCCACCGGGTTGGGGTTACTAGGGCAACCACATACCGGGGCAACCACAAGGGTTGCCCCTACGTATCCGCCGGGTTGGGGTTGACAGGGCAGCCACATTACCAGGGCGGCCACAAGGGTTGCCCCTGCGTATCCGCCGGGTTGGGGTTGCCAGGGCAGCCACATTACCGGGGCGGCCATAGGGGTTGCCCTACGTATCCGCCGGGTTGGGGTTGCCAGGGCAGCCACATTACCAGGGCAGCCATAGGGGTTGCCCTACGTATCCGCCGGGTTGGGATTGACAGGGCGGCCATATTACCGGGGCAGCCATAGGGGTTGCCCTGCGAATCCGCCGGGTTGGGGTTGACAGGGCGGCCACATTACCGGGGCGGCCACAGGGGTTGCCCCTACGTGTCCGCCGGGTGGCCGGTTAGGGTGGGGGTTGTTGGAGGCGGAGGCGCATATTTTCGGGGGTTGAGTGTAGGCGGCGGCGGAAGGCGGTGTTGGCGCGGTCGGATACGCGGCGGGCGGCTTCTTGCATGAGGGTTATGCCGTTTAGGTAGTCGTTGATGTGGATGTATTCGGCTTCGATGCGGTCTTGGGGGGCGGCGTTGTGGTAGTTGCCTAGGGGGAAGGCTAGGCCGGTGGCGCGGTAGCCGTGGGCGGCGAAGGCGCTGGCTTCGCAGACGCCGCCGCTCATTAGCTGGCGCTGGGCCTGGAAGTCGGGTTGCTGTTCTTGGAGGGTTTCGCGGGCTCGGGTTAGGACTGATTCGGCGTCGGCGTTGAAGGTGGAGGCGGCGTCGCCTACGCGGATGACCGGGCCGCGGCCCTGTTCGGCGCCGGGCAGGGTGCGGCTGGATTCTACGGATATGATTAGGGTGTCGGGGGGGAGGAGGCGGGCTTCGGCGGCTAGGCGGGCGCCGATTAGTCCTACTTCCTCGGCTCGGGTGAACAGGGCGTAGATGTCGCCTTGGGGGGGTTGTTGGCTGCGGGACAGGCGGGCTAGGACGGACAGGGCGGCGGCGCAGCCGGCTAGGTCGTCGGCGGCACGCATACGGATGTATTGGCCGTCCAGCTCGTAGTCGGGGAGGTCGAATACTGCGGCGGCGGGCAGGGGGAGTTGGGTTGACGGGGCGGCGGCGGTTAGGCGGATGAGGGTTTGGCGTTGGGGTTCCTCGCCGTAGGGGCCGGCGGTTATTGCCGGGGTTCTTTGGTTGCCGGGCAGCAATACTTGGATGGGTATTCCGGGGGTGAAGCTGGAGGGCGGGACGCCGCCTAGGGCGTCGGCTATGAATTCGTTGTTGCCGTTGGGGGCGGTTAGCTCGAAGCCGGGGTGATCGAGGTGGGCTACGATGGCTAGGGGCGGGATGCCGGAGGGTTCGTCATTGGCTGCGGCGCCGGGCAGTCGGGCTAGGATGTTGCCGAAGGGGTCGGTGGTGTGTTGTATGCCGGTTTCGTTGAGGATTTGGCGGACTGTTGCGGCTACGCCGGATTCGTGGAAGGCTACGGCAGGGTGGGAGGCTAGGCGGGCTAGGTGGTCTAGGGCTTGTTGGGTTTCGTTCATTGGGTTTCCTCGGTGTTGGGGATGGTTGTATGGATTTGTTGTTTTCGCAATGGGGTTTGGGGGTTGGAGAAAATTGCCCTTTGGCGTCTTGGGCTAGGGGAAGGGTTTTGTTGTCCAATGTGGGATTCTTCGCTTTGCTCAGAATGACAGGTAGTTGCTAGGAATGACAGGTAGTTGCTTAGGATGACAGGGGTTGCCCGGGATGACTGGCGGGGGGATTTTGGGGTTTTCTCATTGATTTCGGCCTTGTTCGGGGGGGCGCATGGCTGTGCGCCCCTACGGGGGGTTGGGTTGCTTAGGATGACTGGCGGGGGGGGATTTTGCGGTTTTGTCTACGTGGGGTTTTGGGTTAATCTGACCGGGGGACGCCCCCACCCTAGCTCTCCCCCGGTGGGGGAGGGGATTCTATTCAGTGCCATTGGTTCTAGGCCGCTCCTTAGCCCTCTTTTGTTGGGGGTTAGGGGTTTTGGGCTTGGGTTAGGTGTTGTTGGGCTTCTTGTAGGGTTTGGATTTCTTCTTTTAGTTTTTCGGCTTCGGCTACTTGGACGGCGAAGGATAGGGTGTAGCGGGCGGCGCGGAGGCGGATGGTTGCGTCGGGTTCTTCCATTGCTTGGGCTAGGACGGCGACGCTGCGGAGCATGAGGGTTTGGAGTCCTTGCCGGGCTTGGGCGGCGTTTTCGTTTCGGATGCGGGTTAGTTCGTCGCGGAAGTTTTGGTCGTCGAGCCAGCGGTATAGGGTGCTTTCCGCGACGCCGGAGTCGCGGATGGCTTGGGCTATGGTGGGGGCGGCGGCGATGGCCGGAAGGGCGGATTGCTGGCGGAAGGTCAGGCGGCCGGCGAGGGTCGCCGGGTTGGCGTTGCCGGGCGATTGGCTGGTGGAGTCGGGCTCGCGGTTATGGGAGATAGCGTTATTTTTTTCGGATTCTCTCCCATTTTCCCCCATTTTCTCCCATTCCGGCTGCCCGGACGGGGATTTGCGGGGTTGGTTGGCGGGTTGGGAGCGTTGGAGTTTGGGGCGTTTTTTAGGCATCTTTCATTGCGTTGCCTCAGTGGCTGGTTGGATTTTGGCTCGGCGCTTGGGGTTATGGGTATTATGGTAACGGGGTGTATTCGGGGTTGGCAAGGGCTAGGTGTCATCAGTTTGGGGGGTGATTGTCTGAATCAGGATTTTCGGGATTCTTGGATTTTCAGGATTTTTCCCCGGGCGGTTGTCTGAATTGGGGGGGACGTATTTTCGGAGGTTTTCCCGGTGGGCGGTTGTCTGAATCGGGATTTTGGGATTTTCAGGGTTTTCCCCGCGTCCTCACTGACAATCAGTCTGTGGGGACCTGATTTTAAGTAGTATCTGTCGCTAGAAAGTCTGAGACAATCCTGCTATAATTAAAAAATTCCTACTTGCCAACACCTGTAAGAAGGAGGCTCCATGCCTTACAAACGTCTCGAATACCCGGAATTTTCTTGGTCATACAGCCGGAATGAGAAATTTCGAGAATGCCCTCGCGATTATTACTATCATTACTACGCTTCCCATAACGGATGGGAGTTCGAAGCGCCAGAAACAGCCCGTCTGACCTACCGGCTCAAGCAACTCACTACCCTGCCCATAGAGATAGGGGCGGTGGTGCATAAGGGTGCCGCCGCCGCCATAAAACAGGCTCGGGGGGGTGGTTCGGCACTTACGCGGGAAGATTTGTACTCTCTTGCCCGCAGCCAACTCAACCAGGCATGGCTTGACTCTCATGATTTTCCCCAATGGGAAAGGACTCCCAGGCAGCGCAAAATGTTCCACGAGTTCTATTACGATACTGGCATAAATGAGAGTGCGATAGAGGACGCGAAGCGGCAGTTGGAAATCTGTTTCCAAAACTTGCTGGAATCCGAAAGCTACCGGGAAGCGGTGGCCGCGCCTCGCTGTGAGATAAAAAACTTGGAGGAGTTCATCACCTTTGAGATTGACGGGACGCCCATTCACGCAGTGCCTGACCTTATCTACCGCAAGGGCGACGGCATCTGGATGGTCATAGATTGGAAATCGGGACGCAGTAAAGCAGACGACGCCACTCAAGCATCGGTCTATGCCCTGTATGTTCGGGAGCATTTCGAGGCGGCAGCCGAGAACATCAAAGTGCGCGTGGAGTATCTCTTTCGCGGCGCAATGGAAGAACATTCCTTTACCAAAGACGCCCTTGACCAGAAGGCAGACGCCATCCGTGATAGCATTACGGCCATGCAGGGCTATCTACAGGATGCCGCCCGAAACAAACCTCTGGAAAAGGCCCGGTTCCCCATGAGAGTGGACACATCTGTCTGCCAGTACTGCAATTTCTATCAGTTGGACCGCGCTGAAATAGACGCCCGTCGGCCTGGGCCGTTCTGAACCTATCACCGACAGCCCAGCAGCGGCCTCGGGGTGGGGGAAGGCGCAAACCTCTATCTTAAAAACGGACGGCTGAAAGGCAATGGCATAGTTTACGGCGCTTCCCCTGCGTTACAGCCCTTTAATGCTGTATACTGCGGGGAAAGTTGTTTTAGGAATGGGGGTTGCCGTGCTGGAGCAGTTTAAGGTGGGGCATAGCGAGGCGGAGTTTGTTTCGGGGGAGGCGCTGCGGTCTACGGTGGCGGGGATTTTCCGGCGGCTGGGGGTGCCGGAGGAGGATGCGGAGCTGGGGGCGGATGTGCTGGTATTGGCCGATTTGCGGGGGGTGGATTCGCACGGGGTGTCGAATATGCTGCGGAGTTATGTGTCGGGGTATCAGGAGGGTTCGATTAACCCGCGGCCGGCTTGGCGGGTTGTGCGGGAGACGCCTTCTACGGCTACGGTGGATTCGGACCGTGGGCTGGGGACGATTGTTACTCCGAAGGCGATGGGGCTGGCTATCGAGAAGGCCCGCAGGGTGGGGGTGGGGATGGTGGCGGTGGGGAATGCGCGGCATTTGGGGATGGCGTCGTATCATTCGATGCTGGCGTTGCCGCACGATATGATTGGGGTTTGTATGACGAGCTGTCCGCCGTCGGTGTTGCCTACTTTCGGGGCGGAGCCGCGGCTGGGGACTAATCCGATTGCGGTGGCGGTGCCTGCGGGGGAGGAGGCGCCGTTTGTGTTTGATGCGGCTACGAGTTCGGTGGCGGTGAATAAGATACGGATTGCGCAGCGTCTGGGGGCGGAGATTCCGGCGGGGTGGCTGGCGGAGGCGGACGGGACGCCGATTATGGAGGAGCGGCAGGCGCCGGATGATTATTGGCTGTTGCCGGTGGGGGGCAGCCGTGAGGGGGGGTCGCATAAGGGATACGGGCTTTCGTGCGTGGTGGATATTCTGGCGGGGGTGCTTACGGGGTTCGGGTACGGGGCGGTGCCGGGGCGTCCTAATTTCGGGCATTATGTGGCGGCGTATAGCGTTGACGCTTTTACGGATGTGGGGCAGTTCAAGGGGGAGATGGATGAGTGGATTCGGATGATGAATGCTACGCGGCCGGCGCCGGGGCATGAGCGGGTGCTGGTGGCGGGGCAGCCGGAGGCGGAGATGGAGGCGGTGCGGCGGGCGGAGGGGATTCCGTTGCATCCTGAGGTGGCGGGGCTGATTCGGGATATGTGCGGGGAGCTGGGGGTGGGGTGTTTGGTGTAGGGGGGAGGCCGGGGCTGGGGGCCGGTTTCGGTATATATCTTGACTTGGGAGCGATTTTGTAAGGCCCCACTATTCTGACTGGAGGGTGGCCCGTGCTTGAGCGGCGCTTTCCCGGCTTATGGTGGAATCTTCAGGGCAAGAAACCCCACTTCCCGCACTTTCTGGCGGATGTGCGGCTCGACGGAATACGGGGTATTGATGATCTCCGGGTGGTGTTCGATTATCCGGTGAGCGTTATCGCCGGGGGCAACGCCAGCGGGAAATCTACGGTTCTTTTCGCGGCTGCTTGCGCTTACCGTGTGCCGGGAGCGGGGGTTAAAGACTTTGTTCCGTCTACACTTTTTCCTTATTATCGCCCCAAGACAGGGGGGCGAGAGGATGACAGGCGGGAAATTAACATAGACTTCAATTATTCCACGCCCGGCGGGCAGATTTCCATGCGATGGCACCGGGGAAAGGAATGGAGCCGGAGTTACCACGGGCGTAAACAAGTTAAACAACCGGAAAGGCAAGTCTATCTGAGAACTTTGAGCAATCTTAGCAACCCTTCCGAGGTGAGGGGCGTGCTTAGTATGTCGCGCTCAAATTCCGCGCCGCAGGAAACTCCGTTGAATGCGGCGCAGATTGATTTTGCCGAGCGGATGCTCCCATTCAAGTATGAAGAAGTTGTAAAGCTGTCCAGCGATGGTAAAAGTATGCTGTTTGCGGCTCAGGACAGGGGGGCTGTATATTCCGAGTTGCAGATGGCGGCGGGTGAACGGGCTATTTTGCGCTTGTCGCAGGAAATCGCCCAGCTCAATGGAGCGCTGGTTCTGATTGACGAAGTGGAAGCCGGGTTGCATCCTTGGGTGCAGCAACTGCTTATGTTGCAGTTACAACAGCTTGCCCTTCGTAACAACATTCAGGTTATCGTGACCTCGCATAGTCCGGTGGTGCTGGATTCGGTGCCGGACACCGGGCGCATTTTTCTTGACCGCGACGAGACGGGCAAAGTTACGGTGCTTCCGGCCTACCGGGATGTGGTACAAGATGCGCTGTATGGGAGGTCGAGGGATTCGCTGAATATCCTATGCGAGGATGATACTGCGGAAAGCATACTTCAAGGCGTCTTTGACGTTTTGTATCCGCAGCAGGGTATCAAGGCGGATTCGGTACGCATCGGAAAGGACACGGGGGCCAGTGAGTTTCCGGCTCATGCCAGGGCATTCAGGAAGTTCGGGCAGATTCATAGCTTTGTTTTTGTTCTTGATGGCGACAAGCGCGACAGCGGCATAGAAGAAAAAATATGGGAAGGTTCCCGAACCGTTGTGCCGGTTCTTTTCATCCCCGGCCGCAACGCGCCGGAATTGTGGGTATGGGAAACGCTGGCCCGTAACACGCAGGTATGGGCCAGCGAGCTTGGCGTCAACCATGGTGAGCTTTCGGCGCTTATGGAGCGGGCTAATGCGGTGTATGACTCTGCGTCCGACGGGCCTTCGGAGATAGCCAAGTATAAACTCCGCAGCCTTGCCGATGCCCTTCGGCGGGATACTACCGAGATCTGCCGGGTGATTGCTAGGCTGGAAGCCGGACGCAGAGACAGCGACATTCAGCCCTTGGTAGGAGGGCTGGAAAGCGCCTTGCTGGACTGGCGGGGAGGATAGGTTGCCGG
This sequence comes from uncultured Dehalococcoidia bacterium, assembly GCA_958296445.1. Taxonomy (GTDB): domain Bacteria; phylum Chloroflexota; class Dehalococcoidia; order Lucifugimonadales; family UBA3495; genus VXOI01. Next base: position 2,669,045 of record OY282565.1, on the reverse strand, counting down.
TTAGTCCTCTTTTAGGGCGGGGATTACTTCTTTGCCGAATAGCTCTAGGGAGCGGGTGGTGTCGGCGTGGGATAGGGGGCCGCCTTGGGCTTCTAGGAGTAGGGCGCCGATGCCTAGCTCCTGTTTGATGTGGCGGAGCTTTTTGATTACGGTGTCGGGGCTGCCTACTACTAGGTGGTATTGGTCTTGGAGTTCTTGGTAGGTGAGCTCGTTTAGGGGTTTGGGGCGGCGGAGGGCGTTGGCGGCGGCACCGGCGGCGGAGAAGTAGCCGGGGGGCGCCCAGTATTCGCGGGGGCCTTTGAGGGGGTGGCCCATTCGCCACATAAAGGCTTTGCCGGCTTCTTGGGCTTTTTCGTCGGTGTCGTTTACGTGGGCGCAGATCATAAAGGCGAATTTGTCGGGGCCGGGTTCCCAGCCGTCGGCGGCGGCGAATTTGCGGTAGTTGGCGAAGAGGTTGCGGGCGACGTCGAGCTGGGTTAGGAAGGCGGCGTAGGTGTAGCGGTTGGCGGCGGCCCAGCGGACGGTTTCGGGGCTGCCGGTGCCGGGAACCCATACGGGCGGGTGGGGCTGCTGGATGGGGAGCATCCAGGGGTTGACGGCGCGGTAGTGGTAGTGCTTGCCTTCCCAGCGGAAGGGGCCGGGGGTGGTCCAGGTTTTCATAATGAGGTCGTGGCATTCCTCGAAGCGCTCGCGGTTGTAGACCGGGTTGGTGTTGTTGGCCCAGCTTTCGATGCCGATGCCGCGGACGAAGCCGGAGATGATGCGTCCGCCGGAGATGACGTCGAGCATGGCGATTTCCTCGGCGAGGCGGACGGGGTTGTCGGAGGTGGGGAGCATATTGCCGAGCATTAGGATGCGGGCGCGGGAGGTGGTGCGGGCGAGGATGCCGCCGGTGATGTTGACTTCGACGTCCATGCAGGAGGGGGTGTTGTGGTGTTCGTTGATCATCAGGCCGTCGAAGCCGACTTCCTCGGCGTACTGGTATTCGTCGAGGTAGCGTTTGAAGAGGTCGCGGGCGATGACGGGGTTGAAGTAGGTGTTGGGGAAGGTGAGGCGCATTGAGGGGTAGTTGTCGGCTTCGGATTCGGGGAAGGCGGGGTAGGGGAATTCGGTGAAGTAGAAGACGTCCATTTGTTTGTGCCTCTCGGTTGAGTTTCAGTTGTTGCGGAGGTTGAGGAGGACGTAGACGGCGAAGGCGCGGCGGTCGCGCTCGGGGGCTTGTTGGAATTGGGCGATGGCGGCTTGGGTCAGGTTGATGTCGTTGATGACGTTGGCCTGTTCTAACGTTTCCGATGGGTCATAGTCGGCGAGTTCCCGTTTGCCTTGAAGATTTACGAATTGACCGGCGAATCCCCGAATTTCGACGGGAAAGCGCTGAACCATTCCTGGGTTGTCGCAACGAGCCTTGGCGGTTCCGTGTTGCAGTGCGCGGTACGCCTGTTGCCAGGCAGGCCGGCTGGCGCCGGAGCCGGGGGTTCCCACCAGCATATCGGCGCAGTTTTCCGCCATGCAGTGGAACAGGGCGTAGTAGGTGGTGCTGACCGCCCGGCGTAGACTGGCCTGGCTGGGCGGCGGGCCGCCGGGTATTCCGGCCAGTTCACGGGCCGCGGCGAGTAAATCCCGCTGGCTTACCACTACTCCCTACCCCTCCGTCCCTGATAGCCGCTCTGCCACTTGGCTATGGGGATGTAATCAATGTAAGGATAGAATTCTTCGAGCCACTCTTCCGCCATTCTTTTCCAGACTCTAATCGAGACGTCGGTCTGCCACAGTAGGGGCGCCTCGCTCATATCGCCTTCGTAAACGACGGTTATCAGGATGCTCCGCGGTTCGCCGGGCTGCGGTTCCCGGTAGGTTTGGTAGTCGGGGTTGACCAGTACCGGGCCGAGGGTGAAGTTTTGGCCGCAATACTGGCGGAAGTCTTTGCTGATTTCTTCCCGAGCGAATTTTTCGACTTTGCGGATGAATTTCTTGCGTTTCATTGCCATTCCCCGATTTTGATGGTTCCAGCATATACCAACTGCGGCAGGGGGTACAGCGAACCGGGGGGTTACTTCTGGGACAGCAGCCAGTCTAGGAGGGCGTTGGTGAAGGCGTTGTTGTAGGCGGGGGTGTGGTCGCTGCCTTGGGACAGCCATAGCTCGATGTTGATGTTGTTGGGGCAGCCGGGATCTAGGCGGTGGGCTTGGGTTTCGGCGCCGGGGATGTGTTGGTCTAGGTCTAGGGTGGTGTAGGGTTCTAGGGGTTCTAGCCAGTGGCATTCGGCGCGTTGGGCCCAGCGGGTTATCATTTCTTGGGCGCCGGCGTAAAATGGCGGTTCGGCTTTGGTTTTTGTGGGAGGATTGCTGTCGACGTCGAATAGGATTGTGTTGTCGTTGGTGCCGTGGATGTGCAGGACGGATACCGGGGGGGCGCCTTGGCAGTGGGAGTCGTCGAGGTAGCTGGTGCCGGCTAGGCTGGCTATGGCCCGCAGGCCGGGGAGTCCTTGGCAGGCCATCCAGTAGGACATAAAGCCGCCGTTGGAGTGGCCGAAGAAATATAGCGGGCCGAAGTCTTTTATGGTGTTGGCCTGGGCTACTAGGTTGGACAGGTAGGCGAAGTCGTCCTGGCCGGTCTTGACTGAGTCGCAGCATTGGTTGGTGGGGTTCCAGAAGCGGTTTCCGTCGGGGTTTTGGATGCCGTTGGGGAGCAGCAGGGCGAAGCCGTCGGTGTTTAGGCGGCGGTGAAGGGGGACGTATAGGGCGTGGTCGGCGGAGTTTCCGCCGAAGCCGTGAAGGGAAACGATTAGGGGGGTGTTGCCGTCAATAAATTTTTGGGGCGTTATAAGGATTGCGGGTTCTTGGCGTTGGGGGTGGTCTAGGTAGTGGATTTCGCCTCCGGCGGACTTGGCCAGCCTGGCGGTTCTTTCCAGGACGGTTTCTTGGGGTAGGGGTGCAGTTTCGTTTTTGTCTTTTAACCATGTCTGGAGGGTGGGCAGTAGGGATTGGACTTCTGCGGCTATCGCCTCTAGTTCCTGTAGGCGGGAGTCTAGGTCGTTGATACGGCGGTCGTTGGCTAGTTCGCTTTTTAGGGCTGCGTTTTCTTTGCTTAGAGCCTCTAGGGATTCTTCTAGGGCGTGAATTTTTGCTTCTAGGGCTAAGGTTCGGTCGGCGGTGGTGTCGAAATTTTGGCCGTTGCAGGCTGCTAATGTGGCGGTCAGCAGGATGCAGGCCGCTGCTAGAGTTAGATGTTGCCATATTCGGGTCATATTCTTTCTCGGGGTTGTGATGGTTGGTGTTGGTTGGTTAGGGAGTTGCGGGGTTCTCCGACGATAGGGGGTTGCGGTTGTCGCGTTGGTGTTCGGGCGTATCTGCCGGGGGGATGGGCGCACGGCTGTGCGCCCCTACGGGGGACGGGTGGGGTGGGGTGGGCGCGGGTTGGGGAGTGGCCCCGTCCAATGGCGTTTTCCGTCGGCGTTGTGGGCAAATGTTGGTGCGGGTTGGGAATGGTTGCGCGGGTTGTGTTTGGTGTTGGCGTTTTGGGGTGGGGTGGGCGCGGGTTGGGGGTGGCCGCGCCCGGTTGGTTTGGTGTTGGCGTTTTGGGGTGGGGTTAGGGTAGGAAGTCTAGGGTGGTTTGGATGAATTCTTGGGGTTTTTCTATTTGGGGGGAGTGGCCGCAGTTTTCGATGATTACTAGGTCGGAGTTGGGGATGGATTGCTGGTAGATGGTGCCGCATTCTGCGGGGACGATGCGGTCTTGGCGGCCCCAGACTAGGCGGGTGGGGATTTGGACGCGCTTTAGGAGGCCGCCGGCGAGGCGTGGGTCGTGCATATAGGGTTTCCAGGTTAGGCGGACGGCCATTTCGCGGTTGAGGTCGGCGGTTAGCTGTTCTTCGGGGGTGAGTTCGCGCTGGTAGAGGGCGGCGTAGTCGGGGATTTGGGCGGTGTCGTGGAATTGGAGTTCGAGGACTTGGGCGGGGCTGATGATGAATATGTCGGCGATTTCGCCTTGTTGGGGTTTGACGCCGGCGGCGCCGACTAGCATTAGTTTGCCGATGGCGTTGGAGCAGGTGGCGACGATTTCGGCGGCGATCCAGCCGCCCATCGAGAAGCCGATGGCGCGGACGTTGTGGAGGCCGAGGGTGTCGAGATACCAGGTGTAGAAGGCGGCCATGTCGGGGATGCTTTCGAGCCATTCGGGGCGGTTGGATTGGCCGTAGCCGGGATGGGAGGGGTAGTAGACGGTGTAATGCTCGGCGAGGGCGTCTACGTAGGGTAGCCAGCCGGAGTTGCCGCCGGCGCCGTGGAGTAGGAGGAGGGGTTCGCCGCTGCCGCCTTTTAGGGTGTGGACTTTGGCGTCGCCTACTTGGATGATTTCTTCGGTGTGGGCGGGCATATTTTTCTCCTGAGTTTTTTGGTTTTTTAGCGCAGAGGGCGCGGAGGTTTTGTTTTTTTCGGGTTGGGTCTGGGCGGTTGCGAATTTCCCTTTGCCGCCTTGAGTGAAGTTAAGGGTTTTGCCGCCCATGGTGAGATTCTTCGCTGCGCTCAGAATGACAGGGCTGCGCTCGGGATGGCAGGGCTGCGCTCGGGTTGACAGGGCTGCGCTCGGGTTGACAGGGCTGCGCTTGGGTTGACAGTGCTGCGCTCGGGTTGGGGCTGGGCGGTTGCGAAGTTTCCCTTTTGCCGCCTTGAGTGAAGTTAAGGGTTTTGCCGCCCCATGGTGAGATTCTTCGCTGCGCTCAGAATGACAGGGCTGCGCTCGGGTTGGGTCTGGGCGGTTGCGAATTTTCCTTTGCCGCCCTGAGTGGGGCTAAGGGTTTTGCCGCCCTATGGTGAGATTCTTCGCTGCGCTCAGAATGACAGTGCTGCGCTCGGGATGACAGTCGGCCAGGGTACTGGCGGCCAGGGCGACGACGGCCAGAGTGACCGGCGGTTAGTGCCACTGGCGGCCAGGATGACAGTCGGCCAGGGTACTGGCGGCAGGGCGACGACGGCCAGAGTGGCCGGCGGTTAGTGCCACTGGCGGTCGGGATGACAGTCGGCTAGGGTGGCTGACGGCCAGGGTGCTGGCGGACGGGGTGGCTGGCGGCGGAACTTGATTTTGCAATCGTCTTTTATCTCTGCGCTCTCTGTGTTGGGTTGGAGTTATGGGGTTTTTTGGAAGGGGTCGGTTAGCTCTAGGTCTTCGCCTATTTCGCGTAGGGCGGGGAGGACTTCTTGGCCCATTAGCTGTAGGCAGCGCATTGTGTCGGCGTGGGTGGTGTCGCCGTCGTTGGTCCAGATGCCTAGGATGCCGGGGCGTAGCTGGGCTAGGACGTCGCGGAGTTTGCGGACTACGGTTTGGGGGCTGCCGACGATCCAGCGGTTGGAGGCTAGGATTTCGTCGTAGGTGGCGGTTTCTAGGCCGAGGCCGAGGAAGGGGTCTTTGCGGACGCGGCCTTGGTAGCGGGCTACGCGGGGGTCTTTGAGGCTGCCGCTGTAGCCTACGGGCATCATATAGTCGCGGGGCATTGGGACGCGGCCTACGCCTACGTTGCCGGTTAGGAAGCCTTTGGCGGATTCGTAGGCTTTTTCGTCGGTGTCTTGGACGTGGATGCGGCAGAGGTAGCCGAAGTGTTCGGGGCCGGGTTCGTAGCCGTTTTCGCGGGCGGTTTCGGTGTAGATGGACATCATATCTTGGGTGCCTTGGGGGTCGGTTTCGAGGTAGATGTAGGGGTAGTGGCGCTCGGCGGCCCAGACTAGGGTTTCGGGGCTGCCTAGGCCGGGGATCCATACGGGTGGGTGGGGCTGCTGGATGGGGCGCTCGAAGGGGTTGACGACGCGGAAGTGGTAGTGTTTGCCTTCCCAGCGGAAGGGGCCGGGGGTGGTCCAGGTTTTGATTAGGAGGTCGTGGGCTTCCTCGAATCGTTCGCGGTTGAATAGGGGGTTGACGTTGGCGGCCAGGCTTTCTACGCCGGTGCCGCGGACGAAGCCGGAGACTAGGCGTCCGCCGGAGATCATATCTATTTCGGCGAGTTCCTCGGCTAGGCGGAGGGGGTTGTCGAAGACGGGCAGGGGGTTGCCGAGCAGGACGATTTTGGGTTTTTTGGTGTTGCGGGCTAGGATGGCGGCTTCGAGGTTCATTGTGGCGCCTAGGCAGGTGGGGGTGTTGTGGTGTTCGTTGAGCATTAGGCCGTCGAAGCCGGCTTCCTCGCAGTATTCGTATTCGTCGAGGTATTCGTTGTATTGGCGGGAGCCAACTAGGGGGTCGAAGTTGCTGTTGGAGAAGGTGAGGCGGACGGCCTGGTTGGGGCTGTTGCGGACGTCGTCCTCGGTGTAGTTGGTGTAGGCCCGCTCGGTGAAGCGCATCATAAACATTTTTTGGTCTCCTTTGGGGTGGGATGGGTTTTGGCGGCGGCGGCGGCGGCGGGTTGTTTTGGGGCCGCGGCTGCGGGATGGGCGGTTTGGGTTGGGTTGGGTGTGTTGGCGGCCGGACGGGGGCCGGGTTGGGTTGGGCCGGGGGGTATAGTACCTTTGCGTTGGGTTAGGGTCAAGGTTGGGGGGGTTGGAGGCCGTGGGTGGCGGTGTGGCGGGCTATTTCCTCGGCGGCGTATTGGGTGGCTTCGTAGAGGTCTACCAGTTCGCCTTGGGTGTTTACGTAGAGTAGGCCGTGGTCGGCGTTGTATTGGCGTAGTTGTTCTAGGGTTAGGTTGTTGCGTTTGATTCCGTTGCAGGTGCGGTGTAGGAGGGCTAGGTTGTATAGTTCGTCGTTGCCGGGGGTTCCTTCGGCGGCGCGGCGGGCGCGGATGTGGTCTACTTCTAGGAGGGTTAGGTCGTAGCTTCCGTTGGGGCGGCGGGGTTGGTAGCCGCAGCCCCAGCATAGGGGGCCGAACCGCTCGATTAGCAGGTTTTTGGCGTCGTCTTTGCTGATGCGGCCTGACCAGCTTGCGGTTTGGGTGGGGGAGCGGCGGCCGCGTTGGCGGGTTGGGAGTTCGTGGGCCGGGGTTGGGTCGGTGTCGTTGCGCTGGGGGAGTTGGTTGGGGCCGATGATTTGGGCTTCGATGTTGTATTTTAGGGGCAGTTCGCCTAGGGCGCCGGAGGTGGCGTCGCTCATTCCGTTGAGTTGGATGCCGTTTTGGTAGAAACGGCGTTTTAGCATTGTCCAGGAGCGGTAGGCCATATCGCAGGCGATCCATTGGCGGCCTAGGTTTTCGGCGGCTATGGCGGTGGTGGCGCAGCCGGCGAATACGTCCAGCACTAGGTCGCCGGGGTTGCTGGAGGCTTTGATGATGCGCTCGTAAAGCTCTAGGGGTTTTTGGGTGGCGTACCCGGTGATTTCGCCGCGATTGCCGGGGAACCATCCCGCGGAACCATATAGTTGCATTATGTCGGTCCAAGTGTTGGACAATGGAACGCCCGGGCTTTCGTCCAGGTATTGCCGCACTATTTGGCCTTTCCTTGACCTTGTTTGGTATTTACGGCCAGCTTCGTCGGTATGACGGAACCAGTCATTAACGTACTTTTCCGAGTATGGGGTGAATTGCCTGTTGTAGGTATGCTTGCCGTAGTTTTTGGCATACGCCAATATCGTGTCGTGGGTTTTGACGGGCTTTCTGCCGCTGGAGCGACCGCCGGATGGCGTGCCGTAATTCCAGATTATTTCGTCTATAAGATTTTCCATCCTGAAAATCGCGTCCAGCACCATTCGCAGGTAGCTGTTGGCGTGACTGTCGCAATGGATGTAAATGCTGCCTGTCGGCTTCAGTATCCGGTGGCACTCGATTAGGCGGGCGGCCATAAAGCTGATGTAGGCGGCTTCGTTTTCGGTGGCGCAGGCTTCGACGGCTTCGATGACGGCGTGGACTTTGGGGTGGTCGTCTTGGATTCGCATTTTCCATTGGGGGTGGACGGCTTCGTCCCAAGTCCAGTAGTCCACTACCCGGGTCTGGCCGATGCCTTCGTTGTGGGGGGCGCCGTGGGTTTTCGCCAGGGCGATTTCCTCGTCGAATTCGGCTTGGCTGATGGGGGGTTTGGGGAGGTTGGTGAAGGTTTCGTTGGCGGCGAAGGGCGGGTCGATGGCGATTAGGTCGATGCATTCGTTGTTTAGGGAGCGGAGGAAGGGGTAGTTGTCCATTAGGGCTAGGGTGCGGTTGGGGGTGTTTGGGGTTGTCATGTCGTCTCCGGTTGGCGGGGTGGGCGCACGGGTGTGCGCCCCTACGCGCGCCCGGGCGATGTTATGATACAGCAGGTTGGACTGTAGGTGTGATATATTTGGTGACGCAATGGCGCAATGGCGCAATGGGGGCGGTGGGGTTATTTTGGATGGTTTGGGGGGTTTTGGTTTATGGCGAGGATTTTGGTTTCCGATCCTATTGGGCCTGAGGGGGTTTCTTTGCTGGAGACCGGGGCGGAGGTGGATGTTAGGACGGGGATGAGGCACGGGGAGCTGGTGGATGTGGTTGGGGGGTATGAGGCGCTGGTGGTGCGTAGCGAGACGCGGGTGAACCGGGAGGTGATTGAGGCGGGGCGTCGGTTGCAGGTTATTGCGCGGGCGGGTATCGGGGTGGATAACATTGATTTGGATGCGGCTACGGGTGCGGGTATCGCGGTGGTGAATGCGCCTACGGGGAATACGGTGGCGGCGGCGGAGCATACGATTGCGCTGATGCTGGCGCTGTCGCGGAACATTCCGGGGGCGCATCAGTCGTTGCGGGCTGGGGAGTGGCGGCGGAGCGCGTTTATGGGGGTGGAGGTGCGGGATAAGACGCTGGGGGTTTGCGGTTTGGGGCGGGTGGGTACGGAGGTGGCGCGGCGGGCGCAAGCGTTTGGGATGCGGCTGGTGGGGTATGATCCTTTTGTGGCGCCGGATTATGCGCGGCGGCTGGGGGTGGAGTTGCTGCCGCTGGAGCGGCTGCTGGCGGAGTCGGATTTTGTGACTTTGCATACGCCGCTTACGGAGGGGACGCGGAATATGCTGGGGATGGGGCAGATTGAGAGGATTAAGCCGGGGGCGCGGATTATCAATGTGGCGCGGGGGGAGCTGGTGGATGAGGGTGCGTTGCTGGCGGGGCTGGAGTCGGGGCGGTTGAGCGGGGTGGCGCTGGATGTGTTTGCGGAGGAGCCGCCGCAGGCGGGGCCGTTGCTGGGGCATCCGCGGGTGATTGTTACGCCGCATTTGGGGGCGTCTACGCGGGAGGCGCAGCGGGAGGTGGCGATAGAGGCGGCGGAGCAGGTGCTGGCGGTGCTGAGGGGGGAGCCGGCGCGAAATACGGTTAATGCGCCTTTTGTGGCGCCGGAGGTTCATGAGGTGCTGGCGCCGTATGTGCCGGCGGCGTCTATGGTGGGTAAGCTGCTGGGGTTTCTTTCGGAGGGGCAGGTTACGGGGGTGGCTATCAGCTATGAGGGGGAGATTGCGCATCACGATACGCGGATGCTTCAGGCGGCGGTGCTGGCCGGGCTGCTGGGGCCGGTGAGTATGGTGAATGTGAATCTGATTAACGCTCCGGTGCTGGCGCGGGAGCGGGGGTGGAGTGTGGCGGAGCAGAGCAACCGGGCTTCGCGGGAGTATGCGAGTCTTATTTCGGCGACGTTGCAAACGGTGTCGGAGGGGGGGGCGCAGAACGGGAGCTTGACGATTGCGGCGACTTCGATGCGGAATGAGACGCATATTGTGAAGTTCAACGATTACTGGATGGATATTGTGCCGAATACTCCGTATCTGCTGTTTGTGGACAATTTGGATCAGCCGGGGTCGATCGGGGCGGTGGGTACGATTGCGGGGCGGCATAATATCAACATCAGCTTTATGGGGGTGGGACGGATCCGGCTGCGGGGGCAGGCGATGATGGTGATTGGGCTGGATGACCCGGTGCCGTTGCCGGTGATGGAGGAGATACGGGCGTTGTCGCATATTTCGAGCGCGCGGTTGGCTACGCTGGCGGGGTGACTGGGGGGCGGGCGGGGTTGGTTGCTGGGGGCGGGCGCACGGCTGTGCGCCCCTACGCGGGGGGGTTGGGTGGTGGGGGTTGCGGGGTTGGTTGCTTGGGGTGGGCGCACGGCTGTGCGCCCCTACGCGGGGGTTGGGGGGTGGGATGGGATGGAGGGGAGTTTGTAATTAGCTTGATTTTGAGGGAGGGTTGATATGGGGGCTAGGATTGGAGTTATGGGGGCGGGGGCGCTGGGGAGTTATGTGGGGGCTTTTTTGTCGCGGGAGGGGGAGGATGTTACGCTGGTTGATATGTGGCCGGAACACGTGGCGAAGATGCGGGGGGACGGGTTGCAGGTGACGGGGAGTCAGGGGCCTTTTACGGTTCCGGTGAAGGCGATGCATTTGACGGAGGCGCAGGGGATTGTCGAGCCTTTCGACTTCGTGTTTGTGTCGGTGAAGTCTTATGACACGGAGTGGGCTACGCATTTCATCCGGCGGTATGTGAGGGACGACGGGTTTTTTGTGTCGTTGCAGAACTGCTGGAACGATGTGGTTATCGGCGGGATTGTGGGGGAGGAGCGGACGATGGGGTGCGTGGCTTCGCATATTGAGGTGGCGCTGTGGGAGCCGGGTCATGTGACGCGGGGCGGTGCGGTGGGCCGGGATTCGGGGCATCATGTGTTCCGGGTGGCGGAGCTGGACGGGCGGGTTTCGGAGCGGGCGGAACGGGTGGTCGGGCTGCTGGATGTGATTGACGGGGCTTATGCGTCGGATAATCTGTTTGGGGAGCGGTGGGCGAAGCTGTGCCAGAATTCGATGGGGAATGCGATATCGGCGGCTTCGGGGCTGGGTTCGCAGCAGATGGCGGAAGATCCGCGCTGCCGGATGATACGGATTCAGTTGTGTAAGGAGGGGGCGCAGGTGGGGCTGGCGATGGGGCTGGATGTGGTGGAGATTCAGGGGCTGCCGGCGCGGACTTGGGCGGATGCCGACAGGGGGGATGTGTTTGAGGAGCTGGACGCTTTTCTGGCGGCTCGGGGCGGGCGGGTGAATTGGCTGGCGTCTATGGCGCAGGATGTGTATAAGGGGCGGCGGTCGGAGATTGATTTTATGAACGGGCTGGTGGCGGCGAAGGGGCGGGAGGTGGGGGTGCCTACGCCTTTTAATGATGCGGTGATTGAGGCGATGCGGGCGGTGGACGCTGGGGCGCTGCCGCAGGGGGCGGAACACGTGGAGCGGGTGATGCGGGCGGTTGGGGGGTAGGGTTGGCGGGGGGTTGGGGGGTTCTTGTTGGTGTTTCGCCGTGTTTGCGGGGGCGGGCGCACGGCTGTGCGCCCCTACGGGGGACGGGTTGGGTTGGGTGGGGTTGCCGGTGGAGGTGGGAGTGGGTAATCTGTTACCAGCCTGGGGGTTTGGTGAAGGGGCCGTTGGCGTCGGTTATGCGGTCGGGGAATAGGCTGGCACTTAGGGGGCCGCGGCGGATGGGGCGGTAGAAGTCTACATTTTCCCTTAGCAGTCTGCTGGGGTTGCGGTGGGGGTTCAGTACGCCGACGGTGATGCCGAATCTTTCTTTTAGTGCCTGGATAGGCGGAACTAGGTCTGAATCGTTGGAAATCAAAACGGCTATGTCACAATCGTTGTCGAAGGCGTCAAAAATTAGATGGGTGGCTATGTTGACATCGGTGCCTTTTTCCTCGGTTTTGATTACCCGGGCGAAGGCCGGGTTGCCGGGGATGGGTTTTTCTAATGGCATTGCTACGGCGTTGGTCAGGAATTGCCCATAATGCACCGACAGATTGGGGATGGTTTCCAAGGCCCTGATGTAGGTTCGTTGCCGTTGGGGCTGTTGGGGGTCTCCGGGTCTTTCATGCACCAGAGCGGTAAAATAGCGAATCCGGTTGATGGAGTATGCGGGCAGCAACAGTCGGCAAAGGGTTGCCGGATTCAGCCAGCGGTACGGTGAGCCTCGTAGGCAGCCGTAGTAGAGGTTGAAGCCATCTATGTAAACGTTGGTTGCCATATAAGCCTTGGAAAAAAGCTGAGGCCGCCGGTTAAGGCGACCTCGCACCCCTTCGCCGAAGCCCCGGGGGGGATGATTGGCTATTGTAGCATATTTTGGGGATGGGGCAAGGGTGTTTTGTGGCAAAAGCTGGGGGCGGACGCGGTTTTGCAATCGTCTGAACCGGATGGGGTGATTGCGAAGTGCCTTTTGGCGCCTTTGGTGAAGGGAAAGGTTCTTGGCGCCATTAGAGGAGATTCTTCGCTGCGCTCAGAATGACAGGGGACGGAGCGGTTTTGCAATCGTCTGAACCTAATGCGGGCCAGCAGGAGGGCAGGTATGTTTATCAAGGTGGAGCCGGCTGAGTTTTTTATGTACCGGGTGATTCTGGTTTTTGACTTGGAGGGGCCGGATTCGGAGGATCAGGAGGTGCGGGATTATATGGCGGAGTGGGAGCTGGAGCCGAAGTATCAGCGGACGGGGGATTTTGAGGGGCGGAACAGTGAGCTGATGCAGTTCGGGGGGTGTTATTTGGGGAAGCATCTGGGGCGGATGTCGGAGATTCAGCGGGGTCATGTGGAGCGGGAGTTGATTGCCGCCGAGATCGGGCGGTTGCTGGATGGCGCGGTGGTTGTGCCGGAGGGGCGGCGGGAGGAGGCGGTGCGGCAGTTGGTGGAGGCTTTTCATAGGCCGGAGGCGTTTCAGGCCGGGGAGGACGGTATGCTGGAGGCGTCGCTGGATGCGGGGGCGGTTCGGGATGCGGCGCGGGAGGTGGTGGCCGGGTTGGGCGGCGGCGGGTGATTGGGGGGTTCTGTTTAGGTTCTGGGAAGCCCTGCCGGGTGGTTGGCGGGGCTTCTTTTTTGGTTGGAGCGGGCGATGGGAATCGAACCCACGTGACTAGCTTGGAAGGCTAGAGCTCTGCCATTGAGCTACGCCCGCTTTTGGGGTGGGGGGGTTTTGTTTGATTATAACGGTTGGGGGGCGTTTTTGCCAGTTGGGGAGGGGTGATTTGGGGGATTGGGTTTGTTGGCTTGGGCGTGGGGGGGAGGGTTGTGGCGGGGGTGGGCGCACGGCTGTGCGCCCCTACGGGGGATGGGAGGTGGGGGGGGTGGTTTTGGGGTTTTCTTGTTGGTGTTCGGACGTGTTTGCGGGGGTGGGCGCACGGCTGTGCGCCCCTACGGGGGATGGGAGGTGGGGGGGGTGGTTTTGGGGTTTTCTTGTTGGTGTTCGGACGTGTTTGCGGGGGCGGGCGCACGCTGTGCGCCCCTACGGGGACGGCCGGGGTGGGGGGGTGGGGTTTTTTGTTGGTGGTCAGGCGTGTTTGCGGAGCGAGGGCGGGCGCATAGCTGTGCGCGCCTACGGGGACGGCGGGGTGGGAGGGTTGGGGGTTTTTGTGGTGGTCAGGCGTGTTTGCGGCGCGGGGGTGGGCGCACGCTGTGCGCCCCTACGGGGGACGGCGGGGGTGAGGGGTGGTTAGGGGTGGTTGTGGGGCGCACGGTTGTGCGCCCCTGCGGGGGGTGGCGGGGTTGGGCTTGCGGGTTGGGGGTGGGTTATTGTTGGCGGTGGCGGGTGTATTCGTAGGAGCCTAGGGAGCGGGTGTCGCCTTGCTGGAGGTGTTGGCGCCAGGATTCTACGCGGGGGCCTAGGGGCCAGAGGACGTTTACGCTGTAGAAGCCGCTGTCTAGGGCGTTTTCGTAGATGAAGCGGCCCATTTGGTTCATTATTTGCCAGTGGCCGGCGTCGTCGCCTATGCCGAACATCCGGTCGAGCATTTCGTCCATTATGGGGTGGTCGAAGCCGGCGGAAAAGCCGGATTCGCTGGAGTAGATGACGCTGTAGATGGTGGCGGGGTCGATGCGGCCGCCGGTGCCGTGGCAGCTCAGGCCGACGTATTCGCGGGCCTGGATGCGGGGGCCAATGCTGAGGTAGGGGACGCGGTTTATGCTGGTGTTGATGCCGAGTTCTTCCCAGTAGTCGGCTACGGCTTCGCAGGATTCGGCTTCGGCGGCTACGCCGCGGATGCTGGCGGTTACTTCGATGTCGAATCCGTCGGGGTAGCCGGCTTCGTTGAGGAGCTGTTTGGCGCGGTCGGGGTTGAATTCCCATTCGCGGAGGTCGGGGGCTAGTTCTTGTTGGCGGTTTTCCCAGGCCCAGAGGGATTGGGGGGCGCCTTCGCCGCCTAGGAGGGTGTCTACGATTTCTTGGCGGTCGATGGAGATTAGCAGGGCTTCGCGGACTTTGCGGGCGCGTTCCCATTCGGGGGAGTTGACGTCGGGGTTGGGGGAGACCCAGGGGCAGGCGTCGTCGGCTAGGCAGTTGAAGGCGCCGGGGCGTCTTTCTGCGAAGTCGGGTTGGCCCATTCCGACGTAGTGGTTGGGGTGTAGGCCGATGTGGGCGGTGGAGCCGTTGGGGACGGACATATAGCGGATGCCTGGGGTTTTGTCTAGGCGGGGTTTGGAGTCGAAGGCCATTAGGAAGCTGTCGAGCTTGCCGGACTCGAAGTTGGCGACGCGGGTGGCTTCCTCGGGGATGTCCCATAGGACGAGTTCGGCGAATTCGGGGGTTTTGCGGTAGTGGTTGGGTACGGCGCTGAATTTCCAGAATTCGCGGGTGCTGGATTCGACGAATTCCCAGGGGCCGGTGCCTATGCCTTGTAGGGTGGCGGCGTCCTGGCCTTCGGATTCGTAGTTTTTCTTGCTGACGGACTGGATGACTTCGGGGAGGACTAGGGCGTAGAGGAAATCGAATTGGGGGGTTACGGTGTCCACGGTGAGGGTGTGGGAGTCCACGACGGCGGGGCCGCCGCCCTCGGCACCGAAGAGGCGCTGGAGGGTGCCGAGCCAGGAGGTGATGCCGTCGTCGGCGGTGTATTCGTTCATTGTGAAGGCTACATCGTCGGCGGTGAAGGGGCCCCAATCTTTGTGGAATTCTACGTCGTCGCGCAGGCGGATGGTCCAGATGGAGCCGGTGTCGTCAACGCTCCATTCGGTTGCCAGTTGGGGGACCATTTCGCGGTCTATGTTGAGTTTAATGAGGGATTCGCCGGAGGCGCTGCCGACGAAGACTAGGACGGCGCTTTCGGTGAGGCGGGGGGCGTTGCCGAAGGCGAATAGTTCCTTGAAGGCGATGTTGAGGGTTCCTTCGGGGCCGGCGGCGGCAGGGGCGGCGGGTTGGGTGGGGGCGGACGTTGCCGCCGGGGTTGGGGTGGGGGCGGCGGTTGTTGCCGCGGCGGTGGGGGCGGGGGCCGGGGCGGTGGTGGCCGCAGGGGCGGTGGTGGCAGGGGGCGGGGTGGCGGTGGCGGAGCTGCCGCAGGCGGTGAGGGCGAGGATTGCGGCGGTTAGCAGGGCCAGGAGGGTGATGGGGGTTCGCCAGAAGGTGAGGGTCATTGTGGGGTACTCTCCTGATGGGGATGTTTGGGTTTGGTAATGCTATGCTTGGGGGCGGGTGGTGTCAAACGGGGGGTGGGGGGTTGGGGAGGGGGTTTTTTGGGGTTTCGCTGTGTTTGCGGAGGTGAGGGCGCACGGCTGTGCGCCCCTACGGAGACGGGGGGCGGCGTGGGGTGATGTTGGGGTGTGTTGGGGATGGCCGCGTTCCTTTGCTTGTGACGGGCGGTTTGCTTGGAATGATCGGCGGCGGGGGTGGGGTTGGGGTTTTTTGTTGGTGGTCGGACGTGTTTGCGGGGGCGCACGGCTGTGCGCCCCTACGGGGGGCGGTGTGGGGTGGGGTCGGCGCGTGTTGGGGTTGGCCGCGTTCCTTTGTTGGCCGGTTCAGGTATTCTTGGGGAGAATTGCGGGATTCCTTTTTGGCGGCCTGAGCTAGGGGGAGGGTCTTGCTGCCCACGGCGTCTTTGCTTTGCTCGGAATGATAGACGGCTTGCTTAGGGTGACAGGCAGCTTGCTTGGGGTGATGGGCGGTGGGGGTGGGGTTGTGGTTTTTTGTTGGTGGTCGGACGTGTTTGCGGGGGTGAGGGCGCACGGCTGTGCGCCCCTACGGTACGGGGTGCGGCGGGGGTGGTTTTGTGGTTTTTTGTTGGTGGTCGGATGTGTTTGCGGGGGTGGGGGCGCACGGCTGTGCGCCCCTACGGTACGGGGGGCGGCGGGGGTGGTTTGTGGTTTTTTGTTGGTGTTCGGACGTGTTTGCGGGGGTGGGGGCGCACGGCTGTGCGCCCCTACGGGGGACGGGGGGTGGGTTAGAGGGGGGTGTAGTTTGGTGGGGGGATGCGGCGGTGGGTGGCGGCTTCGTAGGCGGCAGCTATTTGGAGGAGGGCGGGTTCGCGGCCGGGGTCGGCGCGGAAGACTAGGGAGAAGGGCAGGCCGGGTTGGGGCAGAGGGGTGGGGGTGTCGGATGGAGTTGGGATGGGGCGGGGGTGTGGGGGGTGGCGTGGGATGGGGTGATGTAGTGGGCGGCACCGGGTTGGGGCAGGGGGGTGGGGGTGTCGGATGGGGTTGGGATGTAGCGGGCGGTGTCGGATGGGGTTGGGAGGTGGCGGGGGGTGTTGGGTTGGGGTGGGGTGTGGGGGGCGGTGGGGGGAGGCGGAAGGTGGGGTCGTAGGCGGTTTGGATGTAGCCGGCGGGGATTAGGATTTCGGTTAGGCCGGCGTTGGGGCCGTTGAAGGATTCTAGGCGGATGTTTTGGGATGTGCCGGGGTGGTGGGCGTGGCCGATTTTGGCGGGGGGGTAGGGGGTGTGGAGGCGGACTAGGGCGTCTAGGCGGTTTTCGTAGAGTACCATCATATCTACGCGGCGGCGGAGTTCGCGGAGCATTATGCGTTTCTACGCGGCGGAGGAGTTCGCGTAGCATTATGCGTTCCGGGACGCCTTGGCGTCCGGTTAGGGGGTTGCGGGGGTCGGTTATTTCCTGCCAGTTGCGGAAGGCGGCGCGTTGGTCGTCGCCCCAGAATTTGGAGCGGGCGTTGAGGGCGGGCCAGTCGGTTAGGGATTCGGTGAAGCCTAGGTTTTGCCAGTCGGCGGCGCGGCGGGTCAGGTACTGGCGGATGTGGTAGCGGAAGGACATTGCGAGTTCCTGTTGCTGGACGGTGGGCAGGTCTAGGTTGGCGGCGGGTTGGATGCGCCCTTCGGCCAGTTCTACCATATAGTCAATGGGGGCGATTTTGCCGGAGCCGAAGGTTTTGCCGGGGGCAAATTCGGTGGGGGTTATGGCGTCGGCAAATTCGGGGAACAGGGGTTGGCCGTGGTCGTCTAGGCGGAAGAGGAGGTCGGGCATAAAGACCGGGGTTAGGATGGCTAGGGCGCGGCGGAAGTCGGTTTGCATGGGTTCGGCGTTGGGGTCGGGGGGCCATAGGGGGTCGGAGGATTCGACTAGGGTTGCGCCTAGTTTTCCGGCTAGGATTTGGTTTATTTCGCGGGCGGCGGCGGTTACTATGGGTTCCTCGGCTTTGGAGTTGGGGTGGTAGGCCATTGATTCGCGGATTACGCCGATGCGGACGCCGCGCAGGGAGTTGGGCTGGCCGGACGCTTGGGCGTGGGGGGCGTAGGGGGCGGCGTGGATGGAGGCGCGGGGTACGGTGGTGAAGGGGTCGCGGGGGTCGTAGTAGCCGGTTTCGGGGTCTTTGAGGGCGTCTAGGATTTGGGCGCAGTCGGTTAGGCGGCGGGCGAGGATGCCGGTTCGGTCGCAGTAGATGTCGGCTCCGATGGCGCCGCCGCTGAAGGGAATCATTGCTTTGTGGGGGAGGATGAGGGCTATGGCGTTGTGGTTGGAGGGGCCGCGGGTGGAGGCGCGGGTTTCCTCGCCTAGGCTTGCCATTACTAGGTTGGCGCTTACGGATACGGCGGAGCCGGAGCTGGAGCCTAGGGAGGCGGCGCGGGTGGGGTCGTATACGTTGGCGGGGTTGCCGCTCCAGGTACTGCGCTGGTAGCCGAGGACTGAGGGGAGGATTTTGCCGGGGGCGTGGCGGCCGCCGGGGTCGCCGGCGCGTCCGTTGTATTCGGTGTTGACGGCTTTGGCGAATATGATGGCGCCTTTGTCGCGCAAATGTTGGACTAGGATGTGGTCGCGGGCGGGGAAGTCGATGTCGTAGGCGGCGTCGGCTCCGCCGGTGGAGCGCATATCTTTGGTGTCGAAGGGGTCTTTGAAGCTGAAGACTACGCCGTACATTGGCATTGTTTGGAGGTCGGGGTTGGGGCCGTAGGCGGCGTCTAGTTGGGCGGCGCGTTCTAGGGCGTCGGGGTAGTGGCGGAAGTGCTCGCAGACGGGCGGGGCGGCGGGGGGCAGGGGGCCTAGGGCGGGGTGGCGGTCGAAGTCGCCGCGGCAGGTTACGGAACGCTCGCCGCGGATGTTGAAGGTGGCTAGGGCGTTTAGCTGGGGCGGGCCGGGGAGGCGGCCGGGGGGGATGCCGGTTATCATTCCGAACTGTTGGTGGACTTGGGGGTCGGAGGCGGTGGGTTCCATTCGTCCGAATTCTAGGGGCGGGCCTTGGTATTGGTCGAGGTCGGGGAGGATTTCGGAGGCTTTGACGGTTTCTGTGGGGAATTGGATGGGGGCCTGGGCGCGGATGGCGCCGGGGGCGGGGGGGACGGGGCGGCCGTCTTGGGTGACTAGGATGCTGGCTACGCCGTTGTAGGCGCGGGCGCGGGTTAGGTATTCCTGGACTACGGCGGCGCAGGTGGTTTGGCCGGATTGGATGGCGGCGTGGAGCTGGGCGATGGTGGCTTCGACTAGCCGGAAGGGGGCGGGGGGTTGGGGGTTTTCGCCGGTCATAGTTTGCTCCGGTTTTGGGTTGGGATGGTTGCGGGGGTTGTGGGATTTTGGGGGAGTGTATTGGTAGACTGGGGATCGCGCAATTGGATGGGGGGTGATTTTATGGGGGCGGGGTTGCGGGTTTTTTCGGCGTATCTAGTGGTGATGGGTTTGGCGGTGGGGGTTCATTATGCGATTACGCCGCTGTATGACGATGGCAGCACGGGGTTTCCGGTTTGGACGGCGTTGAATTGGCCGATGGCGGTTGCGGTTGTTGTTGCGCTGGCGGCGAGCGGGTGGGGGTGGGCGCGGCAGGGGGGCGGTGACGGTGGCAGTGGCGGCGGTAGTCGTGGCGGCGGGGCGGAAGGCGCGGGGGTGGGTTGGCGGGGGTGGGTGAATGTGCGTTTTTATGCGTCGGTGGCGTTGGCGCTGGGGTTTTTTAATAACTGGTTTGCGGATTTGATGGGGCCGGAGCCGGCTTTGGAGTGGGGGTTGGTGAATATCGTGTTTGTGGGGGTGATGCTTTCGTGCGGGGCGGATTTGTGGCGGATTTCGCGGCGGCGCGGGCTGGGGTGATGGGCGCGGCGCGGGTAGTTTTGGGATGATTTTTGGATGGAGGGTTGGCTTTATGGGCGTGGTTTTGCGGGTTTTTTCGGGGTATCTGGTGGTGATGGCTTTGGCGGTGTGGGTTCATTATGTGATTACGCCGCTGTATCACGACGGGAGTTCGGGGTTTCCGATTTGGAGCGTGTTTAACTGGCCGATGGGCGCGTCGGTGGTCATCGCTTTGGGCGCGAGCGCGTGGGGGTGGTGGCGGCAGCGGGGCGAGGGGCGGGAAAGCGTGGGGTGGCAGGCTTGGCTGTCGGTGAATATGCGCTTTTACGGTTCTTTGGGGCTGGGTATGGCGTATCTGAATAACTGGTTCGTGGGCTTGCGGGGTAATGCGCCGCCGTCGCTGGATTGGGGGTTGGTGGATACTTTGTTTGTGGTGGTGACGCTGTCGGTGGGGCTTTGGCTTTGGGGTTGTGGGCGGCGGGGGTAGGTGGCGGGTGGGGCGGTTGGTTTCGTCGTTCTTGGGGAAGGGGGGGATGGGTGGTTGGTTTTTGGGGGGGTTGTCTGAATCAGGATTTTCGGGATTAGAGGATTTTCAGGATGGGGGGATTTTGATAATCCAGCGAGTTCTGCGGAGGGGATCGCCGGGGACGGGGCGCACGGCTGTGCGCCCCTACTGTTGCCCTGCGCGATGCGGGGGGTCTCAGTGCCCAAGGTGAGATTCTTCGCTTTGCTCAGAATGACAGACTTTTGGTTAGAGTGACAGAGCTTTGCTCAGGGTGGCAGAGCTTTGCTCAGAGTGATAGAGCCCTTTAATCCAGCGAGTTTTGAGGGAATTGCGACATTCCCTTTTGCCCGGCGCGGTGCGGGCGGGTGGGGGGGGCGGCCGGTTTCGTCGTTCTTGGGGAAGGGGGGGATGGGTGGTTGGTTTTTGGGGGGGTTGTCTGAATCAGGATTTTCGGGATTAGAGGATTTTCAGGATGGGGGGATTTTGATAATCCAGCGAGTTCTGCGGAGGGGATCGCCGGGGATAGGGCGCACGGCTGTGCGCCCCTACATTTGCCTGGCGCGTTGCGGGGGAGTCTCACTGCCCAAGGTGAGATTCTTCGCTTTGCTCAGAATGACAGACTTTTGCTTAGAGTGACGGGCCCCTTTAATCCGGCGAGTTCTGGGGGGATTGCGACATTGCCTTTTGTCCGGCGCTATGCGGCGGGGGCGGGGCGGGCGGGGGTTAGACGGCGGCTGGGTTTTTTGTTGGGTTTAGGTTGCGTATTTGGGTTAGGACTTCGTTGGTGGACTTTACTTTGGCGTAGGTTTCGTTGAGAACCTTGAAGGCCATTTCGTCTTGTTCTTGGGTGAAGCCGGCGGAGGCGTCGTGGAGCAGGATTACGTTGTAGTCGCGGTCGCCGGCGTCTCTTACGGAGGTTTCGACGCAGTAGTTGGTGGCTACGCCGCAGAATATGAGGTTCTTGAGGCCCATATTGGCTAGGATCTGGTCTAGGTTGGTGCCGTTGAAAGCGCCGGAGCAGCCTTTGGTGATGACGATTTCGTTGTCGAGGGGCCGGATTTCCTCTAGGATTTCGGCTTCTTTGGAGTTGGCCGGGGCGAAGAGCTTTAGGCGTTTGTGAATCGGGCTTACGTCGCGGCAGTCGTTGACTAGGGAGGCGATGCGGAGGAAGATTACTTCGACGCCTTTCTCACGGCAGGCGGCCTGCATCTGCCGGATGTGGGGAATCAGCAGGTTTTCGATGCGGCTGAAGAAATAGTCGAAGTCCTCGGCGGTTCCTAGGGTTTTGGCTTCGGCTCCGATGCCGTAATCGCGGTGGGCGTCGAGGTATTGCATATCTACGATGATGAAGGCGGTGTCTTGGGGGGAGAGGTCGAATTCGGGGAGGCTTTTCATTACGCCGCTGAATTTGTTGGCGGTTTCGGCGTCTTGGGTCATTGTTTTCTCCTTTTGCGGGCGGATTTTTTTGGCTTTTGGCGGCGGGCAGGACGTAAGGGTTGGGATTCGGTTTTGGTTGGGGAACGCTCTAGAGCTGGCGGCGGGTGGGGTCTACGCGCTCTCTTAGCCAGTCGCCGGTTAGGTTGGTGGACATTACTAGGAGGGAAATCGCTACTCCGGGGAGTACGGGGAGCCACCATTGATTGTAGATATAGCTTTGGGAGTCGGCAAGCATTGTTCCCCAAGACGGTAGGGGGCGGGGGACGCCGAGGCCGAGGAAGCTGAGGGCCGACTCGAAGATGATGACGGTGCCGAGTTCGAGGGTGCTTATGATGAGCAGGGTGTTGGATAGGTTGGGCAGGACGTGGCGGAGGATGATGCGCCAGTTGCTGGCGCCGGCCACGCGGGCCAGGCGGACGTAGTCGGTTTCGGTGACGGACAGCACTTCGCTTCTGAGGATGCGGGCGTAGCTCATCCAGCGTAGGAGGCCCAGAACTAGGATGACGTTGGTTTTGCTGGGGCCTAGGAGGGAAACTACGGCTACCGCCACCATCAGGAAGGGGAGGGCCATAAAGGCGTCGGTAAGCTGCATCAGGAGGCCGTCTACCCAGCCCTTGAATACGCCGGACAGGACGGCGATGAGGGTTCCGGCGGCGCCGGAGACGAATACGGCTAGGAATCCGACGGTTACGGATATGTTGGCGCCGTGAATCAGGCGCACCACCATATCGCGGCCTTGGTGGTCAGTGCCTAGGGGGTGCGACCCCCAGGCCGGGGGCTGTAGCGGGTTGGACAAGTCGCCCCGCACCGGGTCGAAGGGCAGGAGGGGGGCGGTTATGGCGCAGATTATGGTTAGGGTCAAGAAAAACAGGGAGAATTTGGGGGCGCCGCGGAAGGTATAGGCCAGGTGGGAGAGCCGACGCCGCCACAGCGCCCGGAACTCCGGCTTGCCCCTTTCGATGATGTCGGCCTTGCCGCGGGTTGCCATTGCGCCCCTCTAGGCCAGCCGCACTCTGGGGTCGAGCCAGGCGCAGGCTAGGTCAATGATTATGTTGGTTAGCACGATTACGATGGCGGAAAAGAAAACCACCGTTTGCACTACGGCATAGTCGCGGGCCAGGATGGCGTCTACCAGTAGCAAGCCGATGCCCGGCCAAGCGAAAATCTGCTCGGTGACTAGGGCTCCGCCGACCAGCAGGGCGAGATTTACGCCGAACAGGGTTATCACGGGCAGGGAGGCGTTTCTTAGGGCGTGTTTCCAGATGATGATTCGCCGGGGCAGCCCTTTGGCCCGCAGCATTTTGATGTATTCGGAATCCATTACTTCGAGCATAGAAGAGCGGGCCAGCCGCATATTGGCGGCGACAAGGAACCAGCCTAGGGACACCGACGGCATTATGATGCCCTTCCAGCCTACGCGGTCCAGTCCGCCGGCGCTGGGCAGCCAGCCTAGCCAGATGGAGAACAGGAGTATGAAGAGCAGGCCAAGCCAGAAGGCGGGCATTGCCTGGCCGGTGATGGCAACCAGCTTGCCTATCCGGTCTAAGGGGGAGTCGGGGTAGGCGGCGGATATTACGCCGAGCAGTAGGCCGAGGGTCATAGAGAAGGCTAGGGCGACGCCGACTAACTGAACGGTCGCCATTACGCGCGACTTGAAA
The DNA here is from genome assembly GCA_958296445.1 of uncultured Dehalococcoidia bacterium. Classification (GTDB taxonomy): domain Bacteria; phylum Chloroflexota; class Dehalococcoidia; order Lucifugimonadales; family UBA3495; genus VXOI01. The sequence goes on along the minus strand of OY282565.1, from coordinate 2,646,310 downwards.
ACGTCGAAGGCTTCGTTGCCGGACCAGCGGACGGAGACGCCGAAATTGCCGGTGAATATGCCTTTGTTGAACAGTAGATATTGGATGTGCCAGGGTTGGTCTAGGCCGAACTCGCGTTTCATACGCTCGCGGTCGTCTACGGTTATGCTGGGGTTGGCTAGGTAGTCAATGGGGTTGCCGGTGAAGCGCAAGAGGAAAAAGACGGCCAGGGTGACCAGCCATACGGTTATCAGGCCGCGGCCTAGGCGTCTGATTGTGTAGCCTTTCATAAGCGTGGGTTGCGCTCCAGGGTCGTTGGGGCATTGGGGAACCCGTGCCGTTCTGGGTTAGGGAAGGGTCTCAGTGCCCAAGGCGAGATTCTTCGCTTTGCTCAGAATGACAGAGGGCGCTCAGGATGACAGGCTTTGCTCAGGATGACAGGCTGCGCCTAGGATGACAGACTGCGTTACCCTGAGCAAAGGGAAGGGTGACACCGCACTAGGTGGGGTTCTTCGCTTTGCTCAGAGTGCCGGACGTCGCTCAGAATGACAGACTGCGCCACCTTGGGCGAAGGGAAGGGTGTTACCGCCCAAGGTGGGATTCTTCGCTTTGCTCAGAATGACAGACTGCGCTCAGAGTGACAGACTTTGCTCAGAATGACAGACGTTGCTCAGAATGACAGACGTTGCTCAGAATGACAGACGTTTGGGAAAGGGGCTAGTCCCTTAGCACTACTCGCCATAGTTGCTCGAAGGAGCTGGCGAAGGGGGCTGTGGGGTGGGCTAGGACGCGGTCGGTGTAGCCCTGGACTACGGATACTTCGGACATTGGGATTACCCAGCGGTTTTCTAGGACGTGGTTTTCGATGCCGTTGAGGGCTTCGAGTTGGACGGCGGGGGCGGTGGTGGAGTTGGCCTGCTGCCATAGGGCTTCGGTGGTGTCGTCCCAGCAGCAGATGTAGCTGCCGGTGCGGTGGTAGCCGTAGCCTGCGACTACTCCGGCGTGTTCTTGGCGTCCCCAGGTTTGGACAATGAGGGGGCGGTAGGGGCGCTCTAGGTCGTCGGGGGCGCCGAAGCAGCAGCGGCTGTAGAATTCGGAGGTCGGGACTTCGAATATCTTGAGGTCAATGTTGACTTCCTTGAGGAAGGATGCGGCGGCTTCCAGCCATTCCCGCTGGCCGGGGGAGTTGACGAAGGGGCCGTAGTAGATTTCGGTTTCGAAGCCGTCGGCGTAGCCCGCTTCGGCCAGCAATTGTTTGGCCCGTTCCGGGTCATAGGGGGATATGGGTATGTCGGCTTGGTGGCCGAAGGAGCCGCTGAACCATAGGCCGCCCATCGGGGTGGTGAAACCGAAGTGGGCGCTTTCGCTGATGGCCTTTTTGTCTATGGCAAGCTCGAAGGCTTGGCGGACGCGGATGTCGTCGAAGGGTTTGACTTCCTCGGGGGTGGGCGGGTTGAGGGAGTCGGACATCAGGTTGACGAAATCGATGTTGTAGTTGCCGGTGGAGCCGATGGTTTGAGTCCAGAGGTCGCCCTCGTCCGGGTTGATGCCGCGGCCGGCGGAATCCTCGGAGCGGGTGATGTCTTTCGCCACTACGTAGGGGATGTTGACTACGGCGTCAACTTGGCCGCTGCGGAGCAGGCCGAAGCGGGCGGCGGCGTCGGTGGACTGGATAATCTCTAGGGTTTCGTGCTGGGGGGCGTGATACCAGGGGGTGTCGCCCCAGAATCCGTCCCAACGCTCTAGGACGATGCGCTCGCTGGGGCGCCACAGGCTGACGGTGTAGGGGCCGCCGCCGGAGGGGTTTTCCTCGAAGCCGGCGACTCCGACTTCTTGGAGGTAGGCCGAGTTGCCTACGTGAACCTGATGGTAGCCGGAGCCGCTGTAGAAGGCCACGAAGTCGGGAACGGGGGATACGGTTTTGATGAATACTTCCTTGTCGCTGATTATTTCGATTTCCTGCACCTGTTCCTTGAAACGGTTGGCGGAGAGGTGGCCGGTGAAGTCGGGGGCGAAGTCGCCTCGGGCCGCTTGGTAGTTCCACTGGACGTCGGCGGCGGTGATGGGGCTGCCGTCCTGCCAGGCGGCGTTGGGGTGAATGGTGAACCGGAAACCTTCATCGTTGAGTTCCCATTCGGTGGCTATGCCGGACACGATGTTGTGCTGCTCATCGCGCATCAGGAGAAAGACGTTGAAGTAGTCCTGTAGAAAGGTGACGCCTTGCATCTGAACCGGGTTCAGGTCGTCCCAGCCCCAGCCGTCTACGGCGATGGTGAATTTGCCGACGGACTGCGGCACGCCGTCCGTTCCGGGGGCGGGGAAGGCGCCCGGGGATGGCATCGCGGTGGGCGCGGCGGTGGGGGGCTGGCTGGCCGGGGTTGTCGCCGCCGGGGCGGCGGTGGGCGCCGGGGCCGGGGTGGCCGTGGGGGCGGCGGTAGGGGCCGGGGCCGGGGTGGCGGTGGGGTCGGAGCCGCAGGCGGCGATGGCCGCGGCCATAAGCGCAAGGGCGCTTGCCAGCAAAATGGGGCGCCAGTTGGCTGATGCGGTTTCTAGAATCCGATGATATAGGGTCATTTTTAACTCCTGCCAAGGGTGTCTTGGCATTTGTAGCACGGCGGCGATGGGTTGTAAACGGGGGAATGGGGGGCGTAAGTTACATTCGGGTAAATTTTTTACGGCGGGGGCGGGGGGAACTTGACATTGGGGCGGGGGGCGGCTTACTTTTTGTTTTTCAGGGTAATCGCGGGTTTTCAGGGCAACCACAAGGGTTGCCCCTACGGGTGCGTATCAAGGCCCTCGGGTGGTCTGCCTCGACTGGCTGGCCCCGGTTGCCCCTACGGGTGCGTATCAAGGCGATTTAACGCAATGGCGCAAGGGCGCAAGGGCGCAAGGGGTTGCCCTTGCGGGCGCGTACTAAGGAGGGTTGGTTTGGTTGCGGAACGGGTTTTGCCGGTTGAGCGGGGGGGCGGCGGGGGCGGGGCGCTGCTGGAGGTGGAGGATCTGCAGACGCATTTCTTTACGCGGCGGGGGGTGGTGCGGGCGGTGAACGGGGTTAGTTTCAAGGTTATGCCGGGGGAGACTCTGGGGCTGGTGGGGGAGTCGGGGTCGGGGAAGACTATTACTTGCCTTTCGCTTTTGCGGCTGTTGCCGCGGGGGGCGCGTATCGTGGGGGGGCGGGTGCTGTTTAACGGGCAGAATACGCTGGAGCTGCCGGAGAGGGAGATGGAGCGGATGCGGGGGGTTCGGATGGGGATGATTTTGCAAAATTCGATGGCGGCTCTGGATCCGGTTTTTTCGATTGGGACGCAGATTGCGGAGCCGCTGGTGGTGCATTCGGGGCTGGGGTGGCGGGCGGCGATGGAGCGTAGCGTGGAGCTGTTGCGGATGGTGAAGATTACGGCGCCGCATTTGCGGGTTCGGAATTATCCGCACGAGATGAGCGGTGGTATGCGGCAGCGGGCGTCGAGTGCGGCGTCGATCGGGCCGCATCCTGATTTGCTGATCGCGGATGAGCCTACTACGGCGCTGGATGTTACTACGCAGCGGCAGTATCTGGAGTTGCTGAAGGAGTTGCAGCAGCAGACGGGGATGGCGCTGATTTTTATTACTCACGATATTAGTATCGTGGGGAATTTGTGCGATAATCTGGCGGTGTTTTACGGGGGGCTGGTGGTGGAGTATGGGCCGAAGGATCAGGTTCTGAGCAGGCCGACGCATCCGTATACGGAGGCGCTGCTGGAGGCTTTGCCGGTGCTGGGGGAGAAGCGGGCGCGGCTGCGGACGATTCAGGGGGATCCGCCTTATGCGGGGAATTTGCCGGGGGGGTGTCCGTTTCATCCGCGTTGCGACAAGGTGATGGATCGGTGCCGGGAGGGGGAGCCGCCGCCTATTTTCGATGCGGGGAATGGGCAGCGGACGCGGTGCTGGCTGTCGGAGGGGTAACGAATGGCGTTTTGCGAGCATCAGGAGATTGTGCTTACCGCGGATGTTTCGGGGGATGAGGGGGAGGAGCTGAAGGCTGGGGATGTGGGGGTGATAGTGCATATTCATCCGGGCGGGGAGGCGTTTGTGGCGGAGTTTATGGGCCTTGACGAGGACGTGGGGGTGATTGCTACTGTGTTGGCTTGCCAGGCCCGGGAGGTGGGGGGGTAGTTGTTGCTTAGGGCGACGAGGGGGGAAACGCAGAGGGCGCAGAGGACGCGCAGAGAGCGCAGAGGGGGTTGCTTAGGGTGGCTAGGGGGTTTGTCTGAATCAGGATTTTCAGGATTAAAGGATTTACCGGATTGGGGAATCCTGATTCGGGGAATCTTGGTTTGGGGGGATTGTCTTTTGGGGACCTTAGCAAGGGGTAGGGGCTTGCCGCGTTGGGTGGGATTCTTCGCTTTGCTCAGAATGACAGGGGTTTGTCTGAATCGGGATTTTCAGGATTATAGGATTTGCTGGATGGGGGAATCCTGATTTCGGGGAATCTTGGTTTGAGAGGATTGGGGGATTGCCTTTTGACGCCCTGAGCAAGGGGGTAGGGGCTTGCCGCGTTGGGTGGGATTCTTCGCTTTGCTCAGAATGACAGGGGGTTGCTCAAGGCCGGTGCTGGTTAATTTTGGGGTTGCCGCTTGGTTGTTGGCGGCTTGGAGTGCGATATGCTGGATGGCGGGATTGCTGGGGGCGTGATTGTTGAGGCTCGGAATGCTGTTAAGCAGTTTGTGATTAAGACGGGGTTGATGAACAGCCGGGCTGCGGGGGTGGTTCGGGCGGTGGATGATGTTTCGTTTGTTATCCGGGAGAACCAGACTTTTGCTTTGGTGGGGGAGTCGGGGTGCGGGAAGACTACGGTGGCGAATCTGATTCTGAAGCTGCTGGATTTGACGTCGGGGGAGATTTTGTACCGGGGGGCGTCGCTGGCGGATATGCCGTCGGCGGATGTGAAGAATTACCGACGGAATGTGCAGGCGGTGTTGCAGGATCCTTATGGGGCGCTGAATCCGCGGATGCGGGTGGGGCATATTATCGGGGAGCCTTTGGAGGTGCATGGGTTCGCCAAGGGGGAGCGGGCGGGGCGGGTGGCGGAGGCGTTGCAGTCGGTGGGGCTTCACGAGTCGGTGCAGTCGCAGTTTCCGCATGAGTTCAGCGGGGGGCAGCGGCAGCGTATCGGGGTGGCGCGGGCTTTGACGCTGCATCCTGATTTGATTGTGCTGGATGAGCCGGTGTCGTCGCTGGATGTGTCGATCCGGTCGCAGGTGCTTAATCTGCTGAAGGATATTCAGGACGAGCGGCGGATTTCGTACGTTCTGATTTCTCATGATTTGGCGTCGGTGGAGCACATGAGCCATATCATCGGGGTGATGTATTTGGGGAAGCTGGTGGAGCTGGGGGATGCGGAGCTGTCGTGCGCGGAGCCGTTGCATCCGTATACGGCGTCGCTGGTGGCGGCGGCTACGCCGCCGGGGTCTACGCCGGGGTGGCGGATTCCGATAGTGGGGGAGGTTCCTAGCGCGTTGGAAACGCCTAGCGGGTGTTCATTTCATCCGCGGTGTCCTTACGCTATGGCGGTGTGCCGGGAGGAGCGGCCGGCACTGGCGGCTACGCCGGACGGGCGGATGGTAGCGTGTCATCTTTATCCCGATGAGATTCGGAATGTGGATAAGCAGGCACCGGTGGGGCCCGGGGGGGCGGCGTTGCCGGTGGCGGCGGGGGCCGGTTAGTTGGCGCCGGGTTCGGGGGCATTTGATTATCAGGGGAGGGGGTTATGGAACTTTCGGGCAAGTCGGCGATAGTTACGGGGGCGGCGTCGGGGATTGGGCGGGAGATAGCGTTGACGCTGGGGGCGCGGGGGGCGCTGGTGACGGTGGCGGACGTGAACGCGGGGGGCGCGGCGGCGGTGGCGGGGGAGATCGAGGGCGCGGGGGGGACGGCGCGGGCGGCGGCGGTGGATGTTTCGGACGGCGGGCAGGTGGAGGCGATGGCGGCGTCGGTGGTGTCGGCTTACGGGTCGGTGGATGCGCTGGTGAATGTGGCGGGGTTTGCGCTTAATTCGCCGGTCGTGGATATGAGCGAGGATGACTGGGATCTGGTGCTGGGGGTGAATCTGAAGGGGCAGTTTCTTTGTTGCCGGGCGGCGGGGCGGCGGATGATTGAGCAGGGTACGGGGGGGCGGATTATTAACATCGCTTCGACGGCGGCGCTGAATGCGCGGTATGCGGGCGGGGCGTATTGCGCGGCGAAGGCGGGGGTGGTGCAGCTTACGAAGGTGCTGGCTTTGGAGCTGGGGGGGTATGGGATAACTGTTAATGCGGTGGGGCCGGGTTTTACGGAGACTCCGGCTACGGCGGAGTCGCCGGGGGAGTACCGGGCGAATTTTCTGGCGCAGGTGCCGGCGGGCCGGGCGGGGCGGCCGGGGGATATTGCCAACGCGGTGCTGTTTTTGGCGTCGCCGTTGGCGGAGTATGTTAATGGGCAGGTTATTTATGTTGACGGGGGGTATTCGGCGGGGAAGTTGACGGTGCGGGGGTAGGGGGTGGGGCGGCGCACGGGTGGGGGGCGGCGGTTTGGATGGGCGTGTTACGATTTGGTTGCATTTTTGTTATCGGGGGTTGTTATATGGGTTGCGATGTTGACAGGGGAATGGGGGCATTGTAGCCTTGCTTTGCTGATGCGCCGGGGGGAGTTGAGAGGCCCGGCGTTTGCGGTTTTAGGGTATTTTTTGTTTAGGGGTGGTTTTAAGTGAAACGGTTGGCGTTTTGGAAATTATCCTTGCCCTTGCTGGCGGCGGTTTTGATGGCGGGTGTGGTGGCTGCGTGCGGAGGCGCTGCGGCTACTGAGGTTCCGGCGGCGCCTACGGCTACGGTTGCGCCTACGGCTATGCAGGCGACCGCGGCGCCTACGGCGGCTGGTTCGGGGCAGACGGTTGCGCCTACGGCTACGACGGCGGCGGCGTCGCCGCGGCCTACGGCATCGGCTACGCGGCTGATTCCTACGGTGCCGCCTACGGAAGCGGTGGTTGAAGCGGGCAAGACTTGGCCCGAGGCTTACCCCAAGGCCGGGGAGAACGGGATTCCGGCGGATGTGGGGACGTTCACTGTGGCGATGGATAGCTGGGGCAGCAGTGACCTGAATCCTTGGGGGCTTACCAGCGTCAGCTTTTTGCAGGATTATTTCAATCTGCGGCTGATGATGCAGGATCCCAACGGGGTGCTGGCGCCGGCCTGGGCTTTGTCTTTTGAGCAAACGCTGGACGGGCTGACTTTCCGGCTTAACCCGGACGCCCGTTTTCAGGACGGGACGCCCGCCGACGCCGAGGCGGTGAAGAACAATCTGCTGGCGTTCCGGGGGGACTTTGTGGAGCAGGCGGGTTATGACGCTCCGTTGTGGAACAGCGCCAATGCTCAGGAGCTTACCGCCGACGTGGAGGTAATCAGCCCTACGGAGGTGTTTGTCAGGACGGACGGCGGGAAGCCTACTTGGATGTGGAATCTGGGCGGCAACGGGTATCATTTGTATTGGTACGGGAACGCCAACCGGCTGCTGGAAGGGCCTGACGCCTATCTGGAAGACCCGGCCGGCGGCGGGCCGTTTTCCATTGCGGACTGGGAGCCGAACAACCGGATTCTATTCAACCGCTGGGATGATTTCTGGGCGGACTACGAGCATTGGCACAAGCCGCAGTTTTCGCAGATGGAGTTTTTGACGGTTTCCGATTCGGCGGCCCGGTTCGCCCTGCTGGCGAGCGAGCAGGTGGATGCGGTGTATAACCTGCCGTGGGCTTTGGCGAAAGATTTGGACAAGTCGGAGGATTTGGGAATCCGGGGGGTGAATCCCGGGCGTGAGGATACTTGGACGCAGACTTACCAGGCCAACGGGATGCTTACGATGACTTTCGGCTGTCCGTTGCACCTGCGGGAGGCGGGCAAGCCGGCGGGACGGGTGGACCAGGGCGGGGTGAACATTCCCGAGTGGACTACGCCGGAGGTGTGCGTTGACCATCCGACGCTGGACGTGAATGTGCGGCGGGCGCTGAATCTGGCGATAGACAAGGCGGCCATATCGGCGGGGCCGCATTTCGGGTTTTCCAAGCCGATCGGCTCGATTTTCCACGCGGGTTCCTTTGGCTCGCGGCTGGATGAGCGGGTTTACAACGTGTCGGAATACAATCCCGATATGGCGCGGCAGTTGCTGGCGGAGGCGGGGTACGGTGACGGATTCGATATGAGCGGCCACTTCGGGCAGTTCGCGGGACGGCCCGGGATACCGGAGGCGGCGGACGCCATTTCCAGCTACTGGAACGACATTGGCGTGAAAATGACTTGGCAGGAACACGACCCGACGGATTATGTGCGGGGGTTCCGGGCCGGGATATTCGCGCAGGTGCCGGTGAATTTGCAGACTTGGGGACGGCAGGATCATTCCGGGGTGCAGATAAGCTGGTATCACGCCACCAGCGGTTATGTGGGCGTTTACAATGACCGGGTGGAGGATTTGTACTTCGACGCTACCGGCGCGGAAACGCCGGAGGCGATTCTGCCCGTCTTGGCGGAGCTGGAGGACGAGGTGCTGGGGCTGGAGGAGACGTTCCCGCTCTACGGGATGACTTTGGTGAACGCTTATACCGACCGGGTGGTTTCGCATCCGACGGTGGAGTTTACTCCGCACTTCAAGCACTATGATTTGGTGGTGCTGAGGGACTAGGGGGCGGATGGTTTGGGGATGACGGATGGGCGGCTGGCTTGTCCGTCATTCCCGTTGCCCCTGGTTCCCGCTTTCGCGGGAATGACGGTTTGGGGGCGGGAATGGGCGGGGGGATGCTGGGGGGGCAGTAGGCGGTGGGGGGATGACGGACGAATGTATTCAGGGAGCCTGACTTGACCAGTTATATTATCAGGCGGGTGTTTGCGGGCATCATTACGATGGTGCTTATTACGTTGGCCGTGTTTATTCTCCTGCGTTTGGGCGGGGGTAATCCGGTGGAGTATATGCTGCCGCCGGAGGCTACGCAGGCCGATGTGGAGAAGCTGACTGCGGCTTATGGGTTCGACAAGAGTATTTGGGTTCAGTTGGGCATTTATTACCAGAATCTGTTTCAGGGGGACTTGGGGGACGCGCTGCAATGGGATCATCAGCCGGTGGTGGAGGTGGTGCTGGACCGGATGCCGGCAACGTTGCAATTGACTGCGGTGGCGATGGCCTTTGCGGTGATTATGGGGGTGGCTATCGGGGCGGTTTCGGCGGCGCGGCCCGATTCGATTTTTGACCGGGTGGGGAAGGTGCTGGCGATTACGGGGCAGTCAATGCCGGTTTTCTGGGTGGGGCTGCTGCTGATAATGCTGTTTTCGGTGAAGCTGGGGTGGCTGGATAGCGCCGGGGGGTTCGGGCGGCTGGGGCCGAAGGCGATAATAATGCCGGCGGCGTCGCTGGCTTTCTTTTTGATAGCGTCGCATATGCGGATAGTGCGCTCTACTATGCTGGAGGTGCTGGAGTCGGACTATATCAAGATGATTCGGGCGAAGGGGCTGCCTACGCGGCTGGTTATCTGGAAACACGCTTTTAAGAATGCGTCAATTCCGGTGTTTACGCTGTTTTTCGTGAATTTTGCGGCATTGATTGGCGGGGCGGTGGTTACGGAGACGATTTTCAGTTGGCCGGGGGTGGGTCATTTGCTGGTGGGGGCGTTGATTGCGCGGGATTATCCGGTGACGCAGGGGGTTATCTTTTTTGTGGCGGCCATTATTGTGGCGGTTAATATATTTGTGGATGTGATGTATGCCTGGCTGGATCCGCGTATCCGGCTTTCTTAGTTTTTGGTTAGGGAATGGGCTCGTTGCCCAAGGCGGGATTCTTCGCTGCGCTCAGAATGACAGAGGGCTTTCTAAGAATTACGGACGCCTTTCTAAGAATGACAGAGGGTTTGCTAAGAATTACAGACGCCTTTCAGAGTGACAGATACAGACGCCTTTCAGAGTGACAGATAAGGACGCAAGGACGCTATGGCGCAGTTGGTTGACACACAATCGCAGGTGGCGGCTCCGATGGGGGGGCGGGTTTTGGGCGCTTTTCGGGCTTTGCGGAGTTCGATGCGGGGGGCGCCTAAACTTTCGTTGCTTTTTATTTTCTTGTCGATCATTCTGGCTATTTTTCCGGCGCAGTGGATTACGCCGCATGATTCCATTGAAATCAGCCCGTCGGAGCTTTTGCTTGCGCCCTCTTTTTCGGAGCATCTGCTGGGGACGGATAATCAGGGGCGGGATGTTCTTAGCCGGTTGATTCATGGGGGGCAAAGCTCGGTGCGGGTGGCCGGGGCGGCGGTTTTGCTGGCGGGTTTGCTGGGGACGCTGGTGGCACTGATTAGCGGGGTGTTCCGTGGGTGGGTTGACCGGGTGTTGATGCAGATTACGGACGCCTTTTTGTCTTTGCCTTATTTGATGGTGGCGTTGACGGTGGTTACTCTTTTGGGGCCGAGCATAATTAACCTGATTATTGTTATCGGGTTTTTGCGGTGGATGGGGTTTGCGCGGGTGCTGCGGGGCGAGGTGCTGCGGCTGATGGAGATGGATTTTGTGCGGCTGGCGAATGTGGCCGGCTCCAGTCGTGTTCGGGTGATGTTCCGGCACGTTTTTCCGAACATTATCAATACGCTGCTGGTGCTGGCTACGCTAGAGGTGGGGCTGGCGGTGATTCTTGAGGCGTCGCTGAGTTTCTTGGGGCTGGGGGTGCAGCGGCCTATTCCGTCTTGGGGGAATATATTGCGGGATGCGCAACAGTTTTTGTTTTTCCCGGGGGCTTGGTGGTTTCCTTTGATACCGGGGATTGCGATTACTTTTCTGGTGATGTCTTGCAATTTGACGGGGGATTGGCTGCGGGACCGTACTGATCCTACGCGGCGGCAGTTGTAGGGGGCTTTGCTACTACAAGGGACGCCCGGTTGTCCGGGGGAACTGCGGAATTGCCCTTTGACGGCCTGAGCGAAGGGATGGGTCTGGCGGCCCAAGGTGAGATTCTTCGCTCCGCTCAGAATGACAGATGGCTTGCTCAGGGTGGCAGATGGCTCGCTTGGGGTGACAGACGGCGGAAGTAATAATGACACCCTTTTGTCCTTAGATTGTCGAAGGACAAACGGGTGTTTTGTTGTGTGTGGGGTTAGTTGGGGAGGTTGCAGATGTCTTGGGCGGTTAGGGCTAGGACTTTGGCTACTTGGCGCATATCGGGGATGCGGCTGTATTCGTCGGGGATGGTGGGGGATTGGGAGCCGCCGCCGGGGCCGTAGAGTAGGCAGGGGACGCCGGCTTGCCATAGGTGGCAGGTGTCGTCGCCAGTGTAGGAGCCGGGGAGGACGGCGCCTACGCCGTCGGGTTCGCGGCCGGTTACGGCGCGGTATTGGCGGAGGACGGCGTCTAGGATGTATTCGTCTTTGGGCAGGTCGAAGGGTTCCATTACTACGGTGAAGACGCGGTGTTTGGGGTCGGGGGGCATTTCGATTTCGTATTGAAAATCGGGGTCTTGGGCTTTGATTTGGTTGAGGGCGTTTTCGATGTCGGCTTTGACGGAGGCGGAGGTCATACCGGGCAGGAAACGGACGTCTACTAGGACGGTGCAGAAGTCGGAGACGAAGTTGGGGCCGCGGAGGTCGTAATCGCGGCCGCGGCCGCCGATTATGGCGCCTACGTTGATGCGGGGGAGGCCGGGGAGGTCCGGGCGGGGGGTGTAGGTGAATTCTACGCCGTTGATGGCGGGGATGGCCTGGCACATTTTGGCGATGGCGTCTATGCCTTCCTCTTTGCGGCTGATGTGGCGGGAGTTGCCGAGGACGTGGACGGCCATTTCGAGGACGCCGGCGTGAACGGTGAGGATGTTGTCGGCGCCGAAGGGTTCGGGGACTACGGCCATATCGGTGAGGGGGCCGTTGCGGCAGAGGTGGGTGGTGCCTACGCCGCCTTGCAGTTCGCCGACTACGCAGGCCAGTACCAGGTCGCCTTTGAGGGGGGTTCCTGATTTTCGGACGGCTTCGGCGGCGGTTATCATTGCGGATACGCCGCTTTTCATATTGCGGATTCCGGCGCCGTAGATTAGGTCGCCCTCGATGTGGGGCGTCCAGGGGTCGCGGTTCCAGCCCATTGCCAGAGGGTCAATGTCTATGTGGCCGTTGAGCATCAGGGATTTGCCGCCGCCGGCGCCTTTGAGGGTGGCGACGGTCTGGAAGCGGCCGGGTTCGACTTCCTGTAGCTCTACGGCGTAGCCGCGCTGGGAAAGGTAATCGGCTAGGAAGCGGGCTACTTCGGTTTCCTCGGTTTTGAAGCTGGGGATTCGGATTAGGTCTTGGGCTAGGTTGAGCATTTCGTCGGGGTCTATGTTGTCGAGTATTTTGCTGGTGGTGTCGGCGTTCATTTTCTGCCTCCGGGTGTGGCTGGGGGAGAAAATTGCGAAATTTCGTTTTGCCAGTCTGGGCGAAGCGAAAGGGGCTTACCGCGCAAGGCTAGATTCTTCGCTTTGCTCAGAATGACAGAGGGGTTTGCTTAGAATGACAGAAATTTTCTTGGCTGGGGGTTAGGGGTTGAGTCCTGTTTGCCAGTAGCGTTTGCCTTGGCGGCGGATGATGGTTCCGAAGCCTGGGGCGGGGAAGTGGCAGGATACTACCGGGGTGGCGCGGGTTTCGGCGTCGTCGAGCATTTTTCGGCGGGTTTGGGTGGACAGGGGCCAGTCGTGGTCGAAGTGGCAGTTCCAGTCGTCCTCGGTGACTTGGGCGGGGTGTACCAGGACGTCGCCCTGGATGAGGGCTTCGTGGCCTTGGGAGGTTACTAGGATGCTCATGTGGCCGGGGGTGTGACCGGGGGTGTGGAGGGCCTTTACTTCGGCGGTCAGGTCGGTGTCGGCGGTCAAGGGGTCGAGGAGGCCCATAGCGGCGACGGATTCGATGCAGCGCTCCATAAAGGGGAAGGTGGCGGCGGCCTGGATTTCCGGTTTTCGGAAGTGGGCGAGGTCGGCTTGGTGGGCGAGGTAGCGGGCGTTGGGGAAGGCGGGTTCGAGTTTTCCGTTTTGCTCTATTACGTTCCAGCCTACGTGGTCGGAATGGAGGTGGGATAGAAAGACGGTGTTGATTTCTTGGGGGGCGATGCCTTTGGCGGCTAGGTCGTCCATAAGCTCGCCTTGGCGTCCGCCGATGGCTTCGATGGGGCCGGGGCCGTAGCCGGTGTCTATGAGGATGGTTTGGTCTTGGGAGCGGATTAGGTAGCAGCCGATTTCGATGAGCATATGTTCCTGCTCAAAGGCGTCGGGGTACAGCTCTTTGTAGGGCGTCCAGGCGTCGGCCGGGGCGGTGGGGAATAGCTGGGCTAGGGGCATAGGGAAGGGCAGGTTCATATCGGAGAGGGCGATTATTTCGGCGGCGCCCACTTTCAGGACGAAATCGGACATAGTAACGCTCCATTTGCGCCGCATTTGCGTTGTTGGCGGCGGCGGCTGGCGCAATTTTAGGAATATATGATGGCGCGGTCAACCGGGCGGGGCGGGCGGGTTTGGGCAAAAGGAAACGCCGCCGGATTGGGCGGCGTGTTGCGCTTTTCCCGTTGTGGGGGGGTGGGCGCTTTGGTTTTTGTTGGTTGGTGGAGACGGGGGAGAGTCGAACTCCCCGTCCAGAAGAGCCTATAAACCGGATGTGCTACAAGCTTGTCCGGCGGTTTGTTCTTGGCCTTTTCAGATACCGCCGACACGACCTGAAAAGACCCAGCCGGTGAAACTTTGGCCGCCCTTACCGGCGTCGGATTGGCCGCATCCCGGACTTATGGCGCCTGACATCCCCTCCTCCGGGAATAGCTGGGAGCAGACGTAGCCGCTTTAGGCGGCTAGAGCGAATTCACGTTCGCCAGTTACTTTTTGCCACCTGATTAACGAGGGTGATGGCGCCTCGGCTTGCAATCCGTTACAGAACGCCCCTGTCGAACCCGCGCGTCCCCATTTTGGATAACCGGCGCGGAAAAGGGCTGGCGACCCGGATGGGATTCGAACCCACGATCTCTGGCGTGACAGGCCAGTATGTTTACCGCTACACCACCGGGCCACGGTGTGCCGGGGTGTTGGCCCGACTGTTCCAGTGTATTGCCGTAGGGGGTGGGTTGTCAAGGGCGGGGGACTGGGTTTCCGGCTTCGCGGGAATGATGGGGTTGGCGGGAGTGACGGAGTTGGCGGGTGGGGATGGTGGCAGGGGATTTTTGCTTGAGGGGGGGCGATTGACTTATGTTGTCTTTTGATATTATTATGGCCGCCATATACTTTGTTATTGTGCTTTTGATTGGGAACTGGCGATTGATTTCGTCGTCAGTTGGGGTTGTTATTTACGAAGGGATCTGGAGGAGCGGATATGGTTCAGCGGTGGATGATTGGGCGCAGGGTAGTGGCGCTTTTGGTGGTGGTTGTGGGCCTGGGGCTGGTGGTGGGGTGCGGGGGGGCGGCTACGGCTACTCCCGTGCCTGCGGCTACGGTAGCGCCTGCGGCGCCTACGGTGGCGCCTGCGGCTACGGCTACCAGGGCGCCGGCGCCTACTGCTGCGGCGGCGGGGCGGACGGCGCAACCGGCGGCTACAGCTACGGCGACGCCGCGGGCGGAACCGACGGCTACGGAGGCCGCGCCGGCGATGGCGGAACCTTCGGGGACGCTGGTGGCGGCGCTTACTGAGGTGTATCCGTTCCAGTCGGCTCCGGTGCGGGCATCGGGCGGGCTGGGGCTGTTTCTGGGGGTGACGGTTAGCGAGCCGCTGGTGGGGATGGATACCAACAACGAATTCCGGCCCAAGCTGATTGAGAAATGGAGCGTTTCGCCCGACGGCCTGATTTGGACTTTCGACTTGGCCAAGGGGGTGGAGCTGCATAAGGGTTACGGGGAGATGACCGCCGAGGATGTGCTGTGGTCGGTGAGCGAGCTGGCATCGGACGACTCCAGCAACGCTTTTCGCAATCATATGCGGCGGCTGTGGCTGAATGAGGATAACGGCGGGGGGACTACCATCGTCAACAGTCACCGGATGGATGTTCATACGGGAACGCTGCAATACGATATGCTCAATGTTTTGAGCCGCCCTAGCGTTGTCACGATGAGCAAGCGGCAGGTTGAGGAGCTGGGGATAGACGAAGCCAGCCCCAACGGGGCGGGGCCGGGGCCGTGGGAGATAGTGGAGCATCAGAGCGGGCAGTTCTGGCGGATGGAGGCGGTGGAGGGGCATTACCGGAAGACGCCCTATTTCGCCGAAATGATTTGGCGGGAGATACCGGAGGAATCAACTAGGGTTGCCAACTTCCAGACCGGGCAGGTTGACACTTTTAATATGGCGCTGGATTCGCTGCCGATTATCCAGCAGGTTCCCGACGTGAAGTTTATGCGGATTCCGGGCGGCGGGACGATTCATTTGGGGTTTTACGGCAACTGGTATGTGGGTCACGGGACGCCGGAACACGCGGAGAAACGGCCGGGGTATGACGGGTCGTTGCCGTGGGTGTCGTCGGATCCGGACCCGCAATCGGAGGCTTGGAAAACTGCGGCGAAAGTGCGGCGGGCGTTGTCCATCGCCATAGACCGGCAGACTATCGTTGATACGCTGCTGCACGGGGAGGGGGAACCGCTGGTGCTGTGGGCCTGGGACAGCCAGAGTCACCGGCTGCCGGAAGACATCCAGGAATGGGAGTACAACCCGGATAAGGCCCGCCAAATGCTGGCCGAAGCGGGCTACCCGGACGGGTTCGAGGTGACGCTTACCCCGGACATACGGGGGGTTCCGGCGGAGGTGGAAGCGACGGAAGCCATCGGGACTATGTGGGAGGAGATAGGGGTGCGGGCCAACCTGAACAAGGTTCCCTACGCTACCATCCGCCCGTCGCTGGCAAGCCGCACCTACAACCAGATAAACACCCACGGCACTGCGGGACGCTCGGATCCGCTGGATTTGGTGGCTACGGTTTTTCGTAGCGTCGGGGGGTGGACGGCGGGGATGGATCATCCCTATGTTGACGCGGCCATTGAGAAGGCCCTGAGCATCGTTGACGAGGAAGAGCGTTACGAGGTGATGATTGATTTGGCCCGGTTTACCTACGAGCATACGCTGGAGGCGGGGATTTATACGGTGAACATCATCTGGCCTTTGAGTCCGAAGATTGATAGCTGGTTCGAGTATCTGGAATACGGCGACCGGCGGGCTCTGAGCGCTACGGAATACACGCCGCACCGCTAACCGCTCCGGCCCGATGGCGGGCGAGAGGAAGGGATATGGTTTACAGGCGGATGATTGACTGGCGGGCACTGACGCTTTTGGGGGTGGTTGTGTGGCTGGCGCTGGTGGCGGCGTGCGGGGCTTCGGCCACGGCGACGCCGGTTCCGGCGCCTACGGAGCAGGCGGCGCCGACGGCGGCCGCGGCTGTTGCGCCGACGGCGGCGCCGACGGCTACTGCGGCGCCGGGGCGGACGGCGGCGGCTCCTACGGCAAGGTCGGCAGCTCCTACGCCGGCGCCGACGGCGAAGCCGGCCCCTACGCCCGTGCCGACGGCGGCGGGGACGGAAGGGCCGCGGGGAACTCTTAATACCGGGTTCAAGGAAGTTAATCCTTTTGCGGCCCATCCCAGCTTGTCCAGCACCATACAGGCGCAGTTTGTGGGGATGGGGATTGGGGAGACGCCGGTTTCGCAGGACGTGAACGACGTTTTCCAAGCGGAGTTGTTCAGCGATTGGACGGTGGCGGAAGACGGGCTGACGTGGACGTTCAATATCCGTAAGGGCGTTCCTTTTCATAAGGGATACGGCGAGGTGACGTCGGAGGATGTTATCTGGTATTTCGAGGAGTTCGGTTCGCCGGAATCGCTGAACGGTCATGCGCGTCACGTGCGGCGGCTGTTGCTGGATGCCGAGGGCAGCCCGATCCAAGCGCTGGATGATTATACGGTGCAGGCTTCGACCAGTCTGCCGCAGTTCGATATGTTGCTGCGGTTGGCGCGGCCCAACATCGGGGCGATTACCAGCAAGCGGCAGGCCGTGGAGCTGGGGGACGAGGCGGCGGCGCAAGACGGGGCGGCGACGGGGCCGTGGGAAATCGTGGAGCATCTGAGCGGGTCTTACTGGCGGATGAAGGCGGTTGAGGGACACTGGCGCAAGACGCCGGATTTCGCCGAGCTGTATTTCTACAACATTCCCGAGGAGTCTACGCGGGTCGCCAACTTCCAGACGGGCAAGCTGGACACGATGCAGATGGCGCTGGACTCCAAGCCGGTTATTGACCAAGTGGAGGACATTGAATATATGCGGGTGGCCTTTGGCGGCACGCTACAGGTGTCTTTGGGCTTGGGCAATTTCCATATACCGGAGCTGGAGCGGCCAGCGTGGGACCCGGAATTGCCTTGGGTTTCGGCCAGTCACGATGTCAATTCGGAGGAGTGGGAACGGGCGCGGAAGGTGCGGCTGGCGATGGCGATGGCGATAGACAAAGAGCTGATTGTGGAAACGCTGCTGCGGGGGGTGGGGAACACTCTGGCGGCGTGGGGGTGGGAAGCGAATATGCACCGGCTGCCGGAGGATATGCAGGAGCGGGAGTATAACCCGGAAAAGGCGATGCAACTGCTGGCGGAGGCGGGTTATCCCGACGGGTTTGAGATTACGCTTACGCCGGACATCCGGGGGATACCGTCGGAGGTGGAGGCTTGCGAGGCGGTGGCGGTGATGTGGGAAAGCGTGGGCATCCGCACTCGGGTGAACCGGGTTCCCTACGCCACTATCGCGCCGGTTTACCGCGTCCGCGAATACACCGGGGCCAATTGCCACGGGACTGCCGGGGTTTCCGACCCGATGAACCTGCTGGGCAACGCTTTTTCCAGCAACGCCAGCGGGATTATCGGTTTCGAGCATCCGCAACTGGACGAGCTGCTGGAACGGGCCAGCCGTATCGTGGATGATGAGGAACGCTACAAGGTGGCGGTGGAGGCGGCCCGGTTTATTTGGGACAACGTGGTGGACGAGGCGCTGTACAGCGTGGATATACTGTGGCCGTTGAGCGCGAAGGTGCAGGACTGGGGGCAGTATTTGGAGCATGGCGACCGGCGGTATTTGACCGGGACGGAGTATGCTAAGCATCGTTAGGCGAGTTGGTTTCGGGATTCCTTTTTGGGGTTCTGAGCTAAGGGCAAGGGGGTTGCCGCCCATGGTGGGATTCTTCGCTTTGCTCAGAATGACAGTGGGGGTGGCTCAGAATGACAGGGGGGCGGCTCAGAATGACAGAGAGGGCGGAATGCGTTACGCATTGCTAGGCGAGTCGGTTGCGGGATTCCTTTTTGGGGTTCTGAGCTAAGGCAAGGGTTTTGTCGTCCAAGGCGGGATTCTTCGCTTTGCTCAGAATGACAGGGGGACGGGCGGGGTTTCTCTGGTACAATCTGGGGGTGATTGAGAGAAGAAAGGTTGGACAATCGGATATTTTTCGCCGGGTTGTGATAATTGCGGCTCGGGTGTTGCTGGGGCTGGCCTTGGGGCTGGTGCTTAGTATGATTGCTTTGGGCGTGTCTTGGGGGTTGTTTATTTTTTCGGGGGCTAGTGCCAAGAGTACGCTGCTGATAATGTCTATGGCCGGGGCGGGGATTGGGGCGGGGGTTGGGGCGTACTTGGCCTGGCTTAAGGTGGATCGGCCGCCGTGGGCGGCGATTGCCTTTGCCGTGTTGCTGGCGGTGGCGGGGGGCGTCCTCGGCGGGTTGGCCGGATACCAGTATGGGGCGAACCGGGAGATTGAATGTTGCGCGGAGCCGCGGACGGCGCCTTTTACATATACCGCTTTCGGGGCGGCATTGGCGGCCAACGCCGTGATGTATCTGGTGGAGGCCGGGGGCGTTGCCGTGCGTATGATTCGGGCCAGCCGACGGCGGGCTATAGCGGGATAGGCCCTTGCGGCGTGGGCCGGGAGCGACGGGATGGGGCTTGGGCGGCTGGGATTGGCCCTTGCGGCTCGGGGCGGGGGCGACGAGGTGGCGTGGGTGCTTGGGCGGCCGGGGTAGGCCCTTATGGGGTGGGCTGGGGGCGACGGGGTGGATCGGGCGGTTGGGCGGTTGGGGTTGACCTTTGCGGCACGGGCCGGGGGGGGTAGCTTATGCAGCGGTTTTTGGTTCGCCGTTTCATTATCGTAATTATTACGCTTTTCGCCGTTTCGGTGATTATTTTCATTATGGCGCGGGCCGGGGGCGACCCGCGCTCTATGTTGCTGGATGACTACGCCACTGAGGAGCAGTGGGATGATTTGGGGAAGGCGCTGGGGATAGACCGGCCTTATTATCAGCAGTACGCCATTTTTATTGCCGATGTGTTCCGGGGCGACTTTGGGCAGTCGATCAAGGAACGGCGGCCGGTGATAAACGTTATTAGTGAGCGGGTATGGGCTACGCTCCAGTTGGGGTTGGCGGCGTTTGTTTTTTCGGTGGTTATCGGGATTCCGCTGGGGGTGCTTTCCTCGGTACGGCGGGGCGGGATGCTGGATATGACGGGGAAGGTGGTGGCGCTTATCGGGCAGTCGGCGCCGTCGTTCTGGCTGGGGATAATGTTCATATTCTGGTTTGCGGTCAAGCTGGGGTGGGTGCCGCCATCGGGACGGCAGGAATGGAACAGCATTATCCTGCCGATGGTGACGCTGGGGTGGGTGTTTATCGCCGCGAACCTGCGGCTGATGCGGTCGGCGATGCTGGATGTGCTGGATTCGGAGTACGTTAAGCTGGCGCGGGCCAAAGGGGTGCCTAACCGGGTTATTATCTGGAAACACGCCTTTCGGAATGCTTTGATTCCGCCGTTGACTTTTGCCGGGGTGAATCTGGGCAGCCTGATTACGGGGTCGCTGACTACGGAACTGGTGTTTGCTTGGCCGGGGCTGGGGCAGTTGGCGGTTCAAGCGCTGTGGTCTTTCGATTATCCGGTGTTGCAGGGTGTGGTGATTGTTTTCACGCTGATGTATGTGGCTTCGGCGTTTTTGGTGGATATTCTCTACGCCTATATTGACCCGCGGGTGCGCTACGCCTAGCGGGGCGGGAGCGGCGCCGGGAGGATGGCAGAGTGGCGCGAGAAGCGACCGGGGTTTTAGAAGCACCGCCGCAGCCGATGGGGCGGCGGGTGTTGCGGGTGCTGCGAGGGATGCGCCGCGCTCCCATTTTGCCTATATTTTTCTTGGGCATTGTGGTTTTTGCAGGGATTACCGCGCCGTGGATTTCGCCCCATGACCCGACTAGGGGGAATCTGGCGGACCGGAATCTGCCCGGGTTCTGGACCGGCGACCGGACTTCGCCCAAGTTGGTAGTGGAGGAGGTGGAGTTCGGCGAGGGGTTCCGGCAGGTTTCGCTGGAGGAGGCTAGGGAGCTGTATCCTGGCGCGGAGCTGGGGCAAGAGGTGGAGGTGTTGACCCGGCGGGCGGGTTTTCCTACCTATGTTCTGGGAACGGATCATCTGGGGCGGGATTTGTTGAGCCGCACTATCTACGGGGCGCGGATTTCGCTGATTATGGCGGCGGTGACTTTGGGGGTGGGCGGCGTCATCGGGATAGCCTTGGGGCTTATCGCCGGGTGGTACGGGCGGCTGGTGGACGAGATTATAATGCGGCTGGTGGACATTGAGCTGTCGCTGCCGCTGATTCTGGTGGCGCTGGTGCTGGTGGTGTCGCTGGGGCAGTCGCTGACCATCATCGTGGCGGTGCTGGCGATCTGGATCTGGCCGCGTTTCGCCCGGATGGTGCGGGGGGAGGTGCTGACGCTGAAGACGACGGATTATGTGTCGCTGGCGCGGGTGGCGGGGGCTTCGCCGTTGCGGATAATGTTTGTGCATCTGTTTCCGGGGACTATCAACACGCTTATTGTGGTGGCTACGCTTCAGGTTGGCATCGTGATTCTGGTTGAGGCGTCGCTGAGTTTCTTGGGGGCCGGGGTTCCGCCGCCGGACCCGGCCTGGGGTTCGATGGTGGCGGACGGGCGCGACCGGCTGGCGGACGCCTGGTGGATTGCGACTATTCCGGGGCTGGCGGTGCTGTTGACGGTGATGTCGCTGAATCTGTTTGGGGACTGGCTGCGGGATAAGCTGGATCCGCGGCTGCGGCAAATGGAGTAGGGGGGATTTGGGGGGTTCTTCGCTTTGCTGCCGTGCCTTTTTGACACCCTGAGCTAAGGGAAAGGTCTCACTGCCCAAGGTGGGATTCTTCGCTTTGCTCAGAATGACAGACGGCGCTCAGAATGACAGACGGCGGGGGGCTGGGTGGGGACGTTGCGTCGGGTTGGAGTGAGGGCGTTACGTCAGGCTGGAGTGAGAGCGTTGCGTCAGGTTGGAGTGGGGGTGTTGTGGGGGTAGGTTTGACAAGCCGGGGCAATTTCGGGGGATTTGGTGGCTATAATTGACTTTGCTTTGGAGAGTACGCCCCCACCCTAACCCTCCCCCGGAGGGGGAGGGGATTTTGGACGGGCCGGGGCGGGGGTTAGGCCCGCCCCGGTGGGTTTGTGGGGGGTGCTGGGGAAGGGGATTTTTGTAAGGGCGGGGGGGTGTTAGTTGGTTTTTACTACGGTGCCGTCGGGTTCGATGCGTAGGCCGACTATGGGGCCTACTTTTTGGTTGAAGCTGTCGGCGATTATGGGGTGGGCGGTGTCGCCGACGCGGTTTACCCAGGCGGGGACTACGTGTTCCATTACGGCGGTGTTGAGGCTGCGGTAGGTCATCTCCTCGGAGAAGGGGACGAACTCCATTGCGTCTTGTCTCGCGCCGCGCTCGGTGGTGTTTTTGAGCAGGCCCATTTCGTTCTGGATAGCGGCGATTCGCAATGCTTCCAGTTCGGATTTGGCGGCTTCCTCGATGATTATTTGTTGCAGGTCTTGGGGAATTGAGGCCCATTTTTCGGCGTTGATGACGTTGTTGTTGGAGGGGAAGCTGAGGAGGGGGCCGATGATGTAGTCGGTAACTTCGTACCAGCGCTGGCCGTAGCCGGCGTCGGCGCCGGTTACGCCGCAGTCGAGGATGCCGCGCTCGATGGCGGTGTAGACTTCGGCGAAGGCGAGGAACTGGGCCTCGGCGCCCATGCCGTTGATCCAGTCGGACAGGGCGGCGCTGTGGCTGCGGGTTTTCTTGCCGGCGAAGCCGTCGAGGGTGTCTATTTTTTCCCGGCAGAAGAAGAATTGGTCGTTGCCGGCGTACCAGTTGTGGTTCATTATGACGCCGCCGGTTTCGGCTAGTACCAGTTCTTCGATGTCCTGGATGATGGCTTGGGTGGCCTCGAATTCCTGTTCGCGGGAGGAGTAGATGCCCCATAGGTTCTGGATTTCGATGGGGGGCATTTCGCCGCCGACATAGCCGCCGTAGATAGTGGCGGAGTCGAGGGTGCCGGCGGTGACTAGGCTGAGGGTGTCGGGGCCGGCCAGTCCCAACTCGGGGAAGGAGCTGGTGATGAACTCCAGCTTGCCGTTGGAGCGTTTCAGCAGGTTGGGGGCGAAGTAGGATTCCAGCAACACGCAGGGCAGCAGGGCGCGGTTGATGCAGGCGTGCTGGATGATTATGGGGTCGCCGTCATATTCCAGAGGCGTGGGGTCGGTGAGTTTGGCCTTTACCAGCAATTCCTCGTAGAAGGTGCTTTCGTAAATCCAGAGGTGATTCTCTAGGGATTCTAGGGTTACGTTGCCGTCGAAGTCGCCCTGCTCCTCGGTGGGGGCCGGGCCGACTAGCTGGGTGAGGTCGCCGACGTAGATGGCGCCGGGGCCGCCGGCGAACTGGGCGGCGTATTCATCCAGGGGGGACATCGCTTCCGGCGCTTCGGTGGCGACGGACGCGGCGGCGGTGGTAGGGGTGGGCGCGGCGGTGGCGGTGGGGGCCGGCGTGGCGGTTGCGGGGGGCGCGGTGGCAGGGACGGCGGTTGGCTCGGCGGCGCTGCCGCAGGCAACCAGCAGACCAGCAAGCAGAATCAGGGCCAGCACGAACAATAACGGGCTACGCATATTTGGCATCCTCCTTATAGCCGCCGGGTTCGGCAATTCTGAAATTCCGGCGCGGCTGCCGGATTCCGGGGGCTGCTGCGCCAAGGATGGCTGAATATATCACGCTATTGGCATTTTGTAAATTATTCTGCCGTATTATCGCAATATGTTAATGACTAGTGATAATGTATTACGCAATATGATAGTCAAAACGACGGGGAATGGGGAAAGCGTGGATTTATCCGGTGTGAGGGTGCGTGTGCGGGCGTTGCGGGGAAAGGCCGAGGGGATTGCGAGATTCCCTTTTGCCGCTCTGAGCAATGGGAAGGGTCTCACTGCCCAAGGCGAGATTCTTCGCTTTGCTCAGAATGACAGATAGCGCTCAGAAATGACAGATGGCCTCAGAATGGCGGGCGGCGGAAGTAGCGCAATTTTCTGAAAGGGCCCCCCTTGGGTGCGCGGGTTGGGATGGGCAGGGGGCCGTGTTGGGGTGGCGGGGCGGGGTGGGAAGGGTTAGACGAATTTGCCGCTTATCATTAGTTCCATTACGGTGATGCGGTTTATGATTTCGCGGAGTTGATCCATTGCGTCGCCGTCTATGATTTGTAGGAGGGCGGCGGCGCGGGCTACGGCGTCGTGGAGGGCTTGGGGGGCGTGTTGTATGCCGGAGGGGTTGGCGTCTTCGTGGGCGGCGCGTTGCTCTAGGTGGGTTTTGTAGTCTTGGATGAGGCGGGATAGGTGGTCTAGGGCGGCGGCGATTTCGGCGGTTTGGGGGTGGTAGGCGCCTTGGGATTCGGCGGCGTATACGGGCTGTTCGGGGACGGGGAAGCGGCGCCAGCGGTAGGGCAGTTCCAGGATTGCGCCGGGGGCGGTGAGGTCGGCGGCGGCCTGGAGGGCCCAGGTGAGGATGGCGCGTTGCTGGATGGGCTTGCCGGCTTCGCCGACTTGGTTGCCGGCGGGGTAGCGGAGGGTGACGGCGCGGGGGGCGCCGACGGCGGCGGTGATGTGGGGCTGGACGGTCATTGAGATGGTGGATAGGCCGGCGCCTTCGATGTGGTTTTGTACCAGTCCCAAGGACCGGTGACAGACGGGTCAACCGCAGGTCATAAAGATTAGGTCGGCGCCGGTGTCTTG
Source organism: uncultured Dehalococcoidia bacterium (assembly GCA_958296445.1). Lineage (GTDB taxonomy): Bacteria > Chloroflexota > Dehalococcoidia > Lucifugimonadales > UBA3495 > VXOI01. The sequence continues at coordinate 2,622,275 of OY282565.1, read as the reverse complement.
GAAGGCTTGGGCTAGGGCCGGGGCGGTGCGGGACATCAGGTTGTCGGGGTCGGGGTTGAAGCCCATTATGCTGTAGGCCATTGGGGCGATGCCGCCGATTAGGCCCTGGTCGCGGAGTTCGCGGAGGCGGTCGAGGGGGAACATACAGTTGATGTCGCGGTCGGCGTCTACGTGGTTGTAGTGGGAGTGGGTTACGGCTAGGTCGCGGGTGTCGGCGGCGGTGGGGATTTGGCGGTGCGTCCAGTCGCCGTGGGGGTTGTCTATGTCGAAGGGGGTGTCGCTGCGGAGGTGGACGCCGCCGGTGGTGAACAGGGATACGATGCACTGGGATAGGGGTTTGTGGAGGGGCGTCCAGTGGATGGCGGGGTTGCGGACGTCGGTGGCGCCGGTGTGGCCTACCATAATGCGGGCCATCCAGTCGTCGAACTTGCGTTGCTCGTCGGGGGTGAATTGCCAGGGGCGGTGTTGGGTGGTCATTTCGATATGCTCCGGGGGTTGGAATTTCCTTTCTCTTTGGGAAAGGGTTGGGGTTAGGGCGGGCTTAACTTTAGAAAATTGCGATATTCCCCTTTGTCGCGCTGAGCGAAGGGAATGGTCTCACCGTCCAAGGTGGGATTCTTCGCTTTGCTCAGAATGACAGACTTTGCTCAGAATGACAGATAGCGGAAGTAGTTTCACGATTTTCTCTTAGACTTGGCGTTGGCGGGGGTCTAGGGCTTCGCGGAGCCAGTCGCCTAGCAGGTTGAAGGATATTACTATCAGGGCTAGGGCTACGCCGGGAACTACTGATACCCACCAGGCTATGGTGGTGTAGTCGCGTCCTTCGGCAATCATTGAACCCCAGGCGGGGGTTGGGGGCGGCACTCCGGCGCCTAGGAAGCTGAGGGATGATTCGATGATGATGACGAAGCCGATTTGGAGGGTTAGCAGGACTACCATTGTGTTGACGATGTTGGGGAATAGGTGGGTGACGATGATGCGGGCACTGGAGCAGCCGGAGACGCGGGCGCGGGCGACGAAATCGCGCTCCATAAGAATCAGGACTTCGCCGCGTATGACTCTGGCGAAACGGGCCCACAGAACGACGCCGACGGCCACAACTAGGTTGAATAGGCCGGGGCCGAGGATGACTACCAGCATTATGGCGAAAAGGATGATGGGGAAGGCGATGGTGATGTCGGCGGCCCGCATAATTATGGTGTCAACGATGCCGCGGCTGTAACCGGCGATGAGGCCGAGGATGACGCCGATGGCCGCGGAAAGCAGGACGGTGGCGGCGGCTACTATCAGGGAGGTGCGGGCGCCGTAGGCGATGCGGGTGGCGAGGTCACGGCCTAGGGGGTCGGTGCCCAAGGGGTGGCGCAGGCTGCCCTCGGCACTCCAGAAGGGGGGGCTTAGGCGGTCGCGCAGGCTTACTTCGGTGGAGGAATAGGGGGTTATAAAGTCGGCGAAGGTAGCCAGCGCGACGAAAAACAGCAGTATGACCAGGGGTATCAGCGGCGCCCGCTTTAACCCTTGGGCCAGTCTGGCGGCACGGCTGGGCCGTGCTATCAGGATGGGCGCCGCTTCTGCCTGTGCCATAGTCTAGCCGCCCGGTTGGGAAAAGTTATTCATATCTGACTCGCGGGTCGAGGTAGGCGTAGAGAATGTCCACGAACAAGTTGACGGTTATTACTAGCGCTCCGGTCAGGATAACCAGGGTTTGGACTAGGGGGAAGTCGCGGTTGACGATGCCGTTGAATACCAGTCGGCCCAGCCCCGGCCAGGCAAAGACTACTTCGACCAGAATGGCCAAGGTAATCAGGGCGGCGACGTAGGTGCCGCCAAAGGTGACTACGGCGATGAGGGAGTTTCGGACGGCGTGTTTCCAGATAACGCGGTTTTCGGGCAGGCCCTTGATTCGGGCCAGCTTGATGTATTCGCTGTCCATTACGTCCAGCATACTGGAGCGCAGCAGCCGCATTACTCCGGCGATGAGAAACAGGCTCAGGGTGAAGGCGGGCAGGATGTAGTGGGTAATGCCGCCCATTCCTTGGGTGGGGAGAACGCCAAGCTGGACGCCGAATATCTCAATCAGGATTATTCCCAGCCAGAAGGACGGGAGGGACTGGCCCATAACGGCGACAAATTTGGCGCCGGAGTCAACTAGGGTTCCTTTTTTGACGGCGGCGATGACGCCCAAGGGAACGGCGGTAATCAGTATGAAGACGATGGCGGCGGCGGCCAGCTTGACGGAAGGCATAATGCGGTCAACAACCTGGTCTTTGACCGGGGTGCGGCCCCGCACGGAACGCCCGAAATCACCCTGTAGGAAGTTGCCGACGAATATGCCGTACTGGACTACGATGTTGCGGTCAAGGCCAAGGGCGCGGCGGATTTCTAGGCGCTGCTCCTCGGTGTTCTGTTCGTCTATCAGCAGATATGACGGGTCGCCGGTCAGCCGGACGGCGCCGAACACAATCATTGAAAGCAGCACTAGGGCGATGACGGACTGGAAGCCGCGTCTCAGGATATACCGCTGCAACTTTTCCTCGGTTATTGGGGGTTTGGTTTAACACAATGGCGCAATGGCGCAGAGGGGATTTTTGGGTTAGGCGGGTTTTGCTTTTGCCCTAGCCTCTCCCCATTAAGGGGGGAGGGCTAGGGTAGGGGATTTTTTTAGCGTCGGCGCACTAGGTCGAGGTAGTTGGGTTCCCAGGAACGCCAGGCGCGGTCCCAATCGGCGTGGATTCGGTCGCTGCCGGCGTAGGATACGTCGAGGTTGGCTACCGGCAGGTGGATGTATTTGTCGTAAATCATCCGGTAGATTTTCAGGAACTCCGCTTCGGCTTCCTCGGGGGAAAGGGCTCCCTGCATCGCTTCTACCAGCGCATCCATTTCCGGGTCGTGGGCGCTGGTGGCCGCGCCGTCGGAATGCTCTAGGGTGAACATCAGCCCGGCGAAACCGGGGAAAGGCCGGTTGGGGGCGTCTAGGTACGTCATTGTGTTGGACAATTCCCAAGCCAGCCGTTGGGCGATGGAAGTGGCGGAGTCTATGGGCTGAATTTCCACGTCAATGCCGATGGCCTGGAAATACCCGGCCATAGCTTCCACCAGCCGGGGGCCTTCGGGGGCGTCGGGCCGGGGGTAGGAGTGCATGGTAATGGAGAAGCCGTCGCCGTATCCGGCTTCTTCCAGCAGCGCCCGGGCCTGGTCGGGGTCATAGGGGTAGGGTTCGAGCTTCGGGCCCCACCGATCCCAGCCGCCGTAAACCTCGCCCGACAAGGGCATTGGGTATACGATTCCCGGGCTGCCCCGTCCGGCGAAAATGAACTCCACGATTTCCTCGCGGTCAATGGCGATGCTCATTGCCTGGCGGACGCGAACGTCGTTCCACGGCACGTCTTCATATTGCTGGTGGAAGTAGAAGCCGATAACCGCTTGGCCGGGGCGGGGGTAAACCCGGAATCCGGCATCTTCGATTTCCGACACCCGCTCGCGGGAAAGGTTGATGACGTCAACTTCACCAGTCTTTAGGGCGGCTATGCGGGTGCTTTCTTCGGGGATTGTCTTTATCAGCACTGACTGCCAGAGGGGGACTCCCTCGCGCCAATGCTCGCCCCATGCCTCGAGCTTGATAAAATCGCCTTTGAGGTGGTCGGCCCAGCGGTAGACGCCGGTATGCACCGGATTGCGGGCGTAGTCGTCCTCGCCTACGGCGTCATAGTGACTCTTGTCCACCGGGACGCCTAGGTTGCCTTGGGCATCGGTCAAGTCCCAGTTCAGGAATATCTGGGGCTGGCTCATACGGACGTTAAATTCGTAGTCGCCTACCAGATCAATGCCGTTTTCCATAACGCAGCATAGTAGCTGGTTCTTGTAGGAAGCGGGGGATTCGGGGATGGTCATTGTCTGGTCGAGGGCGAATTTCATATCCTCGGCGATAAATTCCTCGCCGTTGTGGAAGGGGATTCCTTGGCGCAGCTTGAAGTTCCAGGATAGGCCGTCGGCGGACATTTCCCAGGATTCGGCTAGGCCGGTATCGGTGGATAGTTGGGCGTCGTCGGTGGTTCCTACTATGTAGTCCCATATAAAGCGCCCGTAGTTCTTGCCGAAGGCGATTTCCTGCCAGGGGATAGGGACTTCATTCCCGTATCCGGTCAAACCCAGCACCAGTTCGCCCTCGGGGGTGGCGCCCATAGCGGCGGGCGGGCGCGTGGCGGCGACCGGGGCCGGGGTTGGGGCGCTGGTGGGGGCCATGGTGGGTTGGGCCATGGCGGTGGGGGCCGCCGTGGGGGCCGGGGCCTGGGGCGCGGCGGTGGCGGTGGGGGCGGTTGTGGGGGCTGTGGTGGCCGATGAGCCGCAGGCGGCCAGGATGGCCAGGGCGAGCAGGGTTAGGGCTGGCAGTAGCAGCCGGGGCCAGCTTGCGGGGTTCAGGCGTGATGAGGGGTTCGGGTGTGATGTCATTTATCCTCGCTGGAGTTTCGGATAGTTTTAGGTTATTCGTCAATGATAGCTTTTGGATTGCGGTTGTCAACACGTTGGGGCTGTGGGGTGCTGGGGTGTTACGCGGGGGCGGGTTATGTTGTACAGTTGGGGGATGTTTGGCAGGAGGTTGTTGCGATGCAGTACAACATTAACCACGTTCATGTGCGGTCGTCGGATCCGCACGCTTCGGCGGCTTGGTATGAGCGGTTTTTCAATGCGCGGAAGCTGTGGGCGCGGGAGATTATGCCTGGGACGGTGACGGTGAGTATGGAGGTGGGGGGGCCGGTGCGGCTGAACATATCGTCGAAGCCGGCGGGGACGCCGGATGACCGTAGCGCGGCGGAGCTGAACCGGCTGGGGCTGGAGCATTTCGGGTTTGATGTGGCGGATTTGGAGGGGGAGCTGGCGCGGCTGGAGGCGGCGGGGGTGCGGGTGGTGCTGCCTTTGACGGATACGCCTACGGGGTCGCGGCTGGCGTATATCGAGGGGCCGGATGATGTGCTGATTGAGCTGGTGCAGCCGGCGGGGTAGGTTGTGGGTGGGTTTTGACGCAATGGCGCAGGGGCGCAATGGCGCAGAGGGATGAGGCGGGTTGGGTTTTTGCGTTTTTTGTTTCATTTTGCGTTGGCGGGCGCGGTGGGTTTGGGGGTGAAGTGGGGCATTACTTCGGCGGCGAAGAGGGTTAGGGAGTCTAGGACTTTTTGGTGTTCTATGCCGCCGAAGTTTACGAAGAATATGATGTTTTGTATGCCGTTTTCTTGGAGGCGGGCTATGCGGTCGGTGATTTGGGCGGGGCTGCCGAAGAGGGTTACGTTTTCGCACATTGCGGGGTAGTCGAAGGCGGCGCCGGGGGCGTAGCGGCGGCGGTAGTCGGCGTATTCGTCGGGGAGGAGGTCTAGGCGCTGGCCGGGCGGGGCGCTGACTTCCTGGCCGGTTTGCTTGAACCACATAAAGGGGATTTCGGCTTCGCGCTGGGCCTGCTGGGTGGTGGGGGCGGCGTGCATTGCGCGGGCCAGGACTATTTGTTGGGGGGCGCAGTTGGCTTCGGATTCGGCGTTTGGGGATGGTGGCGGCGGGGCTTGGGCGGGCGGGCTGCTTGGGTGGTTGGCTTGGGCTAGGGCGTTTTTGTAGTGTTCGATTTGGTTGGCTACTTGGGGGAAGGTTTCGCCTTGGCCGATTAGGAGGTTCCATCGGTTGCGGATTACGCGGGCTACGCTGTCGGGGCCGGAGGCGGCGACGTAGACGGGGGGGTGGGGGCGCTGGACGGGCTTGGGCTGGATGGTGAGGTCGTTGAAGCTCCAAAATTCGCCGCGGTGGTCGAAGGGGTGGGGGGATGTCCAGGCGCGGGTTAGGATTTGCATGGATTCCTCGAAGCGGCGGGTGGCTTCGTGCATGGGTATGTTCATTCGGTGGAATTCGCCCCATTGGTAGCCGCGGCCTACGCCTAGGTCTAGGCGGCCTTGGCTCAGTAGGTCTACGGTGGCGGTTTGTTCGGCGAGCTGGACGGGGTTGTGGAAGGGGAGGACGGTTACGGCGGTGCCTAGTCGGATGGTGTTGGTGAGGGCGGCTAGGTAGGCGAGGAGGGAGAGGGTGGCGGATACGATGCCGTGGCGGGTGAAGTGGTGTTCGGTGAACCAGACGGAGTGGTAGCCTAGGCGCTCGGCGTGGAGAACCTGCTCTAGGGCTTCGCGGTAGTAGCGTTCCTGCTCGGTGGGGTTGGGTAGCTGGACGGAGTGGAATAGGCCGAATTTCATGTTCGTTTTCCTGTGGGGGTTGGTTTTTGGTGCGGGGGTTTTGGTTATAGGGGGGTGTTTACCAGCGGAATCAGTTTTTGTTCCACGGGGTCAACGGCCAGTAGCAGGTTGTCGAGGGCTTGGGCGCCTAGCAGGGGGGTGGTGTATTCATCGTTAAAGACTATGTGCATCATTGCTTCCCGGCCGTTCAAGCGGAGCCAAGTATATCCTATGTCCATATTTCTGGTGGCGCCGTCGGCCATTCGGATGCTTCGGTTGATAACGGGGGCTACGCCTAGTTCCCGGAGCAGGGAGCCGGGGACGGACATCATAAAGGCGCGGGTGTCTACGGTGGCGGATAGGTCTATCCATTGTTGGCGTTCTTGGTCGGCTATGGAGATTTCTACGCTGAAAACGGCCATTGGTGTCTCTCTCCTTAGTTTGGGGCCTTAGTTTGGGGTGATTGCGGGATTGGCTTTTGGCGGCTTGGGCGACAGGAAGGGGTTTGCCGGCCCAAGGTGGGATTCTTCGCTTTGCTCAGAATGACAGGGCTTTGCTTAGGATGACAGAATGGCGGGGGTTTTGGTTATAGGGGGAGGCTTTCCAGGGGGATCAGGCGTTGCTCTACGGGGTCAATGGCTAGGCGCAGGGTTTCTAGGGCTAGGGCGCCTAGTAGCGGGGTGGTGTAGTCGTCGTTAAAGACTATGTAGGTTGTTACTTCCCGCCCGTTCAGGCGCAGCCAGGCGTGGCCTACGTCCATTGCCCGGCGGGTGCCGTCGGCCATTCGGAAGTTTTCGGTGAAGCTGGGGATTACGCCTATTTCCCGCAGCAGGGTGCCGGGGGCGGATGTCAGAAAGGCGGCGGTGTCAACGGTTGCGGATAAGTCTATCCATTGTTGGCGTTCTGGGTCGGCTAGGGAGATTTCTGTGCTGAAAACGGCCATTGGTGTCTCTCCTTTAGTTTGTTGCCGGGAACATTTTGTTCCCGGCGGGGTTTCGGTTAGGGGTTGGATATCCAGTGGGCTACTCGCTCGGCGATCATTATGGCGGTGGCGTTGGTGTTGGCGCGGGTTACTTGGGGCATTATGGAGGAGTCGGCGATCCAGAGGCCGGATAGTCCGTTGACTTGGCATTGCTGGTTGGTTACGGCTTGGGGGTCGCCGTCGGGGCCGATGCGGCAGGTGCCGGATACGTGGCGGGAGCTGCCTAGTGTTTGGCGGATCCAGGCGTCTAGCTGGGCGTCGTCGGTTAGGGTTTGGTCGGTGGGGGCTAGGCGGCCTTGGGCGATGCCGTGGTAGGCGGGGGATTCTAGGAGGGAGCTGGCTAGGCGGACGGCGTCGCGCATCCGGCGCATATCGTTTTGGTGGTGCAGGTAGCGGTAGTTGATGGCGGGCTGGACGGCGGGGTCGGGGGACTGGAGGCGCACCCAGCCGGAGCCGTCGGGGAGTTCTAGGGCGCAGGCGATGCGGGCGGTTCCCGAGGGGACCATTTCGCCGGTCATTATGTTCCAGATGGCTAGGGTGTGGAGCATTATGTCGTTGGGGTAGGAGGGCGGGGCGGAGGTTAGGCGGAGGCCGAAGCGGAGGGCTTCGGCGTTGGCGGTGAGGCGCACGTTGTGGTTGACTTGGAAGGATACGGAGGCCATGGGGTGGTTGAAGAGGTTTTGGCCGACGCCGGGGGATTCGACTTGGACGGGGATGCCGAATTGGCGGAGCTGGTCGGGGGGGCCTACGCCGGAGAGCATCAGGATGTGGGGGGATTTTAGGGCGCCGGCGCATAGGGCTATTTGGTCGGCGTGGAGGGTGAAGATTTGGCCGCCGCTTTCGGCTTCGACGCCGGTTGCTTTGCCGTTTTCGATGATGATGCGGCGGACGAATACGCCGCCGCGGACGGTGAGGTTGAGGCGGTGGCGCATGGGGTTGAGGTGGGTTAGGGCGGTGCTCATGCGGAGGCCGTTGCGGTTGTTCATGGGGATGGCGCCGATGCCGCCGGAGTCGGGGCCGTTGAGGTCGTGGCTGGGGGGGTAGCCTTGCTCTAGGGCGGCTTGGTAGAAGGCGCGTTGGACGGGGGGCCAGTCGTCTTTTTCGCGGCGGACGATGGGGATGGGGCCGTCGGCGCCGTGGAAGTCGTCTTGGATGTCTAGGTCGGTTTCGGCTTTGCGGTAGAAGGGTAGGACTTTGAGGTAGCTCCATTCGGGGTTGCCGAAGTGGGATTCCCAGCGGTGGAAGTCTTCGGGTAGGCCGCGCAGGAATACTTGGCCGTTGATGGAGCCGGAACCGCCGATGATTTTGCCTTGGGCGATGTTTATTTCGCCCTGCTGGTCGTTGATGATGCCGCGCAGGGACCAGGATACGGGGGAGCCGACGGCTTCGCCTTCGGAGGAGTGGCCGTTGCGGACGGCCGGGGGGAGATGCTGGGGGTCGGGGTAGTCTTGGCCGGCTTCTAGGAGGAGGACGGAGCGTTGGGGGTTTTCGGCTAGGCGGGCGGCTAGTACGGAGCCGGCGGAGCCGGCGCCGATTATTATGGCGTCGTATTTCATGGTTGCTCCTTGTTGGTGGGATAGGGCGCACGGCTGTGCGCCCCTACGGGGGTTTTGGCGGGTTGCGGTGGTTGAATTTGTCTGAATCAGGATTTTCAGGATTAAGGGATTTTCGGGATTGGGGGATTTGGGTTTGGTTGGGGGTTTGTTGTCAGGGTGACGGGGGTTTGGTTAGAAGTTTGCTTGGAGTATGGCTTGGATGGTGGGTTTGTGGGCTGGGTTGGGTAGTATCCAGGTGATTATTTCGTGGGTTTGGGGTTTGGTTTTGGTGTTGCGGCAGCGTTCTAGGTAGTGGAGCATTGAGCTGAAGTTGTGGAGGCGGAGGTTGTTTTTGATTAGTTGACGGGCGAGGGTTAGGGGGGCGGGGGTGGGTTTGCGGTGGTCTTGGGCGTCGGCCCATTGGTCGCAGAATTTGTCGGCTATGCGGCGTAGGCGCAGGACGATTAGGGGGAAAGCGAATTTGCGGCGTAGGGCGTTGATTTGGTTTCGGATTTGGGTTAGGGACATTGTTGGCTCCTTTGGTTTGTTGGGTGATTTTTTTTGGTTTTGCCGCCATTTCCCGCCGTTTCCATCCGTTTTTTTGGGCGGGATTTTTTGGCGTTGGGGGCGTTGGTGGTTTGCGGGGATTTAGGGCGGCGTTGGGTTTGGGTATTATTGTAGGGAGTGGTTTTCGGGGTTGGCAAGGGGGTGGTGTCATCAGATTGCAGGGGGGGTGTCTGAATCAGGATTTTCAGGATTACGGGATTTATTGGATGGGGGGATTTTGGTTGCGGGTGGGTTTTGTTGGCGATGGGACAGGGCGCACGGCTGTGCGCCCCTACGGGGGGTTGGTAGGGGTGGGGGCCGTTAGGGGTTTTGGTGGGGGTGGGGGTGGGTTGGGGGGTGGTTTTCGGGGCATTGGTTTTTGGGGTGGCAGATTTGTAGGGTTGTGTGGTGGATGGCGTATTTTTGGGAGGTTATGTGGCGTAGGTTGTTTAGCAGGGCTTTGGGGTCTTCTTGGTGGGATGGGTCTATTAGGATGTGGGCGGTTAGGACGTCGTAGTTGGAGGTGATGGTTAGGGCGTGGATGTCGTGGATTTGGGTTACGCCTGGCACTTTTTCTAGGTCTTGGCATAGGGCGTGGAGGTCTAGGTGTTGGGGGGCTTTGCCTTGTAGGATGGTGAGGGTTTTCCTGATTAGGCGCCAGGAGGAAATTAGTATCAGGAGGGCGATGCATAGGGATAGGATGGGGTCTATGAGGTTCCAGCCGGTGGTGATTATGATTAGGCCGGATAGGATTACGCCGATGGAGCCCATTGTATCGGCTAGGACGTGCTTTAGGGCGCCTTCTACGTTTAGGTTTTGCTTGGCGCCGTTGCGGAGGACTAGGGCGGCGGCTATGTTTATGCCTAGGCCGATGGCTCCGACGGTTAGCATTAGGGCGCCTTGGATTTGGATGGCGTTGGGGTTCAGTAGGCGGGCGATGGCTTCCCAGATTATCCAGCCGGCGATTGCCCAGAGGCTTAGGGCGTTTAGCAGGGCGGCCAGGACTTCGGCGCGGTGATAGCCGTAGGTGCGGGTGACGGTTTCGGGCTTGGCGGAAATCCATACGGCGAGCAGGGCTAGGGCGATGGCTCCGGCGTCGGTTAGCATATGCCCGGCGTCGGCTAGGAGGGCTAGGCTGCCGGATATTATGCCGCCGATAAGTTCGGCGGTCATAAAGCCGGAAATCAGGGCTAGGGCGATAATCAGGCTGCGGCGGTTGGAGGTTCGCAGTTCGGCGTTGTGGTCGTTGTGGTTATGGGCGGGAGTCATAAGGGCGTATCCTCTTGTTGGGGGATACGGGTTTTTTTGACGCGATGGCGCAGGGGCGCAAAGGTTTTTTTGGGGTCGGCGTTGTGGTCGTGGGCGTCGTGTTTGTTGTGGTTATGGGCGGGAGTCATAAGGGCGTATCCTCTTGTTGAGGGATACGGGTTTTTTTGACGCGATGGCGCAGGGGCGCAAAGGTTTTTTGGGGTCGGCGTTGTGGTCGTGGGCGTCGTGTTTGTTGTGGTTATGGGCGGGAGTCATAAGGGCGTATCCTCTTGTTGGGGGATACGGGTTTTTTTGACGCAATGGCGCAGGGGCGCAATGGTTTTTTTGGGTTTTTTGTTGGGGTTAGCGCTCGTGGCGGGCTCTGGCTTCTAGGTGGCCTAGGTGGTGGTTTTCTAGGCATTCGGAGGCGGATTCCTCGAATTGTAGGGTTAGGTGGTTTACGCCGTGTTTTTCGTATACTAGGCGGCGCATTTTGGATAGGAGTTCGTCGGTGTTGGCGGCGTAGCCGGGTTCGAGGACTACGTGGGCGGTTAGGGCGTCGTAGTTGTCGGAGATGCTCCAGGCGTGGACGTCGTGGATTAGGGTTACGCCGGGCTGGTCTTCGATGTCGCTGCAAACTTGGTAGAGGTCTATGTGTTCGGGGGTGCCTTCGAGGAGGGTGTGGAATACTTGGAGGATTAGGCGCCAGGAGCTGGCGGCGATTAGGGCGCCGATGCCGATGGATACGATGGGGTCGGCGATGTGCCAGCCGTTGACCATTACTAGGACGGCGGCGACTATTACGCCTACGGAGCCTATGAGGTCGGATAGGAGGTGGCGGAAGGCGTCGTCGGCCCGCTGGTTGCGTTTGGCGCCCCAGCGGAGGATGAGGGCGGCGATTATGTTTACGCCTAGGCCGATGGCGCCCAGGATTAGCATTGGGGCGCTTTGGACGTCTAGTTGGGATGAGTCGCGTAGGCGGTTGATGGACTCGAAGAGGATCCAGGCGGCGACTAGCCAGAGGGCTAGGGCGCTTAGCATTGCGCCGGCCATTTCGGCGCGGTGGTAGCCGAAGGTGCGCTCGATGGAGGCGGGGCGGCCTTCGGCCCAGGCCATAAAGAGGGCGATGGCGATGGCGGAGGCGGTGGCGAGCATATGGCCGGCGTCGGCTAGGAGGGCCAGGCTGCCGAAGAGCATTCCGCCGATGATTTCGGCAATCATTATGGCGGCCATCAGGGCTATGGCGATTATGAGGCTGCGGCGGCCGATGGCGCTGCTTCCGGCGGCGGTTTCGGTGTTCCGGCGTTGTTGGTTGTTGGTCATTGCCGTCTCTGCCAGTTTGCAGGATGATGGGGTTGGGCGTTGGGATTCTGAGCGTAGGGAAGGGTTTTGTTGGGTGGGGTGGGGTTCTTCGCTGCGCTCAGAATGACAGGGTTTGCTCAGAATGACAGGGTTTGTTTAGGGTGGCGGGTTTTGCTTGGGATGCCAGGTTTGCTTGGGGTGGCGGGATGGTGCGAGGTGGTTTTGGGATTTTGGTTATAGCTGGAAGGTTTTTTTCCAGATGCCGGGGGAGCCTGGGGCGTGGGTCATAACGTCGCGCATTCGTTGGTTGTCGGGGTGGATGTCGCGCTGGCGTAGCCATTCGTCGGTTTCGGAGACGGTTTCGTGGTCGAATTCGTAGGTGGTGGCGTAGGCTGGGGCGCCGCGGACTGCTTTCCAGCGGCGGCCGCGGATGCAGCCGGGGACTTTTTCGTAGTTGGGGACGTAGACGCCGGAGTACCATTGGTTCCAGTCGGCGTCTTGGTCTTGGGGGACGTCCATGCGGCCGATTTGGAGGGCGGGGGCCATGTCGCTGTTGGCGATGTCGTCGGTTAGGTCTGCGGGGTGGATCATTTGGTAGACGTTGTTCATAAAGTTGGAGCCGATGAGGCTGGGGCTTACGCGCTGGCCCCAATCGGTGCGGGGGCGGCTGGTGAAGGCGTCGGTTTCGACTACGGCGGGGCTTTCGAGTTCGTAGACGGCCATGTGCTTGGGGCCGCTGCGGGTGGCTTCGTAGCGGGCGGCGCTTAGGACGCCGGGGACGGATAGGAGTTCGGCTAGGTGTTCTTCGTTGTACCAGCGGTTGAAGTCGTCTTCCATTTCTGGGGGGATGTCGGCCCATACTATCATTAGGCCAGTGCCTTTCTTAGCCATTGTTGCCTCGCTGATTTTAGTTTTGTTGCTATGATAACCCATTGTGACGGAATTTTGTCATTAGGTTGGGGGTTATTGGGGGGATTGGGGGGTGGGGTTTTTTGATTTTCCCCCCCATTTTCTGCCATTTCCTGTCATTTTGGTTTGGCGGCGGGTTGGGGCGGGTTGTTTGGGGTGGCAGGTATTATGTTAGGGAGGTGTCGTCGGGGTTGGCAAGGGGTTGGTGTCAGGAAATTTTGGGGGTGGGGGTGTTTTGATTGGCGGGGGACAGGGCGCACGGCTGTGCGCCCCTACGGGGTGGGACGCCCCCACCCTAGCCCTCCCCCGGAGGGGGAGGGGATTTTGGAGGGGGAGGGGATGTTTGGGTTTACCAGATTATTTTGGCTTGCTCTAGTTCGTGGACTTGGTTGGGGGTTAGGTTTAGGATTTTGGTGAATACTTGTTGGTTGTGTTGGCCTAGGGTGGGTGTCCATTGGTTGATTTGGGCGGGGGTTTGGGAGAAGCGCCATGGGGGGGTTACGGCACGCTGTTGCTCGCCGGTGTTGGGGTTGTGGACGGTGGGGAAGGCGTTTCGGGCCTGGAGGTGGGGGTCTTGCATTAGGGCGTCGGGGGATAGGGAGGGGTGGGCGGGTACGCCGTGGGTTTGTAGCTTTTGGGTGGCTTGGGTTGGGGTTTGTTGGGATGTCCAGGATTCGATTAGGGGGTCTAGTTGGTCGCGTTTTTTCCAGCGGCGGTAGGCGTCGCCGAATTGGTCGCTGTTGGCCCAATCGGGGTGGTCTAGGGCGGCGATGAAGTTTTGCCATTGGGTTTCGGATGATATGGATATGCTGATCCATTGGTCTTGGCCTTGGCAGCGGTAGACGCCTTGGGGGGCGGCGGCGCCGTCTTGGGTGGCGGGGGGGCGGTTGCCTTGCCGGTGGGCCTGGCGGGAGTTCATTGCTACGTCGAGCAGTTCGGGGCCGATGAAGGCTGTTGCTAGGTCTCTTACGGAGACGTCTATGTGCTGGCCTTGGCCGGTGCGCTGTTGGGCGGCTAGGGCGGCTACGGCGGCGAAGGCGGCTAACATTCCGCCGGTGTGATCCATTGCGTGGCGGAGCTCTACGGGTGGGGCGTCGGGGTAGCCGGTGAGGTGGCCTAGTCCGCCTAGGGCGGCGAACATTGGGGCGTAACCGGCGTAGTGGCTTTCGGGGCCGGTCTGTCCGTTGGATGAGAGGGAGACTAGGATGATGTCGGGGCGGGCTTGGCGCATCGCTTCGTAGCCTAGCCCTAGCCGTTGGAGGACGCCGGGGCGGAAGTTTTCTAGGGCTAGGTCGGAGGCGGCTACCAGTTCTAGGGCGAGTTCGATGGCGCGGGGTTCTTTTAGGTTTAGGCAGACGGACATTTTGTTGGCGTTGATTTGCTCGAAGCTGGAGGGTGGCTTGCCGTACATTGTATGGGGGCGGCGGGTGATGTCGAGGCGGGCGGAGCTTTCGATTTTGATGACTTGGGCGCCCATTTGGGCGAGCATTAGCCCGGCGAAGGGGCCGGCGGCGTGTACGGAGAAGTCGGCTACGCGGATTCCGGTTAGGGGGCCGGTGGGGGCTGGGGGGTTGGTTTTGGTCATTGGATGGCCTCTAGAAGGTTGCGGGATTTTCGTTTGTTGCGTTGGGGGCGTAGGGCTGTGCGCCCCTACGGGTTGGGAAAGGGTCTGGCGGCGTATGGTGGGATTCTTCGCTTTGCTCAGAATGACAGATGGTTGGTCGGAATGACAGATAGCTAAGGGAAAGGTCTGGCGGCGTATGGTGGGATTCTTCGCTTTGCTCAGAATGACAGATGGTTGGTCGGAATGACAGATAGCTAAGGGAAAGGTCTCACGGCGCAAGGTGGGATTCTTCGCTTTGCTCAGAATGACAGATGGTTGGTTGGGGTGACGGGTATTTGGTTGGGGTGACAGATAGCTAAGGGAAAGGTCTGGCGGCGTATGGTGGGATTCTTCGCTTTGCTCAGAATGACAGATAGTTGCCCGGAATGACAGATGGTTGGTTGGAATGATGGGTATTTGGTTGGGGTGACAGATAGCTAAGGGAAAGGTCTGGCGGCGTATGGTGGGATTCTTCGCTTTGCTCAGAATGACAGATAGTTGCCCGGAATGACGGGTATTTGGTTGGAATGATGGGTATTTGGTTGGGGTGGCGGGATTTGGTTGGGGTGGCGGGATTTGGTTGGGATGGCGGGTATTTGGTTGGGGTGATAGATGTTTTGGCGCTCTTGGTGATGGGAATAAGGCGGGTGGTTGATTGGGTTGGGGGCGCACGGCTGTGCGCCCCTACGGGTTGGGAAAGGGTCTGGCGGCGTATGGTGGGATTCTTCGCTTTGCTCAGAATGACAGATGGTTGGTTGGAATGACAGGTATTTGGTAGGGGTGACAGATGGTTGCCCTGAATGACAGGTATTTGGTTGGGGTGACAGATGGTTGCCCTGAGTGACGGGTATTTGGTTGGGGTGACAGATGGTTGGTCGGAGTGACGGGTATTTGGTTGGGGGGACAGGCGGCGGATGTGGTTTCGTGATTTTCTTAGATTACTTCGGCGCGGGCTAGGGTTGCTTGTTGTTGGGGGGTGTAGCCTTGCTCGCGGTAGATTTGGGGGTTGTGCTCGCCTAGGAGGGGGGCGCGGTGTTGGGTGGGGGGCGTTTGGCTCATGCGGAAGGGTTGGCCGGGGTAGTCGTAGTCGTCGGTTTGGGGGTGGGGGACTGGGGCGAAAAAGTTGCGCTGGCGTTGTTGGGGGCTGTTGAAGACTTCGGCGGGGGTTAGGTAGGGGGCGATGGGGACGCCGTGGGCCTGGCCTTGTTGGTATAGCCATTCGCGGGTGTGTTGGGCAGTCCATTGGCGCAGGTTTTGGTTGATGGCTGGGCCGTGGGTGGCGGGGGCCTGGAATTTGCCGGGGGCGGCCCATTCGGGTTCGCCTAGCAGCCGGTACAGCCCTTGCCATTGGCGGGGTTCTAGGGTTAGCAGTTCTATGTAGCCGTCGGCGGCGGGCATTACGCCGCCTATGCGGAAGAAGCGGGAGTGGCGGGTTTCGACGAAGCCTTCGGCTTCTAGGCGCTGGATGGGGAGGTAGCCGATGGCGAGCTGGGCTTCTTGCATGGAGCAGTCTACGGTCTGGCCGGGGGCGCCGTTGTTGCGGGCGATTAGGGCGGCGATCAGGCCGACGGCGGCGGTTAGGCCGCCTTGGTAGGAGGCCATCATAGCCCCGGCGGTGATGGGGGGGCGCTGGGGGAACAGATCCAGGGCTAGGCCGTTGGGGAGCAGGTTGCCCTCGCCCCCGGCGTGGAATATGTTGATGTCGTGGGCGGCGAATCCGGCGTTGGGGCCGCTGGAGCCGTAGGGGGTTACGGCGGCGATAATCAGGCCGGGGTTGACGGCGGCCAGGGGTTCCCGCTCGAGCCGGCGGGCGGCGGCTTGGGCGGGCGGGGAGTCGTGTAGGATTATGTCGGCTTTGGCGGATAGTTGTTGCAGGATTTGGCGGCCTTGGGGGTCGTCGGGGTCTAGGGTGATGCCGCGCTTGCCGGTGTTGAGGTGGAGGAACAGGCCGCTGCGTTCCGGGTGGGGGGCGTCGTTGGGGAAGGGGCCTAGGCGGCGGGATGGGTCACCGGTTTTGGGGGGTTCGATTTTTATGACGTCGGCGCCTAGGGAGGACAGGAGTTTGCCGCAGTAGGGGGCGGCTACCATTCCGGCGAGCTCTAGGACGCGGAGGTTGGTTAGGGCGTTGGGGGTGTTGGTTTCTGGGGTGGGTGTTGTCATTGTTTTTTTCCTGGGGTGGAGTGGTTTGTTGGGGATAGGGCGCACGGCTGTGCGCCCCTACGGGTGTGGGTGTGGTCGTATCATAAGAAATAAGGTGGGTGGTTGATTACTTCGTCCGGGACTTCCTCTATTTCCTCGCTGACCGGGTTGACTCGCAGTCGCATTGTTTGGAGCGTTTCGTAGCCTACTAGGGGGACGGGGCAGGGGGCGACCATTGCTCCGAATCCTTTGCCCCATATTTCGCCTTTGATGTGGTAGGTGTCGAATTGCATCCGGCCGCTGGCGGTGATGAACCACCTTTTCCCGTTGGCGACGGGCTCTAGTCCTAGGGCTTCGATTTCTTGCATTGGCAGGCCCATAAGGGCGGAGCCGGTGTCGACAAAGAAATCGTAGCTCCGGGTGTCGGCGGGGCCGCTGATGGTTCCTTGTACGAATGTTCGGCCCATTGGTTGTTCTCCGGCGGTTTTAGTTGGGGGCTGCGGCGTGTTTGATGGGGCGGAGGGTGGCGTTGATGGGTAGGATGATTTCGCCGTGTGTTTTTAGGCGGGCTTTGAAGTTTTGGATTTCTAGGTTTTCGATTTGGTTGGTTGCGGGGTTGGTTCGGGCTGATATGCCTTTGGTTAGCTGGGTTTTGGTTTGGTTGGGGTTTGGGTGGCGTTGGTTTATGGTTAGGGTGTCGGTGGGTTGGTTGTATTTGATGGTTATGGGCGTATTCGTTGCGGCTGGTGGGGGCAATGCATCGGGGGTGGGCGTGTTGGCGGGGTGCAGGGCGGCGACGGCTGGCAGGTTCAGTTGGCCGTATTGCTCGAGGCGGCGGAAAAAGAGCAGGATTTCTAGGTACTCGATCTCCGGCATTTTGGGGTTCATTCTGGCTATGACGAAGTCGTCTATTTCAGTGGTTTGTTGGCCGATGTATGGGGGGCATTTCAGGATGCAGAGCACATCGGCTTGGTTGCTGTATTCGAGTGTTAGTCCTGTTGCCATAGGATTTCACCTCTTGGCATATTTCCGGTGATGTAGGCGGTGATCAGCCAGTGGCGGTTTGGGTCGGTAATGACTACGGCGACAACCATTTTGTCCAAGTCATCATACCACCGCAGGAATAGTGTGCCGCTATTGGTGGTGTCGCTGCGAAGCACCCGGTTGGGGGCGGCGAGGGTTTCAGCCACGCGCTCCCAGTAGACCGGCGCCAACTCTGGATGTCCTTTGAGAACGTGGGCGTATCGCTCGTCGGTGATTTCAACGGCGGTGCCCAAGTAGGGGCAGGGGTGGTATTCCGGCATTGTCTGCCGCCGCTACTTGGGGGGTGTGGGTGGGATATTTTCGGTGGGGTAGGCGGGGCGGAGGGTGGCGTTGATGGGGATGCGGATTTCGCAGTCTTTTTTGGCGCGGGCTTTGAAGTTTTGGATTTCTAGGGTTTCGATTTGGTTGGTTGCGGGGTTGGTTCGGGCTGATACGCCTTTGGTTAGCTGGGTTTTGGTTTGGCTTGGGTTTGGGTGGCGTTGGTTTATGGTTAGGGTGTCGGTGGGGTGGTTGTATTTGATGGTCAGTGGGGTATTCTTTGCGGATGGCGGGGTTGGTGCTTCGGGTGTGGGCGTGTTGGCGGGGTGCAGGGTGGCGGCGGTTGGGAGGTTCAGTTGGCCGTATTGCTCGAGGCGGCGGAAAAAGAGCAGGATTTCTAGGTACTCGATCTCCGGCATTTTGGGGTTCATTCTGGCTATGACGAAGTCGTCTATTTCAGTGGTTTGTTGGCCGATGTATGGGGGGCATTTCAGGATGCAGAGCACGTCGGCTTGGTTGCTGTATTCGAGTGTTAGTCCTGTTGCCATAGGATTTCACCTCTTGGCATATTTCCGGTGATGTAGGCGGTGATCAGCCAGTGGCGGTTTGGGTCGGTAATGACTACGGCGACAACCATTTTGTCCAAGTCATCATACCACCGCAGGAATAGTGTGCCGCTATTGGTGGTGTCGTTGCGAAGCACCCGGTTGGGGGCGGCGAGGGTTTCAGCCACGCGCTCCCAGTAGACCGGCGCCAACTCTGGATGTCCTTTCAGAACGTGGGCGTAACGTTCATCGGTGATTTCAACGGCGGCGCCTAGGTAGGGGCAGGGGTGGTATTCGGGCATTGTTTGCCGCCGCTACTTGGTGGGGTTGGCGGGGTGTAGGGTGGCGTTGATGGGGATGCGGATTTCGCCGTCATTTTTGGCGCGGGCTTTGAAGTTTTGGATTTCTAGGTTTTCGATTTGGTTGGTTGCGGGGTTGGTTCGGGCTGATATGCCTTTGGTTAGCTGGGTTTTGGTTTGGTTGGGGTGGGGGTGGCGTTGGTTTATGGTTAGGGTGTCGGTGGGGTGGTTGTATTTGATGGTCAGTGGGGTATTTGTTGCGGACGGGTGGGGCAATGACTCGGGGGCGGACGTGTTGTTGGGGTGCAGGGCGGCGGTGACGGGGATGCGGATTTCGCCTTCTTTTTTCAGCCAGGATTCAAAGAACAGGATTTCTATGGACTCCATTTCGCCCGTTTTCAGGTTGAACCTGGCTACTACCGCGTCGTCAATCATATCGGAATCTTGTTCTGCGTAGGGATGACACACTTCTAGGAACAGGAAGCTCCCTATTTCGTCGTACCTGATGATTAGTTTTTCGCCCATAGTAATTCACCTGCTGCCGTTCTTTCTTGCGAAATTCCCCTTTGGCACTCTGAGCTAAGGGAAGGGTCTCACTGGCCAAGGTGAGATTCTTCGCTTTGCTCAGAATGACAGGGCTTTGCTGAGGGTGGCAGGGCTTTGTTTAGGGTGGCAGGGCTTTGTCAGGATGATAGGGTTTTGCTGAGGGTGGCAGGGCTTTGTCAGGATGATAGGGTTTTGCTGAGGGTGGCAGGGCTTTGTTTAGGGTGGCAGGGCTTTGTCAGGATGATAGGGTTTTGCTGAGGGTGGCAGGGCTTTGTCAGGATGATAGGGCTTTGTTCAGGATGACAGGGCTTTGCTTAGGATGACATGGCTTTGTTCAGGGTGGCAGGGTTTTGCTTAGGATGATAGGGCTTTGTTTAGGGTGATGGGGGGTGGGGGTGATTTCGTGATTTTTGGATTACTCGGGGAGTATTGGCGGGGTGTTTTTGGTGGGGGGTGTGTTGCGTAGGTTTAGGGCTTGGCCGTCGGTGAACCAGGGTAGGCGGGGGTCTCGGGAGGGGAGCATTATGGTGGCCTGGCCGGGGGCGGTTGTTTCGCCGCGCTGGTTTTCGGCCCAGATTTCTAGGTCTATGAGGGGGGCGCCGTTGTGGATGCGCTTGCCGGTTACGCGGCCTTGGCACCATTGGGTGTCGCCGTAGACGTTGAAGCGGCGACATTCGACGCGCAGGCGTTTCAGGAAGGCGTCGTCGCCCATCCAGTTGGTGAGCAGGGTTGCCATCCAGGATACGCGCTGGGGGCCGTAGTCGTAGGCGCCGGGGACGCCTACGGCTTCGGCTACGGAGTCGCGGAGGTGTCCGATGCCGGTGTATTCTAGGCCGCCACCGGCTTCGGGGTTGCGGAAGAAGTGGTCGGGGTGGCGGAGGGCTTCGCGGAGCAGGACGCCGTGGGCGCTGGAGCGTCCGGTGCCTACTAGGAAGGCGGAGACGTCTTGTAGGGACAGGGGGCCGCGGACTACGGGTTCTAGGCGGTCGCCGATGTGGGTGTCTTCGTAGTAGCGGGTTTGGGCGCCGCGGGCTTTTTCGGCTAGTACCTGCTGGTCTATGGCTTCTAGTTGGTCGGGTGGGTATTCGTGGCGGCGGGGGACGTCGGCGTATTTGCCGCGCTGTCGGGAGGCGCGGCGCTGGTGGCGGGTGCACCAGCCGACTACGCGGGCGATTAGTTCGTCGCGCTGGTTGGTGTAGATGGTTTCGACGTATTGGATGACTAGGGTTTGGGAGTAGCGGCTTTGGCGTTCTTGGACGTCGAGTACGCGCTCGACGCAGTTTATGGCGTCGCCGGGGCGGATGTTGCGGAAAAATTCCCAGTCGTTGCCGGCGAAGAAGCCGTGGACGCCGGGCAGGCCCCAGCGGGTGCGGCCTGACCAGTGGCGCATATAGGGGGCGCAGGGGTGGGCGATGATGGAGCCGTATTTGCTGTAGGCGGCGTATTCTTGGTCGCGGAAGATGGGGTTGGTGTCGCCGATGCCGTTGACGAAGTTGAGGAGGGCGCCTAGGGAGGCGTCGCGGACGAAGTTTTCGGTGCGGAGGCGGGTGCCGATCATTGCTTTGGCGCGGGCGATGGCGTCGGGGGAGATGTTGTCTACTTCGGGGAGGGTTTCGGCTACGCGCTGGCTTTCGTTGGGGGTGGTCATGGGTGGGGTTTCTCCGGTTGGTGGGTTGGGGGTTGGGCGGTTGGGCGGTTGGGGGTTAGCGTAGACTTAAATGCGCGAGCTGGCAAGGGTGGGGTGGGGTGGGGTGATTGCGTTGGGGGGCGGCTGTGCGCCCCTACGGGTGGGGGAGGGGTTGGGGGGGCAAGGTGGGTTCTTCGCTTTGGTCGGGGTGACAGACGGGGCTTAGGGTGGCGGGCGGTTTTGGCGAAGGGAATAGGGCGGGGGGCTGTGCGCCCCTGCGGGTTGGGGTGGGGGTGGTTGCCCAAGGGGGGATTCTTCGCTTTGCTCAGAATGACAGATGTTTGGTTGGGGTGACAGGGATTTGGTCGGGGTGGCGGGCGGCTATCGGGGTGGCGGGCGTTTGCTTAGGATGGCGGGCGGTTTTGGCGGGGGGAAATAGGGCGGGTGGTTGATTGCGTTGGGGGGGCGCACGGCTGTGCGCCCCTACGGGTTGGCGGGGGGAAATAGGGCGGGTGGTTGATTGCGTTGGGGGGGCGCACGGCTGTGCGCCCCTACGGGTTGGCGGGGGGAAATAGGGCGGGTGGTTGATTGCGTTGGGGGGGCGCACGGCTGTGCGCCCCTACGGGTTGGCGGGGGGAAATAGGGCGGGTGGTTGATTGCGTTGGGGGGGCGCACGGCTGTGCGCCCCTACGGGTTGGCGAAGGGAATAGGGCGGGTGGTTGATTGCGTTGGGGGGGCGCACGGCTGTGCGCCCCTACGGGTTGGCGGGGGGAAATAGGGCGGGTGGTTGATTGCGTTGGGGGGGCGCACGGCTGTGCGCCCCTACGGGTTGGCGGGGGGAAATAGGGCGGGTGGTTGATTGCGTTGGGGGGGCGCACGGCTGTGCGCCCCTACGGGTTGGCGGGGGAAATAGGGCGGGTGGTTGATTGCGTTGGGGGGGCGCACGGCTGTGCGCCCCTACGGGTTGGCGGGGGAAATAGGGCGGGTGGTTGATTGCGTTGGGGGGCGCACGGCTGTGCGCCCCTACGGGTTGGCGGGGGGAAATAGGGCGGGTGGTTGATTGCGTTGGGGGGGCGGGGCTGTGCGCCCTTGCGGGTTGGGGAGGGTTGGTGGGTGGGGGGGTTACCAGATTACTTGGTTTTGTTGTAGGCGGGTTAGTTCGGATTCGGGTAGGTTTAGGAGGTGGCAGAATACTTGGCGGTTGTGTTCGCCTAGTTGGGGGGCGTGGCGGCGGATTTGGGGCGGGGTGCGGCTTAGTTGCCACATTAGGTTGAAGATGGGTTCGGCGCCTAGGGCGGGGTGTTCTATTTCGGAGTATAGGCCGCGTTCTTGGAAGTGGGGGTTGAATAGGCGGGCTTCGGCGTCTAGGACGGGGA
Source organism: uncultured Dehalococcoidia bacterium (assembly GCA_958296445.1). Lineage (GTDB taxonomy): Bacteria > Chloroflexota > Dehalococcoidia > Lucifugimonadales > UBA3495 > VXOI01. The sequence goes on along the minus strand of OY282565.1, from coordinate 2,600,116 downwards.
AGGCGGCTACGCCGTGGGTTTGTAGGAGTTGGGCGGCTTCCCAGGGTGGGAGGGTTTGGGTCCATTGGGATAGGTGGGCGTCTAGTTGTTGGCGGTGGTTTAGGCGGGCGTAGCGGCTGGCGAAGGGAGGTTGGTTGGCCCAATCGGGATGGCCCATTGCTTCTAGGAGTCCTTGCCATTCGGCTTGGGTGCGGACGGCTATGGATACCCATTGGTCTTGGCCTTGGCAGGGGTAGTTGCCGTAGGGGGCCATTGTTGGGTCGTGGTTGCCTTGGGGCTGGGGGACGCGGCCGGTTAGTTCGTATTCCATCAGGCCGGCGCCCATTGTGGCTACGGTGGCGCGTAGCATTGAGAGGTCTATGTATTGGCCTTGGTTGGTGCGGCGGCGCTGGTAGAGGGCGGCGGTGATGGCGAATACGGCGTGGAGGGCGCCGCAGAGGTCGGCGTAGGCGTGTTTTAGCCCTAGGGGGCGGCCGTTTTGGTAGCCCATTGTGCTGTCTAGGCCGGACAGGGCGCCGATGGAGGGGGCGTAGGCCCGGAGGTCGCGCAGGGGGCCGGTCTGGCCGTTGGAGGTGATGGAGGCCATTACTAGGCGGGGGTTGTCGCGGCTTAGGGTTGGGTAGTCTAGGCCGAGGCGTTGCATTACGCCGGGGGAAAAGTTTTCGATGACTACGTCGCATTGGGCGGCGAGACGGCGGGCGAGTTGTACGGCTTCGGGGCGGGTGGTGTTGAGGGTGATGCTGCGTTTGCCGCGGTTTACGTTGTGGAACATCGGGTTTTGTTCCGGGTCGGGGGTGTCGCCGATGATGGGGCGGCCTAGGCGCATATAGTCCATTCGCTGGCGGGTTTCGACTTTGATTACGTCGGCGCCCATATCGGCGAGAATCATTCCGGGCACTGCTCCGGCTAGTACCCAGCCGAAGTCGAGTACGCGGTAGCCGTCTAGGGGGCCGGGTTGGGGGTTTTTTTGCTGGGTCATTTGTGCCTGCCGGTTGGTCGAAGCTGAAGGGTGGGTGGTCGTCTGTTAGCAGTCCGCCGTAGGGGGCTACGCGGTAGCCGTCTAGGGGGGCGGTTGGGGGTTTTTTTGTTGGGTCATTTGTGCCTGCCGGTTGGTGTGCCTGCCGGTTAGTTGCGGGTTAGTCGAAGCTGAAGGGTGGGTAGTCGTCTATTAGCAGTCCGACGTAGGCTGCTACTCGGTAGATCCAGCGGTTCATGCCCATTATGATGTCGAACAGGGATTCGGGGTAGCGTCCGGTGAACAGGGTCGCCAGTAGGGCAATCAAGACAAGGATATTTCTTATCGACTCTAAGAAGGAGACAATTATCCAGTGGGGGATGACTAGCAGCCAGCGGAAAAGGGCGGTTAGGCGGGAGGAGGTTTCGGGGTATTCGATTATGAGGTCGGCCGGGTAGTCGTCGCGGGTTTCGAAGGAGAAGGGGGGGTACTGGTCGGTGGCGCCCGCTTCGTAGGAGTAGAAATTTACTCGCCAGCTCCATCGGAGGAGGCCGGCGTGGTAGTTCCATAGGAGGGAGGGGTAGCGCCCCAGGATGATGATTGCGAGCCAGGACAGGGGGAGGGTGATGATGGCGGGGATGGAGATTAGGCTTAGGATGATGGCGTGGGGGAGGACTAGTAGCCATTTGATGAGCCATAGGAAGCGGTTTACCCGCTCCGGGTATTCGGCGGCGATCTCTACGGGGTAGTTTAGGGATGCGGCCATTGGGGGGACCTCCGGGGATGGGATGGGGCCGACGGGGGCGTTGGTTTTTTTGGCGGGGGTTTAGTATACCTTAGTTTGAGGGGGAATGGGGTGGTTGGGGGATTTCTTTTTGGGGCCGTGTGGCTTTGTTGTCCTGGGCCTTTGACACTTTGGGCTAGGGGAAAGGGTCTGGCGGCCCAAGGTGGGATTCTTCGCTTTGCTCAGAATGACAGGGGGGGTGCTCAGGGTGACAGGGGGGTTGCTCAGGGTGACGTATATTTGGTTGGGGTGGTGGGCGGCTTTGGCGCCCTTGGTGTTGGGGATAAGGGGGGTGGTTGATTGCGTTGGGGGGGCGCACGGCTGTGCGCCCCTACGGGTTGGGGAGGGTTTGGCGGCTTAGGGTGGGATTCTTCGCTTTGCTCAGAATGACGGGCGGTTAGGGGCAATCGGTTAGATAATTCCGGCGCGGTATAGTTGGGCTACTTCTTGGGGGGTGTAGCCTAGTTCGGCGGTGTAGATTTCGGTGTTGTGTTGGCCTAGGGTTGGGGCGGGTTGGGGTGGGTTGGGGGTTTCGGGGTGTTCGGATGGGGCATCGCCTTCGGCTGGGCCGGGGTGGGTGGGGGTGGGGGTTGATAGTTGGTAGGGCGGGCCGGGGATGGTTATGGGGTTGGCGGTTTCGGCGGATTGGGAGGTTAGGTTGGGGTTGGCGGTTTCCGGGTTGGCGTTGGGGGTGGGGGTTTGGGTGAATTGGGTGGTTAGGCTGGGGTCGTTGCGGACTTCGTTGAAGCCGCGGACGGGGGCTAGGGGGATGCGGTGTTGTAGGGCTAGGTCTAGGAGTTGGGCTTTGGTGTGTTGTTGCAGCCATTCCTCTAGGTGGGCGTCTGCTTCGTCGGCGTATTGGTTGTTTATTGTGGTTCGGTTGCGGAAGCGGGGGTCTTGGGCCCATTGGGGGTTGCCCATCAGCTCTAGGAGGCGGCGCCATTGGCGGCCTTCGGGGGAGCCTACGAATATGTAGCCGTCTTTGCAGCGTAGGATGCAGTTGGGGTAGGGGAAGTCTAGGGCGTGATGTCCGGTGCGGCGGGTGACGCGCCATTGGTAGACGGCCATTAACGCTTCGGGGCCGTTGTAGAGGCCGGCCATTGTTTCGATTTCGGCGATGTCTATGTGCTGGCCTTGTTCGGCGCCGTCTGGGTTGGCGAGCAGGGCCATTATTATGGATGAGGCGGCGGCGGCGCCGGCGAAGTAGCCTACTTCGGGGGCGCCGAAGGTTAGGGGTTCGCGGTCGGGGCTGCCTAAGCCTTCGCAGATGCCGCCGCCGGCGGCTAGGTTGATGTCGTAGGCTTTCCAGTTGCGGTAGGGGCCGGTTAGGCCGAAGGGGGTTATGGAGGCCATTATTAGCCCGTCTTTGGGGCGGGACGGCGGGGGGGCGTGGCACAGGGTTTGGTAGTCCAGGCCGATGCGGGCCATTTCGGTGGGGTGGATGTTGTGAACTAGGACGTCGAAACGGGATAGCAGGTTGGCGAAAATTTCGCGTCCGGTGGGGGTGTCTAGGTTTAGGGTGATGCCGCGTTTGTTGGCGTTTAGGTAGAGGAACATTCCGCTGTGTTCCCGGTGGGGGAGGTCGTTGGGGTATGGGCCGTAGTCGCGGGCCCAGTCGCCGGTGGGGCGCTCGATTTTCAGGACTTGGGCGCCCATATCGGCAAGCAGCTTGGCGCAGTAGGGGGCGGAGATGAATTCGCCCAGCTCTAGGACGCGGAGGCCGTTTAGGAGTCCGTAGGTCATAGTGGCCTGCTTTCCGCCGCCGGGGTGGCGTAGGGGGATAGGGTGTTTAGGTGGCGGGCTAGTTGGTTGGGGGCGGACAGGAAGGGGGAGTGGCCGGTTTGCATGGTTATGATTTGGGCGCAAGGTAGGGCGGTGTACATTTCGCGGGCGCGTTCCGGGGTTACGGCGTTGTCATGGGCACATTCTATGTATACGCGGGGGACGCGCCCGTAGTTGTCGTTGGTGATGGTCAGGGGGGAAATCAGGGGGCCTACGGGCTGGGGGACTAGCATTGATTGGGCCCAGGCTGTGTCGGCGGGGGAGCAGTCGTTGTAGAAGCGATGGGGGGCTAGTTCGGGTTTGTAGGTTACGTAGGTTAGGTCGTCGGCTATGTTCCAACCGGGGCGGGTTTCTAGGGCTTGGCGCACTTGGTCGGGGTTGGCGGATTGGGTAGGGACGAATGCGCCGTTGGCTTCTAGTAGCAGGGCGGTTAGGTAGACTAGAACCGCTACTTTGTGGGGGCGGAGTTCGGCGGCGCGGCTGATGGACAGGCCGCCTAGGCTGTGGCCTACTAGGATGGAGGGGTTGTCGTGGGCGTCGAGTATGCGGCACAGGTGTTGGGCGTAGGTGTCTAGGGTTACTTGGGCTAGGGGGGTGTCGTCGTGTCCGTTGCCGGGGAGGTCAACGGGGGTTACGGTGTGGCCTTGTTGCTGGAGCAGGGGGGTTATTCGCTGCCAGCACCAGGAGCCGTGGGCGGAGCCGTGGACTAGGATGTAGTTGGGCATATTGTCGTTTCCGGCATTGGAGATTTTTTAACGCAGAGGGCGCAGAGTACGCGCAGAGGGCGCCGAGATTTTATATGTTTTTGTTTTGTTGGGCTACTCTAGTAGGTTGCGGCGTAGGGTTTGGAGGGTTTGGGGGGTTGCGCCGTGGTGTTGTAGGTAGGATTCGGCGTTGTTGTATTGCTGGCGCAGGGTGTTTTGGAAGGCTTGGAAGGCGGCGGGTTGGGCGGCTAGGGATTGGGTGGTGGGGTTGGCGTTGGGTTGCATTGCCTGGATGCGGCGCAGGATTCCGTCTACTGCTTGGTTGGTTAGTAGGTAGTCGGCGGTGATGGTTTGGGGGTCGACGTCTAGGATTTCTAGGATTAGGGCGGCTAGTAGGCCGGTGCGGTCTTTGCCGGCGCTGCAATGGAATACTACGGCGCGTCGTTGGGCTGGGTTGGGGTTGGCGGCGGCGGGGGTTGCGGCGGTTGGTTCTTGGGCCGGGTCGGGGTTGGGGTTGGGGTTGGCGGAGTCTGGGGCGGTTGGTTCTTGGGCGTGGTTGGGGTTTAGGGAGTTGGCTATGGCGGTTATGGCGTTGGCTATGCGGGGGCCGGAGTTGTGTAGCAGCCATAGGTAGGTGGATGACAGGCGTTCTACTACGTCGCTGCCGGTGAAGGGGGGGAATCCGCGTTCTTGCAGTAGGGGGAAGTGTTGGTATTTTGCGCCTTGTTGGGGCAGGGGGCCGATTCCGTCGCGCTGGGCTTCGTCGGAGTTGCGTAGGTCTACTATTAGGCCGATGTCGAGGTCTTGGGTGGCGTAGGCGGCGTCTTGGGGGGTTAAGTCCTGTAGGGCGTCGCTGCGGTATAGGCGGCGCCAGCGGACGGTTTGGCCTTGGCGGTTGGGGTAGCCGCCTAGGTCGCGGAAGTTTACGCAGCCTTGTATTGGGAGCCAGCGCGAAATGTCAGCCCCAGGTACTTCATTCATACTTTCTTTCATGGGCTGGGATTCACCACCATGTAAGTTTCCGAAGCCATCGATTCAGCCTCTGCGCGGCTTGTCTGCGATCACCTTCGTAAATATCCACCGTGTCAGCGTATTTGTTGCCAAACGCGCCGCGCTTGCTCATGTTATACAAAAGCCACGCCTGCCCATTGGTCAGGACAGCTAGTCCACTGCGCATCCCTGATGCATAATTGGATAGTTGCTCCTCGTTATTAACTGGGTTAATCCCCAGGTTTTTGGCCTCTATCAGTACGATCGGCTCCCCATTTCTGTTGAACAGAGCGTAATCTACAAAGCCTTGTTGTCCGATCTGGTACGAGACTTCACACTGCCTTGGGTTGTGAATTTGCCAACCTAACGCCCGTAGGATAGGGTCGATAATGGCGTACCGGGTGGATGTTTCGCTTGTGAGGACACTTTCCCGGTGATCCCTTATAATCATCCTGGCGTGTCGAATGGCATCCACCACGTCATTAAGTGGCATGGTATCCTCCCTCTGAAAATACTGACTCTCCGAACTGGTATGGAAACAATTAAGAATTAGTCATGCGCCTTCTACTCCCATTTCGCGGGCTATTGCGAGCATTTCTCGGGCGGTTTCTTCGTGGGCTATGTCTACCATATCGCCGCCGAAGGTTACGGCTGCGCCGCCTTCGGAACGGCGGGTTTCCATTGCTTCGATGAGTCCTTGGTAGTGGGCTACTTCTTCGGCGGTGGGGGTGAATACTCGGTTTACTACGGGGACGTGGGAGGGGTGGATCAGGTGCATTCCGGTGTAGCCTAACTGTTTGGCCTGGCGGGCGGAGGCTTGGAGTCCGTCTAGGTCGTGAATGTCCATCCAGCCGCCGCTCATTGGGTAGGGGATGCCGGCGGCGCGGACGTCTACGAGGACTTTGGAGCGCAGGAACAGGGTTTCTATGCCCTGGGGGGTCCATTGGAAACCTATGGAGCGGGCGGTGTCGCCCCCTTTGCCGCCGCTGGCGCCCATGTGGGCGACGCGGGGGGAGGCGTTGGCGATTTCCCAAGATTGGCGGATGCCGGAGGCGGTTTCTAGGGCGGGGTCTATGAATATGCGGCCTATTTCCAGCCCTTTTTCGCGCTCGAAGTGGCGCAGGAGGGTGTCCACTTCGACCACGTCGGCGGGGCCCTCTACTTTGGGGAGCAGGACGCAGTAGAGATGGGGGCCTACGATGGCTTCTAGGTCGTTGCCGGTGAGTCCGGTTTCTAGGCGGTTGACCCGGACTACGATGGTCTGGTTGGCTTCGCCTAGTTCCGGCACCATTTGGGCTACGGACTGGCGGGCGGCGGGTTTCTGCTCCGGGGGGACGGAGTCTTCTAGGTCTAGAATCAGGGCGTCGGCCCGGTAGCGGGGGGCTTTGCGCATCCAGTCTTCTTTGTTGCCGGGGACGAATAGTTCGGTGCGGATGGGTTTGGCCTTGAATTTCACGGGTGGTTCTCCGTGGGTTAAGGATTGGGTTTTGGGGTTTCCGAATTTTATTCCGATATTACCTTGAAAGGGGGGAAATCCGTAGGGGAAATTGCGAAATTTCCTTTTGGCACCCTGAGCTAAGGGAAAGGTCTCACCGCCCAAGGTGAGATTCTTCGCTTTGCTCAGAATGACAGACGGCTTGCTCAGGGTTACAGGCGGCGGAAGTAATTTCGCAATTTTCTCATCCATAAGGCCCTTGCTTTCGGGAAAGTTGGATGCTTGCTGTGTGCTTCTGGATTCCCGCTTTCGCGGGAATGACGGGGTGGGGCGGGATGGCGGGGTGTGCCGGGCGGGAATGACGGGGTGTGTTGGGATGGTAAGGTGCGGGCGGAGTGGCTGGGTGGGCGGTGCGTGGCGGGGGTGACGCTTATATTACGCCTTGGGTTGATAGTTCGGCTAGTTGGGTGCTGGTTAGGCCGAGGATGCCGGATAGGATTTCGTTGTTGTGCATTCCTAGGGTTGGGGCGCCGGGTAGCGGGGGGAGTTCGCCGCCGGAGAAGCGGACGGGGAAGCCGGCGGCTATGGCTCCGGCTACCGGCTCGGGCATTGCGGAGTGGCGCATTGGGGCTAGGCTGCCGCGTTCCCAGAAGTGGGGGTCGTTCATTACCTGTTCGGCGGTGCGAACCGGGGCGCAGGGGACGTCGTGGCTTTCTAGGCGTTCTAGGGCGGCCTCGATGGTCATAAGGCCGATGCGGTTTTGGATTTCTTGGCGGGCAGCTTCTACGTTGTCGGTGCGGCTTACGTAGGTGTCGAAGCGGGGGTCTTGGAGGAGTTCGGGGGATTGGAGGGCGTTGCTCATGCGGCGCCACTGGTCGTCGCTGGTGACGGTGATGGAGATGTCGCCGCCGATGGCGGCGTAGAGTCCGGTGGGGCCGCTGCGGCTGATGTTGCCGGTGCGCAGGGGGAGGCCGGCTTCGATGCTTTCTTCTAGGTTTTCCATAAACATCAGGGATACTAGGGTGTCCATCATAGAGACGTCTAGGTACTGGCCTTGGCCGGTGCGGTCTTTTTCGCGGAGGGCGGCGAGGATGGAGTAGCAGGCGAACATTGGGGTTACTAGGTCGCCGATGTAGAAGCCTACTTTGACGGGGGGGCCGTCGGCGTCGCCGTTGATGTCCATAAGGCCGCTCATGCCTTGAATCTGGGGGTCGTGGGCGGGTTTGTCTTTGTAGGGGCCGGTCTGTCCGTAGCCGGAAATGGAGGCGTAGACGATGGCGGGGTTGACGGCGGCGACTGCTTCGTAGCCTAGCCCGGCGCGGCGGAGGGAGCCGGGGGCTAGGTTTTCTAGGACTACGTCGCTTTTTTGGGCGAGTTGGAGGAAAAGGTCTTTGCCTTGGGGGTGTTTCAGGTCTAGGGTGACGCTTTTGACGCCTTGGGTGCGTTTGAGGAATCGGGTTGACAGGTCGTCGTTGGAGTTGCTGCGGGGGTGGGTGCCTTCGGGGCCGGCGAAGGGGCCGTTGCCGCGCACCGGGTCGCCGCGGCCGGGGATTTCGATTTTGATGACTTCGGCGCCTAGTCGGGCTAGGTTCATGGCGGCGAAGGGGCCGGCTAGGTAGACGGTTACGCTTAGGACGCGGATACCGGCTAGGGGTTGCATGGCGGCCTCCGGGGGGGTGGGGATTCGGGGGGGCGGGGCTTTGGTTTTGATTATATCATTGGCGGATAGATGCTCGGCGTTTCTATTTGGGTTATGGCGGGTTGGGGTTTTGGTGGCGGCGTAGCTGTTCTTCGAGTTGGCGGATGCGGATGCGGGCTTGGGCGGTGTGGAGTTGGGCTTGGGCGATGTCGCGCTGGGTTTCGGCGGCGATTCGGGCGTCGCCTTCTTCGTCTAGGTTGAGCAGGTAGCGTTGGGCTGTTGGGTTGTACCATAGGAGTTGGCCGTTTTCCCAGCGGAGTTCTAGGTTTAGGGCGGGGCTGTAGCCTTGGTGGTTTCCGTCGTCGGTTTGGTGGATGGGGATGGGTTCGTATTGGGCGTTTACTAGGCGGTCGCCGGCTAGGGCCGCGCCCCGGTGATACAGGCCGCCGGAGGGGTCGAACCGCCAGTATTCCGGGATGCCTAGGTTGGCGTATCCGGCACGCTTGTCTATTACATCCCGGTCTCCCGTGGCGTCCGAACCTATTTCCAGCACGAAATCGGGGGGCTTGCCTTGTTCGTCAATGACGAATCCTTTGCGGGCTATGATGGCTTCGCGGTCAATATCGAAAGCTATGAGCAGGTCGGGATAGAGCAGCTCTGTCTGGGTTTGGGAGACGTAGATACCGGCCATAACGGCGGTGGTGTCGCGGTTGCCGTAATGCCTTACCAGAGCGCGTGCGTAGCCCGGTTCGGTTAGAAAGAGGTAGTCGTTCAGGTCTTCCTTTGGCGGTGGGTCGGGGAAAGGGTGGGGGGTGCGGCGTACTGACTGGCTTACGGGGAAGGTTCTGGTGGTCATAGGTGGCCTCGCGGGGCTGGGGTGGTTTTGTTTGCGGGGATTATAGCCTGGATGGGTGTTGGGGGGAAGGCGCGGGGGGAACCAGAGAAATTGCGAAATTACTCGGCTGGCTGTTCAGCGCCGACGTTTTGAGCAAAGCGAAGAATTCCGGCTTGGGCGGTGAGACCCTTCGCTTTGCTCAGGGTGACAAAGGGAGTTGCCCAGGATAGTAGAGGGTGTTCAGGGTGGCAAAAGAGGTTGCCCAGGGTTGCCCAGGATAGTAGAGGGTGTTCAGGGTGGCAAAGGGGGTTGCCCGGGGAGAGAAAATTCCGCTACTCGCGACGAAGACGAATCCAGCCGCCGGGCTGCCTGATTTCGCATACAGAGCAGGTTTGCGAAATTCGTAGCATAAATGCCAACTCTGAGCAGGGATGGCATGGCCCGGCGCAAACTGCGCCGGAACCCCCATCTTTACCTACGCCGTCAGCTATTTGAATATCATCATCCGGTAGCGGTAAAATGCAGGTGCTACCAGGCAGGAACCACCGCCCCGGCCTTGAACCGCTCTGGTTTACCGCTACAAGCAACAGCCCCAGGCACCACCACAAGCAACAGCCCCAGGCACCACCACAAGCAACAGCCCCAGGCACCGCTACAAGCAACGGCCACAGGCACCGCTTCAGGTATCCGCCCCTCAAGACCGCACCGGACAATCCCGGCCCCCGGTAAGCCCAATCATCCCGGATACCTGAAATTCCTACGTCTCAAACCTTAACTCAAAAGAATCACTCCCGGAAAAATAGAAATCACGGCCCCTCGACTGACACTTGGCAGTTGCAATTCGCCGCGAAAGATAGTACATTTGTGCTGTCTAAAGGGGAGCCGCCAGAGGTACGATCTCCGGCGGCTCCTGCACTCACCCGGAAGGGACGCTTCCCAGTGGCGCGCCGGAATAGTAATTTACCCGGGCTTGCCGCGCAAGTCTCTAACAGCGGCTATCGCTTCCTGAAAGACGTTCTGGACTGTTTCTCAGCCTGCTCCAGAGAGCTGGCTGCGAAGCTGGACAGTTCTCACAAAACAGGCGGCAATCCCAGGTATCCGGCGCGGCAGATGTTGCGGCTTCACATCTTGAAGTACTTCCTCAACGAGCGCTACGCTAACCAGTTCCTCGAACGGGTTAGCAATGACCCGCGCCTGCTGAAGCTGTGCGGCCTGAGCCGCGTACCCTCGGAGGTTGCCTTCAGCCGGTTCAAGAACCACCGGCTTGCTCCGCATCAGGAGGATCTGAATCCGATCATGGCGGCAGTGTTCGAGGAGTGCGCTGTTGAAATAGAAGAGTTGCGGAAATCCGGTGTAATCCCCGCCGGAGCCCCCGCACTGGGCGCGATTCTGGCGGTAGACGCCACCGACATCCCGGCCTACGCCAACCCCCGCCGTGATACTCCCGCGGATCCCGGCGCTGCCTTGGGATACCGCACGGCCAAGAACAAAAGTCCCCAAACCGGCACCCCGGCCTACGCCAACCCCCGCCGTGATACTCCCGCGGATCCCGGCGCTGCCTTGGGATACCGCACGGCCAAGAACAAAAGTCCCCAAACCGGGGCCGACAATAAGGAATTGTTCTTCGGCTACGGCGCCGACGTCATCAGCGACGCTCACTACGGCCTGCCCCTGTATATCAACGTGCGCCCGGCCAAGTATAACGAAGGCCCCAGGCTCCGGGCGGATCTGGATGCTGCCCTCAAACTTCACCCTTGGCTCACTCCCCGTTATCTGACTGCCGATAAGGGGTATCATGCGTGGTATAACTTCCAGCACATAACGGACTTGGGCATCACGCCGGTTATAGCGGTTCCTAGGCCGCCGGAAGACAAGAAGACGGGAAAGCGGCTGTACGAGGGGCTGTATAACGAGAAGGGCCTGCCCGTCTGCTTCGGGGGCCAGACAATGGATTTCCTAGAGACCGACCCGGAAGGGAAGCACCGGTTCCGTTGCCCGGATGGTGGATGCCATCTGAAAGGCCGGACTGACTGGAGCCGCTACTGCGACTTTGAGTATTCGGAGAAGCCCGAAGGGAAACGGCTGCGGATAATGGGAACCCTGCACCGGGCCAGCGCGGAGTGGAAGGGGCTTTTCAGGAAACGGACTTCTATCGAGCGGTGGTTCGCCAGTGCCAAGCATTCCCGGTTGCTGGACCGGCATCAGTTCCTGGGGCAGAAAAGGGTGAGCCTGCACGCCACGATGTCGGTGCTGGCCTATCTGCTGACGGCGTTGGGGCGGCTGAGGGCCGGGGACTACAAGGGGATGCAGCGTATGTCTGTCGAGTTGCCGTAGGTGGAGGTGCCAAGGCAACCGGGGGTACAGATACTAAGGTTACCTGAAATCCACCACTGCCAAGACTGCTCCTTATGGCGCGCAAGATAGGACGACGCAGGATAGGGTTGGCAACGATGCGTGTGGTCCTTCCGGAGTAACCGCCACAGGATCAAGCGGTAACCCATCAAGACAGGCCCTCAAATCGGCCAGGTCCGAAAATTTCGTTGCACCCGCTTGACAGGTAGTGTATCATCTGTAATCGTCATCAGGGTTTCGCAGTCCGGGTGGCAATCAGAGGAGGTATTCAGCCGGTCAGCTGATTGCTTTACGAAATCCGAAGGGATTTACCTGATTGCGGTGGTTCAACCGGTGACGTAATTCGTCGATTTTGTGTTACAACCCAGTCGCTCCGTTAGTCGGTATCGGCCGGTGTTGTCGTTAGTCAATGGTGGGTTCATTATGGCATCGATATGACCATATGTCCTAGCAGGGCGCGAGCGCAAGAAGATGTTCCTAAGGATACCACGCCCAGGGTTTCGTTTACTTTCGCATAGTGTGGTATTATCAGGGCAGGCTCGGTGCAGACGAATGCATGAACGAGGATTTGTGATGATCAGCGACCACGCGATGTCAGGCATCACTTTCATACTACCCGGTAAGTTGCGGTGCGTTATCACAGATCGGCTCCGTAATGACACGCCAGAGGAGAACGTGCGCCAGCGCGTGGCTCGTAGTCTGATTGACCAATACGGGTATAGCAAGGAAGACGTTGAGGTTGAATTTACAGTTCACCTCGGCCGGAGCCGACGACGGGTTGACTTAGCCGTATTCCCTCCTAAAGCGGATCACAAAGCGGAAAACGCCATCATCGTGGTCGAGTGCAAGCGGGAAGAAGTCCGACCATCCGATGATAATAACGGCGTGGAGCAATTAAAATCCTACATGGCGGCTTGTCAGAATTGCCGATTTGGGATATGGGTCGGTTCGGAATTGCAGGTTTGGGAACGCACGTTAAACCCGTTGGGTGAGTATGAGAATCTACCGGCGACAGATATTCCTCGTTTCGGGTCAGACGCACCGTCCCCTCCTCGCTTCGCTGATTTGGTTCCTGCCGAAGAAGAATTGGCAGCGGTTTTTCGTCGTTGTCACAACTATATTTACGGTAATGAAGGACTGCAAAAGGATCTAGCTTTTAACGAGTTTCTGAAAATCATATTCTGTAAGGTGCAGGACGAAAATGACATAGTCCGACCACTTCGTTTCTTCATTGGCAACGTAGAAAGGAGGTCAGACATCGGTCAAAGAAGGCTACGGAACTCGATTGAGGAGTTGTTTGCAGGTGTGCAGAATCGCTATTCATACATCTTTGGGGATGACTCAACCCTTAAAGTCGAAAACCGAACATTGGCCTACATCGTAGGCGAATTGCAGCGTTTTTCGCTTATTCAAACCCGCGCTGATGCCAAAGGCGTGGCTTACGAACAATTGGTAGGCACGAATCTAAGAGGAGACAGAGGAGAGTATTTCACGCCGCGGACAGTATGCAAAATGGCCGCCGAGATGCTGTTGGCTACGTTCCCACAAGACCAGTGGCTGACGATTGACGTTCTGGATCCGGCGGCTGGAACAGGTGGATTCCTAGTTGCACTGATGAATGTTTGGCATGACTACATCAGGGAATTGGAACGAAATCGATGGGGCGAGGATGACCACCGGGTGGAGTCTGAAACCCAAAAGCGCGCCCAAGATGTTGCATCGAATCGCTTGTTTGGAGTTGATTTCAACCCCGTCTTGGTGAGGGCGGCGCAGATGAATTTAGTCATGCACGGCGACGGCTCCACCAACGTATACCACGCCAATTCACTGTTACCGCCGGGCGAATGGCCGGGCGATGAAAAAAACAACGTCCGGCGTAACGTGCGCATGAACCATTTTGATGCAATAGTCACCAATCCGCCTTTTGGAGACAAAATCCAGATTGATGATCCTCACATACTTGCGCAATACGAATTGACGTTCGGGCGAAATTCTGCGCCGCCTGATCAATTGTTTATTGAACGCTGTCTGCAACTACTTCGCCCCGGTGGCCGATTGGCAATTGTGTTGCCAGACAGTATTTTGACCAATCCAGGCTTAATTGGCGTGCGGAGCTGGATCTTGACGCACGCCCGCGTTGTAGCAAGCATTGACCTACCAAGGGAAACTTTTCAACCGCACACAGGAACGCAGACGAGCGTTCTGTTGTTGCAGAAAAAGACACCTGAAGAAATGGCAATTGAGCAAGCCGCAGGGAGCCCGAGGGCCCATGAGATATTTATGGCGATTCCCCGTGCTATAGGTCACGACCGTAGGGGCAATCCCTTGTTCCGCAGGACGCCCGAAGGCGAACTAATTGAGCGTCCCGAACCCCATTCCGTGTTTCGCCATGCTCCCGACGGGAACATTATCGTTGAAACGACCACTCGGCAACGCAGGGTTAGACACGATGAATTGCCGTACATCGCTCAACGATTCCGAAAATGGGTATCAGATCCTGAGCGTATGAGGTGGCTAAATGGTTAGCGCAGTCGAAGATTCCCAAGCGATAGGATTTGAAGCGGAAGTTGGCTTTGAATCCGAAGTGCAAATAACGCTTATTGGCTCCGAACAGTTGCATCGAGATAGCCTGCGCCTTGATGCAGGCTACTACAATATTGAAACAACGCGAGCGCATCACGCTATGGCTACGTCGGGGCTGCCTATGAAGAAGTTGGGAGACGTTACAGAGCGAATCTTTATTCCGCCCCGTTTCAAGCGAGTGTACGTTGATGAGGCGCACGGCGTACCGTTTCTGCAAGGCAGTCATTTGGCGCATTTTCGTCCTGCGGACCTGAAGTACATCTCCCGATCGGCGTACAAGAATTTGAGTGCTTGGACAATAAAAGCAGGATGGGTGCTCTTCACTCGTTCCGGCACTATTGGCAGGGCTGCTATCGCACTGAAAGAATGGGACGGCTGGACGGCGTCTGAGCACATCATACGGGTAGTGCCCAAAACTGATGGAGCATGCCCCGCCGGGTACATATATGCGTGGTTGAGCTCTCCGTTAGGGCAGGCCCAATTCAACGGGATATACGGTGCAGTGGTTGACGAGTTGACTCCCTCTCATGTAGAGAATATTCTGATCCCTATACCAGAAACGGGAGAGCAGCGAGAGGCCATCAACTCCATCAATGCCCAAGTGATGGATGTTGTCGCCATGAAGGAACAAGCGCTAGAGAAAGACGCACTGGCGGTTAAAAGCGTAGACCTCTTGGTCCCTCAGCATATCAAAGTTTCACCCAGAGGCGTTCAAATTCCTTACATTGAGCAAAAACACCGCGCCCATGCCATCTACAATGCCCAAATCCGCCACCTGATTGCGCCCGCCAACCAGGACAAGTATGTAATGATTGACATACTCACTGGCGACTATGAAATTGGAGAAAACCGGGCCACGCTAATCCGCCTGTTGCGGAATCGCCATCCCGATGCGGTCATGCACACTATTCACAATCATCAATCCTACCGCGGGCGCATCCGCAGTCTCCGCACCGTCCGCAAAGCAAAGGCAATTTCTTGATGCACTACGGCATAGTCAACCAAGATCTTGAACCATGCATCACCCTGACCGTGTTAGGCACCAACGACACAACATTTGTTGCTGATTTCATGATTGATACTGGATACACCGCGGAAGTAATCCTGCCCCAGAATATCATCGACCAACTTAATCTGCTGCGAGGAGATGACGTAGAAATAACCTTGGGTGACGGAACGACCAACACCTATGCTGTATATAGTGCCTATATTGAGTGGTATGGTCAGCCAAGAGAAGTGGTAGTCATGAGCATAGGAGCCAAACCAGTGATCGGAATGCTGTTGCTTCAGGGCAGCAACATCAGCGTTGATGCCATCCCCAACGGCCGGGTAACTATCACCGGGTTACCTTGACTTTCAGAACGTGCCCTTCTATCCTTGCCTTACTAATGTATTCATTACGTACTGGATTTCCGCTACTTCCCAACAGAACAGCCTAGTGCCACACTTTTCGGGCGCGCCGCAGACGCACCAGCCGCAGATCAGCGACGATGCCGTGTTCCCGGAAGCAAATCACTAATTACGAAATCAATGCACTAGTTTGACGAAACTGGCAACGCAATCTCGGTAGCCCCGAGTTTTGAATAACCCTACGTCACCTGATAATGCTTGGCACCGCAGCTGACACCGGACAGACTGCCACCGGCAGTAATAGAGCAAGATCGGGTAGCCGAACTGTTTGCCTGCGGATTTTCGCATCACGCGCCCGACGGCCTGCACTACGTCGATGTCGGATTTGCGGGGGTGCAGGAACAGGATGGCGTCGAGGGCGGGGACGTCGATGCCCTCGGTAAGGCAGCGGGCGTTGGAGAGGATGCGGCAGACGCCGTCGGCCGGTTCTTGCCGCAGCCAAGCCAGCCGCTCGGCGCGGGTCAAGGCGTTCTGGGTTCCGTCCACGTGGTGAACTTGGCATCGCAGGGTATTTTCAGCGTTGGCCCCGGCCGCGTTGAGGCAGCTTTCGATGACTGTGTCGAAGTATTGAGTAAAATGCTGGGACTGGTTGATGGTATTGCTGAAGGCGACGGCCCGTTTGGCCGGCAGAGGATCTGCGGTGAAGTCTAGGCCCGATGCGCCCCGTTTGCCCAAGCCGTTCCAGCAGCCCACCATACGGGCGCCGTTGTCCATATTGACATCGGTTGCGCTGTCGGAAAGCAGCGCGTGTAAGTCTATGCCTACCTGCTCTTGATCAACGTTGAAAATGACAACCTTGTACTGCGACAATATGCCGAGTTCGATGGCGCGTCCGAAGCCGAGGCGGTGAAACTCAGGGCCGTAGACGTTTTCGTCATCCATAGAAGCGACTGTGAGCCGGTTATCGTTGGCCTTGCGTTTGGCGCGGTCGCCGTAGATGCGCGGGGTGGCGGTCATATAGAGGCGCTTGCGGGCGGCGACAAAATCGTTGTTATGGACGCGCTGGAAGTTGGATTCGTGCTTGCCAACTAGGCTTACGCCAGTGGTGCGGTGGGCTTCGTCGCAGACGATGATGTCGAACTCGGGCAGCCCCGCTTTCTGAGCTTCGGCTATCACGTCGAGCGACTGGTAGGTGGAGAAAACAGCGGTTATGCAACCGGCGCGGTCGCTCCGGTTGATATAGCCCATCAGTTGATTGACGTCAGTAGAAGACGGAAAGGCCAAATCGTAGGGCGATATGTCCTCATCGTCGCTGGCCCGCCGTCCTGCCTTGGTGTCGGAGCATACGGCGAAGGTTTTGAGGGGAATGTCGGCGTCGTTGGCCCAATCCAGCAGGGATTGGGATAGCAGGGAAATGGACGGGGTGAGGAACAGCACATTGCCGCCTGAGCTAACCTGCTGTTCAGCGATTCGCAGGGCGGTGAAAGTCTTGCCGGTGCCGCAAGCCATAATCAGCTTGCCGCGGTCACCTTGCGACAGCCCCTCAATGACATCATCCAGGGCGTCTTGCTGGTAGTCGCGCAGGTCTTTGGTGGGTCGACGGGTTGCGCCGGAAGGATTGCTGAGGTCGAAAACGCTCCAGTCAATGGACGAATTCTCGAAAGTGTCCGGCCCCCAGCGCTCCACTGGCTTGGTGCGGGACTCCCTGATGGCAGATTCGGCGGGTTTGCTCCAATTGCTGGTGGTTGCAACGAAGATGCCGCTAGCGTATTGGATTTCGCCGTAGGCCCCCAGAAATTTGTTGAGCTGCTCTAGGGCGATGGGGGTGTCCTCGGCATAGAACTTGCACTGGACGGCCACCAGATTGCCGCTGTCGCGTTCCTCAGCAACCAAGTCTATGCCGGTGTCAGGGCGTCCGCCGTTGCCGGGCCAGTCGGTCCACCGCCATACCCTGGCGAAACGGGCGGACTGGGCCTTGTCCAGTTCGATAAAGGCCTTGAACAGTAGCTCGAAGCTGCCGCCCTTTTCCACTGTGTTCTGCGCGGAGGCGTCCAGTTCTTTCAGGACATCGCGGAAGGTTCGGGCGGGCATAGTCGTTTTCCTTAGTGTGGCGTTCTAGGTGTGTAGGGGGTTCTCTATCCGCTTCGCTCTTTGACGTTGGCGGAGTTTCTCTTTTTGAGACCATTGCTGGTTTTTTCGGCTCGTCCCTTAACATTTAAGCGATATGCGGTATTTTCGTAGCTGGGAATGTGTCATGATTTTCTACGGGATTGTAGCACGGTTCGATGCTGGATGCTTGTCTGCCAACCTGTCCCCCGGCTCAGCCGGGGTTGCGATCTCCGGTTCTCTCTGGTGCTGGCGTTTTTGCGTGACGAATAGGGGACTTGGTGGCGAAGGCCATCCGGGGCGATAGCCATCATGCTGTCCGCAGTTCTGCAAGGGGGGTGGGAAGGGGTGGCTCCGGGCCTTGGCGTGACAGGCAACTCGCATCAGCTCTTTTGCGTGGTTTCTGTCCAGTCTCCCGGCCGCTGGGCTAGGGAAGCGCCTGCCAAAGTTGGCGATCTTTTCCGTTAAGTTATCACTGGAGTCCTAGGTCGTAATCGTCCGTACCGGTAAGCTCCTGCGCCCTTTCGATGAAGACTCTGACCGCTGTAGTTATCTCTTGCTGGAATCTGTCCTGTTCCGTGTTATCCATGTCGAACTCCGTGCCGCCGTACCGGTAAAAGACAGCGTAGCGGGTCAGCCAGTTGTTCAACTCGCCGGGGTTTCTCAGCTCCTCGAAGCTGGTGTATTCCAGCAGTGCGCGCAGTTGGTCGGCGGCTGGCATATCGGATTCGGCCGGGTCGTTGAGTATCTTCTCAGCGATCTCTTCGATGTCGTGGATCCGGCCGTATCCCAGCCCGACAGCGGAGCACCATGCTTTCAGGGAGTTCTCCACGGCCTGCTGGGCATGGAACCCGTAGTTTTCCTGTTCTCCGTCCGGGTGGTTGATCTCTCGATTGAATGCTCCCAAGTGGCGGTAGGTTGCCAGGAGCCTCTCCTTCACGTCCGGCCAGCTCTCCGGGTAGTTGTCCTGGTAAGAATTGCCGAAGTCCAGTTTTTCTCTGCTCATTACTACTCCGTCGCGTAGCGCCTGCCCGGCTACGTGGTTCTTGGCCCGCTTGGCCCAGTGGAACCTCTCCCGGTCCATGGTGACGACGTCTAGGCCCAGGGCAGGCGGGTTATCGCGGAAGTAGGTTTTGACGGCCCTGCGGGCCCGGCCGTAGGCAGTGACTTGGCAACCGCTACAGATGACCAGCAGGTCCACGTCCGAGTCCGGCCGGTGGTCGCCTCTTGCCCGGGATCCGAACAGTATAACTATGTCGGGTGCCACGGCTTTTTGGGCCGCCTGAGCCGCGGCCAGTCCGGTTTCGTCCGGGGCTTTGGTTTCCGATGCTGGTCTGCTCATTACGCAGCCGTCCTGTCCCCTTGCGTTGGAACGTTGTGCGCTCCGGGATCTGCCAAATGAAACTGCTCTTGCGTCCCGGCAGTGGAGGTTCGGCGGATTTTACACGGGCGCGGCAAGGATGTTCAAGGTTTGGGTTCGATGGCAGGGGCCGACGGTAAAGCCCGGTTTCGGGGATTGCTCCATTATAAGGTTGCCACACGTCCGTTGAGGCAGGGACAAGGCAGCTGATACCCTTGCCAGACAGAGCGGAGTTTAGCTCTCCATACTGAGAGAATTGCGAAATTCCTTTCTGGTCACCTGACAGTGTTTGAAACCAGTACCTACTCCGGCTAGACTGCCACCGGAAGTAAAGGTCAGGGTAAAATCGGAAGTGGCATCAGCCCGGCAACCCGGAACGGCCCTGTTTTTACGTCCGGTTGGGCTGTTTCCAGAGTTCTCCCGAATGAGCGGAATTCGTCACACACCTGACCTGCATATACTAGCGGCTTTCGGCAACGTAACTGCGAATTCAGGCTGAATTATGGCCTAGAGCCGAGTAGCGGAATTTTCTCCCGGGGTAGTAGAGGGTGCTCAGGGTGGCAAAGGGGGTTGCCTAGGATAGTAGAGGGTGTTCAGGGTGGCAAAGGGGGATTCCGCGATTTTCTTGCGGTCAGGGCGGGTTGGCTTTTGGCGGTTCATGATCAAAATCGTTGTTTTTTGTGGCTGCGCTTTCCTTGATGATGCGGCGGAACTCGCCTAGTTTTTCGTGGAGCCAGTCCGACATCTGCGGCCAGTTGGCCCGGTCGGTGGTGTCAATTTTCAGGGAAAGGCCGCAATGATTGTTGGAACCGGGTTCTATGCCATATTCCCTTTGCAGAGAGGCGACGTGCCGGTTTATTTGCTGCTTTAGTTCCTCGCTGTATCTTTTTGCTGCTGCGTGCATATAAATTCCGACATATTCTTGCCCGATCCACTGCGAAACAATGGCGCCCGCGATGGTGTGGTATACGTTGCTGCTCTTATGATTGGGGCGCAATTCAATGTCGTCGGGGTAGCGCTGGGCGTATTGTTGCCAAAAGTCTTTGCGGAATTCGCGCAGGCTGCTCAGTCTGATATTGCTGTTGTCATCATTGGCCGCCTGGAGTTGGCGGATCCATTCGTTGGGCCTTTCGACTACATCGAACAATGGCGCGGCCGGGGATGTGGCATCGCCGATTTGCACAACCCGCACTTTGACGGCGAAGAAGGCGAATTCTTGGGATGTGTGCGTGTTGAGCCACCGGATGGCGGAAAGGTGGGGTTCACGAAACTCTTGGGCGACCCAAACCACTGTTTTGGCGTCAAGGCCGGCCAGATAGGTCATAATCTGGCCCAAGTGCCGGTGGTCGGTGCGTTCCAACTGATTCTCGATTAGCACCCGGCTGCCGTCGGCGGGGTGGGTGGCGAGGATATCCGCGCTAAAGTCTTCTACGGCCACTTCTTGGTCTTCCAGTTCTAGGGGTATGCCGATGGCCTGCGACAGACGGGACAGGTTTTCCGCCAGCCATGGCGTGAAGTCGTTGGCCTCGTGGGGCCAGACTTCCCGCAGGTTTATGTCGCGCAGTTCTCCTAACTCCATATCGTCCCTCGCCGGGAAATGTGCCGGGGCCATTCTATCATCCCAATACCCGCCCCACCATACCCGCCCTTGTGGTACAATCTTTGCGGTTTAGACTGGCATTCAGCCACGGTATCCGAGACTCCGCGTGAGGTGGATTCTTATGGCAACCAATGTTGTGCTTTCCAACACTGAGTATAGGGTGGTCGGTACGCGCCCGGTGCGGCATGACGGGACGGACAAGGTTACTGGCCGCGCCAAGTATGGGGCCGATTTTGATGCGGCGGGGACGCTGTTCGCCAAGGTGCTGCGCAGTCCTCATGCTCATGCCCGCATCAAGTCCATTGACACCAGCAAGGCCGAGGCGGCGGCGGGGGTGCGGGCGGTTATCACCGGGCAGGATATTCCGGCCGATAATGCCGCGGCGCGTAAGGTGATGGCCAAGGGCAAGGTTCTTTATAAGGGGCATCCGGTGGCGGCGGTGGCGGCGCTCAGCCCGCATCAGGCGGAGCTGGCTCTGGCGCTTATCGAGGTGGAGTACGAACCGCTGAGGGCGGCTACGGAAGTCCGGGAGGCTATGGCCGAGGACGCCGAGCTGTTGCACGAAGACCAGACTACCGACGAGCTGGGGGAGAAGAGCGACAAGGCCAGCAATGTCGCTACCCATTTCCGATACGAGCAGGGCGATTTGGAGCAGGGCTTCGCCGCGGCGGATATTATCGTGGAGCGGGAATACTCTACGGCTACGGTGCATCAGGGGTATATTGAGCCGCAGAACGGGGCGGCGCTTTGGAACACCAATGGGGAGCTTACGGTCTGGACCAGCACTCAGGGGGCTTTCACTACCCGGGACTCGCTGGCCGGGGTGCTGGATTTGCCGGTTTCCAAAATCAAGGTGATTCCGATGGAGATCGGCGGGGGGTTCGGCGGCAAGATTCCCATATATCTGGAGCCGTTGACTGCGCTGCTGTCGAAGAAGGCGGGGGCGCCGGTGAAGGGGACGATGAGCCGGGCCGAGGTTTTCGAGGCTACCGGGCCGACTTCCGGTTCGTATATGTGGGTGAAGATGGGGGCGACGAATGACGGCAAGATAGTGGCGGCGGAGGCGTCGCTGGCCTTTGACGCCGGGGCGTTTCCGGGTTCTCCGGTGACTGCCGGGGCGCAGTGTATGTTCGCCTGCTACGACATTGAGCACGCCCGGGTTGACGGGTATGACGTGGTGGCGAACAAGCCGCCGGTGGCGGCCTACCGGGCGCCGGGCGCCCCCATCGCGGCCTTTGCCTGCGAGACGGTGGTTGACGAATTGGCGGAGAAGCTGGGGATGGATCCGCTGGAGTTCCGGGCCCGCAACGCCTCTAAAGAGGGAACCCGTAGGGTTGACGGCCCGGTTTTTCCCAAGATTGGCAACACCGAAACGCTGGAGGCGGCTAGGGATTCGGAGCATTACCAGAAAAAGCTGGAAGGCCCGAACCGGGGGCGCGGCGTGGCGTCGGGCTTTTGGTTCAACATCGGGTTGCAGTCCAGCGCGGCGATTAGCGTTCACGCCGACGGCACGGTGGCTTTGGTGGAAGGCTCTACGGACATTGGCGGCACGCGGGCGTCCATTGCGATGCAGGCGGCTGAGGTGCTGGGGATTCCGGCGGAGGACGTGAATCCGAGCGTGGGGGACACCGATTCGGTGGGGTATACCTTTCTCACGGGCGGCAGCCGGACTACCTTTGCGACGGGCTGGGCCGCTTATGAGTGCGCTCAGGACATCAAGCGGAAAATGATTGAGCGGGCAGCGGGAATCTGGGATGTGGACGCCGCCGACGTTGACTTGGTGGACGGGGTTTTCCAGCACACTTCCGACCAGGAGCTGCGGTTGAGCTTCAAGGAGCTGGCCGGGCAGTTGAACCGCGCCGGCGGGCCGGTGTCGTCGCAGGTGAGCATGGACCCGCGGGGCGCGGGCGGGGCTTTCGCTACGCACATCGTGGACGTGGAGGTTGACCCGGACACGGGCAAGGTAACCGTGCTGGACTATACGGCGGTGCAGGACGCGGGCAAGGCGATTCATCCGAGCTATGTGGAGGGGCAGATACAGGGCGGGGTGGTTCAGGGCATCGGCTGGGCGCTGAATGAGGAATACCGCTTCAGTGCCGACGGGCGGATGGAGAATTCGTCGTTCCTGGATTACCGGATGCCTACCAGCCTTGACTTGCCGATGATTGGGACGGTCATAGTTGAGGTCGCCAATCCGGGGCATCCTTACGGCGTGCGGGGCGTGGGGGAGGTGCCGATAGTGCCTCCCATGGCGGCGGTCGCCAACGCCATTTATCATGCCGTGGGCGTGCGGATGAACCAGTTGCCGATGTCGCCGGGGGCGGTGCTGGAGAGCCTCTGGGCCAAGGATGGGGAACCGGCGGGGCTGGCCTCGGCGGATTAGGGGCGGCATTTCCGGGAACGGGGGCGGAAAAGGTGCGATGGCCCCGTGTTGGGTGGTTGCCCCGGGTAGTGGGGGCGCACGGCTGTGCGCCCCTACGGTTTGTTACGGTTTGTCGGCGTTAGTTGTCATCATTTGCGAGAGGAGGATTGAAATGACTAGGGTGCCATTTGCTACTCGTGAGGGTATGGACGATGCGGGGCGGGCGGTTTGGGATGAGATTGAGAGCAGCCGGGGCGGGGTGGCCCGGAATTATGCCGCGCTGCTGAATAATCCGCAGGCGGCGGGGGCTATGGCCGGGTTGGGGGGGTATGCCCGCTACGAAACGCCGCTGCCGCCGCGGATTAAGGCGCTGGCGGTGCTGACGGCGGCGCGGGAAGCCTGCGGGCATTATGTTTGGACGGTTAATCAGTCGGCGGCTAGGGAGGCCGGGCTGTCGGACGAAATCATTGCGGCTATCCGGGAGTACCGGGCTCCGGCGGGGTTTGACGCGGATGACGCGGCGGTGGTGCAGTTTGTGCTGGAGTTGCTGCGGCAGCATCGGATTTCGGACGCTACTTTTGAGGGTGTGCGCCGGTTGGTGGGCGACGCCGGGGCGGTGGATGTGCTGGTGGTGAGCGGGTACTACCATACTTTGGCGCATTGCTTGCAGGGGCTGGAGGTGGAGCTGCCGGAGGGGGTTGTTACGGCGTTGGTTTACTAGGGGGCATGGGGGTGTATCTCGGGGTGTCTTGGCGTTTCGGGATATGCCCTTGTTCCGGCCTGTACCCGTCGTTCCTGTGAAGGCGGGAATGACGGGATGGGAATTTGGGGCGTAAAAAAGAGCGGCCGGTTCGCCTGGGCGAAGGGGTCGCTGGAGGAGCGGCCCGCAGCCGGTCGCTGAGGTTTCTTATTGTAGTCGTAGCGGCGGTGGTAGTCAACCGCGAGGGTCAGGGTGGGAGGTTGCGATATTCCCTTTTGTGGGCCTGGGCGAAAGGGAGGGTGTTGGGGGCCGGGGTGGGATTCTTCGCTTTGCTCAGAATGACAGGGGGGTGCTCGGAGTGACGGGGGGGTGGAGTGACGGACGGTTAGGGTGGAGTGACGGACGGCTAGGGCGGAATGACGGACGGCTAAGGTGGAGTGACGGACGGCTAAGGTGGAGTGACGGACGGCTGGAATGATAGACGGCCGGGGCGGAGTGACGGACGGCTGGAATAGTAGGCGGCCGGGGTGACGGGGTTTTTGTTTGGAATGCTGGGGGGGCTGGATGGTGGGCGGTAGCGGGAATAAGGGGGGATTTTTTATGGTGGGATTGGGGATGCGGTTTTGGGTGGGTTGGGTGGTGGGCGCTGTTTTGTTGGTGGGGTTGGGGGGGTGTTTGAGGGGCGGGGTGGGGTCGGTGGGGGAGGATTTGGGGGGGATGGGGTTGGGGGATGGGGGGCGGTATTCCTATGATGGTGGCGGGAGGGCGGTTTTTACGCTGCAATTGCTTCATGCTTCGGATATGGACGGGACTTCGGGGGCTTTGCAGAATGTGGAGAATTTTTCGGCGATTTTGGCCGGGTTTCGGGAGCAGTTTCCGCGGAATACGCTTGTTTTGAGTTCGGGGGATAATTTTGTTCGGGGGCCGCGGTATTATTTGGCGGGGGATTCTGCGCTGGACGGCGTTTTGGGGGTGGCCGGGTATGGGCGGGCGGATATTGCGTTGCTTAATGCTATGGGGTTTCAGGCGTCGGCGGTGGGGAATCACGAGCTGGACAGGGGAACGGGGGAGTTTGCTTCGATTGTCAGGGGGGAGGTTGGGGATGATTCGGCGTACCCGGGTTCGCGGTTTCCTTATCTGTCCAGCAATCTGGGGTTCGTTGATGATGATGAGCTGGCGGGGCTGGTGGTGCCGGACGGGCAGGATGTGGGGCTGGTGGGGGGCAGTCTGGCGGGGAGCGCGGTTGCTACGGTGGGCGGGCAGCGGGTCGGGATAGTGGGGGCGACTACGCCGTTTCTGGCTTCGATTACGGTTAGCGGCGGGATTGCGGTTGCGCCGTTGGATTACAGCTTGGACAAGCTGGCCGCGGTTATTCAGGGGTCGGTGGACGCTCTGATTGGGCAGGGGGTGAACAAGGTTGTGTTGCTGGCGCATATGCAGCGCATTGATATTGAGCAGGCGCTGGCGGGGAAACTGCGGGGGGTAGATATTATTGTCGCCGGAGGATCCAATACGCTGCTGGCGGATGATACCGATAGGCTGCGGGCGGGGGACGAGGCGGCGGGGGATTATCCGCTGCGCTACGAGTCGGCGTCGGGGGAGCCGGTGCTGGTGGTGAATACGGATGCGGATTACAGGTATCTGGGGCGGCTGGTGGTGGATTTCGACGCTGAGGGGCGGGTTATACCGGATTCGATAGATCCATACGTTAGCGGGGCCTACGCCACCGACCGGCAGGGGGGGCAGCTTTTCGCCGGGCGGCCGGTGGCGGAGGTTAGCCGCATCGCGGAGTCGCTGCGTTTGTTGTTGCGGGAACGGGACGGGAACATTGTGGGCCGCACTGCGGTTTATTTGTCGGGGCGCCGGGGCGAGGTTCGGACGCAGGAAACGAATCTGGGGAGTCTGGTTACCGACGCTTATTTGTGGCTGGCGCGGCAGGTTGACCCGGAGGTGCGGGTGGCTATGACTAACGGCGGGGGCATACGTGGGGACATCGGGCTGGTGGCGCAGCCGCCGGGAACAACGTCGGCTGATGATTTGGAGTTTCTGCCGCCGCCGGGGAATCCGGTTGCCGACAAGAATCGGGGCGATATATCGCAACTGGACGTGGAGGGGGCGCTGCGGTTCAACAACGGGATGGTGATAGTGCCGCTTACGGCGAGGGAGCTGGCGGCGGTTATGGAACACGCGCTGCGGCCCGACGGGGTGGGGGAGGTTGCGGCGGGGCAGTTTCCGCAGGTGGCCGGGATGCGGTTGAGCTTTGACCCGGGGGCGCCGGCGGGTAGTCGCATCCGTTCTCTTGCGATAGTTGACGGCGGGGGGGAAGTGGTTGACCGGGTGGTGGAGCAGGGGGAGCTGTCGGGGGACCCGGGGCGGGAAATCAAGATGGTTACGCTGAATTTCTTGGCTAACCGGGGGGGCGGGTATCCGTTTCCGTTGCCCCATCCGGGGCGGGTTGACTTGGCGGGGGAGGCGGGGCAGTTCAACGCGCCCGACCCGGCTTTCCCGGATACTAACGGGAACGGAAGGATAGACGGGGCAAAGGCGGCGGATCCGGGGCTTTCCGATTTTGCCGCGCCGGGGACGGAACAGGACGCGCTGGCGGAATACTTGGTCCGCTTTTATGCGGAACAGCCCTTTGATGAGGCGGAAACGGCGCCGCCGGAGGACCGGCGGATTCAGAATCTGGGGATACCGGGAATGGTGGATACGGTGTTTCTGGCGGACGGGGGCGGTTAGGGGTTTTCGGTGAATACCGGCAGGATTGTTCCGGGGGCTACGATGAGATACAAGTCCCCGGAATACAGCTCTATAAGGCGCTCCTTGGATTGGGCGTCGCATACCCAGTGGGTATCGGTGTCGGGTTCGTGGCAATAGGTGGGTTCGATGTCGAAGTGGGTGGTGGTCAGGGGGCCGTTCTCGGGTTTGGTGTATACCACCCATTTATCTGCCGGGGCCCGGGGTTGGTTTTCTTTCTGTTGGATGTGGGAACGTTGTAGTTCCCGCAGCGATGCCAGATAGTCTAGGGCGTTTTCTAGGGTGGCGGAGTGATGTTCGCTGTCGTGCAGTTGGATGTCGGCGTCGGCCTCTGCCAGGGTTTCCTCGGCGAATTTTTGCCAGGCTAGGGTGGCGTCGTCGTGGGCGAATGAGCCGTTCTCGCTGGCAACGCGCTGCCGGAGTTTGGTGTATAGCAAGCCGCGTTCCACCTTTTCCGGGTACTCGCTCCAGTAACGCTCCATTCCTAGGGATTCAGCGTATCCTTTGTTGTAGGGGTCAACTTCTCCGTTGTCAAAGATTTTGCGAGTGAGATCTATGATTTCTTTAATCTCGTCGTCGGTTACGGAAATGCCTAGGGCGACGGCTTTTTGATGCATAACCTCATCCATCACTAGGCCGGCTACTATTACGTTGTCGTCTCCCCATAGATTAGCTAGGTCTTGGCGGGCTTGCAGGTACTCTAAGGGGAGGCCGCGGTCAATTATTCCGTCTAATTCTTGTTGGGAAATGTCTTTTGTATAGAGGAAGTGCTGGCGATCTTCGGTGAATTGGGCTAGGGTTATGTCTTTTGGGCCGACGGTGGCTATTACGATGTTGGAGTCGGCGTTTTTGATGGCGGCGGCCGAATTTTGCCCGGCCTGGTAGTCGGGGATGGGGTAATCGCCAGCAGATGTTAGCATAGTCCCGAGGGGCAGCCCGGTTAGAAGGGCGATTATTACGGCTATCGCTATTGGCAGGCGGGGGATTTTGGGCGGTTTGTTGATGGTCATATCGCTCAGAATGACGGGGGGGAATACCCCCTCTCTATTATCTGTAGAGAGGGGGTTTGCTGTTCCGCGGTGATGGGCCGGGCGCCGGTGGGTTTAGGCGGCGGCGGGGACCTTCATTACGGAGGTCATGGTTTCGACTTGGATGCGGGCTAGGTGGCTGCGGGCGTGGTCTACTACTTGGTTCCACTCGGGGGAGGCGTAGAAGGCGGCTTCGCGGGGGGCCACTTCGTCGGCGCTGGGGAAGGAGCGGATCCAGATGAACTGGTTGGCGTCTTCGTTGACCCACATTCCGTCGATGCTGATGCCGTACTTTTCTTGGATTTCGACCAGGGTGTTGTTGAAGAGGTCTACCCAGGCGTCCATCATGCCGCGGTTTACGGTGTAGGTTCGGAGTTGGTAGATCATTTTGGGCTCCTGATTTGGTTAGATTTTGGTTGCCATTGGTGTGGGCGCACGGCTGTGCGCCCCTACGGGGGACGGGAGATTTTGGTTGCCATTGGCGGGTGGGGCGCGGGTGTGCGCCCCTACGGGGGACGGGGTTGTATTGGCCCATCGCGGCGTCGTACCCCGGTTGGCGGGTGTGCGTTTGTGCCGGGCGGGGTGGCTAGGCGGCTACGCAGGTTATGGTGCGCTGTACGCCGTTGATGTTTTGTACTTGGGCGGTGACTAGGTCTACTAGGGCCAACATATCGTCGGCTTCGGCTAGGGCTATTAGGTCGTAGGTGCCGGTGATGATGTCGGATTGGGATATGTTTTGCATGGCGCGTAGGGCGGTTAGGACGTCTTTGGCCCGGCCTACTTTGGTTTCTATTAGGATGTATGCTCGCGTTGCCATTGGGAACGCTCCCGGCTCAGTGCTGGGGTTGTGGGCGCCTTAGTCGGGTATGGCGGCGGTGCTGGTGATTTCTACCAGGTTGTCGGGCTGGCCGAAGTTTACGATTACGGTGGTGCGGGCGGGGCGTCCGGCGTCGGAGTCGGGGAAGAACTCGGCGTATATTTCGTTGAAGCCGGGGAGGTCGTCGCGGCTGGTTACGTAGCAGGTGTTGGTGAGGACTTGGTCGAGGGATGAGCCGGCGGCTTCGAGGATGGCGGATATGCGTTGGAGGGTGTAGCGGGTCTGCTCGCGGATGCCGTCGCCTACGGTGTTGTCGGTGGGGTGGCGTCCGGTGCATCCCTGGACGAAGAGCAGGTTGCCGTAGCGCACTCCTTGGGAGAGGGGGGCGTTGCCGGCGGCTACTATTTTGTCGGTGGAGATGATTTCTTTTTGGGGCATAGTTTTTGGCCTCCGGGGTGCGGATGGGGCGTAGGGTTGTGGGGTCATTATATCGGTGGGGTTGCGGGTGTCAATTCCGGGGTGGGGGTGGTGGGTTGGTGGGGGTTGGTGGGGGCCTGACCCTGCGCGAAGGGGAAGGGTTTCGACGCCCAAGCCGGGATTCTTCGCTTTGCTCAGAATGACAGACAGCGGAGGGGGTGTTGGGGGGTGGCGGCGTTGGCGGGTTGGTAGGTTTTTGATGGCGGACGGGAGGGCGCACGGCTGTGCGCCCCTACGGACGGGGGGAATGGCGGCGTTGGTGGGTTGTAGGTTTTGATGGCGGACGGGGGGGCGCACGGCTGTGCGCCCCTACGGGGGATCTACGGGATTGGGGGGTGTGGGGTGGTGGTGGGTTGGGGGGCTAGGTTGGTTATGAAGTTGGGGAAGGATTCGGTGCCGTTCCAGTGTATTTTGTTGTTGGGTTGTAGTAGGGCTTGGGGGGTGGTTGTGGTGATGTCGCCGGTTTCTTGTAGGAGTTCTAGGTGGCTGATTACTTCGGTTAGGGCTAGGAAGAAGTTGCTGTCGGCTAGTTCGCGGTGGGAGAAGTGGTCGCGGGTTAGGGAAACTAGGTCGCGGGGGCCCTGCTTTAGGATGTTTAGGAGGTCGTGGCAGCGGGTTATGTGGTGTTGGACGATTTCGGTGGCCCGCTCTAGCCCTACTAGGTTGAATTGGCCGCGGTAGTAGGCGCGATGGGCGGGGAGGACGGCTATGTTGGCGTTGTTGGGCGGCTGGCTGGGGTTTCTTGCGGCTGTGTTGGCGTTGTTGGGTGGGTGGTTGGCGTGCATTGCGGTTGTGTTGGCGTTGTTGGGTGGGGGGTTGGTGGTGTTCATTGCGGCTACGCGGAGGAGGGAGCGTAGCATTGCTTTCAGGCCGTATATGTGGTTGGTGGTGCGGTAGGGTTGGGGGAGGCTGGAGCGGAAGGTGGCGTGGCTGCGGGCTACGGAGGGGTGGGGGGTGATTTGGGGCAGGATGTGGTCGCCGGTGAACATAAGGTTGTGGAATTGGATGCAGAGTTCGTCGGGGGAGTGGCCGGGGGTGTAGTAGTAGGTTAGGTTGCCGGAGCGTAGGCCGTCGGTTACTTTGCGGTCGAGGGTCAATTGCCGGGAGCGGTGGTGGTGCTCTTTTACTCGCTCTACGGTTTCGGAGTTCTCGAAGGCTTGAAAGCCGGTGATTTGTTGGCGCCAGCTCGTTTCCCGTTCCCAGCGATCTTCCAGTAGCAGGCTGCCGTAGATTTCGTGGGCCCATAGCTCGGCGCCGCTGGCTTTTACTACGCTTAGGCAGCCGCCGTCGTGATCCATGTGGCCGTGGGTTACTACTATGCGTTGCACGGCGTTCAGGGAGTAGCCTAGATATTCGAGTCCTTCGGACAGGTGTTGCTCGGAGCCGTGGCAGCCGGGGTCTATGACGGTTAGCTGTTCGTCCTCGACTAGGTAGCACCAGGTTGGGCCTAGGGGCGTTTCCCAGGCTTGGGGAATGCCTAGGGCCCATACTGCCGCGCCGGATGCTGGGGCGGTGTATTTGATGATCATTCGGTTGCCTGATTCGTCGCCTTGTTTGAGTATTTCGGGTTCCAGCATTTACACCGCCGGTTGGGGGTTTTGGGGGATTGTACAGCAAAAGGGCTAAATAAGGGGAAACGCAGAGGGCGCAGAGGTGGCGCAGAGGGCGCAGAGGGACATAACGGTTAGGGTGGTGGTGGGTTGGGGCTGGCGCTTTGGAGTAGGGTTATTTGGGTGGCTATTAGGGTGGCGTTGGTTATTACTCCCTGGACGGATACGGTGTCGCCTACGAATACTTGGTTGTGGAATACGGTTAGGGGTTCTACGATGATGCGCTCGCCGGATACCAGGAGGTTGTCGGGGCGGCCTTCGCTGTCTAGGCGGGCTTCTTGGAGGATGCCCTGGATGTTGAAGCGGGCGGGGGGTTCGGCGTCTTGGTAGCCGTGGGCGTCTATGCGCTCGATTTGTTGGGCCTGGAAAACGCCGTTGGATATTCGGCCGGTGGCCTTGATTACGGCGCCGGGGGTTAGGGAGCCGGTGATTCGGGTGCCGACGGAGATTCGGACGGTTACGCCGTTGACGGTGACGTCTAGGGGTAGGGGGACGGGGCTGGAGGGCATATTTTCCACTACGCCCTGCATTTGGACGCGGGGGATGACGCCGATGTTGCCTAGGGGCTGGGATTCGACGGTGACGGCCAGGATTTGGCCGCCGATGACGATGGCCTGAACGGATACGGCTACTCCGGCGGCCAGTTCGGGTTCTATGCGGGTTAGGCGGTCTATGGCTACGGGGATGCCGTCTATTACGAAGCCGGATACTTGGCCGTCGGGGTCGGTGGCTATGCCGGTTATCACGCCCTCGATGGCGGCTTCGGTGCCGCCGGTGACGTCGGGGCCGTAGCCTAGGATTTCGCGGGCCAGGACGGAGCCATCGCGCTGGAGCAGTCCGCGCACTTGCACCGGGGCGCCGACAAAGATGCCGTACTTGAGGGCGGGGTCTATTTCGGTGAGGGCGCTGATGGTGACGGGGATGCCGTTGACCAGCAAGCCGCCGTCGGCTGCGACGCGCTCGATGCGGCCTTCGATGTCTACGGGGTTGGCGCGGGTTTCGCCGGTTTCGTCCTCGGGGCCGGTTTCGGCTACTTCGCGGGCTATTAGGGAGCCGTCGGTCTGGATTTCGGCTTTGACGGTTACGGTGGAGCCGACGTGGATGTTGCCCAGGGTTTTGGTGAGGCCGCTTAGGGCGATGGTTATGCCGTCTACAACGAGCTTGGCGCCGTCGGGTTCGCGCTGGACGATGCCGCGGATGGTGGCGGCGCGGATTGGCTGGGTGGCGTCGGAGGGGGCGGCGGAAACTTGGGCGGCGAGCAGGGTTCCGTTGCGGTGGGTGGCGGTTACGGCGACGCGGCGGCCTACGGACGGGCGGCCGGACAGGACGGTAGTGGCGTTGACTTCGACGGGGATGCCGCCTACGTCCCAAGCGCCGGCGGGGGTGATTTGGCGGAAAACGCCTTCCAGCCAGACGGTATGTTGGCCTTGGGGGGGTTCGGAGTCGGTTTGGGTTTCGATTTCGCGGGCGTGTAGGGAGCCGTCATCCCGCAGGATGGCGCTTACTTTTACGCGCTGGCCGGGGCGGGGCAGGGCGTTGGTGTAGGTGCGGCGGTCAACCAGCACGGTTGCGCCGCTGATGGTCCAGTTACCGGCGCCGGTGGCGCCGAAGTAGGGGTCGCGGCTTTGGTATACGCCGCGCAGGACGGTGCGGGCGGCGATCTGCCCGGCGCCGTCGTCTTGGGCGACGCGGCGGGCTAGGAGGGAACCGTCGGGGAGGAGCAGGGCTTCCACTACGACGTCCTCGCCTACGGACAGTCCGGCGGCCATTACGGTGTGGGTGTCTAGGGATATTGGGATGGAGGACAGGATGAGGCTGGCGTTTTCGGGGCTGATGCCCTGAAAGACGCCGCGCAGGACGGCTACGTTGCCGGGCGGTTGGGGCGGGGCGCCGGTTTCGTCGGGGGCCGGCGTCTGTTGGGCGGGGATGACGTTAATTTCTTTGACGGTTGGGGGGGATTGGGCGTCGGCGGGCAGGTAGGACACGATTACGAAGGCGTTTGCGGCCAGTTCGGTTACGCCGCGGTGCAGTTTGATTTGGGCGGAACCGGAAAGGGGCAGGGTTACCGGCTGGCTGGCGGGGGCGGTTGGCTGGATGACGATTTCGGTTTCGCTGAGGCGGATGACCCGGCCGGCTAGGTGGCGGTTGCGGGTTTGGGACGGCACCAGATGCACTTGTTGGGCGGCGTGGCCGTCGGCGTTGAGGATTACGGCTACGGGGTCGCCCAGCTCTAGGGCGTCGAGTCCGGCGTTGGGGCGGTTGGGGACGCTGATTTCGGTAGTGGGCAGGATTGTGACGTCTACGCGGCCGCGGTTGGTGTTTACTATCAGCCGTCCGCCGCCGGTGAAGTTGCGGCGCACTTCTAGGACGTCGCCGAAAAAGTCGAGTTCGGGGGGGGCGATGGCTGATGGGCGGGATTCGTTGCCGGACAGGTCAATGGCGGTGACGGAGTAGGTGAAATCGCCGGTTTTGGGCAGGCTCCAGTCCTCGAAGCGGGGGCCGAAAAGCAGGCCGGTTATGGGGGCGGTGGGGCCGTCGCCGTCTTGCCGGTAGAGGCGATAGCCTTTGATTACGTCGCCGGAGCTTATGTTCCACTCTAGGCGGGCCCTTCCGGCGGCGCGGTCGGCGGTGACTAGGCGCAGGCCGGTGGGGGGGTCGGGTGGGGTGACGTCTAGGGAGGTAACGGAGGCTACGGCGGATTTGGGGGATTCTAGGCCGCGGGGGTTGATGGCGCTTACGGCGTAGTAATAGGTTGCGCCGTCGCCGGGGCCGAAGTCGATATAGGCGGATTCGGGTAGCATCCAGGCCATTTGCCGGAATAGGACGGGGAAGGGGCCGGAGCTTTTGCGGGCGTAGTAGACGGCATAGCCGGACACGTCGGCGGCGGGGCTGTCGCTCCAGTCTAGGGCGATGGCGCCGGGGTAGGTTTCGGAAACTGCGGCGGTGAGGCCGACGGGGGCGGACGGGCCCTCGGCCAGCAGGCGGTCGCTGCGCTCGCAGGGGGACGGGAATACTACGGCGAAATTTCCGGCGATGCCGTCGGCGGGGAAGTTGAAGGGGATGGCGGTTCCGTTTATCTGGGCGGCCGGCGGGGGCGATTGGCCGGACAGGGCGTTGAGGTAGACGGACTCGAAGGCGCCTATTTGGTCGAGGGTCAGGGTGGCGCCGGAAAGCAGCAACGGGGCGGGTTGGGTGCAGGCGGTGGCCCCGGCGGGGAGGGGGTTGTCGCGGTCTAGGAGACGCCCGTTGCGCCAGAAGCGCAGGGGCGGGCCGGAGGGGGTGGCGAATTGCACGGCGGCGGAGGTGATGGGGGATGGGCCGGTGTTTTGCAGGGTTACTACCGGGCCCGGGGCGGCGGCGGGACGGTCGCCTACGGGGGCGGTTTTGACGGCTAGGATGTCGCGGGGGCCTTGGATGGCTTCGGCCCATCCGGCGATGATAAAGCCGTTGTCCTCGGTTTGGGCGATGGCGCGGGCGCCGGCGGAAAGGCCGTTGGGGGGGGTGTTGGCTAGGGGCGTTTGGGGGTAGGCTTGGCTCCATTGGAGTATACCGGAGGGGCCGGTTTTGATTACCCAGAAGCGGCCGCCGCCGCTGAAGGATTCGGACCATCCGGCTAGGGCGAAGCCGCCGTCGCTAGTGTGAATGAGGGAGTGGGCGGCGTCGCGGGCTACGCCGCCGAAGGAGCGCTGCCATTGGCGGGCGCCGTTGGCGGCGGTTTTTACCAGCCAGAAGTCGGACAGTCCGGCGCTGTCGGACCAGGTGAAGCCGGCTAGGGCATAGCCGCCGTCGGCGGTTAGCACTAGGGAGCGGGCGTCGTCGTTGTACCGGCCGCCGATGTATTTAGTCCAGGCGGTGTTGCCGTCGGCGTCGGTTTTAATGAGCAGGGCGTCGGTGCCGCGGTTGGGGGAGTTGGAGCGGCCGGCGATGACGAATCCGCCGTCGGGGGTTTGGGCGACGTCGTAGGCGACTGCGCTGGTGGCGGCGCCGGGGTTGCGGCTCCAGAGCAGGGTTCCGTCGGGGCTGGTTCGCAGGAGCCAGACGCCGACGCCGGAGGAACCGGCGGAGCTTCCGGCTAGGATGTAGCCGCCGTCGCGGGTTTGGCGGACGGCGTGGGCGATGTCGGAGGTTGTGCCCATTGCGGGGGGGCGGGGCTGTTCGGAGTTGCCGTAGCTGCGCTGCCATTGGACTGCGCCGTTGGGGGCGGTTTTGATTAGCCAGAAGTCGCTTTGGGGGGTGCCTCGGCCTGGCGGCCCGCTGGCGGCGTTGGGCAGGGAACGGGTGGCGCCGGCTAGGATGTAGCCGCCGTCGGAGGTTCGCTGGACGGCGTAGATGACGTCGCTTTCGGGGCCGCCGTAGGCTTTGGCCCATAGCTGTTGGCCTTGGGCGTTGAGCTTGACCAGCCAGCCGTCTTGGGAGCCGGCGCCGTGGGAGCGGGTTTCGCCGGCGATGACGTAGCCGCCGTCGTTGGCTAGGGCTACGGCGTGGGCGAATTCGTCGTTGGGGCCGCCCAGGACGGTGCGCCATTGGGGGGCGGGTTGGGTTTGGGCGGCGGCGGGGTATGGGCCGGGGGCGGTTGCGGTTAGGGACAGGAAGGCGGCAAGAAGGATGGCGGATAGGAGAGTGGCGGCTCTCCATCCGCGTTTTTTGCCGGTGTTGTTGGTTTTTGGGGTTGTCATTTTATTTCAGGTTGGGCGTTTTCGGGCCGGGTGTTTTGATTATGGGCGGTTTGGTTGATGGGCAGGGTTGGGGAGGGCGGTTGTGCGCCCCTACGGGTTGCGATTTTGGGATTGGTTCAGTTACCTCAGTGTTACGCGCTTGGGGTTATTGGTTGGGGGGGCGGTAGATTACGAATACTACTTTGCCTCGGGTGGTTGCGCCGTTTTCGCTGGTGGCTACTACGTCGATTAGGTTGGGGCCCTGCTCTAGGGTGACGGTGGTGGAGAAGTTGCCGGACTGGTCTAC
Source organism: uncultured Dehalococcoidia bacterium (assembly GCA_958296445.1). Lineage (GTDB taxonomy): Bacteria > Chloroflexota > Dehalococcoidia > Lucifugimonadales > UBA3495 > VXOI01. Next base: position 2,564,928 of record OY282565.1, on the reverse strand, counting down.
GGATGTTGATTCGCCGTTGATGCTGACGATGGCGTTGGGGGCGGTGCGCCCGGATAGGGAGAGGTTGGGGTTGAAAACTACGCTTTCGTTTTGCGGTTCGGTGATTACCAGCAGGAAGGGTTGGGGCTGGCGGGTTGGCTCGGGGGTGGGGGTTTGGGGGGGTTGCGTTGTGGGCGCGAGGGTGGGGGCGGCGGTGGGTTGCGGGGTGGGGGTGGGGGACGGCGTGGGGGTAGGGTTGGGGGTGGGCGCGGTTGTTGTGGGCGCGGCGGTTGGCTGGGGGGTGGGGGTGGGCTGCGGGGTGGCGGTAGGGGCGGTTGTGGGTGTCGGCGTGAGGGTTACGGCGGGGGACGGGGCGGGGGTGGGGGTTGCGCCGGGACGCGGCAGGGGGGTTACGCAGCCGAGCAGGGCGGCCAGCAGCAGGGCCGCGGCGGTTAGGAACAGGCAGGACGGGGCGGGGAAAGGATGCTTCACTGCGTCTCAGGGGGCGGGATAGGCCCCGGTTTGGGTTGGGTGGTTTGCTGGGCTTCGGGGGCGGGATGCGCCTTGGTTTGGGTTGATTTTCGGGGTTGGGGGCTTTATTGGGCTTTCAGGGGTAGGGCGAGCTGGAATGTTGTGTGGTGGTTGGGTTGGGGGGCGGCTATTGATTCTACGGTTACTTCGCCGTTGCAGCGACGGGCTAGGGTGCGGGCTATGAATAGCCCTAGGCCGGAGCTGGTTTTTTCCTCGCGGCGGCCTACTTCGGGGGTCCAGCCACGGTCGAAGAGGTGGTCTAGGTAGTGGGGGGCGATGCCGGGGCCGTCGTCCCATACGGTGACGTAGAATTGGGCGTTGTCTTTGCTCAGGGAGACTTGGACGCTGTTGGAGGCGTGGGATACGGCGTTGTCTACTAGGTTGGTTACGATGTGTTCGATGGCGTGGGAGTCGGAGGCTACCATACCGAAGTCGGCGGGTTCGGCCCACCAGGTGATTTCTTTGTCGGCTTCGGCGGCGACGGGGGTGTAGCGGTCGGCGATGCGGCGCACTACTTCGGAGGGTTCTACCGGGGCGGCGGCGGGGGCGGCGCCGGGGGCTTGCAGTTGTACCAGCACTTGGATGTTGGAGAGCATCAGGCGGAAGTTGGGGGTCTGGCGCTCGATTTCGTCGAGGAGTTCGCGGACGGCGGGGTTTTCGGGTTCGCCGGCGGCCTGGAGGGCGGCCCGCAGTTCGCGTTCTTTGCCGGCGATGCGGCGTAGGGGGCGGCCTAGGTCGTGGTCGAATACCTCGAAAAACTGGCGGGTGGTTTCGATCCAGTGGCGGTTTTGCTCGGCGGGGGTGGCGTTGTTTTGGGCGGCGTAGGCCAGGACGGCGGCGGTTAGTCCGGCAATTAGCAGGATGCCGCCGATGTAGCTTAGGGGCTCTATGCCCCATAGGCTGGTGAAGGCTGCCGCGCCGATGACGGGGGCCAGGGCGAGGCAGGCTATGCCGGCGGCGATGGCGGCGGCGGCGGCGATTTTGGCGGGTTGGAGGATTTTTGGGGGGGGGTGTATTTTCATAAATGACGGCCTTAGTGACACTTGGCCCTTGACTTACTCCGCGCTAAAGCTATCATTCAGCCATACTAAGCCACTGCCCATAGGAGCGCAACCTTGCCGCCTCGCAGGAAAGCCAGCCGCAAAAATTCTCCGTCGGCATACCCGTTCAACGCGGTCAACCGCGGGGTGTATATCGCGGATAACCTGGACTTTCTGCGCTCGCTGAATGACGAATGTATTGACTTGGTGTGCATAGATCCGCCCTTTGACAAGAACGAAACTTTTACGGCGGACACGCTGAAACCGCCCTTGAGCGAAGCGGAACGGCTGAATGAGTTGCGCTTGCTGTCGCAATGGGGAATCAACACGCCGGAACAGGCGGGCGACGCTGGGCTGGAGTGGCCCGCCGACCACAAAATCAGGGGCGGGTATAAGGATATATGGAGATGGGATGCGGACATTCACGAGGATTGGGTAAAGACGCTGGAAAACCAGTATCCGGCGATTCACAGTCTGATTGAAACGACGCGGGTGGTTCATTCCGACGGGCGGGCGGCGTATTTGTGCTTTATGGCGATACGGCTTATTGAAATCCGGCGGGCGCTGAAATCTGCGGGGAATTTGTATCTGCACTGTGACCACGCCGCCAATGGATACCTGCGGCAACTGTTGGACGCCGTGTTTGGGGTAGACAAATTCAGAAACGAAATATCTTGGCAGCGAACTTCAGCCCATAGCGATGCCGACTATTACGGCAATGTCAAAGACACCATTTTTTTCTATGGGGACACGCCTATAAATGGAGATAATGTCCGTATCCCGCTTTCCCAAAGCTACGTCTCTAGTCATTACCGTTACTCAGATGAGCGGGGAATTTACCGGGATGGCGACTTGACTGCGCCGGGCGTTACAGGCGGGGAAAGCGGGCAATCTTGGCAAAACTACAATCCAACAGACATAGGCCGTCATTGGGCAATACCAGTCAAGGGGCCTTATGCTCTTTGGATAGAATCAAATCTGATACCGGGGTTCACTAAAATTGACACTCCCATCAAACGGCTTCAGGCACTGGCCGATGCTGATCTAATCATCCACTCGCGTAATGGCAAAGTGCCAAGCCTCAAGCGATACCTTGACGCCAATCCCGGACAAATTCCGGGAAACATCTGGGCAGATATACCGCCCGTCAATCCACAAGCAAAAGAGCGCACCGGCTATCCGACGCAAAAGCCTGTTGCGCTGGCGGAGCGTATTATCAATGCCAGCACTAACCCGGGGGATGTGGTGTTGGACTGTTTTGCGGGGTGCGCTTATGCGGCGACTGCGGCGGAACGGCTGGGGCGTCGCTGGGTGGCTTGCGATATGAATATCCGGGCGTGGACGGTGTTCAAGCGGCAATTCAACAAGTCTCAACTTGTGTTGCTGAAGTGCAATGATGAGACGGTGGGCCAGCAGGTGATGACGGGCGAGTACGCGCAGGTGTTCGGGCCGGGTGATTTGCCGGAGCGGGAATCGCCGGAGTTGCAGGCGGGGTTGACGCCGTTGCCGGTGGCGGAACGCAAGTACCGGCAGCCGAAACGAAAGCCGGTGATGACTGAGGAGGAAATGCTGCGGGAGTTGCTGGAGTTTTCCGGTTATACGGCGTGGTGTTGCGGGTTCGCCAATCGCAAGCCCAACGGGGAGGTGATACGGCAGACTTGGAACTTTCACTTGGACCATATAGATCCGGTATCGGCGGGCGGGATTGACGAAATTTTTAACCGGGCCCCGATGTGTCCGCATCATAATATACGCAAATCGAACAAGCTGGTTGCGCTGAGGGAATATCGCAATCAGATAGCCGCGGCGGGCGAGTTGCAGGCGGATAACATTGTACAACTGGCGGATTTGGGGGAGGCGCAACGCTACGCCAACGGAACTTATTCCCGTTATGAGCGGGAACGGCGGCCGCAGCAGGAAATGGTGGTATAGTGCCGTTATTCCCGCCATTGCCGGTTTCGGGGGGGTGACGGGTTTTGATTGACAGCCGGGGCGGATTGGCATAGACTTTTTGGCATACTGATGAGCCGTGGGGGGTATCATGGTTCGTGGGACTGTAGGGTACGATTACTATGTGGGGCCGCGCAAGGTGTATACGGGCATTACCCGCAACCCTGAGGCTCGTCTGCGGGAGCATAATCGGGCTACGGGCAAGCGGGGGCGGTTGCGGGTTCGCACACCCGGGTTATCGGGGCCTCACGCCCGCGCTTGGGAACGCCGCCAGGCAGCCCGGGGGGCTCCGACTCGCGGCTATCGTTTGTGACAATGGCGGTCAATCTGTGGGGGTTGTATGTTGAGTTCAGCGGCGCAAGAGAGGGTAACTCAGGAGGCCGGGGTGCTGGCGACGGTTTGGCTTTCGGCCTATGAGGAAGCCCGCAGGGTTGTAATGGCTAAGGGGCTGCCGGAAGTGCCTGTATTGCACTGCGCCCAGATGGTAGCCGATGAGGTTTTTAACCTCTATATGCAACGGCTTGCGGATAGTGAAACAAGCATCTTATCCTGATTCAGACGGGGACGCCCCCACGCTAAGGGTCTCTTTGCCAGGGGTGAGATTCTTCGCTTTGCTCAGAATGACAGGGGTTTGCTCAGAATGACAGGGGTTTGTTCAGAGTGACAGGGTTTTGTTGTCTGAATCAGGATTTACCGGATTAAAGGATTTTCGGGATTGGGGACGTCCTGATTCAGACGGGGACGCCCCCACGCTAAGGGTCTCTTTGCCAGGGGTGAGATTCTTCGCTTTGCTCAGAATGACAGGCGGAGGGGGAGGGGATTATGGGCGTTAGGGGCGGGGTGGGGTTAGGCGGTAGCCTTTGTCGCGGATGTTTAGGATTAGTTCGGAGGGGCCTAGGCGGGTGCCTAGGGCTTGGCCTAGGGATGTTTTGATTTCGCGGATTCGGACGCGGAGGGAGGCTCGGGGGTCTTCGCCTTCGGAGTAGCGTTCTAGGCGGGAGAAGGGTACTAGCTCGCCGGGGCTGCGATACCAAGCGGCGGCCAGTTCGCGGAGGATCTCGAATTTCATTCCTTGGATGCCGGTTATTGGGCGGCGGTCGCCGTTTTGTTCTATGTATATTGTTTGGGCGGCGGTGTCTAGGGTGATGCCGCCGCCTATGGTTATGGTTTCGGGGGCGGCGCCGATCAGCCGGCGGAGTCTTAGGACTACTTCGTCGGCGCCGGCGAGTTTGTCTATAAAGTCTATGGGGGCGTCCCATTTTAGGGCGCCGCGGGCGGCGGCTTCGCGGTCGGGGCCCTGGACGTATTGGGTGAACATCAGGACGGGGAGTTTGGGCCAGCGGTTGACGATGTGGTCGAGGATGCTGAGGCCCTTGAAACGGTCGTCGCGGTGGTCGCCGAAACGGACGTCGAGGAGGATGGCGTCGGGGAGCTGTTCTTCGATGCTCCATAGGGCGGCGGCCTCGAATTCGTCGCCTAGCAGGGCTTTGGCGGTTGGGCTGTTGGGGTCGGGCCGGACTATGGCGGTGTGCCAGCCTTCCTGTTCTAGGCGGCGGCGCACGGTGCGGAGGATGGCGGATTCGGATTCGTCGTCTACGATTAGGATTTTCCGGGTTGCGCGGTTTACTGCCATATCTGCCTGCTCCCGCCCTGCCGCCGCCGGTTTTTTGTTGCTTTATTTTATCAAACGGCGGGCGGGTTGATATGGGGGTTTGGGGCGGGAGTTGCGGGATTTTTTGGCGGTTGACATAGTGGGCGGCGCATTTACAATTGGGCTTGGCGATATTGTTGGGGAGGGAGATTATGATTACGAAGTTTGGGAGTCTTTTTGCGGGGCACGTTGATTTGGAGGACATTGGGCTGGACGGGACGCCGGTTAATGAGCGCTGGCTGCCGGACGGGGAGCTGGCGGGGGTGTTCGGCAAGAGCGAGGCGATTGTGCTGAAAATGGAGGAGTTGGGGTACGACACTTTCTGGTCGGCGGAGCATCATTTTCAGCGGGAGGGGTATGAGTGCATTCCCAACCTGCTGTTGCTGTATGTGCATTTGGCGCATTTGACCAAGAATCTGAAGTTTGGGTGCGGTTTCAACATCAATCCAATGTGGCATCCGCTGCGGCTGGCGGAGGATTACGCGACTGCGGACATTTTGACTGGCGGGCGGGTGATTTTCGGCGTGGGGCGTGGCTACCATTCGCGGGAGGTGGACACTTTCGGGGTTCCCAGCACGTTGAGCGACAATGAGGCGAACCGGGAGATGTTCGAGGAACAGGTGGAAATCATAATGAAAGCCTTCAACGAGGATTCTTTTTCCTACGAAGGCAAGTATTACAAGATTCCGCCGGAAGTGCCTTATCGGGGGTATACGCTGAAGGAAATCACGCTGGTGCCGCGGCCGCGGACGCTGCCGGTGGAGACTTGGCAGCCGGTGGTGAGCGCGAGCCAGCGGGCGATGGACTTTATGGCGCGGCACAAGATTAAGGGCATTATCGGCGGCGGTGCGGCGGCCGGCGGGGCGACGGAGGGGGTGATGCGGCAGTGGCGCGACACGCTGGCGGCGCACGGGCGGGAGACGGAGCTGGGCGAGGATTTGGCTATCGGGTACACGATTCATATTTCGGAAACCGAGGAAAAGGCGGTTCGGGAGGCGCGTAGCTTCTTTGAGGAAAATATGAAGATGTTTGCGCCGCTGGGGTTCGTGCGGGGGCTGTCGGAAGAGCAGATCCGGGCGATGGAGGATCCGCGCCGGGCGCGTTCCGCGGGGCTGCCGACGCTGGAGGACGGGGTGCAGGCGGGTTCGTGGCTGTGCGGGCCGCCGGAGCTGGTGGCGGAGAAGCTGGAGGCGATTCAGGAGCTTTACCCGGGGCTGGACCAGATTAACGTGGGGTCGGTGATAGGGACGCCGCAGAGTGTGATTCTGGAGCAGTTGGAAGCCTTTGGCAAGGATGTGATGCCGAAGTTCAAGAAGTGACTTTCAAGAAACAACCGGCAAGAAACAACATTCAAGAAACGACTTTCAAGAAATAACCGGGGGGCGCAGAGGCCGCGTTGGGTTGGATTAAATCCGGGATGCTTGCGATATTGCAACGGCAGCGTTTCACGCTGTTGCTGGCTGCTTTGTCTTTGGTGGGCGTTGGGTTGGTGCTGGCTAGGGAGGCGAGCTACGGGCCGTTGTTGTCCTCGGATTCCGTCGTATACATCGACGTGGCCCGCAACCTGCTGGAAGGAAAAGGCTTCGCCAGGGACTTGGGCGGGTTCTATACTACGTGGGCGCCGCTGTATCCGGCATTGCTGGCGGCGGCGGGCTTCGGCGTATTCGACCCCCGGGACGTGGCGGGGCCGCTTAACGCGGTCATCTTTGGGCTGACTGTTTTTGCCGTGGGGCAATATCTGCGGCGGCGTCTGGAGTCGGGCTTTCTGGTCTGGTGGGCCTGCCTTGCGCTTATATTTTCGCTCCCGTTGGTCTGGCTGGCGTCTTGGGTTTTATCCGGCACCCTGTTTATCCTGCTGGCGACTTTGGCGTTAATCCAGGCCGACAGGTTTTTGGGCGAGGGCAAAACATCGTCGCTGGTTTGGGCGGCGGTGTTTTGCGCCTTGGCCTGGCAGGCCCGCTACATCGGCGTTGCGGTGCCGGTTATGGTGGGGCTGTTGCTGCTTTTCCAGCAGGGCGCGTCGCTGCCGGAGAAGGCTAGGCGCGTCGTTGGCTTTTCGCTGATTGTAGCGGTTCCTATGGGTTTGTGGCTGTTACGCAATTATCTGCTTATCGGGGAGCTTACCGGGAACCAGCGGCCTATTGATTACTCTTTGGCGGAAATCCTGAAAGATATTGGTGATGTCATCGCCGGATGGGCTGTATTCGACGTTCCATTTATCTATTTGGGTGGCCCCGGTTGGACGTCGCTCGGTTCGGTGTTGGTTCTCGGGGCGGTGGCCGGGCTAATCCTGATTTCGGCGGGTTACATTTTCATAACGGGTTACATTCTCATAAAAGATCTACGGAAAAGGGAAAGCAGGAGTAGGTGGCGTTCTTTTTGCATATTCGGCGGGTTTGTGGCGGTTTACTTGGCGTTGCTGATTGCCGCGGTGATGTCGGGCAGCACTTGGCACGGGGTTGGCTCAAGATTCTTGGTTCCTTTGTATATTCCGTTGCTGGTGGCGGCGGTATTTGCGATGGACCGTTTCCTCAGCTATGAGCGGGAAAGGAAACTGTTGGGCAGTGTCGGCAGGTTGCCGATAATTAGAACATTTATACGGGGGGGGGGTAGAAACAAGATTATTGCCGGTTATCTTGATGCTGACGCTTTCTTTGTGGGTGGTGGGGCAGGCCGGGCCCAACGCGCGGGAAATAAGCCGGGCCAATTCCGAAGGTACAGGCGGATACAGTACCCCGCAGTGGGTTGATTCCGAGACGCTGCGGTATGTCCGGGAAAATTCCATAGAGGGCGTGGTGTACGCCAACGAACCGTATTTGGCGTATATCTATGGTAACGAGGCCGCCGATTATCGGCGTTTGCCACTAAGCCGTCCCGGCGGAAAGATTATCGGAAGTGAATCGGCCACCGGGGAGGAACAGTTGGGCCGGTGGGTTGAACAGGCTCCGGGCGGCGCATATCTGGTCTGGTTCAGTGAGTGGGAGGGCAACCGCCTTTTCGATTACGGGCCGGCCGAGTTCAGGGCATCGCCGGGGCTGGAGTTGGTGGCGGAGCTGGACGATGGGGTTGTGTTCCGGGTTAATCGGGATTATGACGGTGGGGACTGAGCTTTGACTTTGGACGGGGTTGGGTTTGCGGCGGTGAGATTCTTCGCTGCGCTCAGAATGACAGAGGGAGCGGGCGGAATGATAGAGGGGCGCTCTTTCCTGTGGGTGTTGAGATAGCCTAGAATGGTTGCAAAGGCGGGGGTGATTGTATGACGCAGCAGTTGACTGAGGGCGAGTTGCTGGAGCTGGCCCGCAAGTATAGTTTTCGCAGCCGCATAGACAAGAATGTGGTTACCGGGCCGATTATGGTTTGGGGGCGCGGTTCGGTGGTGCGGGACGTGAACGGGAAGGAGTATTTGGATTTCAATTCCGGGCAGATGTGCGCCGCCTTGGGCCATAATCATCCGCGGATTGTGCAGGCGTTGCAGGAAAGCGGCGAAACGCTGATTCATAGTCACATGAGTATGTTCAATGACCGGGAAATCATTTTGGCGGCGCGGCTGGCGGAGATTTCGCCGGAAGGGATGAACCGCTCGATGTTTCTTACTTCGGGGAGCGACTCTAATGAGGCGGCTATGGCTATCGCCAAGCGTTACACCGGGGGCTATGAGTTCGCCAGCCCGGCGGTCAGTTTTCATGGGATGAATGACTCTACCCGCGCGGTCACTTTTTCCGGCTGGCATGAGGGGTACGGCCCATATTCGCCCGGCCATTACCCGATAATTGCGCCCTATCGCTATCGCTGCCGGTTCTGCCAAGACCGGCCGGCTTGCGACTATTCGTGCCTGGACACCAGTTTTGAGTTGCTGGACGCGCAGGCGGATGGGCCGCTGGCGGGGGTAATCACGGAGCCGCTGTTCAGCGCGGGCGGGGTTATAGACTTGCCGCCCGGCTGGCTGGCGGAGCTGAAGCGTCGCTGCGAGGCCCGGGGGGCGCTGCTTATCGTGGACGAGGCGCAGACCGGCCTAGCCAAGCTGGGGACGATGTGGGCCTTTGAGCAGGAGGGGGTGGTTCCCGACATATTCACTATATCCAAGCACTTTGGCGGGGGGGTAGCGATTAGCGCCGCGGTCACTACCGACGCCATTGAGGAGAAGGCGTCGGAAACGGGCTTGGTGGTGGGCCATTCCCATTCCAATGACCCGATGCCTTGCCACGCCGCCATTGCCAGCATAGACATTATTCTGGAGGAAATGCTGACGGACGCGGCTCAGCGCATCGGGGCGTATTGGCGGGAACATTTGGAGCGGCTGGCGTCGCGTCACGAAATTATCGGCGACATACGGGGGCGGGGGCTGTTGCAGGGGATTGAGCTGGTCAATGACCGGGCGACGCGCGAGCCGGCCTACGCGCGGGGGCGGGAGATCGGGCGGCGCTGCCTGGAGGCGGGGCTGATTTTGAGCGTGAGGCGGGGCGGGTCGGTGTTCCGGTTTGTGCCGCCGTTTACTACTACGGAGGGGCAGATGGATTTGGCGGCGGAGATTTTGGACGGGGCTATGGGGGAGGCTGGCTAGAGGTCGAAAATTTCTCGCACCGGGCATTGGAAGCCGGGGATGACGTCGTTGCAGTCGAGGGTGTCGTTGTAGGTTAGGGTGACGGGCGGGCGGTTGGGGTGGTGGGTTGTTATGGCGCGGGTTTGGGGGTAAATTGCCAATACTTGGCGGACGCCAAAGTTCAGCCACATCTGGATCTTGGCGTTGAATTCCGGCGGTTTGTCGGTGGGAGAAAATACTTCGGCCACTAGATCCGGCACTACTTCGTAGTATCCGGGGACTTGTATATCCAGCGGCAGTTTTTCTGCGGAAATGTAGTAGATGTCGGGTTCGCGCACTGTGTCGGGGTTTTGCTCTAGTAGTATGCCGGTGTCGGTGCCGCCTACCCGTCCCAAGCGGCGGGGGCGGGCATAGGCCCGAATTTCCGCGCCGAGCGCGAAAGCAGTATCGCCGTGTTTCCCGCCCGTAGACACTTTTTCTTGCAACACTCCGCGTATGAGTTCGCCTTTTACGCCTTGACTGTATAGGCGCAGCAGGTCGTCGGCGGTGAGCAGCCCCTGTTTGATGGTAGTCATAGCCTTGTCTCCCAGCCGGTAGTGATGGGGATGTGGCGGTTTGGTGGGGTTGTTGCGGCCCCGGGTTGGTTGCGCCGGGGCCGGGGGGGGCGGGGGTTAGTGGACTCGGGCGGGTTCCTCGTCCCAGGGGCCGGGTAGGCGGCCTTTTTCGGTGCCGCCAATCATATAGCGGCTTTCTTCGTTGCCCCACTCTTCGCGGGGCATTTCGTAGGATACTTCGATGCCGTTGCCGTCGGGGTCGCGGATATAGATGCCTACGGCGTGGCCGTGGTCGGACACCTGCTCAATCGGGATGTTGCGGTCTTTGATGCGGTAGTAGAGTTCCTTGAGGTCGTCGAGGCTTTCCATATACCAGGCCATGTGGTTCAGGCCCACTTGCCCCTTTTGCTGGCCGGGGGCGTCTTCCCCGACTTGCACTAGGGCGATTTCGTGGGAGTTGCCGGGGTCGGCGGTCATAAAGGCGGCGCGGCCGGGCCTCAGCCCGTAGGTGTGCAGCCCCAACAGGTCTTCGTACCAGTCGCGGGAGCGTTCCGCGTTGCGGACGTAGATGTTGATGTGGCCTAGCTGTCTTGGCTTGTAGCCCATTGGTTCCTCCTTTTTCCGAAATGTCCCTTGGTAATGCGCATCATATCAGGAACCTGGCTTGGGGGGTAGGGCTAAGGGTCGAAAATGTCCCGCACCGGGATGCTGAATCCGGGGAGAACGTCGCCGCCGTCGAGCGTGTCGGCTTCGCCTAGCACTACATAGCGTTGGCCGGGGCAGTGTACTAGGATCTCGCGCGTTTCGGGGTAGACTTCCAAGACTATTCGGACGCCGTGGCTTAGCCACATTCGCGTTTTGTCGTTGATTTCCGCCGGGCGGTTGCTGGGGGAGATGATTTCGGCTACTAGGTCGGGGATGATGTCTAGGTAGCCCGGAGGGTCGGCGTCCAGAGGGAGGCTGTCCGCGGAAATAAAAGCTACGTCCGGCTCTCGCACGGTGTCCGGGTCTCTTTCGATGAATACTCCGGCGTCGCTGCCTATCACCCGGCCTAGGCGGCGGGGGCGGACGAAGGCGAAAATGAACCCGCCCAGGCTCATTGCCACTTGGCCGTGTTTGGCATTGGCTGACATAGTTTCGCAAAACACTCCTCGGATTAGTTCGCCCTTGATGCCCCGGCTGTGCATTTCTAGGAGTTCCTCGGCGGTTATTGGCTTTGGCCTTGCCGTTCTGGTGGTAGTCATAGCTTTTATCCGTCGCTTTGTTGGGGTAGGGTTCTTTCCTAAAGTCCGGTGTATCATCCCGGACGGGTTTATTGTACCATTGCCGGACATTCTTGGATGACACAATTCGCTCCGGCTGGAGGGCTTTATGGTCAGGTTAGGCGGCACGGCTACGATTTCGCATCTGGAGGTGTTTCAGGGTTTGGAGACGCTGTTTCGGCGGCGGGGCATTGAGCTGGACTGGGTGCTGTATTCCGACTACGATGTTATGGTGGAGGCTTTTGTGGCCGGGGAGATTGACTTGGCGTGGAACGGGCCGCTGGGTTATGTGAAAATCCGGCGGCTGCTGGATGAGCCTTGCCAGGTTATCGCCATGCGGGACGTGGACGTTGGCTTTACCACTCATTTTATCGCCCGGGCGGGTTCTGGCATCGAGACGGTGGAAGACCTGAAGGGGCGGCGCTTTGCTTTCGGGCGGCGCAGTTCGGAGCAGGCGGGGCTGGTGCCTTATTATCTGCTGAAGCAGGCCGGGCTGAATCCGCGGGACGCGCTGGGGGCGGCCAGTTTCTATGAGGAGCGGCAGTCGGCTACCCGCTCCGATGAGCGCGATGTGGTGGAGCGGGTGGCGGCGGGCGAGTTCGACGCCGGGGCGGTCAGCCAGCGGACGATGGAGGTGATGGCGGAGGACGGCAGTTTGCCCCGGGAGCAGGTGCGCATCTTTTACTCCAGTCCTGGGTACAGCCATTGTTGTTTTACGGCCCGGCAGGGGCTGGAGCCGTCGCTGGCCCAAGAAATCGAGGCGGCCTTTCTTTCGGTGACCGGGGCCGATGAGGTGGAGCGGGCGGTGCTGAAGGGGGAGGCGTGTAGCAGCTTTGTGCCGGGAATCCAGGACGGGTGGGAGCTTATCGAGGCGGCGGCGGTGGCGGAGGGGCTGGTTTAGCTTATAGCATCGTGCTGGGAGCGTTGCCGAGGAGATTTTCCAGCTTGTTGCGGAAGGGATACGGGGCTCGCGGCGGCGTATCATTCTCAAGGGCTACCAATATACGCTGCCGCGACGCCGGATGACGATTCACTCGGCGATGGTATTCGCCTGGCGATTTGGCTGTGGTTTTCTCCTGACTTCCAGCCCTCTGCCATTGTTGAATGTTTCCCATTGATCCTTTCCGCAAATTTGGTCCAAGGCTTTGCTTAACAAGTTGTTGACGGTTTGGTTGTCATAGTCTTTCGGAAGCACCTTCTGGAGGCTAGACATCAGAGCGCTCCAAAATGCGTGGCCTTCATCCAGATACCTCATCATGCGGGTGTCATTTTTGAGATGGGTGATAGCTTTTTGCTCGGCTTCCGCTTTGTGGTCTACAGCTTTTCCGCTGTCTGGAGCTGCGGTTGGGGGAGCTGATTGCTTTGCATCATTGTTGGAGTCTTTGCTGGCTATTTGGGTTGCGTAAGTTGAACCTGCCGGTGAGTTGTAGGTTGCGTCCCGCATCGGGTACATTTCCTCGAAAGAGAATGCCCGGATGCTGATGGGGTATGGTTTTCCTTCTACGGAGATCCAGAATACTCCTTGCCCTGGTATCGGCTCGTTCAGAAGAGAGCTGAGAAGGTCATCACTGAAGTGGGAATTGGCCCGTTTGAGGGTAAGGAGGTCATTGGACGACAGGAGGTGAAAGACAAACCAGTTGTCGCCCTGGCTAAGAATATCCCCGGGAATGCTTCCCGGCTGTTGGGTAATCAGCAGGGCACCCAAGTCGTATTTTCGGCCCTCTTTCACCCAATCCACGTATGGTTCCGACGCTGCGGCGTGCTGATTGAGCACCGACTGGGCTTCTTCGACTACGGCGATGGTTGGGTATGTGTTGGGTTCGGCTTTGGTGAATTCTTCTTGATTATGGCTGAAAATGCGGCGCAAAATCAGCCCCGACATAATCAGGGATTGCCCGCCGCGCATTCTGGAGACGTCGATTACGCAGACCTTGCCTTGGGAGAGCGCGTCCAGCAACCGCCCCATAAGCTGACTGCTTTTGTCGTGAATCGAAGTGACAATAGCGGTCATATTGGCGCGGGCGGCAAGTGCTTCCAGCTCTTGGCTGGGCTCCAAGTCCAAGAGTTGGCGTATACGCTCAATGGGGGCATTGTTTCTATGGTCATCCACCAAGTTCACTAATTCCGCCCATTTGTCTCGGCCGAGTCCCCGCAGTTTGCGGACGTTTTGCTGTTCCTGGCGGTCTGGGCTGAGGGCGATTCCTATGACATCGTTGGGTGGCAGCATCCGTATATCCAGCTTGCTGCCACCGGCAACGAAACTTTGGTAGAAAGCGCTTGGGTTCTGGCGCTCGGTGAATACAACCAGCTTATCCTCTAGGTGCGGCACGTCGCACAGTCCTGGCCGACCCCGGTCATCAGGCCAAAAGTATTCGCCGTCGGGGTCGAATATAACGGTGCCGACCGGAACCTGCCTGTCGCCCCGTTTGGTCACATAGGGGGTAGTTTCGTAGAGCTTGCTGAACAGCAGTTTATTAAGGTTCGATTTTCCGAATCCGGCGCGGGCGAACACGAAACTCCGGCGCGACACTAGGGATTCCATTGGAAAATGAACCTTCACGCTGGGGGAGACTATCTGCATCCATTCCTCGGGGTGGAAATCTTGGTCTCCCTCGGCGTAGATATATTCGCCAAAAGCAAGACGGCCAATAGCCGCTCCCCGGATATTGTGTCCGGCGATTTCCCGAAGCACGGGGCCGGATGGGAAGGCCACTTTGCTGCCCAAATGCGGCAATCTTCGATGGGACGGCACGAAGGTCAGCTTATCTCCTTTCTTGCGCAAGACACCTAGCACCCGCATCGTCACCCGGTATTTCAGATATTGTTCCCTAAGTTCTTCAGGGATGGGACGGTCTTCTAGCACGGCGCGGATGTTAAATTCCTCACCGGAGCCTATGGCGAGCTTCCCGTCGGATGACAAGGATGTAATCCGGCCCAGCACTGCCTCGTCGGGCGTTTCCAATTGCACCAGCAGAAACTGGCCGTGCATCGGCCTGCTTTGAAACTCATTCCGGTAGGGCAGTACCAAGTCGGCGTGAAATTCTAGGCCCCCTTGCTGAAAGCCGCGAAAAACGCCGGCTACGCTGTCCTTGGGGAATAGCTGGATAGCGGCAAATCCGTCTACCATGCATACCTTCTTTGGGATGGGTCTGAATCTTGGAGTTGAAAAGCATCTAGGGCGTCGGCTTCTTCAGCGAGGGACTGGCGTACCCCTTGGTAAATGTAACCTTGGAGAACGTCTAGGTCGAAACCGACTAATGCGGCGTTTTCGTGGGCTTTCTGTAAGCATAAGGGATAATATGGCACCGGGAATCCGTTGTGGGCGTCCTGAGTTATTGAACCCAAGATGATTTGCGCATTGTCAATCTGAGAACGGAAAATGTCAACGGGCCAAACGGGGTCTTGTGGTTTGTTGCCGAACTTGACTAGGAACATTTGTCCGCCCACTGCCCGGTTGGTCTGAGTCCCTTCTGCTATGCTGTCATCTCCTAGGGAGTAATCCGGCCAGATATATGACCGCTCCTCAATATCTTGGGGAACTCGGACGTATGCTTCGTAATTAGTTTGAAGCACACTCTCCAACGCCATTGCCAGCCTGTAGCGGTCAAGCACTTTGCTATGTTTCGCTATTCCCGCCAAGTACAGCCGTCTGCGGCTGTGGCGCCACTGGGCGTTGATGCGCTCTTCTATTCCCTGTAGCAACTCTCTGAAAAGGTCATTGGCGAATACTAGACTGCGAAGCAGGCCGTCGTAGATGATTACTGTATCGGTGGCGAAGTCTTTTTCCATCAGGGCAAAAAGTGTGGCCCATTCCACTAATTCGCGGTAAACCCGCACCCAATGCGAGGAAACCGCTTGACCATCTCCGGCGGGACGTATCATACGGGAAAGGTTGGGCAGGGTTTTTACACCCAAGAAGGCCATCATTTTCCCCAAGGGGGTGCGTGGCGAGCCATCGGGGTTGAACTGGCGGGCATTTAAGCGGTCAATCGGGGTGCTGGGCGATAATGCTTCTAGGCAGTATTCATTGTTGCTGCTATCTACTACGCGGATCAGTTGGATCATAAAGGGGTCAAAGCGCAACTGGTTGTTCCCGCCATCAGTACCTACCAGTGAAATTGACGTTCCGCTCCTGGGCTGAATTCTGCGGGTGCCGTCACGGAGAGGGCGAATTTCGGCCCGAAGCGTATCCAGCAAACCTTGGTCGGCTTGGATACAGTCCGTTATCGCTTTTTTGAGGGATGCCTGGCTGCTTAGGTCTATCAATTCGAGCCTCTTCGGTTGCATTATCTTGCTTGGGCTGTGGTCTTGATAGCAACGGTTCGTTGCCGGGGCGCACGTACCCGGTGCGCCCCGGCGGATAGGCTCGGGAGCAAATATCCGCATCGCTGGCCTACGTCTAGGTTCCGGGGTTGCTGCCGGGGGGGTTGCGTAGGATGTCTTCTAGGAAGTTGTCTAGGGCTGGGTCGAGTTCTACGGTTGGCTCGAAGGGGATGTAGTTGAAGTCGGTGCGGGCGCGTTCTATTAGCTCGCGGGCGGTGGGGTTGGCGCCGCCGATTTTTTCTAGGGTGTCTTTCAGTTCTTGGGATTCGGCTTCGCCTAGGCGGAGGAGTTCGGAGAGGTCTATGTGGAGGCCGAATATGTTGTTTATCCGGCGCATTATGTCGTAGAAGGAACGATGATCCCGGCTGATGCCTACCGGGTCGTTGTTGGAGGTGAGGAAGGGGTACATTGGGGCCATTGCGCCCAAGCGGAACATTTCGACTTCGGGGTGCTGGAAGTGGGCGACGGTGATTAGGGCCATGCCGATGGTGGGGCCGTTGCGGTTTTGGGAGCCGTAGTTGGAATAGCGCACGCCGAGCTTGTCCATAGCGGGTTTCATTGCGGCCTGGCTGTAGATGCAGCTTACGCTGCGCTCCATATCGGGCGGGGCGGCGCCGTTGTAGCCTTCGACGGCTACGGTTTGGGACAGGTTCAGTTGCTTTACGGCCTGGAAAAAGGCGTCGGCGTAGATGTCCAAGCGGAACCAGGGTTCTTCGCCGAGAAAGATAATCAGGCCGTTTCCGGCGTCGAAAAAGTTGTTGTCGCGGCGCATATCGGTGTCGGGGAGGCCGTCGCGGTAGGACACGCGGGGGCGGTAGGTGTCGTGGGTTCCCGGCACTTGGAAGGGGTAGCAGAGGCGGGCGACTTCGGGGCCCATAGAGCCGATGCGCCGGGCCTGGAGCTTGTCAATCAGGTAGCGGGGGAGGCCGCTGGATATTTCGCCGCCGTCGGACCATTGGCGGCGCCATCCGGCGATGAGGTAGCGGGCGCCGGGGGTGGGTTGCAGGTTGAGCAGGTCATCAGCCATCGGCCAACACTCCTTTAGACAAAGTGGGCCGCCATAAAGGGGGCATTGTTGGTATTTTGCCAGAGGCCCGGCTTTGGCGCAAATTTTCGGGGGTGGTTGTTTTTGTTGTTGCTTTGGGTTAAGGGGGTCTGGCGGTCTAGAGTGGGATTCTTCGCTGCGCTCAGAATGACAGAATGGCGGGCGGAATTGCAGGCGGGCGGGCGGAATGGTGGGCGGGTAGGGTGACGGATGGGTGGGATGGTGGGTGGGGGGATGACAGGTGGGCGGATGGCGGAATGATGGGCGGGTAGAGTGACGGATGGGGGAATGATGGGCGGGCAGGATGGCGGATGGGTGGGATGACGGATGGGGGGATGGCGGGTTGACGGATGAGGGAATGACGGACGGGTGGGATGGCGAAATGGCGGGCGGCGGATTGCGGAATGATGGGCGGGCAGAATGGCGGACGGGCGGAATGGCGGGTTGACGGATGGGGGAATGATGGGCGGGTAGGGTGATGGGCGGGTGGAATGGTGGGCGGGGGTTGTAATTTTTCAGTTGTGTTGGTAATGGTTGTTCTTGACACGCCCGGACGGATTTCCTGTAAGATAAATGTATGGCGGGATGGGTGTTTGCCTTGCCGCCGGGTTGGGAGTCCCAGTAGCTCAGAGGATAGAGCGGCTGCCTTCTAAGCAGCGGGTCGCGGGTTCGAATCCTGCCTGGGACGCCATTTTTAGGGGGATATGGGGGTTGAATGGGGGTTTGGTGGCCGCCCGGAGGGGCGGTTTTTTTGTTTGTGATGGAGGGGGTTGGGTTGGGGGGTGGCGGAATTGGTTTATGGTTTGATGCGGATGGGCGCACGGCTGTGCGCCCCTACGGGGTGGGTGGGGGGGGGCGAAAGTGGGGTGGGTTAAGGTGTGGCGGAATCGGTTTATGTTTTGGCGCGGATGGGCGGGCGCACGGCTGTGCGCCCCTACGGGGGATGGGTGGGGGTGCGCGGTGGTGGGGGTTAGGGGTTGAAGTTGGGGGTGTGGTTGGCGATCCAGCCTAGTTCGGCTTGGGTTTCTAGGGGGACGGAGGATGGGGGGGCGCCGCCTATGGGTTGGTAGCCGGTTATGTTTTCTTGGGTTAGGGTTTCTATTTGGGTTGGGGGTAGTCCTAGGATTTGGCGCAGGATGTAGTCGTTGGCTTCGCCTAGGAGGGGGGCCGGGTTGGTGATGGTTGCTTTGCTTTTTGAGAATTTCCATCCGCGGCCGATGTATTGTTTGGTTCCTAGTTCGGTTTGGGGCGGGTGGGTTACTTTCTCAAAAAAGCCGCGGTTTAGGAAGTGGGGGTCGGTTAGGGCCTGGCCGGCGGTTAGCACCGGGCCGGCGGGGACTCCGGCGTTTTGCAGGGTTTCCATTACTTGGTAGGGGGTTTGTTCTTTTGTCCAGTTGGAAACTAGGGCGTCGAGTTCGTCTTGGTTGCGGAGGCGCTGCGGGGGGGTGGCGAATTGGGGGTTGGCGGCCAGTTGGGGGGATTGGATGGCTTGGCAGAAGGCTTGCCAGTCGGTGTCGTCGCGGACGGCGATGGTGACCCATTGGTCTTGGCCGCGGCAGGGATAACAGCCGTGGGGGGACATAGCGGGGTGGCGGTTGCCGATGCGTAGGGCGCGTTGGCCGTTGAAGGCGTAGGCGAGCAGGCCCTCGCCGATGAAGGATGCCCCGGCCTGGTACATAGCCAGGTCAATCCAGCCGCCGCGGCCGGTTTTGGTCCGGTGGAGCAGGGACGCCATTACTGAAATCAGGGCGGTCCAGGTCGCTAGAAAGTCGGTGTAGGAATTGCCTACTTTGTTGGGGATGCTGCCGGGTTGTAGGGCGCCGGAGCCGTCGTCCTCTAGGTAGCCCATAAAAGCGCCGGTGCCGTGGGCGGGTTCTAGGGCGGAGGCCATGGCGCCGAAGCTGCTCCAGGGGCCGGTATGCCCGTATCCGGTGTTGGATACCATTATGAGGTCGGGTTTTATGGCCCGGAGGGAGGCGTAGTCTAGGCCGAAGCGGGCCATTACGCGGGGGGTGAAGTTTTCCAGCACGATGTCGCTTATTGACACCAGTTCTTTTAGGATGGCTTGGGCGTCGCCGGAGCGCAGGTCTAGGGTCAGGCTGCGCTTGCCGCGGTTGAGGGTCTGGAAGGTGCCGCCTTGTTCCCACCACAGTTCGCCGGGGCGGTTGTCGGGGAAGGGGCCGGTGATGGTGCGGGTGGTTTCCATAAACTGGGCTTGGCAGGTGTCAATCTTGATGACTTCCGCGCCTAGGTCGGCTAGGTGGGCTCCGGCGAAGGGCATAGCGAATACCCGGCTCAGGTCTAGGACGCGGATGTTTTCTAGGGGCGGGCGGTTCATATTACCCCCGAGTAGCGCAGGGCCGACAGAGCGGCGGGGTCGTAGCCCAGCTCTTGGCCGTAGATTTCGGCGTTGTGCTGGCCGAGCAGGGGGGCGGGGATGGGGGCGGGGGGCGGTTCGGACAGGACGGCGCCCAGGCCGGGGTAGGCGGCAGGCCCGGCGATGGGGTGGTTTATTTCACGGAAAAAGCCCCGGGCTTCTAGGTGGGGGCAGGCGGACAGGTCTCCGGCGTCTTGGGCCATTCCGAAGACTAGGCGGCGTTCTCCTGATGCTAGGAATAAGGGCAGCCGATCCCATTGGGCTAGTCCCTGGATTAGCAGGGCTTTCAGTTCCTCGCCGTGGGCGATGCGGCCGGCGCCGGTGGCGAAGCGGGGGTCTTGCAGTTCCTCTAGGCCGATTAGGTTGGCGACGGTTTCCCAGGGTTGGGAACCTTGAACCGACGGCACTACGTAGCCGTCGCGGGCGGGCATCAGTTCCTCGAAGCCGGAACCGCGCACGGGGCGGCGGCCTTTGGTTGCGCCCATATAGTTGTAGTATGGCACGGGTTGCACTAGGTGGGTGGCTAGACATTCGGCTATTGATACGTCTACTTGCTGGCCGGTTCCGGCGGAAAGCCGGGCGAATATGGCGACTAGGGTGGCGGCGGCGGCGTTGGCCCCGGCTACGTACAGGGATTGGTCGAGGGCGTTGCGGAGGGGTTCTCGGTCGGAGTCGCCGGAGTGGTACATCAAGCCGCTCATCGCGCAGGTGATAATGTCGGTGGCCTGAAAATCGCGGTAAGGGCCGTTTTGGCCGAAGGGAGTTACGGACGTTATCACCAGTTGGGGATGGCTTTGGGCTAGGGAGTGGTGGTTGAGCGCCCATTGTTCCGTTTGGGACGGCGGGAACCCTTCTACTAGGATGTCGGCGTTGTCCAGTAGCTTGAGGAGGATGGCGCGGCCGGACTCGGTGGCGCAGTCTAGGGTTACGCTGCGTTTGCCGGTGTTGAGGTAGAGAAAGGGGATGCTCTTTTCGGGGTTAGGGTCGTCGTCCACGAAGGGGCCCATTCGGCGGGCCGGGTCGCCGGTTCCAGGCGGCTCGACTTTGATGACTTGGGCGCCGTAGTCGGCCAGCAGTTTGGCGCAGAAAGAGGGGGCGATGCCCGGCCCCAAGTCCAGCACGCGCAGTCCGTTGAGCAAGGTTATTCCTCCGGGCGCCAGACTAGGGGGAGTTGCTGGCCGCGGCGGGGTAGGGCGACGGTGCCTATGC
The DNA here is from genome assembly GCA_958296445.1 of uncultured Dehalococcoidia bacterium. Taxonomy (GTDB): domain Bacteria; phylum Chloroflexota; class Dehalococcoidia; order Lucifugimonadales; family UBA3495; genus VXOI01. The sequence goes on along the minus strand of OY282565.1, from coordinate 2,544,467 downwards.
CGGAGGCGGTCTGGTGGCCGCGGCTGTTGGTGAGGATGACGGCGCAATCGGCGTGGCCGATGCCGTCAACCTCGCGGATTCCGGTGACTGCGCCGGTGGCGGTTAGCAGGTCGCCGGGGTAGTCCATTCCGCGGTGCTGGACGTAGAAACGGCGGAGCCAGCCGCCCGGGCCGGCGAAGTCCACCAGTAGCTGGCCTAGGTACTGGTTTTTCAGGGAGCCGTTGACTACCACGTTCTCCAGCCCCTGCCGGGTTTGGGCGAAGGGCAAATCCCAATGGATTCGGGCGTAATTTCCGTTGGCGGCGGCCCACCTTACTAGGTGGGTGGTGGTCAGGGGGCCTTTGATTACCGGGGGAAGGGTCATTCCGTCGGCGACGTCCTCGAAATAGAGCTGCGGGCGGGCGGAAGGCTGGGGCGGGGGAACGTGTTCGTCAGGGCCGGGCGGCGAAAGGGGTACGGTCTGCAAGTCGTGGGCTACGGTCGGGCCGGATTGCGGGGTGTCGGCGTCTTGGTTCAGGCCGCGGTGGATGCTCAGGCGGCGGGCTTGCAGGATGATGTCGCCGTCTTGGTTGGTCTGGGTTTCTTGGCGCTCTACGAACACCAGCGGGCCGGAGCGGCCCTGCTTCTGGTAGATGTCTAGGATGCGGAATTGGCGGGTAATCCACTGTCCTACGTAGGGCGGGCGGAGAAACTGCCAGTCGCTGCCGCCGTTGAGTCCGTAGCTGTTGAAGGGCAGGGGCACTTCGAAATGGGATTCCTGCCCGGCGCCGAAGTAGCCGATGGGGGGCGCGATGTCTTTCCAGGTAGCCAGCGGGGGGCAGAGCAGGGCGCCAAAGCGGCTGGCGTCGGCGACGGCGCGGTCAATGTAGAGCGGGTTGGGGTCTTCGGTGGCGTCGGCCAGGTCGTAAACCATTTCCTCGCTGATGGGGAAGCGGTTTCGCTCGGGCGGGGTATCCGAACCGATTAGGGCGCGGACGTCCTCGGTTATCAAGTTGCCGGTCAACTTGTTCCTCCGGGGGGCTGTTTTGGGGTGGCTGGAGTTTACCATATCATTGGACGGGGCTATAGGGTGGGGGTTGGGGTGAACTTTTGTGGGGGGGGCTGAATCAGGGTTTGGTGGGTTATGGGATTTTTCGGGATGTTGTCTGAATCAGGATTTTCAGGATTAAAGGATTTTCGGGATTTTTGCGATGCTTGGGGATGTTGTCTGAATCAGGATTTTCAGGATTAAAGGATTTTCGGGATTTTTGCGATGCTTGGGGATGTTGTCTGAATCAGGATTTACCGGATTAAAGGATTTTCAGGATTTTTCCCGTCGGGTGAATCCTTTAATCCTGAAAATCCTGATTCAGACGATTATCGGATGACTCCGGGCTTCCTTGGGCGTGTCTATGGGGTGTGGCGGGCGTGGTAAGATTGGGGGAGCTTGTTTTTTGTTGGGGTTGGATGGGGAGCTTATGATAACCGGACGGGTGGCGCGGGCTATGACTATCGCCGGGTCGGATTCCGGGGGCGGGGCTGGGATTCAGGCCGACCTTAAGACTTTTGGGGCTATGGGGGTTTTTGGCACTTGCGCGATAACCACGATTACGGCGCAGAACACTTTGGGGGTGGATGCGGTTTTGGAAACGCCTACGGCTATTATTGAGGCGCAGATTGACGCCATTGTTTCGGACATTGGGGCCGATGCGGTGAAAACGGGGATGCTGTCGAGTTCGGATATTATCCGGTGCGTTGCGGCGCGGCTGGAGTTTCATGCTTTGTCGCCGACGGTGATTGACCCGGTGATGGTTGCCAGCACGGGTTTTCGGCTGCTTAAGGATGATGCGGTTGACGCTATGCGGTCGGAGCTGCTGCCGATGGCGACGGTGGTTACGCCCAACAGCCGGGAGGCCCGGGTGCTGACCGGGCTGGAAATGGAGACGGTGGACGATTTAAGGACGGCGGCGCGGATACTGGTTGATGAGTTGGGGGCGAAAAACGCTGTGGTGAAGGGCGGCCATTTGGAGGGGCCGGCTACCGATGTGCTGTATGACGGCGCGGATTTCGCAATGTTCACGTCGGAGCGCATCAATACGCCGAACACTCACGGGACGGGGTGTACTCTGGCGTCGGCGATTGCCGCGGGGCTGGCCAAGGGGCTGGCTTTGCCGGTGGCGGTGCAGCAGGCCAAGGATTACGTGACTGCGGCTATTGGGGCGAGCTTTCCGGTGGGGCGGGGGCATGGGCCGCTTAACCACTTTTATGAGTTGTGGGGGCGCGGCGGCTCCGGGTGAGGTTTTTTGCCGCGGACGTTCCTGGATTCCCGCTTTCGCGGGAATGACGGGGCCGGCGTGGAATGACGGGGCTGGTGGGAGTTAAGGGGATGGCGGGAGCTAAGGGGATGGCGGGATATGGGTTCTTTTTTCTCTGACCGGGAGCGGCGTTTGTGGTTGTGTGCGCTGGTTGTGGTGGCGGTTATCTACGGCACTCTGGGCGTTGCGCCGGGGCTGGCGGGGGAGCTGCGGGAGCGGGGGCTGCTGGAGGCGGCTTTCGGGTTGGGGGTTGTGCTGGTGGGGGCTGCTGTTGTCACGCAGGGGATTAGGGCGCGGCCCGGCGGGGCGGAGGTGGCGGTTGTTCTGGGTTTGGGGGCGGCTTTTTTGCTGATGTTTACTCGGATGACGATTCCCGAGGAACGGACGCATCTTGTTGAGTACGGCATTGTGGGGGTGTTTATTTACGAGGCACTGGTTGAGCGGGCGGGCAAGGGGCGGCGCGTTCCGGCGCCGCCGGTGCTGGCGGTCTTGGCTACGGGGGCGCTGGGTTTGCTGGACGAGGGTATTCAGGCGGTTTTGCCCAACCGTTATTTTGATGTGCGCGATATACTGTTTAACGTACTGGCCGGGACTATGGCGGTGGGATGTAGCGTTGCGCTGGGATGGGCGCGGCGTTGGCGCCGGTCGGGGTAGGGGGCGGTGGTGGCGCATTCCGGCCGTTTATTTTTTATAATCACGGGAAATCTTGGAATGTATCTGCGAGGTGGCGAATATGTCTCAGTTAAGCGAGCTGGCCGCGCCGGTGGGGGCGTTGCTGAAGGAAACCGGGCAGAGCATCAGCGTGGCGGAGTCGTCCTGCGGGGGGCTGATTTCGGCGGCGCTGGTAGCGATTCCCGGCGCGTCGGCTTACTACGTGGGGGGGAGCGTGATTTATACGCGGGTGGCGCAGAAGGGGCTGCTGCTGGTTCCCGATGAGGCGATGGAGGGGCTGCGGGCCAGTTCGGAACCATACGCGCTGCTTAATGCGCGGACGACCCGGCAAGCACTGGATACGGTGTGGGGGCTGGCGGAAACCGGAGCCAGCGGGCCTACGGGCAACCGCTACGGCGATTCGTCGGGCCATGCCTGCGTAGCGGTGGCCGGGCCGGTGGAAAGGGTGATTACCATTGAGACCGGCGACACCGACCGGGAGGCGAATATGTGGGTTTTCGCGGAACGGGCTTTCCAGCTATTGGAGGAGTGTATCCGGGAGTCGCGGCAGTAGCGGGGGCTATGGTGGGATTTCTTGGTCGCTCTGAGCGGTTTTCTTGGTCGCCGTGAGCGAAGGGACGGGTTTTGCCGCCCAGGGTGAGATTCTTCGCTTTGCTCAGAATGACAGATTTTGCTCAGGGTGGCAGATTTTTTGCTCAGAATGACAGATTTTTGCTCAGGGTGGCAGGGGGTGTTTGGGGTGGTCGGCGGTTTGCTGAGGGCGGGAGACGGCTTGGTCGGGTGCCGGGCGGCTTTGGCCGGGATGACAGAATAGCAGGGGCGGCTCTTGGGGTTGCTCTGCCGGAGGATTTGGTGATGGCGGCGTCTGAAAATTCCGGGGCTGAAAATTCCGATGTTGAGGGGAGGCTGGCCGGGTTGGGTTATGAACTGCCGCCCCCGGCTGGGCCGGTGGGGAATTATCTTCCGGCTGCTCGTAGCGGGAACGTTATGTGGCTGGCCGGGGTGGGTTCGCGGCGGGCTGACGGGGGGCGTATTTCCGGCAAGCTGGGGGCGGAGTTGAGCGTTGAGCAGGGGTATGAGGCGGCGCGATGGGCCGCGCTGAACCTGCTGGCGCGTATGAAGGCGGAGTTGGGCGATTTGGGCCGGGTGAGCCGTATTCTGAAGGTGGTTGGGATGGTCAACAGTGCGCCGGACTTTACCGAACAGGCGGCGGTGGTGGATGGGGCGTCGGATTTGTTTGTGGCCCTTTATGGCGAGCGGGGGCGTCATGCCCGCTCTGCTCCCGGGATGGCCGCTCTACCGGGGGACACTGCCGTAATTTGCGAATGCGTTATTGAAGTGGACGGGGGTTAGGGCGTTAGGTGCGGGATATTTTGCTTTACAACGAGCTGGCCTATCTTTGGCCGGTTATCAGTCCGCCGGATACTTACGCCGGGGAAGCGGCGCACTGGCGGGAGGCTCTGCGGGGGCGTCTTGGCCCGGGGCGGCACCGGCTGCTGGAGCTGGGCGTGGGCGGGGGGCATAATCTGTCGCATCTTACCGCCGAGTTTGATGCGGCGGCGGTAGATATTTCGCCCCGGATGCTGGAGCTTTCGCGCCGCTTGAATCCATCGGTAGAGCATTATCTGGGGGATATGCGCGATGTGCGGCTGGGGCAGGTTTTCGACGGGGTGCTGATTCACGACGCCATTTCTTATATGCAGACCGAGGATGACCTGCGGGCCGCTTTCGCCACTGCCCGCGTTCACCTGCGGCCGGGCGGGCTGCTGCTGGTGGCGCCCGATTTGGTGCGCGACACTTTCCGCCACGGGATGCGGCTGCGCTGGGACAGTTGGCGGGACGGGGTGGAGGTGATTATTGAGGAGGCGATTTATGATTCTGACCCGTGCGATACTATGGTTGAGTCGCATTTTACCTACACTATCACGGAGAGGGGCGCTAGGCGGGTGGAGCGCGATGTCCACGTTACCGGGCTGTTTTCGATAGCGGTCTGGTTTTCGTTGCTGGAGGAGGCCGGGTTTGAGGCGGAGCTTATCCCGCTGCCGGGGGATGGGGATGGGTGCGGGGAGCAGTTGTTTTGCGGGGTTTTGGTTCGATAGGGGATGGGGCGGGGTGGGGTGGCCGGGGGACGGGTAACCGGGGGTGGGGCAACCGGGGGACGGCGGGCTGGCAAATGGGGTTGTCAAGCGGGGGATGGGGCGACCGCGAGGGTTGCCCCGGCCGGTGGGGATGGTCGGGTTGGCAAATGGGGTTGGCAATCGGGGATGGGGCAACCGGGGGACGGGGCAACCACAAGGGTTGCCCCTACCGGGGGGACGGGTGGGCTGGCAAATGGGGTTGGCAATCGGGGGGTGGGGTGACCGCGAGGGTTGTCCCTACCGGTGGGGATGGTTGGGCTGGCAAATGGGGTTGGCAATCGGGGGATGGGGCGACCACGGGACGGGGCAACCACAAGGGTTGCCCCTACCGGGGGGACGGGTGGGCTGGCAAATGGGGTTGGCGACCGGGGGATGGGGGAACCACGGGACGGGGCAACCACAAGGGTTGCCCCTACTTGGGGACGGGTGGGCTGGCAATGGGGTTGGCAATCGGGGGGTGGGGCGACCGCGAGGGTTGCCCCTACCGGGGGGGCGCACGGCTGTGCGCCCCTACGGGTGGGGATGGGGGTGGGGGTGCGTGGGGGGTGCACGAGGGGGCGTCCCCGGTGAGGTGGGGGGTGGGTTAGCGTAGGAGTTGCTCGGCCATTTGCTCTAGTTGGTTGTCCATTTCGGGTTGGGTGTCGGTGTGGTTGGGCCAGACGGATACTCGGATGGCGCCGGCGTTGAGGAAGTCGTCAACTTGCTGGCGGGTGGTGTTGGGGGGCTGGCCGAATACCGAAATGGTTAGGGATTCGGGGTCGCGGCCGCGCTCGTCGGCTAGGGCGTCTAGAACTTTGCGCCCGTTTTCTATCTGGTCGGGGGTGGCGCGGGTGGGGAGCCAGCCGTCGCCCCAGCGGGCTACCCGTTGCAGGACGTTGCGGGCGTTGCCGCCGAGCAGCACGGGCGGGTGGGGCTTCTGGGCGGGTTTGGGGTACATATAGACCGGGGGGAAGTCGTAATAGTGGCCGTGGTATTCGGCTTCGTCTTTGGTCCAGAGTTCTTTGAGGGCGGCTATGGCTTCTCTGGTCTGGGTCCAGCGGTGGTCGAAGTCGCCGCCCATCATCGTGGTTTCCTCGCGGTTCCAGCCGGCGCCGATGCCGAAAACGAAGCGGCCGTTGCTGTGCCGGTCAAGGACGGCGATTTCTTTTGCCAGAATGAGGGGGTTGCGCTCCGGGACTAGGGTTATGCCGGTGCAGAGTTTGATTTTGCTGGTGACGGCGCAGGCCATTGCTAGGGAGATATAGGGTTCGGAGAAGTGGCGGTAAGTCCAGGGGATTTCGCCGCCGGTGGCGGGGAAGGGGCTTTCGCTGCGCACGGGCAGGATGGGGTGTTCGTGATACCAGATGGACTCGAAGCCGAGTTCCTCGGCTTTTTTGGCGATGGCAGCCGGGTCAAGGGTGTAGGCGGGCAGTGGGACGACGACGCCAACGGACATATTGTTTCCTCCGGGGGTAAATTTTTATTTTGGCAGGGGTATTTGGGGGGAAATTGCGAAATTCCCGTTTGTCGCCCTGAGCGGGGGTAAGGGTCTCTCTGGCCCAAGGTGAGATTCTTCGCTTTGCTCAGAATGACAGATAGTTGCTCAGGATGGCAAGGTTTGCTCAGGATGGTAGATAGTTGCTGAGAATGACAGGGTTTGCTCAGGATGGCGGGGTTTTGCTGAGAATGACAGAGCTTTGCTTAGGATGGCAGGGCTTGCTCAGGATGGCAGATAGTTGCTCAGGATGGCAGATAGTTGCTCAGGATGGCGGGGTTTGCTTAGGGTGACGGACGGCGGAAGTAGTTTCGCAATTTTCTCTATTTTAGGCGGCGGCACCCAAAATTACTAGGATGACACCGGCTACGCTTAGTAGGGTGCCTACGGCGAGCGGCCAGTCTAGGGATTCCAGTTCCCGGAGGAACAGGGACGCGAGCAGGAGGGCTATGATGGGCTGGCTGGCGTAGATGGGGGTTACGATGGTTACGGGGGCGCGGCTGATGGCGTGAAACAGCGAGGCTACGGCCATTCCTTGGAGCAGCCCGGCTAGGCAGCAGATGCCTACGTAGCGCAGGGGGAGGTTGCGGATGCTGTCTATTACGCTGCGATGGATGATGGCGAACAGGATGGCGCCGCCGATGACTAGGGCGAACCCGGACAGCACGAAGGGGGGCGCCAGATCCAGAACGCCCTGCACGTGGCGGCTGATGGCGTCGCGGCTGACAAAGGCCATTCCGCCGCCGATGGCAAGCAGGTAGCCGAGCTTGCGTATTTGGGGGCGGCCGGCGCTGTCGCTGCGGCGGCGGGGCATTACTACCAGCAGCAGCCCGGCTACGATTATGGGGGTGCCGATGGATACCAGCAGGTTGGGCCGCTCGCCCAGAATCAGAAAGCCGATGGCGAAGGCCATCAGGGGCTGCAACGAGGTCATCGGCATTGCCCGGGTGGCCCCTACCATTCGGATGGCGGAATGGTGCAGCACCCGGGCCACGGGGTAGGCCAGGATTCCCATTAGGGCAATCCAGCCGTAAGCCTCGATAGGCAGGGTCTTGATTTCGTCGAAGTTGACTGAGAATGCGAGGGCGCAGACCATTACCGCGCCCACCAGCACGGTGAAAAAGGTGGCGGTGGGCGCGGGGACATACTGCGTTCCGATGCGTATCAGTATGTTGCCGCTGGCGAAACCGCAGGCGGCGAGAAAGGCTAGGGCAATGGCGATTAGCAAGTTAGGACAGCCAGTTGGCGACGCGCTCGCCAATCATTATGGCGGTGGCGTTGGTGTTGGCGCGGGGGACGATGGGCATAACCGACGAATCGGCTACCCAGACGCCTTCGATGCCCTTTACTTGGCAGTGCTGGTCTACCACCGCCATTGGGTCGTCGTCCGAGCCTATCTTGCAGGTGCCGGAGACGTGGCGGGCGGAGCCTACGGTGCGCTTCATCCACAGGTCAAGGCTGGCGTCGTCGTTCAGCACGTCGTCGGTGGGGCTGATGCGGCCGCCGGAAACTTGCCGGTAGGCTTCGGTTTCCAGCATACCGGCGGCTAGGCGAACACCGTCGCGCATTCGCCGGGTGTCCTCGGGATGCTCAAAGTAGCGGTAGTTGAAAGAGGGCTGGACGGCGGGGTCGGCGGAGGCGAGGCGCACCCAGCCGGAGCCTTCGGGCAGCTCCAAGACACAGGAAACCCGGGCGGTGCCGTCGGCCATTACTTCGCCGGTGAGGGCGTTGAACACCGAGCTGGTAGTCAGCATCATATCGTTGATGTGGGACGAATCCTCGGCGGTGTAGCGCAGGGCGATGCGGGTTCCTAGGTTGTCGGCGGCTAGGGGAACGCCGTCTTTGACTTGGTAGGCGAGGGTGGTGATGGCGTGATTCCAGAGGTTTTGCCCGACGCCGGGGGCTTCGTGAACCACCGGGATGCCGAACTGCTCCAGTTGGTCGCGGGGGCCAATGCCGGAGAGCATGAGGATGTGGGGGGTTTTGAGGGCGCCGGCGGACAGTACGATGCGGTCGGCATGGACGGTGAAAGTTTCGCCGCCGCTTTCGGCTTCGACGCCGACGGCGCGGTTGCCGTTCATCACGATGCGGCGGACGAAAACGCTGCCGCGGACGGTGAGGTTGAGGCGGTGGCGGGCCGGGCTTAGGTGGGTCAGGGCGGTGCTCATACGGACGCCGTTCATATTGTTCATCGGAACTAGGCCGACGCCGGTATGGTCGGGGCCGTTCATATCGTTGGTTGTGGTATGGCCGGCTTCTAGGCAGGCGGCGTGGAACACGGCCTGGATTTCGGGCCAGTTGCCGTCGTTGTGGCGGCGGGTGATGGGCAGGGGGCCGTCGGAGCCGTGAAAGTCGTCTTGGATGTCCCGGTCGGTTTCCATCTTGCGGTAGTAGGGCAGGACGTCCAGATATGACCATTCCCGGGCTCCGCGGGAGACCCAGAGGTCAAAGTCTTCGGGCAGGCCGCGGAGAAAGACTTGGCCGTTGATGGAGCCGCCGCCGCCGATGACTTTGCCTTGGGCTACGTGGGCGGGGCCCTGCTCTTCGGAGAGGATGCCGCGCAGGGCCCAGTTGTGGCGGGAGTCTTCGGCTTCAGCGGCGCGGGTGTGGCCGTACTGGATGTCGTCGGGCAGGTTTTCCGGGTCGGGGTAGTCTGGGCCGGCCTCTAGCAGCAGCACCGAGGTTTGGGGGTTTTCCGACAGGCGGGCGGCCACTACCGACCCGGCTGACCCGCCGCCGACTACGATAACGTCGTATTTCATAGGGTTCTCCTTTGTTGGTTTGGTTGGGGGGTTGATTTGATTGGGGTTCCCGAGGGGCGCGAAATTCATCCGGCAGCCAAAGTAAAATCCGGGTATTAGTTTTGCTTGTTGGAATCAATCAATAAAAGCTGCGCTTTTCTGGCTTAATCAGCCACCTACTGCCGGACAATAATCTTAAAGGTGGCGCTATGCGCTTTGGTATCCGTGCCTAGCCGTTCTCTATGCTGGCGAGATGATTCAAGATGTGTTGTTTCATCCGATTACCAATCCTTCCTGCATTTCGTGACGGAGTTCCTCGGTTGCGCCTAGGTGGTAGAAGTGGGAGAACGTGGCGATTTGATGATTCGGGAACCAGTCGAATAGGCTGTTGTTGCGGCGGTAGGCGTTTTCTATCCAGGATGATAGCAGAAAACGGCAAGGGGCGTTTCTTAAGGCGTGCGCCAAATCTTGGGCGTCGGTATCGCGCCACTGGTTATAGTAATCGGCATATCGGCCCGCATAAGGCGGATCGGCATACACGAAATCGGCTTGTGTCGCTTTATCCAAGCCGACTTTCCAGTCGGCGCAGGCAAATTCCCATTCCTTGCCGTGGATTACATTTCCGGCCCACTTTACTTGGTTGCAAATTTTGGTGATGTAGGCCCGGCTGAACCGGGCAGGTTTTTTGCAAAAGGGCGTATTGAATCCGCCTTTCTGATTGAATCGAATCAAGCCGTTGAAACAGGCACGGCTGAGAAACAGAAAATCCAACGGGTTGCCGGTGTCGTTGAACCTTTCCCGCACGGCGTAATAATGGGCATCGCCGCCGGCCCTAAGCCGTTCTCCTTCCATCAGTAGAAACGCCTCTACTCCGGCGGGGGTAATCTCTCTGGACTGCAAAGCCTGGTAGAACTTGATGACGGGGGCGCAGGAGTCGGCGGCGTAGGCCCGGGGCGGCTGTAGGTTTAGCAATACCGCCCCGGAGCCTAGGAACGGCTCAATCCAGACGCCGCTCCAGTCCCAATCGACGTGCTTGGCGATAAAAGCGGCGAGCTTGGTCTTTATGCCCTGGGTCTTGATGGGCGGCGCTTTGGGGCGCATCGGGGTTGGCGGCGTTGCCGAAAGGCCGCCCGCCGCCGCTGCGCCGCCGCTTGTGCCGTGTGCGTGGGCCATAGCCGGTTGCGCCATCCGCTACAGGGCTGCCAGGAACTCGTCGGCGTTTATTACCGTGCCTTGGCGGGGGTAGACTTTTTCGGTTAGGACGCGGTGGACTTCGGGGTCGGCGTCGGAGCAGGCGTCGGATACTACGATGAAGCTGTAGTTTACGTCTACGGCCCAGCGGACGGTGGAGAGGACGCAGCCGCTGGTGGCTACGCCCATTACTATGAGGGTGTCTTTGCCCATTTCGCGCAGGGTTACGTCTAGGGCAGTGGTGGAGAAGGGGCCGGGTTTGGTTTTGGTGATGACGCGCTCGCCCTGGGCCGGGGCGACGCCCTGGTGCAGCTCGACGTCGGGGGCGTACTCGGCGAAGGGGCCGCCCCGGTGGACGATGTAGATGACCGGGATGCCGGCGGCGCGGGCGGCGTCGAGGACGCTGGCGGCGTTGCGCACCACGGCTTCCGGCTCCGAGGCTACGTTGCTGATGATGCGCTGCTGGAAGTCCATAATCAGGATGGCGGTACGGGTTGGGTCAATTTTCAGGGCTGTTTGGGTCATTGCGAACCTCTGCGTTGGTTGGTTTTTGGGTTTGGGGGGACGCCCCCACCCTAGCCCTCCCCCGGAGGGGGGGATTTAGTGCTATGCTGCTTTTGAGGGATGGGTTCAGGGTTGGGGGGCTTCGCCGGTGGCCCAGGCGCGGATTAGGTGGTGGGCTATGGCGGTGGGGCCGGGGATGGCTAGGATTTCGCTTTTTTCCTGTAGGGCGAGCAGGACTTCTTGGCGGGGGAACCATTGGACGTCGGCCATTTCTTCGTCGTCTTTTTGGATGTCGGTGGTGGCGGCGTCGGCGTGGCAGCCGATCATCAGGGACGAGGGGAAGGGCCAGGGCTGGGAGGAGTGGTAGCGGACGGCGCCGACTTGGATGCCGGCTTCTTCCATTACTTCGCGGGATACGGCTTCCTCGATGGACTCGCCTTGGTCCATAAAGCCGGCTAGGGCGGAGTAGCGGCGCATCGCCACTAGGCGGCCGCGGGACTGGCCGAGCAGGCAGCGGTCGCCGTCGTGAACTACGGTGATGACCACCGGGTCGGTGCGGGGGTAATGCTCGGTGCCGCAGCCGCCGTCGCCTTTTTGGGGGCAGCGGCGCACTTGGCCGCCGCGGGCGATGCGGGTGGGGTGGCCGCAGACGGCGCAAAAGCCGTGGCGTCCGTGCCAGCTTAGTTGGGCTCTGGCCTGGGCTACGATGCCCGATTCGGGGCCGCTCAGGTATTCGGCGGTGGTGCGGGCGTCCTCGAAGGTCAGGCCGTCGCTTTCGACGGCGCCGCGGTCGGCGGCGGATACGTCTACTACGAAGTGGGGCAGCCCGTCCAGAATGCCCAGAAAGATGGGTTCGGAATCTACTTGTAGCTGCCGCAGTTGGTCAACGTTGAACCAGGACAGGGTTTGCCCGGCGGATACGGGGACGTTGAGTTGCCACATAGGGAGCATCCGGCTGGCCGGGCTGTTGGCCTGGGCGGTCAGCCATTCCTCATCCCGCCGCTCCACTTCGCCCCGGTCTATGGGGTTGCCGGCGAAAACGTGGGTCGCTTTTATGCGCTCTGGCCGCGCGGGCCGTCGCTCGCGTCTGTCGTTCATAGTCCCTTCCGGTAAGAGTATGCGGGGGTATTCTACAACAAGACGGGCGTCTTGACTGCCGCCGCCGGGGGGTCTGCCGACAGAAAGGCGTTGACATCCGGCGGCCCTGGCTCTAGTATTGGCGGATGATGCCATGACATAATCAGAACAAACGTTGCTTCAGGTAACTGGCTATGCTATGGTAGGGAAAACCGCATCAAGGGGGCAGGCCGTGACGGAACGCGACGATTTGCTGGCCTCCATCGCCAATACCATCAGGGACTACCGGGCCGGGGAGATAATGGAACCGACGCCCAGCCATGTTGACCGCTGGATTAGCCAGTTCGACGGGGACGCGCAGGTTCCGATGTTGCGGGAATTGGACTTCGTGTTCAAGCGCACATATGTTTCCAAAATCAAAGCACAGCAGTTGCTTGAGACCATCGTTGCCGGTTTTCCATGCGACTTTTGGCGGGCGGCGCACATTCTTGATATTCAGGAACAAGGCAGCAGTCAATCCGAAATTCTGAGGATACTGAGTATTGCACTAAAGGAGAAATGTGGTTCTGATATAGAATACGAGGGTTCTACCGGAGGGGCTTTTGTATATCTTGATGATGCTATTTTCACAGGAAATCGTGTAGTACAAGACATATCCAATTGGATGAGAATAGTCGCACCAAAAGGGGCGCAAGTGTACATAATGACTATTGCTGCTCATGAGTCAGGCAGATATTGGATTAATGTAAACAAAAATATGAATGATTTGAAATTGCAAAAACAGATCAATGTGCGTATGCGTTGCTTTAATGGATTTATATTTGAGAGTAGGCGTGCATATCGCAACCAATCTGACGTTCTTTGGCCGATTGCCGGAGTATATGATTCTGAATCGTTTCAGCCGCGTATACCGCAAAAAACAGTGAGTCGTGTATTTTCCAGCGAGCAAGGTCGGCAGTTTCTTGAACGGGAATTCTTGAATTCCGGTCTCAAGATACAAGGGTTTGCCAGCTATCCTAGCCCCATGCTTAAGCCGCTAGGGTTCAGTCCATTTGGGCCCGGTTTCGGTTCGCTTTTCGTAACATTCCGAAACTGCCCGAACAACTGCCCACTGGCCCTTTGGTATGGCGACCCGTCGTCATACCCGGAAAACCATCCTCTTGGCAGGTGGTATCCATTGTTCCCGCGCAAAGGCTATTCGTTGTAGGAGGGTTTTATGTCGACCGGGGGCAATCACGGTAATAATCCGGCGCAGAGTTTTTGCGGCGCAGAGTTTCGCCGCTCGGAATCCGCCGTCTTTCTGAAAACCAAAGAGCAGTTTGGCGGTCTGTCGAATATGGCTGGCGGCTTTCCGTTGAACGTGAACGGCATTTCGATTCGCACTTCTGAGGCTTTGTACCAGGCTTGCCGGTTCCCGCACAAGCCCGATTTGCAACGCTTGATTATAGAACAGAAAAGCCCGATGACGGCGAAAATGAAAGGCAAGCCTTATCGGCAGGAATCCCGAGCTGATTGGGATGCAGTTCGAGTCGCTATTATGCGCTGGTGCCTGGAGGTGAAACTGGCACAGAATTGGGACACTTTCAGCGATCTGCTGTTATCAACCGGCAACCGTCCGATAGTGGAACATTCGCGGAAAGACGACTTTTGGGGCGCCAAGCCGGTGGATGAGGAAAGGCTGGTCGGGGCGAATTATCTAGGGCTTTTGTTGCAGAATTTGAGAGAAAAGGTGAAAAGGGAGCCGCGAGATTCGCTGTTGCGCGTACCACCGCTCTACATCCCGCAATTCCTGCTCGACGGAGAACCAATTTCGGAAATAGACAGGCGGTCTGCGGCGATAAGCGAGTCTGGCAAACGGAAAATTTTTGAAGATAAGGGAGAGGCGGCGGTATCATCGAGTCCCGCCGCTCATTCCCTACTCTTGCCGGCCTGACCTGGCCTGTCCGGGTTACAGGTTCAGGGGGTGTTCCTCGTAGTCTTTTACTTTGTCGTAGACCTGGAGGCGGTGGCGGGCGGCTTCTAGGACGTAGATGCTGTCGTTGGCGTCCACTTTTACCGCTACGGGGCGGCGGAAGCGCCATTCGGGTTCTAGGTCTACGCGGCGGCGGGCTTTGATGATGTCGGGGTTGGCGTCTATGTAGGTTTGCGTCCAGGGGGAGGGCTGTTGCGCGTCGCCTACTAGGGAGGCGATGAAGCGGCCGTCGGGGGCGTAGATTTGTACTTGGTGGCTGCCCCAGTCGGCTACGTAGACGTCGCCCTCGGAGTCTACGGCTACTCCGGTTGGGCCTTGGAGGGCGCCGATGCCGGAGGGGGACGCCTCGAATTTCTGGAGGAAGTTGCCGTCGGCGTCGAATTTTTGCACCCGGCGGTTTTTCCAGTCGGCGACGTAGATGGCGCCGTCGTCTCCGATGCATAGGCCCCAGGGGAGGTTGAACTGGCCGTCGGCGTCGCCGTGGCTGCCGAAGCCGCCGAGGTACTCGCCGTCGGCGGTGAAGCGCTGGATCCGGTGGTTGAGGCTGTCTACGATGACGACGTTGCCGTCGGCTCCGGCGCGGTTGTGGTCAATGGCGATGCCGGCGGGGCCGTTCAGCTCTCCGGCGGCGCTGCCCGGCTGGCCCCAGCCGGAGAGAAAAGCGCCGTCGGCGTCGAATATCGAGACGCGGTTCAGGAAGTCGTCGGTGGCGAACACGCGGATGCCGTTGCCGTTGTTGCCGCCGTTGCCGTTATCCAGGGCGATGGAGCGGGGCCAGATAAACTGCCCGTCGCCGCGCCCGTAGGCTCCGAACTGGCCTAGGAACTGGTGATCCAGGGTGACCCGGCTGATGCGCTGTCCCAGCTCCTCGGCGCCCCGGTTGATGACGTAGACTATGCCGTTTTCGCCTAGGGCCATATCTTGGGGCGTCCAGAATCCTTGCCCGGACATTCCGTACATACCTAGGCAAAAGCTGTAATCAAAGACTCGGCCTGCGGCCACTGTCGTCAGCATTTTCGCACCCCCAATTTGGTTAAACGCCGAGGGCGCAGAGGTTTCGCCGAGGGCGCAGAGATTTGCTTGATTGGTTCCTCTGCGTTCTCTGCGCCGTCTCTGCGAACTCTGCGTTTAATTTTGGCTTGGCTACACGAAGTCGAGTTGCTCGAAGTTGCCGCCGACGATAGGCACGGGGTCGAGGCCGAGCCAGCGGTCAATGACGGTGGAGTAGAAGCCGCGGAAATCGTAGTTGGGGGCGAGGTCGCCCTGGGAGAGGTCTTCGGGCTTGAGGGAGGGGTATTGGCTGTACATCCCGCCCTTGACCTGGTTGCCGATGACGAAGGCGACGCCGCCTGCGCCGTGGTCGGTGCCGGTGCCGTTGTCCTTTACGCGGCGGCCAAACTCGGTGAACAGCATCATTATCAGGTTGTCGCCGGCGTCGTGTTCCTTGAGGTCGTCGAAGAAATCGCTGATGGCGCGGGAGACGTCGATCCAGAGCTTGGTGTGCATTGGCGGCTGGTTGAAGTGGGTATCGAAGCTGCCGTGCTGGGTGTAGAACACTTGGGTGCCGAGGTCGGCGAGGTAGACTTGGGCGATGTCGCGCAGGAACTTGGCGATGGGGGTTTCGGCGTACTCTACGGTGGAGGAGTAGCGCTCGGGGGCGGAGCGGATGATGTCGGCGCCTTGGAGGGCGTCGCGGCCGGTCTGGCCGAGGTAGTCCATAACCGCGCCGGTGCCTACGGCGGGGGCGTACATCCGGGCGAACCGCTCTAGGATTTGGGCCCGCTCGGCTTCGGCGGCCACGCCGGGGACGCTGGACAGGACGCCGTAGGATTCTAGGCTGGATACCGAGGTTATGGGGACGCCCCGCAGGGCCAGTGCCCGGGGCAGCCCCTGGCCGAAGTTGACGCCTTTCAGCACGTTTTCGGAATTGGGGTCGAGGTCGCGGATGACTCGCGCGGCCCAGCCCTCGGTGCCTACGATGTCGGGTTCGCAGGTGTGCCAGATGTCCATTGAGCGGAAGTGGGAGCGGGGGGAGTTTTCGTAGCCGATGCCGTGGATGACGGCTACTTTGCCCTCATCGTACAGCTTCTTGAAGGGGGCCATGTTGGGGTTGAACCCCAATCCCGGGGCGCCGTCTATGGGGAGGGCCTGGTCTTCGGGGATGCCGACTTTGGGGCGGGCGTCGCGGTAATGCCCGTTGGTGTAGGGGATGATGGTGTTGAGGTAGTCGTTGGCGCCGGTCAGTTGCAGCACCACCAGCACCGGGTCTTTCTTTGTGGTCGCCATTGCGCTCCTCCGTCTTGGGCTGTCTAGTCATTGTCGGCCCATCCTGAGCTTGTAAGGGTGGGCCGACTGGAGGCCGTGGGGTTCTAGGCGAACTGGAAATCCCGGGATGCGGCGATGAGGGCCAGCATCAGGCCGGCACGCCGCCCGGACTCGGCGCGGTTGGATTCGCTGTCCCAATGGACGTCGCCGCCTTGTCGGGCCTGTTCCAGCAGTTCGGAGTAGGTGGAGTCGCTGACTTCCACCGGGCCGGACAGTTCCAGGCAGGCTTCGACCAGTTGGGCCGGGGTCATTGGGCCGCGCTCTTGGAGGTTTTCGATGATGGACTGGACGCCGGGGAGCGAGGTGTTGCCGAGCAGTCCGGCGGCGAAGTTGACCCGTCGCACTAGGGCGCCGCCGTCAATCCACTCGGCGCCGGTGTGCCAGCTTTCCACGCTGGGGGGGTTTAGCAGTTCTTGGCCTTGGTAGGCGCACTCGAAGGCCAGGGCGTTGAAGCCGGGGCGCGGGCCTTGGTAGTTGCCGACCAGCCGGGCGGTTCCGATGACCAGTTCGGCGGGGCTTTTCACCCGGGAGTAACGCGCCGCCTTGAAAAAGTCGGAGTTGAACAGCGTCCGCAACATTGCGCGGATGTCGCCGCCGGATTGGTCGTAGGACGCGATGAGGGCGTCAATGGCGGCCGGGTCGTTGGGCGGGGTGATGTTCCAGCTTGGCACCTGCGGCTCGTCGGCGACAAAGAAGTTGTAGAGGTGGCGGGCCAGGAAGCGGGCGGTGGCCGGCTGCTTTACTACGATGTCAATGATGTCTTCGCCGTTGAAGTCGCCGGTCTGGCCCAGAAAGGTTTTCGGGCCGTCGTCGTGGTCTTCGGGGCGGTACTCGAAGCTCCAGTAGAAGCGGCCTAGGGGGTTGCGGGGAATCTTGGGGCCGATGGTCCAGCCGGTGAAGGCGCGGGAGGCTTCTTTAATGTCGTCTTCGGAGTAGTTGCCGACTCCCATAGAGAACAGCTCCAGCAGTTCCCGTCCCCAGTTTTCGTTGATGGCGCCGCGGTGGTTGCCGTTGTTGTCCAGCCAGAAAATCATAGCGGGATTGCGGGCCAGCTCGACCAGCAGGTTGCGGAAGTGGCCTAGTCCGTGTTCGCGGAACATAGCGATCTGCTGGGTAAGCTCCGGGGGGTTGTCCACCTTGGAGTTGCCGGTGGCGAAAAGCTGGTGCCAGAAAAGGGCCATTTTTTCTTCCAGCGGCCTTTGGGTGTTAATCATCCGGTAGACCCATTCGGCCTGGTTCAGGGGCGGGCCGAGGGCGCCTTCGTAGCCGGGGAGGAAGCGGTAGAGCAGTTCCACGTCTACGGCTTCCTGGTGTTCGGGATGGAGCAGTTCCTCGACGGTGGCTTCGTAGCCTTTGGCGGCGCGGGCCGCCAGCTCTTCGTGGGGGGCGCCGAATCCGGCCCGGCGCATAAGGTGCCCCATCAATGCGATTTGCTCTTTGTCGGGCATTTAAGACCCTCCTGCGGAAGGCGGGCGCACGGGCGCCGCGCCACGGTTGGGCGTCTGCTTGAATCCTACAATTCGCGCCTATGGCTGTCAATGGAATGGGGGGAGTGGCGGGGGTTTTGATTCTTTGGGTGGTTGTCTGAATCGGGATTTTCGGGATTGGGGGATTTTGGGGATTTTCTTATCTGGGTAGTCCTTTCTTGGGGTGGTTGTCTGAATCAGGATTTTCAGGATTAGAGGATTTTCGGGATTTTCCTTATCATGCCGGGCGGCATTGAGGCGGGGGATGGTTTATATTAAGTTTGTCCGGCTATTCAGGGGAAAGGGAGAATCAATGACTGGCGGAACTTTTGCGGCTTGTTGGCTGGGTCAGGTTGGTTGGCGGCTGGGGATTCTGGCGTCTTTGTTTGTTCTGCTGGCTGTGATGGCCTGTTCCGCGGCTGCGCCTACTGCGCCGCCTACGGTTGCGCCGTCGGCGACCCCGGCGTTGCCGACTCCGACGGCGACAGTGGCGGCGCCGTTGCCTACTGCTACTGCTACGCCGGTTCCGACGCCGACTTTGCCGCCGCCTACGGCGACGGCGTTGCCGACTCCTACGGCGACAGCCGCGCCATCGCCTACTGCGGCGGCGCAGGACGGGCTGGCGGCGGCTTCGGAGAAGGTGTTTGGGTTGGTGGAGGAGCTGGTGGCGGAGTTGGGCCATCGGGAGGGCGGCACTGAGGAGGAGTTCCGGGCCGCCGAGCGTCTGAAAGCGCGGTTAGACCGGATGGGGTATGTTGCCGAAATCCGGCCTTTTACTAACCGATATTTTGATTGGGCCAACTGGCCGGAAAATGTTTCTGTCACGGTCGAGTCGCCCCCTTTTGGCCGCCTGCCCATATCCGGCCTGCCCCTTACCGCCGCGCCGCAGGGGGGCAGCGGAACCGGGCCGTTGCTGCTGGTGGGGGCGAGGGATCCCGGCGATTTGCCGCCGGGGGAGTTGGAGGGAAAAGTTATCTTGATGCAGCCGGAAAGCCTGGCTGTGAATAATCCTGAATCGCTGCGCTCGTTAAAGGATAAGGTGAACAAAGCCGCGGCGGCCGGGGCGGTGGGCGTCGGCATCATACCCGACGTTCTTATCGGAATTGATAATTACCAGCCCTTGGTCGAGGCCGATGCGGCGATTCTCGCGCTGGTTTTCTTGCCGGAAGTGGCGCAAGGCGCTGTCGGGCTGCTGCCGGAAGGGGAAATAATCGTTACGGTGACCATAGTCGCCGAGGAGCTGGAGTCTTGGAATGTGGTCGCCGAGTTGGAGGGCGACGGGGATGATGTGGTTATCGTGGGGGGCCACTACGACGTAGCTCCAGAGACGTTTGCCGGGGCGAATGACAATACTTCGGGCATCGCCGTTGTGCTGTCGCTGGCGGAGGCTCTGGCCGGGGAGCGACTTCCGTTTACGGTGCGGTTCATCGCTTTTGGGGCCGAGGAGCTGGGGCTGTACGGCAGCCGCAACTATGTGGGGTCGTTGAGCGGGCCGGAGCTGGGGCGGATAAGGGCGATGCTGAATTTTGATGTGGTGGGAAGTGGGGCCAGGCTGTCGGTGGACGGGCAGCCGGAGCTGGCCGAGCTGGCCCTGGAACTGGCGGCCGGGCTGGGGGTAGAGGCGGCGCCCGGCGCTTTGCCGCCGGGGGCGTCCGGCGATCATGAGCCTTTCGTGCGGGCGGGGAAGCCGGTGTTGCTGTTCTACGGCCCGGACGTTTCCCGGATTCATACGGCGGACGACCGGCTGGAATTCGTGCAACCGGAGCTGCTGGGCGGCGCGTTTCTGGTGGCGGAGGCGGTGTTGTTGTCGGGGGAGTTGGGGCGGTGACGATGGCCCGGTGCGTCCGTATAGAACGTCGATAAAAGGGAAGCCTGCGCATTGGCGGAGAGGGTTAGGGTTGGCGGTTTAGACACGGCGAAATTGGGAAGTTTGTGGGAATGGACAGGAATAACGGTTGGACTCTCCACACACCCTACTGGATTTTTAGCCTTGTTTCTAGGCTCTTTTTCATGGTCATAGCGCGAGGTACTGAGGCTATCCAAGGAGGCTCCTTTGAAGTTCCAAGGACTCTACTACACGGTCCAGACTCGGCATTACGCTGCCTTTTGTAACGCCACGGCTCTCGAGTTCTCGCAGGAGATCAGCGGTATGAGTAGTACGCAACCTAACTTGCCTGACCGGAAGTTCGTCAAACCATGTTTGTTTAATTCCTTTCCCCGCAAGCCGACCTCCATTATGCCAGAATCTAGCACGATCAGCCGTGATATTATCAATTGACAGAGATTTGCCTCGCGCCATCACATCGTTGGCTCCACGATCAATAAGGAAGAAACCGAACTGAGCATGGAGATAGGAGTTGTTTGCCCTAGGAACGCGAATTTCTCTAATCCGCTCAGGATAACGTCCGACTTTTTTTCTATTGAGTGATTGAACGAATCTAAGGTCTATTATCCAGACAGCAAGATAATTTCTGTCTTTTCCTTTAACCCGTTGGCCTTTCTGCGGATCCCATGCGGAACTTGCTGCAAAGTAAGCCGCAATCAAAGGGTCTTCCGTGAAGTCAAGAAGACGGGTCGGCACACCATGATGTTGAGCCAAGGCAAGAGTCTCTAGGATTTCCTCTTGCGGCCAATTGTATTCCCAATTGGGATTGTTGAAAAAACGGCGCGGATCATTTTGTAATAGCAATCGACTGCCTGCTTCAGTAATCTGAAGCCCTGAAGTGTCAGCTGCTTTTATAAATTGGTAAACGGCGCGAAATTCGGCTTGCGCTTGGGATGTTACACGAGTAGGGACACCAGTTGGCGCCTTATCTTCATAGCCAACTAATTGATCGGTACGGAATGCTTTTGGAACAAGACACCAATGGCTAGATGCCTGTCCACGGTAAGCCAAATCGCCCCGTTTGGCTGATTTCCAGTGGTTTGCGCTAGGAAGTAAATAGTCAAGAAAATCCTGTACAGATTTTGCTGTGTATACTGAGCAGCTAGATGTTACCTTTGTTCTCGAAAGTGCCATAACCTCACCGAATGAAGCAGGATAGACAAATAATAAACCCTTTATTGATTTGGAGGTAGAGACGCAATAATCTGCTCATATCGTTTGGCAGTCGGATCATTATGTCCACGTACCATTTTCAAGTAACCGATTCTGCCAATGACGTGATCTACAAAAGCCTCTCTGCTGTTGAAGAGAGCGCGATTTTCTTTTGTGTGCAATACTAGAGTAGCATCTTGCCAGCCATTCTTTTTCCAGTGATCAATCAATGATCTTAGACGACGTATGTATGATTTCGGAGGAGAAACACGGTTGCCATTGACCACTAAGCCTGTGCATATTTGACGAGTCCAATAACTTTGCAGTCGGCTCTTCCTATCATTTATCTTGAATCCATTATGTTCGATGACACTCGCCAATCCATCTCCGATGCTTACTTGACCTGTGCCAAGAGCGTTTGGGTACCTAGCGACTTCAGGTGATATCTCATTCCGCAATGTGGATATAGTGATATCGTCGGCGTATCTGGTGTATCGGCAATGAAATGAGACGCAGAGCTTGGTAAGGTCGTCATCCAGTTTTGCTGCCACAATGTTGGCAATTACAGGTGAAGATGGACTTCCTTGAGGGAGTCGTCCGTAAAAATTAGTGGACAATGCTGCTATTAGATTGGCCACTTTGGGATTGAATGAATAAGGGGCCGCAACTAATCGCCCATAAATTCTTTTGCGTGTGATACTTGGAAAGAAATCTTCCAAATCTATATTCAGGACGTATTGTCGTCCTAGATGCTCCTTCGCATTGGTGACAATTGATCGTTCGGATCGGAATCCGTGAACAGACGGATGTGGTCCGTATACCTGTGTTAGTGATTCATGTATAAGGCGTTGGATGTATTTTAACGTAGGAGTCGGAGCTTCAATAAGCCTCTCCCGGCCATTCCTTCGAGGGATGCGGAACGTTGTGTATGCGTTTCTCTTGTCTATGTGAAACGCATAGTAGCTAAGTTGAAAAGGTTTAATTCCCCAAAAGTCTGCCAGAGTGTGTAGGGAATTTATTTGCTGGTATTTGGCCCTAAATTCACCTTGAGGAATTGTAACCCAATTAGGTCGGAGAGGATAAGAAACGTTGGGCATTTTTATCCTGCGAATGATTTAGAATGATGACATCTTAGCTTACGGGGCAATTCCAACCGGAGGCGAATCGCGGCAAGGCGCAGGCACGGCAAGGCAAGGGCAGGAACCGCTATTGGAGCCCATTGCTGGGCACGACGGCGAAGCACCGTCGAGTTCAACCGCCCCGTAAGCTATATCAAAGTATAGCGCAAATTTCAACGCTGTCAATGGGGAACCTGGCGCGACTAATCTTGCCGCACCGCCTCAGGTGGTTACAGCGGGGAGTTGACGGCTAGTTGTATCAGGCCGATTATGGCGCCTAGGGCGGCGCCGAACCAGTTGATCCAGCGTAGGTGGCGGCCTGATATGGACATTACCAGATCCTCGACTTCTTTGACTTGGAAATTGTTTATCCGGTTGGTGACTAGGGTTTCTACGTCGATAATCCGGCTTAGTTCGGGTATTTGCTCGCCTAGGAAACCGATTAGCTGGTCGGCTAGGTACTGGTCTAGGCGGGCTGCCGTTTCTTGGGACAGGGGGATTAGCGATTCTAGGGTGGCGGCTTGGTTTTGGGGTTCGTTGTTTTGGGGTTCGTTGTTTTGGGGTTCGTTGCTGTGGTTTTCGCCGTTGTTGGGGTTTTCGGCGTTGGTTCCCCATTGGCGGGCCAGTTTGGTGATTTGGGACGGGGTGTTGGGGTCGGTGATGTAGTTGAGCATCAGGTTGGCGGTCAGGGCGGATACTGCGGCGGTTTGGACGCCTAGGTTGCGCTGGGCCATTTCGCCTAGGGTTGATGCGGCGTTTTTTTCGTAGAAACGGCCTGCGGCTTCGCGGATGCGGGTTTCGGAGGTTTCGGACAGGGCGGTGAAAGCCTGCCGGGTGGCGCGGTCGGCCATCCAGTAGATGGTTTGTTCGTTGCGGCCAATCAGCCCGCGGATTCGGCGGCCCGATATTCGTTGCAGGGCTACACCGCTGGCTTCGGAAATGATGGTTCGCATTTCCGGCGTGCTAAGGGCGTGTTGGGCGTCGTCAATCATCTTGGCGATGATGTGGGGCATATCGCGTATGGCTTCGTCTTTTTTGCCGCTGATGCTGAGAATTAACCGGGTCATCAGGCTTTGATGGCTTACGGTGTCCTCAACCATTTCTTGCCCGATTTTCACCAGCTTGTCGGACACATCGGACTGGCGCAGCCAGTTGAAAATCATCTCCATTACTGTGGGAATGTTGTTTCGGATCAGCTCCTGCAACGCCTCTTGGTTGGCCGGGGTGAGGTACTCTTTGAGCCTTTTGTTTTGGCGGAACTGGTCCTGGAGCCAGTTGTTTACGAAATCGGAGGCGGTGCTGCCCAACTCCTCGTTTTTCAGGGCGGGCAGGACGTTGCCGTGGACGAAATTCGCCAGTTGTTCGGCGCTGGTCATTTCGGAAAGGCGCTTGTCGCCGATGTCGCCGGCAATCCGGTCGGCCAGGCCCTGCACCATACGGGCGCATTGGGGGGAGTTGAGCAGGGCGGCCAGGGTTTCCTCTAAGATTTCCTGTAGGGGGCCTTCGGATTCGGGCGGCGGCGTTTGGTTCCGGGCGGCGGGCAGGCTTATGGGGCGCTGCATTAGGGACCGGCGGCGCTCGCCAATCCAGTCGGCTATGCTGTCGCGGAACCGGGGGCTTTCCAGTTGCTCTTGGAGGGCTTGGGGTGACAGCAGTTGCTCGGACACCATGCGGCCGATGGTGCGGGCTAGGTCGAAACGGTTGCGGGGGATGACGCCGGGGGTCAGCGGCACGCGGACGCCGAGTATCCGCTTGGGGTTGAGGGGACGGAACAGCATTTTAATGGCAATCCGGTTGGTCACGTAACCGATGATTGCGCCGAGCAGCGGGGGCAGCAGCCAGGGCAGGACTGCGAGGGCGGTGTCCATCGTTATATCCTTATCACTGCCCGGTTTTGTTTGGCGGATTGGGGTTGCGCGGGGACAGGGCCCGGGTATTCTGTTTTACTCCTCTTAGGGCCGGACTGCAAGTTTTAGGGCGGTTTGTCTGAATCAGAATTTTGGGGATTGGAGGATTTTTGGAATTATGTTAATTCGGCGAATCCTGTAATCGTGAAATCCCGTTTTGGGGAAAGAGTGGTATGATTGCGGCTATCCTATTACTGCTTGCGGAGGCCAGAGATGACGACGTATACCGGCCAGTCGGTCAAGCGATTTGAGGATCACCGCCTGCTTACCGGGCTGTCGGCTTTTGTGGATGATATGAGGCTGCCCGGGATGTTGCACGCGGTGATTATCCGCAGTCCTCACGGCCATGCCCGCATCCGGGGTATTGAAACCGGGGAGGCTGCGGCCTTGCCGGGGGTGGCGGCGGTCGTTACCGCGGGGGACATTGAGGGGCTGGCCCAGCTTCCTACCCGCGAGTCCAGCGACGCCGATGAGCTGCGGGCGCCCCGGCACCCGGCGCTGGCCGGGGATAAAGCCTGCTACGCGGGGCAGCCGGTGGCTATTGTGCTGGCCGAGGACATTTACGCGGCCAGCGACGCCGCCGAGCTGGTGGCGGTGGATTATGAGATTCTGCCAGCGGTGATAGACCCGCTGGAGGCGGCCGGCGACGGCGCTCCGGTGATTCACGAACAGTTGGGCAGCAATGTGGTGCTGCGCACGGTCAACGCCGGGGGCGATTTGGACGGAGCCTTTGCCGCGGCGGGCTGCGTCATCCGGCAGCGGTTCGGGGTGCAGCGGCTGGCCCCGGCGCCGATGGAGCCGCGGGGCCTGATTGCCGAGTATGACGCCGACGCCGACTTGCTGACGGTGTGGGATTCTACGCAGCATCCTCACGAAATCCGCGAACATTTGGCGCGTCTGCTGGGGCGGCCTATGGAATCGGTGCGGGTGGTCTGCCCGGATGTGGGCGGCGGCTTTGGCGAGAAGGGCTGCTTTTTCCCGGAGGAAATAGCTATTCCTCATTTGGCGATGAAGCTGGGGCGGCCCATAAAGTGGGTGGAAAGCAGGCAGGAAAATATGCTCTGCTTCCACGGGCGCGGCCACAGCATTGACTTGGAGGCGGCGGCGGGGGAGGACGGGACGCTGCTGGGCATACGGGTGCGAATCATCGCCGACTTGGGGGCGTACTTTTTTATGTCCACGCCCACGGTGCCGATTCTGACCAGCCACCGGCTGACCGGCCCATACCGCACTCCGGCGATGTCGGTGGAGGTGCTGGGGGTGGCGACCAACAAGCCGGTGACCGGGGCGTATCGCGGGGCGGGGGGGCCGGAGGCGGCCTTTTGTATGGAGCGGGCGGTTGACTTGGTGGCCCGAGAATTGGGGCTGGACCCGGCCGAGGTGCGCCGCCGCAATTTTATTCCGCCCGACGCTTTCCCTTACGACACGCCTACGGGCATCACTTACGATTCCGGCGACTATGCGGCGGTTTTCGACCGCTCGCTGGAAATGGCGGGTTATCGGGAGTGGCGGGAACGTTCGCGGCGGCAGGCCGGGCAGCCGGGCGGCGACGCGGGCGGGGCGCTTATCGGCGTGGGGCTGGCAACGGTGGTGAAAGGCTCGGGGGCGAAGGTTACTTGGCTCACCGACCACGCCCGGGTGATTATCGGCCCTGAGGGCGATGTGGAAGCCCATACCGGCGTTTCGCCCCACGGGCAAGGCACGGAAACCACTTTTGCCCAGATGGCCGCCGATGAGTTGGGCATTGCGCCGGGCGATGTGCGGGTGCGGCACAGCGATACTGCGGTGCTGCCGGAGGGCGGCGGCACTTCGGCCAGTAGGGGCCTGATTGCGGGCGGAACCGCGCTCTACGAGGTGCTGCTGGAGGCGCGGGAAAAGCTGGCCGCCATCGCCGGGCATCTGCTGGACTGCCCGGCGGAGGACGTTTCGCTGTCGGAGGGCCGGGCGGTTAGCCGCAGCAACCCGGGCCGCAGCGTTCCTTTCGCTCAGGCGGCGGCGGCGGCGCATAACGAGGAACTGCTGCCGCCGGATATGGAGCCGGGGCTGGATTTCACGGGTTCCAATACGCTGGGCAAAAGCCCCTACGCTTTCGGTTCCCACGTGGCGGTGGTGGAAGTTTCGCGGGAGAACGGGGCGATCAAGATTCTGCGCTACGCGGGGGTTCACGACTCCGGCAAGGTAATCAATCCGATGCTGTATGAGGGGCAGATTCACGGGGCGATCGCGCAAGGCATCGGACAGGCCCTGCTGGAGGGTATGGAGTACGATTCCGCCGGGCAGCCGCTCAGCGGCAGCCTGATGGACTACGCGCTGCCCAAGTCCATAGACCTGCCCGACTTCGAGCTGGACAGCAGTTTGGAAACGCCGTCGCCGATTACGGCATACGGCGTCAAGGGCATCGGCGAGCTGCCCACTCTGGCGGCCCCGGTAGCCATCGCCAACGCGGTTATGGATGCGCTGTCCGCGGCGGGCGTAAGGCACATAGACACGCCGCTTACGCCGGAAAAGGTGTGGCGGGCGCTGCGGGACGCGGGGGCGGCGTAGGGGGCAGTAATTGCGGCAAGCGGTTCAGGGTGAGCGGATTGATTGAAACACTAAGGGCGGGGTTGAACCCGCCCTTAAGATTTGATGTCGCAATGACGGTTTACCCAACCGCTACTGTCGCTTCCCGGTAGGCGTCTTCTACGAAGCCCGGCGTCTGGGTCCAGCGGGGGTTGGCGGTGTCGCGGTGGAGGTTGACGGATTCGCCTTGGGAGTTTTCTAGGCCGAGGGGGTGATAGACCAGCTCTATCAAGTTGCCGTCGGGGTCGGCGATGTAGGTGTAATGCTCGTTGGTGTCCTCGCGGCGGCCCTGGTGGGGGTCTTCGCCGCCGGCGCCGGTGAAGGCGCCGCCCGCCGAGCGGGAGTAGGGGACGCCTTGGGCGTCTAGGTTGGCGAGGGCGGCGTTCCAGTCTTCGACTTCGACGGCGAAGTGGACGCGGGGAACCTGGATGACCTCGGTTACTTCGCTGGTGTGTATCTCGCCGTTGCCTATGCGAAGCTGGAGCATCCGGCGGTTCAGGGCCGGGCCGCGGTCTAGGAACTCGGCGCCCAGCACCTTTTCGTACCATTCGCGGGTGCGCTGCCGGTCGGTGATCTGGATGTTGATGTGGTGAATCATATTGATTTTGGACATAGTTTTTTGCCCCCTGTTGTGGTTTTTTGGGGGAGAGGGCGCACGGCTGTGCGCCCCTACGGTATGGGCATTATCCGTTATTATCGGGTGGTGGGCAAGACGGGGGAATGTTGGGGGGGGGGGTGGGGTTCTTTGTCTGAATCGGGATTTGCCGGATTTTTGGATTTTCGGGATTTTGCTTATCCGGTGAATCCTTTTTTGTCTGAATCAGGATTTTCGGGATTTTTGGATTTTCGGGATTTTGCTTATCCAGTGAATCTCTTTTGTCTGAATCAGGATTTTCGGGATTTTGCTTATCCGGTGAATCTCTTTTGTCTGAATCAGGATTTACCGGATTTTTGGATTTTCAGGATTTTGCCCATCCGGTGAATCCTTTAATCCTGAAAATCCTGATTCAGACAGAGAATCGAATGAGAAAATTGCGAAATTGCCCTTTGTCGCCCTGGGTGAAGCGAAGGGTCTCTCCGGACAAGGTGGGATTCTTCGCTTTGCTCAGAATGACAGGGCTTTGCTCAGAATGACAGACATTATTGGGGGAGGTCAGTTTTCTAGGGTTGCTACGCTGAAGACTACGGCGAAGGGGTAGCAGTAGATTACTACGCTTTTGTGGTTGGAGATGTCTGCGCCGGTTGGTATGGGGTAGTTTTGGTTGCCCCGGTTGCCTTTTAGGTCGCCTAGGTCGATGTAGCCTTCCTGTTTTACCTGTTCGGAACGTTCGGGGTCGGGGTGGGTGGATAGAATTACGCGCAGGGCCGGGCCGTTGGTGACTTCTAGGTTTTCCAGCCGGAGCAGGTGGGCGCCGTCGGGGGTGCGGTAGATGGTGGCGTTGCCGCTGCCGCGGTGGAAGGCGTCGGCGTCCTTAAAGTTGCCTTGCGCTACCGCTTGGACTTCGCTGGACTGCTGGCCGGGCGGCGTTGCGGGTTGGGCCGTCATTTCCGACTCGGCGATGACTTCCTCGATCATTGCTACGGCTTCTCCGGTCATTGTTGCCGCTTCGTCCATCGTGTCGGCTTCGGATGCGTCCATTGCCATCGCCATTGCCTGCTCTAGCGCGGCGCGGCGGATGGGGGTAATCACTGCTAGGGCGTCCTCGGCGTCGGCTTCGTCGGAGGCTAGGGCGGCCCCGGCGTCAATGGCGGCGGGGGCGGGCATCGTTTCTATAACCGGGCTGTCCACCATCGCCATGCCGGAAAAGATTTGCTCTATGTCCTCACGTTCCATACCATCCGGCACGGTGGCGGTGGCGGCGTAGGGAAAGGCTTCGTCTACGCTTACGTTGGTGAACAGGGGCGCCCCCAGCGACCAGCCCAGCCAGATAGTAAGGGCGAGCAGCGGAACGGATATGATGCCCAGCGGCTTGCGGTATCGCCAGGCGACTAGGTGCCAGCCGCGCCAGTAGGCGAAGGCCAGGGCTGCGGCGATAAACACCAGCACGGCGGCCCCGATGGCCCAGCGGTAGGGGTAAAGGTCGGCAAAGGCTCGCTCGATGTCGCCGAAAGTTGCCATATATCCTCGCAGCTCCCGTTTTGCAGTATCGCGGCGGCGCCGGGCTGTATGGTACATCCGGTTGGCTATTCCCGTCATTCCTGCGACGGGCGGGAATCTATGATTCTTTTGATGTATGGCTGCTGTTGCGGGGATGCGCTGGATTCCCGCTTTCGCGGGAATGACGGGAGCAGGGCGGGAATGACGGAGTAGGGGGAATGACGGGGAATGATTGGGCGGGAATGACGGGAATAAGGGCGGGAATGGTGGGGGCCGCCATCCCTTG
The DNA here is from genome assembly GCA_958296445.1 of uncultured Dehalococcoidia bacterium. Lineage (GTDB taxonomy): Bacteria > Chloroflexota > Dehalococcoidia > Lucifugimonadales > UBA3495 > VXOI01. The sequence continues at coordinate 2,515,605 of OY282565.1, read as the reverse complement.
CGGGTATGGGTTATCATTGCGGGTAGGGAATGACTGTAGGGGCAAACTATCCGGCGGGAGGCGATGTGGAGGATTCGGATATGGGCGGCAACGGCAAGCTGGTTGGGGCATCGGTTCGGCGCAAGGAGGATTTTCGCTTGATACAGGGCGAGGGGCGGTATGCCGGGGATGTGCAGCCCCGGGATATGGCGGTTATGGCGGCGCTGCGCAGCCCTTACGCCCATGCCCGCATCCGGGGTATCGAAACGGGGGCGGCCCGCGATCTGCCCGGTGTGGTGGCGGTGGTCACGGGCGCGGAGTTCAATTCTTGGTGTCAGGCCCAGCTTCCCGTGGCCGGTGTCCGCGATTATATGAAGGTTAAGAGCCGGTGGCCGATGGCGGCGGATGTCGCCAAGTATGAGGGCGAGCCGGTGGCCGTGGTGGTGGCGGCCGGGGACGGGGCCGCATATATTGCTCAAGACGCGCTGGAGCTGATTGAGGTTGAGTATGAGCCGCTGCCCGCGGTGGTAGACCCGGAGCGGGCGCTGGAGGACGGGGCGGCGCTGGTTCACGAGGATTTGGGAACCAATCTATGCGTTGGCGGTTCCCGCAGCATCGGCGAACCGGGCGCGGCCTTTGCCGGGGCCGACGGCGTGCTGTCGCTGCGGCTGGTGGAGCCGCGGCTGGTTCCCAACGCGATGGAGCCGCGGGCGGTGACCGCCAGCTATGACCGCGGGGTTGGGGAGCTGACTTTGTGGCTGTCTACCCAAGCGCCCCACATGGAGCGCCGCGCCGTGGCCGGTACGCTGGGTTTGGCGGAAAACCGGGTTCGGGTGCTGTCGCGCGATGTGGGCGGGGGATTCGGCGCGAAAATAGACACCTACCCGGAAACCGTCATCGCGGCGGCGCTGGCGATACGGCTCAACCGCCCGTTGCAGTGGGTGGAATCCCGGCAGGAGGAGTTTACATCCACCATCCACGGGCGGGGCGAGGTGCAATATGTGGAGGCGGCCTACTGCAGTGACGGCAAGCTGCTGGGGCTGCGGATGCAGTTCTATACCGACTTGGGGGCCTACTGTTTCGGCGGCACGCATTCGGTGGCCGAGACCCTGACGCCATCGGGCGCGGCCGGGGCCTACACTGTGGAAAATCTGGAGTGGTCGGTGTTCGGGGTCTACACCAACAAGATGTCCGTCGGCCCTTATCGCGGCTACGGGCAGCACGCCACGGCCTACGCCGCCGAGCGGGTGATGGACGGCATCGCGCGGGTGCTGGGCCTCGATCCGGCCGAGGTGCGGCGGCGGAACCTGATTCCCGCGGGGGCCTTTCCTTACCGCACGCCGACGGGCCGGGTACACGACAGCGGCGACTATCATCGCGGGCTGGAAATGGCGCTGGAGCTTTCGGATTACGCTGGGCTGCGGGAGGAACAGGCCCGCCTGCGTTCCGCAAGCGCCGGGGGGCGCGGCGAGCTTATGGGCATTGGCATCGCCACAACTGTTGACGCATCGGGCTTCGGGCCGTCGGGGGCGTTGAGCGTCCGCCCCGGCTACGAAACGTCTACGGTGCAGGTGGATTCCACGGGACACGTGACTGTGTATACCGGCTCATCGCCTCATGGGCAGGGTCACGAAACTACCTTTGCCCAGATTGCCGCCGATGAGCTGTCGGTTCCGCTGGAGGATGTGGACGTGGTGTATGGCGATACGGCCTTGATTGCCCAAGGCACCGGCACGCGGGCCAGCCGCTCAATAGTGGTGGGCGGGTCGGCGGTGGCAACGGCCAGTCGGCAGGTGAAGGATAAGGCACTGAAGCTGGCCGCGGCGTTGCTGCGCACCGAACCGGAGTATGTGGAACTGCGCCGGGGCGGTTTCTTTGCTGAAGACATACCCGACCGCTACGTAACTTGGCGCGACGTGGCCGCGCTGTCGTCCGGCCCCCAGCCTGTGCCGGAAGGAACGGAGCGCGGTCTGGAGGCCAGCGTGTATTGGGAACCGGACAGCTACACCTTTCCCTACAGCGCCAATGTGGCGGTGGTGCGGGTTGACCCGGATAACGGGGCGGTGCGCCTTACCGGGTTCTTTTCGGTGGACGATTTCGGAGTCATCGTCAATCCGATGGTGGTTGACGGCCAGATTCACGGCGGGCTGGCACAGGGTATCGGCGCGGCCCTGCTGGAGGAGGCGGTGTGGGACGAAAGCGGCCCGCTGCTTTCCGGCAGCTTTATGGACTACGCCATGCCGCTGGCGAAACACTTGCCTGACTTTACTGTCCGGCTGATGGAAACACCCAGCCCGCTGAACCCGTTGGGGGTCAAGGGTATGGGCGAAACTCCTACCATCGCCGCCGTTCCTGCGGTGGTCAACGCCGTCGCTGATGCGCTGTCGCCGTTGGGGGTAGCGAATTTGGACATCCCGCTGAAGCCGGAGCGCGTCTGGCGGGCAATTCAGAGTGTAAAATGACGGACGGTAAGCGGGCCGGAATCAGGCAAGGTAATGTTGTTAAGGAAGGGCGAGTTGGATACCTATGTTTTCCGGGTAGAGATGGAACAGGACGAAGACGGACGCTGGAGCGCAAGTATCCCCACGCTCCCCGGGTGCGGGACTTGGGGAGAAACCAGAGAAGAAGCCCTTGGATCTCTCAAAGAGGCTTCCCAAGCATACCTTGACGTGCTGATAGAGGACGGACGCCCTATCCCTAGAGAAGGGGGCGAGGCAGCGCAGATTATTGACGCCCCGGCCATATCCGTTACTGTATGACTGGCCACGGAAATATCGTCAGAGAAGATTGCGAAATTCCCGTTTGTCACCCTGAGCAAAGCTAAGGTTCTCACCGCCCAAGGCGAGATTCTTCGCTTTGCTCAGAATGACAGATGTTTGCTTAGAGTGGCAGGTATTTGCTCGGAATGGCAGATACTTGCTTGGAATGACAGACGGCGGATGTAATTTCGCAATTTTCTTATGATAGCTACCCATTAAGCGGGGCGGAATAGCCAACGGCGGCAAGCCGTATTCAGGGCGGTCAATTTGGGGAGGTGGAGATAGTTGAAGACTTATAACTTTCAGGTGGTAATTGAACCGGACGAAGACAGGTGGATAGCGTACTGCCCGGTTTTGGAGAAGTACGCGGCGGCGACTTGGGGCTACAGCAAGGAGGAGGCGCGGCGGCACATTTACGAGGTAATCGGGATGGTCATTCAGGAATTGGTGGAAGATAAAGAGGCGATACCGGACGACCCTGTTGTGGATGGCTCGGTTTTCTCCGATTCCAGGGTTGAAATTACGGTATAGCTGTGGAAATACCCTGGGGCAGCCTTCGCAGCCTGACCGCCCGCGAGATTATCAGCGCACTCTACCGGGACGGATTTGTTCTTAGAAGCAGTTCAGGGGGCCATAGGCGGTTCCGTCATTCCGACGGGAGAAGGGTGACGGTCACTTTTCACAGGCCGGGACAAACATTCCGACTTAACCTGCTCCAACGGATGATTCGTGACCAGGCGGGCTGGAATCTGGAAGACTTGAAAAGGCTGGGGATCCTTTGAGACGATGGCGAAATTCCCCTTTGGCACCCTGAGTTAAGCTAGGGGTCTCACCGCCCAAGGCGAGATTCTTCGCTTTGCTCAGAATGACAGACAAGCGCTCAGAATGACAGACAAACACTTAGAGTGGCAAGCAGACGCTTAGAGTGGCAAGCAGACGCTTAGAATGGCAAGCAGACGCTTAGAATGGCAGGCAGACGCTTAGAATGGCAGGCAGACAAGCGTTTGATAGCCGCTAAGGGCTGTCAACGAGTTTGAGCGGCGGGGGATAGTTTGCCGATGTGATGCGGGCTATTCCATTTGGCGCAGTTTGGGGTCTAGACGGTCGCGGAGCCAGTCGCCGAATAGGTTTAGGGACATTACGGTGATTAGGATGGCGATGCCTGGCATTGTTGCTACCCACCAGGCGTCTACTAGGCGGTCGCGGCCGTCGGCTACCATTGAACCCCAGGCGGGTTCGGGGGGCGGCACTCCTGCGCCTAGGAAGCTGAGGGTGGCTTCTACCAGTATCACGATTCCGACTTGTAGCGTTGCCACTACTATCAGGGTGTTGATGGTGCCGGGGAACAGGTGGGTGAACAGTATGCGGGGGGTGGACGCGCCGGCCACTTGGGCCAGGGCTACGTAGTCTAGGTTTTTCAGTTGCAGCACTTCGCCGCGCACCATCCGGGCGAATCGGGGCCAGATCCACAGGGCCAGCACGGCGATAATCATCTCGAAAGACTGGCCTATGGCTACTACCAGAACCAGCGCGACCAGAATCAGCGGCAGGGACAGGATGATGTCTACCAGCCGCATCAGCAATTCGTCGGCCCAGCCGCCGTACCAGCCGGAAACCAGCCCAATCAGCACGCCGATGCCGCCGCCTACGCAGAGAGTTACCGCCGCCACAATCAGCGATATGCGGGCGCCGAAAATTATGCGGCTCAGGATGTCGCGCCCCAATTGGTCGGTGCCCAAGACGTACTTGAAACTGCCCCCGGCCCGGGTGACTACTTCTACGGTGTCGCCGATAGCGGCGTTGGGGTGGGTCTCTTGGGCGTCCTCTAGGGAGATTTGGTATAGGAGTTGGCCGCTTTCGGGAACTTCCACTACCAGCTTTTCGGCGATGCGGGGATCGCCCCAGGCCGGGGGCAGGTTGCGGGCCCGCAGCGAGCCGTCGGTGGGGTCGTGGGGCGCAATCCAGTTGGCGAAAATGCCCACTACCACCACCAGCCCCAGCAGAAACATAGGGATAACCGGGTAGCGGTTGAGCGCCCGCAGCCGCCGCGACAGCCGCGGCGCCCAGCGTGGCGAGGGTTGTTCCAGAGCGGCTATCGCCAAAGCGGCCTCACGTTAAACGCGCAAAATTAGTTGAAACCGGGGATGGCCCCGTCCGCCTATCTTTTGATCGGCGGCAAGCTCAGGATGGGTGGATGGGCGCTTGTTGCCGTTGCGGGGGTTATCCATACGCTACTCAGGACGACGCTACTCAGGACGCTGCTTAGGCATATCTTATACGGGGGTCTATGTAGGCGTAGGCGATGTCTACTAGGAAGGCGGCGGCTACGTACATCAGGGTGAAGATGATTACTACGCCTTGCAGTACCGGGTAGTCGGATACTAGGGTTGCCTGAATTGCCAGCAGGCCGAGGCCGGGCCAGGCGAATACCAGTTCGGTGGTGATGGAGCCGGCTACCAGATTGCCTAGGGTGACGCCGGCGAAGGTCAGGGGCGGTATCAGGGCGTTGCGCAGGGCGTGTTTCCAGATAAGGGACAGGGACGATACGCCTTTGGCCCGGGCCAGCTTGACGTATTCGGAATCCAGCACGTCGAGCATTGCCGAGCGCACCAGGCGCATATTGGCGGCCACGAAGAACCAGCCGAGGGTTACGGCGGGCAGGAAGATGCTGTTCCAGTCCTGCCGCCCGGACGGGGGAACCCAGTCGAGGCGAACCGCGAAGAAGAAAATCAGCATTATGCCCAGCCAGAAGGTGGGGGCCGATTGGCCAACCAGGGCCAGCAGCTTGCCGATCTGGTCGAATATGCTGCCCCGCCGCACTGCGGACAGCACGCCCAGCGGCACGCCCACCAGCAGGGAGAACAGGAAAGCCGCGCCGCCCAGCTCTAGGGTCGCCACGATGCGCTCGCCGATGACGTCGCGGGCCGGTTTGCGCTCCTTTACGGAGTCGCCGAAGTCGCCGCGGCCCAAGTCTTTCAGGAAGAGCCAGTATTGCTCGAAGTAGGATTTGTCCAGCCCCAGATCCCGCCCGACGCGGTCGTATTGCTCTTGAGTGGCGAAATCGCCCAGCATCAGGGTGCGGGGGTCGCCGGAGATTCGCGCCATAATGAAGATGATGATGGAAACGGCGAACAGGGTGATGAGGGTGATGAGGAGTCTGCGTACCAGAAACCGTTGCATATTGAGGTCAAGCCTATGCTAATCGTTGCGGCAGGCGCATCGGTGCGGGAAGGGCGGCGAGTCCGCCGGGGGTGCGCCGGTTCGCCAAGCCTAGCCCGCAGCAGCCGGGTTGTCAACCGGGAGGGCGATTACCGGGTTGACACGCCAACCTTGAAGTAGGACGCTTGGGCTGCGACAGTCCTCGGTAGACGGCCAAAATCCATGTGAGTCACTGGCAAGGCGGGCATCATGCCCCCTTGCAGGCTCACATGGTGCCGGCGGACTGTCGCAAGTTGCCCAATCCTTGCTTCAAGGGGGTTCTTCTTATGCGAGTCCGAGCGGCGCGGATTCAGGCCAGCGGCATTATTTGGCTTACCAAGTTTTTCTTCCCGGATACCATATCATTAGCTTGACTTGCGTTCAGCGTGGGCATCAATTCGGTTTATATCGCCCGATAATTGCTACGGGAAGGCAGGACTTGGCGGTGTAGAGGCGGGTTTGACAGCGGATTGTTGCGCCGGTAGTATCGGGGCCGGTGGTATTAGGGTGCGCCTTATTCGGCGATTTCTGGGCTGGAGAACGTATGAAATACGATTACATCGTGCTGGGCGCCGGGTCGGCCGGCTCTATTATGGCATCGCGGCTTACCGAGGATCCCAGTGTGTCGGCGTTGCTTATTGAGGCAGGGCCCGATTACCCGGACTTTGAGCGGCTGCCCGATGAGGTTAAGTACGGGTTCGCTACGGCAACGGACGTCATCACCAAAGACCACAACTGGGAGTTTATCGGGAAGGCCACCGACACCGCGCCGCCGATGCGGGTTCCGCGGGGGCGGGTGACCGGCGGCTCAAGCGCCATTAACGGGCAGATGTTCCTGCGGGGGGTGCCGGAGGATTACGATGCCTGGGCCGAAATGGGCAATGCCGAGTGGAATTTCCAGGGCGTGCTGCCTTTTCTGCGCCTGATTGAGACCGATACGGAGTTTGGCGGGGACGATTTTCATAATTCCGACGGCCCGATTATCGCCCGGCGGTTCGCCCGGGGGCAGTTGATGCCGGAGCAGGCGGCTTTTTATGACGCCGCGCTGGCCGCCGGGTTCCCGGACAGCCCCGACCAGAACCACCCGGAAGCATCGGGCGTCGGCCCGTCGCCCTTGAACAACCCCAACGGCATTCGCTGGAGTACCGCGCTGGGCTACATAGACCCGGCCCGCCACCGGCTGAACCTGACTATCCGGCCCAATACGATGGTGCGGCGGATTCTGTTTGAGGGCGGTTCCGGCGGGGCGCCGCGGGCGGTTGGGGTGGAGGTGGAAAGCGGCGGCGAGCGGTTTGTGGTGGAGGGGAATGAGATTATTCTTAGCGCCGGGCCGGTCTGCTCTCCGCATATTTTGATGCTGTCGGGGGTGGGGCCTGCGGGCCAGCTTGAGGCGCAGGGGGTGCCTGTGGTTCATTCCCTGCCGGGCGTGGGGCAGAATTTGCGGGATCATCCCTTTGTGCCGGTCACTTTCCGCACCAAGCCGGGCCACGAGTTCAATGAGAATGACCCGCGGTTGCAGATGATGATGAGCTGGACGGCCGAGGGTTCGCACCTGCGTAACGATATGATTTTCGTGGTGCTGTCCTACGCTACCGAGGAATGGTCGCGGGACCCCAATTCGGACGATGCCGAACCTATCGGTTTCCGTATCGCTTCGGGGCTGTATCTGGCGGTGGGGTCGGGGGAGCTGCGGCTGGAATCGCCCGATCCCGAGCGGCAGCCCTTGCTGGATTACAACTATTTTGCCGAGGAGTTTGATTTGCGCCGGATGCGGGAGGGGGTGCGGCTGATAGTCCGGCTGTCGGAACACCCGGCGTTGGCCGGGCTGATTCAGGAGCGAATCAGCCCCAGCGACGACGATTTGGCGACCGATGCGGCGCTGGACGCCTTTATCAGGCGCAACTGCACTACCGGGCATCATATATCCGGCACCTGCAAGATGGGGCCGGGTTCCGACCCTATGGCGGTGGTGGACCAGCACGGGCGGGTGCACGGGATAGCCGGGCTGCGGGTGGTGGACGCTTCGGTTATGCCCGATTGTATCCGGGCCAACACGAATGTCACCACTATGATGATTGGGGAAAAGATAGCGGACTTTATCCGCAACGGGGGGTAGTTTGCCGCCCAATCATAGGGCGGGCATAGCTGTGATGCCGGGGGGCGGGCGGAAACCCGCCCCTTGCGGCGTTTTTGGGGGAATCGCGGGGGTTCAGACCGGGGGCGGATAATGCCCGTTAAACTCGATGGTTTCATCCGCGGGGTTGACGTTGATTCCCAAGCCCTGCATAGAGACGGCGCCCAGCAGCGGCTCGATGACATTCTCCATTGCGGCTACTAGGGTTCCGCCTTCCCGATCTCCGATGCGGAGGTAGGCAAATCCTATGGGAACGTTGACGCGGGTTCCATTAGCCATCGCCACAGTAGTGGTTCCCGTAAGCGCCAGCCCCAATTCAGCGGCCAATTTGGGGTCGACAAAGGTGTAAAAAGACCCGGTGTCCACCATAAACCTTACCGTGGCCGTCCTGTCTTGGTTAGGGCCGATTTCTCCCTCGATTCGTACTATACCCATTTTCTTTTGGGCCTCCCGTTTATGGGTTTGACCGGCCCGTCGCCCGGTTTGGCGGATGAAGTCGGCTATGCGCTCGCCGATCATCATTGTAGTGCAGTTGGTGTTGGCGCGGACGCAGTTGGGCATTATGGAGGCGTCGGCTACGCGGAGGTTCCGGAGGCCGTGGACGCGGCCCTGCTGGTCTACTACGGCCATTGGGTCGGATGGGGGGCCCATTTTGCAGGTGCTGGTCAGGTGCTGGCCGCTTACTACGCTGCGGCGGATGAAGGCGTTGAGGGCTTCGTCGGATTCCAGCTCCGAGTCGGAGGGCTGGAGGCGCTCCTCGATGATGCCGTCAAAGGCGGGGTCGGCGCCCAGCTCGGCACAGAGGCGGACTACTTCGCGGCAGCGTTGCAGGTCAAAGTCGTTCTCGAAAAACTTGAAGTCTAGGGATGGCGGCGTGTAGGGGTCGGGCGAGGTTATCCGCAGTTCGCCGGAACCTGCCTCAAGGTTGATGAAGGTGTACATTCCCAAGCCGGTCAAGGTGTCGCCGTCCTCGGGGGTGTACATCCGGGGGTTTATCAGCGAACCCATCAGGATTTGCAGGTCGTTGCGGAACTGGGAATCGGTGGCCGTCCAGCGGGCGGCTACCTGGAGGCGGGGGGCGTGGGGGTCGAGTTGGTGGCCGGGTTTGGTTCGGAAGGGGACGAATACGATGGGGTGGTCGCGCAAGCTCTGTCCCACGCCGGGCAGTTGGTGTACCTGTTCGATGCCGACGGCGGCGAGCTGCTCCGCCGGGCCGACGCCGGACAGCAGCAGGATGTGGGGCGAGCCGATGGTTCCGGCGCTCAGGACGATTTCGTTGGCCTCGACTGTAAAGGTTTCGCCGCCGGATTCTACCTGAACGCCGGTGGCCCGGGGCGGGCCGCCGGAAGCGGCGTCGAACAGGATGCGGTGGACGGCGCAGTTGGGGCGGATGGTGAGGTTGAGGCGGTGGCGGGCTAGGCTGAGGTAGCCTAGGGCGGTGCTCATACGGATGCCGTTGGGGTTGTTCAGCGGCACCGGGCCGACGCCGGTGGCGTCGGGGTGGTTGAAGTCGGCGACGTCGGCGAAGCCCCGGCTGCGGCAGGCGTTGTAGAAGGCCATCTGGTCGGGCCGCCATTCTTGGGGGGCGAAGCGGCGGCAGACGATGGGGCCGTCGGAGTTGTGGAAGTCGTCGTTGCCGTATTCGGTATCGGTTTCAATCTTGCGGAAGTAGTGGAGCAGGTTTTGATAGCTCCACTGGTCGTTGCCTGCGGCGGCCCAAGAATCGTAGTCCTCGGGGACGCCGCGCAGGAATACTTGGCCGTTGATGGCGCTGGTGCCGCCGGTGACTTTGCCGCGCGGGATGTGCAGCTCGCCGCTGGTGGCGGTGCCGCGGGCGTAGAATTCCCAATTGTGATGGGTGGTGACGGTGTCAACGCCGGAGGCGAAGCCGAATTTGATTTCCTCGGGCAGATGCTCGAAGTCGGGGTAGTCGGGCCCGGCTTCCAGTAGCAGCACCGAGCGATGGGGGTCTTCGCTGAGGCGGGAAGCGACTACGCCGCCGCCGGATCCGGCGCCGATTACGATGGTGTCGTATTTCATTTTGCCTCCGTGGGGTTGCGGGATTGGGGGTTTAACTATACGGCATTTATGGGGGCGGGGGTATTGGGGTGGTTATGCCGGGCTGGGGTGGTTATGCCGGGCAAGGGCGGCCACGCCGGGCGGGGCAACCACAAGGGTTGCCCCTACGTCCGGGGGCGGGTTGGGGGTGGAGGCGTCAACGCGGCGGCGTAGGGGTTGGAGTTCCGCAGGGGCGGGTGGCAACGGGGGTTAGTCGTTGCCGGGGGTGGCTTCGGGGGTTTCTGCGCCGGTTTCGGGGTTGGCTGGGGCGTCGGCGCCGGTTTCGGCGGTGTTGTTGGGCTGGCGGTTGGCGTTGGGCGTGTCGGTTCTGGGGATGCGGCGGTCGCGGTCGGATACGGTGAAGCTGAGGCGTTCCCGGAGTTGGTAGACTACGCGGTCAACTTCGTAGTCGGGGGTGCGGTAGCGGTATAGGGAATGGCGCAGGACTTCTAGGCCGGCTTCCATTTCGGGCCATACCACTTCTTGGACGCCCATATTTTGGAGGTCTTCGCCTTCGGAGCGGGCGCGGACTCGGGCTACTATGTCTAGGCCGGGCTGGAGTTCTAGGGCGTGCTGGGCGGTTAGCTCCACCGAAACCGGGTCGCCGGTGGTGATTACCAGCAGGCCGGCCTGTTGCACGCGGGCGGCCCGCAGCACTTCCACCCGGTCGGCGGAACCCTGGACGGTGTGGTAGCCGCAGGCCCGCCATTCGGCGAGGGTGCGCTGGTCGAGGTCAACGGCGACGAATGGGACTTCATGCTCCTGTAGCACTTGGGCCACCAGAGACCCTACCTGCCCCACGCCGCAGATTACTACGTGGCCGAAAAGCTGGCGGGGGCGCTCCTCGCCGTGGGGGTCGCCGATGCGGTAGGGGCGCAGCACCCGGAATCGGTGGCTGAGGGTTGTTATCAGTCTGGAGCCGCCGGTTATTACTATGGGCCCGGCGGCCATAGTCAGCACCGCCGACACTACGATTAGGGAGTGAAAATCATTCTCCACTAGGCCGAGGGACAAGGCCCCGGCCACCAGAATGAAGCTGAATTCGCCAATCTGCCCCAGCCCTACGCCGGTCATCAGGGCGGTGCCGGGGAGATAGCCGGAGAGCCGGACGATGATGGCGGTCACTACGAATTTGATTACCACTACGGCGGCGATAACGGTCAGCACGCTCTGGTAGTGGTCAATGACGAATACCGGGTCGGTAAGCATTCCGAGGGAGGCGAAAAACAGGGCGCCGAATATGTCGCGCAACGGGGCGACTTCGGCCAGGGCCCAATGGCCGACGTCGGATTCGCTGAGCAGGAGGCCGGCGACGAAGGCGCCCAAGGCCGCCGAGAGGCCGACGAACTGGGTCAGGGCGGCGATGGCGAAGGCGATGGCGACTACCATCAGCACGAACACTTCGCGGGAGCCTAGCAGGGTGATGCGGCTCATTGTCCACGGCACAACCTTGATGCCCAAGAGGGCGACGCCCCCGATGACGGCGGCGGCCTTGAATACGCCCCAGCCGACTTCCCGCAATACGGAGGTCATTCCCCCGCTGCCGTCTAGGGCGGGCAGCAGGGCAATCATCGGAATAAACATCAGGTCCTGGAGCAGCAGAAAGCCGGTCATCAGCCGGCCTTGCAGGCTGTTCAGTTCGCCGCGGTCGGACAGGGTTTTAAGCACTACCATAGTGCTGCTCAAGGCGCCGGCCATGCCCAGAATTATCGAGGAAGTCAAGCCGAAGCCCAGCAGAAAGCCGACGGGAATCAGTAGCCAGGCGGTTATGACTATCTGCAACAGTCCGCCGATGACTACGGCTTTGCCCAAGCGGGTGAGTTCCCGGAAGGAGATTTCGATGCCGATGGTGAATACCAGCAGCACCACGCCCAGCTCGGCTAGGGTATGCACGGAGTCCTCGTTGGCGACGGTGGCGAAGTCAAGCCACTGGAGGCCGAACCGGCCGAGGACGTGGGGGCCGATGACCATTCCCATAGCGAGATAGCCCAGCACCGGGGGGGCTCGCAGGACGCGGGCTATCACCCCGCCGAGAAAGGCGGCTACGACTACCAGTACCAGGTCGTTGAAAAGGTGTTCCTCGGCTCCCATAGCTCCGTTGGCAGAACCGGGTTGAGATTTATCGTATTATAACGGCGGATTGCGCCGCCGTGTTGCAGGGCGCAGCGCGTAGCGGGCAATTGGTAGGCCCGCCGCGCGGGATGTTGGCGGGTTTGAGCCGGCCGGGAAATGGGCTATAATGGGCTATCCAAGACGCCGGGGGATTAAGGAGGCGGAAAGTGCCAGTGGAACGAAGGCAGTACCCGGACATCGCGCCTAGAGCCTGGGAAACCTACAGCCGGGCCGTCAAGGTAGGAAACCTGCTGTATTTGTCGGGTTGCACCGCCTACGGCTCCAGCGCGCAGGGTGGGTCGCTGGTGGAGCAGTTGGAGGTTACTCTGGAGCGCGTTACCGGGGTGGTCAAGGCGGAGGGCGGCGAGGTGTCGAACATCTTCAAGATAATCACCTTTGTGACCAGTATGGCCGATTGGAATAACAATGAGGAGGAGATGGCGAAACTTTTCGCCCGCTATTTCGAGGGGCAGTACCCGGCTAATTCTCTGATAGGAACCAGCGAGTTGTCGCGGCCGGGGCTGGATGTGGAAATCGAGGCAATCGCGGTGCTGGAGTAAGGGCTGCGTTTTTGTGTTGGGGTGGCGCCAAGATTCCCTACCCTCTCAGGGTAGGGAATTTTGTTATGGTCGCTTTTTCCGAGAAAATTGCGAGATTCCTCTTTGCCACCCTGCGCTAATTTGTCACCCTGAGCAAAGCGAAGGTTCTCACCGCCCAAGGCGAGATTCTTCGCTTTGCTCAGAATGACAGATGGGGCTGGGGGATTGGGGTTATCTGCTTTGCCACCTTGCGCTAATTTGTCACCCTGAGCAAAGCGGAGGGTCTCACCGCCCAAGGCGAGATTCTTCGCTTTGCTCAGAATGACAGATGGGGCTGGGGGATTGGGGTTATCTGCGGGTGTCGCGCTGGCCGGTGAAAATTGCGGTTGCTGTGGAGAGGGCGGCCAGGGCCATTGACAGGATTATGGCTATCAGCCAGTAGCGTTTGAGGCTTTTCTGGCGGGCTTCGCTGTCGGTGATTTCCGTTGATATTCGCTGGTCTATGGCCTCGAAGAAGCTGAGGAGCGGCTCCATAATTCGCTTTTTGCTCTGGTGGTACTCGGGGGAATGCACCAGTTCTTGGGCGCGGGCTAGGTTGCCGATTTTGGCGGCGGTGAAGGCTTCCTGCTCCAGTTCAATCAGGCGGTTGGAGCGGTCTTCGGACTGTTGCAGGTAGCCGAACTCGGTATCAGTGAAGCCGGCTTCGGACATCAGGGTTCGCAGGGCCACCGGGCCGCCGGAGGGCCGGGGGCGCTGGTTGTCGGCGGTCACCAAGTCCCAATAGATGAGATGGTAGTCCTCGGGGCGGGGGTCAAGTCCGCCGCGTATATCGGCGATTTCCTCAAAGCGCTGGTAGTAAAACTCGTCGCCGGTTACGGCGTAGGTTCGCACCATGCGGGTCAAGTCGTCGGAGCTTTGGCGGAGTTCGTCGGCCAGCCGGTAGGCTTGCTCCCGGTCTTTCAGAAGCTGGGTGAGTTTGTCTTGATTTCCTGATACCTCGAAGTACAGGTACAGGGAAACGGCAATCAAGGCTAGGGTGAGGGCGATGCCTGCCGTTAAAAGGATTCTGGAGGCGCTCATTTTGCATCCTTAGTATTGACGGGGCTTGATTGACGGGGCGGAAAGGGCCGGGTTGCCCGGGCGGTTATGGGTCGGGTTCTCTGGCTTGGGCAATCCAGCGCAGGATGTTGTTGGGGCTTAGGGGCATGGTGTTGACTTGGACGCCGAAGGGGGTTAGGGCGTGGGCTACGGCGTTGCCTAGGGCGGCGCCGGTGGCGAGAATGGCGCCTTCGCCGGCGCCTTTGACGCCTAGGGGATTCAGGGGCGAGGGGGCTTCCTCTAGTATTACGCATTCTATGTTGGGTATGTCTTGGCTGGTGGGCAGGAGGTAGTCCATTAGGGAGCCGGACAGGAGTTGCCCGCCGGTGTCGTAGACGAGTTCCTCGAGCATTGCGCCGCCGATGCCTTGGGCCGCGCCGCCTACGGACTGGCCGTGCATGGTAAGCGGGTTGATGCAGCGGCCTACGTCCTCGACTACTATGTAGCGCAGCACTTCCACTTTGCCGGTTTCGGGGTCAACGGCTACGTGGGCGGCGTGGCTACCGTAGGAATAAGTCCATTCCTCGATGCGGAAATACTCGGTTGCCTCTAGGGGGTGCTGTCCATCGCCGTCGGGGGTGTCGAACCGGCGTTGGGATTCGGCCAGCTCGGCTACCTGCCGGAGCGTCATAGTTCGGCTTTGCTCAGGATGGTTGAGAGGCGCGGCGGGGTTTTCCCTGAAGGTTACTAGGCCGTGCCGGAGGTCTAGGGCTTCCGGGGCGGTGTCTAGGTAGCTGGCGGCCAGCGACAGTATGCGGGCCCGCAGGGTTTGGCAGGACAGGTGAATGGCGCTGCCGGCCATTACCGAGGCGCGGCTGCCGAAGGTGCCGATGCTGGCGGGGATGTGGTCGGTGTTGCCGTGAAAGATGCTGATGTTTTCGATGGGGACGCTCAGGGAGTCGGCGCAGATTTGGGCCATTACGGTTTCGTGGCCCTGGCCCATAGTGGCGATGCCTAGGTAGACTTCTACGCCGCCGCTGTCGTTGATCAGGATGCGGGAGCCCTCGAAGGGGCCGAAGCCGGTGGGTTCGACGTAGGACGCGACGCCTACGCCGTGGTAGCGGCCCTGGCCGTCGGGGTTGGGGCGGGCGGCCAGTTCGTTGTAGCCGATTTGCTCTAGGGCGCGGTTGAAAGCGCTGGGGTAATCGCCGCTGTCGTATACCGTCATTCGCCCGTCAAGGCGGGTGGGGCCGACGGTGTAGGGCATTTCGTGGGCCTGTATCAGGTTGCGGCGGCGCAGTTCGGCGGGGTCTAGGCCGAGGTCGGCGGCGGCGAGGTCGAGCATTCGCTCGCGGATGAAGGAACCCTCAAAGAAGCCGGGGGCGCGGTAGGTGCCTGCGCCCATTTTGTTGGTCATAACGCAGTTGACCGATGCCTGAAAGCTGGGGATGCGGTAGGGGCCGGTCATCATTACGGCGGTAAGGGCGGGGACGACGCTGCCGTGGGTGCGGACGTAGGCGCCCATATCGCCGTAGACGTCGGCCCGCAGGCCCAGCAGGGTGCCGTCGCTGCGGGCGGCCAGCTCGGCGCGGCACAGCACTTCGCGGGAGTGGTTGGCGGAGGCCAGATGCTCTACCCGGTCTTCGACCCACTTGACGGGGCGGCCCAGCCTGAAGGAGGCGAAGGGAATGAGGAAGTCCTCGGCGTAGAACTCGCCGCGCACGCCGAAGCCGCCGCCTACGTCGGGTTCGATGAAGTGGATTCGCTCCTCGGGGATTTCTAGGTGGTTGGACAGGATGGCGCGGTTGGTGTGGGATACTTTGGTCGGCCCCCAGACGCGCATTTGGCCTTCGGCGGGGTCATAGCTGGCGACTAGGCCGCGGGTTTCTAGGGGGTTGGCGGTGTGGCGGTTGGTGTGAAACTCTTCTTTGCGGACGTAGTCGGCGTCGCGGAAGGCGGCTTCGATGTCGCCTACGGCGATTTCGGCGGAACCGGCTAGGTTGGCGCCGTTGGCGGGATGCACTACGACGGCGTCGGTCAATGCTTCGGTGATGCCGGTTACGGCGGGGAGCGGTTCGTAGTCAACCTGGATGGCGTCTAGGGCGTCCTCGGCTAGGTAGCGGCTTTCGGCCACTACTACGGCCACTGCTTCGCCGGCGTGGCGCACGATGTCGGCGGACAGCGGGGTTTGGAGGTATTTGTCTAGGCCCGGCAGGGGGAATACGCGCATTGGGATGGGCTTGGACAGGGCGGCCATATCGTCGTAGGTGAACACTGCGGTAACGCCGTCGAGGGCTAGGGCGGCGGAGGTTTCGATGCCGCGCACCCGGGCGTGGGCGTGGGGGCTGCGGAGGATGGCGGCGTGGAGCATTCCGGGCAGGCGCACGTCGTCTAGGTATTGGCCTTGGCCGGTTACGAACCGGGCGTCCTCGCGCCGACGGAGGGGCTTGCCGATGTAGGACGGCGCGGCGTTGGGCGGTGTTGAAGGTTGTGCGGTCACGGCTTATTCGTCCTTAAATGGTTTGGCCTTAATAATTTGGCTTTGAATGGTTTGGCCTTAACAGGTTGGGCTTACGGGGGCGGCGATGGGCTGTTGGGCGGGCGGCGGGTGTAGTAGGTGGCGACAACCCGGCCCCGTTGCACTCCTTGGCGCATTCGCTCGTATTCCGAGGAAAATTCGGCTCCGGCTATCAGGATAAGGCCGGATACGTAAGTCCAGGCAAGCAGCACAATTACCGACGTCAAGGAACCGTAGACCCTTTGATAGTTGTTGAAGTTTTCTAGGTAGAAAACGAAGGCGCTCTTGGAAATCTCAAACAGCACTGCGGCCAGCAGGGCGCCGGGCCAGATGAATCGCCAATAGGTTCGAGTGTTGGGCGCGAATTTGTATATTAACAGGAAAATGGTCAGGGAGAACACGAAAGGAACCGGGCGGGTCAGGATGTTGATTCCGTTGTGATCCAGGAAGGCTAGGCGGCCTACCAGCGGGAGGTCTACGCTGCCCAGAATCTGGAGCGCGGCGGTGGCGGTAATGGACATCAGGAACAGGGGGGCGACGCTGAGGGTCATTATGAGGTGGCGCAGCTTGTCTATGTAGAAGGGCCGGTCTTGGTAAATGTCCCAAGCGCGGTTGACGGCGCGGGTGATGGCGCCGAACAGCAGGCTGGCGGTCCAGAACAGGCCGACGAGGCTGATTATGCCGAGGAAGCCGCGTATGTTGCCGACGGCTTCTATGTTAGCTTCTAGGATGTTTCGGGAGCCCGGCAGGTAGGTTTGGAAAAAGTTGAAAACTTCCCGCTCCACATTGTCGGATTTCAGTATCAGGCTGAACACGGTAATCAGGCCGACAGTTAGGGGGAACAGGGACAGGATGGCGTAGTAGGACAGACCAGCGGCCATATAGGTGGCGTCGTCGGCGCTCATTTCCCGCACGGTGCGGTAAAGGAGCTCGACGGGGGGGATTTTGAGCAGCCGCCGCAATTGCCGCCGGGCCCGCACGAGGGGTCGGCGGTAGGCGGTCAGCGGCTGGAATTTCCCGGCGGGGGAGGTTAGCTTTTGTCTGAATCGGGTGGGTAGCAGCATAGGACTATTATAATGGCAGGGATGGATGGGAAACTTGGCCGCGCGGGGGGCGGGATTCCGGTTTTGCGCCCCCACCCTAACCCTCCCCCGGAGGGGGAGGGGATTTTTTATTGGCGCCCCCCGGTAAGGGGAAGGGTTTTGGGATGGCACTGCCCCCGGAAGGGGAAGGGTTTTGGGATGGCACTGCCTCGGAAGGGGGAGGGTTTTGGGATGGCGGGGTTATGGGGCGTCCTGCTTTTCTTGGCCGCGGAAGGGGGCGCGTAGGACTACGGCGACGCCTCTGGCGGTTCCGGTGACTGCGCTGGTGACGGCGGTGGTGGTGGCCTCTCCGAAGGAACCGGCGGCGCTTACGGCGCCGTTGGCGGCGGCGGATGCGGCGTCCTCGGCCCGGACGCCGACGCGCCCGGCGGCTTCGATGGACTGGTCTACGGCGTTGCGGGCGACGGCGGCTACGTCGCCGCCGACCTCGGCGGCGCCTTTGACTAGGCCGCGGGAGCTGTCTTCGATGGCCCGGAGGACGTCGCCGCCGATGTGGTGGGCGCCGGTGGCGGCGCCGTCAATGGTGTCGCGGGCGGTGGCGCCCAAGTCGCCGCCGACTTCGCGGGCGCCGTGAACCGCGCCGCGGGCCGCGCTGAAGGCGGCGTCCTGAACCTGGCCGGTGACTCTGCTAGTGGCTTCGATGGCGCCCGCTACGGCGTTGCGGGTGACGGAGGCTACGTCGCCGCCGACGTGGGCGGCGCCTTGAATCAGGCCGCGGGTACTGCCTTCGACGGCCTGTAGCACGTTGCCGCCGACTTCGGCGGTTCCGGCGACGGCGCCCCGGGCGGCGTCGCGGGCGGTGGCGCCCAAGTCGCCGCCGGCGTCGCGGGCGCCTTGGATGGCGCCGTGGGTGACGCTGTAGGCGGCGTCCTCGGCGCGTAAGCCGACGCTTCTGGTGGTTTCTAGGGTGGCTTCGACGGCGTTGCGGGCCACGGTCGCCACGTCGCCGCCCACCTCGCCGGCGCCTTTGACGGCGGCCCTAACGGTGTCGTTGCAAACCCCGGCGGTGACTGCCGTAACCTCGCTTACGCCCTGGATTACGCCGGTGACCGCGCCTTTGACGGCGGAGCCTACTTCCGAGCCTGCGCCGCTGGTGGCCTCGATGGCGCCTTTGGTGACGTCGCTTACCAGTTCCTGTAAGTCGTTCAGGGCTTCCTGGGATGTGGACAAGGTGGCTACGGTGGCGTTTCGGGCTGCGGATGCGGCGGTTTCCAGCGCGTTTCCGGCTCCGGCGACGGTGCCGGATATGGAGTCCCTTATTGTCCGGCCGATGTTGCCTAAGACCATAATTCGCCTCCGATGGTTGGTTGGATTCTTGGCGATGCGGTGTTTGCCGTGATGTACAGTATACTTGCTTTTGCAGGGATGGTTGCGGGGCGGCGGGTTGGAAATTGGCAGGTTGCGCGTTGTTCCTGTGGGCCGGGCGTCATTCCCGGGGCGGGGCTGTCTTGAGCGGGATGGGGCTTGCGGTTACACTGGAAACTGCGGTTATATTTGGGCGGCGGTTGACGGCGGGGACGCCGGGGATGCGGATATGCGAAGGAGGGCGGTATGCCCAGCAAGGATAAGCAGCAGTGGCGGGAGGAAACGCTGGGGCCGGCGGTGGCGCGTTTCCCGGAACGGCGCGAATCCTTTGAGACCGACAGCGGCTTGGCGATAGACGCGCTGTATTCGCCGGAGGATTTGGCGGTTCGGGGATACGATTACGGGGCGGATAGCGGGTTTCCGGGGGAGTTTCCTTATACCCGCGGCGTGCAGCCGAGCGCCTACCGGGGGCGGGTGTGGACTATGCGGCAGTATTCGGGTTACGCCACCGCCGCCGATACCAACCGCCGTTTCCGCTATCTGCTGGAGCAGGGGCAGACCGGGCTGTCGGTGGCCTTTGACCTGCCTACGCAGATAGGCTATGACTCCGACCACCCGCTGGCTAAGGGCGAGGTGGGCAAGGTGGGCGTGCCTATTTGTAGCCTGGAGGATATGGAAACGCTGTTCGCCGGGATTCCGCTGGGGCGGGTCAGCACTTCGATGACCATTAACGCCACGGCGTCGTTGCTGCTGTGTTTCTATATCGCCGCCGCCGCCCGGCAGGGCGTGGCCCCGGAGCAGATAAGCGGCACGGTGCAGAACGATATACTCAAGGAATATATCGCCCGGGGAACCTACGCCTATCCGCCGCGTCCTTCGATGCGTTTGGTGGTGGATGTGTTCAAGTATTGCGCCGAAAGGGTGCCGCGCTGGAACACCATCAGCATATCCGGCTACCACATGAGGGAGGCCGGGGCTACGGCGGTGCAGGAACTGGCCTTTACTTTCGCCAACGCCATCGCCTACGTGCAGGCGGCGCTGGACGCGGGGCTGCCGGTAGACGGCTTCGCGCCGCGGCTGTCTTTCTTTTTCGTGGCGCAGAACAATTTGTTTGAGGAAGTCGCCAAGTTCCGGGCCGCCCGCCGCATCTGGGCGCGGATAATGCGCGACCGCTTCGGGGCCAAAGACCCGCGCTCGATGATGCTGCGCTTTCACACTCAGACGGCCGGCGTTTCGCTGACTGCCCAGCAGCCGGACAATAACGTTATCCGTTGCGCGGTGCAGGCTTTGGCGGCCATTCTGGGCGGCTCGCAGTCGTTGCACGTCAACTCCCGCGACGAGGCGCTGGCTTTGCCCACCGAGGAATCGGCGCAGCTATCGTTGCGCACGCAACAGATATTGGCCTACGAAAGCGGCGCCGCCGATGTGGTTGACCCGCTGGGGGGTTCCTATTATGTGGAGAGTTTGACCAGCGATTTGGAGGCGCAGGCGCTGGACTACATAGCCCGCATAGACGCTATGGGCGGCGCGGTGGCCGCCATTGAAGGCGGCTTTCAGATGCGGGAAATCGGCGATGCGGCCTACCGGCACCGGCAGGAGGTGGAGTCGGGCGACCGCATCATCGTGGGGGTGAACCGCTACGCGACCGAGGAGCCGCCGGTGGAGGGGCTGATGCGGGTGGACGAGGAAGCGGCCCGCCAGCAGGTGGCCCGGCTGGAGCGCCTGCGCCGGGAGCGCGACGGGGGCGCGGCGCAGGCGGCGCTGCGCCGGCTGGCGGACGTTGCGCGGGGCGAGGATAATACGGTGCCGGCTATTCTGGAGTGCGTGGAGGCGCACTGCACGCTGGGGGAGATGTCGGGGGTGCTGCGGGAGGCGTTTGGGGAGCAGGAGGGGGAGGTGGGGTTTTAGGGCATTATTCCCGGTACTGAGTCATTCCCGCGAAGGCGGGAATCTATATCAGCCTAACGCGGTGAGGCGCGATAATGGAACATTACAAGAACCCCAAGCTGGTTCATTTCAAGGCCCTGCAAATGTACCTGGATCTGGTTCGGGAAATCCCGGAAGTCGTTGAAGTGCGATTGGCGGAGAACGACTCTCTATGCACGGTTATCTCAGCGACGCCCCACGACGACGAACCCTGCTACCGGGTGTTTGAGGCGCAAGTGGCCGTGATGCGGGGCGTCAAACAGCAGCCCTTCCTTTTCGATTTGGTGAACTGTCAAGAATTGCCGGAGGACGGTCGAACTAAACGTATCGCCTATTTGGGCGATTTGGTGTGGCGGAGATAAGCGATGCTAACCGCTCAAGAGCATTTGGCCTTGGCCGAAAGGAACGAGCAATTCGCGGAAGCAATATCATCTATGCCGCAAAGGTTTCCTGAGTGGGAAATCACAGCACTGTTTTACTCTGCACTCCATTACGCCAGCGCGTTTCTGGCATCCCAAGGCTACAACCCGAACAATCATAGTTTAAGGAACCATCTGATTGGGGATCTGACCAGCGTTGGCTTAGATTATCAAAATCTTTATCGTCTGAGCATGAATACCCGCTACCGCGGGATGCAGTATACACTGCAACAAGTGGATGCAATCAAGGCTGGCCCATTCCGTCGAGTCAAAGCGGAAATGCTGGCATTGTTGCGGAAATAGCGATGCAAAAGAATAGCGCGAAAACGCTGAGGGAGTAACACACTATGCCCGACCTGATACTGAACGAAGAGGAGCTGATGCTCCAGACTACTTTGCGGGAGTTTGTGGACCGGGAGGTTGCGCCTAGGGCGCGGGAGGCGGATGAGCGAGGGGAGTTCCAGTGGGATGCTTGGCGGGGGTTTGCCGGGCTGGGGCTTACCGGGCTGGGGGTGGATGTGAAGTATGGCGGGAGCGGGCCGGCCGGATACCGGCAGGTTTCTATTGCCGCCGAGGAGGTGGCGCGGGGCGACGCTTCGGCTTCGGTTAGCTGGCTGGCCCATTTGGCGCTGGGGGTGGCTTCCATTGACCGCTTCGGCAGCGATGAGCAGAAGGAGCGCGTTCTGCCGCCGCTGGCCGGGGGGCAGGGCGTGGCCGCTTTTGGTCTTACCGAGCCGGGGGGCGGTTCGGACGCCGCCGCTTTGCAGACTACCGCCGTTGAGCGGGACGGGACTTGGTTCCTCAACGGCAGCAAGATGTTTATCACCAACGCATCGGTGGCGCAGAGCATTGTTGTATTCGCCACTCAGGACCGTGGCAAGGGCTACAAGGGGGTTAGCGCCTTTATTGTCGAGAAGGGTTCGCCGGGGCTGACAATCAACCCGATGCACGGCAAGCTGGGGATGCGCAGCTCCACTACCGACGAACTGGTATTCCAGGATATGCCGGTGCCGGGCGAGAACCTGCTGGGCGAGGAGGGGCGCGGCTTTAATCAGGCTATGGAGATTTTGACTTCCAGCCGCATCATTATCGCTGCGCAGAGCGTTGGCATCGGACAGTCGGCGCTGGAGGCGGCGGTGCGCTACGCGCAGCAGCGGCAATCCTTCGGGCAGCCCATCGCCCAGCATCAGGCCATTCAGTTTATGCTGGCCGATATGGCCGCTGAAGTTCACGCCGCCCGGGTTACCACGATGAACGCGGCTACGCTCAAGGACGCCGGGCAGCCTTTCCTGCAAGAAGCGTCCATCGCCAAGCTGATGGCGTCGGAGATGTGCATCCGCGCCGCCGACAAGGCGTTGCAGATTCACGGCGGCTCGGGCTATTTCCAAGAGGCCGGGGTGGAGCGCATTTTGCGGGACGCCCGGGTGACCACTATCTACGAAGGCACGTCCGAAGTGCAGCGGCTGCTCATTGCGCGGCAACTGCTGAAGGATTACGCTATCTAGGGGGAGGGAGCGCCGTTGAGCGAAGTCTGCGCCATCAATTACATTGACCACGTGGGCGTGGCGGTCAAGGACATTGACGCTGCGCTGGAGTTTTTTGGGCGCGTTTTCGGCGTTCCGCCCGCCGAGGTGTCGTTGCTGGAAGACCAGGGGGTGCGGGCCACGCTGATTCAGGTGGGGCAAACGCGGCTGGAGCTGCTGGAGCCGGTGGACGCCGCCAGCGCCGTGGGCCGCTTTATCGAGCGCCGCGGCGAGGGGCTGCACCACTTGGCTTTGAACGTGGACGGCATCGGGGAGAAGCTGCGAATCCTAGACGCGCAGGGGCTGCGGCTGATTGACCGGGAGCCGCGGCACGGGCTTTCGGGAACGATTGGGTTTGTTCACCCGTCGGCGGTTTTCGGGGTGCTTACCGAGCTGGTGGAGAGTGCGCCATCCGCCGAAAGCTAATCAATGGATTACCGCGGTTCCCGCTTTCGCGGGAATGACACAAATTTCGCGGGAATGACGCAAACGCGCTACTCTAGTAAAAGACGGAACAAAATGCAGAATAATGAACGCCCCATCCGGGTTCTGGTAGCCAAGCCTGGCTTGGATGGACATGACCGGGGGGCCAAGGTTATTGCCCGCGCCCTGCGGGATGCCGGTATGGAGGTTATTTATACCGGGATTCGTCAAAGCCCGCGGATGATTGTCCAGGCGGCGGCGCAGGAAGACGTGGATGTTCTGGGGCTTAGTATCTTGTCGGGCGCCCATCTGGAGATTCTGCCGGAGGTTATGGCCTTGCTGCGGGGCGAGGGTATGGACGATGTGCTGGTGGTGGTGGGCGGGATTATACCCGCCGTTGACCGGCAGCCGCTCAAAGACTTGGGCATAACCGAGGTTTTCGGCCCCGGCACTGCCACCGGCGAGATAGTGGAGTTCATTCGTGAAACCGCGACCGGGCGTGAAACCGCGACCGGGCGGGAAACTATGACCGGGCAAGGCTAGGGCGCGGGGCAGGCTGATGGAAGCTGTTTTATTCGCCATCGGCACGATGGCTTCGTTGCTGGTGATTCTGGTGGTGGTCCACGAGTTCGGCCACTTCGCCGCGGCCCGCGCCTTCGGGGTCAAGGTGCTGGAGTTCGGGGTTGGCTTTCCGCCGCGGGTCTTTGGGTTTTATACCGGGCGCACGCCGGTGGCGCTCCATAGCAATACCCGCTTTATCGGGCTGGATGGGCCTCAATCTCTGCGGCCCGGCCAGCGGGTGAAGGTCGGTTCCATCGAGGACGAAGAGTTGGGGCTGGTGGCCGTCGAGGTGGAGCTTCACCGCAAGCGGGACAAGGACGAAGACCCCAGCCACTTCAACCGGCCCGTTGACCATCTGCTCTGGCACGAGGGCAAGGTGCGCTCGGTGAGCGGCGGCTCCTTTGAGCTGGCCGATATGCTCTACTCGGTGAACGTGATTCCCTTGGGCGGGTTCGTGCGGCTGGCCGGGGAGTCGAATCCTACCGTCCCGCAAAGTCTGGCTTCCAAAGGGCCGGGGCCGCGCATCATAGTGCTGGCCGCCGGGGCGCTGATGAACGCGCTTTTGCCGCTGGTGATATTTACGATAATGTTTATGCTGCCCCAAGAGGAGACGGTGGGGCGGGTTGCGGTGACCGAGGTGGCCGCCGGGGGCGCGGCGGCTCAGGCCGGTATCCGGCCCGGCGACATTTTCGTTGAGGCCAACGGGCGGCCGGTGGAAACGCTGGTGGACTTGAACCGCGAGGTGAATCTGAACGGCGGCTCGGAAATGGGCTTGCTGCTGGAGCGGGACGGGCGGGCGGAAAGAGTGTCGGTGACGCCCGGCTTTAACGCCGAAAGGAGCCGGTGGATGGTGGGGGTTGCCGTCCAGCTTACCGATACGCGGGTGGAAAGCCGCTCCAGGCCCATCTGGGAGGCGGTGCCGGCCAGTTTCACCGGCACTTGGGAGCTGCTGGTGCTGCTGAAGCAAACGGTGGGCGGGATGATTTCTCAGGGGGCGGCCCCGGAGCTGTCGGGCCCCATCGGAATCGCCCAGCTAACCGGGGAAGTCAGCCGGGAGGGGGGATTGGTAGGGTGGCTTACTGTTGGCATACTGTTGAGCGTCAATCTTGCCATCCTGAACATACTGCCCTTTCCTATGCTGGACGGCGGACGCATTGTTTTCGTAGTAATCGAGTGGGTGCGGCGCGGCAAGCGAATATCGCCGGAAAAAGAGGGGCTGGTTCACCTGATTGGTTTGGCCGTGCTGATTGGCGGCATCATAATTATCAGCGCCAACGATGTGGCCCGGCTGCTGGAAGGGCGGAATTTCTTGGGCGGGTAGGGGCGGGATGATGGGCGGTTCGGCGGCGGGGTGCGGGCCGGTTTCGGCAGTACGGACGGCCCGCGACGCGGCGGCCTCGGCTAATCGTCGTCGCCATCGTGGTAGTCATCATCATCGCGGCCGGAGCGGTATTCCAATTCCACGTCGTGGGCGCGTAGGGTGTTTTCGTTTGGGTAGTAGCTGCCCTCGGCCTCGATGTAATCGTCGGAGCGCAGCCAGTATTCGATATAAGCAACTGCGCCGTAGTCTACTGTTACCGGGCTTGACGGGCTGTTGCCTCGCAGATGTTCGTGCCGGATAACCCGCATAGTAAAGGTGTTGGCGGCGGCGTCAATGGATATGACCCGTCCGTAAATTTCGGCATCGTCATACCGGGGACGGGGGGCGGGCGTGGCGGTTGCCGTGGGCGTAGACGTTGGGGTGGCTGTTGCCGCGGGTGTGGGCGTTGGGGTGGGCGGTGTGGGGGGCGGGGGCGGCGTTACCGGCTGCGGGGCGGCCTGCGCCCAATTGCTCCATTCCGACCATTCGTAGGTATCGCCGGAACGCCCGGCTATCACGATGAACCAGTAAGTCTGCCCGGTTTTCAGCCCGGCGATGGTTGCCGAACCGGCGTCGCCGGAAAGGGCCGGGGCGTAGCGTCCGTCGTCGCCGCCGCCGCCGCCGGTTTCTACCAGATACACGAAATGCGTTTCGGCATTGGCGGCGGGCTTCCAGAGCAGCGTCACCTCGCCGGGGCGATTGCCCGGGCCGGCGGTCAATCCGGCGGGGTTGCCAAGCAGCGTATCCGGCGGCGGTGGGGGCGGGGGCGGCGTCTGGGCGCTCCCTGCCGTCGGCAACAACAGGGCCAACGCAACGATGGCGGTAAGGCCGGCAACCGGCCACCAGCGGCGCAAAACGGCAATCATACTGGCCCCCCTGAATCGGCGACTCTCTTTAATTTACCACGGAAAACGCCGAGGCCGCCAAGATTTTTAAGGATAATCCAAAAATCATCCCTGAGGCGAATCCCGGTTAGGGCTGCTGGAATACGCACCGGCTTTCGTGTAACATAGCCAGCGGATTTCCATTTGCCTAGGTGGGTACGGCATTGCGGGGGAGGATTGCAGGATGATTAAGCGACGGCCAACCAAGCCGGTTTACGTGGGCGGGGTTAAGGTGGGCGGCGGGGCCGATATTACCGTCCAGTCTATGACCAAGACGGATACGCGCGATGTGGCGGCTACGGTGCGGCAGATTCACCAACTGGAAGAAGCGGGCTGCGACATCATCCGCTCCGCCGTTCCCGATATGGACGCCGCGATTGCGATGGGCGAAATCAAGAAACAAATCAGCATACCCCTCATCGCCGACATTCACTTTCATTATCAGCTTGCCCTGAAGTGTCTTGAGGGCGGGGTGGACTGCCTGCGGCTCAACCCCGGCAATCTGCGGAACGAAGACCAGGTGCGCGAGGTAGCGGCGGCGGCCAAGGCGCAGAAAGTGCCTATCCGCATCGGGGTCAACTTTGGCAGCCTGCCCCCGGTGGGCGGCATTGGACGGACGCGGGGGTTCTCCCGGCACATGGACTTGGTGAACAAGCTGCCCAAGGCCGGCGAGGAGCGGGAGGGCGATTACAGCGTGGTTGACCACATGGTGGCTACCGCTCTGTGGGAAATCAGCCTGCTGGAAGACCAGGACTTTGACCAAATCAAGATTTCGATGAAAGCCTTTGACGTGCCTACTACTGTCGAAGCCTATTCCCGGCTGGCGGAGATGATGCCCTATCCGTTGCACTTGGGCATTACCGAGGCGGGAACGGTGATGTCCGGCTCCATCCGCACATCGGTGGGCTTGGGGGTGCTGCTGTATCAGGGCATCGGCGACACTATCCGGGTGTCGTTGAGCGGCGATTCGGTTGACGAGGTGACCGCGGGTTACGAAATTCTGAAGTCGCTGAACCTGCGGCGCAAGGGGGCGGTGCTGGTGGCTTGCCCGAGTTGCGGGCGGGCCGATGTGGACGTGGTGAAGCTGGCTAACGAAGTTGATTCGTTGCTGAAGAAGAGTGACAAGGATATCAAGGTCGCCGTTATGGGCTGCGAGGTGAACGGGCCCGGGGAGGCCAAGGACGCCGACGTGGGCATCGCCGCCGGAGCGGGCCGGGCGGTCATATTCCGCAAGGGCGAAAAAGTGCGCGTGGTGCCGGAAGCGGAGATGCTAACGGCCTTGATGGAAGAAGTGGAAGCCGCGCCGGTGTCGGCGGATTAGCTAATGCCCGCAGGGATCTGCGGCAACTATCTAAAGCAGAACCGCCGCCGCACAACAGCATTGGCGGTTCTGTTACGCAATCCGGCCCGGCGGCTACTCGGGCCGCCTAACACTGAATTGCTCCAGACCTACCCCTTTCCCAATTTTTTCTATGATTTCTCTCGAGTTCCTTAAATTATTGAGATTGTTGTAATTAGTTTCCAAATAAAACTGTCCGACCTGTTTGGCGCTTTTGAAATCCGCTCCAGTCGGATGAACTCGGTGGGCGGATAGGATGTAACGCTTGCCTATCTGAATTGGTATGCCTGTTTCGTCCAGTCGACCTTGCTGAATCAGCCATTCCACAGCAGCTTGGGGTATATCAGCCCAATGCTTAACTGGGCGGATTGAACCGTCGGGAAGCCGGATTTCCGGCGGCGCTTTATCTCCTGTAAGCGGCTGAAGTTGCGAAAGCGGTTGCCAGTTGCCTCCGGCCTCTGGTATTGGAGGAATTGCCGGGGGTTCCAGTGGCACATCCGGCTGATTGGACGTAACCAACGGAGCTTCCTGTGGCTCCGGGTCCAGTAAGGGCGTCCGAGCCTTGCGGACGGTGCCGCTCTGGACGCTACGCCGCCACAGAGCCAGCGCAGCCAGACACACATCAGCCGGAGGATTTGTTATGTAGAAACTGAGGATTTTCTTATCCAGCAGAGGGACAGCACGGTGCGTTTCATAGACATCCCATTTTTTGCCATCGGTGACAGCAAAGTATTCGATACCGTCATTTATGCAGTAAGAGATGCCTTGGGATGCTGCATCGTCCAATGGTATGCCCAGCTTCTTGGCCTCTACCACAATAACCGGCTTGCCGCCGTTGAGCAAAGCATAGTCCGCAGTTCCGTTGCCCAGCTTGTATTCGGGCATTACCAACGCCGGGTCTTCGGTGTCCCAGCCGAGGGAGCGCAACAGGGGATCCACCAGCGCATTGCGGGTTAGTGCCTCGCTCTGACTGAGCTTATCCCGGTGGGTTTCCATTCGCTCATTGAGTTTTTCTATTGTCTGATACAAGCTCTCCAGCAACATATCGGCGCATACCCCCGTAATTTGCGCGGATTATAGCATATATTCGCTTCTATGATTGAGGCCAGCAAAAAACGCTAACGTCCCCGGCGGTTGCGGCGCAACGTCCGGCGGCACTTGCCAGTTGGCGGCGGCTGGGGTAGGCTGGAAATCCCTTTCCGGCAGCGGACGCCGGGCATAATCGAAAACAGTTGCTGCGTGGATTAGAAAGATGCGATTCACACGAATGGTGAGCAGGACGCTGCGGTTTGACCCGCCGGAGGCGGAAACGGCCAGCCACCGGCTGATGTTGCGGGCCGGGCTGATGCAGCAGGTGGCGGCCGGGGTTTATTCTTATCTGCCTCTGGCCCTGCGTTCTCTGCGTAAAATTGAGGGAATCATCCGGGAGGAAATGGATGCAGCGGGCGGGCAGGAGCTGATGCTGCCGGCCCTGCAACCGCTGGAGCTTTGGGAGCAGACCGGCCGCCGGGCCGCTTTCGGCGATAACCTGTTTGCCCTGCAAGACCGGCGCGGGCGTCCTATGGCGTTGGCGCCGACGCACGAGGAAGTTATTACCAACGTGGTGAAAAGCAATGTTCAGAGTTATCGTGACCTGCCGTTGCTGCTCTATCAGATTCAGACTAAATTCCGCGACGAACCGCGCCCCCGCGCCGGGCTGATACGGGTGCGGGAGTTCGATATGAAGGACGCCTATAGCTTTAACGCCGATGACGCCAGTTTGGACGAAAGCTATCAGGCGATGGCGCAGGCTTACCGCAACATTTTCCGCCGCTGCGGGCTGCCGGTGCTGATGGCCGAGGCGGACAGCGGGGCCATCGGCGGCAAGGATTCTCACGAATTTTTGTTGCCTACCGATACCGGCGAGGATACCGTTATCACTTGCCCCAACTGCCGCTATACCGCCAATGCCGAAAAGGCCGAGTCGGTCGTACCCCGTTATGGGGGGGATACGGGAGATGCGCCGTTGCGGGAAGTCGCTACTCCGGGCGTCAAGACCATCGCCGCGCTGGCCGAGTTCTTGGGGGTGCCGGAGGCTGGGACGCTGAAGGCCGTATTTTATATGGCCGACGGCGAGCCGGTGTTTGTCACCATACGCGGCGATTTGGAAGTCAACGAAGTCAAGCTGAAAAACGCTTTGCACTGCGACGAATTGCGCTTTGCCGAGGATGGGGAGGTGCAGGCCGCCGGGCTGGTGGCGGGCAGCGCGTCGGCGGTGGGGATAAGCGGCATCCGCAAGGTGGCCGACCCGTCCATCGAAAGCGGGGCCAACTTTGTGGTTGGGGCGAACAAGCCCGATACTCACTTGACCGGGGCTAATTACCCCCGCGATTTTCAGGTTGATATATTGACGGACATCGCGCTGGTTCAGCCCGGCCAGCTATGCGTCCGTTGCGGTCACGGACTGGAAGCCACCCGGGGCGTTGAGGTGGGGCATATTTTCAAGCTGGGGACGTTTTTCAGCGAAACTTTGGGGGCGACCTATCTGGACGCCGAGGGGCGGAACCTGCCGATTACGATGGGGTGCTACGGCATCGGCGTCGGGCGGCTGCTGGCCGCGGCCATTGAACAGAATCACGATGAGCGCGGCATAGTCTTTCCGCATCCTATCGCGCCATACCAGGCGCATCTGGTTGGGCTCAACCTGTCCAACGCGGAGGTAGCCGAAGCCGCTGATGCGCTGTACGGGCAGCTCAATGCCGCCGGAATCGAAACGCTGTACGATGACCGGCCCGACCAGGCCGCCGGGGTTAAGTTTAACGACGCCGACCTTCTCGGATTGCCCGTCCGGTTGGTGGTCAGCCCCCGCAACCTGCGTGACGGGGTGGTGGAGGTGAAGGGCCGCGCGGATGAGGCGGCGGTGACGGCGCCGCTGGGGGAAGGGGCGGAGGCGGTGCGGGCGCGGCTGGCTGGCGGCGGTTAGCAGATGGCAGGGGCGGGTTTCACCCCGCCCCTGAGAGTTTGCGCTATTTGGGAATCCTTTATTCGCGGTTGCGGCGCGGTTCTAGGTTTTCCGAGAGAATCCGCAGGTTTTCTTGCAGGGGCGGTGCTATGTGGCGTTGGTGGGAGTTGCGGAGTAGGAGCAGGAGGCGCAGTTGGGCGGCGAGGTCGTCGGCGAGGGCGCGTTTGGCTTCGGCTATGGTGTCGGCTTCGACCGGGACGCGGACGCCGTTGAGGGGCAGGCGGTGTTTGGCTTCGCCCGCCCAGTATTTGTCTAGGCTGTCCAGCACTATTATGGGGATTTCGCTCTTGATGACGAAATTGACGTCGGGGGAGCAGTCTTCGGGTCGTAGGTTGTCCACCAGCACGCGGGTGACTTCGGAGTGGCTGATGTGAAAGACAGCGGCGTTGGGCTGGGTGGCGTCAATATCGCGCCAGTTCCAGCCGGGGGGCGTGGCGTAATCTACGCCCGGCTCTATGGTGACCGGCAGGGACAGGTCTTCGGCCAAGGGCGGGCCGTTGTCCGGTGCGGCGTTACCCGGCATGATTGTGGCCTCCGTCGGCGTCCAGCTCCCAGGCGGAGTAGACTTGTTCGGGCAGGGTGATGGGGCCAACGGCGTTTTCGTACTCGCGGACGTGCTTGGCGGTGAGCAGGGCGATGGCCTTTAGCATCTGCGGGCTGACTTTGATGCGGGCACGCAGGATGGGTTCGCGCTCCTCCATCTGCTCGCCAAAGAAAAGCACCGCGGAATACAGGCTGCTGAAAATGTGCATTGAGTCGCTGTAAAAGGTGATGGGTTCCAAGGGGCCGCCCTCGTTGGCTTGGGTGTCTCCGGGGCGGGCGAAAGTTTCTTCCTGGGGCGTCTGGTCTTCCGGCGGCACGTAGGGCCTCTGAACAACTGGCATGGGGCCTCCAATGGCGGGGGTTGGTTGCCGGTATTATACAGGAACCGGCGACGGCGGTATGGGCCCGGGCAACGGCAGCAGGAAACCTGGCGCGATTCCTGCCGGGCTATCGGCCTTTTAAGTATCCCTATTCTTCCGGCTCGCTGGACAGGAACCGCTGGACTTCCGGCGTCCGGGGGAGCATAAGGACGCCGTTGACTTCGACGCCGAACTTGGCGTAAGCCTCGTCTTCCCGCCGTTGGCGCCGTTCCTCGCCTTCCTTGATGCCTTCTTTGTGGCCTTCCTTGATGCCTTCCGCGATTCCTTCCTTGTGGCCTTCTTTATGGCCTTCCTTGCGTCCTTCCTCTTTCAAATCTTTTGCTTTTATCGTGGCTAGTACCATATACCATCCCGCCTCTTTGAGGATTGTTGTTAGCAGGGCGATGCCTGCGGATACGGTGAAGACGTTGGACAGCGCGGGTATCAGGCTGTTCAGCCGCCAGGTGTCCCAATACAGCCATAGGGCGAGGGAGGTGGCGGCTAGGGAAACCAGGAATACCGCGCAGTAGAATATGCCTAGGTCGCGGAGGGCTTTATTGCCGGAATTGTCCATTTCGGTCTATCCTAGAAAGATATGGATGGTCTGTCAACAAACGGAGTCCGTGGCAGGGCTAGGAATCATGGCGACTGCGGGCGGCGGGCTATTCAATCCGGCTGTGTTCGTCCACAATATAGAGTATACAGCAGGCCGGCGGTGGGCCGGGCTTGCCGAAAGCGCGAACCGGGAGGAACCGTTATGCCTGCCAGAAACGGACAGCAGTATATTGAAAGGCTGAAGGAAAGGCCGCCAACCCTGTATATGCGCGGCGAGCGGGTTAAGGACGCGACCATCCATCCCGGATTGAGCGGCGGGGTGAAAACGGTGGCCCGGCTGTATGACATTCAGCAGATTTCCCCGTCGTCTTCCTCTGAGGCAGGGGATGGGCCGGTGATGACTTATCCCTCGCCCAGTAGCGGCGAGCCGGTGGGGCTGTCGTTCATTACCCCGCAAACGCCGGCCGACTTGGAGGCCCGGCGCGGGATGATGCGGCGGTGGGCGCAGGTTAGCTGCGGGATGATGGGGCGCACTCCCGACTTTCTCAACGTGAGTCTGATGGCGATGGCCGCCGCCGGGGATTATTTCGGGGAAGACCGGCCGGAGTTCAAGGAGAACATCCGCAACTATTACGAGCTGGTGCGCGAGCAGGACTTGGTGCTGACCCATACATTGGTCAACCTGCAACGCAACCGGGCCCCGGAGTCCGCCCCTGCCGGGGATGGTCTGCGTAGCTTGTCGGATAATACCGACATTGCGCTGTCGGTGGTGAAGGAAACCGACGCGGGCATCGTCGTTCATGGGGCGCGGCTGCTGGCTACGCTGCCCATCGCCGACGAAATCGCGGTGTATCCGGCGCGTTCTCACCGGCTGCCTACGGGGGCGCCGGGGCGGACTTCTTTCGCCTTTGCGTTGCCGTGCGACGCGCCGGGGCTGAAGTTTCTGTGCCGGGAGAGCTTTGACTTGGGGCGCTCGCGGTTCGATCATCCGCTGGGTTCGCGGTTTGAGGAAATGGACGCGCTGGCCTTTTTCGATAACGTGTTCGTGCCGTGGGAGCGGGTGTTTCTGCTGGGCGACCCCGACCGTTGCAACAATATGTCACGCCGCACGCATCAATATCTGCATTCGGGGCATCAGGTGGTGACCAAGAATGTGGTAAAGCTGGAGTTCGTGCTGGGGCTGGCAAACCTGATGCAGCGGGTTCTCGGCTCCGGCCAGCAGCCGCAGATGTTGCAGATGACGGCGGAAATCATCGAGGCACTGGAAACTACCAAGGCGCTGCTGCGGGCCGCCGAGGCCGACGCCGCCCCCGATGAGTGGGGCGTGCTGTGTCCAGCGGAAATGCCGCTGACCGTGGCCCGCCATTTGTTCATCCGAATGTATCCGCGTATGGGCGAGATACTGCAACTGATGGGTTCCAGCAGCCTGATGGCCCTGCCCACCGAGGCCGACCTGTCCGGCCCGCTGGCCGATGAGCTGGCCCGTTACCTAGACACTGACACCGCCACAGCGGAGGGCCGGGTGCGTCTGTTCCGCTTGGCTTGGGACGCTTGTTGCAGTGCTTTCGGTTCCCGTCAGATTCTCTACGAGCGCTTTTTCCAGGGCGACGTGTACCGCAACGTGGTGCTGCTCAACAGCCTGTACGACAAGGAACCGGCTACGGCTTTCGTGCGGGAGTTTCTGGAGGGGGATTAAGTAAGGGAAAATTGCGAAATTCCCGGTTGTTGCCCTGAGCAACTTACGTTGTGACCCTGAGCAATTCCCGTTGTCACCCTGAGCAAAGCGAAGGGTCTCACCGCCCAGCCGGGAGATTCTTCGCTTTGCTCAGAATGACAGGACATTGCTCAGAATGACAGGACATCCCGCAGAATGACGGACAGCTTGCTCTGAATAACGGACAGTTTGTGCGCTTTGCGTCCGCTGGGGTGAACAATCAGCCGTCGCCGTCGCCCCCGGCGGGGGCCGGGGCGGGTGTGGGGGTGGGGCGTGGCGCGACGGGTTTCAGACGGGCTTCGTCTGGCAGGGATGATTCCCAGTCGGGTATCAGGACTTGGGAGTTGCTGTCGAGCAGGGTGATTACCACTACGCCGCCCAAGCTGTAGGCCATTGACAGGCTTAGGATGGCGATGTAGGAGCCGGTGACGTACATCACGAGCCCGGCTAGGGCGGTGGCGATGAAGTGGCCCATCAGCGCGCCGGTGGTCTGCCAGCCGTATACCGTGCCCATAGGCCCGTCGCCGAAATACTGGCGGTTGATGATGAGGTAGCCGGTCCACTCGCCGCCGAAGCCCAGCCCGAAAGTGACGGCGAACAGGTAGAAAACCCACGGCTCCGCCGGGCCGAACATTATGATGGGAACGGTAAGGCCCTGGATGGCCAGAGAAAGGGCCATCATCCGGCGGGTGCCGTAGATTTCGGCCAGCACCGGGGTCACAAACCGGCTGATGATGCTCACCAGCGATATGATGGACAGGATTGTGGCGGCGACGGCCAAGGAATCGAAAACGCCCGTGTCTTTGGCGTACATGGCGACGTAAATCAGGATGATGCCGTGTCCGGCGCAGCCGAGGCCGTGAATCAGGGGCAGGTTCCAGAAGGGCCGGGTGCGGCGGATGTGCTGGTTGAATACCTTGATGCGGAGCTGCTCCATTCCTTTGGCAAGGCGGGCGGAAACCGAGTCGCCGGGGCGGGATCCGTAGGGTTCGATGCCTAAGTCGGCGGGGCGGTTTCGCATAAAGGGAACTAGGCAGAGCATAACTATTCCGCCCAAGATGCCGATGTAGGTGAAGTTTCCCTGCCATCCGACGGTTTCGATGAGCCAGCCGGCGACGGGGGCGAAGGCGGCGGTGCCGATGCCTCCGGCGGCCCACAGGATGCCGATGCCCAGCCCTAGTCGGCGGCGGAACCAGCCGCTGACCGAGGCCATCAGCGGCACCATACCTAGCGATTGGGTGAGGGAAAGCAGCACGCCGAAGAACAGGAAGAACTGCCAGAGTTCGGTGATGCGGCTCAACAGCAGCATACTGACCAAATACAGGGATGCGGCTGCGGCAAGCATAATGCGGGAGCCGAAGCGGTCGCCCAGCCAGCCGGTGATGGGGGCGTAGATGGCGCCGAATCCGTAGTAGGCCGCTATGCCGAGGGTGACTAGGCTTTCGTTCCAGCCGAAGCCGCCCTCGTCTACGGGGTCGGTAAGCGGCGGCAGCATTATGCCCGCGGCCATGCTGATGGAGCTGGCGAAAATCTGCACTGTTGCCAGGATGGCAATTACTATCCAGCTATAGTGGAAGGGAAGCCGCGCCGCCAGTCCTCGGGCTTGAGACGCGGGGTGGGGAGTTGGGCCAGAGGGAACGCCGGGCCGCCTGCGTAACATATCAACTCGACTAGGGGTGACTATGCGTTGCTCGATTCGCTGCCTGCTATCATAGCACTAAATCGGGTTGGATTAAACGCAGTAGAAAATTGCGAAATTACTTACGTTGTCTCTCATTCCGGCCTTTTGTCATTCTGAGCGAAGCGAAGAATCTTGGCTTGGATGGTGAGACCCTTCGCTTTGCTCAGGGTGACAAAGAGGATTGCTCAGGGTGACAAAGGGGGATTGCTCAGGGCGATAAGGGGATTTCGCAATTTCTCTTATAGAGAATGTGGCGAGTGTGGGGTTGTTGGGGGCAGGGGGGCGTTCCCGTCGGCGCCGCGTCGTTTCTGCTTGCCCCCGCCATTCCCGTCGTCGGGGAATGGTGGGGGTGGGTGGGGATGGCGGGGCGGGTTAGGGCATAATGTTCATTTGGCGGACTATGGACTGGCCTAGGGCGGTGTCGCCTTGGATGGATATTTTGCCTGATTGTAGGGCTTCGTCGGGTTGCCAGCGGCCGCTGCCTAGGCAGCCGAAGGTTTCGGCGTCTAGGGTGATGCGGACGGTGGGGGTTTGCGGGGGCTGCTCCAGCTCGCGGCCCCGTCCGCTCTGGACTTCGATGGGCATAAGGCGTCCGGCGGGGCCGGAGATGTCGAACAGCACCGTGGCGCCGTCGGGGGCCTGGGCGCGGCGGGCGGCGACGTAGGGCATAGCGCGGATGATGCGGCCCAAGGCGTGGGCGGCGGCCGGGCTGTCCAGCTCGCCGGGGCGGTTCAGGGCGCGGCGTATGTCCTGTTCGTGAATCCAGGCGTCCATAATGCGGATGCTCAGGAACTCGGACACCGGGCCCGGGCCTACCGGGGTTTGCATCTCCGCGGCAAAGTCGTCGTCGGACATTGCCCGCAGGATTTCCACCCGGCGGGCGGTCTTGGCGCGAAAGTCCGACAATACCTGCTGTCCGCTCCAGGGGCGGCGGAAATCCACGACGATTTCGTTGCGCTGCCCCTGCTCGCTGCGGGTGTGGGCGAGGGCCTGCTGGCTGGGGGTGTGGTCGGGGTCGGGGTCTCCCAGGATGCCGGTTTCGGAGCCGGCCAAGTGGGACACCTGATCCTGCACCGACCAGCCGGGGCAGTCGGTGGGCGTTTTCCAGTCCGCTTCGGGCAGGCCGTCGCAGAGGGCGGCGATGGAGCGCCAGACGTGCTCCATCAGATCAACCAGTTGCCGGTTGGCTTCGTTCATATCGGTTTTCCCTACGGGGCGCACGGAGCGCGCGGGGATTTTTCCGGTGATGGCGGGTAGACGATGGGGATAGACGCCCCCACCCTGGCCCTCCCCCCGGAGGGGGAGGGGAATAGTCCGGTTATGCCGGGGTTTCGCCTTCCTCTTGGCGGCGGCGGTTTTCGCGGGAGGTTATGGCATGGATGACTTCATCGGCGCCCATTCGCCCCACCGGGCCGGAGGCGTACATTGCGCCCAGCACCACGCCGCCGCGGCCCAGCAGGAACTCGGCGGGCTGGATGAACCCGCCCCGGTCGTCGGACCACCAGGCGCCGATGCTGTCGGCGTCGGCTTGGGTGGCGCCATAGGCGACGGGGAAGCTCAGGCCGCGGCCTTTCACTTCTTGGGCCTGTTCTTGGGTGTCGGCGCTTACGGCGATGACGGTGACGCCTAGCGCTTCGAGTTCGGGTTTGGCGGCTTCGTAGGCGGCCAACTGCCGCTGGCAGTAGGGTCACCAGTGGCCGCGGTAGAACAGCAGCGCGGTGTAGCGGCTGGGGGCGCCGCCGGGCAAAGCCAGCGTTCCGCCATCCAGCAGCGTTAGGTCGAGTTGGGGGAAACGGGCTCCCTGTTGTAGCATTTCGGCCATAGCATCATCTCCTTTGGATTAGGTTCGAGGTGGTTAGAGAGTTTGGTACATATCCCGGCCGGACTTGACGATTTTGTTCAGCAATGGCGGGGCCGCCAGTAGCGACTGGACGGCCTGCCGTATTTTCGGGTCGCCATATCTGCGGAACCGGCCGGCTATTTTGTCGCGGGTTCGGGGCTGGCGGCAGTAGTCGAGAATCAGGTCTTCCAGAATTTCGTCATCGTCGGGAAGGGGGCTGATGGCCTCAACTGCCGTCCGTCCGGGGTTGCCGTCCAATTCTTCGCCGGGCTTGAAGGTTAGGCGGGATTCGTGCTTTTTCAGGTACTTGCGAAAGCGTGCCTGTAGAACGCCGCCGGTTCCGGTTGAGCCGTACCCGTGGATTATATTTATGGTTTTGCCGCCATGGGCGGCCCGGACGGCGGCGTTATAGATTTCCCGAAACTCGGTTCGCACTTCGGGCCATGTCTTGCCATGAATGTCTAGGTCCATCTTGTTGCGCTGTTGCCTCGCTGTTCGTTGGCCTAGCTTTCCCGGCCGTTGGCCCCGCCGGTGGCGAACCGTTGCTGCATCAGGTCAATGGCCGTCATTACGTCGTTGGCCGACAGGGTGACGCCTTCCGCTTCCAGATCGTTTTCATAGAAATGCTGATGCAGACTGCGGGCGGAATTCAAGCCTTTCAGCAGAACTTCGCCGGCGTCCTGGCTGTCTTGTCTGGCTAGGGTTGCCAGGCGGTTGCCAACCCGGATGATGTGGCCGTGATGGGATAGCCGCACCCCGTAATCTGCGGCGACGGCTTTTACCGACTGGGCGAAAGCTCCCCAAGACTTTTCAGCGGCTTGGCGGTAATCGCCGGTTTCAAGATACTCTAGGCTGTGGCGGCGGTAATCGCGCAGATTGTCCCGGTAGGTTTCCGCCAACTCCGCCGCATCCGGCGGGGACAGCTCCAAATCGCTCCGGGCCTGCAATGCGGCGCGGATTACTGCGGCGGTATCTTGTCCGCCGTTGTTGTGGCTGTCTTGGTTTGGCGCAGTCATACCGGCTTCTTGCTACTCCGCGCGTTGGGCTTGGTAGTCGCGGATGGCCGGGATTACTTCTTGGGCCATCAGGTCTATGCTGCGCATGGCGACTTGGTGGGTCATTGGGCCTTCGCGGCCCCACAGGATGACGTAGCCGGGGTCTATGATGTCTATGAGGTGCTTTAGCTTGCGGATTACGGTGTCGGGGTTGCCGGTGACTATCTGGTAGGTGGCTTGGGCGTCCTCGTAGGGTAGGACGGGGCCGCCGGGGACGACGGTTTGGACGGCGCGGCGGGCCTGCTCGCGGGCGCCGGTGGCGGCGGCGCGGGTCAGGTAGCCCGGCGGGGCCAGCCAGTGGGGCGGGGTCACGCCGAAGGATGTGCCTAGCTGCCAGTAGAAGTTTTTGCCTTCCTCATACGCCTTTTCGTCGGAGTCGGCCACGTTCACCCGCACCGCATAGCCGCGATGCTCCGGGGTGGGCGTCCAGCCGTCGGCCTCGGCGGTGTTCTGATAGAGGCGGTAGATGTCCGACAGCAGATCCAGCGGCGGGGCCAGGGCGACGTAGGGGTATTTGTGTTTGGCGGCCCAGATGACCGATTCGGGCGAGGCGACGCCGGGAATCCAGATGGGCGGGTGGGGCTTCTGGAGCGGCATTACCCACGGGTTGACTACCCGGTAGTGGTAATGCTTGCCTTCGTAGCGGAAGGGGCCGGGAGTAGTCCAGGCCTGGACGATTACGTTGTGGGCTTCGTCGAACCGCTCGCGGTTGTAGATGGGGTTGGTGTTGGTTGCCATACTTTCTTGGCCGATGCCGCGGACGAACCCGCAGACCACGCGCCCGCCGGAGAGTATGTCAATCATCGCCACTTCCTCGGCGACGCGCAGGGGGTTGTCGTGGATGGGCAGGACGTTGCCGAGGAAGACTATCTTGCCCTGCTTGGTTCGGCTTGCCAGCACTGAGCCGATGACGTTGACCGAGGGCATCATGCACAGCGGGTTGTTGTGATGCTCGTTAATCATCACGCCGTCGAAGCCGGCTTCGGTGCAGTATTGCAACTCGTCGAAGTACATTCCATAGAGTTCTTGGGCTTTTTCCGGGCTGAAATGTTCGTTGGGGAACATCAGGTTGTTGTAGCCGCGCCGCTGGGCTTCGTCCTGCGGATAGGCGGTATAGCCCATTTCGGTGAAGAAGAAAACTTCGCGTTTCATCTTGGGCCCCCTTGCGGACTGCGATGGCCGTATCGCTGTGTGGCGGAACGTTTGCCAGTAACGGTTGCCAGTATGGAATCAGGCGGGCGGCGTGTCAATTCCCGGCGTGCCGGTATCGGCATCCGTATCGGTGTCGTCGGTGTCGGATTCGGCGGCGGTTTGGCGCTGGCGGGCGGCCCAGGTTTGTAGCCAGCGGCGGAATTCGTCTAGGGCGGGCGGTGATACGTAAAAGACTTCGATGTCGGTCGGGAATTGTACTTGATGCCGCTCTCCTATCAGGAGCAGCCCTACGCCGTCCTCGGTGAGGGTGGCGGCTATGCGGTCGGCGATGTGCCGGTAGCGGCGGCGGTTGGCGTCGGCGTGCCATTCTTGGAGCCGGGCCGCTACGCCGGGGCTGGTTAGGGGTAGCATCAGGCAGCGTTGCAGGTCTAGGGTTTCTAGGAGAATTTCCAGATCTTCGGTGGCTTCCAGAATGGCGCCGGATTCGCGCTTGCCCGCTACGAAGTTGTGGCTGCGGCGGTCGCCGGCCTGGAGTTGCTCCATACCCTCGTCGCCGCCCTCGGTGAGGCTTTCGTGGTAGATGCGTTGCAGGCCGCCGAGGGCGTTTTCTAGGGCGGCTACTTGGGCTTGCATTTGCTCCCAATAGTTTTGCAGGGCGGCGGCGCCTTCGGGCTCGTCGGGGGCCGGGCTGTAGACCAGGGGCGCCAGCATCAGCTTGCGGCGGCCCCGGTACAGCTCCGCCGACGGACGTTCGATGCGGCCCAGCTCTTGGCTCATAGCGCTAACCTCCGGGTGTTGGTGACGGGGGGATGATACCAAACATCCCCGGTTATGTTAAAATGCCTTCGTGCGTCCGTAGCTCAGCGGAGAGAGCGGGTCTTTGCCAAGGATCAGGTCGTGGGTTCAAATCCCACCGGGCGCACCTTGTAAGGGTTGACAAGGTCATTAAATTCTGCTAGAAATGAGTTTGTCCTTGGCAGAGGCCGCTTGTTTCCTAGCTGAGTTAGGGGCAAGAACTGGCGACCGGAAAGGTCGGAGCGGAAGTCTTTTCAGACATAGCTCCGGCCTTTCTTTATGCGCGGATTTCGGACCGTCCTTGTGATTCGTTGGCGCGGTTTTTATACTGCCACTTCTTATATGGAGAGGCGGAATGCGCTGGTGGCCGCGATAGCCTGCACTGCCCCCACACCCACGGCGGCACCCACGGATGCGCCAACCCCTACGCCGGTTCCCACGGCTACGCCGGACATATCCGCGACTGTGGCGGCCGGTATCTCCGCCGCCGCCGTTCCTACCGCAACGCCTGCGGCAACGGCTACACCCGCTCCAACGGCTACGCCTATGCCGGTTCCTACGGCTACGCCGGACATATCCGCGACTGTGGCGGCCAGTATATCCGCCACCGTCGCCGCTGTTCCAACTCCAACGCCCGTGCCTACGCCAACGCCTGTTCCAACGGCGACGCCTGTGCCTACGGCAACACCTACGCCTACGCCCGCGCCTACGGCGACGCCTGTTCCAACGGCGACGCCTGTGCCTACGGCAACACCTACGCCTACGCCCGCGCCTACGGCGACGCCGACGCCCGTTCCTACGGCAACGCCGCCCCCCACGCCAACCGCCACGCCTAGGCCAACGGCGACGCCGACGCCCAGGCCAACGGCGACGCCCACTCCTGCGCCCACGCCTGAGCCGCGGATGTCGTATCGGGAAGTGATAGATTTGGTTCAGCCGTCCATTGTCCGGCTGGCAACCGGCGGGGGGAGCGGCTCCGGGTTCATCATCCAAGCAATGGATAACTGGGCATACGTTGCCACCAACCAGCACGTAGTCGAAGACGCCAGCGGCACAATTGCGGCGAGAGTCGGAGACAGGGCTACCTACTCCGGCCTAGTGGTTGGGGAAGACGACCTGTATGATTTCGCCATAGTCTGGATTTGTTGCTCCGATGATTTCCGGGCCTTACCGTTGGTTGAGGCCGGAGCATATTTCAGCGGGGATGAGATTGGCGCTTTTGGCTATCCCTTGGGCGCATCCGAAATGGAAGCTACATGGGGGGAAATTGATGTCATCAACTCCGAACCGAACCAAAGGGGGTGGGATTTGGAAAGCGATTTGAACACCACTTCAGGCAATTCCGGCGGGCCATTATTAAACAGGGACGGGTATGTTGTGGGCATTCACGCCGGAAGTGTCCGAAATCAGCCCTTTGCCAAAGGTGTCTCAGCGAAGGCTATCCAAGAGCGTATGCCT
Organism: uncultured Dehalococcoidia bacterium; assembly: GCA_958296445.1. GTDB lineage: Bacteria > Chloroflexota > Dehalococcoidia > Lucifugimonadales > UBA3495 > VXOI01. The sequence goes on along the minus strand of OY282565.1, from coordinate 2,474,274 downwards.
TTGCTGATAGCGGGTCATACCCCGGACAGCAGGGACTTGCCTACGATTGACTGGAAAAGCGGCGTTTCGGTGTCGAGCGATGGGGTACTTGAATTGGACATCACTATCAGCTCGTCCTCGTTTTCGCCTTGCGACTTGAGCACCCCGGGAGGCACTGCCTGCAAACCGAACGTTGTTGTCTACAGAAATGGCTCTAAATACAACTCAGTTTGGGGATACTCTTGTGATGGAGTAGACGAAAGTAGCAGGACTGTATGGTGTATAGATGGCGGAGGCGAAGAACATTGGTACTACCCCAGTTCGGGGAGGCTGACTGTCAAGGTCTTGACGAATTTGCCTGACATTCGTTTGGGCGACGAACAATGGGATGTGTGCATCCACGATGGCAAGCCTGCTCACCCGATATTGGGCTGCTCGCCGATACAGTGGGGCAACTGAGGCCATCGCGTCTGCTATCAGGGGCCGGAGTTCCGCGCTTGAAAGGCGCGGGGCTTCGGCCTTTTGTTTTGCCCGCCCTTGCCGCCCGTTGGCGCGGTTGTTACACTGGCCGGGTCGGGGAACCGGCCGGCAGTCGCCGAGTGGTCAATCGCCGATTTTGAGGAGGTGGTATGATTTACGAAGTCCGCACTTACGACCTGAAGCCGGGGGCGGTGGAGCAGGCGGAGGAGGCATTTGCGGAGGCTTTGCCTTACCGGGAAAAGTATTCGCCCATCGCGGCTTTCTGGCATACGGAAATCGGGCCGCTGAACCAGATTATCCACGTTTGGGGTTACGAAAATCTGGAGGAGCGGGCCAAAATCCGCGAGGCCGCCAGCAAGGAAGCCAACTGGCCCCCGAAAATCACGCCGGGCAACATCCTGAATATGAACGCGGAGGTCTGGACGCCCGCGCCGTTTATGCGGCCTATGGGCGGCGACCAGGCCCTGGGCGGCATCTACGAAATGCGCACCTACACCTACCAGCCCGGCTCCATCCCTGAGCTGCTGCGCCGCTGGACCGAGGCCCTGCCCTACCGCGAGGAGTTTTCGCCCCTGGCCGCCGGGATGTATACCGAGTTCGGCGGGCTGAACCGCTGGATGCACGTCTGGCCCTACAAAGACCTGAACCACCGCGCCGAAGTCCGCGCCGCCGCCAGCAAAATCCCGCAGTGGCCCAGCGGCGCCCCGGGGCGGGTGTATCAGGAAAACAAGATACTGTCCCCGGCCAAGTTTTCGCCGATGCATTAGGGGGCCGGGTTTTTAACGCAGAGGGCGCAGAGGTTGCGCAGAGGGCGCAGAGATATTGAGTTTTCTGCGCCCCTAAATCGGGAAAGGTGTGAATATGTCAGAGATTAAAGCAAACGAGCAAAATTTGAGCACAGTTTTCAGTGATGCATACCTTTTCGAGATTCCGACTTATCAACGGCCGTACTCTTGGGAAAAAGAGCAAGTTGAGGAGTTACTGGATGACTTGCTCAACGCAATGGAACTGGACGCTAATTCTCCATACTTTTTGGGCAACATTGTCCTTATCAAGGACGGTATGTTGTCGAAAAGTGAGGTGATTGACGGTCAACAACGTCTTGCAACGCTCACGATGCTGTTCTGTGTCTTGAGGGAGCTTTCAAGCGAACCCAATGCTAAAACTTCATTGGACGGTTTTGTCAGAGAAGCAGGCGACATTTTTCGGAAAACCCAGGATCAATACCGTGTCAATCTCAGGACACGCGATCAACAGTTCTTTCAAACTAATGTTCAAGAAATCGGAGGCATAGCGCGGTTTCTGGAGACTACCACGACTGATTTTTCGGACAGTCAGCAAAGGATCATCGAAAACACGCGGCATTTGTACTCCGAAATCAGCAAGTTTGACGAAGAAAATCGTCAAACTTTGGCTGCGTTTGTCGCGCAGCAGTGCTATCTCGTCATCGTAACAACGTCAGACAAAAGCTCAGCATACCGCATTTTCTCCGTATTGAACGACCGCGGATTGTCTTTGTCTCCAACCGACATTTTGAAGGCAGAGATAGTTGGAAAAATGCAGACTCCCGAAGAAGAACGTCAGTATGCCGACAAATGGGAGTCAATTGAACTTGAGCTTGGCCGCGATGATTTTCAGAGCCTTTTTGGCTACATTCGCATGATACATCTGAAAGCCAAACAGCGCAGGGCTTTGCAGGAAGAATTCCAAGAAAATATCTTGGGAGAAATCACCAACACCAAAGCCAAAGAATTCATTGATGCGGAGTTGGAACCTTACGCAAATGTGTATGGAACGGTGTCTAGGGAATCATACTCCGGTTCTGAAGATGCTGAGTCCATCAACACATATTTGAAGTATTTGAACCGCCTCGACAATGCTGACTGGATTCCGCCTGCGATGGCGTTTTTCCATCGCAACCAAAACCACAATGGACAGCTTGTCCGTTTTGTCAAAGACTTGGAGAGATTGGCTTACGGGATGTTTATCATCCGTGCCAACGTCAATGACCGCATCAACCGCTATGCGAGTGTGCTTGACTATATTGAGCAAGGTAGAGATCTGTGGCGGCAAGATGGCCCACTGCAACTCACCGCTGGAGAGAAATCCGATATATTGAGGAGACTGAATGGGGATGTATACCTCCAGACACGAGTGCATCACTTGCCGGTGCTGCTTCGTCTGGACAGCCTGCTGGCCGACGCTGGGGCCAGCTACAACTATTCGGCCATCACCGTGGAACACGTGCTGCCGCAACACCCGGCACGGGATTCTCAATGGTTAAGCTGGTTCCCGGATAAATTAGAGCGGGAACTGTGGACTCACCGTCTCGCCAACTTGGTGCTTTTGTCCCGTCGCAGAAACTCGAGCGCATCGAATCGTGAATTCGATCATAAAAAAACAACATACTTCTTGCAGGGCGGTGTTCCTCCTTTCGCTATAACCACACAGGTGGTGAGCGAAACTAGGTGGACGCCGAATGTATTGCAACGCCGTCAACAAATGTTGCTTGACGTCCTCAAGAAAGAATGGCGGCTTGACTGAAAACGAAAAAGAAACGCAAAAATCTCTGCGTTCTCTGCGCTCTCGGCGTTTAATAATTCCAAACAGGAGAACCATTATGAAACTGCTAACCTACGACACTGGCGCCGGGCCCCGCTGTGGTGTTTTGCAAGACGGAAGCATTGTGGACGTTACTGCGCTGTTGGGGGAGCCGCGCACTGTTCGGGATGTGGGGGCACTGTTGCAGTTGGGCGACGGGGCGGTTGAGCGGGTGGGGGATGCGCTGGCGGGCGGCGCGGCGGCTCCCGCGGTGGCCCTGGATGCCGTGCGCCTGCGCTCGCCGGTGTTGCAGCCGCCGACAGTGCGCGATTTCATTGTCTACGAGGAACACGCCAGTTCGCAAGGCACCCGCGTGCCTAACGAGGTCTGGTACAGGATGCCGGTTTTCTACTTTTCCAACACCCTTTGCGTCTATGGGCCGGATGATACCGTGCCTTTCCCGTCAACGTCGGAGCAGTTTGACTACGAAATGGAAATCGGGGCGGTCATCGGGCGCAACGGAACCGACGTGGCGGCGGGCGATGCGCTGTCGCATATCGCCGGGTTCTGTATCTTTAACGACTGGAGCGCCCGGGACGTGCAGTTCGACGAAATGGCTTTCGGCCTCGGCCCGGCCAAGGGCAAGGACACGGCCACCACTCTGGGGCCGTGGGTGGTGACTACCGACGAAATGGCGCCCTACATCCGCGACGGGCGGCTGGCCGTCAAGTGCCAGGTGCGGGTCAACGGCGAGGCGTGGCTGGCTGATGGGGACGCATCGGCCGCTTACTACACTTGGGGGGAAATCGTGCAGCGGGCGTCTAAGGACAGCCGCATCGCCCCCGGCGACGTCATCGGCAGCGGCACGGTGGGCGGCGGCTCGGTGCGCGAGGCCATCCGCAAGGGCTACGAGGCGGCCCGCTTTCTGGAGCCTGGCGATGTGGTGGAGCTGGAGGTTGACGGCATCGGCGCCTTGCGCAACACCTTGGGCGCGAAAAAGGCCGATGCAGCGTATCCCTTTCCGCCGAAAAGCCCTACCGAGGTGCCGGCCCGCGGCACGCATCAGGGCTACCGCTACGAACTGCGCCGGGGGTGAACGCCGCGCCTGCTCTGATGAGGAGTCTTGATGAGGTATCTGGTGACCGGGGGTATCGGTTTTATTGGCAGCCGGGTGGCGGAGCTGCTGCTGGATGGCGGGGCGGAGGTTTGCGGGGCGGATAATCTGAACCACGCCTACGATGTGCGGCTTAAGGAGTGGCGGCTGGCCCGGCTTCAGGCTAGGCCCGGATTCAGCTTTCACCGGCTTGATGTGCGCGACGCCGGGGCGGTCAACGGGCTGCTGGAGCGGGGCTTTGATGCCGTAATCAACTTGGCGGCGATGGCCGGGGTGCGGCAGTCGGTGGCGGAACCCCGCGCCTATATTGACGCCAATATCGTGGGCGTGCTGAACCTGCTCCAGGGGTGCCGGGATTACGGGATTCCCAAGCTGGTGCAGGCGTCGTCGTCCAGCGTGTACGGCGGGGGGGGCAGAGTGTACGGGGCGGGGGGCAGCCCGCCTTTCCGCGAGGACGCTTTGACCGACCGGCCGCTGTCTCCGTATGCGGCGACGAAAAAGGCTTCGGAACTGCTTTGCCACGCCTACCATTATCTCAACGGGACGGACGTAACGGTGTTCCGGTTCTTTACGGTATACGGCCCGGCCGGCCGGCCCGATATGATGCTGTTCCGGGTGGTGCAGTGGATTGCGGAGGGGCGGCCGGTGGTAGTCTACGGGGACGGGCAGCAGGAGCGGAACTTTACCTACGTTGACGATGTGGCGCGGGGCGTGGTTGCCGGGCTGCAGCCGGTGGGGTTCGAGGTAATCAACTTGGGTTCGCGGCAGGCGGTGAAGCTGATGGACGCCATCGCTTTGGCGGAAAGGCTGTTGGGGAAAAAGGCCAGGGTTGAGCATCGGCCCAGCAGCCCGGCGGACGCGGCTTTTAATCCGGCGGATATTGCCAAAGCGAGGGAGGTTCTCGGGTGGGAGCCGCAGGTTGGGCTGGAGGAGGGCCTGAGCAGGACGGTGGCTTGGTATCTGGAAAACCGCGAGTGGGCCAGAGATTTGGTTACGCTGTGACGGCCATCGGTTAGCAGCCGCTCACCCTAGGGGCAGGGCCGGGGGGATGGCGATTTGCGAATATAGGTCGCATAACTGCCGCACTACTACATCGTAGTCGTATTCTTGCCGCGCCTTTTGCCGGTTGTGCTGGCCCATACTCCGTTGTAGCGATGGGGAGTCTTGTAGACGTTGCAACGCCCCGGCGTATGCGTCGGCGTCGTCGGGTGGGGCTAGGAATCCGCCTTGGGGGACGTCGATCATCTCCGGTATCGCCCCCACCGGGGACGCCACCACCGGCAGGCCGGCGGCCATAGCCTCGGCCACGCTGTTGGAGAAGCCCTCATACTTGAACTTGGATGGGAACAGGAAAGCGTCATATTCAGGCAACATCGCCATAACCTGGCTGTTGGACAGCGGGCCGTTCACTTTAACCCGGTCGTCTAGGCACTGCTCGCGGATGTGCTTCAGCAGATTGGCGCGGGATTTGGCGGGGCCGTCGCCCACCAGTTGAAACCGGGCGTTGGGCAGACGCCGGGCGGTTTCCACTACTGTATGCACGCCTTTGGCCTCGATCAACGCGCCAGTGAAAATTACCTTGAAGGGCGCCGCCTGCTCCGGCTTGGCGGAATTTTCGCAGACGCGCCCGAAGTCCACGAAATTGGGCATTAGCGGGCGGGTTTTGTGGGCAAAGTCGCCCAGCTCCAGTATGGCCTTATAGCTGGGCTGGCCCAAAGCCAGAATGGAAGCGGCGCCGGAGAAAATGGTGCGGTAGGCCCAGCGGTAGAATAGTGCGGCCGGGCCGTTGCCGGGCGGCAGGGAAAAGGTTCCGCGCAGGTGGGCGATGTATGGCACTTTGGCCCGCCGGGCCATCCGGGCCGTTGCCAGTTCGCGGGCTACGCCGAAGGTGGCGAGGGCGCAGTTGAGGTGCATAACGGCGAAACGCCCCGAGGCCAGCGCCCGCCGCACCCGCCACAGGATTCGCAGGTTGCGCTTGACCTCGGCAGTCCCTATGTTTATGGGTGACTGCGAGTGGCCGCGGAATGCCTTGGTGTCAACAATCTCGAAGTCGAAAGGGGCGGGCAGCCCGCGCTCTTGCAGGGTTTGAGTCCAAGTTTCTATTCCGCCCGGCGGCGGCGGCAGGGGCGAAACCAGCAGCACCCGGATAGGGCGTTCTGCTGACGCATTAACGGACACGTAGTTCCTGGGTGATGTTTCTGGTTTTACCGGCTTTCATAGTTGGCTTGTTCTCTCTATGCCCTTAGATAATTGCGAAATTCCCGTTTGCCACCCTGTCCCCTTTGTCACCCTGAGCAAAGCGAAGGGTCTCACTGCCCAAGGTGAGATTCTTCGCTTTGCTCAGAATGACAGGGCTTTGCTCAGGATGACAGGGCTTTGCTCAGTTTGTCACCCTGAGCGGAGCGAAGGGTCTCACTGCCAGGGGCGGGATTCTTCGCTTTGCTCAGAATGACAGGGCTTTGCTTAGGATGGCAGGGCTTTGCCGGTTGTCACCCTGAGCGGAGCGAAGGGTCTCACTGCCCAAGGTGAGATTCTTCGCTTTGCTCAGAATGGCAGGGCTTTGCCGGTTGTCACCCTGAGCGGAGCGAAGGGTCTCACTGCCCAAGGTGAGATTCTTCGCTTTGCTCAGGATGACGGGTTTTGCTCGGATTCTGTGATTCGCTGGAGGCTGAAGGCCAGCCCTATGATGAAAAAGTGTTCCCAGCCGCCTACGAAGGGCCCGGCGTTGTGCAGTAGGCTGTTGATTCCGTAGCCGGTGACTGCTCCGGCGACGCCGCATAGCAAGAGGCAGGTTGCCGCATCCCGGCGCCGCACGGCAGCCCAGCCGCCCTTGACCAGCGGCCGCAGCACTAGAGCGTAGAACAGTATTAGCAACACTAGGCCGGGGAACCCGTAGTATACCAGAATCACTAGGAACTGATTGTGGGGAGTGTGCTTCAGGACTAATTCCTTCACCCCCGCACTCTGCCCGCGGCTTAGGTGCGACGGGGCGGGCGAATAGTCGGCGCCGGTGCCGAGGGGATGGTCCAGCGAGTAGCGTAGCGCCGTAAGCGCCATAGCCGGGCGGGATTTGGCCGACGGATCGGAGTTATCCGCGACGCGACTGGAGATACCTAGCCTTGCCTCGGATAGATAACTGGTCATTTGCGCCGGGGCCAGGTCGCTGCTGTCCTTGGTGAAATCCCGCCATGACCGCCACGTCTCTTCTATGGGAATCGCCAGACGGAACTGGTAGCCGGTAACGTCGGCGTCGCCGGAGTTGAGCCAAGCCAGTACAATCCGGCCCATTTCTCCCGAGCTCACAAGAATCGCCGGGCTGGGCTCGCCGAAGCCGTCGGCGTTCTTAGGGCGCAACTGTACGATATATTCCCGGTATTTAAACAGGTAGGCAATGGTGCGAACTAGGTACGGCCCATCCTGCCAGTAGGATATTGGGTCGGACGCCACGTCGAGATTGCCGAAATGCGAGGGGGCGGATGGTAGGTTGGGAGGGGCCGCCGGGTCTGGCGTCGGCGCGGGTTCGGGGGCGGACGTTGACGCCGACGCGGGTTGGGGCGCGGCCACGGGCGCGACTAGGGCGGACAGACAGGAAGGGATTTCCGGTTTTAGCGTCGGCTCGAAGTTGCGCCAGGGCCGGTATTGAGACTCGCTTTTAGGGCGCACCCGGTACTGGTAGCCGGTGACTGCCTCCGGGTTGGCGGGGGCGGGCCAGCAGATTGGGGCGTTTCTTTGGTCGTCGGGTATGGCCGTGACTGCTTCGGTGGGCGGCCCGTAGCCAAAGGGATTCTCTGTTCGGATTTGGAAGTAATACCCTGCTTTTGAGCCGAGATAAAACTCAACCTTGATAAACTTCGACGATGCGCCCGTTGTGCTGAACATCGGATTGAAGTCGCGCCAGGGGGGGTACTGGAGCTCGCTTTTAGCGCGTAGCCGGTACTGGTAGCCGGTGACTGCCTCCGGGTTGGCGGGAGCGGGCCAGAGAACCCAAGCGATGCCCTGGGCGTCCGGGATGGCGGTGACGGTTTCGCTGGGCGGCCCGTAACCGGAGTCGTCTTGGGCGCGGAATTGAAAGTAATACTCCACGCCGTGATCGAGATTAAACTTGCGCCCGATAACCGGCGCTGGCGCGGGGGCCAAAGGCAGCGCCTCAAATTCGGCTGAGTTGGCGATGATTACGGACGACAGATCTACCGCTTCGGGGCGGCCGGCGAGGATGTTTCTTGCCTGGATGTAGAGGTCGTCGGTGTTGAACACCGGATTCAGAGTAGCGGTGATGCAGATGACGATGGCCGGAATGGTCAGCAGCAGCCGGCGAGAGACCTGGGGGATTCTTGCCGACGGCAGCGCGACTATCAGGGCGGCGGCCAGCGAGCCCCAAATGGCCGAGCGGGTGCTGCTGACCAGCAGGATGTAGATCATCATCAGCAGCATAATAAAGAGCGCCGTGCCATAGACCCTGCCGGATGCTTTGCCCAAGCTGAAGGGGTTGTAGAGGAAGGCGGCCAGCGCCAGCGGGATGGCGACGACTATCTGGTAGCTGAAGGCGATGCTGTCGGCGGCCAGCCCCGCCGTTCTGCCCCTGAGTAGAACGTCGTTGAGGACGATCTCTTTCACCGTGGCGAGCTTTAGCCAGAGGGTCAGGAACGGGTCGCCAACCGCGACTACGCCGAGGCCGTAGATTGCGGACGCAAAGGTAGCGGCGACGATTGCCAGCGCGAGCAGGGCGGCGCGGCGGAGGCTGTTGACGGACACGTAGACCGCGAACAGGACGCCGATGCCGAGGGCAATCTGGCCCAGCCGCTTCCAGGCAAGGGTGTCGGTGAACAGGTAGACCGCCAATGCCCATAGCAGTAGCAGCAGCGACACCGCGATGACCGGAATCACAATGCGGTATTGCCGGACGAGGTTTTTGATGTAGCCTTTATGGATAGGGATGGCTGCGCCGCCGGAATTTCTTTCGCGCCGGAAGGCGGTAAGCAGCGCGTAGAGGGCGGCAAGGAAGGCGGCCAGCGTGGCTAGGATGGCGTTGGGGCCGCCCAGCAGCAGGGGAACGCCGCCAAACCAGATATGGGCGAATATCGCCGCCAGCAGCAAGGCAAAGACTAGGGACGGGAGCGATTCGCGGCGGAAGCCCGTTAGCAGAGGGGTTGCCCGCAGAAGTGCGCTAGTGGCGTTCAGCACTGGGCTATTATCCGCTGGTATGCGTCTATGGAGGATTCGGCGGAGAATACGCCGGCCCGGGCAATAAGGCTGCTGGCGGGCAGGGGACGCTCTAGGGTGTCAAGCATCGCTTTGGCTAGGGAATGGGAATCGTTTACCGGCACTAGGCGGCCCCATTTGCCGCCTTCCAGTATTTCGCCGGGGCCGCTGGGGCAGTCGGTGCTGACCACCGGGGTTCCGCAGGCCATCGCTTGAACCAGTACGTTGGGGAACCCCTCGTAGATTGACGATAGCGCAAACAGCCGCGCCCTCGCCATATAGGCGAAAGGGTTGACCCGGAACCCGGGGAAATCCACTGCGCCGGATATGCCCAATTCTTGGGCCAAGCGGAGCAGATTGGGCCGTTCCGGGCCTTCGCCCAGCACCACTAGGCGGGCGCGGCGGGATTGCAGCGTTTCGGCGAAAGCTCGCAGCAGCGTGGAATGGCCTTTCTGGACGGTCAGGCGTCCTACGGAAAGCACTACGGGAATATCCGGGTCGCAGACCCCCGGGTTGGAGAACCCTCGGTTGTAGAACCATGGATGCTCAACGGGCTGGGCCGCTTGCTCGGCGACATCCGGCCAGACTACCGGATTGTATACCACCTGCACCCGGCCTGCTATCTTGGGGATGTGGCGTTGCAGGTCTTTTGCGGCCCCTTGGGAGTTCGCCACAATCGCCGTTGCCCGGGGCAGCAGCCGCTTTTCCAGCTTCAGAATCAGGCGGGCCTTGAACCGTTCTGCGGCGTACTCCATTGACAGCGTGTTGGCCCGGCGGGCGACTACCGGGGTGTTACAGCCGGCAAGCCTGGCGGCGAGCAGGGCGGCAGCGTTGGTTTCCGGCATCGTGGCAAGCAGGGCCGCCGGGCGCTCGCGCCGCAGGTAGCGAACCAGACCCGGAATGGCGGTCAGCACGCGGCGGCGGTCGAGGTTGATGAGGCGCACCCCGCCGGGCAGCAACTCCAGATACGGCCCCTGGGCGGCCACCAGCACCAAGTCAACGGCCATTCCCCGCTGGGCGAGGCCCCGGGCGACGTCCAGCATCGCCCGCTCCGCGCCGCCGCCGCCGAGGTGGGGCAGGAATATGGCGACCCGTCGGCTCACCGCGCGTCCCCGCCGATGGCCGCCATCAAGGATTCGACGTAGCGTTGCGGGGAATGTTCCGACAGCACCAGTTGGTAGCTGCGCTCCCCCATCGCCCGCCGCCTTTCGCCGTCGCTTACGATGCGGGCCAGGCAAGCCGCCAAGTCGTCGAGGTCGCCGGAGCGGAACACGAAGCCGTTTTCGCCGGGGCGGATGTAGCACTGGGTGCCGTTGGAATCGCTACAGACTACGGGCAGGGAGTGGGCCATCGCCTCTAGGGGCGATACGGCGGCCGGTTCGTCGCGGCTGGCGAGGACGAACAGGTCGTGGCCGGCATAGAGCCGCTGCGCTTCGGCATAGGGCAGGTTGACGTGGAGTTGCACCAGTCGCTCCAGCCCTAAGCGCCGGATGTGGGCCCGGATGCCGTCCAGCTCCCGGCGGTGTTCCTCGGTGACGCACTCGCCGGCCACCGTAGCGCGGACGGGATAGAGCCGGGAAAGGCGGTGAACGGCGTCGAGGAACAAGCGGTGGTTCTTGCGCGGCTCGTACTTGCCGACGGCCAGCAGGTGAACCGCGCCGCCGCCGCACCGGCGCCGCTGGTGGGGGGCGGTCTGCGGCTCCATCACGAAAGGCACGTAGCGCAGGCCGCTATCCGCCGCCCGGCTGCCTAGCGGCGAACCCAGCACCGGCGTAATCCACTCGGCCCCCATCAGCTTGGGGTAGAGTTTGAGGACGGCGCGTTTCCACCAGACCCGCGGCCCGTGCTTGGGGGTTTGGGAATACAGCAGCAGCCCGGCCCCCATCAGCTTGGTCAGCAGCGCGGCCAGCAGTCCGTAGCCGGAGAAGGGGTCGCGCACCACCACGGCCGCGGGCGGCCGCCGCCGCATTTCCCGCCACAGCTTGACGGGCGAGGGCAGGCCGCCGCTGCCGGACAGTCGGGCGCCGGGCAGCCGGGCGGCCAAGCGGCGCAGCGCATCCAGGGCCGCCGAGGGCCCGAGAACCTGCGGCTCTAGGGCGGCGTAGGTTTCGCTCTGCCCCCGCCGCAGGGCCAAGAACGACACGCTATGACCGGCGTCCAACAGCGCTTTCACGGCGAAGTGCTGGTTCGTGTGATACCTAGGGGCTGTGAATAGGAGTCGCATTCTCTTGAAACAACAGCCTGCCGCCGGAACGGGGTGACGCTGGCCCCCGGCGGGATTAGCGGGATGGAATGAATTACTGCCCTCCTACGCGCCGGTACAGCTCGACGTACTCGTCAACGATGCGGGATATGGAAAATCGTTTCACTGTCTGCAATCCGCCCTCCGCCAGACGTCTCCGCAGGCCGGAGTCATTGTAGAGTCTTACCATAGCCGACGCCATTCCCTCTATGTCCGTTGGTGCCGCCAATAGCCCGTTCACCCCGTCCTCAACGAAGTCCGGGAGGCCGCCCTTGTTGGTTGCCAAAACCGGCGTACCGAATTTCATTGCTTCTAGGGCCACAAGGCCAAACGCCTCGAAGTGGGAGGGCAGGCAGTAAACATCGCTGGCGAGGAATCGTTGGTGTTTGTCGGCGCCCAGCACTTTTCCGGTGAAGATCACTTGCTCGCTTAACCCCTTGTCGACGGCCAGTTGAACGATTGGCTGAGCTAGAGGGCCTTCACAGGCCAGAAGCAGACGGGAACCGCCAAGTTCGCCGCGGGCGAGGGCGAATGCTTCGATCAGGCCCTTGACGTTCTTTATGTCCCGGCCGCTGGAGAGCGACAGGAAATCTAGGCCACCGGCATAACGCGATTCTGCGTTATATCCGCCGCTTTCAGAGGAGTGGAACATAGCATCCGACTCGAAGTCGCAGTCCTCCCCGACAGGGATGCCGTTAGGGATGACTAGGGTTCGCCCCGGGGGTGTGCCTGCGGCGATGGCGTGTTCAATCATCGCGTGGCTGACTAATACGTGCGCGTCTATTCGGGCAGTGACCAACTTTGCCAAAATCCTCGACCTGCGCGATTGACGCAAGCCGTAAGGCACCTCCGGCAACCATACGACGTCTTGGCCGTGAGAAGTCACTATCAGTTTCGCGCGTACTCGAAAGACCATGCTGGCAAGGAGTACCCACAAACCCTCCGGCAGTACCCCGAGACAGTGAATCACGTCCGGTCTGATTTTTCTCAGCAGATTGCCGAACCTGACCAGCATCCGGGCAATTGTGGGCTTGCGAAAGTCGCTTAGTTGCAGGTCGTGGGCGTGGATGTTGTCAAACCGCGAGTAGCATTTAGAATCTTGGTTCGGATATACGAAGTGGACTTGAACGTCGTTTCGCTGATTCAGGCGCGGGTCCAGGTTATCGAGGAACCACTTGAGTTGGTACTGCCCCCCGCCGATGGTCGGCAGAAAACTGCTGGTAAGAATCAAAGCCTTTGTACTTGCCATAACAGCAGGATTACTCCACCGGATGACTGGCAATCGCGTCTTGGAACATAGCCAGGTATTCCGCCGCCGCCCGGTTAATCAGAAATGTCGGCATATTTTCCAGTATCTTACGGCGGATGTCGCCATATTGCCGCATAAGGCTGTCCACCGTGTTTGACAGGTTTTCCATTAGCGGTACGCCGTATTCTCCCGCCAGCTCGCGGTTGCCCCCGGAGTCGCGGTAAATGACGGGCAGGCCGCAGGCCATCGCCTCCACGATAGCGTTGGAGCAGGGTTCGTTCCAAGCGGCGTGGATCATAGCGTCCGACGAGCGCATAACCTCGGCCAGCTCCTCCGACGGCATCACTCCGGCCAGCTTTACGTTGGCCGGGGGAATATCGGGACACCAGTTGCCCACGAAAGTCACTTCCACGCCCGGCAGACAGGACGCCTCGGCCAGGGTGGCGAATCCCTTGCGGGGGTTGGACGACCAAGACACGGCCACTAGGCGCAATGGGCCGCCGCCCCCTTTGGCGTCTTTGCTGGGAAAAAACACCCGCTGGTCAACGGCGTTGCTGATGATGCGCCAACTCTGCGGGGTCACGCCGCAATGTTCGGTGAAGCTCGTCCGGCAGTACTCGGACTGAAATATGGTGTAGTCGGTCAAGCGGTTCACGGCGGGCTGAACGCTGTCGGCCCGGCCCCGGCGTCCGCGGGTCAACTCGGGAACCCCGTCAACCCGGTGTACCAGCGGGGGGCCTTTGCGCGGCCGCAATGTATACAGCCACGGCGGAAGGTATCGCCCCGGCCGCGTCATCTTACCCGTCTGCCTGAGCTGCGCCACCTGCCCGGGGCGCAAGTGCTTTCCCTGAGAATATAGAAACGCATTGAGCAGAATCACTTGGGTATCTTTAGTTGGACGCTTGGTAACTGTATGTCCCAATCGTGCAAATTCGGACGCAAGACTTCTAAGAAACTGGTTTCCTCCGCCCCAAGAGGAAGCGGTTATATCAAAGAGAATGCATATTTCGAGTTTGCTGGACATATTTATATCAGGCAATGCTCCTCCAAACGTCTGGCCGTTCTACGGCGAACTGGTATGCCATCCGAGTTCATCTTGAATACCGAGCAAGCTAAGAGCGACAGCGCACGCCCAAGTAAACATCACGGTGCCGTGCATATCGCTCTGTTTTTCACCGAAGCTAACCAGTGCCCCGTAATACCATCGTTGAGCGCGGCTCCGGTAGAAAGAAAATCCGCCGTCCTCCCGGTGATAAGCGCTGATTTCCTGCAACGCCTCTATGGCGAACCTTTCCAGATCTTCGGTTCTATATCCGGGAGCGTTAGTAGTGGCCTTGTGGAGAACGAATAGTTTGTCCAGCACACCACACCCGTCTTCGCCAGAGGTGTTCTTGAGCGTGTAATCAATCAAGCGATCGGGATACGGTATCGGGCGATTCGCCCAGTCGTAGGCCGTCAGCATTTTCATGGCGCCGTTTATTCTCTGGATATGCGTTACCTCGCCGATACCCCAAGTTCCAGTTTTTGCGTCCAAGAGCCGGTCGGTCTCTTCAAAGGCCGCTTCTAACATCCCGTCCTTGGTCTCCCCGCCATTCATAGAGACGAATGACACTAAGTGACTGGCATGGCTTCCAGCCCCCCAAGGATGCGACCAGTCCAAGGCCCGGACAAACTCCCGTACTGCCTGTTCGGACTGCCAGGACATTGGGAGCGGGTAGGAAGGACGTTCTCCCAAGAGTATTAGAGTGGCGGCCGATTGTCTGGTTTCAGCCCTCACAGTTTGGGCTTTGAGTTCCTGCATATCAGAAAACGCTTTCTTGAACCGGCCATGCTTTGCTAGACTAATTCGGCTGTCCCATCCGATTCGCCGCAAAAGCCATTGGTCTACGAAGTTTCCATTATTCACTTGGAAAGACTTGATGAACTGCACACATTCGTCTTTAAGTTCTTGAGGCCAGCTTTGCCAAGCTCCTATATGCCAGGCGCTTTTCACCGCAAAGCAGGTTATCCCTTGCCCTCGCTTTCCATCCGAAGGGGCCAAGCTGCGGGTTTTGCAAAATCTGAATCTGCCGGGGGATAGCCCTTCTCCCATCCGTTCAAGCCAGAGGCCGACAGGCCCTCTGAGGTTACTGGCTATTTTCACAGGATCTATTGCGCTGGTCATATTTTATTCCCCCTGCTTGGCTATGAACCAGATTCCGGTGGGGCAACTGGCGGGATTCAAGCGGCTGGCATCCCGGTACAGCCGGTTGAAAAGCCAAGTGGCCGACAAGGCCGTAGCCGCGCCCGCGACCCGCATTATTTTGCCGATAAACCGGCCTCTTATGTATGGCCTCAGCAAATCAAATGTGGACAAGAACACCCCGCCGCTGCTTTTTGTCACCACCGGCGTAAGGCCGGATTCGGACAGCAATGCGTTCAAGGCGTTGGGGGTATACCTGTAATAATCGTCGGGGTCGCCGTGAACGCCGATTATAAAAGGCACCCAACCGTATAGCAACGCTCCCGGTTTCATCACGCGGCTAATTTCGTGGAAAGCCGCTTTATGATTGAATATATGCTCCAGCAAATTGAAACACAACACCGTGTCTATGCTTCCCGATTTTAGGGGCAGGCAGGTTACGGAGCCAAGGGCGTCAACGCGGGGGGAAGGCTGTAGGTCAATTACGGTAAACCTTTCCGCCGATGACAGCCGCATCAAATCTAGGTAAGTCTGACGGTGACCGCCTCCTATGTCCAGAACGTTCCCGCGGATGGTAACGTCCGACTTGATATTGAGGTGCATCAGAGAACGCCCAACACTCTGGCCCCGGTACACTTCCTCGAGTATAGACCGCCAATCGCTCCGCATTATATCCGGTAGCTCTGTCTGATTATTAAAATTGCGAAGGGGAGTATAACTAGGGCGGAAACCAGCGAATATGTGGTTCTGGCCCAAGCCACTCCCTCCGCGCCGAACATAGGCGCCAGCCACACAATAGCGGCGGCGGATATGCCGAGTCCTGCTATCTCTGATATTAGCAAAGGCCAGACGCGCCCGGTGGCGACGGGCAGGATGCTGTACACGCCGGTGCTGGCGATAAACGCCCCCGGAATCAGGATTAGCAACAACACGGCGGCGCCGGAAAACTCAGGGCCTAGGATTAACCGGGTTATGGATTCACGAAAGACGGCAAGCACTCCCAGTCCCGCGCCGGCTAATGCGACGGAAAAGATGGTAAAGCGAAACACGGTGCGGCGCAATGCCGCCCCTTGCCCCGAGTACCACTGCTTGCTGTATTCAGGCTGAATTGCGCCTCGCAACAGATGAAACGGACGCCTCGCCATATCCATTATCTGCCGCGCCCCGCGGTACAGCCCTACGTCGGCTACGCCGCTAAAGTGGGCCAACAGAACGAAGTCCATATTTTGGGTCAGGGCCCCGATGCTTGACCTCCCGTAGTTTCCGGCTTGGAAACTTACAACGTCTCTGGGAACTCTGAGGGACTGCGACGCCAACAGGCCGGGGATGCCCGCCTGCCGGGCGGATGCCACTGTGGCCGCCAGCATTCCGGCTCCGTATACGGCGGCTCCCGCGACATAGGCCAGAACCACGTCGGTCAGGCCGCCTCCGGTCTGCCAGGCCAAGACGATTAGCCCGACGCGAATGAGGGTGCTGGCAAGGGCCACGGCCAACCCCAGCGACACGCGGTCGGACATCCGCAGCACTGCGGAAGTCTCCGTTTGCGTCGCCATAAAGACGCCCACGACGCCGAACAGCAGCGCGGCGCCCACGAAGGATTCGCCGATTCCCAGCAAGCCGGTGGCGGTAAAGATGAGGGCCGCGATAATGGCGTAGGCGACTAGAGACAATCCGAGGGAAACCGCCAGAGTGAAGCGCAGTATGCGCGATGCTTCCTCAGGGCGTCCCTCGGCCACGCTGCGGGTCACGAAGGTTGTAACTGCGTTGCCGCCCGGAACGGAGGCCAGGGCGTGAACGAGGGAGGTTACGGATATGATGACGGCCAAGACGCCGAAGCCCTCGGGCCCGAGAATCCTGGCGGAGATGGACACCTGCGCCAGTCCGCTCAGGAGCTGGACGGCCATTATGGCCCCCAGCCAGAGGGTTTGCCGGGTTACGCGGCGGTCGGAGTCGGAAAGGGTCTGGCCGAACAGCGCAGGCCCAATCCGCCGGATCCGCCTCAATTGCCGTATGCGTCCCCGCAACACCCTTGGGCCGCTCTCCACCTGCTCGGCTCGCCGGTTGTCCGCCGCGCCAAGCGCCCGGCGGATGGCAGCCCGGGGACTGCGAATGATGCGCCTCGCCCTGCCGCCCGCCCGAACCGCCTGCTACGATAACATAACGCGGGAATCCGAACAAGGCTTGCGGCGCTTCCGAATGTTCAATATCCTGTATAGTTCCCAACGTTCTCTGGAGTAAACCGGGGGAGTAAACCTGACTCTTACCCTGGGGGATGGAAAATTGTCATCCATAGCCGAAGAGTTTTATGCTCTCTTGAATAGTTACCTTGACCGGAAAACCCTTGAAGACGATGTTAGGCACTGGATAGGCTGCCATCTTGGCGAGCCTCCCGGCGAGATTGTTCCTTTATTCTACGATGTTGCTCTGGCGATGTGGGATATGGAAGCTGGCCGGGAAGCCGGTTGCGTGACGGAAGACCACTTCCGGGCCGCCGTCAAGGGGCTGTTGGCGGAAGATCCGGCCCTGGGTGGCGGCGACTAGCTGTCGGGGTGGCGGAGAGAGTGGGATTCGAACCCACGGTACAGTTGCCCGTACTCCGGTTTTCGAGACCGGCGCTTTCGTCCGCTCAGCCATCTCTCCGTGGCGGGTATTTTATGATATTCCATCGGCTTTGCCAACGTGCTGGCTTGCCGGTAGAGACTGGCAAAGCTCCCTTTTGGCACCCTGAGCGAAAGCGAAGGGTCTCGGCGGCATAGGGGAGATTCTTCGCTGCGCTCAGAATGACAGGGGGTTGTTTGGAATGACAGGGAGCGGAAGCAGTTTTGCAATCGTTTGTTGCCAGCGGCGCGGGGGGCTTTGCGGGATTTGGTTCCGGGGCGTTGGGCTGAGGGTTGATTGGGGGCGGGAATCAGGATATATTAGCAGGAGATTTTGAGACTCGTAGGCGGACGTTGCGGCGTCCGTTCTGGTGGCCGTTGGGCCGGGTTGGCCTGAGCAGACGCCAAAGGATTCTTTTATGTTGACACAGCAGGAGTTGGTAGACCGGATGCGCGAGTGGGCCGTCCGGGTCACTCCGCAACGGCTGGCGATCGCCGAGGTTGTGCTGAATTCGCAGGATCATCCCACGGTGCAGCAGATTTACGAGCGGGTGCGCGGCCATTTCCCTTCTATGACTTTGGCGACCATTTACTCGACGCTGGGCGTGTTGCAGAAAAGCGGGCTGATTCAGGAACTCCCCTTTCAGCGGATGTCGCGCTACGAACCCAATATGGAGCCGCACGTCAACTTGGTTTGTATCGAGTGCGAGAACGTGATTGACGCCGACACCGCCAGCGAGGTGCAGGATATGGTGGTGAGCCTGCGCAACAGCATCGCCGACAGTTCGGATTTTGAGGTGGCCTGGCAGCGGGTGGATTTCTACGGCCTCTGCCCGCGCTGCGCCGCCGCCAAGCGTAGGGGGGAGCTGTCGGAGGTTTAGTTGCCCGCGGCAGGACGCTGAGTTTGACGCCGGCCGGTGGGATTCACTGGCCGGTTTCGTTTTGCGGCGGTTGCCCTCGCCCCAAACCCTATTCTCTTAGATAGGGAACCGGATAGACAGGGAACCGGCAACGGAGGTGGCAGCGATGATTACGGGAGTGGTGGGCGTTACTTTCTGGACCGGCGACTTGGAGCGGATGTTTCGTTTCTATAACGATGTGTTGCAACTGCCGTTGCATTCGCGGCATCCTGACTTTATCGCCTTTGAGCTGGGCGAAGTGCGGTTCAATATCGGGCTGCACGACCGGGTTTCGGGAACGTCGAAAGACCCCTACCGCTTTATGCCCCACTTGGGGGTGAGCGACATTCACGCCGTGGCGGCGCGGCTGGCCGGGGCGGGGGTGGAGTTTATCCGGCAGCCGGAGCAGGAAAGCTGGGGCGGCTGGGTCGCCACCTTCCGCGACCCCGACGGCAACACGCTACAGTTGTTGCAGCTTGTATAATCATCCCGCTTTTCGGAAAGAAAATACCAGCTTTTGCTGTGGAGGTTCCGGTATGGCCCAGCCAAGTAAAGCGGAAAGAGCGGCGCGGCATCTCTTTGAGGCGCACCGCGACCGGCAGCCCTACCAGCCGCTGCCCGATGATATTTCGCCCGCCACTATCGAGGAAGCCTACGATATGCAGGAGGCGTTCCAGTCTTTGCTGGCGCCGGAGCGCGGGGCCATCGCGGGCTATAAAATCGCGCTGACTACGCCGGTGATGCAACGGATGGTGGGCTTTGACGCCCCCTGCGCCGGGGCGGTGTTCGAGAGCGGGGTGCATCAGTCACCGGCGGCGGTGCGGGCCGCCGATTACGTCCGGCTGGGCGCGGAATGCGAGGTTGCGGTGCGCCTGCACTCGGGCCTGCCGGCCAGCGGCGCGCCCTACGGACGGGATGGCGCGGCGGCGGCGGTTGGCGCGTTGATGCCCGCCTTCGAGCTGGTGGACGACCGCGGGGCCGATTACGGCAATCTCTATTTCTTGGGCGTGGCCGCCGATAACGCCTGGAACGCCGGGGTAGTGCTGGGGCCGGAAAGGGCGGACTGGCAAGCCCTGGGCTTGGAGAACGCCCGCGGCGCAATGACCATCAACGGGCAGCCCGCCGGGGAGGGCTACGGGCGCGATGTGCTGGGCCATCCGCTGGACGCGCTGGCCTGGCTGGCCAACACTCTGGCCGGGCGCGGCCGGGAACTGCGGGCCGGAATGCTGGTGATGACCGGCAGCATCGTAAGCACCAAGTTTCTCAACCCCGGCGACGAGGCCGCCTTCGCCTTCGAGGGGCTGGGCGACATCCGCCTGAGCGTCGGCTGAACCGCCGGGGCGTCCAACGCGGGCGGGAAAACGGGGACGAAAGGAGCTGCCCGATATGCGCAAGTCTATCCTGATAATCGCGGTGGCGCTGCTGTTGAGCATTCCGGTCATCGTATCGGCGCAGGTGGTTCCCCCGCACAAATTTGCCGGCAAGGCGTACATAAACGGGCGCCTTGCATCTGCGGGCGCCGAAGTTGAAGCCTTTATAGACGGCCAACGGGTGGCCCGCGCCACGGTCACGGACGAAGGCGAATATACGTTGCTGGTAGGGCAGTCGTCGTCCGGGAACGAGACAATCACTTTTCGAGTGAACGGGCGCAATACCGGGGAAACCGCCGTTTGGACGCAGGGCAAAATCGAGTATCCTTTTGACCTGCACGCCCAAAATGCCCGCCCGGTTGCCGATGTGTTTGCCCCGCTCATCAGCTACGGTAGCCTGATTGCTGTGTGGAAGTACGACAACGCCACGCAGTCTTGGCGTTCCTTTGATCCACGCCCCGAACTCGCGTCGCTTAACGACCTTACCGAAGTGGGCAGCGGGGATGTTGTGTGGGTTAGTGTATCGAAGGATAGCGATTTTCAGGGTCAAAAGCTGCACGAGGGCTGGAACCTTATCGCCTTGCGCTAACCGGCTGCGCCCTGCCCGGCGGCCAACTCCATAGGGTCGTAGCGGCGCAGGCCGGGGATGCGGTCGAAGTCCCGGTCGGCGCTGACGATGCCCTCTAGCCCGTGTTCCATAACCACGGCGGCGTGGATGGCGTCGCGACCGGAAAGGCCGGGCGTTTCCCGGAACAGGCGTATAGCCGTTACGATTTCGGCGGTGGTGATGGGGATGATTTCAGAGAAAAGATTAAGCAGTCTTTGGGCTACGGCCATCCCCTTCTCTGATTCCCCCCGCTTGGAATAGACGTGGAGAATTTCTTGCAGAGACTCAACGTCAATGGCGTACTCGCCGGGGCAAGCATTAACCTGCTCCATGACAATTTTGCACGGGCCTCGATAGGGGTGTTCCCTGCCTTCCGAGTAAATGACAACATTTGCGTCGAGAAGTTTCATTGCGGAGTTTCCTGGTCTTGACCGTAAGACTTCAGAATTTGCCAAGCCCGGTCTTTCTCCATCCACTCCTTTAACTCTTTCCAGTCGGCCCCCCAATCAATCGGCTCTTGGGAGCGGAGCCAACGCATTGCCTCGTGGCGCTTCTTCGCTTCCTCGGTGAAGTGGGCCCTAAACACGGTGTCGTATATGATTTTCTCCACGCTCCATTTAGTGCCGTTGGACAGCTCTTCTAATATGGCGAACTCTTCGTCATTGAAGTAGATTTCCACGCGCCGTTTTTCCGCCGTCATACCATCCCTCTGTTTGGCGATTGCCGTAGCGGGAATTATACCAGAAACCAACGCCGTCCTTACACAATCAGAATCATATAATCAGCATCGCGTCGCCGAAGCTGTAGAAGCGGTAGCGCAGGCGGACGGCTTCGGCGTAGACGGCCAGCATCAGTTGGCGGCCCGAATCCGCCGCGCCGCTGGTGGCGTGTGCGGCGAAGGCGGATACCAGCATCAGCAGCGTCGAGCGGGGCAGGTGGAAGTTGGTCAGCATAACGTCCGTGGCGCGGAAGCGGTGGCCGGGCAGGATGAATATACCGGCGTCGCCCGCTACCGGCTGAAAGGCGCCGCGCCCGGCGGCCGCGGCGTCGGCGGCGGCCTGCTCCAAGACGCGGACGGTGGTGGTGCCGACGGCGACGATGCGGCGTCCCCCGGCCCGGGCGCGGTTCAGCGCGGCGGCCGCGTCGGCGTCCAGCGAGTAACGCTCGGTGTGGATGGGGTGCGCCGTGGGGTCTTCGTCCTGAACCGGGCGGAAGGTATCCAACCCTACGTGCAGCGTGACGAAGGCGGTTTCCACCCCGGCGGCGTGGATGCGGGCCAGCAGTTCCGGCGTGAAATGCAGCCCGGCGGTGGGTGCGGCGGCGCTGCCGGGCCGGCGGGCATAAACCGTCTGGTAACGCTCCGGGTCGTCCAGAGCGCGGCGGATGTAGGGCGGCAGCGGCGTATGCCCCATCCGCTCTATGGCGTCTTCCGATGACAGCCGGACGGCTTTCACGCCGTTGGGCCGCGACTCCAGAATTTCAACGATAAGGGGAATTTGAGGCGAAAGGCCGCCGGGGGGAATGACCGTCACGGTAACGCCGGGCCGCAAGCGGCGGCCCGGACGGGCCAAGGCTTCCCACAGGCCCGCGGATTCCCGCCGCAGCAACAGCAGCTCCACCCGGCCGCCGTTGTCGTCGCGCACTCCGAAAAGCCGGGCCGGGATTACCCTGCTCTGGTTGAAAACCATCAGGTCGCCGGGGCGCAGGTAGTCCACAATATCGGTAAAGCGGCGATGCTCCCTTTTGCCGGTGGCCCGCTCCAGAATCAGCAGGCGCGACGAATCGCGCGGCTCGGCCGGCGTCTGGGCGATAAGCTCCGGGGGCAGCGGATAGTCGAAGTCGCTGGTGCGCACGACAGAAGGGCGGGGCGGTTAATGCCCGTGGGCCAGTTCGGGATGGATGCTGATTCGGGCGGCGGTTAGGGTGTTGGACAGCAGCATGGCGATGGTCATAGGGCCGACGCCGCCGGGTACGGGGGTGATGGCGGCGGCCCGCCGGGAAACGGTGTTGAAATCCACGTCGCCCATCAGCCGGTAGCCGCGCCGGGCGCCCGGGTCGGGAACGCGGTTGATGCCCACGTCTATCACTGCCGCGCCTTCCTTAACCATACCGGCGGTTATCGCAGCGGGGCGGCCCATCGCCACCACCAGCACATCGGCGCGGCGCGTGATTTCCTCTAGGCCGCGGGTTCGGGTGTGGCAGACGGTGACCGTCGCGTTGCCCCCGCGGGCGCGGCGCATCAGCAGGGCCGCCAGAGGCTTGCCCACGATGTCGCTGCGCCCGCAGATCACCACGTTAGCGCCGTCGGTGTCATATCCGTTATGCAGTAGCAGCTCAACGATACCGGCCGGGGTGCAGGGCGCGAAATCGGGGCGACCTTGTAGCAGCTTGCCCAAGTTGCAGGGATGAATGCCGTCAACGTCCTTAGCCGGGTCAATGGCTTCTACGACCCGGTGCCGGTTTATTCCGGCAGGCAAGGGAAGCTGGGCCAGGATGCCGTGAAAGCGCGGGTCGCCGTTGAGTCTGCCGATGGCGGCCAGGATTTCGTCCTCGGTTGCGGTGGCGGGAAGCTGCGCCGTTTCGCTGAACAGCCCGGCTTCCAGGCAGGCGCGGCCCTTGTTGGCGACATAGACCGCCGAGGCCGGGTTGTCGCCCACCACCACGGCGGCCAGGCCGGGGGTAACGCCGTGCTTCTGTTGCATCTCGGCGACCCCGGCGGCGACCTCGCGGCGTATCTCCGCCGACAGTTCACGCCCGGACAGTATCTTGGCCGTCAACGGCGGCGCTCCCCCGCTTATAGTTGACAGGATTGTACCACGGGACGGGCTTGGCGAAAGGCCCGGCGCGGCATCGCCGGGCCGGGATTTATGCCGGGTATCCATCCCGTCCTTGCCGGGAAACCCGAAAGGGCAATAAAATCAAAGGGCGCCGAACTGCCGTCCGCGCTGTCATTCTGCCGGACGCCCGGAACGCGGAGACGCTATGAACAACAACGAAACGCCCGCCCCGCCGCCGCGCCCCCACGATGTGCGCGTCTGGCACGACAACCATTACCGGCGAACCGGCCCCGAAACCCGGCCCGGCTGGTGGCAGCGCTTTGAGGACGCCGAGGATCCCTACAACCCCGGCAATACTTTATCCGGCTGTGTGCAACGGGCCGGGGGCGACGAATACGGCTCCCTGTCCATAACCCACGTCAACGGCCGGCCGGCGCCCCAGCGCATCATCGCCACCCCCAAGGCGGCCTACCCCTACCGGCCGGATCGGGCCTGGCTGCTGAACCGGGCCGACTCGATCCAAAGCTATGTCAAGTACGACGGCACCAACATTTGCCAGTACGCCTACCAGGACGCCGACGGGAATACCTTTACCAGCTTCAAGCTCCGCACCCGGCCTTTCGTGCCGCCTAGGTTTCAGAACCTGCTGAACCGATGCCTCACCCGCTACCCTGCCGTCGCCCGCCTGCAACTCCGGCCCGGCGAGGCGATGCTCTACGAGCTATATGGAAAGCACAACCCGATGCTCATTGAGTACGATGAGGAAATCGAACTCCGGGCCTTATGCCGCCGCAACCCCGAAACCGGGGACATCGAAACCCCCAACCCGGCGGCCCCGGCCTTCGCCCGGCTGGATTGCCCCCTAGCCGAACCGGAGTCTGAGGGAATCTGGCGGAATATCCAAGAGGAATACGTCCGCCGCCAGACCGTCCACAGCCGGAGCTTGACCGAATTTCGCGCCGGAAACGGCGAAAAAATGTTCCGGGGCGGCGGCGAGGGTGAGATGCTCTATGTCGCTTTCCCCGACGGAGACCGGACGGAACCCGGCCCCTTTACTCGCCTGATTAAGCTGAAGCCCCCGCAAATCGAGGAAATCCACCAAGCCCTTGACCACGTGCCGCGCCAAGAATTGGAAGCCACCGTGCGGAACGTCTTTGAGGCGTCCGACGCCCCCGGCATAACCGATTTCGTCGAACTCTTGGCCGAGGAATGGTCGGGCGAGCAGATTAGCCGTTCTTGGGAAACCGCCGAGCGGGTTCTGGCCGAAGCCCTAGAAAAACGCGAGATGGAAGACGGGATAATACGCAGTTTCCGTGAACACTTCCGGCCCAGCGACTTTTTTCAGGACAGCGCCGCCGTAATGCGCCGCTTGTCCCAAGAATATCCGCGGCAACAGATGAGCCGGGTATACTCCGCCCTAGCCGCCCGGCTGCCTTACGAGGAAGAAGACTTGCCCCCGGCGCAAGAACCCTAACCGGATACGCTCCCGAAGAATTGCGGCGGCGGATGCGCCGGTCAAACCTGACCGGATTCCGTTGGCCGGGGGCGTTCACTTCCGGCCCAGCAATGCGGACGGGTTCAATCCCGTGTGCTGGCAGGCCCGCAGGACAATCTCCCCGGCCGCTCTGGCGTCCTCGGCCGCATCGTGATGGCGGAATTGAATGCCGAGGTCGCCGGCAATCTTAGCCAGACTCCAGCCCCGGCGTTTGTTGTACTTATCCGGCCAGGCGCGGCGGGCAATCAGGGCACTATCCAGCCAGGTTGCCCGTACCCGCTCAAGGCGGTACTTGTCCGTTGCCCCGTTCAGCGCCGCCCGGTCGAATGCCGTATGGCTTATCAGCATCCCCCCGTCCAGCAGAAGGCGCAGCCTGCCGTAAAGCTGAGGCAGGGTTTCGCTGTGATTCACCGTGTCCTGGCTAATCCCGTGGAGCCGGACATTGAAAGAATCGAACCGCTCCTCCGGGTTGACCAGCAATGACAACTGCTCCTTGATTTCACCGGCGCGGACGCGGACAATCCCTATCTGGCAAATGCTGGCCGGGTTAGCATTCGCCGTTTCCACGTCAATGGCGTTAAACGTCAGGTCATACATATCGCTCCTTTGTCGTGAAGCGCGGCATCCGGCTGATTCGCGCCACCCAGTTTCTTTCACCGGCGCCGTTTAGCGCAAGGGCAACCAGTGCCGCGACTGGAAATCCGAGTTTTCCGTGAGTAGTAGAAATGATGAACTCTGAGAGCGCTCCGGTGTACACCCGGCGATTCTGGGCCAAGGCCCGCCCCTACCGGCAGCGTGGGCCGGAAAGCATCCACCTGCTGGAGCATCATTTGGCCGATGTGGGAGCGTGCTTTGAAGCACTGCTGGAGCAGCCCACTATCCGGCGCCGTCTGGCCCGCTCCGGCGGCTTGGACGGACTGGACGGCGCAACGGCGGCTCGGCTTGCCCTCTTTGCCGCTCTCCACGACATCGGCAAGGTGAACGTCGGCTTTCAGACCCAGGTTTGGCTTGACTCCGATATGCCAATGGGCAGAATCCCGGCCAACTTCCGCCGCGTCGGTCATACGCTGGACTTAACCCCCGTGCTGACCGGCGACGACAGCGCCGCCGCCCAGTGGTTCTTTGACGCCCTAGGATGGTGGCACCAGGCCACTGCCGCTTGGGATGACAACGGCGGCGAAACCGTCTGCGCCCTTTTCATCGCCGCCTTGTCGCACCACGGCGAGCCCTTGCAACTAGAGGGAAAACGGGGCGCCAATTCAAGCATCTGGCAACCCTGCGGCGGCCTGAACCCCGCCGAGGGCGTCGAGCGCATCGGATACCTGGCCCGCCGGTGGTTCCCGGCGGCCTTTGCCCCGGACGCTCCGCCGCTGCCGTCCGCGCCCGCTTTCCAGCATCACTTTCTGGGGCTTTGCACCCTGGCCGACTGGATTGGCTCCAATGAGCGATGGTTTCCCTATTCCGCAGAGCCGGACGATGCTTACATAAATGACGCGCGGCGGAAAGCCCGCGCCGCCGTAGAGGAAATCGGCCTGGATCTATCGAACCAGCGGCGGGCGCTGCCCGATGCGTTACCGTCTTTCGAGGCGTTTTTTGACTTCAGCCCCAACGCCATCCAGCGGACGGCGCAGGATAGACCCTCCCTGTGCCGTGGTATAATGGTGGAGATTTGGTTCTCCCCGTACAAGCGGGGATACACCGTATTACGCCCCAATTACCGGCGCATCAAGGCCGTTTGCCCCGTACAAGCGGGGATACACCTCCCGGTCGTGTGGGGATTCAATCCCCACATTCGGTTCCCCCGCACACGCGGGGATAAGCATCAGAAAAGGCTCCCGTCCCCTACAACCGGATGATGCAACAGCGGGTTTCAAGCCCCGCCCCTACAAGGGCTAACCCCACAAAACGGAGCGCTGCCTGCCGCGTGCGATGCGCCTTGTATCGCGGGGGCGGGCGGAATTATACTGGCCGGGCTGTATCGTTTGATGTCGCTGTAGGGGGTTGGCTGATGCGTGTTTGTTCTTTGTTGCCGAGCGCTACTGAGATTGTTTTTGCCTTGGGGTTGGGCGATGATTTGGTGGGCGTTTCTTATGCCTGCGATTACCCGGAGGGGGCAGCTTCCCGGCCGGTGGTTTGCCATAGTCTGCGCGATATTAAGCATCTGGACAGTGCCGAGATTGACGCGCTGGTGCAGCAGGCCCGCGCCAACAGCAACCCGATGTACTGGATTGACGAGGAACTGCTGGCCCGGCTGCGGCCCGATTTGATAATCACTCAGGAACTTTGCGAAGTCTGCGCCATCGCCAGCGGTTCGGTTTTTGAGACGGCGGCCAAGGCGCTGGACTATCAGCCGGAAATCTTGACCATCCGCCCCTATGGGCTGGATGACATTTTGCAAAATATCTGCAACATCGCCAACGCCGCCGGAGTCGCGGAACGGGGCCGGGAACTGCGCCGGTCGCTGGAGGCGCGGGTTGAGCGGGTGACCGATGGCGTCCTTGGAAAAGCTCAAAACGGGCGGAAAGCCGAACAGGATGGACGGCTATCGCAGGATGCGCCGACGGGCGGGATACGCCCGCGGGTGGTCTGCCTCGACTGGCTGGCCCCGTTGCGCAACACCGGACAGTGGCTGCCGGAGCTTTCGGAACTGGCCGGCGGCGAGGAGGGGCTGGCAATCCCCGGCGGCCATTCCCGCGAGCTGGCCTGGGACGAGGTGCGGGAGTACGCGCCGGAGTATCTGATGATTATGCCCTGCGCTTTCGGCCCGGAACGCTCGCGCCAAGAAGCGCAGGACAAGCTGACCGGGCTGCCCGGCTGGAGCGAGCTTCCGGCAGTGCGCGACGGGCGGGCCATCGTATTCGACGGGCGCATCCCCAGCCGCCACGGCCCGAGGGTGGTGGACGTGCTGGAAGGGCTGGCCGAAGTCCTGCACCCGGAGCGGTTCGCCGGCCTAGCCCCGCCCGGCGTCTTTGACCCCCGGCCCTTTCGCTAACCCTAAAGAATGATAAAATTGCGAGACTCCCCTTTGTCACCCTGAGCAAAGCGAAGGGTCTCACCGTCCAAGCCGGGATTCTGTGATGGATAATAAATCCAGCCGCTGGGTTGGGGCGTATTGACGGTTATGGTTGAAGCGTTGAAAGACGGGCCGGGACGCGCCTGGCTGGTGACGGCGCTGGTGGCGGCGGCGGCCTTGGCCGTGGCGGTCGGCGGCGCGATGGCGGTCGGCAGCGGCGGCGGAATTGACCCGGTTAATTTGTTCGTGGAAGGCAAGCTGTCGGGGAACTCCCAAGAGTTTCTTGGCGGCATATTTGGCGGCGCATCAGTGTTTGCCCTTGCCGCCGGGATGGCCTCGGCGGTTAATCCCTGCGGATTCGCTATGCTTCCGGCCTATCTGGGGCTGTATCTTGGCTCCAACCTGTCGGAGGAGCAGCGCCCGGGAATGGTGGCTACTCTGCTGCGGGGGCTGGTCGTGGGCGGCGCGGTGTCCGCCGGATTCATCCTGCTTTTCGGCATAGTGGGCGGCGCGGTGGGATTGTCGGCGTCGTTTATCAGCAACTTGCTGCCTTGGCTGGGACTGATAATCGGGGCCGCGCTGGTGGGGGCCGGGGCCTGGATGGTGGCCGGGGGCAAGCTCTATACCGGCATCGCCGCCCGCGCCGCCGACCGTTTGGGCAACCCCAACACCGTCAGCGTCCGTAGCTTTTTCACTTTCGGACTGAGCTACGGCACCGCGTCTTTAAGCTGCACCCTGCCTATATTTATCGCCGTGGTGGGCATTGGCAGCGCCGTCGGTTCCCTCTTGCAGGTGGTGGGCAACTTTTTCCTGTACGCCTTTGGTATGAGTTTGGTGATAATGGTAATGACCCTAGGGATGGCGATATTCAAGGGCGCGATGGTGCGTTTGATGCGCCGCGCCCTGCCCTACATCCAGCCCATCGCCGCCGCTTTTATGGTGATAGCCGGGGCCTACATCGTCTTTTACTGGCTTACCGTTGGCCGCGACAACCTGTTTTAGCCGGAGCGTCCGGCGTTGCGCCGTGGCCGGGCTGCTGCTGGCGTTCCTCTGCCTGCTGGCCCTGGCCTGCGGGGGCGGCGACGCTGCCCCAGCGCCCACGCCAACCCTCGAAACGCCGTATACGAAAGCGGCGCCTACCGCCGGGCGGCCTGCCACTCCGGCGGCCGCCGCAACTGCCCAGTCGGCGCCCCGGCCCACTGCGCCGCCCGCAACGGCGGCCCCGTCCGCAACCGCCCTAGCGTCAACGCCATCGCCCGCTGCCCCGGCGGCGACGGAAACGCCGTCGCCCAGCACGGAATCCGGCGCCTCCGCCCCCGTCCCGATGGTTGAACCGGACCCGCATTTTCAGGACGCCCTAGACAACGCCCAATTCAGGACGGGCGGATGGAAAACCGATTTCAGCCTGCATACGGTTATGTACCACGAATTTTTGTCCGGCGGGGTTCCCCGCGACGGCATACCGCCGCTGGATGCGCCGGTTCACGAAAGCATCGCCGACGCCGACCGCTGGCTGGAGGACGTGCAGCCGGTGGTTGCGCTGGAAATCAACGGCGCGGCCCGGGCCTACCCCTTGGCGATATTGACTTGGCACGAAATCGCCAACGACACCCTGGGCGGCGTGCCGGTGTCGGTCACTTTCTGCCCGCTGTGCAACTCGGCGGTGGCCTTCGACCGGCGGGTGGGCCAAGCTGTGCTGGACTTCGGCGTTTCGGGCAACCTGCGCCACAGCGACCTAGTTATGTGGGACAGGCAGACGGAAAGCTGGTGGCAGCAGTTGACCGGCGAGGGCATCGTCGGAACCTACGCCGGTTATCGCCTAGAAATGCTGCCGGCGCAGATAGTGTCTTGGCGCGATTTCAAGGCCGCTTTCCCCCAAGCCGATGTGCTATCCCGCGATACGGGCTACTACCGCGATTATGGACGCAACCCCTATAGCGGTTATGACCGCGCCGACCAGTCGCCCTTCCTTTTCGACGGACGCCCCGATGAACGTCTGCTCCCTATGGAACGGGTAGCGGCGCTCTTTCTTGACGGCCGGCCGCTGGCCTTTCCCTTTCTGATGCTGGAGCAGGAGCGGGTGGTCAACTACGCCGCCAACGGACGCAACATCGCGGTGCTGTTCCAGCCCGGCACCGCATCGGCCCTGGACCAATCCCGCATCGCCGAATCGCGGGACGTCGGATCCACCGGCATATTCGAGGCCGAGCTGGACGGGCAAACGCTAACGTTCCGTCCAGAGGCTGGCGGCTTTGTAGATGACCAAACCGGCTCCGTCTGGAACGTCCTCGGCCAAGCAGTAACCGGCCCTCTGGCCGGGCAGTCCCTAAAGCCCATCGTACACGCCAACCACTTCTGGTTCGCCTGGGCCGCCTTCGCCCCGCAAACGCAGGTTTACGGCGGGGAGTAAGTAGTGCGCTGAGGATTTTCGGCGTGCCATGCTTATCTAGCCTGTTACTGCTCTGGCTAGTCTCTCCCACCATCCAAACGCGAATCCGAGAAACCCGACGGCGATTGGCAGCCCGTAGGCAAACAGGTATAACGCAACGTCCCGCTTCCGAATTTTATTGGAATGTCCTGCCATCAATGACTGCTCCTCAGTTAAAATAAATCGCTAAACCTCCGATACAGATTTACCCACCACTCTATTACACGCGCTAAAGCTAATACTGGGGCCACTACAATCATAAATATACCAATATACCAATAAATCCCCGGCGAATCTAATGATAACTGCGGAACGTTGAAAATAGCTATAAGCAAAACGCCGCCAATCATTGTTACTAGTATCAGCATCAGCAAAACAATCAAGACAACTTCCTTGAGTGCCTCCAATGGTTTAGTAATCCATTTTGACCACATAGCAACATTACCTCCCCCGGATAGCTAATTTTACCATGCCATCATTCGGATAACTACCCTTGTCTGTCCCTTCGCGTCATTCCGGCAAGGAGCGCGGGAAGCCCGGACGTCATCCCTAGCTAAATTGGGAACGTCGGGCGTGATGCCTTGACTGTCTGCGCGCATTGCGAATACTGCCGGGCGCTTGCCTTGCCACTATTCCGCGCCCTTGTATAGAATGCCCCCAACCCGCTCGCCGTCGGCCCGCGCGGCCTGAGCGCACACGTTAGGAGGCAGTTATGTCCAACCCCCGCGCCGAGTTTTCGCCCATTTTCCACCGCCCGCCGCTGAAGCTGCCCGGCAACGCCCGCGTCGCCGTCTGGCCGGTCATCAACGTGGAAGAGTGGGACATCAACGAACCGATGGCCCGCACCGTGCTGCCCACGCCCCAAGGGGTCAGCGTCATACCCGACATTCCCAACTTCGGGTGGTTCGACTATGGCCTGCGGGTCGGGTTCTGGAGGCTTAAGCAGGTGCTTGACCGCTACGGCGTCCGGGCCACGGTCAGCCTCAACGCCTCGGTCTGCCTCAGCTACCCGCTGCTGGTGGAAGAGAGCCTGAAGTCGGGCTGGGAGATGCTGGCCCACGGCTTTATCCAGCGGGTCATCAACCGGGAGCCGGACGAGCGGGCCGTCATCCGCCGCACCATTGACACCATCGCCGAAGCCACCGGCGCGGCGCCCCGCGGCTGGATGGGCCCCGGCCTGGCCGAAACCTTCGACACCCCCGACGTGCTGGCCGAGGAGGGCATCGAGTACATCGCCGACTGGTGCAACGACGACCAGCCCTATGAGATGAACGTGAAATCGGGCCGGATGGTGGCCCTGCCCTACACCGTGGAGCTGAACGACATCCCCATCTACCTGATTCAGCACCACCGCTCGCCGGAGCTGTTCGAGCGGGCCAAAGACCAGTTCGACACCCTCTACCGCGAGGGGGCTGACAGTGCCCGCGTGATGTGCATTTCCACCCACCCCTACATCACCGGCGCGGCCCACCGCATCCGCTACTACGACGCCATCTTTGAGTATATGAGCCGCTTCGAGGGCGTGGTCTTTATGACCGGCAGCGAGATTCTGGACTGGTACAATAAAGAAGCGGGCGCATCTCAGTAACCCCCCGGCAAGGGGCCAAAAGCATGGAATCGAACCATCAGGAATCCAACAAGTACGCGGAAATGAGCCGCTGGTGCATCGGCCAGGCCGACAATTACCTGCGGCGGCGAAACAACATCCAAGCATCGGAAAAGGGCTGGGCCGCCGCCGCCCAGGCCCTAAAGTCCGTAGCCGAGGAACGGGGCTGGAACCATAGCGGCCACAGCCTGATAGTTGACATCGCCAAGCAAGTAGCCGACGAACAGGGCCGCCCGGACTTGGTTGCTATGTTTGGATTGGCCCAAGCGTTGCACGTCAATTTTTACGAAAACTGGCTGGATTCGGACGTTATAGAGATATATCTGAACGCGGTCAAAACGCTCCTGCCCGAGCTGGAGCGCGTCCGCGCCGAACCGCCGCCCCCGGACTTCACCCCCGAAACCCGCGAGCAGCACAACCGCTGGCGGCGGCTGACCCGTGAGCGTTAGCCGGTTTGGGTGCCGAAAAGAGGCAGGCGCGGCCCAGTAAACTTTTGGCAAGGGGCCAAAAGCATGGAATCGAACCATCAGGAATCCAGCAAGTACGCGGAAATGAGCCGCTGGTGCATCGGCCAAGCCGACAATTATCTGCGGCGACGAAACAACATCCAAGCGTCGGAAAAGGGCTGGGGCGCCGCCGCCCAGGCCCTGAAGGCCGTAGCCGAGGAACGGGGCTGGAACCACCGAGGCCACAGCTTAATAATTGACGTTGCCCAGCAAATCGCCGACGAGCAGGGCCGCCCCGACCTGTTCATTTCTTTCGGGGCGGCCCAGTCCTTGCACGTCAACTTTTACGAAAACTGGCTGGCTACGGATTCTGTAGCAGCATACCTGAACGCGGTCAAAGCCCTGCTGCCCGAACTAGAGCGCGTCCGCACCGAACCGCCGCCCCCGGATTTCACCCCCGAAACCCGTGAGCAGCGCAACCGCTGGCGGCGGCTGACCCGTGAGCGTTAGTAATTTCGCAATCGTCTCAGTGGCGGCCACCCGTTGACCTTGCGCCGCGCTTGTGGTAAATTTGTTCCAATGAAACAAATATCCCGCATATCCGGCCTTTCAGGGTTTGCAAGCCGCTCTCTCGGCCTGTATTCTCTGGTGTTTTTGCTGGGCATTCCGGTAATCTGCCTGGCCCTCCTTGGCGTCTTTGGCTTGGCGGCGTATCCGTTGCTTGGGGCATCGGCGTGGGAGCCTGCCCTCAACTTTACCGCCGGCCTGGCAGATTCGCTCAGCGTTGCGCCGGCACTTATCGGCGTGGCCGGGCTGGTTATGTTGGCAATCCTGTGCCCGGCAATCGCCTGCTTCGGGCATTGGTGCCTTTCGCAGGGGGCCGCGCGGCCGGCCGGTTTCCGGCTGCCGCCGCTGGTGCGCCGCCTTGCCGCCTTGGCATCACCCCTGTGGGCATCCCCCAACCGCGCCGCCCGGCCCTGTTTTGCCTGGACGGGCGCACCCCCGCGTCTTTCCTCTACTCGCCGGACGGCTGCGCCCACCGCAGCCGGATTATCCGGCGCCGCCCCTCTGCTGGAATAACCCCCTTCTCTGCGTAAGCCGCGGCCACATCCGCAACCCGGCACGGTGTTGCTGATAAACCGCGGCTTTTGACGCTCCCGGCCCGCCCTTTCCGGTTCAGCGCATCGTTGCGCCCGAAACCGGCGGAGCAAGCTGTCCGGGATGGGCTGCGCCCCTAAGAGAAGGAGGAAAAATGAAACAGCAATACCGGCCCGCTAAAAGCCGGGCCAATTGGGCCACTTTCTTTCTGGCGGTATTTGGCCTCATCGCCATAGCCTCCATCATTTCGACCATCGCCGAGATTGGCCTGCTGCAACGCATAAACAGCGGCGAGTTCGTATCCGATGCCGAGGCCGTCAGCAACGACAACCGGCAGAGGGCTATCGGGCTGCTGTATAGCACAGCTTTCGTGGCCGCCGCCATCGCATTCCTCGTCTGGATTCGCCGGGCGTCCGACAACCTGGCCCGGTTGGGAGTGCGCGAGCAGCGGTTCTCCCCCGGCTGGGCCGTAGGCTGGTGGTTCATTCCCTTTGCATGGCTGTTCCGGCCGTACCAGGTAATGAAAGAAATCTGGAAGGGCAGCTACCCGGAAATTGACGCCAAAAACCCGGACGCCTGGACTGATTCGCCGACATCCCGGCTGCTGGGCCCTTGGTGGGGGGCGTGGCTGCTGTCGTTATGGGCAGCCAACAGCTTGTCTGTTTTATTTTCCAGCGACGCGACCGTGAGCGACCTAATCGTGTCCGGCTATCGCTCTGTGGCGTCCGATGCGATTGGGACGGTTGCCCTCGTCCTGGTCGTTATCCTGATGCGGCGAATAACGTCGAACCAGGATAAGAAACACTTGGTCTATCAGACCCTCATCGAGGAAGGGGCAATTACGGAAGGCGAGGTTACGGAAACGGCGCAAGGCCCTAACCCTCCGGTCTCGGCGGGAAACCTGGCGCCCCCGGCGCAGCCATCCCAAAACCCGCGATGCCCCAAGTGCCGGAACGCGATGGCCGCCCAAGATCTGGCCTACGGCATTTGCCATCGCTGCCGTTCCAGCAGCGCTTTTTAGCCCGCGGAAATCAGGAGAGAAACTGCCATGACTATCCAAAAATTCGCGCTGACCGCCGTTATGCTGACGGCGATCGCCATACTGCTGCTCGCCTCTACCGGCGCGAGGCGGGGCCGGGGATGCAACCCCGACCTGATTCTTTCCGGTTGCGCCGTAGCGTCGCAGGACAAAATCGAATGGGAGCAGAAACCCAGCATAACCGCCGACGGCTACCTAGTTATGCGCGGCCGGACGAAAGACGGCGAGCGGATACACGACGCCCGCTCCGGCAACGCCGACGGCTACATTTGGCCGGCGTTCAACATGAGCAACCTGAAACAAATCTCCGAAGACGATTCGCGGTTGGAAACCGTGGCATCCATCTGGCCGCGATATATGTCCTCGCGGTTCGACAGCGACAGCTCCGACCTGTTCGCCAATCCCGACGAATACCAAGTCACCGATTCCGAATTCTACGTCAAAGTCAAAATACCCGACGCCCTCCTGTCCGACGACATCCGCCTAGTGGTCAGCGTATGGCCGCCAATCTCCGGCGATCCGCCGCAGTCTCTGGTCGCCGAATGCGTTGACCGGGAGTAAGCGCATACTCCGCGTTTCTGCTTTCTGTCGGATGCCGGGCCAAGCAGGGGAAGCCATCCCCTGCTTGGCAAACCGGCAACATGATACTCTCTGCGTTGACGTCTTTGTCTGCCTATGCTACAGTAGGTTTATGATGCCAGTCCGTGACATATTGGATAGCTTGGGAGCATCGGGCCGCGAAGTCGGCATATTGGGCAGGTATTTGCTGGTGCTAATCACGGCAGCCTGCGTCTTGATGCCTGCTCTATTTTGTTGTCTGTTGTTGGCGGCTACAGGCTCGCCCGAATGGCAGCCTATGTATGGGGCCTTGATTCCCCTGCTTATCCCCTTCGGCAAAATCCTTGCCTTAACCTTCGCCATCGCCTTGGCGTTGCGCTACATCGCCGCCTTTGGCCGCTGGTGTATGCATTCAATAACGGCCCGCCCTGCTGATTCCGAAATTCTGCCGCGGTTGCGCCGCCTTATTTCGTTGTCCTCGAATTTTGTGTTGGCCTATCCCCTTTGTCTCGCCAGAGCAGGTAACCCTCCCCTCCTTTTCGCTCCTCGTCGGATAGCCGCGCTCAACCCGGCCGGTTTATCTGGCGCAGTTCCTCAATTGGAATAGCCCCTCCTCCAAGCATTACTTGTAGCCCACTTTTGCGTTCACCGCGCTGATGGGCAAATTTAACTTGGAGGAAATCATGCATCCATTCGTTGCGGCCATCATGGTTGTCGGGGTAGCCGTGGCACTGCACGTCGCAATCCAGATTCTAACCTCCCCCTGGTTCTGGCTTACTGCGCCTTTGGGGTTGGCTGGTCTATTCTGGTTTCTATTTCGCCGGTAGTCTTTGGCAGGCAGCGTGAATTTGGGCCAAGACGGCCTGCCCGGCTTGTTCTTGGCCAAGGCAGGAGGGCAGCCATTGGCTAAAAGAAAAAACCGGAATGCGAAATACGACTACTTCCATCCGCAGTATTTGAAAGCGAGAACCGAAGCCTTTGTCCGTTCCGACTACAAGTGCCAGCTCTGCGGGATAAATCCGGCGGAACACGCCCACCATTGGGCAATGACATATCCGTTGCCGGAACAGACCACGGCAGATGACTTGACGGCTCTATGCAAATTCTGCCATCACTTGGCAACCACCCTGCGGCGATTCCAAGGCAAGGAATGGGAATTAAAAGCCGCCTTTGAATCAGCAATCGCAGAAACTTACAAAACAGGAGATGAGAACACATGGAATCCACGGTCAAAATCGTTGGGGAGTCCCCCATCCTTATGCACAATGGAGACTCCGCTTACTCCAAATCCCCTCAGAAAGCGGAAATCGAGACCATCATTAGCAAGGGTAGTCGCAACCTCACCGAATCCGATGAAGCCCGGTTGCGAGAACTCGAAACCTACGTCTCGCTTTGGCTCAAGGGATCGGAGCCTACCATCCCCGTAACCGCCATCCGGTCTTGCATCGAAACGGCAGCTAGGAAAACCAAGGAAGGCCCTGCTGTTCGGGAAGGTTTGGTTGTTCTCGATGCCGACTTCAGGTATGACAAAGAACGCTACGGAAACAGCATTGAGGCCATTTGCCGGAACGCGCAATTCACTACCGTCGTTGTAGTCCAACGCAAACGGCGTCCTCGGACGCGGGCGCAATTCAATCTTCCATGGGAGTGTACTTTCAAGGTTGACTTTGACGAGGAGCTGGTTGACCATAGCAGGCTTGAGAGGTGGTTGGACATCGCGGGGCGGCGTATCGGCCTGGGCGATTGGCGACCTGAAAAGTCCGGTAGCTTCGGAAGGTTCAAGGTGGTTTCGATAACTGGAACCGACGCTTAACATCACGGCATGGCATGGCGGGGCTAGGCATGGCTGGGCAAGGCTGGGTATGGCACGGCATGGCAAGGCGGGCGGGGGTACGCACATCCCCCGCCCGCTTAATCGGCAATGAACGCACTGATGTAATCGCCTGTCCAGTTTGGCCTATAATGCCCCGTACAAAACCAAGCGTTTTTCCAAAGGAGCAAACGCTATGACCCATCAACCCGGCATCATAACCACCATCGTTGGCGCGGGCGAGCGGGGCTATTCCGGCGACGGCGGGCCGGCCGGCGCGGCGCTGCTCAGCGAGCCGTTTATGTGCGCCTTTGACGCTGCGGGCAACCTGTATGTGGCCGAGGCTATGAACCATTGCGTCCGCCGCGTGGACGCCGCTACCGGCGTTATCGCCACCATCGCCGGAACCGGGGCCGAGGGCTACTCTGGCGACGGCGGCCCGGCCACCGAAGCGACTTTCAACCAGCCCTATTCGTTGCAGGTGGACGCCAACGGCGACGTGTATGTCGTTGACCGGCTCAACTACGTCATCCGCAAGATTGACGCCGCCACCGGCATTATCCGCACCGTGGCCGGAACCGGCGAACCCGGCTATGGCGGCGACGGCGGGCCGGGGACGCGGGCGCAGTTCCGCGAACCCAACGACTGCTTCCTCGACGGGCGCGGCGGCCTGCTGATTGCCGATGTGCAAGACCAGCGCATCCGCCGCCTAGATTTGGCGTCGGGCGTCATCGCCACCTTCGCGGGCAACGGCGCCAAGGGGCGCGACGGCGATGGCTTGCCCGCGCTTGAGGCATCCATACTGGGCGCCCGGGCGGTGTGTATGGACGGCGCGGGCAACACCTACATCGCCGAGCGGGAAGGCAACGGCATCCGCAAGGTGGACGCCAACGGGGTGATGTCCACCCTGGCCGGAACCGGCGAGTTTGGCTACTCCGGCGACGGCGGCTCGGCCCTCGCCGCCACTTGGGGCGGCCCCAAGGCCATCCGCTGCGACCACGGCGGCAACCTGCTGGTGGTGGACACCGAAAACCACGCCATCCGCCGGATTGACGCCGCCACCGGCATAGTAACCACCATCGCGGGCGGCCAGCGCGGCGGCGAAGGCGACGGCGGCCCGGCCACCGGCGCGGCTATGGATCGCCCCCACGGGGCCGACGTAGACGCCCGCGGCAACATCTACATCGCCGACAGCAACAACCACCGGGTGCGGGCAGTCGGCGCCTAACGGCGGACGCCGGGGGCTTTTGTCTGAATCAGGATTTACCGGATTTAAGGATTTCCAGGATGATTTCCGGTAAATCCGATAAATCCCTTCATCCTGAAAATCCTGATTCAGGCAATTTATCGTTGAATATCCGTCTGTATTCCAGACTCCTTGCTCCGAAATTGATTAAAAGACCAATGGCGAAACCATATGCCACAACGTAGTTTTTAGACTGCGCAATATGAACCTCGTCCAAAGACGTCAACGCTTTTAGCTCAACTACGACTCGATTGGCTACAATAAAATCAGCCCTTCTCGTACCCACAACAATGCCGTCATAGTAGATAGTCTGCTCCACTTCCCTGCCGAAATCTAGCCCAGCCCGCTCCATCTCAATAGCAAGGCACCGCTGATAAACGACTTCCTGAAACCCATTTCCAAGCGTGCTATGCACCTTCATAGCACAGCCAATTATGCGGTAAGTCAATTCGTCTCTCATTACTTTCCTCTCTCTATTTGTCTGAATCAGGATTTACCGGATTTAAGGATTTACTGGATAGTTGCCTGCGCATCCAGTAAATCCTTTAATCCTGAGAATCCTGATTCAGACAGTTTACCGTAATCTTTCGTCTGAATCAGAATTTACCGGATTTCCGGGATAAAGCCTACCCATCCGGCAAAATCCCGATTCAGACACCCCCACCCCTAGCCTAGTGCGGGCAAGTGTTGGCGATACCAGTCCATTGTGTGGCCCATCACTTGGGAAAAGGCCGGTTCTTCGTAGACTTCATAGTGGCCTACGCCTTTCAGCGTGACCAGCTTTTTCGGCTCGCCGGCGTGGGCATATAGCTGCTCCGATTCCTCCGGCGGCACTAGGCGATCCTGGTCGCTGGTGATGAACAGCACTGGGCGGGGGGCGATTTTGCCGACTACCCACTCCGGGTTGAAGCCTAGGGTATCGTCAATGTACTCGACGGGGATGGTCATTACGGCGTTGGGGTTGTTGGCCCGCTGGGCGGCGGCCAAGGCGGCCGACTGCCGGTCGGGAAGCAGGATTTCGCCCCGCTCCACCATTTCCGACTGGCCGGTCATAACCCGCCGGATGCGGTCGGCTTTGGAACGATCCAGCAGGTCGAACCACTCGTCCATCCGGCGGACGCGGCTCATCCAGCGGGCGCCGTGGCCGATGCCCACCACGCTGACCACGCACTTGGCCCGCCGGTCTATGGCGGCCGTCCAGCAGACGGTGGCGCCGCCGTAGCTGGTGCCGTAGAGTCCGATGCGCTCTGCGTCCACCTCCGGCTGCTCGCCCAGAAAGGTCATAGCGGCCTGCACGTCGGCCACGCGGCTGTGGGGGGCCAGCCGCAACGGGGAAACGCCCTCGCTCTGGCCCCAGCCCTTATAGTCGAAAGCCATCGCCACATAGCCCGCCTCGTTCAGCACCCTTGCGTTGTCCGGCAGATACAGGTCTTTAACCCCGGTATAGCCGTGGCACAGCAGCACCGCGCCCCGCCGCTCGCCGGGGGCCAGCCCATCGGGGGTGTAGACATCGCCCTGGAGCTTGAACCCCTCGCTGTAAAACTCAACCGCT
Source organism: uncultured Dehalococcoidia bacterium (assembly GCA_958296445.1). GTDB lineage: Bacteria > Chloroflexota > Dehalococcoidia > Lucifugimonadales > UBA3495 > VXOI01. The sequence continues at coordinate 2,434,747 of OY282565.1, read as the reverse complement.
CGCTTCATCAGCAAACCTCCCGCGCTTATTTGATAACCCCTTTCCCCTTGATTCCCGCTCCCTCCGCTTAATCCCCTCCCCCTCCGGGGGAGGGTTAGGGTGGGGGCGTCCACCATTCCCGGCTGATTGATTACGCGCCGGTAAGCTCCGCGCTAAGCTCCCACAGCCCGGCGGCCAGCTCCGCATCGTAGCTGAGGGCTGAGGACGGCGCGGGTTGGCAGTCCACGAAATACCCGCCGGTCACCCCGTCCGCGCCGGGCGACGATGCTAGGTATACCATCGTTTCCGCGCCCCGCCCGGCGTCCACGCCGCGAATACCGATAAAGGCGTTGACAACGCGGCCCAGAATGCCGTTGTTTCGCGCAATGTTGGTGCGAACCAGCCCGGGATGCAGGGCGTTGACCGTCACGCCGGAGCCGTCCAGCCGCCGGGCCAGTTCGTAGGTGAACAGAATGTTGCACAGCTTGGAGCGGCCATAGGCCCGCTGGCCGCGGCTGCTGCCCGGCTTGGGCAAATCCTCCAGCCGCAGGTTCTTGGGCAGCGTGTGGGCGGTGGATGACACGTTGATAATCCGGGCCGGGGCCGACGCCCGCAGCCTGTCCAGCAACAGATTGGTAAGCAGAAAATAACCCAGATGATTCAAGGCAAAGGTCATTTCCAGGCCGTCGGCGCTACGCTGATGCGACAGGAATACCGCCCCGGCGTTGTTCAGCAGCACGTCCAGCCGGGGCAGCCGCTCCAGCGCCTCGGCGGCGGCGCGGCGCACTTCCCGTTGCGACGAAAGGTCGGCCAGCAGACGCTCCACGGCGGGGTTGCCGGTTTCCGACGCGATGCGCCCCACGGCGGCATCGGTCTTGGCCGCGCTGCGGCCCACGATGACCACCCGCGCCCCCATCCGGGCCAGCTCGCGGGCCGCCACATAGCCGATTCCGTCACTGCCCCCGGTAATCAAACAAGTCTTGCCTTCCATAGTACCGGATTTTATCGTATGGAGCGCGATGGGTGGTAGAATTGGCAACAAACATCATCAGGATTCGCCGGATTTGGGGATTTGCCGGATTTCCCCATCCTGAAAATCCTATAATCCTGAAAATCCTGATTCAGACAAAAAATCCCAAGCCCCTATAGGCAAGCGTCCCCAAGTACGGGCAGGAGTAACGATATGAACGGCGGCAGCATTACTTTCGGGTGCAGTTTGAGCGTAGAGGACTATTGGGACGTTCCCGCTTTCGCCCGGCGGGCCGAGGAGCTGGGCTTCCGGCGCGTCACTATGGGCGAGCATATAATGGACGGCAACCCGCCGCGCCCCACGGTGCTGAACCTGCCCGCTATGGCCGCCGCCGCCGGAGCGACCCACAGCATCCGGGTGATGACCGGCATCGTTATCGTCCCGCTGTATCATCCGGTGCTGCTGGCTAAAATGGTTGCCAGCGTTGACCAAGTTTCCGCCGGGCGGCTGGACTTCGGCATCGGCATCAGCGGGCAGCGCGGCACCAGCGTAGAGTTCGACGCCCTAGGCATTTCGCCGCGCACCCGCGGGCGGCGCACCGACGAAATGCTGGACGTTATGAAACGGTTGTGGACTGAGGAACAAGTGTCGCACCGGGGCCGCTTTTTCGAGTTCGACGACGTTACCCTGCTGCCCCGGCCGGTACAGCAGCCCTACCCGCCCGTCTGGGTGTCGGGGCGCAGCGAGGCGGCCATGCGCCGCGCCGCGCTCCACGGCGACGGCTGGTATCCCTATCTGTTCACCAACCGGCGCATCCGGCACAGCAACGATCTGGTGCGCCAGTTCGCCGCCGAAGCGGGCCGCGAGCTGGACGGCTTTCACTGGGGCCTGAACCAGCCCACCGCCATATCCACTGACGCCGACGAAGCCCTGGGGCTGGCAGTCCGCAACGTGGGCGAGCGCTACGTCACGCCGGAGCGCAGCGCCGAAGACATCGCCCGTGCCCTCTGCGTCGCCGGCTCCCCCGACGACTGCGCCCGGGCAATGGAAGCCAAAATCGAGGCCGGCGTGGAGCATATCAACCTAGGCTTCCTATCCCCCGACGCCGACGGCCTGTACCGCCAGATGGATCTGTTCGCCGAGCGGGTAATGCCCCGCTTCAATTAGGCCAGCCCCGGAGATATAGGGAATTAAACCCCAAAACCTCTGTGTCCTCTGTGCGCTCTGTGGTTAATAAAATCCAGGAGAGAGAGTTATGCCTGATTCGGTTTCGGTCAAGGTGGAAACCAACCTGCCCGCCGCTATGCGCGACGGAACCACCCTGTACGCCGACGTTTACCGGCCCGACGGCCCCGGCCCGTTTCCCGCCATTTTGCAGCGCACCCCCTACGACAAATCCTCGCCGCTGGCGGCGCAGATGCTCGACCCCATCAAGGCCGCCAAAGCCGGGTTCGCCATGATTATCCAGGATACCCGCGGGCGCTACACCTCCGGCGGCGAATTTTACTGCTTCGCCGACGACATCAACGACGGCTACGACACAGTGGAATGGGCCGCCGCGCAGCCGTGGGCCAGCGGACGGGTCGGTATGATTGGCGCGTCCTACGTTGGCGCTACCCAATGGCTGGCTGCCATCACCCGGCCCCCGCACCTAGCCGCCATCGCGCCCAACGTCACCGCATCCAACTACCATGACGGCTGGACTTACCAAGGCGGGGCTTTCGAGCTGGGATTCAACGTATCCTGGACGCTCAATCAGCTTACCCTCGCCAACTTCCAGAACGTTTCCGGCGTCAAGAGCGTGCCGCAGGCCCGCCGGGGCGACCTGCTGAAAGCCGTTGACGGAATGACCGACGCCTTCCGCCACCTGCCGCTGAAGGACTTGCCCCACCTCAAAGGCGGGCTGGCCGACTATTTCTATGACTGGCTGGAGCATCCCCAATTCGATGACTACTGGAAAAAGCTGTGCATCGAGGAGCAGCACTCCGGCGTTGCGGTTCCGGCCCTGAACATCGGCGGCTGGTACGACATTTTCTTGGGCGGCACCATCCGCAATTTCTTGGGTATGCGCCGGAACGGGGCCACCGAGGACGCCCGGCGCGGGCAGCGGCTCATCATCGGCCCCTGGCAGCACGGCTCGCGCGGCACCAGCATGGCCGGCAACCACTACTTCGGCCTAGCCGCCGACGCTATGGCCTTGGGGCTGGATGAGATTCACCTGCGCTGGTTCGAGCATTGGCTCAAGGGCGCCGACAACGGGCTGCTGGACGAGCCGCCGGTCAAGATATTCGTAATGGGCGACGATGTGTGGCGCGACGAACAGGAATGGCCCCTTGCCCGCGCCCAAACCGCCAGCTACTACCTGCACAGCGGGGGCAACGCCAACACGCTCCACGGCGACGGCGAACTCAGCCCGGTTGCGCCCGCCGATGAACCGCCCGACATATTCCTCTACAATCCCGCCAACCCGGTGCCGACTCGGGGCGGGCAGCTCTGTTGCAACCCCTACTTCGCCGCCAACGGCGCTTTCGACCAGAACGAAATCGAAGCCCGGCCCGACGTGCTGGTCTACTCCACACCGCCGCTGGCAAAAGACACGGAAGTCACCGGGCCGGTCACCGTAACGCTGTGGGCCGCCACCTCAGCCGCCGATACCGACTTCACCGCCAAGCTGGTGGACGTTTGCGAGGACGGCTGCGCCCGCAACCTGACCGACGGCATCATCCGCGCCCGCTACCGCGATTCGATGTCCAACCCCTCGCTGCCGGAGCCGGGCCGCGCCTACTGCTACACCATAGACCTGTGGGCCACCAGCAACGTATTCAAGGCCGGGCATCGCATCCGGCTTGAGGTGTCCAGCAGCAACTTCCCCCGCTTCGACCGCAACACCAACACCGGCGGGGTCATCGCCGCCGACACCGAACTCAAGCCCGCCCTCCAGACCATCCTGCACGACGCGGCCCACCCCTCCCACGTCTCCCTGCCCATCGTGCCGCGTTAGCCAACTTATTAACCACAGAGAACACAGAGGCCGCAGAGAAAATAATAGATAAACCTCTGTGTTCTCGGCGTCCTCTGTGGTTAAACTAAAAAGAGAGTGATATGCCCCACGAATCCCCCCACGACCCCAACGCGCCGCCCGACCCTATGCGGGAGTGGTACGTCAATACCATCTGGGGCCGCCGGGCCGCCGACGATGACGCCCTCTTTGAGGTGATGAGCCTTCAGGTGTTTCAGGCCGGCCTTACCTGGAAAATGGTGCTGGACAAGCGCGACGCCTTCCGCCGCGCCTTCGCCGACTGGAGCATAGACGCGGTGGCCGACCTAGGCCCGGACGACGTGGAGCGGCTGCGGCAGGACGGCGGCATCATCCGCAACCGCCAGAAAATCGAAGCCGTCATCGAAAACGCCCGACGCATCCAGTCAATCAGGGACAGCGACGGCCAAGGCAGCTTCTGCCGCTGGTTCTACGACGTTCTGCAAGGGCAGGAATACCCCCCGCTGGCCCAAGAACTGCGCCGGGCCTTCAAGTTTATGGGCCCGGAAATCGCCCGGATGTGGCTGATGGCCTCCGGGCGCATCACCCGGGAAGAGGGCGACAAGTACCGGCCGGGAACCGCCAATTAAAAAGAAAATAGCGAAATTACTTCCGCAGTCTGTCATTCTGAGCAACTGTCTGCCATTCTAGCCGTCTGCCATTCTGAGCAAGTATCTGTAATTCTGAGCAGCCGTCTGTCATTCTGAGCAAAGCGAAGAATCTCACCTTGGGCGGTGAGACCCTTCGCTTCGCTCAGGGTGACAATGGGGGACAGGGTGGCAAAGGGGAATTTCGCAATTAAACGCTAAGAGGCCGTATATGTGCCGGAGCATCAAAGTATTGCGCAACCCGGAGTCGCCCGCAACGGACGCCGATGTCGAGGCCGCGGCGTTGCAGTTCGTCCGCAAAATCAGCGGCTACCGGCAGCCGTCGGCGGCCAACGCCGACGCCTTCAACCGGGCGGTATCCGAAATCGCCGAATCATCAATGCTGCTGCTGTCCCAGCTCGCCGCCCGTAAAGACGATCGCCCCGGCCGCGCCTGCCCGGACAGCGCCGCCGCTACCCCCGGCCGATGAATGGCATCTTGGTTGCCATGATGGTCATAAACTGGACGTTGGTATCCAAAGGCAGGTTGGCGATGTATACCACCGTTTCGGCGACGTGGGCCACGTCGAAACGGGGTTCGGGCCGGGTGTCGCCCGTGGGCTGGATGATGCCCCTTTCCATAGCCGCGGTCATATCCGTGGCCGCGTTGCCAATGTCTATCTGGCTACAGGCGATGTTGTACTTGCGTCCGTCCAGCGAGGTGCTTTTGGTCAGCCCCATAACGCCGTGCTTGGTGGCGGTGTAGGGGGCGCTGTTGGGGCGCGGCGCGTAGGCCGAAATGGAGCCGTTGTTGATGATGCGCCCGCCCATAGGCTCTTGGGCCTTCATAATCCTGATAGCTTCCTGAGTGCAAAGAAAAGTGCCGGTCAGGTTGGCGTTGACCACCGACTGCCACTGCTCAAAGGTAAGGTCTTCCATATTGACCGGCGGCGAACCGCTGCCCGCGTTATTGAACAGCACGTCCAGCCGTCCGAAGGCCGCCATTGTCCGTCCGAAAAGCTCGCGCACCGACTCCGGGCTGCCCACGTCGGCAGGAACCGCGATGGCCCGCTCCCGCAGCTCCCCGGCATCGGCCCCGGCCTCCGTCAGCGTGGCCTCCAGCGTTTCGGCCCTGCGCCCGGCCAGCGCCACCGAATAGCCGTCGCGCAGCAGGGCCAGCGCCGACGCCCGCCCCACGCCGGAACCGGCCCCGGTAACAATGGCGACCCGTCCCAAAGATTTCATATCGCTGCCTCCCTGATGGTTTTATTATGGATGGTTTTGCCTGCCAGTTTAACCCCGGCGGGGTCAATGGGGAATCCGAAAGCCAATCAGGGCAACCACCAATCAGGGCAACCACAAGGGTTGCCCCTACACCCGGCGGCGCGTTGCTCCGTAGCTCCGTAGCTCCGTAGGGGCAACCCTTGTGGTTGCCCTATCCCGGGAACCCTTGTGGTTGCCCCGTCCCGAGAACCAGTGACCCGTCGGCCCGGCGCAAACCCGCCGGGCGTGGTATGATTCCGGCGCCCCCTTTGCGGAAAAAACGCGCGTTGGCGCATAAGGAGCAGTGGCTTGCGGCCACCGGATAGCCTGTACCGGCGGATAACCCGTGATATGAAACCGACAGCTTTTAAGCGGAGCAGCCCGGCCTGATGGCCTCCATCGCTGGCCTTCGGCAGCGGATGCGTGACGTCTACCCCGGCTGGTGGGTGATCGGGGCCTGCTGCTTCTTGGCCCTGTTTCCGGGCGCGATTTTTTCCTACGGCTTTCCCGTTTTCTACATTCCCATCCGCGACGAACTGATGCTCACCGACACGCAGGTGTCGCTGATTTTCGCGCTTTCGCGGGGCGAGGCCGGTGTCGGCGGGCCGCTGGTGGGCTGGATGGTGGACAGGTTCGACTCCCGGCCCATCGTGCTGGTCTTCGGGATAATGTCCGGTGTCGGGCTGATTATCCTAGCCGGAGTGGACGGCTACTGGCTGTTCGTGCTGATTTACGTGGGCGTGGTGTCGGTGGGCAACAACAGCGGCTTCGGGCAAACCTTTCTGGCCGTGACCAACCGCTGGTTCGTCCGCCGCCGCGCCGTGGGTATGACCCTAGTTATCACCTGCTACACCGTCGGCGGGGCCATGCTAATTCCGGTGCTGTCGCGGGGCGTTGACGCCATCGGCTGGCGCGACGTGATGCTCTACGCCGGCATTTTCGTGGTCGCGGTGGTGATTCCCTTCGCGCTGCTCATCCGGCGCTCGCCGGAGAGTATGGGCATAGACTTGGCTGAAGTGGGCGAAGCGGTGGAGCAGACGTCGCCCGGGGCCGCCGCTTCCTCGGCGCAGTCCTCCGGGCGCGACTTCACCGTGCGCGAGGCCCTGCGGACGCCCACCTACTGGTTCATCCTGCTGGCAAGCGCCTTCCGAATCTCGGTCACCAGCGGCATCCTAGTACACGCCATCCCCATTATGGTATGGAAAGGAACCTCGGAACAGACCGGGGCCGACCTGATGGCGATGCTTTTTTTCGTCTCGATTCCGGCCCGGCTGCTCATCGGTTTTTCCGGCCTGCGCCTGCCGGGGCAAGGAGTGTTGGGAATCGGTATGGCGATAGGGGCGGTTTCGTTGCTGGCCCTAGACTTGGTGGCCGGTGTCTGGATTATCTTTCCCTTTGTCGCCGGGCTGGCGATTCTGGAAGGGGCGTCGGTTCTGAACTGGGTGCTGGTAGGCAACATATTCGGGCGGCGCAGCTTCGCCACCCTTACCGGCATAATATCGGTGTTCTACAGCGCGGGAATGATGCTGTCGCCGCTGTTCCTAGGCTGGATGGTAGACCGCACGGGCGGCTACACGGAATCGCTGCTGGTGCTGGCCGGGCTCTACGCCGTAAGCGCCCTGCTGTTCGCCATAGCCCGCCAGCCGCGCGGCGCAGGCCCGGCACCCCAACCGGCCCGCTAGAGCTAGGGCGGCCCAAGACAAGATAATGGCGGAGGGAGTGGGATTCGAACCCACGATACAGTCGCCTGCATAACGGTTTTCAAGACCGCCGCCATCGTCCGCTCGGCCATCCCTCCGCAAGCGCGGCCCCTCCCTCCATTGTAGCCCCTAGCCGCAAAAGGCGAAAGCGGCGATGGGCTGATACCCGGCGCCTTTCCATTCGTAACCGCCATTGTCTGAATCAGGATTATCAGGATTCGAGGATTTTCAGGATTCCCCCATCCGGTAAATCCTTTAATCCGGCAAATCCTGATTCAGACAAAAACCGCCAGCCCCGCCACAGGATTAGCCCATCCGGTAAATCCTTTAATCCGGCAAATCCTGATTCAGACAAAAACCGCCAGCCCCGCCACAGGATTCCCCATCCGGTAAATCCTTTAATCCGGCAAATCCTGATTCAGACAAAAAACCGGCAACCCCGGCGCAGGATTCCCCCGTCCGGTAAATCCCTTAATCCGGCAAATCCTGATTCAGACAAAAACCGGCAGCCCCGCCATCGGCGCCGTTCAGCTTGACACCCCCATAGGCCAATGCTAGAATCCCGGTAATTCCGTAGCCGTCCTTAGCTTGCCTTGAGCTTACCGAAAGGGGCGGTTTTGTATTGCCTTTCAATCTGTTTTCCGCTCCGCAACCAGCGGCGGGTGCGCCGTTCCCCTCAGCGGAGCGGAGAGCTGCGAACCGGGGCAAAACCATAAGGAGAATAGGCCATGCCCGAGATTGTGAAGGGACTCAAGGATGTCTACCTGGACACCACTGAGTCCAGCTTTATAGACGGTCAAGTGGGCAAGCTGCTTTATCGCGGCTACGACATCCACGACCTAGCCGAAAAGTCCACCTTTGAGGAAGTTGTCTACCTGTTGCTCTACGGCAGCCTGCCCACGGCCCAACAGTTGGCGGATTTCGACGCGGAACTCCGCGCCAACCGCCGCATCCCCAACGAGGTCATCCAAGTGCTGGACTTGGTTAAGGCCAGCCACCCGATGGACGCGCTACGCACCGGCATATCCGCCCTTTCCGCCTTTGACCCGGAGGTGGCCGACAACTCCATCGAGGCCACCATCCGCAAGGGCATCCGCCTGACCGCCCAAGGCCCGACCATCGTGGCGGCGCATCACCGGCTGCGGCAGGGGCTGGAGCCGGTGGCCCCCAACTCCGACCTTAACCACTCCGGCAACTTCCTCTATATGATGTTCGGCGAAACCCCCGACGAAGAAACCGCCAACCTGCTGGATGTGGACTTCATCCTTCACGCCGAACACGGCGCCAACGCTTCGGCTTTCGGAGCCAGGGTCACCGCCTCGACCATCTCCGACCTGCACTCGGCGGTCACCACCGGCGTAGGCGTGCTGAAAGGCCCGGCCCACGGCGGCGCCGCCGAAGAAGTAATGAAAATGTCGCTGGAAATCGGCAACCCGGAAAACGCCGAGGAATATGCCCGCAAGCACCTAGAGGCGGGCGGCCGCATAATGGGATTCGGCCACCGGGTCTACCGGGCCGAAGACCCCCGCGCCCGCCACCTGCGCGATCGGGCCCGCGTCTTGGGCGAAAAGAAAGGCGAACCACGCTGGTTCCAGATACTTTCCCACTTGGAACAGAACACAATGCTGCCCTACCGCGACCGGGGCATCTGCGTCAACGTAGACTTCTTCGCCGGCGCCATCTACTACCTGCTGGACATCCCCGACGACCTCTTCATCTCCATCTTCGCCCTAGGCCGCATCCCCGGCTGGACCCTCCAGTGCGTCGAGCAATACAAAGACAACATCCTGATACGCCCCCTGCTGGAGTACACCGGAGAGATGGACTTGGAGTACGTGCCGATAGAGCAGCGGGGATAACCGGGCGCTCAAGGCAGGCAACGCAACAGCAGGGGCGGGTTCCAAACCCGCCCCTGATTTTCCGTCACCGCCCTTTGACACCCTCGCCGGATTGCGGCATAATCCCTATCGCCACAGCAGTCCAGACCCTGAATTGGAACCTTCCTTGACGCATAAACCTGCCCAGCGCATGGGCCGGGGCATTTTTGCCCCCTTGAAGGTTTATGCGAGGGTGTGACTGCTGTGGCGGTAGTCCCGTCCTAACGCCGGCAAGGGGGTTCCGCGTGTCCAAGATTTTCGCCACCGCCATACTTATCTCTTTGATTTCGCTGAGCGTTATGGCTTGCGCGTCCCAGCCGGAGCTACAGCCGTAACCGCCACCCCAATTCCAACCCTCGCACCAACAGCTACTTCACCCTGACGCCGACGGCCACGCCTGCGAATACCCCTACGCCTATACCAACGGCTACCCCTGTGCCAACAGTAACTCCCATGCCAACGGCTACCCCTAGGCCGCCACTGTCCGCACTCGATTGCTCAGACGCAGCTTCTGAAATCATCGGTCCGCAAGGTACCGATGGCTCTATTCTCGTAGACATTACGCTTATCCGCGAGATTAACCGCCAAAGCCATGAGCTGGTGTGTAAAGGGCTATTTCATCTTGAAAATAATGATGTTTCTTACCCTGCAAAATTTATCCTTTATTCTTCAGGCTATTGGGATTTGGGGAATTTGGAAATCATCGACTTTGAATGCGACTATTTAGTTGCAGGGATTATTGCCCTAAGTGAGGAATCTCTGAATTTAGGTGCAAGAAACTACAGAATTCTTAAGATTTATGACCCTTACGAAGTCGAAAGAACTGCCGACAAGTTCAGTTGTCAAGGATTTGCCAGAACATCATCTGGGGATTGGGATATACTGTTTCATGCCGAAGCCGATGAAGAGGGAGAGCGGTTTATCGGATACAGGAGAATACAATGATGGAAACCTGTCTCTTTTCAGACTTTCGAATAGCCCTGCGGCTTATCCGTGTTGTTGACGGCGAGGGCAGTTACTTGTCGTCCGCCGCCGGGCAACGTCGTCACCGGGCCAGCAGTCCACCCAGCGTCAAGTTTGCCGACTTAGCGGTCTTCCGTAAATTCTATTCATATTGGCTTTCTAAGCCCGTCCATAGCCCTGTGGATGTGCCAAAGAAGCGCGAGATCTGCGTGGCTATTTCGGCGGTTACAGGTTCCTCTTTATTGATGATGGTCTGAATCAAGCTGGCGTCAATCCTGACGGCTTCTAGCAGTTAGCCGGGAGTGACGCTCATTAGAATCAGAAATTCCTCATCGAGGATTTCCCCCTGATATATCGGGTGGGATACTTTGGGGCCGTACTCTTCTACCGACATTTTCGGCATCCCAGGCGTTTCCCGCTACTGCCCCCCCAGCCGTTCCCGCAGCCGACGCAGTTCGGCCTCGGCTTCGGCGGCGCGGGCCTCGGCATCCGCCCGGGCGGCTCGCTCCGCTTCCCGGGCGTGCCACACCTGCCGCCAGTTCTCCAAATAGGTTCTGGTGGATGGGTTGTAAAACCGGGGCCAGCCCTCATCCCAGCAAAGGGAAAGCCCCAGCGCCTCGCTGTATCCTTTAAGGATGCCGTCGGGTTCGGTGGTCAGCCCGATGGGCCGGTACACATCGCCGACCAGCCGCCCGCCGTACAAAGGCCCCCCGTGATAACGCCCGCCCGTCGGGTCGAACCGCCAGTATTCAGGGACTCCGATTTGGGCATAGACGGCGGATTTCCGGTTGACGTCCTGCTTGGCGGTGCTTTCCGACGCCACCTCCAGCACCCAGTCCGGCGCTTTGCCCACCTCCCAGGGCAAGTAGAGCTTGCGCGGGCGGATGGCCCCGGCGTCAACCCCGAAGGCGATATACACGTCCGGGGCGATGCGGACATTCAGATTGCGCCGGTCGTAGCAGATGTTGGTCTCACGGTCCAAGAATATGTCAGGCCGTTCCCCAAAGTTGGTAATGTGGGCGCGGAGCACCCCAAGAATCTCATTCACTTCTTCGTTTTGTTCCATAGCGTCAGGCGGCACGTCCGCTACATCAGGGTTGAAATCGAGGGCGTCATAGTCAATTTCGCCCTGCCGGAGATAGGGCAGCATAGTGAACTTGGTTGATGTTGTAGTCATAACGGCCTCGGCTGGACAATTGTTGACGGAATTATAGCCGATGGCGGCGCGGCGGGTGTAAAGTGACGGAACCGCTATGACTGCCGAAGCCGAAATACGCCGCCGCATCGCCGCCCGCGGCCCCGTCACCTTTGCCGAGTTTATGGAGATTGCCCTCTACCACCCCGTCGGCGGATACTACACCGCAGGCGAGCGGGTGGGGGCGGCGGGCGACTTCTACACCAGCCCGTCGGCGCATCCGGCTTTCGGGGCGCTGCTGGCGGTTCAGTTGTTTCAGATGTGGGAGCTGCTGGGGCGGCCCGCGCCTTTCACCGTGGCCGAGCCGGGGGCGGGCAGCGGCCTGCTGTGCCGCGACATCGTGGCGGCGGCCCGTCCCTTGACCGGCTCAGTCCAGCCGGCCGGGCTGCTTGAGGAGTTCGGGCGCTGCCTGCGCTACGTCTGCCTCGACCGGCGGCAGGGCGGCGGCTACGAGCGCGGGCTGCCCGCCGTCAGCCGGATAGCGACGGCCGGGCTGCCGCTACGGGGGATGGTGGGCTGTGTGCTGTCCAACGAACTGCTGGACGCTATGCCCGTGCATCAGGTTACGATGGAGCAAGGGCGGCTGCGGGAAATTTACGTGACCCTAGACGGCCAGCGGCTAGTTACGCAAACCGGCCAGCCGTCTACCCCACTACTGGCCCGTCGGCTGGCTAGTTTGGGCGTCGAACTGGCCGAGGGGCAGACCGCCGAGGTCAACCTGGCCCTAGACGGATGGGCCGCCGCAGCGGCGCAGTCGCTGGAGCGCGGGTTTGTGCTGACCATAGACTACGGACGGCCCGCCGGGGAGCTGTACTCGGCGGCGGAGCGGTTCCGGGGAACGCTGACCGCCTTTCACCGCCACACGCAAACCGACCGCCCCCTAGAGCTAATCGGGCGGCAGGATATGTCGGCGCAAGTGGACTTTACCACCCTGGCAAAGGCCGGGCGGCAAGCCGGGCTGGATTTTCTGGACTATTCCAGCCAAGCCAACTTTCTGAATAACCTGGGGCTGCCCCAACTGCAACGCCGCCCGCCCGTCGGCCCGCCCCGCCAGGCGCAGGCCGGGCGTATAGGTATGCGGGAGTTGGCGAAACCCGGCGGGCTGGGCGATTTCAAGGTTATGGCCCAAGGCAAGAACGCCGGACGCCCCCAACTCTGGGGTTTTCACCCCTCCGCTGAACCGGCGGCGCTACTGGAACAAATGCCGCCGTTGCTGCCCACGCCCCGGCACATAGACTTGCTGGCAGGCCGCTACCCCCGCGCGGAAGCGGAGTTCGAGGTGGCGTGGGATGCGCTGTGGCCTGATGCGGAGTAGGGGGCTTACGCCGAAGGTTCGGCCAGCCCTATCCGCGCCGAAACCGGCTTCATGCTTTCGACCACAAAGGCGATGTGTTCGTCCAGGTCTACCCCCAGCTCATCGGCGCCCTTCTGGATGTCGTCGCGGTTCACGTCTTTGGCGAAGGCTTTGTCCTTCATCTTGCGGCGCACCGAGCGGGGCGTAACCTCGGCCAGGCTCTTGGTGGGGCGCACCAAGGCCACGGCGCGGACGAAGCCCGACAGCTCATCAACGGCGAACAATGTATGCTCCATCAGCGACTCGCGGGGGATGCCGGTATGCTCGCCGTGGGTCAGGACGGCCCGTATCATATCTTCGGGATAACCGGCGTCGCGGAGAATCTGCGCCCCGTAAGTAGGATGGCTCTCCGGCGTCGGGCAAATCTCCCAGTCGAAATCGTGGAGCAGCCCGGCGATGCCCCAGCGGGCTTCGTCCTCTCCGAACTTGCGGGCATAGCCGCGCATTGACGCCTCAACCGTCAGCAGATGCTTCATCAGCGTATCCGTCTGCACGTGCCGGTTCAGAAACTCTATGGTGGTGTCCCTATTCATCAGATCCATCGGGCGGTTCCTCCGGGTTCTCGCCATTGGGGTTATCCGGTTCGTTCTGCGGGGCGTCCGCCGCCGCGCGGGCACTGGGACGAGGCAGGCAACGGACGGCGGTGGTGAGAAAGCCGCTGTGGGCGACCATGCGGTGCGAGGGACGCACGCTGCGCTCGGTAACGTGCCAGGTTCGCAACAGCGTTTCCAGCGACTCCACCAGTTGATAGCGCCCGTCCTGCTCCAGGGCGCCGGCCAGCCGATGCACCTGCAACACCGTCGGCAGGAAACTGAGCATCACCCCGCCCATCACCAGCGCGTCGGCGATGGTTCCCGCGGCCTGCCACGGTTCGGGAACGTCCAGCACCACGCGGTCAACGTTCCGCTCCTCAATGCCATCGTAGATATTGCCTATCTTGACTTCCAGGTTGGCAGGGGCGGGAATGACGCGGCGGATGTTTCGCATCGCCTTGGGCAGCACCGATTCGTCAATTTCGTAGGTGATGACCCGGCCCTCCCGGCCCACGGCGCGAAGCAGCGCGGCGGTGAGCGCCCCGGAACCCAGCCCGCCCTCGATAACCGTCGCGCCGGGGAAAATATCAGCGAAACTGACGATGTTGCCCAAGTCTTTCTGGTAGATTATTTGTGGCCCCCGGGGCATCTGTCGCACGTAGTCGCCCAGCGTGGGGCGCACCGCCAGCAGCGTATGCCCCCGGTCGGTGCGATACCAGCCGCCGACGCTGCCGCCGATGAGCTGGTCGTGGCCCAGCCGCCCCAAGTGACTGTGAAAGGTCTCCCCTTCATCCAGCGTCACCATATAGCGGCGGGATTTGCGGTCAAGCAGCAAGGCCAGCTCGCCGGGCCGGAAACGGTTGGGGTCGGCTTCCGGCCCGCCGGATTGTTGAATACCGGATTGTTGAATAGCTGATTCGTCCAAGAGATTCGCCTAGCCGCCGGCCGGGGCCGACTGTTTGCTTTCGGTGTAGGCCGACGGGCGGCTGCCCTCCAGATAAGTGGTATTGTGTTCGGCGTAAGGATCCATATCGGGAAAAACTACCAGCAGATGGGCCTTTTCCTCGCCCACCACAGTAAAGCCGTGTTCCGCCCCCGGCGGGATGACCAGCGTGTGGTCTTTCTCTACCCGGTGCGTTTCGCCGTTGATGCGAACTTCCAGCGCACCGGATAAAATGACGATAAGCTCGTCTATGGCGTGGGTGTGCAACGGCGCCCCGGTTCCCGGCTCGGCGCTGTTAAGGCTGAGAGAGGTGGAAACGCCCTGCTCGTGAGTGGTAATGTCCCACTTGCGATAGCCGGGACGCCACGGCACCTCTGGAGCGTGGCGATGGTCTATGATAGGCATATCGTATCCTTGCCGCCGGAAAGTTATGGGCGCATCCGCCCCCATCGGCCCGGTTATTGTACGCTATTTGAGCTGCGGACGGGATAGCCTGCCGGGGCCGGACGGCTAAACTTCCGCCCGGCTGAATTTCCGCCCGGCTAAATTTCTTGGACGAAAAAGAGGTTATATGCCGCGACGACGCCTGTTTACCCCCGAAGAAGCCAACCGCCTGCTCCCCTGGCTGGAGCGAACCTTCCAACGGCTGATGTCATCCCGGGAGCGGCTTGAGGACGTGCGCGGGCGTCTGACCGGGATTCAGCGGGAGCTGCAACGCCGCAACGGCACCTTTGACCGCTACACCGAGCTTAACTCCATGCAGGCCGAACTGGACAGCATGGACAAGGAACTCAACGACATCGTGGACGAAATAATCGCCGAGGGAATCATCATCCGCGACATACCCCGCGGCCTAGTTGATTTCCCCTCCCTCCGCGAGGGGCGGGAAGTCTATCTCTGCTGGGTCAGCGGCGAAGAGCAAATCGAGCACTGGCACGAAACCGACCGCGGCTTCGACCACCGCAAGCCGCTGTAGCGACAGCCGCCGGGCCCAAACATTCCCCCCAATCATTCCCATGGAGCCGCTCTATGAAAATCGAGGCGTCCCAAATAGCCGAGTTTTGCCAAAAGCACCACATCACCCGGATGCTGAGCTACGTCCACCCTGAGCGCCCCGCCGCCGATAGGGAGCGCGTGATGGATTTCCTGGTTGACTTCGAGCCGGGCCACATCCCCGGCTACTTCGATATGTTCGGCGGCCCCGGACTCCTCGGAATGGAAGAAGAGCTGGCCGGAATGCTGGGGAAAGAGCAGGCATACCTGCACTCATCCACCGGCATCCCCCCTCGACGCAAGAAAGCCTTGGCTAATGTGCTGGCTATGGCGGAACCTTTATACCCGGCCCCGGAAACCGTATGAGAATCCCGGCGGAAGACCTAGCCCCGCTAGGCCATATACTTGAGGCGTCCGGGTGGGTTTTATCCCTTGCCGAAGGCCGCGTCCGGCGCGACCTTGACTTGGACTTGCAACTGTTTCTCGCCTTGGCAAAAGCTGTCGAGACCGTGGGAGAAGCCGCCAATCGCGTCTCTGACGCCACTCAGGACAGAACGCCGGAGATACCCTGGCGGCTAATCATCGGAATGCGAAACCACTTGGCCCACCAATACGACAGCATCAGCTACGACATCCTGTGGGGAGTGGCGGCAATACACATTGCCACCCTGATTGAAAACGTTCGCCGCCTGCTCCCCTACGATTTCGCCCCCATCCCCCTCAGATAAACCGCGCCTGTTGCCGGGCCGCTTCCCCGTGGTCTATGTAGACCGTAATGGTTTCGGTGAAAAAGTCAAAGGCTTCGGTGCCTTGCTCCCGCTGGCCCACGCCCGACGATTTCAGGCCGCCAAAAGGCAAATGGACTTCGCCGCCCAGCGTGGGGGCGTTGACGTGAACCATGCCGGTTTCGACGGTGTTGATGTACTCAAAGGCGCGGGTCAGGTCGCGGGTGTAGACCGAGGACGACAGGCCGAACTCCACGCTGTTGGAAATCTCAATGGCCTCTTCCAGATCCTTGGCCTTGAACACGGTCAGCACCGGGCCGAAAATTTCCTCTTTGGCGATTCGCATATCCGGCGAAACGTCGGTAAACACCGTCGGCTCCACGTAATAGCCCTCATCGTACTCCCCGCCGGTCAGCCCGCGGCCGCCGTAGGCCAGGTTGGCCCCCTCTTCGGCGCCGACGCCGATGTATTCCAGCACCTTATCGTACTGGCCTTGCCCGCACAGCGGCGATACGTCCACCTCGGGGTCTATGCCGTCGCCCACCCGCAAACCGGCAGTGCGCTCCAGCAGCCCCGCGACAAACTCATCGTAGACTGCTTCCTCCACTATGACGCGGCTGGTGGCGGTGCAACGCTGGCCCGTCGAGCCGAAAGCGCCCTGAACGATGCCGCCCAGGGCCTTGTCCATATCAGCGTCGGACAGCAGAATGACGGCGTTCTTGCCGCCCATTTCGGCCTGCACCTTCTTGAGAACACCGGCGCCCCTGGCATACAGGGCCGTGCCGATTTCGGTGGAGCCGGTAAAAGATATGCCGTTGACGCGCGGATCTTCCACCAGCGCGTTGCCCACCTGCGCCCCCGGGCCGGTAATCAGGTTCAGCACCCCCGGCGGCAGCCCGGCTTCCTCGAACACCTCGGCCAGCTTCACCGCGCACAGCGGCGTGGACGACGCCGGCTTGAACACCAGCGCGTTGCCGCAAATCAGTGCCGGGGCCATCTTCCACGCCGGTATGGCTATGGGAAAGTTCCACGGCGTAATGACCCCCACCACGCCCAGCGGACGCTTGACGGTGTAGGCCACCGTGTTGGGCAGTTCCGAAGGCGTGGTGTAGCCGAACATCCGCCGCCCCTCGCCCGCGGCGTACTCGATAATGTTCATCGCCCGCCGCACTTCGCCCCGAGCGTCGCCGATCGGCTTGCCTTCCTCGGTGGTAATGGCGCGGGCGATTTCCTCGGCGCGGCGGCCCATAATCTCCAAGGCCCGGAACAGCACCGCCGCCCGGCCCGGCGCCGGAGTGTTGGCCCAGCCGGGCAGCGCCTCCCGGGCCGCAGCCACGGCGGCTCCGGCATCGTCAACGCTGGAAGTCTGAAACTCCCCCACCGCCTCGGTCTTGTGCGCCGGATTGTAAACCTGATAGGTGCGGCCCGACACCGACTCCACCCACTGGCCGCCGATGTAGTTCTTATAGGCAGTCATCCATACTCTCCTGTATCCCTTTCTTTAACGCAGAACCCGCGCCTAGAACCCAGAGATTGGCAACCCAAATCCTCTGCGCCCTCTGCGTCAGCCTCTGCGCCCTCTGCGTTGAAAAATCCCCATTGCCCCCAAAGATTCACCCGGTATATTCCAGCCCCACGCCGATGACCTCGATTTGCATGGATCGGACGTCGGGCGCGGCCCCGTCGAAGCTGACGCCGAGGACGATGTTGATGCCCCGGTTGATTTCCGGGCTGCCGGGAACGTCAACGCGATGCTCCGGGTGTTCCCCCCGCAAGTCCAAGTCCATATATTCGGCGATACGCTGGTCGCCGTCGTATACGATGACCTCGTGAACCGACGCATGATCGCGGGTGCGGAAGCTGACCAGCACTCCGTCTATCCGCATTCGTGCGCCGTCAATAACCGCCGGAGTGGGCAGCGGGAAGTGCAGCCAGGTGTTCTGGCCCCGCGCCCCCTCAATCCGCACAAAAGGCCCGGTGGCCCGTACCGAGGTGATGCGGTTGGGATATTCCACTTGCATATTTGCGCCGTGCATCCACAACGTGCGCTGCGGCATAATCTGCCCCCCTTTCAATCCGCCGGTTTTCCTGCCAGCCCCGCCAACATCCTGTCATCCGAGAAAACTGCGAAATTACTTCCCCTGTCTGTCATTCTGAGCGACCTGTCTGTCATTCTGAGCAAAGCGAAGAATCCCGCCCTGCGCGGTGAGACCCTTAGCTTCGCTCAGGATGGCAAAGGGGAATTTCGCAATTTTCTCTATTATCCCATTCACGGGGCCAGTCGAAAGGCGTACCTTAGATTATATCCCGCCCAACCCCTGCCGTCATTCCCGCCGCTACCCCCGTCATTCCCGCCGCTACCCCCGTCATTCCCGCGAAGGCGGGAATCCACAGCCCTTGCCGCCCCCAAAACCCCGGGCTGCGCCAACCCCGAACACTGGTAAAATAGAGCATCGCAATCCAACAAACATAATCCGGCAATAATACGGAGGTACGATATGGGCAGGCTGGACGGAAAGGTGGCGCTGATTTCGGGAGGGGCGCGAGGCCAGGGAGCGCTGGAGGCGGAGCTTTTCGCCGCCGAGGGCGCCAGCGTAGTCTTTGGCGACGTGCTGGACGCCGAAGGGCAGGCCGTGGAAGCGTCCATACGGGCGGCAGGCGGCGAGGCGTCCTACATCCGCCTCGACGTCACCAGCGACGATGATTGGGCGCGGGCGGTGGAGCTGGCCGAGTCGCGCTACGGCAAGCTGGACGTGCTGGTCAACAACGCCGGCATCGCCCGGGGCGCGGGCATCGAGGAAACCAGCGAGGAGCTGTGGGATCAAGTGCTGGCGGTGAACACCAAAGGCGTATTCCTCGGCACTCGCAAGGCCCTGCCTGCCATGCGACGCGCCGGGGGCGGCTCCATCGTCAACGTGTCATCCATCGCCGGAATCTTGGGGCGGCGGCTGGCCGGCAGCGCCTACAGCGCATCCAAAGGCGCGGTGCGAACCTTCACCAAATCCACCGCCATCCAGCACGCCGCCGAGGGCATCCGCTGCAACTCCATCCACCCCGGCCCGGTGGACACCCCGATGCTGGCCGGAGTCACCGACAACCCGGAGCTGCTGACCGTCCGCACCAACGAAGTGCCGCTGGGCCGCTTGGGAACGTCGCAAGACGTAGCCTACGGCGCACTCTACCTAGCCTCCGACGAATCGGCCTGGATAACCGGCATCGAGCTAATCATAGACGGCGGCATAACAGCGCAGTAGGCAAGAACCGGGGACGCCAGCGGCCCACCCTTGCCCGTCCCTGCCGGAAAAACAACCCTGCCACCGAGAAAATTGCCAAATTCCCCATTGTAACCCTGAGCAACCACGCTACGCTGACCATTGCCGCCGGGAGTAACAAGGTTCCCCATTGTCACCCTGAGCAACCCATTGCCACCCTGAGCAACTCATTGTCACCCTGAGCGAAGCGAAGGGCCTCACCGTCCAAGCCGGGATTCTTCGCTACGCTCAGAATGACAGACAGCGGCAGAATGGCAGACAGCGGAAGTAATTTCGCAATCGTCTCACAACCCTGCCTAGGTGAAATCGGATAAACTGAAAAATCCCTTTTCCCACTCCTAATAAGTTTAGGCAACGCCCAAATTGGGAGATGGAATTTGCGTTAAGATACCCTGCAATGAGTCGCCCCCCACTTTCATCGCTCCGTTTTCTGTTCCCGCTGCCAGAGGACAACGGGCCGGGCGCGGCGTCCTGATACGCCTGCGGTCGTGGCCCGCCGCTGGGCGGAACCGGGGAGCGGCTGTCCAGTAAGGCATCACTGAGGAAGTACCGGCGGGTTTCTGGAATTCGGTATGCTGATATGCGGCAGTTGCGGCAACCCCGAATGCCCCGATGCGGACGACTGCGGCGACCGGCGGCTGCGCCGTTAAAATACAATGACGCCAAACGGTATGGCACGCCAAACAGGGAGCGGCATAGACGTGGTTTCGGAAACACACTGCCCCGGATGCGATGCGGCCAACTTGGCGGACAGCCGGTTCTGCGGCGTCTGCGGCGCCGCACTGCCGGATGCAACGCAGCCCGGCGAACCCGGCGGCGCAACGGCGACCCAAAACACCGGCGCAACGGAGCAACCGGCCGGTTTCTGGGAGCGAATGCTGGCCTGGACTGTTGACTGCTTCCTGCTGTTTGTCGCCCAATTGGGGATTCTGGCCTTGCTGAACGGATATTCGCCCGCCGATATTTTCAGCGACAGGCCGTTGCCCTTTTGGCTGGACAATAGCGCCCTTTTCTGGGGTTTGAGCGTGCCTTACGAAGTCATAAGCGTAGGGCTTTTTTCCACCACCCCGGGCAAGCGGATTCTGGGGCTGTACGTGCGGCAAGCCGACGGCGGCAAAATCAGGCCGCAGACCGCGTTACTGCGAGGGCCGCTGATTACCATATCCCGCCTAGCCTTCGGCATCGGCCCCATCCCGGTCGGTATGACCGCAACAATCCTAGGAATGTTCACCATGAGGTTCACCGAAAGCCGCCCCGGATGGCACAACCAAATCTGCCAAACCGCAGTAGTGGAACGGACGCAAGGCAAGGGCCAAGGGCTTAAATGGCGGGGCAACCGAGAATAACGAGGTAACGCAGGCAAAAAATGGAGCGGAAGACGAGATTTGAACTCGCGACCCCCTCCTTGGCAAGGAGGTGCTCTACCACTGAGCCACTTCCGCTTTAGCAACCCTCAGGCTGCGAGCCGCCGGTAAATCCAAGACTACCCGGGCGACTAGGATTATTATAGCAGACAACCCCTGTAGTTTGTCTATACCCCATCCGCATATTTAAGACAATTGCAAAATTACCCCCCGCCGTCAACCGGAACTGCCCCGGACACTACGACAGCACCCCCGACGCCCCAAGCGGCAACCCCGGCCATACCCCCCGCCGCCGACGCGGCCCTAGGGCTGGCAAGGCGCAGACCCGCCGCGGCCTGGCTGTCGCTGCTGTCCGTGCCGATAGCCAAGCTGTTCGCCCCGTGGCCCCTATTGCCGTGGCAACCCAGTCAGCGGGGCCAGTAGCTCTACGAGTTCCGACATATAATCAAGATCTTCACCGATTATCCCGGCGTTCAAGTCCTTTTTGAGTTCGTAAAAGTTGATATGCAAAATTTCCGCCCGGCCATGCAAGAAAGACAGATATTGGTTGCCAATCGTATCTCTGGCCTGATTCATTATCCGGTGAAAATGACTATGCCGCGCATACTGCCAGCCCTGCGCCAGCGCGACGGCTTTCGCCATGTGCGCCGCCGCGCCCCAACCCTTTTCCGACGCCTGATGCAGGTCGCCGACGGCCAGATACTCGCGTCCCTTAACCAGAAATTCCCGGGCCTGAGCCGCATAACCGGCCACATCATCAGAAGATTCGTCAATCATCTCTATCTCGCGCCCGACGTTGACTTCTGGACGCCGAAACGGATTTCGGCCAGAGAGGGATGGAGATAAGGGTGGTGCCGAGGGACAGACTCGAACTGTCGACACCGGCATTTTCAGTAACAGCAAACGCCCAATCCGTGGCCGCTATTGCCGTGGCAACCCGGTCAGCGGGGCCAGCAACTCCAGCAGCTCCGCGATTTTATCCAAGTCTTCGCTGATTGTCTCGGCGTCCAAGTGCCTTTTGCGCTCGTAATAATTGACGTGCAAAATCTCAGCCCTGCCGTGCAGGTCAGGAAGGCGGGGGTTGCCGGTCAAACGCCTCGCCTGAGTCATTATCCGGTGGAAATGGCTATGCCGCGCGTACTCCCAACCCTGCGCCGCCGCAACCGCCTTCGCCATGTGCGCCGCCGCGCCCCAGCCCTTTTCCGACGCCTGATGCAGGTCGTCAACGGCCAGATACTCCCGGCCTTTGGCTAGGAATGAGCGTGCCTGCGCCGCATAATCGGCCACTTCTTCGAATGTCTCAGCGGTCATCAAAATTCACCTCGCCGGGTCAAAGGGCGATGCGGCAAAATGTTGCCGGAGAGTTTGAGGAATTTCAGATACGGAAAAAGGGGGGTGGTGCCGAGGGACAGACTCGAACTGTCGACACCGGCATTTTCAGTGCCGTGCTCTACCACCTGAGCTACCTCGGCTGGGACCCCTATTATCGAATCCGTAGCGGCAACTGTCAAGCCGTCAACCACCTCCATCCTTCCGGGTTAAGTGGTTATCTGCCCGCCATTCCCGCCGTTCCGCCCCTCGGTAAGACGCTCGATAACGGCAAGAAGCTGCCTGCGTTCCTCTGCGGCTACCTCCCGCTCCTCGGCCAACTGCTTTTCGGCGGCCGCACGAGCTTTTTCAGCGGCTTCGCGGGCTTTGCGTTCCCTCGTAATCATAGCGTAGCTCCAAATGCCTCCGCCCCCGCTTCCGATAACGGTGAAGCCGAAGCAAAAACTTGGGCTGAACCGGGTTACTGAGCAGCCGTTGAGTCGCCGTCGTTCCGCTCCCCGCTAAGACGCTCGATAACGGCAAGAAACTGCCTGCGTTCCTCGGCGGCCCTCTCTCGCTCCTCGACCAACTGCTTTTCGGCAACCTCCCGGGCCTTTTCGGCGGCCTCCCGGGCTCTGCGCTCCCTCGTAATCATAGCGTAGCTCCAAATGCCCCCGCCCCCGCCGCCGATAACGGCGTGGGTCATCATCTTGTTCAGGGCATCAAGGTTGATGTACTGAGCAATACTGGATGGGTTGCAGCCGGTAGTTTGCGAGATTTCCGCCGGGCAGGACGCACTCGTAAGATACCAGACCAGCCAAGTCAAGACAATTGCGGCCAGAGCGAACAGCGCCGGAACTCGCAGAATCTCCCAAAAATCGCGGAATGTAAGCCTGTCATAGCCGGGTGGCGGCGGTTCGGACATATTGACCTAGCTCCGTGTTAGGACAGAGGCCCGGCGAAGCGGCGGATGGCAAAGTTTCGCACCTCTCATATAACGAATTCAATTATTCCCGCCCCTAAGTTATTCCTGTTTTCGCGGAGATGCCGCAATGGGGCGCGGGAACGAAGGCCGCCCCGCCCCCGGTTCGACAACTGCGGGGCGACGCTTTATAGTTGAAAGGAAAGCCTGCGCCGTTGCCCAATTCCCGCCGGCCCGAGTTTGATGGGTATGCAGCCTGCCAACGACGAAATCGCCCAACTGTTTGAGAACCTAGGCGCCCTGCTGGAAATGAAGGGCGATTCGGTGTTCAAGATTCGCGCCTACCGGCGGGCGGCGGAAACCATCCGCCAGCTCACCTTTCCGCTGGCCCAAGCCGTCCACGACGGGCGCAAGCTCACCGGCATACCCGGCATCGGCAAGGCCATCAGCGACAAAATTCACGAACTGGTGACCACCGGCAAGGTGCAGACCTATGAGCGCACCCGCGCCGAACTGCCCGCGGGCGCGCTGGATCTGCTGGCGATTCCCGGCATCGGCCCCAAAACCGCTATGCTCATCGGCGCCGAACTGGGCATCAGCAGCGTCGAGGGCGTGGAGCAGGCCGCCGCCGACGGACGCCTGGCCGCCCTGCCCCGGATGGGCCAGCGGGCCGCCGACAGCATCCTGCGCCACATCCGCGCCACCCGCAGCATGGGCGGGCGCACCCCCATCGGCGACGCCCTGCCCGCCGCCGAAGCAGTCATCGCGGCCCTGCGGGAGCGCGGCCCGGAAACCGCGCTGCTGACCCCGGCGGGCAGCCTGCGCCGCTGGGAAGAAACCATCGGCGACGTTGACCTAGTAGCCGTCACCCCGAACCCCGAGGAACTGGGCCGCGCCCTGACCGCCCTTCCCCAAGTGCGCGAAACCCTAGTAAACGGCCCCCGCAAAACCAGCGTCATCCTTAGCCTCGACCGGCCATCAAAGGCCCAAGACGATTCCGCCCCCGGGCTCCAGATAGACCTGCGTACCGGCGAACCCGGCGCCATCGGCGCGATGCTCCAGTATTTCACCGGCAGCCAGCAGCACAACATACGCCTGCGCGATTTCGCCAACCGGATGGGCCTTTCCCTCAACGAATACGGCATCACCGGCATTGAATCGGGGCAGATGGAAACTTTCGCCGACGAAGCCGCGTTCTACGCCCGGCTGGGCCTGCCCTGGATCCCCCCGGAACTGCGAGCCGGAATGTGGGAACTGGAAGCGGCGCAACAAGGCCGTCTGCCCCAACTGGTGGAAGCCCGCCACCTGCGCGGCGACCTGCATATCCACAGCGACTGGAGCGACGGCAGCGACCCCATCGAAACAATGATAGAGGCCGCGGCGGCCCTAGGCTACGAATATATGGCCTTGACCGACCACTCGCAGGGCCTGGGTGTCGCCAACGGCCTTACCCCGGAGCGGCTGGCCGCCCAAAAGCAGGTTCTGGGCGAACTGCAACAGCGTTTCGGCCTGCGTATCCTTGCCGGTTCCGAGGTGGACATCCGGGCCGATGGGCGAATGGACTTTCCCGACGAAGTGCTGGCCGGGCTGGATGTGGTGGTGGCCTCGGTTCACAACGCTATGTCGCAAGACAGCCCCACTATGACCCGCCGCATCATCCGGGCTATGGAGCATCCCTCGGTGACCATCATCGGCCACCTGTCCACCCGGCTGCTGGGCCAGCGCCCGCCCACCGACTTTGACTTGGAGACGGTGTTGCAGGCCGCGCTGGAAACCGGCACGGCTCTGGAAATCAACGCATCCCCCGCCCGGCTGGACTTGCGCGACACCCACGCCTACCGCGCCCGCGAAATGGGGATTCCGCTGGTCATCAACACCGACTCCCACCATCATTCCGAATTGCCCGGCGGCCGGTTTGGCGTCGCCGTGGCCCGCCGCGCTTGGTGCGAACCCCGCCATATCCTCAACACCCTGCCCCTGTCCGAGTTTCTGCGGTTTATCCAAACGCCCAAGCCCGGCCGTCTCCGCATATTCCAGGCGGCCGGCGCCGCCCCGTCCGGCGGGAACGTCTGATGCCGCCCGCCCCGCCCGTTCCGCCCGCTGGCAACGCCCGCTCTCCCCGCGGGCCGGGGAGCGAATCCCACCCCGGCGGCGTCGCCGTCATACACCCTTACGCCGGGGAATCCGGTTCCGGGCAGCAGGCCACGGACGCCGCCGCATACTTCCGCCAGCGGCTGGCGGCGGGCGAGCCCTGGCACCGCGCCCTGCTGGAAGCGATGGGCCAATGGACTCTCCCCGAAGAAACCTGGAACGGGCGGCGCTACAAGTACATCGTGGGCCGGGAGGCTTTCGACTGGCTGCTGCTGGCCGAGCGCCTCTGCGCCGAAGCCGCCGAAACCCCCGGAACCCCCGAAACCAATGAAACCAATAAAATAATTGACGCCATCCCGCCCGGCGAACTGGAGCGGCTGCTCTTTCACGGCCTGCTCCCCGAACCCGTCGAATCCGACGAATTTCGCGCCCTGCTGGGGGCCAGCAAGCACCAAGGCTATCTGAACTACCACTACGGCATAGTGCTGGAAGAAGCCCTGCAACTGGCCGCCGAGGAATACATCCGCAAGCGCCACATAGCCCGCGGCTATTCCGACAGCGAAGAACTGGTCGAAGACGCTTTCCTGCGACTGTACAACGACTCCCGCTCCGCCCTGCTCAACGAATTTCGCCGCGCCGCCAACCTGAACGCCCGCCGCCTGTCCCTAACCGACCTCAAGGAATTCACCTACTGGCTACACAAACGCCGCGTCAACTACTGGGACCCGGCCCGCGTAGCCTCCGACACCCGCCTAGCCATCCGCCGCCTAGCCGCCCTGCGGGAAACCGCCGCCCCGCCGCTCCACCCCCACGCATAAGGTGCAAGGAGCATCGGCGGAAAAGGCAACGGCATTCCTTACCGCGCAAACCGCCATCGGCCCGCCGCTGTCCGCCCGCTGCGCCATTCTCGCCAGCCGTACCCCGCCACTCCCACCAACCCGCCAACTGTCATTCCCACCGCCTGCCCACCCCGTCATTACCGCCGTCTGCCGACCTGTCATTCTGGTTCTGTTGCATTTGCTGGGTAGTTAATCAGTTGCGCCCAAAGTTGGAAGGCGGCTCGGGCGGCAAGCCAACATCACCCTTACCCAGTCCGTCTAGTTTCCTTGCCCGCTTGTCGGCAATGCCAAACAGCTTTTCCCAGTCCCACTCGAACAATTCATCCCCATCCTCTTGCGGATGGACTGGATCAAGCAACCCTTCCTTAGAGTAACTCTTCTTCGATTATTTGCCTTTTGGCGGAAAGCCCTAGCAACGCCGCGCAGTCAAACTGGTAATCATAGCGCAGGATACCGCTTGCGATGCAGTTGCGGATTCCGCGCTTTAATGCCGATTTACTTAAGCCCATCATTACTTTCAGCTTGTCGTTGCCCGGCCAGCCAGTCCATCCGTAATAGGCTATGGCGAGTGCAACCTGTTGCCGCATCGTACCCCGCTATGGTACGGGCGCGGGTGGCGTCAATGCCGGATAAGTTCAACCCGCCAAACAGATCAGCATAGACTTTCTCATTGTATCCCGACATTGGTGCGTATCCCGTCCTTACTGCCTCTTCCTTTCGGTAGTGGACTAGGGCAACCGCAACCCGCATCTCATCGGGATCCAACCTGAAATCCGCATGAGCAAGCAAAAGCATCTGGTACACAACGATTCGGCTTATATCCAGCATCATCCTGCACCATCCCTGCCCGGCGCCTTATTCGCGCCCGCGGCCATCTTTCGCCCGGCTACCCAGTAAATGGAACAGAACCGTCATTCTCACTGCCTGCACACCCCGTCATTCCTGCTGCCTACATACCCGCCATTCCCGCCGTCCGCCCAATCATTCCCGCCTTCGCGGGAATGACGGGGCGGGGGCTTGTCGGATATGACAAGGCTGGCAGGAAATGACTTTACAACCGCCCGGCCTTACCCCCCCAATAGACGCCCCGCGCTTGCCGGTGGTATATTGGCCGTGGCTTTCTAGGGCGGTTCGCGCCCCCTCCCCTATCTGCTGCCGGAGTTGCCGGCCCGGAGTTTGTGTTTACCGATGACTTCCGGCCAGATGTCGCGAGCTTATGACCCCGCCGCCGTAGAGCGGCGCATTTACCGGAACTGGCAGGACAACGGCTACTTCCACGCCGTCGCCCAACCCGACCGGCCGCCCTACACCATCATAATGCCGCCGCCCAACGTCACCGGCGAGCTGCACTTGGGCCACGCCCTAGAAAAAGCGCTGGAAGACGCCCTAATCCGCTACCGGCGTATGACCGGCGCCCCCACCCTGTGGCTGCCCGGCACCGACCACGCCGGCATCGCTACCCAATGGGTGGTCGAGCGGCAACTCCAGGACCAAGGAAGCAGCCGCCACCAAGTAGGCCGCGAATCATTCATCGAGCGCGTCTGGGAACACGTCGAAAAATCCGGCGGAATCATTCACGAACAGTCGCGCCGCTTGGGAATATCCGCCGACTGGCAACGGCACAAGTTCACCCTAGAGCCCGGCCCCAGCCACGCCGTCCGCACCACCTTTGTCAGCCTGTACCGCAAAGGGCTGATCTACCGCCACGAGCGCATCATCAACCGTTGCGTCCGCTGCGCTACCGCCCTTTCCGACCTAGAAGTTGACTACCAAGACGTGGACGGACAGCTCTACTATATCCGCTACCCGCTGGAAGACGACCCGGACAAGGCGGTGACCGTCGCCACCACCCGCCCGGAGACTATGCTGGGCGATACCGGCGTCGCCGTCCACCCCGACGACCCCCGCTACGACGGCATCCGGGGCCGCAACGCCGTCCTGCCCATTATGGGGCGGGCCATCCCGGTAGTGGGCGATGAAGCCATTGACCCGGAGTTCGGCACCGGCGCCCTCAAGGTCACCCCGGCCCACGACCCGGTAGACTTCGAGGTAGGCCAGCGCCACCGCCTAGACGCCCCCAACGTCATCGGCGAAGACGGCAATATGACCGCAGTGGCCGGCAAATACGCCGGCGTAGAGCGGTTCGAGGCCCGCCGCCGCGTCGTCGCCGAACTGGAATCGCTGGGCGCGCTGGAAAAGGTAGAAGCGCACCGCCATTCCGTCGGCCACTGCCAGCGTTGCGCCACAGTGGTTGAGCCGCTCATCAGTATGCAGTGGTTCGTCAACGTAGGAAGCCACCAACAGCCCGACAGCATCGCGGGCAAGGCGTACCGCGCCGTAAAACCCGACGACCCCGCCGCCGAGCCGGACATCCGCATCGTCCCGGAACGCTTTACCCGCGTCTATCTCAACTGGCTGGAAAACATCCGCGACTGGTGCATCAGCCGCCAACTCTGGTGGGGCCACCGCATCCCCGTCTGGTACTGCGCCCCCTGCGCCCACCTGACCGTCGCTATGGACGACCCGGACGCCTGCGAATCCTGCGGTTCGGCGGACATCCGGCAGGACGCCGACGTGCTGGATACGTGGTTCAGTTCCGGCCTATGGCCCCATTCCACCCTAGGCTGGCCCGAAAAAACCGGCGATTTCGATTACTTCTACCCCACCACCGTGCTGGAAACGGGCTACGACATCCTGTTTTTCTGGGTGGCCCGCATGATAATGCTGGGCATCGAAAACACCGGCAAGGCCCCCTTCAACACCGTCTACCTCCACGGCCTAATCCGCGATGGCTCCGGCGCCAAGATGAGCAAGACCCGCGGCAACACGATGGACCCGCTGGACTTGCTGGAAAAATACGGCACCGACGCCCTCCGTTTCGCCCTCACCACCGGCACCGCCCCCGGCAACGACCTCCGCTTCACCGAAAACCGCCTAGAATCGGGCCGCAACTACGCCAACAAAATCTGGAACGCCTCCCGCTTCGTAATATCCGCCCTAGAATCGGAAAATACAACGCCCGTAGGGGCGCCCATCCGTACATCCGCCCTAGAATCGGAAAATACGACAGGCGTAGGGGCGCACAGCAGTATATCCGCCCTAGAATCGGAAAATACGGCAGGCGTAGGGGCGCCTAGCCGTACATCCGCCCTAGAATCGGAAAATACAACGGGCGTAGAGGCGCCCAGCCCTATA
Source organism: uncultured Dehalococcoidia bacterium (assembly GCA_958296445.1). Taxonomy (GTDB): domain Bacteria; phylum Chloroflexota; class Dehalococcoidia; order Lucifugimonadales; family UBA3495; genus VXOI01. Next base: position 2,405,638 of record OY282565.1, on the reverse strand, counting down.
TCCGCCCTAGAATCGGAAAACACGGCAGGCGTAGGGGCGCACAGCCGTGCGCCCATCCGTGCGCCCCTGCAAGGCTGGAACAACCTCCAGCCCCAACACCGCGAAGACCGCTGGATAATCAGCCGCCTTGACCGGGTCACCGCCGAGGTCAACCGGGCCCTAGAGAGTTTCGAGCTGGGCGACGCGCAACAGCGGCTCCACGAATTTATCTGGAACGACTACTGCGACTGGTACATCGAAATGGCGAAAATCCGGCTGCGCAACCCCGCCCAGCCGTCGCCCCTGCCCACCCTGGCCCACGTGCTGGAGCGCACCCTGCGCCTGCTCCACCCCTTTATGCCCTTCATCACCGAAGAAATCTGGCAAACGCTCCTGTCCCAACTGCCCGCAGAAACTCCCCCCGCTGCCGAAACTCCCTCCGATAATGATGAGCTTGCCGAACCGCCGTCGTCCATAATGATTGCCCCCTACCCCGCATCCGGCGGGCGCATTGACCCGGCGGCGGAAGAAGAAATCGCGCTGGTTCAGCAGGCCGTCCGCGCCGTCCGCAACACCCGCGCCCAACTGCGAATCCCCGCCGCCCAGCGCCTAGAAGCCCTAGTAGAGGCCAACGGCCAGCAGACCGCCATCGAAGACGAAGCCGACGTCATCCGCGCTATGTCCAGGATAGAACCACTGCGCATCGTATCCGGCAGCGACGCCCCCAACCACCCCCGCGAAAGCGGAAACCCCCGCGGCGTCACCCTAGTAGTAAGCCCCCTAGTAGTGCGCCTCCCCCTAGAGGGCATAGTAGACCTAGACGCCGAAAGCCAGCGCCTCCGCTCCGAACTAGCCGACTGCGCCCGCAACCTAGAGCGCGTAGAAAAGCTGGTATCCAACCCCAACTTCCGCCAAAAAGCCCGCCCCGACGTAGTAGAAACCGAAGAAGCCCGCCTAGCCGAACTCCGCGACCGCAAGCAACGCCTAGACGAGATCCTGGAGCAGTTGGAACGCTAGGTTCAAGCAACAGAATTTTCACCGGAACATTCATCAATGATTGAGGTGGTACAATGGACAAAATCACAAGTTTTGGAGAAAAGGATATTGAAGGCTGGACTTCTCTGCATTGGGCGGCGCGGTACAACACAAACCCGGAGGTGATTAAAGCGCTTCTCGACCACGGAGTAGACATCGAAGCGAAGGACGATGAGGGTAGGACTCCCCTGCATTGGGCGGCAAGCAACAATGGAAACCCGGAAATTGTTCAGGAGCTTCTTGACGGAGGTGCAGACATTGAAGCGGAGGACAATGAGGGTAGCACCCCCTTGCATTGGGCGGCAAGCGACAATGGAAACCCGGAAATTGTTCAGGAGCTTCTTGACGGAGGTGCAGACATTGAAGCGGAGGACAATGAGGGTAGCACTCCCTTGCATTGGGCGACGGGCAACAACCCAAACCTAGAGATTATTCGTGAGTTGCTTGCCACAGGTGCAGATATCGAAGCGAAGGACGATGAGGGTAGTACTCCCCTGCATTGGGCGGCGCGTAGCAACGAAAATCCAGACGTAACTCAACTGTTATGTGACAGCAATGCAGACATTCTAGCGAAAGATAAACAAGGTTTGACGCCCTTGCATTGGGCGGCGCGCAATAACGAAAATCCTGCTGTTATCCAGTCGCTGCTAAACAACAGCGCAGACATTGACGCAGAAGACAATAACGGTATGCAGCCCTTGCATTGGGCGGCGCGCAATAACGAAAATCCTGCTGTTATCCAGTCGCTGCTAAACAACGGCGCAGATGACGCAGAAGACAATAACGGTATGCAGCCCTTGCATTGGGCGGCGCGCAATAACGAAAATCCTGCTGTTATCCAGTCGCTGCTAAACAACGGCGCAGATATTGACGCAGAAGACAATAATGGTATGCAGCCCTTGCATTGGGCGGCTGACAATAACGAAAACCCTGCCATTATCCAATCGTTGCTAAACAACGGCGCAGATATTGACGCAGATGACAATAACCGTATGGAGCCCCTGCATTGGGCTACAAAGAATAACGAGAACCCTGCTATTATCCAATCACTACTGAACAATGGCGCAAATACCAAGGCGCAAGACAATGACGGCAGAACCCCCCTGCATATGGCAGTACGAAATAGCTTACCGTTCCCTAGGAACGGAATTCTTTTATATAGGATGGTACACTACACACAAAGGACAGTAGCTATTAATGTCCTGCTGGGTAACGGTGCAGATATTGAGTCAGAGAATAATTTTGGCGAAACTCCTCTGCATTTAGCGGTGCGTGCCAAAAATATTGGAGAGGTTTTTCATACGTTGTTGGATAACGGCGCAAATATCGATGCAGAAGATGATAACGGTTTGACTGCCTTGCATTGGGTAGTGCGATCCAAAAACGTTGAAGACGTGTTTCATGCGTTGCTGGATAACGAGGCAGATATCGATGCAAGAGACGGTTTCGGATGGAGTCCTTTGCATTGGGCGGCAAGCGATACCGAAAATCCAGCCGTTATTCAAGAATTGTTGAATAGAGGAGCAATCCTCGAAGCAAAGACCCTTGCCGGCCAGACACCCCTTGATATTGCAAGAGCCAACCGCAACGAGGTAGCCATAAAGGTTCTGTTGGACAATGGCGCGACTTAGCAATCGAGTCAAGGCGACGAATAAATGCCCGCTACACCACCCCAAACCGGGAGAAAACAGCGCAATGACCGAAAACCGGATATTCCCAATGGCGAGTGGCGGGGGCTACGGCGCCGTCATCCACGGAAATTTTGTCGAGGTGCGAATAGATTACCGGGGATTCAGCGCCATGGTGGCTGCCTTCCAGACAGACGGCAATGTCCAATACCAGCCTTTCGACAACCTGGCTGACGCCGTGGCGTGGGCTGTCGCCACCGCCGCAACCCATCAGGGCCGCCCGCATCCCCGCTCCAAAATCGAGTATTGGGAAATCCGCAACGGCTACTCCATCACTGTCGAACCCGCCGACTCCGGCGGCTACGAAGCGGAAACCTTTCCTATGTGGATTGATGCAGGCCCCGAACCGATTAGAGACAGCAAAACCTTTCCGACTCGGGACGAGGCTGTCGAGTGGGCCCGCCAGTCGGCAGACGAACAAAGCCAGCGAGACGCCGATTACCAACAGCAACTCCGGCAAATCAGGGACACCCTAGAAGCGCATTCCGGGGAAGCGCACTCCGGTTAAGCACCGCCCCTATGCCATAAAAACCCGCGAATCCGGCGAAAATCCAAGAATGAGCGAAGCAATGCCGCAGCGTTTGGGCATCATCGGCCACCCCATCGGCCACTCCATTTCGCCCGCGTTCCAGCAGGCCGCGCTGGACGCCATCGGGTTCGATGGCGTCTACCAGCCCTGGGACGTTGCCCCCGATGCCGTGGGCGAGTTCATAGCCGGGCTACGCGCCCCGGGAACTCTGGGCATCAACGTCACCGTGCCGCACAAAGAGGCGGTCATCCCCTTCCTCGACGAGGTGGACGACTGGGCCGCCACCGCCGGGGCGGTCAACACCATCGTCAACCGCGATGGACGGCTCACCGGGCATAACACCGACGGCATCGGATTCCTCCGGGCGTTGCGGGATGGCGCCGGTTTCGAGCCGCAAGACCAAGCCGTGCTGGTGCTGGGCGCCGGCGGTTCGGCGCGGGGCGTGGTCTACGCTCTGGCCCGGGCCGGGGCCGCCCGGCTGACCATCGCCAACCGCACCCTAGAACGCGCCCAACGGCTGGCGCAAATCTCCGCCGACAGCGGCGTTCCGGCGCAAGCCATAGCCTTGTCCGATGCTCCCAACGCCGCCGCCAGTGCCGCCCTCATCGTCAACTGCACCTCAATGGGCATGGTTCACGGCCCCGACGAAACCGGCTCCCCCCTGTCCGCCGCCGACATACCGCCCGCCGCCCTAGTCAACGACCTAGTGTATAATCCCCTAGAAACCCCGTTGCTGCGCGAAGCGGCCCGCGCCGGCGCCGCCGTCTTGGGCGGCATCCAAATGCTGGTATATCAAGGCGCGGCCTCTTTCGAGATGTGGACCGGCCAACCCGCCCCGGCGCCGGTAATGCTGGAAGCCGCCACCGCCGCCATGCGAAGAAGAGAATAACCACAGAGAACCCAGAAAGAAAATTTATAAAAATCTCTGTGTCCTCTGCGCCCTCTGTGGTTAATTGGAATCGGAGAATATGGTCAGATTTGTAACTGCCGGAGAATCCCACGGCCAAGGGCTGGTCATCATCGTCGAGGGCGTGCCTGCTGGACTGCCCATTGACGAAGACTATATCGGCGTTCACTTGGCCCGCCGCCAGAAAGGATATGGCCGGGGCGGGCGAATGCTCATCGAACAGGATTGGGCGCACATCATTTCCGGCGTGCGCCACGGCGCAACCCTAGGCAGCCCCATCGGTATGAGCATCGAAAACCGCGACTGGGCCAACTGGGAAGAAGCTATGTCGGTGCGCCCCATCGAGGGCGAACCCCAAAGCCCCCGCAGCCAGCGCGTAACCCGCCTGCGCCCCGGCCACGCCGACCTGCCCGGCGCGATGAAGTACGCCTTCGACGATGTGCGCAACGTGCTGGAGCGGGCCAGCGCCCGCGAAACCGCCGCGCGGGTCGCCGCCGGCGCCGTGGCCCTGCGCCTGCTGGAAGAGTTCGGCGTCGCCGTGCATAGCCACGTCATCGCCATCGGCGGCATACGCGCCGAACCGCCCGCCCCTATAGACTGGCAGGCCGTCGAGGAGTCCCCGGTGCGCTGCGCCGACCCGCACGCCGCCCAGCTTATGACCGCCGAAATTGACGCCGCCCGCGACGCCGGGGATACCGTAGGCGGCATCGTCGAAGTCTTGGCCGAAAATGTGCCTATCGGCTTGGGTTCCCACGTGTCTTGGGACAGGAAAATAGACGGGCGCGTTTCCCAAGCCCTAATGTCCATCAACGCCGTCAAGGCCGTGTCCATCGGCCCCGGATGGGACGTCGTACACAAACGCGGCTCCCAAGTCCAGGACGTTATAGAGCCGGTTACCGACCCGGAACGCCCCTGGCAGCGCAGCACCAACAACCTGGGCGGCACCGAGGGCGGTATGACCAACGGTATGCCGCTGGCGGCCCAATTCGCCATCAAGCCCATCGCCACCCTGCTGAACCCCCTGCCCTCGGTGGACTTGGACACCGGCGGCCAGGTTCAGGCCCACTACGAGCGCTCCGACATCTGCCAGGCCCCCCCCGCCTGCATAGTAGGCGAGGCAATGGTGGCCCTAGTTCTGGCCGAAGCCTTTATGGAAAAATTCGGCGGCGACTCCCTGCCCGAAACCCGCCGCAACTATCAATCCTACCTGCAAACCGTAGGCCCCCGGCAAGTCTACCAATAGGCAGGTTTTCTCAACGCAGAGGAATCACAGAAAGCGCAGAATATCCAGATTTCCAAAATAATCTCTGCGCCCTCTGCGAATCCTCTGCGCCCTCTGCGTTAAAAACCCCCCAAGGGAACAGCTTATGAAATTTGGCGTGACAATGCTGCCCGACAGCCTAGAGGTTCTAGCCAGCCGCGCCCGCCTCGCCGAGGATATGGGCTTCGACTACGTGGGCATCGGCGATTCGCAATCCCTGTTCCGCGAGTTGTATGTTTCCCTTAGCGTTGTGGCGATGTCCACCGGCCGGGTTATGCTGGGGCCGACGGTCAGCAACCCGCTTACCCGCCATCCGGCGGTCACGGCGGCGGCCATCGCGTCGGTCAACGAACTGTCCGGCGGGCGGGCTTTCTTGGGCCTCGGCAGCGGCGACAGCGCGGTGCTGAACCTAGGATTGCGCCCGGCGCGGCTGGCCGAACTGCATCACTACCTACAGACCGTCCGCGAACTGCTGAACGGCGCCGCCAGCGACTACCGGGGCGACCGCGCCCACGTCCGCTGGGCCAATGCCGGGCTGCCCATCGCGATGTCCGCCGAGGGGCCGTGCACCCTCGCCCTGGCCGGGGCCGCCGCCGATGCCGCCATCATCCACACCGGCTTGACCCCGGATGTGCTGGACGACACCCTGGCCCGCATCCGCGAGGGCGAGCGGGCCGCCGGACGCGAGGCCAACGCCGTCGGCGTCTGGGCCTTCGCCAAGTGCAACATCGCCGACCGCCGCGACGACGCCATCGAGGAAATCAAAATGGCCCTGGCCGCCTCCGGCCATCACGCTTTCCGTTTCACCCTCGAAGGCAAGAACGTGCCAGAGGAACTGCGCGAGCCGGTATCCATCCTGCACCGCGAATATGAGGCCGCCGAACACGAGCAAGTAGGCCAAACCCGCAACGCCACGCTGACCGACGAACTCGGCCTGACCGATTACTTCGCCGACCGTTTCGCCATAGCCGGAACCCCCGAGGAATGTCGAGCCAAATCCCGCGCCATTTTCAACGCCGGTGTGGACGCCCTGCTGATAACCGCCATCGGCCCCGACCCGGAGCGCATCATCCGCCGCTTCGGCCAAGAAGTAATCGCGCCCCTGCGGAACGGCTAACCCCCGTGTTAGCCCCCTCTCCCCGATGGAGAGGGTTAGGGTGAGGGCCAAGTTAAAAGCATCCCGCCATTGCCGCGCCCCGGACTTTCCATAATAAGTATACAAAAGCCCGGCATCATTATGTAAAATCCTGCTATCATTGTGCCGAATCCAAACCGGCGGGGCAAGCGGGCGGTTTGGCGGAGGCGGTTGTGTTGGCTGGAATGTTCATTGTTATCGAAGGCGGCGAAGGGGCCGGCAAAAGCACCCAAGCGGAGCGGCTCTACCGGCGGCTGTCGGAAGCGCGGCGGGCCGCCCTGCTGGTGCGGGAGCCCGGCACCACCCCGCTGGGCCTTTACCTGCGCGACTACCTAAAGAGCAAGCAGCCGTTGACCCCCGATGCGGAACTGCTGCTGTTCTCCGCGGCCCGGGCCCAGTTGGTGGCCGACCAGATCCGGCCCAGCCTAGATCAGGGAATAACCGTCATCGCCGACCGCTTTACCGGCTCCACCATCGCCTACCAAGGCTATGGCCGGGGCATCAAGGGCGACGTTATCGAATACCTGAACGCCTACGCCACCAGCGGGCTGAATCCCGACATCAGCTTTCTGCTCGACATTGACCCGGAAGAGGGACTGCACCGCGTCGGCAAGCCGCAGCTCCAGATGGCCCTGTCGCCGGGCGTCTCCGCCGACGTAGGGCGGGCCGATGTTGCCGGACACCGCCGCTTTGAAGACCAACCCCTAGCTTTCCATAACCGGGTGCGCCGCGGCTACCAGCGGCTGGCCGAAAGCGCCCCCGGCTGGCGCACCCTCGACGCCCGGCTGCCCGAAGACGAACTGGCCGAACAAATCTGGGCCGCCGTTTACCCCCACCTGCCAACCCCCGGCGTCAACGGAGCGGACGTCAGCGCCCCGGCATTGCTTTAGACAAAAGATAGAAAAATTGCGAAATTACTTCCGCTGCCTGTCATTCTGAGCAATACCTGTCATTCTGAGCAAAGCCTGTCATTCTGAGCAAAGCGAAGAATCCCTGCTTGGGCGGTGAGACCCTTTGATTCGCTCAGGGTGTCAAAGGGGAATTTCGCAATTTTCTCAAAAAATAAAGCCCCTCCGCTACATTGGGAGGGGCTTATCTGCGTTGCCGTAGTTATTGGGGCTGCCCGCTAGTCATCGTCGGCTGCGACCAGATCCGCCTCCGCGATTTTCTCGCGCACATGAGCCAGCATCTTGCGGACACGGCCCAAGTCGGGGAAAACGTTGCCTTCGCCTTTCTTATCAAAGATGCGCTCGCCGTCCACGAACACCTCCATGATGCTCTGGCCGCGAGGGGAGATCGCTACTGCTGCGTCCGGCCCGAAATGACGGAAAAACTCGTTTGCCATCCACGTGGCAGTTCCAAGATGCTGTCAACTGACGCAGTAAGTAATCTCGATTTGGACTTTGCCTTCCATGATTGTCCTCCGGGGATTCAGGATGCCCCAAGTTTAACGCCCCGCCCGCAACAGCGCAAGCCATCCCGTCTTAGTGTTCTTAAACGTGTGCTGATATTGCCAAAATCATCCCGTCATTCCCGCGAAAGCGGGAATCCAGACGCTCCGGGGCGCAGTCACAACGGCAATACCACCGCACGTTAAGAATACCCGTCCAATGCCTGTCATTCTGAGCAAAGCGAAGAATCCCGCCTTGGGCGGTGAGACCCTGAGCTTTCGCTCAGAATGGCAAAGCGGAATTTCGCAATTTTCTAGCCCTTTCCGCCTAGCCTTTCGATTCTTGGCGTAATCGTCCGAATCAGGATTAAAGGATTCGCCGGATAGAAAAATCCCGAAAATCCGTTAATCCTGAAAATCCTGATTCAGACAATCCCACCGAATCCCGTAGCCGCCCTCACACCCGATAAAACATCACCGCCCGCTCCGGTTCGCGGCCTTGGCTGGTGGATGCCACGTTGTAGCGCTGCCCTAGCATATGCTGTAGGCGTCGAATGTGGGAACGCTGGGGCGACAGCCTTACGGTCGGCTCGCCGCCCAGCACGCGGTTGGCCGCTTCCTCGGCTTCCTCCATCGCCCGCTCGATGTTGGGGGCGGGCGGCCCCTCGTCGGCGGCTGCGCCCCGTCCCCCGTTGCGGTTCCACTGCGCCACCACGGAGCGCAGGAAATCCTGCAACTGGGGCAACGAATTTTTGCGCAGCACATACACCGGCTTGCCGTTGGTCTCGGCGATGCGCACCAGTTGGGAACCGCGGCGGTAATGGGTCTTGGTGGTCAGCACCAAGTCGGCGCGGCGCAGCTCGTTCACGATTTGCACCGGCGTTCCCGCCTCCACCATAGCCCCCTCCAGCTTGTCGCGGCCCACGCCAAAGAGAAAGACGCGCACCTCCGACACCATCGCCGCCTCTTCCTCGGACATCTCGCCCATCGGCCGCGGCTGCCGGGCCGGTGTCGCGCCGCGGCCCCCGCCGTCGAACTCCCTACGCCTGTCCGCGCCGTTCTCACCCCGGCCATAGTCTCGAGAATGGCGGCGGCCTTCCTGCTGCCCCCTCGACCCGCTCAAGGCAAAGGGCGGCGGGGCGTTATCGTTGGCCCGATACTCTTCCTCTTCCCGTTGCACCGCCCCGCTTTCATCCAGCCAGCGGATTTCGGGTACGATGGGGTAGCCGCGCAACCACTGGTCTACCACGTGGGCCACATCATCGTGAACCGCCAGCCGTTCCCAGCTTTGTATCTCCACCACCACGTCGAAAGTCGGCGGCGCCTTGCGCTCCAGCACCGACTTTTGCGTGCCGCGGTAGCGAGCCTCCTGGTCGCCCAGCGTGACCGTCTGTATGCCGCCCACCAAATCCGACAGCGTGGGGTTCATTATCAGGTTGTCCAGCGTGTTGCCGTGGGCCGTGGCGATGAGCTGCACGCCCCGCTCGGCGATGGTGCGGGCCGCCGCGGCTTCCTGTTCGGCCCCCATTTCGTCAATGACGATGGTTTCCGGCATATGGTTTTCCACTGCCTCAATCATCACCCCGTGCTGCTGCGACGGCGTGGGAACCTGCATCCGCCGCGCCCGCCCGATGGCCGGATGCGGCACATCCCCGTCCCCGGCGATTTCGTTGGAAGTGTCAACGATGATGACCCGCTTCTGCGCCTCCACCGACAGCACCCGCGCCGTTTCCCGCAGCATAGTGGTCTTGCCCACGCCGGGGCGCCCCAGCAACAGAATGTTCTTGCCGGAAAAGGCCATGTCTTCAATCATTTTGATAGTGCCGAATACCGCCCGCCCCACGCGGCAAGTCAAGCCGATGACCCGCCCCCGCCGGTTGCGGATGGCCGATATGCGATGCAGCGTGCGCTCGATGCCGGCCCGGTTATCGTCGCCGAACTCGCCCATACGCTCAATGACGTCCTGCAAATCGTCGGCGTCCACTTCATCGCCGCTAAGGGGCGCGTCGCCGCTTATGAACCGGGCTTCCGGCGCCCGCCCCAAATCCAGCACCACCTCCAGCAGCTCCTCCAAGTCTTCCCGCTGCCGCAGCGCCGCCGACACCCGTTCCGGCAGCGCCTCCAGCATCAACTCCAGCTCTTCCCGCACTGCGCTATGCACCGTCGCCAATATCATTCCTCCGCCAAGGATGATTGGGGGCTGATTTGGAAAGCGTCAACGCAAAAATTCTCCGGCATCGCCTATTATGCATCGTCTATTGTGCGTCGCCTATTGTAAAGACGACGCCGGGGAATTGCTTTCGGCAAGGCCGACAAAATACTGGTGAACGCGGGTGTCGCGGGTGAGTTCGGGGTGAAACGCGGTTGCCAGCAGATTGCCCTGTTTCACCGCCACCGGGCGCCCATCGTCGAGGCTGGCAAGAACGTCCACCAGCGGGCCGACCCGGATGACCACCGGGGCGCGGATGAAAATGCAGTTGTAAGGTTCGGCAGACAGCGGGCCGATGGGCAACGGCTGCTCAAAACTGTCAACCTGGCGGCCAAAGGCGTTACGCTGCACGCCAATGTCCATCAGGCCCAGAGGCACCGGGTCCTGCTCGGTGATTTCGTTAGCCAGCATAATCATACCGGCGCAGGTTCCCCAAACCGCGCGGCCCTCCCCCGCCATCCGCGCGATAGGTTCGCGCAGGGAATAAATAGACATCAGGCGACTGAGAGTCGTGCTTTCGCCGCCGGGAATAATCAGCCCGTCCAGGCCGTCCAACTGCTCCGGCAGCCGGACTTCCCGGGCTGCAACACCAATCCGGCGGAGAATAGCGATATGCTCCGCGAAATCGCCCTGTACTGCCAAGACGCCGATATTCAACGCTTTGTGCTGGCTACCCCCGTCGGTATTAAGTATGCTCTCTGAAACGCAGCTCATTTGGATCTGGCCGAAAGGACGTTGCGCGATTAAATTGCCCTAGCGCGGAATTCCCTCCGAACCAACCGCTCCTCCACCGGGTCAACCCGCAAGTTGAAAATTTGCAGGCTGGTTGCGCCAAACAGATATTGACCCTCGGGGCCAAAGATGACCGGGCAATGAAATTCCCGGTCTTCGATCCCGAAACGCGCCATCCCGTATCCGTATTCCACCTCTCGGCCGTCCGCGACCGAATACAGGAAAGACTCCGTGGGCGTCAAGCCCAGCCGCTTCAGCATAGACTCCGGCATCACGGAATGGGCCGCCCCGGTGTCAACCATAGCCGTCACCGGCGTCAGCTCGCCACCACCGACGCGCCCTAGCCCCACCGTAACCTCGAAAGCCCCCATTATACCCGCCTAACCTCGATTCCCGCCTGCGCCTCTAAATCGCCCTAGCGCGAAGGGGCTTTACTACCAGTTGTTCTTCCGACAGATCAACCATCAGGTTGAAAATTTGCAAGGTGGTGGCGCCCAAAAGGAACTGCTCTTCGGCCCCGAATACCACCGGGCAAGGAAATTCGCGGCCTTCAATGCCGAAACGCGCCATCCCGTAGCCATACTCCACTTCGCTACCGTCCGCGATTGTATAAGGCCGGTACTCAATAGGCGTCAAGCCCAGCCGCTTCAGCATAGAATCCGGCATCACGGAATGGGCCGCCCCGGTGTCAACCATAGCTGTCACCGGCGTCAGCTCGCCACCACCGACGCGCCCCAGCCCCACCGTAACCTCGAAAGCTCCCATTATACCCCCGGCCTAACCTCTCCTCATTACCCCCGCCGTCCGTCATTCTGTACTTCCGTTATCTGCCATTCTGAGCGTATCTGTCATTCTGAGCAAGCCATCTGCCATTCTTAGCAAGCCGTCTGTCATTCTGAGCGTATCTGTCATTCTGAGCGAAGCGAAGAATCCCGGCTTGGCCGATGAGACCCTTAGCCTTGCTCAGGATGACAAAAAGGCAGGGTAACAAAGCGGAATTTCGCAATAATCCCAACGGCACACGCCCCAACCGCCCGCCCTGAGCTTGCCGAAAGGCGGGCGGTTGGGGGCACTGCCAACCCTACACGCTGCGCGGGGCCAGCAATTCGCCTTCGGGGATTTCGCGGACATTGCGGCCCACCATCGGCTCGCCCAAGTCTTTGGACACCTCGGCCAGGATATGCGGGTCGTTGTAGTGAGTGACCGCCTGGACTATGGCGTAGGCCCGGCTGGCCGGGTCGCCCGACTTGAAAATCCCGGAGCCGACAAACACGCCGTCGGCGCCCAACTGCATCATCAGCGCGGCGTCGGCGGGGGTGGCGACGCCGCCGGCGGCGAAATTGACCACCGGCATACGACCCTGCTCGCGCGTCTGCTGGAGCAGGTCAAGGGAAACGCGCAGGTCGCGGGCTTCCACCACCAGCTCATCGTCGGGCATAGTCTGGAGCTTGCGGATGGCGTCCTGCACCGCCCGCATATGGCGCACGGCCTCCACCACGTCGCCGGTGCCGGCCTCGCCCTTGGTGCGAATCATAGCCGCGCCCTCGGAGATGCGCCGCAAAGCCTCGCCCAAGTCGCGGCAGCCGCAGACGAAAGGCACCTTGAAATCGTGCTTCCAGACGTGATGCGTCTCATCAGCCGGGGTCAGCACTTCCGACTCGTCAATATAGTCAACGCCCAGGGCCTCCAGAATCTGGGCCTCGACAAAGTGGCCGATCCGCACCTTGGCCATCACCGGAATGCTTACGGCGTCCATAATGCGGGTGATGACCGCCGGGTCGGTCATACGGGCCACGCCCCCGTCGGCGCGGATGTCCGCCGGAACGCGCTCCAGGGCCATCACGGCCACGGCCCCCGCTTCGGCGGCAATCAGCGCCTGCTCCGGGGTAACCACGTCCATAATCACGCCGCCCTTAAGCATCTGGGCGTGCCCGCTCTTGACGGTAAAAGTGCCGGTCAAAATATCTGCTATCGCCATGCCTGCCATCCTCCAGCCGGGCGGCGCGGTCAGCCCTGCGCCAGTCTGAAATTTTGCTGCGCCGGAAAGGGCCGCGGACAAAAAAGCCCGCAGCGTTTGGGGCTATTATAGGGGCTGAGGGGGCGGTTATCAATCGCGGAGCGAATGAGCAAACGCAAGGAGCCTTGGGCGAAAAATCGGCCTGAGACGTTACTCAGTTCCATTCCGCTTGGAAACTTGCCGCTATCGGTGGTAATATCCGAATGTAATGGAAACTTCCACCAGACGAATCAGGCGCAGGATGGAGCGGGACGGCTGGTATCTATACCGCCACGGCTCCTCCCATGACATCTACCGGCACCCAAACATTCCCGGCATTATAACTCTGCCACGGCACAGAACAGTATCCACGGAAGTTGCCCGTTCCATAGCAAAGAAGGCTGGCTGGCCGAATTAGGAGAAAGAAACCATGCCCCTATATCCAGCGCTGATTGATGGCGAAAAAGGCGCTTATGGCGTCACATTCCCAGATCTGCCAGGCATTGTCGCCATGGGCGTGACCGTGGACGAGGCTATGCTTAACGCTAGGGAAGCCCTACACGATTACGCCATCGAAGCCAACAGGGACGGCGAAAAAATCATCTCGCCCAGCCTCCTGAATCAGGTAAAAGCATCCACCGGGCAGACCCTAGTTTCCATCCCACTGGTATTTCAAGGCCAGCACAAGGCGCGGACGCACTAGCCAGCCCGGCCTGATAGCGCAACCGGCGCCGGTAGATGAATTCCCCGGCGTTGGCAAATTTTTCGCTCTGCATCATTCAAAAAGGCGGTTCGCGTCAACGCCGAATCCCTCGCTTTTCAACTCCCCAACGAGCGCTGTCTGCCAGCCATTGGAATCATCCATAGGTATGTAGATGACCCCGGAGTAATCTGAGGGTATCTCTATATCCCCTTTGACCAATGCGCGAGTCCTGTCTCTGCCATACTTTCCAATGAAGTATCCGAACTCGAAAATTACGTTCTGCCTAGCTCGGTGTTGCTGGTTTCCACCGTCGAGTCCGCCCAAATCATCCGGGGTAAACAATGCTATCGCAAAATCAACTTGGGCGTGTTCTTCAAATTTCTCAATGATGGTGCGGCCGCGGTCAGGTTGTTCTTTCAGAATTATCGGAGTAAGATCCAATTTTTCAAGAAACCTAGCAACTGTGTTGGTAGTTCCTATATCCCGGCCGTGAATGATAAAGACTTGGCTTGTGTTAGTTTGTTTCTGAATTTCCGGTATTGCTGAAGAATTTTGTGCCTGATTATTATCAGGCCAATACTCGTCAATTTCGTCAATCATTGATCGGAGTGTCGCCTCAGCACTTTCCAAGCCTTCTATGTACACATTTCTGTATTCTGAATCACTATTTCTTCCGAAAGTTATAACTATAGGATTATAATTGACTCTACTAAACTCCCTGAGTTGACGAGAATCTTGCCCAAAAATATTTTCAATTGCTACCCTTGTGTCTCTGTACCACTTAGTAAACTCCTGCGAATCGACAGATGATTGACGCAGTGCAGGTATCGAACCCAAGCGACGCTGGAGAATTTCTTTTGCGCGAGTTTTGCTCTGTACGACCATCGTGTTCACTCCCAGACGAAACATATAAAGGTTGATCCCTTCCACCAACGATTGTAGCCCAGCCTATCGGAAAACGCAACCTAGCAATTGACACTCCCGCGGATTCACGCCTAGCTGTAATCAAAAGGCGAGGGCGGCGCTCCGGGCATAGACTGGCGCCGTTCCCGTTCCTTGCGGATTTCTTCCAGCTTGACGCGGCACCAGTCCCTAGCCCCCTTGATGTCTATGGGATGCCGTTTTGTTTTCAGATACCCGGCGGCGCGGTTGCCCCGGCGCAGCGCGTCCAACGTAAGCCGGTTGCCCTTTGTCCGGTTGCAAGGGCCGCATAACAAAGCCCGGTTAGGCAAGTGATTTTCCCCGCCCTGCGAGCGCGGATCTATATGGTCCAGCTCCAGATACCTTTCGTCCGGGGCATTAAAGTCACAACCCCAGCACTGGAGCAGGAACCGGCTTATCAGAATTTGCTTCATTTCACGATGATCCAGGATGGAGCGGTCGTTGTAAACGTACACTGGCGGGAGATTGGGCGCGGTTTCCCCGTCGTCGGTGCGCACCGGCGGCTCGGTGCGGTAATGGGAATCAAAGTTGGCTAACTGCTCGGTCAGCCAGAGAGACCAGTCGGATTGACCATCCGTCAGCTTTTTGACATCAGACGCTTTCAATCCCATTAAACGGCAAACGGCGTGAAACCGGACGTCGGGCCGCCGGTCAATGCCAATCCAGCGGCGCCCGTGCTTTCGCGCCGCAATGATGGTAGTCATACAACCCGCGAAAGGATCCAGCACTAAATCGCCGGGGTTGCTGGACGCCAAGACGATGCGCTCATACAAAGGCAAAGGCTTTTGATCTGGTGATCCTGTCGTATTTCTATCGCCTACGCGGACGCCAACATCCGCCCAAAAGCCTTCCATTATCTTGCCCGGCGAATCCTGAATGTAGCGTTTAAGCGCAGGTTTGCCGCCCGGTTTTTTGGGCCAGTGAATCATTTGTAAACCGTCGAGAGTATCCAATTTCTGATGTATGGTAAATTTCTGCCATTCCGGTTCACCGGGCAACTCCAGCCAGGCAGGCAACAGGCTATACCGCGGCAAGGCCCAAGCCCGGTTATTGGGGGGCGTTATCCCCCGCCACGGTTGATAAGATTCATCCCCACCAGGGCGGGCGTCGGTTATGGGATACGCCTGATAGTATCCCCTTTCGTCAAGATGGCTGAAAGACTGGCTTATGTATTCCTTTGTATAAGGTTCGTACTGCGGATGAAACGTCCAGTCTTTACCTTTGGCGTACATCAGCAGCGTGTCGTGAACGGCAGGCCATTGCTTGGCGCCCAGGCTATGGGAATGAGCGTGGCGGCGCCAGATTATTTCGCTCCTGAATTGTCTGGCCCCAAAGATAGCGTTCAGAACTTGCCGGATATAGTAATTGACTTCGTGGTCACAGTGCAGATATAGAGTGCCTGTAGGCTTCAGGATGCGATGCATTTCCAACAACCGGACGGACAGAAAACACAGAAAAGCCGCCGTATCTTCATCATTGCATTGCCGCGCGATGTCTATCACATTATACAAGGCGCGGTTATTGTCTTTTATCTGCTCAAGCCAGACCGGGTGAACTTCGTTCCATTTCCATTGATCTGGCAGAATTCCGGTATCCCCCCATTTCCATTTGTCCACATAGAAACCCGCTGTGCCAGCCCGGTTGCGGCTGGTGTTAAAAGGCGGGTCGGTGGCGATGAGATCCACGGTTTCGCTATTCATCCCGCGCAGGACGTCCAGATTGTCCCTTTCGTACAGTGTATTATCGGGAAAATTCTGCATCCGTACTCCCTGTTAGCCCTGCGCTAGTATAAACGATTCCTAATTCGCCCCATCCCCGGCCTCCAGCGTTCCCACCATTCCGCCCATGGCCGCCGCCAGGTAGCGCGTTCCCGCTATGGCCGTGGCATAGCCCATACGGGTGGGGCCAACTACGCAGATAGCGCCGCCCACGCCGTCGGGCCGTCCGTAGCGGCAGACTATGACGCCGAAACCCCGCAGGGATTCGTCCTGGTTTTCCGACCCGATGTAAACTTTGGGGCCGGACTCGCGGGCCGCGGATACGATGCGCTCCAGCAGCGCCCCGTCCTCCACCGTCTGCACCAGCAGCCGGGCCCGCTCGCCGGCGGCGAACTCCGGCTGATTCAGCAGGCGGCCCAGTCCCTCGACGCGATGCTCCGGCAGCTCCGACTGCTCGGCCTCCAGCATCAGCTCCAGCGAATCCCGGCGCACCCGCCGCTCCAAGTCGTCCAGCTCCACTTCCCGCGCCATAATCTGCCGCCGGTTCAGGCCCGACAACCATTCGTTCAGCCGCCCGGCGGCGTAATCCAAGCGCTGCTGATTCACCGGGTCGTCCAGCGGCAACAAGCGTTTCAGCAGCCGCGTCTCGCCCAGCACGATAACCAGCAGCGCGACCGACTCCTGCAAAAACACCAGTTGCAACCGCTTCAATCGCGGCGACGGAGAGCGCGGCTGCGTCACGATGGCCATATTGGCAGTCAACTGCGACAGCGCAACGGCGCAGCGGCGCGTCCACACTTCCACGTCCGGCTCCGCCTCGTCCAGCCAGCGGTCTACCCGCTGGCGCAACCGCCCGGGCAAGGACGGCGGCTCGCCCAGCGACTCCACATAATGCCGGTAGCCCAAGTCGGACGGAACCCCCCCGGCGGACACGTGGGGGCGGGAAATGTACCCCCCCTCGGTGAGCTGCGACATCGCGCTGCGCACCGTCGCCGGGCTGACCCGCAACCCCGGACTGCGTGCTATGCCGTCCGACGCCACCGGCGCGGCGGTCTGCACGTATTCGTCTACCAGCAGATTCAGAATGGTTGACGTGCGGTAAGATAGCATCGGCTTCGCCCCCCTTCCCGTCAGGGGCATAATTGAAGGCATAACCGGCCCGGATACGGAACCGGGCTTTTCCCGAAATTAGCACAGCGTTTGCGGCAGTGTCAAACCTCGCAGCCGCGCCCAATGGATGCTATACTGCCACGGCGCGGCGGACGCAGGCCGCAACTACGGGACGTGACGGGCAGGAGGGCGCGGCATGGATTTGGTATTCCTAGGGCATTCATCCTTCCGGCTACACTCCGCCGGTATGGTGGTGATAACCGACCCTTTCCCCGAATCCCTCGGCCTGCGGATCGACCAGCGCCCCGCCGCCGTGGTCACCGTCAGCAACACCCACCCCAACCACTCCGCCGCCGCGACGGTGAGCGGTTCCCCCAAAGTGTTCCGCGCCCCCGGCGAATACGAATACAACGGCATCGTAGTGCGCGGCGTTATGACCTCCCTGCCCCCCGGCGTCCCCCACCGGCAACGCAACGTGGCCTACACCATCGAAATGGACGGCATCAGCGTCTGCCACTTGGGCGACCTGGCCCTGCCCTTGACCACCCGGCAGGTAGACGAGCTAAAGCCGGTAGACGTCGCCCTAGTTCCGGCGGGCGGGCATTGCGCCATCAGCCTCGACCAAGTTTACCAGACCATCCAAGACCTAGACCCCAGAATCGTCATCCCCATGCACTACGCCCACGGGCAGACCGGCGTAACCCTAGACGGCCCCGACGCCTTCATCCGCCGCATGGGGCAAGACGAACTCCAGCCCCAGCCCCGCCTCCCGGTAACCACCGGCAACCTACCCGCCGACCTGCGCGTCAACCTCCTGTCCCCCCCACGCAGCTAAGGCAGCCCGTCATTCCCACGCCACTCCCGTCATTCCCCCGCAGGCGGGAACCACGCAGACGCCCCCGCCCGCTAATCCCCCTCCCCGTCCAGGAAACGCCGCACCTCCGGCGTATCCGGCAACACTCTTACCCCGTCAACCTCAAAGCCGTAACGCTCATAGGCTTCTTTCCGCCGCTTCTGCTCCTGCTTGATACGCCGCTTGACCCCCACATCAATCCATCGCCGCTCCGCCCTTTCCCGATACTGCGCCCTAAGCGTTGACGCTTTCTCAAACATCCTTCGTTAATCCCCCTCCCCGTCCAGGAAACGCCGCACCTCCGGCGTATCCGGCAACATCCTCACCCCGTCAACATCAACGCCGTAACGGTCATAGGCTTCTTTCCGCCGCTTCTGCGACCGCTTCACTTGCCGGGCAAGCCATCGCCGCTCCGCCCTTTC
Organism: uncultured Dehalococcoidia bacterium; assembly: GCA_958296445.1. GTDB lineage: Bacteria > Chloroflexota > Dehalococcoidia > Lucifugimonadales > UBA3495 > VXOI01. Next base: position 2,387,029 of record OY282565.1, on the reverse strand, counting down.
CCGATACTGCGCCCTAAGCGTTGACGCTTTCTCAAACATCCTTCTAACCCCCTCGAACACGCCAATCAATACGAAGGCATTGGCCCAGTACAGCGCCCTAACCGCGGTCTCGTGGTAGCGGTAAGCGCGGCTTTCCGAACCCTCGAACTCCACCAGCACCACAGTGCTAACCGCGCTCACCACCGCAAACCCGGCAATCTGCCACCAAATCCCGCGCTCAACCAGCTCCCTAGGCAAATCCGACAGATTCATTATACCACCCGTCGCCGCACATCACCTGTCGCCCCGTGACCGGCGGGCCACTAGCAGCAACCCCGCCCCGGCCGCCGCCAGCAAAGCCCCGGACGCCAAGGCCAGAGGCGGGATGCGAGTAACGGCCTTGTCCCCCGTCACCGGCAAGATAGCCGTAGGCGTCGGCAAAGGCGTAGCAGTCGGCAAAGGCGTGGCCGTAGGCAAGGGAGTAGCCGTAGGCGTAGGCTCCGGCGTAGGCGTAGCCGTAGGTTCCGGCGTAGCCGTAGGCACTGGCGTAGCCGTAGGCAAAGGCGTAGCCGTCGGAGTAGCCGTCGGTGCAGGCGTCGGCGTAGCCGTAGGCAACGGCGGCGCCGGCAACGGCTGCCCAAACGTCAGCGCCACCTCATAAGTCCGCCGCGCCCCAACGAATTCCTGCGTTTCCGCCGCCCGTATGCTGCCATGCCGGTTCACGATATGAAACGTAACCGCATCCCCGATCAGCCGCCGCGACGGCGCCGCCACCCGCAGCCACTGGAACGCCCCCGCCGAATCCAGCGCCACCGCCTCGCTCTGATAGCTCCCGCAGCCGTCCACGCAGCCCACCAGCTCCGTCCCGGCCGGCGGAGCCGCACCCAGCACCGTCACCGTCCCCGAATAATAATCCGGCTCCAGCGGCGACGGCGGACGCCCCTCCTGCCCCGGCAACGCCGCCACCCCCGCCAGCATCAGCAACCCTGCAACCACCGGCAGCCACCAAACGCGCACAGCACACCTCCGCCCTTTCCCCAATTTTATACGCGCAAGCCGCCCACAACCCAGACTTTTAGCCGCCAATATAAAGGATTTCTCGCACCCCTAATCCTGTTCCTCGCCATACAAAAACCGCCGCACCTCCGGCGTATCCGGCAACATCACCCCCTCATCAGTCTCAACCCCGAACCGCCTACGCGCCTCCCAGTAGCGCTCGCCCACATCCCTACGCTCCTCCTTCCGCCCCACCTCGAGGCCCTCCACCAGCCCCTCCACTTTACCCTCCGCCTTACCCTCAGCCAGCCCCTCCGCCTTGCCCTCCTTATGCCCTTCGATATGCCCCTCCTTCCGCCCCTCGTCCTTAAGTTTCTTCACCGTCGCCGGTATCAACAGCACAATGCGCCCTCCTCCTTCCACGATAATAGCGAATGCCGACGACGCCCCCGCCGCCGTCCCGAACACCGCCGCCAGCAAAAATATCTGCGCCAGACCATCCCCATCCAGCAGCCGACCCCAAAAGAGCCAAAGCAGGATGGCAATGGCGATCAGATACCCCAAAAAGTAAATAACCCAATAAACGTCAAGAAATCGCTTCATCCCCAATATGCTAGGCCGCCCACCCCACCCCTGTCAATCGCGCCCCGTCACCAAAAAAGAGGCGCCCGCCAACCGGACGCCAATGATAGCAAACGCCGACGCTACGCCCGTCGCCGTGCCGAACCCCAACCCGTAGGGGCGCACAGCCGTGCGCCCCCGTCCCCCTCAAAAGCAAAGATCATCCGCCAACTGGACACCCCCGCCGCTTAATCCGCATGAGAGTGCGTTGGCGGCGGCGGAATCGAGACCGCACGATAATATCATCAACCCTAGATTTCCGAGGCTTGATATCCTCGCCCTTCAAGAACCGCCACACCTCCGGCGTATCAGGGAGACCGATCTCCCCGTCAACATCAACGCCAAACCGCTTATACGCCTCCTGGAGACGCTCTTTCATCTCCTTGCGCACCTCCAGGCGGCCTTCCTTCCGGCCTTCCTTGATCCCTTCTTCCCTGCCCTCTTTCCGGCCATCCTCGCGTCCATCCTTACGGCCTTCTTCCTTGATTTTCTTAATGGCCGCTGGTATCAACAGCACGATGCACCCTCCTCTTTGCGCCACCCAGCAACGCAACTAAACCATCAACAACATAACAAGAAAAACCCCTAAAATCCCCCAATCCCGAAAACCCTGATTCAGACACTCCCCACCCGCCCCAACCCGTAGGGGCGCACAGCCGTGCGCCCCCGTCCCCCTCAAAAGCAAAGATCATCCGCCAACCGGACACCCCCGCCGCCAAAATCACCCCCACCGCCGAACCCGCATAAGACTCCGGTAGCGGCGCCGGAACCGAGACCGCCTGATAATATCATCAACCCCGGGTTTCCGAGGCTTAACATCCTCCCCATTCAAGAACCGCCACACTTCCGGCGTATCCGGGAGACCGATCACCCCGTCAACATCAACCCCAAACCGCTTATACGCCTCATCGAGACGCTCTTTCATCTCCTCGCGCACCTCCCGGCGGCCTACCTTACGCCCTTCTTCCTTGATTTTCCTAATGGCCGCCGGTATCAACAGCACGACGCACCCTCCTCTTTACGCCACCCAGCAACGCAACTAAACCATCAACAGCATAACAAAAGAAATCCCCAAAATCCCCCAATCCCCAAAATCCTGATTCAGACAATCGCCCCCCACCCCGTAGGGGCGCACAGCCGTGCACCCCCGTCACCAAAAAAGAGGCGCCCCCCAACCGGACGCCCCCACCGCCGCAATCACCCCCAGCATCACCCCCGGGTTCCCCCAGACTCCTCAGCCTCGCCATTCAAGAACCGCCACACTTCCGGCGTATCCGGGAGCGTCAACCCCTCGTCAGTCTCAACCCCAAACCGCCTATACGCCTCCTGGACACGCTCGTACATATCCCTCCGCCCCTTGTTTATCAGCTTCTTCACCGTAGCCGGTATCAACAACACAATGCGCCCTCCTCCTTCCACAACGATAGCAAACGCCGACGCCGCCCCAGCCGCCGTCCCAAACACCGCCGCCAGCAAATATATGGGAGCTTGGCCGTCCCCATCCATCAGCCGGCCCCAATAAAACCAGAGCAGCCCCTCTGTCATTCTGAGCAAAGCGAAGAATCCCACCTTGGGCGGCGAGACCCTTCGCTCGTCCCAGAGCAGTATACCAGAGCCGCCCCCCGCCCCCGTCAATCACCCCCAAACAAAAGGGGCGCCCGCCAACCGGGCGCCCCCAAAATCCGTAAATCCGTGCGCAGTTACAGCGCAGCCAGCGAGCCCCTTACGCCCGCCGACCCGCCATAAACGCCCCGCCGGCCGCCAGCACCCCCACAATGGCGATGATCAGCGCCACTATCGCCAGCCCGCCGCCGCCCGACGCGCCAGTCGCCCCCTGATTCCCAGGCGGCCCCTGCGCCCCGTCATTCCCCGTCGCGCCCATCGGGCCCGTATCGCCCTTGACCCCAGGAGCGCCGGCCGCCCCCCGGGCCCCGTCCGAACCGTCCGAACCCGCCGGGCCGCGAGCGCCAGCCGAACCGTCACGCCCGTCCGAACCCGCCGGACCCGCAGGCCCCCGGGCCCCCGTGTCGCCCTTGGCCCCGTCGGCCCCGTCGGCGCCATCCGCGCCGTCCGCGCCATCCGAGCCATCCGCGCCCGCCGGCCCAGGCTCACCCTGCGGCCCAGCCTCGCCCTGCGGCCCCGCCGGCCCGCGCAACTGCGCCGCCGTCCGAGTCGGCACCGGCGTCGGCCGCGCCATCCCAGACGCCAAGTTCAGCTCGGTAACTCCGCCCTGCGTCCACATCACCGGCTCTTCCATCATCGTCATCATGCCGGGCATCATCGCCATCGCATCCTGGTCGCCAATCATAAAGGTTACTTCCTCGCCGTTGTAGGCCGAGTTGCCCTCGGTGGTCAGGGAATACATACCCTCAGCGTCGGTCATCGCCTCGCCGATATTTTCCTCCCCAATCATCGCCACCACCATCGTCCCCTCGGGGGCCATCGCCCCGTCCACCTCAACCATCCCGTAAAACTTGTTCGGCGGCACCTGCTGCGCCAGCGCCGTAGCCAGAGGCATCGCCGCCAGCAACGCCAGCACACTCAACAACGCCGCAAATCTGGTCTTGGTCATCCGTTCCTCCTCATCTCGCCTTGCCCTCGCAGGGCGGGCCCCGCCCGCCCCGCCCATTGTTTATCTACCTGATCTTGCCGCTGTTTCCCCCCCAGCCAGGCGGCAGACTAGTCGCCCGCCCGCCGCCCAACCTAGGGTGAGCCAGTCAACCCTACCGCAATCGCAGGGTTATCAGACTCCAGCCGGCTCGCAGACTCGCGCCCTGGAACATCTGGTCAGCCTTGAGGTGCACCCAGACGATGTTGCCACCCTCGACCACCGTCAAGTCGTTCAGATCCGCCGGAGCATCCGGGTCGTAAGACGCCCAACTGCCGTCAGCGTTGTTGTAGCGCCAGACCACTTCCAAGTTGTCGCCAAGGCTCGCGAACGTCTCTGCCGGGGCCTGCTCGGCCGGGGCTTCGGAGATCTCGAGGAATACGGTGGTGATTTCTTCACCCACCTCTACCTTGACGGTGTAGCGGCCCGGATCCAGTAGCGGCACCTGTACCCCCGGAGCCGTGAAAGAGCCGTCGGCGTTGGTCGAGGGCGCAGGCACCGGCCGGACGTCGATGTCGTTAATCGTCATCGTCTTTACCGAGATGAAGCCCGCGTAGTTAATGCCGCCGAAGCTAATCATCTGGCCCGCCTGCGTCGTGGCAGGAGTCAGCGTTACCTCCGGCTCGGGAGTCGAGTGGTCGGTGTTAGCCGTGACGTCGGTTTCGCTAACCTGCGATACGGCAGTCACCTTCTGGGTCTTGCCGATGCGGGCGAAACTGGGAACAGTGACGCTCCCCTCAAAGTTGCCTGTCGAGTCCGAGTTCGCGGTACCAATCACACGGGCTGTTTTGGTGCCGCCCGTGTAGTCGTCGTACTGCAACTGAATCAGGTCGTTGGCCGGGAAGCCGATTCCGGTAACAGTGATCCGGCTGCCGCGCAGTCCCTCTTTCGGGCTAAGGGTAATCGTGGCCTCGGGAATCGTCAGCGTAGCCTGTCCCACGCGCCCTACGGCGTCCTCCACCAGAACCTTCCTAGAGCCTTTCTTTAGCGCGTGCGGCACCTTGACCGTAATCGAGATGTTGCCGCCGCTGTCCGCCGCCGCCGTTTGACCACTAGCATAGGCGTTGTCGCCGTCAATCTCGACTTTCCTGATATTCGCCCGGGGGCTGAAGCCGCTGCCCTGGATGGTGATTTCCTGGCCGGGCACCGCAGTGCTGGGGCTGACCGTCAAATTCTTGGCAACTACGGTGATGTTCTTGTCCACATTCACCGGGTCAGGCGCTTCCGTCTCGCCCGACGGGGTGGGCGGTTGGATGGTGACACGGACCCGGATGGAGCCCAACAGCACGCCGGAAGGAACCTGCACCTTGAGCGACTTGCCGGCTGTGGCGGTCTGTTCCACGAAATCCGTGATTCCACAATCAGGGTTGGGGTTGGCGCCGTCTGGATTAGTTCCATAACCGGCACAAGCGGCATTGACCGATGTGCTGGCGAATTTGACATCGGTGGCATCCCCATTCACAGCATCATTCACCGTGATGGTCAACTCTTCGCCCGGGGAAATCGAGCTGGAGCTGAAGGCCAGGGATGCCTTGATTTTGTGTGAGACGAGGGTCTGGGCCACATTGCCGGAGCCGTCTGAAGCACTTATAAACACCCCATTAGGCCCACTGGGGAACACATCCTCCTCGTCGTTGTCCTCGAGGTTGTTGTTCACCTTAATCTCGAACACGCCATCAATGACTTGGGGCTGTCCGATGCCTTTCGACGTCGTAACCCTAGAACTAGTGGCGGCCGTCGGGGGGTCAGTAGCGGGCGAAGCGGGGAGCACGGTGTAGACATCGACACTCCCGTCGGCGAAGCCCCTGCCGGTTATGGTTATCTCGGTGCCGCGCACTTGGGCTGTGCTCGGGCTGACCTCGATAGTCCTCTTTATCTGATCCGCGGGCAGCTCGCGCGTGTCCTCTACTCCGAAATCCACCTTAATTTCCGGGGTGACTCCGGCGTAGAGGGGGTTGGTGATGCCGGACTTTTCCTTGAATACGATGTTGAAGGGAGCTACCGCGCTCTTGACAGGATCGTTCGTTGGCTGAACCAAGGGAACGGTCAGGGTTATCGTGTTATTGACGCGGTCAATACTGACATCGGACGGATTGCCAGAGTACCCATTGCTCCCAGTGGTGTCTATCAAGACCTGGTTTGCCGCGATAGAGCTGGGAAGGACGAAATCCGGCAACGTTACCACGATGTCACTGCCGGGTGTCAACGTTTGACCATTTGAAGAGGGGGTAGCTGAGGGAGTTTCCAGTGCGTCGTTCACGGTGCCCACGGTAGTAAGCGTGATTCTCACCGCCTTGCCCGGGACATCGCTGCTGAGGGTGATGCCGAGGCCGCCGGCGGCCGCGCTCACCCGGTTGGCGGAAAAGACGCCCATGGCAAAGAGGGCCAGCATAAGGCCCGCCGCCAGCAACAGGGCGATTCCTGCGGATTTGCCAACTATTGTGTTCATGCTTTGCCTATTCTCCTTCGGCCCGGCCCAATCAGAGCCGGACAAATGCCTTGTGGAAAAGTGAATCTCGCCGTTCCGCCCCTGGCGGATGCCGCCAGCTACATCGGCCCTAGCCTCCTTACGGGGCCAACCCGTCCCCCGGCGCAAAAACCGGCGGGCCGCCCAACCTAAAATGCCGACACTGAAACGCCGGCCAACCAACGCCCATGCCAAACGCCAGCCAACCAACGCCAGCAATAATAACCCCCCAAGTATTACGCCCCCATTACCGCGCGTCAATACCCCCACCCCCCCAACCCCCCCCAAAAACCCCCCCAACCCCCCCCAACCGACACCAACATATCCGTCCATCGCGCCATTGCGCCATTGCGCCAACCCGCCCCCCCGCCAACCCGCCCCCGCCAACCCGCCCCCGCGTGATATAATCGCTACTAAGGAAACCCAACGGAGGCCCAACAATGACCAACCCAGACAACGAATCCCAAAACCCCAACCTATACCAGGCAGTAAGCGCCCTAGAAGCCAACACAACCCGCCTAATCCAAGCCCAACAACGCCTAGAAAAACGCCTAGACCGCCTACTATACGCCGCAACAACCACAGCCGCCGCCGTAATACCCCTCCTAGCAATGGAAGTAATACGCCGAATCTAACCCCCCAGGGATGGCGGCGTGATACAATCGCCCCAAGAAACCCAAACGGAGGCAAAAGCAATGACCAACGGCGATGGGGCGCAACAAAGCACCGTAGTGGAACGCCTGATCCGGCTGGAAGTGCAGACCTCAGCCAACAACCAGCGCATAACGGAAAACACCAATATACTGCTAGAGGCCATCCGCGAAACCAACCGGCGGGTTGATGAAACCAACAACCGCCTAGACCGGCAGGTAACAGAGCTGCGCCGCGAATTCAACAAACTAACATTCCTGATACTAGGAACCGGCGCAGCAGTAATCGCCACCATAATAGGCGGCCTGCTCCTAACCTAACCCCAGCCATCCCCAACCCGGGAACGCCCCCGTGATACAATCGCCCCAAGAAACCCCCAACGGGAGCAAAACCAATGACCAACGACTACATAGCGCAACAAAGCGAAATAGTGGAACGCCTAACCCGCATGGAAGTGCAAACCGCGGCCAGCAACCAACGCATTGACGACACCAACCACCGCATTACCGAAACCGCCAATATGCTGCTTGAGGCCATCCGCGAAACCAACCAGCGGGCAGCAGAGACCAACCAGCGGGTTGATGAAACCAACAACCGGCTCGACCGGCAAGTAGCGGAGCTGCGCCGCGAGTTCAACAAACTAACCTACCTGATACTAGGAACCGGCGCAGCAGTAATCGCCACCGTAATAGGCGGCCTGCTCCTAACCTAACCCACCCCCCAATCGTGGGCAGAACAAAGGCCGGTAATGGCGGCAACAACCCCTCACATCCCGGCCTGCCGCCGGGCGTCCCGCAAATACCCGCCGGTTTCCCGGATGCGCCGCCTAGTGTCATCCAAAGGCTCGCACAAACCCAAGTAAAAGCAGTCGCCGTGCAAGATGTTCTGTATGGCGAAATAAACGTTGACCATCGGAGCAACGCCGGAATCCTGCGAACCCAGCCTCCGCAGTTCGCGGCTGGTCTGCGGCGTAACCTCCGGCTCAGCGCCCGTCCGGGCCAGAATCAGGGCGTCGGTAGCCCGCCGCGCTGAGCGCCAAGCCTTTTCCGCCGCGTCGCGGATGTCCCCCGCCTCCAGCCGCTCCAACGCCTCGCCATGCATCATATCGGCGTCGGCAAAAATCTCCGCAGGCGTCCGAATCATAGTCATTACATCCCTCACTAATCGCCATATTTTCCGCCGGGACCACCGCCGGGATACTATCAACCACAACCCAGGCCGTCAACCGGCAATCACGAATATAGAAACGTGATACAATCGCCCCAGGAAACCCCCAACGGGAGCAACAAGCAATGGTAACCGGCAACGAAACGCAACTAAGCGACATAGTAGAGCGCCTAATCCGCCTAGAAGCGCACATGGCGGCCACCAACCAGCGCATTGACGACACCAACCAGCGGATGGCAGACAGCATGAACCTGCTGCTAGAGGCCATCCGCCAAACCAACCAGCGAATCACCGAAATCGCCAATATGCTGTCGGAGGGCATCCGTCAAACCAACCAGCGAATCACCGAAACCGACATCCGGCTGACCGAGGCCATCCGCCAGTCCAACGACCGGCTGACTGAGTCCATCCAGCAGTCCAATGACCGGCTGACTGAGTCCATCCGCGAGACCAACGAGCGGCTGACTGAGTCGGCCCGGCAGACCAACGAGCGGCTGGCTGAAACGGCCCGGCAGACCAACGAGAGGATTACCGAAACGGCCAATGTGCTGAACGAGTCCATCCGTCAGACCAACGAGCGGATTACTGAGTCGAACCGGCTTACCAACGAGAGGATTACCGAAAACACCAATATGCTGACAGAGGCGATCCAGCAGTCCAACGACCGACTGAACGAGTCCATCCGGCAGACCAACGAGCGGATTACCGAGTCAAACCGCCAGACCAATGATCGAATCACCGAAATGGGCAATGTGCTGAACGAGGCGATCCGCCAAACCAACGAGCGAATCACCGAAAACACCAATGCGATTACCGAGTCAGCCCGCCAAACCAACGAAAATCTAGCAAAGCTCACCGAGGAAACAAACCGGCAGAACTCGCAGAACGCCGCCCGCATTGACAAGCTATTCTACGTAATAATTGGGGTGGGAGCGGCGGTTATCGCTTCAGTGCTGGGGTCGCAATTCATCGGCGGTTAGCGTCTGTGGACAGAGGGGCGGCGGGGGGGCTTTGCGGAAGCGGGGCGGTTACGCGCTGGCGGCGGTCAGGGTTTTGAGGAACTCTCGGTTGGTCGGGGTTTTCGCTAAACGCTCCAAGACGCGCTCGGTGGCGCTGCCCCCGCCGTCATTATTGGAAAGCAGGCCAATCATCCGGCGCAGCAATACAATCTGCTTGTGCGTGTCGTCGGAAAACAGCAACTCCTCGCGGCGGGTGCCGGAACGCACAATGTCAATGGCCGGGAAGTAGCGCCGCTCCGCCAAGCGGCGATCCAGGTGCAACTCCATATTGCCGGTGCCTTTGAATTCCTCGTAGATAACCTCGTCCATCCGGCTGCCGGTGTCAACCAGGCAGGTTGCGATGATAGTTAGGCTGCCGCCCTCCTCAATGTTGCGGGCGCCGCCGAAAAACTTTTTGGGCGGGTACAAGGCGATGGGGTCAATCCCGCCGGAAAGAGTGCGCCCGCTGGTAGGCACCGCCAGGTTGTAGGCGCGGGTCAGGCGGGTCAGGCTGTCCAGCAGTATCACCACATCATTGCCCAGCTCCACCAGCCGCTTGGCCCGGTCCAGGGCCAGCTCGGCCACCCTGCACTGCTCCTCAACGGATTCGTCGAAGGTGGACGCGAAAACGTCGCCGTCCACGGAGCGGCGCATATCCGTGACTTCCTCGGGGCGCTCGCCAATCAGGACGACCATCAGCACGGCCTCGGGGCAGTTGGTGACCACCCCGTGGGCAATCTGCTTGAGCATAGTGGTCTTGCCGGCCTTGGGCGGCGATACGATCAGGCCGCGCTGCCCCAAGCCGATGGGAGCGAACAGGTCTACCATCCGGGTGGAAACCTCGATGGACGAAGTTTCAAGGATGACCTGCCGCTCCGGGAATACCGGGGTAAGATGCTCGAAGATTGGGCGGTTGCGCCCGTGAATCTTGCCCGTCCCGTCGCTGGCGTCCAGGCTGTTGATTTTCTCCACCCGAACCAGCCCGAAGTACCGCTCGCCCTCTTTGGGCGGCCGCACCTGCCCGGTCACCGTGTCGCCGGTGCGCAGCCCGAAACGGCGAATCTGCGACTGCGAAATATAAACGTCCCCCGAAGCCCTATAGGAAGCCACTTGGCGCAGAAAGCCGTAGCCTTCGTCCATTATCTCCAGCACCCCGGTTGCAACCAGAGACTGCTGCGAGGAAGCCACCTGGAACATACGCCCCAGAATGTCCTCCCGGTGCATATTGACTAGGGCGGCGGTGTCGCTGAGGCCGACGCCGGGGGCCATGCTCAACAACTCTTCCTTGGACTTGCCGCCCAACTCCACCACGTCCAAACTCTTGCGGGTAGCCGCCATTTCAACCTCTTTTTACAGTAACGCCGCGAGCGCTCTCTGCGCCCCCGGCATCTAATTAAGTCTTGGATGCTTTCTGCCAGTCGGCCAAGAATCGGGCCAGGCCGGAGTCGGTTAAGGGATGCTGCGCCATCTGGAGCAGCGTCTTATAAGGAACGGTGGCGATGTGGGCGCCCGCCTGAGCCGCCTTGACGCAGTGCAAGGGATGCCGGACGCTGGCCGCCATCACCCGGGTAGATACTTGGGCGCTACGAAACAGCTCGGCGATGTCCCGAATCAGCCCGATGCCGTCCTGACCGATGTCGTCCAATCGCCCGATAAAGGGGCTGACCACCGTGGCCCCGGCCTGGGAACCGAGAATGGCCTGGTTGACCGAAAAGCAGAGGGTCTGGTTGACCTTGATGCCCTCTCCGGCCAAGGCGGCGATGGCCTCGATGCCCTCGATGGTGCTGGGAATCTTGACCCACGGGTCGGGAATCCAGTTGGCGATGTCGCGCCCCTCGTCCACCATCCCCTGCGTGTCGGTGGATACGACTTCGACGGAGATAGGCCCGTTGACCAGCTCCGCGATTTCGCGGACGGCGCTCTGGTAGGCTTCGCGGTCGCCGATTCCGGCAGCCGAGGCGAGGGACGGGTTGGTCGTAACCCCGCTGATGACGCCCAGCCGGGCCCCGTCGCGGATTTCGCCAATGTCGGCCGTGTCGAGAAAGAGTTGCATTTTCCCTCACCCCGGCCTTTCCTTAATCAGCCCCCTTATATAAGGAAAGGGATAGTTGATAAATCGCTAGTCCAGCGGCAGGGGCGGCTGGCCGCCCTCGCGGATGGTTCGGGCGGCTTCCGCCAAGAAACGGACGAACAACGGATGAGGCCGGTTGGGGCGCGACTTGAATTCAGGATGATACTGCACCCCCACCATAAAGGGATGATCCCGCACCTCGCCGGCCTCCACCAGCTTGCCGTCCGGGGACAGCCCGGCGGCGATAAGGCCCGACTGCTCCAGTGCCTCGCGGTAGGCGTTGTTCAGCTCGAATCGGTGGCGGTGGCGCTCCATAGTTTCGCCGTCGCCATAGGCTTCATAAGTCAGCGTGTGCGCCTGCGGGCGGCAAGGGTAGCTGCCCAGCCGCATAGTGCCGCCCTTGCTGGTGACCTGCTCCTGCTCCGGCATAATGTGAACCACCGGATGCGCCGTTTCCGGCTCCAGCTCCTCGGAGTTGGCCCCCGTAAGCCCCAAAATGTTGCGGGCCCAGTCTATCACCATCACCTGCAACCCCAAACACAGCCCCAAGTACGGAACCCGCTGCTCCCGGGCGTAGCGCACGGTTTCGACCATCCCCTCCACGCCCCGGGTGCCGAAGCCGCCCGGCACGACAATGCCGCAGGCGTTCCGCAACAGGTCATCCGGCCCGTAACGCTCCACGTCCTCCGAGTGAACCCACTGCAACTCCACGTCGCGGGTGTGAATCAGCCCGGCGTGCCGCAACGCCTCGCGGACGGACAGATAGGAGTCGGGATATTCCACATACTTGCCCACTAAAGCGATGGACAAGGGTTCTTTGGGGCGATCCATCATCTCCACCATCTCGCGCCACTGCCCCAGCCCGCGGGCATAGCCGGGCAGCCCCAGAGTCTCGAGAATGATGTCGCCCAGCCCCGCCTCTTCCAGCACCAGCGGCACGCCGTAAACATTCTGCACCGTCTCCAGCGGTATAACGGCCTCGCTGGGAACGTCGCAGAAAGACGAAATCTTTTCGCAGATATGGGAAGGCACAGGATAGTCGCTGCGGCAGATGATAGCGTCGGGTTGAATGCCGATGGAGCGGAGTTCCTTGACGCTGTGCTGTGTGGGCTTGGTCTTAAGTTCCTGAGCCGCCGACAAATAAGGAAGCAGCGTCAAATGGATATAAAAAACGTTGCCCCGCCCCACCTGGTTGCGCATCTGCCGGATGGCCTCCAAGAAAGGCAGCCCCTCAATGTCGCCCACAGTGCCGCCCACCTCGACGACAATCACCTCCGCGCCCGACTCGTCGGCCAAGCGGATGATGCGCTCCTTTATGTCGTTGGTTACGTGCGGCACCGACTGAATCGTCCCTCCGAGGAAATCGCCCCGGCGTTCTTTAGCGATAAGATTAAGGTATACGTCCCCCGCAGTCAGGTTCGAGCTGCGGGTAAGCTCCAAGTCTATGAACCGTTCATAATGCCCCAGGTCAAGGTCGGTTTCGCCGCCGTCCCCGGTGACGAACACCTCGCCATGCTGGTAGGGCGACATAGTGCCGGGGTCAACGTTAAGGTAGGGATCCAGTTTAAGCACTGATACGCTGAGGCCGCGGCTTTTCAGGATTCGGCCAACGGATGCGACGCAAATGCCCTTGCCTAGAGAGCTAACCACGCCGCCCGTGACGAAAATGAACTTTGTCGGCATATACCCGCGCAACAACAGTTAAGGGAGTGCCGTTCAGCGAATGCCGCCATCATCGGCGAAAGAAGGGGAAAACCGCAACGGCAACGCAAGGGGGAAAGGAGGAAGCATAACTGCCACCCTGATTATATGCACCCATCCCCCCCCTGTCAATCAGCCCACCCCCCCGCTTTTGCCCCATCCGGCGCCCCTCGGGAACGCCCCCGCCATTCCCGCCCCTTGACCTGCCCTTTCCCCACCCCCTATCCTTGCCAAAGCCTGTTACTATAGGGGCATACGCCCCAACTATCTGCGAGGTGAAGGGCGATGCCTGCTCGTACCGGACAGCAATACATCAGCGGCCTCAAAGACCGCCCCCGCGAAGTCTGGCTCGACGGAGAGCGGGTCAAGGACGTCACCGCCCACCCGGCCCTGCGCAACGGCGCCCAATCGGTCGCCGCCCTCTACGATATGCAACACGGCCCGTCCCTGCGCGAGGAAATGACCTTCGCCTCCCCCTCCACCGGCGATGCCGTCGGGCTGTCCTTCCTCATCCCCCGCACCATTGACGACCTAGTTCGGCGGCGGGAAATGATGTCCCGCTGGGCCTGGGCCAGTTGCGGAATGATGGGCCGCTCCCCCGACTTTATGAACACCATCTTTTCCGCTTGGGCCGGGTCGTCGCCCTATTTCGCCCAAGACCGGCCCGAATTTGAGCGCAACGTCCTCAACTACCACGAGTTCATCCGCGAAAACGACGTCACCCTCACCCACGCCCTAGTCAACCTGCAACGCCGCCGCACCGCAGGCCCCGCCGACACCCTCAGCGGCGAAGTCGCCTTAACCCTAGTCAAGGAAACCGACGCCGGCATCATCGTCAAAGGCAGTCGCACCCTAGCGACCCTAGGGCCGATTTCCGACGAAATCGCCATCTACCCCGTAGCCAGCCACCGCTTGGGCGAAGACGCCCAGCGCCAGTCCTTTTCCTTCGCCATCCCCTGCGACACCCCCGGCGTGAAATTCCTCTGCCGTGAGAGCTTCGACTTTGGCCGCTCCCATTTCAACCACCCCCTAGGCTCCCGGTTCGAGGAAATGGACTCCGTGGTATTCTTTGACAACGTGCTGGTGCCGTGGGAGCGGGTGTTTCTGCTGGGCGACGTAGAATTGTGCAACGGCTACGCGGCAGGCACGCAGTCCGACACCCACACCGGCCATCAGGTACTCAGCCGCTGCCTAGTCAAGGCCGAGTTCATCCTCGGGCTGGCAAGCCTCATCGTGGAAACCCTAGGTTCCTCCGGCATCCCCCACGTCCAGGAACAGGTCGCCGAGCTGATTACCCAGCGCGACGTGCTGCGGGCCTGCCTGCGGGCCGCCGAAGCCGACGCCGCAATGAACCAGTGGGGTATGATGTGCCCCGACGTAAACGCCATCCGCGCCGGCCGCACCATATTCGGCCGCTCCATCTACCCCCGGATGGTGGAAATAATCCAGCTACTAGGCACCGGCAGCCTGATGGCCCTGCCCGCCGAAGCCGACTTCAGCGCAGGCATCGCCCCCGAACTCGAGCAGTACCTCGCCACCGACACCGCCACCGCCCGCGACCGCGCCGCCCTGTTCCACCTAGCCTGGGACGTCTCATGCAGCGCCTTCGCCGGACGCCAAGTGCTGTACGAGCGAATGTTCGGCGGCAACCCGGTGCGAAACTCCCTAGCCCTCTACAACAACTATGACAAAGAACCCTTCCAGCGCAAAGTCCGCCAGTTCCTCGACGCCGAAGACTGGCCGTAAACCCAAACCCAACATCCAAATCCAACAGCCGAACCCCCGATAGGAGAAAAGAAAATGTCATACACGCCGAAACACCTAGGCCATCTGGTAATGCGGGTGCGGGACATTGACCGCTCCGTGGACTTCTACACCCGGATAATGGGCCTCTCCGTTATGGAGCGCAGCCCCGGCGGCACCGTGTTTATGTCCGCCAACACCGAAAAATCCCACGAACTCGCTATCCGCGCCATCGGCATGGACGCCCCCGGCCCCGACCACTCCATCATCGGGCAGGCCCACATGGCCTGGCAGATGGAAACCTTCGAGGATCTGCAAGAACTCTACGCCCGCCTCAAGGAAAACAACGTCCGCATCCAGCGCATCGGCGACCACGGCATTTCCCTAGGCGTCTACCTCCTAGACCCGGACGACCACGAAATCGAAGTCTACTACGAACTCCCCAAACACCAGTGGCAGCGCCACCCCGAAAAAGGGCTGTTCGGCCACCAATTCCCCCGCCAACTCCAAGAACCCATAGCCGCAGCCGACGACTAACCCGCGCCCGGCCAACCCCTCGGTATCAAGTACAAAACGGACTAGAGCAAAGAATGACCACAAAGCTCAAGACTATCATAGCCTCCGCCCTAGCCGCAGGAGTGCTCGCCCTGGCCGCCGCTTGCGGTGGCCAGGAAGTTGCGCCGACACCGGTGCAGGCACCCATACGGGTAACAGCTACGCCGGATCTGCCAGCCACCATCCAGGCGATGCAGGATACCCCGACGGCTACGGCCTATCCCACCCCGATACCCATACAGGCAACAGCTACGCCGGATCTGCCAGCGACCATCCGGGCAATGCAGGATACCCCCACAGCCACACCGTATCCGACGGCCACACCGTATCCAACACCTACGGCCGTTCCCACGCCGACCCCGTATCCGACGGCTACGCCGTATCCCACAGCCACGCCATTTCCCACCAATACTCCGTATCCCACGCTGACACCGTATCCTACCCCAAAGCCCACACTGCGGCCTACGGCCACACCCCGCCCGACTCGAGCTCCGACCCCGCCCCCCTCCGCCTCGCAGTGGAAAGACAGACTGGATGTCTATATCGTCTTAGTAAAGACGGAAATTGGCTCCGGGACGGGCTTTTTTATCCAGCATCCAAGCCGCAATAGCCGCTGGTACGTTGTCACTAACGCCCACGTCGTCGGAAGAGAACAGACGGTCACTTTAGAATGGTTCAACGACGTAAGAGAGGTTCAAGCCCGCGTATTGGGCATAGACGAAGAGGCGGATGTGGCGTTGCTGGACGCGGAGCCTCTCGACTTTATGTCGGAAGGAGAAAACTATCTCAAACGCCATGGACAGGGGATAATCTACAGGAACAAAAGCGAAACTTTATCCGGCCAAGGAGTGATAGCTGTAGGCTATCCCGGACGAATGGGCGTCGGATCTGCGGTAGGAACCACCGTGAGCCGCGGCGTCATTTCCCATGATAACATAACAGGAGCTTGCGGAGGCCATACAGACGACGTAAACTGGCTCCAGACGGACGGAGCCATTAACCCCGGCAACAGCGGCGGGCCATTGATGACACTGGACGGAACCATCGTAGGCATAAACACTTGCGGCATCCCGAGCTTGGAGAATGTCGGTTTCGCTCTGGACCTCATAGAAGTCTGGGAGCGGTGGAATGGCCTGACACAAGGCCGACAGATCCTAATAACACCGACGCCTACTCCGGTCCCACCCCACCCTTACGCCGAGTACAGGGACGGCTCATATTTAGCCGTGCTTACATGGAAAGACCCGGATGAGCCGGATAGAACCTACTATAATGTGGGCCGGAACGGCGGGATCTGCGTGGACCGGGTATGGGAAGAAGATCGGAACGGAGAAACCTGGTATACTTTGGAAGAACACTGCCCCCTCGAGGGATACAGAAGTCAGGGAGAAGTCTACATAGAAATCGAAGGCAACACGTACTTAGTGAAAGAAGTAAGGCTGTCAGAGGATCCTTACTGACCAGTCAGTGAAACCGTCCGGCAAACCGCCGCTACCCGCGCCGCCCGTTTCCGCCCCCAATGGCGAACCGCCCCGCCCCGCCCCCGGCGGCGAAGGCTTGCGTATCGGCCCCGAAAGCGTAGGCTACCGGCTGACCCAGCAAGCCCTGGTGTTCGGCGGCAACACCCTAACCGCCACCGACCTAGCCGTAGCCTGCGGACGCGCCGCCATAGGCGACCCCCAACTGGCGCAAAATCTGGAGCGTCCCCTAGTAGACTCCGCGATGGCCGAAATCCAAAGCCGCGTCGAAACCGCCATAGACCGGGTAAAACTCAGCCATAACAACGTCCCCGTGGTTCTGGTAGGCGGGGGCAGCATCCTCCTAGGCGACTCCCTAGCCGGCGCCTCCCGCGTGCTGCGCCCCCAACACGCCGGCGTAGCCAACGCCATCGGCGCCGCCATCGCCCAAGTAAGCGGGCAAGTAGAGCGGGTTTACTCCCTAGAGCAGACCGGACGCGAGCAGGCCGTAGCCGACTGCTCCGCCGCCGCCACCGCCCGCGCCATAGCCGCCGGCGCCGACCCCGCCTCCGTGGAAATAGTCGAAATAGACGAAGTTCCCCTAGCCTACGTCCCCAGCAACGCCACCCTAGTCCGCGTAAAAGCCGTCGGCAACCTAGCCCACATCGGCGGAAAAACCCCGAAATCCCCTCCCCCTCCGGGGGAGGGCTAGGGTGGGGGCGTACCCCCCCGCCCGCCGCCCACCATTCCCCCCCGCCCCCTGTCATTCTGGCCGCCCCCTGTCATTCTGAGCAAAGCGAAGAATCCCCCCTTGCGCCGCCAGACCCCCTCGCCTAGCGCAAGGCAGCAAAGGGCAATCCCCCAATTATCCCAAAATGACACTTTCCCCCTACGCCCGGCGATAACCCCGTGATACAATTATTGAACAGGCCCATAAGGAAAGCGGCGGGAAACGGGAAAAAAGCCCGAATGGTGCTAAATGGCGGTAAATGGGCCTGAATTAAAAAAATTCCCCGGCAAAATCTGCATCAGCGAGGTGAAAACACTGTGGCCCAACTCAAGCGCATAACGGTATTTACGCCGTTTCTTTTGATAATTCTGGCCCTGTCCCTAGCCGCCGCCTGCGGCGATAGCACCCCCCAGCAAGTCGAGGTGACCAGAGAAGTCGTCCGGGAAGTCCCGCAAACCGTGGTAGTTCAAGAACAGGTCGAAGTCACCAAGGTGGTCACCCAGGAAGTCCCGGTCACTCAGATAGTGACCGAACAGGTGATGATGGAAACCCTGCCGCCCCTAGTGGTAGGCAACCTCAACGCCTTCACCGGCTCCCTTACCGAGTTCGCTACCCCCCTGCGTAACAGCGTCGCCCTAGCCGCCGACCACATAAACGGCGCAGGCGGCATTCAAGGCGGCTCAATGGTCGTCATCAGCCGCGACACCGCTGTGAACCCGGTGCAGGGCGTAGACGCCGCCCGCGCCCTAGTTGATGTAGAAAACGTCGTCGCCATCGTCGGCGCCCTCTCCAGCGGCGTCACCATCGCCGCCGCCGAAGCCGTGGTCATCCCCAACGGGCGCATCATCATCAGCGGCGCATCCACCGCCCCCGCCATTTCCACCCTCGACGATAACGACTGGGTTTTCCGAACCGCCGTTTCCGACGCCGCCCAAGGCATCGTCCTCGCCGACCTAGCCCGCAGAGAGGGCTACAACACCGCAGGCATAATGTACATCAACAACGCCTACGGCGAGGGGCTGACCGATAAATTTGAGGAAACCTTTACCCAGCTCGGCGGCACGGTTATGAACAAGGTTCCCCACGAGGACACCCAGCCCACCTACACCTCGGAGCTGGAAAAGGCCACCGACGGCGACCCCGACGTGCTGGTCACCATCAGCTACACCGGCCAAACCCAGGTATACATCCGCGAAGCCCTAGAGGGCGGATACGCCGATACTTTCCTGTTCGTGGACGGCGTGAAAGGCCCGGACTGGATTGACACCATTGACGCCTGGGACGAGCTGGAAGGCACTTTCGGAACCGCGCCGGGCGGCCCCGACCGCCCCGAAAAGAACGCCTTTGAGACGTCCTACACCGCCACCTACGGCTACCCGCCGTCCCACCCCTTTATGGGCGAACACTACGACGCCGCAATCCTGGTTGCCCTGGCCGCGGCCCACGCCGGCACCACCACCGACCCCGCAGCCATCCGCGACTCCCTGCGCGAAGTAGCCAACGCCCCCGGCGAAATCGTCGGCCCCGGACGCGAAGGCATTGCCCGCGCCCTCCAACTGCTCTCCGAAGGCAAAGACATCAACTACGAAGGCACCGCCGGCAACGTAGACCTAGACGCCAACGGCGACGTCTTCGGCAGCATCGAAATCTGGCAGGTATCCAACGGCCAAATCACCAGCACCGGCGAATACATCACCCCCTAACCCGCCCCGTCGGCCATCCGGCAACAATACCGGGCAACAGGAAAGGGCAACCCAACCCGGGATGCCCTTTCCGCCGCCGCGCCACCCCGTCAACCTCCCGCCCCCGCGCCACCCCGTCAACCTCCCGCCCCCGCGCCACCCCGTCAACCTCCCGCCGCGCCAACCCATCAATCCCGCCGCCGCCATCCCATCAATCCCGCCGCCGCCATCCCATCAACCCAGCCGCGCCAACCCGTCAACCCAGCCGCGCCAACCCGTCAACCCAGCCGCGCCAACCCGTCAACCCAGCCGCGCCAACCCGTCAACCCAGCCGCGCCAACCCATCAACCCCGCCGCCGCCAACCCATCAACCCCGCCGCCGCCAACCCGTCAACCCAGCCGCGCCAACCCATCAACCCCGCCGCGCCACCCCGTCAACCTCCCGCCGCCGCCAACCCGTCATTCCGGCGAAAGCCGGAATCCAGAGCTTTCCGGCAAAGCAGTAATAACTGGCGCGGAAGCAACCCACACTCATCAACCGCCGTCGCCCGTTTCCGGCGGACGGGCGGCAGCCGTCCGGCCCCGGGCCGTGCGCCGCGATTCGCCCAGAATCCCCCCGGGCCGCAGCAACATAACCCCGACAATAAGCGCCCCAATCATAAAGAACCGGAAGTTGGGATCCTTGAACACCCCCGGCATAAATTGAGTCCCCGTCCAGATCCCCCAGACCACGAAAGCCCCCAGCACCGCGCCCACATTGTTGCCCGAACCGCCCACCATCAGCATAGCCCAGATGATAAAAGTCGCCAGCAGCGGGTCAAAGGTTTGCGGCGACAGAAACCGGATGTTGTGAGCATACAAAGCCCCGCCGACGCCCATTATAACCGCGCCCAGGACAAAGGCTTGCAGCTTGAACTTAGACACGTCCTTGCCGCTGGCCTCCGCCGCCACCTCGTCCTCCCGTATCGCCCGCAGCACCCGGCCCCAAGGCGAGCGCACCGCCTGCTGCATCGCCAGAAACAACACAGCCAGCACCCCTAGCACCACTACCACATACAGATAATCGTACTTGTCCGGCGCAATCCAGCCCTCCAGAAACTGAGGAATGTTATACAAACCCCGGGAGCCATTAGCGGCCCACTTTTCGTTGAGAAAAAACAGCCGGACGCTCTCCGCTATCCCCAGCGTGGCGATAGCCAGATAGTCGTCGTTGAGCCGCAGAGTAACGTAGCCGATTACCAGAGCGACCGCCGCGCAAACCAGCATCGCCGCCCCTATCCCCAAGAAAAACCACAAGTCAATGCCCAGCCCCAGCCCGCCCGTTTGCGCCCAGTCGCCGCCAAAAACGAAATCCTCGAACTGCCCCTGCGGCGGCGGCCCGGTAAGCAATGCCGAAGTGTAGGCCCCCAAAGCAAAAAACCCGGCAATGCCGATGTTGAACAGCCCGGTAAAGCCCCATTGCACGTTAAGCCCCAAGGCCAGCACCGAATAGATGCCCGCCATAACCACGAACCCAACGGCGTAATCCAGTATCCCCGCAAATTCCATAGCGCAACGCCCGGCCGCGGTTCCGCCCTAGCCCGGGCCGGAACCCCCGAACAACCCCCGCGGCCGGGCCAGCAGCATCACAATCATAATGGCGAAGGCCACCGCCGGCTTGTAGCTGGGGTTAATCCATTGGGTCGAAACCTCCATAGTTACCCCGATAATGAAAGCGCCCACCAGCGCCCCGTAAGGGTTGCCGATGCCCCCCAGAACCACCGCGGCGAACAGCGGTATCAGAAACTTCCACCCCATAATGGGCAACAACTGCGCTTGCGACACCGCCAGCAGCACCCCGGCGATGGCGGCCAGCCCCCCGCCGATGGCCCAAGTAGCCCATATCACCCGCTGCGTATTGATGCCGGTCACCAGCGCCAAATCCGGGTTGTCGGCGGTGGCCCGCATCGCCTTCCCCATCCTAGTCCGCGTAAGCAACAGATACACCGAAACCACCAGAATGATAGCGACCACGGCGATAAACAGGCTGTCCGGCGGAATCCGCACGTCCAGCGGTAGATGAAACACTTGCCGCGATTCCCGGGGATAACTCAATACCTGAGTTCCCCAGATGATTTGCGCCAGCCCCCGAATCGCGATAGCCAGCCCCAGAGACGTCATAGCCAGCACCGCGGCGTTGGCCCCCCGCAACCGCAGCCGCCGGTAGATCAGGCTGTCCAGCGCGATAGCCGCCACCGCCCCGGCCAAAGCCCCAAAAGGCAGCGCAATCAGCAACGGGTAGCCAAAAGTAAACGGCCCCAGCCCCTGCCCCTCAATCCCCAACAGAGGCAGAAAGCTGTCTATAAAAAAGAAAGCCACATAAGCCCCGGTAATCATATAATCGCCGTGGGCCACATTGGCGAAATTCAGGATGCCGAAAACCAGCGACAGCCCGATAGCCCCCAAGGCGATAATACCCCCCAGAAAGACGCCATTAACCACCAGACTCATCTTCAGCACCGGCAGAATCCCCAGCGCAACGACCAGCAGCGCCACCGCCGCCGCAGTATGCGCCGGCGTCCACCACCGCGGCAACCGCGGCAGCTTCCCCCCTATATTCTGCCATCGAACCGTCATAACCTAGCCGCCGCTACCTCCCCCCTGTCATTCTGACCCCCCTGTCATTCTGCCCCCCTGTCATTCTGGCCGCCCCCTGTCATTCTGGCCGCCCCCTGTCATTCTGAGCAAAGCGAAGAATCCCCCCTTGGGCAGCGAGACCCTTCCCTTTGCTCAGAGTGCCAAAGGCATTGCCCAAGGTGCTAAAAGGCAATTTCGCAATTTCCTCCAGAGTGAGCCGTCCCTACCGCCCGCCCAGATAAAGGCGGGAAATTTCCGGGTTGGCGAGCAGTTCCGGCCCGGTATCCTCCAGCCGGTTCTCCCCCCCGGCCAGCACATAGCCCCGGCTGGACATCCCCAGAGCCTCCCGCGCGTTATGCTCCACCAGCAGCATAGCGACCCCGGTAGCGTTGATGCCCGCAATACGCTCGAAAACCATATCAAGCATAGCCGGGGACAGCCCCGCGGAAGGTTCGTCCAGCAACAACAAAGCCGGATCCAGCATCAGAGCCCGAGCGATAGCCAGCATCTGCCGTTGCCCGCCCGACAAAGTATGCGCCTTGCGTCCGGGAGCTTGGGCCAAATCGGGAAACAGCCCGAACATATCGTTGATACGCCCCCGGTAGTCGTCCTTCCGCAGAAACGCCCCCATCTCCAGATTCTCCCGGATACTCAAAGAAGCAAAAATGTTGGCCGCCTGCGGCACATAGCACAACCCCTTGCCCACCACCCGCTCCGGCGGCGCCCCGGAAATATCCTCCCCCCGAAACCGTACCCGGCCCGACCGGACTTTCACCAGCCCGGCGATGGTTTTCATCAGCGTAGACTTGCCGCATCCGTTGGGGCCGATGATAGTCACAATTTCCCCATCGTCCACAGTAACGGAAACCCCGTGCAATATATCCGTCTCGCCGTACCCCGCCACCACGCCGTCGGCCTCAAGCAACGCCAAGATTCCCCCCGGGCTGTCCAACAGGCTGCCGCCCCCCCAAATAGGCGTCAATAACCTGCGGGTCGGCCTGCACCTGCGACGGCGTGCCTTGCGATATGACCGCCCCGTTAGCCATAACGATAACCGGGTCGCACAGCGACATCAGCACGTCCATATCGTGGTCAATAATCAGAAAAGTAACACCCCGCTGCGCCGAGGCCAAGTGAATACTCAGCGAAAGCTGCGCCATCAGCGTCCGGTTGACCCCCGCGGTAGGCTCGTCCAGCAGCACCAGCTTTGGCTCGCTCATCAGAGTGCGGGCCAGCTCCAGCAGCTTCTTCTGCCCCGTTGAGATATTGGCGGCCAGCTCATCGGCCAGATGCGACAGCTTGACGAACCCCAGCGCCTCCAGAGCCCGCGCCTCGATTTCCCGCTCCTGCCGCGCCACCCGCCACGGCGTGAACCACGACGCCCAGATGCGCTCCCCCCTCTGCCCCGCCGGAACCAGCATCAGGTTTTCCAGCACCGTCATTCGCTTCATTTCCCGGGGAATCTGAAAGGTTCGCACCAGCCCAAGGCCAAACGTCCGGTGCATCGCCATCCCCGTTATATCCGTCATAGGCCCGGAGCCGCGCGACTGAAAGAAAACCCGCCCGCCCGTTGGCGCCAGAGCGCCGGAAATCAGGTTGAACAGCGTGGTTTTGCCCGCTCCGTTGGGGCCGATAAGCCCGGTTATCCGTCCGGGGTAAACGTCCAGCGTACAATGGTCAACGGCCCGCAGACCGCCAAAATCCTTCACCAAGTCGCGGACTTTCAGTATCGGCTCCGTGTTCGCCACGCTGCTTCCCACCGGCTATAGCCCTCCGGGCCGCCGCAACCGCCCGTCCGTATCCGGGGGCGATACGGACGGGATAATTGGCGGAAACCCCGGCGCGAACCCAGGCAGAATGAACGTCACACTATCACCGGGTTGTTGACCCTAGTAGTGCTGAAGCCCAGCAGGTCGCGCACATTGTCATTGGTGCGAATCAGGCGTATCGCCGAGGTGGGGTAGGCCGGATTGTTCGGGTTAGCTACATCGTGCCGCTCCACAATCTCGTCGTAAAGCCACTGGTCAATCAGCCGGTAGCACTCATACTCGGTAGACGCGATGCCCCAATCCAGCATCCATTGGGTGCAGAGCTTGTTATAGCCCACGAAGTTCAGGGTGCTTTCCAGCCGGTCCATTTGCCGGACAAAGGTTTGCAACGAATCCACCGAAGTCTGCCGCGTTTCGTCAGCGCTCGGCAGCGTGCCGTGTTCCGGCATACGGAATCCCAGTTCGGCCTCCAGCGGCCACACCGGCGCCACCGCCAGCATATCCCGGGCCACCGACTGGCTGAAAGCGCAGATGATGATGCGCCGCCCGTTGTTTTTGGCCCGGTCTACCAGCGCTTGATAGTCGGAATCCCCGGAACCCAGGATAATCCACTGGCAGTCCTCCCGGTCACGAATCCAGTCGTAAACCTCCAGAATGATTGACGGATCGGTGCGGTCTTTGCCGGCCATAGTGCGGGGCGCGTTATAAGGCTCAATCCCGGCCATGCTAAAGGAAGCCCCATCCTCCCGCCGCAAGCTCCAGTCCCCAAACACCTTGCCCCCGCGAACCTCCCCAAACAGCTCCCCAACAGTCTTCAACGCATCGCACAACGCCCGCGGCGTAACCATCTGATGGTACATTTGCGCCCCGCGCCGAATGTTTTCCCAGTCAATGGCAATCAGAACTCCGGTATCGGCGTTTTTCCCCATTTCTATACACCTTGAGGCTTAAATTATGCCCGGCCCCGCCCTCAGCCTCCGCTCAAAACAGGCCAGGGCGAGCCGGGCCACGGGCCTAATCCCAGCCCTTAGATAGTAACCCATAATCCGCCCCTGCGGTATACTCCCGGCAGAGAAACGGAGCTATTGGAAAATTACCCCCGCCGCCCGTCATCCCACCCATCCGCCCATCCGTCATCCCGCCCCTCTGTCATTCTGAGCGCAGCGAAGAATCTCACCTCAAC
Source organism: uncultured Dehalococcoidia bacterium (assembly GCA_958296445.1). GTDB lineage: Bacteria > Chloroflexota > Dehalococcoidia > Lucifugimonadales > UBA3495 > VXOI01. The sequence continues at coordinate 2,362,035 of OY282565.1, read as the reverse complement.
CGGCCAGACCCTTTCGCTTTCGCTAAGGCCGCCAAAAGGAAACCCCGCAATCACCCCAAGAAACCGCAAAGCAACCGGGCCACACATACGCCCGTCATCCCGCCCCTCTGTCATTCTGAGCGCAGCGAAGAATCTCACCTCAACCGGCCAGACCCTTTCGCTTTCGCTAAGGCCGCCAAAAGGAAACCCCGCAATCACCCCAAGAAACCGCAAAGCAACCGGGCCACACATAGAAAAACCCCGGCGTATGACCGCCGGGGCCTCCCCTGCCCGAATGCGCCGACCCGCGATGCGCCGCCGCCGCCGAGCCTAGTTGGTCTTAACCACAGTCCCGTCTTCCTCAATACGGATGTTGACCACCGGGGCCACCTTTTCGTTAAATATGTCGAAAATGGGATCCTCCATACTGCCGACGCGCTTAATCCAGCCGGGGACGACGTTGTTCAGCACCGCCTGCTCGCTCAACGCCTGTAGTTCCTCGGAGAAAGGCACGTTAACCAGCCCCGCCAGCTCGTTTTTCTTTACGCCTACCTCGTTCTGAATGGCGGCCAGCCGCAGGGCCTCCAGTTCGTGCTTGGCGCCCTCTTCAATCAGGATAGCCTTCAGGTCTTCGGGCAGCTTGTTGAAAACGGCGCTGTTCATCACCACATTGTCGTTGAACAAACTGACCAGATAGCCATTCATGTGGGTAGTCACCTCGTACCAGCGCTGGCCGTAGGCCGGGTCGGCGCCGGTTACGCCGCAGTCCAGAATCCCTCGCTCCAGAGCCGTATACACCTCGGCGAAGGCCACAAACTGCGCGTCCGCCCCCATCCCCTCAATCCAGTCGGAAATGGCCGCGCCGTGACTGCGGGTTTTCTTGCCCGCGAAATCCGCCGGCGTCGTCAACGCCTCACCGCAGAAAAAGAACTGGTCAATCCCCACATACCAGTTATGCGTAATGATCGGCGAGCCGCCGCTTTCCTCGGCGATCATCAGCTCCAAGTCCGGCGTCAGCGCGGTAGTAACGTCATACTGCGCCTTGTGGTCTTTGAACATCCCCCAAAGACTCTGAATCTCCAGCGCCGGAACCTCGCCCGCCACGTAGCCCGTATAAATCTCGGCAATGTCCAGCGTGCCGTCCCGTATCAATGTCATATTGTCCGCGCCGGAAATCCCCAACTCCGGGAATGAAGTCAGGTTGATTATCAACTGGTTGTTGGTCCGCTCCGCCACATTGGGAAGCAGGTAATGCTCCATCAACTGGCAGGGCAGCAACGCCCGGTTGGTGCAGGCGTACTGGAACTCAAACTTTTCGCCGCTGCTGGTAAGCGGAGTAGGATTGGTCAGCCTAGCCTTTTCCAGCAAGTCTTGGTAGTAAGGCGATTCGTAGATCCAGATGTGCCGCTCCAGCGACTCCAGAGGAACGCTGCCGTCGGCATTGCCCTCCGCATCAATACCGCCCAGCCCCAAATCCGTAGCCGGGCCAACCAACTGGCCCAGGTCGCCGACGTATATCGCGCCCGGCCCGCCCGCCAGCTCGGCGGCCAGCGCCTCCAGCTCCGAACCGGCCGCGACCGGGGCGCTGGTGGCCGTCGGCGCAGTAGTAGCCGTCGGCGCGGACGGCGCAGCCGTAGCCGTCGGCGCGGGTGCTTGCGTAGGCGCTTCGGCTGCGCTCCCGCAGGCTGCCAGCGCCAAGGCCAATACCGCAGACAAGATGATTAACAATGACCATACAACCGGCTTATTCATCGCAATCCTCCAAGAATTTGACCCGAATCCTGCCGTTGCCGTTCCCCTTGGGGAAAACCTCCAAAAAACTTGAATGGCGAATTGTAGTTATACGATTTTCCCGTTGTCAACCGCATAACGAACCTATTTTAATTACGTAATACGCCAAAACACAGTCGCAATCAGTAAACACATCCGCTATCAATCACGAAACACCCAAAGGCAGCCCAAAACCGCGCATCCGGCGAATCTGCCTGATTAAACCTGATTAAAGGAGAAGGGAAGGAACCGCGCCGCCCTAGGCCAGCCCGGCGTTGCCAAGAAAGGCTTCCAGCAAAGCAGTCATCTGCCGCTGGTGTTCCGGCGCGAACTTGGCGAACTCGCGCAAATTGCGGGCCGATTCCTCCGCGGCACTGAAAGCCTGCCCCATCAGCTCATAATCCCCCCGGAAAACCCGGTTCCATACCATCAGCTCCTCCGGCGTTAGCTGCGGCTCGAACTGAAAGGCATAAGACAGCCCGTAGCGAAAGGCCATATTGATGCGGCGATACCGCCCGTCCCGAAGCAGAACGTCGCCCTCGGCCAGCCTGATCGCCCCCGCAGGAATGCTGAAACACTCCCCATGCAGCGTAGGCACCAAAGGCGCGGCAATGCGGCCAAAAACCGGGTCGGCGTCCCCTGCGGCGGTAACGTGAATCTTGCGCAGCCCGAACTGATAACCGCCGCTAGGCTCCACAACGCCGCCCAAAGCAACGGCCATCATCTGCGCCCCCAGGCAGACCCCGAACACCGGCTTGCCCCCGGCCATCGCCCCCGCCAGATACTCCCGCTCCCGCCAAAGCGACGGCAAATCATCGTTCACCGACATAGGCCCGCCGAAAACCATTATCAGATCCACATCCCCCACAGGCGGCGCATCAAAAACATCAAACCGGGGCGCATCGTCGAAAAGATTACAGGCCACAAACTCAAACCCATACCGCTCCAAAACCGCCCGGAAATTGCCCCCCATAGTCTCCGCTTCGTGATGCCGAATAACCAACGCCCGCTTCATAACCCCATCTCCCGCCGGTTCGGATCTGCCGCCCCAAACTCTACCACACAAGCCCATACCCCCGCCCCCAAGTGGTACAATCAACGCCCAAGTCGCACCGGGCATTGCCCCGGCGCGGCCAGAATCCAGAATATCGAAAATGGCGGCAAGGAAATGTTGGAAAACGACGGCGCAACCGGCATGAGTATGGAAGACCGGCTAAGCAACTTGGAGAACCTCGCGCAGTTGTCCATAAGGCTGCACCGGATGATGCAAGAAAGCCTGAACCGAGAACAAGAAGAGCGGCGCCAAATGGGCGAGGTGATGGATCAGCTTATCCGCGCCGTCGCCTTAATCAAGCGGACATAGTCCGCATTGACGAAACCCGCTCCTAACCGTCCCCACCCGCCCATAGCCCCCGCCCCCAAGTGGTACAATCACCGCCAAGAACGAACCCGGCCGGAACAGCCCCGGCCGGGCATAGAGAGGAGTGCATAAAATGATGGAAGACCGCGTAAGCAGACTCGAGGACATAGCCCGGCTGTCCGTAACCCTGTCTAGGATTATGGAAGAAAACTTGAGCCGCCTCGAACAAGATCAGCGCCGCGCCGAACAAGAACACCGCCGCGCCGAAGAAGCGCAGCAGCGCAGAGACGAGGCGCAGCAACTCAGAGATGAGGTGCTGCAACAGCTTATCCAAGCCGTCGCAGTGCTTCAGGCGGACATAGTCCGCATTGACGAAACCCATTCCTAACGGCGTGTTGACACTCCCGCCATTTCCCGGGCAGCACCGGGTCGGCGTCGCCCGCGGCAGTGACGTGTACCCCCGCCCCCAAGTGGTACAATCAACGGCAAAGGCGCACGGGCATTGCCCCGGCGCGACAAGAATATGAAAAACGGCGGCAAGGAAATGTTGGATAACGACGGCGCAACAGGTATGAGTATGGAAGACCGTGTAAGCAACTTGGAAAACATCGCACAGTTGTCCATAAGGCTGCACCGGATGACGCAAGAAAGCCTGACCAGAGAACAAGAAGAGCGGCGCCAAATGGGCGAGATGATGCAAGAAAGCCTGCGCCGAGAACAACAAGAGCGGCAACAAATGGGCGAGGTGATGGATCAGCTTATCCAAGCCGTCGCCTTAATCCAAGCGGACATAGTCCGCATTGACGAAACCCGCTCCTAACCGTCCCCACCCGCCCATAACCCCCGCCCCCAAGTGGTACAATCACCGCCAAGAGCGAACCCGGCCGGAACAGCCCCGGCCGGGCATAGAGAGGAGTGCATAAAATGATGGAAGACCGCGTAAGCAGACTCGAGGACATAGCCCGGCTGTCCGTAACCTTGTCTAGGATTATGGAAGAAAACTTGAGCCGCCTCGAACAAGAGCATCGCCGCGTCGAAGAAGCGCAGCAACTCAGAGACGAGGCGCAGCAACTCAGAGACGAGGTGCTGCAACAGCTTATCCAGGCCGTCGCAGTCCTTCAGGCGGACATAGTCCGCATTGACCAAACCCATTCCTAACGGCGTGTTAACACTCCCGCCATTTCCCGGGCAACAGGAAATCTCCCAGGAATAACTTAAAGAAAAAGGATGCTTCAGATGGCAAAAATGACCGGCGGCCAGGCGCTAGTGAAATCCCTCTACCGCGAAGGCGTGCGGGTAGTGTTCGGACTGCCCGGCGTCCAGCTATACCACGCTATGGACGCTTTCTACGACGAACCCGGCATCCGGTTCATCACTACCCGGCACGAGCAGGCCACCGCCTATATGGCCGACGGCTTTTCCCGCGCCGGCGGCGGCATCGGAACCGCCCTCGTTGTCCCCGGCCCAGGGCTGCTCAACGCCTCCGCCGCCCTCTCCACCGCCTACGCCGCCTCCTCCCCCGTGATGATGGTCTCCGGCCAAATCGAGCGCGACCTCATCGGCGTCAACCGCGGTATGCTCCACGAAGTAGACGACCAACTAGACATCGTGCGCCCCGTAACCAAATGGGCCCGCCGCGCCCTAGACCCCGCCGACGTCCCGGAAACGGTGCATCAAGCCTTCCACCACCTGAAAAACGGGCGCCCCCGTCCCGTAGAAATCGAAATACCCCCCGAAACCCTAGCCGAATCCGCCGACATCGAACTCCTGGAACCCGAAGCCCCCCGCGCCCTCCTCCCCGACCCCGCCCGCATCGCCGAAGCCGCCCGGCTGCTCGCCGCCGCCGACAACCCCCTAATCTGGGCCGGCGGCGGAACCATCGCCTCCGGCGCCGCCGACGCCCTCCGCCAACTCGCCGAGCGCCTCCAGTCCCCGGTCATCGCCACCGCCGAAGGCAAGGGCATCATCTCCGACCGCCACCCCCTGTCCCTAGGCTCCCTCTGGCTGCGCAACGACACCGTCGCCACCGACCCTGTTCCCTCCCCTGCCGGCCCCGGCAGCCCCCACGACCTGATCCTAGCCGTAGGCACCCGCCTAGCCTTCCCCGCCTGGCTCGGCGGCCAGCAGGTAATCCAGATCGACGTAGACGCCGACGAGCTGGGCCGCAACTACGCCAACACCTACGGCATCCACGGCGACGCCCGCCTCTCCCTAGAAGCCCTCCACGCCGCAGTCGCCAACATCGCCCCCGCCCGCGACGACCGCACCGCCGCCGTCGCCGCCCAGCGGGCCCAGCGCGAGCAAGCCCGCATCACCGTCGAACCCCAAGAATCCTACCTAGCCGCCATCCGCGCCGCCCTCCCCGACGACGGCATACTCGTGGCCGGAATGACCCAGTTAGGCTACTACAGCCGCGCCTACTTCCCGACCTACCAGCCCCGCACCTTCATCACCTCCTCCTACTCCGGCAACCTCGGCTACGCCTACCCCACCGCCCTAGGCGCCAAAGTCGCCCAGCCCGACCGCGCCGTAGTCGCCCTCTCCGGCGACGGCGGCTTCCTCTTCAACTCCCAAGAAATGGCGACCGCAGTTCAATACGGCATCAACGCCGTAGTAATAGTCTTCAACGACAACGCCTACGGCAACGTCCTGCGCGACCAGCAAAACCGCTTCACCGGCCGCACCATCGGCGCCGCCCTCCACAACCCCGACTTCCTCAAACTGGCCGACGCCTACGGCGTAAACGCCGTCCGCGCCCAAACCCCCCAAGCCCTAGAAACCGCCCTCCGCCAATGCCTAACCCACAACGCCCCCTCCCTAATCGAAGTCCCCGTAGGCCCAATGCCCACCCCCTTCGACCGCCTAGGGTAGGGCATTGACCGGGTATCCGCCCGATGGTAGTATAGCGGCGCACTAAAACAGTCGGTGCGCCGCTTTTTTGACATAACTTACGTTGCAGGATTGTGATGCCGGATACTCTGTTTAGCCAGTCTTATCTTGAAGCTGGCTTGAAAGAAACCGAAGATTATAAACAAATCAGCCGTGACCGACTGGCTACTATACGCCAGGAAATGGAGCGGCCTTATAAAAGTTTCGCCAGTAATCCCAGCGGCATCGAAGCCCAGGTTGAAGACAGCCTGATACGTCCGGTTCTGAATACGCTGGGATGGAGTTACTTGCCGCAACAGGCAATTCCAAGCGCCGGGCTAACGCCCGACTATATGCTTTTCGCCAGCGATGAAGAACGGGCTGTTGTTGCCGGAGGCGCAGACGTTTCCCAACACGCTCTGAGTCTGGCAGAGGCCAAGCCTTGGGATACCGACTTGGACAAACGTATTCGCGCCCGTAGCCCCGCCGCCCAACTGCAAGAATACCTTGACTCGTTCTGGAGGGCTACCAGTGGTCGCGTCAAGTGGGGTATTGTAACTAATGGGAAAATTTGGCGACTTTACCGCGCTACCGGCCCGGGGCCGGATAACGAATTTTATCAGACACAAGACATTTGGTTCGAGGTCAACCTAGGCGATTGCCTTAAGGACGGCTGGCAAGAACAACGCAGGCGCTTTATTCTCTTTTTTCACCGTGACTCTTTCCTGATCCGGGATGACGGGTATTGTTTCCTTGACCGGGCACTGGCAGAGGCGTCCAATTATGTCAAATCCGTTGTTGACCAACTGTCCAGTGCGGTGTTCAGCCAAGTTTACCCGCAAATAGTTGCCGCCTTTTATCAAGCCGCGCCCCAAGCGACCCCGGAAGATATACAGGAAGCGTCATTGACGCTGCTGTATCGCTTGCTGTTCCTGATGTATGCCGAAGATCGCCGTTTGTTGCCTACCGAACACCCCGGCTACTCCACTATCAGCCTGCGGAGTTTGCGGCAAAACATACTGGAACGTATGATCGCCAATCCTGCGTTTATCCCTGGCGTTGCTACTTACTGGCCGCGTTTGCAGGCGTTGTTTCAGCGGATTGACGCCGGCGAACCTTACGCCACGCTGCCGCCTTACAACGGCGGCTTGTTCAGCAACGAACGCCCGGAATTGCTGTCCCAAGTATCTCTTTCCGACGAAAACATCGCCTATATCATCAACAACCTCGGCGCGGCGGCGGTTAATGGCTCGGACGGGCAAGTGCTGGTCAACTTCCGGGACCTCTCAGTAGGCCAGTTGGGAACCCTTTACGAATCGTTGTTGGAGCGCCGTCCAGTCATACGAGGTGGGCGGGTGGAAGTTCAGCTTCAGCCTTTAGCCCGCAAGGATACCGGCAGCTACTACACGCCGCCGGAACTGGTAGACCTGATTGTTGAGCAAGTATTGGAGCCGCTGATACAGGAGCGTATGGAACGGTTCCGGCAACTTTCGCAATCGCTGGCCTCGGATACTAGGGCACTGGAAGCGCGGCGCAGTGAGTTGTTAGCCGCGGATCCAGCCCAGACTTGCCTTGAGCTTAAAACCCTTGACCCGGCTATGGGCAGCGGGCATTTTCTGGTTGCCGCGCTGGATTTCCTGTCCAAAGAAGTTGACCGACTCATCGGAGACGCCGCCGAAATAGCCGATTGGCTGCCTGCTGATAACCCTTACGTGTCCCCCTTGCAGAATCGCATTGAAAACATTCGCAACGAAATCGTGGAATACGCCAATACGAATGCTTGGCGGGTCAACCCGGAACACCTTACCGACCGGGCTATCATTCGCCGCATAGTCCTTAAGCGTTGCATTTACGGCGTTGACCTCAATCCCTTGTCCGTGGAACTCGCCAAAATGTCACTATGGTTGCATAGCTTTACCGAGGGTGCCCCCTTGTCTTTCTTGGATCACCACCTGCGTTGCGGCGACTCGCTGGTGGGAGCTTGGCTGGAGCAAACGAGCGATGATATACGCACCGCCAGTCAAGGAACTTTCGTCAACTATATTTTCGCCGGAATGACTGCCGCTGCCGTTGGTATCCGGGAAATTGAACAAATTAACGATTCCGACATCACAGAAGTAAAAGAATCTGCTCAACGGTTTGGCGAAATAACCGAAACGGTTCTGCCAATCCGCCGAATGCTTGACTTTTTCGCCGGTCTCCGCTGGCTGGCCGCCGGTTCCAGTAGTCAAACTCTAACCTTGCGTCAACCTCGACGGCTTCGCAGGCAGTTGGGCAAAGCCCGCGCCAAAGGAGTGGAGTGGTGGGTGCTACAGGATTATGACGCCCAGCTTAGGCTGTTGCAGCACGGCCCGGACGCTGTATCCGACGCCGACAGGCAATCCGATAATTTTGACCAAGACGGATTCGCTCAATTTGCCGCTTTGTGGAGCGAAACGCAGCAACTGGCCCCGCAGCGTCGGATGCTGCATTGGGAACTGGATTTCACCAGCGTGTTTGACCAGTGGACGCCTCGTCGCGGCGGGTTTGACGCCGTGATTGGCAATCCCCCTTGGGAACGAGTCAAACTGCAGGAAGTGGAGTGGTTTCAGCCGTCAACGCGCCGCCCGGAAATCGCCCGCGCCACGCCTGCCTCCCGGCGCCGCGCAATGATTACGCAATTGGAAACCGAAAATGACCCTCTGCATCAAGACTACACAGAAGCGTTGCAACTGTCCGGCACAATGATTCAGTACGGGCAAACCAGCGGCGACTATCCCCTGTTAGGGGGCGGCGACACCAACCTGTACCGGCTGTTTGTGGAACGGGCTGCCAGTTTGGTTAACCCCCGCGGCATTGTGGGACTGCTTACTCCGTCGGGTATTTATGCGGACCGTTCGGCTGCCGACTTTTTCAGCCAGATGTCCGACGCCAAGCGCCTGTTGGCTTTGTACGATTTTGAGAACCGCCGAAGCTCGGAACAGGTATCGTTCTTTCCTGACGTTGATTCGCGATTCAAATTCTGCCTGATGATAATGGGTGGCAACGCCCGAACTGCTGACGAAGTGCCAGCCGGGTTCCTGTTGCATGACCCACCAAAGAATACCGAACCGGATCGGCTCCTAACCCTACAGGCGTCAGACTTTGCGCTGGTTAACCCGGAAACTGGCACCGCCCCAATTTTCCTCAATCGCCGGGACGCCGACATCGTTTTGGGCATTTATCGCAGGCATCCCGTGTTAGATGCCGAAAACAAAAAAAATCGTAAACTGGCCGCTGTCGTTCGTCATGTCGCTCTGGCGCACATGACGAACGACAGCGGCCAGTTTCGTTCATCCCAGCAACTGGAGCAGAATGGATGGTACGCGATTGACGTCAACCGTTACAGGCGCGGCAACGATCTGGCCCTGCCGTTGTATCAGGGTCGGATGATACACTGCTTTGACCATCGCTTTAACTCTGTTGTTGTGAACCCGGAAAACGTGAACAACCCTTACACTAACCAACCCGTCACCGATGGGCAGCACCGCAACCCGGCCTTTTACGCAAAGCCTGAGTATTGGGTTGGAGCCGATTTCGTGCGCTCCAAGTTCCCGGATACCCCCCCGTTTGCCATCGGGTTCAGACTTATCACAAACGCAACTAATGAGCGCACACTGATAGCCACCATAGTTCCGTGGGCCGGTTACGGCAACAGTCTGCCCATACTGATTGCCGATTCCGAAGAGGCTGCGGCAACTTTTACCGACTGGGCTCCGCTATGGGCGGCGAATTTCAGCAGTTTCGCAATGGATTTTGTCGCCAAGCGCAAACTACAAGGCACAAATATGAACTGGTACATTCTGCGGCAACTGCCCGTCATAACCCGTGATGGTTACGAACGGCAGTTTGGCGACCGCACTGCCGCAGAGCTGGTGCGTGACCACGTTCTGCGGTTGTGTTACACCGCCCGCGACTTGCAGCCTTTCGCCCAAACACAGGGATATGACGGCGAGCTTTACGTCTGGGATGTTGAGGAGCGCCGCCACCTGCGTGCCCGGCTGGACGCGCTATATTTCCTGCTGTACGGCCTAGAACGGGATGATGCAGCGTACATACTGGATTCGTTTCCCATCACCCGCGACAACGACGAACAGGAACATAACGGCATTTATCTTACGAAAGAGTTGATTCTTGGTTATATGAACGCTTTGAGCGCCGGTGACACCGAAACAGTCATAACCGTCAGAGACACAAATTAGGGGCGGGTTCCAAACCCGCCCCGTCGCTCCATACACCAACCCCGCGGCCTAATTCACATTCAGCCGCACCGGCAACTGCTTCATCGAGCGCAGCGCCATCGTCGGCTGGTACTCCGACTCGTGAGGAACCAGCTCCAGATTCGGATAGCGGTCGGCCAGAGCGCGGAACACCTCCTGCCCCTCCACCCGGGCGATAGTCGCCCCCAGGCAGTGGTGAACCCCCGCGCCGAAAGCCACGTGCGGATTCGGCCAGCGGGTAATGTCCATTTCGTCGGGCCGCTCGAACTTCTCCGGGTCCCGGTTGGCCGACGGAATAACCCAGCGCACCCTATCATCCTTCTTGATCCGCCTGCCGCGCAGCTCCACATCCTCGCTCGCCAGGCGGGGCAGCGTCTTCACCGGCGAATCATAGCGCAGCGCCTCCTCCGCGGCCCGCACCATCATCCCCTCGGTGTCTTGGCGGAACAAATCCCACTGATCCCGGTTGTCCATAAACGACTTGGTGCCGTTGCAAATCAGGTTAATCGTGGTCTCATGCCCCGCAATCAGCAACAGCGCCGTATTGGAAAGAGTATGCGCCCGGTTGAACACCCCCTCCTTCTCGCCGCTCGCCAGCACCGAAATGAAATCGTCGCCGGGGTTCTCCTTGCGCTCGTCCAGCAACGGCCCGCAGTAATCGAACATACCGTTGACGCCTTCCATCAGCGTCCGGTAGCGGTCGGGCTCCCCCCGGTTGGTGTACAGCAGCTTCTCGGCCATAGCGCGGATGTACGGCCGGTCGGCTTCCGGCACCCCCATCATCTCGGCGATTACCAGCAGGGGCAACGGCACCGCCAAGTCGCGCATCAGGTCAACGCTGCCCTGGCTTTCCGCATCGTCCAGCAGGTGATTGGTCGCCGAAATCACCAGCGGCCGCCACTCCTCCATAGACTTGGGGGTAAAAAAGCGGTGAACCACCTTCCGCATATCCAGATGCACCGGGCGGTCGTGCTGGATGAACATCATCCCCTGGTACTCGCACGCCATCCGGTAGATCTCCTCGTCCGACTCGTAAATCGCCGGATAGGCCGGCCGCGGGTCGTTGAGGAACGTCGCGCTGGAAAACTTTTCGTGGTTGCGGGTCAGCCACACCAAGTCATCGTGACGGGTGACCACCCAAAGCTCGTAGAGCTCGTTCCAGTGTACCGGGTCTTCCTCCCGCAACCGCCCGTAGTACGTATACGGATCCTGAATCGCTGCGGGGCTGAACATATCGTCCGAGATATTCGTGGTGACCATATATCGCCTCCGGCTCAAGGAATCGGGATGGGAACGCAGGCCGCCCAGCAACCCGCCATGGTTTGCCCACCGTGGTTTGATAGAGTGTATCAACCAACAGGCGGAGTTGGCAATAGTCAACATTCGACCCCACGATTACGAAAAAAGACGCTATTCCACCGTAACCCGCTGGAACTCCGTCTTGGGAAACACCGCCAGCAACGCCGCCTTCTCCCCGGAGCGGTTGACGAACCCGTGCTTGACCCCGGCCGGCGCCAGCACCGTGTCGCCCGGCCCCAGAGCCACCCTTTCGTCGCCCAGCACCGCCTCCAGCTCCCCCTCGACAATAACCATAGCCTCCTCGGTGTCCGGGTGTATATGCGTGGTGATTGTCGCCCCCGGCGCAATCTCCAAGTGGCCGACCCACAGCGACTCCGCGCCGTGTTCCGCCCCCACCAGTGTCGCCCGCGGAACGCCCGGGTATCCCTCGCTGCTTTCCGCATTTTCCCGCCGCAGTATAGGCATAGCGATTCCTCCACATCAGAATAGGCTCGCGCCGGTAACTACCCGGATTATAGTGACTGGCCGGATTATAGGCCACAACAGGCAAAACCGCCAAAGCATTCCGCCAAACCAATCCCCTTGCGCCGCCGCATCCGTCCCCAGCTTGCCGCTCCCTATCCCCACCCTTGCGGATTTCTGGTATCATTCCCCCAATTCTTGCGGTAAATCCCTTATGGAGGCGCGCTGATGTTGGACAAAACGGCGCTTACGGAAATGATGCGGCGAATGCTCCGCATCCGGCACTTTGAGGAAGCCGTCATCAACCTAGTCGAGCGGGGCGAAATCGTCGGCGCGGCCCACTCCTACATCGGCGAGGAAGCCGTCGCCGTCGGCGCCTGTATGGCCCTCCGCGACGACGACTGGATGACCGGCAACCACCGCTCCCACGGACACCCCATCGCCAAAGGCGGCAACGTGCGCACCGCTATGGCCGAACTGCTCGGCAAGCGCACCGGCATCTGCAAAGGCAAGGGCGGCTCCATGCACCTAGCCGACTTCAGCATCGGCATCCTAGGCGAATCCGGCATCCTAGGCTCCTCCATCCCCGTAGCCGTAGGCGCCGCCCTAGGCAGCCGCCTCCAAGGCAACGACCGCGTGGCCGTCTGCTTCTTCGGCGACGGCGCCAGCAACGAGGGCGCCTTCCACGAGTCCATCAACCTAGCCGCCATCTGGAAGCTGCCCGTCATTTTCCTCTGCGAAAACAACCAGTACGCCGTCACCAGCAGCTTCAAGGAAATGGTGGCCTCCGACAACATATCCGACCGCGCCGCCGCCTACTCCATCCCCGGCGTGCTGGTGGACGGCCAAGACGCCCTAGCAATGCACGAAGCCGTCACCCAAGCCGTGGCCCGCGCCCGCTCCGGCCAAGGCCCCACCCTGGTAGAAGGCCGCACCTACCGCTACTACGACCACTCCCTAGGACTGGGCCGCATCGTCCGCGACTCCTACCGCGACGACGATGAACTCGAACAGTGGCGCCAGCGCGACCCCCTAGACATCCACCGCGCCCACCTAATCGAGCAGAACATCGCCACCCCCGAGGAACTCGACGCCCTAGAAGCCCAAGTCAAAGCCGAAATCGAGGAAGCCGTAACCTTCGCCCGCGAAAGCCCCTACCCCGACCCCTCCGAAGTCTGGGAAGATATGTTCGCCGACCCCATCCCCCTAGAGTAGCAAAATCCCCCACCTCGCTACGCCCCCAACCCCACCGGGGGAGCGCCTACGGGAACGTAACCAAGCTATATCCCCTCCCCCGCCGGGGGAGTGCCTACGGAAACGTAACCAAGCTACATCCCCTCCCCCGCCGGGGGAGGGCTAGGGTGGGGGCGTCCCCCTTCCGAGGAAATCAAGAAACCATCAGGAGGAAACGCCGTGGTAACTCAAACGCAAACCCGCAACATCACCTACACCCAAGCCATCAACGAGGCGATGCGCGAAGAAATGCGCCTCGACGAGCGCGTCTTCATTATGGGCGAGGACATCCAAAAGGGCGTCTACGGCGCCTCCGGCGGCCTGTTCGCCGAATTCGGCGGCGAGCGGGTGCGCGACTGCCCCTTGTCCGAAAACGCCTTCTTCGGTGCCGCCGTCGGTGCCGCCGCCGTCGGGATGCGCCCCATCGTCGAAAGCCTGTCCAGCTTTATGTGGGTCGGTATGGACCAACTGGTCAGCCAAGCCGCCAAAATGCGCTATATGTTCGGCGGGCAAGTCAACCTGCCCATCGTCTACCGCGCCGCAATGTACTACGGCGGCAGCATGGCCGCCCACCACTCCGACCGCTCCCACCCCCTCTTTATGAACATCCCCGGCTTCAAGATAGTCTTCGCCAGCAACGCCTACGACGGCAAAGGGCTGCTAAAATCCGCCATCCGCACCAACGACCCGGTTATTTTCTGGGAAGACCGCACCATCCTAGGCGCCCGCGCCGAAGTCCCGGAAGATGATTACAGCATCCCCCTAGGCGTGGCCGACGTGAAACGCCAGGGCAGCGACGCCACCATCGTAGCCATCGGCGGTATGGTGCCGCGAGCCTTGACCGCCGCCGACGCCCTAGCCGCCGAGGGCATATCCGCCGAAGTCATAGACCCCCGCACCCTAGTGCCGCTGGACAAAGCAGCCATCCTGAAATCCGTAGCCAAAACCGGCCGCCTGGTAGTAGTGGATATGGCCCACAAAACCTGTAGCGCCGCCAGCGAAATCGCCGCCATCGTCGCAATGGAAGGCTTCTGGGACCTACAAGCCCCCATCCAGCGTCTAGGCACCATCAACGTCCACATACCCTTCAGCCCGGCCCTAGAACCCCTATGCTACCCCACCAACGAATCCATAGCCGAAGCCGTCCGCACCACAATGTCATAGCAAAGCGTCGGCCATTCCCAGCAAGCCATCCGTCATACTGGCCGTCCGCCATTCCGAGCGCAACCTGTCATTCCGAGCGTAGCCTGCCATACCGAGCAAATACTTGTCATTCTGAGCAAAGCGAAGAATCCCACCATGGGCGGTAAGACCCTTATCGTTGCGCCGGGTAACAAAAGGGAATATCGCAACGCAACCTGCCATACCAAGCAAATATCTGTCATACCGAGCGCAGTCTGTCATTCTGAGCAAAGCGAAGAATCCCACCATGGCCAGTGAGACCCTCAGCTTCGCTCAAGGCCAAGGCAGGAACAAATCATCAGGAGTAAAGTTATGGCATCGGAGATCGTGCTGCCGCAATGGGGCATGGAAATGCAGGACGGCACCATCGTCCGCTGGCTAAAGCGCGAGGGCGACCCGGTAGCCGAAGGCGAACCCATCGTAGAAGTAGAAACCGCCAAACTCCAAACCGAGCTGGAATCCACCGCCTCTGGAGTCCTAAGCCGCATCGTAGCCCAAGAAGGCGAAATCGTCCCCATCCGCGGCGTCCTCTGCGTAATCGCCCAACCCGGCGAAGAGCTGGCCCCGTCCGCCAGCCCCGAACCTGTCGAAAAACAACCCGCCCCCGGAGCCAACGCCGCCCCATCCGCCAGACCCGAACCTGTCCAAAGCCAACCCACCCCCGGCGCCCAAGTAGTCCCGGCGGCCCGCCGCCTGGCCCAACAGCGCGGCCTTGACCTAACCCAAGTCCCGGGAACCGGCCCCGGCGGCCGGATTCTGCTAACCGACGTAGAAGCCGCCCTCCGGCCCCCAACAGCCCCAGCCCCAGCCGCTCCCGCGCCCGAAGCAACCGACGGACGCCGCGCCCCCGTAGTCCCGGCCGCCCGCCGCCTAGCCCGTGAAAACAACATAGACCTAGCAACAATCACCGGCAGCGGCCCCCAGGGCAGAATCCTAATCGAGGACATAGAAGCCGCCATAGCCGCCCCGCCCCTCCCGGACGCCCCTGCCGCGCCCGAACCCGTCGCCGATGTAATTCCGCTAACCGGCATTCGCGGCGCAGTAGCGGCCCGAATGCTCCAAAGCCTGCAAACTACCGCCCAAGTAACCCTAACCACCGAAGCCAACGTAACCGACGCCATGCGCTTGCGCCGCGGCTTATCCCGCCACCTGACCGATCAATCCGGCGGCGGCATCGGCCCGCTGCCCGTGATAATCAAAGCCGCCGCCGAATCCCTGAAACGCCACCCGCGTCTCAACGCCATCACCACCACCGCCGCCGACGGCCAAGAGCAGATTCAGCTTTTGCCCGAAATCAACATCGGCCTAGCCGTAGCCCTAGAAGAAGGGCTGGTCACCCCCGTAATCCGGCAAGCCGACGGCAAATCCCTGGCCCAGCTAGCCGCCGAATCCCGCGACCTAGCCGCCCGCACCCGCGAGGGCCGCCCGCGCCCCGAAGAAATCAGCGGCGGCACCTTCACCATAACCAACCTAGGCGCCAACGAAATAGACGCCTTCACCCCCATAATCAACCCGCCCCAAGTAGCCATCCTAGGTATAGGCCGCGTAACCGAAAAGCCAATCATCGCCAACGGAGACATAACCAAAGGCGAAACCATCCACCTAAGCCTAACCTTCGACCACCGCGCCCTAGACGGCGCCCCAGCCGCCGCCTACCTCCAAACCCTAAAAACCCTACTAGAAGACCCCTGGTGGCTCGCCGCCTAACCCCCTAAATTCCCGAACATCGGGAATCACAGGGCCGCCAAAAAAATCCCCTCCCCCTCCGGGGGAGGGCCAGGGTAGGGGCGTCCCCCGCCCCCCGTCCCCCATCCACCCCACCCGCCCGAAATTCCAGAGACAACCGCAAAACCACCCCCACCCGCCTACCTATCACCCTCGCCTACCTGCCACCCCACCCGTCCATCATTCTGCCCGCCCGGCACCCCACCTGCTTGCCACCCCACCCACCCGTCACCCCGCCGCCTGCCACCCGCCCGCTCGTCACCTGAGCAAACCGCCCGTCACCCCGCCGCCTACCCCCCGCCCGCCCATCATCCCGAGCAAGCCGCCCGTCATTCTAAGCAAGCCACTGTCATTCTGAGCGAAAGCGAAGAACCCCGCCTTGTCCCACCCGCTCCGCCCCTTTGCTCAAAATGACAAAGGGAAATTTCGCGATTCCCTAAAACCAAGATTCTCCGAATCAAGATTCCCCCATCCGGTAAATTCTATAATCCTGAAAATCCTGATTCAGACAAATAAAGAGAAATTGCGAACCCTCCATCCGAAGGAAGGGCTAGGGCATGAGCGCCACCAGCCAAGCCACCCCACCCGCCCGCCCGTCATCCTGAGCAAACCGCCCGTCATTCTAAGCAAGCCACTGTCATTCTGAGCAAGCCACTGTCATTCTGAGCGAAAGCGAAGAACCCCCCCTTGTCCCGCCAGCCCCGCCCCTTCCCGGTATTCTTAATGTGCACTGGAATTGCCGTTGTGATTGTGCGACGCGCACCGTCATTCCCGCGAAAGCGGGAATCCACAGCCCTGACCCAATACGGCTTTGCTTCGCCGGAGCGCCTAGATTCCCGCTTTCGCATGAATGACGGGATGATTTCGGCAATATCAACACACGCTAAGAATACCCCCTTCCCCAAGACAACAAAGGGGAATTGCAAAATTCCCTCATACCAAGATTGTCTGAATCAATACTCCCATCCGGTAAATCCTTTAATCCCGAAAATCCTGATTCAGACAAATTAAGAGAAAATTGCGAACCCCCTGCCCAATCCGGGGGCAGGGCAAGGCGTCCCCCCAGCCAACCCCCCCGCCATCCCGAGGTAAGCCGCCCGTCACTCTGAGCAAAGCGAAGAATCCCGCCAACGCCCGCCGCCTCGCCCCTTTCGCTCAGAACGACAAAGGGGAATTGCAAAATTCCCTCAAACCAAAATTCTCCGAATCAAGATTCCCCCATCCGGTAAATCCTATAATCCTGATTCAGACAAATTGAGAGAAAATTGCGAAGCTCCCTAATAACCCCATCCGGGGGCAGGGCAGGGGCGTCCCCCGTCCAACCGCCCCACCTATCCCCTCGCCATCCCGAGGTAAGCCGCCCGTCACTCTGAGCAAAGCGAAGAACCCCGCCTTGTCCCACCCGTCCCGCCCCTTCGCTCAAAATGACAAAGGGGAATTGCGAAATCCCCTCAAACCAAGATTATCCGAATCAAGATTCCCCCATCCGGTAAATCCTTTAATCCCGAAAATCCTGATTCAGACAAATTGAGAAGAAAATTGCGACCCCACCTACCCAATCCGGTGGCAGGGCAAAGGCGTCCCCCCATCCAAACCACCCCACTCGCCCGCCCGTCATCCCGAGCAAACCGAAGAATCCCGCTACCCCCCCGCCATTTTCCTGACACCTAGCCCTTGCCAACCCCGATTACCACCCCTTAACATAATACCTGCCAACCCCAAACAACCCGGCCACCAGGCCAAAACAAACAGACAGTCGCCAAAACTACCCCCGCCGTCCATCATTCCGCCCAGCAATCATCTTGAGCAACCCGCCCGTCACCCAGAGCAACCCCCCCGTCATTCTGAGCAAAGCGAAGAACCCCCCAATGGCATCAAAGGAAAACTCCCCCATCGCCTCAAAATGGGAGAAAATGGGGGGAAATGGGAGAGAAATCCAAAAAATCCCGAACCAACCCCCGGATGTGAACCCCTTATGCGCGAACCCCAGACCCCGCCGCCGCGTCAACGCCCTTGCCCCGCAAATGCGCCCCGGCCCTAGCCGTCGACCGCCCCTACCCCAAGCCGACGCCCCCGGCCTTGTAAAATGACGATTCCAAAATCCCGCCCCCCAAGAGGAAACCTAGGGCGTAGTAGCTGGCATCACCGATATATCTACCTGATTCTGCTGATTCAAGTAGGACTGCGGTATACCTCGCACCGAAACAATACAGACCGTCGCCAAAATTACCCCCGCCGTCCATCATTCCGCCCAGCAATCATCTTGAGCAAGCAGCCCGTCACCCTGAGCACCCCCCCCGTCATTCTGAGCAAAGCGAAGAACCCCCCAATGGCATCAAAGGAAAACTCCCCCATCGCCTCAAAATGGGAGAAAATGGGGGGAAATGGGAGAGAAATCAAAAAATCCCGCCCAGCCCAATAGCCAAAATGTCCGAAAATGTCCGAAAATGTCCGTAAAATCAAAAAAAATCCTGAACCACCCCCGGATGTGAACCCCTTATGCGCTAACTCCAGCCCCTACGCCGCCGCGTAAACGCCCCGCGCCGCCCGCCAATCCCGACGCCGGGATTTCCCGGCAATCCGGCCTAGAACAGGGAGTAACCCGCCGTGTGCGACCGGAACCGCCCCCAAAGCCCCAAAGAGCGCCCCCACGCCCTAGATCTCAATCTGCGGGGCAGCGGCCAGCCGTGGCCCCGCCTGATAGCCCGCGCTGCCCGCAACCTATGCCGCCGGGCGCTGGTGTTCCGCACCCGCGAACTCTGCTGCGGCAACTACGCGCAGCCGGGCTGTTGACGCCGCTAACCCCGCCGGCGTGTCCGGGGCCATTAAACGCCGAATCCGCCGAGTTTTCCATTATCCCCCTAGCGTTCCCGGCGTCTAACTAAACTAAACCTCCACCATCAGCACCCACATAGGCCCCTGCCCGATGGGGTAAACCTCCAGCGGCTCCAGCGCCCCGCTGTCGGCATTCACCCGGTAAGACGCCAGCCGCCCCGACTCCAGCCCCGCGGCGTACAGGAACCTGCCCGACGGATCCAGACTGAACGCCCGCGGAACCGCCTCAGTCGCCGTCTGCCCTAGCGGAGTCAACCGCCCGTCGGCGGCGTCCACCGCGAAACCGGCGATGCTGTTATGCCCCCGGTTCGGGGCGTACAAGAACCTGCCCGACGGCGTTATCTGTATCTGCGAGCAGGAATTGGGGCCGTCATAGCCCTCCGGCAGCGTAGGCACGGTCTGGAAAGGCGACAGCGCACCCTGCGAGCGGTCGAAGCGATAGGCCGTAACGCTACACCCCTGCTCGTTGGACGAATACACCACATCCAGGTTGGGATGGAAGCAGACGTGGCGCGGCCCCTCCGGCCCGTCGGGTACGGCCCGGTCGGGTTCGCAGGCGGCCAGCTTTCCGGTTAGCTGGTCAAACCGGAACTGGAAAATGGCGTTGACCCCGGTATGCGCCCCCTCGGCGATATGCGGCACATAGGCGTAGCGGTTGGACGGGTCGGTCTGGATGTAATGCGCCCCGATTCCCGTTTCCCGCCACTCGATAGGCTGCCCATCCAGCACGCCGTCATCCCCGAACCCATGCACCCCGGCCCGCGCCTGATAATAGTAGGCCGACAACAGGTACTTCCCGGTGCGGTCAACGGAGATATGCACCGGGTCGCCCTCCAGCGAAACGCCGCCTATCTCGGTCAGCCGCCCCGTGGCGTGATTGATGCCGTAGCTGGTCAAGCCGAAATCACCCGGCTGCCGCCGCCCCACGAACAGGAACCTCCGCTGCGGATCCACCGCCAGCGGCGCCGGCATCCCCGACAGCGGAAACTCCGTCCGCCGCGCCAGCCCCCCCGTTTCCGAATCCAGCTCATACAGCGAAATCCGGTCTTCCCGCTGCAACGAAATGTAAACATAAACCGCCATTACCGTAACTCCTCGCTTAGTCTGGGCGTATTAGATAGTCTGGGCGTATTATAATGAGAAAATTGCGAAATTACTTCCGCCGTCTGTCATTCATCCGCCGCCCCGCGCGGCTGCGATCCCTTTCCCAGAGTAGCGGGCAGTATATCCGGGGGTTGTATAATCACCCCAAACACCGGAGCCGCAGCAGGGAACAGCAGGAGGTTACTATGGACATCCCCATTGACCAGTTGCAGCAGATGGCCGACCGGGCCGGGCTGGGCCTTAACCGGCAGGAGCTGGAGGAACTCAAGCCGATTTACGACCTTTATGCCGCCTACGCCGCCCAGCTTCACGACATTGACTTCGGCGCCGAGGAAATGGTGGTGGAGTTTCACCCCGATTGGCCGGAGGCATAGCCCAACCCCGGTTTCCCGCGCCAAACTACATTCCAACCAGAACGGGGTGAACGGAAATGACCGACACCAACGACAAGCTGTATTTTCTGACCATGCGACAGGCCGGAGAGCTGATACGGGCCGGGCAGTTGTCGCCCGTGGAACTGCTCCGGGCTTGCCTAGAGCGCATCGAGGCCACCGACGGCCAACTGCATTCCTTCGTCATGCTACTGGCCGACGAGGCGATGGCGCAGGCCAGGGTGGCCGAGGCGGAGATGCTGCGGGGCGAATTCCGCGGCCCGATGCACGGCATACCCTTTGCGCTCAAAGACCTGTACGACACCGCTGGCATCCGCACCACTTCCGGCTCCTACGTTGACTTGGAGCGGGTGCCGACGATTGACGCCACCACCACAGCCCGGCTGAAAGAGGCCGGGGGCATTCTGGTGGGCAAGCTGGCGATGCACGAGTTCGCCCTGGGCGGCCCCGACTGGACTACGCCCTTCGAGCCGGCCCGCAATCCTTGGAACCTGGCCCACATCACTGGCGGCTCCAGCAGCGGCAGCGGCTCGTCGGTGGCGTCGGGGCAGGTGATGGGCGCCCTCGGCTCCTGCACCGGCGGCTCCATCCGCGGCCCGGCTTCGCTGTGCGGCATCGTCGGACTGAAACCCACCTACGGACGGGTCAGCCGCTTCGGGGTGGTCACGTTGAGCTGGTCGCAAGACCACGCCGGGCCGATGACCTGGACAGTCGAGGACACCGCCTATATGCTCCAGGCCATCGCGGGCCACGACCCCCGGGACCCCACCTCCAGCCGCGCCCCGGTGCCGGACTATTCCGCGTCGCTGCGGGAGGACATCCGGGGCGTGACCATCGGGCTGCCCCGCCACTACTTCTTTGACCCCGACCCCAGCGTCAGCCCCGAAGTGGTGGCCGTGGTGGAGCAAGCGGTTGCGGAGCTGGAGGGCCTAGGGGCCAGCGTGCGCGAGGTGAGCCTGCCCAGCCTAGATTACGTCCGCGCCGCCAACTCGGTCATTATGGTGTCCGAGGCTTTCGCCTACCATGAGCCGAACCTGAAATCCGTCCCGGAAAAGTTCGGCGACATCGTGCGTACCCGTTTCCGCACCGGCGGGCTGCTCACCGCGGGCGATTACCTGCAAGCCCAGCGCGTCCGCACGATGGCGCGGCGGGAGTTCGCCCAAGTGATGCAGACGGTAGACTTCCTAGTAACGCCCACTATGACCCAGCCCGCCCCGGCCTTCGAGGGCTACGACCCCGCCAGCACCATCCGCGGGCGCAGCTTCACCGCCCCCTTCAACGTCACCGGCCTGCCCGCCATATCCGTACCTTGCGGCTTCACCGAAACCGGCCTGCCCATCGGAATGCAAATCGCCGGCAAACCCTTCGACGAACCCGGCGTAATCCAGGCCGCCTACACCTACCAGCAGCACGCCCGCTGGTACGAAACCCGCCCCGCAATTTAATTACCCGCTTCATTAACCGCAGAGAACACAGAGATATAGATGCAAGCCCCCAATAATCTCTGTGTTCTCTGTGAACTCTGTGGTTAATCCATACCCCGAGGAGTGAAAATGACCGTTGCCGCCGAGGAATACGCCGCCCAATGTGACGCCGTGCGCGAGCAGATGGCGCGGCTGTTCGGGCCGTCGCCCGCCGACATTTGGGCCGGGGGCGCGTCGCTGTTCCGTTTCGACCCGCGCCGGGAGTTGGACGGCAATCTTGCCGTGCTGGCCTCGTACCTCCAGCCCGGCGATACCCTAGTAGACATAGGCGGCGGCGCGGGCCGGGTTTCGTTGCCGCTGGCCCTGCGCTGCCGCGAAGTCATAACCGTCGAGCCGTCGCCATCTATGCGCGAGGAATACGCCGCCTCCGCCGCCGGTTCTGGCATAACCAACGCCCGCCTGATGTCCTCCAACTGGATGGACGCTGACGCCGTGGCGGTAGAGGGCGACGCGATAGTAACGTCCGACGTGACCTATTTCGTCCGCGACATCGTGCCGTTCATCGAAAGGATGCAGTCGGCGGCGCGGCGCCGGGTGATGATTAACGTATGGAGCGAGCCGCCCCCCAACCGCGCCGCCGGGCTGTTCCGCCGCGTCTACGGCGAACCGCAAGCCCCCATGCCCGGCCATCGCCAACTGCTGCCCGTCCTGTGGGATATGGGCATCCTCCCCGACGTTATTGTTATGCCCGAACCCACGTGGTGGGAGGACTGGCATTTCCCCACCCGCGAAAAGGCCATAGAGTCGGTGCTGATCGGCCGCTGGTCAAGGGAGCCTGACCGGGAAAGGGCGCAGGCCCTTTTCGAGGCGCGGTTTGACGAATTGTTTGCGCCGGACAACACCGGCTACCGCGCCATCTGGCGGGCGCCAATGCGGGAACTGCTGATTACGTGGGAAACAAATTAAACGCAGGCCCAAGCCCCCGCATCCGGGTCGAAGGCAGCTTGGTGAGTTGCTCATTACGGGCGTCAATCTCGATGCCCAGCGACTCCAGCACTGTCACCCCTAAAAGAGGTTCAGCGCTTTCGTCGTCAACCATCACTATGTCTTTAGCTGTCCGCCCGTCCATAAACTCAATCACGCCAAAGGTGATGTCCATTCTGATTTCGCTGCCGTCGGCCAAACCATATACCCGGCTGTCCATAGGCGTCAGCCCGATGGCCTCTAGGCGATGCCGAGGAACCACGCAGTCAATGGCGCCGGTGTCCACCAGAAAGGCGCCCTCCCAAGCCCTAGCGAGGTCGGTCGGGTTTCGCACTGTAGCGTTGACGCGCATTATTCCCATTTCACCCTCCCTAACCGCCGCTACTTGTAGAACTGCGGCAGCAGCTCTTCGCCCAGTATGTCCAGTTGCTCCATCGTCTCCTCGGCGGGGCAGAGGGGCCTTAACACGAACTTGGACGCGCCGGACTCGATGTAGCGATGGACGAACTCGGCGATGCGGTCTACCGGGCCGACGGCGGTGAACTCGGTAAAGTGGGCATCGGGGCGCTGGCGGGTCACGTACTGGTTGGCCTTGATAGTGGCTTCTTCCACGTCGTTGCTGGCGTAGTAGCCCAGCAGCACGCCGATGTGGTCGTCCTCGATTTCGCGGTTGAACTCCTCCGCCGTGTCAAACACGATGTCGCGCCCGTCCTTGACCTCGGACGGGGTGGCGCTGGACACCAGCCAGCCGTCGCCGACGCGGCCCACGCGGCGGGCGGCGGCGGCGGTGCGCCCGCCAATCCATACCGGCGTTGACGGTTGCAGGAAGGGCTTAGGCGTGACCGTCACGTTGTGGCAGGTGTAGAACTCGCCCTCGTGGGTCACGTCCTGCTCTTCCCACAAGCGGCGCATCAGCCGGATAGCTTCGTCGGTGCGGGGGCCGCGCCGCTCCTTGCTGACGCCGCAGGCTTCGTATTCCTCGGGCTCTTCCTGGCCCAGCCCCACCGCAGGAAAGAAGCGGCCCTGCGACAGAAAGTCCAGCGTGGCTATCTGCTTTGCCAGCACTACCGGATTGCGCAGCGGCATGGCGATGACGCTGGTTCCGAACTTCATGCGGTCGGAATAGGCGGCCACCATCGCGCAGGCCATCATCGCCTCCAGACTGAACTTCTCGCTGACGATGCGGTCGCTAAGCCAGATGGAGTCGTACCCGTTCTTGTCGCCGGCCTCTACCAGTTGGCGCAGGTAGTCCGGGTTTTCCCCGCCCTCACCGAAAGCTCCCGGCATATATCCAATGGCGATACTCATGGCGTTCCTCTCTCGAATTTGTGACTCGTTGGGTTATCTAAAAGTGAGGAGTGAGAACCGGAGATGGTATGCCCCTCACTCCTGAACCGGCTCCAGCCCGGCCTCGGCGCGGGCGTCGTTGATGTGGTCGAGGATGCGTTGGCGCAGCGGGGCTATTTCGTAGCCTATGTCGGCCAGCATCCGGCTGTTGTCCACCAAGTAGACGTGAGGCACAGTACGGTCGCCGGTGGTGATTTGCGCGTCAGGGATAAAGCTGCGCACCGCGTCGGCCATATCCTTGATGGTTGCCAGACTGCCGCCGCTGATGTAGGTGCGATGGTTCAGCTTTTCCGCCAAGGCGGCGCGGACGAAAATCTCGGCGGCGTCCTCGGCGTGAATCATCGGCGACGGCTCATCCTCGTGGAAGGGCATAGTTATGGGCTGCCCGATGGCCGGCAGCGACACCATCAGCCCGCCAATCATTCCGGTCATTCCGGTAACGCGCCCGTGTCCGAACACCGTGCAGATGCGAATGCCCCGCAGGTCAAGGCCGTACAGGTCAATGTAGCGGCGGGCCGAAAAGTCGTTGACCGATTTGGTCATTCCATAGACGTTGATCGGGTCGTTTACGTCGTCCTCGTTGATGGGCCGCTCTCCGAAAGTGTCCTGCACACCGTAAACCGCGATGGAGCTGGCGTAGACCACCCGCTCGACGCCGCACCAGCGGGCGGCCTCGAAAACGTTGTTGGTGCCGCCGATGTTGACCTGCATGGCGAAATGGGGGCGGTCTTCGGTATCGGGCGGCAGCAGGGCCGCCATGTGGATAATGCGCCGCACTCCGTGAGTGTTGACGGCTTCCAGCAGGTGGGGCAACTGGGTGACGTCGCCCCGGTACAGCTTGATGCGGTCCAGATAGGGCGTCAGGTTGGCCCGCGGCGGCGCCAGGTCGAAACAGACCACTTCCTCGCCGCGTTCCACCAGCTTGCGAATAATCCGGTTGCCGATAAATCCGGTTCCGCCGGTCACCATCACGGACATTTGCGCTCTCCCGAAAGCTCCCCGCCCTGGGGCCCGCCCGGGCCCGGCCCGGCGGGAAGCCGTATTGCCGTATTGTTGATAAAGCTACGCCAATGATAAATTGGCGATAGACGCCCCGCAATCCCCAAAACCCCGCCCCGATGTCCCCGGCGTGTTGTTGCTCCATTTTGCCGTGTGCTAGAATCGGGCCTATGAATGAAATCAAATACTGGGTGGCGCTCAGCGAGATTCCCCAATTGGGCGCGGCCCGTTTCCGGCGGCTGGAATCCTACTTCGGCAGCCTGGAGCACGCTTGGCGTGCCGGGCTGTCGGAACTGCGGCGGGCCGGGCTGGACTCCCGGACGGCCCAAGGGGTGGTGGAGGGCCGCCAGCGGCTGAACCCCGACGACGCTATGGAGTCGCTGGCCCGGGCCGGGGTTGCCGCCGTCAACTGGAACGGCGACGAATACCCGCCCCGGCTGAAACAGATTTCCGACCCGCCGCCGGTGCTGTATTACATAGGCGAAATAAAGCCCGAAGACGAATGTTCCGTCGCCGTCGTCGGGACGCGCCGCCCCACCAAATACGGAAAGAAAGCAGCCGACTTCCTCAGCCGGGATTTGGCCTCGGCGGGAATCACCGTGGTCAGCGGGCTGGCCCTGGGCATTGACGGCGTGGCCCATCACGCCGCGCTGAACTGCGGCGGGCGCACCATCGCCGTGGTCGCCGGCGGGCTGGATTCGGTATACCCCAAAGAACACGCCGGCCTTTTCCGGCAAGTGCAGGGGCAAGGAGCGGTCATCAGCGAGCATCCCTTGGGGATGCGGCCCGACCCGCGCAGCTTCCCCCGCCGCAACCGCTTGATTAGCGGTATGACCCTAGGAACGGTGGTGGTGGAAGCCGACGAAGACAGCGGCACCCGCTGGACGGTCTATCAGGCCCTGGAGCAGAACCGCGAGGTATTCTGCGTTCCCGGCGAAATCTTTTCGTCCGCCAGCCGCTTTACCAACCGGATGATAAAAGAAGGGGCGAAACTGGTTGCCGATTACACCGACATTCTGGAAGAATTGAACCTGCCGGATGTGGCCTCTGCCGGGCATAACTCCGGCGCGACTAGCTACGGCGGCCAGTCCGCGAATCAGGCCGGAACCGCCGGAAAAGGAGAGCGCGAAGAAACGGAGGAACTGGACGCCGGAGAAGCGGCCCTGCTGGCCTATCTGTCCGGCGAGCCGGTACACGTGGACGACCTGTGCCGTCAGTCCGGGTTGCCCATAGCATCCGTTACGAGTATGTTGACGTTGCTTGAACTCAAAGGGAAAGTTGAACAGGTTGGCAGTATGCACTATATCAAAGCGTCTGCCGCGGAGGTGAAGTATGGCGGCTAAAGCCAAAACCGCGGCGGACAAAACCGCATCCGGCAAGAAGGAAAGCAAGGCGGCAGGAACATCCGCCGCCGACAAAAAGGCCACGCAGCGCAGCGGCGCTAAAACCGGGGCCTCAGCGGCGAAAAAAGGCAAGCCCGCGGCCCGCGGCGCAAGCCCGCAGCGAAACGGCACTAAAGGGACGGGCAAAGCCCCGGCCCGCGGCGCATCCCGGGCGTCCACCGCCAAAAGCAAGGGCAAAGACCTGGTGATTGTCGAGTCCCCAGCCAAGGCCCGAACCGTCGGCCAGATCTTGGGCAGCAAGTACGTGGTTACCGCCTCTCAAGGCCACCTGCGCGACCTCCCCAAGAGCAAAATCGGCGTGAACGTCGAGCAGGATTTCGAGCCGTCCTACGTGGTAATGCAGGACAAGCGCTCGCTGCTCAAGGAACTCAAGACCGCGGGCGACTCGGCCAACGACATATACCTCGCCACCGACCCCGACCGGGAGGGTGAGGCCATATCTTGGCACTTGCAGGCGGCGGCCAAGTGGGGGGAACGCGACGCCCAGCCCAAGCGGGTGGTGTTTCACGAAATCACCCGCGAGGCGGTGGAAGAAGCCTTCCGCAATCCCCGGGAAATTGATATGCAACTGGTCAACGCCCAGCAGGCCCGCCGCATCCTCGACCGGCTGGTGGGCTACCAGATTAGCCCGCTGCTGTGGCGGCGGGTGCAACGAGGTCTGTCGGCCGGCCGCGTCCAGTCGGTAGCCCTGCGGATGGTGGTTGACCGCGAGCGGGAAATAGCCGCCTTCGTTCCCGTGGAGTCCTGGACTCTGGACGCCATACTGCGAAAGCAGGCCAGCGCGGAAGCAGAGGGGCAATTCGGCGCCCAACTGCATTCCCGCAAGGGCCAGCGCGGGCGGATTACCATTCCCAACGAAGAGCAGGCCCGCGCCCTAGAGTCGGAATTGGGCGGCGCAGTTTACCGGGTGGCCGATGTCCGCAAGCGGGATGTGCGCCAGCGTCCGGCCCCTCCTTTCACCACCAGCACTTTGCAGCAGGACGCCGGGCGCAAGCTGCGCTTCACTGCCCAGCGCACTATGTCCATCGCCCAGCAGCTATACGAAGGGCTGGAAATCGGCCCCGCCGCCGGTCAAAGCGGCGGCTCTGTTGGCCTGATAACCTATATGCGAACCGACTCTACCCAAGTGGCCGAGTCAGCCATATCCGAGGTGCGCGAATACATCGCCGGGCGATACGGCAATGACTATATGCCCGCCAAGCCCCGGGTACATTCCCGCCGCTCCAAAGCGGCCCAAGAGGCCCACGAGGCCATCCGGCCCACATCCATACGCCGCGACCCGGAATCCCTGCGTCCCTTCCTGTCCCGCGAGCAGCTCAACCTGTACACGCTGATTTGGGAGCGGATGCTGGCAAGCCAGATGGCCGACGCTGTTTCCGAAGCCACCACAGTGGATATAGACGCCGCCTGCCGCCCGCCGTCCCCGGCCGATGCGGGCAGCGTCTACAACTTCCGCGCCAGCGGCTCGGTGCTGCGTTTCCCCGGTTTCCGCAGCGTGTATCTGGAGGGTCGTGATGACGCCGCCACCCCCCCCGCTACAAACGGCGATGGGGCGAGCGACAATACGGGCAGCGCCCCCGTGCTGCCGCCGCTGGCCGCAGGCGACGCGCTGGATTGCTCCAAACTGGAGGCCAATCAGCATTTCACCGAACCGCCGCCGCGCTACACTGAAGCCACGCTCATCCGGTCAATGGAGGAGCGGGGCATCGGACGCCCCAGCACCTACGCCCCCACCATCGGCACCTTGGTAGACCGCCGCTACGTGGAGCGGGAACGCAACCGTCTGACCCCTACCCCGCTGGGAATGACCGTGACCGACCTGCTGACCGAGCATTTCACCAATGTTATGGACCTGGACTTCACCGCCAAAATGGAGGAAGAGCTGGACGGCGTGGCCCAGGGAGACCGCGAATGGGTGCCGATGCTCCGCGACTTTTATGACCCCTTCCACGAAGCGGTGAACAAGGCCAACGAAACCTTTTCCCGCGCCGAGGAAACCGACGAAGTTTGCGAGAAGTGCGGCCAGCCTATGGCAGTCAAAACCGGACGCTATGGCCGGTTTCTGGCCTGCACCGGCTATCCCAAGTGCCGGAACACCAAGGATATGGGCGACAACCCTGGCGCTCCCTTTGAGGAAGCCACCGACGAGGTTTGCGAGAAGTGCGAGCGGCCTATGGTAATCCGAATCGGACGCTATGGCCGGTTCTTGGCCTGCACCGGCTACAACGCCGAGGAAAACCCTTGCGAAAACCGCCGCAACCTGCTCAACAAAATCGGCGTGGCCTGCCCTGACTGCGGCGGCGACCTGGTGGAGCGGAGGGCCCGGGGCCGGGGCGGACGCCCCTTCTGGGGCTGCTCCCGCTACCCATCCTGCGAATTTATCATCAACCGGCGGCCCGTGCCTAAACCCTGCCCGCAGTGCGGCAAGCTGATGGCGCAGAAAAACCGCAGCGATATTGCCTGCACTTCCTGCGACTGGCAGGAAGCGGTGGCCCCGGCCGGGCAGCCCGAGGAGTTGGCGGCAGTTGGCGACTAGCTATGTAATCGAACAAACTCCCTCTCCCTCTGGGGGAGGGTTGGAGTGGGAACGTCCCCCCGCCGAGGAAATTGCGAGCGAAGCCGGGGCTGCCGCCCCGGACAGCATCGCCGAGTTCGACGCCTGCCGGGAGCGGTTTCCCTACTATCTGCGGGGGCAGCGCGGCCTTTCGGAAAACACCGAGCGGGTCTATATGAGCGACCTGCTGGCCTTCCGCGAGTACCTGCTGCGGGAAAACCTGTCTTTGACCGATATGGACCGTCTCACGCTGCGGGGCTATCTGGCCTGGCTGGCTTCCCCGCCCCGTGACGGCGGCAAGGGCTATGAGCGGGTCAGCGTGGCCCGCAAACTTACCGTCCTGCGCTCCTTCTACCTGTTCTTGGTTCAGGAAGGAATGTTCAACTCCACCCCCGTTCCGTCGGGGCGGAGTTTCCGGCTGAAATTAACCAAGCCCCTGCCCACGTTTCTGGGCCACCGCGAGGCCGCCCGCCTGCTGGACGCGCCCGACGAATCCACGCCCCTAGGGATGCGCGACAAAGCGATACTCGAAATGCTCTACGGCTGCGGCATCCGGCTGGCGGAAATCCAGGGAATGAACCTTTCCGACATCAATTTCGGCCAGCGGTCGCTACTGGTGCGCGGCAAGGGAAGCAAGGAGCGGCAGGTGCTGTTCGGACGCCCTGCCGAGGAATCGCTGCTGCGCTATATGAACGAAGGCCGCCCGTTGCTGGCCGAAGAAGCGGGGCCGGGCAAGAAGTCCGATGCGGCGTTTCTCAATCGCTACGGGCAGCGTCTTTCCCGCCGCAGCATCGAAACGCTGGTGAAACGCCACTCCGCGGCGGCGGGCGCCCATGACGACGTTCACCCCCATACCCTGCGCCACACCTTCGCCACCCATATGCTGGAGGGCGGCGCGGATTTGCGGGTGATTCAGGAACTGCTGGGCCATTCCAGCCCCCAAACCACCCAAATTTATACCCACATAACCAAGGCCGAAGCCCTGCAAGCCTACTTGTCCCACCACCCGCGGGCCGATGAACCCACCAGCCCGGCGACGGCGCCGCCGGAATCCCCGGAACCTGAACCGGAAGAATCCGCTAATGCCTAGATTCCTGATTCTCAACGGCCCCAATCTGAATATGCTGGGCCGCCGCGATGCCGGTTTCTACGGCGTCAAGACGCTGGACGAGATTAACGCCGAAATCCGCGCCGTAGCCGCCCGAATCGGCGTCGAGGTCGAGTTCTACCAGTCCAACCACGAAGGGGTGCTGGTGGACTGTATTCAGGAAGCGCGGGAGCGGCTGGACGGGCTGATAGTCAACGGCGGTGCGCTGACCCATTACGGCTTGACGCTAAAGGACGCCCTGATAGACTGCCGCCTGCCCTTTATCGAGGTGCATCTGAGCAATCCGCTGGCCCGTGACCCGTGGCGGCGCCACTCCGTGCTGTCCGACATCGCCCGCGGCCAAATTGCAGGCTTCGGATGGAGAAGTTATACTGCTGCCCTAGAGATATTGGCCGCCCTGGTGGAGGAAGAATCCCAATGACGCAACCGCTACAAAACCGGCTGTCAACCTTTACCGCCCAGCTTCCCGAGCGGGAACTGGACGCCGTTCTGATTTCGGCCCCGGAAAACCGGCGCTATCTGTCCGGCTTTTCCGGTTCGGCTGGCTACCTGTTTATCACTGGCGAAAGGGCCCATCTGGCTACCGATTTCCGCTACAGCGAGCAGGCCACGGCCCAGGCTGCTCACTTCAACGTCGAGCAGGTTCGCAGTGGCTGGGACTGGCTCATCGCGCAGCTTAAGGAATCGGGCGCGAAACGGCTGGGCTTCGAGAGCCAGGCTATGACCGTAGGCACCTACAACGGGCTGCTGAACGCCATTACGGAAGACACGGAGCTTGCCGGCGTTTCGCTGTTTCCCGTCGCCGACTTGACCGACGGGCAGCGCAGCATCAAGGATTCCGGCGAGCTGGCCCTGTTGCAACGGGCCATTGACGCTTCCGACCTAGCAATGGAGCAAGTCTGCCCCACCATCACCGAAGGAATGACTGAGCGGGAAGTGGCCTGGCGGATGGAAATGGCGATGCGCGACGCCGGCGCCGACGGCATCAGCTTCGACACCATCGTGGCGGCCGGCCCCAACGGCGCCATGGCCCACCATATGCCCACCGACCGGGTAATCCGGCGCGGCGAGCCTATCGTCATAGATATGGGCGCCCGCGTCGCTGGCTACTGCTCCGACATCACCCGCACCGTGGTGGTCGGCGAGCCGGACGAAATGTTTCACAAGGTATATGACATCGTGTTGAGCGCCCAGCTTACCGCCATCAACACGGTGCAGACCGGAATGACCGGCGAGGAAGCCGACGGGCTGGCCCGGGACATCATCGCGGAAGCGGGCTACGGCGACAACTTCGGCCACAGCCTAGGCCACGGCGTCGGCTTGGCCGTTCACGAAAACCCCCGTGTCGGCCCCCGCTCCCAAGACCCGCTGGAACTGAACACCGTCTTCACAGTAGAACCCGGCATATACATATCGGGCTGGGGCGGCATCCGCATCGAGGACATCGTAATCCTTCGTGAGGACGGCGCAACCCCGCTGAGCAAGGCATCCAAGTAAAGCGCCGCGCACTCGCAGGATTCCGCACATCCCATCCCCATCACAGGGGAGTCAGGATTACACACATTCCCTCCCATTAAGGAGAGGGCGAGGCCCCGTATATTCCCTCCTCCCTACGGGGGAGGGTTAGGGTGGGGGCGTCCCGGCGCCGCGCCCCAAGCAGACAATCACTAACAGGCGGTTGGAATGAGCATCAACTTCAGCGACCTCAGTCGCGGACTGGTTATCGAACTGGACGGCCAGCCGTGGATGGTTATGGACTATGAACGGCACAAGATGCAGCAGCGGGCGCCGGTAACCCGCATCAAGATGAAAAACCTGCTCAGCGGAGCAGTGGTCGAGCGCACCTTCCAGCGTTACGACACCGGCTTCACCGTCGCCGACATTGACAACCGCCCCACGCAGTACCTCTACACCGATGGCGAGTTTTACTACTTCCTAGACCAAGAAACCTTTGACCAGTACGAATTGACCACCGGGATTCTTGGCGAATCCCTCGGCTACCTCAGGGAAAACGCCGCTGTCGAAGTGGTTTTCTACAAAGGCTCGGCCATCAGCGTCAACCTGCCCACCCACGTGGAGCTGACCGTAACCGAAACCGCGCCGTCCTTCCGGGGTGATACGGCCCAAGGGGGCAACAAACCGGCCACTCTGGAGACCGGGCTACGCATCAACGTTCCTATGTTCATCACCCCCGGAACGGTGGTGCGGGTGGACACTCGCTCCGGGGCCTACACCGAAAGGGTGAGCTGACGGCGTGCCGACCTATACGGTCAGTCAGGTAACTTCCGAGATAAAGGAGTTACTGGAAAGCAACCCCTTTCTGGCCGACCTTTGGATTGAAGGCGAGATTTCCAACCTCAGCGTCGCGTCTTCCGGCCATGCCTACTTCAACCTGAAAGACCAGCAAGCCGTGCTTCAGGCGGTGATGTTCCGCAACCGGCGCGGCGTGAACCTGCTGAAAAACGGCGTATCGGTTGCCGCCCACGGGCGCGTATCCTTCTACGAACCCCGGGGAACCCTCAACATATCGGTGGATGTAGTCGCGCCCCAAGGCATGGGCGAGCTGGCCTTGGAACTGGAGCGCCTCAAGGAAAAGCTGGCCGCCGAAGGGCTGTTCAATTCCGACCGCAAGCGCCCGTTGCCGATCTTTCCCCGAGTTATCGGCGTGGTGACCTCGCCCACCGGGGCGGTTTTCCACGACATTCAGAACGTGCTGGCCCGCCGCTATCCCTTGGCTAAACTGGTGCTGTCCCCGGCCACAGTGCAGGGGGCGCAGGCCAAGGAAAGCATAGCCGACGCCCTTGAACGGCTGGACGATGAGGGCGGCTGCGACGTGATAATAGTCGCCCGCGGCGGCGGCTCAATGGAAGACCTGTGGCCTTTCAACGAGGAAATCGTCGCCAGGGCTATCTACGCCTGCCGGACGCCGGTAGTGAGCAGCATAGGACACGAAACCGACGAAACCATCGCCGACTACGTGGCCGACAAGCGTGCGCCCACGCCGTCGGCGGCGGCGGAGATGATAACGCCTGACATCCGCGACCTGAAGGCCGCTGTCACTCAATTGCCCGATATGATGAACCGCAGACTGTCCGCCCGCCTGCAACAGGAGCGGGCCGGGGTTGACCGCACCCGCCGCCAATTGGAGGCAGGGCTGCCCGACATCGCTACCTTGCGGCGGCGCATAGATGACCAATCCCGCATCGCCGCTGCCTCCGCCGCGTCGCTGTCCCGGCAGCGGAGGCTGGAAGTGGACGGCCTGTACCAGCGGCTGCGGGGCCTCGACCCTTGCGCTACTCTGGCCCGCGGCTTTGCCGTCGTGGAGTTGGCGGCGTCCGGCCGGGCATTGACCGCCGTGGGCCAGGCGCAACCCGGCGACCCCCTGAACATCACCGTTTCCGACGGCACAATTCCGGCGGTAGTCGGGCTGACGCAGACCCCGGCAATCTCCACCCCGGCTCATACCAAGACACCCGGGCGGGGCCGAAAGGCGAAACCGGCCCCGGCTTCGGCGGCCCTGTTGTAAGGGCGGGTTTGGCCCGGGAAAGACAGTCCCTTGTTGAGAACGCCGTTATGACTCCCGATGACGCTCAACCCCTCGGCTTTGAGGACGCCTTCCGGCAGTTGACGGAGATTGCCGAAGGGATGGAAAAGGGCGGCCTGACGCTGGCCGAGGCCACGGCCCGGTTCGAGCAGGGAATGAAGCTGGTTCAGCACTGCAACCACCTGCTGGACACGGCAGAGCTGGAGATTACCCAACTGCGGGACAGCTACCAGAGGCCGGGCCTGACCGCCGGGTATCAAAACAATTCCGCGCCGCCGCCTTTCGATTATCCGCCGGACGATGATGAAACGTATGAAGATGAAGAGAACCTGCCTTTTTAGCATAGCTTTTCATTTCTAGTACAGCTTTTCATTGTCACCCTGAGCGAAACGAAGGGTCTCCGTAGCGCATACGGGATTCTTCGCTTCGCTCAGAATGACAGCTTGACAGCCTGCCGAAAGGGTTGATTCCCGATGACGCCCGGACTGGTCAGAATAGACCTGCACGTCCATACCCGCCACTCCCATGACTCGGCGGCGCCGGTGGCATCGGTGTTGCGACGCTGCCGTGACGCCGGGCTGGGCCTGGTTGCCATAACCGACCATAACAACATCCGGGGCGGGCAGGAAGCGCGGGATATGGCCGAATTTCCGGTAATCGTCGGCGAAGAAATCAAGTCGGCGCAAGGCGACATAATCGGGCTGTTTCTGGAAGAGCCGGTGCCGCCCCGGTTGCCGCCGCTGGAAACTGCGAAACGGGTCAAGGCCCAGGGCGGTCTGGTGGGCGTGCCGCATCCCTTCGACCGCATCCGGCCCACTGCCCTGGGGCGCAAGGCGTTGCTGGAAATCCTGCCTTGCGTGGATTTTCTGGAGGGCTACAACGCTCATACCGCGTTGCCCGCGGACAACCGGCGGGGCGCAGAATTCGCCGCGACCCATTCGTTGCCGGTGGTGGCCTGTAGCGATTCCCATTCCGCCCTGGAGCTGGGCCGCGCCTACACCGAGGTTCCGGCGGCGGAATTGGACGAAACGCCTGAAGGTTTGTTGCGGGCCATCGGCGCCGGAACCTGCGTGGGGCGCCGTCCCCCGCCGTGGCTGCTGCTGGCCCCGGGCTACGCCAAGCTCAGAAAGCTGTTGGGCTGAATATGCTGCGTATCGGATGGTTCTCCACTGGCCGGGGCGAGGGCTCGCGAGGGTTGTTGCGCTTCGTATACCAACGGCTGGCGGATATTGACGCTCGCATAGATTTCGTGTTCAGCAACCGCGCCCCCGGCGAAGCCGAGGGTTCCGATGAGTATTTTCGCTTGGTGCGGCAATACCAACTGCCTTTGATAACCCACTCATCGGCCCGGTTCCGGCGGCGCCGGGGCGGGCGTTTTGCCGCTCACCGCGCCGAATACGACGCCGAAACGCTGGAACTGCTGGCCGGTTACCGCCCCGACGTCTGTGTTCTGGCCGGATATATGCTCATCGCCAGCGGCGGGCTGTGCCGGGCCTGGCCGCTGCTGAACCTGCATCCGGCGCTGCCAGACGGCCCGGTGGGAACTTGGCAGGAAGTGGTCTGGCAGCTTATCGAACAGCGGGCCGCCCGCACCGGCGCGATGACGCATCTGGCGACGGAAGAGGTAGACCGGGGGCCAGTGGTGTCCTACGTCACCGTGCCGCTGAACTCGCCGGAACTGGAACCGCACTGGCGGGAACTGGGCGACCGCGACGCCGCCCAAATCCGAGCAGAGCAGGGCGAGGACTATGAACTGTTCCGCTTGATTCGCGCCGCACAGTACCGGCGTGAACCTTATTTGCTGCTGGAGACCCTGCGGGCGATAAGCAACGGCGGCATTGCGCTGAACGGCGGCGCAGTGACCATCGCGGCAGAGCAAACCGGCGGCCAGAACCCCTACGGCGAGCTGTGCCTCAACCGGCGCATCGAGGAAGCAATGCTGCGGGATGGCGCGGCATAAGGCGAAACCCGTTTGTCCTGAGTTTGTCGAAGTATAAACGGTTGGGCGGCGGGGAAATGTTCTAGGCCGACTTTCGGATGGGTTCCGTCGGCAAGGAGACCTCATCCCCGCCCGCGCTGTACAGTGTTGGCGGCTCTAGGCCCTCGATGCTGTTGCGGTTGACTACGCAGCGGGTTGCGCCGGTTAGCGACGGCAGGTCGTACATCACGTCCATCAGCGTGTCCTCGATGACGTAGCGCAGGCAGCGGGCGCCGGTGGAATGCTCCAGCGCCCTATCTGCCGCCGCCTCCAGCGCATCCTGAGTAAACTCCAGCTCCACGCCGTCCATCTGGAACAGGTGTTGGTACTGCTTCACGATGGCGTTTTTCGGCTCGGTCAGCACCCGGACCAAGGCATTACGATCCAGCGGCTCCAGCACTACCGTGATGGGCAGTCGGCCCACCATTTCCGGGATGAATCCGAACTCCAGCAGGTCGTCGGGGGTGACGTTGGTGGCCGCGCCGCCGGGAACCGCCGATGCGCTGCGGCTGCCCGCCAAGAAACCCAGCCGGGCCGAACCGGCGTTGGCCCGGTCTTCCACCATCCGATCCAAGCCGTCGAAAGCCCCGCCGCAGATGAACAGTATGTTGCGGGTGTCTATTTGCAGAAATTCCTGATGGGGGTGCTTGCGCCCCCCCTGCGGCGGAACGTTGGCGACGCATCCTTCGATGATTTTCAGTAGTTCCTGTTGCACGCCCTCGCCGGACACGTCCCGGGTGATGGAGCGGTTCACGCCCTCTTTACGGGCGATTTTGTCCATCTCGTCTATGTATATGATGCCCCGCTCGGCGCGGGGTATATCCCATTCGGCGGCCTGAATCAGGCGCAGGAGGATGTTTTCCACATCCTCGCCAACGTACCCGGACTCAGTGAGGGAAGTGGCGTCGCAGACGGCTAGGGGAACGTCGAGGGTGCGGGCCAAGGTTTCGGCCAGCAGGGTTTTGCCGCAGCCGGTGGGGCCGACCAGCAGAATGTTGGCCTTTTGGATTTCGACGCTGGAGGAGTCACCGGTGCGGATGCGCTTGAAGTGGTTGTATACCGCGACGCTCAGTATCTTCTTGGCCCTTTCTTGGGCCACCACATAGGCGTCCAGACTGGCGTAAATGTCGCGGGGGGGCATCTGCCGCAGTTGGGGCGGCGGTTCCGGCGACTCCCCGGATTCCTCGGCGACAACCTGGGCCAGCACCCGGATGCAGTCGTAGCATACTGCCGCGTGTCCCTGACTGGAAAACATAATATCAGCCCGGGAATTGGGCTTATCGCAAAAGGAGCATAAGGAAAAGCGCGAATTGCTATGGCCGGTTGTCAATTTTCATCCCCCCACGCGCAACATCGCGGTAATGTTGCCCTTGCCCGTCCCTGGCCTGCCTAGCTCCCTTCCTTTTCCTCTGCCTGCTCCTCTTCTTTTTTGGCGCCGAGGATTTCGTCAATCAGGCCATACTCGGCGGCCTGGTCGGCGGTGAGGTAGTAATCGCGGTCGGTGTCCACGGCGATTTTGTCGTAGCTCTGCCCGGTGTTATCGGCCAGCATCATCCGCAGTTTTTCCTGTAGCCGGATGATTTCCCGGGCGGCGATTTCGATGTCCGAGGCTTGGCCCTGGGCGCCGCCGAGGGGCTGGTGCATATGTATGGTGGAGTTGGGCAGGGCATAGCGCTTGCCCTTGGCGCCGCCCGACAGCAGCAGCGTGGCCATGCTGGCGGCCATACCCAAGCAGATGGTGGACACGTCGGGGCCAATCAACTGCATCGTGTCGTAAATCGCCAGGCCGGCGCTTACTACCCCGCCGGGGCTGCTGATGTAGAGGTTGATGTCCCGCTCCGGGTCTTCCCGCTCCAGAAAGAGCAGTTGGGCGATGATGACGTTGGCGACCTGGTCGTTAATGGGCGTGTTCAGGAAAACAATCCGTTCCCGCAGCAGCAGGGAGTAGATGTCAAAGGCCCGCTCACCCCTGGGACTGGTCTCTATGACCATGGGGATAATGCTTTGGGGGACGAATAGTCCGTTGTCGCGGGGCGTATCAGGCATGGGATAGTCTCCTTATTCGGTTCCCGGATTCGGCAGGCCGCCGGAGGTAGGTTACTCGGGGGTAGACTACTCGCTCCGGCTGTCCTGCTTCTTGGACAGAATTTCGTCAATCCAGCCGTATTCCAAGGCTTCCTCGGCGGTGAGGTAGAAGTCGCGGTTGGAGTCTTGGGACACCTTTTCGTAGGGCTGGCCGGTGTTTTCCGCCAGTATGGTGTTCAACTGCCGCTCCAGCCGGATGATTTCCCGGGCGGCGATTTCGATGTCCGAGGCTTGGCCTTGGGCGCCGCCCATCGCCTGGTGGGTGTGAATGGTGGAGTTGGGCAGGGCGTAACGCTTGCCCTTGGCGCCCCCGGCCAGCAGGAAGGAGGCCATGCTGGCGGCCATTCCTAGGCAGATGGTGGACACATCGGGGCTAATCAGCCGCATCGTGTCGTAAATTGCCAGCCCGGAACGGATAACCCCGCCGGGGCTGGTGATATAGAGGTTGATGTCGCGCTCCGGGTCTTCCCGCTCCAGAAAGAGGAGCTGGGCGATGATGGTGTTGGCTACGCGGTCATTGATGGGCGTGTTCAGAAAAACAATCCGTTCCCGCAGCAACAGGGAATAGATGTCGAAAGACCGCTCGCCC
Source organism: uncultured Dehalococcoidia bacterium (assembly GCA_958296445.1). GTDB lineage: Bacteria > Chloroflexota > Dehalococcoidia > Lucifugimonadales > UBA3495 > VXOI01. The sequence goes on along the minus strand of OY282565.1, from coordinate 2,323,573 downwards.
CGCGGGCTGGTTTCGATGACTGTGGGGATGATGGCTTGGGGCAGGAAAAGGCCGCTGGGGGCCGTGAAGTCAGCCATTTGATTGCTCTCCGGTTGTAGAGGCGTCCGGGATTTCTGCGGCAGTTTCGCCGTCTGTGTCCGGGGCGGCCTCGGCGGTGGGTTCGTCCGCGTCCTCCGGTTCTTCGCTGCCGGAAACCGGCTCGCCGGTATCTTCGATTTCTACTTCAGGGTCTGCCGGTTCAGGGTCTGCCGGTGCGTCTTCGGTGTCATCGCCCTGGACGATTCCGACCAGCCGGGCCAGCACCTTGCGGTTGAGCAGGGATGAGCGGATGGAGTCGCGGGAATCCTCGGCGTTGAGCATCCGGCGCAGGCCATCGGCCGTTTCTTCTGCCGAATTTTCCATCAAACGTTCGATTTCCGCTTCCACCTCGGCGGGTTCGACCTCCAGCCCCTCCTGCTCGGCCAGCTTGCGGATAACCAGGAAGGTGGTCAGCCGATCTTCGGCCTGGGGGCGGAGCTGCGTCTGCCATTCCTGCTCGGTCTGGCCGGTGAGTCGCAGGTAGGTTTCCATATCCAGCCGCTGGTTGCGGAGGGTGCGCTCGTGGTCTTCGCGGATGGATTCCATTTCCCGCTGGTAGATGAGTTCAGAGGCTTGGACGGTAGACAGTTTTTTGACTTCCTCTAGGCTGTTGCGCTCTAGTTCCCGCAGTGCGGTGGTTTCGGCGTCCTCGGTAAGCCGCTGGCGGATATGCTCGGAAAGGGCTTCCAGACTCTCGAATCCGTCCCGGACGCCTTTAGCGAATTCGTCATCCAGTTCGGGCAGCCGCTTTTCCTTGACGGATATGACTTCGACCCGGAAGCGGCATTCTTTGTCGGGGGAGCCTTCCGGGGCGGAGTTTTCGGGGAGGGGGAGGGTGAATTCCTTTTCCTGCCCTTCGGTCATCCCTTCGATGTAAACCGAGAAACCGGGCAGGGGAAGGTTGTTATCCATTTGGGGGATGTAGTCAACCCCCTCGTCGTTGATGGCGTCCTGGCCGTCTATGGTTCCGTGGACGTTCAGGGTAACCAAGTCGCCGAAGGCCACTGGACGCTCGGCCGGTTCCCAAGGGGCGCTTTCGTATTGCAGGGTTTCCAAAACCTGATTTACGTCGGCGTCGCCGATTTCCACTTCCGCAGGCTGGAGGCGGATGGAGCGGAACTCGCCTAGGTCCACTTCCGGCTCCAGCGGCACCACGGCCTTGAAGGACACCGGCTCCAGGTCGAGAACTTCCAGTTGCGGCTCCATAAAAGCGCGAATTTCGTGTTCCCGCAGCACCTTGTCCAGCGATTCGGGAATCATAAACTCCAGTGCTTCCTGCACCAGGGCGGCCCGCCCCAAGTGGTTCTCGACCACCGAGCGGGGCGCCTTGCCGGGGCGGAAGCCGGGGATGCGGACGCGGCCGGCCAAGCGGCGGTAGGAGCGGTTCAGGAACGGCTCCTCGTCCTCGGAGTCCATATAGATGCTGAGAGTCACCTCGGTTGAATTATCCGCTTCCCGTGTAACGTTCACCGGCTACCCTCTACATCTCGACTGCGCCCCGCGAGCTGGCAGGCGCGTAAATTGCCCATTCCGTTCAATGGCCTCTCAGAGTATAGCACAGTCGGGTTTAGCGCAAAAGCGGGCCGGGCCGGACACGATGAAACCGGGCCACCGGGCGCGGTTCCCTATCCGGGATGCGACGAATTGGATAAAATCTCGAATTTATCTAAAAAAATTCTTATATTTTGATTGACATTCGCAAGGGGCGGTTGGTAATTTCAATTGTGCTTTACATCGGGAGCGCCCGCCGCGGCCTCCCGAAGGCCGCAGGCAGCAACAGCGCCGCCACGGGAGGCGGAGGTTTGGTGGGAAGTGGTACTGGCAACGCACACTACTGCATTCACGGCGGCGGACGGCCCGATGGGAGATAGGCTGAACCCCATCGGCGGCGGCCCCGGAGCGCGTCCCCCAGAATATCACCTTCCGGTTATGGCCGGGGAGGTGACGCGCAGCCTGGTTGCCGGGGAAAACGGGGTTTTCCTCGACGGCACCCTAGGCGAGGGCGGACACTCCGAAGCCATCCTGCGAGCAGCTCCCCCGGCGCGGTTGGTCATCGGCATTGACTTGGACAATCGCTCCGTGGCGGCGGCGGCCGGGCGTCTGGCCCCCTTCGGTTCCCGCTTTCTGCCCCTTCAGGGCAACTACGCCGATATGGTTTCTCTGGCGGCAGGGCAGGGCGCGCTACAAGTGGACGGCGTGCTGCTGGACTTGGGCTTCTCTTCCCGTCAGGTAGACCGCCCCGGCTACGGCTTTTCGCTCCATATCGACGAGCCGCTGGATATGCGCTATGACGCCGGGCAGCCGCTGGACGCCGCCGCACTGGTGAACTCCCGCTCCGAAGCGGAGCTGGAGGGGCTGTTCCGCCGCTTTGGCGAGGAACCCCGCGCCCGGGCCGTCGCCCGCGCCATCGTCCGGGAGCGGGCCGTCCGCCCCTTGACTACAACGGCGGCGCTGGCGTCCCTGATAGAACGGGTGCTGGGGCGGCGGCCCGGCCGCCGGATACACCCCGCCACCCGCGTCTTCCAGGCCCTTCGCATCGCGGTCAACGGGGAACTGGACAACCTGCAGGCCGGGCTAGAGGCCGCCGTGGAGTTGCTGCGCCCGGAGGGGCGGCTGGCGGTAATCAGCTATCACAGCCTAGAAGACCGCATCGTCAAGAATTTTCTGGCCCGCCGGTCTGCCGCTTGCGTCTGCCCGCCCGGCCTTCCGGTGTGCGTTTGCGAACATAGCCCAACCATGGAAATCATCAACCGCCGGGTAATCCGACCTTCCCTCGAAGAAATCGCGGCCAACCCCCGCAGCCGGAGCGCCCGGCTGCGCCTGGCCCAACGAATCCGGCCCCGGAAAGAAATTGCGCGACCGACTATCTAGGAAGGGTGGTGACACAATGAGAGACACGTTTTATACCGCAGTAGATATAGGCACGTCGAAAGTGACTGTCCTGCTTTCGCGGGTGGGAACCGAAGGCGACTTGAAAATCTTCGGCACCGGCGTTGTTCCTTCCGAAGGCATACAGAAGGGGCGGGTTGAGAATATCGAAGAAGTCAAGGCCACGGTTCAGTCCGCCCTCGCCGAAGCCCAGCGCTACATCGGCGAGCCGGTAGCCAGCGGCGCATACGTCACGGTCAGCGGTTCCCATATCTCCAGCATCAACCGCAGCGAGATTCTGGACAACCAGGCCACCCAGGAAGACATATCCGCCAAGATGCTGGACGGCTTGCTGAAAGGGTCGTTCCCCAAGATTGACCAGGGCCAGCAGGTGCTTCACGTCATCCCTATGGGCTACACCGTTGACGGGCTGTCCGGCGTGCGCAACCCGATGGGAATGGCCGGGCGGCTGGTGGAAGTCGAGGCCCATGTGGTGGTGGGCGAGTCCATCGTCTTGCAGAACACCGTCAAGGCCGTCGAGTCCAAAGACCTTTCGGTAAAGAGCATGGTGTTGCAAGGGATGGCGTCCGCCGAGGCGACGCTTACCGGCGACGAGCGCGAGATGGGTGTGGTGCTGCTGGACATCGGCGCCGGCACGTCCGACCTGGTGATTTACCGTCAAGGCGCGCCCTGGTACTCGACGGTGTTGCCGTTGGGCGGCTATGCGCTGACCCGCGACTTGGCGGCGGCCCTGCGGGCGCCCCTGCACGTGGCCGAGGAGGTCAAAATCAAGTGGGGCAGCGTAGACCCGGAAAGCGTCCCGCCCGATGAGCAGGTGGAGCTGCCCGCCTTCCAGGGCCAGCGGCGCCCGGCCGTTCCCCGCCGCGCTTTGGCCGAGCCGCTGAACGCCCGTATGTCCGAAATCCTGAAGATGGTCGTCGCCCGCGTGCGGCAGGCAGGTATGGACAACTGGCCCATCGGCGGGATGGTACTGACCGGCGGCGGCGCCCAGATGACCGGACTGCCCGAACTGGCGGCCCAGATGGTGGGCGATCCGGTGCGCGTCGGCTACCCCTACGGGATTTTCGGCTTGCCCGCCCAGCTTCGCAAGCCCACTTTCTCGGCGGCGGTGGGGCTGCTGCTCTGGGGCATCAAGCATCAGGACAACGCCCAGGGGCTGGGGGCGGATACCGAAAAAGAGACCAAAACCAGGCGCTGGCGGCCCCGGTTCCGGCCGGCCAACAACCGCAGGCGCAAGGTGGGGGCGGGTTAGCCCGGTAACGCAGCCGCTAAGGGGGAGCGGGCAACGCAACGGGAAACCCCGAAGGACTTATCCTCAATTTTCATCGCGGGTTCCACACTCCACCCGGTTTCAGGCCGGATTAGTCAAAACATTACAAGACAAGACGCGGAGGAAACGCAATGACATCGGCGGCATGGGAATCCATAGAGGAACCGGAAAACACCTTTGAGATGGTCCAGGAAATCAACGCCGGAGCGCCCACCATCAAAGTGGTAGGCGTGGGCGGCGGCGGCTCCAACGCCGTAAGCCGGATGTACAAGGAAAAGCTCCCGGTGGTGGAATACTACAGCATCAACACCGACGCCCAGCACCTTTTCCGCCTGGACGTCCCCCACCGCATGGCTATCGGCAACAACCTGACCCGCGGGCTGGGTTCCGGGGCCAACCCCGACCTGGGCCGCCAAGCGGCGGAAGAGAGCCGCCAAGAGATACACCAGGCTATGCAAGGGGCCGACCTAGTATTCATCGCCGTGGGTATGGGCGGCGGCACCGGCACCGGCGCTTCCCCGGTGGTGGCCCAGATTGCCAAGGAGTCCGGCGCTCTCACCGTCGGCGTGGTCAGCCGCCCCTTCTCCTTCGAGGCCAACACCCGCAAGAAGAACGCGGAAGAGGGCATCGCCAAGCTGAAAGACCACGTGGACACCCTTATCGTCATCCCCAACGACCGCCTGCTCCACCTGATTGAGGGCGGGGAGCAGACCTACACTTGGGAAGATGCTCTGAAGACGGCCGACTCGGTGCTGCAACAGGGCATCCAGGCCATCGCCGAGGTCATCACCGTCCCCGGCGAAATCAATGTGGACTTCGCCGACGTCCGCACCATCCTGAGCAACGCCGGGCCTGCCTGGCTGGCCATCGGGCGGGGCAAGGGCGAGAACCGGGCGGCGGACGCGGCCCGCATGGCCACCAAGAGCCCGTTGCTGGACATCACTATGGACGGCGCCCGGCGCATCCTGTTCGTCATCACCGGCGGCGCCAGCCTCACCCTGCAGGAAGTCCAGGACGCCGCCCAGGTGATTCAGGATATGTCCGATCCCGACGCCAACATCATCTTTGGCACCTGCCGGGATCCGCGGTTGGAGGACGAGATTAAAATCACTATGGTGGCGGCCGCCTTCCCGGTTCTGGCCGAGACCCGGCAGATGCGGGAACAGGAACTGGAGCGCCTGCTCTCCGACGTGGCCCCCCTCTCCGAGGACGAGCTGGACGTTCCCAGCTTCCTGCGGCGCAACTCCGGCCAGCGCCCCCGGGGCAACTTCCGCTAGACCCTACAACCTGCGGCGGGCCGCCCGGCGGAATGCCCACGGCCCGCCCAAACATAAACCACCGGCAACCCGGAGTAATGTTCTCGGCAGCCTGACGCACTTATCAACCATATTCCGGCAAAAACAAAAGGCGCCGGGAATCGTCTTGGGGCCGTCCCTCTCGCAGGGGCGGCCCTTTCCCTTTGCCTCCGCCAACCCCGGCCCGGCGGGGTTTGACTTGCCCGGCGGGCTGAATTAGAATCCCTTATACAAGAAATAGTACCATCGGTTGCCAGCGGCACAAAATAGCGTACATAACGCACATAACCATACGGGCTTATGGGATAGCCCCAGGCAAGAGGGGCATTTATGCGCTGCCCATTCTGCTCCGGCAAAGATTCCAAGGTCACCGACTCCCGGACTAACGACGCAGGCATTCGCCGCCGCCGCGAGTGCCTGGATTGCCAGCGCCGCTTCACCACCCACGAGCGGGTGCAGACCGCCTCGCTGATGGTATCCAAGCGCGACGGACGCCGCGAGGAGTTCAGCCGGGAAAAAATGATTGCCGGAATACGCACCGCCTGCGCCAAACGCCCGGTCACGGCGCGAACCATCGAACAAATGGTGGATGGGGTAGAGGCCGAGCTCCAGCAGCGCGGCAGCGGCGAGGTCACGTCGGACGCCATAGGCACGGCCATTATGGAGCAGTTGCAGGAAACCGACCGCGTGGCCTACATCCGATTTGCCAGCGTACACCGGAATTTTCAAGAAATAGAAAGTTTCGAGAAAGCGGTGCGCGACCTGCGCGACGACACCCAGCAGTTGCCCCTGCTGGATATGCCGCCGCCGTCCCGCCCCGCGGCCAGAGGCCGCCGCCGCGCCGCCGCCGGTGCCGCGCCGGTTCGCAACGGCGCAGGCGATGCCGACGCCGAAACCGCAGACAACCTTTCCGAATCAGAGAATCTTGGTGAGGCTGTGGGGACGATGGGAGGCGATAAGGAGTAGTTTCCTATGGATGGCAGCCTGCAAATTTCCCCTATGACCAGACTGCTCGCCCTCAACACCGAAATCCACGAAATGCGCTCCCAACTGATGCGCCAGACTCCCGCCGGAGGCCGCATCGCCGAGTTGCAGGACGGCATAGACCGTCGCCGCCGCGCCAGCCTGGCCGCCTGCTGGCTGTCCGGCGGCTACGACCTCGAAGACGAAGACGGCGATGACGAGGATGGCTGCGCCGGATAACTCCCCGAACCGGCAAACCGCCCAAAACCCGAATGCCCGGTTATTGACATTAAGGAACCAATCTGGCTACAATCGAATACTACAGGCGGGATTGTTCTGGTTATGTAATACAAGATATGGTGTCAACTGCTGATGCGCCAGCTTTGGCGCCCAAGCCCGGATTTGATGACACTTGGGCCATGACAACACCGCCTTGAGCGTGGTTTATTAGATACATGGCGGGGATGAGGGGCTGGACTCCCGGATACCTCATCATCCCCGCCGTTGTTTTGAGAAGAGATTATGACTGCTATCAGAGACGCTGCCGAAGCAACCGGCATAAGCAACCCCAACCCCGAAAGCCGCCGCCGCATCGCCGCCGCCCTAGAATACGCCGGGATCGCCGGGCAGATTAACCGGCGCTCCGGCGGCCTCAGCCCCAATGCCGAGGTGGTGCTGCGCCGCCGCTACCTGTCCAAAGACCGCGACGGCAACGTGCTGGAAGACGCCGATGGTATGTTCCGCCGCGTGGCTCGCAACTTGTCCCAGGCCGACAATCTCTACGGCGCGGACGAAGCGGAACGGCAGGCCACCGAAGACCGTTTCTACCAAGCTATGCGCCGTCTGGAGTTGCTGCCCAACTCGCCGACTCTGATGAACGCCGGCCGTGAACTCCAGCAGCTTTCCGCCTGTTTCGTCCTGCCGGTGGAGGATTCGCTGGACGGGATATTCAACAAGGTGAAGCAGACCGCGCTGATTCACAAGAGCGGCGGCGGCACCGGCTTCGCTTTCAGCCGCCTGCGCCCCGAGGGCGACGTGGTTGGCTCCACCGGCGGCGTCGCCAGCGGCCCGGTCAGCTTCATCCGCGCCTTCGACACCGCCACCGACGTGGTGAAGCAGGGCGGCACCCGCCGCGGCGCCAATATGGGCATCCTCGACGTCACCCACCCCGACATCCTAAAGTTCATCCGCTCCAAGGAAGACGGCCAATCCCTAGTCAACTTCAACATATCCGTGGGCGTCAACGCCGCTTTTATGGAAAAGGTCAAGCGCGGCGAGTCCTACGATCTCATAAACCCGCGCACCGGCAAGGCTACCGGCCGCCTGAACGCCCGCGAAGTCTTTGACCTGCTGGCGGAAATGGCTTGGAAAACCGGCGACCCCGGCCTAGTTTTCCTCGACACCATCAACCGCGACAACCCCAACCCGCAACTGGGCCAAATCGAAAGCACCAACCCTTGCGGCGAGCAGCCCCTTTTGCCCCATGAGTCCTGCAACCTCGCCTCTATCAACCTGGCCCGCATGGCCCGATTCGACGGCGGCGATGTCGCCGTGGATTGGGAGCGGCTGGACGAAACGGTGAAAGTGGCAGTCCACCTTCTGGACAACGTCATTGATATGAACGAATACCCCATCGCGGAAATTGAGGAAATGAGCAAAAAGACCCGGCGCATCGGCTTGGGCGTGATGGGGTTCGCCGACCTGCTGGTGCAGTTGGCCGTTCCCTACGATAGCGACGATGCGCTGGACATCGCCGGGAGGGTGATGGATTTCATCCGCCAGCAGACTCACCAAGCCTCCGCAGAGCTGGCTCAAGCCCGCGGGCCGTTCCCGGCTTGGGAGGGCAGTGTCTATAACGGGCGGGACGGCGCAGAGCCGCGCTTGATGCGGAACTCCGCGCCCACCACCATTGCCCCTACCGGAACCATCAGTATCATCGCCGGGGCCTCCAGCGGCATCGAACCCCTGTTTGCCTTGGGCTATGTCCGCAACGTGATGGATAACACCCGGCTGGTTGAGGGCAACCCATATTTCGAGGCGGTAGCCCGGCGCGAAGGTTTCTACTCCGAGCAGCTTATTGAAGACATAGCCCGCACCGGCACCCTTGAGGGGCCGGACGCCGCCAAACATAATGTGCCGCAGTGGGTGAAGGACGTTTTCCGCACTTCCCACGACATTTCGCCCCAATGGCACGTGCGGATGCAGGGCGCGGTTCAGGCCCATACCGACAACGCCGTGTCGAAAACCATCAACTTCCCCTCCTCGGCCACAGTGGAAGACGTCTCCAGCGCCTATATGCTGGCCTACGAACTGGACTGTAAGGGCATCACCGTCTACCGCGACGGCAGCAAGGACGGGCAGGTGTTAAGCACTGGCGAATCCGCCCATTCGCCGGGCGAAGAACCCGCTCCTATGGCGGTTCAGGCCACGCCCCGCAGCCGCCCGCAGTCAATCCAGGGCGTAACCGAGCGGGTGCGAACCGGCCACGGCAATATGTACGTCACCATCAACTTCGATGAAAACCGCCGGCCCTTCGAGGTGTTCGGCAACTTAGGCAAGGCCGGCGGCTGCGACTCGGCCCAATTGGAAGCCATATCCCGGCTTGTGTCGCTGGCCCTGCGTTCCGGCATAGCCCCCGACGCCGTGCTGGAGCAGTTGCGCGGCATCACCTGCTGCCCCGCTTGGGACGAGGGAACGCTGGTGCGCTCTGGCCCCGATGCGGTGGCTCTGGCCCTGGAGCGTCACACCGACGGAGGCCAGGGCCGCGCCGCGCCGTCCGGCCGTCCGGTGCAAATGGCCTTTGCCCCCGAGGTGGTTCACAACGGCAACGGTCACGAAAACGGCAATGGCAACGGCAGCGTCCTGCTCACCGGGCGGCGCTGCCCCGACTGCAACACGCCCGTCGTCTACCAGGAAGGATGCCTGATGTGCCTGTCCTGCGGCTGGAACAAGTGCGAATAGCCCGCGGACAGCTTTTTTAACGCAGGGGGGCGCAGAGAAACCGGATAGCCGGTAGTACCTGCGCCTTCTGCGTTGTTCTCTGCATTGGAGCGGGCGCGTGCTATAATCCGAATAAATGACGAAGGACGATTGCTATGGTTAGCGGGCGTAAACCCGGAATCGCGATAACTATGGGCGACCCCTGCGGTATCGGCCCGGAAGTGGTGGCTAAAGCCTTGGCCGACCCTCGTGTGTATGCCTCTTGCCGTCCGGTGGTCGTTGGCAGCAGCTACGCTATGGAGCAGGCGGTGGCCCTGGCCGGAGTGCCGCTGCGGGTCGGCCGGCCCGGCGATCCGGTCTCCGCCGGACAGGACAGCGCCGTTATTGACGTGGTGGACATCGGCAACCTGAACCCGGAAGATATTACCGTGGGACGGATAAACCCCGTCTGCGGCAAGGCGGCTATGGAGTGGGTGACCCACGCCGGAGAGCTGGCCCTGGCCGGCGCGGTGGACGGACTGGCAACCGCGCCGCTGAATAAGGAAGCCGCCAGCCTGGCCGGATACAAGTCCATCGGCCACATGGAGTTGTTACAGGAGCTTTCCGGCGCCCGAACCGTAGCCACTATGCTTATGGCCCGCAATCTGCGGGTGGTTCACCTTACCACCCATCGCTCGCTGCGGGTGGCTTGCGACTACGTGAAGAAAGACCGTATCCTAGACTACCTGCGCCTCACTCACGACGCTTTCGTCAAGTTTGGATTCCGGGAACCGCGCATCGCCGCCGCGGCCCTTAACCCCCACGGTAGCGACGGCGGGCTGCTGGGCAACGAGGAAGCCGAGGAAATCGCCCCGGCGGTGGAGGCGGCCCGCGCCGAGGGTGTCAACGCCTTTGGCCCCATCCCCGCCGACATCGTTTTTCACCACGCCGCGGAAAACCGCTACGACGCAGTGCTGGCGATGTACCACGACCAGGGCCATATCCCGGTCAAGGTCTACGGGTTTGAAGAGAGCATAACCGCCAATCTGGGCCTGCCCTTCGTGCGAACCTCGGTAGACCACGGCACCGCCTTTGACATCGCCGGTCAGGGCGTCGCATCGCACACCAGTATGCTGGAGTCCATCCGCCTAGCGGTCGCGCTGGCCGAGGGCAACGGGTTGGACGGGTTTTAGGCGCATTTTCGACATTCCCACGCTTGCCCGTCATTCGCGCCCTATACTCGTCATTGCAGTTATCATCAATGGTTGGGGTAGAGAACTGATGAAGCTATCGTTTATCGGCGGCGGAATAATGGCCGAGTCTATCGTCCGCGGCGTGCTGGCCGGAAAGCTGGCCGCGCCGGGCGACATCGCGGTGGGCGAGCCGGTGGCCGGGCGGCGGGCTTTCCTGAAAGGGGAGTTCGGCGTGTCGCCGGTGGCCGACAACCTGGAAGCCGTCGCGGGCGCCGACTTGGTGGTGCTGGCCGTCAAGCCGCAGGATTTGGGGCTGGTGCTGGCTCAGTTGAAAGACAGCCTTGGCCCGGAGCAGGCCGCGCTGTCCATCGTCGCCGGCGCCCGGATGTCCACCCTTTCCCAGGGCCTCAACCACGGGGCGGTGGTTCGCGTTATGCCCAACACCCCGGCCCAAGTGGGCAGCGGTATGACGCTGTGGAGCTGCTCCCCGGACGTAAGCGACGCCCAGTGCGAAATGACCCGGGCGGTTCTCTCCAGCGTCGGCCAAGAAATATGCGTTTCCGACGAAAAATATATGGATATGGCGACCGCCCTGAGCGCCAGCGGCCCGGCCTACGTGTTCCTGTTCATCGAAGCGCTGATTGACGCCGGGGTATACGTTGGAATGCCCCGGGATATGGCCCGCACGCTGGCCCTACAGACCGTTTTCGGCAGCACGAAACTGGTGATGGAAACCGGCAGGCACCCGGCGGAACTGAAAGATATGGTGGTTTCCCCCGGCGGCACCACCGCCGAGGCCCTGCGGGTGCTGGAAGAGCAGGGCGTCCCCGCCGCCATCGTCGCCGCGGTGGACGCCGCCTTCAGGAAATCGGCACAGCTTGGGCAAGGGTAATCGGAGCGTCCTTTGCTGAAGCTGATTTTCGACATCATCGAATGGGTTATCCTCTTTTTTACCTTTGCCATCTTTGGCAGAGTAATACTGTCGTTTGCCGTTCTGTTTATGCGCCCGCCCTATCCGCCGTTGCTGGTCACCGTGGACAACTTCCTGTTCAGGATAACCGAGCCGGTGCTGGCCCCTATCCGGCGGATGCTGCCCTCCTACGCCGGGTTCGACTTCAGCCCGATGGCGGTGATGATAATTCTCATAATCATCCAGTACGCCCTCCCCAATTGACCGCCCGCCGGTCACGGCATAAACTTGGGGCGGAACCATACCGCTGGTTAGTTGAATGCAACAGCAAGAACTGCTCAAGGGAAACACCGACACGCTGCTGCTGGCCTTGCTGCAGGATGAGCCGATGTACGGCTACCAGATAGTCAAGGAAGTCAACCGCCGCAGCAGCGGCTATTTCGCTTTCAAGGAAGGCACGCTCTATCCCGCCCTGCACCGGCTGGAGCGGGCCAACCTCATCGAAGGGCGCTGGGAAAACACGCCCAACAGCGTGCGCCGCCGCTACTACCTCATCACCGCCAAGGGACGGCAGGCGTTGAGCGACCGCCTGCGGGAGTGGCAGCGGTTCAGCCGCGCGATGGACTCCATTATGCTGGCAGGCACTCAATAGCCGAACTCGGGGCGTTGCCATAATGCCGGGCGCAATCAACAACTACCTTAACTCGCTGGCCCGACGCCTCCACCTCGACCCACAGCGCGAGCGGGAAATACTGGAGGAGTTGCAGGCCCACATCGAAGATAAGGCCGCCGAACTACAGGCCCAGGGTCTGGACCGTGAGGCTGCCTTGGCCTGCGCCGTCGAGGAAATGGGTGCGCCGCGAACCTTGGCCAGCCGGATGTACGCGGTTCACAGCACCGGAGTTTGGCGCGACGTGGGGTTGGCTGTGCTGCCCCATTTCCTGCTGGCGGCCCTGTTCGCCCTCCACCTCTGGAGCCATTACTTCCTAGTCTCGCTGGTGCTGGTGGGCATCGCCTTTGTCACTTGGCGCAACTGGCGGGCCGGACGCCCCAGCAAGTGGTCATACACCTGGATGGGCTACACTCTGGCCGCCCCCGCCATATCTTGGCTGCTGTCGCTGATCGCCTTGGGCTATGGCGGCTGGACGCTGCTCACCACCGGGCAACTGCCTTTCAACGCGGCCTTTTTCCTTCTGATGGCGGGCTATGTGCCGTTCTCGATGTGGATTGTCTTTAACGTGGTGTCCAAGATAGCCAAACGCGACTGGCTGCTGGTTTCGCTGACCGCCCTGCCCTTCCCATTCCTCACTTCGTGGGTGCTGTTTCTGAACTGGTCGGGCGGGTTGTGGAGCGACCACGCCGAGCGGATGCAACAGTCCGACACCGCCCGCGCCTGTATCTTTCTGGCATTGGCGGTTACTACTGCCGTATTCCTGAAAGTCGGCCCGCGCCTGCTCCGTATCGGACTGCTGGCGGTGATTACCTCCATCCTCATCGTCATAACCGCGCTGTCGCTGCCGGTGGACTTGGGCTTCGTCGCCGTGGGGCTGATGATTCTGGCGTCGGTGGCCTTCCTGCTCTCGCCCGCGGTGCTGGACGCGCAGGCCAACCGGCGCAGCCGACTAGGAGTAGCCAGCCGCCCGGATAGCGCCGGCGAGGGCGGCGGCTGGCACTCGGACACGCCCTAGCGTCCGCCGCCGCCCGCTATGACTGCTGCCCCGCAACTTGCATCCCCCGACGATGACGCCGCCCTCTTGCGGGCGGCGCTGCTGGCCGACGCCCGGGCCGCAGACGTGCCGCCCGGCAACCCGCGGCTGCTGATGCTGGCGGGACTCCCCGGCGTTGGCAAGAGCGCTTTCGCCCGCGAAGTGGCGGCCCGCCGCCCGTTCCTGACCCTAGAATCCGACCGGCTCCGCAAAGTATTAGTTTCCCAGCCGAAATACAACTCCTCCGAAAATCGCCGCCTGTTCGGCGCCTGCCACCGGCTTATCGGCGAGTTCCTGACCCAAGGCTACCCGCTGATTTTCGACGCAACCAATCTCAGGGAACGCGACCGCCGCCCGGTTTACGAAATCGCCCGCCAGCACAACGCGTCCCTAGCCGTCGCCGTAGTAACCGCGCCCCGCGATACCGTCCGCCGCCGCCTGCGCCGCCGCGAAGCCGGCCACGACCCGGGCACCTGGTCCGACGCCAACTGGCTAATCTACTGCCGCATGGCCCCCAACTGGGAGCCGGTAACGCGCCCGCATACTCCAGTGGACACCTCCGGGGATATACAGCGGGCGTTGCAGCAGGTTCTGGAGTGGGCCGGGTCATAGTGGCGAGCGTGTCGAATTGTGCTAATATACGGTCTAAATTGTGCAGTTTCTCCGAAATCATCCGGCGAGGAGAACCGAAATGCCAGACTTGTATCCATATCAGCAGGAATTGCTGAAAGAGGCGGAATCCGGTTTGGAGTCCCCCGAAGCCCGCTTGATGCTCCAGTTGCCCACCGGCGGCGGCAAGACCATCATCGCCGGAGAACTGCTGGCCCGTCGGCTGAAGGCCAATCCTAACTCTGCCGCCGTCTGGCTTACTCATCGGCGTGAGCTGGCTGATCAGACCCGCAAAATGCTACGGGAGGCCGGTGTCACGGCAGAAAGCCGTCTGCCTTGGCCGATCGATGCCCCGCGAGTTGACAATGGCGTGGCGATATTGACAGCTCAAACCGTTGACAGTAGAGAACCGACTTGGACAAAGTACGGAGATAATGACCTGTTGGTGGTTGACGAAGCCCACCATGCCGCCGCACGGAGTTGGAAGAAACCTATTGAATGGTGGCCCGGCCCGGTGCTGGGAATGACGGCAACCCCGTGGCGTTTGTCGGTAAAAGAGGGATTTGATCATCTGTTCAAAAATCTGATTCTCGGCCCGCAAGTTCATCAACTGCAGGATGAAAACTACCTGTGCCTAGCTCAGGTGAGGACTTCGGACGAAGAGGGCACTTTCCTCGGCGACAATATTGAAGATACCGGCGACTACAGCCAATTGGGAATCAGGGATGCCAACATAGATCGTCCTGTTTGGACCCAAGGTGTATTTCACTTCTGGCACAATCACGCCGCCAACCGCCAAACCATCATCTACGCTGTATCCATAGAACACGCCGACAACTTAGAGAAAGTGTTTGTGGAGGCCGGAATCAGTGCCAAAGTCATACATGCCAAAACGCTCAAGGGCGAACGGGCCAGAATATTCGAGGCATTCCGCAAAGGAACACACCGGGTTCTAATCAACGTAGCTATCTTTACCGAAGGATTCGACTTGCCCGATGCTTCCTGCGTGGTCATTGCCCGTCCTACCCTGAGCCTGTCCCTGTACCTGCAGATGGTCGGGCGCGGCTTGCGCCTTAAACCCGATAGAAGCGAGTTCCAAGACTGCCTGATTCTGGACATGGCGGGCAACGCAGAACGTCACGGGATGCCGGAAGATGAGAGGGAGTGGTCTTTGAAGGCTAGGGGGGACTTTGGCACAGGCAACGCGCCAGTGGTTCTCTGCGAAGAGTGCGGGCGAGAATCGGCGGCTGCTAGGCGTTCTTGCGTCCATTGCGGCGAGCCTTTCGGCAAAGAATGTGAACGGTGCGGCAAGTGGCGGGCTTGGAAATGGTGGGAATACGAGGCTCACTGCGGCAAACTCCACGACTTGGTCTGTGACCTTTGCCACTATGACGTCCATATCAAGCCTGTGTCGGCTGTTCCCGGCCAGCCCCCGGTGCTGGGCGAAATACACCAGTTGATGGAGGCGCGAATAAGTGAATTGCAGGGGCAGATTCAGCGGATGGATTTCTTGCTGAAACCGGAGAATAAAAATGCTCGCGACAAGGAATTTGGCGTTTACCTTACGCAACTCAAGGATCCCCCCAACGGTTATAGCGATATATCCGAGGAGTTCCAGGCTTGGATGCGCCAGCTAGAAACAAACCGCGGGAAGTGGCGCCTCCGACTGTCCAGGATCGAATCGGGCAATCCTGACGATTTGGAAATCTTGGAAAAAACTCATCAGAGCCTACAGGCTATTTTGCCACAACCAGCGGACATTCCTGGCAACGTGCCCCCTGCTATGTCAGGCACAGCGGCAATTCCGGTCGAACCCGCCGATGCGATTCCAGGGGGCAGGACGCTTCGCCTGACCACTTGGGTCAACGCATCCGATTCCCTGCGGGTAAAATCGCTTCAGCCCCCGACAGGCCCAGCCATCCCGGTCGAAAAAACCAACGGCATTCTGATTGCGGTGACCGAATGGCTGATTAAGCAGGGGCACATTTCAAGAAAGGATTGTCCGATTCTGCAGTCAGCCAGTGCCAAAGTCAAGTGCCTGATAAATGCCGAGCCGTACCACCTCAAGGGTTCCAAGAAATCCCCAGCCAAATTCACATCTCCAGTGGAGTTGTCCAATGGGCTGTACTTGGAGAACGCCTTTGACTATATGGTGGTGCAGTGTGAATACTTGCTGGAACGGTTCGACTTGGACCCGCACCAATTCCGGGTCAATCTGGCAGACGAACAGGATGAAAGCGCCCCGCTGTCCCTACGGCTGATTGGGTGGGGCAAGATAGATGCATGGGGGGATATCTCCGATTTCCTGGAGGTTGAATCAATTCGTACTCCAACGGGGCAAGTTATCTCAGATGATGAGCCGGGAGGGCTGCTTGTTGGAGTGGCCGAATGGCTGATTGGGCAGGGATACTTGCAGGACAAGCATTGTCCGGTTAAGCCTCCCAATGCCCGGACCAGGTTTCTGATAAACAGCAAGCCGAATCACAGCAACGGCAGAAATTTCAGTTCGCCAGTGAAATTGTCCAACGGCTTGTATCTGGAGAACGCCTTTGATGACACTCCCCAGCGATGCGTAGAATTGCTGGAGCATTGCGGGCAGAATCCGTCCCAATTCCGAGTCAATCTGGCGGAAATCTTGGACGAAGATGAAGATATGGATTAACTCAGCCGGATAACGCCGCCAAAATCGAAGCAAAGAGGGCCGGGCGATATGAAAATCAACGTAGCAACCACCGACATCACCGCCGTTGCCACCCCCGCGCTGGTGGTCAACCTGTTCAGCGGCGTCAAAGCCCCCGGCGGGGCCACCGGCGCGGTGGACGCGGCCCTCGACGGCGCCATCAGCCGGTTGATTGAGGACGGCGAAATCAAGGGCAAGCAGGGCGAGCTTACCCTGTTGCACACTATGGGCAAAATCGGCCCGGCCCGCGTGGTGGTCGCCGGTCTGGGCAAGCAGGATGATTTCGACGCCGACGTCGCCCGCCGCGTGTCGTCCGAGGCCCTGCGCTACCTGCGGCAGCGCGGCGTCTGCCAGGCGGTGACCATCGCCCACGGCGCGGGCGTTGGCGGGCTGTCCCCCGAAGCGGCGGGCCGCGCCGTCGCCGAGGGCTCGCTGCTGGGCCTCTACCGCTTCGACCGCTATCACTCCAAGAACAACGGGGCCAGCGGCGACAGCGAGGAAGGCGACGGAGAGTTTGCCGAGCTGACCATCGCCGAGCGCGACGCCGCCCGCGCCCAAGCCATCCGCGACGGCGCGGCCCAAGGCCGGATAGTGGCCGAAGCCACCTTGATTGCCCGCAATATGGTCAACGAACCGGCCAACGTGATGAACCCCACCGCTATGGCCGAAACCGCCCGCTGGGTGGCCCAAGAGTATGGCCTCGGCTTCGAGACTCTGGACAACGCCCAGATGAAAGAGATGGGTATGGGCGCCTTTATTGGCGTGGCCCAAGGCTCCGACGAACCGGCCAAGCTCATCATCCTTACCTACGAAGGCGACCCGGATAACCCCGGCAACAACCTGGGACTCATCGGCAAGGGCATCACTTTCGACACCGGCGGCATATCCCTGAAGCCGGCCGGGGGGATGGAGTCTATGAAAGGCGATATGGCCGGGGGCGCGTCGGTCATAGCCGCCATGCAAATCATCGCCCAACTAAGGCCCCGCATCAACGTGACCGGCATGGTGGCCGCCACCGAAAATATGCCCGGCGGTTCGGCTCAGCGTCCCGGCGACGTAGTGCGGGCGATGAACGGCAAGACCATCGAGGTCATCAACACCGACGCCGAGGGCCGTCTGGTGCTGGCCGACGCCCTCTGCCTAGCCCGCCAGCGGGGGCTGACCCGCTTGGTGGACATCGCCACCCTTACCGGGGCGATGGTCACCACCCTAGGCAAAGCCTGCACCGGCGTAATGGGCAACGACGCCGCGCTCATAGACGGCGTTATTCAGGCGGGCCACCAGACCGGCGAAAAGTTCTGGGAACTGCCGATGTTCGACGAATACAAAGAGCTGATTCGCAGCGACGTAGCCGATATGAAAAACAGCGGCGGGCGGCAGGCAGGCTCCATCAGCGCCGCTTTCCTGCTCAAAGAGTTCGTCGAAGGCGCCGCTTGGGCCCACCTAGACATAGCCGGCACCTCCACCTCGGAAAAGGCGTCGGGCTACCTAGTCAAGGGCGCAACCGGCGCCCCGGCCCGCACCCTGGCCCAATTGGCGGTGAACCTGGCTAACGGCTCCTGAACTCCGCATCCAAACCCCCCGTCCTGAGCGGAGCGAATAACCCCGGCGCCGCCCGGAACCTTCGCCTCGCTCAGGACACCAGCAAAATTGCGCTGGAAAGAACAGCCCGGCAATAATGGCGTTCCCGCCACGCGCCCTACCTTGCTATACCCGCGCCAACATATCCTGCCCGTGTCCATCACGCCTAACCTCCCGGCATTGTCATTCCCGCGAAGGTGGGAATCCACAGCCTTTGACCCGGTAGAATTTTTGCCTCCGCAAAACCGGATGGATTCCCGCTTTCGCGGAAATGACGGGATGTTGGCATTTCCTGCGCGTGTTGAGAATGCCGCAACTTTGGGTATTTACATAACAATGCGCACCTAATACAATTAAAATTGACGAGGCGGTAACGCCTCTACACATTAAGCGACCCTTTACCACTGTCGCGCCGGTCAACGACTGGCGCAATTGTCTCCTTCACCCGAGACTGACAGTGTTTAGCGGGTCAAAGAGGTGAGTATGAAGGAGCAGCTATGCCCGATTTCCGGTGAGGTTCCCACGGTCAATTTCCACCTCTGGAAGCATTGCAACATGAGTTGCGGCTTCTGCTTCGCAACCTTCCAAGACATCCCCTCACTGCCCTCTGCCGACCGTCTGCCGGAAGCAGACGCCCTCGACTTAATCAGCCTCCTCTCTCAGACCGGGTTCTGCAAGATTAACTTTGCCGGTGGCGAACCCACGCTTTGCCCTTGGCTCTCCGCACTGATTCGTCACGCCAAGTCCCTTGGGCTGACTACTTCCGTGGTCACCAACGGCTCCAAGGTTACGGACAAATGGCTGGACGGCATCGCGGACAGCCTCGACATCCTAGCCCTCAGCATTGACAGCGTAGACGCCGACGCGCTGAGCCGGATTGGCCGTTTCGTGAATGGGAAGCAGCCTATAAGCGAAGACGAATACCTGCGCATCGGCGAAAGCGTAATGCGGCGGGACATCCGCCTCAAGGTCAACACGGTGGTAAACCGCCATAACTTGGGTGAGGATTTTCGCCCGTTCATCCGGGCCATAGGCCCGGAGCGGTGGAAGATTTTCCAGGCGTTGCCCGTGGCCGGGCAGAACGACCAGTATATCAACGCTCTCACAGTCACTCAGTCCGAGTTCGAGCAGTATGTGAACCGGAACCGTTCCGTCGAGCTTGACGGCATAAAGGTGGTGCCAGAGAACAACGAGTCGATGACCGGCAGCTACCTGATGGTTGACCCGCTGGGCCGCTTTTTCGACAACACTGAGGGGAAGCACACGTACAGCAAGCCAATCCTCGAGGTTGGCGTCACCTTGGCTCTGGAAGACATCAAAATCTACCCCGAGCGCTTTGCCGAGCGAGGCGGGCTTTACCAGTAAAGCATACCCCACGACGGGCAGGCCCTAGCCTATGTCCTCCGTCGGGCAATCCCGGTTTATAGCCGCTTGGCCGCCCCACCGCCGCCCTGAGCTTGTCGAAGGGCGGTCGGTGGGGCGCGTATCGCTTTAAGGATAGTGTATAATCGCCAAATCCGAATCAGCCCAAGACAATGCCCGGCAAGGCTAGGCTAAGGAGAGAATTATGGCGAAAGTTGAAGGATTGGGACACGTCGGCATTTATGCCGAGGACATTATGAAGCAGCGCGATTTCTATACCCGCGTACTGGGGCTTCAGATAGCCGATGAGGACCTGGATGGGCGGGGGATGACCTTTCTCAGCTCCGACCCGGAGCGCGAACACCACGAATTTGTGCTGATGAAGGGCCGGGTATCCTCCGACGGCGACAAAGTTATCCAGCAGATTTCCTTTATTGTCCCCGGACTGGACGACTTGAAGGAATACCACCAGCGGATTAAGGCCGAGGGCGTGCAGATAGACCGCATCGTCAGCCACGGCAACGCTTTCGGGATGTACTTCTTTGACCCGGAAGGCAACCGCATTGAACTGTACTGCAAGACCGGGTTCCCGGTTCCGCAGCCCCACGGCGACCCCATAGACCTGGAGGCCTCCAACGAGGAGCTGATAGGCATCGCCAAAGCCGCCATCCCCGCCGGTTAGAACGCCAACCGTGTGGGATGGCATTCCAGCGTCCCAACCTTTCATCCTGAGTCTGTTGAATCCTGAACTTGTCGAAGGACCCGGGCCCGCTCACTGCCGCCCGGGTCTGCCCGTTTTGGGCGCTTTCAATCCCCGCTCCCGTAAGAGGAAAATAACCGGATGAGCAGCGTAGAGGCCGTTAGATACGCCGACCTGCCCCGCGCCTACCACGTGTTCAAGTGGCGGGTGCTGCTGGCCTTTGCCGGTTTTTACCTGTTCGCTTACTTAGGGCGGTTCAGCCTCTATCCTCTGGCCCCGCTGGTCAAGGAAGATTTGGTTCTTAACAACGTCCAGATAGCGATTATCTGGGCGATGCTGTTCTGGGGTTTCGGGTTGGGCGATGTGGTACACGGGCGGCTGTCCGAGGCTTTCGGGCTGCGTTTGTGGGTAATGCTGGGAGCGGCGCTTACCGCCGTTTTCAACTGGGCCACCAGCTTTGCCGTATCGCCACTCACTATGGCCGTACCGTTGGGGCTGGCCGGGTTCGTAAACGCCGCCTGCTGGGCCCCCGCTATGAGCATGATTTCCCAATGGTGGCCCCGCAGCCGCCGGGGCGTCGCCCTGGGCATCGTCGGCACCTCGGCAGGCGGCGCAATGCTGGTGATGTGGACGCTTTCCGGCTGGGTGGGTGCCGAATGGGGTTGGCGGGCCGCCTTCCGGTATCTGCCGCTGATAACCGCCGTCATGGGAATAGCATTCTATTTGCTGGTGCGCGACCGGCCTGCCGACGTGGGGCTGCCGGAGTACGTCGAAGAGGACGAGGTATCCGCCACGCCGGAGTCCATAGACCCGGAACGGCTGCGGGGATTGGGGCCGTACCGGGTTCTGCTGGGCAACTCCCGTTTCCTGCTGGCTTGTCATGTCAAGGGGCTGGAGAATGTGGTTCGCTACGGGCTTACCACTTGGGTCGCCATCTATTACTCCGAAGTGGGCGGACTGTCCATTGAATCCACGGTGCTGGTGACGATTCTGTTGCCGGTGGGCTACCTGATTGCGCCGCCGCTGTCGGGGTTTATTTCCGACCACTTCCTGAATAGCCAGCGCCGCCCTTTGGTAATCTCATCCTGCCTGGCCAGTGCCGGGATCATCGCGGTTATCGCCCTAGTTCCGCCGTCCAACGAAGTCTTGGGAGCGGCGTTGCTGCTGGCCGGGGGAGTGGCGATGGGGATGTCGCCTATGTCTACGGTGTCGGTGGATATGGGCGGGCGGCGGATGGCCGGCACGGCTTCCGGGGTGCTGGACGCCCACGGCTACCTTTACGCCGGCGCTCAAGCCATCGTGTTCGGTGTGGTGCTGGATATGGCCGGCAGCCCGTGGCCCATCGTGTTCTTGGTTATGGCGGCGACGCGCCTTGTGTCGGCTTATATGATTAAATCGGTGCGGGTATAGTCCGATGGGAACGGCGGCGTCTTGATGCGCATACTCCGCAAGGGCTTATCCTGGGTGTTCCAGGCGCTGGTGGTGCTGGGCGCGCTGCTGACGCTGTTTATCGCCCTTACGCCGCAAGGCCGCGCCGGGTTCCATACCGTGCTGTTCGTCACGCAAGTGCTGGATATTCCCTTTAAGCCCCAATCGTGGTTCACCGATGAGCCGCTGCGCCACGAGGCGCATTACCCGTCGTCCGAAGGCACCACCGTGGCCGATGTATACCGCCCCGCCGACGGCAAGCCCCACGCCGCTGTGGTGCTGTTCTTGGGGGCCAACGCCGCCGGCCGCGACGACCCGGACGTAATCAACTTGGGCAATGCTTTGGCGCGGGCCGGTTACGTCACGATGTTTCACTGGTCGCCCAGCATGGCCCTGCAGGCCAACATCGAACCTACCGAAACCGGCAATCTGGTCTGGGCCTTTCAGTATTTGGCGGAACGGGAATACGTAGACCCGCAGCGGGTGGGGCTGGGCGGTTTCTGCGTCGGCGCGTCCTTCGCGTTGGTAGCCGCCGCCGACCCCATAATTCAAGACCGGGTGTATTTCGTAAACGCCTTCGGCCCCTATTTCGACGCTGAAACGCTGTTGCTCCAGGCGGCTTCCCGCTCGGTGGTCTACGACGGCCAGCGAACCCCTTGGGAGCCGGACTCGCTGACTATGCGTGTGCTGGCCAACGAGCTGATTGAAACCCTGGACGACCCGGCGGACGCAGACACGCTAACCCGCCGCTACCTGAACGGCCAGCCGCTGGCCCCGGCGGAGCTGGACGCCCTGTCGCCCCAGGCCCGCACGGTGTCCCGCCTGCTGGACGGCGCAACGCCGGAGGAAGCCGCCGCCCTCTACGCCGCGCTGCCCGGCGGCTTCCGGCAAGACTTGGCGAAAATCTCGCCCGCCACCCACGTGGATGACATCAGTGCCCGGCTGCTGGTGCTGCACGACCGTAACGACCGGCTGGTGCCTGCCGCCGAGTCCCGCCGCCTGCTGGCCGCGACCCAGGAACGCGGCAACGTCCGCTACACCGAAGTGCTGGCCTTCGAGCACGTGCGCCCCAGCGGAGGCGGGGCCGTCGCCCTGCTCCAGGAGGCCGCGCGGCTGTACCGCCATATGTACGACATCATCAGGATTGCGTGGTGAGGCGGCGGCGCAAGTTTTCTTGTAGTATACTGGCATCGCATCATATAACGCATAATGGCTGTTACGCCCTGCCGGAGGCCATCCAATGGCGCGAAAGACCAACCGCTACCGCATAGGTTACGCCCAGCCCTCTTTCCTTGAGGGGATGGCGCGGGTTCTGGACTTCGGCGGCACGCTGGAGGAATACATCATACCTGACATCGCAGACCTTCTCGAAGCCCACCCGCCCCGCCTAAGCAGTCAAGACGCGAATGCCAAAGCTATCCGGGGCTACTGGGTTGCCGTCGGCGGATATATTCGCAATGCTATGGGGGAGTTCGAGACGGCAGACAAAGGTAAGCCGAGCGCAGGCGGCTAGTTGATGAGTGAACCAGGCGAAAATCAAGAACCCCCATCGAATCAGCCTGAGATACCCTCATCCGGCGTTGTAATTTCTCAGCAGGAATTGGTCAGCGTTGAGTCCGCTTCTTGGTCAGGGCCTCTTCCTAGTCCTGCTGATTTCCAGAAATATGAGGAGACAGAGCCAGGGGCGGCAAACCGTATCTTAGTTATGGCGGAAAGTGAGCAGAGACACAATCACGATACGCTTACGAGGGAACAACAGCACAATCACGATATAGTTAGAAATGAACAACAACACAACCACGATATGACCAGAAGGACCATTACCGGCAACAACTGGCGGAGCTACTTGGGGATTGTGTCGGCTCTCATTATCGCGATGGCCGGTATCGGCTGCGGCACATTCCTTAGCGCGATTGGCCGTGAAGGGATCGGCGCCGCTTTCGTTGTGGCGCCTCTAGTCGGTTTGGCAGGTGTGTTCGTATATGGCACTCAGTCCCGCCGGGCCGAGCGCAGCCGGCGCAATTCCGAGAGAGAGTGAGCCGAATCCGCAACAGATGATTCAGGATATTATCCAGCAATCCAAACGCGCTCTCGGACACGCCGCGGCTTTGCCGCTCCTGGTCCTGTTCGCCGTCGCCGTGGGCTGTGGCGGCGGGGACGGCGGCGAGGGAAAGCTGAACGTGGTGACCACGGTTTCGCCTATCACCAGCATTGTCGAAAACATCGGCGGCGACCGTATTCGAGTGGTGGGGGTGGTGCCGGAGGGCGTCAATTCCCATACTTTTGAGCCGCAGCCGTCGCTGGCCCGGGTGATAGCCGACGCCGACTTGATTATCGCCAACGGGCTGTTTCTGGAGGAACCGACCCTGAAGCTGGCCGACGCCAACAAGAAGGATGATACGCCGGTGCTGTTGCTGGGCGACCGCGCCATCAGCCGGGAGCAGTGGCAGTTTGATTTCAGCTTTCCCGAATCGGGAGGCCACCCCAACCCGCACCTGTGGCCCGACCCGAACCTAGGCTTGCGCTACGCCGAGCTGACGCAGGAACGACTGGCCGCCCTCGACCCGGATAACGCCGGTTACTATAAGGAAAACTTGGAAGCCTTCCGCCAGCGCATCGCCGCTATGGATGCCGCCATCCGGCAGGCGGTGGCCAGTGTGCCGCCGGAAAACCGCAAGCTGATTACCTATCACGATTCTTGGGCCTATTTCGCCCTCGCCTACGGGCTGGAAGTCATCGGGGCGGTGCAGCCCTCGGACTTCGCCGAGCCGTCGGCCCGGGAAGTGGCCGCCATCATTGACCAAGTGAAGGAACTGGAGCTGCCCGCGGTGTTCGGTTCCGAGGAATTCCCCAGCGACGTGCTGGAGACCATCGCCCGCGAGTCCGGCACCCGGTTTATTGACCAACTGGCCGACGACGACCTGCCCGGCGGCCCCGGCGACCCGGAGCATTCGTACCTGGGCCTGATGCGGCGCAATATGCAGATTATGATTCCCGCGCTGGGCGGCAGCGCCGAACCGCTGGCCGCCGTCGAGGTCGGGCCGGTGTTCAAGGGCGTAAGCGGCGCGGTATATCCGCAGTAGGCCGCAGGCGGATGGACGGTATGACAAGCTGATGAGCCGCCACGGAGAGATTTAGCTATGTATCTGCACCCGCGATTGCTGTCCCTAGCAATGGACGTGCGCTGGCGCATCATCATATCCGCCGTGGTAGGAATGCTGGCGGCGGCGGCAGGCGTCGCCCGGCTGGCCGTGGCCGCCCTGATTATCGCCGATGTGGTTCACGGCGAAGCCTCTTTCGAGTCCCTGACTTGGCCGCTGGCGGGTATGGCGACCCTCATCGTGGCGCGGGCCTATCTGCAATACTTGCAGGAAGTGATGAGTCACCACACCGCCAGCACGGTGAAGGTGAAGCTGCGGGAGCGGCTGTACCGGCACTCGCTGGCGTTGGGGCCGGGCCACTTCGATTCCTCGCGCACCGGCGACGCGCTGATGTCGCTGGCCGAGGGAGTGGAGCGGCTAGAAGCCTTTTTCGGGCGGTATCTGCCGCAGATGATTGTCGCCGCCCTGGCCCCGGTGCTGATATTCGCGTTTATGGCCGTGATAGATCTGCGCACCGGCCTGATTTTCTTGGCCTTTGCCTTGTTGACGCTGCTCATTCCCAATATGTTCCATCGCTGGACTCGCGAGCGAAGCATGGCCCGGCGTGACGCCTACGGGGCCTTGGGCGCGGACTTTCTGGACGCGGTGCAGGGGCTGGCAACGCTCAAAGCCTTCGGACAGAGCCGGTCGCGCGGGGAACTGCTGGCCCAGCGCGCCCGAAACCTGTTCCGCACCACTATGGGCGTGCTGGCCGCCAACGCCGCCACCGGCGCCTTGACTATCCTCGGCATCACCGGCGGCGCGGCAGTGGCCCTCGGCTGGGGCGCAGTGCGGGTGAGCGACGGCGAGCTGGAGCTTCGGGCGCTGCTCATTGTGCTGATGCTGGGCGTCGAAATCTTCCGCCCCCTGCGCGAACTGGTGCAGTTGTATCACGACGGCATGATTGCTATGTCTTCCGCCGAAGGCATATTCGCCATAATGGACTCCCCGGTAACGGTTAGAGACCCGGCCGTCCTTCGACAAGCTCAGGATGGGCAGATACCGGGAACCCGGGACGGCAAGGACGGGCAGGACGCAATCAAGCCGGAAGTGACTTTCGAGAATGTAAACCACGCCTACAATCAGGGCCGCCGCCCGGCGCTGCGCGGCCTTTCATTCACCCTGCGCGAGGGCGAAACCTTGGGGCTGGTCGGCCCCAGCGGGGCGGGCAAGTCTACTATCGTTTGGCTGATGCTGCGTTTCTTTGACCCGCAGCAAGGCATCATACGGCTGGGCGGGCGTGATTTGCGGGAGATTCCCCTTAGTGAACTGCGCGAGCAAGTGTCGGTGGTAACGCAAGATACGTACCTGTTTCATGGCACCGTGGCCGACAACCTGCGTTTTGGCAATCCCGACGCATCGCAGGCGGAACTGGAAGCGGCGGCGCAGGCCGCCAACGCCCATGACTTCATCCGCCACCTGCCCAACGGCTACGAAACGGTGGTTGGCGAGCGGGCCATCCGGCTTTCAGGCGGGCAGAAACAGCGCATCGCCATCGCCCGCGCCCTGCTTAAAGACGCTCCTATACTGGTGCTGGACGAAGCCCTGTCCAGCGTGGACGCCGAAAACGAGGCGGTAATACAAGAGGCCCTTGACCGGCTGATGGCGGGCCGGACAACGCTGATTATTGCCCACCGCCTTTCCAGTGTGGTAAACGCCGACCGTATCCTTGTGCTGGATGAGGGGCGGCTGGCAGAGTCGGGCAGTCACGCCGAGTTGGTAGCCGCCGGGGGACTCTACGCCAGTCTTATGGCCCAGCAGCAGGAGCGAATAGACTTCGACATTCATCCCGCCGCCGCTCCGGCCACATCGCAGGCTGCCCACCCGGCCGCTGCCGTGGACGCCTTTATCCCGCAGCCCGGCCACCATGGGGATGGACACGGCCACGGACACCACGCCGCGCCGTCATCCCGGCATAGCGGCGGACATCACGATTCCCATAACTCCCGTCACGCCGGTGGCGATGACGGGCATCACCGCCGCCACGATGGTCACCACCACCACGTCCACGGCGGGCATACCGCCGCGCCAAAGCCCCCGGGCATCATCGCGGTATGGGCGCGTTTGCTGGGGCTGGTGGCGCCGTGGCGCACCGAACTGGTTTTGACTTTCCTGCTGGGGGTGGCGCACCACAGCGCCATCATCGGCGTCGGCGTGGTCAGCGCGCTGCTGGTGGGGCAGGTGATTACCGGCGGCGACCTTACGCTGCTGCTGATTCTGCTGGGGGCGCTTACCCCGCTGGCCGCCTTCTTTATCTGGACGGAATCTTGGGTGGCCCATGATTTGGCCTACCGGCTGCTGTCGGAAATGCGGGTTGACGTGTACCGCAAGCTCGATCCCCTGGCCCCGGCCTATATGACGAGGCGCCGCTCGGGCGATTTGGTGAGCGTGGTCGGTGGGGATGTGGAGACCGTGGAGTTTTTCTTTGCCCACACCATTACCCCGGCCTTTACCGCTGTAGTGGTTCCCGCCGTGGTGGTGGCGGTGCTGGCAGTCATCGCTTGGCCGATGGCCCTGGCCGTGGCGCCCTTCCTGCTGGCCGTGGCCCTCAGCCCTTTCTTTGCTCAACGCCGCTCAGAGCGTCTGGGTGAGGAACTGCGGAGCCAGTTGGGCGACGTTCACGCCCACATGGTGGACAGCATTCAGGGGATGCGGGAAATATCCGCCTTCGGGCGCGGCCCGGCGAGAACCGCCGAGATGGTGGAAAACAGTTGGCGGTTCGCCCATTATCAACTGCGCTTCCTCAAGGAACGCGCTTTTCAGATTGGCTTTATCGAGTCAATGACCGCTCTGGGCGGGCTGGTGGTGCTGACCGTGGGGGTATGGCTACTGACCAACGGCGACATATCCCGCCCCGAACTCATCCTGGCGGTGATTTTGTCGGTGGCCGCATTCGCGCCGGTATCCGACATCGCCCGGACTATGAAGCAGTTGATGGAAACGCTGGCGGCGTCGCGGCGGCTGTTCGCCATCCACGACGAGCCGGTAAGCGTGGCCGACGGGCCGGGCGTGGCTGAAACCGCTGCCCCCTCGCCAACGGGCCATCCTGCCGCCGCTCCGTCTTTGTCCTTCGACGGCGTGGGGTTCGGCTACGGGCCGGACGAGGCACAGGCGTTGCGCGACGTCAGCTTCGCGGCGGAGCCGGGCCGCACCGTGGCGCTGGTGGGCCGCTCCGGGGCTGGCAAGACCACCTGCGCCAATCTGGTAATGCGCTTCTGGGACCCCTCCGCCGGTTCGGTGCGGCTGGACGGACACGACATCCGCGACTTCAAGCTGGACGACCTGCGCCGTCAAATCGCCTTAGTGTCGCAGGATACCTATTTGTTCAATTCCAGCGTCCGGGATAACATACTGCTGGGGCGCCCCGACGCTACCGATGCCGAACTGGAGCAAGCGGCGCGGCAGGCCAACTGCCACGATTTCATAATATCTTTCCCTGACGGATACGATACCATTGTCGGCGAGCGGGGGATGCAGCTATCCGGGGGACAGCGCCAGCGCATCGCCATCGCCCGCGCCCTGCTGAAAAACGCGCCGGTGCTGATTCTGGACGAGGCCACCTCGCACCTTGACGCGGTGAGCGAAAGCCAGTTGCGGCAGGCCCTAGAGCATCTGATGCACGGGCGCACTACCCTAGTCATAGCCCACCGGCTTTCCACCATCCGCGACGCCGACCGCATCGTGGTTCTCGACCACGGGCAGGCCGTTGAGCAGGGCAGCCATCACGAACTGCTGGAGCTTCAGGGCCTTTATGCCCAACTGGTCGCCACCCAACTGGTGAGCGCGGGCAACGGCCACGCCCAACACCGCGACGAACACGGACACGGACACGGACACGGCGAGCAGGGCGCCCCGCTGCCCGCGGGCTGGACGGGACTGCCCGGCGGGCATCATCACCATCATTAGACGGGCGGCCTGGGCAACTTAGAGAACGGCCATTCATTTTAGGTACGCGAAGGCTGAATAAAACCGATGCTGCATCCCCTTCCCCATGAACGCCATTCTAGGAACCCGCTGGTGGAGATTACCGGGCTTTCCTGCGGCTACGCCAAACAGCGGGTGCTTAACGGCGTTGACCTGCGGATTATGCAGGGCGACTTCGTTGGGCTGCTCGGCCCCAGCGGTTCCGGCAAGACTACGCTGCTGCGCTCCATGCTGGGCGCTGTGGACGTATACGAAGGCGAGGTGCTGGTGTCCGGCATCGTCATATCGGGAGAGGGCGCTTCCCGCAAGCGCCCCCGTATCGGCTACGTGCCGCAACTGGAAACCATAGACTGGAACTTTCCGGTGACCGTGCGGGAAGTGGTGATGATGGGCCGGACGATGGAAAACCGCTGGTTTCCTTGGTATCGCCGGGAGGAAAAGCAGCTTGCCGACCGTATGATGGAGCAACTGGGCATCCTGCATCTGGCCGGACGCCACATCCGGGAACTGTCCGGCGGGCAGCAGCAACGGGTGTTCCTGGCCCGGGCGCTGGTGAGCAGCCCTTCGTTGCTGCTGCTGGACGAGCCGACTGCCGGGGTTGACGTCAAGACCCGAGACGACGTTATGCACCTGCTGCATGACCTTAACCATGAGGGCGTAACCATTGTCATAACCACCCACGAAATTAACGCCGTGGCGGTGCATCTGCCCTGGCTGGCCCTTATCTTTAAATCGGATGACGAAGCCGGGCGGGTATTGGCCGAGGGGCCGCCGTCCCAAGTAATAACCGCCGAGCTGCTGCGCCAGACCTACGGCGCGGATATGCCGGTAATTCACTACGAGGGTATGCCCATAGTAGCCGAGAGTCCGCACCGCTATGCCCGCCCCGCGCATAACCAGCGGCCGGGCGCGGGCGGCAACGGAGCGGCCGACGGGCACAGTCACAGTCATGCTTGAATCCCTGCTGGAACCTTTCGGATACCAATTTATCCTCCGGGGAATGGCCGCCGCCGTGCTGGTCGGCGCGTTGTGCGGAGGCATCGGCGTTTACATCGTCCTGAAGCGTATGGCCTATATCGGCCACGGGCTTTCCCATGCCGTTTTGGGCGGCGCGGTGGTCAGCTTCGTAATGTCGCTGAACTTCCTGATAGGGGCTACGGTTTGGGGCTTTCTCTGCGCCCAGCTTATTACGCTTACCACCAAGAAGCGCAAGATAGCCTACGACGCCGCCATCGGCGTAATCACTACGGCCAGCTTTGCCGTGGGCATTGTGCTAATCAGCCGCTACAAGAGTTTCACCCGCGACTTTGACGCGGCGCTGTTCGGCAACATCCTGGGCGTGACCGCGGGCGACTTGGTGGCGGTGGCGGTGGTCACCGGCGCGGCGGCGGCAATTTTATTCGCGGCCTGGAAGCACTTCCTCTTTACCACCTTTGACGGCGATGTGGCCCAATTCTACGGCGTTCCGACGGGATGGGTGGAGGCGATGTTCTCGCTGGTGCTGGCCGGAACCATCGTAGTGTCGCTCCAAGTGCTGGGCGTCCTGCTCATCGCCGGGGCTACGGTCATTCCGCCGGTGTCGGCGCGGATGCTGACCGACAGCTTCCCCCGGATGTTGCTGCTTTCCACCGGCATTGGCGCGGTATGCGGGTTCTTGGGCATCTATCTGAGCTACTTCGTAGACGTGTCATCGGGGGCGACGATAGTGCTGGTGGAAGCCGCGTTGTTCGCTGTGGTTCTAACGGGGAGCAACCTGCGCTCTCGCTGGGCCGCCGCCCGGCGCCGCCGTCCCCAGCCCGCGCCCGAGGCCGCCATCCCGCCGGCGCCCCAGCCCGTCAAAACCGAAGGCGACTAACGCGCATAGCCCCGGCAAGTCTGCCGGGGCTGTTGCGCCAACAAGGGAACAAGGGGCGCGGCTGGTATTGCGGGCGGCGCTTACGCCTCGGTCTGCTCGGTCTGGCTGCCCTTGACGGTGATGGTGATATGGGCCATCGCAGTGTCGTCGGGGGCGCCGTGCCAGTGGTTTTCCCCGGCGGGGATGACCACCACGTCGCCCTCGTTCACTTCTATAACTTCGTCGTCCGTGGCTACTTTGCCGGTTCCCTCGGTGATGACCAGGATCTGGTCGCCGGAATGCTTGTGGAACTTGTTGCGGGCGCCGGCGTCAAAGGCGACGATGGCGAAATTGAAGTTGCTGGAGTCGTCCGGGTTCAGGATGGGCTGCCGCCAGACTTGGGTGCCGGTCATCAGCCCGCCGCTGCCGATGGGGGCCATATCGGCCATAGTCCTGGGTACGTCGCTCATGGTCACTTTCTTCATAGCTAATCTCCTTTTGCGTTGCCGGTGATTGAGCCGCCGCAGTATCGGATGATTCGCGGCGGGCTGTATCACCAGCAATAATACCTTTGCCCTGCGCCATAGTCTAGTCGCCTTGCGCTTGGGCGGGCGTTGTTGGGCTGGGCGGCGCCTTTGGTTCAGCCTTTGCGCCGCATATCTTGCAGCGATTCGGCGATGGCGCGGGCTAGGGCGTTGGGACGGTTGGCGAACTCCGGCGTGGGATACCATTCATAGTCGAAGCTGTGTAGCGTGGTTCCGTCAATGCTGCAACGCAAGTCGGACACCACTACCCGGAAGCCCAGCTTTTGGGTTGCCTGCTCGGCCAGCATATCCAGCACTACGCCGGGGCAGCCGAAAACCACCAGAAAGCCGCCTTGCCGCCCGCCGCTGGAGGCGTCGGAAACGCGGGCGCGGAACACCGGCCCGTAGAGGTCGAATTCCACGATGGTGTAGGGCCGCTCCGGTACATTGTAATCCGGCCAGCCGATGTTGATGCTGCCGCCTACTTCCCAGTGGTGCATATCCGTTTGCTCTAGGCTTAGTATTAGACGATTGCGGAATTGCGCTTTGTCACCGTGAGCGGGGCTAAGGGTCTTGCCGCCCGAGCCGAGATTCTTCGCTGCGCTCAGAATGACAAAGGGTTGCGCTCAGAATGACAAAGGGCTGCGTTCAGTCCATAGCTGTGGCTGGGCGGGCTGACTCTACTATTCGGCCTTGTTGGAAGACTGTTCGGACTTGGCGCAGGGCTTGGATGTTGGCGGATGGGTCGCCGTCTACTAGGAGGAGGTCGGCGGCTTTGCCGGGTTCGATGCTGCCGGTTTGGGGCAGTATTCGTAGCGCGGCGGCGGGGTTGCGGGTGCCGGCCTGGATGGCCTGCATGGGCGTTAGGCCGGCGTCGCGCATAGCGATGAGCTCGCCTTGGAAGTCGCCGAAGGGGTAGCTGCCCCAGCCGCAATCGGAGCCGCCGATCAGCTTGACCCCGGCGCTGATGAGCCGCCCGAACTGCTCCATCGCGGTGCCGGCCATCCGGTTGGAGCGTTCCCAGCGTTCCTGCTCGGCGGGGGTGAACGGGCGCTGCTCCATAATCCGTTGCAGGTGGGCCCGGGACACCCGGCCCAAGTGCATGGTCGGGTTCAGCCAGACTCCCGACTCGGCCAGACGGCCGGCGGTGGGTTCGTCATAGCGGTAGGAGCCGTCGGCGTCGGCGAAGAAGCAGTGCAGGATGGCGTCCACCCCGGCGTCGAGGGCGAAGTTGACGGATTCGGTGCAGCGGCAGTGGGCCAGCACCGGCAGGTTGCGATTGTGGGCCTCGTCCACGATAGCCTGTAGCTCTTTCAGGGAAAAGGCGGCGCGGTAGGGGTCGCTGGTTAGGGTGCTGCCCCCGGAGGCGGCGACTTTGATAAAGTCCGCGCCTTGCTTGACGCGCTCCCGGACGGTGGCGCGAACATTGTCAACGCCGTTGGCTTCGCCGCCCATAAACCAGAGGTGCCCGCCGGTGATGGTGAGCGGGGGGCCGGACACTAGGGTTCGCGGGCCGGGCATAATCCCTTGCGCCAGCCCGTCTTTGAGGGAGAAGGCGGTTCGGTTCCAGGAGCCGCAGTCGCAGAGGGTGGTGACGCCGGTGGACAGGGCTTCGGCGACGTTGCGGGCGGAGCGGAGCAGGCGGAGGTCGTCGGAGTCGTCGCGGTCAACTTCCTCGCCGGTGCGCCCGTCGCCCGGCATATTGGTGTGGGTGTGGCAGTCGAACAGGCCGGGCAGCAGGGTTGAATTGGGGAACTCCAGTATTTGGCGGGGGACGTCGCTTTGGACGTTGTCTAGGTCGCCGCGACGCCCAATCCACAGGATGCCGACGTCGCCAAAGGCTACGGCCATACCTTCCTGGGGGGCGTCCTGCACGCCGTCAATGAGCTTTTCGGGCAGGATAACGGTCAAGGGACTGCGAGAATCGCTCAACTTGGCAACTCCTCTTGGGGCGCGGTGCGCGGGGGTGGGGGTTTTTGTCTGAATCAGGATTTGCCGGATTTGGGGATTTTCGGGATTTTTTTGATTTCCCCCGCCATTTGCCGCCATTTGGCGCCATTTTGGCTTGGCCGTCGGGTTTTTGTCTGAATCAGGATTTGCCGGATTTTGGGATTTTCGGGGTTTTTTGATTTCACCGCCATTTGGCACCATTTGGCGCCGTTCATATCCGTGGGGGCGGGGGTTGGGGCATAGTCAATTGGCGGGGGGCTTTGTCTGAATCAGGATTTTCGGGATTTTGGGATTTTCGGGATTTTTTGATTTCACCGCCATTTGGCACCATTTGGCACCGTTTATATCCGTGGGGGCGGGGGTTGGGGCATAGTCAATTGGCGGGGGGCTTTGTCTGAATCGGGGTTTGCCGGATTTGGGGATTTTTGATTTCACCGCCATTTGGCTTGGCGGTTGGGTTGGGGGCGGGTTGCGGGCCGGCGGGTTGTTTGGGGTTTACAGGTATATGTTATAGGGGCGTATTCGGGGTTGGCAAGGGCAAAGTGTCAGGGAAATGGCGTGGGCGGCGGCGGAAATTTCCGGCGGATTGCTTTTGGGTTGGCTAAGTTGGGCGGGGGGGCGCTGGCGCCATTTGGCGCCGTTTATATCCGTGGGGGCGGGGGTTGGGGCATAGTCAATTGGCGGGGGGCTTTGTCTGAATCAGGATTTGCCGGATTTTGGGATTTTCGGGATTTTTGATTTCACCGCCATTTGGCTTGGCGGCCGGGTTGGGGGCGGGTTGCGGGCCGGCGGGTTGTTTGGGGTTTGCAGGTATATGTTATAGGGGCGTGTTCGGGGTTGGCAAGGGCAAAGTGTCAGGGAAATGGCGTGGGCGGCGGAAATTTCCGGCGGATTGCTTTTGGGTTGGCTAAGTTGGGGGGGGGGGCGTTGCCAGCCTAGCCATCGCACGGAGGGGGAGGGGGTTTCGCAATTTTCTCCCCGGGGGGGCAGGGCTTGACAAAGCCGGGCGCCTAGAGAACGCGGCGGTTCTCCGGGCGCCCGGTGTGCGTTGCGGCGGATTCGTTGGGTTGAGGATGGGGCAGGGGCTGCTATCGGCAGTACGACGCCCCCGAGAGTGTTTCCAACTGGCTATACAGGCTGCTGGGTATGCACCCGCTCAGGTTGTTATATCTGAGGTCCAGCTCTGTCAGGCTGGTGAGGTTGCCCAGCCACGGGGGTATCGCCCCGCTCAGGTCGTTATTGTAGAGGTTCAGGGATGTCAGGCTGGTGAGGTTGCCCAGCTCCGGGGGTATCGCCCCGGTCAGCCCGGTTTGGCTGAGGTCCAGGTGTGTCAGGCTGGTGAGGTTGCCCAGTTCCGGGGGTATCGGCCCGCTCAGGTTGTTTTCGCTGAGGTACAGCACTGTCAGGCTGGTGAGGTTGCCCAGCTCCGGGGGTATCGGCCCGCTCAGCTCGTTATTGCTGAGTTTCAGGGATGTCAGGCTGGTGAGGTTGCCCAGCTCCGGGGGTATCGCCCCGCCCAGGTTGTTATACCAGAGGGACAGGGATGTCAGGCTGGTGAGGTTGCCCAGTTCCGGGGGTATCGCCCCGCTCAGGTCGGTACCGGCGAGGTACAGCTCTGTCAGACTGGTGAGTTTGCCCAGCTCCGGGGGTATTTCCCCGCTCAGGTTGTTCTCCCCGGTGAGGTTCAGGGATGTCAGGCTGGTGAGTTTGCCCAGCTCCGGGGGTATCGGCCCGCTCAGGTTGTTCCCGCGGAGGTTCAGGTATGTCAGGCTGGTGAGGTTGCCCAGCTCCGGGGGTATCGCCCCGCTCAGGCCAGCCCTGGAGAGGTCTAGCCTTACGACACTGCCGTTGAGGTCAACCGAGACGCCTTGCCACTCGCCGATTGGCTTGCGGCTCAGCCAGCTCTCCAAACTTGGATTTCCTAATGCACTGTGTATGGCAACCAGCGTTTTCACTTCGTCTGGATTATCAGGCGTATCGCATACTGGCACATCTGCCGGATGTGTAGGTACTCTTTCTTTAAACTCATCCGACAAGCAACCACTCAACTGGTTATCGCCGAGGCGCAGCTCTGTCAGGTTGGTGAGGTTGCTCAACTCCGGGGGTATCGCCCCGCTCAGGCTCCCGCCGAGGTCCAGCTCTGTCAGGCTGGTGAGGTTGCCCAGTCCGGGGGGTATCGTCCCTCTCAGGTTCCCGCCGAGGCGCAGGAATGTCAGGCTGGTGAGGTTGCTCAGCTCCGGGGGTATCTCCACGTTCAGGTTCCCGTAGAGGTGCAGGGATGTCAGGCTGGTGAGGTTGCCCAGCTCCGGGGGTATAGTCCCGGTCAGGTTCCCGCCGAGGTTCAGGGATGTCAGGCTGGTGAGTTTGCCCAGCTCCGGGGGTATAGTCCCGCTCAGGTTCCCGCCGAGGTTCAGGGATGTCAAGCTGGTGAGTTTGCCCAGCTCCGGGGGTATTGCCCCGGTCAGGTTCTGGGGGAGGTTCAGCTCTGTCAGGCTGGTGAGGTTGCCTAACTCCGGGGGTATTGCCCCGGTCAGGTTCTGGGGGAGGTTCAGCTCTGTCAGGCTGGTGAGGTTGCCTAACTCCGGGGGTATTGCCCCGGTCAGGTTCTGGGGGAGGTTCAGCTCTGTCAGGCTGGTGAGGTTGCCCAACTCCGGGGGTATCGTCCCGGTCAGGCCGCTCCCGCCGAGGTTCAGGGATGTCAGTTTGGTGAGGTTGCCCAGCTCCGGGGGTATCGCCCCGGTCAGGCCGCTCCCGCCGAGGTTCAGGGATGTCAGGCTGGTGAGGTTGCCCAGCTCCGGGGGTATAGTCCCGCTCAGGTTCCCGCCGAGGTTCAGGGATGTCAGTCTGGTGAGGTTGCCCAGCTCCGGGGGTATCGTCCCGCTCAGCCTATTGAGGGACAGTTTTACGACACGGCCGTTGTCGTCGGTGGTGACGCCTCTCCATTCTCCCATTGGCGAGAGGCCTAGCCAGTATCCTTCTGAATCCCAGCTTTCGCCGTTGGTGGCATTGAACAGGGCGGCCAGCATTTCCCGGTCGGTTTCCGGGGAAGTGTTTGCGAGGGGCGGCCTGGCCGTGGGTCTTGGGATGGGGGTAGCCGTGGGCGGCGGCGGTGTTGGCGTTGGCGTTGGCGTTGCCGGTGGGGGCGCGGGCGTGGCTGTGGGTGCGGGCGAAGGGGGGGTGGCTGCGCCGGTGGTGGCGGGCGGCGGGGTGGTTGACGTGGGGGCGCCTGGGGGCGGTTGCGTTGCGGGGGCGGGTGCGGTTGTGGGGCCGGATGGGGGTTGGGTGGCGCGGGTTGACGGGGTGGTTGCGCTAGAGGCGGTCTGGCCTGGTTGGGTGGTTGCGGCGGTGGTGGGGGTGGTTGGCGAGGGGGTGGGGCGGTCAGTGGCGGGCGAACTTGCGGGTTCCGTTGGGTCGCCGGAGCCGCAGGCGGCTAGGGCGGCGAGCAGAATCAGGGCAAGGGCGCAAAAGCGCAGGAAGAGTCGGGGGGGGGGGGGGGGGGGTAGATTTGGGGGGTGGCGGCTTGGGCATTGGCGTAGCTCCTTGATTCGGTTGGGCTGTGGCTCCGTTGGCCCGTAGGGGGCGGTTAAGATTACCACATATTGGCGGGGGATGTCGCGCCGTTTAGGGCCGTTCTCGCAGCATCAGGAGGGCCAGGGGGACGCCGGAGAGGATGATGAGCAGGAGGGCGGGCATTGCGGCGCGGGCGAAGAAGGCTTCGGAGGTGAAGGCCCATACGGATGTGGCTAGGGTGGTGAAACCGGTGGGGCTGAGGATGAGGGTGGCGGGGAGTTCTTTCATAACTAGGAGGAACACGAGGGAGGCGCCGGCGGCGATGCCGGGGCGGGCGGCGGGGAGGGTTACGGACGCGAAGGCGGCTAGGGGGGAGCGGCCTAGGCCGCGGGCGGCTTCCTCGACGCGGGGGTTCATTTGTAGCAGGGAGGTTCGCACTGCTCCTAGGGCGGGGGACAGGTAGAGCGCGGTGTAGCCTAGTAGCAGCAGCCCGATGGTCTGGTAGATGAATCCGGCGTAGTTGGCTCCGAAGAATACTAGGGCCAGGGCGATGGTGATGCCGGGCAGGGCGAAGCTGATGTAGCCCAGCCGCTCTAGGGTTCCGCTTAGGAGCCCGGGATGCCGCACTGAGAGCAGGCCGACGGGCAGGGCGGCGGCGGTGGCGGTCGCGGCGGCTAGGGCGGATATGTAGATGGAGTTGCGGGCGGCGGTCCATAGGGGGTCTAGGGATTCCCCGGCCAGTACGCCGCGGATTACCCAGTAGATCAGGATTGCTACGGGGAGTCCTAGGGCTAGGCCGGTTATTGAGGCGCATAGGCCCACTGCGGGCCAGCGCCACCGGCCTAGGCGCACTGTCGGGGCGGGGCGGGGGGATCCGCGGGAGGTGGAGTAGTAGCGGCTGCGTCCGCGGGTGACAAATTCTAGGGCTACCCAGGTCAAGGCCAGCGCGGCCAAGGCCAGTGACAGCCCGGCGCCTAGGGTGCGGTCTAGGGATGATTCGTATTGCGTGAATATGGCCCAGGTGAAGGTTTCGTAGCGTAATAGGGAGACTGCGCCGAAGTCGCTTAGCGTGTACAGCCCTACCAGTAACGCGCCTGCGCCTACGGCGGGGCGCAGCAGCGGCGCGACTACGCGGAAAAAGGCGGCGATTGGCCCTAGTCCTAGGCCCCGGGCGGATTCCTCTAGGGCCGGGTCCATTCTTTGTAACGCCGCCCGGACGGTGAGGAGGACGTAGGGGTAGCATAGGAGGGTGAGGGTTAGCATCGCGCCGGTGAAGCCGTAGATGCTGGGCAGGCGCTGGAGGCCGAAAAGCTCCTCTAGGGCGCCTTGCAACATTCCGCGCGGGCCTAGGGCTACTACTACCACGAATCCGGCTACGTAGCTGGGAATGACCAGGGGCAGCGAGGTTAGTACGGCCCAAGTGCGGCGGAGGGGCAGGTCGGTTCGCGCCGTGAGCCAGGCCAGGGGCAGAGCTACCAGCACCGACCCGGCGGTTACTGTTGCCACTAGTAGCAGGGTGCGTCCTAGGATGGCCGCTACTTTTTCGCGGAAAAGGAGATCCCAAAGCTCGCTGCCCCCGCCTAGCGACCGCACTACCAGATACACCGGCGGCAACAGTAGCGCGGCCCCTACAATCAGGGCCGGAATCAGGATTACCAGCGGCGCGGTCAGGGTCGCCGGGCGGATGCGGCTCAGGGCCGCGGCGGGGTTTTTCACGGAATTGGCCCGCCGGGAACGCTTATCCGGCACAGTTGTATTTGTCTTAACTGTGGCATGGATTAAGTATACACGAATGGGCAACGGGCGACAGGGCTGCCGCTGGATTCCCGCCTTCGCGGGAATGGCGGGGGAGTGCGGGAATGGCGGGGGAACGAGGGGGTAGGGGTAATGGCGGAGTGCGGGAATGGCGGGGTGTTGGCGGATTGACACGGGGCGGCCAAATGCCTACACTTTGCGGGATTCGCCTTGACTGATGTTAGCGTTAATTGTTGGCATTAAGCGCCAGTCGCATTCTGCGAATCCGTAACGGCATAGCATTGATAACAATGATAAATGCGCCGGTAACAGACAGGATTAGCTCCGCGACTGCTTCCCCGGACGGTTCCGGCGCGGCGTCGCTGGAGTGCGCCGGGGTGGTGAAGCGGTTTGGCGATGTTGCGGCGGTGGATGGGCTGGACTTGGCGGTAGGGTCGGGCAAGATACTGGCGTTGCTGGGGCCAAGCGGATGCGGCAAGACTACGGCTCTGCGGCTGGTTGCCGGTTTCGAGCAGCCCGATATGGGTGAGATTGCCGTGGGCGGGCGGGTGGTCAGTTCGCCCGCCGGTTCGCTGCCCCCGGAAAAGCGGCGCATCGGTATGGTTTTTCAGGAGGGCGCGTTATTCCCGCACCTTACCGTAGAGCAGAATGTGGGCTATGGCCTGCGGAAGGATGATGACCGTTCCCGGCGCGTCGGCGAGGCCCTAGAGCTGGTTGGACTTGCCGAGCTGCGCCGCCGTATGCCGCACGAATTGTCCGGCGGGCAGCAGCAGCGGGTTGCCTTGGGCCGCGCTCTGGCTCCGCGCCCGGATATACTGTTGCTGGACGAGCCTTTTTCCAACCTGGACGCTAATCTGAGAGAGCAGTTGCAGCGCGATGTGGTAGCCATCCTGCACGGCAGCCGGGTGACCGCCGTTTTCGTCACCCACGACCAGCGGGCCGCGTTGAGCGTCGGCGACGAGGTGGCGGTGATGAACCGGGGGCGGCTGGAGCAGACGGGCGACCCGGCAACCGTTTTCCATTCCCCGCAGTCTAGGTTCGTTGCGCAGTTTATCGGCGCTGTGGATTTTCTCCCGGTTCACGTTGAGGGCGAGGGGATTACCACCGAGTTGGGGGTGCTGGACTGGAGCGGCGGGGCCGGCGACCGCCACGGTTGCGTTGCAGAAGCGCCTGCTTGGGCGGACACCGCCGCCGACGGCCTATCGGATGGGCGCCTAGAGATGATGGTGCGCCCCGACTGTATCGAATGTTACCCGGATGACGGCGGCCGGGGCGTGATTGCGGGCCGGGAGTTTCAAGGCGCATTCTACCTTTACCGGGTGCGGCTGCCGTCGGGCCGGGAAGTGCGCTGCCTGCTTTCCCATACCGCCGAATATCCCGTTGGCGAGGTTGTTTCCCTGCGTATGCGCGAGGGCCACCAAGCCCGTCTGTTCGTCAACGGCAGGCTGGCGGGCGCGGCCCGGCTCGGCT
Organism: uncultured Dehalococcoidia bacterium; assembly: GCA_958296445.1. Classification (GTDB taxonomy): domain Bacteria; phylum Chloroflexota; class Dehalococcoidia; order Lucifugimonadales; family UBA3495; genus VXOI01. The sequence goes on along the minus strand of OY282565.1, from coordinate 2,283,883 downwards.
GATTCTCCATTTTCTCCCCCCGCAATCCTTGCTTCTTAATCTGTTATAATTTTTTTGCCGCCGCAAATTTGGCGGAATTTATTACAGCGGCGAGGGGGCTGATGCCACGACCCAGAAAGTCCACCGCAGCGCGGGGCGAGCCGGTCAGCGGAGAGGGCCAGCACGACCGGCTGTCCCCGGGCACCGAGAACTATTTGCTGTGCCTGTACCGGCTATGGGAAGACGATGAGGTTCCCACCATCACGCAGCTAACCGATGCGCTGCGCCGCCTGCCGTCTACCGAGGGGCTGGGAACGTCGGTGCCGTCGGTGGCCGGGATGATACGGCGGATGGCGCGGCAGCAGTTGGTGGACATCGGCGCGGACAAGCGCATCCGCCTGACACGGCAGGGAATGGAGGGCGGCGAGGACATTGCGCGGCGGCACCGCTTGGCCGAGTGGATGGTGGTCAGTCTGCTGGGAATGGAGTTGCATCAGGCCCACAACGAGGCGCACCGGCTGGAGCATGGTATGTCGCCGCAGCTTATCGAGAAGCTGGTGGAGCGGCTGGACAACCCCCGGCGCTCTCCCTACGGCCGGCCGATACCCGGCACCGGCGAACCCAAGATTCCCCCCAACTCCGTTACCCTGGACGCCGCCGAACCGGGCCGCTCATACATTGTTGACCGGGTGCCGGAAGAAGACCAGCAACTGCTGAAGTTTCTGACCGGCTCGGAAATTGTGCCGGAGCAGACCGTAACCGTTGCCGGGGCCACGCCCTTTCTGGGAGTGATGGAGGTTGCTACCGGCCAGGGCCAAGTCTCTATGGGCTTCACTGTCGCCCGCCAGATAGTGGTTCGCCCGGCTTAGGGCTTGTTGGCGTTTCCAATCATTCCCGATAAGGCGGGAATCCACGCCTGTTTGTGACTGGTGCTATCCGCGGTTGACGATCTTTTTGGGTTCCCGCCTTTGCGGGAATGACGGGTAAGGACGGGAAGGCGGGTAAGTATAGAAATCCGCGGATAAGGCCGGAAATCCGCGGGTAAGGGTAAAACGCGGCAATGGCGCGGGGAAAGTCACCCTTGCCCGGCTAGGTGTTCGCGCACTTGCGCCCAGCCCTCGGCCATCCGGCGGTCGGGAAAGGCGGGGACGTCGTCTTCGCGGTAGACGCTCACCAGCACGAAAACCGGGCCGTCTTGGCGCATTGCATCCTCTAGCCCAATCAGCAGTTCCTCTAGCCGGTCGAAGTGGTAGGCTTTGGCGTAGCCGGAGGAAATCGCCATACTCGCCAAGTCCAAGTGGTCCAGTTCCTTGATGGGGAGGCCGCCGGTTGATGGGCGCGTGGCGTCGTCGAACACGAAATGCACCAGATTGGACGGGCGCGACTCGCCGATGGTAGCCAGGCCGCCCAGGTTAGTGCGGAGGGTGGAGTCGCAGTCCAGCGCCAGCACCTTGCGCTCCGGCTGGGCCAGGGCCAAGCCCAGCCCTACGGCGGGGGCGCGGTCCATACAGTCGGTCATATCTAGGTCTAGTTCCCGCCGCTCCGATACTTGGCACCATTCCCGCAACGCCGACGAGGTGGATACTACCAGCGCGTCGCCCCGGTGGTAATTCACCGCGCGGGCCGCTTCTCTGTAGGGGATTCCGGGGTAGGGGATTCCAGGCGAAACCCGAATCCCCTCTCTTTGGGGGAGAGGGTTGGGGTTGGGGGAATGGTGGCCGGTTGCGGATTCGTTCACGGGGTTGCGCTATCCTGCGGCCCGGTGTGGTTGGGCTTGCCGTCATCGTCCGGCCCTTTCGTTCCCGTGACGGGAAGGCGGCGGAAGCTCACTATCAGCCACATCGCCAGCAAAATCGCCGCGCCGCCGCATATCCCTACGCCAATTGCCATAGCGGTGTCGGAGAATCCAAAAGCCTTGTACAGCAGCCAGAAGCCCCACAAAAACAGCGCGTAGGCCCCTAGGCGCAAAAGCAGTCCTTTGCCCAGCCCGCTGAGCATTGATTTGACCTCCGGGTGTTGGAGTGTGATGTAAGGCCACAGCCAAGGGGTACGGTCAGGGCGCACGGCTGTGCGCCCCTACGTGGGGGTTCTAAGGGATTCCCTAGTCGTTGCCTAGAATCGCCGGCATTTCGCGGATGGCTACCTGCATGGTGCGGGGGGCGCGTTGGCGGAACTGCACGGGGGTGTTTTCGATTTCGGGCTTGATGGCTAAGTGGACGAATACCGGCCCGGCGGCGGCCATAACTTCGCTGATGCTGGTGGCGAAGTCTTCCAGATTGTCGAAGGAGAAGGTGGCGGCGTAACCGGCGGATTTCGCCATGCCTTCCCAGTCGGCCCGGCCGGAGCCGGGGACGGGCTGCCCGCCGGTGACGGCGTAGACGCCGTTGTCGAATAGCACGTGGCAAAGGTTTTCCGGCGTCTGGTTGGCTAGGGTCACCATCGCGCCTAGGTTCATCAGAAGGCTGCCGTCGCCGTCCAGCACCATCACTTTGCGCTCCGGCTGGGCCAGGGCCAGCCCCAGCCCGAAGTTGGAAGCCTTGCCCATAGCGCCCGACAGGGGCATATCTAGGTTTTCCTGGGTGCTGACCGAGGGCAGGCCGAAGCGGACGTTGTTGGCGTTCATTGTGGCGACGATTACGGCGTCGCCCCGGTGGGCGTCAATTAGCTTGACTGCTTCCTGGTTGTCAATCATAAGGCTGCTACCTCTTTTCGGGGGTTTCGCTTAGGCGCCGAACTCGGTGCCTACCAGAACGGCCACCGGCTTTTGGGTGCGCTCGGATTCCGCGATGGCGACGCTGATGCGGTCGGCGTCCTCGTCGGTTTCTATCAGATAGTAGTTGATGCCCCAAGCGTGGAGGATATGCTCGATGAACCGGGCCGCCGAGTCGGTGGTTATCCCGTGGCGGCTCCAGCCCCGGTAGCCCACCAGCATCACCAGCGGCTGGTTTACGTCCAGCCCTAGGCCGCGGATGGAATCCCCGGACTCGAATATGCCGGTGTTCTGAATGAGAACGATGGGCCGCTTGCCGCCGACCCACAGCCCGGCGGCGATAGCCATTGTTTCGCCCTCGCGGCAGACCGGCACCAGCGACAGCGACGGCTCGCCGGTGAGCAACTGGTACATAAAGTTGGTTTCGCTGTCGGGCAGCCAGACCACGTGGCTGATGTTGTTTTTTTTCAGTTCCTCGACGACCGAGGCGGGATGCAGTACAACCTCGTGAGTAGTCATTGCGCTCCTTCCAGCCCCGCCGTCATCCTGAGCCTGCCGAAAGACAGGTTGGCGGGACGCGCCCCATTATATTCACTGCCCTTAATCAGCGTCAAATGATGCTGCGGGACAGGGCGGGGCTTGCGAAACTCTCTTTTGTAACCCTGAGCGAAAGCGAAGGGTCTGGGCGCCATAGGGGGAGATTCTTCGCTGCGCTCAGAATGACAGGGGTTTGCTCAGGATGACAGGGGGTTGGTTAGGATGACAGGGGGTTGGTTTGGGATGACAGGGGGTTGGTTAGGATGACAGGGGTTTGCTTAGGATGACAGGGGTTGGTTTAGGATGACAGGGGGGTTGCTCAGAATGACAGGGGTTTGCTCAGGATGACAGGGCGTTGGTTTGGGATGACGGGGCGTTGGTTTAGGATGACAGGGGGCGTGAGCAGTTTTGCAGTCGTCTAGCGTAACAGTCGGGGTTTTGCGGTTCTTAACGCGATTGTCTGATTCAGGATTGGGGGATTTCTAGGGTTTTCCCTATCCGGTGAATCTCATAATCCTGAGAATCCTGATTCAGACAAAGGGGGGATTTTCACATCGTCAAATCGAACTCCCGGCGGGCGGCGAACAGCGGGGCCGGGGCGTTGCGGGCTAGGTGCAGGGGCGCGGGGCCGGAGCCGCGGATGTAGGCCAGCACCAGAGTCCGGGCGGCTTCGACCATCACGTCGGCGGCGGCCGGGGTCAGCGGTTCGGGGATGGGCGTCCGGGCTTTGGGGGAGGTCAGGTAGTTGTACCAGGCGTTCAGCACTTCTTGAACCGCCGTTTCTTCCGGCTGGGCCCGCAGGCGGAGGGCCGCGCCGCGCTGGTAGTTGGGCAGCCGCCCCAGCAGCCAGTCTAGGTACAGCGGGTCGGCGGCCACCTGCTCCGGCATAACGATGCCCCCGGCGGCCTCTATGGCGTAGGAAAGTTGGCCGTCGGCCTCCCGGCGCTCCTCGGGAATCCGGCTGGCGTCGGCTAGGTAGACGGGTACGATGATGGGGGGATGCGGCTCTTTCACCGTTTCGCCCAAGGCGAACACGAAACCGGCGCCGGCGACTACGGCGGCCAGCGGGTCGGTAGTCATTCCTAGGAACTGCCCGGAGATGTCCAGCAGCGCATCCAACGAGTCTTGCCCCCAGGCCAGCCGTCCGTCCACCGCGGCGCGGACGGCGTCGGCCAGCGCGTTTCCGTCGCCGCAATAGGGGGCGATGCAGGATAGCATCGGGAAGTCATTCAGCTCCGCGACGGCTTTTGCGCTGTCCTGCCCGTCCGTCGGCCCCTGATAATCTTGGTATAGGCCGGACAGCAGGCGCGGCGGCGGTTCGCCGAAGTCGAAGGATTGCAGGGCGGCCAGTAGCCCCCGGGCCAGATCCATCGCCGCCGCGTCGTCCCCGATGCCCATAGAGAGGCGGAAGTAGGGCCAAGAAAAGAAGTCCTCGCTCAAGAAATTGCCCAGCCCGGCGCCGGTGAAATAGTCGCCGCTGATAACTTCCCACAAGTCCTGCTCTGAGCTGCGCGGCTCTAGGAAGCGGTAGGCGGCCAGACGGCACAGCAGCGACAGGCAGGTATGCCGGATGAAGGCGTCGGCGCCGGCCCCCCTTCCGGGGGGGCGGCGGGCGGCCCAGGCCCGGAAGGAGTTTGCCACCGGCGACAGGGATTCCGACTCCATATAAAGGGACTCCAGACGCCGGATGGCCCGGATAATGGGCGGGCTGTCCGGGGAGAGGGCTGCGGCCAGGGAATCGGAATTGGAGTCCGTCGTCACGAATCGCCCCTAAAACTCGGCGTTCTTGGGAGTGCGGGGGAAGGGGATAACGTCGCGGATGTTGGACACGCCGGTGATGAACTGCACGGTGCGCTCGAAGCCTAGCCCGAAACCGGCGTGAGGCACGGTTCCGTAGCGGCGCAAGTCCAGATACCAGTAATAATCGGCTGCGTCCAGCCCGGCCTCGGCTATGCGCCGCAGCAGCGTATCGCGCCGCTCTTCGCGCTGGCTGCCGCCGATGATTTCGCCGATTCCGGGGGCCAGCACGTCCATTGCCCGCACTGTCTGGTCATCGTCGTTCAGGCGCATATAGAACGGCTTGATTTCCTTGGGGTAGTCGGTGACGATGACCGGCCGCCCGATGCGCTTTTCGGTGAGATAGCGCTCATGCTCCGATTGCAGGTCTATGCCCCAATTGACCGGATACTCGAAAGACTCTCCCGACTTCAGCAGCAGATCCACTGCTTCGGTATAGGTGACGCGCTCGAAGCGGGAGTTGATGATGCCTTCTAGGGTGGCGATGGTTTCCGGGTTGTGCCAGCGGTTAAAGAAATCCATATCCTCGCGGCAGTTGTCCAGCACATAGCCGAAAATGTGCTTTAGGAAGTCCTCGGCCAGCTCGGCCAGCCCGTCCAGCTCGCAGAAGGCGACTTCCGGCTCCACCATCCAGAATTCGGCCAGATGGCGCGAGGTGTTGGAGTTTTCGGCGCGGAAGGTTGGGCCGAAGGTGTAGACATTGGACAGGGCCATAGCGAAAATTTCGGCTTCCAACTGGCCGCTGACGGTGAGGAAAGTGGGGCGGCCAAAGAAGTCCTCGGCGGCGTCCACTTTGCCATCGTGGCGGGGCGGGTTGTCTAGGTTGAGGGTGGTGACCCGGAACATTGAACCTGCGCCCTCGGCGTCGCTGGCGGTGATAATCGGCGTTTGGATGTACTGGAAGCCCCGTTGCTGAAAGAAGGAATGGATGGCGAAGGCGGCGGCGCTGCGGACGCGGGCCATAGCGCCGAAGGTGTTGGTGCGGGGCCGCAGGTGGGCGATTTCGCGCAGGAATTCCGGCGTGTGGCGCTTTTTTTGTAGGGGGTAGGTTTCCGGGTCGGCGCCGCCCAGCAGCCGGATTTCCTGCGCCTGAATTTCGTACTGCTGCCCCTTGCCTTGGGACTCCACCACCTGCCCGGCCACGGTGACGCTGCATCCGGTGGTCAAGGCGTTGGCGACGGCGTAGGCCGGGCTGGACTCGTCCACCACCACCTGCAAGTCGCGCAGGGTGGAGCCGTCGTTGACCTGAACGAAGGACACCGACCGGGAGGAGCGGCGGGTCTTGACCCAGCCCTGCACCAGCACATCCCCGCCTGCTGTCTGGGCGGGCGGGCCGTCCGGGGAAAGGATGTCTTTTATGGCAGTGCGCTGCAACGGCATAGGCACCTCGCAAGGGTTGTGCGTTCTTGCCCTGCCCCCCATTAGGGAGAGGGAATGAGTGGCGGGGCGGTCATTGGTATTTTAGCGTCATTGCCTCTTCCAGCGGGTAGGCTTCCCACTGGTCGGCCCACTGCTGGATGGCTTCCACTACTTGGCGGAAGGCGGCGCCCTTTTCGGTGAGGGCGTATTCCACCAGCACCGGCTTGCTGTCGTATACCCGCCGCGCCACTATGCCCGATTCTTCCAGCTCTTGGAGGCGCTGGGACAGGAGGCGGTCGCTTAGCCCTTCGACGTAGTTGGATATGTCGCTGAAGCGGCGCGGCTCCGCCAACATACAGCGGATTATCATGCAATTCCACTTTTTCCCGAGAATGCTTATCGCCCGGTCGTAACGCGGGCAAGGCTCTAGGCAGTCCATCATCAACGTATGCCCCCACCTTGGCCCTCCCCCAGAGGGAGAGGGAGCGGCTGATTTTCGGGTTTCGGGGATACTAGCATACTAATCTAAAATTAGCCACTATCAACCCTTGACATCGGTATGGTTACTTGCTAATCTATTATTAGTTGCTACCTAAGCCGCCTATCTAGCTCTTAGGTAAGTAAATAAACCGAGTGGTTAGCCAACCACGCAGGAGGCCCCAATGACTACGTTCACCCCCGACAAGGTATCCCCTGACAAGGTTTCCCTCGCCGCCGCCGAAGTCCGGCCCGCGGCCCCGGCCGCCAAGCCGCACACCGGCCCGGTCGCCCGCCTGCTGGCCCAAGTGTCCAAGTTGTCCAGCGGCTACGCCGATTACCAGATGGAGCAGGGCGTCTGGCGGAAACTGGCCCTCTAGGCCGCGGCGCCGGGGCGGGCATCCCGCCCGCCCCGGATGTATCAAATCAGCGAATCAGCCACTGAGGAGGCACCAATGACTACGTTCACTCCCGACAAGGTTTCCCGGAACTCCGCTACCGCCGAAATCTCCGCCGCGGAGCAGGCCCCGGACGCTGGGCCGCGCACCGCCTTTGCCCCGGCCAGCCAGTGGCGGCCCGGCCGGGTGGTTCGCGGGCTGGCCGCTTTCCCGGTCTCTTTGTACGGCTGGGTTTCTGGGCCGCCCCTGACCAGCCGGGAACGGTTGCGGGTGAACCTGGCCTACGTCAGGAACTCGCAAGGCCGCGCACCCCTGCTTTTCTAGCGGCAGATTTCCGGTTCCAAAGCCAAGCGGCGCCCGGTCTGGCAAGGCCGGGCGCCGCTTTTCTTGTGCCGCCCTATAGTGGCGGCCTTTGCTTGTGCCACTCGGTGGCCTGTTCGTAGGCGTGGCCGATGCGGAGCAGGGTTTGCTCCGACAGGTGCGGGCCGATTAGCTGCATCCCAACCGGCAGGGGCGGGTGGGAATCGCCGGACACGAAGCCGCAAGGCACCGACAGGCCGGGCAGTCCGGCGATGTTCACCGGCAGGGTGCAGACGTCTATGAGATACATTTGCACCGGGTCGCCGGTTTTTTCTCCGATGGGGAAGGCGACTACCGGGGATGTGGGCGTGACCAGCGCGTCCACTGTCTCGAAAACCGCCGCGAAATCTTGGCGAATCAGCGTCCGCGCCTGCTGCGCCTTCAGGTAGTAGGCGTCATAGTAGCCCGCAGACAGCGCGAAAGTTCCCAGCATTATGCGCCGGGTCACCTCCGGGCCGAAGCCGTGCCGCCGGGTTTGTTCCATAGCGTCCCACATACCGGCGGCGGCCTTTTCATCATAGCTATAACCGTCATAGCTATAACCGTATTTCACCCCGTCGTAGCGGGCTAGGTTGGCCGAACATTCCGACGGCGCGATGATGTAGTAGCAGGCCAGCGCGTACTTGGTGGACGGCAGCGAAACCTCGCGGACGGATGCGCCTAGCGCCTCCAGCGTTGCCAGGGCCTGCTCCACTGCTTGGCGCACGCCGTCCTCTAGGCCCTCGGCGAAATACTCTTGCGGCACGCCCAGCCGCAGCCCGCGCAAGTCGCCGTTGTCCGCTCCGGCCCCCGGTAGGGAGTAGCCGGGGGACTTTAGGGGCAGCGATGTGGCGTCGCGGGGGTCGTGACCGGCGATGGCGCTGAGGGTTAGGGCGCAGTCGGCTACGCTGCGTCCGATGGGGCCAATCTGGTCCAGCGACGAGGCGTAGGCCACCAGCCCGTAGCGGCTCACCAGCCCGTAGGACGGCTTGAGGCCGGTCACGCCGCACAGGGCGGCCGGCTGCCGCACGCTGCCGCCGGTGTCGGAACCAAGGGCGTATACGGCTTCGCCCGCCGCTACCGACGCGGCGGCGCCCCCGCTGCTGCCGCCGGGAACGCGGGCGGCGTCCCATGGGTTGCGGGTGGGATGGAAGGCCGAGTTTTCGCAGGACGAACCCATAGCGAACTCGTCCATATTCCCCTTGCCCAGCATCACCGCGCCCTGCCTCAACAGCCGCTCTACCGCTGTGGCGTTGTAGACCGGCACGTAATCGGCCAGCATCCGGGAGGCGCAGGTGGTGCGCACGCCCTCGGTACACATAACGTCCTTGACCTGCACCGGAATGCCGGTCAGCGGGAAAGCGTTTCCGTCCGCCAGCATACGGTCGGCGGCCTCCGCCTGCGCCATCGCCAGATCCGGCGTAAGCGTGATAAAGGAGCGCACGGAATCCTCGACGGCTTCGATGCGCTCCAGGGCGGCGCGGGTCAGCTCTACGGAACTGACTTCGCGCCGAGCCAGCAACGCGCGGGCTTCCTGGATGGTTAGCCAGTTATATTCGGACAACGGCTCTACTCACAACCTTTGGATTCCTGCCCGTTTGATGTCGGCACTTCCGCATCTTTCCGTCATTCCCGCGGAGGCGGGAATCCATACGCCTCTGCCTACGGAAAATTGACATACGCAAAGACGCCGTGGATTCCCGCCTTCGCGGGAATGACGGGATAAGGCAGGTAGGACGGGATAAGGCAGGTAGGACGGGATAAGGCAGGTAGGACAGTAAGGCGCGGAATGGTGTTAAGGCTTGGAGATGATGTTAAGGCGTGGAATGGAGAAATGGCGGAATGATAGGGTAAGTTGGAATGGCGGTATGGGGCATCTACTCGTCCAGCACGGCTTTGACGCGGAAGAACTGGCCTTCCCGGCGGGGGGCGTTGCTTAGGGCGTCGTCGGGCGGGAGGGATTCCGCCGGGGTATCGTCGCGCATTACTGCCCGCAGCTCGCCGGCGTGGCCGGTGGGTTCGACGCCGGTGGTGTCCAGCTCGTTCAGCACCTCGAACTGGTCAATTATGCCGGAAAGCTGCCCGGCGTAAGCGTCTATCTCGGCGCCGGAAATTCCGATGCGGGCCAGCGCAGCAATGTGAATCACTTGGTCGCGGTCAAGGGGCATAGGGATACCTCCGGGCAGTGGCTGGTCACAATTTACCATATTCAAGCATCATCCCAAGGGCGGGGTCATTCGATTCTTGGTCTGAATCAGGATTTTCGAGATTAAAGGATTTGCCGGACGGGAATAAATCCGGCAAATCCTCAAATCCGGCAAATTCTGATTCGGACAATTAGGCCAAGAACCTAAATCCCACGATGGCGCGAATGCTGTATTATTCTGCAAGCGAATCTTGCCGCCGCCCCTGGGCTTGAACCTGCCGATGGGGGCGGCGTTCACTGGAAGGAAACCCCGGCCCGTGTTTAACCGTCTGCTCAACTGGCGCCCCCGGACGCCTTTCTATTACGGCTGGCTCATCCTGGGCATTACGTCCTTTGCCACTTTTGCCGCTACCGGCGTTTCGCAGGTGGTGCTAGGCGGGATACAGGTATACATCAGCGACGATACCGGCTGGAGCGCCAGCACGTTGTCTTACGCCGCCACCGCCGGGACTTGGTGTTCCGGGCTGATTGCGCCGTTCATTGGGCGGCTGGCCGACCGCTACGGCCCCCGGTGGCTGATGCCTTCCGGGCTGCTGATTGCCGGGGTGTGCTTTTTGATGCTGTCGGGAGTCTCCTCGGTGTGGCAGTTTTACGCCGCCTATGTGGTGGCGCGGGCGGTGTCCAATCCGGTGCTGATTGGACTGGTGCCGCGCACGGCTGCGGTCAATTTCTTTAGGCGGCGGCGCAACATCGCGCTGGCGATGGTGTCTACTTTCCGGCCCATCGCCGGGGCCATAAACATCCAGCTTTTCGCGCTGATAGCCGTCGGCCAGACTTGGCGCGACGCCTACCGCTACTTGGGGATATTCACTTTCGCGCTGGTCATCCCGGTAGTGCTGCTGATGCGCAGGCGGCCCGAGGACATCGGCCTGCTGCCCGATGGCGCGTCGCCGGCCGCCGTTGGTATTGCTACAGGTTCAGGACGACCGGCGGCGCCTTCCGGCGAAGCGAGCTGGACGGTGCGGGAGGCGATGCGTACCCGGACGTTCTGGCTCATCGTCGCCACTGCGTCGGTGGGAACGATGGCTTCAAGCAGCGTGGGCTTCAGCTTGGTGCCGTATCTGGTGGAGGGCGCCGGGTTGAGCGTCACCGCCGCCGCCGGGGTGCTTAGTCTGGGAACGGTGCTGGCAATCGCCAACGTGGGCTGGGGCTACCTTTCCGACTTGTTCACGCCGCGCCGCTGCCTGATGGTGACTATGGCCGGTTCCGGGGCGCTGCTGGCCTACCTGAATGTGGTGGATTCGCTGGCCGGGGCACTGGTGTTTGCGGTGGTCTGGGGCGTGTTTTCCGGGGCGGTAGGCACGATGGAGAATATGATGCTGGCGCAGTATTACGGGCGGGATTCCTACGGCTCGCTGCTGGGGATGTTCGCCCCTTTCCAGACGGCGGCGCTGGGGCTGGGGCCGTTACTGTCGTCCCTGCTGCGCGATTATTACGGCAGCTATACTCTGCTGTTCGTGGTGATGGTGGCCGCGTATCTGGTCTCGGCGGTTCTGCTCTATCTGGCCCGCCCGCCGCGCCGAAGGCCCGATGATTCGCCGGGGCGCAGTGCTTGAGCTTAAGGATGCGTGGCTAGGGGCTGGCGACCGGCGGGCTGCGGAACACGGCGTTGCCGTCGGCGTCGTGGGTATGGTTGGCTAGGGCGTTGAGAATCTGCTGATTGCTGCGCCGGATTTCGGTTAGCAGTTCCTCGCGGGTGTCTTGGATTTCGGTACGCAGATCCCGGATTTCCATGCGCGTATCCCGAATTTCGGTGCGTATGCCCGGGGTATCTGTCTCCAGCCCATCTAACTGGCCGTAGATATAGCCCGTCCAATACAAGTTGCCGCCCACCCAACCAATCACCGCTACCACGGCCACCACTATTGCGGCGGTTTTTCCGGCTTCCCATTTCGTCGAGTTTGCAGCCATTGGTTGCCATCCTTTCCGTGCCTGCCAGTCCATTATATGCCGCTGGTGAATAATGGACAACGCGCCGGGCCGCGGGATGTCATTGGCGGCGGCATTCCCCTATCGGCTGTAGCCCGACCCCGGCCTGCCTATGGTTTGGGGCGCCCACTCCCCCACGTCCTCGGTGATGTGTTCCAGCAGAAATTGGAAGTCGTTATAGGATTGCAGGCGGCCAAGTTCCCGTTGCAGCCCTTGCAGCCGGTCCAGCAAGGCGGAGAGGTCGTTGTATATGTATGGAAAATTTCCCTCGGATACGTTGGGAACGCCGCTATAGCGGTCTGATGAGAGGGCTACTATCGCTCCGAACTGTAGCAAGGCGTCGTTGGCATAGGCAAAATCGGTGTCCGGGCGGCCTGACACTGCCGCGTGTTGCCGCCACGGTCTCCCGGTTGCCGGGTCAGTCCACCGCAATTCGACGGTGCCTAGCTCCGCAGGTCTGGCTCGCTGCGCTTCCCCCCATAGCTCTAGTTCGTAGAATACCGTTGTGGCTGCCCCGGAGTATAGCTCGGCAAACTCCTTACGTTCTTGGGTAAAGCTCTCATCGGATGTAATCCGGTTCTCATACCCCACGATGCGCCATGCCCGCACGATGCCCGGGTCCCAAGTTACTTGGGCGCGGGTCTGGTCGGCAAAGGGGGTGGAGAGGGCCAGCCAGTTGTCGCGGCTGAAGGTGGCCTGCGCCTGGCCGGTGTCGTTCAAGTAACGATACCAGCCGTTGCCGTACTGGGCCAGTTGTTCCAGCAGTACGTCGTTGTAGTTCTGGATGCCGACTCCGACGGTGATAATGCGCAGCGGGTTTTTGGCGTTGGTGTCATAGGCCGTTTCTAGGATGGCGAAGGGGTTGGTGGCGTCCACGTTGGCTACGCCGTCGGACATCAGTATGACGTAGTTGTAGGCGTCGGGACGCTCCCGGCGGGCTTGGGCCGCCAATTGGACGCCTAAATTCAGCAGCGTTAATCCATTCCTCTGCCCGCACCGAGGCCGGTTCTACTTCGTAGCCTGAACGGGCCCAACTCAAGGCTAGGTTATATAAAGTCCGGTCAGTGTCCAGACTGAAAGTTGATACGCTGTCAACTGCCGTTTCGATAAACGGCAGTCGGCCGTAGTCCTGAAAGGTCGTGGCCGATGGCTGTCCCTGACCGCCGCTTCCTTCTCTGGCCGGGGTCGGCCGGCTCGGGGCTGCCGGGGCGGCGGTGGCGGCCGGTGCGCTGGTAGGGAGTGGCTGGCCGTTGCATTGTCGGCTATTCTTGGGGGATTCTCGGAATCATAATAACAGACGGCGCACTTTGGCTGTTGACCGGAGTACGCCGCCCGCTCCCTACCGGCTATAGCCCGACGGCGTAGCGGGCGGCATCCGCTCCTCGACGTCTGCGGTGATGTGCTCCAGCAGGAACAGGAAATCGTGGTAGGCGTCCAGCGATCCTAGGTCGTTGCTCAGGGAGCGCAGTTGCTCCAGCAGGGCCGACAGATCGCGGTGCGCTTTGGAGTAGTCGGACTCGTAGGCGTTGGCCGACAGGGAGCTGTAGCGGTCGGCGGCTAGGGCCACGATGGCGGCCAAGTGTGGCAGGGGGTTGCCCGCGAAGTCTGCGTTGCCCGGCCAGCCCGGCAAGGCAATGGGCGATTGGTTGGGCAAGCTCCGCGATTCTCCGGTGGCCGCGTCAACCCATCGTAGCTCAATTCGCTCCAGTGGAAAGACCGGGCCGGGCTGCCAGCCTTCCACCAGCTCCAGTTCGTAAAAAACGGTGGTGGCCGCGCCGGAGTATATTTCGGCGAACTCTTTGCGGTCTTGGGTAAAGGTGTGGTCGGGCGTTACCCGGTTTTCGTAGCCGATGATGCGCCACCGCTGCACTACGTCGGGGTTCCAGGTCACTTGGGCGCGGGTCTGGTCGGCGAAGGGGGTTGACAGGGCCAGCCAGTTGTCGCGGCTGAAGGTGGTTTGGGCTTGGGCGGTGTCGTTCAGATAGCGATACCAGCCGTTGCCGTGCTGGGCCAGTTGCTCCAGTAGAACATCGTTGTAGTTGTTGATGCCAACGCCGACGGCAATCAGGCGCAGCGGGTTTTGGGCGTTGGCGTCATAAGCTGTTTCGAGAATGGCGAAAGGATTGGTGGCGTCCACGTTGGCTACGCCGTCGGACATCAGTATGACGTAGTTATAGGCATCGGGGCGCTGGCTGCGGGCCTGGCCGGCCAGCGTGACCCCTAGGTTCAGCCCGGCCTGCACGTTGGTGCTGCCGTGGGGTTGCAGCCGGTTGATGGAGTCGGTCACCCGGTCATCGTCCGGCGGGCGGTGTTCGACGGTGTACTGGTGAAGGACGTCGTCGGTGAAGTGGACGACGGCTATGCGGTCTTGGGCGCGAAGGCTCTGGCGGATGCTTTCCGCCGCTTGCCGCGCGATAGCCACCCGGCCGCCGTCGGCCATAGAACCCGAGGCGTCCAGCACTAGGGTCACGTTCAGCGGCCGGTCATCGGCCAGTTCCGGGGCCTGAAAGGCGATGCGGGCCAGCAGTTTGTTTTCGTCTAGCGGATGGGGGAACAGGCCGCTGGAAATGGCGAACTCGTTGCTGTCCGTAGGCGGGGGATACTGGTAGTCGAAAGCGTTTATCCATTCCTCGGCCCGCACCGAATCCGGGTCTACTTCGTAGCCGGAACGCGCCCAGCCGAGGGCCAGGTGATAGGACGCGCGGTCGGTGTCTAGGCTGAAGGTTGAGACGTTATCCTCGGACGCCGCCACGAAGGGTTGCCGCCCGTAGTCCCGGAAGGTGGTATCCGGCGGCTGCCCGCTGCCGCTTGGCGCGGCGGCCTGTTCAGCCGACACCATCAACATGGGCGGAGATGGTGTTGCGGCAGGGGCGGCGGTGGAGGCCGGTGTCTCTGTCTCTGTCTCTACCTCTACAATTTTGGTTACTTCAATAGCAACAGCGTCAGCCGGGGGCGCGGTGGCCGGAACAGCCGGGGCGGTGGTGGCCGCGGGGGCTACGGTGGCCGGAACGGCTGGGGCGGTGGTGGCTGCGGGGGGCGCGGTGGGCAGAATAGTTGGGGCAGTAGTAGCCGCGGGTGCTGCGGTTGTCGGAACGGCTGCTTCCTGCCGGGCAGTGGTGGCGGGCGTAGGGGCCGGGGGCAGGGCCGTAGCGCCGGGCGCTTGGGCCAGCTCGTCGCCGGGATTCCATCCGCCGTCGCCGGTTATGGCCCAGACGGTGGCGGCCACTGCCACCGCGACGACGGCCACTCCCGCGACGGCAAAGGCCGGGCGTATGGATTCCCGCCTTAGCGGGAATGACGGGAGCAGACGGGAAAAGAAAGACGGGGCAGGCGGTTCGTCCATCCGGCTTTCCAGCCATTCCCACGGATCGCCGGGGGCGCGAAGGTTGGGGGCTTCGGCGTCGAAATGCTCCCGCAGGACGCGCTCCATTTCTTGATCTTCATTGTCTTCGTTGTTTGGCGAGTCGTTACGGGCCATTGCCGATAACCTCCCTTTGGCCGGAGTCTTCCAACTGTTGGCGCAGTATTGCCAAGGCCCGGTGCAGGCGCGATTTTATGGTGCCTTCCCGCACGCCCAGCGTCCGGGCCACTTCCGGCACGGTCAGCCCGGCGAAGTAGCGCAGTGTCACCGCTTGCCGGTGTTCCGGGCTGAGGCCGGCGATGGCCCGTCGCAGAATCAGGCGGTTTTCCAGCGCGTCCAGCGTTTCCGCGGGGCCGGGAAGGGATGCGCCCCCACTCTGGCCCTCCCCCATAGGGATAGGAAATTCGTTGAGGGACGTTGTGGGGATTGCGCGTTTTCGTTGCTGGGCGAGCACTGCGTTGACCAAGATTCGCATCAGCCAGGGCTTTACCGGGCTTCCCCGGCGAAACCCGCGTATTCCCCGCCAGGCCGAAAGCAGGGCTTCCTGTACCTGCTCCTCGGCTACGGCGCGGTTGCCGGTCATAAGCACCGCTGTTCCGAAAAGCACGTCCTTGTACTGCTCTACCAGGTGGCGGAAGGCGTCGCGGTCGCCGGCTTGACAGCGCACGATGGCTTCGTTGTCGGTTATGGCCGGGTCAGCCATAGCCGGGTTAGTCATAGCCGGGATGGAAAGAGCCGGGTCAGTCATTAGCGGCCCTCATGCTCCGTATTGGAAAGGGGCGTTTGGTTGATAATATGCGGCGCAAGGGCGATTCGTTCCCGGTTTTGGGGGCGAAAATGAAAAATCGTCTGTGGCTTCACAAGGGCCACAGACGATAGCGGCAGGGGGACGCTCACCCTAATCCTCTCCGATTTAGGGAGAGGGGGCTTGCTCAGTTCATTTCGGAGCCGCCGGATACGCTGATGGATAGGCCGGTTACGTAGTCGGATTCCGCCGAGGCCAGGAAAGCGGCCATTCGGGCGATGTCGTTGCCCTCGGCTACGCGGCCCATAGGCACCCGCACGGCGCGGTCGGCAATCATTCCGGCGCGGTATTCTTCGGAGGATTCGCCGGCCGGGGCCAGCGCGGCGGCGATAAAGTCCACCCGCTCGGTGTCCACTAACCCGGGGCAGATGGCGTTGACGTTTATCCGGTGCTGGGCCATTTCTTGGGCCATTGCCTGGGTGAAGCCGATGATGGCGAACTTGGAGGCGCAGTAGGCGGCATAGCGGGCGATGCCGCGCTTGCCCGCGCCTGAGGATATGTTGATTATCTTGCCCCCGCCGCCCCGGGCCGTCATGTGCCGGGCCACCGCCCGCGATACTAGGTAGGTGCCGCGGACGTTGACGCGCATCACTTCGTCAAAGGCTTCTTCCTCCAGTTCCACCACCAGCACGCGGTCTTTGCCGGGGCGGGAACCGGCGTTGTTGACCAGAATATCTATGCGTCCGAAGCGGGCCAGGGTTTGCCCTACCATATCGTCCACTTGGGCGCTGTCGGAAACGTCGGAAAAGATGGCTAGGGAATCGCGGCCCATCCCCTCGATTTCGGCGGCTACGCTGTTCAGGCCCTCCCAGCCTTCCTGCCGGTCTTCGGCGCGGATGGCGTCGAGGCTTTGGGGAACGTCGGTGACCACCACGTTGGCCCCCTCGGAGGCGAGGCGGGTGGCGATGGCGCGGCCGATGCCGTGGCGTCCGCCTGCGCCGGTTACTACGGCGATTTTTCCGTTCAGGTCGTACATATCTATGCCCTCGGGCCTATGCCCTATGATGTTTGGCGTTGCAGAATTCCTGCCCCCTTCTGCTTCCAGACCACCGACAGGACGAAGAGGCTGAAAGCGACCAGCGCCATAACCGGGCCGGACGGCAGGTTGAAGTGGTAAGAAAGATACAGCCCGGAGATTCCCGACGCAACTCCGATGAACGCGGCGGCGGCCATAGCCCCGGTGAAGCTCCGCGTCAGTTGCAGGGCGGCGGCGGCCGGGGTGATGAGCAGGGAAATGACGAGGATTATCCCCACGGCCTGCAACGCCACCACCACCACCATTGACAGCAGGGCCAGCAGGACGTATTCCAGCTTCTCCGTGGGCAGTCCCACGACCGATGCGCCGGTCGGGTCGAAGTTGGAGAAGACCAGCTCCTTGTGCAGCCCGTACAGGATGAGCAGCACCGCCCCGGCCACGCCCAGGGTCACGTACATTTCAGTCCACGACACCCCCAGCACATTGCCGAGCAGCAGATCGTCGAGACTCACCGGCACCAAAACCCCTAGGGACGATGCGACGCTGATCATTATGACGCCGGCGGCGAACAGGGGGGCGAACAGTATGCCCACCGAAACGTCTTCGCCCACGCCGGCCCGCTTTATCAGGTAGCCGCTGAGCAGCGCCATGACGATCGCCATAGGTATGCCGCCGACGAAAACGCTGATCGAGACGGCGCCGAATATGCCGGCGATGACTATTCCGGGCAACACCGAGTGGGCCAGCCCGTCGCTCATAAACCCTAGGCCGCGGGTGACCACGTAGACGCCGGCGACTGGACACATCACGCCCACGATGGCGGCAACGATGAATGCCCGCACCATAAAAGCGTACTGGAACGGCCCGGCCAGGGCCTCAGTGATCGTGTCCAATGTGTTCCTCCAGGTGGCTGTGGTCTATAGACGGAACCGCGCCGGTTGGCCCGTAAAGCACGGTGAGCGACTCCGGGGTCAGCACTTGCTGGGGCGGGCCGCAGTCGTATACCCGGCAGTTCAGGCACAGGCACTCGTCGCAGTAGTTGGCGAGCAGGTTGATGTTGTGGGAGGACATCACAATGGTGTGGCCGGCGCGTCGAAGCTCCATCAGCACCGACACCAAGTCCACCTGCGAGGTGATGTCCACGCCCCGGAAGGGTTCGTCCAGCAGCAGGATGTCGGCTCCCTGGGCCAGGGCGCGGGCGACGGATACCCGCTGCCGCTGGCCGCCGGACAGTTCGCCCAACAGAGACTTGCGCCGTTCCCACATTCCGACCTGGCGCAGGGCGCTCTCGGCGGCTTCCCGGTCTTCGGGGCGGGGGCGGCGGAACCAGCCAATGCGGCGCACTCGTCCCAGCATCGCCACATCCCAGACGTTCATGGGCAGGCGCCAGTTGATCCGCTCCTGCTGCTGCACGTAGGCGACCAGCCCCCGGGTTTCCGAGATGCTCTTGCCGTGAATCAGCACCCGGCCCGAGGTGGCGGGCATCAAGGAAGTGATGACGTTGAACAGGGTGCTTTTACCGGCCCCGTTAGGCCCGACGACGCCCATAATGCTGCCGGGGCCGGTGGTGAAGCATACCTGGTCCAGAATGAGAGTTCCGCCGAGTTCAACCGTGATTTCCACTGCGTCAATAGGCGGGGCGGGCATTGTCTCTGTCTCAGGCATGGCTATCGCAAATTCTCCACAATGATGCTTGTATTATGCCGCATCATGTCAATGTAGGCGCCGGCTTCGCCGCCCGTCTCGCCCAGAGAGCCGCTGTACAGCCCCCCCACCAGAGTTGCGCCGGTCTCTTCGGCAACGCGCTGCGCCAGCCGCTCGTTGTGGGACCTTTCGGTGAACACGGCGGGGACGCCTTCATGCCTGATGGTTTCGATGAGTTCTTCCAGGTCTCGCGCCGTGGGTTCCGCATCGGTGGTTATGGGGAGTATGGCGCCGACCACTTCGAAACCATACCGAACGGCGTAGTACTGGAAAAAGTCGTGGGAAGTGACCAATGCCCGGCGGCTCTCCGGCAGCTCTTCGACCTGCTCGGAAATCCAGTCGTGAAGCCCGTCAAGCTCCCGGTTGTAGGCGGCGGCGTTGTCGCGGTAGAAAGACTGCCCGGCCGGGTCTGCCGCCGAAAGCAGGGCGGCGATACTGCTTACCGCCTGCTTCACCCGCAGCGGGTCGAACCAGAAGTGGGGGGCAAGCTCGCCGTGGTCGTGAGCGTCGTGTTCTTCGGCCGATTCAGCGTGGCCGTCTTCCTCGTGGTCTTCGGTTTCGCCTAGGATGCCGACAAAGGCTATTTTGGTTGGGTTGCCTTGAACTGCCCAATGGTCAACAACTTCCAGGTCGTGGGCGTCCAGTTGGAGTACCTTGCCGCCCACGGAGTCGGTGACGAACACCGCGCCGGGGGCCGTAGCGATGTGAGGACGCGCCCAGAAGCCGGTTTCGACCGGGGCAGTCAGGAAATCCGAGGCCGCAGCCAGCAAGTCCAAATCGTGGGCGTCATACATCCGCAACTCGCCGTCGCTCATTATCACCAGCAGGGATTCCCCATCGTGGCTGATGGCGATGTTGACGGGGTTCAGGTTCTCAGTGGCGGGGATAAGCTGCTCTATGGCGTCCTCCTCGGGTTCAACCACGTACAGGCCGACGGACGATCCTTGGGCGAAGAAATGATCCAGGCCGGGATAGCCCCAGACGGAGGTTAGCCGGAAATCCTCGGGTTCGCCATCGGGCGCCGGGATGAAGCCGCCTGCATATTCCCCGTCGTGGGCTTCTACGAACAAGACTCCGCCGATGCAGCCAAAGACTGCCATGTGTCCGTTGGCGGCGTCGCCGTGTAATCCCTCGCAGCCGGTTTCGCTGTGCAGTTTCCGTCCGGTTAAGTCTACGATTTCGGCGCCGATGGGCAAGCGGTAATCATCGGGGGCCGTTTCGTAGTCGGGGTGCTGGATGGTGACTGCGAACAGGTTATCCTCTAGAGGCACCGCCGCCCCGTGATGGGGGCCTGCGTTCATTTTCGGCGGCGCGTAGTTGCTGCCCTGTTCCTCCAGTTCGTGTTCGTTGAGCAGGGCAACATCGCCGGAGCCATCGTAAAAGATGGTGGCCCACTGTTTGCCAACATACAGGTGCACCGGCCTGTCCCCGGAAAGGTCAAGGCTCAAACGCTCCACCGGCTCCTCGACTGAGTCGAAATGGTCGCCGTGGGCCTCCAAGTATATGCCCCCGTCGAAAACGTGGGCAGTGTTGGCGTCGCTGGATACGGCGATGGCGAAGCGCCCGCTCTTGGTGGGGTAGATTCTCCCGGCCCTCGCTTCCAAGTCGAAGGCGTCCTGTTCCACCTCGTCGTGTTCCAGGTCAATGACCGACATCGCGCCGGTTTCGCCGTCGCCTATGAGCAGGCGGCCAACAAGTTCGACGCCGTGCTGCGCGGGCGTGATTTCCACGAAGTCTATGGGGTCTACGCCCTCGCCCAAGGCTGTGATGGAGTCGGGGTTGCGGGCGGCGTTCTCTATCAGCTTGTCCAGCCAGCCGTCTTCCAGGGACAGGCCGATGCTCAGCACTAGGTCGGCGTCGGCTATGCGGGTGATGTCTTGGGCGCCGGGCTGGAAGGTGTGCGGGTCGGCATTGGGGGGCAGCAGAGGGAAAACGTCCACTCGTTCCTGCCCGACGGCCCGGGCCCAGTCGGCGATGATGTTACTGGTGGTTACTATGTTCAGTTTTTCCGCCGTGTGGGGGGTGGGCGGCGCTGCCGTAGCGGTGGGAGCGGGAGCGGCGGGAGCAGACGGGGGCGCGGCGGTGGGCGCAGACGTGGGCGCGACAGCGGCGGGAGCGGACGTGGGCGCGACAGTGGCCGTCGGGGGCGTAGTCGGCGCCGGGGTTTCCGTGGCCGCATCGCCGCCGCAGGCCGCGGCCAGCAGCAGAATCAGCGGGGTTATCAGGATGCCCAACAGCTTTAGGGTGTTTCGAGTCATACTCAGGACGATGTCCTCCTTAAAATTTGCGCGGTTTTGGATTAAAAGGTGTTTCGAGTCATGCTCAGACGATGTCCTCCTTAAAATTTGCGCGGTTTTGGATCAATCAGCGTCAGAATCAAGACTTAGTATCAGTAATGCCGGATAATTGATATGGTGTCTCAATATAGGGCAAAAAAAGATACTAGGCTGCGGCGCGTCCGTTTTGGATGCAGTCGCGGCAATGGCCGTAGACTTCCAGCCAGTGGCCGCTCAGCTCGAAGCCGTGGCGGGCGGAAGTGGCGGCCAGCAGGTCCTCGATGTCGCATCCGGTCAAGTCCTGGGACGAGCCGCACAGGACGCAGAGCAGGTGATGATGGTGGCCGCGGTGGCTCAACTGGTAGTGGAGGTCGCCATCCTCCAGCATCACGCGGCAAAGGACGCCTGCCTCGACCAGCAACTTCAGGGTGCGGTAAACGGTGGCCCGGCCTAGGGTAGGGGGCAACTGCCGCCGCAGTCCCTCGGCGGTGAAGTGCCGTTTCTGCACCCCGATGGCCGCGGCCAGCGTCCGCCGGGGCGCAGTCGAGCGGTATCCCCGCTCCTCCAGCGCCTCTAGGATTTGTTCGGTTGCGGATAAATTTCGTTTCTTTAACGCCATAGCTATGCCTGATGGGATGTTATTGATACCTTGTATCTAATAGTGATATTATACACTGCCGGAATAGGGCCGTCAACTCTTGGCGCAATTGTCTGAATCAGGATTTTCAGGATTAAAGGATTTGCCGGATTGGGAGAAATCCTGATTCAGACAAGGATATAGAAAGGCCCCAAGAGAGTAAGGCGCGGACGTCCAGCGCTCCGGCAGCGGCTTATTCTAGGCGCCAGTCGTCGCCGGCGGGGGGCCAGGGGTTGTCGGGCGACAGCACTTGGGATAGCTGGGTGAAGGCGCCCATAAAGCCTGCCGGGTGCAGCCAGATGCTGTTGAATCCCAAGTTGGTGTAGTTGGCGGTTTGGCGTGATGAGGTGAACCGCGCCCCCTGCTCAACCAAGTGGGCGTCCATCGCAAGCGAGTCGGCGATTTCGTAGATGGTCAGGTAGATGCCCTCGCCGTAGCGGTCGAGGAACCGTTGCGACGGCGCGTTGGGGCTGGTGGGTTGGGCCAGTTCGAGGAATGTGTCCCGGCCGGCCAGCGGCAGGACGGCTATTTCCAGCCCGGTAAAGCTGATCTGGAACCTTTTGGTGGCTTTGAGCGCGAACATATCGCCCCACCGGGCCACCGCTTCATCCAAATCGCGCACCAGTACGGCAATCTGGCGCAGGCGCAGCGTGTGGGGCGGGGCGGCATTGAGTTGCCAGTCGGGGCCTGAGGGCGGCCAGAGGGGGCCGCGCTCCACGATGCGAAGCCGCGCTCCGTTGGCCGATGCCGGGTCTACCGCCACGCTGCGCCCGCCGCGCCATTGAGTTACGTCGCTTATTCTGACGTTTGCGGCGTTCAGCCGGTTGACAAGCGGGTCAAATTGCACCGTATCAAAAATCAGTTCGTAAGGCCCTTGCCCCCGCGCGGCCAGATGTTTGGCCGCATCGCCGTTTGGGGAAAGGGGCTGTAGCAACTCGACGAATCCGCCATCTCCTGCGTACAGGACGGAGCTTTGCGTCTCCGGCGTGGCATCGCTAAAGACGCTTTTCATACCCAAATAGCTTTCGTAGCGGTTCTGCGCCTGGCTCAGGCTGTCAACCACGAAACTGATTTGACGCAAGCGATGTAGCATAGCCGTCACTTTGGGGTTCACCCCCACCCTAACCCTCCCCCAAGAGGGAGGGAGTAGGGAAAAGCTATCCCCGGCTGGGTAAGGAAACTACGGCTTTGCCGCCGACGTGGCGCTCGCCTTGGGCGCCCAGCATCAGGATGTCGCACTCGGCGAGGTTTTGGCCGTTTTCTTGGCGCAGGTCGGTGATGGTGGCCTCGAGGGTAAGGGGCCGGTTGTGCGGGATGGGCTGGCGGAATACCACATCCAGGTCGCGGATGGCGTCGGGGCCGGCCCAGTCGGTGAGCAACTGCGCCATCATCGCCATCGCCATAATGCCGGGGACGATGGGGCCGGTCATACCCGATTCGCGGGCGGTTTGCGCGTCGGTGAAGCGGTTGGGCGTGGGCGGCGACCACACATCGCAGAAGCGGGCCACCCCCTCGTCGGTGGCTATCCGCTCGACTGGGCCAATCTGGTCGCCCAACTCTATGTCTTCAAAGTAAGGCAATTTATCTCTCGCCTGTCTTGATTCACAAGGGGCCGGAAATCTCACTCGCGGCGGGCAAAGGATTCCTGAACCTCGGCCACTACATCCCCGTCCTGATTGCGAAAGGTGGTTTCCCATACGACGAAAACCATAGTGCCGGAGCGTCCGGTTTTGGCGTAAACGTCTTTAAGGTGGGATGAGGCGGTCAGGCGGTCTCCGGCGTAAATGGGGGCTATGGGCTGTACCCGCTGCCCGGCGTGCATTTGGGTGCGCCCGAAATCCAGCCCGACGTCGGGCAACTGCACCTCGCGCACGAAAATGGAGCATAGGGTAGGCGGCGCAATCATTCCCCGGAAGCCCTGCTCCTTGGCGTCGGCGTCGGAACTGAAGGCCGCGCCCTGCTCGCCTAGGCTGGCGTTGACCGCGGCAATCATATCGGCGGTAATCTCGAAAGGCCCGGCGCGGTGCTCCTTACCGTGAAGCGTCCGGTCGTAGCTCAACTCCATTGTCATAGGGCTTTCTCCGGCTTTTCCTGTTCTGTTTTTCGCAGGCGGGAATGACGGGGTGGGCGGGAAGGGGCGTCAGGCCGATGGGACTCCGGCGGTGGCCTCAAGGCGCACGGGCTGGAACTGCTTGCTGAGCAGGGCGTCCACCAACTGGCTTTCGTTGGCGATTGCGGCGCGGAACTCGGTCATACAAGTGGCGATATGGCTGGTCAAGTGGGCGTCGCTGCCGCCGATGCCGAGGTAGCCGAACTGCTGGCAAAGCTCATCGGCCCGCTCGTTCTCGCCGGCCCGCCCGCCGCCGTTGAGTAGCTCCACCACATCCACGCCGGGGAAGGATTCGCCCTGCTGGATATATTCGGTCAGCCCGATGCCGAACCGCCCCGGATGGGCCGGGATGGCTACGGCGTCGTGCTGCCGCGCCGCCCGCATCAGTTCGCGGGCGTCCATCCGCACGTCGGAAAAGTCAATATCCCGGGTCAACCCTTCGCTTACGCCGTAAACCAGAAAGTGGCCGTAGCGGGTGTCCAGCTCCGAGCCTTTCAGAATCAGCACCCCGTATTGGTCGGCTAGGGCCGAGTAGTCCTTGTCGAAGTCGAACTTGCGATGCTCGGTGAGGACAATGCCGTCAACCACGTAGCCACGCTTGCGCAGCACCTGCACCCATTTGACGTATTGCTCCACCGTGGCGCGGGAGTCATCCGAGGAAACGGAATGGCAATGCAGGTCCAAAAACACGTTGGCAGAACTCCTCTACGCGCCGCCGGAATGATATGCGGCGTTGCCGACTATCATAAACAACGATACCCAATCCGGCAAGGCGGCAGCGGAATCTTGGTATGGGGAAAGGTTGTTCCGCCAATCAGCGATGCCGCCGGAACAGACGCCAGACCGGGGAACTGAATCCGGGCAGGAGGTCGCCGCCGTCAAGGATGTCGTCCTCGTGGAGGGTCACCGGCTCCATACCGGGGCGGAACAGCCTTACGGTGACGGCGCCGGGGTCGCCTACCCATACCTGCCGGGAGCCGTAGCTGAACCACATCCAGGCTTTGGCGGCCAGCTCCGCGTTGGAATTGCTGGGCGACTTGATTTCCACGGCCAAATCGGGGGCCAGTTCGGGAAACCCGCGCGTTCCTTCGGGGATGCGGCCGGGCGCAATCCAGACGACGTCGGGGGCTCGCACAGTATCCGGGCCGCGCTCCAGCCGGTAGCCCGGCTCGCCCGCGCCGGCGCTGCCGTAGTCGTTAGCGTCGGAGTAGTTGCCCAAGGCGGTGTCAAACCTGCCCACTGCTACACGGTGGGGATCTCCTGTAGGCATTTTCTCTACCAGCACTCCGCGGATAAGCTCGTACCGTCGGCCGTCGCCCCGGGGCATTGCCAGCAGTTCGTCGGCGGTTATCAGTTTTTGGCGGGTGGTAGTCATTTTGTTACCAATCTACATTATGGTATAGGGGCATTGATGCGATACGCTTGCTTACAGCCGTAAACGCTACCCGGGCATACTTCCTGCCAGCCAGCGGTGGAAGCGGTCGCCCAGCGTTACCGGGTCGTCCAGTAGCAGGGGGACTTGGGCGTTGCCGGGGGCGATTTTCATGTGAACCAGGCTGGGGCCGGGCGCTTGGGACGCTTCGGACAAGGCTGACTGTAGCGACTCTAGGCCATCGGCGCGGTAGGGACGGAGGCCGCAGCTTTGGGCGATGTCGGCCAAGTCTAGGTCGGTGGTGAAGGTGTACTGGCCGCCGGTGGAGGCGTAGCTTTCGTTGTCCAGCACTACCAGCAACAGGTTTTCCGGCTTTAGGTATCCCACGGTGGTGAGGGCGTTCAGGTTGGTCAGCATTCCGCCGTCGCCCTCGACGCCTACCACCCGGCGCCCCGGCTGCCCGGCCATTCCCAAGGCTAGGCCGAGGGCAACGGGCGTCACGATTCCCATAGTGTCCACGATGTAATAGTGGTTGTCGCGGCGGCCGGCGGCGGCCATTTCGCGGCAGGTGGCCCCGCAGGTAAGCACCACCGGGTCATCGGGAAAGGCGCGGGAAATCAGGGCCAGGGAGTCGTAGCGGCTTGGGGGGCGGCTGGCGGGCATTGGCGGCTCACTCTTTCAGGTTCAGAAACACCACGATGGGGCGATTGGTCATAAAGGCGTAGTCGAAGGCTTGGGAGATGGCCCGGGGCCAAGCGTCCAGCGGCACCCGGTAGTCCAGCACGAAGGCTTTGATGCGCATGGTCTCAACCATCTGGACGGCCATCTCGGAGAACTGGAAGTTGGCGGCGTTGTACTCGCCGAACCCGCCGCGCCGCACCGCCAGCAGCAACATCGGCGCGTGGTAGGCCATGGCGTAGGTGGTCAGCGCACCGATGGAGTTGCCCAGCCCGGTGTCTTGGTAAAACATCACGCCCCGCTTGCCGGTCAAGGCCAGACCGGAAGCGATGCCGATGCCTTCTTCCTCGCGCGCTACCGGAAAGGAGCGGACGTTGGGGTCATCCTCAAAGTGGGCAATGACCGGGGCGCCGAAGCTGTCGGGAACGTGGATGAAGTATTCGATGCCCGCGCCGTTCAGCCCTTGAATAACGGCGGCGCAGGCGTCTTCCGGGTATGCCATAGCGCAATCCCCAAAAGGGCGTAGGTTAAACCGCTCGTCATTTCATCATTTGGCAAGTCATCATTTGGCAAGCTCAAGACGAGCGGGCGACAGGCTCAGGACGAATGGCGCTATCCCAAAGAGGGGGATGAAGCGGGAGGCCCGGCGGGCCTGTAAGCCGGGTTCTGTGTCCCGAAAGAATCGGGCGGTGACCATCTATCTAGCCCCCCGATTTGCGTCGGGGCCCGCCCTCGCAGGCTCAGGGCCAGCGGAGCGGGACAGCGTTGCCGCCGTGGTCAAGCAGCCAACCCGGGGACGAGCCGGGCGCTCATAGTCCCTCTATTCGGCCTTGCTCCAAGTGGGGTTTGGCCGCCGCTGCGTCGCCGCAACGGCCGGGCGCTCTTACCGCCCGATTTCACCCTTGCCCCGATTCCCTGAACAGTCATCGGGGCGGTATGTTTCTGCGCCACTTTCCGTCCCCCGCGCCGGACTAATCCATTGCGGAAGCCTGGGCGTTACCCAGCACCCTGCCCGGAGGAGCCCGGACTTTCCTCCCCGGCCCATCCCTCGCGGGACAGACGGGGCGGTCACCCGGCCCGCATGGCCTCCGCCGTCAATCTAGCATAGGCGCCGGGGGCGGTCAACTTGGCCGGGCCTGCCAGATTGGGCTCAAGTCCAGCGCGAAGCCCGGCAGCACCGGGTCGCCGGATATGGTGTCCGGCTCATCAAGAATCTCTACGGGCTGGCCGGGGCGGTATACGTATATTCGTTTGTTCTGCGGGTCTATGAGCCAGCCCAGCCGGACGCCGTTTTCCAGATATTCCGCCATCTTTCTTTGCGCTTCGCCCAGCCTGTCCGATGGCGAGCGGAGTTCAATAACAAAATCAGGGCAAATGGGGCTGAATGTGCGTTGCTCATCCTTGCTCAGTGATTCCCAGCGGGATAGAAGTATCCAAGAAACATCGGGAGCGCGTACTGCGCCATTGGGCAAGTCAAAACCTGCGGACGGACTGAAAACGCGGCCAGTGCCGTCTTGCTTGGCCCAGATGCCTACCTGTAAGGCCAGTTCGTGCTCTTGCCATCCACTTTCCCCACCGGCAGGAGGCATAATAATCAACTCCCCATCCGCCGTAAGCTCCAGTCGCAGGTCACCGTTATCGGAGCATAGACAGAGGAACTGATCTTTGGTCAGATCAATGGCGCGGATGTTCAGGGCCAGCCGGTAGGGTGGGGCGGCCTCCGGCGCGATAGCGGGCGATTTGGCGGTGGTCATAGTCGGGGTTCCGCACGCCCGCCGACGGGCGGGGTGCGGCCTCCTTATGCCTTTGGCGTTCTGGAAGTTGAGGGTTGGCGGAACCGGGCCATTATATCATTGCTACAATTTAGGGCCGCAATTTAGGCCCGCGAAAAACGGCGCCTGAACTTTGGCGCCGTTTCTTAGGTTGTCCAATGGCAGCGTAGTTACTTTAGCGGCCTACTCCACGAACAGCATCCGGCCGCAGCTACTACAGTTGACGGTTTGGCGGCCGCTCTTGACCCGCTGGCGCAGTTGGGTGGGCAGGGACATCCGGCAGCCCTGGCACAGGTCGCGCTCCACCTTGGCGACGGCGCGGCCCCCTTTGGACTTGCGCAGCGTTTCGTAGCGTTGCAGGGCGGCCTGCTCCACCTGTCCGGCCAGCAGTGCCCGTTGCTTTTCGTAATCGCTGCGTTCAGCCTGCAGCCTGCTGACTATCCGGTTCAGCTCGTCTTGCCGGGTTTCCCAGCGTGCTTTGACACCGGTAAGTTCGATGGACAGATCGGCGCACCGGGTTTGGGATTCTTCGATCTGGATGGAAAGCTCTAGGGACATCGCTTCGTTCTGCTCCAGCAGGTTTCGGACGTTGGCCGCTTCCTGCTGGAGGGATTCTAGGTCACGGGGGTTGACCATAGAACCGTCATACAGCCGGGCTTCCAGTGATTCCGACCGCTCGCGGCGCACTGCGGTTTCCATCCGGTTGTCGTGCTGGCGGGTTTCCAAATCCTTCAGCCGCTCCTCTTCGGCTTGAAGGGCGGCCTCTAGGTTTCCGATGGAAATTTCGGTTTTCAGCTCTTCTGCGGCCTCGGCGAGGGCGCGGCCCACCCGATCCAAGTCCAAGTCTACTTCCTGCAATGCGTACAACTGTTTAGCGGTTGTCATCCACTATTGCCCTGCCGGATTGCGATGTTTCTGAGATTCTAGGAATACCGCCTGCCGTTGTCAACGCCCCTTGCCATTTTGTGGGGGTGACAGGGCCGCGGCGCCCCGCTAGAATCAGCGCAGCACTGGAGGTTGCCGAAAGGCCGAGCGTCCCCGGCGAGGCCGGAGCCGCCGGGCTGGATGTACGGAAAAGGCGACAGGCGATATTAAGCAGGAGGCGACTTATGACGCTATCGAGGCTGGACAACGAAAGGCTTACTCGCGTCGGCGCTGGCACCCCTATGGGGGATACGCTGCGCCGCTACTGGCTGCCGGCCCTGCTGGCCGACGAACTGCCGGAACCCGACTGCCCGCCGGTGCGCTTGCGGCTGCTGGGCGAGGATCTGGTGGCTTTCCGCGACAGCGAGGGCCGGTTGGGGCTGCTGGAGGAATTTTGCCCCCACCGGCGCACTTCGCTGTTCTTGGGGCGCAACGAGGAGGGCGGCCTGCGCTGCGTCTATCACGGCTGGAAGTTCGACATCGTTGGCAACTGCCTGGATATGATGAACGAGCCGGAAGGCAGCGATTATCATACCAAGGTCAAGGCCGTATCCTACCCGGTAGTGGAGATGGGCGGCGTGGTCTGGGCCTATATGGGGCCGGGTGACCGCCGCCCGCCTTTGCCCTGCTTTGAGTGGACTCAGGTTCCCGACAGCCACCGGCTGATTACCAAGAACCGGCAGGAATGCAACTGGGTGCAGGCGCTGGAGGGCGGCATAGACACGGCCCATGCCCCTATTCTGCACCGCCGCATCACGAAAAACACCACCCGCCCCGGCATCGGCGTGGACACTGATTTTGTCACCGGCAAGGCCCCCAAGGTGGAAGTTGACCGCACCGACTACGGCTATCGCTACGCCGGTATCCGCGCCTTGGACGGGCAAGGCGAGAACTTCATCCGCGCCTACCACTTCGTGCTGCCCTTCCACCAGATGCGCCCGTCCCAATTCGGGCTGTACGGCGGGAAACCCCGCACCCTTATCGCCGGTCACTGCTGGGTGCCGGTGGATGACGAAAATTCCATGGTGTTCAACTGGATGTACAGCTATGGCGAGGAACCGCTGTCGGAGGCCGACCACGACTTGGAGCGGCAGTTGGGCCGCGGCCCCGATGACCTGGACGCCGACTACCGGGCCATCCGCAACCGCGATAACGACTGGATGATTGACCGCCAAGTTCAGAAGTACGAAACCTTTACCGGCATCCAAGGCATCAATACCCAGGATCAGGCGGTTCAGGAAAGCATGGGCGCCATCGTAGACCGCAGCACGGAAAACTTGGCCGCCAGCGATATGGCTATCGTCGTGGCCCGCCGGATGCTCCTCGGGGCTGCCGAAACGGTTTCCGACGGCGGCGACCCCCCCGGCCTGTCCGAAAGCTACTACCGCCTTCGCGCCATAGACAGCATCCTTCCCGACAGCGCCGTCTGGCAGGATGCGCTGGCGGAGCAGATGTACCCGGCATAGGTTAGGAGTGAGGTTAGAGGAGTGAGGTTAGAGGAGTGAGGAGTGAGATTTCGGTTTTCGCTCACTCCTTGCTCCTCTTTTCTTGCTTCTTGTTAAATGAGCGGGCTAGGCGGCTGGGGGGCGCATAGTGTGCCACCCGGCGGCCTGCTCGTAGGCGTGCCCGATTCGGAACAGGGTCTCTTCGCTAAAGGGGCGGCCCCCTATTTGCAGGCCGACGGGCATACGGCGGTCGTCGAAGCCGCAAGGCACCGACATAGCCGGGCAACTGGCTAGGTTGAACAGCCGGGTGAACAGGAAGGGCAGCCGCGAGGCGGTGTCCTTGCCGGTTACCGGCGGGTCGTCTTCGATGGGCTGCGCCGACTTTCCGGCGGTGGGGAAAACCAGCGCGTCATAGCGGCTCAGGGTTTCGATTACCTGTCGCCGGATGAGTTCGCGCAATTTCTGGGCCTTGTAATAATAATGAGCAGGCATAACGCTTCCGGTGAGCAACAATATCCGGTCGTCGTGGCCGTACTCGCTGAGGCTTTCTTTGATCCAGGCGGAATGGTTGTTGGCCGGTTCCACGGCCAGCAAAGTTCCCGATACCGCCCCGGCCAGGGCCGATAGGGGCAGCGACACTTCCTCAACTGTAGCACCCAGTTCATCCAGCACGCCTATGGCCCGCTCTACGACGCGGCGCACGTCGGGTTCCACCAGCTCGGACTCCATCTGCTCGGTAACGACGCCGATTCGCAAACCCTCGATGCCGCCGGAGAGCGCGGCCCGGTAATCCGGCACGGGTTTCGTTGAGGTGTGGGCGTCTTTGGGGTCGTGGCCTGCGATGGCGCCGAGGGTGATGGCGGCGTCTTCCACTGTGCGGGAGATGGGGCCGACGGTATCCATTGACCAGACGCCCCGCATAACCCCGTAGCGGCTGACCAGCCCCCAAGTGGGCCGCAAACCGGCTAGGCCGCACCAGGTTGCGGGAAAGCGGATGGAGCCGCCGGTATCTTCGCCCAGCGAAGTGGCGCAGAGGTGCGCGCTAGTGGCGGCGCCCGAACCGCTGCTGGAACCGCCGGCGTAGGCGTTGAGATCCCACGGGTTTCGCGGCGTGCTGAAGCGGTGCGAAAAGCCGGTGATGGCGAACTCGGTCAGGTTCGTCTTGCCCAGCAGGATAGCTCCGGCGCGTTTCAGATTGGCGATGACGGTGGCGTCCTCGTCCGGCACAAAGTCGGCCAGCAGACGCGAACCGCCCGTAGTGCGGACGCCCGCGCTGTGAAACTGGTCTTTCACCGCCACCGGCACGCCGTGCATCGGCCCCCGGTGCTGGCCGGCGGCGATTTCCCGCTCGGCGTCCCTGGCCGCATCCATCGCCATCTGCCGGGTGACCGTCAAGTAGGCGTTGAACTTGAAATCCAGAGAGTCTATGCGTTCCAGATAGGCTTCCGTAGCTTCAACGGGCGAAACTTGGCGCGAGGCGATGAGCCGCGAAAGCTCCGACGCCGACAGGAAAGGAAGCTCGGACTTGTCCATAATCGCCTCCGGGTTTGCGGTTTGGGGAACCGAATGATGCCTTTCTCTCAGAGTGTGCGACAGCGGGCTGAACCGGCCGCGTAGTCCCTTGAGCAAAGGGACGGCATATACCGCCCCATAATACTCCATAACTTGAGACGATTGCGAAATTCCCGCTCCTTCCGGGGGGGTGGCCCAGCGGATGCATAATTACTCGGCCAGAAGCAGGGCCAATTTGCGGTGGAAGGCGTCAACGCGGCGGTGGAAGGCTTGGGGTTCCCGTATAGGCGGTTCACATCCGGGGGTTTCAGGATTTTTTCGATTTTCCCGCCATTTAGCACCATTTCCTGCCATTTTGGCTTGGCGTCCGGGTTGGGGACGGTTTGCGGGTTGGCCGGTTGTTTGGGATTCACAGGTATTATGTTAAGGGGGCGTATTCGGGGTTGGCAAGGGCTAGGTGTCAGGAAAATCGCGGAGGCGGCGGCGAAATTTTTCCGGTGAAAATGCCCTTGGATTAGCTAACCTCATAATGGTCTCTCGTTGCCAGACGGCGCCGACAAGATATAAACTGACTGGGTAACGCGAACTGGTCTAACCCGGAGATACCTATGACCACCCCCAGCAGGGTCGAAGAAATTCTTGCGGAAATGGCGGCCAACCCTGAACTGGAAGCCGCTCTGCGTGACCGCATCCTCGGCGATATGCCAAGCGTCATCCGGCAGAACCAGGAACTGATGCTGAAGGTTATGGAACAGCAATTGGAGCTGTCTCAAGCCTTCCGCCAATTCGGAGAAACCAGCACCCAAGCCATCCAGCATCTGATTGAAATGGTGGCTAGGCTCAGCGAAACAGTCGAAAGGCACGAACAACGCCTGGACCAGCACGAAGCCGCTATCTCAGCACTGCAAGCCGGGCAAGATGCCCTCGTCGGCGAAGTGGCCGCGCTCCGAACCTACGTGATACAAATCCAAACCCAATTATATCGGATAGACACCCGGGTGGAACGGCTGGAAGTTCTGTACGAACAAATGAACACCCGTCAAGACCGGATGGAAAACGTGCAGAGAACCATTTTAGGACGGCTGAGTAATCTGCAGGGCAAAGAATACGAGCGGAAGGCTGCCGCTCGCTCGCCACATTTGGTCGTTGCCCGCCTTGGCGCCGACCGGCCCCGCATCGCCTTCACCCAGCAGAGCGGAGAGTCACCGGATTTCGCTAGGACAACCCAGCAGGCTATCAGGGCCGGTCAAGTCAGCCACGAAGATTTGGAGGACATACTTAACTCCGACATCATCCTGATTGATAACGGGCCTGCCTATATCGTTATCGAAGCCTCCATAACTGCCGAAGACAGGGATGTAACCCGCGCGGCTCAACGGGCTGTTGCCCTGAGTCAGGCTACCGGCGTCCCAACCCGCGCGGCGGTCATCGCGGACACTGCGCCGGAGCATATCGCCGCCCTGGCCGGCAGCCGGAATGTTGCCATAATCCACCTGCGGGAGTAGACGGCTCCCGCGCGGCTCAACGGGCCGTGGCCCTGAGTCGGGCTACCGGCGTCCCAGCCCGCGCGGCGGTCATCGCGGACACTATGCCGGAGCATATCGCCGCTCTGGCCGGCAGCCGGAATGTTGCCATAATCCACCTGCGGGAGTAGACGGCTCCCGCGCGGCTCAACGGGCTGTGGCCCTGAGTCAGGCTACCGGCGTCCCAACCCGCGCGGCGGTCATCGCGGACACTACGCCGGAGCATATCGCCGCCCTGGCCGGCAGCCGGAATGTCGCCATAATCCACCTGCGGGAGTAGACGGCTCCCGCAGGCCGCGACGCCGGGGTTATTTTGCGTACTGCGGGGCTTTGAAGCTGTCCAGCGGCAGGGTTTTGGGCGTTTCCACTACTGTGCCGTCGGGGTTGATTTTCACGCCCACGATGGCGCCTACCTTTTCGTTGAAAATGCTTATTACGGGCTGCTCCGGGCCGCCGACCCGCTCGACCCAGCCGGGCATCAGCGCGCCCAGCACCGCGTTTCGGAAGGCGTATTCCTGCATCTCAGGGGAAAACTCCCGGTATTCCAGGCCCGCATCGGTGTTCTTCAGTACGCCCATTTCGTGCTGTATGGTGGCCGTCCGCAGCTCTTCCAGTTCGTTGATAGCCGCTTCCTCCAGCAGGATTTTCTGTAGGTCTTCGGGAAGTTTGGCCCATTGCTCATTGTTCATCACTACGGCGGAATTGTCCCAGTTGATGACCGGGCCGTTCATATATTCGGCCACTTCGTACCAGCGCTGGCCGAAGGCGGCGTCGGCGCCGGTCATAGCCGCGTCAATGACGCCCCGCTCCAGAGCGGTGTATACCTCGGTGAAGGCCATAAATTGAGGGTCGGCTTCCATACCCCGCAGCCAGCTTGACATTGCCGCGGTGGGCGTCCGAATTTTCTTGTTTTTCCAGGCTTCCACGGTGTCCAGCGGTTCCTTGCTGAAAAAGAATACGTTGTTGCCGGAATGCCAGTTCAGGGTGATGTACTGGCCTCCCTCGGTGGACTCCACCGCTAGGTCGCGCAATTCCGGAGTGACGTTGGCCATTGCGATGTAGTTGTATTCGAGGTCTGGGTAAATCCCGAACAGGCTGCCGATTTCGATGGACGGAAAGGCCCCGGCGATGTACTGCGCGATGTCGGCCATTGCCAGCGTGCCATCGGCTACTAGGCTATGAACGTCGGGGCCGGCGATGCCCAGCTCCGGGAAG
This sequence comes from uncultured Dehalococcoidia bacterium, assembly GCA_958296445.1. Classification (GTDB taxonomy): domain Bacteria; phylum Chloroflexota; class Dehalococcoidia; order Lucifugimonadales; family UBA3495; genus VXOI01. Next base: position 2,249,842 of record OY282565.1, on the reverse strand, counting down.
GATGTGGTCACCAGCCTGAGTTGCCCGTTGGTGCGCTCCAGCACCCGGGGGAACATATATTTGTCTTTCAGCGCACACCACAGCAGGGCGCGGTTGATGCAGGCGTACTGTATCTCGAAAGTCTGCCCCTCGCTCACCAGCGGCGTCGGGTTCTCTAGGTTGGCCCGTTCCAGCACCGTCTGATAGTAGGCCGACTCGAAGACGTAGCTGTGTTTCTGGAGGGCGTCCAGAGTGACGTTGCCGTCGAAGTCGCCAAGGGCCGGGTCGGGCGCGGGGCCGACCAGTTGGGCCAGGTCGCCCACGAAGATGGCCCCCGGCCCGCCGGCGTGTTCGTCGGCATAGGCTTGGAGGCTGGCCGACGCCCCGCTGCCGTCCGTCATTGCCGCGGAGGTGGCGGTGGGCGGCGGCTGGGTGGGCGGCGCGGCAGTCGGCGCAGTGGTCGCTGTCGGAGACTCCGCCGCCCCGCCGCACGCTGCTATGGTTATGAGCAGTATGGCAACCAGTCCCATCAGCAGGAATTTTCGCATCGCAACGCTCCTCTACGGTGTCGAATCCCTTTTCTTTCGTCAGCCTGGATACTTTGGCCTTCCCTAATTTTTGTTACGACTATCAGACATGGAGCGCGTAGAGGCCGCACAGGATTTTATGTTTCTCCGCGGCCCCTGCGCGATCGGGGTTTAATGTCTTGGGGCGTGTTATTTCACTTTGGGGATTTTGGTTACCGAGCCGTCCGGCTCGATTCGATACCCTACCACCGGCCCCATTTTTTCGTTGAATACGCCGATCCAGGGGGAGTCTAGGCCCACCCGGCCGGCCCAGTTGGGAATCACGGCTTCGATGACGGCCTTGTCGCTCTGGGCCCTCAGCTCCGGGGAGAACTCGGAATACTCCATGCCGCCTTTCTCGACGTTCTTCAGCAGCCCCACCTCGTTTTGGACGGCCCCCAGCCGCAGCATCTCCATTTCCGCTTTGGCGGCCTCTTCCATTACTATCGCTTGCAGGTCGGGGGGCATCTCCCAAATATCCTTGTTCATTACCATATCGTTGGCGGGCCAGCTAATTAGAGGGCCGGTGATGTAATCGGCCACCTCATACCAGCGCTGCCCGAACCCCGCGTCGCCGCCGGTGACGCCGGCGCCTAGGATGCCACGCTCCAGGGCGGTGTAGACCTCGGCAAAGGCCACGAACTGGGCTTCAGCGCCCATGCCGTTGATCCAGTCGGAAATGGAGGTGCCGAAAGCGCGGGTCTTCAGCCCTGTGAAGTCTTCCAGAGTCCGCAGCGGCGTCTTGCTGAAGAAGAAAATGTCGTTGCCCGAGGCCCATTCTTTCACGATGAGCTTGCCGCCCCCGGTTGAGTCCTCCAGTAGCTGCTTTATCTCGGGCGCTATGGCGGCTGTTGTAATGTACTGTTCCTCCCGCGAGGTGAACGCGCCGAACAGGTATTGGATTTCGAGAGCCGGCACCTCTCCGGCTACATACGGGCCTACGACGCTGCCCATATCCAGGGTGCCGGTTCCCAGCAGGTTCGGGATGTCGGGCCCGGCCAACCCCAGCTCAGGAAAAGACGACATCACGAAGTCCACCTGCCCATTGGTGCGCTCAATGACATTGGGGAAATAGAAGGTTTCGGTCACCTTGCAGAAGGATAAAGCGCGGTTCAAGCAGGCGTGTTGGATGGTGAAGACTTCATCCCGGTCAACCAGAGGTGTCGGGTTCTCGATATTTGCCTGTTCGATGAGACTCTGGTAGTAGCCGGACTCGAAAACGAACAGGTGGTTTTGCAAAGCGTCCAGTGGCACGTTGCCGTCGAAGTCTCCTTGGTCCGGCGTGGCGGCCGGCCCCACCAGTTGGTTGATGTCGCCCACGTATATGGCGCCCGGTCGGCCGGCGTGTTCATCGGCGTAGGCTTGGAGCTTGGCCGACACTCCGTTGCCGCTGGGCGCCGTTGCCGTCGGTTCTGCCTCTTTTATCGTGGTGGGGATGGCCGTCGTCGGCGGCTGGGTCGGCGGCGCAGCGGCCGGGGCCGGTGTCGGCGTGGGGGGCGCCGTCGGAGCTTCCGCCGCCCCGCCGCACGCCGCTATGGTTACGAGCAGGATGACTGTGAGACCCAACAGCAGGAATTTTTGCATCTCAACGCTCCTGTCCAGTGTTGAATCCCTTTCTTTCCGTTGGCCCGGATGCTCTCGACGTCTGAAGTTTGATTACGATTTTCGTATCATATAGGCGGATATTTCATTATATCCAAGCAATTTTTATTGTCAAATCTTCGTAACGGATAATATACTTCTGGTATAATAGTCTCAATTCAGTAAGAGCCTTGAAATCGGAGCTGGCCGGTTTGGCCGCAGGCATAGACAATCTTACTTTGGAATCAATATAATCAGCCCTAGAAATAGGCCCGGCTCCCGTAAGGGGGCCTGCTTCCCGGAGTTCCACCCCGGCCGGGCTTTCCGGCCTGAAGACAACTAGGCAGGAGAGGCATTCATGGCCCACCAAGACATCGAGCTTATGGCTCACCTTATGCGCCGCGCCGGGTTTGGCGCCACCTACGAGGAAGTCGAGCGGCGGGCGGCCAATGGCTACGAGGCCACCGTTGAAGAACTCCTCTCTCCAATGGAGCAGCCCGACTTGGACCGCCACCTCCTCGACCGCTATTTCGTGGACTGGAAAGAGATGAACGCCCTGGAAGTCAACCAGGCGTATCTGACCTACCGGATGATTAACACCCAGCGGCCGCTCCAGGAAAAAATGACCCTGTTCTGGCACGGCATCCTTTGCACCGGCAACTCCAAGTGCGAGCATGGGCGCCAGATTCAGGAGCAGTTGGATATGTTCCGCGTCTTGGGTATGGGCAGCCTGCGCGACCTGTTGCTGGAGCTGTCCCGGGACCCGGCGATGGTGTTCTACCTGGACAACTGCATGAGCCACAAGGACGCCATCAACGAAAACTTCGGGCGCGAGTTGCTGGAGCTGTTCTCAATGGGCGTGGGGATGGACGGCCACGCCAATTACTCCGAGGATGACGTTAAGGAATGCGCCCGCGCCTTTACCGGCTGGACTATTACCAACGCCATCCCGCGTTACCCCTATGGGCGCTACGCTTCCCAGTTCGCCTTCAATGCCGCCGACCACGACGAGGGCGAAAAGACTTTCTTGGGGGAGACCGGCAACTTCGGCGGCGAGGAAATCATAGACATCATCGCCCGCCAGCCGGCCACGGCCCGCTTTGTCGCCCGTCACCTGTACAACTTCTTCGTGGCCGACGAGCCGCAGGTGCCGGCCTGGCAGGAAACGCCGCCCCGCGACCCCGAAGCCATCAAGATGCTGGAAGACGCCTACTTCGAGTCCAACTACAACCTCTCGGCGATGTTGCGGACGCTGTTCAACTCGGACTTTTTCAAGAACGCCCGCTTCGCCAAGGTGAAGAGCCCGGCGGAAACCGTGGCCGGCACTATGCGTCTGGTGCAGGACTTCACCCACCCCAAGCCGGGCCTGCACCCCATCGCCATGGAAATCCGCTATATGGGCCAGGACTTGCTGAACCCGCCCACGGTGGAGGGCTGGCATACCGGCGCCGAGTGGATTGACAGCGGCACGCTGGTGGAGCGCATCAACTTCACCGCCGACCAGATAGGCAACACCGCCCTGCCCGGCGTCCGCGCCATCATTGACCGCCTGAGCGCCGAGGGCGTAACCGAACCGCAGGCTTTCGTTGACCGCTGCCTGGATATGGTAGGCTCATACCAACTGCCCGACGAAACCCGCGATTATCTGGTGGAACACGTCGAAAAGGGCGGTCAGTTGCAGACCGGCACCGATGACTACGGTCATCGCGTCGGCCAGACGTTGCAGCTCATCGTCGCCACCCAGGAATACCAGTTCGCCTAAGAACCGCGGCCCCAATCGTTCATCCTGAGCTGGTCGAAGTATGGACGATTGGGACGCAACAATACGCCGCCGCGTTGTGCAACAGCCCGGCGGTGGGGAGTTTACCGGGACATAAAGTTTCAACCGCCCGTCCGAGCTTGTAGAGGGATGGGCGGAACGATGGGGATGCGATATGGGCAGACTGGACGGCAAGGTAGTCCTAATCAGCGGCGGCGCCCGGGGACAGGGGGCCGTTGAGGCCCGGATGATGGCCCAAGAGGGCGCAAAGGTGGTCATCGGCGATATTCTGGACGAGCTGGGCAGGCAGGTGGAGGCCGAACTGGCCGAGGCCGGGCTGGACGTTACCTATGTTCATCTGGACGTCACCAGCGAATCGGACTGGAGCGCCGCGGTGGCAACCGCCATATCCGCCTACGGGCATCTCGACACGCTGGTCAACAACGCGGGCATCCTCATCCGCAAGGGCATAGAGGACACTACGGTGGAGGACTGGGACCGGATTATGGACATCAACGCCAAGGGCGTGTTCCTTGGCAGCAAGGCCGCCATTCCCGCTATGCGCGAGGCCGGTGGCGGTTCGATCGTCAACATATCCTCTACCGCCGGACTGGTAGGCAGCCCGGAGGGTTCCTCCAGCTACACCGCCACCAAGGGCGCCGTCCGGCTGCTGACCAAATCAACGGCGATTCAGTACGCCCCGGACGGCATCCGCTGCAACTCGGTGCATCCCGGGCCCATTGATACCGAAATGATTCGGGACACTTTTTCCGACCCCGACCGCTGGGAGGCACGGATGCGCCGCTTGCCCCTGAGACGGGTCGGCACCCCCGAAGACATCGCCTACGGCGTAATCTACTTGGCCTCCGATGAATCGTCCTTTGTGACCGGCTCCGAACTGGTCATCGACGGCGGCACCACAGCCGAGTAGACGCCGCGCCCGCCCGTTACCCCTGTGTTTGCCAAGGGACTGGCGGGATAAATCGGACAGCGCAGCGGCCCCCACCCCAAGACCAACTGAGGAGTGGCCTAACAATGACTTCAACCAAGAAAGACCCCGTTCTGGTGGTTTTGCAGCTTTCGGGCGGCAATGACGCCCTCAATACCTTGGTGCCTTACGGCGACCCGCTGTATGCCGACAACCGCCCCACGGTGCGGGTGTCCGATGAGCAGGTTCTGCCCCTCAATGACTACGTGGGGTTCAACCCCTCTATGGCCCCGCTTAAGGAACTGTACGACCAGGGCAAGGTTGCCGTCCTCCAGGGCATCGGCTACCCCAACCCCAACCGCTCTCACTTCCGCTCTATGGACATCTGGCACACCTGCGAGCCGGACAAGGTTGGCCTCGAGGGCTGGATTGGCCGGGCCATCCGTGACGTTGACCCCCAGGCCGAGAACGTACTTACCGGCGTCAACTTCGGTCGCGGCCTGCCCCGGTCCATGGCGGCCCCGCAGGTGCCGGTGGCCTCGGTGGGCAATCTGGAAACTTATGGCGTGCTGACCGGAATCCAGGATGAGGAGCGCGACGAGGCACTCGAACTGTTTTCCCGGATGTACTCTCCGGCGGTGGGCCGGGGCAATGTGGTTGACTACCTTTCCCATACCGGAATGGACGCCCTCAAGGGCGCCGACATCCTCGCCACTGCTCCCGGTATGTATTCCTCTACGGTGGAATACGGCAATGACACGGTGGCGCAGTATATGCGCAACATCGCCATGGTTCACTTGGCCGGGCTCGGAACCCGGTTCCTGTACACCACCGCGCCCTACAACAGCTTCGACACCCACGCCGGCGAGTTGAGCGCCCACGCCAAGCTGTGGAGCGACACTTCCCGCGCCATTTCCACGTTCTACCAAGACATCAGCGAAAAGTCGGCCAGCGACAACGTGGTGCTGCTAGTGTTCACCGAGTTCGGACGCCGCGTGCACGACAACGGGTCCGGCACCGACCACGGCTCCGGCGGCGTGGCCTTCGTCATCGGCGACCGCGTGAAGGGCGGGCTGTACGGCGAATATCCCTCGCTGGCCGCCGACAAGCTGCTGGAGGGCGACCTGCACTTCAACAACGATTTCCGCGGCCTCTATTCCACCCTCTTGGAGCAGTGGATGGGCCTGGACGCCAAGCCGATTGTCGGCGGGGCCTTCGAGCAGATGGACTTCATCGCGGCCTAGATTCTCTTTTCCCGTTCCTAATCCCTCCCCTTATGGGGGAGGGCCAGGGTGGGGGTGAAACTCAGGAATCGCAGGGCGTCACTCGAATCAAGCGAGGTAACGATGGCTACACAGACTATCGGCATCACCTTTCAGTACAGCCACACCATCGGGCGCGGGGAGTTCTCCGGCCCGGGTTTCCGCAACCCCGTCGCCATGGCCCGGGGCGAGGACGACACGATGTACGTCGTCAACCGTTCCTACGAATACCGGCCCGACGGCAAGCGCATCACCGTTTGCACTGTGGACGAGGACTATGTGGGCGAGTTCGCCCGCGGCGTTCACACCGCCGGCGAGACCGAAGAGAACGAAAACGACGGCTCTCTCATCTGGCCCACCGCTGTCGCCATTGCCCCCCAAGGCAATGTCTACGTGGCCGACGAATGGCTGAACCGCATCTCTATGTTCGACCGCGACGGCGAATGGCTGGGCAAGTGGGGAACGAAGGGCAGCGGCGAGGGCGAGTTGGACGGGCCTTCCGGCATGGCCTTCGACGCCGACGGCAACCTGCTGGTTGTGGATAGCAAGAACCACCGGGTGCAGAAGTTCACCTCCGGCGGGCAGTTCATTTCAGCCTGGGGTAGCGAGGGCAGCGGCGAGGGCGAGCTGGGCCTGCCTTGGGGCATCTGCGTAGACAAGGACGGCAACGTTTTCGTAGCCGACTGGCGCAACGACCGGGTGCAGAAGTTCACCGCCGACGGCCAGTTCCTGCAACAGTTCGGCAATGGCGAGCTGAACCGCCCCACCAGCGTTGACACCGACAAGGACGGTTTGGTCTACGTGGCCGATTGGGGCAACGAACAGGTGCGGATATACAGCCCCGAGGGCGAGCTGCTGACCAGCCTTGTCGGCGACGCCACCATTTCCAAGTGGGGCAAGGACAAGCTGGACGCCAACTCCGAGATGTGGCAGGAGCGGGAAATCGCTCAGGGCATCGAGCGCGAAAAGCTGTTCTGGGGCGCTGTGGCCGTCGAGGTGGACGACGAAGACCGCCTCTTTGTGGTGGAGTCCTGCCGCAACCGCATCCAAATCTATCGCAAGCAACAGCCTATGTTCTTTGGCGGCCGCCTCTAGGCTGGGGCGCCCAATTCCAACCGTGGTTTAAGCATCATCGGGGGCGGGCGACAAACCCGCCCCTGTGCGCAGAAATCGAGGATATTTGACTACTCCAGAACAACTAGCCGCAAAGCTGAAAGACTTGGGGATTCGCCAGACGCCGCAGCGTCTCGCCATCGCTGAGGTGGTGGTCAACTCCGGCGATCACCCGTCGGTGAAGGAAATCTACCAGCGGGTGCAGGAATTTTTCCCCTACGTGACCCTCGCCACTGTCTACTCCACGCTGGATATGCTGGAGCGGGCGGGGATTGTGCGCGCGTTGCCCTTCCAGAAGCAGTCCCGCTACGACGCTAACCTGTCGCCCCACGCCAACCTGGTCTGCGTAGGCTGCGGCGGCGTGGTGGACTCCGGCGCGGGCCAAGAGATAGTGGCCCGCCTGAAAGAGCAACTGGAAACATCCACCGATTTCCAGTTTACCGGCCAGCGGATAGACTTCTATGGCTGGTGCCGCAACTGCGCCGACCGCCGCAACCACAAGGCCCGCACGGGGGCAATCTAGGTTGGGCTTTCTGTTATGGCTTTCTGAGATGTATATGCCAGTTTAGAGCGCCGCTTCCAAAGGCAAGTCGAAAAAGACAGCCTATGCCCCGGCCCGAAAGGGAATCGGGGAATTTTCTTGCCAAAAAGAAGCGAGAAATGATCTGCCTTCTACTGCCGCATTAGGCAGCCGGATATTAACCGGCCCGGTGGTTGCTCAGTCGTCGGGCTTCAGGAATATAGTTACGTTGTTGGTGTCTGCCAGCGTGCTTCGGGTGGCGTCTATGTAGGCTCCGATAACGGCCGGCGTTACCGGCTGGCCTACTACGGCACTCAGTATCTCGGCCCGGCGGGCCGCACGGACAATATCGGAATTGCCGACGGTTATTGAAACTTCGGCGGCTACGTATATGTCGGCGTTGTCGGTTTTGCGTCGGCCGGTCAGCACTAGGTCCAGCACTTGAATTTGCATATACTGTTCTGCGGTGATAACGCCGTTCTCTTCGGCGTCATCCAGGAGATCCATAAATTCGAGGGATGGGCCGGATGGCAGGCCCTTCAACACCCGGACTCTTCGCAATTGACTCCCGACTACGCCCCCGATGCTCTTTTGCACCTCGAATTCGTAGTTCTTGCCTATAGCGTTGTCGAGCCTGCCCTTTACTATGTTCATATCGGTTTTAATCTGGGCGCTGTCGGTCTCCAGGCGTTCCAGCCGCTCGTAGACCAGTTGGAAGTTGCGGCTGGTTTGCTCGGCCAACTCGGCGAGAGCGGTTTCTAGGCGTTCCATACGCTCGTAGGCCAGTTGGAAGTTGCGGCTGGTTTGCTCGGCTAACTCGGCGAGGGCGGTTTCTAGGCGTTCCATACGCTCGTAGGCCAGTTGGAAGTTGCGGCTGGTTTGCTCGGACAACTCGGCGAGGGCGGTTTCTAGGCGTTCCATACGCTCGTAGGCCAGTTGGAAGTTGCGGTTGGTCAGTTCGACAAATTCGGCGTGACGGACTGGCAGCTCCAGCAGTTCCTGGCTCAGCAGGAGGCTCCGAATGCTGTCGGCCCATTCGGGTTGTTCCCGGATAATCCGGGCGAAGTCGTTGATGTCGTTGATGGTGGTCATAGCGGTCGCTCTGCTCCTTGGGGGCATTATACCCTAACCCGGCAGATTTTCTATCTTTATTGGCTCCACGGCGTTGGCTGGGTTGAAGGCGAATACTTGGGAGTAGAAGTATAGTTCCGCCTCTAGGGCTCGCTTGATGTTTTCGGAGCGGCGGAAGCCGTGTTGTTCGCCCTCGAAGGGGACGTAGGCTGTGGGCAGGCCCTTGGCGCGTACTGCCTCGAACATCATCTCTGCCTGATTGGGCGGCACTATTTTGTCCTCTAGCCCTTGGAGGAGCAGCAGCGGGCAGGATAGCAGATGCGTGTGGTGGATGGGCGAGCGTTCTATGTAGAGGTCGCGCCGCTGGGGGTATGGGCCTACTAGGCTGTCTAGGTAGCGCGACTCGAACTTGTGGGTTTCTTTCGCCAAAGCCTCTAGGTCGCTGACGCCGTAGTAGCTGGCCCCGGCCTGGAAAACGTCGTGGAAGGTGAGGGCCGCTAGGGTGGTGTAGCCGCCTGCGCTGCCGCCGTCTATCGCCAGCCGTTGCGGGTCGGCGTCGCCGCGGGCCGCTAGAAACCGCGCCGCGTTGACGCAGTCGTCTACGTCCACGATACCCCACGTTCCGTTGAGCCGTCGCCGGTATTCCGTGCCGTAGCCGGTGCTGCCGCCATAGTTGACGTCAACCACGCCAAAGCCCCGGCTGGTCCAGAACTGTATGCCCAAGTCCAGCGCCGTGGACGCCGACGCGGTGGGGCCGCCGTGGCTCTTTACCAGCAGCGGCGGCCGCTCGCCGGGCGGCGCGGCGAAATCCGGGTTGCGCGGCGCGTAATAAAAGGCGTGGGCGGTTCTGCCGTTGGTGGTCTCGAACTCTACCGGCTCCGGGGGTGAAATGTAGGCCGAATCAACATCCAGAGAGTGGGCCTGCCGTAGCGACTCGATTGCGCCGGTGGCCGGGTTCAGCGACAGCAGGGACATTGGTTTGTCCGGGGCGCCGGCGGAAAAGACGATTCGCTCATCCTGAGCTTGCCCCGGAGTTTGCCGGGCGGTGGCCCGCAGTTCGCCCCGGCCCATTTCTGAATAGGGCAGCTCCAGCCGGGTCAGGCTGCCCGCGTTGGCGTCAATGATGCCGATATGCCATACGCCGCGCTCGACGTAGCCACAGGCGATGCGCCCGCCGCCGAGGAACCCGTAGGCCGCCGGGTCGAACACCCACTGCGGACGGGCAAACTCCGCTTCCTTTTCCAAGACGGGTTGAACCGCGCCGTTATGCCAGCGGTACAGGTTCCACCATCCGTTGCGGTCGGATACGAAGTAAAGCTCACCATCCGGCGACCAGAGGGGCTGCAAAACCGAATCGCCCCCCCTTATATTCCCCCCCTCTGAGGGGGGATGTAAGGGGAGGCCGCCCGCTATCGTCTGCGCTTCTCCCAGCCGCCCGTCGGGGCTGATGGGGGCGAGCAGCAGCGCGGTGCCGTCCCAGGGCATATTGGGGTGGTTCCAGGCCAGCCAGGCCAGCGAACTCCCGTCGGGGCTCAGGCGCGGCGCGGCGCAGAAGTCGGAACCGGCGAACAGCGTTTCCTGCGGGCGGGCGCCCTCGGCGTCTACGGCTACGATGGCGTTGACTGGCTCGCCGTCGCCGGTATGGTCTTCCCGCACGCAGATTATGCGCCCGCGTTGGGCGTCAAACACGCCGTCGGCATAGCGCAGGGGCGCGTCCGGGGTGATGGGCCGGGGCGCGGCCCCGGTGTCCTGCCGGTACATCCGCTGGTCGGCGAAGTTGGCGAAAAACACCACGCCGTCGGTCACCAGAAAGGCGCCGCCGCCGTATTCGTGGACGCGAGTTCGGACGCTGTAGGGTTCGGGCGTAACGTCAACGGTTGCGCCGTCGCCGCTCCGCCGCACAATTACCATCCGTCCGCCCTCGGCGGGCCGCATTTCTACCCAATACACGTCGTCGCCGTCTAGGGCAATCTGCCCCAGCCCCACTGCGCTGGACACAATCAGGTCGGCGGTTATGGGCGATTTCCAAGAACCGTAGGGAGCGGTAACGGTCATCGTAGTTAGTTCTCCCGGCATTGGATTTGGGGTTTTTGTATCACGATATAAAATCATACATTCGCGACGGCGGGGGCGCCATAGTCTTTTGATGCTTGTCTGAATCAGGATTTACCGGATTATGGGATTAGCCGGATGGGGGGGGAATCCTGCAAATCCTGATTTGGATGATTGCTCCAAAGGCTGAAAGATTCTTGCGTTGCGGGCATAGCCGGTTGACCTGGATATAACCGCCCCGTATATTGGGGGTACTCGCCTGCTTGGAGGACTTGATGCCGCCGGAAACCGATACGCCTCATGCTCACATTGCCGACGAACTGCCGCCGCCCGCGGTGGAGGAGGTTAGCCCCGGCGTGTATGCCTACATCCAGTTGGATGGCACTTGGGGGCTGAACAACACCGGGTTTATTACCGGCAAGGACGGGGTTTCGGTGGTGGATACCTGCTTCACGGAGGCCCGCACCCGGGCATTTCTGCGGGCCATCGGCGGCGTTACCGGGTTGCCGGTGCGCACGCTGATAAACACTCACCACCACGGCGACCATACCCACGGCAACTATCTGTTGCCCGGCGCGTCCATCGTGGGGCATGAGCTTTGCCGCCAGACAATCATTGACACCGGGATTCATACGCTGCGCCTACTGTTTCCCAATGTGGTTTGGGGCGATTTGGAACTGGCCCCGCCCTTTATCACTTTTAAGGAGCGGCTGGACTTGTTCGTGGATGACCTGAAGCTGGAGTTGCATTATATGGGCCCGGCGCATACTACCAACGACGTGGCGGTGTGGTTCCCGGAGCGGCGTTTGCTGTTTACCGGCGACTTGGTTTTTAACGGAGGGACGCCTTTCGTGGCTATGGGCTCCATCGCCGGGTCGCTTACGGCGCTGGAGCGGCTGCGGGAACTGGACGCCGAGACCATCGTGCCGGGCCACGGCCCGGTATGCGGGCCGGAGGTAATGGACGGGATAGAAGCCTATCTGCGTTTCTTGCAGGAAACGGCGAAGGGGGCTTTCGAGTCGGGGTTGTCGCCGCTGGAGGCGGCCCGGCAGACCGACTTGGGGGATTTCGCCGGGTGGCACGATTCGGAGCGTATCGCGGGCAATATGCATCGGGCCTACTCCGAACTGCGCGGCGAACCGGCGGGGACGATGCTTGATTTTGGTTCTATCGCCGGGGATATGATAGCCTTCAACGGCGGTCAGCCTGTCCGATGTCTGGCCTAGCGGCGGGGGAGCAATCCGCGCCGCCAGTGGCAACGTATCAATACCAGCACAGCAACCGCTAGAGGGAAGCCGTGAATCGCCGGAAGCCGCGACTATGCTGAATTGGAAAGGGCAAGGATATACCGGCAAGTTCCGTTGGCTTGCCCTGTCGTTTGCGCTGGCGCTGTTGGTTGTCGCGCTGGCGGCTTGCGGTGATGGGGCGTCCGGCCCTACGGCGGGCGGGGCGTCTACGGCGACGCCGATTCCCACGGCGGGCGGCACGTCCGGGATAGGCCAGCAGCCTACGGCCCCGGCCGCCCTTGCCGCTGTCGTTGCGCCCGCCCCAACCGCCGATGTCTCTGCGTCCGTTCCTGCGTCACGCGGCGACGTGACTCCCGCTGCGCCGTTGGCTACCGGGGGGCCGCCGGATACGCCGCAGCCGCCGGCCGCACAGGGCGGGGTAGCCGGGGCTACGGTTGAACCCCAAGACTCGGGGGCGGAGGATCCCGAACCTGCCGCTACTGAGATTCCGTCTGTTCCGCCTGCTGTTACCGCAACGGCTGAACCCGTGCCTACGGAACAGCCGGTTGCCACTGTTGGGCCTACGCCTGTGTCCGCGCCCCAAGCGGCGCCGACGCGACAGCCGGTTGCGACGCCTGCGCCAACGCTTGTGTCCGCGCCCGAAGCGGCGCCGACGCGACAGCCGGTTGCGACGCCTGCGCCCGAACCTACGGCCTCGCCTGCGCCGACGGCTACGCCTGTTCCGACGGCTACGCCCGTACCTACTGCGACGCCATTGCCCACTGCTACTCCTTGGCCTACTGCTGCGCCTGCGCCGTCGGGAGAGGTTGCTCCCGGCTTTTCGTTGCCTAGCGCTACCGGCGGAATGGTTAGCTTGGGGGACTACCGGGGGGAGCGAAATGTGGTGCTGGTGTTCTATAGGGGATTCTGGTGACCCGTTTGTCGGGGGCAGCTCGGCGAGCTGCAGATGGACTATGACGCTATATCCTCGAGGGGCGCGGAGGTGCTGGCTGTCAGCGATGATGACTTGTCTATGGCGAGCTACGCGGTGGAGGCGTTGGGGCTGGAGTTTCCTATACTCTACGATACGGACTTGGCGGTAATTCGCGGGTACGAGGTGTTCAACCTTAACGGCACGGGGCGCACAACACCGGCTACGTTTATTGTGGACAAGCAGGGCGTTATACGATGGGAGTACATTGGCAGGAATTATTCCGACCGCCCTAGCAACGGCAGAATCATTGATGAGCTGGGCAAGCTGAATTGATGTTGGCAGTTCCTTTTGGGAAATTGGGAGCGATGCTAAATTCGCTAGTACCGGGAATTATGGGCAGATTCGGGCCGCTGGGCTGGGTTTTGGCGCTGGTTTTGGCGGTTGGGGCGTTGACGGCTTGCGGGGGCGGTTCCGCGGGGGCAACGCCGGATGGGATGCCGCGGGCTACCGCGGCGTTGGCCGGGGGCGGCGGGCCTACGGCTGTTGCGGCTGGGTCTGGGATGTCGGCCAGTGTTGCCCCCGAGTTCCGGTTGTCCAATGCGGCGGGCGATACGGTGAGCCTTGATTCTTACGCCGGGCGCAAGAATGTGGTGCTGATTTTTTATAGGGGTTTCTGGTGAACTACTTGCCGGGGGCAGCTCGTTGAGTTGCAGCAGGATTATCCGGCAATCGCAGGGCTGGACGCCGAGATTCTGGCCGTTAGCGTGGATGATTTGTCTGGCGCGGGGCGGGCGGTGGAGGAGTTGGGGCTGGAGTTTGAGATTTTGTCCGACCCCGATGCGGAGGCGGCTAGGGCCTACGGGGTGTTCAATCTGCATAACAACAACCTGCCTACGCCCGCGACTTTCATTCTTGACAAGGATGGGGTCATCCGGTGGCGGTATATTGGTAAGAACGAAAGAACCGACCGGCCCGATAATGATGAGATTATCGCGCAACTGCGGGAGTTGAGCTGATAGCTGGGTGTTCTTAACGTGTGTTGATATTGCCAACGCTCTGGCGAGCAAAGGCCGTATTGGGCCGGGATTGTGGATTCCCGCTTTCGCGGGAATGACGGGGATGACGGGAATGACGGCGCGGGGCGCAATCATGGCGGCAATTCCAGCGCACGTTAAGAATACCGGTCGCTAGGCGAATTTTACTTCGGCCCAGCCTTTGCCGTCGAAGGGTGTCCAGAAGTGGGAGGTTAGGGTTAGGTTCTGAAACTTCCATTGGCCGTTGACGCGGACGTATTCCTCGTCGTAGCGGGCGGAACCCCAGACGGCTTGGTTGCCGTCGGCGTAGGTGCAGGGCTGGAAGAGATACCAGACGCCGGTGGCGCGGTCGCCGTTCACTTCGATGATGGGGTTTAGCACCATGTGGATGGCGAAGGGGAGACGCTGGGGTGCGTTCTGGAAAAAGGTTCGGATGGCTTCCCGGCCCTCGTTGCGGCCGCGCTCGCGCCCGTCCCATACGGCATCCTCGACGAACAGGTCGGCTAGGGCGTCGGCGTCGTACTGGTCGTCGCAGTAGGCGCAATAGCGGTGCTTTAGGCGTTTGATTGCTTCGATGTCCTCTAGGATTTGGATTCTTTGCTCTAGGTTTTCTGCGGGCATAGTATTCCTCTCCATTCGGGTTTGGGGGGCTTTGGGGTAGGCCCTCACCCCGGCCCTCTCCCGGAGGGAGAGGGGGTTTGTTTGGGTTGGATTATTACAGGGCGGTCCAGCCGCCGTCTACTAGGAGGAGGTGGCCGGTGGTGGCGTTGGCGGCGGGGCTGGCTAGGTAGAGGGCGGCGCCGGTTAGTTCGTGGGGTTGCATCCGGCGGCCTAGGGGCATCCGGTAGTCTAGGTCGGCTTGCACCTGCTCCGGGGTGCGGTCGTCGGCGGCGAGCATACCGGGGGTTTCGGTGGGGCCGGGGCCGATGGCGTTGACGGTTACGCCGAATTGGGCCCATTCGGCGGCTAGGGCGCGGGTTAGGCCGGCGACGCCGTGCTTGCTGGCGATGTAGGGGGCGCGGTCAACGGAGCCGACTGCGGAGAACTGGGAGCCGATGTTGATGATGCGGCCCCAGCCTTGGGCAATCATCGGGCGGGCGGCGGCTTGGGCGCAGAAAAACAGCCCTTTCAGGTTGGTGTCTAGGGTGGCGTCCCAGTCGGCTTCGGTTACTTCTAGGGCCGGTTTGCGGATGCGGATGCCGGCGTTGTTGATTAGGATGTCGAGCTTGCCGAAATCGTCAACTATGCGCCCGATGACGGGGGAGATGGAGTTGATGTCCAGCACGTCTAGGGGGTAGGTGGCGCTCTTGACGCCTGCGGCTTCTACCCGGGATTGGGTGTCGCGGGCCAGCTCCAGCCGCGTTGTCATATCGGAAACGGCGACGTTTGCTCCGGCTTCGGCTAGGCCGGCGGCTAGGGCGGCGCCGATGCCGCGGGCGGCGCCGGTCACTAGGGCTACCTTTCCGTCTAGGCTGAACCCTGAGTAGGGCATTTTTCTCTCCGCAGTCGTTGCTGTTGATGGGATAGCCGTAGCATAGCACAGGGGAGGGCGGGGCGGGCGCACGGCTGTGCGCCCCTACGGTGTGGGGGTTGGGCGGGGGCGGCGGGCGATGGCGCGGGAATAGGGGTTGATGGCGCGGGAATGGCGGAGATAGCGGGGGCGGGGTTTTATGCCGAAGGGGTGCGGGTTGTCGTTACGCGCGGGTTGGGGGCGGGGGGTTAGTTCTCCGGCGAATAGGCTGGGGAGCAGGCCGGTGTTGGCGTGGTTGGGGAATAGGGTTACGGCGATGGCTAGGGGTTCGGGGGTGGTTTTGTTGTCGCGGTGGCGGTTTAGGTAGTGGTGGAGTTCCATAAAGGTGTTTAGGGGCATTACTTCTTTGGCGATGCGCAGGATGAAGGGGTGGGGTTCGGGCAGGGGTTTGTTGTTGGTTAGGGCGGTGTGCCAGTCGTGGCAGAATTCCTCGGACAGGCGTCGGAGGCGTAGGACGGCTAGGGGGAAGGCGAATTTTCGGCGTAGGGCGTTGATTTGGTTGCGGGTGGATTTTAGGCTCATTGGGGGTTTGCCTCCGGGTTGGGGATTTTTTATTTTTGCCGCCATTTCCCGCCGTTTCCGGCCGTTTTGGGGGTTGGCGCGGGATTTTTAGGATTGGGGGATTGGCGGGATGGTTTTGGCAGTTTGGGGGGCAGGTTTTTTGTTTTGCCGGACATTTTCGGACATTTTCGGACATTTGGGTTGTTGGGCGGGTTGGCGGTTGGCGGGTTGGGCGGGTTGTTTGGGTGATGGCACTTTATTATGGTAGGGAGTGGTTATCGGGGTTGGCAAGGGGTTAGTGTCATCAAATTGCGGGGGGGGTGTTAGGGATGGCGGGGTTTTTGGGTTAGGGGTTCGGGCGTGGTTGCGGGGGTGCGGGCGCACGGCAGTGCGCCCCTACGGGGGGCGGGGGCGGCGGGATGGGGCTGGCGGCTTGGGGTGGGATTCTTCGCTTTGCTCAGAATGACGGGCGGGCCGGGATTATGGGCTATGGGGAAAAGTCTGGCGGTTTGGGGTGGGATTCTTCGCTTTGCTCAGAATGACAGGGGATAGCTCAGAATGACAGGGGGTTGCCCAATGACAGGGGGGCTGGGATTACGGGCTATGGGGAAAGGGCTGGCGGCTTGGGGTGGGATTCTTCGCTTTGCTCGGAATGACAGGGGCTTGCTCGGAATGACGGGTTGGGCCGGGATTATGGGCGGGTTGGGATTACGGGTGGGTTGTTTGGGTTATGGCACGTTTTATGTTAGGGAGTGGTTATTGGGGTTGGCAAGGGGTTGGTGTCATCAATTGCCCGGGGGGATGGGGTGGTGTTAGGGATGTCAGGGGGACGTTCCCACCCTAGCCCTCCCCCGGAGGGGGAGGGGATTTTTTGTTGGGGTTTGGTCGTGGTTGCGGGGGTGACGGGCGCACTGCCGTGCGCCCCTACGGGGTGCGGGGGGATGGGCGGCGGAATGGCGGGTTGCGCGGCGGCGGATGCGGGAATAGAATCAGCCGGTATGCCTGCGGCGGTAGGCTGGTGGGGGGTGCGGGTGTAACGGCGAGATAGGCAAGGGCCCGAGGGTGTTACGGGCAGGGGTGGGCGCCGTTGGGCGCGAATTTGTGCGGGGCGGGGCGGATTGCGGGCGTAGCGGTGTTATGGGCAGGGAAGAGTGGG
The DNA here is from genome assembly GCA_958296445.1 of uncultured Dehalococcoidia bacterium. Lineage (GTDB taxonomy): Bacteria > Chloroflexota > Dehalococcoidia > Lucifugimonadales > UBA3495 > VXOI01. The sequence goes on along the minus strand of OY282565.1, from coordinate 2,232,629 downwards.
TGTTTAGGGGCGCGAATTTGGGTGGGGCGTGGCGGATTGTGGGCGTAGCGGTGTTATGGGTAGGGGGGAGTGGGTGTTTTGGGGCGCGAATTTGGGTGGGGCGTGGCGGGTTGTGGGCGTAGTGGGGCGGGGTGGGGGTGGGTGGCTTGTGGGGGTTGGGGTTGGGGGATTGGTGGGGGATTTATTTTGGTTTTTTGTGGGGGGTGATGGTTCAGGCGGTTCGGAGTTCCGGGGGGCAGCGGCAGAGCCGGGGGTTTATCCTTGGGTCGCTTACTTTTGGGCATGGGGTGGCCCATTTGTATGACTTGGGGTTTCCGGTGTTTTTGACTGCTATTGAGAAATCTTTGGGGCTTAGCACTTTTCAGACGGGGATTTTGCTTAGTATTCGCACCAGCGGGTCGGGGCTGGTTAGTATGGGGTCGGGGGTGCTGGTTGACCGTTTCAGGAACGAATGGGGGCTGATGCTTACGGCCTGCATGGTGCTGAATGTGCTGGCTTTTTTGGTTATCGGCCTTTCGCCTAGTCTGGCTTTGCTGGTTATCGGGGTTGGGCTGATTTCGGTTCCGGGGTCGTTGTGGCATCTGCCGGCTATTGCGTCGCTGTCGCGGCGGTTCACGGACCGGCGGGCTTTTGCTATTTCGATACACAGCTTCGGGTCTACTGTGGGGAATGCTTTGGGGCCGCTGGTGGCGGGGCTGCTGCTGTCGTTTATGCTGTGGCGGAATGTGCTGTTTTTGTACGCTATTCCGGCGGCGGTGGTGGCGATATTTGTTTGGTGGTCGCTGCGGGATTTGGGGCGGGAGGAAAACCTGGCGGCAGGGGAGGCGGAAACTCGCACGCTGCGGGCGTTGGGCGGGGCCGGGTTGCGGCTGTTCAAGAATCCGGCGATGCTGGCTTTGCTGGCGGCGGCGTCGCTGCGGGGCGTGGCCAATACGGCTATGTTTGACTGGACGCCTTTTTATCTGGAGAGTTCGCCGGAGGAGGGCGGGCTGGGGTATTCGTATTTCTGGACGGGGTTTCAGATGGCGCTGCTTACCGGAATGGGGGCGGTGTCGTCGCCGGTGCTGGGGCAGTTGTCGGATAAGCTGGGGCGCAAGCAGATTTTGGCGCCGGGGCTGGCGGTGGCGGCGGCGTTGCCTTTTTTGGTGGTGCCTGCGGGGGACGGGGTTATGGTGCCGGTGGTGATGGCGGCGCTGGGGCTGTTCAGTTTTGCGTTGCATCAGGTGATGCTGGCGGCGATTTTGGATAGCGTGGTTCGGGGGACGGAGGCTACGGTGGCGGGGCTGGTGTTCGGGATAAACGGGGCCGTGGGGTTTGCTTCTACTCTTTTGGTGGCTACTATTATTGAGGATTTTGGGGGGTATGGGTCGATGTATATTTATGTGGGGGCGCTTACGGCGGCGGCTGGGGTGATTGTTGTGCTTACGCCGTTTCCGAAATATGATGCTCAGGGGGGGTGATTGTGTGGGGCAGGATTTTTGGGATTTGGGGATTTATGGGGTGCTTCGGAATTCTGGGAATCCTTTAATCCGGTAAATCCTGATTCAGATAATTACGCCGATAATCGAGGCGATTGCGAAATTCCTCTTTGTCGGTCTGAAGCTAAGGAAAGGGTCTGGCTGCCCAAGGTGAGATTCTTCGCTTTGCTCAGAATGACAGGCGTTGGCTCAGGATGGCAGACGTTGGTTCAGGGTGGCAGACGTTGGCTTAGGTTTGTCGGTCTGAAGCTAAGGAAGGGTCTGGCTGCCCAAGGTGAGATTCTTCGCTTTGCTCAGAATGACAGGCGTTGGCTCAGGGTGGCAGGCGTTGGCTCAGGGTGGCAGGCGTTGGCTTAGGGTGGCAGGCGTTGGTTTAGGATGGCAGACGTTGGTTTAGGATGGCAGACGTTGGTTTAGGGTGGCAGACGTTGGTTTAGGGTGGCAGACGTTGGCTAGGGTGACAGATATTTACTTAGAATGACGGACAGCTTGCTAGGGTGGGGTTTCGTAGTTATGTTGAACGATACGATTACGTCGGTGTTGGGGATTGAGGCCGGGCATTATACCGATCGGGGGAATGCTACGGGTTGCACTGTGGTGTTGTGCCGCGGGGGGGCGGTGGGGGGGGTGGATGTGCGCGGGGGGTCGCCGGGGACGCGGGAGACGGATTTGTTGCGGCCGGCGCGGCGGGTGGATCAGCTTTTTGCGGTGTCGTTGAGCGGGGGCAGCGCTTTTGGGCTGGATGCGGCGTCGGGGGTGATGGCCTGGCTGGAGGAGCAGGGGGTGGGGTTTCGGGTTACTTCGGAGGTTATTGTTCCGATAGTGTCGTCGGCGATAATTTATGATTTGGGGCTGGTTACGTCGAAGGTGCGGCCGGGGGCGGCGGAGGGGCGGGCGGCCTGTGTTGCTGCGTCGAAGGATGCTTTGGCGGAGGGCAGCGTGGGGGCTGGAACGGGGGCTACGGTTGCTAAGGTCGGGGGGGCGGAGCGGGCGGTCAAGGGGGGGCTGGGTTCGACTAGTTGGCGGTTTCCGTCGGGCAGGGCGGGGTTGGGGGGAGTTACGGTTGGCGCGGTGGTGGCGGTGAACGCTATTGGGGGGATATGGGACTATGCCGCGGGGCGGCTGGTGGCCGGGCCGCGGCGGTTGGCGGGGGGGGATGGCGGGGGCGGGTTTGATGACCCGGTGGGGTTGTTGCTGGAGGGGGCGGGGCGTCCGGTGGCGGGTGATGGCGGGGGTGGATTCGATGACTCCCCGGTGGGGTTGTTGCCGGAGGGGCCGGTGAATACTACGATTGGGGTTGTGGCTACGGACGCTAGGCTTAGCCGGGAGGAGGCTAATTATCTGGCGCGGGTGAGTCACGATGGGCTGGCTATGACTATACGGCCTTGTCATACTATCCGGGACGGGGACACTATGTTTGCTATGGCTACCGGGGAGTCGGGGGGTGGGGTTGACTTGACTGCGTTGGGGGCGGCGGCGGTGGAGGTTACGGCGCGGGCTGTGTTGCGGGCGGTGCGGTCTGCTACGGGGTTGGGGGGGATTCCGGCGGTGTCGGAGCTTTGAGGCTGGGCGCACGGCTGTGCGCCCCTACGGGTTCCTTTGGCGCAGGGTTGTGCGTCCCTGGGGTTTCTTTGGCGCAGGGGTGTGCGCCCCTGGGGTTTCTTTGGCGGGTTTGGGATGGTTGGTTGGGGTGATGATGGGCGTAGGGGTGTGCGTCCTTGCGGTTTCTTTGGCGGGTTTGGGATTAGGGTTGAGTTGCAGTTGATGGGCGTATAGAGATGCGTATTTTGGGGTTGAAAGAGGAGATGCGGCGGGCTTGTGGGGGGGCGGCGCGTCCTTTGGGGCTGGTGCCTACTATGGGGGCTTTGCATGACGGCCATTTGTCGCTGGTTGGGCGTTGTAGGGATGATTGCGCTACGGTGGCGGTTAGCATTTTCGTGAATCCGGCGCAGTTTGGGGAGGGGGAGGATTTCGCCGAGTATCCGCGTGATTTGGATGGGGATTTGGAGCTGCTTAGGCGGTGCGGGGTGGATTTGGTGTTTGTTCCAGGGGCGGCGGAGGTGTATCCGCCGGGGTTTGATACTTGGGTGGATGTGGGGCCGGTGGGGGAGCGGCTGGAGGGGGCGGCGCGGCCGGGGCATTTTCGAGGGGTGGCTACGGTGGTTGCCAAGCTGTTCGGTGTTGTGCGGCCTGACCGGGCTTATTTTGGGCAGAAGGACGGGCAGCAGACGGTGGTTGTGAGTAAGCTGGCGCGGGATTTGGATTTGGGGGTCGAGGTGGTGGTGGCGCCTACGGTGCGGGAGGGCGACGGGCTGGCGATGAGCAGCCGTAATGCGCGGCTGAACCCGGAGCAGCGGCGGGCGGCTCCGGTGCTGTATCGCGCTCTGGCGGCGGGGCGGGGGGAGTGGGAGCGGGGGGAAAGGGACGCGGGGGCGATTTGCGGGGTCGTGCGGCGGGTGTTGGATTCGGAGCCGTTGCTGGGGGGGATAGACTACGTGAGTTTGGCGGCCCCGGATACGCTGGAGGAGCTGGTGGTGGCGGCGCCGGGGGCGATGCTGTCGGCGGCGGCGCAGTTGGGGGTGGTGCGGCTTATAGATAATGTGATGCTGGAGTAGGGGTGGGGCGCGGGTTATTGGTTGGGGGTGGTTGTGGCGGTTAGGGGGGCGATGCTGTTGGGGGCGGCGCAGTTGGGGGCGGTGCGGCTTATAGATAATGTGATGTTGGGGTTCTGTTGCATTTTGCTGGGTAGTTAGCATAGCATATCTGGCTGCGAGAGGCAGAATGGTAAGCGGAACAGGAATGACCTCTCGCAAGACACCGTATCTACAAGACTTGACGCAGAAAGCGTACATCGGAGACACGAAGAGAAAATTAGGAATGAGCATCGCAAAACGACGCAAAAACAACTTATCAAAGCGAATAAAGTAAACCAATAGGTAACCGCTCCTGAAAAGGGGCGGCATAATTGAAGCCTGGTGACGGCGGGGCCGCTGTTGCCGGTTCTAGTGGTGTAACCGCTCCTGAAAAGGGGCGGCATAATTGAAGCGACATTACCCGCGATGATATGACGGCGGATAGGCAGGGTAACCGCTCCTGAAAAGGGGCGGCATAATTGAAGCCGAAGAGTGCGGAGCGGAGACACCCATAAGCAAAAAGGTAACCGCTCCTAAAAAGGGGCGGCATAATTGAAGCGAGCATCTCTGCCGCGCCACTGGTTACGATGTTCGGGGTAACCGCTCCTGAAAAGGGGCGGCATAATTGAAGCGGCATATCGTCGGGCTCTGCGGTGGCGGCCTTTTCCGCGTAACCGCTCCTGAAAAGGGGCGGCATAATTGAAGCCTCAAAATCGCCCACGCGGTTTGCCGGGATGTCGCCCTGTAACCGCATGGCGAACTACCCAGCAAAATGCAACAGAACCGATGTTGGAGTAGGGGTGGGGCGCGGGTTATTGGTTGGGGATGGTTGTGGTGGTTAGAGGGGACAGGATTTGCAGTAGCTCCGCCATGCTTTCTAGGTCTTTGCCGATGGTTTCGGCGTCTAGGTGCCTTTTGCGGACGTAGTAGTTGCCGTGGAGGTCGTTGGCTAGGGCGCGGAGGTCGCGCAGGCGGTCGTTGTTGGTCAGGCGGCTGGCTTGGTTCATTACTGCGCTGAAGTCGCTGTGCTTTTGGTATTGCCAGCCTTGGGCGCAAGCTACGGCTTTTGCCATGTGGGACGCGGCGGCCCAGCCTTTTTCCGATGCTTGATGGAGGTCTCCGGCGGCTAGGTATTCTTGGCCTTTGGATAGGAATTCTTGGGCTTGGGCTTCGTAGTCGGCTACTTCTTGAGGGTCTGGGATGGGGTTTGCGTTGGTCATAGCTCCTCCGGGTGGGTTAGCGTTGGTCATAGCTTCTCCGGCGGGTTAGGTGTCTACTAGTTCGCGGACGGCTTCGGTTAGGGCGGGGATTACTTTTTCCCAATCGCCTACTACGCCGTAGCGGGCGTCTTTGAATATGTTGGCGTCGGCGTCTTTGTTGATGGCTACGATGCATTTGGCGCCGGAGCAGCCGGCCATGTGCTGGCTGGCGCCGGAAATGGCTACGGTGATGTAGAGGTCGGGGGTGATGGCTTTGCCGGTCAAGCCGACTTGGTAGGAGGATGGCACCCAGCCGGAGTCCACGGCGGCCCGGGATGCGCCTACGGCGCCCCCGAGCAGACGGGCTAGGTTTTCTAGGCCGGCGAAGGGTTCGGGGCCGCCTAGGCCGCGGCCGCCGGATACTACTACGCGGGCTTCTTCGAGCTTTACGCCTTCGGATTCTTCTTGGACTCTTTCGACTACGCGGGTGCGGGCTTGGGATGCGTCGAGCTCTACGGGGAAGGATATTATTTGGCCTTGACGGGAGGGGTCGGGTTGGGCGGGTTCGTAGGCTTTGGGGCGGATGGCGGCGATTTGGGGGGTGCGCTCGCAACTGACTACGGCTACGGCGTTGCCGCCGTATACCGGGCGGTTGGCGAGGAGGGTGCGGGCGGATTCGTCCAGCGACACTTCTAGGCAGTCTTGGGCTAGGCCGACGCCCAAGCGGAAAGCTAGGCGGGGGGCGAGTTCGCGGCCTTCGGGGGTGCGGGAAATCAGCACTACGCGGGGGTTGGCGTCGCGGCAGAGGGCGTCTAGGGCGGCTAGGTAGACGTCGGGCTGGTATTCGGCGAGGAGGGGGTGGTTGACGGCGTAGACCCGGTCGGCGCCGTGGGCGATGGCCTGCTGGGCGGGGACGTCTAGGGTGTCGCCTAGCAGCCCGATGGAGAGTTCTTCGTCTAGGGCGGCGGCGATGGCGCGGCCTGCGGCCAGCAGTTCGGCGGCGGTGGAGTCCAGCGCCCCGTCCGACGTTTGCCCGATTACCAGAACCCCGGTGGCGTCTGCCATATTGGCCTCCAGAAAAGACTTGAAGGGTTAGGGTTTAGGGAGTGGCGATTGCTCCGGTTTGTTGCCTTGGGTTAGGGGTAAGGGTCTTGCTGTCTAGGGTGGGATTCTTCGCTTTGCTCAGAATGACGGATATTTGCTCAGAGTGGCGGATATTTGGTTGGGATGACAGGCGGTTTGCTTGGGATGACGGGCGGCTAGAAAGGTTTTGCTGTCTAGGATGGGATTCTTCGCTTTGCTCAGAATGACGGATATTTGCTCAGAGTGGCAGATATTTGGTTGGGTGACGGACGGCTTGGTTGGGTGACGGACGGCTTGGTTGGGATGACGGGCGGTTTGGTTGGGATGACGGGCGGCTAGAAAGGTTTTGCTGTCTAGGGTGGGATTCTTCGCTTTGCTCAGAATGACAGTAGGATTGCTCAGAATGACAGTAGGGTTGGTTGGGATGACAGATGGGTTGGTTGGGATGACGGGCGGGTTGGTTGGGATGACGGACGGCTAGGATAGTTAGATTATTTTGGCTTCGCGGAGCTTTAGGGCTAGTAGGCGGCCGGAGTCGGCGGGGTCTTCGCCTTCGATTATTTCGCATTCTTGGTCGCTTATGGGGATGAAGAGCTGGCGGAGGGTTATGCGGGCTTCGGATTGGGCGTCGTCTAGTGCTAGGTCGTTTTTGCTCCAGACGGTGGGGCGTTTGCGGGTGGCGGCCATTATGCCGCGCAGGGTGGGGTAGCGGGGCTGGCCCAGCTCGTTGCTGACGGTTACTAGGGCGGGGAGGGTGGCTTCTACTACTTCGTAGCCGTCGGGGACGATGCGCTCTACGCGGGCTTTGCCGTCGGATACTTCGACTTTTTTGCCTAGGGAGACGCAGGAGAGGCCGAGGATTTCGGCTACGCCTAGAGGGACTTGGGCGTTGTCCCAGTCGGAGGCTTGGCGGCCGCAGATGATTAGGTCGAAGCCGTCGAGCTTGCGCACGGCGGCGGCCAGGAGTTGGGCGGTTAGGAAGCTGTCGATGGTGTTGGAGAAGGCGTCATCCTGCAACAGGACCAGTTCGTCGGCGCCCATAGATAGGGGCTTTTTCATTACATCCAAGGCGAACTCTGCGCCCGTAGATATTACTGTGACGGTGGCTTCTTGGGCGTCTTTGATGCGGAGGGCGGCTTCTACGGCGTTTTCGTCGAAGCCGTTTACGACGGGGGGGATGTTGGCGGGCGGGACTACGCGCTTGGCGTCGCCGTCAATGCGAAAGGCCGCCATGGGCATTTCGGGATCGATAACCTGCTTGGCTAGAACCGCGATTTTGAGCGCCATACGAAAACCCCCGCGGATGGGCCGCAAGAACTGGTTGGTAGTGTGTGAAATATATCACCAATGGGGTTGGGGTGTCAATTTTGGGGTTGGGTTGGGGGCGGTAGGGGATCTCGGGGTTTGTCTGAATCAGGATTTACCGGATTAAAGGATTTTCAGGATTTTGCTTATTCGGTGAATCGTTTAATCCGGTAGATTCTGATTCGGATGTTGTCTTGGGGGAAGGGGAGGGTTTTGTCGGGCTAGGGTGGGATTCTTCGCTTTGCTCAGAATGACAGGGGGCGCTCAGAATGACAGGTAGGCGGAATGACGGATGGGCGGGATGATGGGCGGGATAGAGGGACGGATGGGTTGAGTGATGGATGGGCGGGTTGTTTGGGGTTGGCGAGGGTGGGGTGTCATTGGGGGAATGGGGGACGCCCCCGGCGGCGGCCCGGACTACGCCACCAGGGACGCCCCCACCCTAACCCTCCCCCGGAGGGGGAGGGAACTACGGGGCGAGGGCGGGATGGAGGGGGTTGGTGGTGCTATAATTTGGTTGGATGGGTTGGGTGGGGGTTGAGTTGGTGGAGCTGCCGGGGGTGGGGGGGCGGGACGCTGGATGGAGGTTTTGGGGTCTTGAATACGGTGAAGACGTTTTTTCTGATGATGGTTCTGTCGGCGATGCTGTTGCTGTTGGGCGGCGCGGTGGCGGGGCAGGCGGGGATTTATGTTGCCTTGGTGATTGCGCTGGTTATGAATTTCGGGGCTTACTGGTTCAGTGACCGGATTGCGTTGAGTATGACCAAGTCGCATCCGATCACCGAGGAGGATGACCCGGAGCTGTACGGGATTGTCCGGGAGCAGGCGCAGCGGGCGCGGCTGCCTATGCCCAAGGTGTATGAGATTGATACGGAGTCGCCTAACGCTTTCGCTACCGGGCGGAGTCCGAAGCACGCGGCGGTGGCGGTTACTACGGGCATTCGGCGCATTCTGAACCGGGATGAGCTGGGGGCGGTGCTGGCGCATGAGATGGCTCATGTGGGGAACCGGGATACGCTGATTATGGCGGTGGTCGCTACTATCGCCGGGGCTATTTCGATGCTGGCTTTTCTGGCGCAGATTTCGGCTTTGTTCGGCGGGTTTGGGGGTAGCAGCGATGATGATGACCGGGGGGGCAACATTATCGGGCTGCTGATTCTGGCTATCATAATGCCTATCGCGGCGGCGCTGGTGCGGGCGGCGGTGTCTAGGACGCGGGAGTTTCAGGCGGACGCTACGGGGGCGCATACTTGCGGGAATCCTCTGGCGTTGGCGAGCGCTTTGCAAAAGCTGGAGAGTGGGTCGCAGGCGCGGCCGATGAAGGTTGCTGAGGGGGCGTCGCATTTGTTTATTGTCAATCCGTTGCGGGGGGCGGCTCTTGCTAATCTGTTTTCTACGCATCCGCCTACGGCGGAGCGGGTGCGGCGGTTGACTTCTATGGATGTTAGGCCGGATTTCTGACGGGGTGGGGTGTTGGGGCGTTGGGGGCGTTGTTGGTCTGGGCGATAGGGAAGGGTCTTGGCGGTTTGGGTGGGATTCTTCGCTTTGCTCAGAATGACAGGTAGGTTGCTCGGGGTGACAGGTGGGTTGGTGGGGGTGCGGGCGGGTTGCTGGGGATGACGGATGGTTGACGGCCTGGGTGATGGGAAGGGTTTTGTCGGCTAGGGTGGGATTCTTCGCTTTGCTCAGAATGACAGAGGGCGCTCAGAGTGACAGGTAGGTTGCTGGGGGTGGCGGGCGGGTTGCTGGGGATGGCAGACGGCTTTGCTGGGGGTGGTGGACGGTTTTGCTGGGGGTGGTGGACGGTTTTGTTGGGGGTGGCGGATGTTTTGTTGCTCTGGGCGATACGATAATGGAGGGTTTCGTGGGGCAAGGTGGGATTCTTCGCTTTGCTCAGAATGACAGATAGTTATGCTGACGATTTTTCGGGCTTTGGCCGGGTTGGTGCTGGGGGTGATTGTTTTCGCCGGGCTGTTTTATTACTTGGTTTTCGCCAATTTTTCGGAGCGGGTGGTCACTGCCGAGGTTTATTACGTCGCCATCAATGACACCGATGCCTATAACCGGGTCTACGATGAGGTGCTGGTGGATGATGCGATACGGGAGCAGACGGCGAATCTGCTGGGGGGGGTTGAGTTTGAGGGGCACGATGATGCGGTGGCTCTGTTGCGGGAAATTATGCCCCCGGATTATCTGCGGGAGCAGACGGAAAATAATATAGCCCGCTTCACCGGGTATATGCGGGGGGATACCGATGAGCTGGAGCTGTATGTTGAGTTGGGGGGGCCGCTGGAACGGGTCAAACCGGCGGCGCAGGCGGAGGTTGACCGCTTTATTGATGAGCTGGAGATTGTGGAGCCGGCGGAGGGGGGCTGCTCGCCGGATATTATCGAGCAACTGGCCGTCGCTTCCGCCGGGCCGCTGGATAGGCTGTCTAGGGGGGAGCTGCCGGAGTCTGCGCCTTCGCTGAAGCTGATGTCTAGGGAGTGCCGGTTGGGATTTGATTTATGGTTCGACCAGGTTGTATCCAGCCCGGGGCTTAATTCGCAGGCGGCGCTGGTTCTTAGCGAGGCGCGGGAAGGGCTGCGACAGCCTTTTTTGGAGGGGGATACTCGGGCTTTTCTGAAGGCGGCGGGCGGGATGGTGGTTGAGCCGTTGGCCGATTACTCGGTGGCGGATATTCGCCGGGGATTGCAGCCGGGCGACCGGCTGGATTTAATCGAAAGGCTGGCCGCGGAATCGGAAGATTTTACTCGGGAGGATATTGAGGCCGGGGCTAGGGATATGCAGGAGCTGGCGATTTTCGCCAACGGCCCGGCGGGGTTGATTGCGCTGGCGATGGCGGTTGGGGGCTGCCTGTTGCTGGCGCTGGTTCATTTGCCTAGTCCGGCGGGGATGCTGCGCTGGCCGGGGATGGCGCTGGCCTTGGGCGGGGGCGTTTGTCTGGTTGCGGGGTTTGTGCTTAATTCGGCGATTCCGGGGCAGCTTAACGATGCGGTGAGTTACTCGGTGTCGTATTCTCCCGATGTGCCGGCGTCGGCAATCAGGCTGGCGGGGGATTTGCTGGAGTCGTTGGGGCGGCAGGCTACTGCGGGGTTTGTTCCGGCGGCTACGGGGGTGATGTTGCTGGGGTTGGCGATGGTTGCGGCGTCTTTTTTGTGGGGGCTGGTGTTTCCGGTGGTGCGGCGGGTGTTGCCGGGGTGGGGCGGGTAGGGGGTTGGGATGGGGGGTTGGGTGGGCTTGTTGGTTCTGAGCAAAGGGAAGGGTCTTGCTGGCCGAGGTGGGATTCTTCGCTTCGCTCAGAATGACAGGGGGGCAGAATGGCGGATATTTGCTCAGAACAGGGCTATGGGGTTTACTGGGGAGCCGGTTACGTTGCGGAGGCGGAGGGGGGCTAGGGTTAGCATAAATTCGTGGCGGTTTCGTTGGGCGCAGGCTGGGGCTAGTTCCTCTAGGTTGGCGTTGTCTATGAACCATAGGCCGAGGCTTACTAGGCAGATGGTGTGCAGGGGGTTGCCGATGGTGGCGTAGGGGTTGGGGCGGGCGTCGTTGGAGGTGTCGGTGCCTAGCATAGCGATGCCGCGCTCCTTGAACCAGGGGGCGCAGGCGGCCTGGCAGGCGGTCATTGGGTCGGACGGGGAGAGGGGGCCGCGCTCTAGGCGCATCCGGTAGTTGCCGGTGCGGATTAGGAGTATGTCGCCTTCCTGGACGTGGACGTTTTGGGCCTGTTCGGCGTCGTCTAGGTCTTGGGGCATAACCGGCTGGGTGGGGTCGAGCCAGTCTACGCCTTTGACGGCTGGGAGGTCGAGCAGGACGCCGCGGCTGATGATGCCTTGGTAGGCGGCTTCGATGTTGTGGGATTGGGCGCCTTCTCTGGAGGTGATGCGGTTGGCGGGGACGCCGTTGTACATCAGGCCGTTCCAGGAATAGTGGGACATCGCGTCTATGTGGGTGATGGTCTGGCCGTGGAACACCATACCGATAAATTCGGCGGCGCCGCGGCGGGTGTAGCGGCGTTCCGGGGGGTCGGTGTCGCGGCCCTCGCCGCTGTCCACCATATAGCGTTGTACCTGAAAGGTGACGTCGGAGGCCATTTCGGTGGTGATGGGGCGGGCGCAGCTAACGGGTAGGCCGTCGGTGACTAGGGCGACGGCCTGCTGGCGCTGGGTTGGGCCGATTAGGTTGAGGCATCCTAGCTGGTCGTCGGGGCCCCAGCGTCCCCAATTGCTGAGGGAGTCCAGCCATTCCAGCACTTGCGCTTCGTCGGGGATATTTCCGGTCATTTCGTTATGCTCCTGTTGGTTTGGTTTAGGGGCTGCCTAGGCGGGCGTTGGTGATTTCGGGGTGGCCTCGGAGGAATTCAGCGGCGGTTACGGGGCGGCGGCCTTCGAGTTGCAGGCGGTTGCAGGACAGGATTCCTTGGCCGGTGACAATATACAGCCCTTTGGTTGAGCTTGGGGGGATGACTTGGCCGGGTTCGGCGGTTCCGGTGTCGGCTTCGGGCAGCGGGGTGACGTCGAGCAGCTTTAGGGTTTTGTTTTGCCAGTGGGTGTGCAGGCCGGGCCAGGGGTGGTAGGCGCGGCATTGGCGTTCTAGGGCGTTGGCGGTTTGGCTCCAGTCGGCTTGGCCGTCGGCGCGTTCCAGTTTGCGGGATATTGTGGCTTGGGCTGCGTCCTGGGGATGGGGTGAAAGATTGCCTTGCGTCCAGGGTTTTAGGTTTTCGGTTAGGAGGTCGGCGCCTAGGGCAAAGAGGGTGTTGGTCAGGTCGCCGGCGGTTTCTTTTCCGGTTAGGGGGTGGTTGCGCCGGGCGATTATGGGGCCAGTGTCCATTCCTTGGTCTAGGAGCATCAGGGAAACCCCGGTTGATTGGTCGCCTTCTAGTATGGATGCGGCTACCGGAGAGGGGCCGCGGTGGCGGGGGAGTAGGGAGGGGTGCAGGTTGAGGCAGCCGTGGGGCGGGAGCTGGAGAACGGGCGGGGGCAGGAGCTGGCCGTAGGCGGCTACTACGATGATGTCGGGCTTTAGTTGGGCGAGGCGGTGTTGGGCTTCTTGGGAGCGCAGGGTGGGCGGCTGCCAGACGGGGACGCCGAGGCGTTGGGCGGCTTCCTTTACGGGCGGCGGTTCGGGATGGCGGCCGCGGCCCCGCTGGCGGTCGGGGGGCGTAATTGCGGCTATTACTTCGGCGTCCGGGCTGTGGCAAAGGGTTTCCAGCACCGGCGAAACGGCTTGGGGCGTACCCATAAAAATCACGCGCATTGAGCTATGCCTTTTGACCCGGGCGGGGGCGGCCCGGATTCGTGCGAAATTGCCGGAAATTCGGTGTTGACACAGTGGGTTGGCCGGGGTAGAATCCCATCAACCGCTGTGCGGAATTTGAGAGAGAGGGGTGATAAGAATGGATGACAGTTTAACACGCAGGGGCGATGGTAGGCATCAGTCTGGACGCGACGAGGTGATTGTTTCGTAGCGATTTGCCGCGAAATAGAGAACCCGAACGTCGGGCCCAGGCCAATGTCTACCATCGCCCCTAGGATCCGGGATGGATTTGGGGACGAGTCAAAGCCAGAGTTGGCCGGGCCCGATTTCTTTGTGGACGGACTCAGGCAGTCTGAGTTGGATTGCCCCCCTTGCGGGGATATTTCTCTGAAACGTTAAATTCGTGGAACCGCGCCGCAAGCGCTTCCCGCTAGTGCGGGGAGGGACGGCAAAGGCCAGTCCGTTAGCTTGGCGCATGGAGATTGAATGCTAAGGATTCGGCTCAGCAGGGTCGGGAAGAAGGGCAAGCCGGCCTACAGAATTGTGGTCGCGGAGGCGAAGGCGCCCCGGGACGGCTCTTATCTGGAATGGATTGGCACCTATGACCCGATGCAGAACCCCCCGGCGATTACTATCAAGCAGGACCGCGCGTTGCACTGGCTGCGTCTGGGCGCACAGGCGTCGGACCCGGTGAAGCGGATTCTGGACAAAAACGGAGTGCTGGCGCTGGTGAAAAGCCCGGCGGCCTCTGAATCTGAAGGGGAACCGGCCGGGGCCGAAGCTGTCGGCGGGGAATCCGAGGCATGAAAGAACTTATTGAGTACATTGCGGTTTCTCTGGTCAGCAACCCCGAAGCCGTGCAGGTGACCGAAACCGTTGAGGGGGGCCGGACGGTGTTTCGCCTTCAGGTGGCCCCGGAGGACAAGGGCAAGGTCATCGGCAGGCAGGGGCGTGTGGCGCAGGCGATGCGTGTCCTCTTGCGCGTCGCTGCGGTGAAGGACGGCGCCCAGGCCGTTCTTGAAATTGAGTAGCCCCCCAAATCTGGAGGCGAAAAATGGCCTATACGGTCAAAGACGAGGCCGAATTTCAACGGGATGTCGTGGATTTGGCGCGAAAAATGGGCTGGGTGCCGCGGCCTCGTACAGACGGCGATGGCGTCCCGGATCTTGAGCTGGTGAAGAGCGGTGTTAAGCTATATCGCGAGCTTAAGGTTGCGGCGGATGCACCAATGACTGTTAAGCAGTACCGCTACATTCAGGGTTTGCTGGCGAAGGGCGAAAACGCTGGCGTATGGACGCCCGATGATTGGGAGATTATCCAGCAAGAGCTGTCATGGCCTGTTGAGGACATCGTGTTTAAGGCTAGGGTATCGCTGTATGCGATGAACGATCGTACACCCGAAGATACCGGCTATCTTTCCAAAGCCAACCGTAAAAAGGCGATTGGGCAAATTCATGCGAGCGCACTCGAAGGGATGACTGAGATACGCTACCGCGATCCTGATTCTAGCGGTGGATATCAACGGGTTGAAAATTCCAACCATCGCAAGAGCATTGTTGCTGACTTAAGGACGAAGGGTGTTGATTTTCCGGCGGTGCAGTTGGCCCTTCAGTCAATGCGGTCTGATAATGTTGTCCAAATTAGTGACAGCGGCTTCTGGGAACTTCGGGTATACGAAGGGCAGAAATTTGGCGTGGTTGACGGACAGCACCGTGACGCCGCCCTTCGAGAGCTAATGCAAAGTGGTACTACCCAGCACAATGATAAATCATGGCAGGAGTATTTGGTTGACTTCGTTTGTTACTTAGACACTGACGAATTTGGTGAAAAAGTACTGTTCAATGATTTCAATGGCAAGTAACGACCGCCAGATAGGAATTTGTTGCAAACTCAAGATGTGGAAATAGCCCGACATTCGTCCAGTGCTGCCATTCGAATGGAAGCGCAAGGAAAGAAATGGCAAGATATAGCTGAGTTAATTGCAACGGGTTTGCAGTCAGAGGGTGTGTTCAAGGGACTAATCGAACAGCCTGGTATAACGAATGGGAACAAGAAAGGTCAGGTACTTACAATCAAAAAGAAGACACTAGTAGATTCTCTCCAACGCTATGTAGAGGAGTGGGGCCACGCATACAAGCCGGAAACACACATTGACATCGTCCAGAGCTATTGGGCTGCTATAGCCCAGGTGCTACCTGATCCCTTTTGCGAACCCAAAGACCATAACATCCAACGCACATTGGGTGTTGTTCCAATTAACTGGCTGTTGAAAGACGTATTGTGGATAATGGCGCACTATAAGGGTAACGGTGATCCGACTAACTCAGAAAATTTCATACCAGTTATTCAACAAGCGTTTACGGATTTGCGACTGCCCAACGATACCGCAGTACAAGGCGTAGGTGTATGGGTGCGAGGCGGAAAAGCTCAGGGCTTAAGCAATTTCTCTGGGCGAAAGGTCATATACGAAGCACTGAAGACAAACCTACCGAAAATTGGCTAACGGCAAAGGAAGTCGTGAGTCCCGAACGGAATGGGGTTTCCATTGAGCTCATAGATGCTTGGTAGCCATTTACCGGAACACCCCGATTCCACGCCGCGCGATTCCGGGCGGGAGCCTGTTGTTGTGGCGCGGGTACTGGGGCCTCACGGGCGTGATGGCGGTCTCCGCATCCAGATTCTCAGCGACCTGCCCGGGCGGTTTGGCTTGGGGCGGGTTTTGCTGGTTGGGCAAAGTCCTCATCCGGTTTCGGCGTTCCGGCAGACGGGGCCGGATAGTGCGTTGCTGTGGTTGGAAGGAGTCGTTACGCGCCGCCAAGCCGTTCCGCTTACCGGCCAGCATTTGGCCGCTGTTCCTGACAGCGATGTAGTCCTCGAGGAAGGGGAATACTTTCATTATCAGCTTATCGGTATGAGAGTGCGGACGGAAGAAGGCGAGGATTTGGGGGAGATTCAGGAAATTCTGGAGACGGGCAGCAACGATGTGTACATAGTGCGGGGCGATGGCGGCGAGGTGCTGATTCCGGCGACGGCGCAGGTGGTGCGGCAGGTGGATTTGGCGGCCAACGCTATGCTGGTGCGGCTGCCCGGCGGTTTGCGGTGACGTTTGCGCTTTGACCCGGTATCGGGGCCGGTGCTACAATCGTGCCTACTTTGTTGCTGGGCCGGGAGGTAGCGCAATGTCCGGTCATTCCAAATGGTCAACCATCAAACACCAGAAAGGCGCCGCCGACGCCAAGCGCGGCGTCTTGTTTACCAAGTTGAGCCGCGACATCGCTCTGGCGGTGCGGGACGGCGGCGGGGCTGACCCCGATATGAATTTCAAGCTGCGGCTGGCCCTGGACCGGGCCAAGACCAACAATATGCCGCAGGACAGTATCAGCCGCGCCATCAAGCGGGGCAGCGGCGAGGGCGACGACGGGTCGTCGCTGGAGCAGGTGACCTATGAGGGATACGGCCCCGGCGGGGGGGCGATTCTGTTGCAGGCGGTGACTGCCAACCGGAATCGCACTGCCGCCGATGTGCGGGCGGCCTTCAATCGCGGGGGCGGCAATCTGGGCGAAAGCGGCTGCGTTGCCTGGAACTTCGAGCTGCGCGGCGTGGTCACTGTGGATATGGGCGACGAAGAGCAGGCGGAAGAGCTGGGCCTGCTGGCGATAGACGCCGGGGCGGAAGACATACAGATTGATGAGGGCGTGCTGGAAATCTACTCTCCTATCGAGCGATTGCAGGACGTTCAGAAATCCATTGAGGGCGAAAGCGTGGCCGTCCGCTCCGCCGAGATGTCTATGGTTCCCAAAACCACCATACCTTTGGGGGAACGGGAAGCGGAGCAGACTCTCCGTTTGCTGGATGTGCTGGAGGACTTGGACGACGTGCAAAAGGCGTTCACCAACGCCGACTTTCCGCCGGAGGTGCTGGAACGCTACCAGGCGGACGGGTAGGGTTGTTGGGTTGGCGGTGTTGCGGTTTCGCGGCGGGGATGGAGGTAAATGTCTATGTCTATGGAGAGGCGCGTAACCTCACTGGAAGAATTATGGGCGGTTGCGATTGAGGCCATGGAGGCGTTCAGCGAATCCGTGCGCCGCCTGCGAGAATTGGACGATGACCGGGAAGGGCGGGCGCGGCGGCATGAAGAGCTGGTACGGCAGCTTGTCGAGGCGGGGCAACGGCGGGATGAGGACGCTGAGCGGTTGATGGAATTGTGGCGGCGACACGATGAGATGTCGCAGCAGCGTGACGATACCGTTCAGCAGATGGCCGAATCGGCGCAGCGTCAGGAAGAAATGATGCAGCAGATGGCCGAGGCGGGGCGGCGGCGGGATGAGTCCATTGAGCGGTTGATGGAAACGGGGCAGGGTCAGGAAGAGATGATGCAGCAGATGGCCGAGGCGGGGCGGCGGCGGGATGAATCCATTGAGCGGTTGATGGAAACGGGGCAGGGCCACGAGGAGATGATGGGGCGGATGGCCGAGGCGGGGCGGCGGCGGGATGAGTCCATTGAGCGGTTGATGGAAACGGGGCAGGGTCAGGAAGAGATGATGGGGCGTATGGCCGAGGCGGGGCGGCGGCGGGATGAGTCCATTGAGAGGTTGATGGAAACGGGGCGGGGTCAAGAGGAGATGATGGGGCGTATGGCCGAGGCGGGGCGGCGGCGGGATGAGTCCATTGAGAGGTTGATGGAAACGGGGCGGGGTCAAGAGGAGATGATGGGGCGTATGGCCGAGGCGGGGCGGCGGCGGGATGAGTCCATTGAGCGGTTGATGGAAACGGGGCAGGGTCAGGAAGAGATGATGGGGCGGATGGCCGAGGCGGGGCGGCGGTCGAGTGAGGACGCTCGGCGGTTGGAGGCGGCGGCGCTGGAGCTGTCGGATGACTCGGTGCGGGCGGCGGAAGAAAGACGTCAGCTAAGGGAAGCCGTGGATCGGTCGGATGCGGCAGTTCGGGTTATGTCGTCTTTCGTGCCGGGGATGCAAGCCGAGGTAATCAGGCTAGACAGCCGTATTGACCGAATCGAGGGGGCATAATCAATCCCGAAAGGCTGTATACTTGCCCGGAATCCGTTGGCGACGCGCCATTTGCGCCATTCTTAGCTTGGCTGGGGGTTGATTGTGACCGTATTGGGGATTGACCCTGGCACTTTGCGGATGGGTTATGGGGTGGTTTTGGAGGGGGCGGATGTGGAAGCGGCGGATTATGGCGTTATTGCGTTGCCGTCCTCTATGCCTTTGGAGCAGCGGCTTTATCAGATGCATAGCCATATTCTGAACCTGATTGCCATTTTTCGCCCCGCAGCGGTGGCGGTGGAGGAACCTTTTGTGGGGCGCGGCGAGCGGAGTTTTCCCGGCTCGTCGCTGGCTATCGGGCAGGCGCAGGCGGTGGTGTTTATCGGAGCGGCCAGTCAGGGGATACCGATTCACAAGTACGCGCCGGCTCAGGTCAAGCGGGCGGTGGCGGATTACGGGGCGGCTACCAAGGAGCAGATGCGGGGCATTGTGGCGGCTACGCTGGGGCTGCCGGCGACGCTGGAAACGGACGCCGCCGACGCTCTGGCGGTGGGGCTGTGCCACTTGGCGCAGCGGCAGGCGGCGGGCGCGTTGCTGACGGAAATTCCGCCGGGACGGGAACGGTAGGGCGCGGCGTTATGCTTTTGCTAGGCCGCCGGGTTGCGCTGTGATTGTCGGCTTGCGGGGGACGCTTGCGTCCGTTGGCCCGGACTGGATTCACGTCACGGTCGGCGGGGTGACGTTGCAGGTGTTTGTTCCGGCCAACGCCATCGCCGGGCTGGGGGCGACGGGCGATACGGTTTCGTTGCATACTTTGTTTCGTGTCCGCGACGAGCTGCCGACGCTTTACGGCTTTCCTGATGATGCTTCGGTGCGGCTGTTTACTCTGCTGACCGGGGTGTCGGGGGTTGGCCCGCGGCTGGGGCTGGCGTTGCTGTCGGCGCTGGATCCGGCGGCGTTGCAGTTGGCGGTGGCATCGGGGGACGCCGCGGCGCTGGCCGCCGCGCCGGGGGTGGGGCGGCGCACCGCGAACCGTATCATCCTGGAGCTTCGGGGCAAGGTGGAGGACATCGAGAGCGAGGGAGGGGTAGGGGTTTCCGGCGGTAACGGCGAAGTGCTGGCGGCTCTGGCGGCGCTGGGCTATTCCGCAGCGGAGGCGCGGGCGGCGGTTGAGGGGATACCGGAGGCTGGTGGGTTGAGCGTGGAGGATCGGATTAGGTTGGCTTTGCAGCAGTTTGCGCGGCGGGGGTAGGGGGCGGTTTCAGTGTGGTATAATTTCTAGCACTGTGCATTGGATACGCAAATGCCGGAAACCCAAGGCGTTCCAGAGGTTTACGCTGATTTGTCTAGGTGGTGAAAATGTACCGGAGTCGTGTTGCGGCTTTAGCCTTTGCGGAATCCTCTGGCTTGTTAGGATATACCCCACATTACAACCAACGATTGGTGTCACGTCCTACGCCAAACCAAGAAGAAATTCGCTTTCTTTTATTGGATGATGATCCCCAAGTTATAGAAGATTATCCTGACGACCCAAGAGGCAGTTGTTGTCTTATTTGGGGTACAATAAACAATGCCGGGCGTGTAGCTCATATACTATGCGCGAATCCACCCAAATCTCAGATTATTACTGCTTATTTTCCAGACGAGACTTACCCGGACAAATGGCAAGACAACTACCGCAGGCGCAATATAGGAGAAGAAAGATGAATTGCTATTACTGCCACGGTATCGGCACTGTTGAGAAACAGCAAACCCGGTTCTGCGCTTGCGATGCTCCCCAGCCTTTTATCGTGGAGAACGTTCCTGCGCTAGTGTGTATCCAGTGCGGAGACAAGACGTTTTCCGGTGAAGTGGTCTCAGCATTGGAGAAAATCAAGGATGGCAAGACTCAAGTTAGCAGCCTGCGAACCATTCGGGTTTTCGACTTTGTCAGTGAACCTGTCGGACGGCACGGCACGGCACATAACACAAATCCATCAGGGGTATAAGCATGACTACTTATGCGCGGGGTAGGAAGTGGGCTGAGGCTGGGGTGGAGGTGAACCAGCGGCGGAATGGGGGGGCGGAGAGCAGGGCTTTTCAGTTGGCGGCGGATTTTGGGATGACGGGGGACCAGCCGGGGGCGGTGGCCCGGCTGGCGGATGGTGTTGAGCGGGGGATGTCGCGGCAGAGCCTGATGGGGGTTACGGGCAGCGGGAAGACGTTTACTATGGCGAACATTGTGCAGCAGTTGCAGCGGCCTACGCTGGTTATGGCGCATAACAAGACGCTGGCGGCGCAGCTTGCATCCGAGTTCAGGGAGTTTTTTCCGCACAACGCCGTTGAATACTTCGTTTCCTATTATGATTACTACCAGCCGGAAGCGTATGTGCCGCAGTCGGACACTTACATTGAGAAGGATTCCAGCGTCAACGAAGAGCTGGATAAGCTGCGTTTGTCGGCCACTACTTCGTTGCTTACCCGGCGCGATGTGCTTATTGTGGCGTCGGTGTCCTGTATCTATGGTTTGGGCGACCCCAATGACTACTTTAACTTGGTGGCGCAGGTGAGTGTGGGGGAGATTCGCAATCGCAGCCAGTTGGTGCGGCAACTGGTGGATATGCAGTATGAGCGCAACGATTTGGATCTTACGCGGGCCAAGTTTCGCGTCCGGGGCGATGTGCTGGAGCTGGTGCCGGCGTATGAGGAAGCGGCGGTGCGGATACAGTTTTTTGGCGATGAGGTGGAGCGGATTGTGCAGCTTGACCCGCTAACCGGCGAGAAGCTGGCGGAGCTGCCGCAGGTGGCTATCTACCCGGCCAATCACTTCGTAACCACCAAAGATAAGCTGGAATTGGCTGTTGAGGGTATCCGGGTTGAGCTGGAGGAACGGCTCAGGGAGCTTCGGGGCGCGGGCAAGATACTGGAGGCGGCGCGGCTGGAGAGCCGCACTAACTACGATCTGGAAATGTTGCAGGAAGCCGGTTTCTGCTCCGGGATAGAAAACTATGCCCGGCACCTTTCGCAGCGGGCCGCGGGCAGCGCTCCCTGGACGCTGCTGGATTATTTTCCCGAGGATTATCTGCTGTTTGTTGACGAGTCGCACATGACTTTGCCGCAGGTGCGGGGGATGTATGCCGGGGATTATTCGCGCAAGAAGACGCTGGTGGAGTTCGGATTCCGGCTGCCTTCGGCGCTGGACAACCGCCCGCTGAATTTCAGCGAATACGAAGAGCATATCAACCAGGTGGTGTATGTTTCGGCTACTCCAGGGCCTTTTGAGTTGCAGCATAGCCGGCAGGTGGTGGAGCAGGTTATCCGCCCTACCGGGCTGCTGGATCCTACTGTTGAGGTGCTGCCGACTACCGGGCAGATAGACGATTTGCTTTGGAGAATCAAGGAGCGGGTGGGGCGGGCTGAGCGGGTGCTGGTCACTACTTTGACGAAACGGATGGCCGAGGAACTGGCCGATTATCTGTCGGAGATGGGGATTCGCAATACCTATCTGCATTCGGACATTGAAACTTTGGATCGCATTGAGATTCTGCGGGATCTGCGGTTGGGGGTGTACGACGTTATTGTGGGCATTAACCTGCTGCGGGAGGGGCTGGATTTGCCGGAGGTGAGTCTGGTCGCTATTTTGGACGCGGACAAGGAAGGTTATCTGCGTTCTGAGACGTCGATGATACAGACGATAGGCCGGGCTGCCCGCCATGCCAACGGGCACGTTGTTATGTACGCTGATAGGGTGACCGACTCGATGCAGCGGGCGATTAACGAAACGGGCCGCCGCCGTCAATTGCAAAGCGAACATAACCGCCGCCACGGTATTGAGCCGCAGAGTATTCAGAAGGAAGTCCACGATATTACCGAGGGCATTAAGGCTATTGCCGAAAACCGCGGCCGCTACAATGCAGTCCGCAAGGAAATGTCCCGCGCCGATATGTTCAAGGTGGTCAAGGATTTGGAGGTGCAGATGAAAGACGCCGCCAAGTCGCTTCAGTTTGAGAAGGCGGCGCAGTTCCGCGATGAGATTTTTGAGCTGCGGCGTCTGCTGGCGGTGGAGGAGAAAACGATGGCGGGAGCGGGGGATTAGGGTGGGTGCCGGTTAGGGTGGTTTTGTGATTCGGGGGTGTTTCGTTGTTTCCTGCTAAGGTGGGTATGCGTGCGGCTGTGATGAGAAAAATGCGAAATTCCCCTTTGCCGACTTGGGATAGGGGAAGGGTCTGGCGGCCCAAGGTGAGATTCTTCGCTTTGCTCAGAATGACAGGTGGGCTTGGAATGATGGGCGGCGCTTGGAATGACAGGCGGGGCTTGGAATGACGGGCGGTGCTCGGAATGACGGATATTTGCTCGGAATTACGGACAGCTTTGTTGCCTTGAGCTAAGGGAAGGGTCTGGCGGCCCAAGGTGGGATTCTTCGCTTTGCTCAGAATGACAGGTGGCGCTCGGAATGGCGGGTATACGGTGGGAATGATGGGTATACGGTGGGAATGACGGGTAAGCGATGGGAATGACGGGTAAGCGGCGGGGATGGTGGGGTAGGGGGCGAGGATGGTGCGGGTAGGCGTGGGGTTTCGGCGGGGGTTGGTGGGGGTTTGTGCGGGGGGTGTTATTCCTCTAGGGTGCGGATGTAGTTTACTAGGTGCCATATTTGGGTTTCGGTTAGGCGGTTGTTTAGGGGGGTCATTGCTGTGTTGGGGATGCCGTCGCGGATGAAGCGGAAGAGGTCGGCTTCGGCGTGTAGGGGGACGTGAACTACTAGGTCGGCCGGGGGGGGATTTAGTCCGGGGGCGGCGGGGCCGTTGCCGCGGCCGGTGTCGCCGTGGCAGGTTTGGCAGATTTGGTTGTAGGTTGTGGCTCCGGCGGCTAGGGATTCGGGGGTGGGGGGGTAGGGATTTTGTAGGGTTTCGCCGCCGCCTATGCCTAGTTGGGCGTTGAACAGCAGCAGCAGTCCGGCGGCTACGCCGACTACGCCGGGGGTCATTACGCCGGCGCCGGAGCGGGAGAACCAGCCGCCTAGGGGTAGTCCGGCGCCTAGGAACAGCAGCCCTAGTATCAGGAGTCCGGCGCCCAGCATTAGATAGGCCGTTGCCGGGGCGGGGGATATGGCGGCGCTGCCTGCGGTTCCGGCGGCTAGGGCCTCGAAGCGAAAGGCGGTGCGGGCGTCGAAGGCGTCGGGGCGGCGCACTATCAGCTCGGCTTGCCATACTCCGGCGATGCTTAGTTGCGCGTCCTTGCGGAGGTAGACGCCGTTGCCGGTGGGGGCGGCGGTTAGGGTGTCCTCGCCTAGGTCGGATTCTAGGTAGAGCAGCCGCACGGCTACTTCGCTGGCGTTGGCGATGGGGCGGCCTAGGCGGTCGGTCAGGGTGATGCTGAGATTGTTGGGGCCTACGCGGCCGGGGGAGACTTCCAGTTGGATGGTGTCGCCGGATACGGTGTCGCTGAAAGTTAGGGATTGCCGGGATTCGGCCAGTTCCCGGGAGGCTACTTGGCGGGCGGGTTCTAGGCTGGTGAGCATTCCTACTGCGGCCAGTATCAGGACGGCCAGGGCGGCCTCGCCTAGCAGCAGCCGTTTTAGCCAGCCGGCGGCGCCCAAGGATGATGGGGCCGGGTCGCGGCGCAGGCGGGGGCGCACCCACAGCAGGTTGACGGCGCCGAGCAGCAGCAGGGGCAGAACCAGGGCGACTTTGGCGATGAGGGTTATGCCGTAGGGGGTGGTCAACGCTTCGGTTACGGTTATCTGCGCCCAACCGCTGAAGACGCCGGTAACGATTATTACCGCCACGCTCAGGGCGGCCACCACGGAAAAGCGGGGGAGCATAGCGGCCAGCCATTCCCGCCGCTCTGCGTCGGGCAGGGCGCGCAGCATCAGGGGCAGGCTCAGGGCGAAATGGAACAGGGCGCCAATCCAGAAAGCGGATGCGGTCAGGTGCAGGAAATCGGCGGTTAGGGCCATATTTCTGATGTCAATGGTGGCCGCGCCGTGGCCGGTTAGGGCGAGGGCCCACATTACCGCGCCGCCTGCGGCTAGGGCCAGGAGGCGAACCGCTGTCTGCCATATCTGGGGGCGGGATTCAGGGATTAAGCGCAGTCCGTAGAGCGCGATGCCGAAGGCGGCGGCGGCGGCTACGCGCCATAGCCATAGCTTGCCCCATTCGGTGCCGGTTAGGGTGTCCCATAGGGGGCCGCTGAGGGCTTGCCATAGGGAAACTTCGTGGGTAATGGCGGACAGCAGCAGCAGTTGGCCTATGGATGCGGTTAGAAAGACGGCGAGGGCCAGGGCCATAAGGCGCGATGAGCGGGCCGCCAGGGCTTGGCCCATTTTTTGCAGGGCGGGGGAAAGTTGGGCGGCGGAAAGGGCGGGCCGGGTTATTAGAAGCTCGAAGACCAGCCCGCCTACCATTGTCAGGACGCCGAGCAGGGCGAGCCAGCGCAGGGGCGGGGCGACGGGCGATTGTAGCAGGGGCTGCTCGGCTACCGCGGCGGGGGCGGCGGAAAGGGGCTGGCCTACGGCGAACACGTAGGAGCCGCGTACCCGGTGGCCGTCAACGGTGGATACGTTTTTCCAGGCGACGGTGTAGGTTCCGTCGGGAACGGGGTTGAGCCCTACGGACATTGCCAGCGGGTTTAGGTCGTCAACTATGCTGTCCCCGGCGTCTACTTGTTGCCCGGTGGTGTCCAGAACCTTTATTTCGCTGAAGGCGGGTTCGATGGGTTCGGTGAACCAGATTATGATGCGGCGCGGGGCGGTTTCCAGTTGGGAATTGGGCGGCGGGTCTGCCGATGCTAGGTTGGCGTGGGCCGCGGCGTCGGCAGGGGACAGCAGCCACCAGCACAGCGCGGCCAGCAATGTTGCCAGCAGCGCGGCGGGCAGCAGGGCCCGGGGTTCTGTTCCATTTGCTGGGTAGGCGTTAATCACCAGCCCACTCCACAACTAGCCTTAGTCCTGTTAATCGAATTGGTCTTTTCAGTGGCAGGCAGTATGTAATCGAAGTTCAGTTCCTCGCCAACCGCAACCGCATACCCTACGCCGTCTCCGTGGTTACGCCAGCTAAGCTGTTCGGGCCGGTATCCAACCCGATAGCGGTCGTTGACCATCTTTCGCAGGCAAGGCCACCCGTAAAATCTTTCGGGGGAAGGCATCAGCGTAGGGTTGGCGCGTAGGAACAGCGCCAGCCGCTCAGCCGCCGCCCGATGGTCGGTGCAGTCTGGGTTGCCGCACGATAGGAAATATCCCACGCGACGAATGCCAGCAATGGCGTCCACCGCATCGTTGAACGAATACTCTCGCACTTTGGCGAAAAGCTCTTTCTCCTGCAACAGCGCGGCGAGCAATGCTGCGAGCAGCGCGGCGGGGAGTATTGCCCGGCGGTTTTTTGGCGGACGGGGTTGGGCGGCGGGATGGTTCCGTTCTGAGTGGGATGACGGTTTCCGGCGGGACGAGGTTACATACAAACCGCGGGGCAAACCGCGGGGCAAGCCGCGGGGCAAGCCGCGGAAATAATCTATCATCCCGCCTAGGGCGGAACCGCCGGAGGGGTTGTGCGGCTGGGTAGCCAACGGGCGGCCCGGTAGCTAGGCTTGCCTTGACCGCAGGGCGGCGAAGATGCCGCCTGCGCCCAAGACGATGCCGATGATGCCAACTATGAGGGCGACGATGGCTAGGGTGTTGTTGCCGCTGTTCTGGGCGGCTAGGGCGGTATCCTGGGCCTGCTGGGCGGTGTTCAGGGCGCCGCGGACGCCGCTTTCGATTTCGCGGATTTCGGGCAGTTGTTCGGGGAATTGGAGTTCCGCGGAGCTTTGGATGTCGTCGAAATCGCCGCCCGCGCCTAGGGAAACAAAGGTTTCGTCCATTTCGATGCCTTCGACGGTTCCGAATACCCGGAACTCGTAGACTCCGGCGGCGGTGGGGATCAGGTCGGCGACGTAGTGTCCGGGGTCGCCAAAGGCGGCGTAGAGATTCATCGTCCGGGATGCTCCGGTGGCGGGGTGGGTGACTTCCACTTGGAGGGAACCCTCTAGCCCATCTACCGGGAGGGCTTGGGAGTTTTGTTGCGTTGGGGCGCTGTCTGAGGGGTTGGCGCCGGATGGCGGGGGGGACGAATGGCGGCCCTCGCTGTGGGCATGGCTTTCGCTTTCACTTGTACCGGACGGGGACGTGGGATTGCCGTAACCGCCGCCGCCTGCGCCGGGGGCGATGTTGATGTAGGCCATAGCTTCGACGGGCTGGCCGTTGCGGGTGTAGGTTTGATGGTTGTTGGAGTTGAGGGTTACGCGCACTTCGTTGATGCCTTCGGCCAGCTTGCCGAGCTGGAAAGCGTTGCCGTAGAGCCGGCTGACGTTGACGTCGTTGACGTAGATATGGGCGTGGCCCTCGCCGGGTATATGTTTTAATCCGGCGTTCTGCGGGGCGAAATCTATGCCCTGGATTTGGACAAAGAGGTTGGCGCCGCCCAAGGGGTCGGATTCTAGGCTCAAGCAGACGTGAATGGGGTTTTCGGCCTCGAGGGTTTCCGAGTCGGGGTGGGGGGTTGCCTCTGTCGGGTCGGGAACGGATATATGGGTTGTGGCCTCGACCGCTTCGCCGTTCCAGGTGTAGGTGTTGTGGTTGTTGTCGTTCAGGATTACTTTGATTTCGCGCATACCGGGTTCTAGGCCGTCGAGGTGAAGCCAGGGGGTGTAAACCCGGGTCAGTTTTACGCCGTCGACGTAGATGTGGGCGTGGCCTTTGCCGTCCATGTGCTGGCCGTTGACGTTTTCGGGGCTGAAGGAGAAGCCTTCGGTGATGATTTGGACGTTGACGCCGGAAAGGGGGTCGACGTCGGCTTGCAGGGAAACGGACATAGGGGATGCCGCTTCGGCGGCGCCGTTGTGGGTGTGCTGGCCGCTCATTGCGCCGCTTTCGGCGGGGGCGACTGCCACTATCTTGTTGATTCGGACGGATACGGCGTTCCTTGCGTTTTCTAGGGCGGGTTCATTCTGCCAGCCGACGATGAAGCGGTAGTCGCCGACGGGGCGCCCCTCGTGGGCCAGGACGGTTCCGGCTATAAGGCTGAGGGCAAGCAGAAAGGCCGCGGCAAGCCACGGGATTTTGCGGAAATGCTTTGACATAAACACTCCTTAATCGCGGAAATCACCTTTTGGCGAATGGGGAAAGGAGCTATGACTTGGGGGGCTGGCGCGGGGGGGCGACGGTTAGGCCGCGCAGGACGGCGGCGGGGGCGGCGTCGGCGTAGAGCGGGGGGGCGGCGTCGTTGAATCGCGGCGCGGGCGTTGACGGGGGGGCGGCGATGTTGGGGCTGGCGTGGCTCAAGCCGCCGTTGCTGGTGGGGGCGAAAAAAACAATATCGCCGGGGGATGGGGCGTAATCGTTGGGAGCGGGGGCGTACATTGCATTGTAGTGGGCAGCATAGTGGGCGTCGTGGTGGGTATGGGAATGGCGGAAGGGGTGGGTATGTTCCGGGGATGGGCTGCCGAGGTAGAGATGGCCGTGGGCCGGGTGGCGCTCGGCGAAGTGATGGTCGAGCAACGGGCCAAGGGAGGGCAGCAGCAGGGCGGCGACGGCCAGCAGGGTTAAGGCTGACAAAGCCAGAGATTGGGCCGCCGTATTTTTCAGGGCGGGGCTCAAGGCGGTCAGTTCTGCCCGTTGCCGGACGGGCCCGGTTCGCAGAAATGATGCAGGCGGGCCAGCAAGGCCCCGTTTTCGTCCATCGAGAAGTTGTCTACGGTAGGCACGGCGTCGCCGGTGGTGCCGTCCACCGCTCCGGCTGCCACCATTTCGCGCACCATAAGGGTTTCATTGGCGGCGGTGGGCAGGAGGCTGCGGCTGGTCAGGCGGGATAGGGCGGCGACTAGGCCGTAGCCGCCCCAGTTGGAGACGCTGGCGATAATCAGGCGGTCAACTTGGGCGATGGCGGGGTCGTCGGGCAAGGTGTCCACGGACGGGATGATGGCGGACAGGTTGCCCATACCGATTTCGTTGCCGCCGTCGCCGATGCCTACGGACGGGGTGCTGCCGTCGAAGAGGTAATCCACGCGGGCGGTTTTGGGGGTTATATCGCGGCCGCGCATATTGAGGTAGGCGTCGTTGCGGTTGCGCCCGCAGCGTTCAATGGAGATTAGCAGGGCGGGCTGTAGCCGCTCTAGTAGGGCCGTGGCGTGTTGTTTGCTTTCTTGGATGTTGGTTACGGGGAATTCGATTACTTCGGCGCCGTTGGTCCAGGGGCGCAGCACGGGGGCGGTGCAGGCGTCGGTGACGTAGGTGACCGTGCGGCCTAGGGCCTGTAGGGCGCTGCCGATGGCGATGGCGCCGGGGGGGCCGTCGGTTTCGGGCTTGTCGGCCATGAGGACGTAGAAGCCGGTTGCTATCAGGGTATGGCCGGGGTGGTCAAGGACGTATTGGGCGGCTTGCCGGCAGTAGTCGGCGGGCAGGTGGGGGCGTAGGGCGAGCATTCCGCGCTTGTCGTGGTCTAGGATTATGTCCTCTATCGTTTCCGGCAAGGGGCGCCTCCTGGCGGGGTGGGGATTTTGTCTGAATCAGGATTTTCAGGATTTAGGGATTTTCGGGATTTTTCGGGGTTGTCTGAATCAGGATTTTCGGGATTAGAGGATTTTCGGGATTTTTCTATCCGGTGAATCTTTTAATCCTGAAAATCCTGATTCTGATAGGGTGGGGGATTAGAGGACGGCGTAGTCGGCGTCGCGGCGGTCGGTTATGAACATTTTGCCTGGGGCGTGGGTGAACATTAGGGGGGGCTTGCAGCTTAGGGCTACGGCTTGGGGGGTTACGCCGCAGGCCCAGAATACGGGTTCCTCGTCGGGTTTGATTTCTATGGGGTCGCCGAAGTCGGGGTGGTCTAGGTTGGGGATGCCGATGTCGCGGGGGCTGCCGATGTGTACGGGTGCGCCGTGGGTGGCGGGGAAGCGGGAGGTGACTTGCACGGCCCGGACTACCTGCTCGCGCTTGATGGGGCGCATACTGACTACCATCGGGCCGGAGAAGGCGCCGGCCGGGGCGGTGGGGATGCTGGTGATGTACATTGCTACGTTTTTGGCTTGCTCTTGATGGCGGAGGGGGATGCCGGCGTCGGTCATTGCGGTCTCAAAGGAGAAGCTGCAACCTAGCAGGAAGCTGACCAGATCATCGCGCCAGTGGTTTTCTAGGGTGTCCACTTCGGCGGTGAATTCGCCGTTGCGATAGATGCGGTATCCGGCGGCGTCGGTGCGGATGTCGGCGCCGGGGGCGGTCAAGACGGGCTCGATGCTGCCGGCTTCGATGACTTCGAGCAGGGGGCAGGGTCGGGGGTTGCGCTGGCAGAAGAGGAGGAAGTCGAAGGCTAAATCGCGGGGCAGGATGGCTAGGTTGGCCTGGACGTGGCCGGGGGCTACGCCTGATGTTACTCCGCGCCAATGGTTGGAGCGGATGCGCTGGCGGGCTTCGGCGGCGGCGGATTCGATGGTTTGAGCGGTCATTCGGGTCTCCCGTCAACCGGCGGTGGGTTTGATGTTGCTCTCCATCATAGTTTGCTGTTGGGGGGGCGTCAAATTGTCTGAATCAGGATTTACCGGATTAAAGGATTTTCAGGATAGGGGGAGATTCTTCGCTGCGCTCAGAATGACAGGGGGTTGTTCAGGATGACGGGGGGGTTGTTCAGAACGACAGGGGGGTTCCGGTTCTTGGCGTAATTGTCTGAATCAGGATTTACCGGATTAAAGGATTTTCAGGATAGGGGGAGATTCTTCGCTGCGCTCAGAATGGCAGGGGTTTGTTCAGGATGACGGGGCGTTTGTTCAGGATGACGGGGGGGTTCCGGTTCTTGGGGGAATTGTCTGAATCAGGATTTACCGGATTAAAGGATTTTCAGGATAGGGGGGGATTCTTCGCTGCGCTCAGAATGACAGGGCGTTTGTTCAGGATGACAGGGTGTTTGTTCAGAACGACAGGGGGGTTCCGGTTCTTGGCGTAATTGTCTGAATCAGGATTTACCGGATTAAAGGATTTTCAGGATAGGGGGATTCTTCGATGCGCTCAGAATGACAGGGCGTTTGTTCAGGATGGCAGGGGGGTTGTTCAGAACGACAGGGGGCGGGAGCAGTTTTGCAGTCGTCTGCGGAAGTGGCGGCGGGTACGGGGGGGCGGGGGTTTTGGTATACTGCGGGGTAGTCGGGCGCGTTGGGGGGTTGTTGGGATTTGGGGGCGTCGTAAGGGTTGGGGCAGGCAGTTGTATAAGGTTGTAGTGCTTAACAGTCATGGGGGTTGGGGCGGGTTGGCGGAGTCGGCCGGGCGGGTTGGGATGGAGTGCCGGGTTAAAGACTACGGCGATTTTTTGCTGGATGACGGCAGCGGGGATGGGCTGGATGCGGTGCTGCTGGATTTGGGGTCGCTGGATACGGCGGCGGCGCGAAGGGTTGTTGACTATTGCCGGGGGCGGAAGCTGCCGGCGCTGGCGGCTATTCCGCGGGATGCGGTGGGGCGGTATGACCCGGCGCTGAATCCCGATGAGTTGCTGATCTGCCCGGCGCCGGATGATGAGCTGTTGTTGCGGGTGATGCAGGCGGTTTATCGGGTCAAGGGGCCGGCCGGGTCGCAAACGCTGTCGGTGGGGGATCTTAGCATTGACTTGGAGCGGTATGAGGTGTCGTCGGCGGGGCGGCGGGTTACGCTTACGTATAAGGAGTTTCAATTGCTGGCGTTGCTGGCGTCGAATCCGGGTAGGGTGTATACGCGGGAGGCGCTGTTGAGCCAGGTTTGGGGTTATGACTATCTGGGCGGGACGCGGACGGTGGATGTTCATGTGCGGCGGCTGCGCTCCAAGGTTGAATCGCCGGGGCGGTCGTTTATTGAGACTATCTGGAATGTGGGGTATCGGTTTAAGGCGCCGGGGTAGGTGAAAGGGTGCAGGGTTGTGCGCCCCTACGTTTTGGGGGGATGGCGTTTTTAAGGTGCTGGGGTAGTCGTTGGGTTTGGGGCGTGGGAGTGGTTGGTTGATGCGGTGGAACGGGCGCACGGCTGTGCGCCCCTACGTTTTGGGGGGATGGTGTTTTTAAGGCGCCGGGGTGGGGGTTGGGGCGTGGGAGGGTTGGTTGATGGGGTGGAACGGGCGGATGGTTGTGCGCCCCTACGGGGGGATGTTGTTTTTTAAGGTGCTGGGGTGGGTTTGGGGCGTGGGAGGGTTGGTTGATGCGGTGATAGGGCGCACGGCTGTGCACCCCTACGTTTTTGGGGGGATGGCGTTTTTAAGGCGCCGGGGTGGGGGTTGGGGGTGGGGTGGAACGGGCGGATGGTTGTGCGCCCCTGCGGGGGGATGTTGTTTTTAAGGTGCTGGGGGTAGGCGTTGGGTGTTTGATGCGGTGATAGGGCGCACGGCTGTGCGCCCCTACGGGGATGGGGGGTTGGAGCGGGTGGTGAAGCGGGTTACTTGGGCGGATAGGGGGGCGTATTGGGGGGTGGTTAGGTCGGGGTCTTGGGCGGTTATGCGGGTGGCTAGGTTGCGGGCGGATTCTAGTAGGTTGCGGTCGGAGAGGCGGGCCATTTGTAGGGCGGGGAGGCCGCTTTGTCGGGTGCCGAAGAAGTCGCCGGGGCCGCGGATTTCGAGGTCTATTTCGGCTAGGCGGAAGCCGTCGTGGGTTTCGGTTAGGGCTGAGAGTCTTTCTTTGGCGGCGTGGCCTACGCCGGTTTCGGTTTCGGAGGGGAGGAGGAGGCAGTAGCTTTTATGCTGGCCGCGGCCTACTCGTCCGCGGAACTGGTGGAGTTGGGCTAGGCCGAAGCGTTCTGCGCCTTCGATTAGCATTATGGTGGCGTTGGGGACGTCTATGCCTACTTCGACGACTGCGGTGGATACTAGGACGTCTAGGCCGCCGTCGCTGAAGCGGCGTAGGATGCCGTCTTTGTCGCGGGGGGTCATTCGCCCGTGGAGGAGGCCGACGCGCAGGTCGGGGAAGACTTGGCGGGAAAGGCGGTCGTATTCCTCGGTGGCGGCTTTGGCTTCGATGCTGGCGGATTCGTCAATTAGGGGGCAGATTACGAAGGCTTGGCGGCCGGCCTGTACCTGTTTGCGGACGAAGTCGTAGGCGGCGTTGCGTTTTTCGGGGGCTACTAGGCGGGTGTTCACTTTTTGGCGTCCGGCGGGGAGTTGGTCAATGGTGGATATGTCTAGGTCGCTGTAGAGGGTTAGGGACAGGGTGCGGGGGATGGGGGTGGCGGACATTATTAGGGTGTGGGGGTTTTCGCCGCCGCGGCGGCGGAGGGCGGAACGCTGCATTACGCCGAAACGGTGCTGTTCGTCGGCGATGGCTAGGGCTAGGTTGGGCAGGGATACGCTGTCTTGAATGAGGGCCTGGGTGCCAAAGATCAGGTCTAGGGCGCCGTCGGCGGCCATAGCGGTTATCATCCGTTTTTCCCGCGCTCGGACGCTGCCGGTTAGCAGGGCGATGGAGAGGGGGCGTTCCATGCCGTCTCGTTCCATGCCGTCTAGGGAGAGGGAAATCAGGTGTTCGCCGTCCATCTGGCGGGGGCGGTTTTCGAGCAGGCGGGAGGTGGAGCGGAAATGCTGTTCGGCGAGGACTTCGGTGGGGGCCATTAGGGCGCCCTGGAATCCGGCGGCGGCGGTTGAGAGCAGGGCGGCTAGGGCGACGACGGTTTTGCCGCTGCCTACTTCGCCCTGGAGCAGGCGGTTCATCGGGGGGACGGGCTGGGCCATATCTGCGGCGATTTCGGCGATGCAGCGGGTTTGGGCTGCGGTGAGGTCGAAGGGGAGGGAGCGGAGGAAACGGCCGGCGACGTCTTTTTCCGAACCGGGCTCGGGTTGGGGTACGGCGACGCCGCGGATTTCGGCTTGGGCGTCGCGGCGGCGGGAGTGCATCGCCAGTTGCAGGGTGAGCAGTTCGTCGAAGGCCAGGCGGGAACGGGCGGCCTGCCATACTTCGGGGTTGTCGGGGTAGTGGGCCTGGAAAATCGCTTCTTGGAGGGACATTCGGCCTTCCCGGTCGGCGGGGGGCAGGGTTTCGTCTACGCCGCCGAGCCAGTTTTGCAGGGCCTGCCAGGTGAGGTTTCGCAGGGCGGCCATTCGTAGCCCCTCGGTTAGGGGGTAGACGGGAACTAGGCGAGCGGTGTGGATGTTGGCGGGTTCGGATTCGGCGGGGTAGGCGGCGGGGGAGTTGAATACGGGCTGGCCGCGGAAGACTTCGGCCTTGCCGCTGATGGCGACGCGGCTGCCGGGTTTGAGGGTGCGGGCGATGTATTGCTGGCCGAACCAGATGGCGCGGATGTTGCCGGTTTCGTCGCCCAGGACGGCTTCGGTGTCTTTGCGGCGTCCTTTGGTTCCTTGCGCGACTACCCGGGATTCCCATACTTGGGCGACTACGGTGCATTCTTGGCCGGGGGTGACTTCGGCTACTTTCAGGATGGCGGAATAGTCGTCGTGGCGGCGGGGGAACAGGTGGAGCAGGTCGCGCACGGTGGCGACGTCTAGCCGCTCTAGCCGCTCGGCGGTTTTGGGGTCAACGCCTTTTAGGTGGGCTGCGGGGTCGTCAACGCTCTGGCCGGCGGGGGGGGCGCCGTAGGCTGGGCGGGGTTGGGGCAGGCCGCGGGGGGCTGCTCTGCCGGGGCGTGGTTCGACGGGCTCGGGGCTGGCGGGTTGGGGGGATGGCGCGGTTGGTTGGGGGGCATCGCTGTTGAGTAGTTGTAGCCATTGGGATACCCAGGCGGCGCGTTGTTCGGGGGGCATTTCGGCGTAGTTTTGGTTTAGGAGGAAGGGGGCGTCGGGGGATTGGGCGGCGCGGGCGGTCATTTCGGCTTGCCAGCGCTGGCGGGATTTGTCTAGGCCGCCGATTACGGCGCGGTTGTCGTGGCCGCGGCGGGATTCGGCGGCTAGGATTTTGGCTAGGGCGTCGGCCCATTTGGGGGTGTTTTGTTTTTGGTTTGTCACCGGGTGATTTTCCTGCGGCCGGGTTGTTCTGGCGGGGGTTGGTTGTTTTGCTTAGTATGACAGATGGTTTGGTTGGGTTGTGTGAATTGGGGGTTTCGGGATTTGGGGGATTTGTTAGGTTAGAAGTTGGCGCATAGTATGGCTTGGATGGTGGGTTTGTGGGCTGGGTTGGGTAGTATCCAGGTGATTATTTCGTGGGTTTGGGGTTTGGTTTTGGTGTTGCGGCAGCGTTCTAGGTAGTGGAGCATTGAGCTGAAGTTGTGGAGGCGGAGGTTGTTTTTGATTAGTTGACGGGCGAGGGTTAGGGGGGCGGGGGTGGGTTTGCGGTGGTCTTGGGCGTCGGCCCATTCGTCGCAGAATTTGTCGGCGATGCGGCGGAGGCGCAGGACGATTAGGGGGAAGGCGAATTTGCGGCGTAGGGCGTTGATTTGGTTTCGGATTTGGGTTAGGGACATTAGTTGGCTCCTTTGGTTTGTCGGGTGATTTTTTTGGTTTTGCCGCCATTTCCCGCCGTTTCCATCCGTTTTTTGGGGCGGGATTTTTGGGGGTTGGGGGCGTTGGTGGTTTGCGGGGATTTAGGGGGCGGCGTTGGGTTTGGTTATTATTGTAGGGAGTGGTTTTCGGGGTTGGCAAGGGGGTGGTGTCATTAGATTGCATGGGGGGGCGGATGGGGTGGGGGTTGGGGATTTTGTCTGAATTAGGGTTTTCGGGATTTGCGGGATTGCTTTTTGGCGTTCTTGGCGGGGGTAGGGTGTCGTTGGCCCGAGGTGGGATTCTTCGCTTTGCTCAGAATGACAGGCGGCTGGGGTGGCGGGCGGTGGTGTTGATTTGGCGTTTTGTCTGAATCAGGATTTTCGGGATTGCTTTTTGGCGTTCTTGGCGGGGGTAGGGTGTCGTCGGCCAAGGTGGGATTCTTCGCTTTGCTCAGAATGACAGGGATTTGGTTGGGATGACGGGCGGCTGGGGTGGCGAGCGGCTTGCTTGGAGTGGCGGGCGGCGGTGTTGATTTGGCGTTTTGTCTGAATCAGGGTTTTCAGGATTAAAGAGATTTGCTGGATGGAGGGATTCTGGTTGCGGTTGGGTTTTGTTGGCGGTGGGACAGGGCGCACGGCTGTGCGCCCCTACGGGGGTTTCTACGGGTTTTTTGTGGGGTGGCGACATTTGGCGGGTTGGAATTGCGTTGTGTTGGCAGGGTTGGCGGGCGGTTTGGTTGGAATGACGGACGGCTGGGGTGACGGGCGGTGGTGGTGATTTGGCGTTTTGTCTGAATTAGGATTTGCGGGATGGGGAATGCTGGTTTGATGGAATTGTGGGATTGCTTTTTGGCGTTCTTGGCGGGGGTGGGGTGTCGTTGGCCGAGGTGGGATTCTTCGCTTTGCTCAGAATGACAGGGGTTTGGTTGGGATGACGGGCGGCTTGCTTGGAGTGACGGGCGGCTGGGGTGGCGGGCGGTGGTGGTGGTTTGGCGTTTTGTCTGAATTAGGATTTTCGGGATTAAAGGATTTACCGGATGGGGGGATTCTGGTTTGATGGGATTGCGGGATTGCTTTTTGCGTTCTTGGCAGGGGTAGGAGGTCGTTGGCCGAGGTGGGATTCTTCGCTTTGCTCAGAATGACAGGCGGCTGGGGTGGAGTGGCGGGCGGCTTGCTTGGAGTGACGGACGGCTGGGGTGGCGGGCGGCGGTGGTGATTTGGCGTTTTGTCTGAATCAGGATTTTCAGGATTAAAGGATTTACCGGATGGGGGGGATTCTGGTTTGGAGAATTTTGGTTGCGGTTGGGGTTGTGTTGGTGGGGGCGGGGCGTAGGGGTGTGGGCCGTTACGGGATTTTGTGGGGGGTGGGTTGTGTCGGCGGCAGGGACAGGGCGCACGGCTGTGCGCCCCTACGGGGTTTTGTTGCGGGGTGTAGGGGTGTGTGGGCCGTTACGGGATTTTGTTGGGGGGGTGGGTTTTGTTGGCGGTGGGACAGGGCGCACGGTTGTGCGCCCCTACGGGGTTTTGGGGGCGGGGCGTAGGGTTGTGGGCCGTTACGGGGTTTTGTTTGCGGGGGTGGGGTGGGTTATTGGGTTTCGGGGGTGCCTTGGGTTACGGCTACGCCTAGGGCGTTGGGGCCTAGGTAGGTGCCTAGGACGGGGCCGAAGCGGGATTCTATTAGGTGTTCGGGGTCTACTAGCTCGGCTAGTTCGGCGCGTAGGGCTAGGGCCTGGACGCGGTCGGTGCTGTAGATTACGTTTAGTTGGCGGACGGGGGCTAGTTCGCGGGCCATTTCGATTAGCCGGGCGCGGCCGCGGTCGCGGTTGCGGGGGCGCTCTAGGGGGTGTACTTCGCCGTCGCGGATGCTGAGGATGGGTTTTACTTTTAGCATACCGCCGACGAAGGCTTGGGCTTTGCCGATGCGTCCGCCTTTTTGCAGGTATTCTAGGGTGTCTACTAGAACGAAGGTGTGGTGGCGGGAAAGGGATTGGCGCAGGCGGCGGGCTACTTCGCGGAAGTCGGACATTTCTTTGGCCCACTGGGCGCCGTTTAGCACGGCTAGGGAGAGGGGGGCGGAGGCTAGTTGGGAGTCTACGATTTCGATTTGGGAGGTGTCGCCTAGGGAGGCTTTGGCCTGGGTGGCGGAGTTGACGGTGCCGCTTAGTTTGCCGCTTACGTGGATGGATACTATCTGATGGCCTTGGTCGAGCAGCCGCTGGTAGACTTCCTGGAAGTCGGCTACGGAGGGTTGGGCGGTGCTGGGGAGGCGGGATAGGGCTTCGAGCCGCTCGTAAAAGCGGTCGGCGGTGATTTCTATGCCGTCTTTGTAGGTTTCGTTGCCTATGATTACGTAGGCTGGGACGATGGTTACGTCGTTGGCGCGGGCTAGGGGTATGGGGAGGTCGGATGCGCTGTCGGTTACTATTCTTATTGCCATGCTTGGCTCCAGATTGGATTGGGGTTCTTTGCTTGGGGGGTCTGCGGGCGCACGCTGTGCGCCCCTACGGGTTGGGTTGGGTTGCCGGGCAAGGGTTGGATTGTTTGGGTGTGGGGGTGTGGGCCCCTAGGGTGGGTTGGGTTGTTGGACAGGGTTGGATTGTTTGGGTGTGCGTTGGTATCGGCCAGCACCTACTGGCGCCGGGGGGCTACGGGCGCACGGCTGTGCGCCCCTACGGGTTGGGTTGGGTTGTTGGCCTAGGGTGGGTTTTTCGGGTGTGCGTTGGTATCGGGCGTTGCCAGTGCCTACCGGCGTTGGGGGGCTGCGGACGGGCGCGGGGCTGTGCGCCCCTAGGTGGCCCTGGGTTTGGGTTGGGTTGTTGGACAGGGCAGGATTGGGCGCACGGCTGTGCGCCCCTACGTTCCCATGCGTTTGGGTTGTGTTGCCGGGCAAGGCGTGGGGATTTTACTCTATGGATGCTAGGTAGGGGTAGTGGGGTTGGCCGCCGTATAGTTGGTCTATTTGGGTGTTGGGGTTGTTGGTTTGTAGGGCGGCTATGGCGGTTTGGGCGGCGTCGGGGTTGGATTCGGCGCCGCAGTAGATGGTTAGGATGGAGTCGGGTTCGGGGTTGGCTAGTTGGATGGTTTGCTGTAGGGCTTGTTCGGGGGTGGGGGCGGCGATTACGAGTTGGTCGTCTAGTAGGGCTATGTAGTCGCCTTGGGTTACGGTTACGCCGTCGATGGTGGTGTCGCGGATGGCTTGGGTTACTTCTATGGTGGTTACGGTTGGGATGGTTTCTTGCATGGCGGTTAGGTTTTCTTGCAGGGGGGAGAGGGGGTTGTAGGCTAGGAGGGCGGCTACGCCTTGGGGGATGCTGCGGGTTGGGACTATGTGGACGGCGGGGTCGTTGGCGGCTACTTGCTGGGCGGTTAGGATGATGTTTTTGTTGTTGGGGAGGAAAATGGTGTTTTCGGCTGCGGCGCGGCGGATTCCTTCGATGAGTTGCTGTACGCTGGGGTTCATTGTTTGGCCGCCCTCGATTACGTGGGCGCAGCCTGATTGGGTGAAGAGGCCGGTTAGTCCATCGCCTACGGCTACGGCTACTACGGCTAGTTCGGCGCGGGGGGCCAGCTCGGGGGCGGGGGTTGGGGCGCTGCGGTCTAGGTGGTAGGCGGCCCATTCGGCGTTTTGCTGGTCCATACTTTCGATTTTGACGTTGGAGACGGTGCCTTGGGCTACGGCGTAGCTGATGGCTGGGCCGGGGTCTTCGGCGTGGATGTGGATGCGGACGTTTTGGGGGTCGCCGGCGACTACGGTGGAGCGGGCGGTGGTTTCGTAGTGCTGGCGGAGTTGGGGGAGGTTTAGGTTTTGGGCGGTGATGATGAATTCGGTGCAGTAGCCCCAATCGTTTTCTAGGGTTTGGTGCAGGTAGCCTTCGCCGGGGGATTGGGCGTCGTTGCCTAGGGAGGCTAGGCTGTTGTTTATGATGGTTTCTAGGCCGGCTTGGGCGGTTAGGGCTTGGGAGCGGTCGGGGTCTAGGGCTTCTAGTAGGCCGCCGATGATGATGACTATGCCTAGGCCGCCGGAGTCCACTACTCCGGCTTCTTTGAGGACGGGCAGTTGTTCGGGGGTGTTTTTCAGGGCGTGGCAGGCGGAGAGGTAGGCGGTTTCCAGTATGCCGTTGACGCCGGGGCTGGCGGGGGCGTCTAGGGCGTCCTCGGCGGCGCGGCGGATTACGGTTAGCATAGTGCCTTCGCGGGGGGTTCCTACGGCGCCGTAGGCTGCTTCGCGGGCTAGGTCAAGTGCTTGGGCTAGGTCGTTGGGGGAGCAGGTTTGGCGGTTTTGGAGGGCTTGGCCGAATCCTTTGAAGAACTGGGAGAGGATGACGCCGCTGTTGCCTCGGGCGCCGAAAAAGGCGCCTTGGGCCATCGCTTGGGCTATGTCGTCGGCGGTGGGGTGGTCGGCGTCGGGGCAGCGCTGGATGGCGGCCCGCATAGTTAGGGACATATTGGTTCCGGTGTCGCCGTCGGGGACGGGGAAGACGTTTAGGGCGTTGACTGTGTCGCGGTGTTGTTCCAGGCGGTCGAAGGCCGTGCTGAAGGCTTGGCGCAGTTGGGCGCCGGATAGCCCGGTTTCTTGGGTTGGCGTCAAGGCTGGGGCCTCCCGGTGGGGGTTTTGGCGACGGGGGTATTATACACTACACGGGCCGTTGGGGTTTTGGGTTGGGGGGGCGGTGCGAGGGCGGATTTGGCGGGTTTGGGATTGGCGGGGTTTGTTGACAGGGGGGGCGGGTTGGCTTAGTATAGGTGGTCGAGGTTTGGAATGGATTACGCGGTTTTTAAGACAGGCGGCAAGCAGTACCGGGTGAAGCCCGGGGATACTTTGGACGTTGAGCTGATTTCCGGCGAGGTGGACTCGTTGGCGGAGTTTGGCGAGGTGCTGGCGGTTTCCCGGGACGGGGAGCTGACGGTGGGTTCGCCTAATGTGCCGGGGGCGATGGTGCGGGCGCAGGTGAAGTCGCACTACAAGGACCGGAAGGTGATTGTCTACAAGTATAAGGCCAAGACGCGCTACCGGCGCAAGCGGGGACACCGGCAGTCGTATACGCGGGTGGTGATTCAGGATATTCTCACTCCCTAGGCCCGGGGCAAGCGGGTTTGGGGCAAGATAGGGGATGCGATGGCGCATAAGAAAGCGGGCGGCAGTACTAATAATGGCCGGGATAGCAACGCGAAACGGCTGGGCGTGAAATGCTACGGCGGGCAGCGCGTTACCAGCGGCTCGATACTGGTGCGGCAGCGGGGCAGCCGTATCCGGCCCGGCAACAATGTGGGGCTGGGGCGGGATTTCACCCTTTTCGCCATGACCGATGGCGAGGTCAAGTACGAGTGGGCGGCCAAGGGGCGGCGGCGGGTTAGCGTGTATCCTTTGGCGCAGGGTTAAACCGGCGCAGGCTTGGGCGTTCTGCGGCGGGAAGGATTCCATAAGGGCGAGGTTGAGGGAACTTTGGTATGAAGACGGATATTCATCCGCGGTTTTTTAACGCTACGGTTACTTGTTCCTGCGGGCATACTTTTCAGACGGGGGCTACGCGGCCTACGCTGCGGGTGGAGATATGTAGCAAGTGCCATCCGTTTTATACGGGGGAGCAGCGGATTGTGGATACGCAGGGGCGGATTGAGAGGTTTAACCGGCGGTTTAACCGGCGGTAGGTAGAGGGGGCGTAGGAAATCGGGGGTGGGATGCCCTCGATTTCGTTTTTTTGAGGGTGAACGCCGGGGTTCGCCCCCACCCTAACCCTCCCCTGGAGGGGGAGGGGATGTTTTGTTTCCCCAAGGTGGGGTTGTTCGGTTTGGTCAGAATGAGAGATGGTTTTAGGGGCGGTTTTTGGCTAATCAGGCTGGGCATATTTATGGGGGGCAGGCCGTAATCGAAGGGGTTATGATTCGGGGGCGGGACTGGTTTAGTCTTGCGGTGCGGCGGCAGGATGGGGGAATCGAGCGGCGGCGGGAACGGCTGAATCCTCTTTATAA
The DNA here is from genome assembly GCA_958296445.1 of uncultured Dehalococcoidia bacterium. Lineage (GTDB taxonomy): Bacteria > Chloroflexota > Dehalococcoidia > Lucifugimonadales > UBA3495 > VXOI01. Next base: position 2,192,318 of record OY282565.1, on the reverse strand, counting down.
TGGGCGGCTGCGGCGGTGGCCGCTGGCGCGGGGGGTTTTGGCGCTGCTGGAGACGCTGGTTCTGGGAATTAAGGCGTTGCAGATTTCGGCGGATTTGGCGTCGGCGGAACCGGGCAGCAGCGGCAAGAGCGGGGGGGAGGGTATCCCCGGCTGGATGATGGCGACTACGCTGGCTTTTTCGTTGCTTTTCGGGATTGGGCTGTTTTTTTTGTTGCCTATCGGGGTGGTGCGGCTGCTGGAGCCGGCGCTGGGCAGCGGGCTGTTGAGCGAGGTGGTGGAGGGGGGGCTGCGGCTGGCGATTCTGGTGGGGTATATCGCGGCTATCGGGATGATGTCGGATATTCGGCGGGTGTACGCTTATCACGGGGCGGAACACATGACGGTTCACGCCTTTGAGGCGGGGCTGCCGCTTAATGTGGATAATGTGCGGAAGTTCGGGACGCCGCATCCGCGTTGCGGGACGGCGTTTCTGCTGACGGTGGTGGTGGTGTCGGTTGGGGTGTTTATCGCCTTTGCGTTGCTGGATTTGTCTTGGTGGTGGCGGATTGCTTCGCGTATTTTATTGCTGCCGGTGATCGCGGCGGCGAGCTATGAGGTGATTCGGTTCAGCGGGCGGCACCAGGGGGCGATGATCGGGAAGGTGCTGGCGGCGCCGGGGTTGTGGCTGCAACGGCTTACTACGCGGCAGCCGGATGACGGGCAAATCGAGGTGGCGATACTGGCTATGGAGACGGCGGTGGCGGCGGATGCTGGGAGGGGGGACGGTTAAACGCAGAGGGCGCAGAGGTTACGCAGAGGGCGCAGAGGATTTTTTTGTTTCTTTGGGGGGGACGGTTAAACGCAGAGGGCGCGGAGGTTACGCAGAGGGCGCAGAGAAATATAAAAAATTCTCTGCGCCCTCTGCGCGTTCTCTGTGTTCTCTGCGTTGAAAATCTACGTTTTCGGCTACCAGAGGTTCCAGCGGGGGTTGTTGTTGGCTTGGTCTTGGAGGTAGGGGACGATCCAGTTGCGGACTTGGGGGGCTATGTAGAAGGTGGGTTCGATTAGTTGGCTTTCGTTGGAGATTAGGCCCTCGTCTAGGGCTAGGGCGGCTACTTCGGTGCCGGGCATTATGCTTACGCCGACGCGGAGGTTGGCTAGGGCGGGGTTGATGCGGCGCAGGAAGTCGAGTTTATGCTCGACGGTTTCGCGGGTTTCGCCGGGTTCGCCGAAGGTGCGGGCGATGGTGTAGTGCAGGCCGCCTTCCTCGCAGAGTTTGGGGACTTCGAGTTGGGCGTCCATTTGTTCCTCTAGGGAGCCGGTGCCGTCGTGGGGGTCGCCGCCGCGGTTGCCCATCAGGACTAGGGCGCAGCCGGCGTCGCGCATCAGGCGGATGAGTTCGGGGTCGCAGTTGAAGGAGGCTAGGCAGGTGTTCCAGCGGACGCCTAGGTCGGCTTCGATGAGGGCGCTGCATAGGGATTTGGCGTGGTCGAGGGGGAAGTTGAAGCCGTTGTCCACGAAAAAGACTTTGCGGAGCTGATACTGTTCCCAGAGTTCCTTGACTTCGGCCACTACTTCGTCTATGGGGCGGATTACGCGGAAGTCGGCGTCGCTCATTGCGGCGGTGGATGACGGGGTGGGGTAGGAAAAGCTGCCGAGCTTGGTTAGGACGCCGATGCCGAATCCGGCGTTGCGGTATTTGTCCATTTCTAGGTCGTCTAGGCGGGGGCGGGTGGCGAAGGCGGATACGCATAGCCCTTCGTTGAGGGTGATTTCGCCGTCTTTGGCGTAGACTACGCCGGGGAGGTCGTGGGCCGGGAGCTCGCCTATTTCGATGCGGTTGCAGAGTTCGGCGAAGGTTTCGCCGGCGTCGCCGGCTACGCCTAGGTCGGGCTGGAGGTATTGGTAGCACTGTTTGGGTAGGAGGCTGAAGGCGGGGCCGCCGACGATGATGGCGGCGTTGCTGTGCTGGCGGATGCGGTCTATGACGTCTCTGGTGATGGGGAGGGCCCATTGGGTGTTGAGGTAGCTGTGGTTGCTGAGGTTGCGGAGGGAGATGCCGACGGCGTGGGGCTGAAATTCGCGGACGGTGTGTTCGATTTCGGCTAGGTAGTCGTCGGCGAACATCAGGTCAATGACTTTGACTTGGTGGCGGTCGGGGTCGAGGTGTGCGGCGATGTAGGCTAGGCCGATGGGCATAGGCTGGGCGTTCATTCGGCTGTTGAGGCGGTCTTGGCGGTTGGTGGCTACTAGTAGGACACGCATATAATCTCCTGTAATCTGCTGCTGCGCCCGGGGGGTTGGTTGGCGGGCGGATGGGGGTATTATGGGGTATGGGGGCTTGGTTGGCAAAGGGATGGGTGGGGCCTTGAGCCTGCTCCGGTCGTTGCGCGATATAGACGCTCGGGATATTATGGGGTTAGTTGATGCGGCCCTGGTTGGGTTGCGTAGAAGGGGATGATATGACTGCTTCAGAACAGCGTGAATCTCAGAATCTTAACGAACCTCGGTTGGTGGAAGCGGACGGCTATCTGGTGCGGGGGTTTCGCCGTTTGGCAGGTGGTCTGGGCCCTTATGTGTACGAAAAAACCCAAGACGCCAGTCTACTCTTGGATGGGGGCATAACTCCCGATGTACACCGCATCCTCAGCGTGATGACTGATCGGTGGGCTGAGTTAGGCTTAAACACAAAGGCGCAGAGAATTGCGACACAGCTCTTTAATTTCCGCAATGACCCATGGGCGCACCTCTGGGGGTATGATGACTATGAGGTTTTATATCATCTCAATAATATGAGTATGTTGCTTAGCGCCGCTTCCGCCGAAACGCAATCGCAAGAAGTGGGGCAGATGCGGGATGAGCTTGTCTCGCTGGTTGCCGGTCTTGGTGCGCTGGTGCGTCAGCAGTCGCCCAGCGAATACGCTGAATGGGAACAGGAGTTTCAGAGCTGGAAGCCAGAGCAACGGCAGTTTTATTGGTTCCGCATGGCACAGCAAGGCGCCCAGCCGGAAAGCGGCCGGTTCGCGTCCCTTCCAACACCCCTGGAACCCGATGCCCCTTCCGGCTTGGAGGCAGCCACGCCCATTGACCGGGACATCAGGCAGCCAGAACATTTCGTGAAGGAGGGTGATGCTGCTTTTGACGAAGGCGACTTTGACCGGGCTATTGCCGATTACAGTAAAGCCCTGGAACTCGCCCCGGACGATGCGGCTGCCTACAACAACCGGGGCATTGCCTATGGGAACAAAGGGGAGTATGACTTGGCCATTGCCGATTACGGCAAAGCTCTGGAACTTGACCCGGAGGATGCGGCTGCCTACTACAACCGGGGCATTGCCTACAGAAACAAAGGGAATTATGACTTAGCTATTGCCGATTACGGCAAAGCCTTGGAACTTGACCCGGAGGATGTGGCTGCCTACTACAACCGGGGCATTGCCTACAGAAACAAAGGGAATTATGACCTAGCTATTGCCGATTACGGCAAAGCCTTGGAACTTGACCCGGAGGATGCGGCTGCCTACTGCAGCCGGGGCATTGCCTATGGGAACAAAGGGGATTATGACCAGGCCATTGCTGATTACGGCAAGGCTCTGGAACTCGACCCGGAATATGCGGTTGCCTACTACAACCGGGGCATTGCCTACAGAAACAAAAGGGATTATGACTTGGCCATTGCCGATTACGGCAAAGCCCTGGAACTCAACCCGGACAATGCGGCCGCCTACTTCAACCGGGGCAACGCCTACGACGACAAAGGGGAGTATGACCAGGCCATTGCCGATTTCGGCAAAGCCCTGGAACTCAACCCGGACGATGCGGATACCTACCACAACCGGGGCGTTGCCTACTTGAACAAAGGGGAGTATGACCGGGCCATTGCCGATTACGGCAAAGCCCTGGAACTCGACCCGGACGATGCGGATACCTACCACAACCGGGGCAATGCTTACAGGAACAAAGGGGAGTATGACCGGGCCATTGCCGATTACGGCAAAGCCCTGGAACTCGACCCGGACGATGCGGATACCTACCACAACCGGGGCAATGCTTACAGGAACAAAGGGGAGTATGACCAGGCCATTGCCGATTACGGCAAAGCCTTGGAACTCAACCTGGACAATTCGGCTGCCTACATCAACCGGGGCAACGCTTACGACGACAAAGGGGAGTATGACCGGGCTTTTGCCGATTTCGACAAAGCCTTGGAACTCGACCCGGACAATTCGCTTGCTTACTACAACCGGGGTGTTGCCTACGGGAACAGAGGGGAGTATGACCGTGCCATTGCCGATTACGGCAAAGCCTTGGAACTTGACCCAGACGACGCGGATGCCTACCACAACCGAGGCGTTGCCTACAGAAACAAAGGGAATTATGACCGGGCTATTGCCGATTACGGCAGAGCTTTGGAACTCAACCCGGACTATGCGCTTGCCTACAACAACCGGGGCATTGCCTCCGCCCTCGCAGGGGAGTATGACCGGGCCATTGCCGATTTCGGCAAAGCCTTGGAACTCGACCCTGACTATGCGGATGCCCAAGAAGGGCTGGAACTGGCAACCCACTTGCGGGATGCGGTTACGGAGTATAACCAGGACATCTAGGATAAACCGGGCGACTCGGATGTTTGGCATTTGCGCGGGTTGCACTATCTTGATGACCGGGGGGATTATGGCCGGGCGGTGGCGGATTTTGGCGAGGGGGTGAGGCTGGCGCCGGAGAATGGGGCGATTTGGTATGACCGCGGGCGGGCGTATTATGGTTTGGGGGATTATGTGTCGGCTGATGCCGACTATAGCCGGGCTATTGAGCTTAACCCGGGGGACTACATTGCTTGGTGCGAGCGGGGGCGGGCGCACCAGCGGCGGGGTGAGCATCGTATCGCTATTGGCGATTTTGACCAGTGCCTTGCTTTGAATTCGGGTTATGGGCTGGGTTATCAGTTGCGGAGTGTGTCTCACGCCGCTGTTGGGAACCGGGAGCGGGCGCAGGAGGATTATGAGATGGGTAGGGGGTTGGTGTAGGGTTGTTGGGCGGAGGGGTAGGGTCTGGGGGGGTGGGGTGACGGGCGCACGGCTGTGCGCCCCTACGGGGTGGGGGGAATGGGAGGGATTTCGCAATTTCCTTTTTGGGAGATCTGAGTTAAGGGGAGGGTCTGGGGGGGTGAGGTGACGGGCGCACGGCTGTGCGCCCCTACGGGGTTATTCGGGTTGGTTGGGGTGGCCGGGCGGGGGATGGGGATAAGGGGGTTGGCGATTTTTGGGGAATGGTGAGGATGGGCTGGGATGGGGGGTTGGGTGGGTTGACAGGGGGTTGGGGTTGCTATTAGAGTTTTGGAAATTTTTGGAGCGTTGGTGAGGTTATGGTTACGACCTTCAACGAGAATATGTTCGCGCCGGAAATCATGTATGACCCGTATACCTATTACGGGCGGCTGCGGGACGAGGATCCGGTTCACTGGAACGAGCTTTATGAGCTGTGGGTGATTACCAGGCACGATGACTTGGTGTGGCTGACCCGCAACCATGAGCTGTTTTCCAGCGCGGTGTGGCTCAATGACCCGCGGGGGCCGTATCCGGCGATCAATGAGTCGGACAGCGAGCTGTACGATTTCGTCCGCAATTACCAGGGCAAGCAGTTCATCCAGTACGACCGGCCGGATCATTTGGAAATGCGGAAGGTGGTTCACGCCTACTTTACGCCGAAGTCGATGGAGGAATGGCGTCCGCTGGTGCGGTCGGCGATTAACGAGCTGCTGGACGCCGCCGAGGAGAAGGGCGATTTCGATATAATGCGGGATTTGGCGACGCCGTTGCCGGTGCTGGTCATCGCGGAGATGATGGGGGTGCCGAAGCATGAGCGTCCGCATATCCGTATGCTGTCGGAGAAGCTGCTGAACATCGCTCGGGGGGAGGCTGACCGTCTGCCGAAGCTGGTGGAGGGGATGGAGGGGATGCTGGAGTACGTCAATCCGATGGTTGACGAGCGCTTGGTGAATCCGGGGGACGATTTCATTTCGGTGCTGGCCGGCGGGGAGAAGGCGGGGGTGTTTACGCGGGAGCAGGTGCTGGTGAACACGTCGCTGTTGTTGCTGGCGGGGCACGAGACCACGATTAACCTGATTTGCAACGGGACGCTGTCGTTTATGCGGAACCGGGACCAGTGGGATCTTCTGCGGGCGGATCCGCAGGGTATGATGGTGCGGGCGACGGAGGAGGCGCTGCGGTATGACCCGCCGGTGAAGTCGATCCAGCGGCTGGCGTCGCAGGATATTGAGATGCGGGGCAAGCTGATCCGGGAGAAAGACCGGATTCGGTGGTTTATTCCGTCGGCGAACCGGGATCCCAACAAGTTTGAGCGGCCGGACGAAATGGACATTACCCGCTGGCCGAATCCGCACGTGGCCTTTGGGGCGGGGATTCACCACTGTTTGGGGGCTACTATCGCGCGGGTGGAGGGGCAGGAAGTGTTCCGGGAACTGGCGGAGCGCTACCCGGATATGGAGCTGGGGCAGGAGGAAATGGACTACGAATCCAGCATCACGTTCCGGTCTATCCGGCAGATGCCGATTGTTACCAATGCGTAGGGTGGACGGGGGGTTTTAACGCAGAGGGCGCAGAGGTCGCGCAGAGTACGCAGAGGGTTTTTTGGTAGATATAGAATCCTCTGCGTTCTCTGCGTATCCTTTGCGTCCTCTGCGTTTAATGGTTAGGGGGCGCCGTAGTGGTTGAAGGAGGTTACTTGGGGGGCTGGGGTTCGGACGGTTTCGCCGAAGCTGCCTCGGGGGTAGCCCAGGGGGGTTAGGCAGACGGTTTCTAGGTGGTCGGGGATGCCTAGCCATTGTTTGATTTGTTCTTCGCCGCGGATGTGGGTGGTGGTGATGCGGGTGCCTAGGCCGAGGGCGCGGGCGGCTAGGAATAGGTTTTGGATTGCGAGCCAGACGGATGAGGCGTAGCGGCCGCGCTCGATGGGCTGGCCGGGGGTGTGGGGGGCGTGGCCGCGGGAGTGGTCGGCGCAGATTAGTATCATTGCGGGGACTTCGGGCATATGCTGGGCTAGGTAGCGGGCGGCGCCGTATACTGGGCTTTCGCCGGGGGCGGGGGTTGCGCCTAGGGAGCCTAGCCAGAGGTCGCGGTAGAGGCTGCCGATTTTTTCGATGAGTTCGGGGTCGGTGATGGCGATGAAGTGCCAGGGCTGGGTGTTGCCGCCGCTGGGGGCGCGGATGGCGGCGTCGATGATTTGCTCGATGGCCTCGCGGGGGACCGGGTCGGGGCGGTAGCGGGTTATCTGGCGTTGGGTGTAGATGGCTTCTAGTAGTCCTATTTCGTTGGGCATTGGTTGCTCCTTGCGGTGGGGGTTTTTAACGCAGAGGGCGCGGAGGACGCGCAGAGGGCGCAGAGTTTTTTTGGATTTTTATATCCTACGGCGTAATCTCTGCGTTCTCTGCGCGTTTTTTGCGTTGAGATGGTTGGTTAGATGTTGGGGTGGCGGGTGTGCCAGGTGGTGTTTTGTTGGTAGGCGTGGGCGGCTTGGAATAGGGTTTGTTCGGCGAAGGGGCGGGCGGCTAGTTGTAGGCCGAGGGGGAGGCCGGCGGCGGTGAAGCCGCAGGGGACGGAGATGGCGGGGACGCCGGCTAGGTTGAAGGGGCCGGTGAAGCTGATGCGGGCGTTGAGTCCGGCTAGGGCGTGTTCTTTGCTTTGGATGCCGGGGATGCTTTCGACGGGCGGCGCGGGGCCGATGCCGGAGGGGAGGGCGAGGACGTCTACTTCGTCTAGGGCGTGTAGGATTTGCTGGCGTAGTAGCGTGCGGAGCTTTTGGGCTTTGTTGTAGGCGTGGGCGGGGATGACGCCGCCGGTTAGGAAGCGGATTTGGTTGTTGTAGTCCATTTGGGCTAGATTGGGCTGGAAGGTGGGGCGGTGGAGGCTGGCCCATTCTACGCCGATGATGGTCATAGACATTGCGCCGGCGGCGGGGGCTAGGGGGAGGGATACTTCTTGGGCGTCGGCGCCTAGCTCGCCTAGGGTTCCGATGGCGGCGGTTACGGCGTCGCGCATTTCGGGGTCTAGGTTGGGGGCGTCCATCCGCTCGGTGATGACGCCGACTTTTAGGCCGCGGATGTCGCCGGTTAGGGCGGCGCGGTAGTCGGGAACGGGGACGTTCCAGGTGTAGGGGTCTTTGGGGTCGTGGCCGGCGATGGCCTGAAAGGTGATGGCGGCGTCTTCGACGGTGCGGGAAATGGGGCCGACGGTGTCCATTGACCAGGAGCCGCCCATTACACCGTGGCGGCTGACTCGCCCGTAGGTGGGGCGCAGGCCGACTAGGCCGCTGAAGTTGGCGGGGCCGCGGATGGAGCCGCCGGTGTCTTCGCCGAGGGAGGTGGCGCAGAGGAAGGCGGCGGTGGCGGCGCCGGAGCCGCTGCTGGAGGTGCCGGGGTTGCGGGTTATGTCCCATGGGTTGCGGGGCGTGCCGTAGGGATGTTGGTAGATGTCGGCCATGGCGAATTCGCTCATGTTGAGCTTGCCGAGCAGCACGGCGCCGGCGTCTTTGAGGCGGGCCATAACGGTGGCGTCGTGCTGGGGGACGAAATCGCGCAGGATGGCGGAGCCGCCGGTGGTGGGTATTCCGGCGGTGTGGAACTGGTCTTTGACGGCTAGGGGCAGGCCGTGGAGGGGGCCGCGGTAGGTTCCGGCGGCGATTTCGGCTTCGGCCTGGCGGGCGGCGGCTATGGCGTGGTCGCTAGTGACGGTGATGTAGGAGTTCAGCCGCCCGTCTACTGCGGCGATGCGCTCTAGGTAGGCTTCGGCGGCTTCTACGGGCGAGACCTGGCGCGACTGGATTAGGCGGGCCAGTTCCGTCGCGCTTAGGAAGGGAATTTCGCTTTTTTGCATGATTTACTCCCGTTAGGCAGTCTAGTCGTCGGGCACGGTGGCGATGAGCCGTCCGCTTTCCACGGTTACCGGGAAGGCGGTCATCCGCGAGTTGGGGCCGTTGACGCAGACGCCTTCGGAATACTCGAAACGCCAGCCGTGGTCGGGACACATAAAGACGCCGCCCCAGTCTACGACTTCGCCCATCTGGTGGGGGCAGACGTTGGAGAGCAACTGGTAGACGCCTTTGCGGCTTTTTGCCAGGAAGTAGGACCAGTTGCCTACGTCTACCGGGGCGGGGAGCTTGGTGTAGGATGATTCGGGGCCTAGGTCAACCTTGATTTCCTTGTAATCGGCCATAGCCGTCCTATTCTGCTTCGTTGAAAGCTCCGGCCGGATAAGGATTTGCCGGGGCCCGGCCAGTATACCTTAGCCGGGGGAATTATTCACGCCGGGAGGGGCCTGCGGCTTGACGGGCGGGGCGTTATCCCGCAGTATTACGCTGGCGTTGCAACTGCGTCAGTGATGGTGGCATTACCAACAATCGCATCGCCAACAATCGCATTACCAACAATCGCGTTATTGGGAGGGAGATGATGGCTGATTTGTCGAGGGAGGATATTCAGGCTTTGGGCCGGGCCGCCGGGCTGGATATTCAGGAACCGGAGCTTACTGAGGTGATGTACAGCCTTAACGCGCTGCTGGAGTCGCTGGACGCGATTAACCCGCCGGGGTTGGAGGAGGTGGAGCCGCTGCCGATTATTCTGCCGCCGGCTTAGGGGGGTGGGGGGTGCTGTTGGGGGGGGCGCTGGGGCGATGTTTGGTTGGGGGGCTTGAGGGTTTTGGTTCGGCGGGTAGGGTAGGGTTGCGGTTTGGTTAAAACCCTCTTTATAGAGAATTGCGAGGTTACTTCCGCTGCCTGTCATTTGTTTGTCTGGTGCCAGCGTTTTGAGCAAAGGGAAGGATCTTGGCTTGGGCGGTGAGACCCTTCGCTTTGCTCAGGGTGACAGGGGGGCGCTCAGGGTGACGCAAGGGACGTTCAGGGTGGCAAGGGTCGCTCAGGGTTACAAAGGGTCGCTCAGGGTGGCAAAGAGGGGGTGTACGCCGTCACTGGCTTCTCCGGCCTTTCCAATCGGTTGCTCTGGTTGGTAAAGGGGAATTTCGCAATTTTCCGCTCTCTTGCTTGGAACCGGCTTTACTGTTCTCTGCCCGGCGCCATTAGCGTAGTAGGCCAATGTAACTAGCAGAAACCGGGCAGAGGAGCCGAGTTCCAGGCCAGCTTAATGGACTCTTGAGTGATGTCAATAATCGCCCGATTGTCAGGGCATTCGGGATACGGGTAAGCATCCGCGGGTGGGCTGAAATGAATCAATATATCGCCGGGCGTGTATTCTCTGCGCTGGTAATCCTGCCCGGCGATAGTCCAGCCGCTTCTTGGCTTGACCCATTCCTGAATGTCAACGCCTTTAACTTTGGCATCCCATTCGTCAAAGCGGAAGAAATCGCCTGTCTGGCCGCTGGGTTGTCTGGGGTTAGGTTTGGCTGAAGCGGCGGCGGTGTTGGCGTAGGGCGCAGTCGTTCATTATTACGGGGATGCCGGCGGCTTCGGCTTTGGTTTTGGCTTCCTCGTTGATTACGCCGTCTTGCATCCAGATGTAGCGGGCGCCTATTTCGATGGCTTCGTCCACTACGGGGGGGACTTGGTCGGAGCGGCGGAACACGTCTACCATATCTATGGGTTCGGGGACTGATTTCAGGTCGGGGTAGGCGGTTTCGCCTAGGGCTTCTTGGATGACCGGGTTTACGGGGATGATGCGGTAGCCTTGCCGCTGGAGGTAGCTGGCTACGCGGTGGCTGTCGCGCTCGGGGTTGTTGGATAGCCCTACGACGGCGATGGTTTTGCTGTTGCGTAGCTGTTCGTCTACTAGGTCGGTGTAGTTGTCGGGCATTGTGCGCTCCTTTTGCGTGGTTGGTTTTTTGGGTTGGGGCGTGCCTGCCTTCGTACAGGGCGCACGGCTGTGCGCCCCTACCGGGATACGGGGGTTAGGGGGTTGGGGCGCCCCCACCGAAATCCGGGCGGGGGTGGGAATTGAGTACTATTGTTGGGGGTTGGCGGTTATGTAGCGGTGGGCGGCTAGGGCGGCGGTGGCGCCGTCGCCGGCCGCCGATATTAGTTGGGATGATGAGTGCTGGCGGATGTCGCCGGCGGCGTATATTCCGGGGATGGCGGTTTGCATTGAGATGTTTACGGGGATGTGGCCGCCGTTGTCGGTTTCTAGCAGCTCTTGGGCGAAACCGGCGTTGGGGGCTAGGCCGACGTAGACGAACAGGCCGGAAAGCTCGTGGGCGGTCTGTTGGCCGGTGGACAGGTTGGTGGCGCGGACGCCGGAAACTGCGCTTTCGCCTAGCACTTCGTCTATGACGGTGTTCCAGATTACTTCGATTTTGGGGTGGTTGAGTACCCGGCCGGCTAGTTCGTGTTGGGCCCGGAGCTGGTCGCGGCGGTGAAACAGCAGCACTTTTTCGGCGTACTGGGCTAGTACCAGGGCTTCGTCGGCGGCGGAGTCGCCGCCACCGGCTACGGCCACTATTTCGCCGCTGTATAGGGGGCCGTCGCAGGTGGCGCATTGGGATACGCCCCGGCCGGTAAATTCATCCTCGCCGGGGACGCCTAGCAGCCGGAGGGTGGAGCCGGCGGCGATGATGACGGCCTGGGCGCGAAAGTCTCCGGCGTCGGTTTTCAGGGTGTGGCGGCCGTCTTGGGTTGACAGGCCCGACGCCTCGGCCATAACGAAGGCGGCTCCGGCGTTCATTGCTTGTTCTTGGGACATTGCGGCTAGGTCGGCGCCCATAATGCCTTCGGGAAAGCCGGGGTAGTTTTCGATTTTTTCTACGTTGATGATGGAGGCGCCGCCCATCATACGCTCGATGACGGCCACTTTGAGGCCGTAACGGGCGGCATACATACCGGCGGTCATTCCCGCTAGGCCGCCGCCGACTACTAGGATGTCGTAATCAGTTGCCATATCGTTCAATCCTGCCTTGGGGTGGGGTGACTATATGGGCGGGGCTTTCGGGGTGTCAATGATGTTGCTTGGGGGGGCAGAATCGGGATTTGCGGGATGGGGGGATTTTGGGGGTTTTTGTCTGAATCAGGATTCAGGCGGTTGCGCTGGGAACCGGGGAGGGGGCGGGTTGTGGCCGGTTTCGTTGACAGCGTTGGGGGGCGACCTTAGACTGGTTGGGGGATTGTTGTCCTCGGAAGTTGTTGAATTTGGAGTTTCTGATGCCGTCGTTAGCTGAGCTGGACCCGCAGGTTGCCCGTGCCTTGGAAGAGGAGGACCGCCGACAGCGCGAGTCCATTGTCCTTATTGCTTCGGAGAATTACGCGAGCAAGGCGGTGCTGGCGTCGGGGGCCAGCGTTATCAGCAACAAGTATGCCGAGGGCTACCCTGGGCGGCGTTATTACGGCGGCTGCGAGAACGCGGATGTGGTGGAGTCGTTGGCGATTGAGCGGGCCAAGGAGCTGTTTGGCGCGGAACACTCCAATGTGCAGCCTCACAGCGGGGCGCAGGCGAATATGGCGGTCTATTTTGCGTTGCTGGAGCCCGGCGATACGGTGATGGGGATGCAGCTTGACCACGGGGGCCATCTGACGCACGGGGCGAAAGTCAATTTTTCCGGCAAGCTGTATAACTTCGTTTCCTATGGCGTTGACCGGGAAACGGAGACGATAGACTACGATGGGGTGGAGCGGCTGGCGCAGGAGCATCGGCCGAAAATCATTGTGGCCGGGTATAGCGCTTATCCGCGGGTGATAGACTTTCCACGGTTTCGGGCTATCGCCGATGGGGTGGGGGCGCGGCTGATGGTGGATATGGCCCATATTTCGGGGCTGATTGCGGGGGGGGCGCATCCGTCGCCTTTGCCGTATGCCCAGATAGTGACGTCTACTACGCAGAAGAGTCTGCGGGGGCCGCGGGGGGGGTTTATTCTCTCTGACGGGGAACTGGCCCGGGAGATTGATTTTGCCGTGTTTCCGGTGATGCAGGGGGGGCCGATGATGCATACGATAGCGGGGAAGGCGGTCTGCTTCGGGCAGGCGTTGCAGCCGGATTTCGCCCGTTACGCGCATCAGGTGGTGGAGAACTGCCAGGCGCTGGCGGCGGAGCTTTCGGAGGCGGGTATGCGGCTGGTGTCGGGGGGGAGCGATAATCATCTGGTTCTGGTGGATGTGACTCCGCTGGGGATTACGGGGGCGCAGGCGGAGCAGGCGCTGAACGCGGTGGGGATTATTGCGAATAAGAACGCTATTCCTTACGACCCGCGCCCGCCCCGGGTTACCAGCGGGCTGCGGTTGGGAACTCCGGCGATTACCAGCCGGGGTATGGGGGCGGCGGAAACGGGGCTGGTGGCCGGAATGGTGGCGCGGGTGCTTACGGGTATTGGGGACGGGGCGTTGCACGCGCGGGTGGCGGCGGAGGCGCGGGAGCTGGCGGGGGGGTTTCCGGTGCCGGGGATTGATGACTGATGGGGGTGGTGGCGGGGTGTGGGGCGTGGTGGGGAGATCCGGGTGGCGGTAATGGGGTGGCGTGATATTAAGGAGTCTGGGTTCGGGTTGGGGTTGCGCTTGTTATAGATTGGGATACGCTGGTCGTGGAGTGGCGGGTGGCTGCGGTTTGATGACATTTGCTTGTTGCCGAGTTGTTGCGGTGCGTGGGAAAATCGCCCGGTAAGGAGGGCGATGATGACTACGGCTGAACTTGGCGATTCCAAATGTTCCGTCTCGGGAATATGAGCCGCGCTCGGCGGGAGCGGGAAAACCTGTGGAGCATCGGTCGGAATTGGCTGCCTTGGTGCTTGGGGCTGATTTTTGCCTTGACCGCCGGTTGGGTCGCTGCGATAGCTTGGGACGAGGTTGCTCACGGGCGGCACGAAAGCGTTGTTGAACTGGCTATTGCCATTATCAAAGAGTCGGCGCCGGCTCAGCCGCTGATAGTGGTATGTGCTATATTTACGGTGACAGTCTTGGATATGATTGGAGGTGCAGCAGTGGTTACGGCGAGATACCTTACCGAGAAGTTCCTTGAACCTCGAAGGAGGAGGATTGAGGAAAAGCTGCGAAAGGAAGGCCATGCCGCTGGTCATGCGGCGGGTCATGCCGCGGGCCATGCGGAAGGCCACGCAGAGGGACGGGAGGAGGGCCATGCGGAGGGGCGTGCGGAGGGGGAGGCCGCTGTGATGCAGCAGTGGAGGGAATGGAATGGGCGGCGAGAGGAAGCCGTAAGGAACGGGGTTTCTTTCGACGAACCGCCGCCGGGAGGCTGATTGCCCGGCGCGGGGGGGCGGGTGGTTGAGATAGCCGCGCCCTGGTGCTATAATCGGCGCACTAATCCGTCAACAAGGGGTACTCTTGCGTCATTACGAACTTGTCGTTGTGCTTAGCCCGATGATTAGCCCGGATGAGGCTGGCCGGGCTTGGGAACGCATCAAAGGTTTTCTTACCAATCGCGAAGCCGAAATTGTCCACGAAGAGCGCTGGGGAACCCGGCGGCTGGCCTATCCGGTGCGGAAGGGGCAGTACCAGTTTTTGGAAGGCAATTATCACCTTACCCGGTTCGTTACCGATCAGGCGTTCAACCGCGAACTGGAAACGTACCTGAAGCTGGATGATAATGTGCTGCGGTCGCTGGTGACGGTCACGCTGCCGGAGGAAGAGCTGGCGGCTCATGCGGCTCAGACTCGGGCGCCGCGTCCTCCGCGGCCGCCGGCCGGGGCGCCGCCTGCGGGCGGGGCTGCTGCCGGAGCGGCCCCGGCTCCTGCCGCCGGAGTTGCGGCGGCGGCCCCGGCTACGGCGCCGCCTGCGGGCGGGGCTGCCGCCGGAGCGGCCCCGGCTCCGCCCGTAGCCGCAGCGGCTGCTGCCCCGGCTACGGCTCCGCCCGCCGCTGGCGCCGCGCCAGCCGAAACCGCCGCGGCTCAGCCTGCCGCCGCGCCGCCTGCGCCGCCCGCCAATCCTCAGCCGGAACAGTCGTCAGAGTAACGGGGTCAGACTTGAACAAGATTATCGTAATCGGGAACGTTGGCCGTGACCCGGAAATGCGCTACACGCCTAGCGGCCAGTCGATCACGTCTTTCAGCGTGGCTTCCAACCGCCGCTATCGTACTGGCGATGGCGAGCAGCGTGAGGAAACCGAGTGGTTCAACTGTAGTGCTTTTGGACGGCTGGGGGAAATCTGCAACCAGTATTTGACCAGAGGCCAGCAGGTATACATTGAGGGCCGCCTGCGCGGGCGTGTCTATACCGATAGAGACAGCCAGCCGCGCTACTCTCTTGATGTAATGCTGACCGAAATGCAGATGCTGGGCCGCCGTGGTGATAACGAAGGTGGCGGCGGTGGCGGAGGCGGCTATGGGGAGCGGGGCGGTTATGGCGGTGGGGGCGGCCGGGGCGGAAGCGAGGAATCGCCTTGGGACGAATCCGACGATTTGCCTTTCTAAACCAGTGAGATTCACCCTTACCCAACCCTTTCCCGGCGGGAGAGGGGGCGTTGGGGGAGGGAATAACCAGAGGAATTGGACTGTATGACAACCGAAGCAGCTCCAGCAACTCCAAGCGCCCCGGCTAATCGTCCGCCCGGAGGGGGTGGGCGGCCCGGGGGGCCGGGCGGCGGCAGGCCGGGGGGGCGCCCCGGGGGGCGCCCTCGCGGGCGGTTTGTGCCGCGCCGCCGGGTTTGCACTTTCTGCGTTGAGCATATCAAGCTCATAGACTACAAGGACATAGACAAGATTCGGCGGTTCGTTTCCGACCGGGCCAAGATCGAGCCGCGCCGCCGTACCGGTGTCTGCGCCAAGCATCAGCGGGCCTTGCGCGTCGCTATTCAGCGGGCCCGACATATTGCGCTGATTCCCTTTGTGGCCCATCACTCCTTCCCTAGCGCCCGCCGCTAACTCCGTTGTTGCCGGATGGGGATGCGCTGCGCCGGAAATTGCCCGTTGAGAATGAGCTATGGCCCTAGCCCGACTTAGCGGCCGGTTTAGAGATGCGCCGGGCCGGGCCGGTCGGCGGCGGCGGTCGCGTTCCCGCTCCGGGGATGAGCCGCCGGTGGCGGGGGCAACCCCGGGCGAGCGGCGCGAAAGGCGTCGGCGGTACTGGTCGGTGGGCATCGGCGTTTTCCTGCTGGCGGTGATATTCGGGGTGGTGCTTTTTGGGTACTACCGCGAGTTCTATAGCCCGCCGCGCGTCTGGGCGGGCAGCGTCAACAACATAGAGTTCACTATGGGCGATTTGGTGCAGCGCATCCGGGTGCTTCAGGGCGTCAACCGCTACGAGGGCGGCCGGGTAGACCTTAGCACGGTTCCTTTTGAGTACCTGCAAAACCTGATAAACGCCGAAATTTTGCGCCAGGAAGCGCCGGGGCTGGGCATCAAGCCTACCGGCGAGATAATCGAGTCGGCCCTGCGCCGCCAGTTCCAGCCTACGGCTCAGGAAGGGCAGGAAGTGGATCCGGGGCAGTTGGAGCGGGAGTTTCAGAACAACTACCAGATTTTCCTTACGGCAACCGGCCTGACCGATTCGGAATATAGGGTTATACTCGAAGAGGATTTGACTCGCGCCGGGCTGGCCGCGATGCTTTCCCAAGGCATTGAGAGTCCGCAGGAACAGGTGGAAGTCCGCTGGATACGGATGCCCATTGACCCGACGGAGGCGGGGGCCAGCGACTTGCAGCCGCATCAGGTTGGGCAGCGGCTGGAGGTGGAGGATTTTGAGACCGTGGCCCGGGAAGTTTCGCGCTCGGCGGGGTACGCCGATGCTTCGGGCTATGTGGGCTGGGTGCCGAAGGGGGCTTTCCCGGAGCTGGATCCGCTGATTTATGGCGACGCCGAGTTGGGGAGGGTTGCGCTGGCGCCGGGGGAGATAAGCGAACCGGAGTATGTCCGGGAAGGCATTTATATCGTTGAAGTGCTGTCGGGGCCGCAGGAGCAGGAACTGGACGACCGGATGGGGATTAAGCTGACGCTGGAGCTGGCCCAAAACTGGCAGGATGAGGCGTTGCAGGAAGGGACGTCAAACGGCACGGTGAAGATGAATTTCAACAGCAGACTGTATGAATGGGTGGCTGACCAGGTGTTTGTCACCGCGCCGCGGGTTCCGGCCGGCGGGCAGCCGGGGCAGTAGGCGGCTTGACGATGAGCAGGGATGCGGTCATAAATGTGGGACTTATGGGCTTGGGCGTCGTGGGCGGCGGGGTGGCTTCGGCGTTGTTGCGGGAGCCGTCGCTGGTGGCGGCCCGCGCCGGATGCCCGGTCAGGCTGCGCAAGGTGCTGGTGCGGGATGTTTCCCGCCCCCGGGATGTGGAGCTGCCGCCGGGGGTTTTGACTGCCGACGCCGAGGACATTCTGGGCGACCCGGAAATAGATATTCTGGTGGAAGTGATGGGCGGCTCCGACCCGGCGGCGGATTATTTTCGACGGGCTATATTGTCGGGGAAGCACGTGGTTACGGCCAACAAGGAAGTGATGGCGAAAGAGGGGGCGGAGCTGATGGCCCTGGCCCGCGCGAACCGGGTCAGTCTGCTGTTCGAGGCCAGCGTTGGCGGGGGTATTCCCATCGTTGGCTGCTTGATGAACGAACTGGCGGCGAATGGCGTTTCCTCTATCCGCACTATCATTAACGGCACTACTAATTATATCCTTACCCGGATGGCGCACCAGCGGACAGCCTTTGCCGACGCTTTGGCCGAGGCGCAGGGGTTGGGGTATGCCGAGGCAGATCCTACTAATGATGTGGAGGGGATAGACGCCGCTTATAAGCTCACGGTGCTGGCTACGCTGGCCTACGGATGCCGGTTCCGCCCTGAAGACGTTTTCCGGCAGGGGATTTCCGGGCTGGAGCCGCAGGATTTCCGCTACGCCCAAGAGTTCGGATACTCTATCAAGTCGCTGGCTATTGCGGACACGGGGGGCGGGGGGGTGCAGTTGCGGGTGTATCCGGCGCTGGTGCCGTCGGAAAATATGCTTGCCAACGTCAATGGCGTGTACAATGCGGTGGAGGTGGACGGGGATTTGTGCGGGCGGGTGCTGTTCCACGGGATGGGAGCGGGGCGGGGGCCTACGACCAGCGCGGTGCTGGGCGATTTGGCGGAAACGGCGCGTCTGGTGCGGGACAATGCCGCGCCGGGCGGGTTGCGGGAACTTTCGGACGGGTTGGGCGTCCGCTCCATTGACGAATTGCAGACCCGGTATTACATCCGCTTGATTGTGGCCGACCGGGCGGGGGTGCTGGCGCAGATTGCCAAAGCCTTGGGCGACTGCGACATCAGCATCGCATCGGTGTTGCAAAAGGACGCCGATGTAGAGACGCAAAGCGCGGAAATCGTGATAATGACGCATCCGGCGCGGGAATCGTCGGTTCAGCGGGCTTTGCTGGACATAGGCGGGCTGCCCCCGGTTAGGCGGGTGGGCAATATGATTAGGATTGAGGAGTAAATTTCTCCCGGCACCGGATTGAACTTGTCCGGTATCCGGGGCATCCTTTGGGACGATATGGGCGTTGGCGTACTGAAAACTTACAGGGATTTGTTGCCGGTGACCGGCGCTACGCCTATGATTACGCTGGGCGAGGGTGACACGCCGCTGGTGAAGTCGAACCGGCTGGCTGCGGAGCTGGGCTGCCCGGAGTTGTATTTCAAGCTGGAGGGCTGCAACCCTACGGGTTCGTTCAAAGATAGGGGGATGGTGGTCGCCATCGCCAAAGCACTGGAGGAAGGCAGCAGGGCGATAATGTGCGCTTCGACGGGCAACACCAGCGCGTCGGCGGCGGCTTTCGGGGCGTACAGCGGGCTGCCGGCGCTGGTGATTATTCCGCGGGGCGAAGTGGCGATGGGGAAGCTGGCGCAGGCGATGGCCTACGGCGCGAAAATCATTATGGTGAACGGAAACTTTGACACAGCCCTTGATTTGGTGCGCTCTTTTACTACCAAGCACGAAGTGACGCTGGTCAACTCGGTCAATCCCTACCGGCTGGAGGGGCAGAAGACGGCGGCCTTTGAGATTGTGGACGCTTTGGGCGACGCGCCGGATTACCTGTTTATTCCGGTGGGCAACGCGGGGAATATCACGGCCTACTGGCGGGGGTTCCGGGAATATCACGAGCTGGGGCGCAGCCGGACGCTGCCGAGGATGATGGGGTTTCAGGCGGAGGGGGCGGCGCCGATTGTGCGGGGCGAGCCGGTGCCTAATCCGCAAACCATTGCGTCGGCCATCCGCATCGGGAATCCGGCCAGTTGGAAGGGGGCGCTGGAGGCCCGCGACGGTTCCGGGGGGACGATAGATATGGTTTCGGATGACGAAATACTGGAGGGCTACCGGCTGCTGGCGTCGCATGAGGGGATATTCTGCGAACCGGCGTCGGCGGCGTCTTTTGCCGGGCTGGTCAAGCTGCATAAGCAGGGGCTGGAGTTGTCGGACCGGCGGGTGGTTTGTGTCTTTACCGGCACCGGGCTTAAAGACCCGGATTTGGCGGTGACCAGCGTTGCGCCGCAAACGATAGTGGTTGAACCGACGCTGGAGGCCGTGGAGGCGGTCGCTCTGTCCTAAGTAGGGTGGAATCAACGGGTTCCCTATTTCCGGGGGCAGCAATAAGTTTCCTCTCTATGGGAGAGGGTTAGGTTGGGGGAAAATCACGGTCGAGCAGAGCCGGATACGGCAAGCGGTGGCCGACATTTTAATAGCCGTGGGCGAAGATCCGGGTCGGGAAGGGCTGGAACAGACGCCGGCCCGGGTGGCGCTGATGTATCAATGCCTGTTTGCCGGGGTGGGGGCGCGGGCGGAAGACGCTATTGACGCCTTTTTTGAGGCGGGGGCGAGCGACCCGGTGGCGGTGACCGGGCTGCTCTTTTATTCGATGTGCGAACATCATTTGTTGCCGTTTTTCGGGGAGGCCCGGATTGGGTATGTGCCAAGGGAGCGGATTGCGGGGGTGAGCAAGCTGGGGAGCGCTCTGGAGGTGGCGGCGGCTAGGCCGCAGGTGCAGGAACGGCTGACCGCTGAGGTGGCCGATGCCGTTTATAATGCGTTGCAGCCCGAAATCGTGGTGGTGGAGCTGGAAGCCGAGCATCTTTGTATGTCTATGCGCGGGATTCGCAAGCCGGGCGCCCGGATGCTGACTAGCGCGGTTCGGGATATGTCATCCGACAAGGAGACTAGACAAACATTATTAAATCTGATGCACAGCAGTTAGCGGTGTCCGTCAATCCGGTCACCTCGTTTCAGGACGGGCGGGAAGAATGGGAATCCGTGTTGCGCGGTTCCCCGGTGTCCAGCATATTTCTTTCCCCGCAGTGGCAGGAAGTCTGGTGGGAGAACTTTGGCGGCGGGCGGGAAATGACGGGCTTTAGCATTCCGGCGGCCGGGGGCGGATTGGACGCTCTGGCTTCGCTGTCCCGGTCGGGCGGTTCTATCGGGTTTGTCGGGGCGCCCGACACTTTTGACTACAATGATTTTCTGGTGCGGCCCGGCTTTGAGGAGGCGTTTTACCGGACGCTGCTGGATGTGCTGGGCGGCTGGGAGTGGGACAGTGTGCGGCTGGACTCGCTGATTGAGGATTCGCCGACGCTGGCGCATCTGCCGGATATGGCCCGGGGACGGGGATATGCCGTTGAGGTGGAGTACGAGGACGTCACTTCCGGCGTGGCGCTGCCCGGGGATTGGGAGCAATATCTCGGGCTGTTGAGCAAGAAAGACCGCCACGAACTGCGCCGCAAGCTGCGTCGGCTGGACACGCAAACCGAGTGGAGCTGGTATTGCCTGCGCTCTCCCGGCGAGGTGATGGAGGGGCTGGACGGGTTTTTCGCGCTGATGCGGATGAGCCGGGCCGACAAGGAAGAGTATATGACGCCGGAGCGGGAGGGATTTTTTCGCGCTCTGGCGGGGCGGATGGCGGAGCTGGATCAGGTCCGGCTGTTTTTTATGGAGATAGACGGGACGCGGGCGGCGGCCAGCCTTTGCTTTGATTATGGCGCGGCCCGGCTGTTGTACAATAGCGGCTATGACCCCGGCCTTTCGTATTATAGCGTGGGGCTGTTGTTGCACGCTATGTGCGTGAGGGACGCGATTGAGCAGGGGCTGGGATATTTTGATTTCCTGCGCGGCCCGGAGCCGTACAAGGCGCACTTGGGGGGCCGGCAGAAGAGTCTTTACAGGATGGTGGTGAAACGAAGTTGAGCGTAGAGCGAGCGGCGTTCATAGCGTTCCACGCCTGCCCCCTGGCCGCTCCCGGACAAGGGAAGTCGGGGGGTATGAATGTATATGTCAGGGAGTTGTCGCGGGCGTTGGGGGAATCGGGGATGCCGGTGGACGTATTCACCCGCGAACACGAAGGCGGCGGGGGGATTGAGGAAATCAGGCCGGGCGTGCGGGTTATTCATCTGCCGGGCGGGCCGCTAGATGCCGAGATGGGCCAGCTTTACGGTCATTTGCCCCGGTTTTTGGGAGAAATGCAGGCATTTCGCAGGCGGGAAGGGATTGATTACGATGTGGTTCATTCCCATTACTGGTTTTCCGCTTGGGCCGGGCAGCGTTTTTCGCGGAGTTTGGGGATTCCTCATGTGGTGACTTTCCATACTCTTGGGCTGATTAAGATGCAGTCGCGGGCGGGGGAATCGGAGCCGGGGGAGCGGCTGGCGACGGAGCGGGAGGCGATGCTGGGCGCCGACCGTATCATCGCTTTCAGCGGCCACGAGCGCGACGCTATGGCCCGGTTGTACGGGGCGGATCCGGAGCGGGTGACGCTGGCGCCCTGCGGGGTTGACTTGACCAAGTTCCGGCCCTTGAATCAGCAGGAAGTCCGCAAGCGGCTGGGGCTTAACGGGGAGAAGGTGCTGCTGTATGTGGGCCGGGTGGAGCCGCTGAAGGGGCTGGATCTGCTGGTGGAAACTGCGGCGCAGATGGAGGCCGGGGAGGAAAACGTCCGAATGATGGTGGTGGGCGGGGGCGGCCCGGGGGAACCGGAAACCGTTAGGGTGCGGCGGCTGGCGGAGGAGCGGCAGGTGGACGGGCTGATTGACTTTGTGGGGCGGGTTGACCACGATGATTTGCCGTTGTATTACAACGCCGCGGATGTGTGCGTGGTGCCGTCGTATTATGAGAGTTTCGGGCTGGTGGCGCTGGAGTCTATGGCCTGTGGTACGCCGGTGGTCGCCACGCGGGTGGGGGGGCTGCCTACGATTGTGCATCACGGGCATACGGGCTATCTGAAGTCTTGGCGCTGCCCGGAAGCCTTTGCTCACTCGCTGGAAATGATAATTTCCAGTTCCGGCCTACAGGAAAGCATGGGGGCGGCGGCGCGTCGGCGGGCGGAGCTGATGGGCTGGAGCAGTGTGGCTTTGATGATTTCCGGGGAGTACCGGGCCTTGGCTGCCGGGGAAATTCGGACCGGCAGTTAGGGCTATGGCCTCGTCTGCCGAATCGGGCGGTTCGGCCGGGAAAGCCGGGAGGCGGCCCCGGCTGTTTTTCCTGCGCCGGGTAGCGGGTCATTTTCAGCGGACGCTGGTTGCCGGGATGCTGGTTATGCTGCCCATCGGCATCACGGCGTTGGTGCTGAAATTCCTTTTCGACCTGCTTACGCCTATCTTGCAGCCGGTTACCGATTTGTTGCCCGGGCCCGATATTCGCGGCACGGGCTTGATTGCGTTGCTGATTCTGATATATCTGGTGGGGCTGGTTGCGGCTTTCGTGATAGGCCGTCGGCTTATTGGGCTGGCGCACCGGATTATGGAGCTGATACCTTTCGTCAAGGGGATTTACAGCACTACGCGCACTGCGGTGCAGTTGCTGGGGGGCAGTCTGGAGGCGAGTGCTAGGGACAAGTATTCCGGGGTGGTGCTGATTGAGTTTCCGCGGCCAGGGATTCACTCTATCGGGCTGGTTACTTCCCGGATGGATAATCCCGACGGCGGGGAATTTCTGTCGGTTTATATTCCTACTACGCCGATACCGTCGTCCGGGTTTTTGGTGATTGTTCCTGAGAGCGAGGTGATTACTACGGATATATCGGTGGAGGATGCGATGAGCGTGGTGGTTTCCGGGGGGATATTGACGCGCCGGGTGTTTGAGCGCTCACTGTTCGATGAAACGGAAGACGGCGAGAATTTTGATTATAAGGGCGCGGGCAAGGAAAACTCGAATGGGTGACGCCGGGGCGGTTCCCGGATTTTGACGGCGGTAAAGGAACGCTGCGGCCTGCGGGCGGCGGCGGAATCGCAGGAGGTTTTCGGACGATGGATGATACTCCGCAGCGGGTTCTGGTGGTGATTCCTCACCCCAATGATGCCGAATTCTGGTGCGCGGGCAGTGTTGCCAAGTGGATAAGCGAGGGGGCGGCGGTGCGGTACGTGATTTGCACCGACGGGAGCAAGGGTACGTCGGACCCGGGCGTTTCCGCGGCGGGGCTGGCGGCGGCGCGGGAGCGGGAGCAGGCCGAGGCGGCCCGGGAGCTGGGGGTGCAGGAGGTGGTGTCGCTGGGGCGCCCCGACGGGGGGCTGGAGGACGTTGACGATTTTCGCAGGGAGCTGGTGCGCCAGATTCGCCAGATGCGGCCCGATGCCGTGCTTTGCCCGGAACCTTACCGCAAGAATCTGGCCTGGCACCGCGATAATCGTATCGCCGGGCAGGTGGCCCTGGACGCGGTGTTTCCCTGCGCCCGCGACCATCTGCACTTTGAGGAGCTGTGGCGCGATGAGGGGCTGGAGCCGCATAAGACCGGCACGGTGCTTTTTTGGGGGACGGAGGCGCCGGACACTTTTGTGGACATTGGGGGGTCTTTAGAGTCCAAGGCCCGGGCCGTGAAGACGGGCAAAAGCCGTCTGGCGGGCCGCACTGATGAGGAGGTAGACGCCTTTATCCGGCGGCAGGGGGAGGAAGGGGCGGGGGATTCGGGGGCGAGCTACGGGGAGGCGTTTCGGAGAATCACTTTTCGGACGTGATGGGGGGAGGGGTGGGGGATTTCCCTTTGTTGCCCTGCTTTTTGTTGCCCTGAATTGAGGGGAGGGTCTGGCGGCCCAAGGCGGGATTCTTCGCTTTGCTCAGAATGACAGACGTTTGCTTAGGGTGGTAGACGTTTGTTTAGAATGGCGGATAGCTTGTTGCCCTGAGTGTGGGGAAGGGTCTTACTGCCCAAGGTGAGATTCTTCGCTTTGCTCAGAATGACAGATGGCTTGCTCGGGATGATAGGCGTTTGCTTAGGGTGGTGGGCGTTCGGTTGGGATGGCGGGCGGGGGAACGGTGGGGATACGGCTAGAGTGGGGGGCTGTCGTTGTTTAGGATTGTTTGGCGGATGAGGGGGAGCGGGGGGGCGCCGTAGGATAGGAGGCGGTCGTGGAAGTTGCGGAGGGAGTAGGCGTTTTTTTGCTGGGTGCGGTAGTCTTGGCGCAGCTTTAGGATCATCAGTTTGCCTAGGGTGTAGTTTAGATAGCCGGGGTCGAAGGTTCCGCGCAGGGCTTCGCGGCGGGCGGGGTGCTGGCCCATATAGGCGTTTTCGACGAAGAAGCGGGTTGCGTCGTCTACGGTCATTCCGCCGGTGTGCATGGACAGGGAGCAGACGTAGCGGCAGTTGCGGACTAGGGCTTCCAGCAGTTGGGTTAGCAGCAGTTCGGGGCGGCCTTGCCCGTACTCGGTTTCCAGCATCATTTGTTCGGTGTAGTGGGCCCAGCCTTCGCTGAAGGCGTAGGATGTGGCGGCGCGGTTAATCAGGGGGAGGGGCCTGCCGTAGCGGTTGTGCAGGTTGTGGACGAAGTGGCCGGGATAGACTTCGTGAATGGAAACGATTTTGAGGGTGTTGTAGTTGAAGTTGGACAGCCATTCCTCGGCTTGTTCCGCGGTCCAGTGTTCCTCTACGGGGGTGACGTAGTAGAAGGACTCGGTGGCCCGGGTCTCTAGGGCGCCGGCGCTGTCCATAGCGGCGAAGGCGTAGCGCATATATTCGGGGGTTTCCACTACTTGGCAGCGGTCGTCCGTGCCATTGGCGGGGTTCGGCGGGAGGGAAATGATGTCGTGCCGGGTGAGGGCCTGCCGGATGTTTTCCAGCATATCGCGGGTGTCGGGAATCAGGGCGGCGGCGGAGGGATGGTCTTGGCCGATGGCGTCCACGATTTCGCGCACGGTTTTGCCGGGGGCGATGGAGGCGGCTACTTCGCGGATGCGGGCCAGATTTTCCTCTAGGTTGGCCTGGCCTACGGCGGCGATGCGCTCTAGGGGGAGATCCAGCCCTTCGCCGGTAGCGAGCATTCGGGAGTAGAGGCGGCTGCCGATGGCGAAATCTTGGTTGCCGTTTTGGGCCCGCGTCTTTAGTTTTCCGGTGAAGGCGTCTAGGGCGTTGGCGGCGTTATCTAGGGCGGCGGTGAAGGCGGCGGCGATTTCTTGGTCGTTGACGGCGTTGGCGAAGGCGGCTAGGTCGTTGCGGTAGAAGCGGGCCATGCCGCCGTAGCTTTCGACGCTCATATCCGCTACGGGGCAGGAAAGGTCGTCGCGCAGGGCGTTGTCTAGGGTTTGCAGGAAATCGGGGACTTGGCGCAGGGCGGCGGTGGCGGCCCGGAGGCGTTCCTCTAGGGGGGCGTAGTCGCGGCGGACGTAGCCGCCTAGGTTCAGGAATCCGGCTTGCCGCATTGGGTTGTTTTCTAGGGGGCGCATTTCCTCGAAGGTGAAGAGTTCGCGCTCTAGGAACAGCCCTAGCATCCGGCAGGAAAGCAGTTCGTCCGGCTCTAGGGAGGAGGTGTCCAATGTCTGTAGTTCGGCGATTCCGCGGCGGATTTCTTGGGCCCGGCGGCTGATTTGGGCCGGGGATAGGTCGGGCAGGCGGCCGTCGTACTCGTGCCGTCCGATGCGTGATCCGGCGGTGGGGTAGAAGTTCCAGTGTTCCTCGATTAGCCGATGGGCTAGGGCGTCGAGCTGTGCGGCGGTGGTTGGGGCGTTGGCGTTTTGGGTCATAGCTGCTTCCTGCGCGGGGGTTTGGGGATGGGCGGGCCGGGTTGTTGGTTCCTGAGCTTAGGGGAGAGTTTGGCGGGCTAGGGTGGGATTCTTCGCTTTGCTCAGAATGACAGGGTTTTGCTTGGGGTGACGGGGTTTTGCTTGGGGTGACGGGCGGCTTTGTCGTTCTGAGCTAAGGGAAGGGTCTGGCGGGCCAGGGTGAGATTCTTCGCTTTGCTCAGAATGACAGATAGCTTTGCTTGGAATGACAGGCTCTTGCTCGGGGTGACAGAGTTTTGCTTGGAGTTACGGGTTGCTTGGGGTGACTGGGTTTTGCTTGGGGTGACGGGTTGGTTGGGATGGCTGGCGTGGGTGTGGGCTAGAGGATTTCGCTGATTTGGTATTGGGGGGAGATGTCGGTGTAGTTTTTGATGTCGCCTAGGATTTCACGGCCGTGGGTCTTGAAGCCCTCGTGGACTTCGTCGGCGGTGTTGAAGTACAGGGTTGCCAGGGCCAGGAAGGGGGCGGGGGCGTTGGGGTCGGCGGCGGATACGCCCTTTTCCAGCTCGCTGCGGGTCAGGCCCATGGGGTCTAGCAGGCGGTGGATGGTTTCCATGTGGGGGCCGGTCCAGTAGTCGAAATCGAAGTTTTTGCCTTCCTCGTTGGGGTACAGCACGGTGACTTTTATCATCGGGTTTTTTTCTCCTTTTTTCAGCCGGGTTTTCAGCCGGTTTATTGGGGGTGCGGCGGGATGCCGCTTCAGGGCCAGTTTACATTCAGGGCGGTATGCTGGCAACGCCTTGGGGGGCATTGGCGGCGGTTGGCGGTTCGGCGGGTTACGGGGTTTGTTACAATGTATGGGGGTTCCCGGGCGTCGGGTTTCCGGGAACCCGGATTTTTGTTGTTTCAGGATTGAGTTTTGCTGTTATTCAGATTTCCTCGTCTTGGGTTGAAACTTGGGTTGGCCGGTGTGGTTGCGCTGGCGCTGCTGGGCGTTGCCGCTTGTTCGGGGGGCGGCGGTTCCGGTGATAGGGCAGGCGATAGGGCCGGTGATTTGGCGCTGGTTTGGGAGGCTTGGGATGCGCTTCAGGCGAATTATGCGGCTCCGGGTTCGCTGGAGCAGGATGCGCTGGCAGGCGGGGCTATCGGGCGGATTATGGAGTTGGGGGAGCTGGAGCCTTATCCGTTTCTGACGGACTTGGGGCGTATGCGGGGGCAGATTCCTGCTAGTGTGCCGGAGGAGATGACGGATGTTTGGCGGGCGTCGCTGGTCTACCGCGAGGGCAGCCCGGACGCGGAACCGGGGGAGGTGGCCCGGATTTTGATTCAGGGGCTTATGGACGGCGTGCCGGGTTCCGGGTCGGGGTATTTGTCGGCGGGGCAGTTGCCGGAAGCTAGGCAGCGGCTGGA
Organism: uncultured Dehalococcoidia bacterium; assembly: GCA_958296445.1. GTDB lineage: Bacteria > Chloroflexota > Dehalococcoidia > Lucifugimonadales > UBA3495 > VXOI01. The sequence continues at coordinate 2,165,100 of OY282565.1, read as the reverse complement.
GCGGAGTCTGGAGGGTTCGTATCTGGGCATCGGGGCTAGGGTGGTGGCGCAGGAGGGGCGGATTTTGCTGTTTCCCTTTGGGGATTCACCGGCGGAGAAGGCGGGGATTGAGCAGGGGGACGCTCTGCTGGCGGTTGACGGGGCGCCGGTGGGCGGGGCTACTCCGGCGGAAGTGGGGGAGCGGGTCAAGGGGCCGGAGGGGAGCAAGGTGCGTTTGCGTCTGGAACGGATGGGGGAGGCGGAGCCGCTGGAGCTGGAGGTGTTTCGGGGCAATGTGGAGCTGGACACGGTAGCCAGCCAGTTGGTTCAGGGGGGCATTGGGTATATTCGGGTGTTCCGGTTCCGCGACAATACCGGGGGGCAGGTCTTTGAGGCTTTGGAGCAGCTTAACCGTTTCGATATGCTGGCGCTGATTCTTGACCTGCGGCTCAATTCGGGCGGGTCGGCGGAGGCGGCGGCGGAAGTGGCGGCTCAATTTCTGCCTTCCGGCGGGCCGTTCCGGTATGTTGAAGGCTTGGAAGGGGGGCGTCGGGAACATCCGATTCCCGAGGCGCCGAACCGGCTGTCGCTGGACGATTTGCTGTTGGCGGTTCTGGTGGACGGGCAGACTACCGGCGAGGCGGAAGCTCTGGCCGCTGCGCTCCAGGGGGCCGGGCGGGCGGTGGTGGTGGGGGTTCCCAGCTATGGGGAGGGTTCGGATTACGGATTTGTGGAGCTTAGCGACGGGTCGGCGCTGTATATTCCTACGTCCCGCTGGTATACGTCGGGCGGGGCTTGGGTGGGCGATGCGCCGGTGCAGCCGGATATATTCGTGGAGTACGAGGAGGTGTCGTCCGGGGTGGGCGGCGAGGCGCAGTTTAATACCGCCTATGAGCTTTTGGATAGGCAACTGCCGTTGTTCCGGTAGGGTGGTTGCCGGGTGTGGAGTGATTGCGGGGTTGTTTTTTGGGGTGTTGAGTTGGGGGGATGGGGCTGGCGGCGTAAGGGGGGGTTCTTCGCTTTGCTCAGAATGACAGGGTTTTGCTCAGAATGACAGGGTTTGCTCAGGGTGGCAGATGGCGGTAGACGGGGGGTGTTGGGGTGGGACGGGGAAAGGCCGCGTTCCGGTTTGGGAACCGGGGCGCGGCCTTTGGCGGTTGGGGGCGGGCTAGGGGGGGCCTGGTTAGGTTGCCTGCTCTTCTTGGCAGCGGAGGCAGACGTAGGCGCTGCGGTCTGGGGGCAGGCTGGCTACGTTGACGTTGCGCCGCCGCTGGCATAGGGAGCAGGTCACCGATTCGGTGACTAGCGGGGGTGGCGGCGGCGGCGGGGTGGCGGTTGCCGCTCCGCGGAATCCTTGGTATTCGGGGTTGGTTTCTTTCAGCCGGAGGAATCGCTCCCGGTCTTTCCGGCCCATAGCACGCCTCCCAAGGGGATGGGTGGGACTATTTGACTTCGACGACGGCGCCGGCTTCTTCGAGTTTGGCTTTGACGGAATCGGCCTCGTCGCGCGGCACGGACTCTTTGACGGCGGCGGGGGCGGATTCGACCAGCTCTTTGGCTTCGCGCAGGCCGAGGGAGGTGACTTCGCGGACGGCTTTGATGACGTTGATTTTGTTGGGGCCGATCTCGCGGATGTGAACCTCGAACTCGGTTTTTTCTTCTTCTTCGATGACGGCGGCTTCGGCGCCGGGGGCGGCGGCCATGACCATTGGCGCGGCGGCGGTGACGCCGAATTCTTCTTCTAGGGACTTGACTAGGTCGGCCAGGTCAACCACGTTCATTTCCTTGATGGCGCCGATGAGTTCTTCTTTGGTGAGTGGCATAGCTTTTTACCTCTGTTTGGATTTTGGCTTCCGGGTTTTGGCCCTAGGGTGGGGTTATTCTTCTTCCAGTTGGCGCATCCGGGCGCGTAGCACGTTGTCGAAGTTTTGCAGGGGGCCGTTGAGCGCCCCTACCAGGCGGGACATAGGGGCTTGCATTTGGGCGAGCAGTAGGGAGAGCATTTGCGGCCTGGGGGGTAGAGTGGCTAGGCGGGCGACTTCTTCCGGGCCTAGTGGCGCGCCGTCGCCCATCACTGCGCCCCGGATGGCGAAGGTGTTGGTGTTGAGGCGGGCGTAGTCGGCGAGGGTTTTGGCGGCGGCGGCCGGGTCGTCGTAGCCGAAGGCGACGGCGGTGGGGCCTTGGATGATTTCCTTGACTTGGGGGCGCCCGGCCTGTTCGGCGGCCAGATACATCAGGGTGTTTTTTACTACGGTAAATTCTATGCCGTTGGCCCGCATCGCGCGGCGCAGTTCGGTCATCTGGTTGACCTTGCTGCGGGTGTAGTCGGCCCCGAAGGTGATGGTGCTGCGCTCCAGCTGATCCTTTAGTTCCTCTACCCGGTTGATTTTCTCCTGTGTTGGCAAATCATACCTCCATGGAAAAGGTGCGGGGGGAAAGTGGCGCAAGAAAAGCCCTGCGCCGGGCGTGTGGAGACGCGGCGCAGGGCGTAAACCCCGGATTTATCATCGTCGCGCCTCGGCGGGCGGCTGCGCCATTGTCCCTAACAGGGGCCCGCGGTCTTCGGCGTTGCCTTTTCGATTGTTAGTCCAGCTTACTAGGCCGGGGGGTGTTTGGCAAGGGGTTGGGCTTTGCCTAGGCGGTTACGAAATTGCCCTTTGGCACACTGAGCTAAGGGAAGGGTCTCTCTGCCTAAGCCAAGATTCTTCGCTGCGCTCAGAATGACAGATGGCCGCTCAGGATGACAGACGGCGGAAGTAATTTTGCAATCGTCTGCTTTTTCCGCGGCCTAGTCTTCGGGGCGTAGGGACTGGAGGGCGGCTAGGTCTACCGGGACGCTGGGGCCCATGCTGGACGATAGGTGGGCGGTGCGGAAATAGTGGCCCTTTAGGGCGGCCGGGCGGGCGCGGACTACGGCGTCGGTTAGGGCGGCTAGGTTGCCGAGGAGCATGGGGGGTTCAAAGCTGATTTTGCCGATGGCGCAGTGGATTATGGCGGTGCGGTCGGTGCGGTATTCGGTGCGCCCGCCTTTGGCTTCCTGGATGGCGCGGGGCAGGTCTTGGGGTTGCACCATAGTGCCGGAGCGGGGGTTGGGCATTAGGCCGCGGCGGCCTAGGATGCGGCCCAGCTTGCCGATTTTGGGCATAATCTGGGGGGTGGCGAGGCCGACGTCGAAGTCTACCCAGCCGCCTTCGATGCGTTCTATTAGGTCGTCTTCGCCGACGTAATCGGCACCGGACTGGCGGGCGATTTCGCCGCCTTCGGCGCCGGCGAAGACTAGGACGCGGACGGGTTTGCCGATGCCGTGGGGGAGGCTGACGACGCCGCGCACCATTTGGTCGGCGTGGCGGGGGTCGACGTTGGTTCGCAGGTGGAATTCGACGGTTTCGTCGAACTTGGCGCTGGAGATGTCTTTGAGCAGGTCAATGGCTTCGGCGGGGGTGTAGAGCCGGTCGGGCTCCACCCGCTCGGCGACGTTGCTGTAGCGTCGGCTGCGGCTGGGCATTGTGGTTACTCTCCCGACACCTGGATGCCCATACTGCGGGCGGTGCCTTCGATGATTAGCATAGCTTCGTTGATGCTGCCGGCGTTGAGGTCGGCGAGCTTGGTTTGGGCGATTTCGCGGAGGGCGTCGCGGCTGATGGTGCCGACTTGGCCCTGGCGGAGGTCTGCGGCGCCCCGCGGGACGCCGGCGGCCTGGCGGAGCAGGTCGGAGGCCGGCGGGGTGCGGGTGACGAAGGTGAAGGAGCGGTCTTCGTAGACGGTGAGGTGAACCGGGACGATGGTTCCGGCGTCGCTGGCGGTGCGGGCGTTGTATTCCTTGACGAAGCCCATAATGTTGACGCCGTGCTGGCCTAAGGCGGGGCCCACGGGGGGGGCCGGGGTGGCCTTGCCGGCTTGCAGTTGGAGTTTGATGATTGCGCGAACCTTTTTCGCCACTTGGGACTCCTGAAAGGCATCCGCCGCCGCGGTCAAAAGTAAGGGCGGGGCGGGGCGGGTTGTCGGCTAGATTCTTTCGACTTGGAGGAAATCGAGTTCCACCGGGGTTTCCCGTCCGAAGAAGGATACGAGGACGCGGACTTTGCCTTTGCTTTCGTCGACGTCGTTGATGGCGCCGATGAAGTCCACGAAGGGGCCTTCGGTGATGCGGACGGTTTCGCCGCGCTCGAGGGCGATTTTGACCCGGCTGGAGTCGTTTGCGACCTGCCGGAGGATGTCTTCGATTTGCTTGTCTTCCAGCGGGACGGGCTTGGGGCGGCTGTCGCGTTCGTCTTCGGTGGATACGAAGCCGGTTACGCCGGGGGTGTTGCGGACGGCGTACCAGCTTTCGTCGTCCATACTCATGTGGACTAGGATGTAGCCGGGGAACAGCTTTTTGCGCTCGGAGCGGCGCTTGCCGTCCTTGAAAATGACTTCTTCCTCGGTAGGAACCAGCACCTGTTTGATGCGGTCTTCCATATCGAGGCTGTTGATGCGGAGGTTGAGGTTTTTCTCAACGAGGTCTTCTTGGCCGGAGTAGGTATGGACGATGTACCAGCGCATTTCTTCGGGTTGCGCTCCGGTCTCCGATATGTCCGATATGTTGTTTACGTTTGTCATTCGGGCCATCCGGTACTAATTAACCGCGCCCCTGGCCGTTTTGGGCCGGGGGCGGGGTTTATGGGCGTATAGAGAACCGGCCGCCTGGGGCGGGGTTTAGAGGCCGAAAATCACGCGGTTGAACAGTTCGGCGAACACCCGGTCGAGGCCGCCGAGAAAGAAACCGGCGGCGACGGCGAGGGTGATGACCACCATAGTCAGGCGGGAGGTTTCTTCCCGGCTGGGCCAGACGCACTTACGGAGTTCGTCATACGTTTCGCGTATGAATTGGGTTGGGCTGGTGCGCCCGCCCCCGGCCGGGGCGAGGATTCGCTGGGCGCGTGAGTTGGCCCTTGCCATTATTGCTACCTCACTTCGCGGTGGGAGCGGTGGCTACGGCAGCGGGAGCAATACTTGCGCAGCTCCAGCCGCTGGGGGTCGTTGCGGCGGTTCTTCATCGAGGTGTAGTTGCGCTCGCGGCACTCCCCGCATTGCAGGGTGATGATGTGCCGGATGTCTACGGTTTTTCGGGCCATTGCTTTGCCTCCGCTGGGGACAGGGTTAGTCCATTACTTCGGTGATTACGCCGGAGCCGACGGTGCGGCCGCCTTCGCGGATGGCGAAGCGCATCCCGCTTTCCAGAGGCACCGGGGAAATGAGTTCGATGTCCATTTGGACGTTGTCGCCGGGCATCACCATTTCGACGCCTTCGGGGAGGCCGATGGAGCCGGTGATGTCGCTGGTGCGGATGTAGAACTGGGGTTTGTAGCCGGAGAAGAAGGGGGTATGGCGTCCGCCTTCCTCGCGGCTGAGGACGTAGACTTCGGCTTTGGCCTTGTTGTAGGGGCGCATAGAGCCGGGCTTGACCAGCACTTGGCCGCGCTCCACTTCGTCGCGGTCAACGCCGCGCAGCAGGACGCCTACGGCGTCGCCGGCCTGGGTGGTGTCGAGGGACTTATGGAACATTTCCAGCCCGGTGGCGACGGTGGCGCGGGTGTCGCCGAAGCGGATGATTTCGACGGGTTCGCCCTGTTTGAGGGCGCCGCGCTCGACCCGGCCGGTGACCACGGTGCCGCGTCCCTTGATGCCGAAGACGTCCTCGATGGGCATAAGGAAGGGGAGTTCGGTGGCCCGGGGGGGAATAGGGATCCAGTCGTCCATCGCGCTTACCAGTTCGAGGATGCCCTGCTCGGCTTCGGGGTCGCCTTCGAGGGCCTTTAGGCCGCTTACCCGCACGATGGGGGTGTCGTCGCCGGGGAAATCGTAGCGGTTGAGCAGGTCGCGGATTTCCAGCTCCACCAGCTCCAAGAGTTCCTCGTCGTCCATCATATCCACCTTGTTGAGGGCGACTAGGATGCGGGGGACTTCCACTTGGCGGGCGAGGAGGATATGCTCGCGGGTTTGGGGCATAGGGCCGTCGGGGGCGCTGACCACCAGCACCGCGCCGTCCATTTGGGCTGCGCCGGTGATCATATTTTTGATGTAGTCGGCATGGCCGGGGCAGTCCACGTGGGCGTAGTGTCGGGCTTCGGTTTCGTATTCCACGTGGGCGATGGCGATGGTCACGCCGCGGGCCTTTTCCTCCGGGGCGTTGTCAATGGAGTCCATATCGAGGTATTTGGCTTGGCCCCGCGATGCGAGGACTTTGGTGATGGCGGAGGTCAAAGTGGTTTTGCCGTGGTCCACGTGCCCAATGGTTCCCACGTTTACGTGATCCTTCGAGCGGTCGAACTGCTGTCTGGCCATGTTGCGCCGTGTCCTCCTTAAATGCCGTGGGGCTAGTTGGGTGGTTTTTCTGGAGCCCAGAGGCGGGATTGAACCGCCGACCCCGTTCTTACCAAGAACGTGCTCTACCGCTGAGCTATCTGGGCTTGCCGCTGGGTTGTTAATGGCGGGCGGTGAGGGGCGGGGTTTCCGCGCGGCGGCTCACAGCCCCGAATTTACTGGTGGAGGGAGCAGGATTTGAACCTGCGAAGCCCTTCCGGACGCCAGATTTACAGTCTGGTGGCTTTAACCACTCACCCATCCCTCCAGTAATCGGGCCCTTTGGTATATTCGCACATTCTAGGCCGGGTAACAACCTGCCGGGCTGGCCGGGCGCTGCTTGGCCTGGAGCCCCAGAGGGGATTCGAACCCCTAACCTGCCGATTACAAATCGGCTGCGCTTCCATTGCGCCACAGGGGCGTCCTCAATAATCAGGCACTGAGGAATCAGGCCCCGAGGAGGCCCCCGGAATCTCCGGGAAACCCCGGATTTGGAACCGGCTTGAATGCGACTAAAAAACAGCCCCACATTCGCGGGGCTGTGGGGCAGCTTGGAATGCTTTAGCCATTATATTAACCAATGGGCGGCAAGTCAAATGGGTTGGCGGCGAATCGCGGGGCAGTTTGGGGTTTGCTGGCCGCGGCCTGCGACGAGGGTTTGGGGGTTCGGGTTGGCGGGTTCGGGTTGACTGGATTCCGGGGGTGACTTAAACTGCCCGCGCCGCGGTTGCCGTATTTGGCGGTTATACTTACCTCTATGGACGGCGTGGGCTAGGAACGGATGGACCTGAAAGAATATATCCGCGATATTCCCGACTTCCCGGAGCCGGGGATTTTGTTCCGGGACATTACGCCGATGCTGGGCAATCCGGCGGCTTTCAGCTATGTCGTGGGGCTGCTGGCGGAGCGGTGCCGGGAGCGCGATTTCGATGTGGTGGTGGCGATAGAGTCGAGGGGGTTTATTTTCGGGGCGCCGCTGGCGCGGGAGCTGGGCAAGCCGCTGGCGCCGGTGCGGAAGGCGGGCAAGCTGCCGGCGGATACTTATTCGGTGGAGTATGATTTGGAGTACGGCTCCAATGTTCTGGAGATTCACACCGACGCCATCGCGCCGGGGCAGCGGGCGCTGATTGTTGACGATCTGCTGGCTATCGGCGGCACGCTTTCCGCCGCCAGCGACTTGGTGGAGTCCTGCGGGGGCTTGGTGTCTGGTCTGGCGGTGGTTATCGAGCTGGCTTTTCTGGAGGGGCGCAGCCGGTTGGCGGGGAGGGACGTGATTTCGTTGGTTCAGTATTAGTTGTCTGAATCGGGATTTTCGGGATGGGGCGGATTTCTGTCTGAATCAGGGTTAAGGGATTTTCGGGATTGTTTGTCTGAATCAGGATTTATGGGATTAAGGGATTTCCGGGATTGAATTTGCGCCCGGTCGTCGCCGTCCATCCTGAGAATCCTGATTCGGACGATTTGTTAAGGAGGCTGGGTATGGCAGGGCAGATTAGGATTGGGAATGTGGACATTGTGGCGGTGCTGGATATGGTGCCGCCGCCGCGGGAGCCTTGGATGATGTTTCCGACGACGGCGGCTCCTGATTGGGAGGAACACCGGCACGCGCTGGAGTGCGGGCAGTTGCAGTTGTATTACCTGCACTTTTTCCTGCGCTCCGAGGGAAAGACTATAATGGTGGATACCGGGATGGGGCCGGGGCCGCACCCGGAACGGGGCAACCGCACGGGCGATTTGGTGAACCAGTTGCGGCTGAAGGGGGTCAATCCCGAGGATATTGACGTGGTGGCCCATACGCATCTGCACGGCGACCACGTGGGCTGGAATGTGGACTATACCGGCGAGGCCCCGGCGCCTACTTTTCCCAAGGCGCGGTATCTGGTGCCGCGGCTGGACTGGGAGCATTTCATTCAGCCTGATGTTATCGGCAGCGCCCCGCAGGTCACTAACAGCGTTGTGCCGCTGGAGGGTATGGGCGTGATGGATCTGGTGGATACCGAACACGTCATTACCGGCGAGGTCAGGATGCTTACGGCATCGGGCCACACGCCGGGGCACATGGTGGTTGACATCACGTCGCAGGGCGAGCGGGCGATGGTGGTGGGCGATTTGTTGCATAGCAAGGTGCAGGTGGAGCGGCCGGACTGGACGGCGGGGGTTGACACGGACAAGGAAGACAGCCAGCGCAATAGGGAGCGTATACTGGAGCAGGCCGAGGCCGAGAATATCGTCATCGCCGCCGGACACTTCCACCCCGACGACCACATCGGACGGGTGGTGCGGACGGAAGGGCGCCGCTACTGGCAGATTCTGTAATTTTTCCCGCCGTATCTAAGGCAGGTGAATGCTGTGACCACCGAATTTGAGAACCAAGACGATGCCCTGAGCTTGACGGAGGACGACCCGTATCTGCGTCCTTATCAGCCCGGCCCGGAAGACTCATTGGACGATGGGGACGGGGATGATGAAGACGATAATGATGAGGACGGGGAGGAGCTGCTGCTGGATTTGGATGAGGCGGCGGCGGACTTTCGGATGCGCTACTATGGGCCGGACAACAATCCGCAGCCCCCGGCGGCTATGGCGGAACTGGCGCCGGAGGTGATGCGGCTGGTGGATGCGGTGGTTTACGGCGAGGTCTATAACCGGCCCGCCGTTGACCTGAAAACCCGCAGCCTTTGCACTATATCGGCCCTCGTGGCGCTGGGCCATAGCCCGCAGATGATTAAGCGGCATATCACGGGCGCGTTGCACATCGGCGTTACTCAAGAAGAAATTTCGGAAATCATCGCGCAGATGATTTTTTACGCCGGAATGCCGGCGGCGGTGAACGCTTTTCGCATCGCCAAGGAGACTTTCGACGAGCAGGACGGCGGCCCTTCGACCGGCTCAGGGGAGACGGAAACGGGACGGGGGCAGGCGGCGGCTGCGGAAAGGCGGGGGGCGCCCCCCAGCGGTTTCGCTCCGCCGTATCGCAGGGAGAATGTGCGGGACAGCGGGCCGGAAAGGATACCGGGGGGCAGGCCGCCATCGCCGCCGCAGCCGGGGCGTCCGCGCGTCGGACCGGGCGCCGGGGGGCCGGGCCGGGCGCCGTATGACCGGGAGGGGCAGGATAATCGTAGTGGCGGGCGTGGCGCGGGGGGGCAAGGCCGCGCCCCGTATAACCGGGAAGGGCAAGGCAATCGTAATGCCGGGGGCGGGGCCGGGGGGCAAGGCCGCGCTCCTTTTGGCCGGGAGGGGCAGGATAATCGTAGTGGCGGGCGTGGGGCCGGGGGGCCGGGCCGTGGCCCCGTTGGCCGGGAGGGGCAAGACAATCGTAACGCCGGGCGTGGGGCCGGGGGGCCGGGACGGGCTCCGTATGACCGGGAGGGGCAGGATAATCGTAGTGGCGGGCGCGGCGGCGGGGGGCCGGGCCGTGGCCCCGTTGGCCGGGAGGGGCAGGATAATCGTAATGCCGGGCGTGGTGCGGGGGGGGCGGGCCGTGCGCCCTTTAACCGCGAAGGGCAAGATAATCGTAGTGCCGGGGGTAACGCCGGGGGCGGCGCCGGGCAGCGTGACAGGAGAGAAGGGGATGAAGATAGGGTTCATCGGAACCGGCAATATGGGCAATCCGATGGCCGCCAACCTAATACGGGCCGGCCACCAGCTAACCGTCCACGACCTGCGACGCGAGGCCGCAACCAACCTGCTGGAGATGGGCGCCGGGTGGGCGGACAGCCCCAGAGAGGCCGTCCCGGGCAACGAGGCGGTGCTAACCAGTCTGCCCGTTCCGCGGGACGTCGAGGCGGTAATCCTGGGCGAGGGCGGAATACTGGAGGGCGCCGGTAGCGGCTCGGTAATTATTGACCTTTCCACCAATTCGCCTACGGTCGTGCGGCGGTTGCATGAGATCTGCGCCGGGCGGGGGGTGGCGCTGCTGGATTCGCCGGTAAGCGGGGGGGTCTACGGGGCGGCGGCGGGAACGCTGGCGGTGATGGTCGGGGGCGACAAGGCGACTTTTGAGCGCTTTGAGCTGACGCTGGGGGCCATCGGCAGTCATGTGGTTTACTGCGGCGACATCGGGGCCGGGTCGGTCTGCAAGATTTGCAACAATCTGATGAGCATGGGCATCGGCGTGTTGCTGTCCGAGGCCCTTACTCTGGGCGTCAAGGCGGGCGTTGACTTGGCTACTCTGGCGGATGTTATCGCCCACAGTTCCGGCAGTTCGCGGCGGCTGACGGAAAAGTTTTCCCGTTTTCTGTTTCAAGGCAACTTTGAGCCGGGGTTCGCCACTGCGCTGGCGGCCAAGGATGTGCGGCTGGCTACCGACTTGGGGCGGGAATACGGGGTGCCGATGGATCTTTCCAATCTGGTGGACCAGCGTCACGTGGAGGCGATGTTCCGGGGATTCGGCGGGGAGGATTCCGACGCCGTGGCCCGGATTCAGGAAGAAAAGGCGGGCGTGCAGCTCCGGCTGGACGGCCTAGGCGGATAGGCGCCGCGCATCATTTTCCCTCTTTCGTTGAGAGGGCGTATGGATGGGTTGAGGAATTATGAACCGTCCCGAAGCCATCGAATTCAGCGACACGGTTGAAATCATTGAGGAATGCTACCGGCGGGGCTGGAGTGACGGCCTGCCGGTGGTGCCGCCGGTGGAGTACAAGGTGCGGGAGATGCTGGAGCTTTCCGGTCTCACGGGCGAGGAGGAGATACTTTCTCTGGATATGCGGCGGCGGGTGCTTACCGCCGAGAACGCCGCGGCCAACGCGGTGATGGCGGGCTGCCTGCCGGAGTATTTTCCGGTGCTTACCACCGCCCTGCGGACGCTGGACGAGGAAAAGAATTTCGTCAATATGGCCGCGTCGTCCACCAGCTCGCCGGCCATTTTGATGATAGTCAACGGCCCGATCCGGCACACGCTGGAGATGAACTCGCGGGACGGGATATTCGGCCCCGGCAACCGGGCCAACGCCTGCCTGGGCCGGGCGGTGCGGCTGTGCTTTATGAACGGCTTTGAGGCCCGGCCCGGCATTCTGGATCGCGGCACTTTGGGGAACCCGAGCAAATATACCCTTACTTTCGCCGAGAACGAAGAGGATTCTCCGTGGGAGCCGTTGCACGTTAGCCGCGGGTTCGAGGCGGGGGACAGTTGCGTAACCGTCGCGGTGGCCTACAATCCTATCACGGTAAGCAACGCCTACGGGCATACGGGGGAGGTCATACTGGCGTCGGTGGCCGATACTCTGAAGAGTGCCTGCCTGGCCTGGCGGTTTCCGGCGCAGTGGGCGCTGGTCTTTGGGCCGGAACACGCGATAACGCTGAACGAGGGCGGCTGGACGCGGCGGGGCATTCAGGAATATCTGATGGAACACGCGGCCCGTCCGCAGGCGGAGCTTATCCGCTTGGGCATCGCGCAGGGGCCGGAACGGGAGGGGGACGAGCAACTGCTGCGCCGCTGTTCCCGGGAACCGGACGATATTCTGATTGTGATGGGCGGCGGCACGGGGGGGCGGAACAGCGCGATTATTGACACGACGAATTACCGGATTCGGACGCGGCGGGTGGAGGTGGCGGGGTAGCGGGGGCTTGTAGGCTCGAATCTCGGTGGTGAAACGGACTGTGGGACGCCGTATCCCGTCGCTGCCCCGTAAGTGGGAGAATTTTTTTCTTTGCATACTCTTGCACATGGTGCTGCCCTTGTTGCCGCTGATTCTGGAGTTAGGGGTTTCCCAATCCGTCAGCGACAAAATGATGACACTTGCGGCTTCGATGTATACAATTGCCATAGGGTTGTCGTCGAGGAATCGCCTGCTTTTTGGGATAGCGATGTTCCTGAGCGTATCCCTTGCCCTTGCTTTCGGGTTCGCCACGCCAGGCGGCGGGTCGATCTTTGGAATTGGGATTTGGTACATCTCTGCTGGCTCAATCTTGTTAGTATTCGTTCTCCATATCGGTGAACGATATAATCGGCACGTAGCGGAAGGCCGTTCTTTCCTGCGGTTTGACCGAGAAGAGGATTGACTGTTGTGGATATAGGAACCGCATTGGGGATTTCGTGGATAGCTTTCTGCGCAGCGGTGGGGCTGGCTGTGGGATGGCGCTCTATCTCCGCGAAACGCCGGGCAGAGCGAAATCTGCGGCTTCTACTCGATGGCATCCCTGAAAGGGAAAACTTGGCCGAATTGATTTTACGAAATCCTAACACCGAAAATATCCAAAAGGGGCGAACTCTCGTAATTAGTGTTGTTGATTCGTTGAGTCCGCGAGACCGGCGGGAAATTTCCTCTGGCCTCTATCAAGATAGCGTCGAGGGGAGAGCATGGTACGTGGCTAAGTTGGTCACCGACGGACGCTCGAGCAATATCCGCCGGATTCCGTCGGATGAGCGGGTTACCGGGTAAATAGCCGACTGCTTACCGGATTCGGACGCGGCGGGTTGCGGTGGCGGGGTAGCCCACGGGCGTTGCCGGATGCGGGCAACGCTTGGCGGCTACCCCGCGGTTATTTCTGCGAAAACGGAACGTTTGCGGGCGGATTCGGCTACCGCCCGCAGTAGTCAAGGACGGGCTTGGCGGCTTCCGCGAATCCCCGGGTATAAAACGTGTAAGTGGACGGGTAATTTCCGCCTGCGTCAACCGTCACTTCCAGCTTGCGGCCCCCACGGAGCAATGCGGCGATGATGGTATCCCGTATGGCATCCGGGGCAAATGTGAATTCCCTATATAAATTATCAGTCCGTTCTACGTGCTGAAGCCAGCGGCGGGTTGTGAGATTCCCGTCGTCTATTCTGTAGGCAACCGTTGTGTCCTGCACACCTGGGAGTGGCAAGAACCCAAAGCTGGAGTTCTCAGACACGTACAAGTCCAGAGCGAGTTCTCCTTGTATCGTCCGGCAGTCAAATTGGAGCAGGTAAGTTTCTAAGATTGGGGATGGCCCTTGTCCATACAATAGAATCCGAGGTTCTCCGTCTTGGTCGGATTCAAGCTCCCACTCAAGAACTTCATCCCACGTGACCCAGTTTCCGGTAGGTACTACCACCGGCGTAGGGGTGGGGGTGGGCTTGGGGGTAGGGGTTGGCGTGGGCGTGGGTAGCAGGGCTTGGCCGCCGCCGGAAAGGAAACTCATCCGTCCTTTCAGTTCGTCGACCGCCAGGGCGAAGCCTACTCCTTCGACGTCCCTGCCTGTGGCCCAATCGTAGTCCAGCCGGGAGGTCAACACGCCAATCACTAGCCCGCGCTTGTCCAGCAGCGGGCCGCCGCTGTTGCCGGGGTTAAGCGGGGCGTCCGTCTGAATCCACTTGGCGCCGTCCACTGTCCGAATGGACGATGCTATGCCTTTTGTCACTGTGGGGGAATCGCCGGGGGCGCTGTCCAATGGGAACCCTAGGGCTAAAACATCTTGCCCGGCGGAAACCCGGACGGAGTTGCCTAGGATGGCGGACTGGAGCCGTTGTCCGTCCGGCAACTTGATGTACGCCAAGTCAAGATATTCATCCAAACCCACAACTTGGCCCTGCAATCTGCGCCCGTCGTGCAGCCATACCGACACGCGGGAATCGTTGCCGACGACGTGGGCGTTGGTTATGACGCCCTTGCCGGAATCCACGATGAACCCCGAACCCGCCGATACGGTGGATGTTATCTGAACTAGGCTGGGGGTAACCCGCCTTACCACGTCCTGGACGGTGGGCGTGGGCGTCGGCATAGGTGTCGGCGTGGGCGTGGGTGTCGGCAAGGGCGTAGGCGTCGGTGTTGGCGTGGGTGTCGGCGTCGGCAACGGCGTGGGTGTGGGTGTCGGTGTGGGAGTAGGCGTCGGGGTTGGCGTGGGGGTAGGGACGGGCGTGGCAGTAGGCGTCGGAGTCGGTGTTGGGGTAGGCATTGGCGTTGCCGTCGGCTGCGGGGTTGGCGTCGGAACCGGAGTGGCCGTGGGAATCTCCGCGATACCCGCAGCTACGCCGGCCGCTATCGTAGCGGGAATGTCCGGGGTTGCCGTCGGGATGGGAGTAGGGGTAGGCGTGGGCGCCGGGATGGCCGTATTCGTCGGCGGCGTGTTAGCGCAGGCAATGGCAAAGATGAAAATGGAGAGGAGAAGCGGGATAGCAAGCCGGAATTTTGTGGTATGGATAAGAGTACCCCCTGTTGCGTAGGACGCAGGCAGCTTGCTAGAGTCGCCCTGTTCCTATTGAGCGTGACAGGGGGCATGGGGCAACCCCATCCCGTTGCTATGCTCAATAGCAAAAGGCAAAACGAAATCAGCGCGACTCTAGCAGGATTATGCTATCATAGGCCCTAGCGCGTTATCAACCGAGGCAGGAGGGTGTTATGGCAGATACGGTGATGGTCAGGAATGTTAGGATGGTTGACCCTACGGGGGTGGAGCTGGCTGTGGGGGAGTTCCGGCTTAATGAGCGGCCCAGTTCGCTGGAGGGGATGACGCTGGGGCTGCTGGAGAACTCCAAGGCCAATTCGGACAAGGTGCTGAATGAGCTGGGGCGCATCTTGCAGGAGAAGTACGGGCTGAAGGAAGTCCGCAATTTCAGCAAACATTCGGCGTCGCTGCCCACTAAGTCCGGCACCATTGAGGAAATGCTTAACGGGGTGGATGTGCTTATCACCGGGGTGGGGGATTGAGGCTCTTGCAGTTCGTGCAGTGTGCACGACGGCATTGAAATGGAGCGGCTGGGCATTCCTACTGCGTCCATCATTACCCACGTTTTCAACAACACCGCCAAGGCTATGACTCGTATGATGGGGGTGCCGGAATACGAGTACGCGGTGGCCCCGCATCCGCTGTCCAGCCTGACCGACGATGAGTGCCGCCAGCGGGCAGAGGCTCTGGCCCCGGAGGTGGAGCGGATCCTGTTGGGCAGCGTGGCCCGCGTGGAGTAGGGCGGCTTTGCCCTTGGATGGGGCTTGTGACTTTGGGGTTGGCGAAACCCGTTTGTTCTTAGCTGGGCGTAAGGATGGGCGGGTTTTGCTGGTGACGGGGGGGTTGGTTGGCCGATGGGGATTGGGCTGGCTCGGTGATGTTGTTTGCGGGGGCGCACGGCTGTGCGCCCCTACGGTTGGGGATGGCTGTTTTTGGGGTGTATTGCTTTGGGATATAGTGGCGCCTTTGCTTGATGTTATCGCGAAATTCCTTTTTGGCGCACTTAGCGGGGCGAAAGGGTCTTGTCTTCCAAGGTGAGATTCTTCGCTCCGCTCAGAATGACAGTTAGGGGAAGGGGGGCGGTCAGGGGCGCGTAATGGCGGGCGGTGGTGGAATGCGGGCGGCGCGGGATGGCTGGCAGGGGCGCGGAATGGCGGGCAGGGGGGCGGGATGGCGGGCGGCGGTGGAATGCGGGCGGCGGCTAGTATGGCGGGCAGGGGCGGAATGGCGGGCGGCGGCTAGTATGGCGGGCAGGGGCGGAATGGCGGGCGGCGGCTAGTATGGCGGGCAGGGGCGGAATGGCGGGCGGCGGCTAGTATGACGGGCGGGGGTAGAATGACGGGCGGCGGCGGGAGTGATTTTGTGGGGGTGTCTGTGGCTGTGGTGCTGTTGAATCGCTGTTGGGCTGTGTGGTAGTATCCGCGTGATTGTTAATTCTTTCACGAATGGGCCGGGGCTGGCTTGGGGCGTCTCCGGTTTCCGCTTGGGAGTCCGGCTGAATGGATGGGCTGGAACAGCGAATAGATGGGGCTGTGCGGGGGCAGAGTCAGCCTACGGTTACGATACTGTCCTCTTTGCTGGCGGTGGAGGACGAATTGCGCTATATCCCGCGGGAGGCGGTGGAGCGGGTGGCGGAGTTTACCGGGGCGACGGTCAATGATGTCTGGGCGGTGGCGTCTTTCTATCCGAACTTCCGGTTCCGGCCCCCGGCGGCGCGGCAGGTGGAAGTTTGCTGGGGGGCGTCGTGCCATTTGATGGGGGCTATGGGCGTGGTGAAGGCGGCGCTGGAGGCGGCGGGGCTGGAGGGGGAGGGGGAGCGGGCCGACCACCGGCTTTCGGTGCGGCTCAATACTTGCCTCGGGGCCTGCGCCCAAGCTCCGGTGATGGCCGTTGACCATCATCTGGTTGGGCGGGTTAGCCCGGATGCTGCGGCCCGGCGGGTGTCGGATCTTTTAGGGGAAGACGCGGCGGCGGCTCAGGGCCATACCGCCGGGCGGTTTGAGGATGAGGTTGATGCCCTTTAGTTTCGAGCAACCGGAAGGGGAAGACGCTGCGGCGGTTCAGGGCCATACCGCCGGGCGGTCTTAGGATGAGGTTGATGTCCCCTAGTTTTGAGCAATTGGAAGGGGAGGCGCTCCGCCGTCGGGATGGCGAGGCGGGGCGTCCTTGGCTGCGCGTTGGGACGGCTTTGTGCGGGCAGGCGGCCGGGGCGGATGCCGTGGTTGTTGCTCTGCGCGATGCGCTGGAAAGCCAGGAGGTGGACGCTCGCCTTACTGAAGTGGGGTGTTTGGGTCTTTGCTATGCCGAGCCGTTGCTGGATGTGCAACTGCCGGGCGGCCCGCGGGTGTTTTATGGCAATTTCGACCCGGAACGGGCCGGGGAAGTTGTGGCGGGCCACGTTGCCGGGGGGCAGCCGGTGGAGGCTTTGGCCCTTGGTTATCTGGCGCCTTTGGATGGTTTGGGGGATGGTTCGGGCGGCGGCGGGGGCGGTTTTGTTGCGCCGCCGGGGTTGCGGGATTTGTCGTTGCATCCGATGCGGGCTTGGGAGAACCGTATTGCCCTGCGCAACGCGGGCAATATAGATCCGCTGGATATTTACCAGTATATCGCCAGCGGGGGGTATCGGGCGCTGAATCGGGCGTTGCTGGAAATGACGCCGGGTGAGGCACTGCAACAGGTGAACGAGTCGGGGCTGCGGGGACGGGGCGGGGCGGCTTTCCCGACGGCGACCAAGTGGCGGTTTCTGGCCGGGAATCCCTCGCCGGAGAAATACGTTCTCTGCAACTGCGAGGAGGGCGACCCGGGGGCGTTTAACGACAAGGCGATTCTGGAGAGCGACCCGCATACTTTGGTTGAGGGCGTGATACTGGCGGGGTATGCCACCGGGGCCAGCCGGGGGTATATTTTTATCCGGCACGGGCATGACGGCCCGATTGAGCGGTGCCGGGCCGCCGTGGGGCAGGCGCAGGAGCTGGGGCTGCTGGGCGAGAACATTTTGGGTTCCGGTTTCAGCTTTGATGTGGAAGTGGCCCTTACCGGCGATTCTTATGTGGCCGGCGAGGAGAGCGCCTTGATGGAGGCGATTGAGGGCAAGCGGGCTATGCCCCGTTTCCGCCCGCCCTTTCCGGCGCAGGTGGGGCTGTTCGGCAAGCCTACCAACATTAACAACGTCAAAACCTTGGCCTATGTGCCGGAAATCGTGTCCAAAGGGGGCGCGTGGTTTGCCGGAATCGGGCATGAGCGCAGCACCGGAACGGCGATTCTTTGCTTGTCGGGGGCGCTGAACTATACCGGAATGATGGAAGTGCCTTTGGGGGTCAATCTCAAGGATGTGCTGTATGACGCCGCCGGGGGGATACGGGGCGGCAAGAAACTGAAGCTGCTACAAACGGGCGGGCCGCTGGGCGGGGTGCTGGGGGCGGATAATGTGGATGTGGTGCTGGATTTCGAGGTTTTGCGTAACGCGGGGGCGATACTCGGTTCCGGGGGCATTATCGCCGCCGACGAAGACACTTGCGTGGTGGATTTGACCCGCTCGCTGGTGGCTTTCTGTCAATACGAATCCTGCGGCAAGTGCTTTCCCTGCCGGATGGGTATGAGTCATCTGCTGGAAGTGCTGGAGCGCATTTGCGACCTTAAGGGCGAACCGGAAGACTTGGATTTGATGCGTAGCACCGGGGAGAGTATGCAGGCGGGTTCGCTGTGCGGTCACGGGCAGTTGGGCTTTAATCCGGTGGCGTCGGCGTTGCGGTATTTTCCTGCTGAGTTCGAGGCGCATATTCTGGAGCATAGGTGCCCTACGGGAACCTGCCACGGCCCGCGGTTTTCTCCCGCCCGGTCGCGGCGGTAGGGGATGGCCCAACCCTGAACCTTCCCGGGGGGACTGGTAAATATCGAAGGCGGAGCGAGCGATGCCCGACGACATCACCATCAGCATAGACGGGGTTGAGGTGACTACCCAGCCCGGCAAGATGGTTCTGGAGGCGGCCATTGACGCCGGAATCTACCTGCCTTATTTGTGCTATCACCCCGGAATGAAGCCCTACGCCGCCTGCCGGATGTGCGTCGTCGAAGTGGAGGGGCAGCGGGGCTATCCCGCCGCCTGCACGCTGCCGGTGGCCGACGGGATGGTGGTTCGCAATCAGGCAACGGAAGTGGACCAGCTTCGCCGGTCGGTGATGGAAATGCTTATCGCCGAGCATCCCAACGGCTGCCTTACTTGCCATCGGATAGACATTTGCGGCCCCAGCGATGTTTGCCTGCGCCACGTATCGGTCAACGACCGTTGCGTAACCTGCCCCAAGAACGAGCGGTGCGAGCTGAAAGACACGGTGCGGTACTTGGGGATGAACCTGGAATCGCCCTTGGGCTACAAGTACCGCAACATACCGCTGGAAGTGTCCGACCCCTTTTATGACCGCGATTATAACCTGTGTATCGTCTGCGGGCGGTGTGTGCGGGCCTGCGAGGAGCTGCGGGGCGACGACGCCATCGGCTTCACGGAGCGCAGCGGGCAGGCGCTGGTGGGGACGTCTTTTGGGACGTCGCTGCTGGAGTCGGGGTGCGAGTTTTGCGGTTCCTGCATTGACGTCTGCCCGGTGGGGGCGCTGGTGGAGCGGGGTCACAAGTGGGAGAAGGCGCGGCGGGTGGAGCGTTCCATCTGCCCCCATTGTCCGGTGGGGTGCCAGTTGAATCTGGAGTTCAACGGCAAGGATGATCTGATTCGCGCGGTGCCGGAGCTAAACTCGCCGGCCAACCGGGGACAGGCTTGTTTCAAGGGCAAGTTCGGGCTGGAGTTCGTCAACGATGCCAGCCGTCTGACTGTGCCGCGCATAAGGCGCGACGGGGTTTTGCGGGAAGTCGGCTGGGATGAGGCACTGGATTATGTGGCGGGCCGTCTGTCGCAGGTGAGCGGGCCGGAGTTTGCGTTGCTCACTTCGCCCACCAGCACCAATGAAGAGCATTATCTGGCGCAGAAGTTCGCCCGGCTGGTGATGGAGTCGAACAACGTTGACCAGACTTCCAACACCAACCCGGAGCTGGTGCTGGGGCTGGAATCCACCCTCGGTTTCGCCGCCGCCACCAACCCGGTCTGGGAGCTGGAGCAGGCGGGCTGCATCCTCGCTTTCAACGCCAACGCCACCGAGGAGCAGAATGTGGCCGCGGTGCCAATCAAGCAGGCGGCCCGGAAAAACGCCCGGCTGGTGGTGATAGATTCGCGGGAGGTGGAGCTTACCCGCTACGCCCGTCTGTGGCTGCGCCCGGCGCCCGGCACGGAGCTGCTGTTGCTGGGCGGGCTGCTGCGCTGCGTCTTGGATCAAGGGCTGGAGCGGGAGGAATGGCTGGCCGAGAACTGCGAAAGCCCGGCAACCCTGAATTACGCCCTGCGGTCGCTGGATATGGATTATGTGGCCGCGACTACCGGCGTTCCTGCGGGGGACATCGCGGAGGCGGCGCGGCTGTACGCCGAGGCCGATGCCGGGGCGGTGGTTTACGGGCTGGATAATATACCGCCCAATCACGAGCGCAATTGTGTGCTGGCGCTGGTCAATCTGGCGTTGCTTACGGGCAATCTGGGCAAGCCGGGGGCCGGGCTGTATCCGATGCGGCGCGGGGCCAACGAACAGGGGGCCTGGGACGTGGGCTGTCTGCCCAACCGTCTGCCGGGGTACGGCTGGGTTTCCGAGGAAGCCGACCGGCAGGCGGTGGAGTCGGTCTGGGGCGCGGCGCCGCCGGAAACGCCGGGGCTGGGGCTGGCGCAAATGATGGAAGCCGCCCGCGACGGCAGGCTCAAGGCCGCGGTGGTGGTGGGCGACAGTCCCAATTTCGGCAACGGCAGGCTGGGGGATGCCGTTGCGGCTCTGGCCGGGCTGGAACTGCTGGTGGTTCACGATACGTTTCTCACGCCGCTGGCGCAACGGGCGGATGTGGTGCTGCCGCGGGTCACTTTTGTGGAGAAAGCGGGCAGCTATACCAATCTGGAGCGGCGGGTGCAACTGTTCAAGGCGGGATTGCGCAGGGACGATGGGGCGCAGCCGGAAAGCTGGGTTATTAACCAGTTGGCGCAGCGCATCAAGCCCGGCGTCTTTCCGTCGCTGACTCCGGCGGAAACTATGGACGAAATCGCTAGGGTTGCGCCGATATACGGCGGGATTTCTCACCGGCGGCTGGAGAGGGAAGGCACGCTTACGCTGCGGACGCATACGGAAAGCCCGCAGCCGACGCAAGTGCTGTACGCCGGGCGGCAACATCGCGGGTTGCAATGGCCTTGCCCGGCTTCCGGCGCGGACGGGGCAGTTCAGCCGGGTACGGCGTCGCTGTATTTCGGGGGGTTCGGCGGGCGCAAGGCGGAGCCGCTTACTCCGGCCTTTAATCTGCCCATACCGGAGGCGCCGGCGGAATATCCGCTGTGGTTCGCGCCGGGGCGGGTGCTGTTGCAGCAGCATAGGGAGATGGAAGTGGTGAAGGGCAAGCGCAACCGCATCCGGCGCGAGGAATGGGTGGAAGTGAACCCGTGGGACGCCGCCGACAGCGGGCTGGCGGAGGGGGACAAGGTTGCGGTGGAAACCGCGGCCACCGGCGGGCCGGAACTGCCGGGGGTAGTGCGCTTGAACCCCGGACTGCCCCGGGGGGTGGTCGCTTCTACCGCGCTTTTCGGGCAGTTGGCTATTGAAATGGAGGCCAGTCAGGAATTTGACCCGGCGGCGATGCTTCCGGGGCTGGAAGTGCGCCCGGCCCGCTTGGTTAAAAGGGAACCGGAATAGCCGCCGCGCCCGGCATATAATTTTGGGCTTACTCAAGGGCTTTTGATGCGTTTAACGTAAGGGAGCAGGAGGGAGTCATGGTAGAGTCGGTGACCTCTGATATGGCAAAGGGCGCGAACCTTACCCCGAACCCTGCTTTTCCCAAGGCGCGGCTGGTTGAGCGCAGAGACATCACCGACGAACTGATGGTTATTAAGCTGGAGCCCGAGGAGGGCGGCCGGTTCAATTTCAGGCCCGGCCAGTATTGCACGCTGGGACTTGGGCCTATCGAGCGGGCCTACTCTATTGCGTCGGCGCCGCATGAGAGGGTGCTGGAGGTTTTCGTTGAGCTGGTGCCGGACGGGGAGTTGACGCCGCTGATGTGGCTGTTGCAGCCCGGCGACGCTATGTCGGTCCGGCCTAGGGCCAAGGGCATTTTCACTATGGACAAGAAGGCGCATCATCATTTTATGATGTCTACCGTTACCGGGGTGTCGCCGTCGGTTAGTATGGTGCGGGATTACCTGCACAACGGCCCGGTTCTGGAAGAAGGGCAGGGACATACTTTTTATATTCTGCTGGGGGCCAGCTATTACGACGAGCTTACTTATGATGCGGAGCTTATGGAGCTGGCGGGGAAGCACCCCGACATAGTCAAGTTCGTGCCTACGGTGAGCCGGCCCAATGAGCCGCGCAACAAGGGATGGGGAGGGGCTACGGGCCGGGTCAACGCTATCGCTGAAGAGTATCTGGAGAAGTTTCGTTTGCCCAAGGATGATACTTTGATCTACGCCTGCGGCCATCCGGGGATGATTGAAGAGATGAAAGGCAAGCTGCCGCCGCAAGGGTGGCGTTTCAAGGAAGAGCGTTTTTGGAAGGAGTGACGCTTTTCTATTCCGGTGCGGGGATTTTTGGCAGGGGCGGGCTTGAAAACCCGCCCTTGCGCGTGTCTGCGCCTATCTGTTGGCGGGGCCGCGCTGTTGTAGAATGACGGTATGGGACTTCGCCGAGGAATGGGGCTTTGACGCCGATTCGCCGCCAATATCTGAAAATCAAGGAAGCCTACCGCGATTCCATCGTGCTGTTTCGTATGGGCGACTTTTACGAAACCTTTGATGATGACGCCCGGCTGGTCGCCCGGGAACTGGACATAACCCTTACGGGCCGCAATCTGGGCAAGAATATGCGGGTGCCGATGGCGGGGGTTCCGGCTCATTCGGTAGACTCGTATCTGGCGCGGCTGGTGCGGAAAGGGCATCAGGTCGCCATCTGCGAGCAGCTCAGCGACCCGGCGCTGTCGAAGGGAATAGTAGACCGGGATGTGGTTCGGGTGGTGACGCCCGGCACGGTTTTTGAGGATTCCCTGCTGGACCAGACGGCGAACAACTATCTGGCGGCGATAGCGGTTGAGGGGGAGCAGGCCGGGCTGGCCTACGCCGACATTACCACCGGCGAGTTTGCGGCGGCGCAACTGCCGGTGGCGCAGTTGTTGCTGGAGCTGGGGCGGATAGCCCCGGCGGAGGCGCTGATTTCCCGTTCCGCCCTGAGTCTGCTGGGCTGGCCGCAGGATGGGGGCGGGGATGGCACGGACGCCGCCCATCGTTTTACGCCAGTGGATGATGCGCTGTTCGAGGGGGAAACGGCCGCGGCCCGGCTGCTGGCGCATTTCCGCATACATACCCTAGAGTCATTCGGCTGCGAGGGGTTGCCGCTGGCGGTGTCGGCCGCGGGGGCCATCGTTGATTACTTGGAGCGAACCCGCCCGTCGGCCGGAGCGGAGCGGGGGGTAAGGGTGCAGCTTAACAATCTGGCGGTTTACTCCGCGCAGCAATATATGGCGCTGGATGCCCGCACGCGGCGCAATCTGGAGCTGTTTCAGGGGGGGCGGAACGGGCAGCGGGAGCTGTCGTTGCTGGCGGCGATTGACGGCACGCGAACCGTGCTGGGTTCGCGGCTGCTGCGGCGCTGGCTGGGGCAGCCGTTGCTGGATTTGGCCGCTCTGGAGCAGCGTCTTGACGCGGTGGACTGCTTTTATAGGGACGGAATAACGCGCGGCGCGGTGGCGGCGGCACTGTCCGGGGTATCCGACTTGGAGCGGATTATGGGGCGGGTGGCGGCCGGGTCGGTGGCGCCCCGGGAGCTGCTGGCCCTGAAGTCCAGTCTGGAGGCACTGCCGGAACTGCGGGAACGGGTGGCCGGGCTGGGCCCCGGCCTGCAATGGCTGCACGCCGGGCTGCTGCCCGCCCCGGAAGTGACGGCGCTTATCGAGGCGGCCATTGAACCGGAACCGTCGGGGGGCGTCGGCGACGGCAATGTAATCCGGGCGGGGTTTTCCGGCGAAATAGACGAGCTGAAGAGTGCCGGGGCCAACGCCCGGCAGTACATCGCCGGGCTGGAGCGCAAGGAGCGGGAGCGCACGGGGATTCGCTCGCTTAAGGTCGGTTACAATCAGGTTTTCGGATACTACATCGAAATTTCCAAGTCATCCCTGAATCAGGCGGCCAGCCTGCCGGAGGACTATATCCGGCGGCAGACTCTTACCAACGCGGAAAGGTATATCGTACCGGAGCTGAAGGAATACGAATCGCTGGCGTTGAACGCTAGGGAGCGGCTGTCGGAAGCCGAGGCGGCGTGTTACCGGCGGGTTTGCGGGCAGGTGGCGGAGTCGGCCGGGGCGGTGGGCCGGGCGGCGGCGGCGGTCGCTCAGGTGGACGTGTTTTGCGGGCTGGCGCAGGCGGCGGCGGACAACGGCTATGTGCGGCCGGTGGTGGATGACGGCCCGGTTATCCGCATCCGCGAGGGGCGGCATCCGGTGGTGGAGCGGGTGCTGGCATCCGGGGAGTATGTGCCTAACGATGTTGAATTGGCTGGCCCGCCGCCCCGGTCGCTGCCAGCTACGGGGGGGAGTGACAGGGGGGCGGGGCGGGTTCTGGTGCTTACCGGGCCCAATATGGCGGGCAAGTCCACTTACATCCGGCAGGCGGCGCTGATTACGCTGCTGGCGCAGGTGGGCAGTTTCGTGCCGGCCGCCGAGGCCCATATCGGATTGGTTGACCGCATTTTCACTCGTGTCGGGTTGCAGGATGACTTGGCTACGGGGCAGTCAACCTTTATGGTGGAGATGGTGGAAACTGCGGCGATTCTGAATCAGGCGACGCCGCGCTCGCTGGTGATTCTGGACGAAATCGGGCGCGGCACCAGCACCTACGACGGGCTGTCCATTGCCCGCTCGGTGATAGAACACCTGCATAACGACCCGCGGCTGGGCTGTAAGACGCTGTTCGCCACCCATTACCACGAACTTACCCAACTGGCGGCCACTTTGCCCGGCGTCCGAAACTACAGCGTGGCGGTGACCGAGGAAGGGAACGACGTGGTTTTCCTGCATCGCATTGTCCCCGGCGGGGCGGACAAGAGCTATGGGGTGCACGTGGCCCGCTTGGCCGGGCTGCCGCCGGGGGTGGTCAACCGGGCTTGGGAGGTGCTTACCAGCCTGGAGTCGCAGGGCGGGGGCGGCGGTTCATCGCAAAAGGGGGGGTGGAAAAGGGGCGGGGGCGGGCAGCCGTCGCAGCAGTTGGCGCTGTTCCCGTCGGGGCCGTCGCTGGCCGATGCGGTGCGGGCGCTGGATGTGCCGAATATGACGCCGCTGGAGGCGTTGAACAAGCTCTATGAGTTACAGGAACAGGCCAATTCGTTGCCTTGAAACGGTTATAACCGGGGCGTGGGCGGCTTTTTTGCGGCCTGTGCCGCGGTATAAAATGGCGTCATAAAATTAAGGGCAGCCAATCGGAATCGCCCTGCCTGTTGAGGACGTTATGAGTCAGCCGGTGCAGTTTTACTGGTGGCCCCGTTGAAGCGCCTGCCGGAAAGCGAGGGAGTTTCTCTTGCAGCAGGGGATAGTCTTGGAGGAACGGGACTATTTCAAGGATCCGTTCAGCGAGGAGGAAATCCGGGAGCTGGCGGCCATTTCCGGTATCCAGGAGATTTTTGCCCGGCGCAGTCCCAGCCTGAAGCAGATGGGGCTGGCCGGGCCTGCGCTGGAGGGGTTGTCGGAGGATGAGATAGTCGGGCTGATGCTGAGAGAGCCTAAGCTGGTGCGGCGGCCGGTGATGCGGGTTGGCGGGCAGCTTTTTGTCGGCGGCGGCGGGCCGGTATTGGACTCGGTGTCGGCGGCGGCGGGCGGTTCCTGAAATATGGGGCGTTGCCGTATTTTCCGGCTTGGCGTGGCGGCGCGGTGGCGCGGCTCTATGCATTTACCGGGGTACGGCATTTACCGGGGTACGGCGTTTGCCGGGGTACGCATTTGCCGGGGAATGTAATATACTATGGCGCGTTCCCGACCCGGCGGCGATTTCCGTTACTGCCGATGAGGGAAGGTAAGGGAAAGCCAGCCGGAAGGGGGAGCCTGCCCTGAGCGGAGCGGAGGGGCCGAATACTGCCGATGAAGATCTTTTTTGACGTTGACTACACGATTTTGGGCCTGGACAACAGCCTGCGCCCGCAAACCAAGGAAACGTTCCAGGCGTTGCTGGACGAGAACCACCAAATTTACATCTGGTCGGGGATGGGAGAACGGTGGGAGGTTATCGAAAAGCACCAGCTCAACCCGTATGTGAGCGGGGTGTTTGAGAAGCCCACGCATCATTTTCACGAGCGGCTGGACGAGCTGGGAGTGCCTTTCGAGCCGGATTTTGTGATAGACGATTACCCGGAGGTGGTGGCGGCTTTTGGCGGGGTTTGGGTGCCGCCCTATTTTTTCAAGCGCTCTCCCGACCGGGAAATGGAGCGGGTTTTTCGTATCGTCCAAGACTTTGCCGCCACCGGAACGTCGGAAGACAAGCAGTATCGGGCCAAAGGCACCATTGTGCCGCTGTTCTAGCTTATGGCGGGTTTCGGATTTCCCGCGCTGCCGGGAAAGGCGAGGTAGGGGCGGCGGGTTATGCCGATTAGGATTCTGCCGCCCGGATTGGCGGCGCGGATTGCCGCGGGGGAAGTGGTTGAGCGTCCGGCGTCGGTGGTCAAGGAGCTGGTCGAGAACTCGATAGACGCCGGGGCGTCGCAGATAACGGTTGAGATTCGGGACGGCGGCGTTGAGCTTATCCGGGTGGTAGACAACGGGGTTGGCATCCCGGCGGAAGAAGTCGCTCTGGCCTTTCACCGGCACGCCACCAGCAAGCTGGTTTCCGACGAGCAGCTTGACTGCGTGGCGACTATGGGGTTTCGGGGCGAGGCATTGTCCAGCATCGCCGCGGTTTCGCGGTTGATGGTTCAGACGCGCCCGCCCGCCGATACCGCGGGTTTCCGTATGACGCTGGAATGGGGCGAGCAAGTGGGCCCGGATTCCGGCCAGGCGGTGGGTTGCGCCCCGGGGACTGCGCTGGAGGTGGCGCAGCTTTTCGGGAACCAGCCGGCCCGCCGCAAGTTTCTGCGCTCGGCGCAGGCGGAAACGGCGCGGGTGCAGGAACTGGTCAGCCGCTACGCATTGGCTTTTCCTGAGATACGTTTCCGGCTGGTTCTGCTTTCCGGCGGGGGCGGCAGCCGCGTTTCGCTTACTACTCCCGGCAACGGGGATACCCGGGAGGCGCTGCTGGCGGTCTACGGCTCGCAGGTGGCGGAAAGTATGCTGGAGATTCAGGGGGAAGACCCGGATACGGGCTATGCGGTGGAAGGTTACGCCGCCGCTCCCAGCGTCAGCCGGGCCAACCGCACTTACTTGACTTTCTTTGTCAACCGCCGCTGGATTCAGAACCGGATGCTGGCATACGCGGTTGAGGAAGCATATAGCGGGCTGTTGCAGACGAAACGATATCCGGTGGCGGCGATCAATCTGGTTATGCCTTATGGCGACGTTGACGTAAACTCGCATCCGGCCAAGCGGGAAGTGCGTTTTCATAACGAAAGCCGGGTGTTTTCGCTGACGCAACGGGCGGTGCGGGCGGCGTTGGTGTCGGGTTCTCCGGTGCCGACGGTTGCGCCGCCGGGGGGCGGGCAGGGTTTGCCGGGCGGCCGGGGTTCCGGCTCTTGGTTGCCGGGGGCGGCGTTTCCGGCAACCGGGGGCGATGCGGCCGGGTTGCCGCGGGGAGAGGGGGCGGGCGCGGAGGCTCTGGCGCTGCTGGGGCGGCCTGCGGTTCCGTTGCGGGTGGTGGGGCAGCTTAAACAGACATACATCGTCGCCGAGGGGCCGGAGGGGATGTACCTGGTTGACCAGCACGCGGCCCACGAGCGGGTGTTGTTCGACCGCATCTGCGGGCGGCAGGACGGGCAGGGGCAGGCGTCACAGCCGTTGCTGGCCCCGGTGAGCGTGGAGCTTACGCCGTCGCACGCCACAACGCTTCAGGATAATCTGGAATCGGTTACGGCCTACGGATTCCAACTGGAGCCCTTTGGGGAACGCAGCTATTTGTTGCGGGCGGTGCCGTTGGTTCTTGCCGCCGACGAACCGGGCAAGGCACTGATAGACATTCTGGATATGGCGACGCTGGAGGGGCTGACGCGGCAGAAAGAGGATATTATGGCCGCATCCATTGCTTGTCATGCGGCGATTCGCGCCGGGCAGTCATTGAGCGAGGCGGAAATGCGGGCTTTGCTGGAGCAACTGGAGGCCACGCCCAACCCGCACACCTGCCCCCACGGACGCCCCACGATGGTGCATTTCAGTTCCTACCACATGGAGCGGGAGTTTGGGCGGCGGTAGGGGTTGGGGGTGCGGGGGTACGGAGTTAAACGCCGAGTACGCCGAGAGCGCCGAGATTTTTTTGTTGGTTTGGCGTTGCCGGAGTGTTTGGGGTTTAGGTTTGGATTAGTTGCCAGTAGCGGCGGTTGTCGGCGCGGGCTACGCGGCCAAAGCCGCCGTGGTGGCAGATGGCTAGGATGGCGTTTTCGGATTCGGCGCGGTCTATGATGGCGGCGCGGGTGGCTACGCCTTGGTCGGCGTCCATATCGAAGCTGAATTTCCAGCCGGTTTCCGTGATTTGGGCCGGGCCGTGGAACACGTCGCCTAGGATGTAGGCCCGCTGCCCGCCGGATACTACGGCTAGGCTCATAGATCCCGGGGTGTGGCCCGGCGTTGGGATGGCGGTTATTTCGCTGGTTAGGGTTTGCTCTCCGTCCAGCAGATCCAGAACGCCCAAGTCTTGTAGCGGGCCTAGGGTCAAATCCCAGTGGGGCGGGAACAGAGCTATCACTTCCGGGCGCTGGAACACTTCCCAATCGGCGCGGTGGGCTAGGTAGCGGGCGTTGGGGAAGGTGGGGCGGGGGCTGTTGCCGGATTCGTGGAGCAGGTTCCAGCCTACGTGGTCAAAGTGCAGGTGGCTGAAAAATACGGTGTCGATGTCGCCCGGATTGACGCCGACGGCGTTGAGTTCGTCGAGCAGTCGGCCCTCGACGCCGCCGACCATTGCTTCGACGGAGTTGGGGTTGCTGGCCGCGCCGCCCAGCCCGGTGTCTACCAGAATGGTGCGGCCTTCGGAGCGGATGAGGTAGCACTCGAAATGGGCGAGCAGGTGCTCCGGCCCGCTGAAGCCGCTGGGGTACTGGCTTTGATAGGGCGTCCAGGCGTCGGCAGGCACTTCGGGGAACACGTCTTGCAAGGGCAACGTGGCTTGGTTGTCGTTCAGGGAAAGGATTTCCACGTTGCCGACGGTTAGTGTGGCTTCGGGCATAAGTCATTCCCTTTGGGGAGGGTGTTGAAAGCCCCGGCCAATAGCGAGGGTATGGAAACGGGATCTAACCCCGGGGGTTGCGCCGGGGGGTCTGGGTGGGGTCGGAGGCGGGGTGAAAGATGGAATCCTCGCCGGGAAATTCTTGGTTCCGGGCGGATGGGCCGTTTTTGGAGCCTAGGCCGCGCACTGCGGACAAGGGACCGGCGACTAAGGCCAGGGCCGCCGCGCCGATGCCCAGCTTGGCGAGAAAGCTGCGGCGGGATTCGCCGGATTTCGGGTTGGGCTGTTTCGCTGAGTTGAGCTTGGACGCCACGTTCTGCTCCTGCCGTTGGTTGGGCGTTGGATTCGGGGTGTTACGGATTCAGGTTAGGGTAGATTGTACTCCACGGGGCGGTAATTGCAACATTTCGTTGCGGTTGGGGATTGTTGCGAAATTTCCCTTTGTTGGCCTGCGCCTTTGGCGTTCTGGGTGGAGTGGGGGGGCTGGCGGCGCAGGGTGGGATTCTTCGCTTTGCTCAGAATGACAGATAGGTCGCTCAGAATGACAGACAGGTTGCTCAAGGTGACAGGGGGGGTTGGCGTTCTGGGTGGAGCGAAGGGTCTGGCCGCCCAAGGTGAGATTCTTCGCTTTGCTCAGAATGACAGAGGGCGGGAGTAATTTCGCAATCGTCTCGCCGTTTGGCCCGGGGTTATTCTGGGTTTGTGTCGTTCATTACCATTTGGGCTATTTGGCGGCCCATTCGGATGGAGTAGTTGGTGCCGCGGTCTTCGGGGAATATCTGGGTGGTGTTGGCTAGGTAGAGGCGGTTTACGGGGGTGCGGTGGGGGGGGATGCGCTGGCCGTAGTTTTTGCTGATGATGGGCTGGGCGCCGTCTACCCGGTGGTGGTGGTAGTGCTGAACCCAGGAGCGGTCGAAAGCGGGGTTTAGCTTGCGGAGGTGAGGGATGAACAGCTCCAGCAGATCCTCGGGCTCCATCCGGTAGAGGTCGCTGTTGCGGTCGGGGTAGTTGCTGATGTAGACGATATGCTTGCCGCCGTAGAGGGATTTGTCGATCATATTGGTATGCTCGATGATGGCGACGAAGGGCATATCTTGGTCGGCGATGTTCAGCCAGTATTTGGGGGTCAAGGGGCGGTCGAGTTCCAGCACCATCAGAACGGCGGAGAGATAGTTCACGCCGGTAAGCAGTTTCTGGTATTCCTCGGGCATAGGGGGAACCAGGCGGGTGAATACGTAGGAGGGGGTGGTGGCGATGACGGCGTCGTATTCGCGGTTTTCCGGGTTGGCGTCTTTTAGTTGCACTTCCAGTCCGGTGGCGGTTTCGCTTTCATCGCTTTGGTCTTGGTTATCTGAAGACAGCAGCACGCGGTTGACGCGGGCTGAAGTATGCACGTGGCCGCCCTGCTGCTGGATGCGCTGGGCCAGGGTGTCTATGACTTCGCCGAAGCTGCCCATCGGGTAGCCTAGGCGCTCTTTCTGGAGGGCTTTGCCGCGGGAGGCGACGCGGAGGCGCACTTTGCCCCATAGCCAGGTCATACTGACTTGGTCGTAATGGTCGCCGAACTTGCCCCGGAGCAAAGGCTCAAATAGCACTTGGTAGGCTTTGGAACCCATGTGGCGGGAAATCCAGTCGCGGGCGGTGACGTCCTCAAAGCGGCGGTAGTCGGCGGTGCGTTGCAGGCGCAGCGTCCATAATCCGACTCGAAGGCGCTGCCACAGGGAAAGGGGCTTGAAACGCAGCAAGTCCATAGGGGTTGAGAAGTCCCAGATACGGCCTTGGTGGTAGAGGCCGACTTTGGATTCCAGCCAGGCCAGCTTGTCGCCTAGGCCGAGCTCGTGAATCAAGTCGGTTATGGCGGTGTCGCTGACGAAGAGGTGATGATAGGCGCGTTCCAGTTGGCCGCCGCCCACCGGGAAGGTGGACGCCTGGCCGCCGAGGAAGGGGGCGACCTCGAAAACTTCGGCGTAGTGGCCCTGCGCGGTCAAGTCGTAGGCGGCGGCCAGCCCGGCCACTCCGCCCCCGATAATTCCTATCCTCAAGAGTCGCCTCCGGCTAGGGATGAGTTGGCGGCCCGCGCTTCCGTTTGTCCGGGGTTTGCCGGGGGGTCGCCGGGTTCGGGGTCGGGCTGGCGGGTTAGTTGGCGCAGGTTTAGGTTTTGCTTCCAGAGTATAAGCAGGCCAACTATGTTTACCGGCAGCCACAGGGCGACTAGGTGAACCACTAGGGCGTAGTCAACGGCGACGCCTACGGCTACGCCTAGGGCGGTCAAGGTTTGCTGGGCTACTACCTCGAAGGGGCCGATGCCGCCGACGGCGCTGGGTATTCCGGTGGCTAGGTTGGAAGTGGCGGTTAGCAGGGCGATTGCCAGCAGGTAGACGCCCACGGAATCGAAATGGGAACCGATGTCGAAACAGTAGGATACCAGCAGGTAGACCAGGAACTCGCAGATCCAGACGGGCGCGGAAAGCGCGACTAGGGCCAGGTGCTTGCGGGGGGAATTGAGTATGCTCAGGGCGGAAACAAAGGAGGCAAAGAAGCGCAAGGCCATTTCGCCGAGCTTTCCCGGGAGCAGGGCGAGCAGCCGTTCTATCATCGCGGCAAACCCTTGCCAGACGGCCAGCAGGGTGAAGAGGAGCAGAAAGCCGCCAAAGGCCAGCAGCACTACGGCGGCCAGAATAATCGCGGCGGTTTGGGAAATGCCGGTTGTCCAGTCAAATTCTCCCAGCAGCAACAGCCACGGGGCGGTTACGGCGACTAGGGCGATTAGGGTCAAGCCGTCGAACAGCCGCTCGACGGCGATGCTGCCCAAAGCGGAGCTGGCGCTGAATTTTTCTTGCCGGGCTAGGTAGTAGGAGCGGATCAATTCGCCCAGACGCATAGGCAGCAGGTTGTTGGCGGTGTAGCCGATGACGACTACCGGGTAGAGCCGCCGCACGGGGAAGCGGCGCATGGGGGCCAGCAGGTATTGCCAGCGCAGGGCGCGAAACAGCACGCCGACGAAGTAGACCGCCACCGCCGGAATCAGATAGATGTAGTTGGCCGCGGCCAGTTCGTCAATCAGCCCCGAGGGGTCGTCAATCCGGTATACCTGCCAGGCCAGGAAAAGCAGCAACGCGACGCTGACGGCGATGCCCAGCCACAGATGCCATTTGGCGGCAAACAATCATTCTCCTTTCTTGACCGGCCTTCGGGTTCCGTTGCGGTCGTGCCGGGATTGGTCAGCGGGCGGGGCCAATTCGTTAGTCTGAAGTATAGACTGCCTTAGAATATGCCTCAAGGCAGATAGATGTAGTGCTTGTCATCCTGCCAGTCGGCTTTTAGATTGCGGAAAAGCACGTAATCCAGAACACCAGCCCAGCTCTCACGGCTGGCGGCCGTATCGGCGAAGAAGCGGAAATCCTTGTTAAGCTGATCGAGCATGGCTTCATCGCGGCGGCCTGCATCGCCGACAGACTCATCGGGGCGGCGGTAGGTTTCGGGGAACCAGAGAAGGTTTCTGAATGCGCCATCCCGCCGGTAGGTTTCCCGGACGGCGTCGTCGGCCACGGCGTGGATGTCCCTGACTATCATTCCTCCGGGATTGCCGAATTTGTAGCCGCCATCGGCGTCTTGGCTTCCCTCTAGGGTGATGCAGCTGGAGTTCTCTTTTGCGGTGGCTTCAAAGCAACGGACCAACATACGCCCGTCGCGGGTGTGGTCGCGGACGTACCACTGGATGGGATACCACATAGCCATATCGAGCTTGACCGATTCTGCGTTGGCGGATAGGGGATAGACTTCTTTTTCCAGCAGGCGGTAGGTGTCTTGGAGGTCTGCGGCGCCTTGGGCGTAAACCATTACCTCTACGCTGGAGTCGTCGTAGGTGTAGGCGGCGCGGAAGGCCCCCCATACGCCTAGCCCCAGTAGCAGGGCGGCTAGGCCCAGGCCGACGGCGGCGCGGGTTGGGGGGAGGCCGGCGACGAGGCCGGACACGCGGTAGATGTAGGCGGCGACTAGGGCGGTGGCGGCTGTGGAGGCCAGCAGGAGCCAATGCTCCATTCGGAAAGGCCGGGCCGGGTCAATAAACTGGAGGAACAGGTAGACGGCAATGGCGGCGATGAGGGGCGCAAGCGCCAGCATTAGCAGGGGCATTGCTATCCCTTGCCCTTGGCCGCGCCCGGTGAGGGCCCGCCAGTCCAGCCGGTCGGCCAGCTCGCCCAAGAATTTGGCGGCGAGGAGGATAAAGGGGGTAGTGATGTTCACCAGCAGCCAGGGCATTTTTTCGGCGGCTACGGTGTAGGCGGCCAGGGACAGGACGGCCCACGCGGCTAGGGTTAGGCCGAGAAAGTCCCGTTGCCGCAGGAAGTAGACTATTCCGGCGATTCCAAAGACTAGGGGCAGGAGTTCGTATACCGACAGGCCGACGAAGTAGTAGTACCAGGGCTGGTTGCCGCGGGCTACGTCCTGTTGGCCGATCCAGTATCCCATCCCTTGCCAGGAGCCGGTGAATATGCCGGCTAGGTTGGTGAACAGGGTGGTGTAGAGGGCGGCCCAGATGGAATAGAAAATGGCGGCGCATAGCAGCCAGGCGCGGCCCAGCCACCAGATGCCGAGGGCCGCCGATGCGGTGAGGGTGACCAGCAGCGCGGCTAGGGCGACGACGTAGTTGGCCGGGACTCCGGCGTCGCCCGCCCGGATGCTGGCGCCGCCCGGCATAATCGCGTTGACCATTCCCTGAACGTCCAGCACCGGGGTAAACAGCAGGGAATATAGGGCGGTCAGGGCGGTGGGGACGAATAAGAGCAGGGCACCGCGCCACAAGGGGAAGCGGCTCCACAGGGCGCATCCCACTGCGGCGGCGGCGGCAGAGAGGAACAGGGCCCAGTCGGCGGCTTGCATTGTTGCGTTTTCGGGATCCATACCGGAATAGGGGCGGAAAATTATCCAGGCGCAGGCAAAGGCGGCCAGCAGGGGGGCGGCAATCAGGCCGGACAGCCGTTCCGGTTTCAGGGGGCCGCGGATTAGCAGCCAGATTAGCGCGGTCAGCCCGGCGACGGCTACGGCGGCGTGGCCCGGCCAGGGGACGTTCAGCACCGGGAGCAGCAGAGTGGCGCCTTGCCAGGCGGGCGCTCCGGTCATTCCCTTGCTGCCGTCTAGGTTCGCCACGTTGTTGCCGGTGAGGGGGTCGGGGTTGGCGAGGGTCAGGCCGAGCAGCCCTTGAAACAGCCCGATGATGGCCGACCATTGGGGGAGGGTGAGGGTTACCAGCAACAGCAGCAAGGCGGTATGGGTTCCTTCCCGGGCGAGCTTGGCCCGGCCTCGAATCCAGGCCAGCAGTTCGGGCAGGGCCGATATAAAGACAATCAGCCCGAAAATCGCCACCAGCAGATAGGCCGTTTCCTTGGTGGCGAACATAAAGGCCAGCAAGGCCGAGGCGAGGTATAGGTATACGCGGCGTCCGCGGCGGGTGTCCGGCGTTTGTTCCGGGCTTTCCGTGGGGGCCTGTTCCGAGCTTTCCGAAGGGGGCGGGGCGGGGGACAGGTAGCGCCACATCAGGGTAAACAGGGCGACGGCCCAGAACATCATTATGATGTCGTTGCGCCCGAAGCGGCTGAAGTAGAGCAGGGCCGGGGAAAGGGTGAGCATTATCGCGGCGATGAGGGCGCCGCGCCGTCCGATGTGGTGGCGCAGGAAGTAGGGCAGCCCGGCCAGGGCGGTTCCGAAAAGGGCGTAGCCTAGGCGGGAGGTGAAGTCGGTGTCGCCTAGGATGGTGAATATGGCGGCGACCATTTCCACTTGAAAGGGGCCGTGCATCCAGGCGGAATGGAAGTAGTCGGTGCCGAAAATCCAGGGCCAGCCGAGGGCGGCGCCGGGGCTGTTAGCCAGCTTGAAGGAAAAATGCAGGTGGATGGCCTCGTCGTAGTGCATCGTCCGGCCGCTGAGCTCGAACAGCCGCAGCCCTAGGGCGACTACTAGGACGGCTAGGAATGACGCTTCCAGCCAACCGCAACGGCGCAGTCCGTCCCCGGCTTTTTTTCCGAGGGCGGCGGGCCAGCTCAGGACGGAATCGGGCATATTCGTCGGGGTCATTCCTTGATTCTTGACCGGGCCTTATTCTTGGCCGGGCCTTATTCTTGACCGGGTTTTGACCGGAGATTAGCCGTTATTCGATGGGCGGGGCGTTCCATACTTCGTAGACAATTACGTTGTCTTGGCGGAAAACGGTTTTCAGGAAATCGCGGTATTGGGGCAGGCCGTCGGGATGGGTTAGGGCGTAGGTTTCCCGCTCGCGGCTGCCGAGGTAAATGTAACGCACGGCGTAGAGTTCCAGCAACCGGCGGGCTTCGTTGGGGTTGCGGCCCGAGTAGATGGCGGCGATGTCCGTTTCCCGGCCGGCAAAGGGGCGGTGGGAGCCGCGCCACTGGATTTCGTGGCCTTTCCAGCCTAGGGGGGTGGGCCGTCCGGTGGCGGCGGAAATGCGCCCGTAGGCAGTATAGTCGTCGCCCACGGCCTCAAGGATTCGTCCCGGCGGGGCTTGGTTCCGCAACCACTGGATGGCGGCGTATTCGCCCGGCGCGGTGTGGCGCAGAAAGGCCAGCCCGTCTAGGGTGCGCTCCCCGGAGGGGGGGCTGCTGCGCTCTAGAATCGCGCCGACGGTGTAGTAGAAGGAAACCAGCAGCAGGGCGGACAGGGCGGCGGCGGCGGCCCATCGCGCGGCGGTTGACGCTCTGGCCCGGAGTCGGCTTTTGGGCCGGGGCATTCCGGCGGGGTCGCCTTTGCCGGTTGACCATAGGCTGAATATGGCGAAGGCGGCGACGATGCCCAACAGCAGCCAGGATTGGTAGTAAAACTTGAAAACCGTGTTCATCCGCCGGAAGGCGCCGCCGAAGGAGTCCACGATGTGGAACAGTTCGGCGCCCATCACTAGGTAGAAGCCTAGGGACAGCAGCAGTAGCGTGAAGGCCGCCGCTGTCCGGTGATTGTGTGGCGGAACGGCCCGGCGGGACAGGGCCAGGGCGCAGTATCCGGCGGCGGCTACGATGACTGCGCCCGGCCCGGCTAGGGTCAAGCGGCGCCCCAAGTCGGCTAGGGCGGCGCCGGTGCCGTCGGTGACTAGGCCGAACAGGAACCCGGTGGCCGTCCAGAGGCCGAGGGGCAGGGCGGCTACCAGCAGGGCGGCGGCGGCCAGCGGCGCGTCGGCGGGTTCGGGCCGCCCGTGCTTGGCCGTTGCCAGACGCAGCAGGGTTTTTGTCAGAAAGGCCAGCGCCATAAGGATAAACAGGCCCAGTACGATAAACAGCAGGAACGGGCGGGTGGCGACGTCCTGCAAGGGGAGAATCCCGGATGTCTGGCCGCTGAACGCGCTCCAGTAGAAGGGGGCGAACATTATTACCGACAGGGCCAGCAGGGGGATGAAAATTGCGGCGGCGGCGCAGGCGGCCTTAAGCAGCGAATCGGGGTAGTCCCGGCAGCCTTTGAGCAGTAATGCCCCGGCCAGTAGCGCCATAAACGTGGGGAAGTCCCAGAAGTTGATAAAGGCTAGGGCGCCGGCGGAGAGAGCGACGGTCAAGGCTAGGGCCGCGGTCTGCGATGCGGCTGCGATGCGGGAACCGGAATCGTTGGGCTGGTTGGGCCGGTTATCCTCAGGGCGGGGGCGCAGCCGGGGCAGCACGAACCGTTGCGGCGAAAGGTAGAGGTTGAGCGTGGCGGCGACGGCCAGCAGCAGGAAGGGAATCGCTAATACGTGGCCGTGAAGGTCGCCTAGAACGAAGCTGAAGGCGGGAAACTCGGTGATGGTGTAGTCTAGGCTGGCCCCTGATTCGGAAAGGGTGTCTATGACCCGGCTGGCGCGGAACCACCACCAGAATTGTTCGGGGAACAGGCCGCCGGCCGCCGGGGATGCGTCCAGTCCCTTGATGGCCGCCCAATCCCAGAATCCCGGCCCGGCCCAGCCTTGGATGCGGACAAATTCCAGTGCTCCTATCAGGTTGCCGGCCAGCAGAATTAGAGCAGGGGCCGCCGCGCCCGACGTTAGGGCCCAGCGCAGGCTGCCCCCGGCTACGCGGACGAGGTTGTAGGCTAGTCCGAAGGCGACGGCCCCGGCTAGGGCGGGTATGGAGGCCACGCCCAAGTTGTAAGCTATTGAAGGGGCAACGCCGCTGAGTTTGGCGAGGAAGGCCATTATGATGTGGCCGAAGTAGTAGTAGCTGATGGAGTGGCCCGACAGCCATAGATCTTCCGCCGGAAAGAACCGGGTTTGATAGGCCGCGTTGAGCAGCATCAAGTCCATCGGTTTTTCGGTGTGGGTGATGGCGGGGGAGCCGGAAATCGTGAAGGCCCACAGGGCGAACATTCCGGCGAATATCAGTTCGGAGGCCAGCAGAACCGGCCAGGCGCGGCGCAGGAACGGGCGCAGTTCGTGCCATTGCCGCCGCGCCAGCCATACCGAAACGGCGGCGGCGGCCAGAAAGATGGCCCAGACGGTTAGGGTGGTATTGGGCAGGATGTGGGTCAGCCCGAAGACCCAGAGGGCGTAGGAAAATAAAAGCAGGGCGGCGGGCTTGACTAGGGTGAGGCCGCGGTCGGGCAGGCGGCGGAACAGCAGGAAGGCCCAGGGCAGGGCGACCGCGCCCGCCGCTTCGAGTAGCAGGAACCAGATCAGGGCGCCGGATGCGTCTGAAGTCATTGGTCACCCGGCGCTGTGGCGCGGCCCTCTTTTTTCATTCCCGCCTGCGCTGGAATGACGGAGTTGGCGGGAATCCGGGGTTGACCGGAATGACGGGTTGGCGGGAATTATAGGGTTGGCCGGGATGACGGGGTTGGCGGAATGGTGGACGGCAAGGTAGGTGATTCCCGAAAGGAAGGGGGGTTCCGGGAGTGGCGGGCGGGTTAGGGAACCGGCTCAAGGAGGGCTTCCACGAAGTCGTCGGCGTTGAAGGGGGCTATGTCGGCCATTCCCTCGCCGGTGCCTATGAACAGGATAGGGACTTGGAGTTCTTGTTTGATGGCTAGGACTATGCCGCCGCGGGCTGTGCCGTCTAGCTTGGCTAGAAAGATGCCGGTGCAGTCTACGGCTTCGCGGAAGGATTTGGCCTGGGCTAGGCCGTTGTGTCCGGTGGTGGCGTCTAGGGTTAGAATCACCTCGTGGGGGGCGGCGGAATCCTGCCGTTTCAGCACGCGGTGAATCTTTCGCAGTTCTTCCATAAGATTGGATTTGGTGTGCAGCCGGCCGGCGGTGTCGAAAATTAAGATGTCGGCTCCCCGGGATTTGCTGGCCTGATAAGCGTCGTAGGCCACTGCGCCGGGGTCGGCCCCCGCCGTGTGGCGGATGACGTCGACTCCTACGCGCTGGCCTAGGATTTCCAACTGCTCGGCGGCGGCGGCGCGAAAGGTGTCGCCCGCGCCTAGAATCACTTTGCGGCCCGACTGGGTGAAATGATGGGCCAGCTTGCCGATGCTGGTGGTTTTGCCGACCCCGTTGACTCCTACCATGAGGATTACGTAGGGGCGGCCGGGGCCGTGGGATACATCTATGTCGGTTTCTTCCCCGGATGTTGCTAGGTCTTGGGTCAATGCCTGTTTCAGCGCATCGGTGACTGCTTCGGGGGAATTAAGGCGTTCCTGCCGCACCTGCTGTTTCAGCCGCTCGATGAGGCGCAGGGAGGTATCCACGCCGACGTCGGCGGAAATGAGGATTTCCTCTATTTCATCCCATACGGAATCGTCCAGCCGGGAGGAGCGGAGCAGGTTGGCAATGCGGCCAAACCAGCGGTCGCGGCTGGGTTTGACTGCCTGCTGGGTGGCCTTGATTTCTTCTTGCCGGTTGCGCCGGAACAGTCGCAGCATTAGGCACCGCCGGGTTGGATGGTGTAGAAAAGTCTATCCCGCCGTGGCTTGCAAGACAAGCTAACTGCGCTTTCCCAAGCCTAGCCGCCGCAGGAACCGGGGGGCGCGGCCGGTGTGTGGGGGCGGCGCGGGTTCGCCGGCGGCGGGCGCGGGCGGCTGGGCGTCACGGCGTGGGGCTGGTGGGGATTGGGCCGGGGGCGGGTTTTTGTCGGGTTCGGCGCGGGTTGTTAGGGCGGTTAGGGCGGCGGCGGCGGCGGCGCGTTCTGCGTCCGACTTTTTGCCGCCTTGCCCTTCGCCGATTATTTCGCCGTTGGATACTGCCTCGACGCTGAACACCGGGTTGTGGTCGGGGCCTTGGCGGTGGGCCAGCCGGTAGGTTGGGGCGGGCCGTCCCTGCCCTTGCAGGTATTCCTGCAAGCGGGATTTGGGGTTTTCCGGCGGCGTGCCGCCTTTGGATAGGCTTAGGGTGACGGCTGCCATTTCGTCAATCATATTGACGGTGATGAACTCGCGGGCCGCTTCTAATCCTTGGTCGAGGTAGACTGCGGCTATGACGGCTTCGGCGGCGGCGGCTAGAACGGAGTCTTGGTTGCGCCCGCCGGAGGCTTCGACGCCGCGCCCGACTACCAGCAGCTCGTCTAGGCCCCAGCGGCGGGCTACCTGGGCTAGGGTTTCGCCCTGCACCAGCGACGCGCGGGCTTTGGTCAACTGCCCTTCGTCGGCGTCGGGGAGCTGGCGATAGAGGTGGGCGGAGACGGTGAGCTCTAGCACGGCGTCGCCTAGAAACTCTAGGCGTTCATAGGACTCGGTGGCGTCTAGGTTATGCTCGTTGCAATAGGAGCGGTGGACTAGGGCGCGACGGAAAAGGCCGGGATCCCGAAAGCGGAACCCCAGCAGAGAGGCCCCGTCTTCCCGTCCGCCCCGTTGGGGGGGATGGGAAGGCGGGGAACCGATGACAGGGGGCTTAGATGACGCCA
This sequence comes from uncultured Dehalococcoidia bacterium, assembly GCA_958296445.1. Lineage (GTDB taxonomy): Bacteria > Chloroflexota > Dehalococcoidia > Lucifugimonadales > UBA3495 > VXOI01. The sequence goes on along the minus strand of OY282565.1, from coordinate 2,125,443 downwards.
TGGGGCCAGGGCGGCTGGGGGCGCTTGAACTCCCCGACGTGGGCGAACTGGCTCATCGAAGTCATCAGGTTGTCGTAGATTTCCACGGCCTGTTCATCGGGGGGGATGAACATTTTGAGGAAGGCGAAGTTGCCGCTGTCGAAGACGAAGGTAGGCACGCCGAAAGCGCCGTACTCTTCCACCGCCTTGGTGTGGCTATCGCCCAGCTCCCGCATCAGGTCGGGGTCGGAGATGTCTTCCCGGAAGCGGGCCATGTCAATTCCGGCGGCGTCGCCGGCCGCGTCTATGACAGCCTGGTCGTTCAGGTCGGCCTTGTCCTCGTGGCGGGCCTTTAGCAGGGCCATAAAGTACGCCTCGAAAGCGTCTTTGCCCTGCCGCTTGACGGCCAGCCCGGCCTTGTGGGCCAGGAGGATGGGGTCGGAGCCGGTTATGACGTCGGGGCGTTCCCAGACGTTGTCGCCGTCCTTGTTGTTGACTTGGGACAGGGAGAAGGGCTGCCAGTCAACCTCGATGGGGTTGCCGGTCAGCTCCCGAACCTTTGCCAACCACATGTTGGCATTGTAGACAAAGGGTCAACGGAAATCGTAGTAGCTGGTGAACTCAGCCTCGGCCATTATATGCCTCCTGCCGGTTTTGGCGTCCGCCCTTGCGTGGTTCCGGGATGGGCGGCGCTTGCCCTGAATTTTAGCTATGCCCTTGCCGGTTGTCAAAGTTGCGTTGTAAGCGGGATTGGGGATGTTGAGGGGGATTGGTGAATTTCCCGGATTAAGGAGGGGCTGTGCTATAATTTTTGCTCCGGCGTAGTCTTGTTTTGCGGGTTTATGGGGGTTCCGGGGGTAGGGCGCACGGCTGTGCGCCCCTACGGGGTTCGGGGTAGTCTTTTTTGCGGGTTTATGGGGGTTTTTTACGGCGATTCTTGCCTGTGAATCTTTGTCCGCCGATTTGTTGGCTGCCGGTCTTGACGGCGGGCAGGGCCGGGCGTTTGAGGTTGTCCGGCAAGTGGCCGGGGAAAGCGGGTTGGCGGTGTATCTGGTTGGCGGGCCGGTGCGGGACGCGTTGCTGGGCTGGCCGTTGCTGGATTTGGATTTTGCGGTGGAAGGGGATGCGCCGGGGCTGGCCCGCAGGGTGGCGGAGCGGCTGGCCGGGGGATGCTCTCGGGATGTGCGGGTTACGGCGCACGCCCGCTTTGGCACGGCGACCGTCGCTTTTGATTCCTGCGCTAAGGATGGCGGGCGCATTGATTTGGTGACTGCCCGCCGTGAAAGCTACCCGCGGCCGGGGCAACTGCCCCGCGTTACGCCGGGCAGCATCGGCGATGACTTGGCGCGGCGCGACTTTTCGATTAACGCGATGGCTTTGCCTCTGACGGCTACGGGGGAGGGGGCGGAAGGGGGGTTGCTCGACCCGCTGGGCGGGTTGGATGATTTGAGGGCCGGGATTGTCCGGGTTCTGCATCCCCGGAGCTTTGTTGACGATCCGACGCGGCTGCTGCGGGCGGTGCGCTATGAGCAGCGGTTTGGCTTTCGCATTGACCGGGCTACGATGTCGGCGATGGACGGGGCGGTTGCGAAAGGGTGTATGGATGCGGTTAGCGGCGACCGCTGGCGGCACGAGCTGGAGCGAATTTTGGACGAGGCGAACCCCGTTGCGCCGTTGCAGCGGGCGGCGGAACTGGGGGTACTGGCCGGGTTGCATCCGTCGCTTGGCAAGCATGGGGCCGGATTGGGGCGGCTGGCTGCCCTTGCCTGTGATGGGGAATTAGAGGGGGAAATGGTGGGGCCGGATGAATGTTTAGCCGCGCTGTTCAGCCCCTTGAGTGCGGTTGAAGGGGAGGGAGTGATTCGTCGGCTGCGCTTGTCGGGGCGGCGGGCCGCGCTTTCCCGTGATACCATTGAATTGAGGGAATCGGAGCCGCAGATACGGGCCTGCGCCGGTAAGCCGTCGGAATTGGCGCGGATGCTGGCGGGGCGGGAGTTGGCGGCGGTTTCGGCTTGGGCCGCCCTTACCGCCGACCCGGTGGTGGCCGCGGCCCTGCGCCGGTATGCCGGGGAGCTGCGGCTGGTGAAGCCGGAATTGTCGGGCGGGGCGTTGCTGGATATGGGCGTTACGGAAGGGCCGTTGGTGGGCGAAATTTTGGCCCGGCTGCGCGACGCCCGGCTGGACGGCGCGGTGAACAGCAGGGACGAGGAGACGGCTCTGGCGCGGGCGCTGCTGGGCCGCGCCCGCGCCGCCCCTATCCCGCAGGGCGGGGGAGAATGATGCGGATTTTGCGAATACTTTATTTGGCAAGCTCAGGGTGAACGATGGCTGAACTGCCAGTGGAACAAGGCGAAATGGAATCCTGCGTTATCTGCGGCGACGCTCTGGACGGCTTCAACGAAACATCCTGCCAGATGTGCGGGGGCAAGTTTCATCAGCCGTGGAGTCAAGAGTCGCTGACGCCTCAGTGCGGGCGCATCGGCAGCCACGAAGACGCGCTGGCTATCGTGTTTCTCTGCGATGACTGCTTTTATGGCCGCCGCCCCTGACATTGCGGGTATTTGCGGGTATTTAGCGCAGAGAACGGGGAGAATCGGCAGAGGGCGCAGGGATTAGATTCGGGTTAGGAAACTGAATCCTCTGCTCGCTCTGAGTTGAAAAGGAAACAACAGGAGGCGAAGATCAATGCAGGCGGTTTATATTGAGGCGCACGGCGGCCCCGAAGTGCTTACTTTCGGCGAGCGTCCTGAACCGGAGGTTGCGGCGGGGCAGGTAAAGGTGCGGGTGCGGGCGACGGCCCTGAACCGGCTTGACCTTTATACCCGGGCGGGCGACCGGGGGCTGGAGCGGCAGTTTCCGCCGCCGCTGATTTTGGGCGGCGACTGCGCCGGGGAAGTGGCGGCCGTCGGGCCAGGCGCGGGGGGGCTGAGGGAAGGCGACCGGGTGGTGATTAACCCCCGGCTGTCGTGCCAGCAATGCCCGGCCTGCCTTTCGGGGCAGGATGACTTGTGCCGCCGTTCTCAGTTCTTGGGCAGCGCGTTGGACGGCAGTTATGCGGAATACTTGAGCGTACCGGCGGCTAATGTCCACGTTATTGCCGACGGGGTGGGCTACGAGCAGGCCGCCGCGATTCCCACTACCTATTTGCCGGTTTGGAATATGCTGGCGCGGCGGCTGCAACTTAAGCCCTGGCAGACCGTGCTGGTGCTGTCGGCGTCGGCGGGGGTAGGCACGGCGGCGATTCAGATGGCGAAAGACGTCATCGGGGCGCGGGTCATCGCCACTACCAGCACTGCCGAAAAGGCGGGCAAGGCGCGGGAGCTGGGCGCCGACGAAGTGATTAACTATACCGAGGAGGACATCCGCCAGCGGGTGCGGGAGATTACCGGCGGGGCGGGGGTAGACTGCGTGGTTGACCACGTGGGGGCGGATTTCTTTGGCCCGGCCTTTGCGTCGCTGCGTCCCGGCGGGCGTTACGGCATCTGCGGCGCGACCACGGGCTTGCGGGCGGAGCTGCATCTGGGCCTGCTGTTCAGCCAGCAGAAGGAAGTTTACGGCGTTTATATGGGGACGAAAGAGGATATGCGGCAGATTACGGAAATGCTGAACCGGGGGGCTGTTCGCCCGGTGGTAGACCGCGCCTTTCCGCTGTCCGAGGCCGCCGCCGCGCATCAGGCGATGGAGGCGACCAGCTTTTTCGGCAAGCTGTTGCTGACCCAGGGGTGACCGGGGATTAGCGGCCAGGGCTTGCTTTAGGTTGTCGGTGTGCGGGTTGAGGTTGTAGCGGTTCAGGATGGCGATTCGCTGATTGTGCGTCAGCGGGGTTCGCGCCCCGGCGGGGAGCTGCGGGTGCGGCTGTTCGGCATAGACGCGCCGGAAAGCGACCAGCAGTACGGGGCTGAAGCCCGCGAGTATCTGCGGCGGCTGGTGGCGGGCAGAAACGACCTGATGCTGGAGGCGGTGGATACCGACCGTTACCGGCGGCAGGTGGCCGTTCTTTACTACCGCCGTTCCGGGCGGCGGCGTTCGGTCAACCGGCTGATGGTGGAGCAGGGGCTGGCCCGCTGGTACAGCAATTATGGCGGGCAGGATTTGGGGCTGGAGCAGGCGGAGCGGGCGGCCCGCCGCCGCCGCCGGGGCGTCTGGTCAACGCGGCGATCCGTGGCGCCGTGGGAACACCGGCGGGGGCGGCGGCAGTCGGCGGCGGCGCGGCGCAGGCGGGCCGGGTGCCTGAAGTGGGTTGTGCTGGGGGTGGGGATAGGGGCCGCGGTGGCTGCGCTGGTGGCGTTAGGGTTTTTGCCGCCGTGACGGATTAACTTTCGTTTTTGCGGGTGTGGTGATAGATTAGCTGTCCGGCGTAACCGGCGTATTTGCCGAAGTAATCTTGGGCTTGTTTCTGCGAACCGGAAAAGCCCATTTGTATCAACCCCCGCGCTATGTGCCGGTCAACGGGGAAGGCATCGGTCTTGTCCAGCGAAAAGAGGGCTACGCAGTTGGCGATTTTGTCGCCGACGCCGTTCAAGTCTTTTAGTTCCTTGACTACTTCGGAGCAGGATGGGTTTTCCGCTAGGGCTGTTAGATTCAAGGTGCCGTCGCACACCATTTGCGCGGCTGATTTAACGCGGAATCCGAGTGTCGGTATTCCTTTGATTAGCGCGTTCAATTCGCCCTCGTCGGCCGCGGCCAAGTCTGTTGGCGTTGGGAAAGTGTGCCGGGCGCAGTTTTCAAGACGCAGTTCCTTGCCCCATTTTTCGGTTCTGTTCCATTTGCTGGGTAGTTGGCATTAAGCGATTGTAGCTGAAGGCAGGTGATTAGGTATGTTTCAGGCAAAAGCTAAAAGGTGGGCCGCAGAGGGCTGTTTGTACTGCTGGCTTTACGTGACTTCCTGCGAGCCTTATGGCGGTATGCTCAGCCATTGGCTACGGCATTTTATACGCGGGGTTAAGCCGATGCCGGTTCGGTTAGACCGTAACGGCAAGCATAGTGTGGTGGCCTGCAACTGTGCGGGCTGTCTAGGAAAAGCTACCCAGCAAATGGAACAGAACCCTATCCCCATATACGCCAGCGCACAGGGGTCAGATGGCCCGCCGGAACGCCAACCGGAGCACCGTCAAAGTTATCCTTCCGGCCCGCGCCTCAATCTAGCTAAAACAAACCGCGCCAACATACACCAGCCCCAGCAGCCCCGCAAGCAAAGGCAACGCCACTATCGCCAACACCGGACGCAGCTTCGGATTCGTATTTCTCAACTCGATTTCGCCCCAAACGGCAACGGCAATAAAAACCAGCCACCACGGAAGCAACAACGCCGCCTGAACCTCGGAATCCAACCCCGTACTTTCGATGCCCGCCGCCAAAGCAATACCCGCCGCCGACACCGCCAGAGCCGCGACGCCCACCCGCCGCCGTCCCCCGATGCAGCCCGGCAAAGCCCCCGCGTAAGCCACAGCCCAAACTCTGAACAGTACCAGCGGCAACGCAACCGGATTAACCAGCAATCCCGCTCCAACCGTAAAATGAACCGCGCATAACACGCCAGCATAGCCTGCCGTCACTAGACCGCCCCGCCAAACACCCCGCGCTTTGCCAGCGGAATCTGTCATTCTCGCCCCCCGTCATTCTCGCCCTCTGTCATTCCGCCCCTCTGTCATTCCGCCCCTCTGTCATTCTGAGCGAAGCGAAGAATCCCGGCTTGGGCGGCAAAACCTTGTCGTTTCGCCCAGCGTGGCAAAAGGGCAGAGCAACAAAGGGGAATCTCCCAACCCTCTCACGTCCCCAAACGCCGCCGCCACACAGGACAGCGTTTCCTGCTATCATACCCCCATGCGCTTTCACGTCCTCACCCTCTTTCCTGAAGCCTTCGGCCAGCCCACGCAGTTCAGCATCGTAGCGCGGGCGGCCCAGCAGGGGCGGGTCGCCGTCGAGGTCACCGACATCCGCGACTACACCCACGACGCCCACGGCACCGCCGACGATTACCAGTTCGGCGGCGGCCACGGCATGGTGATGAAGCCGGAGCCGGTGTTCGAGGCCGCCGAAGCCGCCCTGTCCGGCTACAACGCCGCAGAACGCGCCGCCATCCCGCTAATCCTGCTCACCCCCCAAGGCGAGCTGCTTACCCAATCCGTGGTAGAGGAACTGGCCCGCGCCCCCGCCATCGCCCTCATCTGCGGCCACTACGCCGGAGTGGACGAGCGCATCGCCGAGGGGCTGGCAACCCGGCAGATAAGCGTCGGCGATTACATCCTCACCGGCGGCGAACTGCCAGCTATGCTCATCATAGACGCCGTTACCCGCCTGCTCCCCGGCGTCGCCGGCCCGTCCCACGCCAACGACTCCATCACCACCGGACTGTTGCAGCATCCGCTCTACACCCGCCCCGCCGAATACCGCGAAATGGCAACCCCCGCCGTCCTGCTGTCGGGCCACCACGCCGAAATCCAGCGCTGGCGCCGCCGCCAGTCCCTAGAGCGCACCCTAGCCCGACGTCCCGACCTGCTCAAAACCGCCCCCCTAACCCCCGAAGACCTCGACTACCTAGCCCAATTGGGCTATACCGCCTAACCCCGGAACGCCCCGATACATCAGAAAAACCTCTGCGCCCTCTTAAGGTTATCTAGGGAGAAATATGCCCAAAGCCGATTTCAAGTTCCGAACCGAGTTTCGCGTGCGCTGGATGGAAGGCGACGCCCAAGGCATCGTATTCAACGGCGCCTATCTAGGCTACCTAGAAGTGGCCCAGGCCGAGTATTACCGCAACTTAGGCATCGGCATCTACCGCCTGCCCCAATCGGGCTACTTCGACTTGGTGATAGTCAAGACCACACTAGAATTCAAGGCCCCGGCCCGCGTGGACGAAATCATCCAAGCCTATGTCCGCGTATCCAGCATCGGCAACACCAGCCTGATTATGGATCTGGAGCTGTACCGCCCCAGCCCGGAGCTGCTGCTAACCACCATCCAGGCAGTATACGTAGGCTACGACGCCGCCACCGAAACCACCCGCCGCGTACCCGACGACCTGCGCGAGCTGATAGGCCACTACGAACAGACCGGCCAAGTCCTGCCCCTATCCCGCTTCCCGGCCCTAGCCGAAGCAATGGCCCAACCACCCCGGCCTTAAGCAGACCATAGTAACCCCAAAGAAAATCAAAAAAATCTCTGCTCCCTCTGTGCCCTCTGCGGTTAATCCCCGGAAAACAGCCGTTGACGGAAATCGTAGCAACCCCTAGACTTAACCCAGTCCCCCGGACCCAGTCCCGAGTGAGGTGGCATTACCCCTATGGCCCGACTCTTTGACCTGCACATACACACCACCAAAGGCAGCAGCGACAGCAGCCTCACCCCCGAAGATATGGTGCTGGAAGCCGACCGGCTGGGGCTGCGCGGCCTTTGCATCACCGAACACGCCGGGCCGTGGGACCGCCACGAGTTTCAGAAATTCGCCGCCCTCCACAGCGTCGTCCTGATACGGGCTATGGAAGTCGAAACCGATATGGGCCATATGCTGGCCTTCGGCCTCGACCGCTACCAGCCCGGTTTCAACAAGGCCGCCGAACTGCGCCGGGCCGCCACCGCCGCCGGGGGATTCGTCATCACCGCCCATCCCTTCCGCGGCGTCCTGAGCGGCAACGGCAACCGCTCCCGCGCCCTGATTTACCAGTCAGTGCCCGACGAACTGCCCAACGCCCCCGAGGAAGCCCTAGAGCATCCCGTGTTCAAGCTGGCCGACGCCGTAGAAGTCGCCAACGGCGGCACCATAGACCGCGAAAACGACTTCGCCCTCAAAGTCGCCGGACTGCTCAACCTGCCCGTAACCGGCGGCAGCGACGCCCATTCCCTCCACGGCCTAGGCAAGTTCGTAACCGAGTTTCACGACGAAATAACCACCGAAGCCGAATTCCTGAAAGCCCTCCATTCCGGCCAATACCACCCGGTAGTGGGCCTGCGCCACGGCGCCATCCGCCGCTATTCCGCCTAACCCGCGCATCATATAGATAAAGGAAAAGCCCGTTATGCTGCCAACCCGCTTTACCCACTTGCTAAACCTAGACTACCCGCTAATGTCCGCCCCTATGAGCAATCACAGCGGCGGCGAATTGGCCGCGGCCGTTTCGCTGGCCGGGGGGTTGGGAACCTTTGGCGGCAGCAACGCTTTCGGCCCGGACTGGTTCCGGCAGCAGCTAGAATTTATCCGCGCCCAAACCGCCCAACCTTTCGGCGTCGGCTTTATAACCCACTTGCTTGATGCCAACCCGCAGAACTTTGAGATTGCCCTAGCGGAACAAGCGCCGGTAGTGATATTTTCCTTCGCCGACCCGCGCCCCTGGCTGGCCCGGGCCAAAGACGCCGGAGCCCTTACTATCTGCCAAGTGCAATCACCGGAAGCCGCGCAGTTGGCCCTAGACGCCGGGGCCGACGTACTGCTGGCCCAAGGCAACGAAGCCGGCGGGCATACCGGCGAAATGAACCTCCTGCCCCTGCTGGTCGAGCTGGTAGATAGGTTCCCCCACGTCCCGGTGCTGGCCGCCGGGGGCATCACCACCGGCCGCGCCTTGGCCGGAGCATTGGCCGCCGGAGCCGAAGGCGCATCCCTAGGCACCGCCCTATTAACCACCCCGGAAGCCGTGGAAGTCCCCCAAGCCTTTAAGGAGCAAATCCTGCTCTCAGGGGGCCAAGATACCGTCTACACCCGGCTCTATGACCTGCTGGGCAACGACCCCTGGCCCGACGGGATAGCCGGCCGGGTTTACCGCAACGAAATGGTGCGACAATGGCACGGGAAAGACGCGGATATTCTAGCCCGCCGTGAGGAGCTGGCCTCGGACGTCGCCCAAGCCCGCGCCCAACACAACCCGGAACTGGCATCGGTGTATATGGGGCAGGGCGCCGGCCAAATCCACGCCATACGCCCGGCCGGGGAAGTGGTGCAAGGCATCTGCCAGCAAGCCGAGGACATCCTGCGCGGCCTGCCGGAAAGACTCCAGGAACGGCCCTGATTGGCCGATTCCTTTCCCGCCCGTCATTCCCGCAAAGGCGGGAATCCGCATTGCCCTTACAACGCCCAAGGCGTCCCGTTATGGAAAACCCCCAACTTATGACATCCCGCCCTCGAACCCCGGCAGCGTCCGTGCTAAACTCCCCTTGCCCCGCGCCGCAAAGCCGCAGGGCCAGGATGGGGGTGTGATGACCTCGACTCAGCGTTTACTTTCTCCCTTGGAACAAACCTGCGTTTCCATTGACTTGGAAACCACCGGCCTGAAGTCCGACACCGACGCCATCCTAGAAGTCGGCGCAGTGCGGTTCCGGGGCGACGAAGTGCTGGACACCTACCAAACCTTTATCAACCCGGGCCGCGATATTCCCGATTTCATCCAGCGCTACACCGGCATCACCCCCCAAGACATCCGCCGCGCCCCGTCTTTCCCCCAGATACGCGACAACCTAGCCGAATTTATCGGGAACGACCCGATAATCGGCCACAGCGTGCAGTTCGACTTGGGCTTTCTGTCGTCCCACGGCCTGACCCTTATCAACCCCGCCTACGATACCCTGGAGCTGGCTACCGTCTTCCTGCCCTCGCAGACCCGCTACTCCCTGTCCCGGCTGATTAGCGACCTCGGCATCCAGATGGAGCAAAGCAAAAGAGACCAGCGCAGCCACCGCGCCATACACGACGCCCTAGCCCATAAGGAACTCTTTGTAAGGCTGCTCCGCATCGCCGCCGGGCAGGACGCCGGGCTACTGGCCTACGTCACCGACTTGGCCCGGCGCAGCAACTGGCCCCTGTACCCCGCGCTGTCCGGCCTAGCCGCCGCCCAGACACCCCCCCCTCACTCCCCCCCCGAGGGGGGGAATACCAGGGGGGTACAAACCGGGCCATCGGGCCTGAACCTCGAGAAACTATCCCAGCGGATCGCCCCCATCCATCCCGCCCCGAAGCCGGAAAAGCCCGGCCAGAGCGGCGCCAACGGGAAAGACGCCGACAAAGAGCGGATTCCCGGTATGCTCGGCCCAAACGGCCCCTTCGCCCAAGCCTTCGGCGGCTTCGAGCATCGCCCGGAACAGGAAGAAATGCTCGATGCGGTCACAAGCGCCATCTACGGCGGGCGGCACCTGATAATCGAGGGCGGCACCGGCGTAGGCAAATCGCTGGCCTACCTGCTTCCGGCGGCCCTTTTCGCCATCTCCACCGGCCAGCGGGTAGTAGTATCCACCAACACCATCAACCTACAGGAACAGCTTACCGGCAAGGACATTCCCGCCCTGCAAAACGTTCTGGAGCAATCGGGAATGCTCGAACCCGGCGCCCTAAAAGTAGCCCTGCTCAAAGGGCGGGCCAACTACCTCTGCCTGCGCCGCTGGAGCCAGCTATCCCGCAGCGAATCGCTGTCGGTGGAAGACGCCAAACTCCTCGCCAAAACCTCGGTATGGCTACAAGACACCGAATCGGGCGACCGCAGCGAAATCAACCTGCTGGGACGCGACGCCGCAACCTGGAGCCACATCTCAGCCGGGGAAAAGGGCTTCTGCCTAGATATGCGGGCCTCGCCCAACGGCGACCGCCCCTGCTTCCTGCGGGCCGCCCGGCAACGGGCCGAGCAGGCCCACATCATCGTAGTCAACCACGCCCTGCTGATGGCCGACCTAGCCTTCGGCAGCGGCCTGATCCCCGAATACCGGAACGTCATCATAGACGAAGCCCACCACTTGGAAGACGCCGCCACTAGCCAGTTCGGTTTTGAGCTGTCCCAAGGCGACCTAGAACGCGCCTGGGAGCCGGTTGGCCGCCTAGCCGCAGACGTGCGCCAAACCCTAGCCGCCGAAGGGTCGGACACAGCGGCCCTCAACCTAGGCCAAAACGCGATGTCGGCGGTGGAATCCGAGGGGCCGCGCCTGCGCGAGTCTTGGGAACGGCTGTTCGGCGCCGTGGAACTCCTCCACTCCGCCCAGCGCCGGGGCCGCAAACGCGACCAAGGCGAACAGAACCAGCTCCTCATCACCCCCGAAATCCGCAACTCCCCGGCCTGGGGCGAGCTGTATCTGGCTTGGGAAAACCTAGACGCCCGGCTAATCCAAGCCTGCAACGCCGTCGCCCACCTGCGGAATTTCCTAGACTCCGCCGCGTCCGCCCAGCCCGCCCTGCTGGTGGAAGCCGCCGCCCTGTCGGAAAACCTAGAGTCTCTGGCAATCCGCCTCAAGTCCATCCTAGGCGCCGACGCCGAAACCGCCCAGGAATCCATCCACTGGCTCAACGTCAACCCGTCCCAAAACGCCCTGTCCCTCCATTCCGCCCCGCTGGACGTAAGCGGCATCCTGTCGGAAAAGCTGTTCGACGAAAAAGACTGCGTGGTGCTGACCAGTGCAACCCTCAGCGCCAACGGCGATTTCGAGTACCTAAAGCGGCGCGTCGGCGTCACCAAAAACGCCGACGAACTGCTGGTAGGTTCGCCCTTCGATTACGAAAGGGCCGCCCAGGCCCTCATCCCCGAGGATATGCCGCAGCCCAACGCCAACGGCTACGTGAACGCGATCAGCGGAGTCCTGGCCCAGCTAGGCCAGGCCCTGGACGGCCGGACTCTGGCCCTGTTCACCTCCCACTCGTCCCTGCGGGCGGTAGCCCAGCGCCTGCGCCCCCAACTGGAGCCCCACGGCATCCCGGTGCTGGCCCAGGGCGTGGACGGTTCCGCCCCCTACCTGATGTCCGCTTTCCTCGAGGAACCCCGCAGCGTGCTATTGGGAACCGCCAGTTTCTGGGAAGGCATAGACCCCCCCTCCGGCCTGCTGAAAGCCCTAGTCATTGCCCGCCTGCCCTTTCAGGTGCCTACCGACCCCATCGTGCAGTCCCGTTCCCGTCTCTACGATGACCCCTTCAACGAATACTCCATCCCCAACGCCGTGCTGCGTTTCCGGCAAGGCATCGGGCGTCTGATTCGCAACAAAGACGACCGCGGCAACATAGTGGTGCTGGATTCCAGAATCATCACCCACGGCTACGGGCGCTCCTTTCAGAACTCAATGCCCCCCTGCCGCCACACGCCCTGCCTCACCGGCAACGTAGGGCCTCTGGCAGCCGGCTGGCTGGAAGGGGGACGCCGTGGCGGCAGCATCCGCCTTTCTTGAAATCCGCCAGCCCCTAGACTTGGAAGCCAGCCTCCTAGGCGGCCAAGCCCACCGCTGGAAACGCCAAGGCGAGTGGTGCAGCGGCGTCCTGCGCGGCGACCTAGTGCTTATCCGCCAGCACACCCCCCCCTCTCCCTCCGGGAAAGCGGCCGGGGTGAGCGCATCCCTAGAATTCCATTCCGCCCCATCGCCCCCGGAAGCAATGGCCCCCCGAATCCGCGAGCACCTGCGGCTGGACGACAACATCGAGGCCATCTACGCGGAAATAAACGGCGACTCCAACGTGGCCGCCCAAGTAGAACGCCACCCCGGCCTCCGCGTGCTGCGCCAAGAACCATGGGAATGCCTGATAGCCTTTATCTGCTCCGCCAACTCCAACATCGAAACCATCCACCGTAATATGGAGCGTATGTCCGACCAATTCGGCTCGCCCCTGACGCTCAACGGCCACCGCCGCTCCACATTCCCAACCCCCGCCGACCTAGCCGAAGCCGGCGAACTGGAACTGCGGCAACTAAAGCTGGGCTTCCGCGCCCCCTACGTCCACCAAGCCGCCCTAGCCGTCGCCGAAAAACGCCTAGACTTAGACTACCTGACAACCGCCCCCTACCCCGAAGTCAAAGCGGAGCTGATGGCCCTAAAAGGCATCGGAGACAAAATCGCCGACTGCATCGCCCTGATGTCCCTAGAAAAGCTACAAGCCTTCCCCATAGACGTCTGGGTGCGCCGCGCCCTAGCCGAATGGTACTTCCCCAACCAAAAAACCCCCACCAACCGCGCCCTCCTGCAATGGGCGCAAACCTACTTCGGCCAATACGCCGGCTACGCCAACCAATACCTGTTCCACGGACGCCGCCTGAAAGAACGAAAGTTGCAAGGGGATGGCAGATGAAACTTGAGACGGATGCACAGCCCTTTAACCTCAACCTCACTTTGGACGCCGGGCAAGCCTTCCGCTGGCAAAAAGATAAAAAAACTGGCTGCCGGAGCGGCGTCATCCGCGGACAACTAATCCACATCAGCCAAACCAGCGACAAGCAATTGGAGTTCAAGTGCGCCCCCGGCCCGGATAACGCCGTAGCGGAAATGCTGCGCAGCTACTTCCGGCTTGATGGCAGCTATAACGAAATGCGCCATAGCATCAGCCGCGATTCCCAAATGACGGGGCTAACAAAGCAACACAAAGGTCTGCGGCTAATGCGCCAAGAACCGTGGGAGTGCCTGATTTCCTACATTTGTTCGGCCACCAACAGCGTTCAGCGCATAAGCGAGTCAATGGAAAACTTGTCGGAAAAATGGGGCAAGGAACTGCGTCTTGGCGACTGTATCCGGCACACTTTCCCAACGCCAACAGACTTGGCCGCGGCCGACGAGGACGAACTGAACGCGCTAATCAAAGGAATACCGACACTCGGATTCCGCGTCAAATCAGCCGCGCAAATGGTGTGCGACGGCAGCTTGAATCTAACAGCTCTAGCGGAAAACCCATCCTGCTCCGAAGTAGTCAAGGAACTAAAAAACTTGAACGGCGTCGGCGACAAAATCGCCAACTGCGTCGCCCTCTTTTCACTGGACAAGACGGACGCCTTCCCCGTTGACCGGCACATAGCGCGGGGGTTGATACAAATGGGCTTTTCCGGTTCGCAGAAACAAGCCCAAGATTACTTCGGCAAATACGCCGGTTATGCCGGACAGCTAATCTTTCACCACACCCGCACAACGCACCACACCCGCACAAACGAAAGTTAATCCGTCACGGCGGCAAAAACCCTAACGCCACCAGCGCCGCCACCGCGGCCGCCACCCCCACCCCCAGCACAACCCACTTCAGGCACCCGGCCCGCCTGCGCCGCGCCGCCGCCGCTTGCCGCCGCCCCCGCCGGTGTTCCCACGGCGCCACGGATTGCCGGGTTGACCAGACCCCCCGACGGCGGCGGCGGGCCGCCCGCTCCGCCTGCTCCAGCCCCAAATCCTGCCCGCCATAATTGCTGTACCAGCGGGCCAGCCCCTGCTCCACCATCAGCCGGTTGACCGAGCGCCGACGCCCGGCGCGGCGGTAGTACAGAACGGCCACCTGCCGCCGGTAGCGGTCGGTATCCACCGCCTCCAGCATAGAGTCAATGGGTTCTGTTCCATTTGCTGGGTAGCTTTTCCTAGACAGCCCGCACAGTTGCAGGCCACCACACTATGCTTGCCGTTACGGTCTAACCGAACCGGCATCGGCTTAACCCCGCGTATAAAATGCCGTAGCCAATGGCTGAGCATACCGCCATAAGGCTCGCAGGAAGTCACGTAAAGCCAGCAGTACAAACAGCCCTCTGCGGCCCACCTTTTAGCTTTTGCCTGAAACATACCTAATCACCTGCCTTCAGCTACAATCGCTTAATGCCAACTACCCAGCAAATGGAACAGAACCGGGGATAGTGTTTCTGGCTGTGAAAAAGGGGATTTTGTGGGGAACCCTTGTGGGCGGGTAAGGGGCAACCACAAGGGTTGCCCCTACCAGATTGGCCTGGGCGTCTGCAAGGTGCGCCCCTGCCCGGTGGCCTGGGCGCCCCGCAGGGGTTGCCCCTACCCGGCGGCGGCGGCCGGGGCTGGGGTTGGGAGGTTGTTTATGTAGGGGGCGCCGCCTTTCATTACCAGCTTGATGGCGGTTTTGTTGCGGAGGACAGCTATGTTTTTTAGGGGGTCGCCGGCTATGGCTAGGAGGTCGGCTTGCTTGCCTTTTTCGATTGTGCCGATTTCTTTGCCTAGGCCGATGCATTCGGCGGCCCAGCCGGTGGCGGTCTGGATGGCCTGCATGGGGGTTAGGCCGCGCTCTACCATCAGCTCGATTTCTCGGGCGTTGTCGCCGTGGACGAAGCCGCCCGCGTCGGTGCCGGCGGTGATTTTGGTTCCGGCTTCTAGGGCGCGGTGCAGGCTTTCTTGGTGGGTGTGGAACAGGGTTTCGGCGCGGGCTTTGATGTGGGGGGCGCTGATGGTGGAGTGGAACTCGTAGACCTCGAAAGTCGGCGTGAAAAAGGTGTTGTTGTCGGCCATCATTTTCAGCAGGTCGGGGTCGTCGGCCAAGTAGCAGCCATGCTCGACGGAGCCAACCCCGGCTTCGATGCACATTCGCAGGCCCGGCCCGCCTAGGGCGTGGCACATAGTCAGCTTTTCGTGGGCGCGGGCTTCGTCCACCAGCGCTTTGACTTCATCGGGGCCGAAAGCCATGTCCATTGGGCCGTGGCCCTGCCGGGAACTGGCCCCGCCGGTGGTGGCGAACTTCAGCACGTCGGCCCCTACGCGCACCATTTCGCGCACTATATTGCGGACGGCCTGCGGCCCGTTGGCGACGGCGACGGGGCGCATAGGGTCGTTGGCGTAGGCCGTGCGGTGGCCGGAGGGGGCAACCCGGTCGCCGATGCCGCCAGTGGGGGAAATGATGGATACGGCGGTGAGCAGGCGCGGGCCGGACAGCAAGCCTTCGGCGATGGCCTGCTTGAATCCGGCGTCCAGCCCGCCCGCGTCGCGGATGGTGGTGTAGCCCGCGGCTAGGGAGTCCTCGATGGCTTTGGCGGTTTTCAGGTGGGCCAGGGACGCCGGTTCCTCGATTTCCCAGCGGGACAGCAGGCTGTAGTTTTTGTCGGCCAAGTGGTCGTGGGTGTCAATCAGGCCGGGCAGCAGGGTCAGGCCGGTAAGGTCTACTTCCTCGGCTTGCGGCGGGATGTCCACCGCGCCGCGCGGCCCTACGGCTAGGATTCGTTCCCCGTCCAGCAGCACGGCGGAGTCGGCCAGCGGGGGGCCGCCGGCGCCGTCTATCAGAGTCGCCCCGACTAACGCTTTCACCGCAATTCCTCCCCTTCGGGTTTTTCAACACAGAGCGGGCAGAGTATAACGCAGAGGGCGTCGGGGAATCAAAAATAATCGCTGCGCCCGCTGCGTTTAATCCCCGGCGCGGGTAAATTGCCCAATCCCGGCGTCCCTTAAGCCTGTAAGCCCGCTTTCCGGCCCGGCTATAATGCTTGTTATGTTTGGGCGGCGGATGGGGATGATGCGGGTTATGCGGCGGGTACTGGTTCTGATGGCGGCGATAACGGTCATAGCGGCTTTGGGCGGTTGTAATCCCTTGGGCGGTTCGGGGCAAGGGGTGGCGTATGTTTCCGAGGTTGACGGGAACGCCGAGATATACGTGGTTGACCCCGATTCCGGCCCGCCGACGCCCGCGCAGATAACCGCCCGCCCGTCGTCGGCGGAGACCAGCCCGCGGTGGTCGCCGGACGGCAGGCGAATCGCTTTTGTGTCCAGCGAGTCGGGCAACCTAGACATCAGGGTGGCGAGCGGCGACGGGGAGGATGCGGTTATCCGGCTCACTTCCTCGGACGGCAACGAGGATTCGCCCCACTGGAACCCGGACGGCGACCGGGTGGCCTACGTTTCGGACGTGGACGGCCATTCCGACGTTTATGTGTCGTCGCTGGATGGTGATTCCGGGCAGGCGTCGGCTCCGGTTCGGGTTACTTCCGGCGACACCGATGAGTTCTTGGGCGACTGGTCGCCGGACGGCCAATGGCTGGTCTTTTCCCGCCGGGCCGGGCCATCATCGCAACAATCGTCCGGGCAACAAACGTCCGGGCAACAGAAAGAAACGCAGGGGCTGTGGCTTCGGAATCCGGCCGGCGTGAATCTGGTGCAGCTAACCGAGGGGGATGACCTTTCCCCGGTATGGTCGCCGGACGGGGACGCCATAGCTTTCGTGCGTAACGTTGACGGCAACCGCGACGTATATCTGTTGCGGCCTCAAGATGATGACGGCTGGCGGGGGCGGGTGAAAGCGGAGCCGCTGGCGGCATCGCCGGAGGCCGACCACTCCCCGGCGTGGGCGCCGGACGGCGACGTATTGGCCTTTGTATCCGACCGCGACGGCAACCCGGAGATTTACGTTTTAGACACGGACGAAAGCGGCCCACCGCAACGGTTGACTATGAACGAGGCGGAAGACTCTCAGCCGGTATGGTCGCCGGACGGCAACCGAATCGCTTTCGTTTCCCAACTGCACGGCCCGGCGGCGAGCTCGGGAAGCGAGATATTCGTTATGGACGCGGACGGCGCCAACCAGCAGCGCCTTACCTATAACGAAGCCAGCGACCACTCGCCCGACTGGTAGTTGCCGCTCCGTATATGGGTGGGCGGCGCACGGGCGGGGCGAGGGCGCACGGCTGTGCGCCCCTACGGGGATGGGGATGCTTGGTTCGCTAGTGGGTGGCGTTTCGTTGGCAAACTTGACGGCGACGGGTTATGCTTGGCGGGGATATGGGAGCGCGGGGCTGAAGATATGGACTATGGCAAAATTGCGCCCGTAATGGGCAATCTCTGGTCTCCCATCGTTGCGGTGTCCAGCCGTTGGCGGGGGCAGGATAACGCGCAGATTTGCGTTTCCATCGGCGGCGCGTCTATTGTTGCCGAGCGGCCCCGGGTGGTGGCGCAGATATACAGGACGAATCATAGCCACGATATGATTATGGGCAGTGGGGCTTTTGCTCTGAATTTTCCTAGGGCGGAACAACTGGACTGGATTAAAGCCTTCGGGCTGGTATCGGGGCGCGATGGCAGGAAGCTGGACGGGTGGGAATACGCGGCCGGGGCAACGGGCAGTCCGTTGCTGGCCGACTGCTGGGGGTGGCTGGATTGCCGGGTGGTCAACGCTATGGACGGCGGGGATATGACCTGCTTTCTGGCCGAGGTGGTGGACGGCTGCACGGTCAGTCCCGGCCAGCCCCTTTGGTGGCGCGACGCCCGCCAGCGCATTCCTGAAGACTGGATGCGGGCCTGGAACGAGAAACAGGCCGCCGAAGTCGCTTTTTCCCGCGCCAATATGTCGGGCATTAAACGCGGGGCGATTCGGGGCGGTTTTTTTAACGCAGAGGGCGCCGGGGAATCAGAATAATTTCTGCGTTTAATACCCGTTATTCCCGCCTGCGCGGGAATCTAGGAGCGCAAGCCTGATGGCGGAAACTATGATGGAAACTATGCGTCCCCATATTGAGGGGCTTCATGCTGCGCCGCATAAGACGGCGCTGGCGGTGTCGGGGGCGGGTACGCAGGCGGTGGCTTGGCTGCTGGGCGTGAGCGGGGCGTCGCGCACGATATTGGAAGTGGTGGTTCCCTACGGGCGGCTGGCGATGCGGGATTTTCTGGGGTTTGAGCCGGCGCAGTCGGCGGCGGCGGAAACGGCCCGGCAGATGGCCCGCCGGGCCTTTCGGCGGGCCAGCGCCCAGCTTGAGGACGACTCGCCCGCCGTGGGGCTGGCCTGCGCCGCCACCATCGCCACCGACCGGCCCAAGCGGGGCGAGCATCGGGCTTTCGTGGCGGCTTATGACGCTGATGGCGTGGCTACTTGGTCGCTCACTTTCCATAAGGGGCTGCGCGACCGGGCGGGAGAGGAGGACGTGGTGAGCCGCCTCATCGTGCTGGCCTTGTCCGAATTTTCCGGGCTGGACATTGTTTCGTCTGTCGGGGTAGGGCCTTTTCTGGGGCTTACCGTAGGGGATTCGCTAGAGGTGGAGCGCATCGCGCATCCTGAACCGCTGGAGCGACTGCTGGCCGGGGATGTCCGATGGGTGGTGCGCCGTCCCGATGGCGGTATGGAAGCGGAAGGCGCCGTGCCTGGGGCGTTGCTGCCGGGTTCCTTTAATCCTCTGCATACCGGCCACCGGGAGTTGATGGACGCCGCCCAATCCGCCCAATCCGCGCATCCTGAGCTGGTCGGGGTGCGGGCAGGCTTTGAGTTGTCGGTGACTAACGTGGATAAGCCGCCGCTGGAAAAGGCCGAAATACTGGGGCGGCTGGCCCGGTTCGGCCCGGGGGATACGGTGGCGTTGACCCGCGCGGAAACTTTTCAGAAGAAGGCGGCCCTTTTCCCCCGAACCACTTTCCTGCTGGGGTGGGATACGGCGGTGCGGCTGGTGGCCCCGCGCTACTACGGCGGCGAGGGGGCGATGCTGCTGGCTCTGGCCGAAATGATGGCCGGGGGCGCCAAATTTTTGGTGGCCGGGCGGCTGGACGGTGGCAGCTTCAAGACGCTGGCCGACGTGGATGTTCCCGCCGGTTTTGCGCCGATGTTTGACGGGATTCCCGAAGCTGAGTTCCGGCGGGATGTTTCGTCAACGGAGTTGCGGTGGGCGCAAACCGGCAGTTAGCACACGGTTGCCCCGGCCGGTAGGCGCGGAGCACACGGGGGCGCCCACAAGGGGCGCCCCTACTGTTGGGATATGCCGAAATGTAGGGGCAACCCTTGTGGTT
Organism: uncultured Dehalococcoidia bacterium; assembly: GCA_958296445.1. Taxonomy (GTDB): domain Bacteria; phylum Chloroflexota; class Dehalococcoidia; order Lucifugimonadales; family UBA3495; genus VXOI01. Next base: position 2,106,060 of record OY282565.1, on the reverse strand, counting down.
GCCCCGGCCGGTAAGGTGGTTGGAGCACACGGGGGCTCCCACAAGGGGCGCCCTTACTGTCGGGGTAGGCCGAAATGTAGCCAGGGCAACCACAAGGGTTGCCCTGGCCGGTAAGGTGCGGAGCACACGGGGGCGCCCACAAGGGGGCGCCCCTACTGTCGGGGTAGGCCGAAATGTAGGGGCAATCCTTAGTGGTTGCCCCGGCCGGTAAGGTGGTTGGAGCGCATAATGGCCTCAATTGACACCCTCGTAGCCCGGTGGTATAGTCCCGTGCGCCGACAAGTGGGTATTTTGGGACGGAACGGGCTGCCCTTTTGGGGTTGGCGTTTCGGAGGCTGAACGGCCTTTATCGCTATGTTGCTTGACGTTTTCAACCCGGAAATTTTTACTGAGAACTGGACGGCGGTGGCACTTTCGGCGTTTATCGCCACGGTGGCCATCATCGGTATGTTCAGCGCGTCGCAGTTTCTTTCCGCGCGGCGGAAGTCGGAAGTCAAGCTGACCACCTATGAGTGCGGGATTCCGGCCACGCCTTATATCTGGTCAAACATCAACGTCCGGTTCTACGTCTTTGCCATCCTGTTCCTGATATTCGACGTGGAAGCGGTGTTCCTGTTTCCGTGGGCGGTGATATTCCTGCAAGAGCAGGTCACGAACTCCAACTCTTTGCCTTTCTATGCCATGCTGCTGTTCTTGGCGGTGTTGGCCTTCGCTATCGTCTACGCCTGGCGCAAGGGGGTTCTTGAATGGCAGAAATAAACCCCGGTTTGAGCGCGCCCGAGGGGCCCTTTTCGATACAGTTGGGAACGGGCAATCAGCCCGGCCCCAGCCTGTTTGACCAGACGGTGGGGGCGCGGGCGCCCGGCGTCATCACCACCAGCACCGACCAGCTTTTCGCTATGGCCCGCAAGTCGTCTTTGTGGACGCTGAGTTTCGGGCTGGCCTGTTGCGCCATTGAGATGATTTCCACCTATATGGCCCATCACGATTTTGACCGCTTCGGGGTGGTGACTTGGCCCTCGCCGCGGCAGTCGGACGTGATGATTGTGGCCGGCACGGTGGTCAAGAAAATGGCGGAACCCATCCGTTTGCTGTATGAGCAGATGCCGGAACCCAAGTGGGTCATCGCTATGGGGAGCTGCGCCACCAACGGCGGCCCTTATTACCGCTCTTATTCGGTGGTGATGGGCGTTGACCATATCGTGCCGGTGGATGTGTATGTTCCCGGCTGCCCGCCCCGCCCGGAGGCGCTGCTTTACGGGATTCTGAAACTTCAGGAAAAAATCATGCAGCCCAATAGGGGCTAACCCCGGCGGCGGCCGGAGAAACGCCTTAAGGATGCGCCGCCGTGCGCTCCTGCGCTAACCGTCCGTTTGAGCTTGTCGAAGGATGCGTTAAAGCTGAATATGCCGAATGAAGAACATCCTGAGACTGCCCCGGCAGCCGGGGCGAATGATGAACCGGAGGGGCCGGACCTGAGTTCCCTTAGCGCGGATGCCCGCGCCCTGCTGGACTCCGCCCTGGAGTTATTGCGCGACTACGGCCCGCGGCCAGACCTGCCGATTCAAGGCGAAGGCAGCGGCATCCCCCGGTTGCGGTTTGACCGTCGGCATACGCTGGAGGTTTGCCGGGCGGTGAAAGACGATGAGCGTGTCGGGGCCAAAATGTTGCTGTGCCTGAGCGCGGTTGATTACCCGGAACGGACTATCTCCCGTGATTCCGGGTCGGGGAACGGGGAAGGCCCGGACGTTGCGTCTGAGCCTGCCGAGGGAGAGGGGGATGAGCCGGGGCCGGTGGGCGTGTTCGAGGTGTTTTATGTGTTGCAATCGCTGGAGCCGGAAGGCACGCTAGTGCTGAAGACGGAAGCCCCCTACGCAGACCCGGTGGTTCCGTCGGTGGCGGGGGTGTGGCGGGCCGCCGACTGGTATGAGCGGGAAGCGCACGATATGTTTGGCATACGGTTTGCCGGACATCCCGACCTGTCGCCCCTGTTGCTGTATGACGGCTTCGAGGGGTATCCGGGGCGCAAGGAATTTCCTTTCTACGAATACCGCGAGTTTTAAGCCCGTTCTGAGCTTGGCAAGGGATGCCGGATATATTGATATTGACTGCGCGGGTGGAGCAGGCAGCTCCCCCATCTGTGGAAGGGCGGGGGTATGTCGCCCGGATTGAAAGCGTCAGCGGCCCTTTGCTGGAGGCTTGGGGGGAGTCGCCCGAAGCGGCGCAGGAAGAGCTGATTCAGGCTATGCTGGGCTGGATTTCCAGCCACGATTGCGCCGAAAGCATGGCTGGGACATTGGCGGCGGCCGGTTTCCCGGGAATTGACGATGACACCGAGCTGCAACTGGAGTTCGCCCCCGGCGAGGATGACGGGGCGCCCGGAAATTGACAGTGAAAGACAGGATTGTTTACCAGACTCTGGAATCGAGGGCGGGGGAGGGGTTTCAGGCGGTTTGCCCGGAGCTGCTGATTACGGCTTTCGGGGACACCCCGCAGGGGGCCCGGGATGCGCTCCGCCAGCAGGTGGCGGATTATCTGGAAGATTGCGACGCGCTGGGCGCGTTGGACGAGGCGTTAATCGAGGCCGGGTTTTACTTTGACGACGATGACGGAATCTGGATAAGCAACGAACTCAAGCCGGTAAAAGGGCCGGACATAGTGATTCTTTGAGAGAATCCCCGATTATCCGGTATCAATGACTCCGGGACTCCACGGGACTCCGGGCAAGGAAAAAAAGCGAGGGCTGATTCCGAAAATGGCTGATGCCGCGAGAAACGTGACCGCCCCGCCGTTGGATTCCGGCGCCGCGCAAGCTAGGCCGGTGAGCGGGGAGCCGGTGGAAATGCTGCTCAATATGGGGCCGCAGCATCCCTCGACGCATGGCGTTTTCCGTATGGTGCTGTGGGTTGACGGCGAGAAGATCGTTGACATCGTGCCCCATATCGGCTATCTGCATCGCGGCTCGGAGAAGCTGTGCGAGGGCGAGCAGTATCATCAGGTTATTACGCTGTTCGACCGGCTGGACTACATCGCCAACTTCAACAACGAACACGTGTATGTCCGCGCCGTCGAGCGGTTGATGGGGCTGGAGGTGCCGGAACGGGCGGAGTACCTGCGGGTGATTCTCTGCGAACTGAACCGTATTGCCAGTCACCTGCTGTTTATCGCCACTATGGGGCTGGACGCCGGGGCGATGACGCCTTCGATGTTCTGTTTCCGGGGCCGGGAGCGCATCCAGGCGCTTTTCGAGGCGGTGTCCGGGGCGCGGATGATGCATAATTATTTCCGCATCGGCGGCCTCAAGGAAGATGTGCCGGAAGATTTTATGCCCCGCCTGCGGGAGCTTATGCCGCAGATTCGGGAAGACTTGGAAGAGTCGGACAAGCTGCTCAGTTTCAACGAGATTTTCTTGGCCCGGCTGAAGGATATTTCCCCGGTTACGGCGGAAGACGCCATTGACTACGGGCTGACGGGCCCTTGCCTGCGGGCCTCGGGGGTGGAGTACGACGTTCGCAAGGCCGCGCCCTATTCGCTCTATGACCGCTTTGATTTTAATGTGCCTACCGGGCTGGACGGCGACTGCTGGGACCGTTATTACCTGCGGGTTCAGGAGTGTTACGAATCGTTGAGCATTATCGAGCAGGCGATGGAGCAGATGCCGGCAGAGGGCAATGTGCTGTCCTCGCTGGGGCGGCGGCTGGTTCGCCCGCCGGCCGGCGAGGTTTATGTGCGGGCCGAGAATCCCCGGGGCGAGATTGGGGTTTATCTGGTTAGCGACGGAAGCGACCGGCCTTACCGTCTTAAGGTGCGTCCGCCCTCTTTCTGCAACCTTTCCGCCATCCGCCTTATGCTCATAAATACTTGGGTGGCCGACTCGGTGGTGATTTTGGGTTCTCTGGACATTGTGATGGGCGAGGTTGACCGCTGATGCCGGGTTTGACGCCGCAGCGCTCCCCGATCCGCCGCCCCCTTTGGGCCGGGATTAAAGGGGGGAAAGGTTAATGCTCATAAGCTGGGCCGACCTCGGCTGGATTCTGCTGAGCCTGTTCATAATGTTCAATGCGCTGTCGGTGGTGGTGCTGTCGCTGACCTGGCTGGAGCGCAAGGCGTTGGGGCGGTTGCAGCGGCGGCTGGGGCCTACCCGCAGCGGCCCGATGGGGCTGTTGCAGCCGGTGGCCGACGGGATCAAGCTGATAATCAAGGAAGACATCATCCCGTCGTCGTCGGAAAAGGCGATATTCTGGGGCGCCCCGCTTATCGTGATGCTGTCGGCCTTTATGATTTGGGTGACCATCCCCGGCGCTCAGGACGCGGTTATCAAGAACCTGGACTTGGGGCTTTTCTACATCATCGCCTTTTCCGTTATTGGGATACTGGGGCTGGTGCTGGCGGGGTGGGGGTCGGCCAACAAGTACGGCACCCTGGGCGGGCTGCGGGCGGCGGCCCAACTGGTCAGCTACGAAATTCCGATTATTATGGTGGCGGTGTCGGTGGCGATGCTGGCGCAGTCGCTGGATATGCGAGAAATCGTGGCGCAGCAGAGCAGCTACCCCTTTGTGCTGGTGCAGCCTTTGGGGTTGGTGGTGTTTTTCATCGCCGGGCTGGCCGAGGTGGGACGGACGCCCTTTGACATATATTTCGCCGAGTCGGAAATCGTGGGCGGGCCTTTCGTGGAGTACAGCGGGGCCCACTGGTCGCTGTTTTTCTTGGCGGAATACATCAACACATTTGCCATCGCCGCCTTGACCGTGCTGCTGTTTTTTGGGGGGTGGCAGTTTCCGGGCGTGGAGTTGGCGGGCTATCTGGCCGTTATCTGGTTTCTGTTCAAGGTGTATCTGGTGATACTGGTTATTGTGTGGATACGGGGGACATTCCCGAGGCTGCGGATTGACCAGTTGATGGCTTTCGCGTGGAAGGTTGCGGTTCCGCTGTCTTTCCTGACGGTGGTGATGACAGCCATCTATCAGTTCTACGGGTGGCCGGCCTGGTCGCTGACGCTGATGTCCTTGGCCGGGCTGGTATGGGTGGGCTATGCCATTTACCGCCGGATGGCCGGGCCGGCCAGCCGGGTGGCGCAGACCAAGAAGAGAATCCAGGCGCGGCAGGAAGAGCTTATGGCCGCCCGAAGGAATCGGGCGGAGAGAACGCGGAGGGGATGAGGGTTTGCGGGAAAATCCGAATACCGCTATGGGCCATCCGGGTTATCTGCGGTTAAGCTAGGAGCGGGACGCTATGCTAAACAGCATTAAAGGGATGTTCATAACCCTGCTTTCGTCGGCCAAGGGGCTGCGGGAGCCGGTTACGCGGCAGTATCCGGCGACCGGCAACCTGTTGCAGCGGGAGGAGGCCCCCACGCCGGTGCAGCCCCGCTTTATGGGCTTTCCGGCCTTGACTTGGGACGAGGGGGTGGGGGAGCCTTACTGCACCAGTTGCATGGTGTGTATCCGCCACTGCCCGACGCAATGTATGTCCTCGACGATGAAGGACAATCCGTTGCAGGCCGAGGGGAAAAGCAGCCGACGGAAAATCGTTGACAGCTTCGAGATAAACCTGAATCGGTGTATACTGTGCGGAATTTGTGTCGAGTGGTGCAACTTCGACGCCATCGTGATGTCCCACGAACACGAAATGAGCACCTATGTCCGCAACGGCGACCGGGTGGATCTCCCGGTGCTGCTGGAGCTGGGCTACAAGCATCAGAAAGAAACGGACTGGGTTCCGCCGACTAAGCGAGGGAAATAAGCAAGCGATGGCCTGGGTTTTGTTCATAGCGCTGGCGGTGGTTACGCTGGGCGGCGGGCTGGCGGTGGTGGCTACGCGCAACGTGGTGCACGCGGCGCTGGCGCTGCTGGTTTCGCTGGTGGCGGTGGCGGGCGTTTACCTGCTGGTGTACGCCGAGTTTCTGGCGCTGGTGCAGGTTCTGATTTACGGCGGGGCGATCGTTATCGTGCTGGTGTTCGCCATTATGCTCACCCGCAGCGCGGAATACCCGCGCACTTCGGACAACCGGCAGTGGCCGCTGGCGGCGGTGGCGGCGCTGGGGTTGCTGGCCGTGCTGGTTCCGGCGTTCCTGATTAACGCGGTACAGGACACCGAGGCGAAAAACGCGGCGTTCACCGGCATAGCGCAATCGCTGTTCACCACTTGGGCCGTCCCATTCGAGATTGCCTCGCTGGTGTTGCTGGTGGCGCTTATCGGGGCCATAATCATTGCCCGCTCCGGGCCGGGGGAGAACTAGGCCGTGGTTGATTTGGTCTGGTTTCAGCTCTTGAGCGCCGCTCTTTTCGTTATCGGGCTGTACGGGGTGCTGGCCCGGCGCAGCGCGGTGCTTATCCTGATGTCCATTGAGCTGATGCTGAACGCGGTCAACATCAACCTGATTGCGGCGGCGGCCCACATGGAGGGCTTTGGCAGTTTCAGCCGGTTCGACGGGCAGCTTATCGCAATTTTCATCATAACCGTAGCCGCGGCCGAGGTGGGTTTGGCGTTGGCGATAGTCCTGCGGATGTACCGCAACCGCTCCACGGTAAACGTGGACGAAATTGACTTGATGAAATGGTAGAAACCTTAGTGCGGATTTTTTTGCTGCGGTTCACGGCCACCCCAACCCTTCCCATTAGGGGGAGGGGAATGTTGGTAGCTGCCTGATGCAGTGGGCCTGGCTCATTCCGGTGTTCAGCTTTGCCGTCGCGCCGGTTATTGTGCTGGCGGGCGGCCGGCTGACCGCCCTGTCCAGGGTTCCGGGGGGCGCGGTACTGTCCATTGCGGCCATTGGCGCCGGGTTCGCGTTTTTCTGGATTGCGTTGCTGGGGTGGATGGACGCTTCGGCGGGGACGGAATCCTGCTATGTCGCCGCCGGAACCGAAGCCTTGACCTGCAACTACGAGCGCACTTGGTTTAACGCCGGGCTGCCGGGGTTGGACGGCAGCGTGGCATTGACTTGGGGGTTTTTCGTTGACCCGCTTACCATCGCTATGCTGGGGCTGGTTACTTTTGTCGCCCTGATGGTGCAGATTTATTCCTTGGGGTATATGCACGGCGACCCGCGAATCAACTGGTACTTCGCGGTTCATGCGCTGTTCGCCGCTTCGATGCTGACCATCATCTTGGCCGACAGCTTCCTCTTGCTCTATGTGGCCTGGGAGCTGGTGGGCGTCTGCTCCTATCTGCTGATCGGCTTCTGGCATGAGCGGCCGGCGGCGCGGGAGGCGGCCAAGAAGGCGTTTATCGTCACCCGCATCGGCGACGTGGGGCTGCTGGTGGGCATCCTGCTGCTGTGGCGGGAGGTCGGCACTTTCAGCATGACCGACGCCTTTGCTGCGGTTCAGGCCGGAACTATGGGCGAGGGGGTGACCATCGCCGCCGCCCTGTTGCTGTTCTTGGGGGCTATGGGCAAGTCGGCGCAGATTCCCTTTCACGTGTGGCTGCCCGACGCTATGGAGGGGCCGACGCCGGTAAGCGCGTTGATTCACGCCGCTACTATGGTGGTGGCCGGGGTGTTTCTGGTGGCCCGGGCTTTCCCGCTGTTTGAAGCATATAACGCGACGCCGCTGCTGGTAGTGGCTATTGTGGGGCTGGTTACGGCGCTGGTGACGTCTACTATTGCGCTGGTGGCGACCGACATTAAGAGAATACTGGCCTACTCCACGGTCAGCCATTTGGGGCTGATGATGCTGTCGCTGGGGGCATTCGGCTATACCGCCGCCATATTCCATCTGTTGGCCCACGGGTTTGCCAAGGCGCTGCTGTTTTTGGGGGCGGGCAGCGTGATTCACAGCACCGAGGAGCAGGAAATTTCCCGGCTGGGCGGTCTGCGTAAGGTGATGCCGCTGACTACGCTGGTGTTCGCCATCGGGGCGATGTCGCTGGGCGGAATACCCATTCTGGCCGGGTTCTGGAGCAAGGACGAAATACTGCAAGCGGTAAGTCAGGGGCGCAATCCGGCGTTCATCGTGTTCGCCCTGATAACGGCCCTGCTCAGCGCGTTGTATATGGGCCGGGCGCTGTTCGCAACGTTCTTTGGCAAGCTGCCGCAGGAGCTGGAGCATACCCACGAATCGCCGCCGGTTATGACTGTGCCGCTGGCCTTGCTGGCGATTCTGGCGGTGGGGTTCGGGTTTATCAGCTTCAACTGGCCGGGGGCTTTCGGCGGGTTCGGCTACTTCGTGTTTTTCCACGAGGGACACGGGTTTGAGTTCACTTGGTGGATTGGGATACTGTCGGGAGTGATGGCGGTGGGGGCGTTTGTTTTTACTTGGATGGTTTATGAGCGGGGCAGCATTTCTCTTGAATCCGCCCGGCGGCGGTTCGCGCCGTTGCTGCGGGTGGTGGAGAACAAGTATTACTTCGACGAAATCTACCAGTGGACGATTGACCGGGTGGTGCTGGTTTTCGCCGGGTTCGTCGCCTTTTTCGATAGGGCTATCGTCAACGATATAGGAATCAACGGCCCGGCGGACACGGTGCGGCGGCTGGGCGTGGCCCTGCGGCTGCACGTGACCGGGCATCTGTACAGCTACGCTCTGGCGATGACGCTGGGGGTGGTGGCATTAGGCATTTTCTGGTGGCTGATAACCGCGTGAAAAAAATTTCAACGCATAGGGCGCAGAGTTTGGCGCAGAGGGATCGAAATAATCCCTGTGTATCCTCTGCGTTTAAGACGGAGCGGCGGGCGTGAGCAACTTCGACAGCGTTGCGCTGCTGCTGCTGATTCTGGTGCCGCTGGCCGGGGCCGGGCTGATGATGCTTATGCCCGGCGACCGGCCTAGGGATTCGTGGTACTTCGCGCTGTTTATCGGGGCTATATCGCTGGCCCTGTCGGTGCTGATATTCGCCCGGTACGATTATCAGGCCGGCGGGTTCCAGTTTATCCGAACCTATGACTGGCTTCCCGGGCCGATGGACATCAGCCTGGCGCTGGGCATAGACGGAATCGCGGCCCCGCTGTTGCTGCTCAACGGCATTGTGCTTATGGGCGGGGTGGTGATTTCGCAGAACATTACCTACCGCACCCGCGAGTTTTTCGTGCTGCTGCTGGCTCTGGCGGCCGGGGTGTATGGCGTGTTCGCGGTGCGCGACCTGTTTTTCCTGTTCTTTTTCTACGAGCTGGCAGTGCTGCCGATGTATCTGCTCATCGGGGTGTGGGGCAGCAGCACCGATTTTGGCACTTTCCTGCGAACCAAAGAATACGGCGCGATGAAGCTGATTCTTTTCTTGGTGGCGGGAAGCATCCTTATCTGGGTGGGGATTCTGGCGGTGTACGCCGAGGCGTCGGGACAGGGCGGCGGCACGTTTTCGCTGGAGGGGCTGGCCCGGATGGCGGAGAACGGGCGGTTCGACAGCACTTTCCAGACGCTGGTTTTCCCGCTGTTTATGGTGGGGTTCGGCTCGCTGGCCGGTCTGTGGCCCTTCCATACCTGGTCGCCCGACGGACACGTGGCCGCGCCTACGGCGGTTTCTATGCTTCACGCCGGGGTGCTGATGAAGCTGGGGGCCTACGGCATTATCCGGGTCGGGATTTTCCTGTTGCCGGAAGGGGCGGAAAACTGGATGCCGGTTCTGATTGCGCTGGGAACGGTTAACGTGCTGTACGGCGCAGTGTCGGCGATGTCGCAGCAGGACTTGAAGTACATCATCGGCTATTCCAGCGTCAGTCACATGGGTTATGTGCTGATGGGCATTGCCACCCTGGACCGTATCGGGATGGGCGGGGCGGTGTTGCAGATGTTCTCTCACGGGATAATGACCGCCCTGATGTTCGCGCTGGTGGGGGCGATATACGACCGGACGCACATCCGCGACATCAACGTGCTGAACGGGCTGTTCGGGCGGATGGGCGTTACCAGCTTTTTCTTTGTCATAGCCGGGCTGTGTTCTTTGGGACTGCCGGGGATGAGCGGGTTTATCGCCGAGTTTATGGTGTTCACCGGGGCCTTCCGCACCTACCTGCCGCTGGCGGTTCTGGCCGTTATCGGGGCCGCGATCACTGCGGTATACATCCTGCGGCTGCTGGCCCGCACTTTCTACGGCACTCCCCCGCTCTCTCTCACCTCTACGGATGGGGAAACAAAGGCGGGGTGGGCCGAGGGACTGACCGACGCCGGGGTTCTGGAAAAGTCGGTGGCCGGCGCTTTCGTGCTGGTGATAATCTTTGTAGGTATCTGGCCGGAGCCGCTGATGCGGGTTATAAACGTCAGCGTCACCACCATTCCGGGGGTTTAGGGAACCGTGCCGCTAACCGCAAATCTCGACTTGCTTACGCCGGAGTTCGCCTTGGCCGGGCTGGCGTTCTTGGTGTTTGCGGCAGACCTGGTGCTGCCGGAAGGCCGCAAGCACTGGCTGGGCTGGCTGTCCGTCGCCGGGCTGCTGGCGCTGATTGCCGTGTCGGTGATTATGCTGTGGGGCGTCGAGGAGACGCTGTACAACGGGCTGCTGGCGGTGGACGACTTCTCTCTCTGGTTCAAGGTGCTGTTTATGGTCATCGGGGTGTTTATCATCCTGAGTTCCATGGATTTCGTAAGCGAGCGGCTGGAGCATCAGGGCGAATTTTACGGGATAGTGCTGTTCTCGGTGCTGGGAATGAATGTGATGGCCCAGTCGCGGGAGCTGCTGACGGCCTATATCGCTCTGGAGTTGCTGAGTTTCAGCCTCTATGTGCTGGCCGCTTATGCCCGGGATAACGCCAAGTCCAATGAGAGCGGGCTGAAGTACATAATCATCGGGGCGTTCAGCTCCGCCATACTGCTTTACGGCGTCAGTATGGTGTACGGCGTGCTGGGGGTGACCAAGTTTGAGGCGATTGCCGCCGGGCTGGCCGCCATTCCCGATACCGGGGCGGTTAGCCCGTCGCTGTGGGTGGGCGTGGCCCTGATTCTGGTGGGTCTGGGCTTCAAGGTGGCGGCGGTGCCTTTCCATATGTGGGCGCCGGACGTTTACGAAGGGGCGCCCTACCCGATCACCGCCTACTTGTCCATCGGCTCCAAGGCGGCGGCATTCGCGCTGGTGCTGCGGCTGGCGGCGGAGGGGTTCGTGCCGGTGGGCGACCGCTGGGAGCAGTGGCAGTTGATTCTGGCGGTGCTGGCGGCGGTTACGATGCTGGTGGGCAATCTGGTGGCGCTGGCCCAACGCAACCTGAAACGGCTGATGGCCTACTCCAGCATCGGCCACAGCGGGTTTATCTTGGCCGGGGTGGCGGCGCTGTCGCTGGATTCCAACCTGCCGTCCAACGGGGTGATGCTGTATCTGGTGGGGTACTCGGCGACCAACTTTGTGGTGTTCGGCGGGCTGATTTCCTTTTTCAATATGACGGGCAAGGAAATGATGTCCGACTTGGCCGGGCTGGGCGGGACGCAGCCGTTTTTGGCGGCCTCAATCGCCATCGGTATGTTCTCGCTGGCCGGGCTGCCCATATTCGCCGGATTCGCCATCAAGTTCTACCTGTTCACCGCCGTGGCCGATGAGGGTTTCCTGTGGCTGGCCGGTCTTGCGGTTTTCGCCAGCCTGGTCTCGCTGTACTACTATTTGCAGGTAGTCCGGCAGATGTACATTGAACCGGCGGAGGGGGAACCGGCTTACGGTCACGGCTACGGCTACGAACACGTGGACGCGGAACACGGCGAGCAGGGCGCCGGGCATAACGAGTCGGGCGAAGGCGACGAACCGGCGCCGGCCCGCCGCTACGGAGCGGCGCAGTTCGAGACTCACCCGGCCTTGGGCCGCCGCCCTTCGGTGACGGTTATCGCGGTGCTGGGGGCCGGGCTGCTGGCCGTGTTCTGGATTGGCGTCTATCCATCCCCGTTGCTGGACACCATCGAAGCGGCAAGCAAGGCCATCCTGAGTTAGCCGCCTGCATTAAACGAAGGAAGCTATGATTATCGCCGTTATCGGCAGCAGCAATCCCCCGCATAGTGAACTTATCGAGCTGGGCGAGGGCGTAGGGCGGGAACTGGCCCGGCACGGCGTAACGGTAGTCTGCGGCGGGCTGAGCGGGGTGATGGAGGCGGTGTGCCGGGGGGCCAAGTCCGAGGGCGGCTCGACCATCGGCATCCTGCCGGGCCGCCAGTCCACCGAGGCCAACCGCTATGTGGATATTCCTATTGTCACTACGATGGGGTACTCCCGCAATGTTATCGTGGTGCATACCGGGGCGTCGGTTATCGCCGTGGGCGGGGCTTTCGGGACGCTGTGCGAGATTGCCTATGCCCTGGACGCCCGCATTCCGGTGGTCGGGCTGAATACTTGGCCGCTCACCGCCACCGGGGAAGGGACGCCGATCCAGGACCGCATCATCCGCGCCGACAGCCCGGCGGACGCCGTGGAGAAAGCCATCGCCGCCGCCCGGTCGCGCACGGATAATTAACCGCAGAGTATACAGAGGGCGCAGAGATTTTCCGGTAATTTTCTTGGTTTATTCCGGGGTTTTCCCCGGGATTTTTCCGGGCACTCTGCGGTGAATCAGGGGGAGGGTATGAGCAGCGCAACCGGGGGCGTAAGCATAGCATCGGTGCTGGGCCGGGAGGCACTGGACTCGCGGGGCAACCCTACCGTTGAGGCCGAAGTGCGCTTGTCCAACGGGGTGACCGCCCATGCGCTGGTTCCGTCGGGGGCCAGCACCGGTAGTCACGAGGCGGTGGAGCTGCGGGATGGGGGTTCGGCGCGTTTTTCGGGGCGCGGCGTGTTGCAAGCCGTTTCCAACGTCAATAACGTGCTGGGGCGTTACTTGGTTGGCCGCTCGCCTTTCGACCAGGCCGGTATTGACGAATATATGATTAGCCTGGATCCCACGCCCAACAAAAGCCAGTTGGGGGCCAACGCCATTCTGTCCGTATCGCTGGCCGTGGCCCACGCCGCCGCCGCGTCCCGGGAGGTCAGCCTTTGGCGTTATTTGGCGCGGACATCGGAAAATGACGAGGGGCCGGTTAGCCTGCCGGTGCCGATGTTCAACATACTGAACGGCGGGCGGCACGCTTCCAACTCCGCCGACATTCAGGAGTTTATGGTGCTTCCGGTGGGCCTGCCCACCTTTTCCGGGGCTTTGCGAGCCGGGGCCGAGATTTACCAGTCGCTGCGCTCGCTGCTCCGCGCCGGGGGCCACAACCTGAACGTGGGCGACGAAGGGGGTTTCGCGCCGTCGCTGCCTTCCAACCGGGATGCGCTGGAGCTGGTGCTAAGGGCGGTGGAAACCGCCGGTTACGCCCCGGGCCGCGAGGTTTACTTGGGGCTGGATGTGGCCGCCACCGAGCTGTACGACGCCGCTACGGGCAGATATGCGCTGGAGCGGGAAGGCACTACGCATTCGTCGGCGGAACTAATCGGTCTGTATGACCGATGGGTGCGGGAATACCCCATCATCAGCATTGAGGACGGGCTTTCGGAAGACGATTGGGAGGGCTGGAAGGCGATGCGGGAGCGGCTGGGTTCTGCGGTGCAACTGGTGGGCGACGACCTGCTGGTCACCAGCATAACCCGCATCATTCGCGGCATAGAGGAGCGGGCGAGCAACGCCGTTCTGCTGAAGCCGAACCAGATAGGCACGCTTACCGAAACCCGCCGGGCCCTCGACACGGCCCGCGCCGCCGCTTGGGGGGCGGTGATGAGCCACCGCTCCGGCGAAACCGAAGACACCACCATCGCCGATCTGTCCGTGGGCTGGGATGTGCGGCAGATAAAGACCGGCGCCCCGGCCAGGTCGGAGCGGGTCGCCAAGTACAATCGGCTGCTGCGCATCGAGGCGGAGCTGAACGGCGCCGCGGCCTACGCCGGGGCGTCGGCCTTCGGGTATCTGGGGCGGACGCTGTGATAGAATGGCAGAGGAACAGCCGTTGGAAGGGGCTGGAGTATTTGCCAACGGGAAATTCTACCGGCACACGCCCCACTTCCTACAGAGAAGAGCTATCGCCTACCCGATAGGCCATTCCGAGGCGACGGATGAGCGTATCAGGTTCGTCTTGGAAAACGCGGAATATACAGAGACGGTCGGCCCGGAGCGTTATATTGTATGGGGCCGGATTCGAGAGACTGGGGCGGATGTCTGGTGGATGAAAGTGGTTGTGGTCGAAAACCGCAACGGGCTTGCGGTGCTTTCAGCATACAAAGACGACACTCGTAGAGCAATAGAATGAGCGAACCTAAAAATTTGTTGGTGTCCTATGCCGAGGAAGGCGACCTCCTGGCTATAGGCAATGGGGCTCAGGCTAAGGGGGGCGGCTATAGTGTAACCCGTAATAGCTTTTTCACGGGTTTCTATGCCGAAAAGGACAGGCGCCAGTGTGTCGGTTTCGATTTGTTGGACGCAGCCTTAATGCTGACGCTGTACCTGAACGGGGAGGCATCGCAAGGCGTAGTTTGCGACGGGGAGCTGTCGGTTTCCTACTGCGATGAAACGGATACGCTGATTCTGGTCAGCAACCGGGAACCTGTGGCCCATAACCAAGATGTAGCTGATGGTCTAACCGCGCACTGCAACGAATTGGGGCGGGCGGTGGGCTTTACCCTGAAAAATGCAGGTCAACTGCTATTGCCATATCTCCAGGGGCGGAAAGCGAAAACCGGGGCGGTATCCTGATAGGTAATCCGGTACAGGCAAGAGCGTCAAACGAAACTACTCGGAAATCGCAGAGGTTGCTTATGGTAACGCGCATCGGAATCAACGGCTTTGGGCGAATCGGCAGGCTGGTGCTTCGGGCGAATCAGGAGCGCAACGAGGGCAAGGTGGAAGTGGCGGCGGTTAATGACCTTACCGACGCCCAGACCAACGCCCACCTGCTCAAGTACGACACTAACTACGGCGGCTATCCGGGCAAGGTGGAGGCCAATAACGGCGACCTAGTGGTGGACGGCCGCAGCATCAAGGTTTTTTCCGAGCGGGACCCGGCGGCTATTCCTTGGGGCGAAATGGGCGTTGACTTGGTGGTGGAGTCTACCGGCATATTCACCGACGCCGACAAGGCATCCGGCCATCTGAAGGGCGGCGCCAAGAAGGTCATCATATCCGCGCCGGCCCGGGGCGAAGACCTGACGCTGGTGTTCGGGGTCAATGACCACCTGTATGACGCCGACAAGCATACTATCGTATCCAACGCTTCCTGCACCACCAACTGCTTTGCGCCGATGGTCAAGGTGTTGCACGACCAGTTTGTGGTGGAGCATGGGCTGATGTCCACCATCCACTCTTACACTAACGACCAGGCCATTCTGGACCAGCGGCATGGCGACCTGCGCCGGGCGCGGGCGGCGGCGATGAACATTATCCCCACCAGCACCGGCGCGGCCCGGGCCGTGGGGCTGGTGCTGCCCGAACTGAACGGCAAGCTGCACGGGATGGCCTTCCGGGTGCCGACGGCCACCGGCTCCATCACCGACTTCACGGCGCAGGTGGCCCACGACGTGACGGTGGCCGACGTCAACGCGGCTTTCCAGCGGGCGGCGGAGAACGAACTTCAGGGCATTGTGGAATACTGCGACGAGCCGCTGGTCAGCTCCGACTTCCGGGGCAACCCGCACAGTTGCATTTTCGACGCCCTTTCCACCATCGTAATGGCCGACCGGATGGTCAAGATTATGGGCTGGTACGACAACGAATGGGGCTATTCCTGCCGCACCGCCGACTTGGCGGCGATGATGAGCGAGAAGGGCATCTAGCCGCCGGGTATTCGGCACAGAGACCGCAGGAAAAGGCATTAGTATTCCGTGGTCTCTGTGTTGAATAGTTTGAGCAAAGGCGGATTAACCTTGAACGGCCGGGTTTCCTGGCCGTTTTTTGTGTTGGCGGGCATCGTGGTGGTCGCGCTGGCGTTGCGGCTTCACGGCCTCAACTGGGATGAGGGCTTCGGTTTTCACCCCGATGAGCGGGACATCTACTTTCGCGCCGATTGTATGTATCGCCTGCTGGCCGATGATCCCGGCGCCTCGACTTGCGGGTATGTCGCCGAGCAGCCGCGAGCGGAGCCGGGATTGGGGGGGCTTCGCGCCTTTTTCGACGCTGAGCGCAGCCCGCTCAATCCGCACTGGTTCCCGCTGGGCAGCATCCTGATTTACGTTCTGGTGTTTTTCCGGTCGGTGATTGAACTTTTCACCGACGTGGGCGGGCTGGAAATGCGGTATGTGGGCCGCGCCTTGTCCGCGCTGGCCGACGTGGGTTCGGTGCTGCTGGTGTTTGCGCTGGGCCGTCGGCTTTATGGCCGGAACGTGGGGCTGCTGGCCGCCGGGCTTACGGCGCTGGCGGTGATTCACGTTCAGCACAGCCACTTTTACCGGCCGGAAACCTTTACCGTGCTGCTCACCCTCGCCAGTATCTGGGCTATGTTGCGGATGGTTCAGAAAAGGCGGCTGCGGGACTCGGCGCTGCTGGGTCTGATGCTGGGGCTGGCCTTGTCGCCCAAGGTGAATGTGCTGCCGCTGCTGGCTCCATTGGCTCTGGGCTATGCCTATCTTGCGCTGGACGAGGCCGGGGGGCGCTGGAAGGACGTCACGCCGGAAATCATCCAGAAAATCGCCGGTCACATCCTTTTGGCCGGGGCGGTGGCGGTGGCCGTTTTCTTTGTCACTACGCCGTATGCTTTTATAGACATTGGGGCTTTCGTGGGCGATGTGCTGGCGCAGACGCGGATGGCCCGCAATGCCGGGCTGTGGCCCTTTACCACTCAGTACGTGGATACCCCGTCGTTCCTTTACCAGATAAAGCAGACGGCGGTATGGGGGCTGGGCTTGCCGCTGGGCACGATGGTTTGGCTGGCCCTGCCGTTCACCCTTGCGCTGGCGGCGTTGGAGCGGCGTCAGCTTCGGGCCGACCTGTTGCTGCTGGCTTGGGTGATTCCCAGCCTGCTGTTTCTGGAAAGTTTCGAGGTGCGTTTCCTGCGTTACTTTTTCCCGCTGATGCCGGTGATGATACTGCTGGCGGCGCGGATGATGCTCTGGCAGATAGACAAAGCCCGCGGGCTGAACGCCGCCGGATGGCCCGCGCCTTTGGTCAAGCTCAGGGACAGGCTTACGCCCTCTCTCAGAAAGAAAATTAGAAAAGGGTTGATTATTGCGGCGGCGGGGCTGGCGGTTTTCGTTGTCTTTGGCGCCGCGTTCTACTCCCTCGCTTTCCAGCGGGTATACGCCCGGGAACATCCGGGGCTGGCGGCCTCACGATGGATTCTTGCCGAAGTTCCGTCGAGTTCGCCTATCGTGATGGACAATCATTGGGACGAGTGGCTGCCGGGCCTTTATAGATACGAAACTTGGCAGTTCCCGCTGTACGAGCGCGATACGCAGGCGAAAATGCGGACGCTGGCCGGGCGTCTGGCCCGTTCCGACTACCTGATTTTCTACAGCCAGCGGCCTTATGCCAGCGCGGCCAGGGACCCGGAGCGGTTTCCCTACAGCAACAATTATTACCGGCTGCTGTTTTCCGGGCAGTTGGGCTATAGGCTGCACCGGGAGTTCACCAGCTACCCATCCCTAGGCGGCGTGGTATTCCGGGACGATGCGCTGGGGCGGGCCGGGCTGGAAAGCCCCGCACCGGAAATCCCGCCCCCGGACGCCGGTTTTACCCTTAATCTGGGCTATGCCGACGGCAGCGTGGTGGGCTATGACCATCCCCGGGTTCTAGTATTCCGAAACGCCGGCCGCCTAGACGAACCCCGCCTCCGGGGGATGCTGGAATCGCCCCTGCCCATACAAAGGGAAGGGCCGTCATCGTCGGGCGCCTTGATGCTGTCGCCCGAGGCGCTGGCGAAGCATCGCGGGGGCGGCACCTACAGCGACATCGCAGACCGCGACGGGTGGACGAATAAGGCGCCGGTGCTGGTTTGGCTGCTGGTTGTGGAGCTGATATACCTGCTTGCCCTGCCTCTGGCCTTTTTCGTTTTTCGCCCCTTGGCCGACCGGGGGATTTTGCTGGCCCGGATTCTGGGGCTGCTGGCGGTGTGCTACGGGGCCTGGCTGGTGGTGTCGCTGGGGTGGGCCGACTTTTCCCGCGGCGCGGTATACGCGGGGATGGCGGCGGTGGCGGCGGCTTCCGGGGCTGCCCTGTGGTTCGTCCGGCGGCCGCCCCTGTATAAAGAAATGTGGGAGTTCACGCGGACGCGGTGGCGGCTGCTGGTCGGTAGCGAGGCATTGTTTCTGGCGGCTTTTCTGGCTTTCGTGGCGGTTCGGTGGTTCAACCCCGATTTGTGGCATCCCTACCGGGGCGGCGAAAAGCCGATGGAGCTGTCATATCTAACCGCCGTTTTTCGTTCCGCGACGCTGCCGCCCTATGACCCGTGGTTCGCCGGGGGGTATCTGAATTACTACTATTGGGGTTACTTTGTTGTTGCTTCGGTGATGCGGGTGGCGGCCATTGTGCCGACGACGGCGTTCAATCTGGCCGTGCCGCTGTTTTTCGCGTTGACTGTGACCGGGGCGTTCTCTTTGGGCTACAACCTAGCCGCCGGAGTGCGGCGAGCCGGGATAAGACGGGCAACCCCGGATAATAAAGGGGGAGTAGCGAAAGGCAAAAAAAGCTCTGCGCTCTCTGTGTTCTCCGGGGGTAATAAAAGGCGGGGGGGGCTGTCTCCCGTATTCTGCGGTCTTGCCGCCGCGCTGTTTACGGCGGTTATCGGCAACCTTGACGGCATTGTGCAAATCGTTCAAGGGGTGTGGGGGCAAGTGGCGCAAGGGGCGGCATGGCCCGGATTCGACTTCTGGCGCAGCAGCCGGATGATTCCGCCCCTAGACAGCTTTGAGCCGCCGTTGCTGGCTTTTTGGCTGCCCGATTTCATACCGGGCGATGCCGGGTCATCGTGGCACATTACCGAGTTTCCCTTTTTTACATTCCTGTTTGCCGACTTGCACGCTCACATGATGGTTATTCCCTTTACGCTGCTGGCGTTGGGGCTGGGGCTGTGCTTAGTGGCCGGCCTGCGTCATTATCGAAGTGGGCGGGCGGGGATCGGATGGCTGGTTGCCGTTGCCTTGACGCTGGCGGTGGCCTTGGGCGCTTTGTGGGCCATCAACAGTTGGGATTATCCGTCATACGTGATTCTGACCCTGGGTTTCACCGGGATTGCCGCGCTGTTCACCCGCGGCAGCCCGCGGCGCAAGCTGGCGCTTTTCGCCGGGCTGAGCGCGGGGATAGTGGCGGTCAGCCTGCTGTCTTTCTGGCCTTTTCACCAGTATTACGAAACTTTTAACAGCGGGCTGGATGCGTCAAGGTGGCGGACGCCCGTTGACCGCTTCTTGGGGATTCACGGCCTGTTTCTGTTCATCATCGTCACGTATCTGATTGCGCGGACGCGCCGCGACTTGGCGGTTCTGGCCCGGAGCGTCCGGCCCGCCTTTCTTTTCCCTACGCGGGAAGGGACGGAAAGGGGGCTGCCGCCGGAGATGCGATGGCTGCGCTTGTTGCTGGCCCTGTTTCTTGCCGCCGGTATCCTGCTGGGGATTCTGGGATACTGGACTGCGCTGCTGGCACTGGCCCTGCTGTCGCTGGCGGTCGTGGCCGGGTGGCGCACGCTGCGAACCCCGGAGCCGTCGCGCCCTTATGAGGCGGTGGCACTGGCGATGGTGGTTATGGCGGGGCTTGTCATCATCGGCGTTGACTTCGTTACCGTGGAAGGCGACATTGGCCGGATGAATACGCTGTTCAAGTATTATCTGGAGGTCTGGGTTTTTATGGCGGTGGCCGCCGCATATATGCTGTGGCGGCTGGGTTCTTTCCGGTTTTCGTCGGCAAAATATGGAAACAAAAGGATGGGAACCGGCGCGGCGGCGGTATGGCTGCTGGTCTTGGCGCTGCTGGTGGGCGGCTCGCTAATCTACACCGCGCTGGGAACCCGCGACCGGCTGGCTGACCGCTTTAACGATTTGCCGCCGACACTGGACGGGACGGCGTATATGGCCGCGGCGGAACATTGGGAGCTGGATGAGCGGTTCCCGCTGGTGTGGGATTATCACGCCATCCGCTGGTTGCAGGACAACGCGGAGGGTTCGGCGGTGGTGCTGGAGGCCCACATGGATCAGTACCGCTGGGGCAGCCGCATCGCCATCTATACCGGTCTGCCTACGGTCATCGGCTGGCCGTGGCATCAGATACAGCAGCGGTTCGGCTATCGGGAGCAGGTGGGCGAGCGGGCCCGCCACGTCCGGCTGGCCTACGAAACCGCCGACATTGCCACAGCCGTTGAAGTGCTGAGACGCTACGGCGTGTCCTACGTGGTGGTGGGGGAACTGGAGCGGCTGAACTACCCGGCGGAGGGGCTGGCGAAGTTTGAGGCGATGGCGGAATCGGGGACGCTGAGGAAGGTCTACCAGAACGAGGGGACGGCGATTTTCCAGATGGAATTTCCCTAAAATAAACCCTTGACATAAACCTATGCGTAGTATAAAATTCCAACCAAGTTTTAAGGGCTGGCTGTTGCGGTGGCAGGGTTGCCGGGCAGCCTTCAGGTTGACGGTCCGGGGCTTCGTTTCCTTGAGCCTAGCTTACGGCGGCGGGAGCGTTCCGCCGACGGGGGAATCACGAAGTCCGGCCTAAAACGGCCCTCCTCTACTACTCCGGGTCTTTGGTTGTGGGTCGTGTGGTGCGGCGGCGCGGAGAAGCTATGGGGAGGGCCGGTTTTCTTTGTCTTGCGAGGGGGACGCCCCTAGGACGCCCCCACCCTAACCCTCCCCCGGTGGGGGAGGTGGTTGTGCGGGCCTGACCCTCTCCCGGTGGGGGAGGTGGTTGTGCGGGCCTGACCCTCCCCCGGTGGGGGAGGTGGTTGTGCGGGCTTGACTATCCCCCGGTGGGGGAGGGAGTTGTGCGGGCTTGACCATTCCCCGGTGGGGGGGGTTATGCAGAGGGGGAGGGGGGCAGGCGGGGATGGGCTAGGGTAGCCACTTGGGATAGGAACCCAGCACCCGGAGGGAGCTTACCCGGCCTCTTATGGACTGGATGGCTTCGCGCATCATCGGATCTTCGCGGTGGCCGTCGCAGTCAATGAAAAACACGTACTGGCCCAATGACTGCTTGGTGGGGCGCGATTCGATTTTCGCCAGATTGATTTCCCGCCGGGCGAACTCGCCTATCACTGCGTACAACTGCCCCGGCAAATCTTGGGCGAAGGTGAAAAACAGGGAAGTCTTGTCGTTGCCCGTTGGCTCGTGGTCGGAGTGGGAGAGAACCACGAAGCGGGTGGCGTTGGCGGCGATGTCCTGAATCCCGGAGTCCAGTATTTCGGCGTTGTACAGCGCGGCGGAACGCAGGGGCGCGATGGCCGCCGAGGGGGCGTCGCTGCTCATGGCGTCGCCTACGGCCTGGGCGGTGCTGAGGGATGCCGACCGGGCCGCGTTGGCGAAGTTGCGCTCCAAGTATTCGCGGCACTGGGCCAGGGCCTGCGGGTGGGAATACACCACCTCGACTTCCTCCAGCCGCGTGCCGGGTTTGCCCATCAGGTAATGCTCGATGGGCAGCACGATTTCGTAGCGGATTAGCAGGGAGTTTTCGCTTACCAGCAGGTCGAGGGTGAAGTTCACCGAACCCTCGATGCTGTTTTCGATGGGGGCGACGCCCTGCCCGGCCTGGCCGGCGGCTACGGCCTGCCCGACGGCGGAGATGCTGGGGTAGGGCCGCAGCTCGGCTTCGGGGTCATAGAGCAGGGCCGCTTCCTCGGTGTAGGTGCCGGAGGGCCCCAAGAATGCTAGTGTCCGGGCCACGTTCAGACTCCGGTAAGGATGTCGTAGAGTAGCTGTTCGTCGCCGCTGGAGGTGACGGCGATGAGTTCATCCTCAGCTTCCACCAAGGAGTTGCCGGAGGGCAAATCGGCGCGTCCTTTCTTGACAATCAGGGAAATAAAGTTGTTGGGCGGAAGGTGAACCTCGGCCAGCCGCTTGCCTACAATGTCGGCCCCGGGCGGCACGGATACGCATACCAGCTCCATTCCGGGCTGCCGCAGGGTCATCAGGTGGCGCAATGGGTGGCCCGGCACGCCTTCCTCTAGGGCGGTTAGGGCCAAGTGAATCCAGTTGACCACTACGTCAATGCCCAGCTCCTCGAATATCGGCTCATTTTTGGGGTCTTTCACTAGGGTTATGGTGCGGGGGGTGCGGAAAATTTGCCGCACGGTTTGGCAGATTACCATATTGGTGGCGTCGGCGCCGGTCAAGGCCACTACCACGTCCGCCCGCTCCGCGCCCGCCTGCCGCAACACGTCGGTATCCGCGCCGTCGCCCAGTAGCGCGATTAGCCCTAGGCTTTCGGTGAGCAGTTGGTAGCGGGCCAGGTCGCGCTCGATAACGGCTACCTCGTGGCCGCTGGTCACCAGCGCCCGGGCAAGGTAGTATCCGGCCTCGCTGCACCCGACGATTATTATAAACATCGCCCCGTCCGCCCTGAACCCGGATAGCCGGTTTTGCCGCCTTTGCCGTTTTTATCAGGCATCGATCACTTGGCGGATGTCTTGCAGGATTCCCCGAGAATAGCCTACCACGTTCAGCCCTAGGGCGGTGTACAAAACCTGCAACTGAGGATTTTCCACGTGACAGACGACGTGGGAGACGTTGAACATCTGCCGGGCGACTTGGGCCAGGAGCAGATTTTCATGGTCGTCGGTGGACAGCGCGAGGAAAGCGTCGGCTTGGCTGATGCCGGCGTCCAGCAGGTAATCCTGCATCACCGGCTCGGAGATCATCACCACCGACACGCCGGGATAGCCGCTCAGCCGCTCCAGTTGGCTGCGTTCTTTGCCCAGCACGGTGATTTGCGCGTCCCCGTCTTTTTCCAGCAGAGTGGGGGCCAGTTCCCGGACGGCGCTGGCGGCGAGCTGGCCGCACCCGTAGATCAGCGTCCGCACTGGCGCTCACGCTCCCGGCGCCGCCGCCATTGCGGGGGCGGTGTCGCGCCACAGCAGCACTTGGCAGGAAGCGTACTGAAAGATGTAGGACGCGGCGGCGCCCATACTGCACTGCCCTAGGCTGTGGTGGTAGGGAATGCCGACGACCACCATTTCCGCTTTTTTGAATTCCGCTTCCCGGACGATGGCGGACCCGGCCTGGCGGGCCCGCAGGCACCCGGCTGCCAGCCCGCGGTACTTTTCCTCGTGGGCGATGCGCTCGTAACGGGAGAGCAGTTCTTCGGCCCGGTCTACGTCCTCGGTGATTTCCGCTTCTAGGGACAGGGACAGCGGCACTTCAATCACGTGGATGACGTGGAGCTGGGCTTTGTTTTTCCGGGCCACGTGGCAGGCCCATCGAAAGGCACGCTCGCTGTGGGGCGAGTCATTTACCGGAACGAGGATGTTATTGACCCGCTGGCTCATCATCCACCACTGTACCGGCACCACTGCGCCGGCAAGATTGAGATTGCGGGGCGGGACGCCGGTAATTTAAGGAGGGCGCCCCAAATCTGCGAGGGATTATAGGGGCGCCGCAATGTTGTGACTAGCCTAATTGCGCCGGACAACCGGGGATTTTTGAGCAGGCTAGGCCCTTCTGCGGGCGGGCTGGGGGTCGGCGGCGGCGGCCAGACGCTTGGCGATTTCGGGCAGCTTGCTTAACTGCTCGTTGGTGGCGGCCAGAATAAGCACGTCGCCGGGTTGCAGCACCTCGTCTTTGGACGGGTGGAGGAAAGACGTCCGCCCCCGCCGGATAGCCAGCACCGATATGCCGTGCCGGTCGCCGGCGCCGGACAGCCCGGCGGCTTCCAGCGTTTTGTGGAGCAGCCCTTCCGGGGGGCGGATTTTGCTTATGCCGTAGTCGGTCAGGATGGGCATATAGTCCATCAGTCCGGGGGTAAATTCCAGCCGGGCGACGCGGCGGGCGTTTTCGGCTTCGGGGAAAATCACCCGGTCGGCGCCGATGCGCCCTAGGGTTTCGCCGTGCAGGTCATCGGCGGCGCGGGCGATAATCATTGGAACGCCTAGGCTTTTTAGCAGCACGGTCACGCCGACGCTGGCCTGCACGTGGTCGCCGCCTAGGGCCACTACGGCCACGTCATAGTCGGGAATGTCCAGCTCCCGCAGCACCGATTCGTTGGTGGCGTCGGCCCGCACCGCGTAGGTGACATAGCCCAACTGCTCTTGAATCCGGGCCTCGTCGGCGTCTATCGCCAGCACGTCGTGGCCGCTCTGGTAAATCTCACGCGCCATAGTGGAGCCGAAACGCCCCAGCCCGATGACGCAAACCTGCTTGTTCACCCTGCGCCTCCGTACAAGTCTTAGCCTATTCTAACCTTTTCTTGGGCGAAACGGTATAAAACGACTTCATCCTCTTTGGGGGCTAAAGCCAGGGCCAGAACCAGCGGCCCCATCCGGCCGACGAACATTGCGGCCATAAATACCGTCTGGGCGGGCAAGCCCAGCTCCGGCACGATTCCGGTGGTGGCCCCGACGGTGCCTAACGCCGAAACTATGTCGAAAAGCAGGGAAAGAAAGCGCGTTTCCGGCTCCAGCGATATGAGCGCCATCGCGGCGACAAAGACAATGACCACTCCCAGAACGGCGACGGACAGCGCCCGGTGTACTTGGGGCTGGGGAATCTCCCGCCCGAAAGCCTCGGTGTGAGAGCGGCTGCGCAGCGACGATACCACGGCGGCGATGATGACGGCGAAGGTCACTACCTTGATGCCCCCGGCCACCGAACCGGGGGCGCCGCCAATGTACATTAGCGCGGTAAAGGTCATTCCCGTGGCGTCCGCTACTTGCCCGAAGTCTATGGTGCTGAAACCGGCGGTGCGCCCGCTTACGGTCAGAAAGGCTGTGTTGACGATGCGATCCGCCCATCCCATCGGCCCCATAGTGTCGTCGTTGGTGAACTCGGACAGCCCCAGAATCGCCGCGCCCAGCAGCCACAGTCCTAGGCTGCTGACCACCACCAGCTTGGTGTCTAGGGAAAAGCGGGCGAACCGCCGCCGCCGCCAAACGTCCACCATCATCACCCAGCCTAGGCCACCCAAGGCCATCATAGCGGTCATCGTCGCCAGCACGATGGGGTTGGAGGCGAACCGGGCCGCGTTGCCCGAGGCCGCTTCGGGTATGATGTTGAATCCGGCGTTGTTGAAAGATGACACCGAAAGGAATACGGAATACCAGTAGGAACGCCCCTGCCCAATTCCGTCCAGCCCGTTGATCTGGGTGAAAAAAATCAGCGACCCGCCCAAGTAGATCAACAGCACGATGACAATGACGTTGCGCCCGAAGGAGCGGATGACCCGCATCTGATTGACGCCTGCGGTATCGCTCATCATCCCGCGGGTTATCGCCCGTTGCTGTATGGTGGTGCGGTCGCCGAGGGCCAGCAGCAGAAAGGTGCTGATAACCATAAAGCCCAGCCCGCCGATGGTCATAAGGGCGAAAATGACGGCCTGGCCGAAGGGGGCCCAGAAGTCGGGGGTGCTTACTACCGTATGCCCGGTTACGGTCACGGCGGATATGGCGGTGAAGTAGGCGGTTTCCAGCGGGGTGAACTGGCCGGAGTTGGCGGCGATGGGTAGGGACAGCAGGATTGCGCCAACGCTTATCAGCAGCGTAAAACCGCCGATGAGCAGGCCGGAGACGCCCAAGAGCCGCCGGGGGCGGCGCGGCGATTCATCCCGCCGGATGGTCTGGGAGACCTCGCGGCGCCGGGGCAGCCGGATGATGGCGTCTATGGGCCGGCGTCCCCGGTTAGCGGCCAAACTGAAAGGCTCCGGCGCGTAATTCCCTTTCCCTCCGGGAGAGGGTTGGGGTTGTTCCCCGGCCAGCGGGATTGAGCGGAATTTTAGAATCGCCTCCCGGCCCTGTCAATCGGGCCGCCGGGGTATAAGGGGATATGGCGGGCAGGAAAGGGGGTTATGCTGGTATAATCTGGGGGCGCGCAGCCGATTTGAGGTGACAGTTCGATGACGACCAGCGAATCAAAAGCCCGGCAGGTGGAATTGGGATTCGACCCCGTGTCCATAGACCGCAAATGGCAAGACCGCTGGGAACGGGACCAGCTCCACAAGGTGCCGGACTATGATACGCGGCCCAAGTGGTACGAAATGACTATGTATCCCTACCCATCCGGCGACTTGCACATCGGCCACTGGTACGCGATGGCCCCGGCCGACGCCCATGCCCGGTTCCGCCGGATGCAGGGCTACAACGTGTTGCATCCCATCGGTTTCGACGCCTTTGGGCTGCCCGCGGAGAACGCCGCCATCAGCCGGGGCATCCACCCCTACGAATGGACGATGAGCAACATCGAAAATATGCGGCGGCAGCTCCGCTCCATCGGGGCAATCTATGACTGGGACCGGGAAGTCATTTGTTGCCTGCCGGAATACTACCGCTGGAATCAGTGGTTCTTTGTCAAGCTGTATGAGCGGGGGCTGGCCTACCGCGCCAACGCTCCGGTGGTCTGGTGTCCATCCTGCGTTACGGTGCTGGCTAATGAGCAGGTGCTTAACGGCGCCTGCGAGCGCTGCGGGGCGGTGGTCACCCGCCGCGACCTGGAGCAGTGGTTCTTTCGCATCACGGGCTACGCTGACCGGCTGCTGGACTTCAGCGGGCTGGAGGAGTGGCCGGACAAGATTCTCACGATGCAGAACAACTGGATTGGCAAAAGCTCCGGCGTCGAAATCAGCTTCGACATTTCCTCTCACGGGCTGGAGGAGCGGGAAATCCGCACTTTCACCACCCGCATAGACACGATATTTGGCGTCACTTTTGTTGTCTTGGCCCCGGAGCATCCGCTGGTGGAGCGGCTCACTGTCCCGCAGCGGCGGCAGGAAGTGGAGGATTACATCGCGCAGGCCCGCCGCACGTCGGAAATAGACCGCCTTTCCGCCGACAAGGAAAAGACCGGGGTATTCACCGGCAGTTACGCCGTCAACCGGCTCAACAATGAGCGGGTGCCAATTTTTATCAGCGACTATGTGCTGATGACCTACGGCACCGGCGCGGTGATGGGGGTTCCGGCCCACGACGCCCGCGATTTCGAGTTCGCCCGCAAGTACCGCCTGCCCATCCGCCAAGTCATCGCGCCCATAACCTGGGACGGCAAAGACTTGGCCGAGGCGTACTTGGGCGACGGCTTTATGACTGCTTCCGGCGCCTACGACGGAATGACCAATCAGGAAGGGGTCGAGGCCATTTCCGACGATGTGGAAAAATACGGCTGGGGCAAACGCTCCGTGTCCTACCGCATCCGCGACTGGCTGATTTCCCGCCAGCGCTATTGGGGGACGCCGATTCCGATGATTTACTGCGACGGCTGCGGGGTGGTTCCGGTGCCGGAGTCGGATCTTCCGGTGTTGCTGCCCCCGGACTTTGCGTTTGAGGGGGACGGGTTCAAGCCCAGCGGCCAGTCGCCCCTGGCGGCCAGCGCCGAGTTCGTCAACACTGTCTGCCCGGCCTGCGGCGGCCCCGGCCGCCGGGAAACCGACACAATGGACACCTTTATGGATTCGTCCTGGTATATGATGCGCTACATCAGCCCCCATTACGCCGACGGGCCGGCGGACCCGGGGCTGGCGAAATCCTGGCTGCCCGTTGACCAGTACACCGGCGGGGCGGAGCACGCGGTTATGCACCTGCTCTACTCCCGCTTTTTCATCAAGGCTCTGTACGATATGGGGATGGTGGATTTCGAGGAGCCTTTCCTGCGGCTGTTCAATCAAGGGGTGATTCTGGGGCAGGATCACGAAAAGATGAGCAAGAGCCGGGGCAACGTGGTCAACCCCGACGACGTGGTGGGCCTGCTGGGGGCGGACGCGGTGCGCTGTTTCCTGATGTTCATCGGCCCCTGGGATCACGGCGGCCCGTGGAGCGGCGAGGGCATCAACGGCATCGCCCGCTGGCTCAACCGGGTATGGGACATCGCCGGCCGCGACCCGGCGGCGCTGGACGGCTCCGGCGGCGCGGCGGAGCGGGCTACCGAGCGGCTGTTGCACCAGACGGTTCGCAAATGCTACGGCGACCTCGACCGTTTCAAGTTCAATACCGCCATCGCTGCGCTGATGGAGTTTACCAATCACCTGAACCGCATCTGGGCCGACGGCGGCGTATCCCCGGAGGTGTGGCGTGAATGCGTCGAAAAGCTGCTTCTGATGCTGGCCCCTATGGCCCCTCACCTTACCGAAGAGCTGTGGGAACGGGCCGGGCGCGGCTACAGCATTCACCAGCAGCCCTTCCCGGCCTGGGACGAAGCACTGGCCGCCGATGAGGTCTTTACATTGGTGGTGCAGGTCAACGGCAAGGTGCGCGACAAGCTGGAGGTTCCGGTGGGCATCCCGGAGGCGGAGGCGCAGGAGCTGGCGATGTCCAGCCCGCGGGTTCGTAGCTTCCTTGACGGCAAGGCGATAAACAAGACGGTCTACGTTCCCGGCCGTCTGCTCAACGTGGTGGCGCAGTAATGCCCGCCCCCGGCCGGTTTTACGGCGTGGGCGTAGGCCCCGGCGACCCGGAGCTGCTCACCATCCGGGCAATGCGGCTGCTGGAAAAGGTGGGCGTTGTCTGCTACACGCAGTTGGACAACGGCGCTCCCAGCTATGCCTTGGGCGTAGTGCGGGAACTGCTGTCGGGCGGGGTAACAACCCTGCCGGTTTCCATTCCCGCCGACGATTCGCCGGTAGACCCGGCCACTTGGCGGGAAGCGGCCGCCCGCATCGGCGCCCTGTTGCGCGAGGGGCACGATGTGGCCTTTATCACCGAGGGCGATCCGATGCTGTACAGCGAGTTTCCCCACTTGATTGAGCATATAGGGGCCGAGGCGATAGACGGCCTGACCGTCGAGGTGGTGCCGGGGGTTCCGTCGGTTATGGCGGCGGCGGCCAGTTCCGGCGTGCCGCTGGTAAGCCAGGGGCAGCGCCTCGCCATCCTGCCGGCGGTCTACGGCATAGACGACCTGCGCGAAGCCATCACCAACTACGATACCATCGTGCTGATGGAGATTGACCACAACCTGATGCGGGCCCTAGCCAATCTGGAAAGTCTGGGACTGGCCGGCCATGCCATCTACGTCCGCCAGGCCAGCACGGCCAGCGAGAGGGTAATCCACGACATAAGCAAGCTCACCGCCGAGGATTTGGACTACTTTTCGTTGCTGATAATCAAGCGGTAGAACACTGAAGCGCAGAGAGAAGCGTGATATTTTCCGAGCATTACATCAGGGAACGTTCCAAGCGAGACATTACCCTTGCTCAAGCTGAGTCGGTAGTAAATAATCCGGCGCGGATACAGGTGCAGAATGATGGCCGGACCAGATATTGGGCTTACATAGCCGAATACCGGCACTATGTCAGAGTCGTAATTGACACTGACGGAGAAACTATCATCACTGCATTTGTGGACGGACGGTTCCGACCTTAGCTAATCCAAAAAACGAGGTTGACGATGCGAGTAGCCTACGACGCGGACGTGGACATCATTACCATCGAGTTCGACTCCAGGAAAGTGAAAGAATCCCAGGAGGTGCTGCCGGGGGTGATAGTTGACTTCGACTATGACGACCAAATCACCGCCTTTGAGATAATGGATGCCAGCAAGTTTACCGACTTGTCCATGGTGAGCGTTGCTTTGCATCAGGCGACCAAATCCAAGGCGTCGGCCTTGGCCGAGCAGGTTTCCGGCAGTAGCGTTAGCGTCCAATCAAATCCACAGGAGGCGACAATATGACCACCACGCTGCAACCCACGGATACGATGATTACGGTCAACGGGATGAACATTCACTACCTGGACTGGGGGACGGTAGGGAAGCCGGTGATGTTGCTGCTCCACGGGCTGCGGGGGCACTGCCATTCGTGGGACGATGTTTCGGCCCGCTTCTGCTCCGATTATCACGTGCTGGCCCTGGACCAGCGGGGCCGCGGCGAAACCGACTGGGCGGCCCGCGGCGATTACTCCACCGACGCTTTCGTGGCAGATCTGGAGGAGTTCTGCTACGCCCTGGGGCTGGAGAAATTCACTCTCATCGGCCACTCGATGGGCGGGCGCAACAGCATGGCCTTCGCCGGGCGCAACGCCGAAAAGCTGGACAATCTGGTCATCGTAGACATCGGCCCGGAAATCGCCCCCGAAGGGTCGGCCCGTATCACCCGCGAGGTGGTGGAAGTTCCCGAGGAGTTCGACAGTTTCGAGGATGCATTCCGGCACGTGAACGGGCAGAACCGATTCGCCTCTGAGGCGGTTATGCGCCGCAGGCTGACCTACCAGACTAGGGAGCTGCCCAACGGCAAGCTCGGCTGGCGTTATGACCCGGAGATACGCGAGCAGCGGCGCAACGGCACCGGCGCCCCGCCCCCCGACTTGTGGACGCCCCTGAGCAAGGTGACTTGCCCCACCCTGATTGTGCGCGGCTCCGAGACCGACACTCTGGGCCTGGGCGTCGCCGAGCGGATGGTGGAAACGCTGGCCGACGGAAGGCTGGTTCACGTGGACAACGCAGCCCACATGGTGTTTGAGGACAACCCGGACGGCTTTATCGCAGCACTGGCCGACTTTCTTGGTTAATCAGCCCAAACAGTGATTGCGAAAGGCAAATAACTCGGCATAAGATTTAGCGGGCTTTCAAGGCTGAATCGCGGGTTTTATCGGCAAGCTGAATCTTATGTTAAACACTGTTTCAGCAGGAGATATAATGAGCGCAGCTCCGGGCCAAAAACCGGAATCCGCCGCCGACCTCATCAAGCTGCTGCGGGTGAGCGACGCGCCCCTGCCCGACGGCGATACCGGCGCGGGTCTAAAGTTTCACACCAACCGGGGCGAGTTTCGCGGAATCGTACATCGCGCCGGGGGCGCGGCCGGTGACGGCGGCCGCGCCGTCATCTGGGTCTGCGGCGCTCGGGGCGGCTTCGGCGGCCCCGGCCCGGGAACCTACGCCCGGCTGTCGGAGCAGTTGACGCAACAGGGGATAACCTCGCTGCGGCTGGATTACCGCTTTCCCAACGATTTGCTGGAGTGCGTCTTGGACTTGCTGGCCGGGGTGGAATACTGCCAAGAAAAGGGCTACGGGCCGGTGGTGGTTGTGGGCCATTCCTTCGGCGGCGCGGTGGTCATCGCGGCGGGCGCTACCAGCCCCCACATCAAAGGCGTGGTGTCGCTGTCGCCCCAGACCTACGGGGCGGGCATGGCCGGGCAGGTGGCCCCCCGCAAGCTGCTGGTGGTTCACGGCAAGGCCGACACCCGGCTGCCCTTTTCCTGCGCCCAGCAGATATACCAGTGGGCGCAGGAACCCAAAGAGCTGGTGCTGTACGACGGCGCGGAGCACCGCTTGGAGGAATGCCGCGATGAGCTGGAAACGCTGCTGTCGGCCTGGATTCCGGCAACGCTGGCCGAGGAAATAACGCTAACCGCGGCCTAGAGGCGGAGGATGCTACGCTCAGGGGCGGGTTTCCAAACCCGCCCCTGAACCATATTATAGGGATAGCACAGGGCCGAAAGGGGCAATCAAAAACGAACCGGAGGCGGCTATGTTGGACACGATTATCCGCAATGGCACAGTTGTCGCGCCGGAAGGCGCGGGCCTTATGGACGTCGGGATTATGGGGGAGCGGATTGCGGCGGTGGCCTCGCCCGGGGCGTTGGACGATGTGGGCGCGGCAGAAATCATAGACGCCACCGGGATGATTGTCTTGCCCGGCGGCATCGAACCCCACGCGCATATCAACGTTCCGGTGCCGGACTATTGGGCGGGCGGCGATACCGGCGTTTTCACCCAGCCGCCGGAAGCGGCCAGCCGCGCCGCCGCCTTTGGGGGCGTGACCACCTACGTGGATTTCGCGGGCGCCTTGCCCCTGACCCCGGGCGCCGTTCCGCCATCCGACCCGATTATGGGCCAAATCGAAACGCGGCGCGATATTTTCCGGGGCCATTCTTTCACCGACTACACCTTTCACTACATCCTCGCCGGCGCCATCCCGCCCAGCACTTTGGGCGAAATCGGCGAGGCGATTCAGTCGGGCGTCGCCAGTTTCAAGATTTTCACCACCTTTCACGCCCGCGTTCCTATGGGCCATCTGTGGGAGATTTTCCAGGAAGTGGGCCGGCACGGCGGCATTATGGCGGTTCACGCCGAAGAGGACGACATCGTAACCTATATGGAAGACAAGCTGGAGCGGGAAGGCCGCGACCACGGCTCCAACCTGCACCTGGCCCACAACAACATCTCTGAGGACATCTCTTTTCGCAAGGTAACGCGGCTGGCCCAAAGCACCGAAACCGGCATCTATTTCGTCCACACCACGGCCAAAGAGGGCGTGGCGGCCATCGCCGAGGCCCGCGCCGCCCAACTGCCGGTCTACGGCGAGGCACTGCACAACTACCTAGAGTTCACCTGCGACGATTACCTGAAGCCCGACGGCCTAGCCATCCACACCTACCCGGCCATCAAGTTTTCCGACGACCGCGACGCGCTCCAGCAGGGCCTAGTGGACGGCCCCATCTGCACCACCGCCACCGACGAGTGGACAACCTACAAGAACGTCAAGCTGGCCGGCGAAACCATCCGAACCCTTTGCGGCGGTCACAACGGCATCGAAACCCGTATGCCGGTCACCTACACCAAACTGGTGTCCCCCGGGCGCATCGGCCTAGAGCGGTTCGCCGCTATAACATCCACCAACGCCGCCAAAATCCTCGGTATGTACCCGCAGAAGGGCGCCATAGCCCCAGGCAGCGACGCCGACATCGTAATTTTCGACCCCAACCTGAAAAAGACTATAACGGTGGACGAACTCCACGCCGATTCCGACTACTCCATCTGGGACGGCTTCCAGTGCGACGGCTACCCGGTAATGACGATGCTGCGCGGCAAGGTGATAGTGCGCGGCGGCGAGTTGCTGGGCGATTCGGGCGACGGCCGCTGGCTGTCGCGCCGGGTGGCGCCGCGGGTGGTGGGGCAGACGTCGGTGTAGTATACTATGGCTTGGGCGGCTGGCCGAATAGAAGCCGTCCAAGCTAACGACTACGATTTCTTACTGAGTGATTTCAAGGAGAATTGCGATGCGTGAGCCGATAAGGGGATTCGATGGCATAGACGCCTGTATGCGGCGAGGATTGGCACATCATCAAAGGGGAGATTATGACTCTGCGATTGCCAACTACGACATGGTCATTTCTATGGCTCCTGATCACTTGGTAGCATACTTTTCGAGAGGGTCTTCGTATCATTTTGCAGGCGATTACGAGCGAGCTATAGCTGATTTCGATATCGCTATTTTCCTCAACCCTCAATTTGGCGGTCCCTACATTTTTCGAGGAATGTCCTATTTCTATATAAAGCAGTACGATCACGCTATATCAGATTTTGACACTGTTCTCAGTCTCAGACCTGATGATACTGCTGCCTATTTTTGGCGAGGTCTATCCTATGCAGAAAAAGGCGATTATGACCTAGCCATTTCGAGTTTCGACTCCATT
The DNA here is from genome assembly GCA_958296445.1 of uncultured Dehalococcoidia bacterium. Taxonomy (GTDB): domain Bacteria; phylum Chloroflexota; class Dehalococcoidia; order Lucifugimonadales; family UBA3495; genus VXOI01. The sequence goes on along the minus strand of OY282565.1, from coordinate 2,072,744 downwards.
CTCCGCATCAACCCCAAAGATACGACTGCGTATGTAAATCGAGGTGTAGCATATTCTCGCAAAGGCGAGCAGGACCGTGCTATAGCCGACTATGATATTGCCATTCGACTTGACCCAGATCTTGCGGCGGCCTACTCGAGTAGAGGACGTGCGTATTCCTTAAAAGGAGACTGGAGACAAGCTATTGTAAATTGCGACATGGCAATACTTATTGATCCAAACATTGCCCAGGCTTACTTCGTTAGAGGATCTGCCCGTAGAAAATTAGGTGACGAAATTGGGTATATGCAAGACATTCGCATGGCAATGAACTTGGGCTTGGATATTTAGTGGTTGCGCCTACGGTTCAGTGCCGTATTTAGTTTTGCCATTCTTGTCCACGGTATATGCGCTAGAAATTGTGTCAACTGGCATAAATTGTTGACGTAATACATTGCGAACACTGCCTAAACCGCCCCGGCCTGCCGCAGGGCCGCCACTTCTGCGTTGCTGTAGCCTAGCAGCCCGGTTAGCACCTCGGCGGTGTTTTGGCCTAGGGTTGGCGGGGGGGCGAAGGTTTCGGGGCTGCCGGTTTTGATGGGGCTGCCGGCGGTGCGGTAGGTTCCGGCGGTGGGGTGGTCTATTTCCACCACCATATTGCGGAGCTGCACTTGAGGGTCGGACAGCGCCTCGGCGATGTTGTTTACCGGGCCGCCTGGCACGTCCCATTTCAGTAGCAGTCGCTCCCATTCGGGGCGGGGCTTGGAGCGGAAGCCGATGCTTAAGGCTTCCTCTAGGGCCGCCCGGTTTTCGATGCGGGCGGGCGCGGTGGTAAAGCGGGGGTCGGCGTCCATTCCGCGCAGCGGCCCGATTTCGCCGGACATCATCCGCAGGGTTTTCATAGCGAATTCTTGGCTGGCGCAGTGGACTTGCAGGTATTTGCCGTCGGCGCACTGGTAGGCGCCCACCGGCAGGTTGGAAGGGTGGCCGGAGCCGATCGGCCCCGGCACTTCGCCGGATACTAGGTAGAACTGGCCCAAGTGGGCCTGTAGGGCAATCTGCACATCGAGCAGCGAAATGTCCAGACGGCGCCCCTCGCCGGTGGTTTTGCGCCCGTAGAGGGCCGAGGCGATGCTGAGGGCCGCCACGTAGCCGCCTACCATATCGCCCACCGGAAAGCCCATAAACACCGGGGGCTGCCCGGGGTTGCCGGTGACGCTCATACCGCCGCCCATAGCCTGCACGATGCCGTCGAAGCCGGGCCGCTCCCGGTACGGCCCATCCTGCCCGAAGGCCGACAGGGAGCAGGCGATGATGGACGGGTTGACCGCCCGCAGCGACGGGTAATCCAGCCCCAGCCGCTCCAGTGCCGAGGGGCGGAAGGCGTCAAGCACCACGTCGGACACTGCTACCAGCCGGTGGCAGACTTCCCGGCCTTGGGGCGTCCGCAAATCCAGCGTGACGCTTTTCTTGTTGCGGTTGAAGTTCAGATAATAGGCGCTTTCGCCGTCCAAGAAGTGGGGGCCGATGCGCCGCGACATATCCCCGGCGCCGGGCGACTCTATCTTAATCACCTCTGCGCCTAGGTCGCCCAGCGTCCGCGCCGCTACCGGCCCGGCGATGGCCTGGGACATTTCGAGGATGCGGACGCCCTGCAATGGCGGCGTCAGCGGCGCCAGCGGTGTCATAGGGCGGTCTATTCCGCAGACAGCAGGGCGGCCAGTTCCCGCGCGTCTGCCATCCGCTCCAGGGATTCGACGGCGGCGATGATTTCCTGCTGGCGCTGCGGGCTGATTACCGGGGCGGTCAGGGCGGTGAACTTCTCCTTCATTTCGTCCCAGGACAGGGCGTTTTCCGGGTCGCCCTTGGGGTAGCGGATGTCGCTGCGCAGGCGGCGTCCGTCGGTGGCGGCGACTTCGGCCCAGGCGCGGAACTCGCGGGGGAAGTGGGCGTCCAGTTCCGGGTCGGTCACGCACTTGACCCGCGGCATAAGGCGGCGGATTTCCGGGCGTTCCGGCACTCCGTCGGCGTACTCCGACAGCGAGGCGCGGCCATAGGACAAGGCCACCGCGGCGCCGAAGGGCATAGAGAACTGCATATCCACCACGGTTCGGGGGTTGGCCTTGTCTTCCTCCGGGGACGCCACCAGCTTGAAACCGCCGCTCAGGACGCCAACGGTCACTTCCTCGACGTCTTCGGCTTGCAGGCTGTGGGCGTTGCGTAGCTCGATGAGGCAGTCTATTGGCCCCTGCTTGTAGCGGCAGCAGGCGTGAGGTTTGATGCCGGTGCGGGTAATCAGAAATTCCCCGCCCAAGTCGTCGAGTATCTGCGACGGGTCGGGGTTGCCGGAATAGGCTTGCAGGAATCCATCGCGCCCCTCAAGGATGGTAGTGGGGCCGGTGTAGCCGGAGCGGGCCAGCAGCGCGGCCCAAGAACCGCTGTGGGACGCCCAGCCGGGATGCAGGCGTTTAGTCCAGGCCCCTTGCGCCAAGTATTCCATGCTGCCGGCGGTCTGGCTGCCCGCGATGCCTAGGGCGTGAATGAAGTCATCGCCCTGCAACCCCAGCAGCCGCCCGGCCACTACCGCCGCGCCGAAGGCCCCGCAGGTTCCCGTGGGGTGAAAGCCCCGCCCGTAATGCTCGGCCGGCTGCAACGCCCGGCCCAGCCGCACGATGACGTCGTATCCCGCGACCACGGCGGCGATAAAGTCCTTGCCCGAAACCTGCGCCAGGTCGGCCATCGAGAGGGCGGTAGGGAAGGCCACCACGCCCGGATGGAGCGACGCTTCGTTGTTCACGTCGTCCATTTCGATGCTGTGGAAGGCGACGCCGTTGGCCATTGAGGCATACTCGGGCAGTACGCGATGGGGCGTGCCTACGATGGCCGACGGGCCGGGGCGTCCCAGCCGTTGCAGGGCGTCCACCACGGCGCGGGCCGAGCCGGTGGTGGAGCCGTTGATTGTAACCCCGGCGAAGTCTAGGCAGAGATACTTGGCCCAGTCCACCGCCTCCGGCGAAAGGTCTTCGTATTCCAGCCCCGCCGCGAAGCTGCTTAGGGCGCGGGTGATGCCGCTTTCGTTGTTGGTCTGCACCATTATGGTAAACCTCCCTGATGTTTAGACCGGGTCTGCCGGGTCGGAATGATAGTGGCCCAGCTCCCAAAGAGCTTCTACCAGTTCGCCTCGCGCCAGCTTCTTGTGGGCGGCAAGATCCGGGTTGTCCAATTCTTGCTCGGAAACTGTGACCGGCGTTGACGATGATTCCGTGATAAAAGTAACGGCGTGATTTTCCACCTTGGAAATCCAGTATTTTTCCCCCTCATCGCCGGCGATGACTGGTTGATCGGCTTGCTTGCGCCGCCAGAGAGCCACCTGTAGCTTTCGCCAGGTTATATAATCTTTGCCCTCTAGGAGCGTTATCTCCGACAGAAGGAAATCAAGATTGAGCCTTTGGGAAGCAGCCAAGACTTCCAGGGCGACAATCCGGTTATCCGGGTCGAAATGAATGAAGGCATCACCGTCTACGTCGGCGAAATCAACAATTCCCTTTTCAGGCCCTCCGATGTGGAAATACACTGCGTCCGCCCAAGGGTCATAAGTAATCTTCACTTTCGCCTCACTCAAACCGGCCGTATCGCGTCACTATAGTAACTACGACAACCGAATCTTTCTCCATTGCGTATACTACTCTCAGCTCTTTGTCAGGGTAATATACGTCTTGATGGGTATAGCCCGCCCTGAACACCCGCGTCCGCGAACCCTTGTTCCCTCTCACTTCGATTAGTGCGCCGTTCTCTACCGTCAGGGCGACTTCGGCTAGTCCGGCGTCCTGCTCTTGCTGTCTGCGTTTGGCGTGCCGGGTGTATTCGTAGTTGATTTCCTGCCGTTTTCGGGGATTATACATCATATTTGTCTACAGCCCCGCCTCGTACAGGAAATCGCCGGTGGGGTAGTTGTTGAGCAGGTGGCGGGCGATTACTAGGCGCTGGATTTCGTTGGTGCCTTCGCCAATCATCATCAGGGGGGCGTCGCGGAAGTGGCGCTCTACGGGCAGGTCTTGGGTGTAGCCGTAGCCGCCGTGGATTCGCAGGGCGTCGGTGGCTACCTGCATACACATCTCGCTGGCGAACAGCTTCGCCATGCCCGCTTCCATATCGGCCCGCTCGCCCCGGTCTTTCTTGTTGGCGGCGTGCAGCACCATCAAGTGGGCCGCCTGTATCTGGGTGGCCATGTTGGCCAGCATTATTTGTATGCTCTGATGCTCGCCGATGGGCTTGCCGAAGGTCCGGCGCTGGCGGGCGTAGCGGGTGGATTCCTCCAGCGCGGCCCGGGCCACGCCGAGGCAGCGGGCGGCAACGTTGATGCGGCCCAGCTCCAGCCCGCTCATAATCTGGTAGAACCCCTTGCCTTCCTCGGCGCCCACCAGATTGCCGCCGGATACGCGGTAATCGTCGAAAGACAGCTCGCAGGTGTCCACGCCTTTATAGCCCAGCTTGGGGACATCCCGCACCACGTTGAATCCCGGCCCTTTCTCGGCTATGAAAATGCTGATGCCGCGCCGGGGCGGGTCGGCGTCCGGGTCGCTCTTGGCGACCAGGGCGAAGGTGTTGCCGTGCCGCCCGTTGGTAATCAGGCTCTTGGTTCCGTTGACGACGTATTCGTCGCCGTCGCGGATGGCCCGGGTTTCGATGGCCTGGACGTCGCTGCCCGCGTTGGGTTCGGTGATGCAGATGCCGCCCCGCTTTTCGCCGGTAGCCATCAGCGGAAGAAACCGCTCCTTTTGCTCCCTTGTTCCGTGGGTGGCGACCATATAGGCCATTATGAGGTGCGAATTGAGTATTCCGCTGAGGCTCATCCAGCCCCGGCAAATCTCCTCTATGACTAGGGCGTAGGAAGCGACGTCCAGCTCCAGCCCGCCGTACTCCTCGGGAATGACTGCGCCGAAAAGCCCCAGCTCCTTCATCCGCTCCACCAGCTCGAAGGGGTAGGCGTCGGCTCGCTCCATTTCCTGCGCCACCGGGTTCACCTCCCGGCGGACGAACTCCCGGATGGCGGCTATCATTCCGCGCTGCGCTTCGTTTAGCTGAGGCAAAACTACTCCAGAACCCAAGCCGGAATCTTGGCCGGAATTTTTGACGGCATTTTAGCACGGGCCGGGGGCAAAGTTTGACACCCTACCGGCGGCGCACTAAACTCGCCCGCAAAACGCTTTGTTTCGTGAGGTATCGCAATGCCGGATAAGCCCGAATACATTGACCTGCTCAACGACATTCGCTTGCAGGAGCATCGCGCCGGCCTGTTCCTAAAGGCATGGGCCGACACGACGCCCGACTCCGACCTGCGGGGCTGCCTGACTATGGTGGCGGAGCGGGAAGACAGCCACGGGCAGATATTTGAGCGGCGCATCCGCGAGCTGGGATTCGCCGGAGACGATAAGGACGACCCGGTTTTTGCCGAGCGGATGCGGGTGTTGTCGTCGGATATGACCGACGTGGAAAAAATCGCCTGGCTGCGCGAGGCCACGGCCAGCGCCCCCAAGCCCACCGTCCGCGAGCGCTACGAGGCCGCGACGGACGACGATTCGGTGGACGCGCTGACCCGCTCGTTGCTGCGCTGGTTCACCGACGTGGAAAACGACTCCGGGGCCTATATGCGCCGGGTTTACGCTCAACTGGAAGGCTCGGCGTAATTCCCGCTCTATCCGCCCGCCATCCCGCCCGCTCTATCCTAAAGAGAGGGGCAGGGTGGCGCGTTCCACAAGCCCAGACGGAACGGAGAGTTAAGCTATGCAGTTCGGAGCCTTCTTTGTGGGCCAGCGCCCGCAGTTGCACGAACAATACGCCGACGAGAGCAAGGTCAACCCCAACCCGGTATCCCGCACCGATGTTGAGGTGTACGAGGATATTCTGCGCGGCGCGGAACTCGCCGAAGAGCTGGGCTTCGATTCGGTGTGGATTGCCGAACACGCTTTCAGCGAACACAGCATCATCAGCTCTCCCCATAGTATGCTGGCCGCCATCGCCGCCCGAACCCGGCGCGTCAAGGTGGGCGTGGCCTGCACCATCGTGCCGTGGCACGCCCCGTTGCGCCTGGCCCAAGACTTGGCGACGCTGGACATTCTCAGCCGGGGGCGTCTGATTGTCGGAGCCGGGCGCGGCTATCAGAAGCGGGAGTTCGACATCTACGGCCTAGACATTGCCGAGTCCCGCGACCGCTTCGTTGAGGGAATGGACATCGCCGTCCGCGCCTGGACGGAAGACACTTTCGCCTACCGGGGCGACTATTTCAGCTTCCCGGAAGTGCGGGTTATCCCCAAGCCGGTGCAGCAGCCCCACCCGCCCATATTTATGGCGGTCACCCACAGCCCTGAGTCGGTGGAGATTGCGGTTCGCAACCGCTGGGGGCTGTTCACCGTGGGCAGCAGCTTTTTCCCGGCCTCGCCCGATTCCGACCAGAACCTGATAAACCTCTACCGCCGCCGGATGCTGGAAGAGGGCGCGGCCCCGGAGGACATCGAAGTCGCCGCCGTCCGCAATGTCTACGTGTCGCCTACCGACGAAGAAGCCGTAGACTTGCTCACTCCCCGGCTGCAATGGGCGGGCGATATGGGCGACTTCCTGCGCCGTCCGCTGTCCGACGTGGTGCGGGCCTCCGGGGTGCGCAGCTACGAGCATTATGTCCAAGACCCGTTTATCGAACCCGACCTAGTGGCCCAGCGCGGCAAGGAAGGGATGGCCGCCATCGGCAGCCCGGAGAAGGTGACCGCGGCCATCAAGGAACTGGAGGAAAACCACGTAACCCACTTTATAAGCTACCTGGACGCGGGCGGGCTGTCCTACGACCAGATTTCCGGTTCGTTGCAACTGTTCTCCGAGAAAGTGATGCCCAATTTCCGGTAGCAGGGATTCAGAACACAGGAGCAATCGCATGGCAACGCTGGACGTTCTTACCTACGGATTCGCCCTCAACACCGATCAGGGGTCTTTCGGCTACTCCACCAACTCGCTGCTGCGGGTGGGCAGCCACAACATACTGATAGACACCGGCCCCTCGTCCCGCCGCCCCTTTCTGTACCGGGCGCTTACCGGGATGGGCTTGACCACCGATGACATTGACATCGTTATCCTCACCCATATGCACTGGGATCATTGTCAGAACACCGACTTGTTCCGCAATGCCCGGGTGCTGGTCAACCCCACCGAGATTGACTACGCCCGCAATCCCAACCGCTGGGACTTGGCGGTGGCGGCGGGCATGGCCGATATGATGCGCAATATGAAGGTGGAAGTCGTGTCCGAAGGCGATACCATCGTCGAGGGCGTGACCGTGCTGGAAACGCCGGGCCATACCAAAGGCCACATGAGCGTGCTGGCCGACATAGACGGCGAAAAGGTGCTGATTGCGGGCGACGCAATGCCGGAGAGCGGCACGGTGGCGCGAGGCATCCCCTACAACATTTTCTGGGATACCGAGGACGCCCATGCCAGCGTCGAAAAGATGGTGGCGTCTTCCAACGTCTTTTACCCCGGCCACGACCGCCCCTTCCGGGTGGAGGGCGATGAAATCCTCTACCTGCACGGCCCGGCCAACATTGAGGTGATGAACAGCACCGAGGGCGGCGGCACGGCTTCTTTGACTTTCACCGTAAGCGCGGCCCGCACGGTCAACGTTGACTTAGTGCAAAAGCCGCGGGAGTCATAACCGCCGTGGCTAATTCCGGCAGCGAGCGGGGCGTCCGGGAGGCGCTGGATACGCTGGCGCTGGCCCGTCCGGGGTTCTGGAGCCGCACGGCCTGCGGCGTGACCCGCTCGCTGACGCCCATTCCCGCGTTGCTGGACCGCCACGCCTATGCACCCGACACTGCCAGGGCGCGTATCCTGTTGCTGGGCGGGTTGTCGGGCCGCGCCGCCGATGTGGACACGGCGTTGCACGCCCTGGAGCTGTACGCGGGCGGCGGCGACGCCTTGGCCTTGCGCATCGCCCTCAGCGCCGTGCCTTGCGCCAACCCCGACGGCTTGCGTCTGGACTTGGGGCCGGGCAACGGCGCGGGCGGCAACCCGTCGCGGGGCTATCCCCCCGAAGGCAATTTCTATTTCGACGAACTGGACCCGGAAAAGCGCTATCTGTGGCGCTGGATTTGCTTTCAGGCCCCCGACCTGGTGCTGGAAGTGCAGGCGGGCGAGGGCTCCGTCCGTTGGGAATGCAACGCCGCCGCCCGCCACTTGGCCCCGGCGCTGGCCGCCCGCGAAATAGAGGATGACAGCCTTTTGGCGGCTTTGGGCGACGGTTTCCCGGAGGGGTTGGGAACCATTCCCGGCCTGCGTCTCACTGCCTACGGCGAACAGCTTTCCCGCGAGCTTAGCCGGCTGTTCGGCGTAATCCGGCAGTCAGGCCAGCAAAATCCGGCGTTGCTGGGGCCGTCGGACGCCCGCCGGGCCTTGTCCGCCCGCCGCAGTCGCAGCCGGGCCGAAGTGGGCCGCATCCTTGCTAGGGTCTACGGCCATTCCTTTGACCCCATAGTCTACACCCAGGGCGTTCCCGTCAGTGGGCGGCTGCGCTTGGCCCAGCTTGACCCGGCCAGCGTTGACCCGCGCCCCGAAATCACCGCTTTGCTCCGCGATTTCGTTGACGGCGCATCCGGGCCGGGCGGATTCGGCGAGGGGCTGGCGGCCTCGGCCCTGGCCTCGGTGGTGTGGGGCGATGAACTTGCCATCGCCACTAGCGACGCCCGCTATGCCAACCTGATAATTGACGCCGCCAACCGTTTCCGGCCCGCCCCGCCGGGGGAAGCGCCGCCCCCCTGCGACCCGGACTTTCGCACCGAGGATATGTTTATGGCCGGGGCGCTGCTGGGCCGCGCCTTCCAGCTTACCGGCGAAGGCCGCTACCTGGAATTGCTTACGGCCTTTCTGCTGGACGGAAACATCCAGCAGGAAAGCGGGCTGTTCTGGCACTGCCGCTCCGCCCCCTTTTATTGGGGCCGGGGCAACGGGTTCGCCGCTCTGGGCCTGGCCGAAACGCTAACCTATCTGCCCCAAGGCCACGCCGCCCGCCCGGCGGTAATGGCGATGTATGTGCGGTTGATGGAGTCGCTGGGCCGGTTGCAGCGTCAATCCGGGCTGCTGCCTCAAGTGCTGGACTTTCCCGGTTCCTATGACGAATTTACCGCTACCTGTATGATGGGCTACGCCTTGGCCCGCGGCCTGCGCCGCGGCTGGCTCCCCGGCGACTGCCGCGACAGCGCGGAACTGGCTTGGCAAGCCGTATCGGAACGCATAGACGACGTAGGCAACGTGGTGGACGCCTGCGCCAGCACCGGCGTTCAGCCCAACGTCCGTCGCTACCTCGACCGCCCGGCCATCTACGGCTTTGACGACCGCAGCGGCGGCCTGGCCCTATGGTTCGCGGTGGAAATGGAACGGCTGGCGCGGGGAGTGTAGGCCCGGCGTCTGCGCTAAAATCAGGCGGCGTTATTATTTGTCTGAATCAGGATTTTCAGGATTAAAGGATTAGCCGGATGATCTGATTCGGGCAATGGCGTTAAGAACCGAAAACCATCCCTAGAATTGCTAAGCGAGCGCTAACCTCTATCCCAAGATTGAGGAGGAACGCAAAATGACCACCATCACCGGCTCCAATGTGGTGCTTTCCAATCAGGAATTTAACGTGGTGGGAACCCGCCCCATCCGGCAGGACGGCGCGGAGAAGGTTACGGGCCGCGCCCGCTACGGGGCGGACATTAACCTGCCGGGACTGCTGTATGCCCGCGTGCTGCGCAGCCCTCATGCCCATGCCCGCATCAAATCCGTCAACACCGCCCGGGCCGAGGCTCTGGCCGGGGTGCGGGCGGTGGTCACTTCAGCCGATTTGCCCCAGCCCCGGGGCCGCATTAGCGATATGACCGAAGCCTCGATGGTCAACCCCAAGTTCCTGAGCAACAACTGTCTGGCCGACGACAAGGCCCTCTACCGGGGCCACGCCGTCGCCGCCGTGGCCGCCACCAGCGCCCACATCGCCGAGCAGGCCCTGGAGCTTATCGAGGTCGAGTACGAAGTGCTGGACTCGGTCACCGACGTGCTGGAAGCGATGCAGCCCGGGGCGCCGGTGCTGCACCAGCGGCTGGCTAACGTCGCCAACCCCAATATGCGCCCCGGCGGGCTGCGCGATGACGATGACGGGGCCGACAGCACCAATATCGCCAATCATTTCCTTTTCGAGATGGGCGACATTGAGCAGGGATTCCGGGAAGCCGACGTCATTGTCGAGCGGGAGTTTCGCACTCAATCGGTGCATCAGGGCTACATCGAACCGCACACCGCCACCGCCGACTGGAACCCCGACGGCGAGCTGACTATCTGGTGCAGCAGTCAAGGCCATTTCAATGTGCGCGACCAAGTGGCCCTGGTTGCCGGAGTGCCTATCTCCAGTATCAAGGTTATCCCTATGGAAATCGGCGGCGGCTTTGGCGGCAAGACGCTGGTTTATCTGGAGCCGGTAGCCGCCATCCTGTCGCGCAAGACCGGGCATCCGGTTAAGCTGAGCATGAGCCGCGCCGAGGTGTTTCAGGGTTCCGGCCCCACCGCCGGGTCGTGGATGCGTTGCAAGGTGGGCGCAACCAGCGACGGGCGCATCACTGCGGTTGACGCCTCTATGGCCTACGAAGCCGGGGCCTACCCCGGTTCGCCCATCAACCCCGGCGTCCAATGTATGACCGGCCCCTACGACATCGCCAACGGGCGGCTGGAAGGTTTCGACGTGGTGCTGAACAAGCCCAAGACGGCGGCCTACCGGGCCCCCGGCGCCCCGGCGGCGGCTTTCGCCATTGAGACCGTGCTGGACGAAATTTGCCAGAAAATCGGTATGGACGCCCTAGAGTTCCGCCTGCTCAACGGCTCCAAGGAAGGCACGCGGCGGCTAACCGGCCCGGTTTTCGGCAAGATAGGCAACATCGAAACCCTCCAGGCGGCCAAAGACCACGAGCATTGGAGCGCCCCTCTGGAAAAGAATAACGGGGCAGGCCGGAACCGGGGCCGGGGCGTGGCCGCCGGTTACTGGTTCAACGCCAGCGGCCCCTCCAGCGCTGTCGCCAGCGTCAACGCCGACGGCACGGTAAGCCTCATCGAAGGTTCGCCCGACATCGGCGGTTCCCGCGCCGCGGTTTCGATGCAGTTGGCCGAAGTGCTGGGCATCGCCGCCGAGGATGTGCGCCCGCTGGTGGGCGACACCGATTCGGTGGGCTACACCTCAATGACCGGCGGCAGCGGCGTCGCTTTCAAGACCGGCTGGGCCGCCTACGAGGCCGCGCTGGACATCCGCAACCAGTTGGTGGAACGCGCCGCCCGCATTTGGGACGTTGACTCCAGCCTAGCGGAATACAAGGATGGCGGCGTGTCCCACACCTCCGACCCGGAACTGCGGCTCAGTTTCAAGGAACTGGCGGCCCGGCTCAACGCCACCGGCGGCCCGGTTTCCGGGCGCGGCAACGTGGCCCCCACGGGCGTAGGCGGCGCTTTCGCTGTCCACATCGCCGACGTCGAGGTTGACCCCGACACCGGCAAGGTGGACGTCTTGCGCTTTACCGCCCTACAGGACGCGGGCAAGGCGATTCATCCCAGCTACGTCGAAGGCCAGATTCAGGGCGGCGCCGTCCAGGGCATCGGCTGGGCGCTGAACGAGGAATACGTGTTCGACGGCAACGGCAATATGCAGAACCCCACGTTCCTCGACTACCGGATGCCCACCAGCCTTGACCTGCCGATGATTGACACGGTAGTGGTGGAAATCGCCAACCCCGGCCATCCCTACGGCGTGCGCGGCGTCGGCGAAGTGCCTATCGTTCCCCCGATGGCCGCCATCGCCAACGCCATCCACGACGCCGTAGGCGTCCGAATGGACCGGCTGCCGATGTCCCCCGGCGCAGTGCTGGAAGCGCTGTGGGAAAAGGACGGCAACGGCTAGGCCGCTTAACGGCAGCCAGCCCGCCAACCCGTTATCAACAACCCAACCGTTTGTCACCCTGAGCGCTACTTGTCACCCTGAGCGTTACTTGTCACCCTGAGCGGAGCGAAGGGTCTCACCGCCCAAGCCGGGATTCTTCGCTTTGCTCAGAATGACATACGCGGGAATAGCAGTGCTGCGGGCAACAAAGTTTATAATCTCCAAATTATTTATAGGGAAAGGAGCGGCCTATGGTATCGCGGGATGTAGCGGATTTTATGGCCCTGGAGTATCTGGATTATATGCAGCCGACGCTGATATACCTCGCGTCGCCCTATGCCTCGGATTCCGCCGCGGTGCGGGAAGCCCGCTTGGAGGCGGTGCGGTTCGTCTGCGGAAAGCTGGTCAACGGCGGCAAGATAGTGCTGTCGCCGATGGTATACACCGGGGAATTGGCGCTGCGAGGTTTCTACCCGCCGCAGGGCTGGTACGCCTTCGACTTGCAGTTTCTGGCCCGCGCCGACGAACTGCTGGTGTTGCAACTGCCGGGCTGGGAGCAGAGCAAAGGCATACTGGTGGAAATAGCCGCGGCCCAAACCAAAAACATACCCGTCCGCCTGATGCCCTTGGAGGACGCCGGGTTGCCCGAGGAAATACTGCGGGGTTTGTACGAGGGGGATTAGCGGGGATGCGCTAATTATTGCAATGGCAGACGGCAACGGCAGAGGGCAACCGCGGCGTCATACAGCCCCGAGTTTTCCCTGCTGCGCAACCGCGCTCCGCTGTTGATGATGCTGGAGCCTACCCGTTCCCGCAGTTTGGCGACGCTTAACACCGATAGCCCGCGCAGTTCCGCGATGTCGCACAGCCGTTCCTCAACCTTAATTTCATGGCCCTGCACGATGGAATTTCCTACCACTACCACGGCGGTTCCGCCCGGTTTGAGAACTTGGTTCAGCAGTCCGCAAAACTTGTCTAGGTCGTTCATATACGACGTTACATAGTTGGCCCAGCCATTGCCGCCGTAGATTCCGCGGTCGTTGTTTATACCGCGGATTTCCGCGATTTCCTGTTCCAGTTGCGGCAATTGCGGCGTAAGCGGAATTGGCGCGTCGCCTCGTACTGTCTGCCAGAACTTGCCGAAGTTGCCGGCTTCCAATGGCTTTAGATCCGACGGCGAATGCACCAACCCGCTCCAGAACAATTGCGGGCGGCTGTTTCGGACATAGTGATAGTTGTTCATATAGGGCGGCGAAGTCACTACCAAGTCAACCGATGCGGCGTCAAGGCAGCTTTCGGCGTCAAAGAAGGAACGCTCGTGAATCCGCCAGTCCGTACTGTCATTCCCACGTATATCTTGAGCCTGTCTAAGGGCGGCTTCCTGCTGAAACTCTGCGATGTCCTCTACCATATCGCCAAGTTTGGCGGCCATAATACGGGCTACCTCGGCGTCGGCTATCAGAGATTTTCCGGCGGATGGGCGGGTGGCAAGTGAGGGCTCATAGGAATAGTTGGAGAAATCTACCATCACGGACGCAAAGGCGACTCTGAATATGTCTTTAATCTGCGTCGGCAAATCGTTGATATAATCCAGAGTCAATAAAACCTTGCGCTCTACGGCAGGGGAGAAAAATGGAATACGGCTCCTGAACTCTGCGGGCGGCAAACTTTGCGGCTCCATACTGCTAGCGTCATCCATAAAATTTCCGTAACCTTGAACGCCGTCCCGCAGTTGGCGAAGGCAAACATCCGCCACGCCCAGCTTTACCCGGCACACCAGCGCAGCAAAGGGGTTAATCTCAAAGCCGATGCTGTCCAACCCCAGCCGGTTAGCCTCTATCAGGGTTGTGCCTACCCCAACGAAAGGGTCTAACACTACCGCGCCCTTGTCATTCTGAGAGTAACGTAGAATGGCGTTGCGGGCGAACTCGCCGGAAAACCCGGCGATCCAGTTGGCCCAGCGGTGAATGGACAGCGACTTGTTGTGCGCCGCCGCCGCTTCACCGTAACCGCCGCCCGGAGGCGCGGCATCCGTTGCCTTGAGCTTGCCCAGGCGCTTGTCTGCGTTCATACTGCCCTATGGCCCATTCCAGATAGTGTAGGGCTAATCATAGCCCATCGGCCCCGCGCGGCGAGGGGCGTCCGTCGGCGCATATCGGCATCTTTAGGGAGGAGCGGAAGCAATGGAAGCGGCCAACGCCTTGAGCTACACCTTTAACAGCGTGCGCCACGAGGTGGCGTGCGGCGCAGACGCCATATCCGGGCTGCCCGGCGTGCTGGAGCGGGCCGGCGCGACGCGGGCGATGGTGGTCTGCGGCCCCTCGATTCTGGCCCACTCCGGTGTGGTGCCGCGGGTTCAGGAAGCGTTGGGCGGCCGCTTTGCCGGGCTGTATTCCGGCGTCTTGCCCCACTCGCCGGTAGCCACGCTGGACGCCGCCGTCGCGCTGGCCCGCCAGTGCCGCCCGGACGCGCTTATCAGCGTCGGCGGCGGCAGCACCCACGACACCACCAAAGGCATCGCCACGCTGCTGGGCGAGGGCGGCAGGATTCACGATTACGAGGCGCAGTTCCGCCCGCCGGACAAAATCACCTACCCCGACCTGTCTCCCGACCGGCTGCCGATCATCACCGTGCCGACCACTATGGGCGGGGCCGAACTGAGTAGGGGCGCCGGTTTTGCCGACCGCGACTTGGGCCGCAAGATTCTGGTGGCCGACCCCAACACCATCCCCGGCTATATCATCATAGACGGCCAAGCACTGGCTACCACTCCCGTAGGCATCCTTACCTCTACGGCTATGGGCCAGCTACGCATCGCCGTCGAAACGGTCTACTCCACCAAGCATAACCCCATATCCGACGCGCTGGCCCTGCACGCCATCCGGCTGCTGGTGGAGCATCTGCCCCGGTGCGCGGAGCTTGATCTGGACTGCCTGCTGAACACCAAGACCGCCGCCTGTATGGCCTCGCTGGCCGGCGTCGGAGGGCTGGGGCTGAACACGGCCATCGCCCACCACGTCGGGGGCATATTCGACGTTCCTCACGGGGAAGCCAACGCCATCCTGCTACCCCACACTATGCGCTACAACGCCGAAGCCTGCGCCGACCGGCTGGCCCTCATCGCCGACGCTATGGGCCTAGATACGTCCGGGATGAGCGAGGACGAGGCCGCTCAGTCCGCCGCCGACGGGGTGGAAAACCTGCGCCGCTCGCTGGGCCTGCCGGAACGCCTGCGCGATGTGGGCGTGCCGGAGGATGGGCTGGAGCTGATAGCGTCGGCGACGCTCCACGACCGCGCCCTAGCCACCAACCCCCGGCCGGTGCCGGACGCCGGGCCAATTATGGCGGTGCTGTGGGAGGCTTGGTAGATCGGCCTGTGGTAGATCGGCCCGTCTAGCCGAAAAACTCGCCCAGCAGCGCTGTCAATTCCGAGGGCTTTTCCACGTCGGGGCGGTGGCCGCACTCTTCGAGGGTGACTAGGCGCGAGCCGGCGATGGAGCCGTTATAGACCTCGCCGGCGCTGGGCGGAACCACCGCGTCGTTGCGGCCCCAGACGATGAGCGAGGGCAGGTTCTTCAGGCGGCCCAAGCGGTGGGGCAGGCTGCGGTCGTGCATATAGGGGCGCCACGAAAGGCGGCAGGCTTCTTCCCGGGCCGTTTCCCACAGCTCAACTTGCTCCGGCGACGGCTCGTCGGGGCAAACCTGCTGGAACTCCGGGGTTGCCGAGGGGTTGTGAACCCCGGCGGTGATAAATTCTTTGGACACAATCAGGAACATATCCAGAATCTCGCCGGTGGGGGGCAGGATTCCGGCGGGGGCCGCCAGCGCCATCTTGCGGAAAACCTGCGGGTTTTGCGTCGCCATCTCCGCCGCCAGCCAGCCGCCGATGGAAAAGCCGACCACGTTCAGGTTGGACAGCCCCAAGTCTTCCAGCGCCCAGAGATACCACGTGGCTATGTCCCGCATATTCATAATCCAGTCAATGCGGTCGGTGACGCCGAATCCGGGGTGGGACGGCGCGTATACCGTATAGTTTTTTGCCAGCTCTTCATGGAACCGGAGCCAGCCGGGTTGCCCCATCTCGTCGTGCAGCACCAGCAGCGGGTCGCCGCTGCCCCCTTTCAGCACTTGCAGCTCCGCGCCTGCCGCCGGTAGCCGTTCCTCGGTCCACGTCGCCGAACTGGTTGTCATCGGGTCGCTCCTCCCTCGGGCCTCGCAGTGGGGAATGGTTGGGCGGATTGCGGGGCCGGATGCCGGTTTGCCGGAATGCCCGATTGATTGTCCAAGCCCTTGCCGGGATTGTCAAGCCGACGCGACGGATTCCGAAAGGCCCGGCAGGCCGCCGCCGTTTGTCATCCCGCGGGCTGAGTGGCACAATGGCGGCGGCGATTTCCGGCCCGCGGCCAGGGCCGAATACGAACAGGGAGACGCATTATGCCGCCGATTCGAGCCAACCGCGCCAAGCAGAAGCTGCAACAGGGAGAGGTGGTGACCACCATTTCCGGTTTGCAGGACAGCGACATCATAGACTTTCTGGGGCCTTTGGGCTTTGACGCCGCCTGGATTGAGTGCGAACACGGCCCCGTGGATTGGGACGCCCTAGGCGATATGACCCGCGCCTGCGACCTGTGGGGTATGACCTCGATAACCAGGGTCAACGCCAATGACGCCGGCCTGATAACCCGCACCCTCGACCGGGGCAGCATGGGCATCGTGGTTCCCCACGTCAACAGCCGCGAGGCCGCCGAGCAGGCCGCCCAGTCGGCCAAGTACGCCCCGGTGGGCTACCGCGGGATGTTCGGCGGGCGGCAGTCCTTCGGCGTTTCCGACTACTTCCACACGGCCAACGACCAGACTATGGTTGTGGTGTTGCTTGAGGAAGTGGAAGCCTTAGCCAGCATTGACGAAATCCTCAAGGTGGACAACATAGACGTTTTCTTTGTCGCCCCGTCCGACCTGGCCCAGACTATGGGACACATCGGCAACGCCGAACACCCGGAGGTGCAGGCCGCCATCGAGGAAGCCATCGGCAAGATTGTCAACGCAGGCCGCACCCCCGGCACCCTAGCCAACGACGCCAACATAGCCAAATTCAAGGAAATGGGCGTCAAATTCCTGATGACTTCATGGAACGCTTGGGTGGTCCGGGGCGCGTCCGAGTTCCTGCAAAAAGCGTCCGCCTAGCGAGGTAACGCCCTCTTGGACGGGGCCGTTCCGCTCAGGGTTCCGGCGGCGGGGCTGCCGTTGGCTCCGGCGGTTCTTCCTGGCTTGCCTGCTCCAGCCGGGCCGGGTTCACGGGAAGGATGGTCACGGCCCCGGCGACGAACAGCGCGGCGCAGCCGGAGATTAGCACCCGGTAGCCCAAATCCTCGGCGGTTAGGTTCAGCAGGTCTATGCCCGGCCCCAGCAGCCGGGCTACCGCCGCCCCGCCGATGGTGGACAGGTTGACGATGCCGATATGCACTCCGGCCTGCTGTTCGTCGCCCAGTTCGTTGGCTAGGGCCCAGTTGGCGCTGAGCAGGGCGCCTACCGAGGCCCCGATGACGCTGGCGATGATTACTACGTCGGTAGCCGTGTCGGCGGTCAGCATCAACAAAGTGCTAAGGGCCGCCCCCACTGCCCCGGCGATGACCACCGGCTTGGGGCCGATGCGGTCGGATACCCAGCCGGAAATGTAGACCGCCACCACTATTGCCCCGCCGATAGCCAGAATCATCCGGCTGAGTGCCTCGGGCGGGTTGTCCACCTCCACCACATCCCGCAGGAAAAACAGTCCGTAGGTGTAGAAAGACGAGATAGCCGTCATCAGCAACAGCCGGGAAATCAGGAACAGCCCCAATTGCGAGTTAAGCACCGGGCGCTGCGGCTGGCTGGACGGACGCACCGGCCGGGCCCGTTGCCGCGGGTCGTGGTGCAGCACTGTGACGCAGGTCACTACCACCGAAAGGGCCAGCACGCCGCCCAGCAAGGCCAGCGTCAGCCACTCCCACCGGGCGAAATCCGACAAGCCGGTTCCCCGGGCAAGCAGGGTGCCGGCCGCCGCAATCATAAGCATCCCGCCGACGGCGTCCATCAGTATTTTCAGCGACGACGCCACGCCGATGCGGGCTCGCGGCACTAGGTCGCGGATTAGGGCCATACCGGGGCCGTAGGCCACGTTCAGGCTGGCCTGAATGAACATCCAGGCGGCGAACAGGGCCAAGAAATTGGGGGCCAGCAGCGTCAAGGACAGGCTGGCGCAGACCACCAGCGTTCCGCAGATGATGTAGGGAACGCGGCGGCCCAGCGGCGAGCGGGTTCGGTCGCTCAGCCGCCCGATGAACGGCTGTATCACCGCCGCCACCAGCAGCCCGCCCATACCCAGCATCGCTAGGTAGGTATTCTTAAGGGACTCTGGGGCGAGGGTAAGCACGATAACGGGCAATACTACCGTGTCCATCGCCAGGACGAACCCGGTAACCCCGAAGCCGAAGGCGTTGAGCCGGATTAGCGAAAAGCTGCTCCAGCTTTCCTTTACCGAAATTCGGAACATTTATAGCGCGTTCCGGCAGATAATGGATGACATAAGAAAGACATCGCCGGGAAAGGGCGGTTTCGGGCGGCAAGCCGGGTGGGGTAGGGTAGCTGAGGGCGCCGGGGTAAGGCGGCCGCGAGAACCGTGATTCGCGGCTGCCCCCTATAATACAACAGCGGCAAGAGCGGGGCGCTCATATTCAGGCCGCGAGATGATGAATTGAAAATCTGTTGCCTGTTGCCCAGCGGCGCCGAAATCCTGTATGCCCTGGGGCTGGCCGATAGCGTCATCGGCGTCAGCGACCTCTGCGGCTACCCGCCGGAAATCTTGCAGACCAAACCCGTGGTCAGCCGCAGCAAGGTTGACCCGTCGGTACTGTCCAGCGAAGAAGTGGAAGCGGCCCTGGCCGATATTCTGCGCCGGGGCGAAAGCCCCTACGAGCTGGATTACCAATGGCTGGCGAGGGAGTCGCCGGACATAATCTTTACGCAGGATTTGTGCCACGTCTGCGAAATTGACGCCGGGGAAGTCAACTTGGCGGTGCGCGGCATGGCGGTACAGCCCAAGGTAGTGGTGTTGCAGCCCCGGACTTTCGAGGAAATTCTGGACTCGGTTATCGAGGTGGGCGATGTTTGCGGCGTCCCCGGACGGGCGGCGGAGCTGGTGGCGTCGCTGCGGGAGCGAGCGGAGGCGGTGGCCCGCAAGGTTGCGCTGGTTGCGTCCCGGCCGTCGGTGTTTTCGCTGGAGGGCGTCAACCCGCTGGTGGCCGGGGGCCACTGGATACCCGACTTGCTGCGGATGGCCGGGGGCAGCATCGCGGCCCTGGAGCCGGGTTGCAACGCCCGCCGCCTGGAGTGGCGGGAAGTGCTGGACGCCGCCCCCGAAAAGCTGTTTGTTGACCTGTGTTCATCGGACGTAGCCCGCCACCTGCGCGAAGCCCCGTGGCTGGCCGCGCAAGAGGGATGGCGGGACATCCCGGCGGTGGCAGCGGGCGAGGTCTATCTGATTGACCACGCCTACTTTAGCTGCCCCGGCCCCCGCGTGGTTGACGGGCTGGAGATACTGGCCCAGTTGACCCATCCGCAACTGTTCAGCGGCCTGATTCCGCCCGGCGTGGCGGTAAAGTTGGACGCGGACGCCGCTGCCGACACGTTCGCGGAGGACATCGCTGCCTGCTTCCGCCCTTACCCTTGACGCTCCCTTGCGATATTCCCTCCCCTGGAGGGTTAGGGAATCTCGCAGGCGTCCAAGCATAAAAGACAGTGGCGCAGATAGCGATTGCGTATTATAATGGCCCAAATTCAGCGACCCGGCTTTCCGGCTTGATTATATGCTGTTCGCGGGATGCCCGCCGCAGGCGCGTTCCGCGAGGGTCGTGCCTCGGGGTGTTTATGACTTCGCTCACCAAAAACGAATTCAGGGCGGCTCTTTCCGAGTTCGCTACCGGCGTTACCGTTATCACTACGCTGGACGATGAAGGCAACCCCCACACTATGACCGCCAACTCCTTCACCTCGGTTTGTCTTGAGCCGCCCATTATCTTGGTTTGCGTCGCCCACGGCACCCACACCTACGGCTATCTGGAGCAGCGGCAGCGTTTCGGCGTCAACTTCCTCAGCGATGAGCAGGAAGCGATAGGGGCGTATTTCGCCAAGAAACCGCAAGACCGCACTGGCGGCGTGGATTACAGCTTCTCCGAATCGGACAATGGCCTGCCGGTGCTGGACGGCTCGGCGATTTTCTTGGATTGCGACGTTGTCGGTTCCCACGTCTACGGCGACCATACCGTTTATATGGGCGAAGTGAAGGAAATCCGCCGCAACGAGTGCGAAAACCCGCTGCTGTTCTACCGCAGCCGCTGGTATCATCCCCACCGCGCCTGACGCCTGCCCGGCGGCCTTCGTTTCCGGTGGTTGGCCCATAAGTTAAGGGCGGGTAGAATACCCGCCCTTACGCTGTGCCGCGCCGAAGCCTGTTGGCTTGGCCGCCCCCTTTCCGGTATTTGCCTTTCTGGTTACTTACCTATCCGTCTACTTGAACGTCGCCAGAAAGCCCTCGATTTCTTCGTTGACCTGCTGGAATTTTTCCATGTGAACGAAGTGGCTGCCGCCGGGGATGACCGACTTGCCCGCGCCTTCGATGTTGCTGGCAAGGAAATCGGAATACTTCACCGGGGTCATAACGTCGTCGCTGCCGCAGATGACGCGGGTGGGCAGCTTTATCTCTGCCACACGGTCCATAATGTCGAAGCGGTCGCAGGCCATCAGGTCGTTGAGTTCCACCGCCGGCCCTACTTCGGCGGCCCGGTGCTTCAGCACCGGGAAAACTTCCTCCTGCACTTCACGGTAATAGTCCATGTGCTGGGCCAGCCAGGGGGCTTTGTCTTCGCCGGATTCGAGGCAGCGTTGCAGGTAGTTGGGATGCACCCGGAGGCGGGCGCCGGTGCCTAGCAGGATGAGGCCGCGCAGCTCTTCCGGGTATTTCAGGGCGTAGCTCATTGCGATGGCGCCGCCCATTGAGTGGCCGCACAGCACGACATTTTTGTAGCGCCGCGCCCGGATAAACCCGCGCACCCATTCAAGGTAGCCGTCAACGGTGTCGCAAGGCTTGCCGTCGGGGTGGCCGGGCAGGTCAATGGCCTTGGCGCTGCGGAAGTGCCGCAACTGGTAGTAGAAAGAAAGGCTGGAGCATCCGGCTCCGTGCAGAAACACCAGTTTCATTCCCAATTTGCCGTCTCTCCTAATCGCTATTGGCAATAGTATGTTGCCAATAATATCAATGTCAGCCAAGTATTCTACACAAGACGGCGATGATTTTCAAGGAATGCGCCGGGATTCGCCGGATAGTGGAGCAGTGGCCGGGGCTGGTGACGGCGCAGGGGCGGGTAGCGGCCCGCCCCTGAACAACGGCGATGGTTTGCCAAGAAACGGCCGGGGTTAGCTTTCTTCCTCGTGGCTGCCGTTGCTGTGGAGTTCCGGGGCGTGGCCGTTGGCGACGGTGCGCCCTTCGCGGCGGTGTTCGTTGGCGGAGGAGCCGCTACTTTGAGGAGGAGTTTCTTGAAATACAGCAATGGAGGCTACGATGTCGTCTGGTTCCCGGTCGCGCCATACTATGACCCCCTGGGCCGCCCGGCCGTATTTGCGAATCTCGGATAAGTCTATGCGCACCACTTGAGCTTTGGCGGAAATTATCAGCACGTCCTGCCCCGGCGTGTCGGTTACGATTCGAGCTGCGGCAATTTTGCCGGTTTTCTCCCAATCCTTCGTGCTGTGGGTTATCACCCCTTTTCCGCCTCTACGCCGGGCTTCTTCTTGCCCGTCCTTCTTAATACGGTCATAGCTCGACGTGGAGCTTAACTTGCCGTATCCCCTCTGGGTAACGGTGAGCAAGTAACTGTTGTGAGTAACCACCCCCATCGTAACCACTTCGTCCCCATCGTCAAGTTTAATTCCATGCACGCCCCGGGAGTTGCGGAGCTGGGCTGGTATTCCTGAGATAGGGAATTTGATGGCTTGACCGTTGGCGGAAACCATCATTACGTCTTTGGCCTCCCCAACTTGGGCCACAGAGACTAGCTCGTCTCCTTCAGTCAGATTTATCACAATCAGCCCCGACGGGCGGATGTTGGTCAATTCGCCGGTTTTCAGCGACTTGATTTGCCCTTTCTTGGTAGCCAGCAACAGAGGGTAATCGTCTTTGGGATTTTCGATGAGCAACACGGTCTGTACCTGCTCGTTTCGTTGCAAGGGCAGCAGGTTGGAAAGCAGCACCCCCCGCGAAGTGCGGGAGGCGTCTCCGGGAATCTGGAAAGCCCGCAGCGGGTAGGCTCGGCCCCGGTTGGTAAAGAAAAACAGTGTGCTGTGGGTGTCCGCCACCAGCAGGTCCAGGATGGCGTCGCCTTCGCGGGTGGTCATACCGCGCACGCCCTTGCCGCCCCGGTTCTGTTGCCGGAAGGTGTTGGGCGGAACCCGCTTCACGTAACCGCGCTGGCTGAGGGTGATGATAACGTCCTCTTGGGGAATCAGGGACTCCGGGGTTTGTTCGCCGATTTCCTCTTCCTGAATTTCGGTGCGCCGGGCGTTGCCGAAGGACTTTTTGAGCTGGCGGGTTTCCGACTTGATTTCAGCCAGAATTTTTTCCGGGTCGTTCAGCAGCGCCTCAAGTTGGGCAATTCTCTCCAGCAGTTCCTCGTGTTCCTTTTGCAGCCGTTCCCGCTCTAGGGCGGCCAGTCGGCGCAGTTGCATATCTAGGATGGCCTGGGCCTGCGGTTCGGACAAAGCCAACTGTTGCACTAGGTTATTGCGGGATTCCTCGGCGTCCGCGGAGCCGCGGATAATTCCGATAACCTCATCAATGCGCTCTAGGGCCAGCAACAGCCCTTGCACGATGTGGTCGCGGTCGCGGGCCCGCTGCAACTGGTACTCCGACCGCCGCCGGATGACTTCCTCGCGGTGGCGGATGAACAGCTCCAGACAGCGGCGCAAGGGCAGAACCTGCGGCTGCCCGTCCACTAGAGCCAGCATTATGGAGTTGAAGGACGAGCGCAGGGCCGTCTGCCGGAGCAGGTTGTTCAGCACCACCCGGGCCTGGGCGTCGCGCCGCAGCTCTATGACGATACGCATACCCCGCCGGTCGGATTCGTCCCGGATGTCGGATATGCCGTCTATCTTTTTTTCGCGGGCCAGCGCGGCGATACGCTCGATTAGGTTGGCCTTGTTTACCTGATAGGGAAGCTCGGTGACGATAATCTGCTCGCGGTTGCTGCGGGGCATTTCCTCGATTTCGGCCCGCGATTCCATAATGACGCGGCCGCGGCCGGTGGTATAGGTGTCCACGATGCCTTTGCGGCCCCGCACGATGGCCCCGGTGGGGAAATCCGGCCCTACGACGTGGCGCATCAGCCGCTCGGTGGTGGCCTCCGGGTGGTCAATCAGATGCACGATGGCGTCGCAGACTTCGCCCAGATTGTGGGGCGGAATGTTGGTCGCCATTCCCACGGCGATGCCGGACGCGCCGTTGACCAGCATATTGGGGAAACGGGCGGGCAGCACGGTGGGTTCGGTCAGCGAATCGTCGAAGTTGGGCGCGAAATCTACGGTGTTCTGGTCTATGTCGGCCAGCAGCTCGTCGGACACCGCCGCCAGCCGGGCCTCGGTATAGCGCATAGCCGCCGGGGGGTCGCCGTCAACGCTGCCGAAGTTGCCCTGCCCGGCAATCAGCGGGTGGCGCATCGAAAAGTCTTGGGCCAGCCGCACCAGGGCATCGTAAACCGAACCCTCGCCGTGGGGATGAAACTTGCCCAGCACTTCCCCGGCGATACGGGCGCTCTTGCGGAACTGGGAACCGGGGCGGATGCCCATATCGTGCATGGCGTAGAGGATTCGCCGCTGCACCGGCTTCAGCCCGTCCCGAACGTCAGGGAGCGCCCGCGCCACGATAACGCTCATGGCATAGGTGAGATACGAAGTCCGCATCTCATCCTCTATGCGAATCGGCTGCTCTCCCGGCGGGACTGGGGGCGGAACCGGAGCGGTAGTTACCATAGGTCAACACTCCTCAAATCGCGGTTTACTCTGAATGTGCGCCCTCGCCGCGTACCCGTAATGCCGGCCCGCTTCAGGCCGTAAGCGCCGCCGCGAACCGCTCCGCCCGGTCGCGCAGCCCGGCAAAGAGATTGACGAATAGCCGAGGCACTTCATCCTTGCGCTCCGGGTGGCATTGCAGGCCGATAACCCAACTGTGTTCCGGGCTTTCCAGCCCTTCCACCAGCCCATCCTCAACGCTGTAGGCCGTGGACATCAGACGCGGCGCCCGCTGCGCTTCGTTGAGGCCCTGATGGTGGTAGCTGTTGACTCTGAAGAACCCGGCCGAGCCGATGATGGCCGCCGCCTTTGCGCCGGGGGCGACGTAAATCTGATGAGAGACCGGCTCGCCATCGGGTTCGTCGTTGCGGTGGCCGGGCAAGTCCTGAATCAGCCGCCCGCCGAAGGCCACGTTGAGCAGTTGCATTCCCCGGCAGATTGCCAGCACCGGCATATCCGCCGACAGCGCGTACTCCAGTGCCCGGAACTCCAGCTCGTCCAGCTCCGGGCATAGCTTCAGCCGGGCGTTGGCGTCGGGTTCCTGTCCGTAACGCTCCGGGTGAATGTCCGGCCCGCCCGTCAGCAGCAGCCCGCCCGCGCCCCGCAGCAACTCGGCGGCGGGCAATCCGGCGTGAATTTCGGGGAGCAAAACCCGAGTTCCGGCGCCGACCGATTCCATAGCGTCAACATAGCGGCAGGCATTGCGCTCGCTGACCGACGTGATTGCGACCACAGACATAATACGTAGATTATACTGGAACCGGGGGCGCATTGGCAGTCCAATTCGGGCCGCTTGTTTCGCTTTCCGGGGTAGAATCCTGATTCAGGCAAAATCGAACGGCCCTGCTTGTCCTGCCCGGAAAGCATTGGAACAATGCCGCTATTTTGATAAGCTAAACACACAGGACGGAACCGAACCTGCCGGGACGGGAAGGCTATGAAAGAAGTTATCCGGGGAGCCGTTGAAACTTTGCGGGATGGCCGCCCCTGCGTGCTGGCTACCGTGGTGCGCACTAAAGGCTCAACGCCGCAGAAGGCGGGCGCTATGCTGCTGGTGCGCGATGACGGCAGCGGCATGGGAACCTTGGGCGGCGGCTGCGTCGAGGGCGACATCTGGTTCGCCGCCAAAGAAATGCTGCGGCAGGAAAGCGGCCCCGAATTCAAGGACTACTATCTCAACGAGGACATCGCCGCCCGCGACGGGCTGGTCTGCGGCGGCACGATGTATTTCTACCTGGAACCGCTGCGCCGCTTGGATGATTTCCTGCCGCTGGGCGACGAGATTCTGGAGGCTTACGACGGCGGCGAGCCGGTAAGCCTGGCTACGGTGGTCAACAGCCCGCGCCACCCGGAACGCTTGGGCGCGAAGTTGCTGCTGCGGGCCGACGGCACGGTGTCCGGCACCCTGGGCGCCGAGGCGCTGGACGAGTCGGCCCTGGAGACGGCGCGGCGCATTGCCGACATCGGCAACACCGAGTCCATATCCACCGACGACGGCACCGAAATTTTCGTTGAGGGGTTCACCACCCCGCCCACCCTAGTAATGGTTGGCGGCGGTCACGTGGGCAAGGCCACGGCCGACCTGGCCCACCTGCTGGGCTACCGCGTCTATCTGGTTGACGACCGCCCGGAATTCGCCAACGAAGCGCGATTCCCCTACGCCGAGCAGGTCGTCGTCACGCCCTATGACCAGTGGTCGGACCACCTCAGCATCAACGTCAACAGCTTTCTGGTTGTCGCCACCCGCGGCCACCGCTTTGACGATATGGCCCTAGAGTCGGCCCTGAAAACCCGGGCCCGCTACATCGGACTGCTGGGCAGCCGCCGCAAGACGCTGATGATTTACCGCCGCCTGATGGAGCAGGGCGTCGCCAAAGAGCGCATCCGGGAAGTCTACGCGCCGGTCGGCCTGAACATCGGCGCCCTTACCCCGGAGGAACTGGCGGTCAGCATAATGTCGGAAATCATTATGGTGCGGCGGGGCGGCGACGGCGGGCAGATGCAGATGGGCGACTGGTACTTAGACCGCGCCGCCAGCATCGTCGAGCGAGCGGTGGAGGTCTAGCGTATGCCGGGGGCATGGGCCATCCTGCTGGCCGCCGGAGAGTCCAGCAGGATGGGGCAACTGAAAGCCTTGCTGCCCTGGCGCGGCCAAACCCTGCTGGAGCATCAGACCGCCGCGCTGCTGGACGGCGGGGCGGAGCGGGTGGTGGTGGTGCTGGGCCACCGGGCCGATGAGCTGCGCCCGTTGCTGGAAGGCAAAGCGGGAATCGTCTGGACGCTGAACCCCCACTACCGGCAGGGAAAGACCACCTCAATCAAGGCCGGTCTGTACGCCCTTGACCCTGCCGCCGTTGCGGACATACTGTTGCTCAACGTAGACCAGCCCCGGTCGGCTGCCGACGTTGCCCGCATCCTGAGCGTCCACCGCGCCCGCGGCTGCGCCGTCACCGTGCCGACGTATCAAGGCAAGGGCGGACATCCCATCGTCCTCTCCGCCGCGCTGCTGCCCGAACTGCGCCAAATCAGCGAGGAAACCCAGGGCATCAAGGCCATAGTGCGCCGCCGCCCCGAATCGGTAAACCGGACGCCCCTAGACAACCCGGAGATACTGCTGGACCTGAACACGCCGGAGCAGTACCGGGCGGCGGTGGAGACTAACGAAGCCGCCTGACGTTGTACTCGATTTTCGCGGTGCGGTCTTCCGACTTGTTCATCATTATCAGGTAGTACCGCCGGAAGTTGGGCAGGGTCAAGTCCGCTTGGTGACTCCGGCGGTCTCTGAATCCGGCATAATACTCAGGTGTCTTGCCCTGCCCAAAATCTTCCAAGCCCATATCGTCTACCAGATACGTCGTTATCGGAATATCCGACTTGACCTCGAAAATTAGCCTAGGGTCATTGCGGCGAGGTTCAAGCTCCATTTCTATTTGCCGGGTCTGATTCGGCTTTATAGATGTTCGGCCCATATTCACCTGCTCTGTTCCTGTTCCGAGCGTAAACGATTAGGCCCAAGGCGAACAGCGCCCCGGCCCTCATGGCCAAGCCAAACAGCCAGTCCAGGAGCCGGAGCAGTGAATTCAACCTTTCGGTTAGCGCGGGCAAAATCACCCCGCCGCCGCCCGCATCCGGCCTCCCGGCATCAGCGCGGAGATGGCGAAGCCTAGGAAGTACAGCCCGGCGGCTAGGTAGAAGGCCGATGACCAGCCGGCGTAGTCGGCCAGCACTCCCGCCGCTATGGACGCCATCGCCCCGAAAAAGGCGTTGCTGCCCCACATCAGCCCGATGAACGTGCCTTCCAGCCCCTTGCCCTCGGCTACGTCTATGGCGGCGGCTTGGGTCAGCGAGTTGACGGTGAAGATGAACATCCCGAACAGGAACACCATTGCCGTCATTCCCCAGCTATCGCCCAGCATCACGATAGCCAGAGTTATGACTCCGGTGGCGGCCATTATGAACATCGTTATCGGTTTGCGGCCAATGCGGTCGGACAGCGCCCCGAACAGCGGGCCGGTGACAATCCCCGGCACGGCGAACAGGGCCACGTGGAACGACACCATAAAACTGCTGAAGCCCAAGTCGCTGGAAAGGTAGAGGGGTATCACCCACAGCAGCGAGCGGTCGCCCATTCCCCGCACTGCCGAGACGGTGAAAATGCTCCACATACCCGTGCCGCGGAAAGAGCTTGCCATATCGCGCAGTTGCTGTTTTATCTTTTGCTTGTAGTCCACCCCGGGCAAGGGCGGGCCGTCCACGTTGCGCAGCAGCAGGAATATGACCCCGGCCAGCACCAGCATAATGGGCGCTCCGCCGCCCACAATCCAGCGCCAGTCCACCGACCACTCCCAGGGCCACCATTCCGACCCCCACCATTCCGCTCCTCCGGCGGCGCCGCCCAGCAGCACACCGACAATCAGCGGCCCAATCCAGTCGCCCAGGTTGCCGGTGGAGCGGTGCATCGAAATGAACAGCCCCCGCCGTTCCGGGAACCGCTGGGCCAGCAGCCCCAAGGCCGGCGGATGCCACATCGCCGTCCCGGCCGACGCTATCGCCAGCGCCGCCAGTATCAGCCCGAAGGTAGGGGCAAGGGATACCAGCAGATAGCCCACGCCGATGAGCGCCAGGCTCAAGGTAAGCACTTGGGCCCGGCGGTGCTGGAAAATGTCCACGAAAAAGCCGCCGCTCATACTGGTGGCCCCGCCGGCGAGCTGTCGAACCCCGTCTATCAAGCCCGCCTGAATCGGGTTCAGCCCCAGGGACACGTAGATGGCCGTGATTAGCACCAAGAACCCGCGGCCATACATATGCTCCAGCGTGTGAGCCCCGATTACGGTGGTCGCCATAATCGGGTCTTTAGTGCGGCGCGGCCCGTATTCCGCCGGATGTTCCCGGCCTGCTGCTGCTTGTGCCACTTGCTTTCATCCTTACTTGTGTAGTGAACGCTTGCCGTAGTGAACGCCGCGAATCATATCGGCGCGGCGCATTTGCGGACGCCCTCGCCCAAACCCATTAGGGATAGGGGGCTTTTCCCCTTATGCCCTAATACTCCAGAAACGCCTGTTGTAGCCACTGGCGGTCGTTGCCGACCGTCAAGGCCAGCATCAGCAGTATGCGGGCCTTTTGGGGCAGCAGGTTGTCCGATACTAGGAAGCCCTGTTGCTCCTTGCGCGGGGTGTTGACCACCCGGCCCGCCGTGGAGCGCGATGCCAGCACCACCGGAATCCCGTCGTCCACGGCCCGGCCCGCCGCGGCCAAGAAGTCCGGCGGGAATGTGCCGCCGCCGAACCCGGCGACCACCAGCCCGTCGGGGCGCATTTGCCGCGCCGCGTCCAGCAGCGCCCCGTCGGCCCCGGCGTAAGAGTATACAATCTCCACCCGCGGCAGGCTGTCGCGCCCGGCCACGTCGAAAGGCGTGGCGGTGGTGTGCTTACGCAGCGGCGCCCGGTAGAACACCACCTGCCCGTCGGAATCGGCGTAGCCCAGAAAGCCCAGCTCGTTGGGACGAAAGGTTTCCACCCGGAAGGTGTTGGCTTTGGATACGTCGCGGGCGGAATGGATCTCGTTGTTCAGCACGGTCAGCACGCCCATTCCCCCGGCGTGGGGAGTGGCGGCGATACGCACTGCGTCCAGCAGATTCAGGTCGGCGTCGGTGCTGATGGCCGTCGGGGGCCGCATCGCGCCGGTCACCACCACCGGCTTATCCGTCTTTACCGTAAGGTGCAGAAAATAGGACGTTTCCTCAAGGGTAGCCGTGCCGTGCGTGACCGCCACCCCCGACAGGGCACTGTCGCCGCCCAGCAGCCCGTTGATTCTGCCGCTCAGGGCCAGCCACTCCGACGGGCCAATGGCGGTGCTGCCGACGCTTACCAGATCTTCCGAGGTCACCGACGCGATGCCGTCAATTTCGGGAACCCGCTCCAGCGACTGCCGGATGGTAAGATGGTCGCCGATTTCGGAGTAGAGGATATAATCCAGCCGGTCAGGGCCAATCCCGGCGATGCTGCCGCCGGTGCCGATTACGTGTACTTGCGGTTTGGCTGTGGTCATCGTAGCCGCCTCCTGGGATGATAGGGTGGTTGCAGGGGTACTGTCCTAGGGACGATGCTTTTCGATTCTTTGTCTGAATCAGGATTTTCAGGATTAAAGGATTTTCAGGAATTTCTTATCCGGTGAATCCTCTAATCCTGAAAATCCTGATTCAGACAATTATGCCGAACATCGAAAGCCCCCCAGAGGGTTAGGACGCAGGGCAATAGCGCCGCCGGTTGCTATAATACCCTATCACCGCGCCACGCAACCCTTATAGACGTGATTTCCGGGCCGCCCCTTAGTCAATTGCGGGCCGGACGCCGGAAATCCCGGAGGAACCCTTGCGGGCCTTGATTGTGTCCGACATACATTCCAACCTAGACGCCCTAGACGCCGTTATCGCCGACGCCGGACGGAACGGCGGGTTTGATGCCGTCTGGAGCCTGGGCGATATGGTGGGCTATGGCCCGGAGCCGTCGGCCTGTCTGCGGCGCTTGCGGGAATTCAGCCTGACGGCAGTGGCCGGCAACCACGATTACGCCGCCGCCGGGGTGATTAACGCCGCCGACTTCAACGGCGCGGCCTACGCCGCAATCCAATGGACTGCCAAGCAACTGGACGCCGGGGAAATCCGTTTCTTGGCCGGGCTGCCCCAAGTGGCCCAACAGCCGCCCTTCACCCTAGTGCATGGCAGCCTGCGCGACCCGATAACCGAATACCTGCTTCACCCCGGCCAGGCCGCCGCCACTCTGGAATTGCTGACTACCCCCTACTGCCTAGTAGGACATTCCCACCAGCCCTTTATCTGCCGCGAAAACGGCCATCCAACTAGCTCAAGACAAGCGGCGGTGCCCCGGTTCTATGCCTTTCCCGAGGGCGAGCGCGTACCGCTGGACTCCGTGCGCTGCATCATCAACCCCGGCAGCGTAGGCCAGCCCCGCGACCGCGACCCGAGGGCCAGCTACGCCATATTCGACAACAACGGCCCCGCCATCGAGCATTACCGCGTCGAGTACGACATACAGGCCACCCAAAGCAAAATGCGCCGCGCCGCACTCCCGCAATACCTCATAGAACGGCTGGACTATGGGGCATAGGGCGGAAATGACGGGTAAGGCGGAAATGACGGGGCGGGCGCAAGGATAGGCGAATCTAGGCGCGTGATGAAAATGCCGTCCCCATTTGACAGGCGGCGCCGGGAATTGGTAGATTAGAACCAGTCGGCCTTGCGCCGCGATTCCGGCCCGCTAGCTCAACTGGCAGAGCAACGGACTCTTAATCCGTAGGTTCTCGGTTCGACCCCGAGGCGGGTCACCAGCAAACCCTGTGCGCCGCTCCTCCGGTAAGGAAGGGGCGGTTGCTTTTTGGGCCGCAGTCCTTTGGCGCAACCGGCCGGGCCGGGGCTTGTGCCGGGGCTTGTGAATACCTGCCTGCCGGTCTAAATTAGCCAAAGCCCCCATCCGAACCGGGCCGCCGGAAAAGAGGAAACAGGAGGAACGCAAATGTCCGATGCCGCTACCACCATTTTCGCGCTGCAACGAAACTGGGATATGGTGTCCAGCGCCGTCTCCGGCGTGGACGACGCCACCATCACCCGTATGCCCAACGGCCACTCCAACTCCATCGGCTGGCTGGTCTGGCATATGACCCGCGTGGTTGACCGCTTTATCCACAGCCGCTTTCAGGACACCGGCCAAGTCTGGACGGCCGGCGGCTGGCACGGCAAATTCGCTATGGACGCCGACCCCGACGAGTTCGGCATCGGCTGGAGCGCCGAGCAGGTGGCGACCTGGCCCTGCCCCGCCCGCGAGGTGCTGATGGGCTACTACGACGCGGTGAACGATGCGGCCCGCGACTACATCAACGGCCTTGATGCCGAGGGCCTGGCCCGCCGAGTGCCCGCGCCCGGCCCGGCCGGCTCCACTATGGCAGTGTCCGACGCCCTAGGCATACTGGTGTGGGACAACATCGTCCACGGCGGCCAAGTGGCCTACATCCGCGGCTACTTCGAGGGCATCGGCTGGCACCGCTAGGCCGCCCCGCCAACCGCCTTGCTCAAACAGCCCAAACCTGCCCCACGGCTCCGCTTGCATATCATAGGGCGGCTATGGTTTCGTATCATCTCGATAACCGACTGGAGGTTGACAGTGGCATACGAAAGCAGGTCGGAACGCCGCCGCAGAGAACGGGCAGAACGCAAAGGCAACTTCCTGGATGAACAGGCAGAACGCAAAGGCAACTTCCTGGATGAACGGGTTGCTGATTTAGCCCAAATGGACGGTTGCGACGAAGCCCATCAAGCCCAAGCAATGCTTTATATGGTCAGCTACGGTGACTTCACGCCCGTCCCTTGCCCTCATTGCGGAGAAACGCCGGTCTTCGCTGGCTTTTCCCAGAATATATCTCCCGACTTGCCGGGCTACGAAGGGGTGTAATCCACGAGTTCCTTTTCGTTTTCAGCGGCAATCCTAGCACACAAACAAATGGAACCATTCTCACCCCCACTCTACCCATCCCTCCAAGGGGTAGGGTGGGGGTGAGCCACGTCAAGCCCCCCGCTCCTGCCGCCGGGCCTTGCGGTTTTCCGCCATCTGCGCCCGGGACGCTTCGTAGTGCGCGATGTATTCGGCGGCGGGCGTGCGGGCTATGGTTTCCCCGATTAGCTCTAGGGGCAGGTCGTCCAGCTTCTTGAAGCGGACGCAGGACTTGCCCATATCCAGCTTCTTTCCGGCGGCGGCGAACCCGTCGGCAAACCAGCGCTGCGTTTCGCCGTCGCCGTAAACGTTCATCAGGTACAGCGACATATGTCGCTTCTGGGAACCTAGGGCCGCATACATCAGCGGATGGCCGTTATAGGTGTTGGGGTAGGTTTCCAGCGGGATGACGAAAGTAATCATCCCGAACCCCATTTCCTCGGCATATCCGTCGGGCAGGCGTTGCAGAATCAGCTCGCGCAATTGGCTGATTTGCTTGGCCCGTTCCTCGGGCAGCCCGGCGATGTATTCCTCCGCCGTCGCCGGAGTCGTTGCTTCCCCGGTGTGATTCATAGCTGCGATGCCCTCCTCGTTTCCGCTGGCGCTTTGCCGGTATCATAGCGCGGCTGCCGCCGGGCCGGGGCGGTTCCCGCCGCCGGGTTCCGGCGAATTTCCCAATATACGCCCCGGTCACTGCTGGAACAATGGCGTCCGGTTGACTAAAATAAGCGTAAGAGAGTGCGGGATGTGGGAGGCGGAAACGCGCCCTTGCGTTTGGCGGCCGGGCCTCGCGGCTGCCGGTAGTGCGGAAACTCTTCCACAAGCCCAATCGCGGCCCGGTTGCCTGCTGCCCGTTGCCGGACAAATCCCCGGCGCGGCGGCGGCGCGGGCCAGCTTGAAAATGTGGAGAGTTCACGCATGAAGCTAACCCGAACCGGATTCCTTCTGCTCATCGCGGTGGCCGCGCTGCTGGTGAGCATCCCGGCCATCGTGTCGGCCCAGAATAACCCTCCGAACAGGTTTTATGGCAATGCGTATATCAACGGTCAGAAGGCCGCGGACGGCACTATGATTGAGGCTCTGTCAGACGGCCAAGTCTTGGTAACAACCAACGTCGAAAGAACATCCGACGCCATCAACTACGTAATAGACGTACCTCAACCTACGGGCAGCAGGACGATTACTTTTCGCGTGAATAGCCGCGATACCGCTCAAACGGCCACTTGGGCGCAAGGCACAAATACACGACTCGACTTGCGGCCCGGAACCCCCCCAACGCCGACGCCGCGCCCCACCCTCCGAATTGTAAGTACGCCAACTCCGACGCCCCGGCCGGTAGTTGGCCCGGCGGGGCCCACCGGGCCCCAGGGAGATCCGGGTGAGCCGGGCCCGGCGGGGCCGCCGGGAGAGCCTGGCTTGGCGGGGCCGCCGGGAGAGCCGGGGCCGCCGGGAGAGCCGGGGGAACCGGGGGCTGATGGCTCCGAAGGCCCGCGCGGCCTTGCCGGTGTCCCAGGCCCGAAAGGGGAGCCGGGAGAACCGGGGGCTATGGGCCCCGAAGGCCCGCGCGGCCTCGCCGTTCAGGGCGTGCAGGGGCAGACCGGGCCGCAGGGCGTAGCTGGCCCCGCCGGCGCTCAGGGTGTGCAGGGGCCGGCCGGGGCGCAGGGCAGTCCGGGCAACTTCCTCATTGCCATCATCGCCTTGGTGGTGTCCCTGCTGGCGCTGCTGATAGCCGTAGGCCGCTGGATTTGGGAACTCCAAAGCGGATAGCGCCCATTTAATCCGCCCTAGCCGGAATACCGCAGCGGCCAATCCCGTGTTATGATAGATAGCGGCGGGATTGGCCGCCCGCCTATGGGCCGCCGGCCGCCCCGCCCCCCGGTTCCCGTGGGGAAGTGTCGAAATAGGTAGACGAGCATGACTTAGGATCATGTGCTGAAAAGCGTGGGAGTTCGAGTCTCCCCTTCCCCACCAGCCCCACCCAGCCAAGCCCCGGGAAAGAACCCGTCATTCCCGCCGTCCCCGTCATTCCCGCGAAAGCGGGAATCCGGCAATGTCTGCGGTGAGAGAACGCCGCCGCTGGTACGCCTTTGGATTCCCGCCCTCGCGGGAATGACGGAACTGCGGGCGGCAAAACATACAACTTCCAAAGGCAAACCCCCCCGGCTATAGCGTAACGCGCTGAAACTGCGCCGGCTTTTTGCGCCGGTCTTTTACAATGGAGTTTTACAGGCTTTAGTATGACGATAGCCCAAGCGTTGCTTTCCATTGGTCTGCTGATTGTCGTTTCCAAGCTGGCTGAGGGCCTCCTGAACCGCATCGGACTCAACTCCATCGTGGCTTTTACCGCCGCCGGGGTGCTGCTGGGGCCGCTGACCGGGTTGGTCGAACCTTCAGGCTCCATCCTCATCTTCCTTGAGGTTGGGGTATTTATTTTCTTTTTCCTTATCGGGCTGGACGAGATTGACATTCCGGGCTTCATCGCCACCATCCGCGGGCCGTATTTTGTGGCCGCGGTGGTGTCCGTGGTTATATCCATACTGGTATCCCTGACAGTCACGTCGGACTTGCTTGGCCTAGATTTCGCCTTGGGGCTGGAGTTCAGCAAGGCTTTGTCGCTGGCCGGTATTCTGTCGCTGTCCAGCTTGGGGCTGGTCGCCAAGGTGCTGGCCGACAAGGGACTGCTCAAGGAACTGATCGGCCTGCGGATATTCACCGTGGTGATAATCGCCGAGGTTATCGCCCTGCTGGTGGTGGGGCTGACCATCGGCGAAGAAGCCGAAGCCTCGTTCAGCATCTTGGGCGTTCTGTTTCTGCTGGGCCAGATAATAGGCTTCACCGTACTAGTCTGGCTGGTGTCGGCCAAGTTGCTGCCCCGGGCCATTGCCCTGTTGCAACGCTTTCTCAACGTGCCGGAGCTGTCTTTCGGGCTGTTGCTGGGCGGCGTCTTTCTGGTAGTGGTGGGGGCCGAAAATATCGGGCTGCACGGTTCCTTGGGGGCGCTGCTGTTCGGGGCCGCGCTGTCGGGGCTGCCCCGCCAGATGCGCGATGACATAATGCCCGGTATGCGCAGCACGGCTGAAGGGCTGTTCGTTCCCCTTTTCTTCGCCTCGGCCGGGCTGCACATCAGCCTGTCCTTCCTTGAGCTGCCGCTGGCGACCATTCTGGCGCTGGCGTTTATCCCTATGGCGGGAAAGCTGGCGGCCTCTTTTGTCGGCACTTATCTGGCGCGGCTGGACACGCCGGTTGTCCTTTCCGCCGGACTGATGGGCAAGGGCGTGGCCGAAATCGCCCTGCTGCTAGTGCTGCTGGAGACCCACGTAATCGGGAACGACGTCTTCTCGCTGCTGGCGATTGTTATGTTCTGCTACATCCTGCTGATGCCCCCGGTAATCAGCCTGGCGGTCAAACGGGCCAAGATGCCGGAGCGAGCAGCGGGGCCCCAGTCCATAATGCCGTCTTTCGCCCGTCATGCGCTGGAGGGCGTCACGGTCGAGGCCGTTATGGACCGGACGCGCACTTACCCGGAACCGGAATTGACGATAGGCGATTTTCTGAAGGATTGGACTGTGCCGAATCAGAACGACTATCTGGTAATGGAGGAGGGGGCCGTCGCAGGCACAGTGTCGCTGAACAGCCTGAATTTCCTGCGCCGGGCGCTCTTGCAACGCCAGAGTTCTTTTGACGACACCTCTCTGCGGAGGACAATGCGCCGCAACCCGCCCATAGCGCACCCCGATGAGCCCATTGACGACGTGCTGGAGCGGATGGCGGCCAGCTCTATGACCATAATCCCGGTGACGGCCCGGGATTCGGGCGAATTTCTGGGAATGGTTTCCAGCAGCGAGATTCTGGAGCTGGTGGCGTTGCGGGACGAGGTTCAGGAGGAGGCGCGGCGAATGGCGGCAGCGGGGGACTGACCGCCCGCGCCGCCTTTGACGCCCGGCGTTGTCGCAGGAAACCCCCATCGCTGATGCGATGGGGGTTTCCCTATAAAATCCTGAAAGTAGAATCCTGAAAGGCGGCTTTGCTGCCCGCCCGGGTGGTTAGTAGCCTTCGGCCTTGAGGCAGGAAGCCCAATGGTTGGAGCTTACTTCCCGCAGTTCCGGGATTACCCGGGCGCAGTTATCGTCGGCGATGGGGCAGCGGGGATGAAACACGCAGCCGGAGGGCGGGTTGAGCGGGCTTGGCACCTCGCCGCTCAACAGCACCCGCTCCCGCTGGGCGTCCAGCACCGGGTCGGGGATTGGCACGGCGGAAAGCAGCGCCCTAGTGTAGGGATGCACCGGGTTGCGGTAGATTTCGTTGCGCTCGGCGATTTCCACCATGTGGCCCAAGTACATCACGCCCACCCGGTCGCTGATGTGGCGCACCACCGAAAGGTCGTGGGCGATAAACAGGTAGGTCAGGTTGAACTGTTCCTGCAATTCTTCCAGCAGGTTGATAATCTGGGCCTGAATCGAAACGTCCAGCGCGGATACCGGCTCGTCGGCCACGATGAACTTGGGGCTGACCGACAGGGCGCGGGCCACGCCGATGCGCTGGCGCTGGCCGCCGCTGAATTCGTGGGGAAAGCGGTCGGCCATATAGGGGTTCAGCCCCACGTTCTGCAACAGATCGGCCACCCGCTCGCGGTACTCGGCCTTGCCGTGGACCAGCCCGTGAACGATGAGCGGCTCGCCGATGATGTTGCCCGCGGTCATTCGCGGGTTGAGGGAGCTGTAGGGATCCTGGAAAATCACCTGCATTTCGCGGCGCATAGCCCGCATCTGCCTGGTTCCCAGCCGGGTCAAGTCCTGTCCCTCGAAAATCACCTGGCCGTCGGTGGGTTTGTAGAGCTGGAGGATACAGCGTCCCGTGGTGGTCTTGCCGCAGCCGCTTTCCCCCACCAGCCCCAGCGTTTCGCCCCGCCGCACGGAAAAGCTAACGTCGTCAACGGCCTTGACGTAGGCCACCGTCCTTTGGAACAGCATCCCGGAGGTGACCGGGAAGTGCATCTTCAGGTTGTTGATTTCCAGCAGGACGTCGTTATCCTGCGCGGGCGCGGCGGCTTGCGGCGCGGTTTCCTGCATTGTCGTCATCTTGGCTACTCTCCGGCGGGGCTTTCGGGTTCAGCCAGCTCCGACGCCCCCAAGAAATCTACGGCGGTGGGGCCCAAGTCTGCGGAGCGCCAGCAGGCCGACCAGTGGTTGGCGCCGGTTTCTTCCAGAACCGGCCTGTCGGTGGCGCACTTGTCAATGGCCCAGCGGCACCGGGCGCGGAAGGCGCATCCGGCGGGCAGGTTCACCAAGTCGGGCGGCTGCCCCTCGATGGGGTCCAGCTTGGCCCGCCGGGGCAAGTCCAGCCGCGGCACCGAGCGCAGCAGGCCCACGGTGTAGGGGTGGCGCGGGTTGGAATAAATCTCCCGGGCGCTGCCCCTTTCGATGATGCGGCCGGCGTACATAATGTTCACCCGGTCGGCATAGCGGGCCACCACGCCCAAGTTGTGGGTGATGACGATGAGCGCCACGCCGAACTCGGTGGTAAGGGACTTCATCAGCTCCAGAATCTGGGCCTGAATGGTCACATCCAGCGCCGTAGTCGGCTCGTCGGCGATAATCAGGCGCGGGTTGCAGCTCAACGCCATGGCAATCATCACGCGCTGGCGCATTCCGCCGCTGAACTGGTGGGGATACTGTTTGATGCGCTGCTCCGGGTCGGGAATGCCGACGCGGGAAAGCAGGTTGACACCCTCGCGCCGGGATTCCGCCTTGTTCATACCCTTGTGCAGTTGCAGCGTTTCGGTAAGCTGCCGCTCGATGGTAAGCACCGGATTGAGCGAGGTCATCGGCTCCTGAAACACCATAGACATCTTCGCGCCCCGGACGTTGCGCATATCTTCCATGCCTATTTTCAGGATGTCCTCGCCGTCCAGGTACACCTCGCCGTTGACGATTCGGCCCGGCGGGTCGGGTATCAGCCGCATCAGCGACAGGGCGCTAACGCTTTTCCCGCATCCGCTCTCTCCCACCAGCCCCAGCGTCTCCCCTTCCTCCAGGTCATAGGACACCCCATCCACCGCCCTAACCACGCCGTCCATAGTGAAAAAGTGCGTTTGCAAGTCCTTGACTTCAAGAAGAGTAGCCAAAAGACCTCCTTATCCATCGCCCCGCGGCGCCCTCTCCCTGAGATTGAAAGCAAAAGGTCAGCCGGATTATAAGGTTTTCGGATTATGGGGTAAACCGCCGTCAAATGCAAACCCCGGCAACATTCCTTGACACATTCCGGCCCTGTTAGTAGTATTGGATAGTCCCAATAAGCGCCGGATAAACAACCGGATTCGGGGGATAGGGTTTGGTATGGGCTTCTCGCGCGAGAAGCCTTTTTCTTAGCCAACGGCGGATTGCGACAGCCAACGGCAAATTGCGACGGCGGCTGTCCGGCATACCCGGCCCCGAATATGCGCTAATCGGCCTCGGGAGCGTACTGTTTGAGTGAAATTAGGCCAATACGCTGGGCGGACGGCCAGCTTCATCTGCTGGATCAGACCCGCCTTCCCGCCGAGGAAACGACGGTCGTGGTCGCCCGGTACGAGGAGGCGGTGGACGCCATCCGCGAGATGCGGGTTCGCGGCGCCCCGGCCATCGGCGTGACCGCGGCCTACGCTATGGCGATGGCGGCGCGGCGTCTGGCCGACGAAAGCCGCGGCCAGCCCGGTTCCCAATTTATGCCCCTGCTGGAGCAGGCCGCCACGCGCATCAAGGCCGCCCGCCCTACCGCGGTCAACTTGGGCTGGGCCGTTGACCGTATGCTGGCGGTGGCCGCGTCCAGCGGAACCCCGCCGGAAATCGCCGGGCGTCTGCTGGCCGAAGCGGAGAAAATCCAAACGGAAGACGAAGCCATCAACCGGCGGATGGGCGAGTTCGGCAAGGATTTGATGCCCGACGGCGGCTCGGTGCTGACCCACTGCAACACCGGGGCGCTGGCAACTTCGGCCTTTGGCACCGCTTTAGGGGTGATTCGCGCCGGGTGGGAATCCGGCAAGCGGTTCGATGTTTTCAACACCGAAACCCGCCCCTGGCTACAGGGGGCGCGGCTAACTTCGTGGGAGTTCCAGAAGCTGGGCATACCGGCGACGCTGCTGGTGGATTCGGCGGCGGGTATGTTGATGCGGCAGGGCAGAATCGGCTGCGTCATCACCGGCGCCGACCGCATCGCCGCCAACGGCGACACCGCCAACAAGATAGGCACCTACGCTCTAGCCGTACTCGCCCGCGAAAACGGCATCCCCTTCTACGTCGCCGCCCCTACCAGCACCATAGACCTGGGCCTGCCCGACGGCGACGGCATCGAAATCGAGGAGCGGGCGCCCGAGGAAGTCACCCGGTACGGCGCCGTCCCGACCGCCCCGCAAGGCGTCGCCGCAGTGAATCCCGCTTTTGACGTCACCCCTCACCGCTACATCACCGCCATTGTCACCGAGTCCGGCGTGGCCTCCGCGCCCTACGCAGAGAGCCTGCTGCTGGCGGTTCGCAGCGAAAAATAGGATGTCACATACCATATTATGGATACGGATTGCTGAATGAGTAACGCCCAAGCGGAAATAGCGGTTATCGGCGGCAGCGGTCTTTATGAGATGGACGCCCTTGCCAACGTTGACCACATCGACGTAGATACGCCCTTTGGCCGCCCCAGCGACGCCATCGTGCTGGGCGACTTGGCCGGGGTGCGGGTTGCCTTTCTGCCCCGCCACGGGCAGGGCCACCGCTTCAACCCCACCCATATTCCGGTGCAGGCCAACATCTACGCCCTGAAAACGCTGGGCGTGGAGCGCGTCATTTCCGTCAGTGCCGTCGGCAGCCTGAAAGAGGAATTCGCCCCGCTGGATTTGGTAATCCCCAGCCAGCTTATAGACCGGACGCGGCTGCGGGAAAACACTTTCTTTGACGAGCATATCGTGGCCCACGTGGGCGTCGCCGACCCCTTCTGCGCCGCCGCCAGCCAGGTCATCCACCGCGCCGCGCAGGAAATGGACGTCGACGTTCACCCCGGCGGCACTATGGTGGTGATGGAAGGCCCGGCCTTTTCCACTAGGGCCGAGTCTTTTATGTACCGCTCCTGGGGGGCCGACATCATCGGTATGACCGCCCTGCCCGAGGCCAAGCTGGCCCGGGAAGCGGAGATGTGCTACGCGACCATGGCCTGGATTACCGACTACGACGTTTGGCGGGCCAACACCGAAGAGGTAAGCGTCGAAGCCGTGGTTCAGAACCTGATGAAAAACGTGGCGACTTGCAAAGAACTGCTGTTGCGTTCCGTTCCGGCCCTGTCCGGGCCGCGAAACTGCCGCTGCGGTTCCTCGCTCAAGGACGCCATCATCACCAACCCGGACAAAATCCCCGAAGCGACGAAACTTAAGCTGGCGCCCATCATCGGCAAGTACATTAGCTGACGGGCTGCGGGCCGAAAAGGGCGCCAAGTCCCGAATCAGGAGGTTGAAATATGCCTAGGCAAGAACCCGGCGAACCTTATTTCCGGGTGGACTCCATCGAAGCCCGGCAAATGCTCGACGCCGACCCGGACAATACCGCGGTCATCGACGTCCGCCGCCCGGACGAATGGGTTACGGGCCATGCCACCGGAGCCGCCCACATAGAGATTGACGACCTGCTGGGCCGTCTTGACGAGCTGCCTCAAGGCAAGAAGCTGCTGTTTATCTGCGCCGCCGGAGTGCGCAGCGGGCTGGCCTGCGAGTATGCCATGGCCGGCGGCTTCGACCCGGCCAATCTGTACAACATAGACGACGGCACGCCATCCTGGATTGCCGCCGGCAACCCCACGTCTTATGGCAACGACCCCTAACGCCAACCCGGACGCCGCGCCGTCCGAAAGATTGGCCTGAAAGAATTGGAAAATTAAGGAGAAACTTTTGGCTACAAATCAGGCAAAAGGTGACGTTAAAGACCGCTCCCTGGCCCGGGAGGGGGTCAATCGCATCGAATGGGCCGGGCGCGAAATGCCCGTGGTCAACCTTATCCGCGAGCGGTTCGCCCGCGAGAAGCCGCTGGCCGGGCTGCGCCTAGCGGCCTGCCTTCACGTCACCACCGAAACGGCCAACCTGGCCCTAGCCCTGCGGGACGGCGGGGCCGAAGTGAACCTCTGCGCCAGCAACCCCCTAAGCACCCAAGACGAAGTGGCCGCCGCTCTGGTCAGCGAATACGGCATCCCCACCTTCGCCATCAAGGGCGAGGACGACCAGACCTATTACAGCCACCTCACCGCCGCGCTGGAGCTGAAGCCCAACTTGACCCTAGACGACGGCGCCGACTTGGTGACCATCCTGCACACCCAGCGCTCCGAACTGGTGGCC
Organism: uncultured Dehalococcoidia bacterium; assembly: GCA_958296445.1. Taxonomy (GTDB): domain Bacteria; phylum Chloroflexota; class Dehalococcoidia; order Lucifugimonadales; family UBA3495; genus VXOI01. Next base: position 2,031,385 of record OY282565.1, on the reverse strand, counting down.
GACGTCATCGGCGGCACCGAGGAAACCACTACCGGCGTCATACGCCTGACCGCCATGGCCGGCGATGACAAGCTCCGCTACCCGATTATCGCGGTCAACGACGCGGAGACCAAGCATTTCTTTGACAACCGCTATGGCACCGGCCAAAGCACGCTGGACGGCATCACCCGCGCCACCAACATCCTTTGGGCCGGCCGCCGCGTGGTGGTGGCGGGCTATGGCTGGTGCGGCCGCGGCGTCGCCTCTCGCGCCCGCGGTATGGGCAGCCACGTCATCGTCACCGAAACCAACCCCATCCGCGCCCTAGAAGCGGTGATGGACGGCTTCACGGTAATGAAAAGCATAGACGCCGCCCGCGTCGGCGAGGTGTTCATCACAGTCACCGGCGGGCTGCACACCATCGGGCGCGAACACCTGGAAGTGATGTCCAGCGGCGCCATTCTGGCCAACAGCGGCCACTTCAACGTGGAGATAGACATTCCCGCCCTTGAAAGTATGGCCGTTTCCCACCGGGAAGTCCGCCCCTACGTGGAGGAATACCTGTTGTCCGACGGGCGCAAGCTGTATCTGCTGGGCGAGGGCCGGCTGATTAACCTAGCCGCCGCCGAAGGCCACCCCTCGGCGGTTATGGATATGAGCTTCGCCAACCAGGCCCTTTCGGTGGAATACATCGTCAAAAACCGGGGCCAATTGACCCCCGGCGTCCACAGCGTCCCCGTCGAAACCGACCGCGAAGTTGGCCGCCTCAAGCTGGAGTCCCTAGGCGTAGGCATAGACAGCCTCAGCGCCGAACAGCAAAAATACCAAGAAAGCTGGGAAGAAGGCACCTAAGAAACCGCCAAAAGCCCGCCGCTCATCCTGAGCTTGTCTAAGGATGACGGCGGGCCGCTGAATACCTTTGACCGCGGCAATCAACCGGCAAACAACTGGAGGACAATCCCGATGCCCATTCAATTTATGACTTCCCCCAAGTACCTGCTCACTTCGGAGTCGGTGACCGAGGGACACCCCGACAAGCTGTGCGACCAGATTTCCGACGCGGTTCTCGACGCCGCCCTGCGCGGCGACCCGATGAGCCGCGTCGCCTGCGAAACCGTCGCCACCAAGAACCTGATTATGGTCACCGGCGAAATCACCACCCAATCGCCCCTGAATTTCGACGAAATCGCCCGCGGGGTGATGAACTGGATTGGCTACACCGACGTCAGCTACGGCATTGACGGCAATTCCTGTGGCGTAGTCGCCCACGTCAGCCAGCAGTCGCCCGACATCAGCAGCGGCGTGTCCACCGCCCTGGAAGAGCGGGGCAGCGGCGCGTCCGACGCAAGACGGGCCACCGGCGCCGGCGACCAGGGTATGATGGTCGGCTTCGCCTGCGACGAAACCGACGGCCTGATGCCCATTACCGTAGACCTGTCCCACCGCCTAGTAGAGCGGCTGGCCGCCGTCCGCAAAGACGGCCTGCTGGACTACCTAGGCCCCGATGGCAAGTCGCAGGTCACCGTCGAATATCACAAGGGCAAACCGCGCCGGGTTGATGCCGTGGTAATCAGCTCCCAGCACCAGGACAGCGACGACCGGGAATCCTTTACCAAAAAGATTCGCAGCGACATTCTCGAGCACGTCATCCGCCCCATCGTTCCCTCCGGGCTGCTGGACGACAACACCCGCTACTTCGTCAACCCCAGCGGCTGGTTCGCCGTGGGCGGCCCCCAAGGCGACACCGGGCTGACCGGGCGCAAGATTCTGGTTGACACCTACGGCGGCATCGCCCGCCACGGCGGCGGCGCCTTCTCCGGCAAAGACCCCACGAAGGTTGACCGCTCCGGGGCCTACGCCGCCCGCTACGTCGCCAAAAATCTGGTGGCCGCCGGCTTGGCCCAGCGGGTGGAAGTCATCGTTTCCTACGCCATCGGCGTGGCCGAACCCATCTCCGTGTCGGTGGAAACCTTCGACACCGGCCACATCGCCAACGACCGCATCGAGGCCCTGGTAGGCGAGCATTTCGACCTGCGCCCCGGCGCCATCATCGAAGACCTCAACCTGCGCCGCCCCATCTACCAGCCCACCGCCGCCTACGGCCACTTCGGCCGCCCCACGGCGGACGCGCTGGGCCTGTCTTGGGAGCAAACCGACAAGGCCGACGCCTTGCGCCAAGACGCCGGGGCGTAGGCTACCCCCGGCGGGCGCCGTTCCCCACAAGCATTGCGCCGCGCCGCCCGCCCCTGTCCACCACGGGGCGGGCGGTTGCTTTATCCGTTGGCGAATTTCCTCTGCGTCATAGAAAACAAAAAGGATTCAATTGTTTCTTGACCGGAAAGGCAATGCTGTTGCGGATGCGCTCAAGGAATTGAAGTTTGATACGCTAGAGGGTGGATGATGCCCGCAGAAATCAAATTCGGCACCGACGGCTGGCGTGCCCTTATCGCCGGGGATTACACCTACGCCAACGTTGCCCGCTGCGCCCAAGGGTTGTGCGATTACCTGAAGCGGCGCGGCACCGCCGGGCGGGGCTTAATCGTCGGCTACGATACCCGCTTTCTCTCGCCGGAATTTGCCGCCACCGTCGCCGGAGTCTGCGCCGGGCAAGGCATCCGCGTACTGCTGTCTACGGAAGCTGCGCCGACGCCGGTTCTCAGCTACAACGTGCTGCGCCATCAAGCCGGGGGCGCGGCCATCATCACGGCCAGCCACAACCCGGCCGCTTGGAACGGCTTTAAGTTCAAGCCCGAATACGCGGGCAGCGCCACTCAGGAAATCACCGACGAGCTGGAAGCCGACATTGCCCAGGCAGAGCCGTCGGCCCCGGATGTCATTCTAAGCGCAGCGAAAAATCTAAGCGCCGGACGCAGTTCCGGGCTAGTGGTGGATCTAGATCCGTCGGAGCCGTACCTGAACCACGTGGCCTGTCTGGTTGACTTGGAGGCCATCCGCGCCGCCGGTTTCCGGGTGGTGGTGGACGCTATGTATGGCGCCGGGGCCGGGTATCTGCCCCGGTTGCTGGAAGGCGGGGCGACCGCGGTGGAAGAACTGCGCGGACACCGCAACCCGGCCTTTCCCGGTATGGCCCAGCCGGAGCCTATCGCCCCCAACCTGGCCGGGCTGCTGGCCCGCGTTCCCGCCGTCGGCGCGTTGGCGGGCATCGCCCTAGACGGCGACGCCGACCGCGTGGGCATCATAGACGAGGGCGGGCGGTTCGTTACCACCCTAGACACCTTTTCCCTACTGGCCCTCTATCTGCTGGAGGAAAAGGGCTGGCGCGGCTCCCTGATTAAGGGCGTAACCGCGTCCCAGGCCCTGAACAAAATGGGGGGCATCTACGGCGTAGACGTCCACGAGGTGCAGGTCGGTTTCAAGCATATGGGGCCGCGTATGGAAGAACTGAACGCGCTGATGGCCGGGGAGGAAAGCGGCGGTTTCGCCTTTCGCGGCCACGTGCCGGAACGCGACGGCATCCTGAGCGGGCTGTACGTCCTAGAATATATGGCGAAAACCGGCAAATCCGTATCGCAACTGCTGGAAAGCCTTTTCCGGCAGGTCGGCCCCCACTTCTACCACCGCCGCGACATCGAGTTTGACGCCGCCGACCGGGAGCGCATCCGCCAGAAGGTGAACAGCCCGGCACTGGAAACCCTCGGCGGGTTTGCGATAGTAGGCTCGGACAGCATTGACGGCCGCCGCCTGCGCTTCGACGACGGCTGGCTGGGCGTGCGCTTTTCCGGCACCGAACCGCTGCTGCGTATCTACGCCGAGGCCGGCTCGCCGGAGCGCGTGACCCGCCTGCTGGACGCCGCCGCCGAATATCTGGGTTTTTAACGCAAAGGCGCAAAGGCGCAGAGAATTTAGATTAACGGCATAATCCCTGCATCGAAAAACCAATAAAGAGAAAATTGCGGAATTACTTCCGCTGTCTGTCATTCTGAGCAAAGCGAAGAATCTCGCCCCTGGCGGTGAGACCCTTCGCTCCGCTCAGAGTGGCATAGGGGAATTTCGCAATAGTCTCAATAAAGGAGTACGGCAATGGCGGAAAAGCGGATATTGTGCGCTTACGGGGTAGACTTGGACGCCGTGGGCGGCTGGCTGGGTTCTTATGGCGGCGAGGATTCGCCCGACGACATATCCCGCGGGCTGTTCGCGGGCGAAGTAGGGACTCCGCGCCTGCTCAAGCTGTTCGACCGGCTGGGAATCAAGACCACTTGGTTTATACCGGGCCATTCGGCGGAGACTTTCCCCGAGGAATGCCGGATGATTGTTGACGGCGGGCATGAGGTCGGGCTGCACGGCTACTCCCACGAAAACCCCATCTCAATGTCGCCGGAGCAGGAAGAGGCCGTGCTGGTGCACTGCATAGACCTGCTCGCGCAACTGGCCGGCAAGCCCCCCACCGGCTACGTGGCCCCGTGGTGGGAATTCAGCCACGTCACCAACGAGTTGCTACTAAAGCACGGCATCAAGTACGACCACAGCCTGATGCACCGCGACTTTGAGTGCTACTACGTGCGGGTGGGCGACCGCTGGACCAAAATAGACTACTCGCAGCCGGCCGATACCTGGATGCAGGCGCTAGTGCGGGGCGAAGAAACCGGCTTGGTGGAAATTCCGGCCAACTGGTATCTGGACGACCTGCCGCCTATGATGTTCATTAAGAAATCCCCCAACAGCCACGGGTTCGTCAACCCCAGGGACATAGAATCGCTGTGGCGGGACCAGTTCGACTACGTTTACCGGGAATATGACGATGCGGTGTTCCCCATCACCATCCATCCCGACGTCAGCGGGCGGCCCCAAGTCCTGCTGATGCTGGAGCGGCTTACCGAATACATCGCTGCCCACGACGGCGTGCGCTTCCTGACCTTCGACGAAATCGCCGACGATTTCCTGGCTCGGCATCCGCGCAAAGCGTAGAAATATCCCCAACTGCTTCATCCTGCCACAGGTTGCGGGCGACTGGTTCCGGCGTCACAAGCGAAACCCGTTCATCCTTAAGACAGGCTCAGGACAAACGGGTTTCGCTAAGTCTTTTGCGGGTTTCTCCAAGCCTTTACAGTTTCACTAGGGCCTTTTGTCTGTCATTCTGAGCAAAGCGAAGAATCCCGGCTTGGGCGGTGATACCCTTCGCTGCGCTCAGGGTGACAAAGGGGTGATCAGGGTGACAAGGGGGGATTTCGCAATTCTCTCTTTACCTAAATCCCCCCTATACCAAGGGCGAGGGCCTTTACCGCTTGGTGTACTGTGGGGCGCGGCGGGCCCGCTTCAGGCCGTACTTCTTGCTTTCCTTGATGCGGGCGTCGCGGGTGACGAACCCGGCCCGGCGCAGGGCGGGCTTGAGGGCGGGGTCAAAGGCGATGAGTGCCCGGGTTATGCCGTGCCGTATCGCCTCGGCCTGGGCGTTCACCCCGCCGCCGGCCACTTTAACCACCACGCGGAAGCGGTTCAGCGTGTTGGTGACGTGAAAGGCGTCGTTGGCGATGCGCTGCCAAGTAGACCAGCCGAAATACTCGTCCATAGGCTTGCTATTGATAATAAAGGGGCCGCCGTTATCCGCGTATATCCGCACGCGGGCGATGGCCGTCTTGCGCTTTCCGGTGCCGTAGTAATACTGTTGAGCCGAGTCTAATTGCACCAAGTCGGTACTGCCTCCCTACCGTTTTGGCCCGTCCTGCCGGGTGGGATTAGTTGAGCTGCCCGGCCTGAGCGTCGTGGGGATGTTGCGGCCCGGCGTACACCTTGAGGCGGCGCAGCATCCGGCGCCCCATGTGATTGCGGGGCAGCATACCTTTCACCGCCAGCTCGATAACCCGCTCCGGGCGGGTTTCCAGCATCTCACGCAGCCGCGTGGACTTCAGGTTGCCGACATACCCGGAATGGCGGTAGTAGTATTTCTGCGTTGTCTTGCGCCCGGTGGTGCGGACGCGGGCGGCGTTGACCACCACCACGAAATCGCCGGTCATCGTGTGCGGGGTGTAGGATGGCTTGTCCTTGCCCTGCAAAGAAACGGCGATGTCGCGGGCCAGGCGGCCCAGCGTTTGGCCGGTGGCGTCAACCACCTTCCAGTTTTCCGCCACGTCGCCGGGTTTGGGAAAATATGTGCTGGTTCTTTTCATTCCATTTATCCGGTTTCAGCCGGTGGGAGGTCAAAAGCCCCCTCCGGGTATTTTACTTCCATTAAGCACAGCCCCCGCGCTGGCAGCAGGGGAATGGCGTCCATCCCTTTTTCTTGGGCCAGCACCTGCCGCATCAGCTCCGGCGGCTGCCTGCCCTTGCCTATTTCCAGCAGGATTCCGTTGGCCTTTCTGATTTGCTGTTTCAGGAACCCGTTGGCTTCGCAGTGTATGACTATCGTACCGGCTTCCCATCCTGAACCCGCCGCCGGGTTGACCTCCCAGCGGCTGACCGTCCGTACCGCGCTGCGGTCTTTCGGGTGGCCGGGCGCGATAACCCGGAAATCGTGGGTTCCGGCCAGCGACTGGGCGGCCTCGGCCATCCGCGCCGCGTCCAGCGGTTCCCTTACCCACAGATGGGTATGCCGGAGCAGGGCTGAAGGCGCCTCGCGGGCCAGTATCCGGTACTGGTAAACCCGGCTGAACGCCGAGCGCCGGGAGTGAAACCCGTCGGCCACCGGCCTTGCCCGCAGCACCCGTATATCATCCGGCAGAAAATAGTTCAGCGCCGGAGCAAACCTTTCGGCGGGATGCCGGGAGCTAGTGAGGAAGTCCACCACCTGGCCGCGGGCGTGAGCCCCCGAATCGGTGCGGCTGGCCCCACGGATGCGGACGCGCTCGCCAGTGAAGCGGGCCAGCGCCTCTTCCAGCGCTCCCTGAATCGTCGGTTGGTTAAGCTGCAATTGGAAACCGTTGTAATTGCCGCCTTGATATTCAACCCATAAGGCCATCCGGCGAGGAGCAATCCCCGTCCGGTTATCCGATTCGCCGTCCAGCGGCCGGTTTTCGCGCTTGTTTATCTATGCCGCTCCGTCAGACCAGCTCGATTACCGCCATCTGCGCGGCGTCGCCCAGGCGCGGCCCCAGCTTGACGATACGGGTGTAGCCGCCGGGCCGGGCGGCGTAGCGGGGCGCGATGTCGTCGAACACCTTTTCCACCACCCGCTTGTTGGGAATCTGAGCCAGGGCCAAGCGGCGGTGGTGGAGACTGCCCTTCTTGCCGTGGGTAATCAGCTTCTCGGCCACAATCCGCGTTTCCTTGGCCTTGGCCAAGGTGGTAGTGATTCGCTCGTGCTTTATCAGTTCGCAGACCAGCCCGCGCATCAATGCCTTGCGCTGGTCTTTGTAGCGGCTTAACTTGCGCCCTGTGACGCGGTGGGAAGCCATTGGCTAGTGTTCCCCCTAATCCTCTTCGTAATCGCCAGAGGCCGAATCCGGGGCTTCGTCAACTGACATTCCGGTAGGCTGAATGATAATCCTTGGTTCGATGTCTCCCCGCAACCTAGCATCGCCCATAATATCGGCAGGGTTTCCGGCCAACTCTGTTGGGCTGAATTCAGCATCGATGACGCCAAATTCAGGATCGACACCACCAGCATTACTCCCTATTAGTTCGTCAAAGTCTTCGGAGGGAACCTCAATGGCTGGGACTCGCGGCTGCATTCCCCATCTTCCGCTGACTATGCCGCGCTCGGCCAGCTTTTCCTGCAACTCGAACAGCGACTTTTCGCCAAAGTTGCGTATTTTCAGCAAATCCTCGTCGGACTTCTCCAGCACCTCGCCCACCCGGTTGATGTTGGCCCGCTTCAGGCAATTGAGGGTGCGGGGCGACAGTTGCAAATCCTCAATGCGAGTCTGGTAGACTTCCGGCGAAACCACCCGCGGAGCGCGAGCCGTGCCCGGTTGCGACGTCCGGTTGAGCTTGCTGAACAGAAAAAAGTGTTCTACCAGTTTTTCTGCGGCCTGCTGAACCGCTTCCACCGGGCGAATTGCGCCGTCAGTCCACACTTCCAGCAACAGCCGCTCGTAATTAGTGTTCTGGCCCACCCGGGTGGGTTCGACCTTGAAATTGACCTTGCGCACCGGGCTGAACACCGCATCCACCGGCAATGCTCCGGTAGGAATGCTCGACCCGTCCTCGCCCGGCTGCGCCGCCCGGTAGCCTACGCCCTGCTCGACGTTGAACTCAATGGACAGGCCGCTGTCTTCGTCGTCCAGAGTCGCTAGGTGCAACTCCGGGTTGACGATTTCCAAGTCGGGCGAGGTTTCAATGTCGCCGGCGCAGACGCGGCCCTCGCCCCGGACGTTGAGGCGCATTTTCCCCTGGCGTACGGCACTGGAGCGTATACGTATGCCTTTGATGTTGAGGAGGAGTTCCATCACCTCCTCTTTTACGCCGGGGATAGCCATATACTCGTGGACTACGTCCTCGATTCTGACCCAAGTGATGGCGGCCCCCGGGGTGGAGCTGAGCAGGATGCGCCGCAGGGGGTTGCCGATGGTCTGGCCGAACCCGCGCTCCAGCGGCTCTACGGCCACCTTCCCGTAGGAATCATAAAGGTCGCCCTCGTCCATAACCTGGATTTCGGGCTTGGGGGGTTCCACCCCCCCGCCATCCAGCAAGCCGGCCGGCACAACGAAAGTGTCTAGCATTGACACTGAATTACCTCGAGTAAAACTCAACGATTAGCCGGGAATCCAGGGCGGTTTGCAGTTCCTCGTCCGAGGGCAGCGAGACGACCCGCCCCGACATCTCGCTCAAGTTCAGCGCCAGCCAAGACGGCACCGGCCGCTTGGGCAGCCCGCTGGTCCGCTCGGCGAAAAAGTCGGTAGTCTTGTCGGATTCCTTCCAGGTTATGGCGTCGCCCGCCTTGACCGAATAGGAAGGCACATCGGTCTTGCGGCCATTGATCTGTAAATGCCCGTGCAGCACCATTTGGCGGGCCTGCTTGCGGGAGTCGGCGAAACCCAAGAGAAACACCACGTTATCGAGGCGGCGCTCCAGGCTGCGCAACAGGTTCATGCCGGTAACGCCCGGCGAGTTGAAAGCGTCGGTCATATACTTGCGGAACTGGGTCTCCAGCACGCCGTAGATGTACTTGGCCTTCTGCTTTTCCAGCAGGTGAACGCCGTAGTCCGAGGGACGGCGGCGGCGGCGCGATACATTGCCCGGCGGGTTGCGCCGCTTCTCGAAAGAGCAGCGCGGGGTAAAGCAGCGGTCGCCTTTCAGGAACAGTTTTTCGCCGGAACGCCTGCACAACCGGCAGGCCGGCCCTGTGTATCTTCCCATAGCTGTTGGCCTACACTCTCCTTCGCTTGGGTGGACGGCAGCCGTTGTGGGGAATGGGCGTGACGTCGCGGATGCTGGTCACCACCAAACCCACGCCCTGCAACGAGCGGATAGCGGCTTCGCGCCCCGCTCCGGGGCCTTTGATAAAGACGTCGATATGGCGCATACCGGCTTCGACACCGCGGCGGCCCGCCTGTTCGGCGGCCCGCTGGGCGGCAAAGGCGGTGCCTTTGCGGGAGCCCTTGAAGCCAACGGCCCCGGAGCTGGCCGAAGCAATCACGTTGCCTTGCGGGTCGGTGATACTGACCAGCGTATTGTTGAACGTGGAGTAGATATAAGCCCGGCCTTGCGGCACGGAGCGCCGTTCCCGGCGTCGGGTTCTGGGTCTGGGCATTGTTTACACCGCCTACTTCTTGCCGCCGGTGCGTCGGCCGCGGCCGGCCACGGTGCGGCGGGGGCCTTTGCGCGTGCGGGCGTTGGTGCGGGTGCGCTGCCCGGAGACGGGCAGGTTGCGGCGATGGCGCAGCCCCCGGTAGGAGCCAATATCCATCAGCCGCCGGATGTTCTGGTTCACCTCGCGGCGCAGGTCACCCTCGGAGATATACTCCCGGTCAACCAGCTCGCGGATGCGGTTCACCTGGGCCTCGCTGAGCTCGTTCATGCGCGGCGGCATATCCGGGTCCAGGTCGGCTTTGGCGACAATTTCCCCGGCCAGCTTGGGGCCGATTCCGTAGATGCTCCGCAGGGCCACGTGCGCCCTCTTGCGGTCAGGCACGTCTACTCCGGCAATGCGAACCACGTTGCCTCCTTACAGTGGCGGCAGCCCCTGCTGCCGCAGGCAGGATATTCGGTATGTGCCAATTGGGTCAGCCCTGGCGCTGCGAGTGGCGGGCGTTGACGCAGATAATGCGGATGACGCCCTTGCGCTTTATCACGCGGCACTTGTCGCACCGTGGCTTGACTGACGCGGTAACTTTCATTTGACGCCCCAACAGGAAAGGGACAGGCCAAACGGGATTAATGCCCGCGCTGCCCGGCCCGGACTTAACGGTTGACTCCGGGTGAAACCGCCGCTACTTGAAACGGTAGGTAATGCGTCCGCGGGTAAGGTCGTATGGCGACAACTCCACCAGCACCCGGTCTCCGGGCAACACACGAATGAAATTCATTCGGATTTTGCCCGACACATGGGCCAGCACCTCATGGTCGTTGGGCAGCTCCACGCGGAACATCCCGTTGGGCAAGGCTTCCTTGACGCTGGCCTCTACTTCAATCGCCTGCTTCTTCGCCATAAATCCCCTAGCGGACTGATTTTTGCCTTTGACGGGCCACAACCGGCCCGGCGCCTATGGTCTAACTGTGCCGGGTAAGGATTTCCGGCCCCTGTTCGGTGATAGCGATGGAATGCTCGAAATGGGATGACAGCTTACCATCTGCGGTTACAACCGTCCACTGGTCTTCCATAACCTTGGTGCGCCAATCCCCCAGATTGAACATTGGCTCAATGGCGATGCACATTCCGGGCCGCAGCAACGCGCCCCGTCCGGCCACGCCGTAGTTGGGAACCTGGGGGTCTTCGTGCAGGAACCGCCCGACGCCGTGGCCCACGAAATCGCGGACTACGCCGTAGCCTCGCGCCTCGCCGTAAGCCTGCACCGCGGCCCCGATGTCGCCCACGCGGGCGCCGGGAACCGCCGCCCGTATGCCTGCCTCCAGCCCCAGCCGGGTGTCTTCCATCAGCGCGAGCAACGGCTCCGCCACTTCGCCCACTGCGATGGTGACCGCGGCGTCGCCGATAAACCCCTCAATGGTCGCGCCCACGTCTACCTTAATAATGTCCCCTTCTTTCAGCGCTCGCTTGCCGGGTATGCCGTGGACGATTTCTTCGTTGACCGAAGCGCAGATGGTGGCGGGGAATCCCCGGTAGCCCTTGAACGTGGGGGTTGCGCCCCGGCGCGTTATTTCCCGGAAAGCGATGCGGTCGAGGTCCCGGGTAGTCATTCCCGGCTCTACGGACGCCTTGAGCAGGTTGAGGGTTTCGCCGACAATTTCCCCCGCCTTGCGCATCGAGTCCACTTCCTGCGGGGACTTTATGGTTATCCCGCCGGAATAAGTCGAGGGCGAGGTGGACGCGGTTTCTTTTTTGCGCTTTCGATTCACTGGTCTATTGTACTCTCAATTACACTGGTTGGAAAGCCCGGCGATACAAGGCCGGAAAGCCCGGTAGTTACAGGGCCGCTACGATGCTCTGGAACACGCCTTCCACTGTGTCCTTCCCCGGGATATCGGACAGCAGACCGCGCTGCCGGTAGAAATCCAGCACCGGCAGGGTTTCTTCGCGGTAGACGTCTATCCGCTTTTGCACCGCTTCCGGCCGGTCGTCGTCGCGCTGGTACAGCTCGCCGTTGCACCGCTGGCAGGGCGGCGCGTCCGTCCCGTCGGCGATGGTGTAGGGGGCCTGGCAGTCGCGGCATACGTAGCGTCCGCCCAGCCGCCGGGTCAGCTCGTCTTCTGGAACGTCTATATGCGCCACCCTATCAATGTTGCGGGCGCGGGTGGTCAGCGCCGCCTCCAGTTCCCCGGCCTGACGGGTGTTGCGGGGAAAGCCATCAAGGATAAACCCGTCATCGGCGGGGATGGACATAATCTTGTCCAGCATAATGTCAATGACCACTTCGTCCGGCACCAGCACTCCCCGGTCCATATATTCCTTGGCCCGCAGGCCCAGCGGCGTGCCTTGCCGCAGGTTGTGCCGGAAAATATCGCCGGAACTGACGTGGGCCAGCTCGTAGCGTTCCGCCAGCAACTGCGCCTGAGTGCCTTTGCCGGCCCCCGGAGGGCCGAACAGCACGATTCTCAAACTTCCCGCCACGCTATCTCAAGAACCCCTCGTAGTTTCGCATCATAAGCTGGGCCTCCAACTGGCGCAGGGTATCCAGGCCGACGCCCACCATAATAAGCAGGCTGGTGCTGCTCAGCGATATGGCCTGCACGCCGGTCACCAGCGACGCCAAGTACGGCACGATGGCTATGAACCCCAAGAACAGCGCCCCGCCCATAGTTATGCGGACAATCACCCGGTTAAGGTAATCCTGCGTCGGTTTGCCCGGTCTGATGCCCAGCACGAAGCCGCCGTTGCGTTGAAGGTTCTCCGCCAGATTCTGCTGGTTGAATATCACCAGCGTGTAGAAAAAGGTGAACAGCACCACCAGCACGAACACCATCACCCAGTACAGCGGCGAGGTCGGCACCAGCAGCACGGCAAAGAAGTTGGCGACATCGCCAATCCAGCTTGTGTTGGTGGCGAAATACGTTGCGATGGTGCCGGGCAGAATCACGATGGAAAAGGCGAAAATGAGGGGTATCATCCCCGCCGAATTGATACGCAGCGGCAGATAAGTCGCCCCGCTCTGCCGGTACATTCGCCCGCCCCGGAATATGCTGCGCCCGTACTGCACCGGGATGCGGCGATGGGCCTCGTTGAACAGCACGATGAGCGCGATTATCAGCACTCCGATGATGGCGAAGAAGCCGATGCCCAGAACGTTGTCCCGGTCAAGAAAACCCTGAGCCAAAAGACCGGGGAATCCGGCAACGATACCGGCAAAGATTATCAGCGAAATTCCGTTGCCGATGCCGCGCTCGGTTATCATCTCGCCCAGCCACACCAAGAACATCGTCCCTGCCGTGATGGAGAACAGCGCCGCCACCGTGGGCAGCAGGGCGTCGCCGGTAAAACCGACGTCGCTCAACACGTTGTTCTGCTGGAGCAGCACCAACTGGCCGTAGCCCTGGGCCAGCGCGATAGGCACGGCGAGCCAGTGGATGATGCGGTTCATCGTGGCCCGGCCAGCTTCCCCTTCCCGCGACAGCTCCTGAAGCTGGGGAATCACCGGAGTCAGCAACTGAATCACGATGGAAGCGGTGATATAAGGAAACACGCCGAGGGCGACAATGCTCATCCGGCTGAGGGCGCCGCCGCTGAACAGGTCAAGGAACCCCAGCAGCTCGTTGTTGCGGAACAGGTTATCGAGCTGCACCTGGTCAATGCCGGGCAGCGGGATATGGGCGACAAAGCGGTACAGGGCCAGTATGGCCAGGGTGAACAGTATCTTGTTCCGCAGGTCGGGCAGGCTAAAGGCGTCTATGGCCGCTTGCAGCAGCCTAGGAAACCGCCCCCCCTGGGTCTCGGCGGCCATCATCGGTTGGCTGTTTCCTCTGCCGAACCGTTAGCCGCCACGATAGCCTCCCGCGCCGAGCGGGTGAATTTGTCGGCCACCACTATCAACGCCTTCGTCAACTCCCCGCCGCCGACAATTTTCACCGGCCGGTTAAGGTTGCGGACATAACCGCGCTCAACCAGCCTTTCGGGCGTCACCACCTCGCCGGACTCGAACATATCCAAGGTTTCGAGTTTCACCAGCGAGTAATAGGTCTTGAATATGTTGTTGAAACCGCGACGCATAGGCAGGCCCTTGATGATGGGCAACTGGCCGCCCTCGAACCCGACGCGCGGGCCGCGCCCGGAGCGGGATTTCTGCCCCTTCATGCCGCGTCCGGCGGTGCTGCCCTGGCCTGCGGAATCGCCGCGGCCAACGCGCTTGCGGTTACGGCGCGCGCCCTTGGGCGGCGCTACTTGATGCTGCATCATACCCCGTCTTCCACCTCCTCAACCCGCAACAGGTGTTCTACCTTTTTGACCATCCCCCGGATGGTGGGGGAGTTCTGGTGAACCACGGTGTCCTGCAAACGGCGCAACCCCAAGGAGCGGATGATTTCCCGCTGGTTCCCCGGCCGCCCGATGCAGCTTCGCGTCCAAGTGATTTTCAGTTCCGACATATAGCGTTCCATTAGCCGCCCGCCTGCTCCCTCGGCTTGAGCCGGTTGAGGCCAGGCCGGGCGTTACTCCGTTCCCGTGTTGGCCGTATTTTCCGCCGCTGGGGGAGCCTCGGGCCGCCGGACACCCCGCTTCGCCAGCTCCGTGGCCGGGTCTCGCAACTGCCGCAGCGCCTCCATAGTGGCGTAGACGATGTTGATGGGGTTGCGGGAACCCAGCGACTTGCCCACCACATCCTTGACGCCGCCCAGTTCCAAGATGGCCCGCATAGCCCCGGCGGCGATTACGCCGGTTCCTTCGCGGGCGGGCTTAATCAGGACAATGGTTGCGCCCTTCTTGACCGTAATCTGCTGGGGGATGGTGCTGCCCCGCAACGGCAGGGTCACCATCTCGCGGCGGGCCACGGCGTTGCCCTTTCGCACGGCGTCGGGAATCACTAGCGCCTTGCCTAGTCCGGCGCCGACGGTTCCCTGCCCGTCGCCCACCACTACCAAGGCGTTGAACCGGAGGCGCCGGCCCCCTTTCACCACCTTGGCGATGCGGCGGGTATAGACCACGCGCTCCGAGAATCCGCCGGTGTCTTCTTCACGCGGGGCCCGCTCGCGCGGGGGGCGTCCGTCGCGAGGGCCTCTGCCGCGCCCGTCACCGCCGCCGCCCTCGCCGCCCCGGGGCTGCCTGTTCTGTCCCGGTGGCCCGCCGCGGCCGGGGCCGCCCCGTCCTTGTCCGCCGCGTCTGCTTGGTGGGGCTTGTACCATCGAGGTTAAGACCTCCTGATTCTTCCCTTACTGTCTATTGTCCGCCGGAATATGGGACGCTAAAATTCCAGCCCGCCTTCGCGGGATCCGTCGGCCAGGGCCTTGACCCGGCCGTGATACTTGCAGCCGCCGCGGTCGAACACCACACGGGTCACCCCGGCGGCCAAAGCTCGCTCGGCCAGGGCCTTCCCCACAACGGCAGATACCGCCGTCTTGGGGCCGACGTCCCCTTCCGCGCCGTTCAGTGCTTCCTGGCTGGAAGCGGCGGCGATAGTGCGGCCCGTGGTGTCGTCAATGACTTGGGCATAGATATGTTTCAGGCTGCGGAACACCGACAGCCGGGGGCGTTCCGGCGTTCCCGATACCTTCTTGCGAACCCGCGCTTGGCGCACCTTGCGCAGTTGTCTGGCATTCCTGTCTTTCGGCATACCTGCCTCTATCGGTTATTGGTAATTGTCTTGGATTCCGACCCCAGCCCCCTGTCTCTCGACAAACTCAGGGCAGCGGGCAGGCTTGGGAACTGGCGGTTAGGCTTTACGCGCCGCCGACTTGCCCGGCTTGAAGCGCAGCACCTCACCCTGGTAGCGGATGCCCTTTTCCTTGTAGGCGTTGGGCGGGCGAACCTTGCGAACCCGGGCCGCCAACTGCCCCACTTTCTGCTTGTCTATACCGCGCACGTGAATCCGGTTGTTGCCTTCCACTTGCATAGTGACGCCTTCCGGCGGGTGAATCTCCACCGGATGGCTGTAGCCTACGTTCAGGATTACGCCGTCGCCAGCCACCTGAACCCGGTAGCCGACGCCCATCAGTTCCAGCGTGCGGGAATAGCCGTCGGTCACCCCGGTGACTGCGTTGGCAATCAGGCTGCGGGTAAGCCCGTGCAGGGCGTGATGGAATTTCCGCTCGCTGAACCGCTCCACCACGATTTCGCCGTCCGCCACCTTGACCACCACATCAGGATGGTAGCCTTGCGTGAGGACACCGCGCGGCCCGGTGACCGTCACTTCCCCATAGCCTACCTCAACGGTCACGCCGTCGGGCAAGGGAATGGTTTTTCGCCCGATACGCGACAGTGTGCGGCTCTGGGCTTTGCCGTTTCCTTTTTCCTCACCAGACATAACAGAGTAACTCTCCTCCGATTCCGTCGCGCCACGCTTGCCGTCCGGCCATCAATCCCCGTGAGGTGGAAATAATGGCAAGACCCAAGCCGCCGTAGACCCGCGGGATCTCGCCCTTGCCCACATAAACCCTTAGCCCAGGTTTGCTGATGCGCTTGAGTCCGGCGATGGCCGGCTGCCGTCCCTCCCGGTAGGCCAGATGCAGGCGCAAAGTAGGGTGGGCCTGGCCGCGCGGCGTGTCGTAATCGCGGATAAAGCCCTCATCCTTCAGAATCCTGGCGATAGCCAGCTTCATCTTGGAATGGGGCATCATCACCGAATCATGCCTCGACTGAATGGCGTTGCGGATGCGGGTTAGCATATCGGCTACGGGGTCGGTTACGGGCATCTGCGTCTCATCTCTCTAAATCAAAGGAATTTTTCCGCCGGTATTCCCTAGCTTTGCCCTTGTGGGGCAGGCCGCTACAGGCTGGCCTTGCGGACGCCGGGCAGTTCTCCGGTCAGGGCCAGCTCCCGAAAGCAAATCCGGCAAAGACCGGCGTGGCGGATGTAGGCGCGGGGGCGGTGGCAGCGCCCGCAGCGGTTGTAGGCCCGCACCGGGTATTTTGGCTTTTTGAGCCATTTCTGTATCTGGGAAGTCTTGGCCACGCCGCGCCTCCGTTACGTTTCGCGAATGAACGGGAATCCGTAGAGCTCCAGCAGCCGCATCGCCTCGGCGTCATTGCGGGCGGTGGTGGCGATGGTCACCTGGAGTCCGCGAATCCGGTCTATGGAATTGTAGTCTATTTCCGGGAAAATGATTTGTTCCCGGATGCCGATGGAGAAATTGCCGCGCCCGTCCATCCCGCGCCGGGGGATTCCCCGGAAATCGCGGATACGAGGCAGGGCGGTGTTCACCAGCCGATCAAGGAAATGATACATCCGGTCGCCGCGCAGGGTTACGGCGGCGCCGATGGCGTTGCCCTGCCGTATCTTGAAACCGGCGATGGACTTGCGGGCGCGGGTAGTCACCGGCTTCTGACCGCTGATGGTGGTCAAGTCCTGAGTGGCCGCTTCCAGAGCCCGCCCGTTGACCAGCGCCTCGCCCAGCCCGATATTCAGCACAATCTTTTGGAGGCGCGGCACCTCCATAGGATTGGCGTAGCTGAACTCCCGCATCATCTGCGGGACTATTTCGTTGCGGAACTGCTCTTTCAGCCGGGGAAAGGGAGGGCCTGCGGCCTCCGCTTCGGCGATGGCCGCGGCCGCGTCGCCGCCTCGTTGCCGCCGCCCGGAGCGTCCGCCGCCCCCCTGCCGTTCCGCCGTTGAAGTTCCGGTATTCTGCTGTTGCGTATCGTCATCGAGCATCGTCGATTACTTCCTGACACTTGGCGCAACTGCGAACCCTGGCCCCGGTTTCCAGAAAGGTCATCCGGGGCTTGGTGGGCCGGTTGCACTTGTTGCAAATGAGAACCACGTTGGAGGCGTGCAGGGGCGCTTCCATCTGGATGCGGCCCGACTGCCGGACGCCGGGGCGTCCCTTGAAATGCTTGGTCACCACATTGACGCCTTCAACCACCACCCGGTCATCCTGGGGATACTGGCGCTCCACGCGCCCGGTCTTGCCTTTGTCCCGGCCGGCGATGACCAGCACGGTGTCGCCGGTGCGAATACGCATTACACCACCTCCGGGGCCAGGGAGACGATGCGCATAAAGCCCCGCTCCCGCAGTTCCCGGGCCACCGGCCCGAAAATGCGAGTGCCGCGCGGATTCAGGTTCTCTGAAATCAGCACCGCCGCGTTGTCGTCGAACTTGATATACGTTCCGTCCGGGCGCCGGTGGCCCTGGGCCTGCCGGATGACCACGGCGCGAACCACATCGCCCTTGCGAACCGGCGAGTTGGGCGCGGCCTCGCGGACGTTGCAGACAACAACATCGCCAACGCTGGCATACTTGCGCCGTCCGCTGCCCGGTATATTTATCAGGCGGATAACCTTGGCGCCGCTGTTGTCCGCCACCGTCAGCCTAGTATAGGTCTGAATCATTCCCGCATTCCTTGATTGTCCGGGATTATCCGGCTGCTTTAGTCGTCCCCGTCCTCGGAGTTGCTGCTGGCCGCAGTAAGGAGGTCGAGGATGTCCTGGTCTATGTCTTCGTCCATTTCCACCGGGCCGTAATCGGCTTCGGCTTCGGGTTCGGTAACGGT
The DNA here is from genome assembly GCA_958296445.1 of uncultured Dehalococcoidia bacterium. Classification (GTDB taxonomy): domain Bacteria; phylum Chloroflexota; class Dehalococcoidia; order Lucifugimonadales; family UBA3495; genus VXOI01. The sequence goes on along the minus strand of OY282565.1, from coordinate 2,013,258 downwards.
TGCGGCGTCGCCTTCCAGATCAATGGGGCGAACCTCTGCCACTTGGCGGCGCTCCAGGATTTCCAGCAGACGCCAATGCTTGGTTTTGGATATGGGCCGGGTTTCCTCGATGCGAACCAAGTCGCCCAAGCGACACTGGTTCTCCGGGTCATGGACATAGAAACGGGCTACCCGCCGCATTTGCTTGCGGTAGAGGCGATGGCGCTGCTTCCAGACCATTTCCACCACGGCCGTTTTGTCCTGCTTGACGCGCACCACGGCTCCGGTGCGGACTTTGCGCCTTGCTCTGGTCGTAACCACTAGCGGCCCTCCAACATCTGTCGCTCGCGGATGACGGTGCGCAGGCGGGCGATGGTTTTGCGGACGGCGGCAGGCTCGTTGGAGTTGGGAAGCTGGTTGGTCGCGGCCCGGAACCGGAGGTTCATCAACTCGCGGCCCGCCTTTTCCAACTCCTCTTCAAGCTGCTCGTCACTCAATTCTCGAACTTCGTGTATTCGCATAATCAGCTAGGCGACGGCATTGCTGGCGGCAGTCGCCAGCCGGTCGCGGAAAACGGTTTTGGTAGCGATGGGCAGTTTCTGCGAAGCAAGACGCAGGGCTTCAACGGCCTCGTTCTGTGGCACGCCGGCCACCTCAAACAGGATGCGGCCCGGCTTGACCACGGCGACCCAGTAGTCCACCCCCGCCTTGCCGCCGCCCATCCGGGTTTCGGCCGGCTTTTTGCTTACCGACTTGTCGGGAAATACCCGCACCCAGACTTGACCGCCGCGCTTCAGGTGGCGGGTCACGGCGATACGGGCCGATTCAATCTGACGGGCCGTAATCCAGCAAGGCTCCATAGCCTTCAGGCCCACTTCACCGGCGTTCACGTTGCTGCCGGTGACGGCAGCGCCGCGCATCCGCCCGCGAAACTGCTTCCGGTATTTGGTGCGTTTGGGTTGCAGCATTGGCTTTCTCCCGTTGCCTGTGGCGATACCGCCGCAACAGGCCCGGCTAATCTATGCCCTGGGCCAGCAGTTGCTCCAGTTCTTCGTCCGGCTCGCCGGCCTGGACAGTGACCTCGATGTTTTCCAGTTCCGCCGCTTCCTCGGCGCGGGAAGGCATCACCTCGCCGGTGTAGACCCATACCTTGACTCCCACCCGGCCCATAATGGTATGGGCTTCGGAGAGGGCGTAGTCAATGTCAGCCCGCAGCGTATGGAGCGGAACCTGGCCCAACATCAGCTTTTCGGTGCGGGCGATTTCGGAGCCGGAGATCCGGCCCTTGACAATAATTTTGATGCCTTCGGCGCCGGCCTGCATGGCTCGCTGGGCTGCCTGGCGCATGGCGCGGCGGTAGGCCACGCGGCGCTCAAGCTGGTCGGACACGTTGCGGGCCACCAGATAAGCGTTCAGCTCCGGCTGTTCGATTTCCAGAATGTTCAACTGCACCCGCCTGCGGGTGATGGCCTCCAACTTGGCCCGCAGGTTCTTCACCCGCTCGCCGTCCCGCCCGATGAGGATTCCGGGGCGGGCCGAGTGGATATTGATTACGCTGTCCTGCGCCCCCCGGTCTATTTCGACCCGGGCGATGCCGGCGTCGGAAAAGTTCCGGTATTCGTTGCGGATGCTGTTCCGCAGGCTCAGGTCTTCCTTGACCAGACTGCGGTAAGCAGAGCCGTTGGGCGCGTACCAGTGGGCTTTCCAGTCCTTGATTATGCCCAGCCGGAAGCCGTATGGATGGGTTTTATGCCCCATTCCTCAGTCTCCTATTCTCCGTCTTCGTCCACCACCACGGTGACGTGGCTGCTGCGCTTGGTGATGCGCCCGATGCGGCCCCTGGCCCTAGGGCGGAACCGCTTCAGCGAAGGCGCGTTGTCGGCGGTTATCTGTATGATGCGAAGATTGTCGCGATCCATCAGCAGATTGTTTTCGGCGTTGGCCGCCGCCGAATGCACCACCTTGTACACCGGCTTGGCCCAAGGCGACGGCAGAAGGCGGAGCGTTTTCAGCGCGTCGTCAACGCGCTGGCCGCGCACTAAGTCCAGTATGGGCTTGAGCCTCTTTTGCGACGCTCCGAGCTGTTTTGCTACTGCGCGAACTGGCGGCAAGCTGTTACCTCACCCTGCTGGAGCGTTCAGAGCGGGCCACGTGGCCCCGGTAGGTTCGCGTCGGCGAAAACTCGCCCAAGCGATGCCCCACCATATTCTCGGTGACGAACACCGGCACGTGCCTGCGCCCGTCGTGAACTCCGATGGTAAGCCCAACCATTTCGGGCATAATCATCGAGGCCCGCGACCAAGTGCGGATGACCGTGTTGGCCCCGGAGCGTTGCACCTGCTCCACTTTCTTTATCAGTTTGGGATGTATGTAAGGCCCCTTCTTGATAGAACGGGACATTTTAGCGTCTCCTGCCCCGGCGCACAATAAACTTGGTGGACGCCTTCTTGCGGCGGCGCGTCTTGTGACCGAGGGTGGGTTTGCCCGTCGGCGACTTGGGGCCGGGCATACCGATGGGCGAGCGGCCCTCGCCGCCGCCGTGGGGGTGGTCTACCGGGTTTTTGGCGACGCCCCGCACGTGGGGCCGACGGCCCATGTGCCGCGACGCCCCGGCCTTGCCCAGACTCTCGTTCTTGTGGTCGGGGTTGGAAAGCTGGCCGATGCTGGCCCTACAGCGCAACAGGATACGGCGCATCTGCCCCGACGGGAGACGAATCAGCACATACTCCCCCTCCCGGGACAGCACCTGCGCCCCCGTTCCGGCCCCGCGCACCAGTTGGCCGCCGCGGCCGGGGGTAAGCTCCAAGTTATGCACCACCGTGCCGGTCGGGATGTTGGTCAGCGGCAGCGAGTTGCCCAGACTCACCTCGGCATCAGGGCCGGACTGCACTCGGGCGCCCACGGACAATCCGTGGGGGGCCAGGATATAGCTCTTCTCGCCGTCGGCGTAGAAAATCAGGGCGATGCGGGTAGTGCGGTTGGGGTCGTACTCAATGGACTGAACCCACGCCGGAACGCCGTCCTTCTTTCGCTTGAAGTCAACCTCGCGGTACATCCGCCGCGAGCCGCCACCGCGCCCCTGAGCAGTCACCCGCCCCCGGTTGTTGCGCCCGGCATGGTTCTTCTTGCGGGAAATCAGGGACTTTTCCGGCTTGCTGGCGGTCAGCTCCTCAAAAGATGCCCGCACCGCATTCCGGGTTCCCGGCGTTATTGGCCTAAAGTTTTTCAGGGGCATAGGGCTTCCCCTACAATCCTTCTATAAGGTTGATGCGGTCGCCCGGCTTCAGGGTGACCACTGCTTTTTTGGTGTCGGGCTGTTTCACCGAGCGGGGGCCGTAGCGCTTGCGCTTGCCCCGCAGCTTGGAGATGTTGACGTCCAGAACGTCAACGCCAAAGTTTTTCTCCACCGCCTCCTTGACCTGCACCTTGTTGGCCCTAGGAGCGATTTCAAAAGTATACTTTCCCGATTCCTGCAAGATAGTGCTTTTTTCCGTGATGGTTGGCTTAACCAGAACGCGGTGAATGTCCATGCTACTCGCCGTCCTCATCCGCGCCGTCCTGCGCCTCGGACACGGGTTCCTCTTCCGGCTCCGCGTCGGCCCCGGCAACGGAACGGGCGAACTTGCGTCCGCGGCGCCCGTGAGGCTCCGAGGCCAGGGTATCTTCGGCCCACCGGGCGGCATCCACAGTCATAATCAGCGTATCCCGGGAGAGCAGGTTCTCCGCATTCAACTGATTTACCGGAAGGGTGTAGATTTTTTGCAGGTTGCCAGCGGCCCGCACCACGTCCTGGTCGGCACCCAGCGTGACAACCAGCGCCGAACCGGAAACGTTCAGCCGCTCCAGCAAACCGGCCATTGAGCGCGTCTTGCCGTCTATGCCGTCCATTGAATCCAGGCAGACGATTCGCCCGTTGCGGGCCTTGTCCGACAGCACACAGCGCAGGGCCAAGCGGCGCATCCGGCGGGGCAGGGCCAGGCGGTGGCTGCGCGGGTGGGGGCCAAAGGCCACGCCGCCATGCCGCCAGTGGGGCGAGCGGGTGCTGCCCTGACGGGCGCGGCCGGTATGTTTCTGTATCCACGGCTTGCGGCCCCCGCCCGACACCTCGGCGCGGGTCTTGGTGTCGTGGGTGCCTTGCCGCCGGTTGGACTGGTATATGACCATTGCCTGATGCACCAAAGTGCGGTTCATCGGCACGTTAAAGACGAGATCGTCGAGTTCGATGCTCTCAACGGTATCGCCGGACTGATTTCTTACTGCGACTTGCATAATGCTGCTGCCTGTGGCTTTCAACTGTCCCGGCAAGAGTGGGCTAGGCGGCCCGCCGGATTTGCACCAGACTGTTGGGCGCGCCGGGGATGCCCCCCTTGACGATAAGGATGTTGCGGTCGGTGTCCACGCCAACGATTTCCAGCCCCTTGACGGTGATACGGCGGTCGCCCATATGCCCGGCCATTTTCATTCCCTTGAACACCTTGCCGGGGGTGGTGCCGCCGCCGATGGAGCCGGGGGCGCGGGCGCGGTCGGACTGCCCGTGAGTGCGAGGGCCGCCGCCGAAGCCGTGCCGCTTCATTGTCCCGGCGAATCCCCGGCCCTTGGAGCGCCCGATGACGTCTATTTTTTCGCCCTCGGCGAAAATGTCTACGCCCACACTCTGGCCTACGGAAAATTCCGACGGGTTATCAGCTTTCACTTCCCGCAGGTAGCGGCTGGCCCGGCTGGGCCGGAAATGGCCCTGCATCGGCTTGTTGGGGCGCTTGACGCTGCCAAAGCCCAACTGAATGGCCGCGTAGCCGTCGCTTTCCTTGGTTTTAACCTGGGTTACGACGCAGGGGCCCGCCTCAATCAGCGTCACCGGGACAACACTGCCGTTTTCCCGGAAAATCTGAGTCATACCTATTTTTTTGCCAAGAAATCCCCGAAGCATAGTCAACCGACCTTGAAAGTTCACCGGCGGACGCCCGGCCGCAACCGGGCGAAGCCTGCCGGAGTTCCGTTGCTAGGGTAGGGCCAAGAATCCGAGCGGGAACCTACAGTTTAATGGATATGTCAACCCCGGCGGGAAGGTTCAGCCGGGTCAACGAGTCTATGGTCTTGGACGTAGGCTCCAGAATGTCAATCAGCCGCTTGTGGGTGCGAATCTCGAAATGCTCCCGCGAGTCCTTGTCCACGTGCGGCCCGCGAATGACGCAGAAACGGCGTATGTGAGTGGGCAGAGGCACCGGCCCGGCGACTCTGGCCCCGGTTCGCTCCGCGGTCTCCACAATCTGCCCGGTGGAAGTGTCCAGCATCTTGTGGTCGAACGCTTTTAGGATAATCCTGACTTTCTGCCTTGCTTGCATACGCCTTCTTCAGCCCGCCGGGCCCTGCTGGCCCGACCTGCAACTGCGTCAAAATTAAGCCCGAAAAACTGCGCCGAATCTGTCCCAGAGACTTCAGCGTTTCCGCTAAAGCAGGGTTCGGAGCAACCCCTCGGGAACCGGCTCGTAATAGCGGAACTCCATAGTATAGGAAGCCCGCCCCTGGGTGATGGAGCGCAGGGCCGTGGTGTAGGAGAACGTCTCCCCCAGCGGCGCCAGCGCGCGCACCGTCTGAATGCCTTCCTGCCCCTCGATGGTGCGGATTTGGGCGCGGCGCGTTCCCAAATCGCCAATCACGTCGCTCAGAAACTCGCCGGGCGTCACCACTTCCAGTTCCGCGATGGGCTCCAGCAGCACCGCGCCGGCCTTGGCGGCCCCTTCCCGAATCGCCATCATTCCGGCGCTTCGGAAAGCTATCTCCGAGGAGTCAACGTTATGAAAGCTACCGTCCACCAGAGACACTTTCAAGTCTACCAGAGGATAACCGCCCAGCGGCCCGTTGTCCAGTGCTTCCCGCACGCCGCGCTCCACGGCGGGGATGTACTCGCGGGGAATCACGCCCCCGGCGATGGCGTTCACGAACTGGATGCCCTCTCCCCGCTCCAGCGGCTCCAGCATCAGCACCACGTGTCCATATTGGCCGTGGCCGCCCGTCTGCCGCACGAACCGGGCGTCGGAGCGGTAGGGGCGGGACAGCGTTTCCCGGTAGGACACCCGCGGGCGTCCCACTTGGGCCTCGACGCTGAACTCGCGGCGCATCCGGTCTACCAGCACTTCCAGATGCAGCTCGCCCATACCCGACATAACCGTCTGGCCTGTTTCCTCGTTGAAACGCACCACAAAGGTGGGGTCTTCGTCGGACAGCTTGCGCAGGGCGTCGCTCAACCTGTCCTGGTCGGCGCGGGTCATCGGTTCGATGGCTACTGACACCACCGGGCTAGGGAACTTGGGCGGCTCCAGTATAACTTGGTTCACGTCGGCGCAAATCGTGTCGCCGGTAAAGGTGTTCTTCAGGCCGACGGCGGCGCAGATGTTGCCGGCGGTCACGTCTTCCAGCTCCTCGCGGTGGTTGGCGTGCATCAGCAACAGGCGGCCCATACGCTCGCGCCCCTTGCGGGAAACGTTCTGCACCGACGCCCCGGCTTTCACCCGCCCGGAGTAGACCCGCAGGAACACCAGCCGCCCCACGTAAGGGTCGGTCGCCACCTTGAAGGCCAGAGCCGCCAGCGGCCCTTCCTCGTCGGGGTGGCGCAGCTCCGTTTCTTCGGTGCGGGGGTTGACGCCCTCCACCGGCGGCACGTCCGACGGCGAGGGCAGGTAATACAGCACGGAGTTCAAGAGAGGATGAATCCCCTTGCCGGAGATGGCGCTGCCGCACAGCACCGGCACCAGAGTGCGGGACACGGTAGCCCGGCGCAGGGCGTCGCGCAGGTCTCCGGGGGACAGCTCCTCGCCCTCAAGATAACGGATGAGCAACTGCTCATCCGTTTCGACTATCTTCTCAACCATTTCCTGACGGTAGCGCAGATAGTCTTCCTCGAACTCGGAAGGAACAGGGACGTCTTCGTAATCTTCGGCGCTGCTGCGGGCGCCGCGGCCCACCGGGTAGACAGTGGCGCGGCCCCCGATGAGGTCAATAGTGCCGCAGAAGTCGGATTCCTCGCCCATAGGCAACTGGATCGCGACCGGGTTGCCGTTCAGACGGCGGCGGATCGACTCCAGGGTGCGCTCATAGCTGGCGCCCACCCGGTCCATCTTGTTGACGAAGCAGATACGGGGAACCGAATAGGTGTCGGCCTGCCGCCAGACTGTTTCCGACTGCGACTGCACTCCGGCCACGGCGTCCAGCACCACTACCCCGCCGTCCAGCACCCGCAGGGAGCGCTCCACTTCGGCGGTGAAGTCCACGTGGCCGGGGGTGTCTATGATGTTGATGCGGCAGTCCTGCCAGTGGGCACTGGTGGCCGCGGCGGTGATGGTAATGCCCCGCTCCCGTTCCTGGGGCATCCAGTCCATAGCGGTGGTGCCGTCGTCCACGCCGCCCGCCCGATGAATGCGGCCGGTGGCGTAAAGCACCTGCTCGGTTACGGTGGTTTTACCGGCGTCAATGTGCGCGATGAAACCGATGTTGCGGATTTTTTCTATGGGGAATGCGTTTGTCATCTCGCTAGGCACAGGGGGAGAGCAACCTGTCGTCATTATTCCGGCATTGCCGGAGCGCCGGAATTACCGGCGGTAATGAACAAAGGCACGGTTGGCCTCGGCCATCCGGTGCAATTCCTCCCTTCGGCGGACAGCCGAACCTTCGCCCCTTGAAGCGTCCATCAGCTCCGAGGCCAGCCCCCGGCGCATAGGCACACCCTTGCGCGACCGGGCCCCCCGGATTAGCCAGCGCATAGCCAGGGCCTCGCTGCGCTCGACGCGCAACTCGGTAGGCACCTGGATAGTGGCGCCGCCCACGCGCTTGGGCCGCACTTCCACCGCTGGGGTGGCGTTGCGCAGGGCCTGCTGAAAGACCTCCAGCGGCTCGCGGTTCGATTCGCCCTGAATTATCGTGAATGCGTTGTAGGCCAGCCGCTGGGCGGTGGACTTCTTGCCACACAACATCAGCCGGTTGATAAACCGGGCCAGCTCTACGTTGCTGAAGCGCGGGTCGGGCGCGGTGATGCGGCGCTCGGCGCGTCTCCTTCTGGACATTTGCTTTTACACCTTGCTAAGGGTTTGAGTGTACCGCCCCGACGACTAGCGGCGGGGGCGGCTGGCTCCGTACTTGCTGCGGCCCTGCCGCCGGTCGTTGACGCCCTCGCAGTCCAACGCGCTGCGGACGACGTGGTAGCGGACGCCGGGCAGATCCTTGACCCGTCCGCCGCGCACCAGCACCACGGAGTGCTCTTGCAGGTTGTGTCCTTCGCCGCCGATGTAGGCGGTGACCTCGACCCCGTTGGTCAGCCGGACGCGAGCGATTTTACGCAGCGCCGAGTTGGGCTTCTTGGGGGTCATAGTGCGCACCTGGATGCAGACGCCGCGCCGCTGCGGGCAGCCCGGCCCCCACTTCACCCGGTTGCGCAACGAGTTCTGAACCCAGTGCATGGCCGGCGCCTTAGTCCGCTTGCGAACCGGCTCCCGCCCCTTGCGAACCAGTTGATTGACTGTTGGCATAGATAATTCTCCGCACACGATTCGGTGGGACGCCTAATTTAGCAAAGGCCGGGAACAATGTCAAGCGGCTTTTACCGTTAAGGATGGCGCGGACTTGCCTGAAATTCACGGGGCGAACCGGATTAGCCCGGCACGGGCAACCCCTTCGCCTTCCGTCCGAAGTTTCAACGAATTCAACAAAGCAAAAACCCGGTGCAAGAATGCCAGCCGCAGCCGCAACCACAGCGGAACCTTGCGATTCAAGAACCTGGCCTGCTCGCTTTCCGGCAACTCGGATACGTATTCCAGATAGGTCTCAATGGCGTCATTAAGCTCGCTGCGGATTTCCTCAAGACTCGCCCCTTGCGCCGGGAGGTCAAAATCAACGCAAATCCCCTCCCAGTCGCCGGGCCGCCCCCAAGCGTAACAAGTGACTTTACGCATCACTGCCCCCCTTTCCTGAACCATTAGGGTAGACTTAAAGTGTGCCTCAATGTGCTAAATAATGTCAAACTGATATACGAATGGCTTTCGGCAACCGCCCCGCCCCGGTAACTGCCGGAATCCGACAGAGGAAGGTTGCTATGGCGGACGCGCAGGAAACCGGCGCAACTCGCCGCGAGCTGGCTAAGGCACTGGGACTAATGTATACCGCGCCTGAGCGGTTCACCAGCGTATCCGTCGAACTGAGAGAATGGAGCGACCCGGGCCTGCTGGATGAGGCGCAGCAGGCATGGCGCGAGCGCGAGCGTTCACGGGGTTCTTTGATTGCGCCTATTGGGGAACGCAGACCCGGCGGAAAGCCGTCAGGTCTGATAACCGGCGCCGCGCAGTATCACTGCGTCAAGCGCGATTCCAGAGAACTGGTTTGCTCCCGGTTGCAGGTCAGCGCGAACAGCGACGGCGTACTCGTTCCGGGTTCGGGAACATTGCTAGTTGAAGAAATGTTGCAACCGGCCTCCCTGCTCTCCGATGCGACATTCTCCCTAACCGGAACCCGTATAGTCGCCGGGCGCCGCGGCATAGAGGTCAGGGCCGTGCGGCGGCGGCAATGGCATGAATCCTCCGACCAACGCCTTTGGGCGGAGCCGGACGAGTTTCATCTGGTAGTGGACGCCGAGCGAGGCATCCTGCTCAGTGCCACCGCCCTGTTTCAGGGGCGGCCCATCGCCAACAAAGAGTTCCGCAGCATCAGCTTCGGCGAACCTTTGCCGCCCCTTAATGCCCGCTGGGAAACCATCGGCGAAGTGGTCGGTCTGCTCTACACCGCGCAGCACAACTTTGCCACAGTGCGGGCCGAAGTGCGGGAATGGTGGAACGGCGGCGACGCCCGGCATCGGCTGGTTGCGGCCAATCCGCCCCGGTTCCTGAAAGAATCCATCGCCCCGGACGGGCAACAACTCGGCCTAGATGTATACGACGGCGACATCTGGTGGAGCTACTACCCGCCCCGGCAGACGGCCACAACCGGCGCCCCTATGCCGTCGCTCCCCCCTGAATTCAACGCCCGGTTCAGCCCCCATCCGCTGACGCCCGGCGATGATGTATACCAAACCCTAGACGCCGAGTATGCCATTATTCAGCAGCGTTCCCTTAACCCGTCGTGCCTGCTCAGTGCCTGGTGGCTGGAGCCGCTGGAGCGAACCGCCTTCGCCGGCCGGGAAGCCATCCGGGTTAGGGGCGAAACCAACTTAAACGGCATCCAGCGCTACTGGTGGGAGAACGTGAACCAATGCGAGCTGCTGGTGGACGCCGAGCGAGGCACCCTGCTGCGTTTGGCCGGAATCCCGGATTCTATGGACGGCCGGGAGGCCATCGGCCACGAAGTGACCGCCATTGAGTTCGACGGCCCGGTAGCCGACGACGAATTCCGGTTCACCCCGCCCCCCGGCGCCAGCGTGAACGTAGCCTGGTGGTCGGATTCGCCGCCCCCGCCCTCATATCGCTATCCCTAATTTTGGCTGACAGACGGCGCGGCGCAAACCGTCTAACACCCCATTTGAGAACCGCCATTTTGCCGTGCTATAATCATAGGTGTTTTACTGCCGGGCGCTAGGAAAATTGGCCGGAACCCGACCCGGCGCGGCGGAAATGGCGCTCAGGTAAAAACCCAATTCGTAAATATCCGAAATATCCGAATGCGGAGCCCGACGCGATGAGCTACAAAGCTGAATACATCTGGATTGACGGGCAGAAGCCCACGGCAAAAATGCGTTCCAAGGGGCGGATCGTCCCTGATGGCGAATACCCTGACCTTTGGGGTTTTGACGGCTCCAGCACCAGCCAAGCCCCCGGCGAAAACTCCGACTGCGTGCTTAACCCGGTGCTGGTCGTCCCCGACCCGGTAAGGGGCGGCAACAACAAGCTGGTGATGTGCGATGTTCTCCTCCCCGATATGACCCCCCACCCCTCCAACACCCGGGCCGGCTGCGCCGCCGCCGCCGAAAAGTACGCCTCTCTGGATTTCTGGTTCGGCATCGAACAGGAATACACCTTTTTCGACGGTATCAAGCCCTTGGGCTGGCCCGACAACGGCTTTCCCGCCCCGCAAGGCGGCTACTACTGCGGCGTCGGCTCCGACGAAGTCTACGGCCGCCCGGTAGTCGAAAGGCACATGGATGCCTGTATGGAAGCCGGACTGGCCATCGCCGGCATTAACGGCGAAGTAATGCCCGCCCAATGGGAGTTTCAGATTGGCCCCATCGGCGCCCCCGCCGTCGCGGACCACCTGTGGCTGGCCCGCTGGCTCCTCTACCGCATCGGCGAAGACGTGGAGAAAACCGACGGCAGCAAAGGCATCAGCGCCACCCTCGACCCCAAGCCGGTTAAGGGCGACTGGAACGGCGCCGGGGCCCACACCAACGTATCCACCAACCGGATGCGGGAAAATTACGACGCTTGCATCGCCGCCGCCGAAGCCCTAAAGACCCGCCACGACCTGCACATCGCCAACTACGGACACCGCATCGAGGAGCGGCTCACCGGCCTGCACGAAACCTGCTCCTACCGCGAGTTCCGCTACGGCGTTTCCGACCGCGGCGCCTCAGTCCGCATCCCCTGGCAGGTAGCCCGCGACCAAAAGGGCTACATCGAAGACCGCCGCCCCAACGCCAACTGCGACCCCTACGTCGTAACCAGGCTGATAATGGAAACCGTAGGCAGCCAAGCCGTAGGCTAACCAACCCCAACCGCCGCCTATTCGCAACCGCCGCCTATTATTGAGAACGCTGCCCTCCCAAGGGCGGCGTTCTCATATTCGCGCCATTCCCGCCGCGCCATCAGCCAAGCGGCAATGCCAGCCATCACCCCTTGCGCCGCCCCCGCCACCTAAGCCCCCCAATCATCGCCAGCGGGGCCAGCAACAAAAACAGACTGCCCGCACCCGCCCCCGCCGGAACGCCGCCCTCCGGCGCACCACACCCGCCGCCCGACTCCCCCGCAGGCGCGGCCTCCGGGGTTGCGGCCGCCACCTGCCCGCCCGCAGGCGTGTTCGGCGGCCCGCCCGTCGCAGGCACAGCCGCCACTGCCGCCGGGGTAGGCGTCGGCATCGCCGCCGGTGAGGACTCCGGCACAGGCGCCCGTGTCGGCGTCGCCGTCGGAACCGGCGTCGGCGTTGCCGTAGGCGTCAGTGTAGCCGTCGGCATTGGCGTATTAGTAGGCCGTGGTGTAGGCGTCGGTGTTGGCATCGGCGTCGCTGTTGGCGTAGGGGTAGGCGTAGGCGTGTTAGTAGGCCGGGGCGTTGGCGTAGGAGTTGGCATCGGCGTCGCTGTTGGCGTAGGAGTGGGCGTAGGGGTGGGCGTAGGCGTGTTAGTAGGCCGGGGCGTAGGCGTCGGTGTTGGCATCGGCGTCGCTGTTGGCGTAGGGGTGGGCGTAGGCGTGTTAGTAGGCCGGGGCGTAGGCGTGAGAGTTGGCGTAGGCGTAGGCGTGGGCGTGCTGGTAGGCCGGGGCGTAGGCGTAGGTGTAGGCGTCGGACGGTTTCCGATTTGCCGCCCGAACTCCCACCAAGACGCGCCGCCATCGCCATCCAAATCGGCCCTCAGCACCGGATACTGGTTCGACCGGCCAAAGTCCCAAAGATCTTCGCCCCCGGTCGCCGGGTCAAAATCCAAGTCGGCGTTGTCCAAGTCAATGTCCCATTCGGCGTATATGCCGGTGTAGCCAGTCGGCGCCCGTAACTCGGCAGTGGTCTTGCCTTCAACCCCGTCGGAGTCGCCATCCCCGACCCCGATGCTCAGGCCGGATGTTTGGGTGTCCCAATAGCTGGCTCTGATTGTGCCGTCGAACTTATATCCTACTAGCCCGCCTGCACGACTACCCGACACGTTGCCGGTGGCGTAGCTGGCGGTGATTGCGCCGCCGTTAGACCCTGACAGCCCGCCCACGGAGCCCTCGCCCGACACGTTGCCGGTGGCGTAGCTGGCGCTGATAGTGCCGTTATTCAAGCCTACCAGCCCGCCTGCTCTGCTACCCGACAACACGTTGCTGGTGGCGTAGCTGGCGGTGATTGCGCCGTCATTATCCCCTACCAGTCCGCCTGCATCGCCTGCCCATCCCGACGAGTTCACGTTGCCGGTGGCGTAGCTGGCGGTGATTGCGCCGACATTGTGCCCTACCAGCCCGCCCGTTTCACCTCCCGACACGTTGCCGATGACGAAACCTCCCGACACGTTGCCGGTGACGTAGCTGCCGCTGATAGTGCCGACAACATTATATCCTACCAATCCGCCCACCTTCTCTCTGCCCGTCACATTCTCTCTGCCCGTCACATCGACGTCGACCATACCTATATCGCGGATAGTGCTCAGGTAGCTGGTATAACTGAAAAGACCGACTGCGCCGGGGTCGTCAAACTCGGTGGTGCGGTTGATATACAGGTTGGAGATGGTATGCCCGTTGCCGTCGAAAATAGCGTTGAAAAAAGGATCACGGACGCCAATGGGCAGCCACCCGCTGCCCGCCGTCCACTTGGCGTTTACCGAGCCCGAGGCGTAGCTGTCGGCGCGGTCGAAGTCCAGCGGGCGGGCCAGTTCGTAGCCGTCGCAGCCTCTGCCGCAGACCGTTCCCGGAAAGGCGGCGGCGTAAGCGGCGGCGCCGGAGCCTTCGTCGGGCCTGCCGTCACCGTTCAGGTCGTAGCGGATGGCGTCCAACTGCTCCAGATTGGAAACCTCAATCAGCCCGTCGCCGTCGGTGTCATACCGCCCGTTGGCCGTCTGCGAGCTGGCGACGCCGTAGAATACCGCCGCCGCCATCAGCAGGCCCGCCACAATGAGCAAGGGTATGAATGCGCGGTGTTTCGCCATTTTGACCCCTCCGGCCACTGTTCCGGGCCGCCCAATGCCTTTGGAAACCGGATTAGCATACCCGAATTAGTAACGCCATCACCCCTTGCGCCGCCCCCGCCACCTGAGCCCGCCAATCATCGCCAGCGGGGCCAGCAACAGCAACAGACTGCCCGCTGCCGCCCCCGCCGGAACGCCGCCCTCCGGCGCACCGCACCCGCCGCCGGACTCCCCCGCAGGCGTGTTCGGCGGTTCGCCCGTCGCAGGCACAGCCGCCACCGCCGCCGGGGTGGGCGTCGGCATCGCCGCCGGTGAGGACTCCGGCGCGGGCGCCCGTGTCGGTGTCACCGTCGGAACCGGCGTCGGCGTCAGTGTAGCCGTCGGCATTGGCGTGTTAGTAGGCCGGGGCGTAGGCGTCGGTGTTGCTGTTGGCGTAGGCGTCGGCGTGTTAGTAGGCCGGGGAGTAGGTGTAGGCGTCACTGTTGGCGTAGGTGTAGGCGTTGGCGTGTTGGTAGGCCGGGGTGTTGGCGTGAGAGTTGGCATCGGCGTCGCCGTTGGCGTAGGGGTGGGCGTTGGCGTGTTAGTAGGCCGGGGTGTAGGCGTCGGTGTTGGCATCGGCGTCGCTGTGGGCGTGGGCGTGGGCGTCGGCGTGTTAGTAGGCCGGGGCGTAGGCGTGAGAGTTGGCGTAGGCGTAGGCGTGGGTGTGCTGGTAGGCCGGGGCGTGGGTGTAGGCGTCGGGCGGTTTCCGATTTGCCGCCCGAACTCCCACCAAGACGCGCCGCCATCGCCATCCAAATCAGCCCTCAGCACCGGATACTGGTTCGACCGGCCAAAGTCCCAAAGATCTTCGCCCCCGGTCGCCAGGTCAAAATCCCCGTCGGCGTTGTCCAGGTCAATGCTCCATTCGGCGTATATGCCGGTGTAGCCAGTCGGCGCCCGTAACTCGGCAGTGGTCTTGCCTTCAACCCCGCTGGAGTTGCCCTCCCCGACCCCGACGGTCAGGCCGGATGTTTGGGTGTCCCAATAGCTGGCTCTGATTGTGCCGCCATTAGACCCTGCCAGCCCGCCCGTGTAGTTATCGCCGTGCAAGTTATTGCCGTCCGACACGTTGCCGGTGGCGTAGCTGGCGCTGATTGCGCCGCTATTTCGCCCTACCAGCCCGCCCGCGTAGTTATCGTCGTACAAGTTATCGCGGCCCGACACGTTGCCGGTGGCGTAGCTGGCGATGATTACGCCGTCATTAAACCCTACCAGTCCGCCGCCTGCTCCGATGTTCGACACGCCCTGGTCTCTTTCGAGGTCTCCCGACACGTTGCCGGTGGCGTAGCTGGCGCTGATTGCGCCGCTATTTTTCCCTACCAGCCCGCCTGCTCCGGTAACGCCTGACACGTTGCCGGTGGCGTAGCTGGCGGTGATTGCGCCACTATTCCACCCGACCAGCCCGCCTGCTTCGAATTGTCCCGGCACGTTGCTGCTGGCGTAGCTGGCGCTGATGTTGCCGATATTCCACCCGACCAGCCCGCCTGCTTGGCCCCGTCCCGACACGTTGCCGGTGGCGTAGCTGGCGCTGATGTTGCCGTCGCGATTTACCCCGACCAGCCCGCCTGTCACGGTCCCGATGTCTCCCGACACGTTGCCGGTGGCGTAGCTGCCGCTGATGTTGCTGTGATTGTCCCCTGCCAACCCGCCCACAAAGCTGTCGCCCGTCACATCGACGTCGACCATCCCTATATCGCGGATAGTGCTCCCGTAGTCGGTATAACCGAAAAGTCCGACTGCGCCGGGGTCGTCAAACTCGCCGGTGCGGTTGATGTACAGGTTGGAGATGGTATGCCCGTTGCCGTCGAAAATAGCGCGGAACCTAGGATAATCGCGGACGCCAATGGGCAGCCACCCGCTGCCCGCCGTCCACTTGGCGTTCACCGCGCCCGATGCGTAGCTGTCGGCGCGGTCGAAGTCCAGCGGGCGGGCCAGTTCGTAGCCGCCGCATCCGCTGCCGCAGACCGTTCCCGGAAAGGCGGCGGCGTAAGCGGCGGCGGCTTCGTCAGCCCTGCCGTCCCCGTCCAGGTCGTAGCGGATGGCGTACAACTGCTCCAGATTGGAAACCTCAATCAGCCCGTCGCCGTCGGTGTCATACCGCCCGTTGGCCGTCTGCGAACTGGCGACGCCGTAGAATGCCGCCGCCGCCACCAGCAGGGCCGCCGCAATGAGCAAGGGCATGAATGCGCGGTGTTTCGCCATTTTGACCCCTCCAGTACCCGGATTATTATACATAATAGAGCGCACCCATCCCATTAACCGGCGTCAAACCGATTGCGCGATTCCCGCCGTCTTGCTAACCTGAATGGCAGTCCTTTATCCCCACGCTCAGGAGGCGCCCCTTGCCCCGCTTTTTGCCCTACGCCGATATGGACAAAATTCTTTCCCTGTCCAAACGCCGCGGTTTCGTGTTCCAGAGCAGCGAAATCTACGGCGGCCTCGGCTCCACCTGGGACTACGGCCCCCTAGGCGTGGAGCTGAAGCGCAACGTCAAGGAAGCGTGGTGGCGGTCGGTGATTTCGGAGCGCGACGATATGGTGGGGCTGGACGCGGCCATCCTCATGCACCCCCGGGCCTGGGAAGCCAGCGGCCACGTGGCGAATTTCAGCGACCCTCTGGTGGAATGCCGCGAGTGCAACCAGCGTTTCCGGCAAGACCACCTGCTGGAAGCCCAAGGCGTTGACCCGGCGGCCCCCGACGCCGCCGCCGCCGCCCGCGCCCTGCGCTGCCCCGACTGCGGCGGCCAACTCACCGAACCGCGCCGCTTCAACCTGATGTTCCGCACCTTTATGGGGCCGGTTGAGGACACCGCCCACGAAGTCTGGCTGCGCCCCGAAACCGCCCAAGGCATTTTCGTCAACTTCGTCAACGTGGTGAACTCCACCCGCAAGAAGCTGCCCTTCGGCATCGGGCAGATCGGCAAATCCTTCCGCAACGAAATCACCCCCGGCAATTTCACCTTCCGCACCCGCGAGTTCGAGCAGATGGAAGTCGAGTTCTTTGTCAAACCCGGCGAGGATGCCGAATGGCTCGACCGCTGGCTCAACGACCGCTTCCAATGGTACGTCGGGCTGGGCATCCGCCCCGAAAACCTGCGCCTGCGCCAACACGGCCCCGACGAGCTGGCCCACTACGCCAAAGACTGCTACGACATCGAATACCGCTTCCCTTGGGGCTGGGCCGAGCTGGAAGGCATAGCCAACCGCACCGACTTCGACCTGAAGCAGCACGCCGAGTTCAGCGGCGAAGACCTCAGCTATTTCGACGACAGCGTAACCCCCGCGGAACGCTATTACCCCTACGTCATCGAGCCGTCCGGCGGCGTTGACCGCGCCACCCTAGCCTTCTGGCTGGACGCCTACGACGAAGAGCCGGACGGCAACACCGTGCGCGTGGTATCCCGCATCCACCGCCGACTGGCCCCGGTGACCGTCGCGGTGTTGCCCCTGAGCCGCAACCAGCGCCTAATTCCCGCCGCCCGCCGGGTTCACGACATACTCCGCCCCCATTTCGCCGTCCAGTTCGACGACGCCCAAAGCATCGGCCGCCGCTACCGCCGACAAGACGAAATCGGCACCCCCTACTGCGTAACCGTAGATTTCGACACCCTAGACGACCGCCAAATAACCATCCGCGACCGCGACACTATGCACCAGGCCCGGGTTCCCATAGCTAAAGCCGCAGACATCCTCCGCGACAAGCTGGAACACGGCTGGTAGCCCAACCCCGGCCAACCCCGTCATTCCCGCCAACCCCGTCATTCCCGCGAAAGCGGGAATCCAGGAATTGCGCGGGAACGGCGGAACTATAGGCGGCAAAACATAAAATCCCCTCCCCCACCGGGGGAGGGTTAGGGTGGGGGCGTCCCCTATGCCCAATCTAGTAGCATCCGCCATCCGGCAAGGCTTGTACACCCACATAGTAGGCCGCCGCATACTCTACTACCCCGTCCTAAAGTCCACTATGGACGAAGCGGCGCGGCTGGCGGACGACGGCGCGGACGAGGGCGCCGTGGTCATCGCGGAACGCCAGTCGGCGGGCCGGGGGCGGCAGGGCCGCAGTTGGGTTTCCCAGCCGGGCAATCTGCTGTTTTCCGTGCTGTTCCGGCCCGAAATGGCGCAACTGCCTTTCATCAGCATCATCGGCGGAGTAGCCGCCGCCCGCGCGGTTCGCAAAACCGCCGGCCTGTCCCCCAAGATAAAATGGCCCAACGACCTGATGCTGGACGGGCGAAAAACCGCCGGCATCCTAGCCGAAAGCGCCATCGTCGGCCAGTCGGTATGTTATGCTGTCCTCGGCATCGGGATAAACGTTTCCCTCGACGCCTCCGAATCCGCCGAAATATCCGCCGTCGCCACCAGCCTCAACGCCGCCGCCGGGCGCGAAACCGACCGGGAATCCCTGCTGCGGCAGTTGTTACTGGAACTGGACGACCTCTATATCCGCCTAAGCCGCGGCGCATCCCCCCTGCCCGAATGGCGCGGCCTGCTGGAAACCACCGGCCAGCGGGTAACGGCAATCTCCGGCAACGAACCCTGTGCCGGACTCGCCGAGGACGTAGACGAAACCGGCAATCTCTTGCTGCGCCTAGACGACGGAAAGCTCATCACCCTGACCGCCGGGGACGTTACCCTAAGCGGCGCAAACCCCTAGGCGGAGCAAACCAAAGCTAAACCCGTCATTCCCGCGAAAGCGGGAATCCACTATACAAGGTGAATTATGCTGGAATCGCTAAGTCTTGACGGCAGAACCGTAGTAATAACCGGGGGCGGCACCGGGCTTGGCCTAGCAATGGTGCGGGCCCTGGCCCGCGCCGGGGCCACCCTAGCCATCGCCGGCCGACGCCCCGCCCCCATCGAAGCCGCCGCCGCCGAAGTCGAATCCTTGGGCCGCCAAGCCATCGCCGTAGTTACCGACGTCACCGACTCCGCCCAAGTGCAAGGGCTGATGGACGCCGCCATCGCCCGTTTCGGCAAAATAGACGTGCTTATCAACAACGCCGGCGCCGTGCAGGACAACGTCCGCAAGCCCATCTGGGAAATCACCGACGACGACTGGCGCCGCATTATGGACGTGAACCTGTCCGGGGCCTTCTACTGCTCCCGCGCCGTTTCCCAGCCAATGGTAGAGCAAGGCCACGGCAAGATAATCAACGTAGCGTCGGGCTTCGGAATGCGCGGCGGCCGCGACATCTATATGTACTGTTGCAGCAAGGGCGGGATGATACAGCTTACCCGCGTGCTGTCTTTCAACCTAGCCCGCCACGGAATCACCGCCAACAGCATCGTCCCCGGCTTCGTCCCCACGGGCGATATGGGCGCCACCACCTCCAGCCTGCCCCGCTCCGGCGACTTCCTGCCCATCGGCAAGCTGGGCAAGCCCGAAGATTTCGGCCCCCTGGCCGTCTACCTGTCCTCCGCCGCGTCAGACTATATGACCGGCGAAATGATAATCGCCGACGGCGGCGGCCTAGCCGGCGGAGTAACCCCCACCGGCCACGCCCCCCTAATGCCCCTAGAGCCGTAACCCCCCGGACAACCCTGCGTTCTCTGCGTCAACTCTGCGAACTCTGCGTTAAAAACGGGTTGAAACCTGCGGAGCGAAAAATGCCAATTCTGCCGGAATACGAGTTGTCGGGCCAAGTCGCCATATTCGCCACATCGGGCGGCGGCGAAGCCCCGTTCCTAGCCGCCGCGCTGGCCGAAGCCGGAGCCGCCGTCTTTGCCGTGGCCCGCACCCGCCCGCTGCTGGATTCAGTGCTGTCAGCCCTCCCCGCCGGAAGCGCCGGCACGGTAATCAACCCCGGCTCCGACATAAGCGCCGCCCGGGCCCTGTCCGAATTCGACCGCACCCACGACCGGGTGGACATACTGGTAAACGACGCCCGCAGTATGTACGCGGCCCCCCTGCCCGACATCAAGCCCCTGACCTGGGACGAAGTGCAGACCCGCAACGTCAAGATGCCGTTCCTGCTGTCCCAGCAAATCCTGCCGCGAATGGCCGCGCGGGAATACGGCCGGGTAGTCAACATCGTATCGGAGCTGGCCGAGCGAGGAATGATAAACGGCTCCGCCTTCGCCGCCAGCCAGGCCGCCCTACTGTCCCTAACCCGCTCCCTAGCCGTAGAGTGGGGCCGCCACAACATAAGAGTAAACGCCCTAGGAACCGGCTGGATCGACTCCACCAACCAGCCCATCGAACAACAGCGCGAGGAACTGCTAGTCCGCTACACCCCCCTCCGCCGCAAAGGAACCCCCCAGGATTTAGGCCCCCTGCTAGTCTACCTATCCTCCCAATCCTGCGACTACTCCACCGGCCAGCCAGTCTACATAGACGGCGGCCTAAACGCCCACCCCTAACCTCCCCCTCCGCCAACCCGTCCAAAGATGTGCAAATGTCTGCCACTCTGAGCGAGTGCCTGCCACCCTGAGCAAATTCTGCCACCCTGAGCAAATGCCTGCCAATCTAAGCAAATACCTGCCACTCTGAGCAAATACCTGTCATTCTGAGCGAGCATCTGTCATTCTGAGCAAAGCGAAGAATCTCACCCCACGCCAACGACACCCCGCGCTTACCTCAAGGCCACAAAGGGAATTTCGCAACCCCCCACGGATTCCCGCCCTAGCAAGAATGGCGTAAAGGGCGGGATCCCTACTCAGGGCAAAACTCCAAGCCCCCCAAGAATGTCTGTCATTCCGAGCGAGTGCCTGTCATTCTGAGCAAAGCGAAGAATCTAACCCCAAGCCAACGACACCCCGCATTTAGCTCAAGGCCCCAAAAGGGAATGTCGCAATTCCCCCCCACGGATTCCCGCCCTAGCAGGAATAGCGTAAAGGGCGGAATCCCTACTCAGAGCAAAACTCCAACCCCCTCCCAAGAATACCTGTCATTCCGAGCAAATACCTGTCATTCTGAGCAAAGCGAAGAATCCCACCCCCACGCCAAGACACCCCGCGCTTACCTCAAGAACACAAAGGGGAATTGCGAAATTCCCCCCTACTCAGAGCAAAACTCCAACCCCCCCAAGTCGGAAACCAGCGACTCCCCATCCGGTTCCAAGCCGAACTCCAGCCGGTCGCGCAAGCCGCTTGGCACACAGCCGCTCAACTGGTTTCCGCCCAGCAGCAGCCACTCCAGATTGGATAGGCTGCCCAGCTCCGCCGGTATCCCGCCGTCCAGCCCGTTCCTTTCCAGCAGCAGCCATTTCAGGCTGGCGAGGCTTGCCAGCTCCGCCGGTATCCCGCCGCTCAACCGATTCCCGTTGAGGATCAGCGATGTAAGGTTGGATAGGCGGCCCAACTCCCGCGGTATCTCGCCGTCCAGCCGGTTTTCGCCGAAGTCCAGCGACGTCAGGCTGGCAAGATTGCCCGACTCCGCCGGTATCGCGCCCCGCAACTGGTTTTCGCTGAAATCCAGCAACTTCAGGCTGGCAAGACCGCCCAACTCCGCCGGTATCGTGCCGACTAACTGATTGTCGCTAAGGTCCAGCAGTTCCAGGCTGGCAAGACTGCCCAACTCCGCCGGTATCGAGCCGATTAGCTGATTCTCCCTAAGGTCCAGCAATTCCAGGCTGGTAAGGTTGCCCAACTCCGCCGGTAGCTCGCCGTCCAGCCCGTTATAGCGGAGCCACAGCTCGGTAACGCGGCTGTCGGCGCCGGTAGAAACGCCGTACCATTCGCCCAGAGGCGCATCGCTCAACCAGTTATCGCTGGAGCGCCAATTGGGGCCGTGCGTCGCATGATAAAGGGCCACCAGAGCTTCCTTGTCCGTTTCCGGGGATAATTCTTGAGCCGTTTCGGACAGCTCGCTATACCCCTCGCTATGCCCCTCGCTATGACTGATGACTGCGGGATGCCCCGCCGGGCATTCCCCGGCCAGCGCCCACCCGTCGCCGCTATCCCACTGGTAAGAATACTCGTCCCGGTAGCGGGACAAGATAAACTCCAGCACATCCGCCGGAACCGCCCCGGACTGCCGGACTATAACGGCGCGTAACGGATTCCCGCACTGCTGGCATGGGGTTTCGGCTTCATCGTCAACCCTTATCTCATACATCGGCGACCCCCTCATTATCACTGCCAACAGAATACACTCCGGCCCGCCGCCGCACCCGCCCGTGGCTCGGGCATTGGCCGCAGCCCCAAAACGGCATATCCAAACGATAACACAAGTTGCCAAACCCTTGCTATCGCGGACATTTCCCTTTATCGCCCCTCTGGTGTACAATAGCGGGCATCAATGAACCGCCAGCCCACAGAATCAGCTACGCCCGCCGCCCCGTCCGCTACCCCGGTACCGGGGTTGCGCGGTATGCCTGATTTCACCGGCAACGCCCTCCGGCGGCGCGACCGCCTCCAGAGCCGTCTTACCGCCCTCCTCTCCGGCTACGGCTACCAAGGACTGGACACCCCGCTACTGGAGCCTACCGAGCTGTTCCTGCGAAAATCCGGCGGAGAGCTGGCCTCGCAGCTATTCAGCTTCACCGACCCCGGCAGCCGCGCCGTAAGCCTGCGCCCTGAGTTCACCGCCCCGGCTATGCGCCACTACCTAGAGCGGGCCGACGAAATCGAGCTTCCCGCCCGCTGGCAGTATTGCGGCCCGGTGTTCCGCTTCGACGGAGCGGCCTTGGCGTCATCCCGCCCCTCCACCGGCTCAGGACGGGCCGATGGGCAGTTCACCCAAATCGGCGGCGAGCTGCTGGGTTCCTCCAGCTTGCTGGCCGACGTTGAGCTGCTGTCCCTAGCAGTATCCGCACTATCAGAGTCGGGCCTGCGCGGCTGGACTCTGCGGCTCGCCGACCTAGACATCCTCAACACCCTGCTGGATCCGCTGAGGCTGTCGGAACGCGCCCGCGCCTTCGTGGTGCAGAACGTGCCGCACCTGCGGGCCGGGCCGTCGGCGATTCCCCCCCTGATGGACGACGCCCGGCGCCTGCACATCATCGGACGCGCCGCCGATGACGATTACCTGAGCCGGGCGGTACACGGCCTCGACGACGCCGAAGCCCGAAACGTGCTGCTCGGTGTGCTGCGCTCCAACCCCCTCGACCAATTGGGCCAGCGCCAGCCCGAGGAAGTCGTAGAGCGGCTGCTGCGCAAAATTCGCCGCCCCGACGCCGAGGAAAGCCTGCGCCTCGCCCTAGAAACCGCCTGCCAACTGGCCCAAGTGCGGGGCCAACCGGAAACCGTCCTAGCTGGCGCGTCCGCCGCGCTACGAAAGGCCGGGGCCGACACCGCCGCCACCGGACGGCTGGAGCGGATTATCGGAATGCTCCCACCGCCCGGCCAATCCCCGGAAGCATCCGGCGATCTTGTGCTGGACTTCGGGCTGGTTCGGGGGCTGGCCTATTACAACGGCATCATCTTTGAGGTGTCCCATCCCGGCTGGCCGGCCCCACTGGGCGGCGGCGGCCGCTACGACGGGCTGGCCCGCGACCTAGGCGGAAGCCGCCGCCTGCCCGCCCTAGGCTTCGCCTATAACCTAGACGCCCTAGTTGAATTGACGGCCAACGGCCCGTCCGATTCCGGCACGCACCCCGGCGGCGTTCTAGTGGTCGCCGCTAACGCCGCCGCTAACGCCGCCGCCCTCACCGCCGCCCAACAACTCCGCGCCCAAGGCGAAACCGCCGAAATGGAAGTAACCGGCCGCACCATCGAGGAATCCCGCGCCTACGCCGCCCGCCGCGCCCTGGCCCGAGTGGCCGTAGTGGAAGCCGACGGCAAAGTCACCATTCACGATGCCTGAAGCAGTACCCCCCAATCCCCTCTCCCTCCGGGAGAGGGCTAGGGTGAGGGCGTAATATGACCGAAACCGAAACCGCCCCCGGCCAGCCGCTGTTGCGCCTGTTGCTGCCCAGCGACGGCGACCTGCATCAGACAACGCTGGATTTCCTGCGCGACTGCGGCCTGCCGGTGCGCCGTCCCAACTCCCGCCGCTACACCGCCACCGTGCCTGCCCTCCCCGGCGTCGAAGTGCTTTTCCAGCGCACCGCCGACATCACCGCCAAAGTAGAGGATGGCAGCGCCGAACTCGGCATAAACGGCCTAGACCGCCTGCTGGAATACCGCGAAGCAGAGCGCCGGGCCGCCGTGCTGGTAGGCAACCTCGGCTACGGACGCTGCGAACTGGTGCTGGCCGTGCCGGACTCGTGGCTGGACGTCACCTCGCTGGCCGACCTAGCCGACCTCGCCCTAGAATTTCGCCAACAGGGCAAGCAACTGCGTATAGCCACCAAATACCCCCGTCTGCTCAGTGCCTTCCTCTATGACCGGGGCATCAACTATTTCACCCTGGCCCCCGCGTCGGGAACCCTGGAAGCTGCCCCTATCGCCGGATACGCCGACCTCATCGCCGACCTCACCGCCACCGGCGCCACCCTGCGGGAGAACCGCCTAAAGACCCTAGACGACGGCACCGTACTAAGCTCCCAAGCCTGTCTGCTGGCAAACACCGAACTGCTGGCCCAGTCGCCCGACGCCCGCGCCCTGACCCGCGCCCTGACCGAAATGATGGAAGCCCACCTCCGGGCCGAACCCTACTACCGCTTGACCGCCAACGTGCAGGGCCCTTCCGCCGACGCCGTAAGCGGGATGATTCTGGCCCGCCCCGCCCTAGCCGGACTGCGGGGGCCGACCGTGGCCCGCGTATACGGCATCGAGGAACAAGGCTGGTTTTCGGTAAGCCTGCTGGTGAAAAAAGACCGGCTGCTCGAAGCCGTAGACCACCTGCGCGACTGCGGCGCCGAGGACGTAGCCGCATCCCAGCTAAGCTACCTGTTCGATAGCCGCTCCCACGCCTACCAAGCCTTGTTCGGAGCGTAAATCCAAGAAGGTTCGACAACCTCACCTTAAAGGGCTAATATATGAAAGGGCTAAAATAGGCCATCCCCGGCCCCCACGCCAAACGTCGGAACGAGGATGAGCCGCCCCAACGGACAGCCGCCCCCACCGACAGATACAAGGACAGGCACAAGGACGCCGATAATGCCCAACCTGCCCATGCACATCTATCTGGCCCATCAGGTAGCCGAGCAGCTAGACCTGGGCTATGTCTACGACCATATCGGCAGCTTCTATCTGGGTTCCACCTCGCCCGACATTCGTGCTATGACCAAATGGCCCCGCGAGCAAACCCACTTCGCCCCCCTGTCGGTGCGCGAAGTAGGCACCGGCGCCCGCACTATGTTTAGAAACTACCCCGAACTGGCCGACGGAACCGCCCGGTCTTTAGCGACGCGCTCCTTCCTGTTGGGCTACGTATGCCACCTAGCCGCCGACGAAGTCTGGATAACCACCGTCTACCGCCCCAACTTCGACACGGCCAGCCAGGACACCCGCCTAACCGGCGACCAAGTGCAGGCCGACATCTGGGACCGGGCCGTTCAACTGGATCTGGACCGCCTTTCCCTGCCCGATGTTCGAGGCCCGATGAACGCCGGCCAAGCCGTTTCCTGCGGCGATACCGGAGTCTCCATAACCTTTTTCGAGGACGGCCTGCTTTCCCAATGGAAAGAGCGCGTATCCGCTTTCGTCGGAAGGGAATTTGACTGGTCACGGCTGAAATTCGCCCTAAACCGGATGTACCGCGACAACGACGAAGTGCAACAAAGCGTAGACCAATTCCTGGCCCGTATGCCCCACAGCCTAGAGGAAGTCTACCAGCGAATCCCCGAAGCAAAAGTAGACAACTACCGCCGCCAAGCCGTAGCCGCCACCATCGCCCAAGTCCGCGAGTTCCTGCCCGAATAATGGTTGTGCAGGCTATCTTTCATTGCAAGGAAGCAAGGGCTATACTTAAGAATCAATGGAGGTCGAATCAATGATCAGCGATTATGGGGACGGAAATTGGGTTCTCTTACTAGAAGCCGCCGACAAACTCAATGGTGCTGCCACGAGTGAACAGGATTGCCTCTCATTCCTCTGCACATTGTCAGAAATGGGCAACTGGACAGTAGCTGACGATGGGCAAAAGATTTATTTTGCCCCATGCAGTGACGAGGATCGCAAGCACTCGGATGAACGTGGCATTGAGCCTGTGGAAACCTACGCACTTGGAGATGGAGCAATACCTGCACCTGTAGCGCGGCGCTTTGGACTTGACGAATTAAATGTGTGCAAGAACGCTGGCTACATTCTGCAAGGAAAAGACCTCATAGACCGTCCAATTTTCCAAGCACAACAAGGAAAATCCGACAATTCACCATTGTATGCAACAACGCTACAAGAGATATTGTCAAAGGACGGGAATGAGAACGAGGATGTTGATTGGGAACCTCTAAAATGGAGTCAACTCCAGACAGTAGTTGACTCAGATGGAGGACAGTCAGAAAGGTTCAGACTCCTAGCGGCAATTCTACGCCGTTTAGGAGAAGCGAAAATGGATTCAGAAACCTTCATCCCCTATGGAACTCAATTTTCAGATTCTGACTTCATTGATCAGAATTTTTAATGTCGCACAAACTTTCAAGAGATCCAACCACTGGAGGGGTGGGCATTGACCCTGCTCAACATAATTCACGGCGCAGAGAACGCCGAAAACGTCCTGACCCGCATTGACCCGCTGGATCTGTCATCCCTGCCCGAATCGGTGTTAGCGCGGACGCGCCAAGCCTTCGGCGAGGACGTCACCCCCGCGGAATCAGTAACCCGGATGCTGGCCGACGTGAAACAAGAAGGCGACGCCGCCCTCCGCCGGTACGCCCTGCTGCTCGACGGTGCCGAACTGGACGATTTCCGCATCCCCGACGCCGAACTGGACGCCGCCAGCCAGCGGGTCCCCCCGGAGCTTTGGGACTCCCTAGAGCTGGCCGCCCAGCGCATCCGCTCCTTTCACCAATCCACCCTGCCCGGCGAGTGGCTCGACCCGGCCCAAGGATTGGGCGAACTGGTGCGCCCCCTAGCCCGCGTCGGCGTCTACGCCCCCGGCGGCAGCGCGGCCTACCCCTCAACAGTGCTGATGACGGTCATTCCGGCCCGCGTGGCCGGGGTTGGCGAAATTATCCTAACCACGCCCCGCGCCGGTTCCCAGCCCTTGAATCCGGCGGTAGTCGCCGCCGCCAAAATCGCCGGCGTGGACGCTATGTATCAAGTTGGCGGCGTTCCCGCCATCGCCGCCCTGGCCTATGGCACCGAGTCCATCCCCCGCGTGGACAAAATCTGCGGCCCCGGCAACATATTCGTGGCCTACGCCAAAAAACTGGTGCAGGGCGCGGTGGACATTGACGGCGTTTTTGGCCCCACCGAAACCATCATCCTAGCCGACGGCGACGCCAACGCCGATTTCTGCGCCGCCGACCTAATCGCCCAAGCCGAACACGACCCGCTGGCTACCGCCATCCTGGTCACCGACAGCCAGGCCCTGATAGCCCGCGTCGAAACGCAACTGGAGTCCCGCCTCGCCGCCGCTCCCCGGGGCGACGTGGCCCGGCAGGCCCTAGAGCGGCAAGGCCGGGTGGTTCTGGTAGACTCCCTGGACGAGGGCGTAGAACTGGTCAACCGCATCGCCCCCGAGCATCTGTGCCTGTTGCTGCGGGAACCCTGGAGCTGGGTCAACCGCATCCGCCACGCCGGGGGGCTGTTCCTAGGCGAGTATTCGCCCGAGGTTATGGGCGACTACATCGCCGGCCCCAGCCACGTTATGCCCACCGGCGGCACTGCCCGTTTCGGTTCCGCCCTCAGCGTGCATCACTTCCTGCGCACAATGCCCGTGGTCGGCCTAAGCCCCGCCGATTTTCAGAACCTAGGCCCCGCCGCCGTCCACATCGCCAACGCCGAAGGACTGGCCGGCCACGCCGGAGCGGTGCAGGCCCGGCTGGATTCCCTTAAAGCAAAACACGGACGCGCCCCCGAATCCCAACCGGCATAAACCGCCGTCAGGTCTGACGAATATGACCGAATTCACCCAACAACTGCAACAGTCAATGCTGCCCCACATCCGTGGCCTAGACGTCTATCAAGGCGTGGAGCCGGTAGAGGCCATGGCCCAGCGGGCCGGAATCCCGCCGGAAAAAATCATCCGGCTCAACGGCAACGAAAACCCCTACGGGCCGTCCCCCGCGGTGGCCCAGGCCCTAGCCGCCTTTCCCAACTTCAACCACTACCCCGACCCGGAGCAGCGCCGCCTGCGCCAGGCCCTTTCCGGCTACGTCAACGTCGACCCGGAACGCATCATCGCGGGCAACGGCAGCGACGAACTCATAGATATGCTGTTTCGGATGTTTATTGGCCCCGGCGACAACATAATCAACCTTACCCCCACCTTCGGAATGTACTCCCTAGGAGCCGAAATTTGCGGCGGGCAAGCGGTTTCAGTTCCCCGCGACGCCAACTTTGAGATTGATTTGGAAAGCGTCAAGCTGGCAATCACCCCGCGCACCAAAGCCATCGTAATCTGCTCGCCCAACAACCCCACCGGCAATATGCCCAGCGAAGCCGAAGTGCGGACGCTGCTGGACACCGGCCTGCTGGTAGTGGTGGACGAAGCCTATTACGAATTCTGCGGCCAGACGGTAATGCCGCTGCTGGACGAATACCCCAATCTGGTAGTGCTGCGAACTTTCAGCAAGTGGGCCGGCCTAGCCGGGCTACGCATCGGCCTCGGCGCCATGCACCCCGACCTAGCCCAAACAATGATGTCGGTCAAGCCGCCCTACAACGTCAACCTAGCCGCCGAGGTCGCCCTCATCGCCTCTCTGGAAAATATGCCGGCCCTGCTGGAGCGAGTCAACGCCATCGTCGTCGAGCGCGAGCGTATGGCCGGGCTGCTGTCCGCCATACCTGCGGTCAAGCCCTACCCCTCGCGGGCCAACTTCATCCTCTGCCAGCTACCCGAAAACAGCGGCCAGCGGGTGTTCGACGGCCTTTGCAATCGCGGCATATTCCTGCGCCACTGGAGCAACCCGCGGCTGAAAGACTGCATCCGCGTCTCCGTCGGCCTGCCCGAGGAAAGCGACGTAGTAGCCGCGGCCCTGACCGAGCTTACGGAGGCCGCCAATGGCTGACGCCACCAATCCGCCCGCCGTCCCCCAAGGCCGCGCCGCCGCGCTACACCGCGCCACCGGCGAAACCGACATCCGCCTGTCCCTCAACCTAGACGGCGCCGGAATCTACGAAGTGGACACCGGCAACGGCTTTCTCGACCACATGATAAGCCAGATTTCCCGCCACGGCCTGATAGACATAACCCTAAAGGCCGACGGCGACCTGCACACCGGCTGGCATCACTTAGTCGAGGACGTAGGCATCACCCTAGGCCGAGCCTTTCACGAAGCGATAGGCGACGCCCGGGGCATCCGCCGGATGGGACACGCCATAGTGCCGCTGGACGAAACCCTAGCAATGGTAGCCCTAGACTGCTCCGGCCGCGGCTACGCCGTAATCGAAACCACCATAGACAACTCAATGGTGGAAACCCTCCCCGGCTCCCTAGTGCGCCACTTCTTTGAATCATTCGCCCTAGAGGCCAAAATAAACCTCCACGCCAAAATCCTAACCGGCATAGACCCCCACCACAAAGCCGAAGCCCTATGCAAAGCCCTAGCCCGAGCCCTCCGCGACGCCCTAGAACCCGACCCCCGCTCCCCCCAAGCCGTCCCCAGCACCAAGGGAACCCTGAGCGGGTAGGGCCTGTCACCCTAACTTGCGGACATAGGAGTGGCCGCCCGGCCGGGTTCGCAACGCCAGAGGTTCGCCGTCGCTAACCTTAACTAACTGAGTGACGCTGAACGGCGGATCCAATTTAGTCATCCGTCGCACGTGCAGCAAGTTCAAGCTAGGCTTGTTTTCCGTCGGCGAGGCGTTATATAAGCCGTCCTCGGTCGGCTGGTATTGTCGAATGATTGCTTCCAATTGCGTATGCCTTGCCGGGGGCATTGACAACTTGTTTTCCCAGCCAACAATTTCGGCTGTGTAACAGACGTCGTGCAGTTGTTCCGTGGTAGACGCATATAACGTCACCGGGGATTTCGGGGATGGCGGATTCTTCAGAAGTCGTTTGATAGCCCGGCCAGTGTAGGGCTGTAGGAACAGCGTCAATTCGGGATTCCGGGACTGCTCTTCCAGAATGTCCTCCAGGGGCTTCCTATAGATGCCGTGCATATACAACGCCCAATCGCTCCTTTTCTCCCCCTTTGCCAATTCCTGAATTTTGCCTACCGCCTCTCAACAAAGCGAATCCGGTTCTCCCACTCGCCTTCCAAACTGGCCCCAATCATTTCCAGCAAACCCTCAATGGCCCGACTTGGTGACATATCCTGATGCACTACGATCAACCCCGGCATAAGCATACCGGCGTTGAGTCGAAAGTTGGCATATCCCAGCATAGTATTTTCATCGTGGGTCAACACAATGCGTCCTTCCTGCGCCGCCCACTCCAGAATAGCCGGGTCGGTTGCTCCGCTTAAACCCACATCCTGAACCCGGACTATCTCGATAGTGGAATTGCGGGAAAGTACCCCAAGTACGATATGCCAATTGAACCCCTCATCGGAAACAAAGAGAGGAGCGCGGTTAATCATTGCCCGCTACCTGCTGCCCCACCTCTTTTTGCCGCCGCATTTCATCCATCCTGGCATAAAATTCGCGGGCGCCCGGCTTAGCTAAAAGCTCCGCCACCATCTCGTCCCAGCGCCTTTGATACTCAGCCAGATACAGCTCAACCTCCTCCTTCCGGCGCAGGTAGTATCCAATGACTGAATACACCTCCCCCAAGCTGACGGCATTAAACCCCTCCTGGATTTTTTCCGGGGTGCAACCCCGCCGGTAAGCAAAAATTACCCCCTCCAAAGCAACCTTAGTATTCCCGACGTAGACGGTGCCTCCCTCAGCTTCCCGCAAAGGCACCCGCTCCTCCCCAAAACTCAGCTTTACCATTCTTTCCCCCTAGACAGCTTTCCGTTGCACCCGCAGGCGTTCTTTCTACCGCTGTCGGGCTTTTCTTGGCAGACGTATAAAGCATCGCCGGAACTTCAAGAGATGGGATATTATCCCGAAGCCGCACAATCGTGCCGCCGCTTTAGGGCTGGAGAAACATCGTCATTTCGGGATGCTGCGATTGCGCCGATAGGATTTCTTTCAGAACGCTCCGCTAGATGCCTTTGATTAACAACGCCCAATCGTGCATCCGGCCTCTCTTTCCCTATTGCTAAAATCTGCCTACCGCCTCTCAACAAAGCGAATCCGGTTCTCCCACTCGCCTTCCAAACTGGCCCCAATCATTTCCAACAAACCCTCAATAGCCCGGCCCGGTGGTGTGCTCCAGTGCACCACAACCACTCCCGTCATTGGCAGCCCGTCTATAACCCGCGCATTAGCGTCCCGCGTCATAGTACGCTTGTCGTGAGTCAACACGACACGTCCTTCCCGCGCCGCCCATTCCAGAATAGCCGGGTCAGATGCTCCGCTTAAACCCACGTCCTGAACCCGAACTATGTTGATGGCGGGATTGCGGTAGCTCAATCCGCGCACAATTGACCGCCTGAACCCCTCGTCGGCAAGAAAGCGAGGCATCCGGCTACTCCAATCCCTTTGCCGCTTGCTGCTCCATTTCCTTTTGCCGCCGAGCTTTCCTCACCCTGGCATAAAATTCGCGGGCGCCCGGTTGGGATTCCAGATCTTCCGCAAACCTGTCCCAGCTTTCATCGCACTCCTGCATATACTGGTCAACTTCCTCTTTCCGGCGCAGGTAGTAACCGATGATCGAATACACGTCGCCGAGACTGATGACGTCGTAATCATCTTGGATTTGTTCAGGGGTGTAGCCCTGTCTGTATGCGGAAATCACCCCCTCAAGGGCAACCTTGGTATCCCCAACGCGGACGTCGCCTTCTGCTACTTCCCGCAAAGGCACCCGCTCCTCCCCAAAACTCAGCTTTACCATTCCTTCCCCCTAGACGGCTTTCCGGTACACCCGCCCGCGTCCTTTCTACCGCTGTCGGGCTTTCCTTTCGGAGAGGCTAAGCCGTTAGGCTACCAGCTCAAACCGCTCTACTTCGATACTCTCGGAGTGCGCTCGCGCTTGCCAGAGATCATAAGCCATCTGCATCCCAAGCCAAGTTTCCGGCGACGAGCCAAAGGCTTTGGACAAGCGGATAGCCATTTCCACCGATACGCCAACCTTTCCGTCTATCAAATCCGACAATTCCTGCCTAGTAACCCCCAACCCTTGCGCCGCCCGGTCTACGGACAACCCCAGCGACTCAAGGCATTCATACTTAACTAGTCCGCCCGGATGCGGCGGATTGTGCATCGGCATTTCCCACTCCTGAATCAGTGATAATCCAAATAATCCCCATCGAATGCATTCCCGTTCTCAAAACGGAATATCACCCGCCGATTGCCCGAATCGGAATGACTATATCACCTCCGAAAAATACTATTCCGCCTGCCGATTGTCAATTGACAGTGGCCGGGGCTGATTAACTAGCCCCAGCCTAACTCTTTACCCCCTAACCCCCCCGTCCCCGCCGCGCGATGAACTCCGGGAAAGCCTCCTCCACCCCGTAGCCCTTGACCCGGTTGCTGGTATAGTCGCGCTCGTTTTCCCACATCTGGCGCAAATCGGCGGCCTTGTCCTGTAGCAGAATCTCCTTGATGCCCGTCACCGATTCCGGGCGGTGACCGGCGATGGTTGCGGCGATTTCCATAGTCTTGCCCCGCAGTTCCTCCGCCGGCACCAAATGATTCAGCAGACCAACACGGTAGGCTTCCTCCGCTTCAACCACCCGCCCGGTGAACAAGTATTCCTTGGCGATGGGCCAGCCCACCTGATTAGTCAGCGTCCAAGTGCTGTTGATGCGCCCGTAGGCCACCGCCAAAAACCGGAAGCGCGTGTTTTCGCAGCCCACCCGCATATCCAGGCAGGACGCCAGCACCGCCCCGCCGCCGTAGGCCAGCCCGTTCATCATCCCGATTACCGGCTTGGGCGACGCGGAAATTTCGTACATCCATTGCTGATACTTGAGCGAGTTGGCCTCCCGCTGCTCCTCGGTCAGCTCCTTGGCGTGAACCCGCTGCTCGTGAATGTCGCCGCCCGCCGAAAAAGCCCGCTCCCCCGCGCCGGTAATCACGATGCAGCCCACCCCATCGTCGGCGTTGGCCGCCGTCACCGCATGGTACAACTCCTCGTCCAACAAATGGTTCATAGCGTTCAGAACCTCGGGCCGGTTCATGGTTATGACCATCACCCGGTCTTCCACTTCCACCAGCAAATGCTTGTAATCCATTAAACTCCCTCCGGCGCCGGATTTTCGCGCCCGCGAATTTTATGCCTGATATTATTTTATGCTTGATTGTATGGATTAAAGCCTTGAAGCGCAAAGATTGCCCAAGGTCCCCCCCGCCGTGTGGTAAACTGCGGGGCAATCCAGCATACCGGAGGCCCAGCGTTGACCCAGCGATTCAAGGCCGGCGAGGCAGTAATCGAGCTTTTGCGGCAGGAAGGCGTTTCCCACATATTCGGGATTGTCGGCTCGTCCTTCCTAGACATTCTTGACCCCCTGTACGACCGCGACGATATGCGGTTCGTCGGCGTGCGTCACGAGCAGGGGGCCGCGCTGATGGCCGACGGATTCAGCCGCATATCCGGCGCCCCCAGCGTCTGCCTGGCTACCAACGGGCCCGGCGTCCTTAACCTCACCTACGGCATCGGCTCCGCCTACGTGGCCCACTCGCCGGTAGTGGTGATTGCGCCGTCGGCCTCCCGCCGCGACCAGTACCGCAACTCCACCCAAGAATTCGACCAAGTCGCCCTGTTCAAGCCCATCACCAAGGCCGCCTTCCCCATAAACCGCATTGACCGGCTGCCCGACGCCCTCCGCCACGCCTTCCGGGTGGCGACCTCCGGCAAGATGGGCCCGGTGCTGCTGGACATCCCCCGCGACCTGCTCCCCGGCGCCGAGGTGGAGCTGGAGCTGCTGCCCCCCGGCGCCTACCGCTCCGGCCAGACCCGCGCCCGGGGCGATTTGGGGCTGATTCAGAAAGCCGCCGACGTGCTGGCCGCCGCCCAGCGCCCGGTCATCATCGCCGGGGGCGGCGTACAGTGGAGCAACGCCGCCGGCCCCGTTTGCCGCTTGGCCGAGCTTACCGGCGCGGCCATCGTCACCTCCTACGGGCGGGCCGACGCCGTGCCGTCTAGCCATCCCAACTTCCTCGGACACTTGGGCCGCCTAGGCTCCGCCGAGGGCATCGAGGCGACCCGCGAGGCCGACGTCATCCTAGCCGTCGGCACCCGCTTGAGCCAGTCCACCACCTTCTACGACCACCGCTTTATCCCCGCCGACGCCCGGATTATCCAAATCGAAATTGACCCCGAGGAAATCGGCCGCAACTACCCGGTCACCGTCGGTATCGAAGGCGACGCCGCCGCAGTGTCCGAAGGGCTGCTAACGGAACTGCGCCAGCGCGAGCCGCGTCTCAACCCCCAGTGGATTGAGGAAGTCCGGGGATGGGCCGCCCGCCGGGCCGAAAGGCTGCGGGACGAGGAACGCCTATCCGGGCTGCCGATGAAACCGCAACGGGTATACGCCGAACTGCGCAAAGTGATGCCCCAAGACGCCATCATCGCCCTAGACGCCGGCCTAGCCCCCAACTTCGGCCAAGACCGGCTGGATTTCCACCACCCCCGCAGCCTGATGACCTCCCTAGACTTGGGCGGGCTGGGCTTCAGTTTCCCCGCCGCCCTAGGCGCTCAGTTCGCCGCCCCGGGCCGCCCCGTAGTCAACTTCAACGGCGACGGCGGCTTTCTGTTCAACGCCCAAGAATTCGCCACCGCCGTAGACTACAACCTGCCGGTGGTCACCGTGGTGATGAACAACGGCAGTTGGGGTTCGGAAAAGGCTTACCAGCGTTACGCTTTCAACGAGCGCTACGTCGGCGCCGACACCCTCAACCCCCGCTACGACAAATTCGCCGAGCTGTTCGGCGGTGCCGGTTTCTACGTAGAGCGCCCCCAAGACGTAGGCAACGCCCTGCTGGAAGCCCTCAACGCCGGCAAACCCAGCATCATCGAAATCCCCATAGACCCCGACGAGCTGCCCCGCCCCGCCCGCCTCTCCGACGTGCAACCGCAACCCCAATCCTGATTTAACCGCAGCGAGCGCAGAGCCGAATCTATAAAAACCCTCTGCGTTCCCTGTGTTCCCTGTGGTGAAAATTTATGCAACAGCCGGTTTTCCCCAGCGACATCACCCTAGAAGGCAACGCCATCGTAATTATGTGGGACGACGGCCATCGCAGCCCCTACTCCCATCGTTTCCTGCGGCTGCGCTGCCCCTGCGCCAGTTGCGTAGACGAAATGACCGGGCGACCCACCCTAGACCCGGACACAGTGCCGCCCGACGTCCGGGCCATTGACCATCTGCCGGTAGGCAACTACGGAATGCAATTCCTGTGGGACGACACCCACTACACCGGCATATACACCTACCGCGCCCTGCGAGCCGCCTGCACCTGCATCATCTGCAACCAAGCCAGAGCCGAAGCCGCCGCCGACACCAATTGACCCGCCCTCCAACAATCCCCTCCCCCGGATAGGGA
Source organism: uncultured Dehalococcoidia bacterium (assembly GCA_958296445.1). Classification (GTDB taxonomy): domain Bacteria; phylum Chloroflexota; class Dehalococcoidia; order Lucifugimonadales; family UBA3495; genus VXOI01. The sequence continues at coordinate 1,977,933 of OY282565.1, read as the reverse complement.
TGGTTCCCGCCAACCAATCCCCTCCCCCTCCGGGGGAGGGCTAGGGTGGGGGCGTATGCGTATGCCTATGCGCCCTCCCCCCATCACCCCCCAGAGAGAGGGTTCCCGCCAACCAATCCCCTCCCCCTCCGGGGGAGGGCTAGGGTGGGGGCGTATGCGTGTGCCTATGCGCCCTCCCCGCCATCACCCCGCCGAGGAGGGTTCCCGCCAACCAATCCCCTCCCCCTCCGGGGGAGGGTTAGGGTGGGGGCGTATGGTATGCGTATGCATCACCCCGCCGGAGTCTCAGGCCGCGACCGCATCGGCTTCTCCAAAGAAGCCTTGAACTTGGGTGCCGTAAAAGTATTGGAGCGGAAAGCGAAGTTGGAAAGCTGCCGCTCCCCCGCCTCGCCGCACTGTCCGCATGGCGCCGGTTCGTCGGATTGGGAAACCGGCCGGATTAGCTCGAAATCCCGGCCGCACTTGGAGCAATAGTATTCGTAAATCGGCATGGCTATACTCCCGTCCAAATAATCTGCCCCCATTCTAACCCCGCCGCCCGCCCCGCGCCACGCCGCGCGGCGCGACAAACTAACCGCAACGGATGTGACCTTATGCTCGAAACAACCGACGTAGCAATCATCGGCGGAGGCGCGGCCGGCTGCGCCATAGCCTTCTGCCTAGCCGAAGCCGGACTCAGCGTCACCATCATAGAGCGCGAAGGCGTCGCCTCCCAAGCGTCGGGCTACGCCGCCGGTGCGCTCAACCCGATGATTGGCAACGGCATACCCGGCCCGCTGGCCGCTTTCGCCCGCGAATCCTTCGATATGCACCGCAGGCTTTACCCGATGCTGAACGAACTGACCGGCATTGACTACCAACTGCAAACGCTCCCCGAAGTCCGGCTGACTTTCGACGAAACCGAAGTGCCAGCCTTTGAAGCCCTAGCCGACCGGCTACTACGCACCGACGGCTTTGCCGCGTCAATGACCGAGCAATGGCGGATACGAAAGCTGGAACCCCGGATAAACAGCGAATTCGCCGGCTGCGTTTTCACCCGTGGCAACTACACCCTAGACAGCCTAGGCTTCACCCAAGCCCTGGCCGCCGCCGCCCAACATTCCGGCGCGAAAGTCCGGCCCGGCGCAGTGCGCGGACTAGAAATCCGGGGCGACCAAGTTAGCCGTGTGCTGCTAGAGGACGGCGAACTCGACTGCGGAGAAGTCGCCCTAGCTATGGGCCCGTGGTCGCGGCAGGCCGAAAGCTGGCTGGGAACCTACATCCCGGTAGACCCCCTCAAAGGCGAAATCCTGCGTATGCGCCTTCCCGGCCCGCCCCTGCAACACGAGGTAGTAGGCGCAGGCGCCGCCCTCTACCCCAAGCCCGACGGCCTAGTCTGGTGCGGCACCACCGAGGACTGGCGCGGCTACGACCGCCGGCCCCTGGCCGAAACCCGGGAGCGCATCCTAGAAGGCGCCAAAAAGCTGGTTCCCGGCATCGTCGAGGCCACCCTAGTCACCCACACCGCTTGCCTGCGCCCCGTAACCCCCGACTGGCTGCCCATCCTAGGCCGCGTCCCCGGCTACCGCAACGCCTGGCTCGCCACCGGCGCCGGCAAAAAGGGCATCCTGCTCGCCCCGGCCATCGGCAAAGCCGTCGCCGACCTGATAGCCACCGACGCCACCGCCCTACCCATCGAAAACTTCGCCCCCCAGCGATTCGCCAATTGGAACGGCAACTGATTTTGTGTCCCGCACCGTCATTCCCCCGTCGCCCCGTTATTACGGCCCCGTAGTTACTGCAAGGAGACCCGATGATGGCAACCAGGACAATAACCAACGCTTGGGCCAACCGCACGCTGCCCGACATCTTTTACGAGGAGCCGGGGCCGATCGAGGAAGGTATGCGACAGGAACAGCCCATAGACATCATCAAACGCCTGCTGTCGGAGCATTATCAAGACCGCGATGACGTCTTCATCTCCAACGCCGTTTTCATATCCTACGACATAACCAACGGCAACGCCCGCGTCCTGCCCGACCTCTTCATAGCCTTCGGAATTGACGCTGCGGCCATCCGGGAAAACCTGCCCAACTTCTGGCTATGGGAAACCGGCAAAGCCCCTGACTTCGTGATGGAAGTAGCGTCGCCCAGCACCGCAACCAACGACCTAGGCCCCAAACGCGACCTCTACGCCCAACTGGAAATAACCGAATACTGGCGCCTCGACCCCACCAACGGCCAACTATACGGCCAACCCCTAACCGGAGAGCGGCTAATAAACGGGCAATACATCCCTTACCAACTAGACACCCACCCCAACGGCTCAACCCAAGCCCACAGCCAACTCCTCAACCTAAACTTCCACTGGAACGGCAAAACCTTCGACATCCTAAACCCAACCACCGGCAAAACCATAAACCAACTAACCCAAGAACGCAAAGCCCGCCAAGCCGCCGAAGCCGAAACCGCCCGCCTACGCCAGCAACTGCGCCGCCACCAACCGGAGTAACGCCGCCCCGGAACGTCGTTTCGCGGTAGGGGGTTAATACAGGCGGAGCAAGGTTTACAGGAGCAGTAGTTACTAACTTTTAGGCTTGATCCCTGAGCGGAATTGCTGTCAGACAGAGGGAGAATCAACTGGCCCGTCGCCGCCTTGAATGACTTTGGTAATTTGGGAAACGCCTACGCCAAATTTCTTTGCCAACTGCTTTCGGGTGACTATGCCACTCCTGGATTCGGATATGATGGCTTCTTTGTCAACATTGGATAGCTTCCAAAGCCGCATTTCCTCTGGCGATGGAGGGGTGTAGTTTGGGTCGTGGTATGTTTCATTACGAACTATTCTTCCAATGATTGATTGGTGAGATCCAAATTCTCGAGCTAATGTGCTCAGAGTTACTCGCTCTGATTGGTATTTTTCCCGAATGGCATTCGCATCAGACATTGACAACTTTCTTTTAGCGCCAATGCCGGGATTTTTAGGCGTGTAATCTGGATCAATATAAGTCTCGTTTTTGATGATATACATGATAGTGCCAACGTCGACGTTGTATTCGTTTGCCAGTTTCTTGTAAGTAATTTTGCCAGGTTCGTACTTGGCTCGAATTGCCTTTGCCTGCTCCAAAGTAAGTCTTCGCCTGCGAGAGTACCCAGCCTTTGCAATATCTCGCATATTAGCCAATTGATCACCCAAATACAGATGTTCAGTGTTGATACAAGGCGCGTTGTTGCAACGGTGGTTTATCTGATAGCCCTTGGGTATAGGGCCATTCTGTATTATCCATGCAACACGATGCGCCAGCTCCTCCTTGCCATAGCTCAAGAGTCCGTGGCCTGTCTTCATTTTCCCCCATCGCCATTCGTGACAGCCGGTTCCAGCATTTAGTACCCAGTCGTTTTCGGTAATAGCCGGTTCGCCGGGTTTGCGTAGAGGTTTACGCCCCAGCTTGTTAGTGTCCAATTGGCGGCGTTTCTGTTCGGCTAAACTCGTAGGCGCTGGCCCATTGATTGACCGCAAAGTAGGCTGAGCTTCCCTGCTTTCTGTTGTTCTTTTTGAGCGTTTTCGAGGCTTGTCGCGATGAATTTCGCCAACAACAATTTTACGGATTAGTCCTGCACTAACTCCGTATTCGCCTGCGAGTTTTGCATAAGTGATTCCCGATTCGCTTTTCTCTCTGATTTCATCGGCCTGCGATTTAGTCAGCTTCTGGTTCCACGCTCGCGCTATTGGCGGATCGTAATTGGAATCTGGATAAAGCCGATTGCGTATTATTCTGCCAACGACGGATTGATCGATATTGAACATCAAGCCTATTTCTTTTTGCGACTTTCCACCACCCTGATAAATCCGCCGAATTTCCTTTGCAATATCTTGTCCAATAGGTTTTTCTCCTTTCTTGGCCTTCTCTTTTGGTGGAGGTGTATAATTCGCGTCGTAAAATGTTATATTGGCAATGATCATACGAATAGCACCAGAGGTTACCCCATACTGCCTTGCAATTTCCGCTCGCGATATATCGCCTTCTGCGAATATCCGCCGAATCTCGATAGCATCGCTCGGCATAAGTTTCTGATGGACTTGATTACCCGCCTCCACCATATCCCGCGAATTTTCGGTTTGCGTTCCAGCCAGCAAATGTTCAGGGTTGAGACAGGACGGGTTGCCACAAAGGTGGCGAATTATCTGGCCGTCTGGAATTGGCCCCTTTGCCAACTCATAGGCAAGACGATGTGCCTTGTAGGTTCGGCCATTAATCTTTACCGACGCATAGCCCTTTGGGTGTACGGCCCAGTTCCACACCCAACAGCCGTCGCCGTTGACCGTGTAGTCAATGGCGCGAATGGGCGGGTCGCCAGGTTTCAAGGGAGGTTTGCCGGGCATAAGCGTCACCTCTTGCCATTATGTAATTTGCTAATTTATACGCCGGACAAGCTGATGTCAACAAGCATTGGACAGACTGAGAAAGGACAGCTAGGATGAAAGACATCCCCTCAAACAAGGAGCAACCCCATGCCCCTAGGCTGGGCCATCGCAGGCATCGGCTCCCACGCCGACCTCAAAATCGCCCCCGCCATCCCCCGCGCCCGCGACAGCCGCCTCATCGCGGTCTACAGCCGCGACCAGAAGCGGGCCGACGCCTTCGCCGCAACCCACGGCGCCCAAGCCGCCTACGACCGCCTCGACACTATGCTCGCCGACTCCCGCGTGGACGCCGTATTCGTCGCCTCCCCCAACCACCTGCACGCCCCCCAGACCATCCAGGCCGCCGCCGCAGGCAAGCACGTCCTAGCGGAAAAGCCGATGGCGACCTCCGTATCCGACGCCGCCGCAATGATCGACGCCTGCCGGAAACACGGCGTCACCCTAGGACTGGGATTCGAGCTACGCTTTCACCCGGCCCACCTATGGGCGCGGCAACTCATTGACCGCGGCGCCATCGGACGCATCCGCCTGGCCCACGGGCAATGGGGCCGGGGCAACCGCGGCGAACCGGAACACCTGCCCCGCGCCGGCCTGCGCGAATGGTGGGAAACCCCGCAGCTCATCGGCGACGCCTCGGTGCTGGTAGGCTTGGGCGTCCACGTCTTCGACCTGATGCGTTTCCTGCTCCGCGAGGAACCCGTCGAAGTAATCGCTATGACCGACGGCCAGACCGCCCGCCAGCCCCTAGAGCATATCGCCGCCATATCCCTGCGGATGAGCGGCGGCGCCATCGCCCAAGTAATGTGCGGGCGGATGCTCCCCGACACCCAAAACGACCTAGCCCTCTACGGCTCCGACGGCCGCATCGCCACCAAAGAAACCATCTGGGAAGCCCGCCTAGGCCAAGCCGAACTAGTAAGCGCAACCCAAAACCACTCCGAATCCTACCAATACGACTACCTAGCCAACTTCGTAGCCGAACTAGACGACTTCCACGACGCCCTCCAACACAACCGCCCCCCCGCAGCCACCGGCAACGACGGCCTACAAGCCGCCCGCATAACCGCCGCCGCCATAAAATCAGCCCGCACCGCCCAATCAGTAACCATCAACCCCCCGAAAGATTGAAACGTAAAATCCCACACCCATAAACCAAAAATGTAGGGGCGCACAGCCTTGCGCCCGCCCCCCCAAAAAACGTAGGGGCGCACAGCCGTGCGCCCACCCCCCGCGCCCAGAACCCCACAAATACGGAGAAATCCAATGACCACTACCAAAACCACCCCCACCCAAGGCGCCCTACGAGGAATCCGCGTAGCCGAATTCGGCCAATACATCCCCGGCCCCCTGCTAGGTATGCTGCTCACCGGACAAGGCGCCGACGTCATCAAAGTCGAGCGCCCCGGCGGCGACCCCGCCCGCACCGAACCCGCCTTCGCCACCTGGAACCGCAACAAACGCTCCGTAGAGCTTGACCTCAAATCCCCCAACGGCCTAAAGCAAGCCGCCGACCTGATAAACTGGGCCGACGTCCTGATTGAAAACTTCCGCCCCGGCGTAGCCGACCGCTTGGGCATCGGCTACGACGCGACAAAAACCAACCCCGCCCTAATCTACTGCTCCCTGCCCGGTTTCGGCGAAGACAGCCCCCGCCGCGGGCAACGCGGCTGGGAACCCATCGTCGCCGCCGCCACCGGGGCCCATCAAGGCGTCGCGGAAATGGACGAACCCCTGTTCCTCCCCTTGCCCGCCGCCAGCACTTTCGCCGCCATCATCGGTTCCGTTTCCGTGGCGATGGCCCTCACCGCCCGCCAGCGCACCGGCAAAGGCCAGCGCATCGAAGTCCCCCTCCACAGCGCTATGTTCGCCGCTATGGGACGCCACCTTTCCCGCTTTCACGAAATCAACCCGCCCGACCTGTTCCAACTGCCCCGCAACGTAATGTCCCACCAATACCAGTGCGCCGATGGCCGCTACGTCCAAAATCATGGAATGTACCAGCGCTTTGCCAGCCAATTCCTGCGAGCCGCCGGCCGCCCTGAATGGATTGAAGACCTAGAAGACCTGTACGAAACCGAAGTAACCCCCGAAACCATCGCTATGTGGCGGGAACGGGTGGAAAACCTGTTCCGCCAGAAAACGGCCAAAGAGTGGGAAGACGCCATCGCCGAAACCGGCGGCGCCTGCACCATCTGCAAAACCGTTGACGAATGGCTGGTTCACGAACACGCCATCGCCGGCGGTATGGTGGTCGAGGTTGACGACGCCGTTCACGGCCCGATGAAGCAGCCCGGCGACCCGGTGCGGCTACGCGGCGTCCCCGGCCCGGCCCCCGTCCGCGCCCCCAAGCTGGGCGAGCATACCGACTCCGCCCTGGCAGAAGTCCGCGCGGCCCCTCGCACTGCAACGCAACTCCGGTCTTTCGCCCCAAGCCGCCCGGAACCGGAAAACATCCTGTCCGCCCTCCAAGGCGTGCGGGTGCTGGACTTGTGCATCGTGCTGGCCGGCCCCACCTGCGGGCGCACCCTAGGCGAGTTCGGCGCCGACGTCATCAAGATTGACGACCCTTCCCGCCCCTACGACTACGCCGGAAACCTAGACGTCAACCGGGGCAAGCGCAGCATCCAGATTGACCTCAAGCGGGACGAGGGCCGTCAAGTTTTCTGGAAACTGCTGGAATCCGCCGACGTAGTAGTGGAAAACAACCGCAAAGGCAGCCTAGCCCGCTTGGGATTGGGCTACGACGAAGTGCGGAAACGCCGCCCCGATATTGTCTACGCCTCCCTCAACGCCTTCGGATACGACGGCCCCTGGGCCGGCCGCCCGGGATGGGAACAACTGGCCCAAGCCACCACCGGCATCCAGGTTCGGCGCGGCGGGCGCGACGCCGCCCCCCAACTGCTGCCCTACCCGATGAACGACTACGCCACCGGCCTATTGGGGGCCTTCTCCGTCGCCCTCGCCCTCCACGAGCGCCAGCGCACCGGGCAAGGCCAGCAGGTAGACGGCGGCCTGGCCCTGACCGCCTGCCTGCTCCAGTCGCCCTACTTCCTAGACTTCGATGGCTACCGACGCTCCGAACCCGAAGGGCTGTCCCTGCGCGGCTTCTCCGCCCTGTCCCGCCTGTACCGGGCCGCCGACGGCTGGCTCTGCCTGCACTGCCCCGACAGCAACGCTTGGAACGAACTAACCCGGCTGCCCGAGTTCGCCCCCCTGTCCGCCGATTCCCGCTTCAGCGACCCCGACTCCCGGCAACGGAACGACGCCGCCCTGTCCGCCGCCCTGTCCGAAACCCTGGCCGCCGCCCCTAGCCAAAGCTGGATTGACCGCCTGCAACCCACCGGCGTAAGCGCCATCGAAAACCTAGCCGTCCCTGACTTCCACGACGACCCCCACATCCGCCAAGCCGGCCTGATAGTAAGCCGCCAGCATCCCGCCTTCGGAATGGCCGACCACCTAGGCGTAATCCCCCGCCTGTCGGCAACCCCCGCCCGTCTAGGCCGCCCAACCCCCAAACTAGGCGCGGAAACCCACGAAATCCTAACCGAGGCCAACTACACCCCAACCCAAATAGCCGCCCTAAAATCCGCCAACGCAGTAGCCACCCCACCAGACTAACCCAACGCCAATTTCCGCCCCCGCCATCAAACCGAATCACCGGCTAGGCCACTGATTCACCGGCAGAAAATCGTAATAAAGAACGGCCTCCCGTACCGCCCTAACCAGCGACGCCTCGCCGTCTACCCCCGCGTACCCGGGCAAAGTTCCATCAATGTTGCGAATGGAGTCGCCGCCCAAAGCCAACGTCATCCAATCGGCGGCCACTCCATAACTCAAAGAATCGGGATTCCGCCCCATTGTGAACAAATACCGCCTCCCAATCTCTGGCAGTGCCGGATGGGGATTATGCCCCGAATTAGGCTCAAGCCGCAGGCGGGGATGCGCCCGGACATTACCATCGTCCAACAGCGCCTCTTCAATGGCAATGTCGTAGTAGGCCACCTCCAGATACATATATTGAAGGTCTTCCGCCGGAAAGTCCTCCTCAGTGGTGAAATAAGGAAGCTCGTTCACCGGCCCGGAAATGGCCGATATGGTGCCGATGACAATGGCCTGGCTACGGTTGACCAAATCCTGAACGTCCTGCGGCGGCAGCTTAAGCTGCGAAATCAACATAGCATCGCCGCTGGTGGCAGTCCGGTCACCTTCCTCGTGAACTGCCGTCTGTTTCAGCCCAACCTGCCCAACCGGGTCTGACGCCTGGCACCCGGCCAAGACACCCAAGACCAGCAAGGCAGTCGCTGCCAAGAACACGACCAATACCTTTCTCAGAGCGGGAAACATAGTGACGCCTCCGCTGTCCATCATTCTGAGCAACTATCTGTCTGAGCAACTGTCTGTCATTCTGAGCAACTATCTGTCATTCTGAGCAAAGCGAAGAATCTCACCTTGGGCAGTGACACCCTTCGCATCTCTCAGAATGATAAAAGGAAATTCCACAATCACCCCTACACAACCCACCAGCCCAACAACAATAGCAACCCATAACACCAACCCCCCGCACCCAAAGCCGCCGGAGCGCACCCCCCGGCGGCAAACTATACCAGCGATGGTTTGCCCCCAACCCGGCGACATCAGTTACTACTACCCCCGCCCGTGTCCCCGGTAGGGCCAACATCATCGCCCCCGGAGCCGCCGGGCGCCGCAGGTTCCTCGCCATCCCCATCCCCCTCAATGGCGGCAAACCGGCTGGGCCACTGGTTCACCGGCAGAAAATCGTAGTAAGGAACGGCCTCCCGTATCGCCTTAACCAGCGACGCCTCATCGGTTACGCCCACATACCCGGGCGATGTTCCGTCAAAGTTGCGGATGTCGCCTCCATCCAGCGGCAGCACATCCCAATTTGCGGCTATTCCGTAGCTAAGGGAGTCCGGGTTCCGCCCCAAGGCAAACAGGAACCGCTCCCCAATCTGCGGATACGCCGGATTATGCGCCCCGTCCAGCCGCAGGCGGGGATACGCCCGGACATTGCCGTCGTCCAACAGCACCTCTTCGATAGCAATGTCGTAGTATGTCACTTCGGTACTAAACTCATACCCTTGATACATTTCGCCTTGGAAATCTTCCGAAGTAGTGCCATAGGGAAGTTCTCGTGTTAGGTCGGAGATTGCCGAAATGGTGCCGATGACAATGGCGTGGCTGCGGTTAACCAAGTCTTGAACATTCCGCGGCTCTCGGAAAAGAGACGCTACTGAAACCCCTTCGCCAATGTAGAGCGTCCGGTTAGCTTCCTGAGCGGGCGGCGGGTCCGACTCCCCTTGCCCAGTAGCGCCGGACGCCTGGCACCCGGCAAGAACGCCAAAAACCAACAATACGGCGGTTGCCAAGAACGTCGTCATTGATCTTGTTAGAGTGGGAAACATAATAGCCCCTCCGCTGCCTGTCATTCTGAGCAAAGCCCTGTCTGTCATTCTGAGCAACCATCTGTCATTCTGAGCAAAGCGAAGAATCCCGCCTTGGGCAGTGACACCCTTCGCATCGCTCAGAATGATAAAAGGAAATTCCACAATCACCCCTACACAACCCACCAGCCCCACAACAATAGCAACCCACAACACCAACCCCCCGCGCCCAAAGCCGCCGGAGCGCCACCCCCGGCGGCAAACTATACCAACAATGGCCTCCGGCAACCTGCCCGGCCGCATCAGTCACTACTACCCCCGCCAGTGTCCCCGGTAGGCCCAACATCACCGTCGCCGGGGCCGCCGGGCGCCGCAGGTTCCTCGCCATCCCCATCCCCCTCGATGGCGGCAAACCTGTCAGGCCACTGCCCCACCGGCAGAAAATCGTGATTGGGAACGGCCTCCCGTATAGCCTTAACCAGCGACGCCTCATTGATTACTCCCACATACCCGGGCGATGTGCCGTCAATGTAGCGGATGGAGTCGCTGCCCAGAGTCAGTGTCATCCAATTGGCGGATACTCCGTAACTCAAAGAATCGGGGTTCCGCCCCATTGTGAACAAATACCGCTTGCCCATCTCTGGCAGTGTCCAACTAGGGTCCTGGTCTGAAAAATTGGGCTCCAGCCGCAGGCGGGGATGCGCCCGGACATTGCCGTCGTCCAACAGCACCTCTTCGATGGTAATGTCGTAGTAGGCCACCTCCAGATATGGAAGCTGTCCTGGTGGACGATGTTCAAAGTCCGCCTCAGTGGTGAAATACGGAAGCTCGTTCACCGGGTCGGATATTGCCGAAATGGTGCCGATAACAATGGCGTGGCTGCGATTGACCAAATCCTGAACGTCCCGCGGCGGCAGCGTCCATTGCTGAATGGAGCTGGCGTGAATGTTGACGGGCATCCGGTCAGCTTCCTGGTTGCCAGCCATCGGGTTTATCCCGGCCTGCTCAACCGGATCGGACGCCTGGCACCCGGCCAGAATGGAGAGAGCCAGCAAGAAACCCGTTGCCAGATGTATGGGGAATGACTTTGCTAGATCGGAAAACATAATAGCCCCTCCGCTGTCTGTCATTATGAGCAACCATCTGTCATTCTGAGCAAAGCGAAGAATCCCGCCTTGGGCGGTTACACCCTTCGCATCGCTCAGAATGATAAAAGGAAATTCCACAATCCCCCCTACACAACCCACCAGCCCAACTAAAATAGCAGCCCACAACACCAGCCCCCCGCGCCCAAAGCCGCCGGAGCGCCACCCCCGGCGGCCAACTGTACTAACAATGGCCTCCGGCAACCTGCCCAACTGCATCAGTTGCCACTACCCCCGCCCGTGTCCCCGGTAGGCCCAACATCATCGCCCCCGGGGCCGCCGGGCGCCGCAGGTTCCTCCCCATCCCCATCCCCCTCAATGGCGGCGAACCGGTCAGGCCACTGCCCCACCGGCAGGAAATCGTGATTGGGAACGGCCTCCCGTATCGCCTTAACCAGCGACGCCTCATTGGTTACGCCCACGTACCCGGGCGATGTTCCGTCAATGTAGCGGATGGAGTCGCTGCCCAGAGTCAGTGTCATCCAATTGGCGGATACTCCGTAACTCAAAGAATCGGGGTTCCGCCCCATTGTGAACAGATACCGCTTGCCCATCTCTGGCAGTGTCCAACTAGGGTCCTGGTCTGAAAAATTGGGCTCCAGCCGCAGGCGGGGATGCGCCCGGACATTGCCGTCGTCCAACAGCACCTCTTCGATGGTAATGTCGTAGTAGGCCACCTCCATATATGGAAGCTGTCCTGGTGGACGATGTTCAAAGTCCGCCTCAGTGGTGAAATACGGAAGCTCGTTCACCGGGTCGGATATTGCCGAAATGGTGCCGATAACAATGGCGTGGCTGCGGTTCACCAAATCCTGAACGTCCCGCGGCGGCAGCGTCCATTGCTGAATGGAGCTGGCGTGAATGTTGACGGTCGTCCGGTCAGCTTCCTGGTTGCCAGCCATCTGGTTTAGCCCGGCCTGCTCAACCGGATCGGACGCCTGGCATCCAGCCAGAATAGCCAGAGCCAGCAAGAAACCCGTTGCCAGATGTATGGGAAATAACTTTGCTAGAGCGGGAAACATAGTAATCACCTCTGCCGTCGAAATTGATAATCCCTGCCGGTCGAACCAGCACAACCCACCAAGCCAACTACAATGACAGCCCACAACACCAACCCCCCGCGCCCAAAGCCGCCGGAGCGCAACCCCCGGCGGCCAACTGTACTAACGATGGACTCCGGCGCCCTGCCCAACTGCATCAGTTGCCACTACCCCCGCCCGTGTCCCCGGTAGGCCCAACATCACCGTCGCCGGGGCCGCCCGGCGCCGAAGGTTCCTCGCCATCCCCATCCTCCTCGACAGCGGCAAACCTGGTGGGCCACTGACTGAACGGCATAAACTCGTATAGGGGAACGGCTTCCCGTATCGCCTTGACCAGCGATGCCTCGTCGGTTACTCCCGTGTATCCGGGCGATGTTCCGTCAAAATTGCGGACGCCGCTATCCAGTGTCAGAACATCCCAATCTGCGACTATGCCGTAGCTACGGGAATCAGGGTTCTGCCCTAGGGTGAATAGGAACCGCTCGCCAACCTGGGGTCGCTTTGGATTGTGGGCCCCACTCAAACGGAGACGGGGATGCGCCAGGATATTGCCGTCGTCCATCAATACTTCTTCGATGGCAATGTCGTAGTAAGCCACTGTGTCACGCGGCACATACCCTTGATATTTTGCGTCCTGAAAGTCTTCCTCAGTCTTGCCGTAAGGAAGCTCTTCCTTTGGGCCAGAGACTGCCGAAATGGTGCCGATTACGATAGCGTGATTGCGGTTGACCATTTCCTGAACGCTCTGCGGCGGCCGTTTTATCATGGAAATGGGATACCCATCGCCGCTATGGAGTGTCCTATCTGCGTCCCATGGAGCAGCCGACTGGTTCATTTCGGCTTGTCCGTTCTGGTCGGATGCTTGGCATCCAACGATGATGAGAACCGTAAGCAACATTACGGCTGCCAAAAATGTGACCAGTGACTTTGTTGGAATGGAAAACATTGTGACACCTCCTGCTTTTGAGATGAGACTGACTGCCAGTTGATCCTTAGTATTTGTCATTGATGTCGTCAATATCGTGGTCATGCAAATCACTGACCCCATTGGTTGGGCAACCCATGATGGCGGGCGCAGCCGTAGGCCCCTTGCACGGAACATGGTCAAGACCAAACGCATGACCCAATTCATGCCGCGCCAGACGGTTGGCTGTGAATTCGTCAAACCGGCCATTATGGGCGTCCCATTGTATGATAGCGGAACTGGTTGGATTTCCTCTCCGCATGACGCGAGCCGCCCAAGTGTTCCTTCCAAAGTCGTTTTCGTAGTGCCAGATGTTACTTCCGCTGCACGACGAAGCACAGTAATCCACTCTCAAATCCGTGTTGGAAGTGTAATCACGGGCAGCGCTGCGTATCGCCGAGGCGTACCGGGTGTCCACGTTGGTGGTCACGGGGGTTATGCTGGTGTCCCATCGCTCCGGCGGGTTATACTCAATGCGCCGCGGCCTTGCCCCACAACAGAAACGCCGGAATTGCCGCCGCGAGGATGAGCGCCAGAGCCAGGCGCAGCCACAAGCCAATCTTTGCGGATTCTCTGAATGTGGTCATATCGTCCACCTCCCTTATCGTGACGCTGGCATCCATGCCAGTCACGATAATAATAGGGGCGATTCGCAGGCGGCGAATGATACGATCGTACTATTTTCAAGGCCGTATTCGGGGCTGAACCAAAGGAAAAGCTATATCAGGTCCAGATTTCTCGCGATCAGCGTCGCCTGCTCTCTGGTTCCGGCCTGTAGCTTTTCCCGGATGCGGCTGACGTGATTGCGGACGGTGTGATAGCTCAGGGTGAGATTTCCGGCAATTTCGTGATTGGTCAGCCCGGCGGCCATCATTCCAAGCACCTGCCGCTCCCGGCCGGTCAGGGGGGACAACCGGCCGGGGGCCGCGCCGCCGGTTCTCCCCGCCCCCCGCTCATCGGGCAGCTCATAAAACACGTGCAACAGCGTTATCCGGTCGTCTTCTTCCGGGATAATCAGAGGGGTTAGCTTAACCCGTTTCCACTGGCCCGAAGCGCAAAGCATTCGCGTCCGAAGCGGGGGCGCAATCCGCTTTTGCCCCGCCAAGCGTATGAACGGGCATCCCCGCTGGCAGACCGGGGGCAAACTCTCCGTAGGGCTGGCCTGCAAAACCTGATGGCAAATGCGTCCAATCACATCCCGGCCCCTATGCCCCAGAATCCCCTCAGCGCCGGAGTTCCAGAACCGGATGATTTGCCCTTGGTCCACGGCATAAGCCCCAAAAGGCGCGGCGTACAGCACATCCAAGCTGAAATCGCCGGTATTGTCTACCATACCCATCCCCCCGGCGCCGGTTCACCCAAGGATACCATCACACAATCAAATTTTGTATATTGTCCAATCTGATAAAACTAATCCTGCAAATCCCTGAATCCCGAAAATCCTGATTCAGACAAAAACCCGGCAGGATTCACAGGATAGCCCAAACCCCGCAAATCCCGATTCAGACAAAAAACCCAAAGCCCCCCACCCCCCGCCCCAGGTGGCAACCGCCGCCCCCTCGTGGTAAACTACCCCCATCCTGAGCCGGGCCCGATGGCCGCGGGAAGGGGTGCCGACTTGCTGCGCATCTACAACACTCTATCCAAACAGGTAGAACCCATCGAGCCTGCCGAGCCCGGCGTCGCCCGGATGTACACCTGCGGCCCCACCGTCTACCGCGACGCCCACATCGGCAACCTGCGCACCTATATGATGGCCGACTGGATCCGCCGCGCCCTGATGCGCCACGGCCTCGAAGTCCACCACGTCAAAAACATCACCGACGTGGGCCATATGCGCCAAGAACTGGTCGAAACCGGCGGCGACAAAATGATCCTCGCCGCCCTGGCCGAGGGCAAGACCGTTCAGGAAATCGCCCAGCTATACGCCGGCCGCTTCCACCGCGACGAAGCCCGCCTCAACATCCTCGAAGCCCACGTTTACCCTTGGGCCAGCCAGCACATCCCCGAAATGCTCGCCATCGTCCAAACCCTCCTCGCCAACGGCCACGCCTACCAGCGCGGCGGCAACATATACTTCGACGTCCCCAGCTTCGCCGGCTACGGCAAGCTCTCCCGCAACACCGGCGCCGACCTGCTCGAAGGCGTCCGCGCCGAAGCCGACCCCCTCAAACGCGACCCCCGCGACTTCACCCTGTGGAAAGCCGCCGAACCGGGGCGCGACGTCAAGTGGGACAGCCCCTGGGGGCCGGGATTCCCCGGCTGGCACATCGAATGTTCGGCTATGGCCTCCAAATACCTAGGACAGTTTTTCGACATCCATACCGGCGGCGTGGATAACATATTCCCCCACCACGAGGACGAAATCGCCCAGAGCGAAGCCGCCTTCGGCGCCCGGCACGTCCGCTATTGGGTTCACGGCCAGCACCTATTGGCCGACGGCGCCAAGATGGCCAAATCGTCCGGCAACGTCTTTCTGGTGGACGAACTGATAGAGCGCGGATTCGACCCCCTTTCCTTCCGCTACCTCTGTATGACCGTCCTCTACCGACACCGGATGAACTTCACCTTCACCTCGTTGCGGGCCGCCGAAAAAGCCTTGACCAACCTGCGCTGCCGCGCCTGGCAATGGAGCCTAGAGCCGGAAACCAACGGCCACACCGCCGAAGCCGACGAGTACCGCCGCCGTTTCTGGGACGCCGTAGACTCCGACCTCAACCTCCCCGGCGCCCTGGCGGTTACTTGGGATATGGCCCGTTCCAACCTCCCCGGCCGCGCCAAGCTGGAGCTGCTACTGGAATTTGACCGGATGTTCGGTCTCGACCTGCACCAGGCCCCTACGAATAACAATGTAGGCCAAGACATCATAGCCTCGCTACAGGAACGGGAATCCCTGCGCCAACGCCAGACCTGGGCCACCGCCGACTCTATGCGCTCCCGCCTCTCCGCCGACGGCTACGTGGTGGAAGACGCCCCGCAAGGCTCCCGCGCCCGCCCCAAGACCACGATGGAGCGCCGTCTGGAAAAGTGGCACTCCGTCTCCGCTTCCCGGGAAGTCCCGTCCCGCTTGCAGGAACCGTCCCGCTACGATTTCAGCTTCGTCCTTAACGCCTACGGCTACCCCGAAGACGTGCGCCGCTGCGTCAACGGAATGTTGCGCCACTCCGCCGGCCATTCCGCCGAAATCATCGTCATAGACAGCGGCTCCACCGACGGCACCGGCGAAATGCTGGAGCAGATGCAACAGGAACACAAAAACCTCCGCGTAGTCCACTGCGACCACGTAATCGGCGACGCCGCCAGCAAAAACATCGGCATCAAGCAAAGCCTAGGCAACCACATCATCATCGTAGACGGCTCCGCCGAAATCGTCGGCGACATCCTGAGTCCCGTAGCCAACCAGCTCAGCGACCCCACCGTAGGCATATTCGGCCCCTACGGCCTCACCACCGACGATATGCAACACTTCCACGAGGAAGTGGACGCCGGCGACGCCGACGCCATGCAAGCCTACTGTATGTCCTTCCGCCGCGAAGCAGTCAACACCGTCGGCCTGATGCGCGAGGTTTTCCGCTTCTACCGCAACCTAGACATCGATTACTGTTTCCAATTCAAGGACAAAGGCTACCGCGTAGTCGCCGACTCCTCCCTCCCCATAGTCCGCCACGAACACCGCCAATGGACGGAACTCGACGACAACCAGCGCGACGAACTCTCCCGCAAAAACTTCGGCCGCTTCCTAAAGCGATGGGGCAACCGCCCCGACCTCCTAATCACCACCGACGCCAAAGGCTTCGGCAGCGGCTTCCACCACTAACCCCAACCCCCGCCATCCGTAAATCGCCCGAATAATGCCTGCCACCCTAAGCAAAAACCTGTCATTCCGAGCAGCCGTCTGCCACCCTGAGCAAAAACCTGCCACCCTGAACAAAAACCTGTCATTCTGAGCAGCCGTCTGTCATTCTGAGCAAAAACCTGTCATTCTGAGCAAAGCGAAGAATCCCACCTTGGGCGCTAAGACCTTTCGCTTCGCGCAGGGCAACAAAAGGAGAATCCGCAATTTTCTCTTATCCTGCCCATCCTTTAATCCCGAAAATCCTGATTCAGACAAATACCTGTCATTCTAACTAACTGTCTGCCACCCTGAGCAACCGTCTGTCATTCTGAGCAAAGCGAAGAATCCCACCTAGGGCGATAAAACCGTATCCCATCCTGAAAATCCGCTAATCCCGAAAATCCTGATTCAGACATTCACCTGTCATTCTAAGCAACCGTCTGTCATTCTGAGCAAAGCGAAGAATCCCACCTTGGCCGATAAAACCGTATCCCATCCTGAAAATCCGCTAATCCCGAAAATCCTGATTCAGACATTCACCTATCATTCTAAGCAAATACCTGTCATTCTGAGCAAAGCGAAGAATCCCACCTTGGACAATAAAACCGCATCCCATCCCAAAAATCCTAAATCAGACACCCCCCCATCATCGGGAATAAATCCGGGAGCAGGCGTTGACTGACTTGCACGGGCTATCCGGCAGGCTGCTGGCCGGAGAACAGCGGGCCCTTTCCCGCCTAATATCAATGCTCGAGCGGGGCGACCGGGCGGCAGCCGACGTTATGCGCGACATAGACCCCCACACCGGACACGCCTACATCCTAGGCATCACCGGCCCCCCCGGCGCCGGCAAAAGCACCATCGTTGACCAGCTAACCCGCCTGCTCCGAGCCCTCGACCAGCGGGTAGGCATCGTCGCCGTTGACCCCACCAGCCCCTTCAGCGGGGGCGCCTTGCTCGGCGACCGCATCAGAATGCAACGCCACTACCTAGACCCCGGCGTATTCATCCGCAGCGTCGCCACCCGCGGCCAAACCGGCGGCCTCCCCCGCATCGTCAAGGGCATCGCCAGAGCCCTCGACGCCGCCGGTTCCGACGTAGTAATCGTAGAAACCGTCGGCGTAGGCCAGACCGAGCTGGGCATTATGGGCGTAGCCGACACCGTAACCGTCGCGCTAATCCCCGAAGCCGGCGACTCAATCCAGGCCCTAAAGGCCGGCGTAATGGAAATCGCCGACCTCTACGTAGTGAACAAAGCCGACCGCGACGGCGCCGACCGGATGGCCGCATCGGTCACCGCCATGCTCCAGATGTCGCTAACCACCCCCGAATGGATCCCCCCCGTAACGCTAACCGCCGCCCACACCGGCCAAGGCATCGAAGAGCTATGGGAAAAACTCCAACAGCATCGCGCCTTCCTCCAAACCAGCGGCAACCTAGCCAAACGGCGCGGCCAGCACCGCACCCAAGAATTCCTAGAAGTAGTCGAAGAAGAACTAATCCGCCGCCTCCGCCGCCTAGTGCAAACCGACCCCTCCCTCCTAGCCCGCCTAGAGCAAGTAGCCGCCAAAGACGCCGAACCCTATTCCTCCGCCCTAGACTTCCTCAACCATTCAACCCTAAACCCCGAACTGCCAACCCCCCCACCCCCCTAGCAGCCGCATCCCAAAACATCGCCCCCTAATCGCCCCCACCGTCATTCCCGAGAAAGCGGGAATCCAAAGGCCAATGCCAACAGCAAACTGGCCTTTCCAAAAACCCTAGATTCCCGCCGTCTCCCACCGCCATTCCCGGCGTCCCCCCACCGTCATTCCCGAGAAAGCGGGAATCCAAAGGCCAATGCCAACAGCAAGCCAGCCTTTCCCCCAAAAACCCTGGATTCCCGGCCGCGCCCACCGCCATTCCCGGCGTCCCCACGTCATTCCCGCGAAAGCGGGAATCCACAGGCCAACGCCAACAGCAAACTTGCCTTTCCCCCAAAAACCCTGGATTCCCGGCCGTCCCCCACCGCCATTCCCGGCGTCCCCCACGTCATTCCCGCGAAAGTGGGAATCCAAAGGCCAACGCCAACAGCAAGCCAGCCTTTTCCAAAAAAACCTAGATTCCCGCCGCCCCCCACCGCCATTCCCGGCGTCCCCACGTCATTCCCGCGAAAGCGGGAATCCACAGGCCAACGCCAACAGCGAACTTGCCTTTCCCCCAAAAACCCTAGATTCCCGCCGTCTCCCACCGCCATTCCCGGCGTCCCCCCATCGTCATTCCCGCGAAAGCGGGAATCCAAAGGCCAACGCCAACAGCAAGCCAGCCTTTTCCAAAAACCCTAGATTCCCGCCGTCCCCCACCGCCATTCCCGGCGTCCCCACGTCATTCCCGAGAAAGCGGGAATCCAAAGGCCAACGCCAACAACAAGCAATCCCTTCCAAAAAACCCTGCCCCCCCCTCGCCCCCACCATTCCCGCCATCACCCCACCGTCATTCCCGCGAAAGCGGGAATCCACAGGCCCAGGCCAACAGCGAACTTGCCTTTCCCCCAAAAACCCTGAGCAAGCCATCTGTCACCCTGAGCAGGCTACCTGTCATTCTGAGCAAAGCGAAGAATCCCACCCCCGAGCGCTGAGACCCATCCCTTCGCTCAGGCTGCCAAAGCGGAATTTCGCAATTTTCCCGTAACACCACCACCGCCCAACCAAAAACCCCCCAGCCCCCAAGAAAACTGCTATGCTATAGACCCGGCGGTTATGCTATTATCGCCGCCCGTTCTACGGGGCATCGGGGCATCGGACTCGCCGCAGATTCCGTCCCCGATTCTGGCTACTAGTGAGGTGCGACCAATGGACTTGAATATCCAGGGCCGGAACATTGAGATTACCCGCTCGATGAAGGAGCACGTGGCCGCCAAGCTCGCCTCCCTCGACCGCCACCTGCCCTCCATCACCCGCGCCGAGGTCGAAATGGCCTCCGAACCGACGCGCTCCCAGCAAGACCGGGTTGTGGTTCAGGTATCGCTGACCGTCGGAGGCGACCTGCTACGCGCCCAGCGCCGCGCCGCCAGCGCCCGCGCCGCAGTCAACGCCGCCGCCGAAGCCCTCGACCGGCAGGTCAACCGCTGGAAAGCCCAGACCTACCGCAGCGAGCGGCAGTCCCGCAACGCCCCCGACGCCGACCTAGTCGTCCGCGAACCCCTGCCCCCGGAAAACGGCCCCGACGCCGACGCCGAACTAATGGCCCCCACCGGCGACCTAGTACGAATCAAGCACTTCAACATGGAGCCAATGTCGGTAGAGGAAGCCGCCCTCCAGATGCAATACCTAGACCACAGCTTCTATATGTTCCTCGACGCCGAAACCAACCGCTACAGCGTCCTCTACCGCCGCGCCGACGCCAACTACGGCCTAATCCAACCAACCCAGCAGTAACGCAGGGCCAAACGCAAACAAGACTGGAGAAATTGCGAAATTACTTTCACCGCCTGTCACTCTGAGCAAGCTATCTGTCACGTTGAGCAAGCTATCTGTCATTCTGAGCAAAGCGAAGAATCCCGGCTTAGGCAGTGAGACCCTTCGCTTCGCTCAGAGTGTCAAAGGGGAAATTCGCAATTCTCTCAAGATTAACAACGAGCGCAGACGCCCCCGGATGGCGGTAGTAGCAATCTCCGGTCTTGTTTGCGTTCTGCTTGAATGATGCGGCGGATAAAATGCTGCCGCCAAAGGAGAGGTATGGAGACAGATTGTTCGGATAGCCTTGTCCTGTCGCCCTGAATGCCGGATGAGTCATAGTTGCGGGTCAGGCTGTTATCAGGAGCAGGACAGGCGCTCCGAAATCTCCACCCCTTTAAGGCGGACGCAACGGCGGCGGAGCACTATCACTGCCGGAGGGAAAACACGCAAACTCTCGCAGCACCTGATTAACGACCCGCACCCTGAAGTCACCAACCGCGATATATCCCACGTGTTGAGCCGATGGAAACTGCGAGGTGTACTGACCGATTCCCAAGGGCGGCAAAGCTGGAACTATTACGCAATGAACCGGCGGTTAGGCAGGATTGTCAGAGTGTCAGTATCTATGAGCGATGACATCATCATTACGGCCCACCCAGACCGCAACGCCACGCTTCACTGGAGAAACGGCAACCGCGACTGGTTTAATGACCGGCTTTCGCAGATGCAAGAAAGGGGAATGATATGGACATAGCGACCGCATACGACCCGGAAGTTGATGTATTAGTGTTCGCTACCGAACAGCCCCCGGCCGACGGAATATCCTTCGATGATGACATTAACCTAGTGGTCAAGGTCGGGACAATGGACGGCAACGACGTAGTCGCTCTAATGCTGATAAACGCAACATCCTTCCTGTCGCCCCACTTCATCCCCCTCAGGCAGAATGGTCAACCCATCGAAGCCCTCCAAGAGCATCCCCTAGTCCATTACGACCAGTCCGCAGACAGACTGGCCTTTGGCCGGAAAAGTAA
The DNA here is from genome assembly GCA_958296445.1 of uncultured Dehalococcoidia bacterium. Classification (GTDB taxonomy): domain Bacteria; phylum Chloroflexota; class Dehalococcoidia; order Lucifugimonadales; family UBA3495; genus VXOI01. The sequence continues at coordinate 1,956,671 of OY282565.1, read as the reverse complement.
ACTGAAAGGTTGCAGCACAACGGCAAACGGACGCTTAACGGCTCATTGGCAACTCTATGATGTTGACGCCGAAGAGCAACTATGGAAGATTGTCGGAGCGTCCGTCAACGGAGCTTCCCTATTGCTCGCCCCCTTTTTCAGTAAGGTTCGCGGGTAGACAAACCACCAAGCGGAGATACCGCTAACCCCGCGCAAAAAAAGGCCGGGCGCAACGCCCGGCCTTTCCAACTCCCCGCTACCCCGCCCCGCCCTACCGCTCCCCGCTCCCGTTCCCCCCGGCGCTGTTCCCCCCGGCATTGTTGCCCATAGACATAAAGTTGCCCAGCATCGAAGTGAACTCCATCGGGAAAATCCACTTCGTGGACGGCGAATCCCCCAGCGACTTCAGCGTGTCGAAGTATTGCAGACTCATCGTCCGCCCGTCCGCCTGGTTCGCCACCTGGTTGATGCGCTCCAGCGCCTCGCTGAACCCCGCTGCCCGCAGCACCGCCGCCTGCTGTTCGCCCTCGGCCTGCAGAATTTCCGCCTGCCGCTCGCCCTCCGCCTTCAGGATGGCCGACTGCTTTTCCCCCTCGGCGCGGTTGATTTGCGACTGCCGGGCACCCTCGGACTCCGTAATCTCCGCCGTCTTGATCGCCTCGGCGGACTTCTCCCGCTCCATCGCCTGCTTCACCCCCGGCGGCGGGTCTATCTCGTTGATTTCCACCTGCGACACCTTCACCCCCCACCGCTCCGTAACCTCGTCCATCCGAACCTGTAGCGAATCGCGGATGCGTTCCCGCTCCGCCAGCGCGTCGGTCAGCGTAGTCGAGCCGATAACCGCCCGGAGCGTGGCGAAGGCCAGGTTAATCACCGCCATCTCGAAGTTCTGCACTTCCAGCACCGCCCGGTCGGCCAGACTTTCCATAATGCGGTAGTAAATCACGAAGTCCATATCCACTACCACGTTGTCCGAGGTAATGTACTTCTGGGTCGGCACCCGCGCCACCCGTTCCCGCAGGTCCACCTTGGTGCCGTGATACACAAAGGGCAACAGAAAGTAAAGCCCGGAACTCTTGGTGCCGGTAAATGTCCCGAACCGCTGCACTACCATCCGCTGGTATTGCTGTACCATTATAAGCCCTGCCGCCATATCGCCCTCCTCGCAATTTCCCTTGCCAAAACTTTGCCTGCCCGGTCATCCGTCCGTTGTTACGTCGTTACGTCAGAGTAAATCGTCCTGCTCCCAAGGTTCCTGCCGGGTCACGGTCAGCACCAGCCCATCCACGGCCACCACCCGCACCGGCTCCCCCACCTCGATGGGGCCGCCGTCGCCGCTTACCGCCGTCCAAGTATCGTTGGCGATGCGGACGGCGCCCCGCGGGGCCAGCGTCCTGATGACCGCCCCGGTCTCCCCGATGATTGCCGCCGTCGTATCCGCCCGCCGCCCCCGCCGCGACTGTACCGCTTGCCTTGCCAAGTATAACACGCTGCCCGCCGCCGCGACCGCCGTCCCGGCGATCAGCCAGCGGTTCACCGACAGCGGCGGCAGCGTCGGCGAAGTGTCCCCAAACTGCGCGAACAGCAACAGCCCCCCCAGTGCCAGGCAGACCACCGACCCGACGCCCAGAATCCCGAATCCCGCCACCACCACCTCGGCGGCGGCCAGTGCCACCGCCAGCAGAATCAGCGCCACCCCCGCCCAGTTGGCCGGCAGATTCCCCAAAGCCACAAACGCCAGAATCAGGCAGATGACCCCCACAACCGCCGGAACAATCAGCCCGGGGCTGAACAGCTCTATCACTATCCCCAAACCCCCGATAGTAAGCAACAGGAAAGACACATTCGGGTCGGACAGAAACTCCAGCAACGCCTCCAGCAGATTCTTGTCCAAATCCCGCGTCGCCAGCCCCCCGGTCTCCAGCGTAACCGGCCCCCCGGGCGTCCGGGCCGTGCGCCCGTCCAGTTGCGCCAGCAGACTGTCCAGATCCTCGGCGATAAAATCCGCCACATTCCCGTCCACGGCTTCTTGGGCAGTATACGACGCCGCTTCGCGCACGGTCGCCTCCAGCAGCTCAGCGTTGCGCCCCCGTTCCTGCGCGATACTACGAATCAGGGCCGCCGCATCGTTCTCCACCTTGCTTGCCAGCGTTTCGTCCAAATCCTGCCCCGTAGACGATACCGGCGTAGCCGCCCCAATGTTGGAACCCGGGGCCATAACCGCAAAGTTGGCCGCCGCCGTAATAAAAGTCCCCGCCGACCCGGCCCGCGCCCCTGCCGGCGATACATACACCGCCGTAGCCACCGGCGACCCCAACAGCCGCTCCACAATGTCCCGCGTCGAGCCCAGCAGCCCGCCCGGTGTATCCAGCTTGATGACCAGCAGCTCCGCCCCGCCCCCTTGCGCCTCCTCTATCGCCCGCCCGATATAGCGGTCTTTCACCGGATTTATCACCCCGTCCACCGTGATAACCAGCGCATAAGGCCGCCCCGCCCCTTCCTGCGCCGCGGCCAGCCCCCCCAGCGGCCCCGCCAGCCCCAGCAACAAAGCCAGCGCCGTCCCAACCGAAATCAAACGCCTCAAACAGCCCCGCATCGCCTTATCCAAAATAGCGCCCTTGAAAATCCCTCAACCCCCCCGGCTAAAATCCGCGCCGTTCCCCTTTGCGTATTAGAATTTAAGAAACCCCGCCCGAGGTGTAGCCAATGAAAAAACCTGCCGCTCCCATATTCCCCCCGATGCTCTTACGGACAACAACGCTGCTACTACTGCTATGCGCGTTGGCCGCGGGCCTAGTTGCTTGCGGCGGCGGTTCCGCCCCCCCTACAACCGCAGTCACGGCAGAACCCGCCCCCAACGATTCGTCGCGCCCAACAGTCGCAGTCGTATCAGCGTCGAATGTCGCAACCTCAGCCCCGGCCAGCCGCAATGAACGCGCCCCAGCTCCCGCGAGCTTATCCGCCCCCACCGCCCTAGCCCCTACTGCATCCGCCGCCATTACATCCGACCAAATCGTAGCGGCCTTCGAGGACGTCCTTTCCGATATTTACGAAAAAGCCCTCCCCTCGGTAGTCTACATCCAGGTTCCCAGCCCCGCCGCAGAAGCCCTCCGGGGAATGCCCGGGATTCCCGACGACCTCTTGTGGAGCGCCGGTTCCGGCTTCGTCTGGGACACCCAGGGCCATATTGTAACCAACCATCACGTGGTTGAGAATGTAATTGACCAATCCAACGAAGTGACCGTAATTTTCGCCGACTCCACCCAAGCCACCGCAACCGTAGTCGGCGGCGACCCCCATTCCGACCTAGCCGTAATCAAGCTGGAGCAAGGCGACTGGAACCTGCAACCCGCCACTCTGGCCGACAGCGACAATGTGCAGGTAGGCCAACTGGCAGTCGCGATAGGCGCCCCCTTCGGCCAAGAATTCACGATGACCTCCGGCATCGTCAGCGCCGTAGGACGCAACATAATGGGCCAAGAACAGTTTTCCATCCCCGAAGTAATCCAGACCGACTCCGCCATCAACCCCGGCAACTCCGGCGGCCCCCTGCTCGACCGCCTAGGCCGCGTCATCGGCATCAACACTCAGATTATCAGCCGCACCGGAAACTACTCCGGCGTCGGCATGGCCGTCCCGGTCAACATCGCCCGCCGGGTGGTTCCCGCCCTGATTGCCGACGGCAAATTCAGCTACCCCTGGCTGGGAGTAAGAATCGCCACCATTGACGCAGCATACGCCAAAGAGCTGGATCTCCCCGAAGGCTCCCGCGGCGCACTGATTAGCTATATCGTTGACGGCAGCCCCGCCGACAAAGCCGGTTTCCGCAGCTCCGAATCCACCATCTCCATTGATGGTATAGAATACCCCGCAGGCGGCGACATCATCACCGCCATCGGCCCCAACGCAGTGGCCGGCTCCAGCGACCTCATCGCCCATTTAACCTACCACAACAGCCCCGGCGATACCGTAACCTTCACCGTGCTGCGCGATGGGCAGCAACAAGAAATCGAAGTCACCCTAGGCCGCCGCCCCGAATAAAATGGGCAGCAACAAGAAATCGAAGTCACCCTAGGCGCCGCCCCGAATAAAATGGACAGCAGTGGGAAATCGAAGTCACCCTAGGCCGCCGCCCCGAATAAATCAGCCCGCAACAGGAAAGTAAATTGCCCACCATAAGCGCCATCTACACCGCCGCGGTCAAATCGCTGGCCTTACAGCCGCGAACTTCCGTATCCGTAACCCCGGCGGGCATCGCCGACGACCGCCGCTTTCACCTAATAAACGGGCGCGGCGGACTGCTAACCCAACGCCAGCGCCCCCAATTGGCCCAAGTTTTCTCCGACTATGACCCGGAAACCGAACAACTGACCCTAACCTTCCCCGACGGCCTAAAGCTGTCAAGACAGGTAGAACCGGGCGAGCCGGTTCGCACCCCCGTATGGGGCCGCCTAGTTTCCGGCCAAGTAGCCCCCGGCGACTGGAACGACGCCCTATCCCGTTTCTGCGGCGGCCCGGTTCGCCTAGTCAAAACCGACGCCCCCGGCCTGTCCTTCGACGAATACCCCATATCCCTGCTGTCCCAAGCATCCATAGACCTGCTAAAACGGCAGGCAGGCGGCGTCAAGCAGTTCGAGGCCCGCCGTTTCCGACCCAACTTCCTGCTAGACGGCTGCGCCCCCCACGAGGAAGACTTCTGGCTGGGCGGCGTAATCGCCATCGGCCCCGAACTGCGCCTGCGCCTAACCGCCCCCGACCCCCGCTGCGCCATCACCACCGTAGACCCCGACACCGGCCAGCGCGACTTCGACACCCCCCGCCTACTGCTATCCTACCGCCCATCCGCCCGCGCCCCCTACTTCGGCGTCTACGCCACAGTAGAAACCCCCGGCGCCGCCTCCATAGGCAACCCCATAGAAATCGCCACCCCACCCCCCCGCCCCTAAAACCCACCTGCGAAATCCCCAACCCGCCTACAAAATCCCCTCCCCCGCCTACCTGTCATTCTGAGCAAAGCGAAGAATCCCACCTTGGGCAGTAAGACCCTTAGCTTCGCTATTTATCCCCTCCCCCTCCGGGGGAGGGTTAGGGTGGGGGCGTCCCCCCGGCCCGCCAATCCAAGAGCAATTCCACCGAAAAAAATTCGCCATCGCCCCGCCATTTTCCTGACACCTAGCCCTTGCCAACCCCCAACACATTCCCCTACCATAATATACACATCCCCGCTAAATGCATCCCCACCCCCCGCCCAAACGCCCCCCGCCCACCCACCCCCAACCCCGCCAACAGCCAAAATGGGAGAAAATGGGGGAAAATGGGAGTGAAATCAAAAAAAAATCCCAACCCCCCTTAACCAACCCCCCTTAAATGTTTGACAGCGCCGCATAACCGTATCTACACTCTTACCCGCCCCGGTTAGACCATCGCCAACGAGGTGCATTGCTATGAAAGAAAACCGCGTCAAGCGCGTTATGCGCGAAGGCGGACTAGCCATCGTCAGCCATATCGGTTTCGCCGACCCCGCAGTCGTGGAAATCATCGCCGCCGCCGGTTTCGACGGCGCCTTTATAGATATGGAGCATTCGGCCTTCAATACGCAGACCGTCGCCGATATGATTCGCGTCGCCGACCTCTGCGGCATAACCCCCATCGTGCGCGTGCCGGAAAACAACCCCAAGACCATCCTCCGCCTGCTCGACGCCGGCGCCCAAGGCATCCAGGTGCCGCACATCGAGGGCGTCGAAGGCGCCCGCCGCGCCGTCGCCGCCGTCCGCTACCCGCCCCAAGGCGAGCGCGGCGGCGCCGGCAGCACCCGCGCCGCCGGCTACGGCTCCACCCCCTGGCTCGAACATATGCGAACCTTCAACGAGGAAATACTGCTCATCGTAATGACCGAGGACAAACGCGGCCTAGACGAAATCGAGGAAATCGCCGCCGTGGACGGCGTGGACGTCATATCCCTAGGCCCCACCGACATATCCACCGCCCTAGGAATGACCGACCCCAACGACCCCCGCCTGCGCCAAACCTTCGTGGACTTGGCCGCCCGGGTCAACGCCGTAGGCAAGGCCAAAGTCTACATCCCCGTCAACCACTCCGCGCTCCGCCTCTCCCCCCAAGAACTGCTGGATCTGGGAGTCAACTACACCTCCGTTGCCCCGGCCCCCCCAACCATCGTGCTGAACTCCCTCCGTGAGTCGGCGGCCCGCATCCGCGAGGAAACCGCCAGAGTATTGACCGCCTAACCGCCCACCCGCGCCACCAACGCCACCGAAATTGAACCGGGAGAGTCAGGCATAACTACGCAAAATCTGTCCTCCAGAGCTACGAGCATCACCGCGAACCGGGAATTTCTGGACGCGGCGATGCAAGACGCTTCCCGCAACGAGGCGGGCAAGGAATACCTGCAACTCCGGCGGATAATCGCCGCAAAAGGGCTGCTGGATCGCCAGTATCTTTACTACGCCGTCAAGATACCTGCAACGTTGGCGATGCTGGCCCTAGGCGTGGCCGTTATCGTGGTTTTCGATTCCCTGTGGGTGCAGATGCTCAACGCCGTGTTCCTGGCAATGGTGTTCGGGCAGTTCGGCTTTATCGGGCATGACTCGGGCCACCGGCAGATTTTCCGCTCCGCCCGCAACAACGACCTAGTTATGCTGCTTGCCGGGCTGGTCACCGGAATGACCCCCAGTTGGTGGCAAGACAAGCACAACGCCCACCACCGCAACCCCAACCAGCTCGACACCGACGGCGACATCGAGGTTTCGGTGTTCGCCTTCACCGAACAGCAGGCCCTCGAAAAGCGGGGCATCCTGCGCTTCGTAGTGAAGTATCAGGCGTTCCTATTTTACCCAATGCTGCTGCTTACCTCCCTGAGCCTGCTGGGCGGCGGCATCGCCTACCTGATACGTCGCGAGCGGGTGCGCTACCCGGCCGCCGAGGTCACAATGGTAGCCGTGGGCATCGCGCTGTATCTAACGGTTCTGTTCCTTTTCCTCCCGCCCTGGCAAGCCGCCCTGTTCATCCTAGTGCATCGCGCCCTGGCCGGGCTGTATATGGGTTCGGTTTTCGCCCCCAACCACAAAGGTATGCCCGTGCTGGATCCCGGCGCCAAGCTGGACTACCTCCGCCAGCAGGTGCTAACCGCCCGCGACGTCCTCCCCAACCCCCTGATTGACTTCGCCTACGGCGGCCTGAACTATCAAATTGAGCATCACCTCTTCCCCAATATGCCCCGCAACCGCCTCAAAGACGCCCGCCAAGCAGTAAAAACCTTCTGCCAAGAAAAAGGAATCCCCTACCACGAAACCGGCTTCTGGCAATCCCAACGCGAAATCCTAGGCTATATGCACGAAGCAAGCGCCCCCCTGCGCCGCAATCCCAGCTAACCCCCCAAAACCATTCGGCTTAGGGAAACAAAAAATGGAAATGACCTTCGACAAAATGCGCGTCCCTCTAACCCTGCTTTCCAGCGGGACGGTTCGAGTAACCGGAACCGGAGTGCCCCTGGAGTCAATCGTAATATCCCACCGCCAAGGCTACACCCCACAAGACATAAAAAGACAATACCCTACCCTAGATATCGCAGACATATACTTGGTCATCGGATACAGCCTGCGCCACCCAGAGGAAGTTGAGCAATATATGAAAGAATGGGAAGAGGACTGGGACAGGTTCGAGGAAGAAATGCTATCCCAGCCGGGCGCCCGAGAATACTACGCCCGCCTATGGGAACAAGTGCGGCAGGAAGAATTGGAAGAGGATAGGCAAACCCACTTAGCCCAGCAAACCAAAGGCTAGAAACAGCCATGCCCAAATTCCTCGCCGATAAGCCACCGCGCTATGGCCTACCCTTGCCGGGGTTGTAGTAATACACCAAGCAAACATCTACTATTCGGGCAAATACTTGTCATTCTAAGCAAATATCTGTCATCTGAGCAAACACCTGTCATTCTGAGCAAAGCGAAGAATCTCACCTTGGCCAGTGAAACCCTCCCCTTTGCTCAGGCTGCCAAAGGGCAATTCCGCAATTTTCTCTCTATCCGAAACCTGCTCCGAATGATACAAACCTCCCACGAAAACGAGTGGCAGAATCAAATCCGGTTCGTGCACAGGAGATAACCCAACTCCATAAACGCCCATTACTACTATTGCTGTTGCTGCTGCACAAACCGCCGGTAAACCTCTTCCTCCGACAGCGGGGCGGAATGAAACCAGGCTTCTTCAATGGTAGCGTGCAGCTCCTCCAGCGTCGGCAGCACCCGATCCATCAGATCGCCCACGCCTTCGGGGGTAGTAATAGGCGGCCCCTGGGCATCCATCAGCTCAATAGCCGCGCCAATAACCCGGATTACCTCAACCGGAGCCACGTGCGTAGCATTGAACCGGGCCGCCACCAGACAGCCCCGCAGCGACGCGCTGCTGTCGCGAGTCAACATCATTTCGAGAGCGGTATCGCCCGGGCCAACATTAACGCCGCGAATACTGGCCGCCATCCCGAGGACAGTCTCCAGCCCCTGCGATCCCCAGTCCAAATCCTGCCGCGCCGCCCAGCGCACCACGCGGGCGATGGTCTGAGCCCGCTCAATCCAGCGCCCCAGCCACACCAGATTATAGACCCGGGAATCGGTAATCCAGCGGTTCGCGCCCAGCGCAATCGCCCTCGAATCCGTGCTGTCGCTCATCTGTCTCTCTCCGGCCTCTCTATCGGGAAGCCGACGCTGACGTTTTCGTTCTGAACCACATAAGCCCCCTCCAGCAGCTCCAGCGCGTCCTCCAGAGTAGGCTGCTCGCCATCCACTACCACGGCGGCGATGGCGGCGATACCCGATGTCCCCCCTTTGGACAAGAAAGAGCCGGTCACCGGAGAAACGTCGGTATAATCCCGGCCCACGCCCAGCTTGACGTAATCCCTCGCCGGGGGCAGGATAAGCCCCTTGGTCGGATCAGCCCCCAGCCAGCCATGATTAGGATGATAAAACTCCACCCAAGAATGGGTTTCGCCGGTCTGCCCAGTAAGCAGCCCGCTGGCATAGCGGCAAGGAATTTTCAGCGCCCGCAACATCCCCAGAGCCAGATGCGTCTTGTCCTGGCAGACCCCCTCGCCCGCCGCCAGCACCTGCTCGGCGGTGGTGCTAACGGATGTCGTCCCGCGCTTATAAATGATGTTTTCGTAAACCCACCGCACGACGCCGTTGACCGCCCCCAGCAACGAACCGTCCCCGTCCGCAACGCTGGCGGCCAGCCCGGCCACCTTGTCCGGGTCAACCAGCGGCGATATAAACGTATACTCAAAGCCCTCCGACAGCCCCTGTAGGCTGGCGATGGAAACGTCATAGCCAACCGGCAGCTCCGTGGAAAGGCGCACCCTTCCGGCGGCGGCCACAACAAAAGTAGTGTGCGGCTCAACGACCCGCAGCCGCCGCACCCGGTTGCCGAACCGATCCTGATAGTCAACCCCCCGCCCCGGGGGAACCGACCAGAGTTCGGTCGCACCGGCAAACTGCCCCTCGCCTTCCCTCGGAAAGACGCGGAGCTGGTTATCGTTGTGAATCACCGTATCGGAATAGCCGTACCGGGCCGCATATATGAACGAAGCGGCCACGGTATCTAGCGCACCACCCACGTCGGTTTGCATAAGCCACCGGACGAGTTGTTTGTGATTCGGCTGCCGGGCAAGGCAACCCGCGTAAGGCCGCCGGGAAACACCGAAACGCTCCCGTCGCCGCTCTGCGCCGCGAATACCCGCAGGTCTATGTGCCGAGGCTCCAGGCTGCCGCTCTGTTCATTAAAAACCATGTGCTGGGAAAAATCCAACGTCTCTTGGGCTATAAACATCAGCGGATTTTGCAAAATGTTGTTGGCGACCCGCGCTTTATAGGCCGCCCCCAAGTCCGGCATCACGAACACCCCCAGCCCGCCGTACCCTTGACGGGTTTTGATAACCAGACCATCCAAGTTCTCCAGAACATAGCGGCGGCTGTCCAGATCCGCCAGATTGTAGCTGACGGCCTGCTCCAGAACCGGCGCCTCCCCCAAGTAACGCTCAATCATTTGCGGCACCCAGAGGAACACCAGCTTATCGTCCGCCGCCCCCGTGCCGATGCCGTTGACCAGCGCCACCTTGCCCTCCAAGTAGGCCCCCCGCAGGCCGGGAACGAACAAGTCCAAGTCCTCCACCCGCCGGTAAATCACATCCACCGGAATATCCCGGTCCAAGGTGCGGACATATACCCGCCCGTCCTGCCCGACATACAAGTCCGGCCCCTCCACCAGCGGAATACCCAGCAGGTCGGAAAGATAGCGATGCTCGAAAAAGGCGGCCCCATACTTCCCGTCGGTAAGCAGCACGCACACCGGCTCCGGGTTGCCGGACAAGGAGCGGAACATATTAAGGTAAGAGTCGCGGATGTCATAAGACAGTATCTCATACCCGTCGGTGAATTCAGGCAGAATTTCCGCCGCCAGCCCCACAGCCTTGAGCTGATAGGAAATGCCGGATGGGATGCGCAGGTTGTCCTCCAGCGCCACATACCGCCCATCCCCCAGATGCACCAAGTCAACGCCGTAGATATGGACGAACACGTCTTTGGGCGGGCGAAACCCCTGAACCTCCGGGTAGAAATACTGCGAAGTGTAAATCACCTCGTCCGGCACCACATCCTGCCCGCCGTTATACAGGTCAGCCAAAAAGCGGTTGATAGCCCGGATACGCTGCGAAACCCCGGCCGCGATGGTTTCCCAATGCTCCAGCGGAATCACCCGGGGCAGAAAATCGGTAGGCATAACCCTATAACTGCCGGGATCCAAGTAAAAAGTGACCGCTTCCAAGTCAACCCGCCGCCGGGCGCTATCCCACCGCCCGGCCAGCCCCCCCGAGCCAAGCCCCCCGGCCGCCTCCGCCAATCCCGCGTAATGCGGCCTAACCCGTCCGCCCGAATCCTGCCATTCGCTATAAAACCGGACGCCCTTCGCCGATGCAGCAACCAAACCGCCAATCCCTCCCGATTGTATCGAACCTTCCCAACCCACGCTACCCCAAATTCTAAAACGCAAATGTTACGAGGTAATTAACGGCAGCCCCAGAGACTCACGATTGCCAAACCACCATCCGCCACACCGCCCCCCTGTCATTCTGGCCGATTGTCATTCTGAGAGGAAACCCGCACAGCACCAATTCGGACGCCGCGCTCCGCACCCTTGCCTGAGAGCGCGGCGACCAGCGGCAAGCGCCGCCTATTCCGCCCCCTTCAACCCCACCTGCACGATGCGCGGGCCGTCAACACCAACCACGGCTACATACCGGAACACCGCGCCGTCCAAATCCCGGGGCTGCGCCTCCTGCACCACCACCGATTCCTGCCCCAGCAACAGCGCGGCAAAAGGCGCGGCCTGCTGGTCGGCGTTAGGGTCGGTGCCAAAGGAGAAATCCGAGCCGGGAACGCTGCTGAACTCAATGTTCCCGGTTTCGTCGCTAATCCAAAACTCGCTGATGACCGTTTCTCTGGCGATTTGTTGCAGCGTGGCGTTGATTTCGTCCGGCGTCATACCGGCTTGCACGGCAGCGGCGATATAGTGCGCCGCCAGCGTAGCCTCGGCAACCATGTGCTCCCCAATAACGGCATCGGAGTCATCCGGCTCACCCCCACCGGCGCAAGCCACAGACAACAACAGCGTCAGCAACAACCCAACAATAACCGGCGGCAATACCTTGAGCATCCTATTTTCCTCCTGCGCGGCGCATCCCTCAAAGATTCTAAAAGACGCCGCCTCCAGATTCCATAATAAAAGCCAAGCCTTCCAATTCGCTACCCGCCAACAATGCCTATTCCTCCATTTTCGCTAAGGCAACCGCCATCCCTGCCCAGCCCAAGCCTGCTCCGCCATTCCCGCAAAGCCGCCGGGGCAGGCTGAAAACCGAAAGACCCGAAACGAAAGGCCGCCCAGCATCCGGGCAGCCCCTTGGACAAAATGCCTGCTGCGAAAGCCCCCCGAATGACGCGCCCCTATGGATACGATTGGGTATAATCAGGCGTGTACGGTTGGCCTATCCGGTACGCCAAACCCAAAGCGGTCGAATAATAGTATACCTAACGATGAAAGAAATACAACCGGCAGAGAGGAAGCTATGAAACTATGGCGGCGCGTCCAGCGATTCCTTATCAGAAGCTCGTCCTTTATGCTCTGGCTGACTTGGCCGGGGTCCTTTTTTCACGAGCTGGCCCATCAATTGGCTTGTTATGCTGTCGGCCACAAGGTGTTGGAAGTGCGCTACATAATCCGCAATGACCCCGGTAACCGCGCCGGATATGTCAGACACCAAGGGCCTCCCGGCGCCGGTAAGCACCTGCTAATCGGCATCGCCCCGCTACTGATGGGGTTAGCGGTATGGGCGGCTTTTATTGGGCTGGCCGAATACTTAACGGGCGATGGCAAGCTCGGCGCAGTTGAGGCGCTCATAATAGTCGGGGCTATACTGGTGACAGCCAATGTCACCTACCACGCGCTGCCCAGCCCGCAAGATATGGAGAACGTGTTCCAGCAACCCTTTTCGCTCACCACAATACCCTGCTACATCATAGCCGGGCCAGTCTGGTTAATCAGCCACAACTATCGCTGCATCCTGTACGGCTGGACGCCGTGGCACACGGCAGTGGTCGCCGGCACCATATACGAGCTCTACAACGTGGTAGCCGTCAACCTGTTGCCGTTGCTGCCAAAGTTGCCGCGAATTTTTATATTGCCTTAAGTGGCCGTGACAACCCCGCAAGGTATGGAAATGAAAAAGGGGCGGTAGGCCGTAACCTGCCGCTCCCTTGATTCACCTTTTCAACAGGTTAGCGCCGCCCCCTGAAAGTAACAAGCAATCGCAAGTAAGTCAAGCTCTATCCAAGCGTTGAGGCGATTGCAAAACCCCTCCCCCCTCCGGGGGAGGAATTTCACAATCGCCTCGAGATTAGACGCAGCTAATCCGGCGTCAACTCCGCGAACCGCGGCATCACCTCGTTGGCGAACAGGTTCAAGGACTTTTCCCAGCCCTGCTGGTTTTCGATGTTGTCGTAGATCAGCGTGAGCAGGGTGCCGAAGCCGCCGCACATCTCATAGAGACTCAGCAGCCGCTTCTCCACCGTGTCGGGCGAGCCGATGAGCCAGACGTGGTCCGCCATATACTCAGGCGTCACCGCCGAGTCCGGCACACTGGAGTCGTGCTTGATTACGTGAAGCAGCCCGAAAGTGTCGAACAGGGGCAGCAGGTAGTCGCCCCAGACCCGGCCCAGCATCCCGTTGATGGCGCCGTCATAGGCTTCGTCGTCCGAATCGGCCACCCACACGTCGCGGGTGATGCGCCAGTCCGAGCGTTTGGGCGTCCGCCCGCTGCGGGCCGCGCCCTCGGCGATAGCGTCCCAATGGCTGATGACGTAATCATGGTTCATCGCTAGGCTCATGGGAATGAAGCCCCGCTCCCCGGCGATTTTCAGCGTTTCGGAGCCAATGCTCACCGAAGCGACGCCGATGGGCGGGTGGGGCTTCTGGTAAGGCTTGATAAAGAAGCGCAGCGTGTCCAGCATCGGCTCCGGGTAATTCACGTCCCAGAAATCGCCCTTGTACTCAAAGGGTTCCTCGCTGGCCCACAGCTTCAGGATGATGTCTATGGCCTCGCGGGTCATACGGCGGTGCTGGCCGTTCATCCCGTCCACATCGAACAGCCGGTAGTCGGTGGGCAGGCCGCTGGAGCCGATGCCGAACATAAACCGACCCTGGGCCATGTGGTCAAGATAGGCCACCCTACAGGCCAGCTCGGCGGGATGGTGGTACGGCAGCAGGTGGACGCCCGTGCAGAGCTTGATGTTCTTGGTGCGCATCAGTGCCTGGGCAATCATCAGGTCGGGGGCGGGAATCGGTTCCCAAGGAGAAGTGAAATGCTCGCCAATCCAGGCCTCGGAAAATCCCAGTTCGTCGGCAAGCTGCAAGCAGTCCAAATCCCACTGGTGGGCGGCATACATCTCGCGTTCCGGCGGATGCGAGGGCATCATAAACATTCCGTATTTCATCAGTCCTCCCTTATAATCCTGAATCACCCTGAGCTTGCCGAAGGGCCGGCTTGACCGCAGGCGCCCCGGGCCCAAGACAGCCGCCCCGCGGCCATTTCCGCGCCCCCAATTTACCACGTCACGCCCAGCTTGGGAAATGCCCGCCCGCCGCCGCGGATGTAGGGGCAACCCCCTATCACCGGAACATCCGGCCCGCAGGTGGCGGGCGCCTGTGCGGATGGATGTAGGGGCAACCCTTGTGGCTGCCCCGGTGTGGTTGCCCCGGTGTGGCTGCCCCGGCGTGGTTGCCCCGGTGCGGCTGCCCCGGCGTGGCTGCCCCGACCGCCCTCCGACCCCCCCTGCCTTCCCGGCGCCGCCCCTTGAATCCTGCTGTATTATGGATTAGGATACACTAAGTTAAACATTATACTTATTGAATGTTATCGGCGGCGCAACTTGCCCTGCGCCGACACCCTTAGGAGGCAAACCGCTGTTTTTCACGGCGACTACAGAACCGGCAGAACCGGCGCCTGACAGGAGGCCAGCGTGAGACAACGCCGCGTCTTCTATGGCTGGTGGCTGTCCGGCATATCCGGGCTGGTGATGGTCATATCGGCGGTGCCGGTCTTTCACGGCATGGCCGTTTGGGCCGTGGCCCTAGAGAGTCACTTCGGCTGGAGCCGCACCCAGCTAGGTTTGGCCCTCACCTTCACCCGCGCCGAAGGAGCCCTGTTCGGCCCCCTCGAAGGCTACCTGGCCGACAAGCTAGGCACCAGAAAAATGGTGCTGATTGGGTTGACCGTGCTTGCCGTCGCCTTCGCCATATTCAGCCAGGTTAATGCCCTGTGGATTTTCTACCTGGCTTTCGTGTTGATGTCCCTAGGGCAGGGGCTGGGCGGCTGGGTGCCGCTGATGACTATGCTGAACAACTGGTTCGGCCGGTGGCGCGGCACGGCTATGGGCATCTCTATGTCCGTAATGACCGCCGGCGCGATTGTGATAGTGCCGGTTCTTGGCTGGGCCATAGACCCGGACTTCAACCGGCTGGGCGGCATAGTAACCGAGCATAGCTGGCGCAATACCGCGCTGATTATCGCCGCGGTGATGCTGGCCGGGGCATTGCTGCTGCCGCTGGTTATCCGCAACCGGCCCCAAGATATGGGCCTGCTGCCCGACGGCGACCAGCCCGAACAGCGGCCAGCCGTCCAGCGGGAACGGACACCGGCCGAGATAGCCGCCTCCCTTCCCCCGGAGCCGGAGCTTACGGTGGGGCAGGCCCTGCGCACTCAGGCATTCTGGTGCATCGCCTTCGGCCACGGCTTCGCTTCCATGATTATCCTAGCCATTATGTCCCACTTGGGATTGATGATGACCACCGACCTAGGCTACAGCTTAACCACCGTCGGCTTCGTTGTCGCCCTCTATAACTTTGTGTCCCTGCCCTTCCAACTGGCGGGCGGCTACATCGGCGACCGCATCCCCAAGAACATCGCGCTGTTCCTGTTCACGATGATACAGGGCATAGCCGTGGTCTTAATCACCATATCGCATAGTCTGACGATGTTCTACGTGTTCGCCATCCTGTTCGGCATCGGATTCGGCGGGCGCACTCCCCTCACCACGGCGATACGGGGAGAGTACTTTGGCCGGGCCTCCTTTGGCAGAATCCTCGGCATATCCACCGTGCCAATGAACATCCTGCTGATGATTTCCGCGCCGTTGGCCGGCATTATGCGCGACCAACTGGGCGACTACGATTTGGCCTTCTTGACCCTCGCCGTACTGGACGGCATCGGGGCGCTGCTGTTTCTCATCGCCCGGCGGCCGAAACTCCCTGCCGCCCAGCCCGCGCCCGCAGTAGCCTCGGCGGCGGACGACTCATAATATGCCCCTCATTCACCGCCGCCACCTTCCGCAACCGCCCATCGCCGCGCTATACCCCCGGCCCGCGGACGCCCTATGAGCATTGCCCGCGGGCTGTTCCCCCGCCGCATATTCTACGGCTGGGCCCTGGTTGGCGTCGCCGCCTTCATTATGGTCATCGGCACCGTCCCCTTGTTCCAAGGAATGACCGCCTGGTTCGTCGTGCTGGAGCGGGAATTCGCCTGGTCCCGCACCCAGCTATCCATCGCCTTTTCCCTGAGCCGGGTGGAAGGCTCCATTATGGGCCCCATCAGCGGCTACCTGATAGACAAGCTCGGTTCGCGGCGAATGGTGCTTATCGGGCTGGTCATTGCCGGGGGCGGGTTCGTCATTATGAGCCGGATGGAGAACATCTGGCACTTCTACGCCGCCTTCGTTGTGATGAGTATGGGCGTCGGCCTCGGCACTTGGATGCCGATGATGACCGTCCTGAACAACTGGTTCGCCCGCAACCGCTCCACGGCTATGGCCCTGTCAATGGAGGGCTTTCTGGTGGGCGGTATGGTCTTGGTGCCGCTGCTGGCCTTCGCCATAGACCCCGACGCCGTGGGCCGCCCCGGGTGGCGCAACACTGCCCTAGGCATCGGCCTGTTCCTGATTGCCGTCGCCTTTCCCCTGTCCCTGCTCATCCGCAACTCCCCGGAACCCTACGGGCATTATCCCGACGGCGACGCCGCGGCCGCCAGAGTAAGGCAATCCGCCGCCCCCGGCGCGGCAGGCAACGGGCAGGACTACACTTGGCAAGAGGCGGTACGAACCAAAAACTTCTGGCTCATAACTATGGGCCACGCCTGCTCGTCCATCGTGATAGTCACCATCACGGTTCACCTAGGCCCGATGCTGGACGACCGGGGCTTTTCCTTGCAGACGATCGGATGGGTAGTCGGCGCCTACACCGGCGTAGCGGCGATTTTCACGCTAATCGGCGGCTACGTGGGAGACCGCCTGCCCATACGCCTAGCCCTGTTCGGATTCTCCGCCGTGCAGTCCGGGGCGGTGCTGGCCCTGATACTGGCCGAAACCGCGCCGATGGTCTACCTGTTCGCCGTGCTGATGGGCATTGGATTCGGCGGGCGCAATCCTTTGACCACCGCCATCCGGGGCGTCTACTTCGGGCGCAAAGCCTTTGCCAGCATCACCGGAATGTCTATGATTCCGATGAACATTCTGCTACTGGCCGCGCCCCTGTTCGCCGGCATAATGTTCGACGCCACCCAGAGCTACACTGTGCCAATGGCGGTAGTGGCGATAATCAGCCTCTGCGGTTCAACCCTCTTCCTGTTCCTAGGCAGCCCCCAGGCCGCCACCCCCCGCCGCCAACCCGCAACCGCACAAGCGGATTAGTAGAGAACAATTGCGAAATTCCCCTTTGCTACCCTGCCCCCTGTGTCACCCTGCCCCCTTTTGTCACCCTGATTCCCCTTTGTCACCCTGAGCGCAGCGAAGGGCCTCACCCCCCCAAGCCATGACTCTCCGCCTTGCTCAGAACGACCGGCAACGCAGACAGAAACAAAACCGGCGAAAATCGCGCGTTCCCGCCATACCCTACTAGCCCAAACTCTCGGTCAGCAGCTCCCGGATTTCGACGACAGTGGCGGCAATCCAGTCGTCGGCTTTGGCCGCAGTGCGGGCGCGGCGCTCCCGGCCAAAGGCTTGGTCATCAATGTCCGGGTTTTCGGCGCGGATGTCCCGCTCAATCTGATGCATCTCGACTTCCGCGATTTCGGGCCGCTCAATCCAGTGGCAGATGTAATCGTGGCCGCCAGTGTAGAACACCGCCACCGGAATGGACATCCACTGCCCGTTTTTCAGAAATTCGTTCATAATGTCGTGGTGCGAATCCCGGGGAAAGATACGCATTTCCATTCCCGCCGCCTCGCAGATCCGCGCCAGCACCGGCAGACCCCGCACCACATCCCCGCACCAGTCCTCGCCCAGCACCAGCATTTTCTTGGGGCCGTCCTCCCGCGACGCCAGCTCCTTGAAAGCCCGCGCATCATCATCGGAAAGCCGCGAGCCGTCGTAAAAGCCCTCGAACCGCGCCTTGTTCACCTTGATTTCGTTCATATACGCCAGATAATCGAACCCCTCGGAATACCGCTGCGGGGTCACTACGCTGGTTTCGCTCGCCATATTTCCTCCCAAAAATCTGGACTTGATACGCCCCCTCTCCCAAAGTGAGAGCGTCGGTATGATGGCCTTCCCTTGACCCGGGCCCACGGCCCGTCAGCCAATCTCTCAACCCGTCATCCCTTGAAAGCCCACCGCCACCTTGCCGTCGGGATAGATGATGATAGGCACAGTGTCGGCATAGTCCAGGGCCTCGTCCAGAGTATCCTGGCTCTGGTCTACCCGCCGCTCCTCGTACTCGATACCCTCCCGCTTCCAGGCAGCCCGCAGGGCATCGCAGGCCGGGCAAACGGTGAGAGTGTAAACGATTGGTATTTCGGCCATACGGGCCTCCTTTGCCGGATGCGGCCTCGCCTGCCGCCGCCATCGCACGCCAATTCTACAACGCCGCGCATACCTACGCCAACCGAGGCGCGGAGTTCACTCGAAAACGATTCTCCTCGCCCCATTCTTGCGTTCCGTATCGCCGCCCATGATGAGGTGTGCCGCGTCTTCCAACGAGTCGTACCGGACATCCGAGTTCAGAAGCGCGTTATCAGACTCATCCCAGGGGTAGTGTGTATATCCCCACGTTGCCGGCACGTCGTCCCCCAACGGCCTCTTGACGCTGACGTGCCATTGCGGAATATCTATTGGCCGAATCGGTGGAGAACCGTATACCTCAATCGTCGCTGAGGAGTATGGCTTAATCGTGGCAGTGCCGTTCAGCAGCGGAAACTTCAGAGACCCAATCCAAGTTGTTATGCCAGTGGAAAGGTCGGTAATCCACAAGCTAAACCACTCGCCGTCGGAGTCCAGACCATTCGGGGCAATTCTGACGCGATAGTCCCCCGCGCCCCAGTTATAAGACCGCCGCACTCCGATAAAATCCCCTTCGTGTCCCGCCGATTCAGTCCAGCCATCCTCCTCCGACCACCTTGCGTTAGCCAAGTCGCGCGTCCCCCACCGGGAGAATACCAGCCCCTTTCCCATCCAGTTAGCGTCGGTCTGCAAGCCAAAATAGAACCCCGCCTCCGAGATGGAGTTCTGAATCAGAATCAAGTAATAACCGTGCCAGTCAAGCCAGTCGCCAACATCGTTATGGATGGTGAAGTCAGTTACCAGCTCCCTGAAAGGCTCCTGGTCAGAGTCCCAACGCCAATCAATGTAAGCCGGAGCCATTGGCGGTAATATAGGCGTGTAAAGGTCTGCCACGACCGGAGTCGGTGTTGGCGTGGGCATAGGAGTAGGCGTAGGCGGAACCGGCGTAGCCGTCGGCGCAGGCGTAGGCGGAACCGGCGTAGCCGTCGGCGTGGGCGTGGGCGGAACCGGCGTAGCCGTCGGCGTGGGCGTAGGCGGAACCGGCGTAGCCGTCGGCGTGGGCGTGGGCGTGGGCGTGGGCGGAACCGGCGTAGCCGTCGGCGTGGGCGTAGGCGGAACCGGCGTAGCCGTTGGCACAAGCGCAGTCGGAACCGGAGTAGCCGTAGGCACAAGCGCAGTCGGAACCGGCATAGCCGTAGGCGCAAGCGCAGTCGGAACCGGAGTAGCCGTAGGCACAAGCGCAGTCGGAACCGGAGTAGCCGTAGGCGCAAGCGCAGTCGGAACCGGAGTAGCCGTAGGCACAAGCGCAGTCGGAACCGGCGTAGCCGTAGCCGTAGGCACAGTCGGAACCGGCGTAGCCGTCGGCATTGCCGTAGGCGTAGGCGCTGATGTACAGGCCGCAACCGTCACCAAAACAACCAACGCAACCCCGAAAACCCCAAAGAAAAACCGGGAAAGAGCAGACCCCAGAGCTGGCCCTTTGAGCATCCTTAACCCCCTATACGCATATTGTATAGCCCGCGTTTGCCGCTATGGGCGCACGGGGCTATAATAGCACTGCCGTAGGCCCGCCGACAGCAGTTCGACGCGCCATCAATTCTGCCGCCCGGACGCCGGGGATGTGAGGAACAATGTTCACCCTTTTCGTAACCGTCAAAATCAAGGAAGGCCACCGCGACGAGTTTATCGCCGCCACCAAAGGCGACGCCCAAGGCTCCAACACCGCCGAACCCGGCTGCCTCCGGTTCGACGTCCTAGCCGACAACAACGACCCCAACACCGTCTACCTCTATGAGGTCTACGAAAACCGCGACGCCTGGGAAACCGCCCACCGCTCAATGCCCCACTATACCCAGTGGCGCGAAACCGTCGCCGACTGGTTCGACGGCGACCCCCAGCGCATCGAAACCACCCCCCTGTTCCGCAAAGAGGACTTCGCCTAACGGCCCACTCCCCTATGGTTTCAACGCAGAGAGCGCAGAGTATCAACAATCTCTGCGCCCTCTGCGTTAAACTCTGCGCCCTCTGCGTTGAAAAACCCCCGTGTTCCCCTACGCCATCCGCCGCAGCACCCGCCGGAAAGCCCCCACAAAAGCGTCCACCTCCGCCTCGCCGATTTCCGTCGAAACCGCCCCCACCAGATTAGGCGCCATCAGTATCCCCTCATTCAGCAGCCCCAAGAAAACTTGATGCCGAAAAGCCGAATCAGCCTTAGCGATGTCCCGGTAGCCCACCAGCTCGCCGTCCAGAAAGTGGATGCCAAACAGCGAGCCGATGCCGGTGACCTGCACCGGAACCTCCAGCTCCTGCCCCGCTTCCCGCAGCCCGTGGCGCAGCCGCTCCGTGACCTCCGCCAAGCGGCGGTACACCTCCGGCGTTAGCTGCTCCAGCGTCACCGCCCCGGCCAGCATAGTCGCCGGGTTGGCGTTGAAAGTCCCGGCGTGGGCCACCCGCGGCCCGGACGTAGGGTCATACAGCCCCATAATGTCGTGCCGCCCGCCGAAAGCGCCCACCGCGAACCCGCCCCCGATGATTTTGCCCAGCGAAGTCATATCCGGCGTGATTTCGTAGTATTCCTGCGCCCCGCCCGGGGCGATACGGAAGCTGATTACCTCGTCGAAAATCAGCACCGAGCCGTTCTCTGCGGTGAAATCCCGCAGCATCAACAGAAACTCCCTAGTAGCGGGCAGCATCCCCACCGACCCCAGCATCGGCTCGACAATTACCGCCGCCAGTTGCTCCTTGTGCTGCTCCAGTATTTCCCGCGCCGCCTCGGTTTCGTTGAAAGGCAGCACCACCACCGAGTCCAGCACCCCCTCGGCCAGCCCCTCGGTAGCCGGCCGCGCGTCGGGCCGTTGCCGCTCCCCCGCCTTGCTCGGGTCTACGCGCACACTCACGCTTACCGTATCGTGGCTGCCGTGGTATCCGCCCTCCGCCTTGGCGATAAGGCTGCGTCCAGTGAAGGCCCGGGCGGCGCGGATGGTGTTCAGCGTAGCCTCCGTGCCCGAATTAGTGAAGCGCACCAGCTCGAAGCTAGGTATCCGCTGGCACAGCAACCGGGCCAGCCGCACCTGATGCCGGTTGGGCGCGTTATACACCACCCCCCGCTCCAGTTGCCGCCCCACCGCCTCGGTCACCGCCAGCGGCGAATGACCCAGAATCAGCGTCGTCATAGTCCCGATAAAGTCCAGCCGCTCCACCCCGTCCGCGTCCACCACCCGCGCCCCGGAAGCAGACTCAACAAAAATCGGGTAAGGATCCCAAAAAATGGAGTTGCGGCTGTCCCCGCCGGGCAAATACCGCTTAGCCTCCTCCCAAGCCGCCCGCGACTCAACAGTCATTTCCATATACCGGGCCATTTCGCTGCTCATCGTACATACCTCCTTATTCCCAACAACAATCCAAACCAGGATAATAGGATATTCGGGATAGGCGGTTATCCTGAAAATCCCTTAATCCCGAAAATCCTGATTCAGACAAAATCCATAGCACGGCTAAGATAACCGCCTATCCTGAAAATCCTTTAATCCTGAAAATCCTGATTCAGACAAAATCCCCAGGATGCCTAACATAACCGCCCATCCTGAAAATCCAATAATCCCGAAAATCCTGATTCAGACAAAACCCAAAAATCCGCCAAACAACCCAGAAATCACGCCGCCGCCGGAACGGCCCGCCCCGGAAAATAGATTCGCCGCAAAGCCCCGCTGCCAAAGCTAAGGACGATAACGGCAAGGAACAGCAGCCCCCCGGCCGCCATCACCACCGGAGCGTTGAACACGTCGGCTATGGCCGCGTTAATCATATTGGTCACCGCCATACTGCCGCCCACGTGAACCGAATAGACCCCGGCGACCCGCCCCCGCACTTCGTCATCGGTAAGCGTCTGGATAATCGTATGGCTGATAGTCATAAAACCGGCCTGAGTAGCCCCGATAAACACCGTGGCGAGGATGGAAAATTCCCGCACCGTAGAAAAGGCCAGCAGTATCGGCGCCATCCCGCTCAACAGCCCGAAAATCAGAAACATCCGCCCCCGCACCGCCGTGCTCCGCACCCCGGCCAAGAAAATGGACGATATAAGCGCCCCGCCGCCCACCCCGCCCAGCAGATAGCTGACCCCCACCGAACCCGCGCCCAGCTTGTCCTCGGATATGGCCGGCAGAATCGCCTCATACGACATCGTAAACGCGCAATGGGCCAGCACCAGCATCACCATAGCCAGAATCGGCGGGCGCTTGTACACATACTCGAATCCCGCCACCATATTGCGCCAGAAACTCCGCGAGGCGTCCATTTTGCCCGTGGAGCGCGTTCCGATTCTCGAAACCTGCACCAGGCCGATGAGATAAAAGACGCTACAAAACCAGAAAGCCGCTTCAATGTCGATGTACCCCAGCAACGGCAGGATTGCCAGCGCCCCCACCATCCGCGAACCCTGCTGCGTCGCCTGATTCAGCGCCAGAGCGTTGAGCAGGTGTTCCTTCGGCACCAGATTAGGAATCAGCGCGGTTGCTACCGTCATCTGAGCCGCCCGCAGAGTGCCGTTAAACAAGGCCAGAAACATCAACAGCCAAGGCCCCGCCATCCCGTTCATCACCAGCAAAGCCAGCACAATGTTATGGATCAGGTTAAGGGCAAATATCCACCGCAACAGGGTCTGGCGGTCAAAGCGGTCGGCCAGATAACCCACAATGGGCGTAGAAAACACCCGAGGCGCCATAGCCGCAAAGGTAATCACGCCCACCCACAACGACGCCCCGGTAATCTCCCAAGCCAGCCACCCGCGGGCCACAATCAAGGCCCAAGCCGCCGCCCCCGAACAAGTAGTCGCAATCCACATAGTCCGGTAATCGGCATACTTCAGCCCCAGCAGAAAACGGTCCCTAGTGGCGGCAAGATACGACGTCAAAAACAACCCCGCTAACCCGGCCAGCAAACAAACTCAAAGACACCGCATTATACCAGCATCCCCCAAAACCCGCCCCCGCCCCAGCCAGCGGAACACCACCCCCGCCGCAACCGCCAAATCCCCTCCCCCTCCGGGGGAGGGTTAGGGTGGGGGCGTCCCCCGGCCAACCTACCCAATCCAACAGCAATTCCTAGGATGTTTAAGATAACCGCCTATCCTGCAAATTCTTTAATCCCGAAAATCCTGATTCAGACAAAATCCAAAAATCCGCCAAACAACCCATCATCCCCAAAATCCCGATGCCGCAAAATCCCCCCATCCCCCTCCATTCTTATGACACTCAGCCCTTGCCAACCCCCATTACAACCCCTTAACATAATACCTACCAAACCCAAACAACCCGCCCCCCACCCGCAAATCCCCCAACCCGCCCAGCAAGCCAACCCGCCCCGCCTGTCATTCTGAGCAATCGCCTGTCATTCTGCCCGCCCCCCTGTCATTCTGAGCAAAGCGAAGAATCCCGCCTTGGGCCGCCAGACCCTTTCCCTACCCCCCAAGGCAACAAAGGAAAATCCCCCATCACCTCAAAATGTCCGAAAATGTCCAGAAATGTCCGTGAAATCAAAAAAATTCCTGTCCCCGTAAGTGAACCAACCCGCCCAAACCCCACCCCGCAAACCGGCCCTACCCCACGCCGTAACAAAACCCCGCTCCCAACCCGTCATTCCCGCGAAAGCGGGAACCCAGTCGAAAGCCGGAAACGACGGGCAAGCCGGTAAGGGCGGATTAAGATGCGAATAGCTTGCCCACCCATAACGACGCCTCGGTAATCTCCCAAGCCAGCCAGCCGCGGGCCACAATCAAAGCCCAGGCCGCCGCCCCCGAACAAGTAGTCCACATATTCCGGTAATCGGCATACTTAAAACCCAGCAGAAAACGGTCCCTATGGAGCGGAATCAAAAATCGGAGTAATTCGTCATTTTCCAACGATCAGGAAACAGAATTGACTCTGTGTTTCAAGGATTGCGGCGTTTTATCGTGCGTAAATGGGACGATTTCGGCGGATGGCCCGCGGTCAGGAATGCGGCTGGACGGGTGATTAACGTTGCCGATGATGCACTGTTGGCTGTGAGCGAAAGCGCGCGCAACGCCTGGGTTTCCTGCACCTTGCGCAGTCCGGCCATAATGGGTTGGTTGGGGACGGCAGTAGAGAAGACACGAGGTTTGGCAAAGCGTGCCCTTTACTTCGTCCGTGTGCTGGGATTGACAATTGCGGTTGTTGTCTGCTTGGATTGGGGAACAAAAATAGCCGTGAATGCGATTATCGAGCCGGTTCCTAACTCACCTGCTCTCGTGCCGATGGACCCGCGCGATTACCCAAGACGGTTCTACCCAATTATCGACATCGACAGACTCGCCATCACTCATTTGGAACACGCTTACATTTCCGCTGATAACAAGTGGCTGAACTCGCCCTACGCCTCTCCGGCTCTCGACACTCAAACCTGGATTTTCAACCGGATTGGAATTGAGTTTGACCTTTGGGTCGTCGCCCTGCTGATTCTGCTATCCGGTTCTATTGCCGTTGCCTTGCTGGTGGGTATGCTGTTCCGTATGAGGCTGGGCTTAATCGCCGGCTTAGCCGGGGCCTATGCCGGAGGCGGTATTGGCAACAGTGTAGAACTGGGGTTTCTGAATGACGTTACTGACTGGATTTGGGTTGCCAGCGATGATATGGCAATAGTTTTCAACTTGGCAGACGTAGCGATTGCAGGCAGTCTGCTGATATATGTTGTCTGGCCTGTCCTAATGGCTACGGTACTAATCGGGCGCGCCTTTGTCTGGTTGTTCAGCAGCCCTTTCAAGGGAACCCGCAATTCCCGTAAGGCGAGGGAAGATGTGTCCGCGGCTGATGACGCAGGCCATCAGCCTTCTTGCCATACTTGACGCGCTACCCGGAGCTTTCTACAATCCAAGCGGCAATCAAGGCTAGGGACGGAAGCGCAGGGCTGCTTGGACACTTCCAATTCGCTGTCCTCAAGCATTTCACCCTCAGCATCTCGCCCGAGGAAGTCCAGTACATTATGCCCCCTCAACAACCCCAACAAGGCACCCTGCTGCCGCCCTACCGCGTCCTGGACCTTAGCGGCCCGGAGGCAGTGTTCTGCGGCAAGCTGCTGGCCGACTACGGGGCCGACGTAGTGCGGGTAGAGCCGCCCACGGGCGACGCCTCCCGCTCCCGCCCCCCTTTCGCCGGTGATGCCCCGGGCCCCGACCGCAGCCTATATTTCCTGTTCTACAACACCAACAAACGCTCCGTTACCCTAGATCTGCAAACCCCCCGGGGCCGGGAACTGTTCCGGCGGCTGGCTGCCAAAGCCGACGTAGTGCTGGAGAGCTTCCCCCCCGGCTATATGGATTCGCTGGACATAGGATACGACGCGCTCCAGAAAATCAACCCCGGCATCGTAATGGCCTCGGTTACGCCCTTCGGACAGACCGGCCCCTGGCGGGATTACCGCTCCACCGACCTAATCGCTCTGGCTGCCAGCGGGTTCATGCAGATCACCGGCGAACCCGACGGCCCGCCGATGCGTCAAGGCAACGAACAGTCCCACTTCCCCGGAGCGCAGTTCGCCGCCGCCTCCATCCTAGCCGCCCTCTATTACCGCGACTTTGCCGACGGCGAAGGACAGTACATTGACGTTTCGTTGCAGGAAGCCCTGATTACCTACTACACCGACGCCCACCCCGCCCTGGCCTGGATGCAGATGGGCGAAAACGTCACCAGAGTCGGGGCCACCTCAACGCTGGTTATCCCGCTGGGCGCCTACCCCAGCGCCGACGGCTGGATTTCCGCCGGCATCATCACCCCCCGCGAATGGGACACCCTGGCCGAGTGGATATACGAAGTCACCGGCAACGAGGAAGTGCTGAACGAAGCCTATCGCGGCGGCAACCAAGACCGCGCCCCTTTCAACGACATCATCACCGCCCTAGTCATAGACTTCACCACCCGCTACACCAGCGAATACCTGTTCCACGAAGGCCAGCGGCGCAACCTAGTATTCATCCCGGTCAACACCGTTTCCGACCTGTTGACCGACCCGCAACTGGAGTCCAGCAACTTCTGGTTCCCCCTGGATCACCCGGAAACCGGAACCCTACAATACCCTCTAGGCGTGTTCGACAGCGAGGAAGTCTCCCCATCCACCAACCCGGCCCCCCGCCTAGGCCAAGACAACGATGCCGTCTACGGCAACGAACTGGGGCTAACCGCCCCGGAGCTGGCCGAACTGCGGCGCAACGGCGTCATCTAGGCCGCGGCTTCACAGCAAAAGGAATGGCGGAGGACAACGGCAACCTCGAAGACCTGATTGCCCAATGGCGCAACTACCGCAGCCACCGGCAACCGCCGCCCCATCCCGAACCGGCGACTCTGGAAAGCCGCCTGCGGGACGAAGCGGCATCCCTGCTCCAAGCAGGCTTAACCGCTGACGAAGCCTTTATGGTGGCCGTCAGCCGAATCGCCAACTCCGACGCCGCATCCCGGGATTTCGGGCGGGAACATTGGGAACGGCTACGGACACTCCCGGCGAAGCCAATCCCGGGCACTGCCCCCAACCAACGCACCGATATAGCAGTGGCCTTTCTGCTGGCCGTAACCGCTGCTTTAGCGATAAAGCTCCCCGAATTGTTCGGCCACTCCCTATCCGACGGCCCCGACCGGGTCTACCTCCTAAACCTCAGCCTCTTTGCGCTACCCCTGCTGGCCGCCTACTTCCTATGGAAACGGCGGCGGGCGCCGATGTACTGGATCGGGCTGGCCCTGCCTTTCTTGGCCGCGGCAGTCATTGTCAACGTCTACCCCTTCAGCGACTCATCCGTTGCTACCGCGCCATTGGCCGGGCTTCACCTGCCCATCGCCCTGTGGCTGCCCGTAGGCATAGCCTATACCGGGAGCATCGCCTACACCGGCGGCCGCTGGACTTTCGGCAACGGGCAGTGGATGGACTTCATCCGGTTTACCGGCGAATTCGCCATCTATTACATCCTTATTGCCCTAGGCGGCGGTGGGCTGACCGGGCTGGCCTTGGCCCTGTTCGACGCCATCGGCGTAGACGTATCCGGCTTTCTGCTGGAGTGGGTTCTGCCCTGCGGCGCAATGGGCGCGATTCCGGTCTGCGCCTGGCTGGTGGACGGCCGGCGGGGCGTCATCGAAAATATAGCGCCGACGCTGGCCCGGGTGTTCACCCCCTTAGTCGCCGCCCTGCTGCTGGCCTTTCTGGCAACGATGCTAGTGACGGGGCAGGGCATAGACGCGGAGCGGCAGGTGCTGATCGCCTTTGACCTTCTGCTGGCCCTAGTGCTGGGCCTGCTGCTCTACTCGCTGTCGGCCCGGAGTTCACAGACGCCCCCCAGCGCCTTTGACTGGCTTACGGCGGCGCTGGTAGTCTGCGCCCTAGCCGCCGACGCCGTAGCCCTAGCCGCCATCGCCGCCCGCATAACCGAGTTCGGCTTCAGCGCCAACAAGTTGGCCGCCCTAGGCGAAAACCTGATACTGCTGGTCAACCTAGCCTGGTCGGCATGGCTCTACGTCTCTTTTCTGCGCCGCCGGGGTAACTTCAAGGCCCTGGAGCGTTGGCAAATTGCCTACCTGCCGGTGTACGCAGTATGGGCCGGGGTGGTGGTAGTGGTGTTTCCGCCAGTCTTTGGGTATGCTTAACGGGCGCCGCCGGTTGACCCGGCGGCCGCGGGAGTAAGGAAGCTGCTATGTCCAACAAAGCCCTCGCCGGTTTAAGAATCATCGAATTGGGGCCTTACGTAGCCCTGCCCTTGACCGGGCGTATTCTGGCTTCTCTGGGGGCAGAGGTCATCAAGGTCGAAACCAACAAGGTGCTGGACGAAATGGCCTTCATCCCCGCGTGGTCGCGCGGCGCCGGGCAGCCCGACTTTCAGCGCCTCAAGAAGCGCGTAAGCATAGACGTGCGCACTCCCGACGGCTTGGAAGTATTCCGCGAGCTGGTCAAGGTCAGCGACGTATTTATGACCAACTTCCGCCGCAACATCCTTGACCGCTGGGGCATTGACTTCCCCGAACTCCGCCGCCTGCGCCCCGACATTATCCTGATGTGGCAGACCGGCCTAGGCGGAATCGGCCCATACTACACTTATAAATCCTATGGGATTCTGGTGCAGCATATGGGCGGGGTATCGCTGATGACCGGCGAAGAAGGCGAACCGCCCTCCGCCATCAACACCTCCTATTCCGACTACCATACCGGCGTGTTCCAGCCCTCCGCCATCATCGGCGCCTTAATGCGGCGGCGTATGACCGGGCAGCCCGCCACAATGGAATCATCCATTTTCAAGTCCGGCGCCGTCACCGCCGGCCCGCCCATCCTAGACTATCAGGCCAACGGACGGCTGCCCCAGCGCATCGCCAACCGCGACGCCGCCAACGCCCCCCACGGCGTATATCCCTGCCAGGGCCAAGACCGCTGGTGCGCCATCGCAGTGCAGAACCAAGCGCAGTGGGACGGCTTCCGCCGGGCGATGGGCAATCCCCCCTGGAGCGACGAACCGGAGTTCGCCACCGCCGAGGGGCGCCTCTCCAACCAACCCCGGCTGGACGCCCTCATTGGCGAATGGACGGCCCAGCTAACCGCCGACGCCGTAATGGAGCGGATGCAACGGGAAGGCGTCCCGGCCGCCATAGTTTCCCAGGGCGATGACCTCTACCACAGCCCCCACTTGGCCGCCCGAGATTTCTACCGCCCCACGCCCTACTACGCGGCCCAGCGCGGAACCCCGGCCTGGGAATGGGAAAAGGGCGACAGCGTAGCCTGGACTACCCCGGCCCGCCTGTCGGAAACCCCTATGGAGTTCGGCCACTACAGCAACATCGGCGAGGACAACCCCTACGTGTTCCAAGAAATCCTAGGAATGTCCGAATCCGAAATAGAATCCCTGTCCGAAAGCGGCGCCCTTTACTAAAGAATCCCAAACAGGAAAATCAAGATGGTTGATTATAGCGGCTACCAAGACCTGCTAATCGAAAAGAAAGATGGCGTCGCTCTGCTGACAATGAACCGCCCGGAGGTGTTCAACGCCACCGGGTTCACGCTCCACAACGAACTAAGCCGGGTATGGCTGGACTTGGGACAAGACCCCGAGGTTCGGGTAGCAGTCATAACCGGCGCAGGCAACGCCTTCTCCGCCGGTGGCGACTTCGAGATGATTGAGCAATCCATCGGCAACGCCGAAGTCATCGCCGCCACCATGCAGGAAGCCCGCGACATCGTTCACAATATGATTAACCTAGACAAGCCGGTAATATCGGCCATCAACGGCGTAGCCGTAGGCGCGGGGCTGGCGGTAGCCCTGCTGGCCGACATATCCATAGCCTCGGAGCGGGCGCGGTTCACCGACGGCCACGTGCGCCTAGGCGTAGCCGCCGGCGACCACGCCGCCGTAATCTGGCCCCTGCTCATCGGCATGGCTAAGGCCAAATACTACCTGCTAACCTGCGAATTCCTAGACGGCCCCGAAGCGGAACGCCTGGGCCTAGTAAGCCTCTGCGTCCCCCACGACGAACTTATGGAGCGGGCGATGGGCGTAGCCCGCAAGCTGGCCTCCGGCCCCCAACCCGCCCTGCGCTACACCAAGCGCTCGCTGAACCAGTGGCTGCGCATGGCCGAACACACTGCCTTTGACTACTCTCTAGCCCTAGAAATGCTCAACTTCTTCGGCCCCGACGTCCGCGAGGGCCTGGACTCCGTGCGCCAGAAGCGCGACCCGCAGTTTCCGTCGGCGGGTTAGCAATAGAGGTGAACTATGCCCAGACCCGACAAAGCGCATCCCCATAACGCGGCAGGCCCCTGGTACGTAGACGACCGCTGCATCCGGTGCGATGCGGCCCGCAATTGGGCGCCGGGCTTGATTGACGCCGACGCCGCCGGGCGTTCCTATGTCGCCCGTCAGCCCATTGACTCAGGGCAGGAATCGGCAGCGC
Organism: uncultured Dehalococcoidia bacterium; assembly: GCA_958296445.1. GTDB lineage: Bacteria > Chloroflexota > Dehalococcoidia > Lucifugimonadales > UBA3495 > VXOI01. The sequence goes on along the minus strand of OY282565.1, from coordinate 1,926,382 downwards.
AGGAAGCGGCGATGTGGCGAGCCGCCGCCGCTTGCCCCACCAAGTCCATCGGCAACCGCCGCATCCCCGCCGAACCGCCGGGGGTGTTCCCCTACCGGCTTGCCGACGGCGTAATAGCCTTGGGCAACAATGCCCTGTCATCTTTCGGCGCCCATTCCTTTCTGTTGCAACGCCCCAACAGCAACCTGATGATTGACTCCCCCCGCTACAACCGTCCGCTGGCGGAAAGCGTGGATTCTCTGGGCGGCATAGCCCATATATTGCTGAGCCATCGGGACGATGTAGCCGACGCCGATCGCTGGGCGGAACGCTACGGCGCCCGGGTATGGATTGGCGAAGCCGACAGCGACGCTGCGCCTTACGCCACGGATGTAACCGGCGACACCATTGCCGTCATATCCCCCGGCGTCCTGTCCATACCCGCGCCGGGGCATACCAAAGGCCATGTCGTATACCACATTGATGACAAGTTCCTGTTCACCGGCGACACACTGCACTGGAACCACCGCCGCGGCGAGTTGGACGTTTTCCCCAAACAGACATTCTTCTCATGGGCAACGCTGGCCGACACTATGGACAAGCTGGCATCCCTGCCCGTGGAATGGATATTCCCCGGCCACGGAATGTGGCACCATATAGGCAAACCGGAATGGAAACGCCAAATGACCGCCCTAGGCTCCGCAATGCGGGAACTAGGGCAACAACATTGGTCGCACCGCCCTGATACCACCTATGGATGGTACTAACCGGACAGCGTTTTGGCGTTCAACGATACCCCTCATCCCGCTCTCTCTTTCAGAGAAGCGGTTCTATCCGCTAAGGCCGCGTCATCCACACCGCCAGCGCCACCACCCCCAGAACCAGCAGCAGGTTGACGCGGGCCGCCCACTGCACAAACAGCCGCGCCGGGCCGGCAGGCGGCGGGGCTCCCGACGCCCGCGCCGCCTCCAGACGATCCATCATCATCGGCCCCAGCCAGAAATCGTGGGCCACGCTCAACAGAATCACGATAACGAACAACCCGGTCTTCATCTGCAAAAACTGCAAAAAGTGTCCCTCACCGCCGAAAAACGTCCCCGGCCGCACGCCCCAATGCGTCCAGGCCAGATAGCCGCCGGTAACTGCCAGAACCAGCATTGACGCCCAAGCCACGGGAACAAACTTCCGCGCCGCCTCCCGCAGCGTAGCAAACCCCGCCCCGGCATCCCGCCGGGCCAGCGGCACCATCACCATAGCCAGAAACAGCATCCCCCCCAGCCAAGTGACGGCGGATATTACGTGGATGTAGACGATAGCTTGGTACATCGCAGAAATCCCCATCCATACGGCGTATGCAGAGCGCAACCCGCTCATCCTGAGATCGTCGAAGAACGGTATTCTAAACAGGTAATGGTAATGCCAAACACCGTAATGCCAAACACCCCATCATTCCCGCGAAAGCGGGAATCCAGATGGTTATGCGCTGGAGAAATCAACTATGGCAATGGCCGCCCTGGATTCCCGCTTTCACGAGAATGACGCCCTGAAGCCCTAGGAATCACATATTACCCGCCCGTCCTTCGACCAGCTCAGTATGAACGTTTGAACCTTGCCATCGCGCCCTAATCCAGCCACGGAATCTCCCCGGGCATATAGTGAGTGGCGCGGAACACCCGGTTGACTAGCTGATCCTCGATGTCCACGTGGAAATGGGGGTTGATGTACTCCCAGACCACTTCCCCGCCCGGCGTCACCTGGAACATCCGCCCGAACATCCCCTCGGTTATCAGCGTGTTGCCGTTGGGCAAGCGGCGGGCGCCGGAAATGTAGGGACTGAAAAAATTGTAGTCCGGGTTGTCGCGGTATTCCCAGACGATTTCGCTGGTGGCCGGGTCAACTTCAATGACCCGGGAAAAGGGCAGACCGGTATCGCTGCGATGGGAACCGTTGTCGAAAATCAGCACGTTCCCGTTGGGCAGCATACTGGGGTCGTGTTGCTGAGCCAGCGTTTCGTAGCCCAACTGCCAGACGATTTCGCCGCTGGCCTTGTCCACAATGCCCACGGTGGAAGTGTTGCGGAAACTGAACAGCACCCGGCCGCCGGGCAGCGGCGCGAGAGTGTTGGCATGGCTCCACTCATCGCGCAAGTCGTTGAAAGTGACTATATCGGTGTCCAGGTTCATATACTCGGCGGCCCGCCACTCCCACACCCGGCGTCCCTGCGCGTCAACCTCAACGATAACGTCGGCCCACATCCCTTCCGGCGCAGAACCGGCGATGCCCCCCTTGACCTGCGCCGCCAGAGAGTTGTCCATAAGCTCCAAGGTCAGATAGACTGCGCCGCCCGATTCCGTCCGGCGGGCGTCGTGGTGATGGTCGGGGTCGCGGTGTTCCCATACCACGCTGCCGTCCGGTTCGGCCTCCAGCATCACGCCGCCCTTGAACCGCTTCCACGACGGGAACCGATCCCAAGTTTCGTCGCGCAGCTTGCCGCCGTAGAACAGGTTGCCGTTGGGCAGCAGGTAGCCGTACAGCCCCGGCGGATGAGGCATCGCCCACTGGTGCGCCACATTCCCGTGCAGGTCAATCAAATATACGTCGCCGGGGCCGGCCATCGGCGTGAACAGCACATAGCCGGGGCAGGCTTTCTCCGTATCCAGGGCGGTCAGGCCGGTGCGGGCCATACGGCGGCGGGTCTGCTGGTCAACGGCAGTCATTTTGCGCCTCCCGTGAATTAACATTTGACGCGGGTATACCGGATATGCCCCGTCCGTCCTTTAGGTTACTGGGCCACGTAGCCGCCGTCCACCGCCATATTGTGGCCGGTGACGAAGCTGGCCGCGCCGGATGACAGCCAGACCACGGCCTCGGCTATTTCCTGCGGCTCTCCCAGCCGCCCCACCGGATGGCGGGAAATGATGGTCTGTTCCATATTTTCGTAGTTATCGAACAGCGGGCGCACCAGCGGCGTATTGATGTAGCCGGGGCATACCGAGTTGACCCGGATGCCGTCGGCGGCGTATTCCAGGGCCGCGGCCTTGGTAAGCCCCACCACGCCGTGCTTGGCCGCCATATAGGCCACCGAGCCGGGGGTGGCGATGAGGCCCATAATGGACGCAGTGTTGACGATCGCCCCGCCCCCCTGCTTGAGCATCTGCGGGATTTCCGCCTTCATCGAAAGCCAGACACCCTTAAGGTTGATGCGTATAACCCGGTCGAAATCATCCTCTGCGTAGTCGGCGGAGCGGCGCCGCTCCCGCCCGCCGGATATGCCCGCGTTGTTAAAAGCGCAGTCCAGGCTGCCAAAGGCTTCCACGGCCTGCTCCACCATAAGCTGGGCCCCGGCGCTGCCGGAAACGTCGGCGTGAACCAGAATGGCCTCGCCGCCGGCCTCCTTGATGAGCTGCACCGTTTCCTCGCCGCCCTCCACATTCACGTCCGCCGCCACCACCCGGGCCCCTTCCCGGGCGTAGGCCAGCGACGTAGCCCGCCCAATGCCCGAACCCGCCCCCGTAACCAGCGCCGTCTTGCCGTCAAGCTGTCCCGCCATACCGTCATCTCCTGTCCGGTAACTATCCCCGATGTCCCAAGGAAAAGAAGTTATGCCGCCGATTATACCCGCCCCAACCCGCCGCGCCACTACCAACCCGCTAAAATCTTTCGATTCCTTATCTGAATCAGGATTTTCAGGATTCCCACTATCCGGCGAATCTTTTAATCCTGAAAATCCTGATTCAGACAATCCCCACAGAAACCCAAATATCCACCCGCCCCGCATACTGCGGCGTTAATGGTAGAATAAAACCCGCAATCCGAAAACCGCGCCTGACCGGGGCTTGCTTTCGAGGTGAAGCGATGCCGAATCCCGCCCCCAATATGACCGATTACGAATACGCCTACCGGAACGACCGCCACGAAGCCCCCGAATTTTTCAACTTCGGCTTCGACGTGGTAGACAAGTGGGCCGAAGACCGCACCAAGCTGGCCCTGCTGTCGGTTGCCCCCGGCGGCGAGCAGGCCACGCATCACACCTTCTGGGACTTGAAAACCCTTACCGACCGCTTCGCCAACGCCCTGCGCGAGCTGGGCATCGGCAAGGGCGACCGCGTGTTTATTATGCTGCCCCGAATACCGGAATGGTACGTGGCGATGGTGGGATTGTTCAAGCTGGGGGCGCTGCCTATGCCGGCCACAACGCTGCTTACCCCCAATGACATCGAGTATCGCATCAACCGCGCCGGGGTGGTAATGGCAATAACCGACGGAGAAAACGCCGACAAAGTAAGCCAGGCCGCCGGGGGCTGCCCCACCCTGAAGCGCCTGCTCGCCACCGGAGAAGACCGGCGCGGCTGGCTGTCCTACCAACGGCTGCTGGACGGAGCATCGCCGGTTTTGGATGACGTGGAACCAACCCGGAGCGACGACCCGTTGCTCATCTACTTCACCTCCGGCACCGTAGGATACCCCAAGATGGTGCTGCACACCCAAGCGTCCTGCGCCATCGGCCACGTGCTGACCGCCAGATACTGGCACGACCTGAAGCCCACCGATTTGCACTGGACGCTTTCCGATACCGGCTGGGCCAAGGCGGCTTACGGCAAACTGTTCGGCCAGTGGACTCTGGGCGCAACAGTGATGCAGCACGACGCCCGCGGCCGTTTCGACGCCCCTATGACGCTGCGGATGCTGGAGCGGTTCGGCGTCACCTCTTTCTGCGCCCCGCCCACCGCCTACCGTATGATGGTCCTGGAAGACTTGACCAAATATGACCTCCGCAGCCTGCGCCACTGCACCGGGGCCGGCGAGCCGCTGAACCCGGAAGTGATGAAACAGTGGGAAGACGGCACTGGCCTGACTATCTATGACGGCTACGGCCAGACCGAAACCGTGCTGCTGGTGGGCAACTACCGCTGCCTGCCGGTGCGCCCCGGCTCTATGGGCAAGCCCATCCCCGGCTTTACCATCGGCGTGGTGGACGAAGAGGGCCGCGAGGTTCCCGTTGGCGAGGAAGGCCAGATTGCCGTCAAGGTCAAGCCGGAGCGTCCCCTGGGCCTGTTCCAAGAATACTGGCGCGACGACGAGGGTATGGAGCGGTCATTCTACGGCGACTGGTATCTCACCGGCGACAAGGCATACAAGGACGAAGAAGGCTACTACTGGTTCGTGGGCCGCGCCGACGACGTAATCATATCCGCCGGATACCGCATCGGCCCCTTCGAGGTAGAAAGCGCCCTAATCGAGCACCCGGCGGTGGCCGAATCCGCCGTAGTAGCCAGCCCCGACCCGGTGCGCGGCGACATAGTAAAAGCATTCGTCATCCTAGCCCCCGGCTACCAGCCTTCGGACGAGCTGGTGTTAAGCATCCAGAACCACGTCCGAACCACCACCGCGCCCTACAAATACCCCCGCGCCGTCGAGTTCGTAACCGAGCTACCCAAGACGGTAAGCGGCAAAATCCGCCGCGTAGAGCTCCGCGAAATGGAGCTGGCACGCGCCAACAGAGAGTAACTCAAGCAGGCACTAACGGCGCTTATGACCAGACCGGGGCAAGGCGCAAACATCCGCGTTTCGCCCTGGTTTCCCAAGGGAGTGCATTAGGTGTAATATACGAGGGGCAATATATCACGCCCCCAGAGGTGAATATGGACACTCATTCACAATCAAAGTCATATGACATATTCATCAGCCATTCCAGTTGCGACAAGCCGATCGCCGAACAGCTTGCCAAGGAATTGGAAGCACAAGGCTACCAAGTCTGGCTTGACACTTGGGAAATACTGGTAGGGCATAACATCGTTGACGAAGTTTACAAAGGCATCACCAACTCGAAATTTATGGTGGTTTTGCTAAGCAATGCCGCCTGTGAATCCAAGTGGGTGAAAGAAGAATTCACTTCCGCGCGAATGACGGAAATCGAAAACCGTCAGGTTGTTATCTTACCGGCAAAAATCGAGGATTGCGAAGTTCCAGCGCCGTTAAAAGGCAAGAAATACGCTGATTTTACAAAAGGGTGGAATAGCGGATTCAAAGAACTTATAGCTGCCGTCAATCAACATCCAACGCGGCAACCGAATAACTTGCCTGCTCAAACAGCGGCGTCAATACCCAGCCCCCCGAATTTCAGCGAGCTTGACCAGTGGCGGAAAGGCTTGTTGCCGGAAATCGCCGCTGCCGACCTCGCCCAAGGCCAGCCGTTCAAGGATGTCTTGATTGGCCCCGTCAATGGGGATGTGGTGAACATTGAAAAGACCCGCCTTAAGTCCATTGTGGATACATCCCGAGTCCGATTGCAAGGCTGGGGCGGGCCACTGTTCCCTTACGACAAGTACCCGTCGACCAGAGAAGTCCGTTTGCCTGATGGCCTCCGTTACGTTGATACCAAACCTTGGCCTAATCGTTCCCGCTCCTTCCATTTCTGGCAGATTGATGCTCAACTGCGTTTCCTGCAACGTAACGATATAGACGAAGACTGTTGCGTCAATCAGTCCGGGGAGTCCTACATGGTGGGGAGGCTGGTAAGGGCATGGGCTTTGTTGGATATTATAAGGCCGCTACTCTTCACCAGAAACTTGCTGATTCACGAGACCGGCCTGATGAACTTGGGTGTCAAGTTTATATGGGGAGGGCTACGCGGCCGTAGCTTGTTGGAGCTCAACACAAGTTGGATTGGCTTCTCTAGAGATTATCGGTGCGAAGTGGATAGCTGGTATTTTGGAGCCGATATTTCCCGCAATTCTGATCTCGCCGCTGTAGCCCGAAAGGCTGTGCTGGACCTTTCATGGCTGTTTGGGTGGGAGCCGGATTCGGCAACGCTCAATCGCGACCTTAATTCGTTGGTTAAAGGAATTATGCCGGACTAACGCGGCCAACTGAAACCAAAATCATACGGTATCCTTTCGAGGTTTGAGACGATGCAAAGTTTCAGCGAACAACTGCGCCTGGAAGCCGAACCCATCTGGCGGCGGATATTCGCCCACCCCTTTTTGCGGGAAATCAAGGACGGCACGCTGCCCCTAGAAACCTTCCAATACTACTTGGGACAAGACTACCTGTATCTGGAGGGTTTCGCCCGGTGTGTAGCGATTGCGCTGGCTAAGGCGCCCAACTCCGAAACGCTGGAAGAGCTGGCAAAGCGGGTGTTGACTCCCATCGAGCGCCCGTTGCATCATCGTCTACTGGCCGCCGCCGGGCTTACTATGGAAGACGCGCAACAGACCCAGGCATCACCCACCAACGCCGGCTACGTGAACCATATGCTGGCAACCGCCAACCGAGAGGGCCTAGGCCCGACAGCGGCGGCAATGCTGCCCTGCCCCTGGACTTACCACCTGCTGCGGGAAGAGTTGGGGCAGTCGGAACATCCGCTTTACGGCCAATGGACCAGCTTCTACGTATCCGGCCTGCTGGAGGACAGCGTCACCGCCTGGCGCAGTTTCGTAGACCGCCAGGCAAGGCAAGCCGGGGCCGAGGAACTGGATGCAATGCGCCAAGCGTTCCTCACCAGCAGCCGCTACGAGTATATGTTCTGGGACGCCGCCTACCGCCGCGAACAATGGCCCGTGTAATTTTCCAACGCAGAAGACGCAGCGAAATTGAAATATAACGTCACATATCTGCGCCCTCTGCGTCAACTCTGCGCCCTCTGCGTAAAAAACGCCTTTCGCTAAAAGGAGGCCAATAATGCCCAAAGCCCCAATCAACGGCATCGAACTGTATTACGAATCCCACGGCAGCGGCCCAACTATCGTGTTCGCCCACGGGCGCGGCGGCAACCACATTAGCTGGTGGCAGCAGGTGGCCCGGTTCTCCGGCGAATACCGCTGCGTCACCTTTGACCATCGCGGCTGGGGTCAATCCGTCGCCGAGTATGGGTCGCCGTTGCGAGAAAATTTCGCCGCCGACCTGATTGCCCTGCTGGACTATCTTGGCATCGAAGAAACTTTCCTAGTGGCCCAGTCTATGGGCGGTTTCTGTTGCCTAGAGTTCGCGCTGGCCCACCCCGAGCGCACTTTGGGGCTGGTGCTGGGCGACACCACTGGCGGCGTAGCCACGCCGGGCGTCCTGTCGGCACTGGCCCGGACATCGCCGCCCGACGGCGTAGCCCGCTCACTGGCCGCCGGTTTCATCGCAGAGCAGCCGTCCCTGACCTTTCTCTACCAGCAGATTCAAGCACTAAACCCGGAGCGAGGCGAGGACGGAGTAATCTCCGGTTTCCGCCGGGAGGACGGGCGCCAAGAGTCCGACTTCGTCGGCTGGCAGACGCCGACACTGCTGATAGTGGGCGACGAAGACCGCATCTTTCCGCCCGATGTCATCGCCGAGGCTCAGAAAACCATCCCCGGCTCGCGGATGGAAGTAGTCGCCGGGGCGGCCCATTCCGCCCACTTCGAGAAAGCCGACCAGTTCAACGCCCTGCTGTCCGGCTTCCTGTCGGGGGTGCTGGCCGAGCAGACGGCCAGCGTGACGGCGGACTAACAGTATCGCGGACGGGCGCCCCCTTGCCCGAAAGGGAGCCAACGGGGCAGGCGCAATGCCTGCCCCGCCGTCATTCTGCGCTCTCTTCGCCCCGCGCTATTGCTTTATGGATACGCCTCGGCTTCATAATTTCTTAGCATTTCTTGGATATGTTCCAGTAATGACGGAGTGTGTAATTTTAACTATGAGGTCGTAATATGACCGCCGCGAAGAAACTCCTCAATTCCCCCTACTTCTTTTGGGCCTTGCTGTCGTTGCCTTCCATTCAGATGATTGTGGCCCTCGTAGGAGATGGCGGCGGATCGCGCGGGCCGGCGCACGAGATTTTGGAATGGGCCGGTGTTCTGGCGACACTCTTGCTGATAATTGCGCTGGGCTTGTCTCCCTTGCAAGCGATATTTCCCAAATCCCGCGTTGTGGCCTGGCTGTTGCAACGGCGCCGGTATATCGGCGTCGCCGTCTTTTCCTACTCCTTAGTCCACCTTGCCTTTTACTTGGTGGACTTGGGCAGTCTTCGGGCGGTTTTAGACGAGCTAACGGCCCCGGTCATCCTCACCGGATGGGTGGCGTTCTTTATTTTCATTCCGATGGCGGTCACGTCCAACGCGGTAATGACGCGAGCAATGGGGTGGCGGCGCTGGAAAATGTTGCAGCGCGGCGTCTATCCGGCGGCGGTTCTGGTGATGGCGCATTGGCTTATTGTGGAGCTGGAACCGGGGCCGGTGATATTCTTCGCGCTGCTGGGGGCTCTGGAACTCTGCCGTCTCTGGTTGACGCTAAGTAACAGGAAATCCGGCCACGAATTGCGGCAGCCGACAGAAGCGTGACGCGGGGCGTTCCGGGCAAGACATAACGGCCCCGTCTGCTGCTGCGGGGCCGTTATTCGTAGCAGAATTAGGTTCTGCTGGCATTTCTCCATCATTCCCGCGAAAGCGGGAATCTAACGCGAAGTCCCGGGAAATGCCGTCAGGATGTTTAGTGAATGACTCTCAACTGCGTAAGCCCTGGCTGAAAGTCGAGGGAAACTACGGCGCCGTGGTGCCGCCCACTGCGCCCCAGCCGTAGGGGACGTTGATGATACCCGGCTCCAGCGCGTTGACGTCGGACTGCCCGCAGAAGGCCATACAGCGGTCTACTTCCTCGCGCAGCAACTCCAAAACGCCGTGGACGCCGTTGTCCCCGTCTACCGCCAGGCCCCAGAACAGCGGGCGGCCGATGGCGACGGCCTTGGCCCCCAAGGCCAGAGCCTTGATTACATCGCTGCCCCGCCGCACGCCCGAATCTACGTAGACCTCGGCGCGTCCGTTGGTGGCCGCGACGATTTCCGGCACCATCTCAATGGCGCCCATAGTCATATCCAACTGCCGCCCGCCGTGGGTGGACACCAGAATGCCGTCAACGCCGTTTTCTACGGCTTCGTGAGCGTCCTCGGCGGTTCGTACCCCCTTCAGCACCAACGGCAGGGAAGTCAGACCGCGCAGCCATTCCAGTTCCCGCCAAGTGATGGGCGGAGCGTAAGACACATCCCAGCCCTCGGTTTCGTCAGTGCCGCTGATGACGCTGCGGTCGGCGTCCATACCCCGGAAGTTGCCCAAGTCATGCTCGCGCTTGTAGCGGTTGCGCAGGTCGCGCTCCTTGGGGCTGGCAACCGGCGTGTCAATGGTCAGCACAATGGCCTTGAATCCGGCTTCCTCGGCGCGATGCACCAGCATTTCGGTGAAGTTGTAGCCCCGATGGTAAAGCTGGAACCACAGCGGGCCGGTAGCGGCGTCCGCCACTTCGTCCATACTGTAGTTGGATGACGTACTGAGCATCATCAAGGTGTCGGAACGCCCGGCGCCCCGGGCCGTGGCTACCTCGCCGTCGGGATGAGCCAGCATATGGCTGCCCGCCGGGGCCACCATAACCGGCATACTGATTTCCTGCCCCAGCACGGTGGTAGCAATTTTGCGCTCCTGAACATCCCGCAGGAACCGGGGCCGCAGAGTTAGCTGCTCAAAGGCGGAGCGGTTGCGGCGGGTGGTGAACTCGTCCATCGAGCCGGCCTCGATAAACTCCCAATTGTTGTGGGGCAGGGCCAGCTTGGCCCTAGCCTCGTAGTCGTACAGGTTGATGGGGTCGTTAGCCATTTCGCCTCCAGCCATTGCTCTAGGTGCGGAAATTTTTCCTACTCTACCCCGGACAAGTTTCTCTGGCAAGGGGGGCATCAGCCCCATAGCTATGCGCCGCCTAGAATACTCTACTAGGTCGGGAAAAACTTCAATGACCGGGCGGGCCCCGGCGAACCACTCCGCGTCCAGCTCGAAAGTATCCGGATCCGACTCTATGTCCGCGAGCAGTGCGGCGTTCTCTTCCGGGGTTAGAGCAATGTCGTCCGGTCTAAGCCTCGGCATACTCTCTCCTTTCCTTGAGGCTGGCCTTTCGCAGGCTGATTATCCGATACCGTCCATTGCGTCGAGTGAATATCACTACGTGAAGCTGCCTGCCGATGTAGCCGATTGCCAGCCACCTGGGTTCCTCAAAACGGTCAGCCCGTCGTGTTATAGACGTATCCCAATCGAACCTCCGTACCTCTGAGAAATCAAGCCCCCGTCCCGCAAAGTTAGCCCGGCTCTTTTCCTCGTCCCATTCGTACTGCACTCTTAAAACGCCTACTCATAGCGCAGCGCTTCCGCCGGGTAGATGTTGCTGGCCTGGCGGGCGGGCAGGAAAGTGGTTGCCAGCGAGAAAATGTAGGCCACGGCAATGATTATCACGATTTGCAACCAAGGAATGCTGAACTGGATAGTCTCGATGTCCTGCTGGATTTCGCGGACTATCAGGTAGGAAAGTATCGTACCCAATCCCACGCCGATGGCTACCCCCAGCAGGACTACGAAAGACGACTCGATCAGAAAGGAAAGCTGCACCGTGCGCCGCCGGTAGCCTATGGCCCGCAGCACGCCAATCTGCTGTCGCCGCTCCACCACGGCCCGCAGGCTGACCACCCCCAGCGACGCCACCCCCACCATCAACCCCAGCCCCATAAAGCCGGTCAGCAGGTAATTGAACGACTGGTTGGCCGATACCGAACTCGCCACCTGCTCCGACAGCACATTGCTCTCCATCCCGTTGCGCTGGAAAGCGGCCTCCAGTTTTCTGGACAATTGGGAAAGGTCGGTTCCTTCAGCCGCTTTAATTCGGTAATTGGTGGTTGGAATCGGATAGGGCGAAACCTCGTCCAACTGCTGCCGGGACGCAATCATCCCGCCGCCCAGCGCTCCGAAAGCGTCGGCGGTTTCGTCAAGCACGGCGATTATGGTCAGCGTAACCTGAGCGCCGCTGTTGGGTTCCCGCACCTCAATAGGGATGGCCTGCGGCATGGACTCGTCCTCATAAAACAGCCCTTCCACTTGGAACTCCGGCCTCTCGTCGCCGCCGAATCTGTTGCGGGTTGGCACTGCCGTCGCTTCCACTACCACCAGCGTAGAGTCGTTGCGCAAGGCATTCCAGACGTCTTTGGCGGTGTTCCCGTAGCCTTCGGCGATAAAGTGAAACTCGGTCTCCGTCTCGGCCAAGTAGACGTCATCGGCGGCCCGCACCGAGTAAGACTGCCAGCTCTGCTCCTCCGCGCCAATCTGCCGGGCCTGCACCGGAATTTGGGTGAAGCTGCCGATGGCCGCGAAATCGGCGGAATCCAGCTCGTCGCGTTCTTCAATGGCTTGGCGCAGGTCTTCAATGGGGGTAGTAAAGTTGACGGTGGCCGATATGTCCCAACCGCCCACTGTAACGTTATCATCGCCCGTGGTGGTGCTGAACGCCTCGGTGAGAATGGACATCACAATCATCGTAAAGATGACCAGCGCAAACATCGCCAAAGTCAAGCCCGTGCGGAATTTATTGCTCATCGGGTAGGCCACGGCGGTTATCAGCACCGGGCGCAGCGACCCGAAAGGACTGGTCACTATGGTCAAGACTTTCAGCAGCAGGTCGGCGTTGTACATCACCGTCCAGACAGCGGCAGACACAATTATGACCCCGGAGATAAAGAACATCTCGATTCCGCCGCTCAGTTCGCCAAAAACATCTTCCAGGTAATTGAAAGGAATCACCCAGAACACCAGAATCCCTATGCCCATCAGAGTAAAGCCGGCGCGGTCGGCAATCTCAGGCCGGATGCGCCTCTGCCGCAGCACCAGACGCAGCATCAGCCCGATTCCGATTAGGCACAGCGTGATACCGACGCGAACCGGGGCAATGGAACCGGAAGCCGCCCCCCAGTAGGTCACCAGCACGCCGATTATCAGAGTAAGCCAGCCCTGGCTGATGGGGCGCGACAACAACTGCACCACCGCCACGAACCACCCCACGGGAACCGACACCGGCGACAGAGCCAGTTGGGCCAGTAGCGCCGGGGCCTGAGCGGCCTGCCCCTGCTTAATCGCCCGGAACAGGCGGGCCAGCAGCCTTACCGGCAGAACCAAAGCCAGCACCGGCCCCAGCAACAACTCGCGCAGGGTTTTATTGGAAACTTCCGGCGGGGCCGGGAGGTCGCGCACCGCAGCCACTATGTTCATCCGGCTGACCCGGTAAGCGGAAACGCCCACGGTGATAAAGGTGATTACCATTCCCAGGCAGTAAGATACGATAATGCTGCGGAGTTCAAAGTTGCGGGTAAGCTGGAAGTCATCTTCGTTTCCCGCCCCGCCGCCGGCGAATATCTGGTTGATGATACCCACGATTAGCGTGCTTGCCAGCAGCCCCAGCCCCACGCCGACCACGCCGGAAACCAGCGAGTAGGCCGTGCCTTCGAAAACGAACATCTGGACAAGGTGCCAGCGTCTGGCCCCCACCGCCCGGGCCATGCCCAGCTCGGAACGCCGCGCCGCCGCCAGCATCACGAAAATCAGGAAAATAAGCAGTATCCCCACCAGAATGGAGAACAGCCCGAACAAGATAAAGAAGGTGGTCACCAGATTGCCCACCTGCTCCGCCGTGTCCAGCAGGCTGCGCTTGATGTCCACCACCGCGAACTCGGCCAGTGATTCAACCAGAGTATTGACCTCGCGGATTAGCTGGACGTCCCCCGTTTCCGTCACCGCCTCCATAAACTCGGCGCGGACATCAGCATCGGAAAACAGAGACACCAAATCATCGCTCAGCCCCGGCCCGGCAAGCTCGGCTTGTAGCAACGCCAAGTCGTCCTTCAACGTCTGGGCCAGACGCGGGCGCTCTTCCCGGATGCTCAACTGCTCCAGCACTTCGGGCCGGGCCAGCGCGTCTTTAAGCTGCGCGGCGGTTTCCCTATCGGTGAACAGCACCCGCAGCGTTCTGGTGACTTCCTCGCTGAGGTCAGCCCCGCTGTATTCGTCCCCCCGGTTGGAAACCACAATAGAGTTGACAAACCCCTCGCGGCCAAAGAGTTCCTGAGCCCGGGTAAGATGCAACAGCAGCGTCGGCTGGGAACCGGCCGCCCCCCCGTTCCCGACCACGCCCTTGACCGTCATAGTGCTGGGTTCGCCATAGACGTACACAGTCAGCGAATCGCCCGCAACGGCCTCCAGTTCATCGGCGGCGGCCGAGTTGATAAAAACTTCCCCAACTGCCAAATCCTCCACCCGCACGTCGCTGCCGTCAAGCAGCCGGAAGCCGCCAAAGCCTTCCAGCGTGTCCGGGTTCACCCCGGCAATCTGCATCCGCCCTTCGCCCAAGCCGGTGCGGTCGTTGACCGTAGGCGCGGTTTCCGCCAGCCCTGGGGCCAAGCCGTCTATGTTGGGATCCCCGGCCAACTGTTGCTGCAAGGCGTCGAACCGCTCCATAGAAACGTAGGCGGCCCCGCCAAACTGGTCGGACTCGCCGGCCCCGGTGGCAATCACGATTTCGTCTATGGTTCCCAGCCCGTCAACCACAGCCTTGCGGATGGAAAAAGTCAGCGTGTCGCCGGTGCCGAATGATGCCGACATTATCAGCGTGGAAATCATAATGCCGACGATAATCAGGACAGTCTGGGCCTTGCGCCGGGGGATGTTCCGCAACGCCATCTTGAGCATAACGCGGTTGCGTAGCGCCATAAACGCAATCACCGCCAGAGAGGGCAGAAAGACCGCCAGCAGGGCATACATTAGCCATTGCATTTTGAGGCCGAAAAGGTCTTCCATTCGCGCTGCCGCCTATTCCAATACTGAATACCCTCTCTTCGGAGAGAAGGGATACTTACCCCTGGTTGTTGCCGAACCCGTCGTCCACAATGGCGCCGTCCCGCATTCGGACGATGCGATGAGCCATGCGGCCTACGTCGATAGAGTGGGTGACCAGGATGAAACTCTGCTGGTTGTCCCGGTTGAGTTCGATGATGAGGTTCATTATTTCGTCGGCGGTTTCGCTGTCCAAATCGCCGGTAGGTTCGTCGGCCCAAATGATGGATGGCTTGTTGACCAGGGCGCGGGCTATGGTGACCCGCTGGCGCTGGCCGCCGGAAAGCTCGCTGGGCAGATGGCTGGCCCGCTCGGCCAGCCCCACCTGCTCCAGTATCTCTAAGGAGCGCCGCCGGGATTCCGCCGCGCCCATGCCCGAAAGCAACAGGGGCATCTCCACGTTTTCCACCGAGGAAAGAACCGGCAGCAGATTGTAAAGCTGAAACACGAAGCCCATATTTCTGGCCCGGTAGTCGCTGCGCTCATCGTCCGGCAGACTGTGCAACACCACGCCGTCAATAACCACCTGCCCCGAATCCACATCGTCAAGCCCGGACAAGCAGTTGAGCATGGTAGTCTTGCCGCAGCCGCTGGGCCCCATAATCGCAACCATTTCGCCCCGCTGAACCGACAGGTCTACGCCGCGGAGCGCATTCACCTTAACCTGTCCGGTGTCATAAGTCTTGTGAATTCCAACGGCCTTTACGATGGGGTCATCCATAGATTGCTCCAGTGTTGATAAATTCCACCCGTTATCTTTACCCATTACCCTTACGTTGAAACGGACGGGCCGGATTCACCCGGAATCGCCCGGGATTCGGCCCAGCCTGAAGCGCCCTTCCAGTATAACCGAAATTCGACTGGATATGGCAGGAATTCGTAACCTGCCCTAAGACAACGCAGAACCTAAAACAGCGCAAAGGCGGGTGTAAAACCCGCCCGGCAAGAGAAGCGACTCGTCGGTTCAGGTCCCGGGGGATTCTTGTAGGCGCAGCTTCAACTGCTCCAGCCACCACCACAAGCGGCTCCACACCATACGCCGCTCCGGGCCGGACAATTGCCGCCCGAGGTGGCGCCGGGTGGCGACAACCCCTTGCCCGGCCAAGAACCCCCACGCCCCCGGCTCGCGGCGAATCCACGACAAGGCTTTCTCCCGGTTATCGCTGAGAACCTGCCGCAGCACCGGATCCAGCGCATCCAAAGTAAGCGGCGAAAGCGACGCCATCAGCCCCCGCCCACAGGACGCACAATCTCCAGAATGTCGCCGTCCTGTAGCGTAACCTCCGGGTACTGCTCGCGCTTCAGCACCTCCCCGTTATATCCGACGGCGATGTGCGTCAAGTCCAACCCGAAGGAATCCAGGTACGACTCCAAATCCAGGCTGTCGTCTATGGGGCGGGATTTTCCGTTCACCATCAGGTTAATCATATCGGCAACGGGCCTCCGGTCAAGGTAAGCGGGCGGGCGCTTGGACGGACGGGCGGGAACGCCAGGCAGACAGCAGGGCCAGCTTCAACTCTTCCGCCGCCGCCTGCGGGTCGGACGCGCCCAGAATACTGCGGATGACGGCCACCCCTGCGGCCCCGGCCGCCACCACCTCGCCCAAATTGCCGGGCGTGATGCCGCCGATGCCCACCAGCGGCGCATCGCAACGGGCCGCCGCCTCCCGCATCAGCCCCGGCCCGGCGGGGGCCGCGTCGGGATGCGAGCCAGTGGCGAACATAGAACCCGCCAGCAGAAAATCGGCCCCGGCCAACGCCGCATCCGCCGCGCCGGCCGCCGAATGCACCGACCGCCCGATGAGCGCCCCTTGCGGCAGCAACCTGCGGGCCGCCGCCACCGGCAACGCCTCCTCGCCCAACTGCACACCGTCGGCGCCGACGGCCACCGCCACGTCAACGCGCTCGTTGACCAGCAGGACAGCCCGACCGTCTATCGCCCGCTTCAGCTCCGCCGCCAGCGACAGCAGTCGCCCGCCGGGCAGATCCTTGGCCCGTAGCTGCACCAAGCCAACCCCCCCGGCCACCGCCGCGGCGACGCAGGCAACCAGCTCATCCGGGCCGACAACCGAGCTGTCGGTAACCAGACAAAGGCAGGGCAACTCCAGAACGACAGGCATAGTACCGGACTCCGCTACGGGCCTCGGGCTAGGCCCCGGCCGCCGCAGGCTGAGGAACGTCGCCGGTGGGGCTACTGGCGGCGGCATACTGGCGCACCGCGATGCGCCCGGCCAGAAACGCCTTGCGCCCCCCCTCGACCCCGGCCTTGAACGCCTCGGCCATCATCGCCGGGTCATTGGCCTGGGCGATGGCCGTATTGACCAGCACGGCGTCGGCGCCCATTTCCAGCGCCTGGGATGCGTCCGACGGCACGGCCAGCCCGGCGTCCACCACCACAGGGATATTGGCCTGCTCGATGATAATGCGCACTTCCTCGCGGGTATGAATCCCCTGCCCGGAACCGATGGCCGAACCCAAGGGCATCACCGTAGCGCAGCCCGCGTCCTCCAGATTCTTTGCCAGCACCGGGTCGGCGTGAATGTATGGCAAAACGACAAACCCCTCCTGCACCAGCCGACGGGCGGCCTCTAGCGTAGCCGCGCCGTCGGGAAACAGGTACTTGGGGTCGGGGATGACCTCCAGCTTGACAAAATCGGTCCGCCCCACCTCGCGGCCCAGCCGGGCCACGAACATAGCCTCCTCGACCGTAGCGCATCCCGCGGTATTAGGCAGCATCTGGTACTTACCCCAGTCAATATAATCCAGCAGCGTCTTGCTGGTAGGGTCGTCCAGATCCAGCCGCCGGATAGCCACCGTAATCATCTCGGTGCCCGACGCCTCCACGGCGGCCACCATTTCCTCCATAGTGCGGTAACGTCCGGTGCCGACAATCAGCCGCGACTTGAATTTTTTGCCCGCAATAACCAGTTCGTCCGACATCTCGCCCCTGCTCCTGAAAGCGCCATCCAAAATCGAAATCAAAGGGATTGAAAGCAAAAAGCCGCCGGGAAAGATCCTGGCGGCCCCGGTACTATCCGGGTACTGGCGAACCGGGCTTCGGCGTCTTGTCCCTGCGCCGGTATTACCCGGGTCAGGTACAGACGGTCGGCGGCGATACCGGCCACCCTCTCAGCCTGGCTAACCCAAGCTCCCGCCAGAGCATATTTGCGTTACGAGACAGCTTACCACCGAGGGCGCAGGGCGTCAATGGCGCGGGTGACGGGCAGCTGGAGAAAAGAGTCTAGGTTTGCGGAAGTCAACGATGTGCCTTAATCAAACGCTTCTCCGAATCTGAGGACCCTCACCGATCACTGCCAAGATTCGGTTTTTCAGCTTATCTCTCAAATCGGCCGGTTCCTCCCAAACTATATGGTTGTAGTGATTGGTATCGAAATGCAGATCTGCCACTGAATCTTTATGGCACGTGAAAATAACCTGCAATCCAAGCCCGTGCGCAAACCCGGCTTCGTAATATACTCCACCCCTAGCCCCATCCGCCCCTTGGGTAAAGTCTGCTACGATAAACCTTGACCGACGAATTTCGGCAATAATTTCATCGTCAATCTTGTTGATATGCTCTTTAGCGTCAATTCGCAACGGCTGATAACCAGCTTCTCTAATAGCTGGATTGATGCCTTTCTCAAAAGCATCAGCCGTACTGTCGTTGAACCACATAGCAACAAATACTTGGGAAGAGTTGGTATTGACAGCTTGCTCTGCAATTCTACTATAACCTTCTACAGTTACAATGGAACTAAAATAGTCATCAATAGTATGGCCGGCAATTTCCATCCAGCCTTTTTCGGACAAGTATTTCGCAATATATGCGACCTCAGTTTTGTCGGTTGACTCTGAGTATGCCAAGGCAGAATAGTAAAAATCGCCATAAATCCTAACACGTTCCCCGATTTTGAGCGATTGGTCATTGATAAACTTTAGCAGTCTATCCGCTCGCTCGTATATTGGAAGAGAACGTACGTTTTTGATGTACTCTACTATTTCAGACGAAACAATAGGTTCTGACTCGCCTTGCGCCCTTTGATCAATGAGCCAAGTTGTTAGGCGAGCTTTCTCTTCAGAAGAAAGCCGAGAAATCGAACCATTAACAACTGGTTCAGGAATACAATACGCTCCACCAGCACGAGGGGAATTGTCAATTCGACACATTCTATTTTGAGGAAAATAAATTCCCGTTGCCAGATACTCATCTCCCCATATTTGGCACGTTGAAATCACATTTGACATCTTTTCTACCTCACCATCTGAATCAGTATCCCAACGGTAGCATAATCGTGCTATGAAAGTCAACCAGCATTCCGCTGGTTTTCCGTCAATTCCGCATCGCTGCCCACCAGCGCCACATACCCCCGCTCAATCTCCCGCCGAAAACTCTCCGGCAGCCGCGCCCAATCCCGCGCCTCTACCAGAATGGGAATGTTGGAATCGCTAAAGGCATAGCGCAGTTCCCGCAGGGCATCAGCAGGGATGGGGCTTAAATCGTGAGAGCGCAAAGCCAGATCCAAGTCGCTGCCTTCGTGACATTGGCCGGTTACGCGGCTGCCGTAGGCCCATACTTCTACGCCGGGCAAGTGCTTTCGTAGCAAGCCCTCAATTTGTTGGCGGTGGCGGGGATGCAGATGCAGACGGTCAGTCATCGGTTTCCTCTGCTATCACTTCGGCCAGGGCTTTGGCGTCGATTATGAACTGCGGGATTAACGTCAGGGTGGTTTCTGCGAAATTTTCGCCGTAGTCATGAGCCGTATCGTTGCGGTTATCGCGGTATTGGAACCAGCTTTCACAGGCCGCCACCGATATTAGGTCGTGCTTGGCGGCATACCGGAATCTGTCCTTGAAAGTCAATCGGTCTGCTTGGCGATTGGATGCGAAATATGGGCGCAGACGCCGCTTTAGCAGGCTTCCGCATTGCTCCAGTATAATCTCAAATTCTTTAACGCAAGCGGAACGATATATGTCGTAGACAATGCTATCCGGTTCCTGATGACGCAACTGTTCCATAGCGGTTTCCAGCGTCTGGATACAGCGTACCAGAAAATCCGTGTTGATACGCACCACATACCCCCGTTATTGCCCGTTATTTAATGTCAGGCGGGTTAATTACCCCCCACGCCTCTTCCCCGTCTTTTCCTCAAACAAACGCCAAGTCAAGTCATTGAACGGGTAATACTTGCCCGGGCTGCACTGCTCCACCTCCAGTTGCGCCTTGATTACCGCTTCCACCTCTTCGCGCTCGTGGGCTATGCGGATAACCTCGTCCACCGCCGACGCCGGAACCGCCACCGCCCCGTCATCGTCGCCCACTATCGCGTCGCCAGGGCGCACCAGAACGCCGCCGCACTGGATGGCGTCGTTGACCTGCCACGGCCAGAACTCGGCTGGGCCCTGCTTGGCGGTGGTATTGGCCGCATAGACCGGAAAGCCGTATTCCTTGAGCGCGTTGCTGTCGCGCACTGCGCCGTCGGTGACCAAGCCGCCCGCCCGCCGCTGCATCAGCCGCATAAACTTGATGTCGCCGCCGATGGAACTGTACTCCCAGCCCATAGCGTCTATGACCAGCACAGTCTCCGGCCCGCACAGCTCGAAGGCCACATATTCGGCGGAGTCGGCCCCCTTGGGCTTGTCGGCAGCCAAGTCGGGCCGGTGCGGTACGAAGCGCAGAGTCACCGCCCGCCCGGCCATCCGCTGCCCCGGACGCAAAGGCTTGGCCCCGTGAATAAAGCTCATCGGCCAGCCCATCACCCACAGCCCGTCAATCAGCGTTTGCGTAGGGATGCCGCGCAGAGTTTCCAGCGTTTCGGCGCTGATGGCGGTCATAGCGTTTCTCCGTTGCCGGAATCAGGGTTTTCGTGATTATTCCAAAGAATTGCGGGGGCGGACTAATTGCTACGCCGGAGCGCAGGCGCGGATTACTTCCATTGCCCGCGCTTTGGCGTTGGGCCCGGAGGCGCGAGGCGATATGATGGGCAGATTTATGCCCGCCTCCCGGTATTGCCGCAGCCGCTCGCGGCATTCCTCCGGCGAACCGGCCAGGGCCACGCTGTCCACCAGCCCGGCGGGCGCCAGGGCCAGCGCATCCTCGGTTCGGCCCTCCCGCCAGGCTTGGGCCACGGCCTCCGTTTCTTCGGCGAACCCGGCTTCCGCCACCAAACGGCGGTAGCGGGGGAACCGCCAGACATAGGATGCAATATACCGGCGCAGCTCGTCGCGGGCCGCGTCGCGGTCTTCCGACACCGCGCAGGCCAGCAATGTCGCCACGTCCACGTCCTGCGGATTCCGTCCGGCCCGCTCCGCTCCCTCAGCCACGTGACGGGCAGAGTCGGCGGCCCGCTCCAAAGTACACCAAGTCAGGATTGCTCCATCGGAAATCTCCCCGCAGATTTCCAGCATCCGGGGACGCACGGCAGCCACATAGATAGGCATTTGACGGCGCACCGGCTCAAACCACAGGTCGAATCGCTCAATGTTATAGATTTCGCCCCGGTGCCGGATGTCCCCGTCGCGCACAATGCCCCGCACTACGTCAACGCATTCCCGCAGCCGCGCCACCGGCCGGGTGAACTCCAGCCCGTGTTCCGGCTCCACCTGCACCTTATGGCTGGTGCCTAAGCCCAGAATGAAACGCCCGTTAGAAAAGTGGTCAACCGTGGCCGCGGCCATTGCGATGGTGGGCGCAGTACGGACGAAAACGCTGGTGATGCTGGTTCCCAGCTTTATCCGGCTGGTAGCTACGGCGCAAGCGGTGAGGATGGCGAACTGGTCGCCCCCGTGTCCCTCGGCAACCCAGGCCGATTCGTAGCCCAGCTCCTCGGCCAGCCGCACGCACTCCACAATATCCGGCGGCGCCATCCCCCCGGAAAAGCCTACCCCGATTCGCTCCATAGCTGCCCCGCTCTCTCTTATTAGTTTCTGTTAAGGATTTCGAGCGTTTATCCGCTCAGGTTGACCGCCCCAAATTGGCGAATATAGGGTTACAGGGGATATGATATGCCATAGACTGGGTTTACGCCATTGCCGCGCCGCGGATAACGGGGCAGGGCGTCCAACGGATGCGGAGTTAAAATGACCGGATACCCCGCCTATCGCTGGGTGGTGATCTGCCTCTACCTGATTGCCAGCGTATCAGCGCAAATGGTGATCAACACGCTGGGAATCCTGTTACCGGCCATCACTGCCGACTTGGCGCTGTCATCCGGGCAAAAAGGACTGCTGGGTTCCGCGCCCTTTTGGAGCACCATCGTCCTGGCCCTGCCTGTAGGATTCGCCGGTTCGCGGTTGTCCCCCAAGTGGCTGACCACCGCTACCCTTATCGGATGTGCCTTGTGCCTGTTTCTACAAAGCTGGGCGCCCGTGTTCGCCGTATTGCTGCTGGGGCGTCTGCTGTTCGGCATCGGCACCATCGCGCAGCAACCCGCGCGGGCCCTGCTTATGCGGCAGTGGTTCCCGCCCCGGGAAGTAGTGCTGGTCAACGGCTTGTCCAACGTGTTCTTCGGCCTAGTTGTCGGCGGCGGGCTGGCCCTGGCCCCGGTGCTGCTGATACTGCTCGCCGATGATTGGCGTATGACCCTGCGGGCTTTCGGATTCTACTATGTCGCCCTTACGGTTCTCTGGCTGTTCATCGGGCGCGACCGGGTGACCGAGGAATTTACCGCCTCTCAATCCCAGCCCGTCCTTTCCCTGCTGCGGGGCGCCCTGGTTCACCGCGATTTGTGGCTTTGCGGCTGCGGATTCGCCGGAGCCACCATGGCCTTTTCGGCCTTCCTGGCCTTCTACCCCACATTGATGCTGGAAGAGTACGGCGTATCGCTACGAATCAGCGGCGTGGCCCTAGCCGTGGACGTGGTGTTGGGCGGCATCGTAGGCTTGGCCGCAGGCTACTACTCCGCCGCCTGGCAGCAGGAAGGCCGGTTCCTCCAAGTGCTGGGAATTATTATGGTAGGCTCCTTTGCCGGAATGATTCTGTCCGGCGGGCTGCCGTTGATTTTCCTTATGGCCGTCATCAACGGCTTCGCCTGGACTTTCTTTCCCATCCTGATTACCGTTCCTTTCAACCTGCGGGGCATCCAGCCGCGCCAACTGGCGGTAGCCTTTACCTTCACAATGATGATGATTTCGCTGGGGCAAGCGATGGGGCCGCTGTTTGTCGGTTACATCGTCGAGTTGACCGGAGACCTGAAACTGGCGATGCTGATAATGAGTTTCGTTCCGGTGACCCTAGTAATCGCCGGCTCTACCCTCAGCTTCGGACGCCGGCCAACCCCGGCCCCGGCCGCCGGAAACTAAAACCACGCTCCGGGATTCACCCCCACCCTAACCCTCTCCCTGCCAGGGAATAAACGCCAATAGGCAGGGAATAAACGGCGTTCTGCTATTCTGAGCGAACCTGAAAAGAGCGAAACCGAAAAGGCGGAGGCGCGATATGACCATACGCAGGCCAACATCCCAAGACTTGCAACGCTTGGCCGAGGCCAACAACTTCGACATCACCGACGCGGAAATGCAGGCTTTCGAGGCAATGATTCCGGGGCTGTTCCAGTCCTACGACGCCCTGGCCCAGATGCCCGAGGAGCGGGCGCCCCTGCGCTACCCCAGCCGCGACGCCGGAACGCGGCCCACCCCCGCGCAAGACCCCTACAACGCCATCCTGCGCCGCTGCCTCTTGCAAGGCGCCACCGGCGGCAAGCTGGCCGGCAAGCGCATCGGCCTGAAAAACAACATCTGCGTCGCCGGCTTCCCTATGACCTGCGCCTCAAAAGTGCTTGAGGACTACATCCCCGACAGCGACGCCACCATCGTCACCCGGATGCTGGACGAAGGGGCCGAAATCAACGCCATTCTCAACCTAGACAACTTCGCCTTCTCCGGCGCGGGCGACACCAGCGCCTTCGGCCCCACCCTCAACCCCCACAACACCGCCCACCTCGCCGGCGGCTCCTCCGGCGGTTCCGCCGCCGCCCTGTTCTACGACGACATAGACATAACCATCGGCGGCGACCAGGGCGGCTCCATCCGCATCCCGGCCTCCTTCTGCGGCGTAGTAGGCCACAAACCGACCCACGGATTGGTGCCGTACACCGGCATCGTCGGCATAGACAACACCTTTGACCACGCCGGCCCTATGGCCCGAACCGTCTACGACGCCGCCCTGCTGCTCGAAGTCATCGCCGGGAAAGACCCGCTGGACCCGCGCCAGAGCGACGCGCCCGTCCAGCCCTACACCGCCGCCCTCAACGGCGACGCCTCCGGGCTGCGGGTTGGCGTATTGACCCAAGGGTTCGGACTCCCCGAATCCGACTTGGCCGTAGACTACCGGGTGCGCCGCGCCCTGCCCCTGCTCGCCGAGCTGGGCGCCACGGTCACCGACGTCTCCATCCCCTGGCACGCCCGGGCCACCGGCATAGTCTGGGGCCTGATGGCCGAAGGCGCCACCGCGCTGCTTCAGTCCAGCGGCACCGGCCGCCACTTCGAGGGCCTGTACAACCCCGGCCTAGCCCACGCCCTAGGCCAGGGACGCCGCGCCCAGGCCAACGACTTCCCCCCCACCGTCAAGCTGGTGCTGCTCATCGGCTCCTATATGACCGAGCGGTACAACAGCCGGATGTACGCCAAAGCCCAGAATATGCGCCGTCAACTCCGGGCGGCCTATGACGAAGCCCTGACCCAATTCGACGTCCTGGCAATGCCCACCACGCCAATGACCGCCCACCGCAACGACGCCAACGGAAACCCCCACGCCGTCCTGTCCCACGGCTGGGATATGCTCGCCAACACCGCCCCCTTCGATATGACCGGCCACCCCGCCATCAGCATCCCCTGCGGCAAAACCGCCGAGGGCCTACCCGTCGGCCTAATGCTCGTAGGCCGCCCCTTCGACGACGCCACCGTCCTACGCGCCGCCCACGCCTTCGAGCAATCCGCCGACTGGCAAACCATCTAGCCGGGCCGCCCCGGCAGGCGTTCTTGACCAGCGGGGCGCGGCCTTATTTCGCGCCCCGCCAACGCTACTGGACTTCTGCTAATATATCGTCCAAAGTATGCGCAACTCGGTACTTCACCGGGGATTCGCCAGCTTGCAACGCCCCAAAGTGCGCCTTTCCGCATTCGACTTTGGCCCTCTCGATATTACGGAGGTCATCAAGAAATGCCGTCCCTTTCGTTTCCGCAACGAAATAGAGACGCTCGCCGTTGCTATCCTCTACCAGCACGGCCCAATCGGGATTATAAGTCCCCAACGGAGTCGGCACCCGGAACCATCCGGGGAGTTTGGCGTATACCTTGACCGCCGTGTTTTCTTCCAACTGCTTGGCGAAGTTGGCTTCGTTAGCCGCGTCATAAATGACATGGTCGTATATTGATTTTTTCGCGGCCATCATATTCTTCAGGTAGCCGGTGAGTTCCACTTCCTCAAAAAGTTCTTGAGCGTAATAGTAATCGTCGCCCAGCCGTTGGTATTTAATCCCCTTCACCAGTGCCAGTCGCTTGCGGCGATTGATGGCTTCCGACGCCGTTTCGATGAATTTCTGCGGGTTGTTTAGGAAATTGTCCAGCTTTTCGCTGTCTGCCAAGATACGCTGAATGCTCCGCCGGGTCAGTTGCGTCCGGTTCTGAAGTTCGGTGAGCAGGTCGGGAAGTTCAACCGCGCCATTTTCCAATGACATTTGATGCGTTTCTTCCCTCAACATTGTTTCTACGCCCCCTTCCCCGATTTCAACACCGGCAGTCTGCCACTGCAATCTTGTACGCGGGACTATGGGGGCGTCACGCAGGGCGTCGGCGCAATCCCTGATTAGCGTTTCATTATCGAACCGGACTCGGTAGGTAGTTTTGTGCTTGATGTTATCCCACAGGGCCTTGAATTCCTCGCCATTCAACGCCGCCTCACGCGGTTGCAGGCGGCGGCGCTCGTCGGCGTTTTTGATTTCGATGCGCCCGGCCGCCTTGCGCAATACTTCGGTTATCGCCTCGCGCAGCGGCTCAAATTCCTTTGCCAAGGTGAGAGAGCTGTCGGCCAATGCTTTCCGCAATGAATCATCAATCTTTCCCTGCTGGTTGATGTATCCGTGAACGGCGAGATGATTCAATAATATCCGCGCCCTTTCCCAGCCTAAAGGCGCAGTCTGCCCCTCCACTCCCTGATCTCGAATTGACGCCAATTGCTCGACCGTTACAATGCCGAAGCGAATGCCGGTTTCCTCTTCAATCTCCCGCTGGAGGTTGTCGGCAAATTCTTGGTAGCCTTCTCTGGCGATGACGGTTAGCGTATTGACCTCGAAACCGCGCTGACGCTCGCCATCCTGGTTGACGCACAGACGCAGCCCCCGCCCGATGGTTTGCCGACGCTCCTGCTCGCTTTGGATGTCCCGGAGAGTGCATATCTGGAACACATTAGGGTTGTCCCACCCCTCGCGCAGAGCCGAATGGGAAAAGATAAACTTCAGCGGCTCCTCCAGACTCAACAGCTTTTCCTTGTCCCGCATAATCAGACTGTAGGCCCGCTCGGCATTCTCCCGGTTTACTTGATTGTTCTCCGCCGTATCAGTCCAGCGGTTCCTGCGGTCGGCGGAAAAATAGCCGTTGTGAACCTGCTCAACCGCAGCGTCCAAGTCTATTCCCTCGAAAAGTGACCTATATTCCGGGCGGTTGGCGGCGCGGCGGTATTCCTCCTCGAAAATCTTGGCGTACTCGCCCTTGACCGGATTGCCCGCAGCATCATAAGCCCGGTAACGGCTTACTTGGTCAATGAAAAAGAGAGTCAGCGTTTTAATGCCGTGAGGATGCAGACGTTTTTCTTTCTCCAAGTGTTCCTGTATGGCCTTGCGAATCATACCCCGCTGCACCGCCAGATTGTCCGTCCCGCCGTGAGACTCTCCCTTGCCCAGCCACCGCTCTTCGCCGGGGGCGCGAAGTTCAATGTATTCGTTGTTTCTCCCGGCCTTGATTTCCCCGATGCGGTGGCCCGCGTAAATGGCGCGGCGAGTTCTGGCCTCCAAGTCATCGCCGTCCTGCACCGTTATTTCCCGGCGCCTCACCACGCCGCCGGGGCTTTCTACATCCGCCTCAATCCGGGCACTGATATCGCCCCGCAAGTTTTTAGTTTCCAGCAGCCGGACGTATGGACTGTTGTAATCGTCCATAACCGTGCCTGCCGCCACCTCAATCTGCTTGACCAGCTTTTGCTGGTAGGCGTCCACCGCGTTGAGCCGGTAGACCATATTATGACGGTCAACGTGGGTCGCCGAATAGCGCAGTGTGCAGAGCGGACTCATAGCGTCCAGAGCCGCTTTCCCTCGCCCCCGCAACCCGCCGTCCACGCTTTGCGGCTCGTCCACAATCAAAATGGGCCGCGTTGCTTTCACCAAGTCAATGGGTTTTTCGCCGCCCGTTTTCTCGTTTTCTTGGTATATGCTGTTGACATCCTGCTTGTTGATGGCCCCCACGGTTACGACCATAATCTGAATCTGTGCGCTGGCCGCGAAATTGCGTACTCGCCCCAGCTTGGCCGAATCGTAAATGAAATGCTCGAAAGGCACGCCCGAATACAGCGCCCGAAAGTGACCGGCCATCATATCTATGGATTTGTTGACGCCTTCTTTGATGGCGACCGACGGCACCACAATGGCGAATTTGGTGAAACCATAGCGCCGGTTAAGCTCAAATATCGTCCTCAGATAGACATACGTTTTGCCTGTGCCGGTTTCCATTTCCACAGTGAAATCCCGGGAATCCAGCCACGATGAAAAGGGCAAGCCGTTGCGGACTTGAACGTCTTTCAGATTCGCCAGCAGAACGTCGTCCGGCAGATTCAGCAGATTGCCGACGCCCAAATAGTTTTCTTCCTGTCCCAGACGCCCCTGCTCATT
This sequence comes from uncultured Dehalococcoidia bacterium, assembly GCA_958296445.1. Lineage (GTDB taxonomy): Bacteria > Chloroflexota > Dehalococcoidia > Lucifugimonadales > UBA3495 > VXOI01. Next base: position 1,898,881 of record OY282565.1, on the reverse strand, counting down.
AGCGACGGCGGTTATCGAAAACTCATTCCGGCAGACTTCCTGCCCCCGGAACAAGTCGCAGACCGACTCAATCGCTGCCAATTGAAAATCCAAGTCCGGCTCAAACTGGAATTTCATCGCTAATTCCCTATATGCTGCGTATGTTCTTGAAACCCTGTTGCCGCAGGATTTCGGCAGTGTTGGTCTTGGCTACGTCATCGGCAAAAGCGCTGTCGCGGAAAACCGCCATCCCGTCGGCCGCGTTTTCCAGTTCCCCGCGCCACCCGGCCATCCCCAAGGCCAGCCCTTCGCCCTCATCCCGGCTGATGCTTTCGTCCAGGCAGGCCATCAGCGCCCCGCCGTCCACCGAATAAACCTGCTTGCCCGCCATTTCCCGCCGCTCCACCGGAGCGCACAAATCAAGCCCCAGCTTCAGCAACAGTTCGTAGAGAATATCCAGCTCGCTCCGCCCCGCCTTGATATGCTCAACGTGCTCCAGCAGCGACCGCTCCAGATCATCAGGGTCCGGATCCCACGCCCGGATGTTGGAGCTGTCCAGCTTGAACACCCGAAAGCCGAGATCGCCGGTAAAATCGGGGGCGGATGATTTGATCGCATCCCCTACATTCCGCAATCGGGTTTTTGTAACATCCGCAATCGTTTTATACTCGAGGGAATTTTTCGTTTCCTCTGGAATTTGGACTAAAATATACCGACGCTTTCCTCCATCGGTTTTGTTTATTTCCAATAATGCGTGGCCCGTTGTGCCACTGCCAGCAAAAAAATCCATAACGATAGCATTCGGGTCGTCTTTTACCCCAGAGAATAGGCAATCATAAACTGCCCATAAACTCTTGGGAAAAGAGAAAGGGGAATTGGGGACAAGCGATTGAAGCAATCGCGAGCCGTGTTCGTTGGCGTCGTATTTTTTGTCTGTCCAAACAGTACGATAGAGTCCTGAGTCTTTTCCTATCTCTATTTCGTACCTGTCGTCTCGTTTTTTCGCCCGGAGTAGGTGAAAAACCGACTCTGCGGTTTGCCTTGCGTACCGCCATTTCCGTTCCACCCCAGCCGTGTCAATAGGGTAAACATACGCAATATCACCCTGTATTTCAGTTTGTTTGGGGTGGTGATCTTCATCGCAGATGTCACCAAATCCAACGACAACTTCATTTTGCACGATTACTGGATAAAAGCAGTTTTTTGCGTCATACCTTGCAGATTCAGAACCCCAGTTGCGGAACTGTGACCACGTTATATCAGAGGCGCCAATTTTCCTATCTGCAATTGCTTTGATGTCCTTGGGAAAGACGAAATACGCATATTCGTGCGTATATGAAAAATTGGTTCCTTGGATACCGCGAGGATTGTGGACAATCGTGATGCACACGTGGTCATAGGATCCTTCCTCAAAAATTTCCTTGAGAATCTCCCCTAGTGTAGTATGTTCGTTTTCGTCAATTGTGCAAATTAAGACGCCATCTTTGCGAAGCAAATTACGAGCCAACTTGAGGCGCGGGTACATCATGCTGAGCCAGTTAGAATGATAGCGTCCCCCAGCAATTGGATTGCTTATAAAACGCCCTGTCGTATAGTCCGTTTGACCTGTTGATGTTAGATAATCCTGTTTATTTTCATGGAAGTCGTTTTTATAAATCAAATCTCGACCCGTGTTATAAGGCGGGTCAATGTAAATCAGCTTCACCTTGCCGGAGTAGCTCTTTTGCAACAGCTTCAGCGCCTCCAGATTGTCGCCTTCAATCATCAGGTTTTGCGTGGCGTCCCAATCAACGCTCTCTTCAGGGCAAGGGCGCAGGGTTCCCGCGCTGGCGCTTAAAGCCAAACGCCGGGCCCGGCGCTTGCCATGCCAGTTCAGCCCGTACTTTTCCTCGCCATCGTCCACGGCGTCGCCCAAGAGCTGGCGCAGAACATCGAAATCTATCTTTCCCTCGGTGAAAGCGTCGGGAAACAAGGCTTTCAGTTGGGCGATGTTACCGGCAACCAAGTCGGCCGAGCGGGTTTCCGGGTCTTTGGCAGTCAAAATGTCCATCGAAAAGCTCCTTAAAAGCTACTGAACGTCAGCCATTATACACCAGCAGGGCCGGGCCGCGCACCCTACGACAGCCGCGCCGCCCGGTAGCGGGCTATCTCCGCCTTGACCACCGGCGCCATCACATACAGCCCAATCAGGTTGGGAATGGCTACTATGAACACCAGCGCGTCCGACAAGTCTATCAGCGAACCCAGCTCCAGGCTGGCCCCGATGACTACAAAGGCGCAGAAAAGCAGGTTGAACCCCTGGCTCCGTATCATCCCCTCCCCAACCAGATAGGTGAACGCCTTAAGGCCGTAGTAAGCCCAGCCCAGCATAGTAGAAAAGGCGAACAGTATCGCCGCGATGCCAATGAGAATCGTAGTCCACGATGGCAGGGTGGACTCAAAAGCCCTAATGGTCAACTCGATTCCGCTGATGTCGCCGGAAAACACCGGGTTGTAAATGACAATCACCATCGCCGACATCATACTGATTACCAGCGTGTCAATGAACGGCCCGAGCAGCGCCACATAGCCCTCGCTGGCCGGCAACGGAGTGCGGGCCGCGGCGTGGGCGATGGACGCGCTGCCCAAGCCCGCCTCGTTGGAGAATGTGGCCCGCTGGAACCCGATGATTATGGCCCCCAGTATGCCCCCGGCCACCCCCTCCGGCGAAAAGGCGTTGCTTATGATAGCGCCGATGGCGCCCGGCACCCGCTCAATGTTAATCGCCATAAATACCAGCGCCAGAATGATGTACAAGATAGCCATAGACGGCACCAGCCGCACCGTAGTGCTGCCGATGGCCTTGATGCCGCCCACAATCACCAAGGCCACCATAAAGGCCAGCCCCAGACCCAACAGCCAAGACTTGCCTTCAAAGAAGCTGTCTTCCCGCCCGGTGATGATAATAAACATTTCGGCGGCCTGATTCGACTGGAACATATTGCCGATGCCCAGACAGCCAATCACCATAGCGGCGGCGTAAAAGACGCCCAGCCCCTTGCCGGTTACGGGCCAGCCCAGCCGCTGCAAGCCCACCTCCAGATAGTACATAGGGCCGCCGGAAACCGACCCGTCCCGGTTGGCCCGGCGGAACATCACCCCCAGAGTGCACTCGGCGAACTTGGTGGACATTCCGAACAGCCCGGCAAAGGCCATCCAGAAGGCCGCCCCCGGCCCGCCTACGGAGATGGCGATAGCCACCCCGGCCATATTCCCGATGCCCACGGTTCCCGCAATCGCCGTGGTAAGGGCCCGTAGCTGCGTAAGCTCCCCCGGGTCGCCCGGGCTGGCATACTTGCCCCGCACAATGTCTATGGCGTGCAGAAACCCCCGGATGTTGATAAATCGGAAGTAGAGCGTGAAAAATATCCCGCCCACCACCAGCCAAGCCACAATAGGCGGAAAATCCGCCCCCAGAATAGGCACCTTAAAAAATATAATTGCGTACAGAAAATCGGCCGCCGGGCGCATAGCGTCATCAATAAGCTGGTCAATGTTCATCGTTTATCGTTTCCCCACTGCCGGGATGCCATAGCCCTATGCCCCATAGCCCCACCCCCCCGAAAAGCCTTACTCCAGCACCCCGTCCCTTTCCAGCGAGCCGTACTCATCGTCGCTGAGGCCAATGACCTCCCGCAGGAAATGCGCGTTGTGCTGGCCCAACAACGGCGCGGGAGTGTCCAGGCTGCCGGGGGTAAGGGACAGCTCAAACTCGCTGCGGTCGGTGGCGTAAGGGCCTATCTCCGGGTGTTCCAGCCAGCGGAAATGCTGCCGGTGTTGCAGTTGCGGATCGTCAAACAGATCTCGCGGGTCGTTGACCATCCCCGCCGGAACCCCCGCCTCCTGCAACCGCCGCATCAATGCCCGCTGCCCCTGACGCGCCGTCCACCGGGCAACCAGACCATCCAGCTCATCCTCGTTGGCCTTTCGCCCCAGCAGGGTAGCGAAGCTATCGCCGTGGAGCGGGCCGCCCTCCGGTTCAACTGCGTTAAGCAGGGCCTGCCACTGCTCATCGGTGCGGCAGGCCAGAGCCAGCCAGCGGTCTTCCCCCAGACAGGGATAAACCCCGTGAGGCGCGGCCCCCGCGTCGCGGTTGCCCTGCCGCCCCTGCTCGCGCCCGTTGGCGGTATAGTCCAGCAACAGCGGCGCCAGAAAGTGCATAGACGCCTCCAGTTGCGACAAGTCCAAATGCCGCCCCTCGCCGGTGCGACGGCTGTAGTCCAGCGCCGCCAGTATCGCGGCCACGGCGAACCGGGGAACGATAAAGTCGGTATATGCGCCGTAGGGGTTGACCGGAGTGCGGTCAGGCCAGCCGGTCAGGTTGGTCAAGCCCACCAGCGACGACAGCACCGGGCCGAAGCCGGGCTGCCGCTCCATCGGCCCGCCGCGCCCCATCATCGAAGCGCTGAACATCACCAGCCCCGGGTTGACCGCCCGCAGCTCCTCAAAGCCCAGCCCCCACCCCTCCATAGTGCCGGGAGTAAAGTTCTCGGTAACGATATGGGCCCATCCGGCCAGCCGCAGCATCAGCTCCCGGGCCCGGGAATGGCGCATATCCACAGTAATGCCCATCTTGTTGGCGTTGTAGCTGGCGAAGTAAGTGCTACGGTTGATGCCCGAAACCCCATCCCGGAAAGGCGCCGCCGAGCGCAGGGTTCCGGGGCGTTTGGCCGACTCCACCCGCACCACCGCCGCGCCGTACTCCCCCAAATACTTGGTAGTCATCGGCCCCACCGCAACCCAGCAGAAATCAAGGACATTCACCCCATCCAGCGGTTTCCGGACCGGTTGTTTCCGGGCCAATGATTCTTGCGCCATCAGATTGCGCCCCCGCGCCGCAGCGATTCGATTTCGTCCCCCGAAAGCCCCAACTCGCCGCCATATATTTCAAGGTTATGCTCGCCAACCAGCGGAGCGCGGCGGCGCAGGCCCGCCACCGCCGAGCCGTCGCCGCCCTTGATAAAGGCCCCAGGATAATCAACCGCCGTCCCCAACTCCGGGTGTTCCAGCGGAGTGAAGTAGCCCCGCGCCGCCAACTGCGGATGCCGCCGCAAGTCCGATGGTGTGGCTACCGGGAACAGCAGAATCCGGCGGCTAAGGCTTTCCCGGGTTAATTCCTCCCGGGTATGCCGCAGAAAGAAATCCCCCATAGGCCCAACCACCAAATCCATCACCTCGGGCGTAATGCGCCCATATCCCATATTCTCCCATTCGATAGCCTGAAGCTGCCCCACATCAAAGCCGTCCTCCTCCATCCATTGAAAAAGGGCGCGAGTGCTGGCCGCCACGCCGCCGCCCTGAAGCATATAATTGACGTAACCGTCGGCGCAGGGCCAGTTAATGCGCACCCGGTTCTCGCCGGAAGTCTGCCGGTAAACGCCCATCCGCTGCAACACCGCGCCCTCAATGTCCCATATCTGCGGCGCATGGGCCAGCGTCCGCGCCACCGCCTGCTGGCAGGAAACGTCCACCCGCTGCCCCTCGCCGGTAAGAGCGCGATGGGTATGCGCCAGCATCGCCCCGGCCGCCCCCGCCGCCGACCCGTGCAGGTAGAAATGCGGGAAGCCGGGACGCAACGGCGCCCTATCGGGATCGCCGGTCAAATGCATAAATCCCCCCAGCGCCATCCCGGTAATGTCCGACGCCGGATAACCCGCATACGGCCCATCCTGCCCAAAGGCGGTTATAGACACCACAACGGCCCCGGGGTTAAGCTCCAGCATCCGGGAATATCCGACGCCCAACCCGTCAAGATACCCGGGCTCGAAAGATTCAATAACGAAATCGGCGGACACCGCCAGCCGCTCCAGCAAAGCCCGCCCGTCGGAATGCTCCAGATCAAGCGTAATCCCCCGCTTGTTGGCCGCATAGGCCCACCAAAACAAACTCTTATCCAACCCCGGGTCGCCCCCGTAAAACGGCCCCAACCGCCGGGCCGGACTGCCCCCTGGCGGCTCCACCTGCACCACATCCGCGCCCAAATCCCCCAGAATCTTGCCGCAGAGCAGCCCCCGCTCATCAGTCAAGTCCAGCACACGATAAGGGCCAAGCAACAAATCATCCGGGGAAACGGCCATAGCTCACCAGGCAGAAAAGAGTTGCGGCTATTCTATGCCCCAACCCGCTTTCGTCAAGGCTTGCCCACCCCCGAGCAAATCGCGAAATTACCCCCCCGTCTGCCACCCTAAGCAAACCGCCTGCCACCCTGAGCAAATGCCTGGCACCCTGAGCAAATCTCTGTCATTCTGAGCAGGCCGTCTGTCATTCTGAGCAAAGCGAAGAATCCCGCCTTGGGCAGTAAGACCCTTCCCTTTGCCTAGAGCGCCAAATGGAAAATCCCGAAAATCCTTAAATCCGGCAAATCCTGATTCAGACAACAACGCTATAAGACCCGTGATAAGATAAAGGCGTCACCCCCAACCCATCATCGCCCAACCATCCTTACGCAAAAGCAGAGTCCGCATGACGACACGAACCAACTGGCACAGCGACCACCCCCCGGCCTGCACTTGCGCCTGGTGCGCCGAAAAGCGCACCGTGCGCGGCGACCGCCGGAAAATCGGACGCAACGAAAAATGCCCCTGCGGTAGCGGCAAGAAATACAAACGCTGCCACGGAGTAGCCGACCGTGTTTGATGCCTTCACCGCCGCGCAAATCGAAACCTCGGAAACGGTCATCAACCTAGTGCACGGCGGGAACGGCCCGCCCGTGCTGTTGCTGCACGGCTACCCCCAAACCCACGTAATGTGGCACAAGGCCGCGCCGCTGCTAGCCGACCGTTACGCCGTCGTCGCCCCCGACCTGCGGGGCTACGGCGACAGCGGAAAGCCCGCCGTCAACGGCGACCCGGAAACGTATTCCAAGCGCCGCACCGCCCAAGACCAACTGGAAGTGATGACCGCACTAGGCCACCAGTCTTTCCACGTAGTAGGCCACGACCGGGGTGCGCGGGTAGCCCACCGCATGGCCCTCGACGCGCCCGACAGAGTGCGGAGCCTAACCACCCTAGACGTAGCCCCGTCCCAAGCGGCTTTCGAGGCGATGGACAGCAGCCTAGCCTTTGCCTGGTTCCACTGGCACCTGATGCGCCAGCCGGAGCCCTTCCCCGAAACCCTCATCGGCAACAACGCCAAATTCTACCTAGACTTCCTGCTGGAGCGCTGGGCGTCCGTAGCAGGCGCGATTACCGATGCGGCCTACGCCGAATATCTGCGCTGCTTCTCCAACCCGGAAACCATCCGCGCCTCCTGCGCCGACTACCGGGCCATAGACATTGACCTATCCCACGACGAAGCCGACCGGGGCCGCAAGCTGGCCTGCCCCCTGCTGGCCCTATGGGGCGCCAATATGTCCAAACGCCCAGGCTGGCAGACCGGCCGGGGGCTGGATATGCTCTCCGTCTGGCAGGAACGGGCCGAAAACGTCCGCGGCCGCCCCATAAACTGCGGCCACTTCCTAGCCGAGGAAGCCCCCGAGGAAACGGCAGCCGAAATCCTGAAATTCCTCGACACCCTATAGATTCCGCCTCAAAAAACCAACCGCCCATCCTTAGACCGGCTAAGGACGGGCGGGTTTCGCCAACCGGCAAACATCGGGCGGGATGATTCCCCCGCCCAACCTATTGGCGGGCCGGAATAAAGCGCATTGACAGAGAGTTGACGCAATGCCGGGTATTGGCCGGAGTCAGCCGCTCCCCGACAAAGACGTGGCCCAAATGCCCGCCGCAGTTGGCGCACTCAATTTCGATGCGCCGCCCGTCGGGGTCGGGCAGCCGCCGCACCGCCCCGGCAACCTCCTTGTCAAAAGCCGGCCAGCCGCAATGAGCGTCGAACTTGTCCACCGAAAAATAAAGCTCCGCATCGCAGCGGCGGCAGACATAAACCCCGTCCTCGTAAAAATCATCATACTCGCCGCTGAAAGGCCGCTCCGTGCCTTTCTGCTCTATGATATAGCGTTCCTGCGAGGTAAGCGGGTTGAAAGTGGCCTTCTCCATAGCGGTATTCCCCCTGATAAGGTAAGGTAGAGGAGAGAAACAAAGGCGGTTGGGCCTGCCGGCAACTCGAATCACGGCCCAACCCGGCAACCGCCGGATGCCAGCAAAACCCCAAAAGTGGTGCCGAAGGTCAGATTCGAACTGACACGGAGTTTCCCCCACCGGTTTTTGAGACCGGCGCGTCTACCATTTCGCCACTTCGGCTCCCCTATATCATACAACCAATCCGGCCCAAATATCCAGCCCATAAGGGGGATATGAGACGATTGTAAAAATTCCCTCCGCCGCCTGCCCTTCCCTCCGCCGCCAGCCCTTCCGCCAGCCCCCTGTCATTCTGAGCGAAGCGAAGAATCCCACCCTGCGCGGCGAGACCCTTACCCTTCGCCCAGGGCGGCAAAGAGAAATCCCGCAACTCTCCCATAGAGACGCAAGCGTTACCCCCCAACCAAAGCAGGATTCCCCCGCCAACCAAGGCCAGATTCCCTTGACTTGCGAAATTCGGAAATCATATAATCATCGCGGTAGGTTATTGAAAGATGGTCAAACGAACATATCAACCCAAAAAGCGCCGCCGCGCCCGCGTCCACGGCTTCCGCTCCCGCTCGGCCACGTCCGACGGGCGGGCCGTCCTGCGCCGTCGGCGGTTCAAAGGCCGCCACAAGCTGAGCGTGTGATTCCCGGCCGCCCTAATGCAACGCCGGCGCCGCATATCGGGCCAAAAACGGCACGCCCAAATCCACCGCGAAGGCTCCAGTGCCGTCAACCGGCTGCTGGTGATTCGCTACCTGGCTAACGGGCTGGAACACAGCCGCTTCGCCTTTGTGGTCAGCAAGCGCATCGGCAACGCCGTAGTGCGGAACAAGGTCAAGCGCAGGCTCAGGGAAGCTGTGCGTTCCCGCCCCCTAAACGGCGGGTGGGACGCTATGCTTATCGCCCGCCGCGGCATCGAGCAGGCCGGTTTCCGCGAGGTGAACCGGGCGGCCTGGAACCTGTTGCGCCGCAGCCGGATCGGTGACACGGGCGCCCGGCCCTCCGGCAGCGAAGCCCGTTCCGGCCCGGAACCCGGCGACCAATCGCCAAACAAAGGCCCCGGCGCCCAATAAAGTCAAGGCAGGAAAGTATCCGAATAATGAAGCTGGCGGTTCTCTGGTGTATCCGCGCCTACCAGGCCGGTCTATCCCCCTTCCTGCCAACTTCTTGCAGGTATCTGCCCAGTTGCTCCCATTATTCCCACGACGCAGTGAACCGGTACGGCGTGCTTAAAGGTGCCTGGCTTGGTGCCAAACGCCTGGCCCGCTGTCATCCCTTGGGGGGCAAGGGATATGACCCGGTGCCATGAGTATTCGGGCCCTCCGTTTGAGCTGAATTTGCTCCATCCCTTTATCTCTCCCGCAAATAATCCCGGAGCCGCGCCTGGAGCCGTCTTACGCGATTCGCCAGACCGCAACCCCGGTAAACGCCGCTTTGCCCCGGCGCAATACGCGTTGCTGGCCGCGCTGGCCCTTCTGCTCGCCCTGACCCTCGCCGCCTGCACCGGGCGCAACATCGGCGGCGTCGCCTCCGGCTGGAACGCCATCACCGCCAGCAACGGCGTAATCTACGTAGGCACCAAAGACGGCCGGGTGCAGGCCCTGGCCGACGGCGACTCGGATGTTCCGGCCAACGTATGGCGTTTCCCCCGCTCCGATTCGGACTCCGCCGAAAACCTGAGAGGCGTCTACAGCGCCCCACTGGTAGCCGAGGGGTTACTGTTCGTCGCCGCCGAAAACGGTTTCCTGTACGCCCTAGACCCCGAAAACGGCAACACCGACGACCGGGGCTGGCGCCGCCCCCGCGGGCAACCCCAAGGGCTGGCCCCCCTAGTAGCCGGCCCGGCCTACGACCCGGTTAACCAACTGGTGCTGATTCCATCCGAGGACGGCAAGCTGTACGGGTACGACGCCGACAGCGGCGAGGAAATCTGGGACGCTTTCCAGGCCGACGATAAAATATGGTCAACGCCAACTGTAGGCATTCTGGACGGCATCGCTATGACCTGGTTCGGTTCTCACGACCATCACGTCTACGCCGTCAATGTTTCCTCCGGCGAGGAAATCTGGAGCTACCGCACCGGCGGCGTGGTGGCGGGCAGGCCGTTGCTGTTCAATGGAATGGTCATCGCCGGTTCCTTCGACAAAAAGCTCTATGCCCTCGATGCCCGCGACGGCTCCCTGCTTTGGGACTTCGAGGGCGGAAACTGGTTCTGGGCCGGAGCAGTCACCAACGGAAGCACAATTTTCGCCCCCAATATGGACGGCCATATCTACGCCCTTAACCGCGACGGCATACTGCAATGGCAGTACGACTCCGGCGCGGCCATCGTTTCCCGGCCCGCCCTAGTGCCGGCCGGCCTAGCCGCCGCCAACAGAAACGGCGAACTCATCCTGCTGGACGCCGCCTCCAGCGCCTCCCAACGCGAACTCCGCAAGCTCACCCTAGGCAGCTCGGAAATAACCGCCCCACTCTACGCCGTCGGCGATTCCATCTACGTCGGCTCCCAAGACGGCAGCGTCCGCCGGGTGGACGCCACCACCCGCCGCCCCCTCGAAGAGTGGTGGTGCTGGCATCCCGAAAACGACAACAACCGATGCAACTGAAAGCGATACAGCCCGAAAGCCCCCGGCCGTTCCGGCCGGCCGGGCGTAAGCCCCGGGCAGCGAGGCAAATCCTTTGGAGCTGATAGGCGACCTCTGGCGGGAAATCATCATCCGCCCTATGTTGAACCTCTTGGTGGTGCTTTACACCATCTGCTTCAACAATATGGGCGTTGCCATCATCGTATTCACTGTCATCGTCCGGCTGGTCACCCTGCCGCTGACCATCAAGCAGTTGCGCCAGATGCGGGCGATGATGAACCTTCAGCCGCGCATACAGGAAATCCAGGCCCGCCACGGGCGCGACCGGGCCAGAGTTTCCCAAGAAACTATGCGGATCTACCGCGAAGCCGGAGTCAGCCCCGTGGGCTGCATCGGCCCGCTGGTAATCCAGATGCCCATCCTTTTCGGCCTGTTCCGCGTGCTGATTCAGACCCTCTTTTCCCGCCCCGACAACCTGATTGCCCTGTCGGAAAAGTTTTACGCCTGGATTCCGGCCCTCCCCATCTACGCCACCGCCCCGTTGAGCGCCACTTTCCTGTGGATGGACCTGTCCGAACCCGACCCCACCAACATCGTTATGCCCCTGCTGGTTTTCGTTTCCACCTGGCTCCAGCAGAAAATGACCATGACCCCGTCGGTAGACCCCCGGCAATCCACCAACCAAATGATGATGCTGTGGCTGATGCCGCTGATGATTGCCTTCTTTTCCTTCACCCTGCCCAGCGGCCTCTCGCTCTACTGGATAGCGTCCAACGTCATCGGCATCGGCATCCAGTATTTCATCACCGGCTGGCAGCCCATATTCCCCCTGTTCCCCAGAGCGCAGCCCGTCCCCGCCGAGGGCCCGGCTGCCTCATCCCGCTACGATGATTCCGAGGAGGTTGATGGCGATGCAAGAACCTCTCCTAATGAGCGCGCGAACCGTCGAAGAAGCAATCGAGCTGGCTCTGAAAGAGCTAGACGTCGACCGCGACGAGGCCGAGGTCGAAATACTAAGTAGAGGCAAAGCCGGATTCTTGGGCATCGGCGCCGAAATGGCCCGAGTCCGCGTCACCCGTCTGGGCGTCCCCGGCCCCGCCGCCGTCGGCGCCCCCGAACCCGGCATCCCCGAACCCGGGCCCGGCGAGCAAACCCCCGCCGCCCTGGCCGCCGCCACAGTGGGCCGCATCCTCGAAGCCGCCGGGGTCAACGTCACCCGCACCCTGCGCTCCGCCCACGACCCGGACGCCGGCGGCCCGGTCATAGACCTCGCCGGCGAAGATTCCGGCCTGCTCATCGGACGGCGCGGCCAAACCCTGCAAGCCCTGCAATTCCTTGTAACCCTCATCGTCCGCAAAAAGCTGGACGCAGACGTCCGCGTAGTGCTGGACGTGGAAAACTACCGCCGCCGCCGCGAAACCTCCCTCCGCGATATGGCCGCCAAAGTCGCCAGCCGCGTCGCCCAGACCAACCGCAGCATCACCCTCGAGCCTATGCCCCCGGCCGACCGGCGCATCATCCACACCTCCCTATCCCAGCACCCCGCAGTCCGCACCGAAAGCGCCGGAGAAGGCGAAAACCGCAAAGTAACCATTATGCCCCGCAGAGACTAACGCGGCTAACGCGGCCAATGGCCGCCCGCCCTTGACCCCATTGCCCGAATCAGGATTTACAGGACTCACCGAACCGGGAAAATCCCGAAAATCCCCTAATCCGGCAAATCCTGATTCAGACAAAGACCCCGCCCCTACCCCCAGGGCCGTAGGCTTTGATAACATTAAGGCAACAACCCGGCCCGGCCGTACATAACCAATCAAAGCCTGAAGAATCGAAGAAAGAGCCGGAGGAGGGCCTTACTTTGACTGCAATCGAACCAACCCGAGAAGTAGTTTCCGGGGTATACGCCACCCTAGACAAAAACCTGAACACCGTCAGGTCAGTCCAGAACCGCCCCCTTACCCTAGCCGACAAAATCCTGCTCAGCCACCTCGACGACCCCACCGCCACCGGCATGGTGCGCGGCCAGACCTACGTCCAGTTGCGCCCCGACCGCGTAATCCTGCAAGACGTGCTGGGCCAGACCGCCATGCTCCAGTTCATGCAAACCCGCCGCGCCACCACCGCCGTTCCCACCTCCGTTCACTGCGACCACCTGATTCAGGCCCGCGTCGAAGGTTCCCGCGACCTCACCGAATCCTTAGCCGAAAACGATGAAGTCTACAACTTCCTGCGAACCGCCTCCGCCAAGTACGGCGTCGGATTCTGGGCCCCCGGCGCAGGCATCATCCACCAAGTCGCTTTCGAGAACTACGCCTACCCCGGCGAGCTGATGATTGGCACCGACTCCCACACCCCGATGGGCGGCGGCCTCGGCTCCATATCCGTAGGCGTGGGCGGCGCCGACGCCGTGGAAGTGATGGCCGGACTGCCTTGGGAAGTCCTGTATCCCCGCTTTATCGGCGTGCGCCTCACCGGAGAAATGAGCGGCTGGACTGCCCCCAAAGACGTCATCCTGTATCTGGCCGGACAGTTGACCGTTTCCGGCGGCACCAACGCCATCATCGAATACTTCGGCCCGGGAACCGCCTCCATCAGCGCCACCGGCAAGGCCACCATCACCAATATGGGCGCGGAACTCGGCGCCACCACCTCCGTTTTCCCCTACGACGAGCGCATGGCCCGATACCTGCGGGCCACCAGACGCGGCGACCTAGCCGACCTAGCCGACCAGTACCGCCACCTGCTTACCGCCGACCCCGAATGTGAAGCCAACCCCGAGGCCTACTACGACCGCATCGTCGAAATCAACCTGTCGGAACTGGAACCCCACCTAGTCGGCCCCCACTCCCCCGACCGCGCCCGCCCCATTTCCCAAATGGCCGCGGAATTACAGGACGACGCCGGGCTGGTGGACGCCATTTCCGCCGCCCTCATCGGCAGTTGCACCAACTCATCCTACGAAGATATGAGCCGCTCCGCCGACGTAGCCGAGCAGGCCAAAGCCCGCGGATTGCAGGCTGCCGTTCCTTTTATGGTCACCCCCGGCTCCGAGCAGGTGCGGGCCACCATCGAGCGCGACGGGCAGATGCAGTCCCTCAAAGACATAGACGGCACCGTGCTGGCTAACGCCTGCGGCCCCTGCATCGGCCAGTGGCGCCGCGCCGGCGAATCCGTAGGCGCCCCCAACACCATCGTAACCTCCTACAACCGCAACTTCCCCGCCCGCAACGACGGCCAGCCCTCCACTATGAACCTCATCGGCAGCCCCGAAATCGTAACCGCCCTCGCCATCGGCGGCCGCCTGTCCTTCAACCCCTTGACCGACACCCTAACCGCCGCCGACGGTTCCGAGTTCCGGCTGGATCCCCCCAAAGAAGCCCCGGAAGTTCCCGCTGCCGACTTCGACGAGGGCCGCTCCTTCTACCAGGCCCCCCCCGAAGACGGCGCCAACATAGACCTGACCGTATCCCCCGACAGCGAGCGCATCCAGCTCCTCGAGCCGTGGCCCGCCTGGGACGGCCAAGACTTCCTAGATATGCCGGCCCTGCTGAAAGCCCAGGGCAAAACCACCACCGACAGCATTTCCCCGGCCGGCGTATGGCTGCGCTTCCGCGGCCACCTCGACCGTTTCAGCGACAATATGTTTATGGGCGCCATCAACGCCTACACCGGCGAAGCCGGCAAGGGCCTGAACGTTCTCTCCGGCGAAACCGGTCAGGGCTTTTCCCGCATCGCCCGCGACTACAAGGCCCAGGGCGTCAAGTGGGTAGTCATAGGCGACTCCAACTATGGCGAGGGCAGCAGCCGCGAACACGCCGCCCTGTCCCCCCGGCTGCTCGGCGGCGCGGCAGTCATCGCCCGCAGCTTCGCCCGCATCCACGAAAGCAACCTCAAGAAACAGGGCCTCCTCGCCCTAACCTTCTCCGACCCCGCCGACTACGACCGCATCCGGGAAGACGACCGCATCAGCCTGACCGGCCTGAGCGACATCACCCCCGGCCAGCCGGTGCAATGCGCCGTAACCCACAGCGACGGCGCCTCCGAAACCCTAGAGCTGCAACATTCCTACAGCGAATCCCAACTGGAATGGTTCCGCCTAGGTTCCGCGCTAAACCTGTTCCACCAGTAACCCAACAACCCCGGTTACTGCGGCAACTACCCCGGTGGCTCCAAAGACTCCCGGCGGGGCGGCCCGGCCTTACCCCCGGCGCCGCCCCCGACAGGTCAGCCCTGCGGTTGACCGCCGGGAAAGGGGTGAATAGAATACCGCCGTGAACAGTGCGCCGTACCCCCAAATGGTTTCCGGCCCCTTCGACAGCCCCCGCGAAGAATGCGGGGTAATCGCCATCTACGCCCCTGAAGAAACGGCCAGCCGTCTCGCCTTTTTCGGCCTCTTTGCCCTGCAACACCGGGGGCAGGAAAGCGCCGGCATCGCCGCAACCAGCGGTGAAAACGTCGCCGTCTATTCCGGTATGGGCCTAGTCTCCCAAGTCTTTCGCGAACCCGATTTCCAACCCCTGTCCGGCGAAATGGCTATCGGGCATACCCGCTACTCCACCACCGGAAGAAGCGAGCTATGCAACGCCCAGCCCTTGCTGGCGCAGGGGCAAAACGGAACTCTGGCGCTGGCGAACAACGGCAACATAATCAACGCCGTCGCCTTGAGAGAGCAGCTCCGGCAGGAATTGGACTGCTCCTTCGTTTCCACCACCGACACCGAAATCATCGCCCAAATGCTGGTCAACTCCCCCGGCCCATCCTGGGAAGACCGGGCCTTCCAGTGTATGCGCCGCCTAGAGGGCGCCTACTCCATCGTCGGGCTGACCCCCGACGCCCTCATCGCCGCCCGCGACCCCCTGGGCATCCGCCCCCTGTGCCTAGGCCGACGGGGCAACGGCTGGGTTATCGCCTCCGAATCCTGCGCCCTAGACAATCTCGGCGCCGACTTTATCCGCGAAATTGACCCCGGCGAAGTCATAGTCATAGACCGCAACGGCCTGCGCTCCGCCGTCTGGCCCGGAGCCGACGATGCCAGACCCCGCGCCCTCTGCGTTTTCGAGCTGATCTATTTCTCCCGCCCCGACAGCATAATGGATGGGCAACTGGTTCACTCCAAAAGGCAGGAAATGGGGGCCCAACTGGCCCGCGAACACCCCGTAGACGCCGACCTAGTCATCGGCATCCCCGACTCATCCACCGCCGCCGCCGTAGGCTACGCCCTAGAGTCCGGCATACCCTTCAGCGAGGGGCTGATTAAGAACCGCTACGTAGGCCGCACCTTTATCGAGCCGGAGCAAAAACTCCGCGACCTAGGCGTCCGCCAGAAATTCAACAGCCTAGGCGGCGTCATCAAAGGCCGCCGCATCGTAGTAGTTGACGACAGCATCGTCCGCGGCACCACCACGCCCCACGTAGTCGGCCTGCTCCGCCGCGCCGGGGCCGCCGAAGTCCATATGCGCGTATGCGCCCCCCCCATCCGCCACCCCTGCTTTATGGGCGTGGATATGGCCTCCCGCCAAGAACTGCTGGCCGCCAACAACACCGTCCCCCAAATCCGCCAATTTATCGGCGCCGACACCCTAGGCTACCTAAGCGTCAAAGGGCTGATGAAGGTCGTTGACGGCGCCCAGGGCGGGTTCTGCGATGCCTGCTTCACCGGCAACTACCCGGTTCCGGTACAACTGGAAATGGACAAGCTGGTGTTGGAAAGCAACAGGGAGCAAGTATGAACCCATCCAACAACCCGAATCGTCCAATCCCGAACAGCTATTGGGTCACTCCTCGCCGATTCGCCGCCGGAGAATACCCCGCCGAGGTTGAACCCCGCGCCGCCGCAAAAAAACTGAGAGCCTTGCTGGAGTCTGGAATTAACCATTTCATCGACTTGACCGAATCCGGGGAAACGACCGACCAAGGAAAACTGGTTCCCTATCTGGAAATCGCCGACGAGGAAGCCCGCAAACTCGGGCAAAGCGTTACCTGGGCCAGGTATCCAATCGTTGACACAACCGTTCCGCACAGCCCGGAATGTATGGCTGAAATCCTGAACGCCATAGACTCTGCCTTAAACGATGGCAAGACCGTCTACGTTCACTGCTGGGGCGGAGTGGGCCGCACCGGAACCGTCGTCGGCTGCTGGCTGGTAAGGCAAGGACATACCGGACAAGAAGCCCTTGACCGGATTGCCAGCGACTGGCAAGGCGTGGAAAAGTTTTACCGGCAGCCCCGTTCTCCCAACCGGCAATGCCAACGCGAATATGTGCGCCAATGGCAAGAGCCGCCGAAAACAGAGGCAGACAATGAGTGACATAACCCCCCTCGACCGTTTCCGCGGCTGTCTGCTGGGCCTAGCCGCAGGCGACGCCCTAGGCGTGACCCTCGAGTTCATGCGACCCGGCGCCTTCCAGCCCATTGACGATATGGTAGGCGGGGGGCCATTCCGCTTGCAGCCCGGACAATGGACAGACGACACCTCTATGGCCCTCTGCCTAGCCGCCAGTCTAGTGGAAACGGGCGGGTTCGACCCCGCCGACCAGATGCAACGCTACGTGCGCTGGTGGAAACAAGGCTACTTGTCCTCCACCGGCGAATGTTTCGACATCGGCATCACCACCTGCAACGCCTTGTCCCGTTTCGTGAACACCGGCGAACCCTACTCCGGCCCCACCGGCCCCAACACCGCCGGAAACGGCTCCCTGATGCGGCTGGCCCCGGTTCCGATGCGCTTCGCCAGCGACCCCGCCGAAGCCATCGCCCGCAGCGCCGACAGCTCCCGCACCACCCACGGCGCCCAAGAAGCCGTGGACGCCTGCCGCTACTTCTCCGGCCTGCTGGTAGGCGCCCTGAACGGCGTTGACAAGAAAACCCTACTTTCGCCCCGCTACTGCCCCATAGCCGACCACTGGCATAAAAACCCCCTGTCCCCCAAAATCGCCGCCATCGCCGACGGTTCCTTCAAGAAACGGGATTACCCGGAAATCAAAGGCACGGGCTACGTCGTAAACACGCTCGAAGCGGTTCTCTGGGCCTTCCACAACTCCCAAACCTTCCGGGAAGGCGCTCTCAAGGTAGTAAACCTAGGCGACGACGCCGACACCACCGGCGCAATCTACGGCCAAATCGCCGGCGCCTATTATGGCGTGGCCGCGATTCCGCCCCAATGGAGAGAACGCCTTACAATGGCCGCCGAAATCACAACCCTGGCCGACAAACTCTACCAACAATCCCAACCGCCCTCGCTGGAGCAAAAATGACCAAAGCAACACCATTCACCGGAGTGCGCGAAATTGAGCAGTAACCCGCCCGCCGACGCTTACCGCCAGTCCGGCGTTGACTTGGGGCGTATGGACGAGCTAAAGGAACGCATCCGCGGTCTGGCGGCCAGCACCCACGGGCCGGAAGTCATAGACGGCGGCGGCAGTTTCGCCGGCCTTTTCCAACTCGACGGCGACAGCGGCCCGGTGCTGGTAGCCAGTACCGACGGAGTTGGCACCAAGCTGAAAATAGCGGCGCAGTTGGGCCATTTCGAGTCAATAGGCCGCGACTTGGTCACCCTGAACGTAAACGACATCCTAACCAAAGGCGCCCGCCCCCTCTTTTTCCTCGACTACCTGGCTTTCAGCAGCGTAGACCCCCAAGACCTAGACTCCCTGATGCGCGGCATAGCCTGGGGCTGCCGCGAGGCCCAGTGCGCCCTAATCGGCGGCGAAACGGCCCAAATGCCCCAAGTCTACGCCGACGGTGAGCTGGACCTAGCCGGATTCGTAGTAGGCATCGTCCCCCGGGAACGGCTGCTGGAGCCGTCCAGAGTGCGCGAGGGCGACCGGCTGCTGGGCATTCCGTCCAACGGGCTGCACACCAACGGATTCTCCCTAGTGCGCCAGGTATTCAACACCGACAACAACCCCGCCGCGCTGTTCCACCGCTTCGACAACCTGAAACACCAACTAGGCGAGGAACTGCTGCTACACCATCGCAATTACTACCCGATGCTCGCCCCCGCGCTGGAGCTGCTCACCGGCCTGGCCCACATCACCGGCGGCGGGCTGCCCGGCAAGCTCCCCCCCGTCCTGCCCGACGCCCTAGCCGCCCGCATAGACACCGGAACCTGGACGCCGCCCCCCATTTTCGCCCTGCTCCAACGCGAAGGCGCCCTGTCCCCCGCCGAAATGTTCCGCGTGTTCAATATGGGCCTCGGAATGATAGCCCTATGCCCCGAAGCCAACGTACCCGCCTTTTGCGATAAAATACCCGACGCAATCCCCGTGGGCCAGGTAGTCCCCCGCGAAACCGCCGAGCAGGTTATCCTGACCGGGCTGTCCTGACAATCCCGTCATTCCCGCTTTCGCCGGAATCCAGGAGCAAGATTTGAGAGCCCTCATCAGTGTTTACGATAAAACCGGCGTAGTCGAGTTTGGACGCCGCATCGCCGCCGCTGGCTACGAGCTGGTCAGCACCGGCGGCACCCACCGCACGCTCGCCGGAGAAGGCGGCCTGAACGTCCGGCAAGTGGCCGACGTCACCGGCTCCCCCGAAATCCTAGACGGCCGGGTAAAAACGCTGCACCCGGCAATCCACGGGGGGCTGTTGGCCCGCCGCGATTCCGCCGAGCAGATGGCCGAACTGTCATCCCACAACATCGAAACCATTGACCTAGTGGTAGTCAACCTGTACCCCTTCGTCGCCACCGTCAGCCGCCCCGGTGTAACCCTGGACGACGCCCTAGAGAACATAGACATCGGCGGGCTGACAATGCTGCGGGCCGCCGCCAAAAACTTCCCGTCCGTGGCCGTTATAGTAGACCCCGCGGACTACGATTGGGTCGCCCAGAAACTGGCCGGTGACGGCCTTACCGCCGCCGACCGGCGCAGGCTGGCCGCCAAGGCTTTCCGCCACGTCTCCGAATACGACGCCGCAGTGACCGCATACCTGAGCGCCGCCCCGGAAACGCCCCCAATCGCCGAACCCGGCGAACCCGCAGATACCCTGCCCGCCCGCCTGACCATTTCCCTGGAGAAAGTGGCCGGCCTGCGCTACGGCGAAAACCCCCACCAGTCCGGCGCCCTCTACGCCCCCGCTGGCGCCCCCCCGTCCGGTATCGCCGGGGCAACCCAGCTTCACGGGCGGGAGCTGTCCTACAACAACCTGATGGACGCCGACGCCGCTTGGCGCACCGTATCCGACTTCCCCCAACCCACCGTCGCCGTAGTCAAGCACAACAACCCCTGCGGCCTAGCCAGCCGCGACGCCATCGCCGAAGCCTACCATCGCGCCTACGAGGGCGACACCGTAAGCGCCTTCGGCGGCATCGTAGCCTTCAACCGCCGCGTGAACGCCGCCGCCGCCCGCGCTATGGAGCCAGTGTTCTACGAAGTAGTGATAGCCCCCGGATACGACGCCGACGCCCTGACCATCCTGCAACAAAAACGCAACCTCCGCATCCTGACCATCAACCCGTCCCCGGCCGTCTCGTCCCTGGACCTCCGCCCCATCGCCGGGGGTATGCTGGTTCAAGGAACCGACGACATCGCCGAAGACCCGGCCCAATGGCGCACCGTCACCCAGCGCAACCCCAGCGCCGACGAACTGCAAGACCTGACCTTTGCCTGGAAAGCCGCCAAGCACATCAAATCCAACGCCATCGTTTTCGCCCGCGACCGCGCCCTAGTCGGTATGGGCGCCGGGCAGCCCAACCGGGTGGTAAGCGTACACCTGTCCCAGCGCATCGCCGCCGAAAAATCCCAAGGCGCCGTGCTGGCCTCCGATGCCTTTTTCCCCTTCGCCGACAACATCGAACTCGCCGCCAACGCCGGTATCACCGCCATCGTCCAGCCCGGCGGTTCCGTCCGCGACGAAGAAGTAATCGCCGCCGCCGACCACGCCGGCCTGGCTATGCTGTTCACGGGGGTGCGCCATTTCCGCCACTAACCGCCCCGCCAACTCCCCGCCAGCCCTAAGTATATCGAAAGGCTATTCCTTTACTATGGTGCCGCCGGTATGAGCGCCAGCGTTGATGTAGTCATCCCAGTCTACAACGAAGAAGACGCGCTGCCGGTAAGCATCCCGGCCCTGTGCGCTTTCCTGCAAGACAACCTGCCCAACCCGTGGCGCATAACCATCGCCGACAACGCATCCATAGACGGCACCCGCGCCGTTGCCGAGTCCCTCTGCCGCCAGCATCAAAACGTAAACTACCTCTACCTCCCGGAAAAAGGCCGGGGCCGGGCCCTAAAGGCCGCCTGGCTGGGCAGCGAATCCGACATCGTAAGCTATATGGATGTAGACCTCTCCACCGGCCTCGCCCACTTCCCGCCCCTGATTGCCGCCCTAGAATCCGGCTGCCACGTCGCCATCGGCAGCCGCCTCAGCCGCGGCTCCCGGGTCACCCAGCGCAGCTTCAAGCGCGAATTCACCTCCCGCAGCTACAACCTGCTTATCCAGGCAATGTTTTTCGTCGGCTTCCCCGACGCCCAATGCGGCTTTAAGGCAATGACCCGCCAAGCGGCCCAAGCCATCATCCCCCACATAGAAAACAACAACTGGTTCTTCGACACCGAACTGCTAATAATCGCCGAAAAGCGCGGCTACCGCATCGGCGTAATTCCGGTATCCTGGCAAGACGACCCCACCAGCACCGTCAACGTAATCAAAACCGCCACCGAAGACGTCAAAGGACTGCTCCGCCTACGCTTAGGCGGCCTGCCAAAAGTAGACCCGCCCCCGGCCATTCCCTAAAGCAAAGAGCGCAGCTAACAACGCCAAGTGCGCCAGAACTGGAATTAACTAAAAAACCTCTGCGCCCTCTGCGCCACCTCTGCGTCCTCTGCGTTAAAAACCCCCGTCACCCCCAACCTGAAAAGGCGCATTGAATTGATATGGAACTAGGACTTACAGGCAAGACAATAATCATCACCGGCGGCGGCTCCAACATCGGACGCGCCATCGTCCACGCCTTCGCCGAGGAAGGCAGCAACATAGTAATCGCCGAGCTTGACCCGGCCCAAGGGCAACAAGTAGCCGACGAAGCGACTGCTATGAACCACGGCGGCAAAGCCATAGTAACCGCCACCGACGTCACCGACCCCCACTCAGTCAACGCAATGGTAGCCGCCGCCACCGCCGAGTTCGGCAAAGTGGATGTGCTGGTCAACAACGCAGGCTGGACTATAGACCGCCTGTTTCTCGACAAACCCCGCGAGGAATGGGAGCGTGAAGTGCAAGTCAACCTGTGGGGCGCCATCAACTGCATCCAAGCCGTGCTGCCCGGAATGGTAGAGCGCAAGGCTGGCAGCATCGTCTGCCTCAGCTCCGACGCCGGGCGAATGGGCGAATACCGCGAAGCAGTCTATTCCGCCTGCAAGGCCGGCGTCATCGCCCTCAGCAAATCCATCGCCCGCGAAACCGGCCGCCACGGCCTGCGCCTCAACTGCGTCTGCCCCGGCCTAGTTGTCCCGCCCGACGATGAAACCATCAGCGAAACCAGTATGTGGCGCCAAATGCGCGACGTCTTCACCCCCGAAGCCCGCGAGCGAGCCGTCCGCGCCTACCCCCTCCGCCGCATGGCCCAAGCCCGCGAAATCGCCAACGCCGTAGTCTTCCTAGCCTCCGACGCCGCCGCCTTCATAACCGGCCAAACCCTAAGCGTAAGCGGCGGCTACACAATGGCGTAACGCCAATCACCTGAGCAACATAAAAGTTGACAGCGGAATAGTCACAATGCGCGGATCGTCAACTTCACCGGAATTGTCCTGTGTTATTAACAGTCCGAAAGAGGCGTTGTTGACTGATTTGTCCAAGAATGAGCGAATGCCCAGCGTATCCCGCAGCGGGTCTATGCGGCGCTGATATTTGATTTCCACCGGCACCCGCTGGGCGCCCACCGTAAGCACGAAATCCACTTCGCGCTCAATCCCCCGTTGCGGAAAGTGCGCGATGTCCAAGCCGTGAATTGTGGATGCCACCGAGCCGAAAATGCTCTCTGCCAGATGCCCGGCCAGCGATGTCAATTCCGGGTACTGCTCCAAGCCGTCCGACGTTAGCGGAATTTGTTCCTGAAGCCAACTTGCTCGCAAACCGTGGTCTACCAGACAAAGTTTAGAACTCCCTCGCTTTCTTTTAAGCCGTATCTCCAACGGCGGAATCAGACGAATAAGTAGCGTATCCGCCAGAAACCGCAGATATTGCGTCACCCTTTGACTGCCGATATTCGCGTTCAATGATTGCCGGGCCTCGTCGGCAAGCATCGTAACCGTCGGTGCCTGCCCGGCATACCGGCAAGCCAGCCGGAAAAGCTCTTCCAACAGTTGAGCGTCTCGCCTGCGCCCTCCGTGGCTGCTAACCCGCAGGTCGTGCTGGATTACGCGCTTAATCACCGTTTCATTCAACTGATCCGCCAGCAAAGGCCAGTCCGTATTACTCCGGTTATGGACTAAGGGGTATCCCCCCCTTTCTGAAAAATGCCGGAACGCCTCTAGCCTAAACTCGGCGTTCCGCTGTCCATAAGCTCGTAACTCCTCCCAAAATTCTTTGTGCGTCAAAGAGCTAAGACCATTGTCGGGCAAGAACGGCGGTATAGTATCCAAGTTGCGCAATGCGCCGATTTCAGTTAAAGAAAGCACGCCTGCATCGACAGGGCTGATGCGCCCCGCCAAGCTGTCCCGGCCCATTTCAATCCTTAAGGCGGAACTCCCGGTAACTATGGCGTTTACGGAAGTGTTGTCTACCAGAGACTTAAGCTGTGCGTGCCAGCCGTCAAGATTCTGTACCTCATCAAAGAAAAGATATGCTTTTTGACCATCTTGGGCTAGTGAGTTGAAGCTCTTTTCAGTGATATTTTGTTGAAACCAGTCTGAGATTGTAAGAATAGGCTCTTTTACTTGTTGCAACGACGCCAACTCATCAAACTGTACCCTAAGTATGCTGGTAGGCGGTACTCCTTCTTTGAGCAAATCTTCAATGATGTGGAACTGCGCTGTGGTTTTTCCCACTTGACGAGAGCCGCGCACTAATACTATGGGGGCGATGCCTGCGGCTAGGCGACGGTCTATCTGCGCAACCAAATGGCGACGCATTTTGGGCTGTGGCGGTATAGATTCTCCAATCCACCAAGGGTTCATGCGGCGCAAGTCAGCAGATAATTGCGGTGAAATTGTAGCATCAACGAAAATCGGATATTGCCTGTTCATTAAACTACCCCCTTGACTTAATACTATCCAGCAATGCAAAAGCAATGCCGCCTATATTCAATAAGCAATTAGAAAAATATGCGGCCCCGGCATCCCGGGGCCGCCGTTGGTATCGCAGCCAGCCGCAACGCGCTAGGTTACAGCGCAGCCACCTTCTCCCGCAGAGCGTCCAGCTCGGCGATCAGCTGGGCCTTGGGGTCGTCATCCTTGGGCGCGTTGTTCAGGGACACCAGCTCGAAAGAGCGGCGCTCGATTTCCGGCAGCACGGACTGGAGCAGCTCCTCGTCCACGTCGTTGGCGATGGTCGGGTAGCCGGCGCGGGCAATCATAGACTTAATCTTGCCCTGCTTGAACTGGTCCAGAGTCCAGCGCAGAGTCTCGCCGGAAGTGGTAACGTCCCAGTAAATGCGGACATCCTGGTTGCGCGGGCCGTAGTGGTAATGCGGGCCGTTCTGGAAGCAGTCAAAGGCCAGCAGCTCCACTTCCTGACCGGCGATGTCCGACAGCACATGGATCGCCATGCCCTCGTCGTTAATCTGCGGCAGGTGGCGGTACTCCAAACCGAACTTGATGTTGCCGACGGTAATCTTGTCGCCTTCCAGCATCTCGGGCATCATATGATGCACAGTGCGGCGCTGGCCGTTAGCCATACCGCGGGCGGTGGCTTCGGCCTCGTCCAGCTTGGCGGCGTCCACCGGGCTGGCTTCCAGGCTGTCGGCCAACTCGCCGTATCCCGACCGGCGCACCATATCCGGCAGGTTGTTGCGCAGGTTGCCGATGGTCCAGCCCAAGGGGTTCCCGGCGGTGGTCTTGTCCATAAACAGCCGGATGTTGTGGTTCTCGGGGCCGTAGTGGTAATGGGGGGCCTGGTCAAAGCAGTCGAAGCGCAGGATTTCCGTATCCTTGCCGTCAATCTCCGAGTAGACCTGCAAGCACAGGCCCTGGTCATCCATAATTTCGGCGCGGTAGCTCATGGCGATGTCAATGGGGCCGGCGTTGATAACAGTGTTGCCCTTGTCCACGTTGTGCCTCCTCCGTTCCTATGATTGGGGTCGCGTGGTGCTGATGCCGCTGTCGCCTCCGGGCGAAACCGCCCGCGCACCAGCAATTATATCACGGACAGGTACACTGGCAAGCAACCGGGCCAAGCATCCGATTTTATGTTCACTCCAAGGAAATTCCCCGCCCGGCCAGCCCTGTTCGCTGAAAAAAGGGGGCGGAATATGGGCCGGGCGGTGGCGGCTTCGCGCCCCGTGGCGACCAAGCGGGCGCGGTAGCAGGTTTGTGTCCGAATGGTGGATTGCGCCGGTTATAGACCGGATGTTTCCGCTAGAGGATAAGCAGACGGCCTTTGACGCCCTGCGCCGGAGCGAGTCTTTGGGACGAAATGTGCTGGCGGTTTAGGGGATACCTATTAGTTTTAGTCAAATTAGTTTTAGTCAAAGTAAAAGCCCACAGGTGTGGGCCTTTACGCAGAGGAAATTCTGGTGTCGCTAATGGCAACATCTCGTCTGCACGTTGTGCGGCGTAATCAGCAATGATGCCCTCGACAAGTTCGTTGCCTTCGCTGAGAGTGATAAACCTTAGAAGGATGGTCCCCCTTTATCCCTAAGCCTTTCTCGTACTTGCCGTGCTTGCTCTTCTCGCCGCGCTCGCTCTTCCTCGCTCATCCTCTGCCGCGGTCGCTCTTCTATTATGTCTTGCCCCGCTTGCTCTTCAGCTTGGCTGGGTGGCGGCGGGGTATCCCCGGTTTGTCCACTGGTAATCTGTTGGTAAGGCTTCAATATTTCCAAGATTTGCCCCACCGTGATTACTAGGAAACCTACGCCGATAGTGGCTCCGCTTGCCCCCATAAAAGACAGGATTGCAATAAGCCACTTTGCATTACCCACGCCAGCCTCGTCAAGGATATAGAAAACCACGAGTGCCATAGCGAGTCCGAGGATAATGCCGCACACGATTACGTATCTTCCAACGAATTCGCTGGACGAGTATCTTGACAAAAGGAAACCCCCTTGCAGCTTTGGATTCGGGACACCTGCCACAGTTACCCTAGTCCATAGACAGTCCGCAAGGGGGTACGCGAGGAACCGGATCCTCGGCAGACTGTCTATGTCCAGGGCGTGATGAACTATCAGGTAACTGTGGCACAGGGATAATAATCCGAAATCCAGCGAAAGGCAAGGGGGCAAATGCCGGGTTTTCCCCTTTCACTCACCTCAAGGAGAAAGAATCAGGGCAATAGGCGGGAAATCCGGCCTTGCTCAACAGCGGCTAGGGGCTGGAGCGGCGGCGCAGTTCCGCCTCCAGTTGGCGGACGCGGGACTCAGCGGCGTCGGCACGAGCGGCTTCGGCCTCGGCGCGGGACTCAGCGGCCTCGGCGCGGGCCAAAACCTGCTGGAACGTTTGCAAATAGCAACGGCCCAACGGATCCCAAAAGCGCAACTCCCCCTCTTCCCAGCACAAGTCCAAGCCCAACGCCAAGCTGCGGCCCCAGTAATGCCCCCCGTCCGTCCGCTGGATGGAAATGGGCTGGTAGCGGCCATCAACCAGCCGGTCCCCCGCCAGGGGCATACTGTAGTAGGTGCCGCCGGAGGGATCAAACCGCCAGTACTCCGGCACGCCCATATTGGCGTAGGCGTTCCGCTTGTCAACCTCGTCGCGCTCCCGGCTGCTTTCCGACGCCACTTCCAGCACAAAGTCCGGCGGCTTGCCCTGTTCCTGTATGTAATACCCCTTGCGGGCTTCATTGGCCGCCGGGTCAACATCAAAGGCTATCAGCAGATCAGGATACCGCACCCCCTCGCAACTCTCAGCGGGAGGAATCAGAGCCGCAGCCACCTCGCTGGTGATGATGGTGGTCTCCGGGC
The DNA here is from genome assembly GCA_958296445.1 of uncultured Dehalococcoidia bacterium. Lineage (GTDB taxonomy): Bacteria > Chloroflexota > Dehalococcoidia > Lucifugimonadales > UBA3495 > VXOI01. Next base: position 1,872,200 of record OY282565.1, on the reverse strand, counting down.
TGCCAAAGTGTTCCGCCAAGGAAGGCGGATAGCCGGGGCGGTTGATGCTGAAGTAGGCAGTCATCTCTTCAGGCGGCGGATCAGGATATTGGGTTATTTCCCTAAATTCCCGAGCCGGAGCAACGGGCTTGGTCGTCATATCAAGCCTCGCAAGGTGGGGTAATGAGCGGGAAATCCGGCATTGCTCAACGGCGGCTAAGAGCTGGATCGGCGGCGCAGTTCCGCCTCCAGTTGGCGGATGCGGGCTTCGGCTTCGGCCCTAGCCTGACGCTCCTTCTCGGCCCGGGACTCAGCGGCCTCAGCCCGGGCGGCCTCAGCCTCAGCCCGGGCCAAAACCTGCTGGAACGTTTGCAAGTAGCAACGGCCCAACGGATCCCAAAAGCGCAACTCCCCCCCTTCCCAGCACAAGTCCAACCCCAGCGCCACGCTACGGCCCCAGTAATGCCCCCCGTCCGTCCGCTGGATGGAAATGGGCTGGTAGCGGCCATCAACCAACCGGTCACCGGCCAGGTGCGTACTGTAGTAGGCGCCGCCGGAAGGATCAAACCGCCAGTATTCCGGCACGCCCATATTGGCGTAGGCGTCCCGCTTGTCAACCTCGTCGCGCTCCCGGCTGCTTTCCGACGCCACTTCCAGCACAAAGTCCGGCGGCTTGCCCTGCTCCTGAATATAGTACCCCTTGCGGGCCTCATTAGCCGCCGGGTCAACCCCGAAGGCGATGAGCAGATCAGGATACCGCACCCCCTCGCAACTCTCGGCGGGAGGAATCAAAGCCGCAGCCACCTCGCTGGTGATGATAGTGGTCTCGCGGTTGCCAAAGTGTTCCGCCAAGGAAGGCGGATAGCCGGGGCGGTTGATGCTGAAGTAGGCAGTCATCTCTTCAGGCGGCGGATCAGGATATTGGGTTATCTCCCTAAATTCCCGAGCCGGAGCAACGGGCTTGGTCGTCATATCAAGCCTCGCAGGATGGGGTAATGAGCGGGAAATCCGGCCTTGCTCAACGGCGGCTAAGAGCTGGATCGGCGGCGCAGTTCCGCCTCCAGTTGGCGGATGCGGGCTTCGGCTTCGGCCCTAGCCTGACGCTCCTTTTCGGCGTGGGACTCAGCGGCCTCAGCCCGGGCGGCCTCAGCCTCAGCCCGGGTGGCCTCAGCCTCAGCCCGGGCGGCTTCGGCCTCGGCGCGGGCCAAAACCTGCTGGAACGTTTGCAAGTAGCGGCGGCCCAACGGATACCAGAAGCGCAGTTCTCCCTCTTCCCAGCACAAGTCCAAGCCCAGCGCCACGCTGCGGCCCCAGAAATGCCCCTCGTCCGTCCGCTGGATCGGAATGGGTACATACAAACCACCCACCAGCCGGTCGCCGGCCAGGTGCGTACTGTAGTGGACGCCGCCGGAAGGATCAAACCGCCAGTATTCCGGCACGCCCATATTGGCGTAGGCGTCCCGTTTGTCAATCTCGTCGCGCTCTCGGCTGCTCTCCGACGCCACTTCCAGCACAAAGTCCGGCGGCTTGCCCTGTTCCTGAATATAGTACCCCTTGCGGGCCTCATTAGCCGCCGGGTCAACCCCGAAGGCGATGAGCAGATCAGGATACCGCACCCCCTCGCAACTCTCGGCGGGAGGAATCAGAGCCGCAGCCACCTCGCTGGTGATAATGGTGGTCTCCGAATTGCCAAAGTGTTCCGCCAAGGAAGGCGGATAGCCGGGGCGGTTGATGCTGAAGTAGGCAGTCATCTCTTCAGGCGGCGGGTCAGGATATTGGGTTATTCCCCTAGATTCCCGAGCCGGGGCAACGGGCTTGGTCGTCATATCAAGCCTCGCAGGATGGGGTAATGAGCGGGAAATCCGGCCTTGCTCAACGGCGGCTAAGAGCTGGATCGGCGGCGCAGTTCCGCCTCCAGTTGGCGGATGCGGGCTTCGGCTTCGGCCCTAGCTTGACGCTCCTTTTCGGCGTTGGACTCAGCGGCCTCAGCGCGAGCGGTTTCGCCCTCGGCGCGGGCCTCAGCGGCCTCGGCGCGAGCCAAAACCTGCTGGAACGTTTGCAAGTAGCAACGGCCCAACGGATCCCAAAAGCGCAACTCCCCCTCTTCCCAGCACAAGTCCAACCCCAGCGCCACGCTGCGGCCCCAGTAATGCCCCCCGCCCGTCCGCTGGATGGGAATGGGCTGGTAGCGGCCATCCACCAGCCGGTCCCCCGCCAGGGGCATACTGTAGTAGGCGCCGCCGGAAGGATCAAACCGCCAGTACTCCGGCACGCCCATATTGGCGTAGGCGTCCCGCTTGTCAATCTCGTCGCGCTCCCGGCTGCTTTCCGACGCCACTTCCAGCACAAAGTCCGGCGGCTTGCCCTGCTCCTGAATATAGTACCCCTTGCGGGCCTCATTGGCCGCCGGGTCAACACCGAAGGCGATAAGCAAATCGGGATACCGCACCCCTTCGCAACTCTCGGCCGGGGGAATCAGGGCCGCAGCCACCTCGCTAGTGATAATGGTGGTCTCCGAATTGCCAAAGTGTTCCGCCAAGGAAGGCGGATAGCCGGGGCGGTTGATGCTGAAGTAGGCAGTCATCTCTTCAGACGGCGGATCAGGATATTGGGTTACTCCCCTGGATTCCCGAGCCGGAGCAACGGGCTTGGTCGTCATATCAAGCCTCGCAGGGCAATGAAAGGATAGCGGCATTATATCCCGGATGCCAAGCATATCAAAAGCACCGGGTAATAGGGTACTATTCGCATTAAAAATACCCATCCGGCAAGGAGCATACCATGCAAATCGGAGTTTCAATGCCCCGCATTCCCGACGGGCCGGGGCTGCGGGAATTCGCCCAAGCGGCCGATGCTATGGGTTTCGAGTCAGTGCTTATCGGCGACCACATCGTGCTGCCCACTGGCGGAACGACCCAGTACCCCTACACCGCATCGGGCGGGTTTTCGCGCCCGGCGGACGAGCCATTTCTGGAGACAATGACGCTGCTGGGCTACCTAGCCGCCTGCACCGAGCGCATCAAGCTGGGCAGCACCGTGCTGATACTGCCCTACCGCAACCCCATCGTCCAGGCCAAGATGTTCGCCTCCCTAGACGCCCTCACCGGCGGCCGCATCATCTGCGGCGTAGGCGTCGGCTGGCTGGAAAAGGAATTCGACACCCTAGGCGTAAGCTACGCCGAGCGCGGGCCGCTGACCGACGAGTTCCTGCAAATTTTCCGCACCCTGTGGACGGAAAGCAACCCGCAACATCACGGGCGGTTCTACCAGTTCGACGGCATCCAGTTCTACCCCAAGCCGATGCAAAATCCCCTGCCCATCTGGGTCGGCGGCCACACCCGCGCCGCCCTGCGCCGCACCGCCAAATACGGCGACTGCTGGCACACCACGCGCCAGACACCGGAGTTCGTCGCCTCCCATATCCCCTACCTGCGGCGGCAAATCGAAGCCCAGGGCCGCGACGCAGACTCGGTCACGGTTTCGCTCAAGCGCAGCCTCCATTTCACCGACATCGGCTTGCCGGAAATGGGCAGCGAGCGCAGCGGCGGCGCGCTGGTCACCACCACTCAGGAAGTCATAGACGACCTCCACGCCTGCCACGAAATCGGCATCGGGCAGCTAACCTACGACTTCCGCGTAAGCGAACTGCCCGACTGTATCCGCGTTATGGAGCGGCTGGCCGAGGCGGTGCTACCCGTAGCCGGGCGCTTGCATTAGCCCCCCAAAAGGCATAGAGTAGCAACATGACAGCAGAAACAATCGCCATAATCGCCGTCGGGATAGCGCTCGGCGGCTTGATGCTGACCCTGTTCCAGATCGCCATGAAGCGGATTGACACCCTTGAGCGGCAAATGGCCTCGATGCAACAGCAACAGTCAGTGCTCCAACAGCAACAGTCGGCGCTGGCAGAGCGGCAATCGCGCCTAGAGGGGCTGATGGAAGCAATACGCGATTTGCTTTCACGCATCCCGCTAGTGCGATAAAGAGGACGGTATGACTCCAGAAACAATCGCCATAATCGCCGTCGGCGCCAGTCTGGGCGGCCTGATAATAGCGCTCGGCGGCTTGATGCTGGCCCTGTTCCAGATTGCCATGAAGCGGATTGACAACCTAGAGCGGGAAGTGGGTTCGCTCAAAGGACAGGTTTCCGCCCTAGCAGAGCGGCAATCACGCCTCGAGGGCCTAATGGAAGCAATACGCGATTTGCTTTCCCGCATCCCACTAGTGCGATAAAGAGGACGGAATGACTCCAGAAACAACCGCCATAATCGCCGTCGGCGCCAGTCTGGGCGGCCTGATAATAGCGCTCGGCGGCTTGATGCTAATCTTGTTCCAGATATTGAACAAGCGAATCGACTCGCTGGAGCGGCGGTTTGACGCACAGGATCGGCGTTTTGATTCGCAGGAGCAGCGGTCCGCCTCACGCGAACAGCAAGTAGATGCGAGGGTCGCCTCGCGCGAACAGCAAGTAGATGCGAGGTTCACTTCGCGCGAACAGCAAGTGGACGCAAGGTTTGATGCGCTCCAGCAGAGCATCGCAGAAATAGCGCAGCGATATGCGCGGCTCGAAGGGATGTTAGAGGCCATACTAAACCTGCTCTCCCGCACCCCCATGGGCCGCTAACCCCGTTTCCCCTTCCCTGCCTACTGCCCGCCGCCGCCCTGCCGGATGGCTACAGCCCGCTATCCTTAAACCACTGCGCCCGCTTCACCAACTCCTCGCTGGTATGCCGCATCGCCGATAGCTGCTTTTCAGTCACCGGCCGCTTAACCTCAGCCGGTATCCCGGTCACAAAAGAGTTGGCCGGTATCTCCATCCCGGCCCGCACCGCCGCGTTGGCCGCCACCAGGCAGTTTTCCCCCAGCGTTACCTTGTTCAGCACAGTGCAGTTATTGCCCAGCAGGGAGCCGCGCCCTACCCGGTCGCAATGCACCACCACGCTGTGCCCCACCGACACGTGGTCTTCCAGCGTCAGCCCGTTGCCGTGTATCACCGACCCCTCCTGTACATTCACGTAATCGCCGATGACTATAGCATCGTCGCCGTCGCCCCGGACGGTCACGCCAGGCCAGATACTGGCATACTCGCCGATTTCCACATTTCCCACCACGTAGGCGAACTCGCTCACCCATGCGGTTTCGGCAACCTTCGGAGTAACGCCGTTGAGAGTGCGAATCAACTCAATGCTCCTTCCATCAAATTTGGACTGTCGAATGTTGGGGCGCCAACGCACTTCCTGTAAATATAGAAAGGGATTCCCTGCGCCCCCTAATACCGAATCGCGCCTACGGCCCGCCGCGCCTCCCGGTCCATATCCCGGTTAATGATGGCCTGTCGCTTGTCGTAGCGCCGCTTGCCCCTGCCCAAACCCAGCTCCACCTTGGCGACGTGTCCCTTTATGTAAATACGCAAGGCCACCAGAGTCAGGCCCTTCTCCGCCACTTCGCTGTCCAGCTTGCGGATTTCGTCCCGGTGCATCAGCAGCTTGCGGAGCCGCCGCGGGTCGTGATTGAACTGGCTCGCCGGATCGTAGGGCGCAATGTAAGTATTATGCAGCCACATCTCCCCATCTCGCACCCGGGCATAGCCGTCGCTAAGGTCAACCTTGCCGGCCCGTACCGACTTAATCTCAGTGCCGGTCAACACCAGTCCGGCCTCATATTTCCCCAGAATTTCGTAGTCGAAAAAGGCGCGGCGGTTGCTGGCCGCCGTGCGAAAGCCGCCCGACCCGTTGCTGCTGCCGTTTTTCGCGGTTTTAGCGGATTTCTTCTTCGCCATTCCTGCCACCCCTTCCTGGTTTGCCGGTCAGTTTCCGATAAGTTTCGTAAGCCTTTCGATTGCCAAATCCAGTTGCGCATCTTCCGAATCGTCTTCCGACGCTTCCTGAATAATGTCGGGCGTGACCCCTTCGCCTTCAATCAGCATCCCCGACGGAGTGTACCAGCGGCCGACAGTGAAATTAACCGCCGACCCGTCGGTAAGCGGCCAGAGGTTATTGACGCTGCCCTTGCCATAAGTAGTCACGCCGATGGTCTCGGCCCGCCCGTGGTGCATAATGGCCCCCGCGAAAACCTCGCTGGCCGACGCGCTGCCCTGGTTCATCAGCACCACCATCGGCACATCCAGGGCCAGGCCGTCGGGTTCGGCGTTCCAGTCGCGGCGGTTGCCCCGCCCGTCCAGTTGGTACAGCACCAGCCCCTCGCCCACAAACTGGCTTGTAACCTCCACCACCGACGAAAGCAGACCGCCGGGGTTGTTGCGGATGTCCACCACCAGCCCCAGCCCCTTGGAACGCTGGAACCGCTCCAGCGCCCGTTGCAGTTCTTCCTTGCTGGTTCCGCTGAAAGAAGTGACCCGCAAATGCCCGATGCGCCCCACCAGCATAGTCAGACGCACGCTCTCCAGCGGTATCACGCCGCGCACAATTTCCAGCTCTTCCGTTTCGCCGGTTCTGTCCCGCCGCACCAGCAGCCGCACGATAGTGCCTTTCTGCCCCCGGATGCGGTTTATGACCTCAAACAGCTCCAGCCCCTCAGTGCTTTCGCCGTCAATCTGCAAGATAACGTCCCTAGGCAATACCCCCGCCTCATCCGCCGGAGTGTCCGGTATCGGCGCGATAATAGTAATCATCCCATTCAGAACGCCCACCTCAGCCCCGATGCCCTCGAAATAACCCTGAATATCCTGCCGCATCCTCGAATACTGGTCCAGGGCCAGATAAGCGGCGTGCGGGTCGTTGATCGAATCCAGCATACCGCGGATCGCCCCCTCCGCTGCGGCCTCCGGGTTCAGCGTCGCCGCGTCAATATGCTCCTGCTCCAGCAGCTCCCAAACCTCGGCCAGCTTGACAAACTCCGGCGGAAGCTCCTCAAGGGCCGCCGCATCATCCGTCCCCCCGCCAAAAACCCCGCAGGCCGCCGCCGACAGCCCGGTAGCCGCCAGAACCAGCATCAACAGGAACAAAGAAGGCCACAAGCCGAAACGGGGCAACGGAAACCTCCCTTACCTTACGGAAATCCGAAATGCGGCCGCCACCCGCAACCCGTAGGCATCCGATTTTATCACAAGCGGCGAACCGCCCCGAAAAGCCCTCGCCAAGAAAACCCCCAAATCCCCTCCCCTTCCGGGGGAGTGTTAGGGTGGGGGCGTCCCCCATTCCCCTGATGACACCAAGCCTTTTGATGACACCAACCCCTTGCCAACCCCGATTGCGCATCCCTAACATAATACCTGATACCTGCCAACTACCGGCCAGCCCCAACCCGCCAATCCTGCCACCAAGCCAAAGTGGGAGAAAATGGGGGAAAATGGGAGAGAAATCAAAAAACCCTGCCCAACCCTCCCACCAAGTCAAAATGGCGGGAAATGGTAGGAAATGGCAGGGAAATCAAAAAATCCTGCTCAACCCGCCAAACCCGGATGTCCGAAAATGTCCGAAAATGTCCGGCAAATCAAAAAATTCTGCCCCCGGATGCGAACCCCTTACGCCCCAAGCCGCCCCCCGCCAAACTCCCCCTAACCGCCGCAAGGTGTGATAAGATTGCGCGGTGAATATACGCTTACCGGAAAACTACTGGCCGCCGGGAACCCCGGCCTTCCCTGTAGCCCCCGCAATAAACCCAAACCCGGCAAATCCACACCTGCAACGGCACCCCAACTAAGGAGGAGTACTATGTCCACCCTTGCTGTGGAGGTCGTGTACCGGGGCATCTTCCAAAAGACCCTGGCTCGCAACATCGTCCGCTCCATAGTGTTCGCCGCCCGCAAGGACGGCAAAATCGGCACCGCCTTCGGACGCTACGGCGACTCCCCGGAGCGCAACGGCATCCCCGCCAAGCAGTTCGCCATCGTGGCCGACGATCCCGAAGAGCTGGAGGAAAGCCTCGCCGTCTACCAGGCCACCAACGTAGACGTCACCATCAACGTCGACGACACTATGTGCAAAGGCATCGAATCCTGGGCCTGGTACGGCCTCCAGCCCATCAATGAACTCACCAAGCCCGGCGGCACCCTCATCGTCACCTCCCGCCAGCAGGCCGACGCCCTGCTGGACGACATCCACCCCAAGGAATCCCCCTACAACCTGTCCATCGTAACCGGCATCCCCAGCTTTTCCGGCCTGTGGGTCTACAAGGACGACCACACCGACGTCCGGGTTCTCGGCGCCCTCTGCAAGGTCTGCCCCGAGCTGGTAAGCCTGGACGCTATGCTGGAAACCATCGAGGAACAGATGGGCGGCGGAACCAAAGTAGTATCGGCCCAGCGTTCCTACGAACGTACCGGCGCCCGCCCGGTGGAGCCCGGCGAGGGCGGCAACCGGCGGGAAATGAAGTTCACTATGCCCGGCTGGAAGTCTATGGAAGAAGGGCTGGTCATCCGCGCCATCCCCGAAGGCGGCGAGTTCGCCGAGGGCGAGGGCGGCTACGTCCCGGGGCGCAGCGACGTTTTCAAGAAATTCAGCACCCGCTCAATGCGCCCGGTGGTCAACTTCGAGACCTGCATCAAATGCACCCTCTGCTGGCTCCAATGCCCCGACACCTGCTTCGACGTCACCCCCGACGGCCTCTATGACGCCAATATGGAAGCCTGCTGCGGTTGCGGCGTCTGCGAAGCCGTCTGCCCCGTTCCCGACTGCGTCACTATGGTCAACGAAGCCGAGTTCAACGACAACGACAGCCAGTGGCAATGGTGGCAAAAAGACAAAGACGGCTACAATAAATGGATGACCGATCTGGTGGAGCAACAAAAAGCTGAAACCCGCACCCACGGCTTCCACCACGTCGGCGGCTACGCCCAAGAGATTCAGGCGGCGGAGGCAGACTAAATGACCACCACCGTTCCCACGGATATGTTCCAGCAGTCCACCGAAGAGCTGATCAGCGGCTCCGAAGCCATCGCCATCGCCTGCGCCCTAGCCGACGTCGACGTCATCACCGCCTACCCCATCCGCCCCTACGACACGGTGATGCAGTACGTGTCCAAGCTCAAGGCCGACGGCGCCTTTGACTGCGACTTTATCGTCGCCGAAAGCGAACATTCCCAGTTCGAGATTGTCAAGCACGCCTCTGCCGTCGGCGCCCGCACCTTCTGCGGTTCCAGCGGCGTCGGCTGGTTCTACGCCTTCGAGGCCATCACCGTCACCGCCGGACTCCGTATGCCGGTCGTGGCTATGGTCGGCAACCGCGCCCTCGACGACCCCGGCGCTTTCGGCGTGGAGCATAACGACGCTATGGCCGTCCGCGATCTGGGCTGGCACCTCTATTGGGTCGCCACCGCCCAGGAAGCAATGGACATCGCCCTCCTCGCTTGGCGGGTGGCCGAAGACCGCAACGTGCTGCTCCCCTTCGCCATCAGTTGCGACGGCTCCTTCCTCACCCACTCCCAGGCCATCGTCCAGGTGCCGACCCGCGAACAAGTGAACCGCTACCTCCCCGGCTACAACCGCCACGAACTGCAACTCCACCCCGACAACCCCATCACCGTCGCCCCCCAGGTCAACGAAGACTGGCTGATGGAAATACGCCGCCAGACCGACGAAGCCATGCGCCGCGCCGTAGGCGTCATCTACGAAGCCTATGACGAATTCAAGGAAGTCTTCGGACGCGGCGACCCCAGCCCCTTCATCGAAGAGTATATGACCGAGGACGCCGAAATAATCCTAGTCGGCATGGGAACCCTCGCTATGCCCACCCGCGTCGCCGTGCGCCGGATGCGGGAGCAGGGCAAGAAAGTCGGCTTCGTCCGCGTCAAATTCTTCCGCCCCTTCGCCGTCGAGGAAGTCCAGAACGCCCTCCGCGGCGCCAAAGGCATCGCCGTCATTGACCGCGATTACTCCTACGGCTCCCCCTCCTTCGGCGGCGTCCTGTTCCACGAACTGCGCTCCACCCTCTACCCCTTGCCGGAGCGCCCCCTGATGCTCAACTTCATCGCCGGCCTCGGCGGACGCGAAGTGATGGTGCGCGACGTAAACGAAATGGTGGAGACTATCGAAAAAGCCCTGGAGACTGGTAAAATCGAGCAAGAAACCACGTGGATTAACGTAAGGGAGTAAGAGCAATGACCACCCTGATGACCGCCACCGACCTGCCCCAGGTTCGCGGCGTCAAGAACATCCCGGTGGAAGAGTTCTACTCTTCCGGCCACCGCACCTGCCAGGGCTGCGAGTCCGCCCTAGTGATGCGGCTGATGATTAAGGCCGCCGGCCCCCGCACCATCGTGCTGGGCAGCACCGGGTGTATGTACGTCGCCAACACCACCTACTACAGCACCCCATGGGTAGTGCCGTGGATGCACACCCAGCTCGGCTCCTCCGGCAGCGCCGCCACCGGCACCGCCGCCGGCCTGGCCTCGATGATGCGCAAAGGCAAAATGAACCAGGAACCCATCAACGTCATCGCCTTCTGCGGCGACGGCGGCGGCGTGGATATGGGCCTCTCCGCCATCTCCGCCGCCCTCCAGCATGACGAGTACAACCTGCTCATCCTTTGCTACGACAACGAATCCTACGCCAACACCGACATCCAGGTGTCCGGCAGCTCCCCGTGGGGCGCCAACAGCACCTTCAGCCCCCCCGGCAAAGTGCACCGCATAATGAACAGCCGGTGGAAAAAGAACACCGCCCCGATGCTCGCCGCCGGGCACCCCGACGTCCGCTACATCGCCACCGCCTGCGGCAGCTACGGGCTCGACTTCAACAACAAAATCCGCCGCGCCCTCACCATCGGCGGCCCCACCTTCATCCACAGCATAGACCCCTGCCCCAAAGGCTGGGACTACGACCCCAAGTATTCCCACGAACTCGGAATGCTCGCCATCGAAACCGGCCTCTGGGTGCAATACGAAATCATAGACGGCGAGCTGATCCTCAACGGCCCCAGCCGCAGCATCGCCAAAGGCATCCGCAGGCGCAAGCCCATCGAGGACTACCTCTCCCGCCAGGGCCGCTTCGCCCACTTCACCCCCGACGACATCGCCCACTTCCAACAGCGCGTAGACGACTCCTGGGAAAAGTGGTGGATGCCAGGCGTAATCCCCTTCACAATGTCCCAGGACTAACCCCAACACCGCCGGCCCTCACGAAAAGGCCGCCTCCACAGAGACGGCCTTTTCCCGACTTTCTCAACTTCGGAAAACAATATGAACCGCCGGATAATCCCCGCCGCCGAAATCCCCATTGACTGGAAAACAAAACCCTCAGTAGTTGACCGCCTGCTGGGCCATACTGGCCGCCCGCTCCTGAATCAGCTACTGGAGCAAATCAAACAAACCGCCGAGCAACGCCAATGGCCCCTGAAAACAATCAAAATAGACCATTACCAAGACCCCGAACAAAACCTCATCCTGTTCGCCAGAGTCGTAATAGAGTCAGCCCAGGCATTGCCGGTAACACCATACCCCCGCCAATAGAACGAAATTCTAATTAAAGAAAATACCCGAAAACCCCGCGCCCGCCTTTGAGATTGAAATGCCCAGAATCACAACCCTGTCCAACAAGGAAGTTCTATGCCGCGTTGGATCAATTTGAGCGGAGAGCCGGACAAGCCTTCCGCATCCTTTCTTCAAGCGTTCCCTTGGGGGCAAGACTGGCTTGAGCTGGTGCCCGACCTTTCCGAAGCCGACTGGATTGTGGAAAGAATCCGCCGCTGGCTCAACAAAAACAAGCAGGCGCGTTACTCAGGATTCTACATCCCCGACGGATTTGACGCCTACGCCCGGCTGCTCCATCCGGCCGATCGCCTGAATGACTCCGGGGAGCATATCCCTGTGCGGTGGGCCGAAATAGCCGCTAGGAACGGACGGACAGTCCACCCCTGGATGAATTTTCGCCGCATTGCCAACATCGCGCAATGGAATCCTAGCGGTCATGAGGAATGGGGCAATCCGCCCAACGAAGGGTCTCTGCCCTCTGCGCAATCCCAGGTTCTAGCTGGCCTAGTACAAGAATTTACCGAATCGCCCGACCTGCATTACTTCTGCTTTTGGGATGGTTATGGTCAGGAAGATTTTTTCCCTGCCTTAAGGCGCCGGCCCAAGGTTCACATTGACATAGGAGTTGATATAAGAAACTATTTCCTGTTCCGCGGGTGTCTGGACTACGGGATGGTTGAGAAAGCGTTTCAGCATAAATCGCCCAGCATCTGGTGGCCCGCCGACCGCGCCTGGTGCATTATCACGGATGTTGACGCTATGGAGACTTGGATTGGCGGCAGCGCGGCCTGCATCGAGCGGGTTCTGAACCACCCGCAACTGGAAACGTTCCCCATAACCCCCGATACGCGGCCGGATTACGGCCAAGACACCATCAACCCGCCGCCCGCCGGGGCATAGCGCATCCCTCGACCGGCCAGGCTTGACTGTGCCTGCCCCGGTTGCGCTTTGGACGATTTCCCGCGCCCGATTTTGCCTCAAAATACCGGCCATTTCAGTCAAATCGTTAATCAAAATGCCGGAACTTGACGAATATATGCCCTAATATATCTGAATATAAATGGAATTTTCCAATATACGCGACGGATTCTTTACATAACATTAACGCATTCGGCCAAATTGTGGTATCATATCGCAACTGTTTCACGCCCGGCCCGGCAGGCGGCGCCAGACAGCTTGAATGTGGAGGGCGTGTCAAAACCTAAATTTTTCTAAGGAGAGGCGTAAATGCGAACCACGGCGATAATGTCCTTTGCCATCGTGTTGATGGTAGCTCTGCTGGTGGCCTGCGGAGAATCCGCCACCCCGGTGCCACCCACGGCCACACCGGCCCCAACGGCTACCCCGGCGCCCACCGCAGAACCCACCGCCATGATGGAAGAAGACGGCGACGCGATGATGTGGGAAGTCAGCGACGAGCTGAAAGCCTACGCCGCGGAACACGCTGGCGGCCCCGGCGCCATCTACATCGGCGACGGCAACTTTGCGGCACTGGTGGGGCCGTCCGTATACCCCGATTCTATGAGCACCTATGGCACCGACCTAGGCGACGACGACGGCAACGTGCCGCTGGACGCCATCGAAGACATCAAGTGGGTGTTCGAGTCGGACTACTACCGGGAGTTGATTGAGAAAGCCAATCTGACCGACCCGACGCCGCTCACTTCCTCGGGCGAAAACATCGTGCTACAGCACACCTGCATCAACGGGCAGTTGCTCTGGTGCAAGCACCAAAGGACTTACTTCGTTCCCAACGTCCAAGAGCGGACTAACGAACAGGTAACGATTAACATCACTTCGTTCCCGGAGCTCGGGTTAGCAGGCACCGACACCGCCAGTCTGTTGGCCGATGGCACCCTCAGCATGACCGAGATCTATGGCGGTTATGTCGGCGGCGAGTTCCCTACCCTAGCCGTGCAGTACATCTGGGGACTGTGGCCCGACCACGAGACCCACTACCAGGTGCTGACCAACATCGCCCCCGACCTAGACAAGGTGTACGAGGAAGAGCTGGGCGCCCAAGTGCTGATGCGTAACTGGATTGCCGGCGACGACCAGTTCTTCTTCAGCGACAAGCGGCTGGAAAACCCGGAAGACTTCGTCGGCCTCAAGACGCGCAGCCACTCGGCCGAGCTGTCCGACTGGATTAACCACATGGGCGCGGCGGCCCAGTTTATGGCCTTCGCCGAGGTTTACACCGCCCTAGAGCGCGGCATCCTCGACGCCGGCGTAACCGGCGCCAACCCCGGCCTATCGCAGCGGTGGTACGAAGTAACCACGTATATGAATGGCCGGCTGTACAGCTTCAACTCCACCACCAACGTGGTCAACGGTGATGTGTGGGCCGAAATCCCCGCGGACATCCAGCAAATCCTGCTGGAGGAAGGCGCCAAGCAAGAACTGGAAGCCCTGCGCCTGACCGCCATCCACAACGTTACCGGCATCACCCGCAACATCGAGGCCGGTCTGGAGCTGGTGGAGTTCGGCCCCGAAGCTCAGGCCCTCAGTAAGCGGGCCGGCGCCGAAAGCGTGCTGCCCAACTGGCTGGAACGCTTGGGCTACCCCGGCGAGGGACAGGACGTGGTAGACGTGTTCAACAACAAGATTGGCCCCTTCGTCGGCTTGGAAGTCGAGCTGGATCCCGGCTCGGAACGGGGCTTCAAGGTAGTAGACGTCCCCATAACTCAAGGCCCCCACGCCCAATAGCGCCCACCCCGACGAGGTACGCCAACTGCCAATTCAACCAAAGGGGCGGCCAAACGGCCGCCCCCTGTTTCCCATCTGGTCGCCGCGCCCCCGGCGCCAAGCCCGCCCCGCAACAAAGCCTCAGAAAAACACGCTCAGGTTCTTGGCAAGAATCACGTTGGAATCCAGTACGATGGTGCGCCGCGCAATCTTCCACTCCCCGGCCGTCGGGCGCAGAACATCATCCCGGTATCCGGCAAACACGTTTTCCTCGGTTTCGTGGTGCGAGCGGTAGAGGATGAACGCCGTTTTGGCCTTGACCTCGCCGCCGGGCTGCGGCTCGGCTACCAGGTTGCCTACCAGATGGCGGGTGCGCGATGGCGGGTCTTCGCCCCAGGCCATTCCCGTCTCCAGCCGCTCCACCCGCATAGTCAGATAGGTCTTATCGTCCTCGAATATGGCTAGGTCGCCGACAGGTGAAAGCTCCCGCTCCGGTTCGCTGCGGTGGATATTCAACCGGCGCGGCATAAAATAGAACACGTCATCGGTGAACAAGTCCAGCCACTCCCGGAAGCGGCGCTCATCCAGCAACCAGGCTTCCCGGATGTAGAACTGCATCAGTTCGTGCCAGAGTTCCAGCCTCGAATCGGTGGCGGGCTGCATTTCCATCGCCATATCTCTCCTAGCCGCGCAGCGTGGCGGTGCCTTCGTATCTCATCGCCTTCGGCTCCAGCGGGATGTCGTCCCAACTGTCGGCGTTCATAAACTGCTCCCAGCGGCGGTAAAAGAGACGCTGGTTGCTTTCCGAGGTGTAGCGTTCCGACACCACGCCCGGATACTCGGGATGCCGCCGGTCATGGCCCACGCCCATAGAAAGGTCTTGGGTGTACTTGCGGCCTATGGGACTGAGGGCCGAGTTGGTGACGCCGCGCCAGTTGTCCATATCGTCCTGCTCGAAAATGCCGTTGACACCGTTGTAGTTGGCGCTGCCCCGGCGCAGGGCCGTTTTCAGTTCTTCGGGCATATCCTTTTCCAGCAGTGCGAAATGCCAGAATTCGGTTTGCAACGGGCCGCGAGGGTGGGCCAGCCGCAGCCCCAGCACTCCGTTGGGGAACAGGCTGTGGTTGCCCAGTTGCAACCGCCGGGCCCGCAGGCTGCCCAGCCGCCGCTCCGCCTCGGCCAGCGTCTGCCGGTAGTACGCCTCGAATGCCTCGCGGTTGTCGGCGGTTATGCCGTGGGTTTGCCGCGCCTGGTCGGCCCGCTCCAGAAACCGCATAGTAAGCGAGTGGCCGTTGACGAACAGGTGCTTGCTTTCCGACTGGAACTGCTGCTCGTGGGTCAGCCTGGGAATGCCGCGATGCCGCCCCTGCACGATGATGGTGGACAAATGAGTGGTTGGGACGTGGTAGTTGTCGGAGCAGTTGTCCACCGCCGTCTTCCAGTTCACCGGCTCCAGCCACTTGATGGGGCCCAGGGCCTCCGTGCCGTTGTCTAGCCGGTTGAAGCTGACATCCAGCAGCCAGCGGGCGTCGCCCAAGTAATCGTCCAAGCTGGGGGCGTCCTTGTCCCAAGTGGCGAAAACAATACCGGCGTAGGTGTCCAGACGGGCTTCCACCAGCCGCAGGCAGTCGCGGTCAAGGGCGCCGTAGTACGCTTCCTCTTCGCCGGGCAGGTATTCCAGTTCGCCCTGATTGGAGAATGTCCAGCCGTGATAAGCGCAGGCGAAGTTGCGGGTGTTCCCGGCGTCGGTACGCACAATGCGGTTGCCCCGGTGTCGGCACATATTCAGGAAAGCCCGCAGATTGCCCCGCCCGTCGCGGCAGAGGATCACCGGGTCTTCGCCCATATAGGTGTGGAAAAAGTCATTGGGTTTGGCTACCAGCGAATCGTGGCCTATCATCAGCCAGGCCCGCCCGAACACCTTTTCCTGTTCCTCGGCGTAAATATCCGGGTCAACGAAAACGCTGCGGTCAAGCTGTCCCGTTTCGAGGTTGATAATCTGGTGCTTCCCGCCAATGGCAACCATTACGGCACTCCTGCGACAGGTGGTATAGGGGCCTATGGCAACAGTATGCTATCATCCGGTGCATTCTGTCTATCCGTGTAGTAGAGTAGGGTTGAACTCAAGAGGGCAGAAAGGCTTGCCTGACCCTGCCGCAGGGGGAATCCGTATGAAGTTCGGAATCTTTACCATCGTCCCTTACCACGAAGACTTTACCCAGCAACAGGCGTTGACCGACGCCCTGGAGCAAATCGAGTGCGCCGACCGGCTGGGCATCGAGGAAGTCTGGCTGGGGGAGCATCGCTTCTCGCGCCACGGGCTGCTGTCGGGAATCTGGTCTTTCTTGGGCGCGGTGGCCGGACGCACCAAGAATATACGCATCGGCACGGCGGTTATCGTCCTGCCTCTCCACAACCCGGTGCTGGTGGCTGAAGAAGTAGCGATGCTGGACGTGATAAGCGGCGGGCGCATCAACTTCGGCATCGGGGCAGGCTACCAGCAGCAGGAATTCGACGGCGTGGGCGTGGACATAGACACCAGCCGCGAGCGATTCCAGGAAGCGGTAGACGTCATCATCAAGGCATGGACGGAAGAGCGGCTGACCTATCACGGCAAATATACCAACGTCAATGACCTGTGGGTGCTGCCCAAGCCGGTGCAGAAGCCCTATCCGCCCCTGTTTCAGGCGGTCAGCACCAGCCCGGCCAGCATCGACTTCGCCGCCAGCCGCCGGATTCAGGTCATCGCCGGGGGGCCGACTGACATCCTCGGCCAAGCCCCTCAAGTCATTCAGCTATGGCGCGACAAAATGGACGAATACGGCCATCCCCATGCCCATCTCGACCCGCCGATGTCCAAGTCCATCTACGTCGCCCCGACTATGGAGGAAGCCGAGCGCGACCCCATCGGCCTTGAGGATTTTTCGTCCCGCATCCTGCGCTCCGCTGGCAGCAACGGCGCGCCCATCGGAATGCCGGTGGACAAGAACGGCAACATCGCCAAGGGCTACGAGCATTGGGCCAACCGCCAGCAGGACCGCGACCGCCGCGACGACGTGGGCCACGCCGGGCTGCCGCCCCTGCGGGGAACGCCGGAGGTGGTAATCGAGCGGCTGAAACAAACCCAGGAAGCGGGCATCAATCACGTATTCGGCAACTTCGGTTTCGCCGGCCTGCCCCACTGGAAAGTAATGCGCTCCATCGAACTGTTCGCCACCGAGGTTATGCCCCATTTCCAAGAGGCGGCTGTGGCCTAGATATTCGCAATGGGACTGGAGCTACATCCAACCATATCCGTACCCGTAGGGGCGCACAACCTTGCGCCCCACGCCGCCGGGTACAGTGTCATCCCTTGCCATCCAAAGGCCGGGGCGCACAGCCGCGCTACCCCTACACTAACCGGCCTGTCCTCCAGAAAATTGCCGGAGTGAAAATCGTATGACCACCACATTCACGGAAAGCTCAACCAGTAGAACCATCACTGTGGGCGGTATGCCAGTGCATTACCACGACGTTGGCGAAGGCGACCCGGTGGTTATGCTACATTCCTACGGCCCCGGCACTACCGGATGGATAACCTTTCACAAGGCGCTGCCCGCCTTCGCCGAGCATTACCGTTGCATTGTGATGGACTTGCCAAACTTTGGGAGAACCGGGCCAGTAGTCTATAACGAGCCGCTACACAACCTGCAAGCCCGCACTGCCTTGGGGCTGATGGATGCGCTGGGCATCGAAAAGGCCCATTTGGTAGGCAACTCGCAGGGCGGGCAGTCGGCGATGGTGCTGGCGATGAAAGAGCCGCAGCGGGTGAACAAGCTGGTGTTCGGCGCCTGCCATATCCGCACCGGCGGCGACCTGTACTTGATGGGCAACCGCCCATCTGAAGGCAGCCTGATAACCCGCGAGGTGCGCGACAACCCCACCCGCGAAAATGTACGCCGCTATCTGCGAACCCATATAGACGACAACGCGCTAGTCACCGACGAACTGGTGGACTATATCCACGGCAACTACACCGGCAACCCGGCCCATATCGAAGCCGACGCCAACTCGGTCAGCGTGCCCTATGACCACGGCGTAGACCTGCCCAACATCACCGCGCCCAGCCTGATTATCTGGGGCCGCTATGACCGGATGTGCGTCTTTGAAATCGGCATCGCCTCCCTCAACAACATCGCCGACTCCCGCCTAGTCGTCCTCAACAACTGCGGCCACTGGGTGCCATTCGAGAAGCCCGAGGAATACACGTCGCACGCGCTGAATTTTTTGCGCGGGGGATAGGTTTACAGTCCCGAAACCCGGTGATGGTCATTTCCCGGCACCATTGCCGGAGGATGATTCTATGCTGACGATGAACTCCTCCAGCTCATCAAAGTAGCGCGGCATATCGTCAAACTCCACGATACCCTCGTAGTATCCGTCTACGTGGAACGTTTGCCGCATATCAATGTAGGCCCTTCTCAAATCGCGGTTCATGTACCGGCATGCAAAATACTTTCTGCCCCGGTCATTTTCGGGTAATTCCGATACGGGAACGCCTTGCGTCAAGAAAAAATAGTTGACCGCTTCCAGTGCGGCCAGCCAACCCTTGCCGCAGGAATTTCGCAGACCAATCACCGCTGCGCCGCCCTTGGCTTCCTCGGCCCGGGCGAACTCGTCCCGGGCTGCCTGCAATAGCTCGCGGGCCAGATCCAGCCGGTCATCAGTAAATCCAACCATTTCACTCTGCGCCCCTCTCATTGAAGATAAGCCATGCGCTCATTATACACAGCTAGGGGGGTTGCATTCTCTCCTAGTCGCTATTCGCGCATATATTTCTCCTGCAACGCTAGGAACTCGTCCGTGCGGTTGACCTGCCGCAGCAGCTCCGGGTAGGCCATCCTATCGCCAAGCACCTCCATTGCGCCGCCGTCCTTGAGGTGCTTCAGGCTGTCATATATTGCCTGAACCGCTGCGGCGAAGGTGGGGTTGCCGAGCATCAGGATGCGGACGCCGTTGGCGGCGAGAAAATCGCGGTCGTTTCTGGCGTCGGCGGGCGGGTTCAGGACGCAAAGGGGCAGGGACGTGGCCTGATGCGCCGCTTCGATTTGCTCCCGGCTGCGGGAGCCGGTGAGCATCAGGGCTTCGGTGCCGGTCTGGGAATAGGCGCGGATGCGCTCAAGGGCTTCGTCCAGCGGACACAGGCCCAGCGCGGCGGAGCGGGCCACGATTACCGTCGCCGGGTCGGTGCGGGCCGCCACCGCCGCCTCCAGCTTGCCCACCTGTTCTTCGGTGGACACCAGCCCCGGGTCGGCTACGTTGAACCGCCGCGGCACGAAATTGTCTTCGATTTCAATACCGGCCACCCCCGCCGCTTCCATTTCCCGCACGGTGCGGAAGACGTTCACGACGTTGCCGAAGCCGTCCTCGGCGTCAACCATCAGGCAAACGTCGGCGATGCGGGTAATCCGGCGGCAGTGATCCACCACGTCGGACATATTGGAAAGCACGATGTCCGGCACTCCCAGGTTGGCTACCTTGCCCACCGAGCCGGAAAGCACGCAGACTTCGTAGTCCAGCATACCGGCGATGCGGGCCGACAGCGGGTCGAATATGTTGGCCGCCAGCGTACAGGACGGCCGGGAAAGAACCTCTCGAAACAACTCACGAGGGCGGGGCATAAACATACCTCCCGGTTACGTTTCGGGTGTCTGCTCTGGAGCGCCGGGGCTTGGAGCATCCGCTCCGCAGTAAGGGCAATACTTGGCGGGCTGCCCGTTAGCGTCAATGGCCGGAAATTCCCTCCCGCATTGGGCGCAGGCCACAGTAGGTTGCCCCTCGCCTTCCGGCGCCAGAGAATCACCCAGGAAATTGCCTCGGGTTCTGCCGGGGGTTCCGGCGGCTGTGGGCGTCTCTCCGTATCGTCGCCGCCGGCCAAATCTTCGTTGCAGGCGGGGAATCAGAATCACGGCAGCGATGGCGGCCAGCCACACCGGGCTGAATATGCCTATCCATATCAGGATTGTCAGCAATGCCTGGCCTACTACGGACAGTGCCCGCACTGCCGACTTGGCGGTGCCGCCGATGTCCCAACCGGCAACGACAAACCCCTCCACTTCGACAACCCGCACGTTGAATCCGGCGGAGCCGCTTACTTCGCCTGCCTCGCTCTGAGCGGTCACCGTCAGAACTACCGGGTAGGGGTTGGGGCGGTAGTCGGGGAAGGCGTGACGCGCCACCGCCCGGGTTTCGCCTTCCTGCGGCACGTCAAACACGGTAGCCGAGCCGTCACCGAAATCCCAGCGATACTTGAAATCCCATAGACTTTCCGGGCGGGTGAAGGAACCGCTGTACTCCACTTCGTCGCCTTCATCCACCACCCGGTCTTCACCGGCAAACACTTCAATGGAAGGAATTTCGGATACGACGGCAATCAGCGTGTCCGACCCCAGAAACAAGCCGGCGTCGCCAATGCCGCTGAGGTTCAACTGCACGATGTAGGGCGACTGCGCAACGTTGGTATAGGTATGAGTGACCGTAGCCGTAACCCTCTCGCCGGGGTTGGTGGTGGGAGCGGTGCGGGATCCCTCCACCGGCCGCGATCCGTCGCCGAAATCCCAAGTAAACCTGAACTCGTCCACGCCATCGGGGGGCCGGAAAGTGGCCCGGAAGGCGTTGCTCAGACCGGCGCGAAAGGTGGCGTCCGGGCCGGCGTTCACGACCATCTCGTCGGGCCTGGTGGTCAGCGACAGGTTGACCAGCGAATAGGCCGCCGTCTCCGACAGGAACCGGAGCTTTCCCTGAATCGCCTCTATTTCCAACTGAATCTTAGCCAGCTCCACCTGAACATTCAGCGCCTCTTCCACGTTCACGGCCCGGCTCAGAAAGTCCAGCAGGCGCGTCTCGGTGCTGCGCATACCGTTGAGACGCGACTGATTATCCACGAACTCATCGGTCACGTCCTGGCTGGTGGAAGTCTCATACTCCACCTGGTCCGCCATCCGGCGCAGGAGCAGAACGAACTGATCCAGAGATTGCGCCGGGACGCGCACGGAAAGGTTGGCCTGATGTTTACGGCTGCGGTCGGAACTTACCATCCAACCGCCGAACTGGATGGTCAACTCGATGATTGCGTCGGTGGATTGGGCCACGTCGGAGACGATAACGCCCATATCCACGGTTCGCACGATAACGCGATTCTGGGCAGCCGTCGCAGGGAGAGGGTCATTGGGCAATGGGGCGTTCTGGAAAAAGCCCGCCGATGTGGATACTTCAGACTCAGTCACTGCCCTGACCGCCGCCGGGGCTGCGGTGGCGGCCGGGGCGGCGGTAGGCGCGGCTGCGGCCTCGCGCTCCCGTGACACAGGCGCGGCGGTGGCGGCTGGAAGGCCGGTGTCAACTACGGCGGTGACCTCCGGGCTTGTCGAGTCGCAGGCGAACAACCCGGCGGCTAACAGAAAAACCGCAAGCGCAAACCGGGAGCAGAAGGCCCACAGACGTATCAGCATATCCTTTCCCATTGCGGCCTGCGGTTAGGCCGTCATCCTCGACAGGCTCAGAGCGGACTATCGGGCATTGGAACCGCCAGCTAGGGAGTCAAAATCACCTTGCCCCGCGTTCCGCGGCCCGCCAAGTGCTGGTGAGCTGAGGATACCTCGGACATCGGCAGCACTTGGTCAACTACCAGTCGCGCTTTGCCGTCGGCCAGCAGAGGGAAAATTTCGGACATAGCGGCTTGGTGGTCAAGACGGCCCTGGGGCGAGCGGCCAATGCTGAAGCCGATGACCGTCCGGTTGGCGGCGAAAATGTCGCCTGCGGGCAAGCTGGCCGGAGTGCCGGATGCGTTACCGTAGGTTATCATCCGGCCATAGGATGCGACGCAGCGCAAGCTCTTTTCCAGCACCGGCCCGCCCACGCATTCCAGTATCAGCTCCACCCCTGCGCCGCCGGTCTGCTGGTTGACTGCTTCCTCGAAGTCCTGTTCGGTATAGTTGATGGTCGCGTCCGCCCCCAGGGAGCGGCAGAGGGCCAGCTTTTCCTCAGTGGACGCGGTGGCGATTACCCGGGCGCCCCAAGCCTTGGCGAACTGTATCGCCACGGTTCCCACGCCCGACGCCCCGGCCTGCACCAGCACCGTGTGGCCCGGCTCCAGTTGCCCCCGGGTCTTCAGCAGATGGTAGGCCGTAAGGAATACGATGGGCATTCCGCCGGCCTGCACCGGGTCAACGGTTTCGGGGTAGGGAAAGACGAAGTTGCCGTTGACCGCCACCAGTTCGGCCTGTCCGCCCGGCCCCATAGCCATCACCCGCTGGCCCACGGAAACCCCCGACACTTCCGCTCCGACTTCCACCACCGTTCCCGCGGCCTCCAGCCCCAGCGAAGCGGGCAAATCAGGGCCGGGGTAATTCCCGCCCCGCCGCATCAGGTCGGCATAATTCACCCCGGCGGCGTCCACCTTGATAAGCACCTGATGAGGCCGCGGTTCCGGGTCGGGAGCGTCCTCCCAGTTAAGCACCTCAAGACCGCCAAATTCGTGGATGCGTACTGCTTTCATCTTTGCGTATCTCCTGTCAACTAGCTTTCTGGGTATGAAGCCAGACCACGGCGGTATTGCCCAGTAGCTGCAGCATTTTGCACATCGGTGCTGAACCTGTCTGCTAATTGAATTATTTCACTGTGCATCACAGCGTAGTCGTCGGGGTCAATCTCCACTCGCTCGCCGTGAGCTACCCGATTTCTGTTTTCCAATAGCCTTTTGTCCAGCAACTGGCCTTTGGATAAGTAACCTCTCTCATCCAATCCTAAGAGGGCCAAAATTTCTCTCAAATTCTTGGTGTTCAAATTAGAGCGAATGTTAATCGAATTTTGCCAATCTATTTGGGGACGCTCAGACAAATCCGACGTCAGTCTTGCGACAAGCTCCGTGTGAACAATCGGATTATCGCTCCTCCCGGCCTCGCGAATCTCCTTGCGTAACCCCAATGCTATGAAGTTGGGAGTGAGGTCACAATACCTCAAATTTCTGATTGCAACGAAGGAGACATAGTCAGTCGCAGCTGTTTTTACAAACCCCTCCCAATGAGCGTAAAGAATGCAAATCGCAGCTCTTAGCAAGGGGCCTTTCTCATGTGCCCGGGATTTTGTCAACATATAATTGACTGTTGTCAATTCTCTTTTCCGCCAACGCAGGTCATTATCCAATGCTTCAACTAGCTGGTCGAGCGTCTGTATCCTCATAGGGCGAATATCCGGCGCCCTAGCGGAAGGGTTGAGCGCAGCCGATTTGCCGCCCTTATCCCGCCGCCACTGCGAGACGTGAATTCAGGATTGCCCCACAACTCCATAACCGTTTCTTCGATTTTTCGAACGTCTGTATTGTTATTGTAGGAAGCCACATTGTGACCAATCCCCAAGGCGATTGGCTCAAACGCCGAGATTAGGAATCCGCCAAGGTGTCTGCCTTTGGCGGCATCATATCTCCGAAAGCTACGCTCCTCCAGCGAATTCGACAGCCAGGCAAACGTGGACTTGAACACCGCCTCCTCTACTTTGCGTGTTTTCTGGAAATCGTTAGATTCCACCAGGCCGATAATACGGTCAGTGAGAAAATCCCCTAAATCTCCCACTGAGCCAAGTTCGCTCTCATCTAAGTTTCGAAACACCAGAAACCGCGTCACCAGTTCCAAATCGTATTGCTCGTTCAGCATTCGCTCGGAAAGGGCTATGCATGACTGGAAGTTCTCGTCCTTAGCCAATCCCACTATCCAATGATAAGCCTCAGGATTGGCCATAATCAGGATTACGTTCCTGACTTCCTGGTCTGATAATTGAGAACCGCCGGTGTTGACCCGCTGGAACAACTCGTATTTGCTGGATTCGTTGCTTTCGCGAAGGATTATCTTAACGTCGATTTTCGAGCGTCTGATGATTAGCCGGTTGGCGTTGCCGATAGATAACGACGGGTTATCATCATCCCATTTTTTCCCCGCCATTGAAGGCAAGTACCTGGTGTTCCTCAGCGTGAGCGGGGGCAATTTCTCGCCGGTTTCGTCTTTCAGAACGCCAACCAGCTCAAAGATAGTGGATAGCCTCTGCAACCCGTCAATTACATCCCACACGCCGTCGTCCCTCTGCGAAACGAAAATTGACGGTATTGGAATGCCCAGCAAAATGGACTCGATAAGCCGAGACTTCTGCTCATCACTCCACCGGAAAAACCGCTGAAACTCCGGGTGAATGTTCAGTTCATCATCCCGGTAAATGCTTATCAATTCCCCAATGGACATTGGGTAGCCGTCGGTACGAATTTCGGCGCGTTTGGCAGCTATTTCTTGGTCAAGGCCCATTGCGAAACCCCCTGCTTAAATTTCCTGAGATATTGGGATGCCCCTTAATTATACCCCCGGAACTGCGGGGCGGTCAGCACTTCTTCGTTTATCATCCGCACCGGCTCGCCGCTGGCGAAGGCGCGGATGTTTTCTACGACGCCCGCGTACATCTCCCGGTAGGAATCGTCGGTCACGTAGCCCAGATGCGGGCAGATTAGGGTGTTGTCCAGTTGGAGCAGCGGGTGGTTTTCGGGCAGCGGCTCTATGTCGAAGGTGTCCAGCGCGGCCCCGGCGATGGCCTTGCGTTGCAGGGCGTCCACCAGCGCGGCTTCGTCTACAATGGGGCCGCGCGATATGTTGACCAGATAGGCCGTCGGCTTCATCAAGGCCAGTTCATGGGCGCCTACCAGCCCTCGGGTGCGCTGGCTCAACACTACGTGAACCGATACGATGTCGGAATCGCGGAACAGCGTATCCTTGTCCACCAGCGCCGCGCCGCACTCGCGGGCGCGTTCTGCGGTAAGGTTCTGGCTCCAGGCGATGACGTTCATATCGAAGGCGTTGGCTACCCGCGCCACCAGCGAGCCGATATGCCCCAGCCCCAGCAGTCCGATGGTTTTGCCTTTCAGCCCGACGCCGACGGTGGTTCCCCACCGGCCTTCCCGCGATAGCCGGTCTTCCAGTGGAATCTGCCGCACCAATGCGATAATCAGGCCCCAGGTCAGCTCGGTAGGCCCCTCGCCCGCGCCGTTGGTGCCGCAGACCGCCACGCCCAACCCGGTGGCCGCTTCGATGTCGAAAGAGGCGTTGCGCCGTCCGGTAGTGACCAACAGGCGCAGATTGGGCAGCCGCTCCAGCAGCGAGCGCGGGAAGGGCGTGCGCTCCCGCATCCCCATCACCACGTCGAAACCGGCCAGCCGTTCCGCCAGGGCGTCCTCGCTGGTCAGGTGGTCGCTGAAAAAGGTGACCTCGGTTCCCGACGGCAACTGCGACCAGTCGGCCAGGCTTTCGGCCACGCTCTGGTAGTCGTCCAGGACGGCGACTCTCATAGGACAAATTCCTTTCCCGTTATGATTTTTACCGCTTCGTTTTCGCTGGTCCCTTCACTTCGGCCTACCCTAGGAGATTCCCGCTTTCGCGGGAATAACGGGATAGCAGGTGCGGTCATATCACTTGAAAGACGGCATAACCTGTTGCGTGATTATGCTAAGGCTGCGGGTGACCGCTTCTTCGGGGATGAGGCCACCGGCGTTCAGTTCGGCAACCACGCCGTCAAGTCCCAGCTCTTCCTTGAGTTCGGTGAAGCGGTCTATCAGACTCTCGCCGGTGCCGAAAGCCACTTTGGTTTTCAGCATTTCATCGTATGACATAGACGCCAAGCGGTCGGCGCGTCCCTGACGGCCGGTATCGGTTCCGGCGCGGCCAGCCGAGTTGCGGAGCAGGGAACCCATACGGTTGAAGTAGGCGTCAATGCTGTCGCGCGGCTCTTCCAAGGCCTCCATCTCGGATTCCCCGGCGTAGACCGGAATGCGAAGCGACACATCGCCGTCGCCGTCGTGTCCTGCCTCATGCCATGCCTTGCGGTATTCCTTGAGATTGCTGCGAAGCTCCGGGATGTCCATTCCCCGCAGGCCGACGAATATCGGATGTCCCTCGCGGCCCAAGCGGGGGAAGGTTTCGGCGGTGGTGGCAGCGATGCGCAGCGGCGGATGGGGCTGCTGGTAGGGCCGCGGCGAAACTATGGCCCCCTCGAAACTGTAAAACTCGCCGGTATGGGAGAACGGCTCGCCCTTCCAAGCCTCCAGTATGATGTCTAGGGCCTCGCGGAAACGCTCGCGGCTCTCCACGTAGGGGATGCCGTAGAGGTCATAGGAGCGGGCGAAACCGCTGCGCCCCACGCCGAACTCGAAACGGCCCTCGCTAATCTGGTCAACGGTCGCCACTTCCTCGGCGATGCGCAACGGGTTGTTCAAGGGCAGGACGTGTACCGCCATGCCGATGCGAAGCCGCCTGGTGCGCGTGGCGATGGAGCTGGCGACTACGATGGGCGACGACAGCACCGAGCGCACCGGGTTGAAGTGAAGCTCGGCCAGCCATACGCCGTCCAGCCCCCAATTTTCGGCGGCGTCCACCAGCCGGAACCCCTCATGAAAAGACTCCGCTTCCGACAATTCGGGGCGGCTGCCAAACTCCATAAAGATGCCGAAGTGCATATCTCCTCCCTGTGCAGTAAACGGCGCGACGCCGCCCTCGCAAGCTCCGGGCCGCCGCGCCGGTAAAGTATAGCACGGCCCGCGGCAGGCCGTTCCTTGACCCGCCGCCCCCAGCCGACTACCCTTAACGGGCGCGTCGGCCGGCCCTGCTATTCGCTGCCGACGGCGGGGGAAGCACGGTTATGGAACGGCAAAAGTATGACGTCGCCATCGTGGGCGGGGGCATCATCGGACTGTCCACCGCTATGCACCTTACTCAGCGATTTCCTAGTCTGCGGGTTGCCACGCTGGAAAAAGAGACCGAACTGGCAACCCATCAGACCGGCCACAACAGCGGGGTGATTCACTCCGGCATTTACTACCGCCCCGGTTCCCATAAGGCCAATTTCTGCGTCGCCGGGGTGCAAAAGCTGCTGAATTTCTGCGATGAGAACGAAATCGAATACGAGCGCTGCGGCAAGGTTATCGTAGCCACCGACGAGTCGGAACTGGGCCGCTTGGATAACCTCTACCAGCGGGGAGTAGCCAACGGGGTGGCAGGGCTGGAAATCATCGGCCCGGAGCGGCTGCGGGAAATCGAGCCTCACGCCGCCGGCATCCGGGCGTTGTGGGCCCCCGGCACCGGCATCGCCGACTACGTTAAAGTGGCCCAAGTCTACGCCAGCAAGTTCGCCCATTCCGGCGGCGACATATTCACTGGGGTGCCGGTGCATCGCATCACGCGGGACGGCACCGCCCTGGCCTTGGAAACGCCCAAAGGAACGGTGCAGGCCGGGCATATCATCAACTGCGCCGGTCTTCATGCCGACCGGGTGGCAGCTATGATTGAAGACCGGGTGGATGTTCGCATTGTTCCTTTCCGCGGCGAGTATTACACCCTGCGCCCGGAGAGCCATCATCTGGTGTCGGGGCTGATCTACCCGGTGCCTGACCCCCGGTTTCCCTTTCTGGGCGTCCATTACACCCGCAACATTCAAGGCAGCATTGAGGCCGGCCCTAACGCGGTGCTGGCCCTGAGCCGGGAGGGATACCGCAAGAGCGACCTTAATCTGGGCGACACCTTGGGAACGCTGGTCTATCCGGGGTTCTGGAGGATGACCGCGAAACACTGGCGAACCGGGTTGAGCGAGACGCGCCGCTCTTACAGCAAGGACATATTCCTGCGTGACCTGCAACGGTTGTTGCCGGAAATCCGGGAGGAAGATCTGGCTCCGGGCGGTTCGGGAGTCCGCGCCCAAGCCGTGGCCGGCAACGGCGCACTACTGGACGACTTCAATATCATTCGCGGACGGGAAGCGGTGCACGTCCTCAACGCGCCGTCCCCCGGGGCCACGTCGTCCTTAGCCATCGGAGAGCATATCGTGGAACTGGCCGCCGAAGCCTTCGGTTTCCGAGAGCAGGCCGACAGCCCGCACGCATAACCGGCCCGCACAGCCTGAGCGCATAACCGGCCCGCGCGACCTGAGCGCATCACATAATCGTCATAGCCCGCTTTACATATTGTTGCCCGCCGTCGCAGCCCGTATGTATACTCTAAACGCATTACCCAGAGTTACCTGAACCGGGCCGCGGGCGGCAGGCAGTAAACCCGCAAGGGGGGCTATACCGATGACCACCGAATCCGGCGGCGTTCCGCCTGTTGGCCCTGAGTTGGTCGAAGGGCAGCTTGGGCTTCCCGAAGGGCCGTTGGATATGGGCCGGGTCAGCGTGGGCGCAAAGCAAGTGGATGACTACCTCCGGGCGGTGGGCGACGAACTGCCCATATACCGGCAAACCGGCTTGGCCCCTCCGCTGTACGGCACCGCCGCGGCATTGGGACTGCTGCTGAAAACCCTGAAGCTGCCGCCGGGGGCCATCCACAGTCTGCAAGAGGTTGACACGCTGGCCCCCATATACGTCGAGGAAAGGGGTGGGGGCCGGGAACTGCGGGCTGTTGCCACCCTTGAGCGTCCCCGCAAACGGGCCGGACTGCATTTCATAACCGCCGCCTGCCACCTAGGGTCTGCCCCCCATACCCCGGTTCTTACCGGCAAAAGTACCGTTATGGTTGCTGATGCCGCCGACGCCCTGCCCCATAATCCCCTCCCTCTCCGAGGGAGGGTTAGGGTGGGGGCGTCCCTTGAGCCAGACGGCGACACCCCCGCCAGCGATTTGCCGGTGGTGTCCCGGGTCATTACCCAAGAGCGGCTGCGGGCCTATGCCGCCGCTTCCGGGGACGACAATCCGTTGCATCTGGACGCGGGGTTTGCCGCCGCAACCCGGTTCGGCGGCATCATCGCCCACGGAATGCTTACTCTGGCCTTTATATCTGAAATGATGACCGCATCCTTGGGCGAGCGTTGGCTCACCGGCGGTTCGCTGCGAGCGCGGTTCAAGGGCGCGGCCTACCTCGGCGACCGGGTGGAAACTTGGGGCCGGGCCGCCAAATCCAACGGCGAAACCTCCAACTTCGCGGTAGGCGTCAGAAACAACTCCACCGGGGAAGACCTGATTACCGGAACCGCAACGGTGAAAAACAACTAGCGACGGCCCCATCCTCATCCTGAGCTTGTCGAAAGGGCGAGCTTGCCGAGGGCGGGGCCTCCGGTCAAGAGGTGCGTGATGCAACGCAATGGAACCAAAAATTACCGCCCAATGCCATCGAAAGTGCGGGTTGCCGTAGATACTATGGGCGGCGACTTCGCCCCGGTGGAAACGGTCAGGGGAGCCTTGCAGGCCCTGGGGACGGGTTATCCGGCGGAGGCCGAGTTGCTGCTGGTGGGCGACCCCGGCCCGGTGCAGGCCGAACTCGCCAAGTATGACACCGCCGGGATGCCGGTGAGCGTTGTTCCTTCCGAAGGCAAAATTTTCGACGACGAACATCCGCTCCAGGCGTTGCGGCGCAAGCCCAAATCCTCGGTGATGGTGGCGACGCAGTTGGTCAAGCAGGGGCAGGCCGACGTGATGGTCTCTATGGGCTCTACCGGGGCGGCAATGGCTTGCTCGGTGCTGTCGCTGGGGTTGATGGACGGCTTGGAGCGTCCCTGTCTGGGCGGCCCCTTTCTTGGCCTGGCGCCCAATACCGTGCTGGTGGACATCGGCAGCAATCTTGACTGCCGCCCCGGCCTGCTGCTCAGTTTCGCCGTGCTGGGCGCGGCCTTTGCCCACACTTATATGGGCATCGAAAACCCACGCATCGGCCTGCTCAGCGTCGGCGCCGAGTCCGCCAAGGGCAACCGGCAGGTACAGGATAGCTATCAGCTCTTTCAAGAAAGCCACCTCAACTTTGTCGGCAACGTGGAAGGAATGGACTTTTTCACTAACAAGGCCGATGTCATAATCTGCGATGGCTTTGTCGGCAACATACTGATCAAGTTCACCGAAGGGATGGGCGGGGCGCTGGCCGGTTTCGTGCGGGAGCGACTGGACGGCTCCGTAGACGCCGCGGTGGTGGAGCGATTGGCTAACGACCTGTGGGAAACCACCAACCGGCCACGAATCGTGGGCGGCGGCCCGCTGTTCGGCGTCAACGCCCCGGTGATTCTGGGCCACGGCTCTTGCCGGGCCAACGGCGTTGAAAACGCGGTTCGCACCGCGGTCCGGTACGTACAGGTCGGGCTGCTGGACATAATGCGGCAGGAACTGGCCGGCATTAACAACTCCGGCGCTCGCCTTCGGGCAAGCTCAGGGGTGGGGAAGGCAGTCCATGGCGCAGATTAACCCCGGAACAATCGCGGGAATAAGCCTCGAGGGGCAGGTGGCCCTGGTCACCGGATCCTCCCGCGGCATTGGCGCAGTCATCGCCCGGCGGCTGGCCCAGGCCGGGGCCGCGGTTGCGCTCAACTACAATGCCAGCCTTGCTGCGGCTACCGAAGTGATGGATTCCATCACCGCAGGCGGGGGCCACGCCATGCTGATTGCGGGCGATGTGTCCGATGAGAGTAGCGCCCAGGCAGTCATCAAAGCCGTAGTCGGCCAGTTCGGACACATAGACATTCTGATTAACAACGCCGGAATCCACCGCGACCGCCTCCTGTTGCGTATGACGCCCGCCGATTTTGACGAAGTGTTGCAGGTGAACTTGCGCGGGGCGTTTCTCTGTACTCGCTACGTAATGCCCCACCTTATCCGGCAGCACTACGGGCGGGTGATCAATATGTCGTCGGTTGTAGGATTGACGGGCAACCCCGGCCAAGCCAACTATGCCGCGGCCAAGGCCGGGTTGATAGGGTTCACCAAAGCCGTGGCCCGTGAAGTGGCCTCCCGCAACGTGACCGTCAACGCCGTCGCCCCCGGCTACATCGCCACCGGGATGGTGGAAGACCTGTCGGAAGAGCAGCGCAACCAGATACTGGAGCGCATCCCTATGGGCCGCTTCGGAACTTCCGAAGACGTGGCGGAAACCATCCTGTTCTTGAGCAGCCGGGGCGCGGGCTATCTGACCGGCCAGGTGCTGACCATAGACGGCGGCCTTATCGCCTGAACCCCTGCATAGAGTAAAGTTTTGGAGGACAGAATGCGAGCCACTACTAGGTTTCGGCGGCTTCTGGAGCAGCCGGGCATTATCATGGCCCCCGGGGCCTATGACTGCCTTACCGCCAAACTGATTGAGACTGCCGGATTTCCCGCTGTCTATATGACCGGCGCCGGGACGTCCGTTGCCCGGCTGGGCTACCCCGACTTGGCTTTGGCTACTATGACCGAGATGCGGGATAACGCCGCTTCCATTGCATCCGTCGTGGACGTTCCGGTCATTGCCGACGCCGATACCGGCTACGGCGGCGTGCTGAATGTGCGCCGCACCATCCGGCAGTACGAGCGCAGCGGCGTCGCCGCCCTGCACTTGGAAGACCAGGACTTTCCCAAGCGCTGCGGCCATCTGGACGACAAGCGGGTTATACCCGTGGGCGATATGACTCAGAAAATCCGCGCCGCGGTGGACGCCCGCACCGATGACGATTTCACCATCATAGTCCGTACCGACGCTTTGGCGGTCACCGGCTGGGACGATTCGATGCGCCGTTGCGAGGAATACGTCAAGGCCGGGGCCGACGCGCTGTTTGTCGAAGCCCTGCGAACCCCCGAGGAGGTGGCGCGGGCGGGCCGCGAGCTGGATGTTCCTCTGCTCTACAACTATGTCGAAACCGGCAAGTCGCCCTTGCTCCCGGCCCACGAACTGGAGCGGCTGGGCTTCAAGATAGTGATTTTCCCGGCCAGCGCCCTGCTGTCGGCAACCCAGGCGATACGCCAAACCCTGGCAACCCTGAAGCGGGAAGGAACCACGGCCCATTTGCTGGAGAATATGACCAGCCTGCAAGATTGCTTCGAGGCCGTTGGGCTGTCCGAAATGCTGGCTGAAGACGCGCGGTTTGCCGCCGACGGCGTTTTTTAGCCCTTTCATTCTAAGCCCTTTCACAAGGTAACGATGAACCGCGAACTTCGCGCCTTTATCAAGGAGGCCCTGGAGCGGGGCTATGACCGGGACGCAATCCGCCGTGTGCTGCTGGATGCCGGGTGGCAGGAAGGGGAGGTTCGGAACGGGCTGTCCAGCTTTGCCGACGCGGATTTCTCCGTGGCCGTGCCTAGGCCGACGCCCTACCTTTATGCCCGGGAGGCGTTTCTTTACCTGGTCTCCTTTATTGCGCTGTATGTCGCGGCTATCAGCTTTGGGATTCTGGTTTTTGGGCTGATTGACTATTCCTTTCCTGATGCTCTTGACTTTCGGGACAGGTATCCATCCGGTGGGCAGGCGACGGCCATTGCTTCGGTCATTATCGCTTTCCCGCTCTACCTGTTCCTTGCCCGGCGGCTGGCATTGCAAGCGGACGCCGACCCGGAGCGGCGTCAATCGCCGGTGCGCCGCTGGCTGACGTACTTCACGCTGGTTGTGGCCGCCGGGATTATCTTGGGCGACTTGATTGCCCTGCTGGCCAATGTGCTGACGGGCGACCCAACGCTTCGCTTTGCGCTGAAGGCGGTTTCGATTCTGGTCATTACGGCGTGCGTTTTTGGGTTCTACCTTTGGGATATGCGGCAGGCTGAAGCCGCCGCGCCGGAGGGCAGGAACGTCTTGGCCCGGCGTGTCCTTCTCCCGGCCGTGGTCATAGTGGTTGTGGGATGTATCGCCTACACGCTGTTTCTGATGGGTTCTCCGGGGCAGCAAAGGGACATCAGGCTGGACCAGGAACGGGTATCTCACCTGTCGAACATCGCCGACAATGTGGACTTGTACTGGGAGTTGAACGAGGAATTGCCTGCGGAGCTGGCTCTGATGTCCGGCTCTAGGTATTTCATCAACCGGCTGCACGACCCGGAGACCGGACTTCCCTACGAGTACCGCGTCATTGAGGGCGCTCGCTACGAGCTTTGCGCCGTATTTTCGACGGACACCGCGGAGTTGTCCCGCCAAGACCGTCCTTTCTCGGAACGGGCTTGGGATCATAGGGAAGGGCGAACCTGCTTTTCGTTGGAAGCTCAGGGCCCCCAAGGCTCGGGGCGGTAGCGGTAGATCCGGCCCCGCTGGCCCCTGGTCGGCCATACTAGCCCCAAATCCTATGCAGTGTGGGAGGACGTTATGAGCAATGTTGTTCTGGTGGTGGATATGCTCAAGGGGTTTCTGGAGCCGGGCTATAACCTTTATCACGCCGATTCCCGGCGGATTATCCCCAGTGTTGAGCGGCTTATCTCTCAAGAGCTGGCCGGGGGCGGGGAGGCGCTGTTTGTGTCCGACCATCATGACCCCGACGATTTGGAGTTTCAGGTGTTCCCGGTGCATTGCGTGATTGGGACTGAGGAAACCGAGGTTATCCCGGAACTGGCCGGGTTTGTCACCGGCGGCAATGTTATTCCCAAGAAGCGGTACAGCGGGTTTTTCAACACCGGCCTGGCCGGGCAACTGGAGCGGCTGGCGCCGGATAAGCTGCTGGTTTGCGGGGTCGCCACCAATGTATGCGTGTTGCACACCGTTTCCGACGCCCGCAACCGGGACTACGCCGTAGAGGTGTATTCGGACTGCGTTTCCGGGCCTGACCCGGAGGCCCATCGCTGGGCTTTGTCGCACTGCCGGCGGGTGCTGGGGGCGACGGTGGTGTAGGGCGGCGCGGCGATGGCGGTTGCCATAGGCAGCGCGGGCGCGTATTATCGCCTTGCCCAGCCTTTGCTGTGCGATGGCGGCCCGCGCGGCCGGAGCGCATAAGGGAGACGTGATGCTTTTCCGCACTTACCGCTACTCCCGGTGGGACGGCACCCAGAATATCTTTGACCTTGACGCCGACCAGCTTATGGACTTGCTGGCGGAGGACATACTGAACAAGGGCGACATAATGCAGGCCCTGCGCGATTTGCTGCGGCAGGGGATGCAGAACCGGGACGGGCAGCAGATGCCCGGCCTGCGGCAGCTTATGGAGCAGCTTAAAGACCGGCGCCGCCAGCAGATGCAGCAGCACAATATGGATTCGGTGCTGGACGACTTGAAAGAGCGGCTGGAGGACATCATCAATACTGAGCGGCAGGGGATCCAGGGCCGCCTTGACGATGCCCGGCAGCAGGTGGACGACGCTCCTGAGTCGGAGCGGGGCCAGCAGGAAGCCTTGTATAACCTGCTGGAGCAGCGGGCGAACCGCAACTTGGAGCGGCTGGACAACCTTCCCGAGGGGGTTGGCAGCCAGCTCAAAGAGCTGATGGAGTATGACTTCATAGACCCGGAGGCGCAGCGGAAGTTTCAGGAACTGCTGGATATGCTGAAAAGCCAGATGGCCCAGAACATTTCCCAGCAGATGCAGCAACAGATACAGAATATGACGCCGGAGGATATGGCGGCCACCCGGGAGATGATGCGGGATCTTAACCGGATGATGCGGGACCGGCTGGAGGGGCGCGAACCGGATTTTGACGGGTTTATGGACAAGTGGGGGCCGATGTTCGGGGTCAATCCGCCGCAGAGTTTCGATGAGCTGATGGAGCTGTTGCAACAGCAGTTGGCGCAGATGCAGTCGATGCTGGAGAGTATGTCGCCGGAGGCCCGCCGGGAGATGGAGGACGCGCTGGCGCAGGCCCTTGACCCGGAAACGCAGCGGGAGATGGCCCGGTTCGCCAGCTTGATGGAACAGCTTATGCCGATGGAAGACTTGCGCCGCCAGTATCCGTTCTTGGGCGACGACAGCCTTACTATGGAGCAGGCTAGGCAGATGATGCAAGAACTCCAGCAGCTTGACCAGTTGGAGGCGGCGTTGCAGGAGGCCATCCGCACCGGCGATCTGAGCGACATTGACCCGGATAAGCTGGCGGAACTGCTGGGGGATGACGCCCGCCGGGTTTGGGACGAACTGGATAACCTTCGCAAGCTGCTGGAGGAGGCCGGGTACGTTACCGGCGGCGAAAAGACGGAGCTTACGGCTAGGGGCATCCGGCGCATCGGGCAGAAGGCACTGAAGGAAGTTTTCGCGCATTTGAAGAAAGACCGCATCGGGGGCCACCGGATGGATACCCGCGGGGCCAACGGCGACTTGCTGGGGGAGACCAAGACTTATGAGTTCGGGGATCCTTTCCAGGTAGACTTGCAAACTACGGTCAAGAACGCGGTGTTGCGGGGCGGGCCGCAAGTGCCGGTGCGCCTGGGGCCGCAGGATTTCGAGGTTCACCGCACCGAGCACATGACCAAGGCGGCGACTATTGTGCTGCTGGACCAGAGCCGCTCCATGGGGCTGTTCGATAACTGGCAGGCGGCCAAGAAGGTGACGCTGGCGCTGATGGCGCTGATCCGGTCTCAGTTTCCTAGGGACACTCTGCGGATTGTCGGCTTTTCCGACTATGCCCGCGAAATCAAGGAGGAAGACTTGGCGGCTTGCAGTTGGAATGCCTGGGTGTCCGGCACCAACCTGCATCATGCCTTGATGCTTTCGCGCAAGCTGCTGTCGAAAGAGAAGGGCAGCACCCGGCAGATTCTGGTGATTACCGACGGCGAGCCGACGGCGCATCTTGAGGGCGACCGATCCTATTTCAGCTACCCGCCGAGCTACCGGACGGAGCAGGAAACGCTGCGGGAAGTGCGGCGTTGCACTCAGGAGGATATCCTGATAAACACGTTTATGCTGGAAAACAACTACCAACTGGTGAATTTCGTAGACCGAATGACGCGCATCAACCGGGGGCGGGCCTTTTACAGTAGCGCGTCGAACCTGAGCGAGTTCGTGCTGGTGGATTACCTGAATAACCGGCGCAAGCACGTAGCGGCCTAGGCGCCGGAAACGCCCGCTATCCTTATCCTCTCTCCTTGTCCGGGGGAGGGGATTTTTACGTTGTGTGGGCCGTTGCCTTCGCGGGGGTTGGCGCGGAGGTAGCGGGCGATGGCGCGGGAGTAGAGTTCCATTTTGCGGTAGTGCCGGGGGGTTAGGCGGGAGCGGCGGGGGTATAGGGATGAGCGTTTGATGCGCCGGGGTTTGGGCCGGGGGGTTAGTTCGCCGGCGAACAGGCTGGGCAGCAGGATGCCTTTGGCGTGGTTGGGCAGCAGGGTTTCGGCGATTTTCAGGGGGGTTGGGGTGGTTTTGTTTTTGCGGTGGCTGTCTAGGTAGTGCTGGAGTTCCATAAAGGTTTTTAGGGGCAGGACTTCTTTGGCGATGCGCTGGATGAAGGGGTGGGCTTCGGGCAGGGGTTTGCCGTCGGTTAGGGCGGCGTGCCAGTCGTGGCAGTATTCCTCGGAGATGCGGCGGAGGCGGATGACGGCTAGGGGGAAGGCGAATTTTCGGCGCAGGGCGTTGATTTGGTTGCGGATGGATTTTAGGCTCATTGGGGGTTCACCTCGTAAGGGGGTTGGGGATTTTTTTATTTTCCCTGCCATTTCCCGCCATTTCCCGCCGTTTTGGGGTTGGTGCGGGATTTTTTTGATTTTCCTGTCATTTTCCCCCATTTTCTCCCATTTCGTTGTCTGAACCGGGATTTTCAGGATTGGGGATTGGCGGGATGGTTTTGATGGTTTTGGCAATCCGGGGGGGCAGGTTTTTTGTTTTGCCGGACATTTTCGGGCATTTTCGGGCATTTTCGGACATTTGGGTTGTTGGGCGGGTTGGCGGTTGGCGGTTGGCGGGTTGGTCGGGTTGTTTGGGTTATGGCACGTTATTATGGTAGGGAGTGGTTATCGGGGTTGGCAAGGGGTAGGTGTCATCAAATTGCGGGGGGGTGTTGGGGATGGCAGGGTTTTTGGGTTAGGGGTTCGGGCGTGGTTGCGGGGGTGACGGGCGCACGGCAGTGCGCCCCTACGGGGGGCGGGGGCGGCGGGATGGGGAAAGGTCTGGCGGTTTGGGGTGGGATTCTTCGCTTTGCTCAGAATGACAGGGGAATCGCTCGGAATGACGGGCGGGCCGGGATTATGGGCGATGGGGAAAGGTCTGGCGGTTTGGGGTGGGATTCTTCGCTTTGCTCAGAATGACAGGGGATCGCTCGGAATGACGGGGGGGCCGGGGTTATGGGCGATGGGGAATGGGCTGGCGGTTTAGGGCGGGATTCTTCGCTTTGCTTAGAATGACGGGGGATCGCTCAGAATGACAGGGGGGCCGGGGTTACGGGCGATGGGGAATGGGCTGGCGGTTTAGGGCGGGATTCTTCGCTTTGCTTAGAATGACAGGGAATCGCTTAGGATGACGGGTTGGGCCGGGGTTACGGGCGATGGGGAATGGGCTGGCGGTTTAGGGCGGGATTCTTTGCTTTGCTCAGAATGACAGGGGATCGCTTAGAATGACGGGCGGGCCGGGGTTATGGGCGATGGGATTATGGGCGGGTTGGGACGGGTTGGGGGCGGTGGGTTGTTTGGGTTATGGCACGTTATTATGTTAGGGAGTGGTTATCGGGGTTGGCAAGGGGTTGGTGTCATCAATTGCGTGGGGGGGCGCCGGGGTGTGTTGGGGATGGCCGGGGTTTTTGGGTTAGAGGTTTGGGCGTGGTTGCTGAGGGTGACGGGCGCACGGCAGTGCGCCCCTACGGGGTACGGGGGGGTTGGGGTGATGCGGGGGTGCTTTGGGGAGAGGGGGGACGCCCCCACCCTAACCCTCCCCCGGAGGGGGAGGGGATTGGGGGGGCTTTGCTGGTTGGCGGTGATGTGTTAGAGTGGGGGTGACATTTTGGCGTTTTTATGGCCGCTGGGCGGTCGGACGGTCGGACTTTTAAGACAGTCCTGTGAGGCTGGCAAAGTGGGGCGTCCCGGACGTTTTCTTGGCCGCTTGTCTTGCGTTTGTGGCAGGATGGCG
The DNA here is from genome assembly GCA_958296445.1 of uncultured Dehalococcoidia bacterium. Taxonomy (GTDB): domain Bacteria; phylum Chloroflexota; class Dehalococcoidia; order Lucifugimonadales; family UBA3495; genus VXOI01. The sequence goes on along the minus strand of OY282565.1, from coordinate 1,834,372 downwards.
GTTGGGCCGGACACTACACCCTTGCCTCTTGGGGGCGAGGGTTTTTTTGTTGGCCGGGTTGGCGGGGGCGGTAAGGGAGCCGGTTCAGTGTAGGGGCGGCTCTTGGGGGCGAGGGTTTTTTTGTTGGCTGGGTTGGCGGGGGCGGTAAGGGAGCCGGTTCAGTGTAGGGGTGGCTCTTGGGAGCGATGTGTTTTGTTGGCCGGGTTGGCGGGGGTGGTAAGGGAGCCGGTTCAGTGTAGGGGTGGCTCTTGGGGGCGATGTGTTGGTTGGCTTGGGTAGTTTGGTAGTGGCGTTGGAGGTTGGAAATGCCCGTTGAGGGGGTTGTTGGAATGTTGGAGCGGGAGGTTATGAGCGGGGACGGGATTAGCCGCGCTTTGGCCCGTATTGCTCACGAAATTTTGGAGCGTAACCGGGGGGCGGATAATCTGCTTTTGGTGGGGATTCACCGGCGGGGGGTGCCGCTGGCGCATCGGCTGGCGGAACGGCTGGCGGAGTTCGAGGGGGCGGCGGTGCCGGTGGGGTCGCTGGATATTAACCTGTATCGCGATGATTTGCGGGAACGTTCCAGTCCTCGGGTGCGGGTGCGGCGGACTAAATTGCCGGTCACTATCAAGGGGCAGAGGGTGGTATTGGTTGACGATGTGCTTTATACCGGGCGGACTGTCCGGGCCGCGCTGGACGCTTTGAATGATTTTGGGCGCCCTACGCAGGTTCAGTTGGCGGTGATAATTGATAGGGGACATAGGGAGTTGCCTATTCGCGCCGATTATGTGGGGCGGAACATTCCTACCGCCCGCAGCGAGATTATTGCAGTGCGCCTTATGGAGAATGACGGCGTGGACGAGGCGGTTTTGCTGCGGCCCGAGGATGTTGCTCTTGATGGCGGGGCGGAAATGGCGGAAGGGGGAGAGGTGGCGTAGGTGGCGTTGCGTGAAATTGTTGATAGTGCGGGGGCCAGTTGTGGTTGCGCATTGCGCCGTCATTTCTGCGAAAGCGGGAATCCACAGCCTTGGCTCAATACGGCCTTTGATTCGCCGGGGCGTCTGGATTCCCGCTTTCGCAGGAATGACGGGGTGGGGCGCAATCACAACGGCAATTCCAGGGCACGTTAAGAATACTGGGTTAGGAACGGTGTAGGTGGCGTTGCGCGGAATTTTGGACAATCCGGCGGCGGGGGCGGAAAGCCTGTCGTTGCTCTTGATGGCGGGGCGGGAACCTTGGAAGGGTTAGGTTAGGGACGGTTTGGATGGCGTTGCGGGAAATTTTGGATAGTTCGGCGTTGGGCTCCGACAGTTTGCCGTTGCGTAGGCATTTGCTGGATTTGGATGATTATTCTCGGGAGGAGCTGGGGGCTACGCTGGAGGCGGCTCATGGGATGGCGGAGGTGCTGGGGCGGGATATAAAGAAGACGCCGGCGTTGCGGGGTAGGGTGATTGTTACGCTGTTTTATGAGGCCAGCACTCGGACGCGGATTTCTTTTGAGGAGGCGGGGAAGGTTTTAAGCGCCGATGTTATCAATATGAGCGCGTCGGGCAGCAGCGCGGATAAGGGGGAGTCTTTGCTGAATACCGGCCTGACGTTGCAGGCTATGGGGGTGGATACTCTGGTGGTGCGGCATCCTCATTCGGGGGCGCCTAATTTTCTGGCCCGTAATTTGGAGCGGGTTAGCGTGGTGAATGCGGGGGACGGGCTGCACGCGCATCCGACGCAGGCTTTGCTGGATTTGTATACGGTGCGGGCTAGGCTGGGCGGCCAGGGGGATAACGGAATCGAGGGGCGGAAACTGGTTATCGTGGGGGATGTGTTGCATAGTCGGGTGGCCCGCTCCAATATCTGGGGGTTCGCCCGGATGGGGGCTCGGGTGGTGCTTTGCGGGCCGCCGACGCTGATGCCGCCGGATTTTGCGGGGGGTAAGGCGGCGGGTGACGGGAGGGGCGGGCTGGCGTCTATGGTGGAGGTGGATACGGATTTGGACCGGGCGGTGGAGGGGGCGGATATTGTGATGGCTTTGCGGTTGCAATCGGAGCGGCAGCGGGGGGGCTTTCTGCCTAGCATACGGGAATATATCCGGCGGTGGCAGGTTAATGACGCGCGGCTGGCCCGGGCCCGGCCCGGGGCGCTGGTGATGCATCCCGGGCCGATGAACGAGGGGGTCGAAATCAGCACGGATTTGGCCCACGGCAGCCGCTCGGCGATTGAGGAGCAGGTGACGGCCGGGGTGGCGGTGCGAATGGCGGTGCTGTATCAGCTTAATGCCGGGGAGCGGGCCTGAATAATGAGTCGGATGGGGAATAGGGCGGCGATTGGCCGTGAAAACCGGCCGGTGTTGGCGCGGCGGGCGCGGCTGATAGATCCGTTGCGCGGGCTGGATTTTGTGGGGGATATTCTGGCGGGCGACGGCGAAATCTTGGCGGCGCAGACGGTTGTTGAGGGGGTTCCCGACGGGTGCGTTGTTATTGATGCCGCCGGGTTGGTGGCTTGTCCCGGGTTCATTGATTTGCACGCGCATTTGCGGGAACCGGGGTACGAATATAAGGAAACTATCGCCAGCGGGGCGGCGGCGGCGGCGCGGGGCGGGTTTACTACCCTTTGCTGTATGCCTAACACGGATCCGCCGATAGATTCGGAGTCGGTGGTTGAGTTTGTGCTGAAACGGGCTCGGGAGGCCGGGCCAGTGCGGATATTGCCGGTGGGCTGCGTTACCCGGGGGCGGATGGGTCGGGAGCTGGCGGATCTGGAGGAGCTGGCGGCGGCCGGGGCGGTGGCGTTTAGCGATGACGGCGACCCGGTGCAGGACGCCAATTTGATGCGTATGGCGTTGGCCTATAGCACGGATTTGGGGCGTCCGGTTAGCAATCACTGCCAGGATGTCCACCTGAGCGGCGAGGGGGTGATGGCGGAGGGGGCGGTGGCGACGCGGCTGGGGCTGCCGGGGATACCGACGGCGGCGGAGGACGCGATGATTGCGCGGGATATTGCGCTGGCCGAGGCCACCGGGGGGCGGCTGCATTTGGCGCATCTTAGCACTTCGGGGAGTGTGCCTTTGTTGCGTAGGGCGAAAGAACTGGGGTTGAATGTTTCCGCTGAGGTCTGCCCGCATCATCTTACTATCACCGACGATTGGGCGCTGGGGGGGCAGGGGGGGGAGGGGCGCAGCGAGCTGGCGTATGACACGTCTACGAAGGTTTATCCGCCGTTGCGTAGCCGGGTGGATGTGGAGGCGCTGGTGGAGGCGCTGGCCGACGGGACTATTGACTGTATCGCCACGGATCACGCGCCGCATGATAGGGCGAGCAAGGAAGTTACTTATCAGGACGCCGCTTTTGGGATCAGTGTGCTGGAAACCGCGCTGGGTTCGGCGTTGCAGCTGGTTCACGGGGGGCTGATTTCTCTGCCTGCGCTTGTCGGGCGGCTGACTGTTGGGCCGGCGCGGGTGCTGGGGCCGGGGTATGCGGCTTTGGCGTCGCTGGCGCCGGGGACGCCGGCGGATATTGTTTTGTTTGACCCGGAAAGGGAGTGGACGGTGGACGTTGGGCGGTTCGCTTCCAAGGGGCGGAATACGCCGCTGGACGGGGTCAGGCTGCGGGGCTGCGCTCTGGCGGTTATAGCCGACGGGGAAATGGTTTACTTGAGTGAAGAGTTGGGAGCGGCCAATGCCGAATGAAGCATACCTGGTTCTTGAAGACGGCTCGGCGCATCGGGGGTACTGGTTCGGGGCCGCGGGGGACGCCGTGGGCGAGGTGGTTTTTAATACCACTATGACCGGCTATCAGGAGGTTCTTACGGATCCTTCTTATGCCGGGCAGTTGGTGACGCTTACGTATCCGCTGGTGGGGAATTACGGGATTAACGGCGTTGATTTTGAGTCGCGGCGGATTCAGGTTAGCGGGCTGATTGTGCGGGAGCATTGCGACACGCCTAGTCACGGCTCTAGTGAACGCACTATTCACGAGTTTTTGGAGAGCCAGGGGATTCCGGGGATCAGCGGGGTGGACACTAGGGCGATTACGCGGCGGCTGCGTTCTCAGGGGGTGATGATGGGGGTTATCGCCGCCGACCCGGGGGTGGGGCTGGCGCGGCTGGAGGGGGCGCCCAGCTATGACGACCTGGACCATGTGCGTTCCGTCACTACTGCCGAGGGGTATGACTGGGGGCGGGCCGTTGGAGGGGATGGGGCGCAAAACGGCGCAGAAAGGCCCTTGCGGGTGCTGGTAACGGACTGTGGGCTTAAATACAATATCCTGCGCGAGCTAACCCGCCGGGGCTGTGAGGTGCGGGTGGTTCCCGCCGACACTACGGCGGAAGAACTGCTTTCGCTGGAGCCGTCGGGGGTGTTGCTCTCGCCGGGGCCGGGCGACCCGAAGCTGCTGGACTATGTGGTGGAGAACGCCCGGCGGATTCTGGGCAGAACGCCTGTGATGGGCATTTGCCTGGGGCATCAGATAGTGGCGCGGGCCCTTGGGGCGGAAACGTTCAAGCTGAAGTTCGGGCACCGGGGGGGCAATCATCCGGTGCGCGACTTGTCGGATGGGCGGGTTTATATCACGGCGCAGAACCATGGCTATGCGGTTCGGGCCGATTCTCTGCCGCCCGGTCTCGACGTTTCGCATATCAACCTGAACGACGATACCGTGGAGGGACTTACCCATCGGGAGCTGCCCGTGTTCACGATACAGTACCATTCCGAAGCGTCGCCGGGGCCTAGGGACAACGAATATCTGTTCGACAGGTTCTTGCGGATGATGGAGGATTTCCGGGGATAAGCCAGAGAAAGGATAAGGAGGTGAGAGCAGGAAAAGGGTTGCGAGCATATCCCGGCTCAGGCTCAAGTCAACGGAACACGCTTCCCCAAATCAGCAGCAAAGCAAAAACCTTCCGGGAGGAATAATCTTCATGTCTTCTTTTTCCATGGTTTTGCTGGAAGGGGGGGTGGATGTGGAAGTGGCGGCAGACTTTGCGGAGATAACCTCGATACTGGATGCCGAGGTTCCCCGCTACACCTGTGGAGATTTCGGTTACAATGTCAGGCCCGGGAGAGGCACCATTGGGCGGCACTGGACCTTTATGGTCGGGGCTTTCCCGCTAGGTGAACCGGGTCATCCGTTGACGCCCTTGGGCCGCATGGAAGTTGAGGCCGGGGAAGACGGTTTCATGGCTATCAGCATACCGCCCAGGGTGGAGCAGACGGTGCCGGGAACGGACGCCGCCGACTGGGACGGCAAGCTGTTCGGGGCTTTTGTCTGTCAATTGCTCAACTCGTTGCATGAGCAGCGTCTGGTTGAGCTGCCCGGTATGCTGCCCAAGGTATAGCGGCCGGGCCGGCGGGCGGAACCGCCGCCGAAGGGTAGTATGGAATCGTTGGGGGAACCCGCTTGCGGCTAACCCGGCAAGCCCGAATGGGGACTGCCGGGCCGCGGGCGGGTTTCGCCTGCCATTCGCGGGCTGTCTACATAACCGGGCCGCCATCGTATAACCGGGGTTCGGGCGTAGCCGGGGTTTCGGCATAGCCGGGAATACGGCGCAACCGGGGTTCCGGTGTAACCGGGGTTCCGGGCGGGGATTTGGGAACGCTTTTATCTATAGGAGGCGCAGAAATCGCATACCAACCGCAAAAGGTTTTGGTGATAGGGTCGGGGCCTATAGTTATCGGCCAGGCGGCGGAATTCGACTACGCCGGTACGCAGGCGTGTAAAGCGCTGCGAGAAGAGGGGGTCGAAACTGTCTTGGTCAACTCGAACCCGGCTACCATCATGACCGATCAGGGCATTGCCGACCATGTGTATATTGAGCCGCTTACGGTGGAAGTGCTGGAGCGAATCATTGAGCGGGAGCGTCCCGACGGGCTGCTGCCTACGCTGGGGGGGCAGACCGGGCTTAATCTGGCCGTGGATCTGGCCGATGCCGGGGTGCTGGAACGCTACGATGTGCGGCTGCTGGGTACGCCGCTGGAGACTATCCGGCGGTCGGAAGACAGGGACTTTTTCCGCACTTTCCTGCACGAAATCGGGGAGCCGGAACCGGAGAATATCAGCGTCAACTCGATGGCGGAGGCCCGGGAGGCCGCGGCGCGAATGGGTTTGCCGCTGGTGATTCGCCCGGCTTATACGCTGGGGGGCAGCGGCGGGGGCATCGCCACTACGGAGGAAGAGCTGGAGGCCATCGCGCAGTCGGGTTTGGCGGCCAGCCCAATATCGCAGATATTGCTGGAGCGGTCGCTGGTTGGTTGGAAGGAAATTGAGTACGAAGTGGTGCGGGACGGGGCCGACAACTGCATAACCGTCTGCAATATGGAAAACTTGGATCCTATGGGGGTTCATACCGGCGACAGCATTGTGGTCGCGCCCAGCCAGACCCTTACCGACAAAGAATATCAAATGCTGCGGACGGCGAGTCTTAAGATAATCCGCGGCTTGGGGATTGAAGGCGGGTGCAATGTGCAGTTCGCGCTACAGCCCCATCCTTCGGTTGCGGAAGTGATTGGGCTGGAGTGGCGGGAGGATTCTCCTTACTACGTTATTGAAGTGAACCCGCGGGTCAGCCGCAGTTCGGCTTTGGCCAGCAAGGCTACGGGCTACCCGATCGCTCGGGTGGCGGCCAAGATAGCCGTGGGCAGGCGGCTGGACGAAATAGACAATGCGGTGACGGGACGGACGAAGGCGGCATTTGAGCCGGCGTTGGATTACTGCGTAATCAAGATTCCGCGCTGGCCTTTTGACAAGTTTCCTCACGGGGACAGGCGCACTACTACGCAGATGAAGGCCACCGGGGAGATAATGGTCATAGACCGATCCTTTGAGGCGGCGATTCAGAAGGGGGCGCGGTCGCTGGAGCTGGGCGGGCGTACTCTGCTGTGGGAAGATCCGGCCTGGCGGGCGGATCCGCTGTCTGCGGGGCGGGATGGTGGCGTTTCTGCGGCGGGGGATGGGGTTGCTGGCGATGCTCCGGCGCGGGGTGGGGTGGAGTTGCCCCTTGGCCCCAACGATATGCGGCTGTGGGGGATTATGGCGGCGCTGCGGCGGGGCTGGAGCGTGGGGCAACTGGTGGAGCGGACGCTGTTTGAGCCGTGGTTTATTATTGCGCTGGGGCGCATTGTCAAGATGGAGCGGCGGTTGCTGGCCGAGGAGCTTACTCCCGATTTGCTGTACCAGTCGAAGCGGCTGGGCTTTTCCGACGTTCAGATTGGCACTCTGGCGGATATGTTGCCGGAGCAGGTTCGCAATCTGCGGCGGCAGTGGGGGTTTCGCCCGGTGTACAAGACGGTGGACACCTGCGCCGCCGAGTTTGACGCGGTTACGCCGTATTATTACAGCACTTATGATGAGGAAAACGAGGCGCCGCCGCTGGAGGGGGAGAAGGCGCTGGTCATCGGCAGCGGCCCGATACGCATCGGGCAGGGGATAGAGTTCGACTATTGTAGCGTTCACGCGGCCATTGCTTTGTCCGAGGCGGGCGTGCGCAGCATTATGGTCAACTCCAACCCGGAAACGGTGTCTACGGATTTTGATTCCAGCGACCGGCTGTATTTCGAGCCGCTGGATGAGGAGTCGGTGCGGGACATTATCGAGAACGAAATGGGGGACAACGGCGACGGGCGGCCCCCGGCGGCGCTGGTGCAGTTCGGCGGGCAGACGGCGATAGACCTTTCGCAGTCCCTTTCGCAGGCGGGGATGCCCATTTTGGGATCCAGCGCGGAGGCCATAGACATCGCATCCGACCGGCACAAGTTTGAGGATTTTCTGTCGAGTCTGGGCATACCGCAGCCGCCCGGGGCGGCGGTGACGTCGGTGGGGGAGGCGTTGCAGGTGGCGCAGACCATCGGATACCCGGCGGTGGTGCGTCCGAGTTATGTGCTGGGCGGGCGGGCTATGGAAATCGTGCAGAACGCTACGGAGCTGATACGCTACCTTACCGCGGCGACGGAAATGTCGCCGGACAAGCCGGTGCTGATTGACCGCTATATGGAAGGGAAGGAGTGCGAGGTAGACGCCATCTGCGACGGCGAGGGGATTCTGATTCCTGGGGTGATGGAACACGTGGAGCGGGCGGGGGTGCATAGCGGCGACTCCATGGCGATCTATCCCGGGCTGAACCTTACGGAGTCGGAGGTTGACACGATTGTTGACTATACCAGCCGGATCGGTCTGGCGCTGGGGGTGCGGGGGCTGATGAATGTGCAGTTCGTGATTCACGGGGGCGCGGCCTATCGTAGCCCGATGTCGCCGCCGTCAATGTCCGATCAGGCCGGGGCGTCGCAGGGCGGGGGGGGCGCGACTACGGTTTATGTGCTGGAGGTGAATCCGCGGGGCAGCCGCACGATTCCGTTTATATCGAAGGTTACGGGGGTTCCGGTGGCGCGGCTGGCGACGCGGGTTATGCTGGGGCATACGCTGGCGGAGGAGGGCTACCCTACGGGGCTGTGGCCGCGGCAGGGGCTGGTGGGGGTGAAGGCGCCGGTGTTTTCTATGGCGAAGCTGGTCGGGGTTGACTGGCATCTGGGGCCGGAAATGAAATCCACGGGCGAGGTGATGGGGATTGACAGGGACTTTCCCGCCGCGCTTACCAAAGCACTGCTGGCGGCGCGGCTTAACCTGCGGGAGGGTATCGGGGTGCTGTTGAGCATCGCGGACCAGCATAAGGCGGAGGCGGTGGCGCTGATTCAGGGGCTGAATCGGGCGGGCTGCCGGCTGTACGCCACGGAAGGCACGGCGGCGATGATTGAGGCTATGGGGCTGCCGGTGATTATGACTACCAAGAAGCTGAGTGAGGGGCATCCCAATGTGGTTGACGTAATCAACGACGGGAGCGTGGGGGCGGTTATCAATACTATCACCGGGGTTAGCGCGGTGCTGCGGGACGGCTTTCATATCCGTCGGGCGGCGGTGGAGCGTCAGATTCCGTGCTTTACGTCGCTGGATACTGCGCGGGCGGCGGTGGAGAGTATGCTTGCGGGGCACTCGGCTTATAGGATTGGGACTACTCGGGATTATTTGAGTCGGGGGTAGCGGGGGATCGCGAGATTCTCTTTTGAGGGCTTGAGCTGGGGTAGGGGTCTGGCGGTTCAGGGCGGGGTTCTTTGCTTTGCTCAGAATGACAGGGGGGCGGTTAGGGTGGCGGGGGGCTTGTTTAGAATTACGGATGGCGAGGGATGGTATGAAGTTCAAGGTGGTTTTGTATGAGTCGGGGGAGGGGGTGTCGGTTAAATGCCCTACTTTGCCGGGGTGCGTTACTGAGGGCGGCACTGTGGAAGAGGCGCTGGAGGAAATCCGAATCGCCATCCGGGAATTTCTGGAGGCGGTATGGGGCGAGGTCAATAAGGGTATAGCGGAAGACGTTGCGGAATACGATGGTCTTAGAGTAACCCTTGATGAGGTTGAAGTGGATGTTGAGGGGATTGAACATTCGCAACCCCAAGTGATTCAAGGGACAATCTGAGCTATGCCGCGGATACCTGGGGTCAATCATCAGAGGGCTGTTCGGGCTTTGGAGAGAGCGGGGTTCCGGGTTATTCGGCAAGGGAAGCACATCACAATGAGCGACGGATTTCGCAGAATTTATTTGCCGCGGCAGAACCCGGTTAATCCCTTTACGATGGGCGATATTGTGGTGCAGGCGGGGTTGACTGTTCAGGAGTTTCGGGAACTGTTGTAAACCGCCCGCCGCCTATGCTATTGGCACTGCCCGCTACTATCTGGAGGGGATTGCGAAATTCTCTTCTGGCAGCCTGAGCTACGGGGAGGGGTCTGGTGGCCTATGGCGGGATTCTTCGCTTTGCTCAGAATGACAGCGGGCAGTCTGGGCTACGGGTAGGGGTCTGGCCGCCCAAGGTGGGATTCTTCGCTTTGCTCAGAATGACAGACTAAGGGGTGGGGGGTGGCCGGTGTTACCAGTCCATTTCCGTGCCTAGGCCGTGGTTGCGGGCGGTGTCGTAGGCTAGTTTGGCGGCGGCTACGTCGGCTACGCCGGTTCCCATTAGCTTGGCGTAGATTATTTGGTGGTCGTTGTCGCGGCCGGGGATTGCGTTGCAGACGGCGTGGCGTAGTTCGGATAGCTGGCTCCAGTTCAGGATGCCTTTGTCTACTGCGGCGGCTAGGTCGCCGGCTTCTATGGGGGCTTGGTCTAGGGAGTCTACGAACAGTTTGTCGGCGCGGGTTAGGGTTGTTTCGTCTACTTCCTGGATGCGCCAGGTGGTTGGGCCTGCGCCTATGACGGTTGCGCCGGGTTTCAGCCAGTCGCCCTGGACTACCGGGGCGGTGGTGGCGGCTATGGCTATTACTAGGTCGGAGTCGCGGACGGCTTCCTCGTTGGTTTCGGCGGCGGTTACTTGGACGTCTAGGGATTCGGACATTTGGGCGGCGAAGGCGGCGCGGCGCTCGGGGGAGCGGCTGAATGCCTTTACGCCGGACAGGGGGCGGACTTTGGCTACGGCCTGCAACTGGGTGGGGGCCTGGCCGCCGGTTCCGATGATGCCGACGGTTAGGGGGCCGGGGTTGGAAAGGTGCTTGACGGCTACGCCGGTGGTGGCGCCGGTGCGGAGCTGGCCCAAGCGGTTGGCTTGGGTGTAGCAGAGCAGTTTGCCGGTGGCGGCGTCGTACAGGCTGACTTGGAAGGAGTAGGAGCCGCGCACTACGGTGTAGGTTTTCACGCCCAGGACGCCATCGTAGTAGAGGCCGCCGCCCATAACCGACAGCATTCCGGTTTCGGCGATGATTTTGCGGCGTCCGAGGTTGTAGGCTTGGCCTTTTCCGTAGTGGGCCTGCATATTTTCGATGCTGTCGAGCATCGCATCCATGCTTACGCACTGGGCCACTTGTTCATCGCGCAGGAACAGGGTCATATCAGGCTTACCTCCGTATCGGCGGGCGAATTGGCGGCGAATTAGCGGGAGGGCGGGTTGCGCGGCGGCATAAGGCTACCGCGGGCGGGCCGACCGGCACGCGCGGTTGGGTATGGCAGCAGGCCGCGCCGGGGGGATAGCGGCAAGGGCTACCGCTTCTTGTAGAAATCGCGGTTTTTGGCGATGAAGTGACGCCATTGGCTGGGGACGGTAAACTCGTCGAAGATGGCGTTTACCGGACACACCGACTCGCAGTAGGAGCAGTCAATGCAGGTGACGGGGTCTATGAAGTACTGTTCCTGATGGTCGTCGGAGTTGATGCAGTCAACGGGACACACCTCGATGCAGGTTGCGTCCTTCACGCCAATACAAGGTTCAGTTATCACGAAAGGCATACTGTTACCCAAAGGCACGGCCGGTTATGGCCGGGTTTGGACTTGCCTGCGCCGGGTCAAGGGGTCGGCCGCCCCGTTGCCGGGGGGATAGGTCATTCTTGATTTGGGCCTCTTATTTTGTCAAGGGATAATGTATGATATATCATATCGAAAAATAAAAGGGCATATCCGGGGGCGAATTTATGGAACTGCGAGAACTGGTGAGTTTCTATCACGTTGCCCGGCTGCGGAGCGTTTCCAAGGCGGCCCGCACGCTGGAGCTGGGGCAGCCTACGGTGACCACCCATCTCCGCAAGCTGGAGGACGAATTCGGGATTACCTTGTTTGACCGCATAAAGCGCCCGATCCAGTTGACTTCGGAGGGCTGCACGCTGCTGGAGCTGGTTACGCCGGTGGTGACGTCGATCGAGACGCTGAAATCGGAGATGGACTACGCCGAGCGGCGGGGTTCCTTTCAGGTGGGGGCTTACCCGGATTTGATTAAGAACCATATGCCGATGGGGGTGCGGGAATTCAGCGAGGCGTACCCGGAAATTCGCATCCAGATGCTGGCCCGGACGTATAACCCGCTGATGCAGCTGGTGAGTTCGGGCGAGATTGATTTGGCGTTCTGCTCGCCGCCGCCGGCGGGGGGGGCGTCCCTGGAATTTCAGAAGTTGTTTGATTACAACACGATACTGCTGATGCCCAAGGGGCATCCGCTGACCAATCGCTCGCAGATTTCCTTGGAGGACATCGCCGAGTGGCCGCTGATACTGACCAGCCCGGACAGCTTGCTGCGCGGGCAGGTTGACCAGAAGCTGAAGAGTCAGGGGCTGACGGCGGATGTGATGCTTTCGATGGACGATACGGAGTCAATGAAGCGGTATGTGGAGGTGGGGATCGGTTTGGCGGTGGCGCTGGATTTCGCCATGCGGCCCGAAGACACCGAGCGGATGGATATTGCGCCGATCGGCCATATTCTGCCGGGTTCGTCCATCGGGATTTGCACTCTGAAGGGGAAGTTCGCCGGGCAGGGGGTGCGCAACTTCATTGAGATGATGTCGAAGCACATGAGCGGGTATCACGCCGACATATTTTCTCCGGGGGCGGCGCGGCCTACGGCCATGCGGGCGTCTAGGCCAATAATAGATGACGCCTAGGGATGACGCCTAGGGACGGGGCCTAGCTTGGGTTTGAGGGGATTACTTGGCGGATGCGGCGGGCTAGTTGGGAGCGGGGCATCAGGACGTAGCGGCCGCACTTTTGGCATACTAGGCCGATGTCGACGCCTAGGCGGGTGACCGTCCAGAGAAATTCGCCGCAGGGGTGGGGTTTTTTTAGGCGCACTATGTCGCCGGTTTTCAGCTCGAAGGCCAACCTTGTCCGTCCTCTGCTAGGGTTGCGTTGATGGAGTCGCGCAGTTGGCGGGCGGCGGCGGCGGCGGCGGCGGCGTAGTTGGCGCCGGGGGAGGCGTAGATTATGCCGCGGGAGGAGTTGATGAGGGCTAGGCGGCCGACGGGGTCAACTGCGGCGCGTACTGCTGACTTCAGTTCGCCGCCTTGGGCCCCTACGCCGGGAACGAGCAGGGGCATTGCGGGACACAGGCGGCGCACGGCGGCCAACTGCTCCGGGACGGTGGCGCCTACTACCAGCCCGACGTTGCCGCGGGTGTTCCAGCGGGAGCAGGCTAGGGCCATTTGCTGGTAGAGGGGGGCCGTTGATTCTCCGCTAGTTTCCAAATCCTGAAAGTCGCCGGAGCCTGGGTTGGAGCCGCGGCACCAGACGAATACGCCCCGGGATTCGTTTTCTAGGAACGGCTCTACGGAGTCGGCTCCGCCCCAGGCGTTGACTGTGATGGCGTCGAACCCCCAGACCTCGAACATTGCCTTGGCGTAGGCTCGGGCGGACGGGCCGATGTCGCCCCGCTTGGCGTCGCCGATGATTAGGGCTTCTGGGGCGGTTTGGCGGATGTGGGCTATGGTTTGCTTTAGGGCAGATAGGCCGGTTGGGCCTAGGGCTTCGTAGAAGGCTAGGTTGGGCTTGTAGGCGCAGGCTGATTCCGCCGTGGCTTCGATGATGGCGCGGTTGAAGCGGGATACGTCGGGGACGGGCAGCAGGGTGGGGTCGGGGTCTAGGCCGACGCAAAGCAGGCTTTGGCAGGTTTGGCAGGCTTGGCGGATTTTTTCTACGAATGGGCTCATGGCTTCCTGGCTTTGTTTGGCCGTTGGGTTTGCCGGGTGGGGTGTTCTATTGTTACCGTTGTGGAGGCTGGGCGCAAGGGTTGGGGGGGGTGGGGGTTTGTCTGAATCAGGATTTTCGGGATTAAGGGATTTTTCCTATTTGCCGTTTTGAGCTAAGGGGAGGGTCTCAGGGACTAGGGTGGCAGGGGCTTGATTCGGGGGACGGATGGCGGGGGGATTTTCTTGTTGGTGTTCAGCCGTGTATGCGGGGGCGGGCGCACGGCTGTGCGCCCCTACGGGGGGCGGGTACTGGGTTGTGCGACGGACGGTTTTTTATGCGGGGGCGGGCGCACGGCTGTGCGCCCCTACGGGGGGCGGGTACTGGGTTGTGCGACGGACGGTTTTTTATGCGGGGGCGGGCGCACGGCTGTGCGCCCCTACGGGGGGCGGGTACTGGGTTGTGCGACGGACGGTTTTTTATGCGGGGGCGGGCGCACGGCTGTGCGCCCCTACGGGGGGCGGGTACTGGGTTGTGCGACGGACGGTTTTTTACGCGGGGGCGGGCGCACGGCTGTGCGCCCCTACGGGGGGCGGGTACTGGGTTGTGCGACGGACGGTTTTTATGCGGGGGCGGGCGCACGGCTGTGCGCCCCTACGGGGGGCGGGTACTGGGTTGTGCGACGGACGGTTTTTTACGCGGGGACGGGCGCACGGCTGTGCGCCCCTACGGGGGGCGGGTACTGGGTTGTGCGACGGACGGTTTTTTATGCGGGGGCGGGCGCACGGCTGTGCGCCCCTACGGGTTTTGGAGGGGTTGTGTATTTGGGTGATGGGCTTTTTGGGGGGCGGTTTGTTCGGCGGGTGAATCGTTTTTTGGCTTTGGTGGAGCTGGAGGGGCGGGAGACGGCGGTTCATGTTGCTAACTCCGGGCGGTTGGGGGAGCTGTTTTTGCCGGGGGCTGTGGTTTGGGTTATGCCTGTTCGGTCGGTCGGGCGTAAGACGGCTTATGATTTGGCGTTGGTGGAGGCTGGGGGAACTTTGGTGTCGGTTGATGCGCGGCTGCCTAATGCTTTGGTGGCGGAGGCGGTGGGTGGCGGGCTGCTGGAGGGTGTGGGAAAGCCGTTGGAAGTCATACGGGAGTCTACTTTTGGGGAGAGTCGGTTTGATTTGTTGCTGGTGGGCGAGGAGGGCAGGCGTTCAAGAACTCCGGCGGGAATGGGCGACGACTTGTTGCTGGCGGGCGAGGATAGTAGGCGTTCAAGAACTCCGGCGGGGATGGGCGACGACTTGTTGCTGACGGACGGGGATAGTAAGCGGTATGTGGAGGTGAAGTCGGTTACGCTGGTGGATAGGGGCGTGGGGCTGTTTCCTGATTCGCCTACTGTTCGGGGGGTTAAGCATCTGAATACTTTGGCGGAGGCGGTGCGGGTTGGATACCGGGCCGCGGTGGTGTTTGTGGTGCAGCGGGGGGACGCTACGGCCTTTGCGGTGAACGAACCGGCGGATCCGGCGCTGGCTGAGGCTTTGCGCCGCGCTGTCGCCGCCGGGGTGGACGCCTACGCTTATAACTGTAGGGTGTCGCGGCGGGAGGTGCGGCTTGACCGGCGGGTGCCTATCGTGTCTTTCGAGTCCGTATTTGGGCAGCCGGGGGTGTGAGGTGACGGCGCCGCTGCCGGCCGGCGAATGCAGGGCGGGTCATCGGGCATACGGAGGGGGGCCGGTGACTGCGCCGCTTTCGGAGTTTCTGCCGGAGGTTTACCGGCGGTTGTATGCCGCCTATGGGCCGCAAGGGTGGTGGCCGGGGGACAGCGCTTTTGAGGTTGTTGTGGGGGCGATTCTTACTCAATCCACTGCTTGGGGCAATGTTGAGAAGGCGCTGGGGGGTATGCGGGCGGCGGGGGTGTGGTCGTTTGAGGCGGTGGCCGCGCTGCCGCAGGCGGAACTGGCCGATGTCATTCGTTCATCGGGTTATTACAACGCCAAGGCACGGAAGTTGCAAGCCTTCGCCAATCATACGCTGGCCCGGGGCGGGCTGGAGCGGCTGTTGGGGCAGGATACGGCGGCTCTGCGGGTTGAGTTGCTGTCGATTCACGGCATTGGGGAGGAAACGGCGGATGATATTATTGTTTATGCCGCTGGGAAGCCGTCTTTCGTTATGGACAGCTATACGCGGCGCATTGTTGACCGTATGGGGTTTGCGCCGTTGCGGCGGAATGCGGGATATGGGGAGTACCAGTCTTTGTTTCAGGATAATTTGCCGGCCGATGTTGGGCTGTTTAATGAGTTTCATGCCTTGTTGGATCATCATGCCAAGACTACGTGCGTCAAGCGGGGGCCTCGGTGCTCGGGGTGCTGTTTGGCGGATTTGTGTTGGACGGGTGGGGGGTGATGGGGGCGGGCGTGGGGTGGCTGTGCGGGGCGGGGCAGTATTTCGATAACCGGCGCGTTTGATGCTGGGGGTGGGCGGGCGCACGGCTGTGCGCCCCTACGCGGTTGGGGGGTGGTGGGTTGTCTATGGGGGGGTTAGGCTTTATTATTCCGGGGCCGGGTTGGTTTTGCGGGAATTTGTGCCCGGATGGAGGATTGATGCAGGTTGTTAGGATATTCACGGGCGAGGATGGGGAGTCGCATTTTGAGGAGCTGGAGCTTCCTTTTGAGGCGGTGGCTGACGCCGAGCGGACTGCCGGGCAGAATGCGGGGAGCGTGTCTTTCAGCCGGACTCAGCCGGGTAGTTTTATAGACTGGCATCCGGCACCCCGTCGGCAGTATGTCGTTACGCTGGAGGGGCAAGCGGAGATTGGGCTGGGGGACGGGACTAGGCGCATTTTTAATCCTGGGGATGTGCTGCTGGCCGATGATCTGACGGGGCGGGGGCATACTACCGCCGTTTATGGGGACAGGGTGCGGGTTTCTTTGGCTATTCCTATCATGGATTAGCGGGGGAGTGGCCGGTAGCGTGTCGCTCTGAGCTGAGGGGAGGGTCTGGCGGCTTAGGGTGGGATTCTTCGCTTTGCTCAGAATGACAGGGCTTTGCTTAGAATGACAGGGGGGGCGGGATGGCAGGGCTTTGCTTAGGATGACAGGGGGGGCGGGATGGCAGGGCTTTGCTTAGGATGACAGGGGGGGCGGAATGATGGGGTTTTGCTTAGGGTGACAGGGGGCTTGTTGCCTTGAGGGGCGGGAAGGGGTTGGCGGCTTAAGGTGGGATTCTTCGCTTTGCTCAGAATGACAGGGCTTTGCTCAGAATGACAGGGGGGGCGGGATGGCAGGGCTTTGCTTAGGATGACAGGGGGGGCGGAATGATGGGGTTTTGCTTAGAATGACGGGCGGCTTGTTGCCTTGGGGATGGGAAGGGTCTGGCGGCTTAGGGTGGGATTCTTCGCTTTGCTCAGAATGACAGGGGGGCGGGGGGATTTTGCGGTTTTCTTGGTTGGTATCACTGCTGGGGGTGCGCTATGCCTTATGTTCGGATTGATCCGTTGTTGGAAATGTATTATGAGGATGATGATTTTACGGATCCTTGGCGGGGTTCGGAGGTGGTGGTGTTGCATCATGGGAACGCCAAGAATGCGCGGCTTTGGTATGCTTGGGTGCCGTTGCTGGCGCGGCAGTATCGGGTGGTGCGGCTGGAGGCGCGGGGGTTTGGGAGGTCTAGTGTGCCGCCGGAGGGTTATCGCTGGTCGTTGAGCAGGTTTGCCGCGGATTTGCGGGGGCTGCTGGACCGGCTGGGGCTGGAGCGGGTGCATCTGATAGGCGAGACGGTGGGGGGGACGATTTCTTTGCAGTTCGCGTCGGAGTACCCGGAGCGGCTTTTGTCGGTTACTACCTGCACTTCGCCTTATAAGTTTGCGGGGGATCCGTCTTACCGGGATTCTTATAATCTGGTGCGGGATGAGGGGGTTGAGGCTTGGGTGCGGCGGACGTCGGAGCGGCGGCTGGAGTCGGGCGGTTCGGATGCGGCGCATCAGGAGTGGTATATCGGCCAGATGGCGCAAACTCCGGCGCGGGTGGTGATGGAGACGCTGGATTATCTGTCGCGGCAGGATTTGAGCGGGGTGCTGCCCCGGATACGGACGCCGGCGCTGGTGCTGGCCTCGGAGCGCAACGCGGCGGAGAATCCCGACCGCACTAGCGGGATGGCAGGGTTGCTGCCGAATGGGCGACTGCGGGTGATTCCGGGAACCAGCGGCTATGTGCAGCATTCGGCGCCGGAGCGGTGCGTGGAGGCTTGGCGGGAGTTTGTGGGGTCTTTGTGACGGGGGTTTTTAACGCAGAGGGCGCCGGGGGGTTTTAACGCAGAGGGCGCGGAGGACGCGCAGAGGGCGCAGAGAATTTTTTTGGGGTTGGGGATGGTCTTTGCGTTCTTTGCGGATTCTTTGTGTTCTCTGCGCGTCCTTTGGGTTTTTTGGGTTGGGGGTGGGTTAGAAGAGGGAGCGGGATTGGCCGCCGTCTATGTTTAGGCAGGCGCCGGTTATGAGGTCGGCGCGTTCTGAGGCTAGGAAGGCTACGGTTTCGCCGATGGGTTCGGGCCAGCCGAATTTGCCGGCGGGGAGGTTGCGGGCGATGAATTCGTCCACTACCTCGGGGGTGTTGTTCTGCTGGAACCTGTCCCAGGTGCTGCCGGGGAAGTCAATGGAGCCGGGGGCGATGCAGTTTACCAGCACGTTTTCTTTGGCTAGGTTGAGGGCCAGGTGCTTGGAAAAGGCGATCAGGCCGGCCTTTCCGGTCATATAGTCCACCGAGCCGCCGTATTCGCGTCCGTAGATGGACGAAATGCTGATGATGCGGCCCCATTGCTGTTCCCGCATATAGGGCAGCACTAGGGCGACCAGCTCGACTGCGCTGAACAGGTTGACTTCCAAGCCTTCGCGGAACAGCTCCATTCCGGTTTCGAGAAAGTCAATGGCGCCGCGGCGTCCGCCTACGTTGTTTACTAGGATGTCCACTTGGCCTAGGGCGGATACGGTTTCGTTGTGGAAACGGGTCAGGTCGTCGCGGTTGGTGACGTCGGCTTGCACGGCGATGACGGTCATACCGGCGCCGGCGAGTTCGGCGTGGGTTTCCTCGAGTTGGTCGGCGCCGCGGGCGCAAATGGCGATGCGGCATCCCTCGCGGCCTAGGGCGGCGGCGGCCTGCTTGCCTAGCCCGTGGCTGCCGCCGGTGATCATTGCTACTCTGCCTTGTAAGCCTAGATCCATAGCGCTCTCCTTTGCGGTGGGATTGTTTGCGGGGATTATAGTGCGGGGCGGGCGGTCTTGCCTATGGCGCGAGGGGGATGGCGGGTGAATCGGTGGTTGTTGGATTTTGGGGATTTTTGTCTGAATCAGGATTTTCAGGATTAAAGGATTTTCGGGATTGACACCTTGGGGGAAGGAAAGGGTCTTACCGGACAAGGTGGGATTCTTCGCTTTGCTCAGAATGACAGATATGCTCAGAATGACAGATAGGGGTGGTTATGCTGGCTTTGGACGGGATTAGGGTTCTGGATTTCTGCCGGAATGCGCCGGGGATGTTCGCTACTATGATTTTGGGGGATTTGGGGGCGGATGTGCTGATGGTGGAGCGGCCTATGGATGCTACGCGGGCGGCTTATGAGCGGGTTGTGGCGGGTATTGAAACGCCGGAGGATGAGCGGCGTCATGCGTCTTTTAATGCGTTGCAACGGAACAAGCGCAGCATTGCGCTCAATCTGAAAGAGGCGGAGGCGCGGGAGATTTTCCGACGGCTGGCGGTTGACGCCGATGTGGTGGTGGAGGGTTTCCGGCCCGGCGTGGCCGACAGGCTGGGGATTGGGTACGAGCAGGTGCGGGGAATCAACGCCCGCGCGGTTTATTGTTCGGTTTCCGGTTATGGGCAGACGGGGCCTTATTCGCAGATGGCGGGACACGACATAAATTATATTTCCTTTGCCGGGGCGCTGGGGCTGATTGGGGATTCGCCCGGGGGCAAACCGGCGATTCCGCTGAACCTTATCGCCGACTACGCCGGGGGCGGGCTGTGCGGGGCGGTGGGGATTCTGGCGGCGCTGATGGCGCGGGAAAAGACGGGGCAGGGGCAGTATGTGGACATCGCAATGACGGAGGGGGTGCTGTATATGCTCTGCGGGATGGTGGCCGATGCTCTGTCGCAGGGCTACCGGCCTACGCGGGGCGGCACCCGGCTTAACGGCGGTTCGCCGTACTATAATGTCTACCGCACGGGCGACGGCAAGTATTTTTCCATTGCCGCCATTGAGCCGTGGTTTTGGGAAAACCTGTGCCGGGCCATCGGGCGGGAAGACTTGATTCCGCAGCAGCGGGCCGGGGGGGAAAAGCGGGCGGAAATCGCTTTGGCGCTGGAAGAGGTTTTTCTTAGCAAAACCCGTGACCAGTGGTTTGAGGATTTGCGCGACGCTGATATATCGGTGGGCAAGGTTTATGACTTGGACGAAGCATTGAGGGATCCGCAGGTTCTGGCGCGGGGGATGGTGGTGGAGCTGGAGGCGCCCGGGGTGCCGGGGGGCAAGGTTAGCCAGCCGGGGATTCCTTTTCACCTTTCCGAAACGCCGGGGGCTGTCCGTAGCCCGGGGAGCGTGACCGGGCAGCATACTGCCGAGGCTTTGGCGGGCTTGGGGTATACGGTTGAGGGGATAGCGAGTCTGAGGCGGCGGGGGGTGGTGCAGTAGGGGCGCGGCAATGAGGGGGCGGGCGTGCTATACTTGGGTTGTTGCGGCGCGGGGCGGGTTGGGGGCTTTGCGGCGCCGATAGATACCATTGGCAGAGGGTTGAGACAAGCAGAATGATCAAGCGTTTCTCAGTGTTGTATGTGGGCCAGATTGACTTGGATGACGTGGGGGCGGGTGGGCGCGACCCCGACGGGCGGCGCTATTCCAACGAACAGTTGGTGCAGTCTTTCGACCACGCGCTGGCTCTGGCGAAGCAGATGGACGAATCGGGTTTTTATTGTCTGTGGGCCGCCGAGCATCATTTTCAGCGGGAAGGTTATGAGTGCATTCCCAATTTGACGCTGCTGGGGGTTCACTTGGCGGCGCATACCAAGAATCTGAAGTTCGGGGCGGCGTTTAATATCGTGCCGATGTGGCATCCGTTGCGGCTGGCCGAGGACTTCGCTATGGGCGACGTTCTGACCGGCGGGCGGCTGGTGTTCGGCATCGGGCGGGGCTACCAGACCCGCGAGGTGGAAACTTTTGGGGCTCCTCTGCTGGATCAGGACGCCAACCGGGAACTGTTTGAGGAGCAGGTGGAAATCATCCTAAAGGCGTTCAACGAGGATTCTTTCAGTCACCACGGGAAGCATTACCGGATTCCGCCCGATGTGCCTTATCGCGGGTATCAGTTGAAGGACATTACTTTGGTGCCGCGGCCGCTGAACCGGCCGGTGGAAATCTGGCAGCCGGTGACCAGCGGCCGCACTATTGACTTTATCGCGCGTAAGGGGATCAAGGGTATGACGGCTCTTACGGGCGAGCGGATAGTGGGGCAGTTTTTCGGGGCTTACCGGGACGCCGCCGCCGAAGCGGGCCGGGAGCTGGAGCTGGGGCAGGATATGGCCTTGGGGTTCGGTTTCTACATCGCGGATACGGTGGCGGAGGCGGTGGAGCGCGTGCGCCCGTTTCACGATGAGCGCTACAAGTGGTTTGCGCCTTTCGGGTTGGTTCGCTATGTGGATGAGCAAGGGCGTATGTGGGGTTCGCCCGGGGCGCCGGCCCGCACGCCGACGGTGGAGGACGGGGTGCAGCAAAAGGCGTGGATTTGCGGGCCGCCGGAGGTGTTTGTCGAAACGCTGCGGGAGTTGGAGGAGCAGTATCCCGGGCTGGAGGACATTGTGTTGCAATGGCCGGAGGGTATGCCTTGGAGCGAGCTTAGCGGACAGTTGGAGATTTTTTCCCGGGAGGTTCTGCCTGCCTTTTCGGGGCGAGGGTGATGATTGGCGGCTGCCGCCTGGCCTTTGACGGGCTCGGGATGGTTGGTTGGGGGCGGTGCTTCGTTTGTGGCGGTTGGTGGGACAGGAACGATGCGATTGCGGGATTCTTCTTTGTGGCACTGGAGCGGGGCGAGGGGTCTGGATGCCCAAGGCGAGATTCTTCGCTTTGCTCAGAATGACAGGCGGGTGGGCAGAATGACGGATGGGGGGAATGACGGGCGGATGGGGTGATGGGTGGGAGGAGTGGTTTTGCGAGTGTCTTATGAGCGGCGAGGTGTAGTAGTTGGCCGACCCAGACCATGTTAGCTTGGCGCGTTCCGGGTCTAGCGCTATTGCCCGGTGGCGCGAACTGACTTTTCGCAGCCCTAATCAGCGGTTGCCCCGGTTTGACTTGGGCTACCGGCTGGAGGATCGGGCGGCCAGCGAGACGTTTCAGCCTGAATTTATCTATGGGCGTCCGTCGCTGGATTTGGCGGGTTGTTTTCTTAGCGGGGTCAAGCTGCCGGGCGCGGACTTGCGGCACGATAACTTGAGCGGGGCCGATTTTACCGGCGGCGATTTTCGTATGGCCGATTTGTCTGGGGCGAACCTTACCGGGGCGCATCTGTTTCGGGCCGGGCTGCATCGGGCGAATCTTAGCGGGGCGCAGTTGGTTGGCTGCTCTTTGACGCGGGCCAATTTGGTAGGGGCGACGCTGCGGCAAGCGGTTCTGAAAGGCGCGGATTTGTCTTATGCCGGGCTGTCTTACGCCAATCTGGAGGGGGCTGATCTGTCGGGGGCCAACCTTACCGGGGCTGATTTGTCGTGGGCCAATATATCCGGGGCGGATTTGCGCGGGGCGGCGTTGAATACTGCCTCGATGACTATGGCTGATTTGTCCGGGGCGGATTTGCGCGGGGCGAAAATCGTCCGGCCGGGGCTGGACAGCGCCATATTGCACCGGGCTACGGCGGGGGGAACCCTTTTCGCCAACTGCGACCTGCGCTCGGCTATCGGGCTGGAAACGATGCTTCACGCCGCGCCAAGCGTGATTGCTTTGGATACGCTGGCCCGCTCCGGGGGGCGGATTCCGCATCGGTTCCTGCAAGGGGCAGGGGTGGCCGGGCCGTTAATCGCGGCGCAGGATGCGATGAAAGCCGAAACGCGAACTTTTCCGACGGCTCTGCTGGTGGGGGCTATGGCCGATAGGGAACTGGCGGAGCGGCTGCGCTTGGGGTTGCGGGAGGCGCAGATTCCGGCCTGGATTCTGTATGCCGATGACGAAGACGCGCTGAACTCGGGCGAGGCGTCGCTGGATCATACGGTTTACTATGACCGTTTGGCTTTGCTGTGTACCGATGCCGCGCTGGAAAGTCCGCTGACCAGCCGTTATTTTTCCGAGCTGGCCCGCGGGGCCGGGCTGGCGGGGGCGGCGCCGATTATCGCTTTGGGCGTGGGGGAGCTTTTTTATCAGCGGCAGGACCGTTTGTGCAATCGTTTGCGCGACGGGGATGCGCTGGATTTCCGCGATGGGGAAGGGGCGGCGGTGGAGTCGCTGGTTAGGCGGTTGTCGGCGGCGGTGGTTTAGGGAGGGCTGATGGCAATGGGCGCATCCGCTGTACGCTCTGGGTTCCCGCCTTCGCGGGAATGACGGGGTTGGGCGCGGACTTGTCTGTTTATGACGGCGTGGGGTAGCCGTTGCGTTGGGAATGACGGGGCCGGGCGCGGGAATAGCCGCAATAACAGTCGGCAGGATCGATTGTGCAATCGTTTGAGTAGCGGGGATGCGCTGGATTTCCGCGATGGGGAAGGGGCGGCGGTGGAGTCAAAGGTTAGGCGGTTGTCTGCGCCGGTGGTTTAGCGGGGGCTTGGGCGCATCATTCTCGGGAAGGCGGGGAATCCACGGTTCTTGCTCAATGGCAATGGGCGCATCCGCTGGACGCTCTGGATTTTCGCTTTCGCGGGAATGACGGGGTTGGGCGCGGACTTGTCTGTTTATGACGGAGTGGGGTAGCCGTTGCGTGGGGAATGACGGAGCCGGGCGTGGGAATAGCCGCAATAACAGTCGGCAGGATCGCTTGTGCAATCGTTTGCGCGACGGGGATGCGCTGGATTTCCGCGATGGGGAAGGGGCGGCGATGGAGTCGCTGGTTAGGCGGTTGTTTGCGGCGGTGTTTTAGGGCGGGTTTTGGGGTCTGTGATTCTCGGGAAGGCGGGAATCCACTGCTCTTGCCAATGGCAATGGGCGCATCTGCTGTACGCTCTGGGTTCCCGCTTTCGCGGGAATGACGGGGTTGGGCGCGGACTTGTCTGTTTATGACGGCGTGGGGTAGCCGTTGCGTGGGGAATGACGGGGCCGGGCGTGGGAATAGCCGCAATAACAGTCGGCAGGATCGCTTGTGCAACCGTTTGTGCAACGGGGATGCGCTGGATTTCCGCGATGAGGAAAGGGCGGCGATGGAGTCGCTGGTTAGGCGGTTGTCTGCGGCGGTGTTTTAGGGGGGGCTTGGGCGCGTTATTCTCGGGAAGGCGAATCTACGGCTCTTGCCCAATGGCAATGGGCGTATCCGCTGGATGCTCTGGATTCCCGCTTTCGCGGGAATGACGGGTTGGGAAGCTGGGATGGCCGGGTTGGGCAATGACGGGGTTGGGCGCGGGTAATGGGCGCATCTGCTGGACGCTCTGGATTCCCGCTTTCGCGGGAATGACGGGGCTGGACGCTGGAATGGCCGGGTTGGGCAATGACGGGATTGGGGTCGGGCAATGGGCGCATCTGCTGGACGCTCTGGATTCCCGCTTTTGCGGGAATGACGGGGTTGGGTGCGGGTAATGGCTCTATCTGCTGGACGCTCTGGATTCTCGCTTTTGCGGGAGTGACGGGGTGGGACGCTGGGATGGCCGAGTTGGGCAATGATGGGGTTGGGCGCGGGTAATGGGCGCATCCGCTGGACGCTCTGGATTTTCGCTTTCGCGGGAATGACGGGTTGGGACGCTGGGATGGCCGGGTTGGGCAATGATGGGGTTGGGCGCGGGTAATGGGCGTATCCGCTGGACGCTCTGGATTTTCGCTTTCGCGGGAATGACGGGTTGGGACGCTGGGATGGCCGGGTTGGGCAATGACGGGGTTGGGCGCGGGCGATGGGCGCATCCGCTGGACGCCCTGGATTTTCGCTTTCGCGGGAATGACGGGTTGGGACGCTGGAATGGCCGGGTTGGGCAATGACGGGGTTGGGCGCGGGTAATGGGCGCATCCGCTGGACGCTCTGGATTTTCGCTTTCGCGGCAATGACGGGGTTGGGACGCTGGGATGGCCGGGTTGGGCAATGACGGGGTTGGGCGCGGGGTTTCGTCGGCTATGGGGTTGGGCGCGGGGGGGTGTTGGCTATGGGGTGGGTGGGCTTCGTTGCTTATGACGTTGGTGTGTTGCGGCCTAGCATTAGGCACGCTTCGCCCCATTGGTTGGGGTCGGTTAAGCTCCAGTTGCTTGGGTTGTTGGCGGGGCGTAGGCGGAGTCCTTGGGCGCCGCCGTAGATTAGCAGTATTACGCCTTCGCCGGAGTCTTCTGATGTTGCGGCTAGGGCCGGGCAGGGGCCGTTGGAGTCCCAGCCGGTGACGTCGCACCAGACGTCTTCGCCGCGCGGGTTGGGGGCCATTACTTGGGACACCGGGCGGGGGTCTTCCAGCAGGTCGAACATACGATGCAGGTCTAGGGGGCTGTTGTGTCCGGCGGTTACTTCGATTTCGATTAGCATAATGGGGGTCTCCGGTTTAGGGTGTCGGGTTTTTGTGTGAATCGGGATTGGCGGGATGGGGGATATTGTATATCCGCAGGTGTTTTGATGCTGGTTCGGGCGAGGGGTGGGCGGGAATTGCGGGATTCGCTTTTGGCGCTCTGAGGGGGGCGAAAAGGGTCTCATCGCCCATGGTGAGATTCTTCGCTTTGCTCAGAATGACAGACGGCCGGACGGCCAGAATGGCGGGCGGCCATACGGCCAGAATGGCGGGCGGGTTTTTTGTCTGAATCAGGATTTTCAGGATTATAGGATTTTCGGGATGGGAGAGTCTTGTAAATTTGCGAATGTTTTAATGCTGATTTAGACGGAGGTGGGCGGGAATTGCGCGATTCTCCTTTGGCACTCTGAGGGGGGTGAAGGGTCTTACTGCCCAAGGTGGGATTCTTCGCTTTGCTCAGAATGACAGACGGCTAGACGGCCAGAATGACGGGCGGCTTGCTCAGAATGGCGGGCGGGTTTTTTGTCTGAATCGGGACTTTCAGGATTATAGGATTTTCGGGATGGGGGAGTCTTGTAAATTTGCGAATGTTTTAATGCTGATTTAGACGGAGGTGGGCGGGAATTGCGCGATTCTCTTTTGGCACTCTGAGGGGGGTGAAGGGTCTTACTGCCCAAGGTGGGATTCTTCGCTTTGCTCAGAATGACAGACGGCTAGACGGTCAGAATGACAGACGGCTGGACGGTCAGAATGACAGACGGCTGGACGGTCAGAATGACGGACGGGTTTTTGTCTGAATCAGGATTTTCGGGATTATGGGATTGGCGGGATGGGGAATCCTGTAAATCCATAAATTCTTTAATCCTGATTCAGACAAGGGCAGTCGAGAATTGCGAAATTCCCTTTTGCTGTACTTGGTTTCGCTATGGGCCTTACTGCCCAAGGTGGGATTCTTCGCTTTGCTCAGAATGACAGACACGGCCAGAATGACAGGTAGCACTCAGAATGACAGGGGTGGTTGGCGGGCTTTGCTGTGATGGGCGGCGGTTGGGCTTTGTTATGGTGGGTTGCGGGTAGGGGGCTTTGTTGACACCCTGGCGGGGCATTCGTATGATACCGGGCAATTGGATTTGGGGATATAGGAGTTTTGTTGTGGGTCTTGGGATTAGGACTTACCGGCCTTTGGTGGCGGGGGCGCGGCACATGGTTTCCAGCGGGCATTATCTGGCTACTGCTGCGGGTTTTCGTATTCTGGAGCAGGGGGGGAACGCTACCGATGCGGGGGTTGCGGCGGGAATCGCTATCAATGTTACGCTGCCGCAGTGGACTAATTTTGGCGGGGTGGCGCCTGTTATCATTCACGACGCCGCTCGAGGGGAGACGGTGTCTATCAGCGGGTTGGGGCGCTGGCCCAAGGGGGCGAGCATTGAGTATTTTGAGCGGCGGCATGGGGGCGATTTGCCCGGCGGCGTGCTGCGGAGCGTGACTCCGGCGGCGGCGGATGCCTGGCTTACTGCGCTGCGGCTTTATGGCACGATGTCTTTTGAGCAGGTGGTGACGCCGGCGCTGGAGCTGGCGGAGCAGGGCTTTCCGATTCCGGCTACGCTGCAATCGGCGCTGGCCCGCACGGGCGACGCGCTTATCGGCGACGCCGACGGGGATGGGCGGTGGCCGTCTACGGCGGCGGTGTTTTTCCCCGGCGGGCGGCGGCCCGGGGTGGGGGAGATGCTGGTTCAGAAAGATTTGGCCCGCACTTTCCGCCGCCTTATTGAGGTGGAGCAGGCTCACGCCGCCGGGGGACGGGAAGGGGCGATTCAGGCGGCCCGCGATTTCTTTTATACGGGGGAAATCGCTGAGGAAATGGCGCGGTTCAATCAGGAGCAGGGCGGATTTTTGACGATGGATGATTTGGCGGCGTTTAGCGTTGGGGTTGAGAGGCCGCCGTCCATAGATTACAAGGGCGTCGAAGTTTACGCCTGCGGCCCTTGGTGTCAAGGGCCGGTGAACCTTCAGACGCTGCAAATTCTGGAGGGGTTCGACCTGCGGGGTATGGGCCACAACAGCGTGGAGTATGCCCATACGGTTATGGAATCCCTGAAGTTGGCGTTCAGCGACCGGGATACTTACTATGGCGACCCGGATTTCGTGGCCGTGCCGCTGGCGGGGCTGCTGTCGAAAGCCTACGCCGCGGAGCGTCGGGAGGCGATACACCCGGAACGGGCGACGCCGGAGATGCCGTTGCCGGGCGACCCGTGGCCGCACATGGGGATGCCGTCGGGCAACGGGCACCGCGGGCGGCCTGAAGTGCTGGCGGGCGGGTTGCCGGCGGATACTAGCTACGCCTGCGTGGTTGACCGCTGGGGCAACGCTTTTTCGGCGACGCCAAGCGATAACATCGGGACGTCGCCTATCGTTCCGGGATTGGGCTTTATTGTGTCGTCGCGGGGTTCGCAGAGCTGGCTGGACCCGGAACATCCTAGTGCGCTGGCTCCCGGCAAGCGGCCGCGGCTGACGCCGAACCCGGCGCTGGCGATGCGGGACGGGCGGGTTATGATGCCTTTCGGCACTCCCGGCGGGGATGTGCAGCCGCAGTCTATGGTGCAGTTGTTCCTGAATGTGGTTGAGTTCGGGATGGACGTTCAGCAGGCGGTTGAGGCGCCCCGGTTTTCGACTTGGAGTTTTCCAAATTCTTTCTGGCCTCACGCCTACAACCCGGGGCTGGTGGGGGTCGAGGGGCGCATCGGGTCGCAGGTGGCCGAGGGGCTTTCCCGTATGGGCCACAAGGTGGAGGTGTGGGACGATTTCACGCCCCGGATGGGCTGTCTCTGCGCGGTGCAGGCCGACCCGGATACGGGCAGGCGCAGCGGCGGGGCCGACCCGCGCCGGGACGGGTATGCTATGGGGCGGTAGGTAAGGGGGATTCCCTGTTTCGCCGGGGGTTAGGCGGGGCGTATTGCGGCAACCCCAATCGTTCATCCTTGGGCAAGCTCGGGATGGGCGGTTGGGGTTGCGGCGCAAGTTTTTATTCGGCGGTGCGGCCGCCGTCAATGACCAGCTCGGAGCCGGTCATAAAGGAGGCTTCGTCGGAGGCTAGGAACAGGACGCCGTAGGCTACGTCTTCGGCGGTTCCTAGGCGGCCTAGGGGCGTGCGGTCTATGCGGTCTTGGCGGTAGGCGTCGTCGGAGAGGATGGGGGCGGTCATCAGGGTTTCGATGGTGCCGGGGTGTACGGAGTTGGCGCGGATGCCGTCGCGGGCGTACTGGATGGCGGTGGATTTGGTGAACAGCCGGACGGCGCCTTTGGATGCGGTGTAGGCGGAGGACATAAAGTTGCCGATGAGGCCGGCGACGGAGGATATGTTGACGATGGAGCCGCCGCCGTTTTCGCGCAGGGCGGGGATGGCGGCTTTGGTGCCGAGGAAAACGCCCTTGGCGTTGATGTCCATTACCTGATCCCACTCTTCAGCGGTGGTGTCCACGACGTTGTGGGTGCGGTAGATGCCGGCGTTGTTGACTAGGATGTCCAGCTTGCCGAAACGGTTTACTGCTTCGCCGACGGCCGATTGCCAGGATTCTTCGCTGGTGACGTCTAGGCGGATAAAGACGCATTCGCCGCCGGATTCGTTTATTTCGGCTTCGGTGCGGCGGCCTTCGTCCTCTAGGATGTCGCCAATGACCACTTTCGCGCCCTGTTGGGCGAAAAGGCGGGCTTCTACCGCGCCCATACCGCGGGCGCCGCCGCTGATTAGGGCAACCTTGTTTTCCAGTCGCATATCCAAACCTCCCGGTGGGTGGGGTAAATTGCGGTTCAGCTTCGATTTTAGTTGCTTGGCGGGGGTAGTCAAGGATGGGGGCGGGTTGGGGGGTGGGTGTATTGGGCGGCCGCGGACGTGTTGGGCGGCTAGGGGCGGATTGGGCGGCCATAGACGGATCGGGCAACCACAAGGGTTGCCCCTACGGGATAATGCGCCGTTGGACGGATCGGGCGGCCACGGACGGATCGGGCAACCACAAGGGTTGCCCCTATGGGACAATGCGCCGTTGGTTGAATAGTCGAATGATATTTAGGGCGGGGGAAAGGTGGCGTTGAAAGGGGGGGATTTCGGGGATAGAATGCGGTGGCTTTTGGGATCCAGTGGCGTAGACTGGCTTGGTTGTGGGGTATGGTGTTGGCCGCTTACTGGGGCGTTGCTGTTGACGCTGTTGGTTGGGTTGTTGGCGGGCTGCGGCGGCGGGGGGGCGGCGGCGCAGGATTTTGAGGTGGAGTTGTTCGGCGGCGGGGGGTTCCGGCTGTCGGAGCAGTATGGCGGAAAGGTGGTGGTGGTGAATTTCTGGTATCCGAGTTGTCCGCCTTGCCGGGACGAGATGCCGGAGTTTCAGCGGGCCTGGGAGGAGCTGGACGGGGAGCCGGTGCGGTTCTTGGGGCTGTTTGTGCCGCGGGGGTTCGATACTGAGCAGACGGCGCGGGAGTTTGTGGTTGAGTTGGGGCTGTCTTTCGATTTTGCTACCGACCGGCAGGAAACGATTGCAACGGCCTACGGCATTGAATACTATCCGACTACTTGGTTCATCGGACGGGGCGGCGAGGTGGCGGCGACTTACGTAAGCGCAATGGACGCTGAGCGCATCGTTGGCATTGTGCGGGGGTTGGTGGAGGAGTGAGGCGTCCGTGGGGAACAGGTGGGTATAAAATTCGGCGCTTTTTTGAGAAATGGGCGTTTTAGACTGGATTCTGGTTATTATCCGGTGGGGCCACGCCTTGGCGGCGGTGTCGTGGGTTGGGGGCGGCGTTTTTTATCTGATGGTGCTGCGCCCGGCTATCCGGCGCTCTAGGGGGCTGCCGCCGGAGACGGGCGCGGCGATTCGGGATGAGTTTCGGGGGCTGGTGACCACTGCTATCGCGGTGTTGCTGCTCACCGGCGTGATTCTGTCGGTGGCGCGGCTTACCGGGGACGCGGCGACTACGCCCTATGTGGCGGTGCTGGCGGTGAAAATCGGGCTGGCACTGTATATGTTCTATGTGGCGCGGTTCGTGGGCCGGGGGGGTTACGCGGGGCGGCAGGACGGCGGGGGGGGACGGCTGCGGCGGGTTGCGCGGCGTTTTACCAGTCCGACGGCGCTGCTGGTTATTGGCGTCGTGGTTATTGGGTTGTCGGATGTGCTGGATGCGCTTATTGAGGATGCGCTGGTTGGTTGATGGGGGCGGCTGATGAGAGGGTGGCGCAATTCTCCTTTGTAATTCTTAGTAGAGGTAAGGGTCTTACCGCGCAAGGTGGGATTCTTCGCTTTGCTCAGAATGACAGACGGGGGCAGGATGACAGACGGGGTTGGAATTACAAACGGGCTTAGAATGACATACGGTATCAGAATGATAGACGGAATTGGAATGATAGACGGAATCGGAATTACGGGCTGGCTTAGAATTACAAACGGGATTGGGATTACGAACAACTTGCTCAGGATTATAGGTGCGGAAGTAGTTTCGCAATTTTCTTAACCGATGTAGAGAGAGGGGATACCTTGAAGAAAGATTTGATGGAGATATTGGCTTGCCCGGTGTGCAAGGGGGGGCTGGAGTTGCGGGCGGATGTTGAGGATGGGGATGAGGTGGTTGCAGGGACGTTGGTTTGCGGGGCTTGCAATGAGTCTTATCCTATTGAGGATACTATCCCGAACTTGCTGCCGCCGGAACTGCGGCGGGAGTTGGGGTAGCTATTATGACCGATCATCCTGGACAACGTAGGATGATCGGTCAGCCATTTACCATCAGATCAGCAGTGGCGGATTGGTTGTTGGCTATGTTTACTGAGGGCGCAACTCTGCGATTTTTGCACGGACTTCCTGAGGCAATCTGTATTTGTGCCACTCGGGGCTTGTGTTGTTAAACATAGTAGCTCCGTGTTTTTCCATCTCAGGCCAAAGTGTTTGAAAGAACCATCTTCCGAAATCGGGTATCGACATTTTCATTTCCTCTGTTTCTCGGGCTTCTTCAGTGAGACATCCCCCCATTATGCTTCTGTGCACCCGCTGGGAGTTGAACTCGTATGCATGGACAGTATTCTGAAAATC
Organism: uncultured Dehalococcoidia bacterium; assembly: GCA_958296445.1. GTDB lineage: Bacteria > Chloroflexota > Dehalococcoidia > Lucifugimonadales > UBA3495 > VXOI01. The sequence goes on along the minus strand of OY282565.1, from coordinate 1,803,279 downwards.
TTGATATCCAATACCATTGGCGATGGCTCCAATGATCTGTTCGGGATTGAATTTTGACAGAAGGGAAGGCAAGGGGCGGACGATATTGGGGACTGTGTTTGCGCTTGAAGCTGTTTGTGTGCCAGTGATCGACGTCACTGGACGTTCCTCAATCTGAACCACGTTTTGTTTAAGGTCTTCTTTAAATTCTTTGGAAACGCCGCTACCCTCGTGGATGAAAAACAGGAGGGGAATGCCGTTGATTTCGGCGCTAGGTTGCAGGCTGCCCTGTTCGACAAGGTCCTGCAACTTGAAATATAGCGCCGCGAAGTCGCTGTCGTTACTGATTACGGCAGCGAAGTGTACGGACTTGAGCATAATGTCGCTCAAGGTGTCCAGCACCAAAGTGATGTCGAGAGCGTTCTTTGCCGCATATTTGCCGTATCGCTGGATGGGAGGAGTTTCTATTTCGAGTCCGGGAATGCTGATGTTATAAGCACCTTCTTTCCACTGAGTGGATTTGTTTAGAGAATCTTTCCAATAGTTTTCCTGGCTGGGCTCGATGTAGGCTCGTATCCGAGATAGGGGGGGCTGATCGCTTGGCCATTGCAGCAGGGCGCGTTTGATGACCTCGGCCTTTTCCGCAACTGTACTGCCCCCCAAGTTTTGGGTGTCTACGTAGATGGCAGATTTGAGTTTGTTTTGAGTGTCTGATGTCATTGAGCGTCTCCTAGCGGGGTGTCGACTGCGCCGCCGCGTTGCCGGGTGACGCAGTTGATTCTAAACAGAAGGGTCTACCCGTGTCTAGCCTTCGCCGGTTAGGACTTGGACTACTTGGGGGGCTAGTTGTTCGGCGCGGGCGCGGAGGGCTTGGCGGGTTAGGTTTTCGATGGGGTGCTGGGTGTAGATGGTGGGGTAGTCGGGGGCGCCCCACATTCGGGCCATGCCGGTGGCGGTCGGCACGAAGCGGTCGGTGCAGATGGTGGCGGAGGGGATGCCGGCGTTTTCTACGTGGATTCCGTCGTGCACACTGCACGCGCTGCAAGAGCCTCAATCGCCGATGGCGATGATTACGGAATCGCATTCCTCGGCCAGTTCCTTGATGGCCGACGGCTCGGCGGGGCGGGAGGCGCTGGGCTTGCGGTGCCATTTGACGGTGGTGATTTCGTAGCGCGTCCGTAGCAGGTCGGCCAGTTCCTCGAGGAGGACGTCGGCGTTGCGCTTGCTGTCGTCAATCAGCCCTAGGCGGGTGCCGGCCAGGCTGGCCAGACGCGGGGCGCCGTTGAACGGCGCAATTACCGGCTGCGTTACCGGATTGACTAGGATGTGTTCGTTGGATTCGGGCATATTGCCTCCTTAGATGTGGTTGGTTGTTGGGGTTGCCTGCGGGCGCACCCGGGGCGCCCACAAGGGGCCGACCGATGTGTCGTCAAAGCCTGCGGGCGTACCCGCGGGCGCCCACAAGGGGCGCCCCTACGTGATGCCGGTTGGGGCGATGTCCATAAGTAATCACCGCATCGGATAATCGGCGCCCCTGCGATGCCGGTTGGGGCGGGGTTGCCTGTGGGCGGACCCGGGGGCGCCCCTACGTGATGCCAGCAGGGGCGATGTTCATAAGCAATCACCGCATCGGATAATCGGCGCCCCTGCGCGATGCCGGTTGGGGTGATGTTCATAAGCAATCACCGCATCGGATAATCGGCGCCCCTGCGATGCCGGTTGGGACGGGGTTGCCTGTGGGCGTACCCGCGGGCGCCCACAAGGGGCGCCCCTACGCTATACCGGCCCTGTTCCAGTTTAGGGTACGGGGCGGGTTACGGCGGTGGAGGCTACTTTTGGTCCCCAGCTTGGGATTACCGAGGACATATTGGATTCCTCGCCGCCGGCGAAAATAAGCAGTATGTCGGACGGGTCGGGAATCAGCGGCACTTGGGTTGATTGGTCGTCGGGTTCGGGGTTGGCGGCGATTACTTGGGCCTGCTTTAGTTCGGCCATTGTACGCTGGGCGCGATGGAATATGAAATCGCGGATTTGGGCTTTGCTCCAGTCTTGCCAGAGGGCGGAGTTGCCGGCGATGGTTACTACTATCTGGCCTTGTCGCACGCCGGTGCCGGCTTCGCCTACGGAGCCGGAGGTGGACATACTGGTGCCTAGGGTGGAGGCTACGTCGGAGATGGCGTAGAGTATGGCTTCGGGGCGCCCGATGGCCCGCACTTGGCGGGGGGATTCGCCGGCGAACACGGTGACTGCGCTCTGCTGGGGTTGCAGGCCGCGCTCGACGTGGAGGGGCGTCCAGTGGGTTTCGGTTTCGGCTTCGGCGATGCAGTAGGTGTATTTGCCGGGGTGGCCGATGACGCTGCGGTCGAAGACGCCGGGGATGGCGGCGCAGGCGTTCATCAGGATGAGGCGGATGGCCCGCCCGATGGTGGCGTTGGCGCGGTTGCCGGGCCCGAACAGGTTGTTGCGGGCGTTGACGTTGAGATCGCGGGCGATGGGGCCGTTGACGATGGTTAGGATGGCGGAGCCGCCCATGCTGGAGGATGGGCCGACTAGGTTGAAAACCGGGTCGAGCATTGCTTCGGTGGCGGTCAGGACGACGGGCATATATTCGGGGAGGCAGCCGGCCATTACGGCGTTGGCGGCGACTTTGCCTACGGTGATTTGGCGGCGGCGCTCGGGGAGTTCGCCGACGATTTCGGCGGAGGTGCGGCCGGTGCGCTCTATGAATTGGGCGACGCGGTGGGCGGTGGGCGGGACTACGGGTAGGCCGTCGGTCCAGCCGAGTTGGTAGCAGCGCTCGATGGCTTCTAGGGCGCTGTCCCATTGGACGGTTGTGGTTTCGCCGATTTCAGACACGGGATTGTTGCTCCTGTGGGGGGATTATTGATCTATCAACTTTGAGAGTTGGGGTCGAATACTCGCTTAAGTTCCAGTAGATTCTTGACCACCCATTCCTGTATGTTCACGAGGGTATGACTGTCTTTCTGAATAGTGCCAGACCAAGATAGTCCTATCCGACAAGCATTGCGATTCTCTAACCTTTGCCAGTCAAGACTTTGGCTTATCTCACCTTGGTTTCGCCTCCTAGTCTGCTGCGGGTGGGGTTGGTGTTGGCGGGTAGAATATGGCCTCGTTGGTGTTGGGGTCGTGGCGGTGAAAGTATAGGGCTTCCAGAATCCGGCGGCTTTCCGCGCGGATTTCTTCCCGGGTTATTTTGTTTTCCTCTTTGTTTTCATCCCGGACTTTCTGTAACTCTGTTCTGTTGTCCCGGCGCATCGCCCGAAATTCCGACAGAATCCAAAGGAACGCAGCAGTGGCAACTACTACCAGCGATGACATTGTTGCTAGAAAAACTTCGATGGTTAGCATATCGCTTCCTAGTCTGCTGCGGGTGGGGCCGGCGTTGGCGGATAGAATACGGCCTCGTTGGTGTTGGGGTCGTGGCGGTGGAAGTACAGGGCTTCCAGAATCCGGCGGCTTTCTGCGCGGATTTCTTCCCGGGTTATTCTGTGTTCCTCTTTGTTGTCATCTCGAACTTTCTGTAATTCTGCTCTGTTTTCATCTCGAGCCTTCTGTAGCTCTGTTCTGTTTTCATCTCGAACTTTCTCTAACTCTGCTCTGTTGTCCCGGCGCATCGCCCGAAATTCTGACAGAATCCAAAGGAACGCAGCAGTGGCAACTACTACCAGCGATGACATTGTTGCAAGAAAAACTTCGACGGTTAGCATATCGTCTCCTAGTCTGTTGCGGGTGGGGTTGGTGTTGGCGGGTAGAATATGGCCTCGTTGGTGTTGGGGTCGTGGCGGTGGAAGTACAGGGCTTCCAGAATCCGGCGGCTTTCTGCGCGGATTTCTTCCCGGGTTATTCTGTTTTCCTCTTTGTTTTCCCGGCGCGTCGCCCGAAATTCCGATAGAATCCAAAGGAACACGGCGGTGGCAGCTACCACCAGCGTAGACATAATTACCAAAAAAACGATGGCTAGCATAGTTCACTCCTGGATTTCTTGAGCCGGCGGCGCCTATCCGGTAGGCGCCGCCGGTATTCATTTCCTTGGTATTATACCCGGCGGTATTTGGAGAGGGAGCGGAGTTCGCGGGGTGGGTTCATGTGCTGGCCGCGGATGGTGTAGGAGACTTCGGCGACGTAGATGTCGCCGTGGGAGTCTACGGCGATGCCGTGGGGGGCGATGAATTGGCCGGCGCCTTCGCCTTCGTCGGCGGAGCCGAACACGCAGATGCGGTTGCCGTCGAGGTCGTAGATGCTGACGCGGTGGCCTAGGCCGGGGGCGTCGTCTACGCCGCCCATTCCGTTGAGTTCGCCTACGTAGATATGCTCGCCCCATAGCACCATCGAGTCGGGGCGGTGGATGTTGCTCCACATCGTGATGAAGGCGCCTTCGGCGTCGAAGATTTGGATGCGGTGGCATTCGCGGTCTACTACGTAGACCCGGTCGTTGCTGTCGAAGGCGATGTTGTGGGGGCGGATGAACTGTCCGGCGTCGATGCCGGGTTCGCCCCAGGAGAATTTGTACTCTAGCTGGCTGCTGTAGACGTGGACGCGGGAGTTGCCGTAGCCGTCGGAGACGTAGATGTCGCCGTTGCTGGGCCTGGTGGCGGCGGAGGTGGGGCGGTTGAAGGGTTCGCCGCTCCAGCGGGCGGCGGGGTTGTTGCGCTCGCCCAGTTCCCAGACTTTTTCGCCGTTGGAGCTGAATTTCTGGATGGTGTGGATGCCGTCGTCGGCGGCGAGGAGGGAGTCGTCGTGGCCGATGTAGAGGCCGTGGGTGCGGTTGTCGCTGAACAGGCCCTGGCCGAAGGAGCGCATATAGTTGCCGTCGCGGTCGAAGACCATAATGGGGTTTTCGCCGCGGGTGAGGACAAAGACGTTGTCTTGGGAGTCGACGGCGACGCCGGGGCATTCCTTGAATGTGGCGCCGTCGGGGAGTTTGGCCCAATCTTGGACAAATTCGTAGCGGAAATCGCCGCTGCCGTAAACTTCGGGCATTTTTCGACATCCTTTCGTTGCGGATTTTGCCGGGCCGCGTTAGGGGGTGGGTTAGCGGCGCGGCAAGGGTTAGCTTAAGCCCGCCTTTTGGGGGTGTCAACGGGCGGGCGGCGGGGGGTGGCGTCAGTAGGCTGCGCTTTCGTCGCTCTGAAAGAAGCCTATGGGGTTGCCTTCGGTGTCTTGGCATAGGGCTATGTAGCCTACGCCGGGGATGGGTATTTTGGGTTGGAGGATGCGGCCGCCGGCGGCTTGTATTTTGGGGAGGTAGTCCTCGATGGAGTCTACGTTTATGTAGTTGACGCCGGCGACGCCTTCGTGGGGGCGGCGGGTGATGCCGCCGTCAATGCCGGGGCCTTCTTTGCCGGTGGTTACTAGGCGGTAGTCCATTTGGGGCGGGCCGTCCCATTTGTTGATTTCCCAGCCGAACAGGTCGGCGTAGAATTTGCTGGCGCGGTCGACGTCGTCGGCGTAGATCTCGAAATGTACGATTCTGGGCATTGTGGTTTTCTCCCTCACCCTAACCCTCTCCCTGGGGGAGAGGGGGTTGTTTTGAGAAAATTGCGAATTTCCCTTTGCTACTCTGTTCTCTTTGTCACCCTGAGCGGAGCGAAGGGTCTCACTGTGCAGGGTGAGATTCTTCGCTTTGCTCAGAATGACAGAAAGTTGCTCAGAATGACAGACATTCGCGTTGTTAGCGGATTGAGTCGCGGGCTTCGCCTTTGAGGTGGTCGGCGGTGCGTAGGGCTAGGGCCTGGATGGTGGAGGTGGGGTTGATGCAGGCGCTGGTGGTGAAGATGCTGCCGTCTATGATGTAGAGGTTGGGGACGTCGTGGCAGCGGCCCCAGCGGTCTACTACGGAGTTGTTGGGGTTTTCGCCCATCCGGGCGGTGCCTAGGAGGTGCCATCCGGCGTTGCGGCGGAGGCGGGAGGCGATGATTTGCTTGGCGCCGGCGGCTTCCATCACTTCTTTGGCCCGCTCTACGCCGTGGTCGAGCATCCGGTTGGTGTTTTCGCTTACGGTGTATTCGATTTTGGCGGCGGGGATGCCGTTGGTGTCGGTTTCGTTGGGGTCTAGGGCTATGAGGTTGTGTTCCTCGGGGAGATCTTCGGTCATTATGGTGATGCCTACGGTGTGGCCGAAGCGTTCATCAAAGGCTTGGTGGTGGTTCTGGCCCCACGGGAGGCGCTCGCCGAGCAGCCCGCCTAGGGCGGTGGGCAGGGGGGCGCTGCCTAGGGCCAGGATTTGCAGGTCGTAGCCGCGGACGAAACCGCGGGCGGTGTCGGTTTCGTAAAATTCCTGGCTTAACATTGTGCTGCCCCGGGGCTGGCCTTCCTCGGTGCCTAGCCATTCGTCGAATACGCCGACGACTACTCCGGCGGGGTGGTGCATGAGGCACTTGCCAACCAGTCCGCTGCTGTTGGCTAGGCCGTCGGGGAAGAGGGGCGAGGCGGAGTTGAGCAGCAGGCGGGGGGTGCCGATGCCGTTGCAGGCCAGCACTACGGCTTTGGCCTTTTGCTCGATGAGGCTGCCGTCGGCGTCGTAATAGAGTACGCCGGTGGCTTGGCCGGAGCGGTCTACCAGGATTTCGCGGACGCGGGCGTTGGTCTTTAGTTGGGCCCCGGCGGCTAGGGCTTTGGGCCAGTAGGTGAGGTCGGTGCTGGCGAGGGAGCGTAGGTAGCCGCCGGAGTCGGGTTCGCGCCCGTCGTAGGTGACCGAGGATATGGCGGTGTCGGAGGCCCACCAGTGCCAGCCGAGCTTGTCGAAGCCTTTTGCCAGCAGTTCGCCGCCGGGCCGGATGGAGAGCGGCGGGCAGGGGCGCTCCGATTTGGGGGGATAGGCCGGGTCGCCGCGCAGGCCGGAAACGCCCATCATCCGGTCGTTGAGGTCAAAGTAGGGCTCCAGTTCGTCGTAGGTGAGGGGCCAGTCGTCGGCCACGCCGTCCAGAGTACGCACCCGGAAATCGGAGGGATGGAAGCGGGGGTAGTGGGAGCCGTAGTGTACGGTGCTGCCGCCTACGGCGTTGTACATATAGGGGGCGATGGGGGACGCTTCGCTGTTTACGGGGTAGTCTTGGGGGAGCTTGCGCACGCTGGGGTCGGGGTGGAAGTCGGTCTGCCAGTTGAGCAGGCCGTCGGGCTTGGACACGGGGAAGGCGTCGCGGGGAACCCAGTCGCCCTGCTCTAGGCAGAGGACGTTGATGCCGGCCTCGGCCAGGCTCCAGACGAAGGCCGCGCCGGAAGCACCGGCCCCGATTACCAGCACGTCGGGGATGTCTTGGTTGGTTGCCATTTCGTTGCTCCTTTAAGATTTTTCAACGCAGAGGGCGCAGAGGGGGCGCAGAGTACGCAGAGGTTTTTTGTATTTTCTCTGCGCTCTTTGCGTGTTCTCTGCGATCTCTGCGTTAAAAACCCCGGTGTTTTCGGGTTTAGCGGCGCTCGAAGACGGCGGCTACGCCTTGGCCGCCACCTACGCACATCGTTTCTAGGCCGAATTGGGCGTTGCGGCGCTCCATTTCGTGGAGCAGGGTGGTTAGGATGCGGGCGCCGGTGGCGGCGATGGGGTGGCCGAGGGATATGCCGGAGCCGTTGACGTTCAGGTTGTCCTCGTGGGGGAGTTTCCATTCGCGCAGGACGGCCAGGACTTGGGCTGCGAAGGCTTCGTTGAGTTCGATTAGGTCCATATCCTCTAGGGAGAGGCCGACTTTGCCCATTACTTTGTTGACTGCGGGAACCGGGCCGATGCCCATAGTGGCGGGGTGGCAGCCGGTGACGGCCCAGCCGCGGAGGAAGGCCATCGGGGTTAGGCCCAGCTCCTCGAGCTTGTCCTCGCCTACCACTAGGCAGACGGAGGCGGCGTCGTTCTGGCTGCTGGCGTTGCCTGCGGATACCGAGCCGTCGCGCATTACGGGGCGCAGACGGGTCAGGGCTTCGATAGTGGTGTCGGCGCGGGGGCCTTCGTCGCGCTCGAAAGGCAGGGGGTCGCCGCGGCGCTGGGGAACGGGAACGGTGACGATTTCTTTCTGGAAGCGGGCTTCGGTCTGGGCGGCGACGGCTCGCTGGTGGCTGCGGAGGGCGTATTCGTCTTGTTCCTGGCGGGAGATTTCGTATTCGCGGGCTAGGTTTTCCGCGGTTTCCACCATACCGCCGGGGATGGGGCCGAAACGCTCGTCGGGGGAGATGGTGACGCGGGCGCGGGCTAGGCGGTCGTGGAAGGTGACGGAGCCGAAGCGGGCGCCCCAGCGGGATTCGTTGCTGTAGAATTCGGCGTTGCTCATGCTTTCGACGCCGCCGGCGATGACTACGTCGGCGTTTTCGGTCTGCACCAGCATACCGGCGTTGAGGATGGCTTGCAGGCCGGAGGAGCAGCGGCGGTCGAGCTGGTAGCCCGGGACTTCGATGGGGAGTCCGGCCTTGAGGGCGGCTAGGCGTCCGATGGCGGGGTTTTCGCCGCTGGGGTAGCCGTGGCCCAAGATGACGTCGTCAACTTTGGCCGGGTCGAGCTGGGAGCGATCCAGGGTTTCCTTGATGACGGCGCTGGCCAAATCGGCGGCGGAAACATCCCGCAGACCGCCGCCAAAGTTTCCAACGGCGGTGCGGACGGGTGAGACGATGGCAACGCGACGCATAGTATTGCTCCTAATGTCTGGGTTGGGTTGGACGGGGTTTCCGGGGTGGGGGTTGCGGGGGGTGGTTTGGGGTTATGATAACCTTTGTTCGGGGGGCTGTCTAATGATGGGCGGTGGCGATGGGTGGGCTTGCGGTTGTTTGTCTGAATCAGGATTTTCGGGATTGGAGGATTTTCAGGATGGGAAAATCCTGATTCGGACCTAGGAGGCAGATGCGCGGGCTAGAGTCATTCAAAGCAGAACGGCAGTCCGCCTAAGTTTAAGTTTGGCCTGTTTGTGGAACCTCGATTCGTTGATAGATCCAACTCTCTCCAACTGGCTGGGAGGCACCCACTCAACTGGTTCCTTTCGAGGCGCAGCGACTCCAGGTTGGTAAGGTTGCCCAATTCCGGCGGTATCTCGCCGCTCAACTGGTTTTCGTGGAGGTGTAGCAAAACCAGGTTGGAGAGGTTGCCCAACTCCGGCGGTATCTCGCCGCTCAACTGGGTCTTGTAGAGGTATAGCAATTCTAGGTTAGCAAGGTTGCCCAATTCTGGCGGTATTTCCCCGCTTAACTGGTAGACCCTGAGACTCAGCTCTTTCAGGCTGGCAAGATTCCCCAACTCCGGCGGTATCCCTCCAGTCAACAGGTCACTGCTGAGTCTCAGTTTCTCCAAGTTAGCGAGGTTGCCCAACTCCGGCGGTATTTTCCCGCTCAGCCTCTGGTTCCCGCTGAGAATCAGCTCTTTCAGGTTAGCCAGGTTGCCCAACTCCGGCGGTATCTCTCCGCTTAACCGCGGGTTATCAGAGAGGTTCAGCGATTCCAAGTTGGTGAGGTTACTCAACGCCGACGGTATTTCCCCGTCCAACTGGTTACCAGAGAGGTTCAGCGATTCCAAGTTAGCCATGTTGCTCAACGCCGACGGTATTTCCCCGCTCAACTGGTTACCAGAGAGGTTCAGCGATTCCAAGTTAGCCATGTTGCCTAATTCCGGGGGTATTTCCTCACTCAACCGGCTCCTGCTGAGAATTAGCTCTTTCAGGTTGGCGAGGTTGCTCAACTCTGGCGGTATTCCCCCGCTCAACTGGTTACCAGAGAGGCGCAGCGATTCCAGGTTAGCGAGGTTGCCTATCTCTGGCGGTATTTCCCCGCTCAACTCGCTCCCGCTGAGAATCAGCTCTTTCAGGTTGGCGAGGTTGCCCAACTCCGACGGTATCTCTCCGCTCAACTTGCTGTTCTTGATTTCTAGGTGTTCCAAGTTGGCGAGGTTGCCTAACTCGGGCGGTATCTCTCCGCTCAACTGGTTGCCGAGATCCAACTTCAGGTACTCTCCAAAACTCTGCAAGCCCCCGCTGAGGCGCAGCGATTCTAGGTTGATGAGGTTGCCCAATTCCGGCGGTATTTCCCCGCTCAACCTAGACTCGCCGAAGTATAGCTGGCTTAAGCCGGCGAGATTGCCCAACTCCGGCGGTATCTTTCCGTCCAAATTGTTCTCGCTGAGGGCTAGGGCAGTGACGCGGCCGTTGGCGTCGGTGGTGACGCCGTGCCATTGATCCATTGGGGCACCACTGGCCCATTTGTTTTCCCAATTTTCGCCGTTTGTGGCGTAGTAGAGGGCTATCAGGGCTTCCCGGTCGGTTTCGACTGATCCCGGCAGGGGTCTAGGCGTGGATGTAGGTTCGGCGTTGCAGGCCATAGCTGGCAGCAGCGCCAAAATCGCGAGCATTCCGGCGGCGGCTAACCGCAGCGCCTTTGCGACGGCCATTCCGTTTTCTCCGGCTCTCGGGTTTTTGCTTGACTCGCGCACGGCGGGGGGGGTTAGTTGCTGGCGGACTCGATTAGTTGGAGGTATTTGTAGCCGGAGCCGGTGTTGAATAGTACGGTGGTTTCGTTGCGGCGGAGGAAGCCGTTGGTTATTAGGCGCTGGTAGGCTACTAGGGTGGCGGCGCCTTCGGGGCAGGCGAAAATGCCTTCGTTGGTGGCTAGTTCGTACATTGCAGCTACCATTTCGGGGTCGGAAACGGCTAGGGCGGTGCCGACGGTTTCGCGGATGGCGCGGAGCATGAGGTAGTCGGCGAAGGGGCCGGGGACGCGGAGGCCGTCGGCTACGGTGGCGGCGTTGGGCCAGGGTTCGGCGGTGTCTTTGCCCTCGTGAAACGCTTTGACGATGGGCTGGCAGCCCTCGGCTTGGACGGCGATGAATTTGGGCAAATCGCCCTCAATCCAGCCCAGCTCGAGCAGCTCTAGGAAACCCTTGTGCATTCCGATTATGCCGGTGCCGCCCCCGGCGGGGTAGATAATCGCTTCGGGCATCCGCCAGCCGAATTGCATTGCCAGCTCTAGGCCCATAGATTTCTTGCCCTCGGCGCGGTAGGGTTCTTTGAGGGTTGAGAGGTCGAACAGTCCTTGTTCTTGGGCTACGGCCACGGCTTGGCGGCCGGCGTCGCCAATGAGGCCGTCCACTAGGTTAAGCTCGGAACCGGCTACTAGGCATTCTTTTTTGTTGGAGTCGGGGGCGTCTTGGGGCATAAAGACCTTGGCGGACAGTCCGGCGCGGGCGCAGTAGGCGGCGGCGGCTCCGGCGGCGTTGCCGGCGGAGGGCATAGTGAATCCGGCGGCGCCCAGCTCCAGCCCTTTGGAGATGGCGGCGGCGATGCCGCGGGCCTTGAAGGTTCCGGTGGGGTTCAGCCCTTCCTCTTTGACGTATAGGTTGGATACGCCGAGCTTTTGCTCTAGGTTAGGCAGGGCGATGAGGGGAGTGCCGCCCTCGCCGAGGGTGACGATGTTGGCGGGGTTTTCGACGGGCAGCAGTTCGGCGAACCGCCACATATTGGGCGTGCGCTCGGCTAGGCGGTCGCGGTCAACCTCGGCGCGGATGCGGGCTAGGTTGTAGCGGGCATAGAGCACTTTGCCGCAGCAGGGGCTGACGCCGGAAAGGCGGCCAGCGGGGTACTGGGCGCCGCAGATGGTGCATTCTAGGTGGGAAAGGTAACTGGTCATAGCGGGCTGCCTCCCGGATTTCAGGCTAGGGTGAATTTAACCACAGAGTTTGCGGGTGGTGTAGGGGCGGGGTGGGGGTTTGGGGGAGTTGTCTGAATCAGGATTTACCGGATTAGAGGATTTTCGGGATTTTGCCGGTGCGGGTGGTGTGGGGATGGGTAAGGGGTTGGGTTTTTTGCGTGGGATTGTCTGAATCAGGATTTGCCGGATTTAGGGATTTTCGGGATTTTTCTTATCCGGGGAATCTTTTAATCCGGTAAATCCTGATTCAGACAATTAGGCTACTAGGGAAGGGTCTCACTGCCAGGGGCGGGATTCTTCGCTTTGCTCAGAATGACAGGTAGGTTGCTCAGAGTGACAGACGGGTTGCTCAGAGTAACAGACGGGTTGCTCAGAATGACGGGCAGCGGAAGTTGCAATTTTCTTATTTTGGGCGGTGCTGTTGCGGGCCTGTGAGTTGGGCGAATACAATGGCTTTTAATCGCGGATTTATGGGTGGCTTGTTGTTTATGGATGAGGAAAGGGGCCCGGCGGGGCTTTTGGGGCGTTTGGAGCGGGGCGAAATGCTGGTTTCCGACGGGGCTACCGGCACTTTTTTGCAGCAGCATGGGCTGGAGCCGGGGGGTTGCCCCGAGGAGTTTAATGCCAGCCGGCCCGAGGTGGTGCGGGAGATGGCCCGGCGGTACTTTGAGGCCGGTTCGGATATGGCGCTGACTAATTCTTTTGGCGGCAGCGTTTTTATGTTGCGGAAATATGGCTATGGGGAGAGGGTTGCCGAGTTTAATCGGTTGGCCGCCGAACACGCCCGTAGCCAGGCTCCGGCGGGGCGGTTTGTGGTTGGTTCCGTTGGGCCTACCGGGGAGTTTCTGGAGCCTTTGGGGCCGGTGTCGGAAGGGGCGATGTATGACGCTTTCGCGGAGCAGGTGAAGGCGCTGGAGGCCGGGGGCGCCGACGGGGTGGTAGTGGAAACGATGACCGCGGTGGAGGAGGCGGCGCTGGCGGTGCGGGCGGCCCGGGAAAACACGTCGCTGGTGGTGATGGCGACTATGGTTTTCGACAAGGGGCCGCGGGGGTTCTTTACTATGATGGGCGTTACCCCGGAGCGGGCGGTTCACGCTATGGAGGACGCCGGGGCGCAGGTGGTCGGCTCCAATTGCGGCAACGGGATTGATAATATGGTGGAGATCGCCCGGCGGATGCGGGCCGAAACTAGCGGTTTCCTGCTGATTCATTCCAACGCCGGTATTCCGCGATATATGACGGGGGACGGGCGCGGCGGCGAAATCGTTTATCCCGAATCGCCCGAGTATATGGCGGAGCGGTTCAAGGCGCTGGCCGGGCTGGGCGTAAATATCATCGGGGGCTGCTGCGGAACCGGGCCGGAGCATATTCGCGCTCTGGCCGCGGCGGTCGGGCGTTAAGGGAGGGAGTTATGGCGTCTAGCGGGGTTGACAGGGGAAGTCGGCTGCGGCCGGCCGAGGTTATCCGGCGATATGGGCAATGTCTGGAGCTGGTGCCGCTGGATAGGCGGTTTCACGACATCAGCGTTGGCTTATACGTTAAGGGCGGGGTTTGCACTCTGTGGAGTTACAGCGGGCGGGATGGCGTCGTGGGGCGCATCCGGGAGATACGGGACCAGATGATTGCGCTAGGCGGGATGGAGGCGGTGGACGGGGCGTACAATCAGGTGCGGTTTCCCTGCGGGGAGCTTCACCAGCGGACGCTGCGGTTCGTGATGTCGCAAGCGGTCGGCAAGGCGCCCGACTATGCCCCGCCGCAGGGGGAGTTGACGATTCAGGATTCCAAGTCGGCGCTGGTCATCCGGGTTGAGCTGGCGGGGGAACCGGCGGAATCTGCCGGGGGGCGTGCGGTCTATCAGGTGTCTCTGGAGGGGGAGGCCCGTAACGCGGCGATGCGGCTGCGGATGGTGCTGGCCGGGTTCGCGCGGTACGGCGAAATGGAGCAGGTGGGGGAGTCGGGGGTGGCTTTTGCCTGCGGGCTGCCTCACGAGGCGCTGATGCGGGTTTTGCTGCCTTACTCGCGCAATATATCCAGCGTGGAAACGATGATGGCGGCGGAGGCGATGCGGGGGCAGATGACTACGGGGACGCTGGGGTTTTCGCAGACTTAGGGGGAATTATGGACAAGGAATCGGCGATAGCAAAGGTCAACGGGCATTTGGGGTATAGGTTGTTGGATGGGCGAAACACGAGTTTTGCCCATATAAACTTGGCAAAAGAAGTCTGGTGGCTTAACATAAGCCCTCGAAAATTCAAGAGTGACTTGCATATCATTTTAGTTAAAGAAAGCGACAGTGGTCTGGTTTGGTTGCGAATCAAAGGCAACTCCATTCCAACCCCGGAAAAGGTGTTCAGAGTACGGCAGGATAACGGGCTCATTGACTTGGAAATTTCCAGCCGCCCCCCACGTTATATGACAGACATCAAGAGCGGCGGTACGGGATACGATTTTGCCGAACATATCGAATACCAATGGGGATTGACTGAGGAAAAGGGGACAGCAGAGGGGATTATCCGCATAGAGATAGAGCAGGAAACGGACGGTCGCTGGATTGCCGAGGCGCCGGCAATCCCGGGCGTGCTGGTATATGGCGAAACTACCGCAGAGGCTGTCGCCAAAGCGCAGGCGCTTGCCCTGCGGGTGCTGGCGGAGCGCATCGAACACGGCGAAAGCACTGAGGGACTGGTTAGCGCATGGTTTCGGGCCGAATGAACAGGTGGCCTGCCACCCGGGCGCGGCAAGTTTTAAGAGCGTTGCTACGGACGGGTTGGGTGGTGAAAAGACAATCGGGTTCGCATAGAACTTTGTCGAAAGAAGGTTGGCCTGATTATGTTTTTGCTTTTCACGACAGGGCCGAAATTGGGCCGAGTCTGTTAGCCCGTCTTGCTAAGGCTACCGGGCTGCGGCCTGATGATTTGTAGTTGTCAATTGGAAAAGGTCTCACTGCCCAAGGCGGGATTCTTCGCTTTGCTCAGAATGACAGACAGGTTGCTCGGAATGACAGATACTGGAATGACAGGCATTTGCTTAGAGTGTCAGGCATTTGCTTGGAATGACAGACATTTGCTTAGAGTGTGAGGCATTTGCTCGGAATGGCAGATATTCTCTTAGAGTGGCAGATATTCGCTCGGAATGACAGATAACAGAATGACGGACTAAGGAGGCGCGGACGTGGCTTTTGTTGAGAGGATGACGGCTCGGGAGCGGACTATGGCGGCGTTGAGGGGGTTGCCGGTTGATAGGGCTCCGGTTGCCAACCCTACTAATGTGGCTACTGTGGAGTTGATGGATCTGGTGGATGCGCCCTTTCCGCAAGCGTGCCAGTCGCCGGAATTGGCGGCGCGGCTGGCGGCTACGGGGTACACTGAGTTGGGGTTCGACTCGATAATGCCCTACTTCAGCATTATTCAGGAGTCGTCGGCTTTGGGCTGCGAAATGCAGTGGGAGGACAAGGACAACTGGCCTACTGTGCGAATGTACCGGCCTATCTGGAAGTCGGCTGATGATGTTCATATCCCGCGCGGGATTCTGGAGCATCGGGATATGCTGGCTATCACCGGGGCCATCCGGCAGCTAAAGGCCGAGTTCGGCGATGAGGTTGCGATCATCGGCAAGACTATGGGGCCGTGGACGCTGGGCTATCACGTGTTTGGGGTTGAACCCTTTTTGCTGGGGACGGTGGACAATCCGTCGGAAACTATGCGGGCGATGCATAAGCTGAAGGAGCTTTCGGTGCTGTTCGGGCAGGCGCAGATTGACGCGGGGGCCGATGCTTTGACTTTTCCCGACCACGCCACCGGGGATTTGGTTAGCGGCGATTATTACCGGCGGTTTTTGCAGGAGATTCACGCGGAGATGGCGGAACGGCTGCCGGTGCCGCTTATATTGCATATCTGCGGGAAGACTGTTGACCGGATGCCATACATCGCGCAGACCGGGATGGCGTCGTTTCATTTCGATTCCAAGAATGATCCATACGAGGCTATGGCGGCGGTGGACGGGGGCATCGGGCTGGTGGGGAACATCAACAACCCGGAAACGCTCTACGCCCGCGGGCCGGAGGAAGTGCGGCGGGAGGTGTACCGCTGCCTGGACGCCGGGGTGCAGATGATTGCGCCGGAGTGCGCGGTGCCGCTGGCTACCAAGATTGAGAATTTGATGGCGATTCCGCAAGCGGTGAAGGAATGGGCGGAGTTGAATGTGTGAATTGGGGGGTCTCAAAGGGTGGGCGGAATTTAATGTCTGAATCGGGGTTTACGGGATTGGCGGATTGGCAGGGTTTTAGAGAATTGCGAAATTCCGCTTTGCTACCCTGATTGCCGGGGTGAGGGCGCACGGCTGTGCGCCCCTACATTTGTCATTCTGCTTAGAGTGGCGGACGGGGCTTGATTCGGAGGATTTGAGGTTTGGTGATGGCTGTGGTTAATGAGGGGCTGGAATTGGAACTGGCTTATGTTGAGAATTTGGACGAGCGGCGGCATATCCGGGGGTTGTGGGATGGGGCTGATCCGTTGATGCAGGAAATTTCTTACTGTCTGATTCTGGGGCGGAACTTGGAGGTTGACCGCTTGACGCGGGAGGCGCTGGACGCCGGGTTTGACGCCAATACCGTGATGGATGACGGCCTTGTTGCGGGGATGGCGGTGGTTGGTATCAAGTTTCGGGACAACATTATTTTTGTTCCTGAGGTGCTGGTGGCGGCGCGGGCGATGAAGGCGGGGATGGCCCATATCGAGCCGATTTTGTCGGCGTCGGGCATCGAACCTATCGGCACGGTGGTTATGGGGACGGTCAAGGGCGACTTGCATGACATTGGCAAGAATTTGTGCATTATGATGCTGCGGGGGGCCGGGTTTGTGGTGCATGACTTGGGGGTGGACACGCAGCCCGAGGAGTTTATTGAGGAAGTGGCGGACAAGGGCGCCGGTATTCTGGGGATGTCGGCCTTGCTCACTACTACGATGCCGAATATGGGGCGCACTATCGAAGCCTTTGAGGAGGCGGGGATGCGCGGCGAGGTTCGCATTATGGTGGGCGGGGCGCCGCTGTCGCAGGAATTTGCCGACGATATGGGGGCCGACGGCTATGGCAAGGACGCCATCGCCTGCGTGGATTTGGCTAAAGAGTTCGTGGGCCTGCGCGGAATCGCGCAGCCGGCCGCGGCGGGGTGAGGCGATGGCGAAGCAGTTACGGCCCGATGGGGCGAATAGTGTAGACCCGGAACGCTACCGGCGCAGCGTGGCGCGTCTAGAGCAGATCTTTCGGGGTATATCAGATACGGTGAACGCGGTTTCGGCTTGGCGCTGCCCGTATAAGGATGCGCGAGACCGTTGCACCGCCAAGTTCGGCTGCCGGAACCAGAACCGCAGCGTGCCGGCCGGGGAGCTGTATTCCTGCGTGGGCAGCGATGAGCTGGATTACCGCTCGGCGTGGGAGGGCTGAGAAGCCTATGCCGAACCGCTGGGGTCGATTGGGGAAAGATTGGCTTCTGCTGGCAGTGGCAGGGTTGTCGGTTGTGGGCGGGCTGCTGATACTGCTTCGTGAAATTAACTACGGGGCCGGGGTGAATTGGGACTCGGTAATGTATATGTCAACGGCGGAAAGTCTGGCCGCCGGAAAGGGATTTTATTATTTCGGCGGATCGCCTTTGACTGGTTGGCCGCCGTTATTTCCAATTTTGATGGCGCCTTTTGTTTTCTTGGGGGTTGACACGCATAGCGTAGCCGGTTTTGTGAACGCCGCCGCGTTTGGTTTGACGATTCTTTTTTCGGGCTTGTGGTTGAGGAAGCGGCTTGAATCCCGCTGGCTTACGCTATGGGGGACTCTGGCCGTTGCGTTGTCAATCCCGCTGACAGTTGTGGCGGCGTTTGCGTTGAGCGAACCTCTCTTTGCGCTGTTCACGCTGCTGGCGTTAATCCAGACGGACAAATTCTTGGAGCGTAACCGGCGCTCGGATCTGATTTGGGCGGCGGTTTTTACTGCGCTGGCCTGTCTGACCCGCTATATGGGCGGCACCATAATAATCGCCGTTGCGCTGTTGTTGCTGCTCCAGAGAAATGCGTCGCTGACGGAAAGGGGCGGGCGGATTGCCGCATATTCGCTCATTTCCGTCATCCCGGTCTGCTTGTGGCTGTTGCGCAATTATCTGGCAACCGGGCGGTTTACCGGGCTTACATCCGGGGGTTGGGAGCCGGTGACTCCGATACCGGAAAATCTGCGCCACGCGGCGGAAACCATGGCTGGGTGGGTTGTGCCGCTATCGGAGTTGCCATCCATAGCGCAGGACTTGTTTACGCTCTTGGCGGCTATATTTCTGCTTTCGTCGGCGGTTGCCGGGGGATACATTCTTATACGGCGGTGGCGGGGTTCCGGGGGCGGAATTGACTGGGGGCCGCTGGCGCCCTTTGGGGTTTTCACAGCCGTTTACTTTATTTTGCTTATTGCGTCCGGGCTATCGGTAGAAATAGGGTCAGGCAACTTCAGCAGATACCTTGCTCCGGTGTACTCGCCTCTGGTGCTTGCCATCGCCGTTGTGGCGCAACGGCTGCTTTTGGCCTGCGGCCCCGGAAAGATAGCGGGCCACATCGGCAACTGGCCGATAATAAGAACATTTGTCTGGGGGGGGGGTAAAATCAAGTATCGTGGGCTTAATTTTGCTCACCGGCCTTTTTCTTTGGCTGGCCTATCCGGTGGCGTCAAGCGTATGGTATACAAACCGTCATATAACCGAGGGTAGGGGGTATACCGCCAAGAAATGGGTCAACTCTCAACTGATGGAATATCTGGAAACACATCCGGCGGCTGGAAAAATCTATTACACCAACCGCCAGCCGGATGTGTGGCTGCGCCTTCGGGTTACTTTCAAGGGGCTGCCAGATCAACGGGATATGGATAATCTGAGAGAATCGGCCTTGGCTGGAGGCGACGAGATATACGTCGCTTATTTCTACGATAATTATGGAGGGGAGAGCCTTTTGCCGCAGATTGAGTCCCTGGGCTTCGAGGCGGTGGCGGAGTTCGATGACGGCATACTGTACCATTGCTGCGGAGGGGACGGCAGGTAGGGGATTTGGGGTTGCGGTCTGGTAGAATGGCTTTATGTCGCCGGTATATGTTAATGGCCGGGAGGTTGTTGCCGCCCGGGGCAATAGTTTGTTTGACTACGCGGACGCGCTGCGGGTTCGGGTGCCTACGTCGTGCGGGCGGGCGGGGCAGTGCCGGGAGTGCATCGTGGAGGTGCGGGGCGGGATGGACGGGCTGGGGCCGAAGACGGCCGCCGAGGGTTTTCTGCGCGGCGGTTTCCGGCTGGCCTGCCAAGCGGCGGTGACCGATCCGGCGGCGGCGGTGGAGTTCGCGGTGCTGCGGCGGCAGCCGCGCATCCTTATCGACGGGAACGACGGGGTGCGCCGGGCCGTTGAACCCGACCCGCCCGCCACCCGGCGGGGGGATGAGGTGTATGTGGGCGAGAGGGCGTCGGACGCCTATCGGGGGCGGATTCTGGGGCTGGCCGCCGATATTGGCACTACCACCGTGGCGCTGAATCTGGTTGATTTGGAAACGGGCGCGGTGGCGGCTACGGCGTCTTTCGAGAATCCGCAGCGGTTCGGCGGCAGCGACGTTATGAACCGCATTTCCTACGACGGCGGCGAGTTTCACGGGGAGCTGCGCCACGCCATATTGTCGGCGATTAACTTTGAGATTGGCGAAATGACCCGGCAGGCAGGGGCGCACCGGCGGCAGATTTACGCGGTGACGCTGGTGGGCAACACTACTATGCGGGACATTATTTTTGGGCTTGACGTGCAGCCGGTAGGGGTCAAGCCCTACAAGTCGGTTACGGAGCTGGAGTACGCCGCGGGGCGGCGGGCCGGAACCGCCCTGGAGTCTAACGCGCAGGCTATGGGGCTACGGGTTTTCCCGCGGGCGCAGGTCTACGGGGGGCCGGTCATCGGCTGTCATGTGGGGGCGGACGTGGCGGCGGCCCTGCTGGCGGTGGGGATGGACGGGCAGGATGAGCCGGTGATGCTGGTGGACATCGGCACCAACACCGAGGTGGTCATCGGGAACCGCTGGGGGATGGTGGCGGCTTCTTGTCCGGCCGGCCCGGCTTTCGAGGGCGGCGAGGTGACTTACGGTATGCCGGGGTACGATGGGGCGGTGGAGTCGGTGCGTATCCGGCAGGGGCGGGCCGAGGCGTCTACCATCGGCGGCGGGCCGGCGCAGGGCATCTGCGGTTCGGGGCTGGTGGATCTGCTGGCCGAGTTGCGCGTTCAGGGGCTGATGAACGAATTGGGGGCCTTGGCGGGGAACGCACGGGATTTTCCTTTTGCCTACCATCCCGCAGATGGCGGGGACGGTGCGGGGGCGATGGTTTTGTCGCGGGCGGACATTAGCGCTCTGGCGCAGGCCAAGGCGGCTAATTATTGCGGGCAGTTTATTGCGCTGCGTCACTACGGGCGGCGTTACGGGGTGGCGGCGGATGCGGTTTCGCGGCTGTATTTGGCCGGGGGGTTCGCCAACTATCTGAATGTCGCCAACGCCATAAGCATCGGGTTTATCGCCAACTTTCCGCCGGGGCGGGTCGACAAAGTGGGCAACGCCGCGCTGGAGGGGGCTACGATTATGTTGCTGTCGCAGGAACAGCGGCGGCGGGCCGAAGGGCTGGCGCGGCGGGTGGAGCATATCGAGCTGGAGACGTCGCCGGACTTTTTCGATATATTCGTTGAGGGGTGTATGTTCAAGCCTATGCCGCCGGGGTTGTTGATTGAGTGATTGGGGGGTTCGCAATCGTTTCGAGAATTACGCATTTTCCTGATTGGAGGAGGGCGCGATGAGCTGGAAAGTTCTTATTACGGATCACGTTTGGCCGTCTACGGAGCCGGAGCGGGCGGTGCTGGAGGGGGGCGGGGCGTCGGTGGTGGTGGCTCCCGACGGGGAGGAGGGGACGCTGGTAGAGCTGGCGCGGGACGCTGACGCCATTATGACGTGCTTTGCGCTGGTGACCGAGAATGTGGTTCGGGCGGCGGAGCAGTGTGTCGTCATCGGGCGGTTCGGGGTGGGAGTGGATAATATCGCGGTAGGCACGGCGACGGAGCTGGGGATTGCGGTGACTTATGTGCCGGACTATTGCGTTGACGAGGTTTCCGACCACGTTATGGCGCTGCTTCATTCTTGGAACCGCAAAATCGGGCTGTTTGACCGCTCGGTGAAGGAACGGGGCTGGGGGAGTCAGCCGCTGACTATGCGAATGATGCGGCTGCGGGGCAAGACTATGGGCATTGTTGGGTTCGGACGGATCGGGCAAGCGGTGGCGGTGAAGGCCCGCGCTTTTGGGCTTAACATAATGGCGGCAGACCCTATAGTTCCGGCGGAAACGGTGGAGGCTGCGGGCGGGCGGCTGGTTGACTTGCCGACGCTGCTGGCGGAATCGGACTTTGTAAGCCTGCATACGCCGTTGACCGACGCCACGCGCAATTTGATTGGGCGGGAGGAACTGGCGGCGATGAAGGGGGACGCCTTTTTGATTAACGCGGCTAGGGGGCCGCTTATTGACGAAGGCGCGCTGTATGACGCGCTAAGCACAGGGGCGATTGCGGGGGCCGGGCTGGACGTGATGGTTGACAATACGCCGCCGCGGGAGCATCCGCTGCTGTCGCTGGATAACATAATCATCACGCCGCACGTGGCTTTCTTTTCCCAAGAATCAACGCTGGAACTGGAGCAGCGGGCGGCGGCGGAAGTGGTAAGCGTGATGCAGGGGCGGATGCCGGATAATCTGGTAAATCCGGCGGTGCTGGGGCATCCCAACCCGCGGCATCGGCTGGGGAGATGATGGGCTTTGGGGGCGGATTAGATACGATTGGGAGGTTTCCGTTTGATGCCCTGCTTTTTGTCAATTGGGCTTTTGTCGCTCTGAGCGGCCCTTTGTCACCCTGAGCAAAGCGAAGGGTCTCACCGCTAGGGGCGGGATTCTTCGCTTTGCTCAGAATGACAGGGGGTTGCTTAGAATGACAGATGGACGGACGGGGTGACGGGCGGCTTGCTTAGAATGACAGGGGTTTGCTCAGAATAACAGATGGACGGACGGGGTGACGGGCGGCTTGCTTAGAGTGATGGGCGGGGGGAGTGACGGACGGGGGGAGTAAATTTGCAATTTTCCGGCAGATTATAGTTGCTATTGCCAGGGCCGCCGGTTGTATGTATTATAATGTTCGACGCAGCGGCGGGATGCCGGACTGTGTTGCGCCCGGGCTGTAATACTATTAGGGGAGCGGGTGGGGGTACGGGCCGGGGCGTGGACAAAGAATCGGTTTTGCGCCGCTCTTTGTCCGGTTCTTAAATTTTCAACCAAAGGAAGGGGTTGTTATGGTAAGACCTAATTACCGGGATGCGATTTTTCAGGCAGTTTCCGACATCAGCCGGAACCCTTCACTGAATGATCTCAACGAAAGCGCGATGAAACAGACCGTTGTGATGCGGGTTCTGGACGCCGCCGGGTGGAGCGCATTCAATCTTTCCGAAATCGAACCGGAATACCAGATTGGATCCTCAAGAGTGGATTACGCTCTGAAGTCGGCTGCTTCTCCCCGGGCGCAGGCATCGGCGCCCCCCAAGGTGTTTGTGGAAGTGAAGTCGCTGCAAGAAAACTTGGATAGTGAAAGGCTGCGGCGTCGGCTGATGGGTCATTGCGGAAGGGAAGGGGTGGAGCTGGGCGTACTGACCAACGGCCCGCGATGGCTGCTCTTTCTGGCGTCGGGGGACAACGTACAGCAGGAAAATCGCATCTCCGAAATTGACATTCAGCAGGACCCGGAAACGGCCGCCGAGGAACTGAATAAATACTTGGCAAAAGACAAGGTGAGCAACGGGCAAGCGGTCAGGTCGGCGGAAAGGTCTCTGCGGGACAAGAACCGGGACGAGGATATGCGGAGCTCGATCATAGCGGGCTGGCAGCAGGTGGTAAAAGGGATTGATGAGGGGCTGGTGGAGTTGGTTGCGACGGCCGCCGAGAGCAAGGCCGGGGTCAGGCCGGAAAATCGGCTGATACGGCGGGTTCTGGTTGAGAATCGCACGGAGCTGCTGGCGTCGGCGGTGGAAAGCGACGTTCCGATGAGCGGGGGCGGCGGGCGCACTAGGCCGGCGTCTTTCACCTTTGAGGCGGAAACGCGCAGCGTGCGTTCCTGGCCCGACCTGCTGCTGGCGGTTTGCTCGCTGATGCGGGAGCGGCACCCGGACGACTTTGTGCGGGTGCTGGACATCGGCGGGCGGAAGAACGCTTACTTTTCGACCAATGAGGAAGTGGTGAATCAGCCCCGGCAGATAGGGGACACGGGGATTTACGCTTCCTGCCAAGGGTCGGGCAACATTATCACCCGCCGGGCCGAGCGGGTGCTGGAGCAGTTCGGCTACCCGTCCGGCTCGCTGGTCATCGAAACCCGGTAGCGGCGGGTTGCGGCGGGCTAGGGCTTGGGGAACCGGGCGGGTTTTACGGCCCGCCCGGTTCGTTTGTTGCCGCCCGGTTCCGCGGGGGTTAGAATGGTAATGCGGCGTCTTGGCGCGGCGTTGCCTGGGGGTGTAGCTCAGTGGGAGAGCACCTGCTTTGCAAGCAGGGGGCCAGGGGTTCGACCCCCCTCACCTCCACCACTTTTCCCGAATGCGAAATTGCCCTTTGTTGCCCTGAGCGAAGGGAAGTGTCTTGCAGCCCAAGGCGGGATTCTTCGCTTTGCTCAGAATGACAGGGGCTTTGCTCAGAATGACAGATGTTTGGCTCAGAGTGACAGGGGCTTTGCTTGGAATGATAGACGGCGGAAATAATTTCGCAATTTTTCTCATTCCACTCCCCACACCTTAATCGTCCGTTCCTCGGGGTGGCGGCTACCGGGAGGGGAATCGGGCGGCTAGGATGTCTTGCATTAGTTGGGCGGCTACTTGGACGGTTAGTTGGGAGTTGTCGTAGGGGGGCGCGACTTCTACTAGGTCGAAGGCTACTAGGTTGGATTTTTTCAGCAGGGCGGTTAGGCAGTCGCGGGTTTCTTGGTAGAACAGGCCGCCGGTTTCGGGGGTGCCGGTGCCGGGGGCCAGGGTGGGGTCGAGGACGTCTACGTCGAAGGTGATGTAGAGGTTTTCGGCGGCGGGGATCATATCGGCTACTGCCTGCGGCCCGATTTGGCGGAAACGGCGTCCGCTGATTATCAGGCTGCCGTCGCGTACCGCTTCCTCGTAGGGCGTGCGACGGGCGGAGCGGATTCCTACCGAGGTGATATGCCCTACGTGGGGCAGTTCCCGGCAGCGGCGGATGGGGCTGGCGTGGGTGTAGAGGGCGTCCTGGACGTCGTGGGTATAGTCCAGATGGGCGTCGAAGTGGACGATGTTCAGGGGGGCGAACTGCGACAGGCCGCGCACTACCGGGAAGGTGATGGCATGGTCGCCGCCCACTACCGCCGGAAGGGCGCCGCGCTCGACGGCTTTGGCTACGGCGCGGGTGATTTTGTCGAAGTTGCCGGTCACTTCCGACGGCACGATGGTGACGTTGCCGCAGTCGGCCATAGAAACGCCGCGCAGCAGTTCGTCGCCGGCGTCTAGGTCAAAGAACCCTTCGGCGGCGGCCTGGCGTCCGTAGGGGTCGGTGTAGGAGTAGGCGCGGGGGGCGTCGCGCAGGGCGTCGGGGCCGAAGCGGGCACCGGGGCGGCCTAGGGTTCCTTGGTCGAAAGGGACGCCGATAAAGGCGATGTCGGCTTCTAGCCGGTCAAGGTCGGCGCACAGGGGCGCGTTGAAAAATGTTCGGGGCTGGGCCCGTAGCATCGGCCAGGGTTCTTGCGGGCGGCCCGGAGGGGTTGGGGTGGCAGTCATAGGTCATTCTCCGCCGCCGGGCCGGGGCTTCGCGGTTCCCGGTCTGGCGGCTGGGCGATGGGGCGCGGTTTTGTTGCCGGTTTGCGCTACTGCGCGGTGGTGCCGCCGTCTATGACCAGCTCGGCGCCGGTGACGAAGGATGATTCGTCGGAGGCCAAGTAGACAATGCCGTGGGCGATGTCGTCGGCGTTGCCCAATCGGCCCAAGGGGATGCGTTCCAGGGACCAGTCGCGGCGGCCTTCCTCGTGGGAATAGCCGGGGTCGGTGAGGGGCGTCCAGCAGTAGCCGGGATGCACTGAGTTGACCCGGATTTTCTCTCCGGCGTACTGCACTGCGGCGGATTTGGTGAACAGGCGGATGGCGCCCTTGGCGGCGTGGTAGGCGGTGGAGGTGGGGCTGCCGACTAGGCCGTAGATGGAGGATACGTTGATGATGGAGCCGCCGCCGGCGTTGCGCATTTCGGGGATGGCGTGCTTGGTGCCGAGGAAAACGCCTTTGGCGTGGACGTCCATTTGGGCGTCCCAAGCGGCGACGGTGGTTTCCTCGACGGTGTAGCGGGCGCCGGTGCCGGCGTTGTTGACCAGCACGTCGAGCTTGCCGTAGCGGGCCACGGTTTCGCGGATGACTTCCAGCCACCGCGCTTCGCTGGTGACGTCTTGGGGCATAAACAGGGCGTCGCCGCCGTTTTCCCGGATTTGGGCGGCGGCGGTTTCGCCCATTTCCTCTTTGATGTCGGTTAGGACTACTTTGGCGCCCTCGCGGGCGAACATTCGGGCTGCCGCGCCGCCGAAGCCCATCAATTGGCCTTCGACTCCGGCGGCGGCGCCGGTGATGATGGCAACCTTATTTTCCAGTCGCATTGTTCAACTCCTTGTTTGAGTTGGCCCTTGTTTGAGTTGGGATTTCCGGTTTTCCGGGGAATGGCGAGGCTAGTAGCTCTGGCCGAAACGTTCGCGGTGGGCGATTTCCGGCAGGGGCTTGCGCTGTTTGGTTCCGGCGGCGGCTTGGGCTGTGGGGTAGCCGAAGGCCATAACCGTGACCAGCTCCTTGTCCTCCGGGATGTTCAGCAGTTCCTTGACTTGGGCGTTTTCATCGCCGCGGACTCCGGCGACGCAGCCGCCGACGCCCAGCGACCAGGCGGTCAACTCCATCTGTTGCAGGGAGCGGCCGGCGTCGAATTCGGGGCGGCCGGCGCGATCCATAACTACGGCCACGGCTAGGGGGGCGTCGCCGATAAAGCCGCCGGAGGAGGCGATGGCCCCTATTTTATCGAGGGTGTCGCGGTTTTGGATGACGATGAAGTGCCACGGCTGGCGGTTGCGGGCGCTGGGCGACCAGCGGGCCGCCTGAAGCATCCGCCGAATCACGCTCTCCGGCACGGGATCGGGCCGGAAGCTCCGCACCGTGAGCCGCGACCTGATGCACTGGTAAACGTCCATCGGTTGACTCCTGATTCAGCTAGTTGGGTGGTTGGGGGGATTATAGACATAAAGGGGCTTGTGTGGGCAAGAATGGATGGTTATTTGTTCTTCCGGGGGATGATGTCTTTCGATTATTTGTCTGAATCAGGATTCTCAGGATTCGAGGATTTTCAGGATTTTTCTATCCACGGATTATTTGTCTGAATCAGGATTCTCAGGATTTCCCCTATCCGGCGAATCCTTTAATCCTGAGAATCCTGATTCAGACGATTGCCGGGAAAGGTCAGGGTGGGGCGTTTCGCGGTATCAAGTATAGTGCGGGGCGGCTATAATCGGCGGGTATTCGATTTTTGGGAGGTGCGCTATGCCGAGAGTGGCACTGGACTTGAACGATGCTTCCGACCGGGCGCAGGTTAAGGGGGAGTGGCGGGTGGCGCCGGGGCTGGTGCCGGGCGAGGAGAACGAGGGGCTGACGGCGCGGCTGGCGGCCAGCGCGGCCCGGCTGGCCGATTATGACGATTCGGGCTGGGAGGTGTGCGGCAATATCCGGCAAAGTTTGTCGGCGGGTTTCACTTTCGCTTGGTATCGCATCGCGGTGGAGCTGCCGGAAACGGTCAACGGGATGGCGGTAGAGGGGGCGCGGCTGTGGTTCGAGACCAACGCCGACAATTACGGCGAGGTGTGGGTGAACGGCGAGTTGGACCGTACCGCGGGGGCTATTGTTGGCCTTAATAATCCGCAGCGCATTGAACTGGCCGCGGCCGCCGAGCCGGGCGCGACCTATGCTATCGCCTGCCTGGTTGCCAACGGGCCGCTGGCTGAGCCGCGCGGCGGGGTTTTTCTGCGGTACGCTTACTTGGCTCTGGAGGCTACCGACAACTAGGGGTACTTTCCCGGCAAATGGGGTACGCCCCCACCCTAACCCTCCCCCGGAGGGGGAGGGGATTTTGGGGGGACGCGGGATTTTTGTATGGGGTGCGCCCTCGCCCTAGCCCTTTCCCGGAGGGGGAGGGGATTGGGGGGGACGCGGGAATTTTGGAGGCGGTATGGTGCATAGGAAAGGCGCGGCTTTGCTGGTGGTGTTTACCGATGTGGACATTGAGCATGACGCGGAGTTCAACCGCTGGTATAACGAGGAGCATCTGCCGGAGCGGTTGAGCGCTCCCGGTTTTTTGGACGGGGCGCGGTATGAGGCGCTGAAGGGCGGGCCGCGGTATCTGGCGGTGTACGAACTGGAGTCGGCGGAGGCGTTGCAGTCCAGCGAATACCGGCGTCAGAGCAGCAATCCTACGGCGTGGACGCAGCGGATGTCGCCCAATGTGGTGGGGCGCGGTATGGTGCGAAACGTCTATACGCAAATCTACCCGGAGGGCGGCGACGCGCCCGATACTCTGGGGCGCGGGATGGCCCCGGCGTTGCAAATCGGGCGTATGGATGTGCCGAAAAGTCTGGAGGCCAAGTACAACGATTATTACGACAATGTTCGGACGCCGGGGAATTTGCAGATCCCGGGCTGTCTGCACGTCCGCCGGTATCACGCGGTAGAGGGCGGCCCCAAGTATCTGACGATGTACGAGTTCGAGCATGAAAAGGTGCCTGAGACGCTGGCTTGGGAACGGCAGCGCGGTCAGGATACGATGAACCAGTACATCGGCGGCAGCTACGGCCACGCCCCCGGCTCGCCCGGCGTCTACCGCCGGGTGTTCCCGCCCCGGGCGTTCTGACGTTTCCGATTCTCAAAGACGGCAATTCTCAAAGACAGCAATTCTCAAAGGCGGAAGTTCTCAAAAGCGGCAGTTCTCAAAGACGGCAACCGGGGAGGCAGCAGATGTTTTTGATGCGGTTTACCGAGCGGGCATACGTGGACTATACGGAGGAGGACGTGCGCAACAGCCCCAACAATGCGGTGCGCCTGACTTTCTCCAACGCCAACTTCGACCCGCAAATCGGTTCGCGGCTCTATAATATGTATCTGGACGAGTACGAATACTCGGAGGAGGTGGGGTTCGACGGGCTGATGCTCAATGAGCATCACAACACCCCTACCTGCCTCGGCGCGACTATGAATCTGGAGGCGGCGATTCTGGCCCGGACTACCAAGAAGCCCAAAATCGTGCTGCTG
Organism: uncultured Dehalococcoidia bacterium; assembly: GCA_958296445.1. Lineage (GTDB taxonomy): Bacteria > Chloroflexota > Dehalococcoidia > Lucifugimonadales > UBA3495 > VXOI01. Next base: position 1,775,280 of record OY282565.1, on the reverse strand, counting down.
GGCAATCCGCTGCCGGTATTCGACAACCCGATACGGCTGGCCGAGGAATTGGCGGAGATTGATATGATTTCCGGCGGGCGGCTGGTTTCGGGTTTTGTGCGCGGGACGGGGGTGGAAAGCCTGGCAACCAACACCAACCCGCTGTTCAACCGCGAGCGTTTCGAGGAAGCCCACGATTTGGTAATCAAGACTTGGACAACCCCCGGCCCTTTCCGGTGGGAGGAAAAGCATTACCAGTTCCGGGTGGTCAATCCTTTTCAGGTGCCGTTGCAGAAGCCCCATCCGCCGGTGTGGATTCCCGGCACGGGCAGCCCGGAAACGCTGGTATGGTGCGCCGAGCATCGCTACCCATACATTTTCTTGGAAACCGATGTGCAGTCCACGCAGGATATGAAGGAAATCTACGCCGAAAACGCCCGGCAAGTCGGGTACGAACCGGGGCCGGAGCATCTGGGGTACTTGGTGCGAATCCACGTGCAGGATACCGACGAAAAGGCGCGGGAGGTTGGCAAGGGCTATATGGTGGGGAACATCGGCGTGGGTCGCATCCCGCTGCCCCGGGATTACCAGTCGCCGGTGGGCTACGCCAGCGCCAGCCAGGATCCGCGCTATCTGCGTATCCGGGAGCAGATCCGCTCCGATCCTTTCCGCGTCGGCGGGCTGGACACGGCGGCCTATGACCAGATTCTTGATTCCAAGCGCTGGATTATCGGCAGCCCGGAAACGGTCATCAGCCAACTGCGGGAAGTGCTGTCGGTGATGCGGCCGGGCATACTGTCCATTTGGACTAACGACGGGACTATCAGCCACGAGGACACTATGCGCTGTCTGGAGCTGATGGGGCAGGAAGTGCTGCCGGCGCTGCGGGAAATCGGCGAGGAGCTGGAGCTGACTGATCCGTTCCAGCGGACGCCGTAGGGTGCTGCCGGTCATTCTGAGCTACGCGACGGGTCTGGCGGCCAGGGGCGGGATTCTTCGCTTTGCTCAGAATGACAGGTTGGTTGCTTGGAATGACAGACGGCTTGTTTGGAATGACGAAAGGCCGGAATGACGGACTGCTTGCCATCCTGAGCAAGGCGACGGGTCTGGCGGCCAGGGGCGGGATTCTTCGCTTTGCTCAGAATGACAGGCTGGTTGCTTGGAATGACAGACGGCTTGCCATCCTGATGACAGACGTTGGTTAGTAGCCGATGGCTTCCAGGACGCGGCCGGGGGTCATTGGGAGGTCGGTTAGGCGGGTGTTGGTGGCGCGGCTGATGGCGTTGGCTATGGCGGCTAGGGGCGGCACTAGGGGCACTTCGCCGGTGCCGCGGACGCCGAAGGGGTGGCCGGGGTTGGGGACTTCCACCACAACGGTGTCAATCATCGGCAGGTCTAGGCTGGTGGGCATCCGGTAGTCTAGGAAACTGGAGTTGAGCATCCGGCCCTGGTCGTTGACGAAGTATTCCTCGTTGAGGGCCCAGCCGATGCCCTGCACTGCGGCGCCTTGAATCTGCCCTTCGACGTAGCTGGGATGGATGGCGCGGCCGGCGTCCTGGAGGGCGGTGTAGCGCAGGACGGTGACCTTGCCGGTGTCGGGGTCAACCTCGACGTCTACGATGTGCAGGCCGAAAGCGTTGCCGACGCCGCCGGGGTTGACAGCGGCCCGCCCTACGATAGGGCCGCCGGTGCCGTTGAGCCGTGGGGCGAGGGCCTGGAAGCTGACGCTCAACTCCGGGTCTTGGCGGTGGGACAGGATGCCTTTGTTGTAGTCTACATCATCCGGGGAAACTTCCCAGATACGGGCGGCCCGCTCAATCATCTGGCGTTTGATGTCTTGGGCGGCGTCGTGGCAGGCGGTGCCCATCTTGAAGGTGACGCCGCTGCCGCCGGCCCCGGAACTGTAGCCGATGGAGTCGGTGTCCACCACCGAGGGCTTGACCGTTTCCACCGGGATGCCCAGCACTTCGGCGACCTGCATGGCCATAGCGGCGCGGGAACCGCCGATGTCCGGGGAACCCTCGACTAGGCTGATAGTGCCGTCGGGGTTGACGCTGGCGACGGCGCTGGCCGGGCCGGAGCTGTTGAACCATGCGCCGGCGGCGATGCCCCGGCCCCGGTTGGGGCCGGTGAGCGGCTGGGCCAAGTGGGGATGCTCCTGCGCCGCTTGGAGCGTTTCTACGAAACCGATCCGGCGAAAGACAGGGCCGGTGGGCTGGCGTGTGCCTTCCTTGGCGGCGTTGCGCAGGCGGAACTCCACCGGGTCGAGGTCTAGGCGCTGGCAGATTTCGTCAATGACGGATTCGGCGGCAAAGGCGGCGGTGGGCGAGCCGGGGGCGCGGTAGGCCGCCGCTTTCTGGGTGTTGACCAGCACGTCTATGCCTTCGATGTAGCTGTTGGGGACTTCGTAGGGGGCGAGCATAGTGCGGCAGCCCGACGGCACGGGCGAACCGGGGAAAGCGCCGGCTTCGTAAATCAGGGTGCAGTCGGCGGCGGTGAGGCGTCCGTCGCTGGTGGCGCCCAGCTTGACCCGGATGTGGCTGGCCGATGTGGGGCCGGTGCCCTCAAACACTTCGCCCCGGGTCATAGCGATTTTTACCGGCTGGCCGGACTTGCGGGAGAGGGCCGCCACTACCGGCTCAAGGTAGCAGCCGCCCTGCCCCTTGCCCCCGAACCCGCCGCCGATTTCCATAGGTATGATTTTGAGGCGGGAAACGCTGACGCCCAGGATGGCGGCGGTGTGGTCGCGCAGGGCGAAATGGCCCTGGCTGCTGGCCCAGATGGTGACGGTTCCGTCGCTGCTCCACTGCGCCGTAGCCGAGTGGGGTTCGATGTAGCCTTGATGCACCGGGCGGGTGTGGAACTCCCGTTCAACGATTACATCCGCCTCGGCGAATCCGGCTTCCGGGTCGCCCAAGCGAAACTCGAAGCGGTTGGAGATGTTGCTGCCTAGGTTCAGTTCTCCGCCGGAAGCGGGGCCCCATCCGCCCTGGCGCATATTGGGGTTGGCGAGGGTGACTAGGCGGTCGTGGAGCAGGGGGGCGTCGTCGCGCATAGCGTCGGCGGCGTTGAGCACCGGGGGCAGGATTTCGTAGTCAACATCCAGGGCGGCCAGGGCTTGTTCGGCGGCGGCGGCGGAAGTGGCGGCGACGGCGGCGACGGCGTGGCCGCAGTAGAGGGCCTTTTCGCGGGCCATCACGTTGCGGCTGTAAAAGCCATAGTTGACCGTCATACCCTCTTCTTGGTCGGCTATTTCGGCGGAAACTTCGGGCAGGTCGGCGGCGGTTACGACGGCCTTGACGCCGGGGATGGCGAGGGCTCGGGTGGCGTCTATGCCGCGGATGACGGCGTGGGCGTGGGGGCTGCGCAGTATCTTGCCCACCAGCAGCCCAGGGGGGTGAATGTCGGCGGCGTAGCGGGCGCGGCCGGTCACTTTGTCCGGCCCGTCGTGGCGGATAGGGCGGGTGCCGATAACGTCGAACTCGCCGCCGGACGAACCGGCGGGGGGGAGAACAATGTTGGCCTGTTCGGTTGTCATTGCAGCTCCTCGTGTGGTTTGTTGGGTATGGTTTGCTGGCGATTATTTTCCGGTTGTTTGCGGCTGTAAGGGAATTGCTCCCGCGGCCGTTCCCGGGGGCGAAGGTGAGGCTATGGGGGGTATAGAATCCAGCCCCGGCGGCCGGTGTTGTTGACGCGGAACAAGTGGCCGCCGCGGGTGGTGACGTAGAGGGTGTCTAGGGCGCGGCCACCGAAAGCGCAGTTGGTGGGCCAGTCGGCCGGCACCGGGTGGGTTTCCAGAATCCGGCCCGAGGGGGCGAAAACGTGAATCAGCGGCCCCGGCCCGGCCTGCCGCCAGCCGCCGGCGGCGATGATGTTGCCGTCTACGTCTAGGCACATCCCGTCCAGCCCCCGGTGGACGCCGCGAAAGTCGCGCCCGAAAGTGTGCAGGACGATAGGCTGGCCTAGGGAGTCGTCGGACTGGAGCGGGTAAGCCCGCAGGTCGCGGGTGCCTTCGTAGTCGCTTTGCACCACGTAGAGCGTGCGCTCGTCTTGGGACAGCAGAACCCCGTTGGGGGCCCAGGTGTCGAAGGTCATCCGCCGCAGCGTCCACCAGCCGTCGGCGTCCGGGCCGGGGTCGAGGCGCAGCACCGATGCGTGGTCAAGCTCGCGTTCCTCGGGGGGAATCTGGCTGGCCGGGTCGGTGAACCAGATGCGCCCCTTGCGGTCTATCGCTAGGTCGTTGGGGCGGTTGTGGGCCTTGCCGTCGAGCAGATTGGGCAGCTCGGTGGTGGAGCCGTCGGGGTCGAAACGCAGGATGCGGCGTCCGCCGCCGGAGCAGCCGTAGAGGTTGCCGTTGGCGTCGAAGTTGAGTCCGTTTGTGCCATTGGTTCCGGTGCGGAGCTCGGCGCACTCGCCGGTTTGGGGGTCGTAGCGCATTATCCGGCTGTTGGGAATGTCGGTGAACAACAGGGCTTGTCCGTCCCATACCGGGCCTTCGGTGGTTCCCCCGTAGGGGCCGGCCACTAGGTCAAAATTCCAGCTCATAATTTTCCCCTCGCTTTGGAAATTCCCGGGGCTTGCCGGTGGATTCCCGCTTTCGCGGGAATGACGGGCGGGGTGTTGCGCCCGTTGCTGATGGGTATGGTGTTGCGACTGATGCTAGGCGACGAAACGCGCCCCTACGCTGCCCATACGGGAGTAGGTGGCTTTTACGTAGTCGCCGGGTTTGATTTCCACCGGGGTGACCATTGAGCCGGATATGATGGTTTCGCCGGCGCGGAGATAATCGTCATATTCGGCCAGTTTGTTTGCCAGCCAGACTATGGGGTTGATGGGGTTGCCCATTACCTCAAAGCCGGTGCCGGTGCCGTGGAGTTCGCCATTGTATTCTACGGTGACGCCTTCATATTGCAAATCCAGCGAGTCTAGGGCAATCAGCCGGGAACCGTCTACCAGCCCGCCGTGGAGGGCGTTGTGGATAATGACGTCGGTGGCCTGGATGCCGTCGCCCTGAACCTTCAAGTCCACCAGCTCTAGGGCGGGCAGGATGCCTAGGGTGGCCCGCATAACGTCCACCGGGGTAACGCCGGGGCCGCGCAGGTTGTGGCCCAGCACGAAGGCGGTTTCGGCCTCGATGTGGGGCGCGGCTAGGCTGGCGATGGGAACGTCGGCGTCGTTGGCGTAGACGCAACTGCTGAGGATGTGGCCGTAGCAGGGTTCGTGAACGCCGAGGTGCTCGCGGGCGGCTTTGGTGGTGAGGGCGACTTTGTGGCCGGTTATGGTTTCGGGGGGCTGTAATTCCCGCAGGAATTTGTATTGGACGTTGTAGGCGTCGGCTTCGGTGAATGTGTTGTATTCCAAGGGCTGGGCCGCAATTCCGGTGCGGAAGCTACGGCGGACGGATTCGACGCCGATGCGGATGCGGCCGCCTTGCCGCTCGGCCATTTCCGGGTTGACATCGTAGGTTGTCGGTTTCATCGCAATCTCAACGCCCAGATTTGGGGGGTGCGTCATAGCATAGCCGCGCCCCGGTTTCCGCCGCCATTTTACACCCGCCGGGGCGGGTTCGGGGGCGGTTGCCTGGTTGCGCCGGTACAGTATAATCAAGGCAATCATACCTGCGGGCGGTTTTGCGGGAAATCAGGGGGGGAGAATATGCCTGTCTGGGTTGTCCGGGGCGGGAAACGGGGGGAGTTTGAGGAAATTTTTATGTCCGAGGGCGTAGTCGCCATAGATTTTGACGTAGCGACAAGCATCGGAGATTTCGACACGCGCGAGGATCTGCGGAAACACACGGCGAAAAGGAGCGACGCGGACCAACTATGGCGTTTTGCTCGCGAAATACCCAATGGCGATATGGTTGTGCTGCCTCGAAAACTCCTTGATCCTAGGGTTGTAGCTGTGGGTCGGGTATCTGGCGATTACGAATTCCGGCCATCGCTGGAAGCACCGCACATTCGCCCGGTGAATTGGATAGCCCGAGAAATCCCCTTAGCGGATTTCGATTTGGATTTCCAAAGTTCCTTTACCGCGGATAGCACTGTCTATCGCGTCAGGAGGGCAACGGACGCCGAATCTCGCTTGGAAAAAATTACCGGCAATTTATGGCACCCCCCAATTGACGATCCATTGGATTCACCTAAAGTTGCCCCGCCAGCGGAAACCGGCGATGATGAGCCGCTCCGGGTTGACATAGATGAACTAATCACCGACAGAATCTTGGAGAGAATCCGCCAGCGGTTTTCCGGCACCCGGTTGGAGCGTTTAGTTGCCAGCATTCTGCGGGCGTCGGGCTACCACACGATAGAAACGCGGCAGGGGCCGGACGGCGGTATCGACGTCGTGGCTGGGCAGGGCGATATGGGATTTGGACATCCGCGGTTGTGCGTGCAAGTGAAATCCGGGCGCAACCCGGTTGATATATCGGACTACAACCGGCTGCAAGGCAACATCGGCAGCTACGGCGCAGATCACGGATTGCTGGTAAGTTTGGGAGATTTTACCCGGGCCGTCCGAAATGAAAATGAACGCTCCTTTTTCCAAATCAGGCTGTGGGGGCCTTTCGATTTGGTGGACAGATTGCTGGATGTCTACGATGCCTTGCCGGACGATATTCGTAGCGAAATACCGCTAGAAAACCAAAAAGTCCTGATGGAACGGGAAGAATAGGCGCAGGAGGCGGATGATGGCCGGTTCCATTGACCCCCACAGCACTATCGGGGATATGCTGGATAGGCAGGCGGCGCGGTTTGCGGGGTGTGATGCGCTGGTTCACGCCGAAACCGGGGCCCGGTATACCTACGCCGAGTTTCGTGACGCGGTGGAGGGCGTGGCGCGGGGGCTGATGGCCCTGGGCATTGAGAAGGGGCAGCACGTGGGTATCTGGGCCACCAACTATAGCGAATGGGTGCTTACTCAGTTCGCCACCGCCAAAATCGGCGCGGTGCTGGTGAATGTCAACCCGGCCTACCGGACTCACGAGCTGGCCTATGTGCTGGAGCAGTCGGAAGCCAACGCGCTGATTCTGATTGGCAAGTTTCGCAACTCCGACTATGTGGCGATGCTTAACGAGGTGGCGCCGGAGCTTAAGGATTCCCGGCCCGGCGAACTGCGCAGTCCGCGATTTCCGTATCTGCGTCATATTATTTACATTCCGCCCCCTTCGGCAGGTTCAGGGCAGGGCGGCGGGGATGGCGGCGTTCCCGCCGGGATGCTGTCTTGGGGCGATATGGTGGCGCGGCATTCCGAGGTTTCCCCGGCGCGACTGGCGGCGCGGCAGGCCGAATGCCGCCCGGATGACCCGGTGAATATCCAATACACTTCCGGCACCACGGGCAACCCCAAGGGAGCGATGCTTACTCATCATAACTTGGTCGCCAACGGCCTGTATGTGGGCGACTGCATCGAGCTTACGGAAAGCGACCGGCTGTGCGTTCCGGTGCCGTTCTACCACTGTTTCGGTTGCGTGATGGGCAACTTGGGCTGCGTGACTCACGGGGCGGCGATAGTCATTCCGTCGGAACACTTCGACCCGCTGAAAACCTTGCAGGCCGTGGAACGGGAGCGATGCACCGCGTTGTACGGGGTGCCGACTATGTTTATCGCGCAGTTGGGCCATCCTGATTTTGGCGGTTTTGATGTTTCGTCGCTGCGGACGGGGATAATGGCGGGTTCGCCTTGCCCCATTGAGGTTATGCGGCAGGTTATCGAACAGATGGGCACCGACCGCATTACCATTGCCTACGGTCAGACTGAGGCGTCGCCGGTAATCACCCAGACGCTGACCACCGACAGCATCGAGCGGCGGGTTGCCACGGTGGGCAAGGCACTGCCGGGGGTAGAGGCGCGGCTGGTAGACCCGGAAACGGGGCAGGAAGTGGGGCCGGGGGTTCAGGGCGAGCTGCACACCCGCAGCAATATGGTGATGCGCGGCTACTACAATATGCCCGACGCGACCGCCGCCGCCATAGACGCCGACGGCTGGCTGCACACCGGCGATTTGGCGACGGTGGACGCAGACGGCTATTACAAGATTACGGGCCGCCTGAAGGATATGATTATCCGCGGCGGGGAAAACGTCTACCCGAGGGAAGTCGAGGAGTTTCTCTACACCAACCCCAAGGTTTCCGATGTGCAGGTGATTGGCGTTCCCGACGAGCGCTTTGGCGAGGAAGTGATGGCGTGGGTGGTGCTGAAGCCGGGCGAGTCCGCCGACGCCGAGGAAATCCGCGATTTCTGCCGGGGCAGGATTGCCCATTTCAAGGTTCCCCGGTACGTCAAGCTCGCCACCGAATTTCCTATGACGGTGACCGGCAAAATCCAGAAGTTCCGTATGCGGGAGATGGCGGTGGAGGAGCTGGGCCTGGAGGTTGCCAGCCGGATTGAAACTGCGTAGGGGGAATTAACCACAGAGCGCACAGAGGCCACAGAGGCGTTAGGTAAAACCTAAAAATCCTCTGTGGCCTCTGTGGTTGGGATTCAGTTGGTGCGGCCTATGATTCCTTGGGCCAGCCAGTCTATGCCTTGCAGGTAGGCTTCGGTGGGGACTTCGCCGGGGGGGATGCGGAGCTCGTTGTTCTGGTCGTAGATCGGGCCGGTGAAGGGGGAGATTCGGCCATCGCGGAGGCCCTGAACCGTGTCCAGCACCAGTTGGCGGATGTTCTCGGGGACTTGGCTGCCGAAGGGGGCCAGTTTGGCCCAGCCCGCTTCTATTCCGGCGAATTTCGCCGATGTTTGGTAGACGCCGCTGCGTATATCGTGAATCACTTGGGCCATTACCGGCCCCCAGTTCCAGGTCGCGCCGGTAATCCATTGCTGCGGGGCGGCGGCGCTGGCGTCGTAGTGAAAGCCGGTGACCCACACTCCGGCCCGTTCCGCCGCTTCTATGACGGTCTTGGTGCAATCCTGTTGTAGCGTCAGGACGTCCACCCCGGCATCGGTCATAGTTTTTACTGCGGTGACCTGCTTGCCGGGGTCGCACCAGGCGTTGGTCATAATGACGGTGGTTTCGACATCCGGGTTGACCGACTGCGCCCCCAAGTGAAAGGCGTTGATGTTCAGCAGGGAGGAGGGAATGGGGAAAGCGGCGATGAATCCCAGCTTGCCGGTTTCGGTGGCCGTGCCTGCGGCGCGTCCGGCGGCGTATTCCAGTTGCCAGATGTTGGCGAAGAACGACCCGTAGTTCTCGAAGATTTCTAGGTCGCCCAAGTGCAGGAACATCACTTCCGGGTGCTTGCCGATGATGGCTTTGATGGGGCCGGAGTAGCCAAAGCTGGTGGGGATTACGATGGTTGCGCCGTCCCGGATCATCTGCTCCGCCACTTCCTGCACTTCGGCGGTTTCGGGGATGTTTTCGGCGCGGATGATTTCGACTCCGGGGAGGGTTTGCTCCACATAGTCGGCCCCGGCGGCGGCGGCCTGGTTCCAGCCCAAGTCGCGCTGGGAGCCGGAGAAGATGATGCCGACTTTCAGCTTTTCGCCATCGGGCAAGGGGCGGGCGGCGGCGGCGAACTCGGCGGTGGGGCGAAAGGCGCTGGCGGCCCGCCCTTGCTCAAAGACTTGAAGGAACCTTTGGGGCGAACCGCCGCCCAACTGCTCCGCGGTGGGCGAGGCTAGGGGCGCGGGCGCCACTTGGGGCGGGGGCGTTGGCGGCGGGTCTACGGCGGGGGTGGCCGTGGGCGATTCTCCGCCGCAAGCCGACAGCACCAGGGCCAGGACGGCCAGCGATGCCGTCAAGACTGCGAGAATTGGGACGCGGAGTTGGCGTAACAGTCTTGACGGCAAGGCGCACGTACTCCATCTGGCTAAACCGGCAGCTAACTGAACCGGCGGAAAACTAATCGGCGACGGCGTGGGCGTACCACTCGGCGCCTTCCTGGCCGGGTTCGGGCAGCACCGCGCCGCCCTCCATAGCCCACGAGGCGGGGGTCTCGCCGATGCGCCCAGCAATATGGCTGCGGGCTATGCCGGAATGGGCCGCGAAGGAGTCCAGCAGGTCGTTGAGCAGCTTGTCTTTGACTTCTTGGGGGCGCCCGGCGCGGTTGATGGCGTCTAGGTAGTAGCGGGCGGGGTATTGGGATTCGCCATCGGGCTGTTCGTCAAAGAAGACGTGGACGAAGTGGCGGGGCGCGTTGGTCGAACCGCAGTGAATGTCGGTGAAAGAGGCGGCGATTTCCGCCCGCTGTTCCGGGGAAACCGAATCTTGGGGAACCTTAAGCCGGTAGATAGGCATATCCGCTCTCCTTTGTGGGCCGGATTGTGTGGGCCGGATTGTTGGCCGGGGCTTAATGGGGGCTGTAGCCGAAGTCGGCGGCGCCCACCACCAAATCATCGGTGGTCTGGCCGGTGACTTCAATCCACATATCTTGAACCTGTTGCATAAACTCAACCCGCGTTTCTTGGGGGAAACCGGCGGGTATGACGCTCCTCACCATTGAGCTGGTTGAAGGTTCGCCGCCGCGGAAACCGTAACCGCGGGGGATTACCTCGTAGTTTACGGTAATGTCGTCGGGGGCTTCGCCCAGCACGCTGGCGCCGATCTGAACCAGCCTGGCGTTCAGTATCTCGCGCTGTTCGGCAGGTATGACCCCTTCCTGGATGACGCAGTTGTAGATAATCACCATTATTCCTTGATGAGGCGCCGGTGGGGCGCCGGATTCGGGATATAAATTACAATAGCGCGGTTGTGATTGCAACGGGTGGGCGGCGCTTTGGGGTTTTTGATTCTTTGTCTGAATCAGGGTTTTCGGGGGTTGAGGATTTGCAGGATTACCCTTTGTCACCCTGAGCGAAGCGAAGGGTCTCACCGCCCAAGCAGAGATTCTTCGCTTTGCTCAGAATGACAAAGGGCGGCAATTATGCTAAGGGCGGTTCAGCCGGTGCGCAGAATCCCTTTCAGGCCCTCGGGCATTGCGCGGCTGGCGGCGCCGGTCCAGACGGCCAGGACGGCTAGGGTTAGCAGGTAGGGGAGCATATCCAGCAGGAAGGGGGATACCGGGGCGCCTAGGGCCTGGAGCTGTAGTTGCAGGCCCACCGCTCCGCCGAACAGCAGGGCGCCGAGCATTCCGCGCAAGGGCGACCATAGCCCGAAAATGACTAGGGCGACGGCGATGAACCCGCGCCCGGCGGTCATACCCTCTGACCAGGTGTGGGTCAGCCCTACCGACAACTGCGCCCCGCCGATGCCGGCCAAGGCTCCGCCCAATACTATGGCCGTCCATTGTAGCAGCGCCGGGTTGCGTCCGGCGGCGAATGCCACCGCCGCGCTCTCTCCGACGGCCCGCAGGCTGAGTCCCCAGCGAGTGTATTGCAGGGTGAACCATAGGATCGGGCCGAGGGCGTAGGACACATAGGCCAGTATATCCTGCCGGAACAGGGCTTCGCCCAGAACCGGGATGGCGGCTAGGCCGGGGATGGCGATGGGGTTTAGGCCGGTGATGATGCTGTCCACGTAGTCGCGGCCGGCGTAGGCGGTTACGCCCCCGGCGAACAGGGTCAAGGCCAGGCCGGCGGCTATTTGGCTGGTGTCGCGGTTGATGACTAGGCAGGCGTGGATGGCGGCCAGCAGTCCCCCGGCGGTCAGGGCGGCCAGCACGCCCAGGCCGGCCGAGCCGGTTTCCGCGGTGGCGATGAAGCCGAAGCAGGCCCCCACCAACAGGCATCCTTCCATACCTAGGTTGATGCGGCCCGCCCGCTCGGTGATAAGCTCGCCATAGACTGCGTACAGCACCGAAATGCCGGGGCCTACCGCGCCGGTCAAGGTGCCGCTGATTACCAGCCAGAATACGCTCACAGCGGCCTCCGCTCCAGCCGCCGCAGCCCCAGCACCAAGAACAGCACCAGCCCGATAAGGGCCATACCGGCCGCCGAGGGCAGCCCGGCGGTTAGTTGCAACACATCGCCGGTCACCAGAAAGACGGCCATCAGGAAGCAGGCGGGAATGATTACCAGCAGGTTATGCCCGGCCAGCCAGCTTGCCAGCAGCCCTAGGTAACCCAAGTTGGCGGATATTCCGGGGCGCAGGTCGTGGTGAATCCCGGCCACTTCCACCATTCCGGCCAGCCCGGCTAGGGCGCCCCCGGCAATCATCGCGGCGGCGGCGTAGCGGTCTACTGCGATGCCGCGCCGCCGCGCCGCTTCCGGGTTGCCGCCCACGGCCCGCATCTTGAATCCCCACACGGTTCGGGTAAGGATTACGTAACAGACGATAAGGGCCAGTACCGGGGCCAGCGCCCCCCAGTGAAAGCGGGTTCCGGCGATGGCGGGAAGGATGGCCGCGGCGTCGAAAGGGATTGTGTAGGGATAGCCTAGGCCGTCGGGGTTTTTCCACGGCCCGAACACCAGCATATTGACCAGCAGGATGGCGATGTAGTTGGCGAGCAGGGTTGAGATAACCTCGTTGACGCCCCGCCACCGGCGCAGCAGGGCCGCCGCCGCGGCCCACAAGCCGCCACCGGCGCAGCCGGCCAAGGCCATTAGCGGCAGCATCAGCGCCGGGGCGCCGACGTGGAAGTACAGCACAATTCCGGTGGCGGCTAGGGCGCCGGTGTGCAACTGCCCCTCGCCGCCCACGTTGACCAGCCCGGCGCGGGCGGGTATGGCGGTAGCCAGGGCGGTCAAAACTAGGGGTATCATCGTCACCCCGACCTCGCTTAGGCCGAAGGGACTGCCAATGACGCCGCGCCAAGCACCTTGCAGGGCGTCTAGGGGATCCCGCCCGGAAGCTAGGATAAAAACGCCAAAGATTGCCAGCGCCAACGCGACGCCCAAGACTGCGCGGGCCGCAGGCAGCCCGGCCAGGGCCGGGCCGGCAGCTTGCAGCGATGGGGCGGAGTCGGGGAGCTTTAGGCGGAAATTCATTGGGCTATTATGTTCGGGTTTGGTTGACGTTTGCTATATGTGGCAAGGCTATTTCCGTGATTTCCGCCGGTTGCCCGGAACCCGTCATTCCCGGGTAGGCGGCGGGTATGGCGGGTTGGCGCGGGTATGGCTGATAGTTGGGCGGGTATGGCGGGCGGCGTATATGTGGCGGGAATGGTGGTAAATAGCTTGCCCGGGTTTGAGTGGGCGACCGGCCCTAGGTGTGGCCGGTCATCAGCAGGCCGATTTCTTGGGGGGACGCTTCCGAGGGGGCGAATTCTCCGGCTATGCGGCCGCGGTACATTACCAGCAGGCGGTCGCTTAGGGCGAGCAGTTCGTCTAGGTCTTCGGATACCAGTACGGCGGCGGCCCCGGCGTTGGACTGTTCCAGCAGCAGGCGGCGGGTGGCTCCGGCGCTAAGCACGTCTAGGCCGCGGGTCGGGTAGTAGGCCAAGAATATGGACGCGCCTTGCCCCAGCTCTCCGGCCAGCATTACCCGCTGGATGTTGCCGCCGGACAGGCTGCGAACCGGCGCGGCGGGGCCGGCCATCGTCAGGGGGAATCCGGCGCGAATCGCCTCGGCGCGGTTGGCGATGGTGTTGCGGTTCAGCCAGAACCCGGCCGGCCGGCCCCGGCCCAGCCCGGCTAGGAGCAGGTTTTCATCCACCCGCATATCCGGCACCATAGCGTCGGAGAGGGGGTTTTCCGGGATAACCGATACGCCGCCTTTCAGCGCGTCGGATACGGTGTGTCCGGTCACCGGCTGGCCGAACAGGAGTATGCTGCCGCGCCGCACGGGTTCCAGTCCCAGCAGCGCCTCGCCCAAGGCCCGCTGCCCATTGCCGGCCACCCCGGCGACGCCTAGGATTTCGCCACGGCGGACGCTGAAACTGACGGCGTTCAGCCCGCCGGGGGTTGTTCCTCTGAAGCGGGAAAGGGGACGGGGGGCGCGGCCTGTGCTTACTTCCCGGAACTCTAGGGCGGTTTCCTTTTGTGCGCCGCCCGTTTGTTCGGGGGTTGTTGGGGGATGAGCGGGCGGCGTTTGGGGCGGCTTGGGGACAGCAGGGGCGGCGGATGCGGGTTCGGGTGCTGCGCTTGGGGGGGCGTTTTCGGCTCCGACCATCGCGGCGACTAGGCTGGGCGCGTCGAATCGGCGGCTTGGGGCAGTGGCCGTTACCCGCCCGCGGCGCAGCACGGTTACGTTGTCGGACACGGCGAGGGCTTCCCGGACTTTGTGGGTGATAAACAGGACGGAGTAGCCGTTATCCTTGAGGGCGGAGAAAACCCGAAACAGGCCGTCAACTTCGTGGGGGGCAAGGACGCTGGTAGGTTCGTCGAAAATCAGCAGGCGGGCTTCGGCGAGCAGCAGCTTGACCAGCTCCACCCGCTGCCGCTCGCCTAGGGACAGGTCATCAACCCGTTGGCGGGGGTCTATTTCGAGGTCGTATTCCCCGGCGAATTGCTCGATGCGGCGCACCAGTTGGCGGCGGCGCAGCATCCGTCCCTGCCCGGGCAAGAACAGGGCTACGTTTTCCGCCACCGACAGGGCGGGAATCAGCGAAAAGTCCTGAAAGACCATCCCGATGCCCAGCCGCCGGGCGGCAGCGGGGGAACCGGGTAGGGCGGGGCGGCCCAGCCAGCGGTAGGAGTCGGGGGATACCTTACTAGCGTCCGGGGCGTGGTATCCGTAGATGACTTTCATCAAGGTGCTTTTGCCGGAGCCGTTTTCGCCGAGAACGGCGTGAATTTCGCCCCGGCGCAAGGTCAAGTCAATGCCGTCGTTGGCGGCGATGGTTGTTCCGGGGGCGGGGCCGGGAAAGGATTTGGTGATGCCGCGCAACTCCAGCAGGGGCGGGCCGTTGCCGGTGTGATTATCTTGGTTGGGTGATGTTTCCAAGTTTTCGGCGCTCATTTTTCGAGAAAATTGCGAGATTGCCTTTTGGCGGGCTGCCCTTTGCCGCCCAAGGTGGTATTCTTCGCTTTGCTCAGAATGACAGAGGGGCAGTATGCCTCGGCTATGTGGGCCGTCCGCAAGGGCGTTGTTATCCGGCGGCTATGGCTCGGACTTCTAGGGCTTTGGGGGGTAGGGGGTGGCTGGTCCAGGTGGCGCCGTCGTTGGTGGAGCGGAATACTTGGCCGTCGCGGGCGGCGCAGGCGATGTTGGTTGGGGCGCGAGGGTCAACGGATACGGACATCATAGTGGAGTTGGCGGTGATGCCCCGGTCTACCCGCTCGAAGGTCTTGAACAGGTCGCGGCTGCGGTAGAGGGCGCCGGTGCGGCTGCGGGCCGCCGCTCCGATGGAGACGTAGAGCATATTGGGGTCGTGGGGGGCGGCTTTCAGGTCGCGGGTGTAGGTCACTTCGGAAAACTGGCCGAAGTCCACCGGCAGCCACTCGGAACCCCGGTCGGGGCCGATGAACGGGCCTTGCCGGGTGGTGATGAAAACGGTATGGGGCAGGGCGGCGGCGCACTGTACGCCGTGCAAGTCCAGAGTGTCCTCGCTGGGGGCCAGGCTGCCGGTGATTTCCTGCCAAGTGTCGCCGCCGTCGGAGCTGCGGATTACTCCGGCCACTTCTAGGGCGGCGTAAATCTCATCGGGAAAGCTGGGGTCGGCGGCTAGGGCGATTACGCGGGTGGGGAAGGACATACTGACTTCGTTGCCGCCCATAGGGGCGTTTAGCCTGCGCCAGGACTCGCCGCTGTCGGCGCTGCGGTAGATTTCGCCGGGGGCGGTGCCGAGATACATCACGGCGGGGTCGCCGGGGCGGAACATAAACGTCCATACCGGCGGGGATACGGCGGGGTAGTCCATACGCTCCCAATGGGCGCCGCGGTCGAGACTGCGGTAGGGGCCGTTCTGGGTTCCGGCGAAAACCACTTCCGGGTTGGACGGGTGGATGGCGATGCCGCAGACCGAGGGGAATTCGGGCAGGCCGGTGGTCAACTCCTCCCACTCATCGCCACCGGGCGACAGGCGGTAAAGCCCGCTGGTTTCGGCTCCGGCGTACAGATAGGTTCCATTGCCGGTCATAGCGATTTCCTCCGAATATGGTATTTTTGCGGCCTGTGCGTTATTCCCTTGTGTTGCCCGCTATTTGTGTTACCTGACGTTCACCTTTTTAGCAGTCATTGCCGCCTTGCTCTGGATTCCCGCTTTCGCGGGAATGACGGGGGAACGCGGGGATTGCCGGGGTGGCCGGAGATTGCCGGGGATTGCCGGGGATTGCCGGGGGCGGCGTGAAAGTTACCGGGGTGGCCGGGGGTGGCCGGGTAGCGCGGGAATGACGGGGTGGCGCGGCAGATGGTTCGGCGGGGCGGGCGTGGTTAGGGGGTGGCGATTTCCTCTAGGTCGAAGCGGTAGTCCTCGATTACCGGGTTGGAGAGGAGTTCGCGGCACATTTGGTCTACGGCGGCTTTTACTGAGTCCGGGGCGTCGCCGCTGATGCGGATTTCGAGGTATTTGCCGATGCGGGCGTCTTGGGCGGATTCGTGGCCCATCCGCCGGAGGGCGGCAAGCACCGTTTGGCCCGCCGGGTCGCTTACGGCGGGTTTGAGGGTCACGTATATTTTCGCCAAGTATGTCATTCGGGTTTCCGGCTTTCAGCGTGTAAGGCGCAGGGAATTGGGCGGGGGGCGTGGACTAGCCGCCGGGCATACTGATTTGGGCGCCGCGGCAGGATATGGCGCCTTCGGGGCCTAGGGTTCCGACGTAATGCTCATAGAAACGGCGGATGCGTTCCTCGTCTACGCCGTCCATAATGTCCAGCACGCCCCAAGCGGTGAGGGCCACTTGGCCCGGGGCGATTTGGAGGTAAGAGCGGGCAACCGTGTAGTGGTCTTTCCAGCCCTCTAGGCCGTTGTAGATTTCCCGGAGGGCGTCAACGTCCGCCGGGTCGGGCAGGTTGTAGCTGATTATGATGTTGGAGTGCTCTAGGTTGTGAACCACCCTTTCGTCGGGCACTTGGCCGTCGTAGAAACCGCAGGGCTGGGGCGAAAAGTAGTGGTCGCCGGAGGTGGCCGGCACGGTGTTATAGGTGACGATGGTGCCGTCGTCAACGTGGTTCTTGGTAGCCATAACTTCCTGGTTTTGGCCCACGCCGTCGGTGTAGGCGCGGGCGGTGCCGAGGGCCACCTGCTGGGGGCCGCCGATGCTTTGGAAAATGGGAACCGCGGCAAAGCTGCCGATGACCAGCACGGCGATGACTATGGAGGCGACCAGAATCAGCTTGTTCGTGCCGCTGCGCCGGGCGCGGGGCGGGGGAATTTCAGTGTTTCGCGGGCGGCGGTTGCGGCGGTGTCTTGATTCGGGCAATGGGTATCTCCCGGCGGGCGGCCAGTAGGGGCGCCCTGGCACATCGTCTTATTGGGTATCAACGCGGGCTTGTTGGGTATCAGCGCGGGCTAGAGGTTTTCTCCGGTGAGCCGGGCGTAGGCTTCGCGGTAGCGTTGGGTGGTGCGTTGGGCCACGTCGCCGGGCAGTTCCGGGGCGGGCGGTTCGTGGTTCCAGCCTTGGGCGTCCAGCCAGTCGCGGACAAACTGCTTGTCGAAATTGGGTTGGGAACGGCCGGGGTTGTAGCCCTCGGCGTCCCAGAACCGGCTGGAGTCCGGGGTCAGCAGTTCGTCAATCAGTATCAGCTCGCCGTCTAGGATACCGAACTCCATCTTGGTGTCGGCTAGGATGATGCCCCGCTGTCGGGCGTAGTCGTGGGCAAAGGCGTAGACGGCCTTGCTGGCGGCTTCCAGCCGGGCGGCCATTTCATCGCCCACCATGTCCACCACCTGCGGGATGGACATATTTTCGTCGTGGCCCTCGTCGGCTTTGGTGGTGGGGGTGAACAGGGGTTCGGGGAAGGGTTGGCCCTCGACCAGCCCCTCGGGCATTGGCTGGCCGGATACCGTTCCTTGCCTGCGGTATTCCGACCAGGCGGAGCCGGTGATGTAGCCGCGCACGATGCATTCGATGTCTATGCGCTGGGCCTGCTTGACTACCATCGCCTGCTGGGCCACTTCAGCGGGCAGCGGGTTGCCATCCCCGTCATTTTCTGTTTCAAGGGATTGCAGGTATTGCGCGGCGTCGGGGGCGTCGGCTAGGCAAATCAGGTGGTTGGGGATGATGTGGGCCGTTTTGCCGAACCAGAAGGATGAGATGCGGTTAAGCACTTGCCCTTTGCCGGGTATGCCGCCGGGCAGCACCACGTCGAAAGCGGAAATGCGGTCGGTAGCCACCATAAGCAGGCGGCCTTGGCCTAGGTCGTAGGTGTCGCGCACCTTGCCCCGGTGCATCCGGCCGGGTAGCGGCGTTTCGATAATCATCGCGAGTCCTCGATTTGGAATATGGCCCTTTGACAAGCTCAGGGCGGGCGGGGGGGGCGTTGTTGTGCGCCCTCACCCTAGCCCCCTCCCATAGGGAGAGGGGATTTAGTTGTTGTGCGCCCTCACCCTGGCCCTCTCCCATAGGGAGAGGGGACTTAAGGTGTTAGGCCGGGTTGCCTGCCGGGGCGGGCAGCAGGCCCAGCCGCCGGAAGGTGTCATCTACGTAGCGGGTATAGTAGGCATAATCGAAAAGGGTTTCCATTTCCGGCGGTGACAGATACGCGGCTACGGTGCGGTCGGATTTCAGCAGATCGCGGAAGTCGCATCCGCCGTTCCGGTCCATTTCGGCCCAGCATTGGGCGGCGTTGGTTTGGACGATTTTGTAGGCTTCCTCGCGGGACAGGCCCTTGTCCACCAGCTCCAGCAGGGCGCGTTGGCTGAAAACCAGGCCGCGGCTGCTTTCGATGTTGGCGTACATCCGCTCCGGGAATACGCGCAGCCCTTCGATTATGCGGGTGAAAATGCTCAGGATGTAGTCTAGGGCCAGGCAGGAGTCGGGCAGGATGATGCGCTCCGCCGAGGAGTGGCTGATGTCGCGCTCGCCCCACAGGGACACGTTTTCTAGGGCGGCGACGGCGTTGCCCCGCAGGATGCGGGCAAGGCCGCAGATACGCTCGGCCAGCTCGGGATTGCGCTTGTGGGGCATTGACGAGGAGCCGGTCTGTCCCTGCCCGAAGGGTTCCTCGAGTTCGCGGATTTCGGTGCGCTGCAAAGAGCGGATTTCGGTGGCGAACTTTTCCAGAGAAGCACCGATGAGGGCCAGGGTGGTTATGAAATGGGCGTAGCGGTCGCGCTGGATGACTTGGTTGGAGATACCGGCCACTTTCAGCCCCAAGCGGCGGCAGACCCGTTCCTCTACGGCGGGCGGCACGGTGGCGTGGGTGCCGACGGCGCCGGAGATTTTGCCGACGCGAACCGTTTCTAGGGCGGCCTCTAGGCGTTCCCGCTGGCGGGTCATTTCGTCCCACCACAGGGCCAGCTTCAGGCCGAGGGTCATCGGCTCGGCGTGGACGCCGTGGGTGCGGCCCATCATCAGCGTGTCTTTGTGGCTCAGCGACTGGTCTTTGAGGGCGGCGATGGCCCGGTCGAGTTCGCCCAGCAGCAACCGCCCGGCCTCGCCGAGTTGCAGGCCCAGCGCGGTGTCCAGCATATCGCTGGAAGTGAGGCCCAAGTGCAGCCAGCGGCCTTCCGGCCCCAAGGATTCGGTGATGGATGAGATAAAGGCGGTTACGTCGTGGCGGGTGGTCTGAAAGATCTCGTCCATCCGCTGCGGGTCATACTTGGCGGCCTGTAGCCGGGCCAGATCCGCTTCGGGGATGACGCCCTCTTCGCGCCAGGCTTCGCAGACGGCCAGCTCAACGGCCAGCCATTTCTCATATTTGTTGTCGTCGGCCCATACCCGCTTCATTGCGGGGCGGGAATATCGGTCTATCACTGAATCGCTGCTCCGGGCTTCAGTGTTTTGTGCTTCAGGGCCTTATGCTCAATGCTGTATGATTCAGGGCCTTGTGTTGAGACGATGGGGTTAGGCGGGCGCCGCGCCGTTGGCGTTCAGGTGCAGTTGGCGCACTGTCAGCAGGATGGACTTGAAGTCCTGGAAAGGCGTGTAGCGGATGCCTTCTTGGTCGCAAAAGCGGGCCAGCGTCCGGTGGGCGAACACCATATCCGCCTGCCGGGAAGCCTCTAGGTCGGAGGCGCCGTCGCCGGCGTAGACCACGAAGTAGCCGCGCCGCTGGAATTGCTCCACCACGAAAGCCTTGGAATTGCCCTGGCTTTCCCGTCCGGGGTAGGCGTGGTTGTAATGGTAGGAAATCCGCCCGTCCTGAAAGCTGGTGTCCACGGCGTAAATGGGAACGTCGCCGAATCCGTCGCGCTCCAGCAGGGCTGAGATATAGAAATCCAAGCCCTGGCTGACCACGGCCAGCGGAACCGGCTCTTGTCCGGGGCCGGGGTTGCGGCAGAAGTTGTACAGCTCGGCGAACCAGGGCCGCAAAATGGCGTGTTCCTTGACGTAATGCTGCATGGCCGGGCGGTCGGCTAGGATGTCGCGGAAGGTGATTTCCTGATATTCCTTGAGCGACATTTTGCCGTCGCGGAATTGCTGGCGCACGCTGGGCCAGCCGGGGGCGCCGAAACGGTTAAGCAACAACTCCGCCACGTTCTGGACTGCGGCGGTGTCGTCAAAGTCGGTGAGGAAGGCGGGAGCCCGCCTACCGTTCGCGGAGTTCGCGGCGGTAGTCGTCATACGCTTGCCTGATTTCAGGATGTTGGAGTCCGAGGATTTGGGCGGCAAAGAAAGCGGCGTTGCGGGCGCCCCAGGATCCGACGGCCATGCAGGCCACGGGAATGCCCGGCGGCATCTGGGCCGTGGCCAGCAGGGCATCCATACCCTTGAGTTCGCTGGAGGCCAGAGGTATTCCGATGACGGGCAAGGTGGACCAGGCGGCGAGGGTTCCGCCCAAGGCCGCCGACCCGCCGGCGGCGGCGATAAGCACCTGAATGCCCCGCTCCCGGGCCTGCTGGGCGTACTCCGCCACCCGTTCCGGCGTCCGGTGGGCCGACATAACCCGCACTTCGTAATCTATGCCCAATTGCTCCAGTGTTTTGACGGCGTCGCTGACCACCGGCTCATCCGACGCGCTGCCCATTATGACCCCTACCAGCGGCACGGTTCCTTCTCCTTAAATGTTTTGGGTTCGCGTTTGCGCCCTTGCCGCCAAGTCATAGGGCGGCGGGCGGCGCAACGGGATATATGATAACACGCCTTTACAACTGCAACTGTTCCCGGAAGGCGTCCAGCAGGGCCCGTTCCAGGGCGCCGCGGTCGTGGCGTATCTGTATGCCGTTGACCATCAGGGCGACGCCTTCGTCCAGCATTACCAGCTCGACGGTGATTTCCAGTTCCTCGCCTTCGTCCCAAGTCAGGGCGGTGGTTATGACGTCGGCGGCGTCATCGTCGTCGAAGGCTTGGTCGTCGTCTTCTTCCGTTTCCCATTCTACGACGGTTTCCGTTTGGCCCTGCCCGTCCAGCAGGACGTCGTTCATATCGGCGATGAGGGCGGCTATTTCGAGGGACTGCTGGAGGGCCAGCAGTTGCTCCCTTTCGGCGGCCACTTCGCGGTCGTAGGCTTCCATACGGGCCATGCGGGTGGCGCGGGCTTCGGTCATTTCCGCTTTGATTTGTGCCAGGGAATCTCGCCAGGGCATTTTTTTCGCTCCCGGTTTTCCGTTTAGGCCGGTTTGGGTTGGCGCGGTTTGGGCCGGGCGGTGAGCCAGGCCGTTTCGTCCAGTGCGATAAAGTCGGGCAGGCCGGATTGGGCGCGGAGACGGCTCATCGCTTCCAGCAGGTCTAGGTAGCGGATGCCTTCCGGCCCCCGGGTCATTGTGCCGGGGTATGCTCCGGCGCGGCGCAACAGCCGCTCGGCGTTGCCGTTCCAGACGCAGAACAGGGCGGGGTTGCGCAGGCACAGCAGCCAAGACACAAATTCCCGTCCGGTTCCGGCCAGCCGGTAGGCCCCGCCGGGGGTTGCACACTCGTCGAAGCGTCCTTCCAGCTTGATATTATCATATAAAAGAAAGTCTAGGCTGTCACGCAGTTCCTCGATGGGATTGGCGGAAAAGGCAGGGGCGTCCCGGCCGCCGGAAGCGCGGTACAGGCGGAGGGCCTGCGCCGGTTCGAGGGCGGTTAGGGCGTCCTGCTCCAGCCAGCCGGAAAATTCGGCGGCCCGGGCCCAGCGGCGCTTGCGGTAGGCGTCGAGGGCGCCCGATTCCGACGCCTCGCAGTAAAGGCGGCGCAATTCGGCCGGGCCGGATTGGGGCCCGGATTTAGGCGATGTAACCGGCTGTATCATCTGTTCTGTTCCCGCAGGTTCAGGGCGATGTCGTTGCGCCAATGCGCTCCGTGGAAGGAAATGCCCTGTAGCCGGGCATAAGCCTGCTGCCGGGCTTGGGCGATGGAGCTGCCGCTGCCGACTACGGTAAGCACGCGCCCGCCAGTGGTGACGGGACGGCCTGACGGGCCGGCCCCGACTCCGGCGGCGAAAATCAGCGCGTCGTCCATATCGCTGGACGTATCTGTCGGCGTATTTTCCGGCGTATCGCTAGGGGTGTTTTCCAGCCCGGTTATTTGGAAACCCGTTTCGTAATCGCCGGGGTAGCCGCCGGAGGCCATCACCACGGCCACGCAGCGGCGGTCATTCCATTGCGCGTTTACCCGGTGCAGGGCGCCTTGATTGCAGGCGAGCATCAGCTCCAGCGGGTCTGAGGCGAGGCGGGGCATCAGGGTTTGGGTTTCCGGGTCGCCCAGACGGCAGTTGAACTCCAGCACTTTGGGGCCGTCGGCGGTGAGCATCAGCCCGGCGTACAGCACGCCGCGGTAGGGGGCGCCGCGCTCGGTCATAGCGTTGACCACCGGGCGCATAATGGTTCGCTCCACTTGGGCGCACAGCTCCGGCGTCCAGAATTCCGGGGGGGAATAGCTGCCCATCCCGCCGGTGTTGGGGCCGGTATCGCCGTCGTTGAGCCGCTTATAGTCGCAGGCGGCGGCCAGCGGGGAAAGATGCTCGCCGTCGCAAAAGGCGAATACGCTCACTTCCCGGCCTTCCAGCCGCTGCTCCAGCACGATGGTATCCCCGGCGCTGCCGAAAAGCCGCCCGGACATACAGCCCTGCACTGCGGCGGCGGCCTGCATTGCGTCATCGCAGACGAACACGCCCTTGCCTGCGGCCAGCCCGTCGGCCTTGACCACGCGGGGGCCGGGGTTGCGGCGGAGATAATCCAGGGCGTCGGATTCGTCGCGGAAAACGGCAAATTCGGGGCCGGGGGCGCCCGAATCCCGAACCAGCTTGCGGGCAAAGCTCTTGCTGGACTCCAGCCGGGCGGCGGCGCGAGTGGGGCCGAAAACCGGGATGCCCATAGCGGTCAAAGCGTCGGCCAGCCCGTCGGCCAGTGGCGCTTCCGGGCCGACTACCACCAGATCTGCGGACACTTGGCGGGCGGCGGCGGTTATGGAATCAACGCCGGTTCCCGAGGGCAGATTGTCGGCTAGGGACGCCGTGCCGTAATTCCCGGGCGCGGCCCAGAGACGGGCGAGTGCCGGGCTTTGGCGGATGCGCCAGGCTAGGGCGTGTTCGCGGGCGCCGCTCCCTACTATGAGAACGTTCATGGATACGCCCTCACCCTAACCCTCTCCCGGAGGGAGAGGGAACTTTTGGGGGTTATTCCCATTCGATGGTTCCCGGGGGTTTGCTGGTGATGTCGTATACCACGCGGTTGACGCCGGGGACTTCGTTTACGATGCGGTTGGAGATGCGGGCCAGGACTTCGTAGGGCAGGCGCACCCAGTCGGCGGTCATAGCGTCTTCGCTGGTTACGCAGCGCAGGGCGCAGACGTAGCCGTAGGTGCGATAGTCGCCCTGCACTCCGACAGTGCGGCTGTCGCTAAGAACCGCGAAGCTCTGCCAGACGCGGCTGTAGAGGTCGGCGGCCTTGATTTCGTCAATTACAATCCAGTCGCAGGCCCGCAGCAAGTCCAGCTTTTCTTGGGTGACTTCGCCGATGACGCGGATCGCCAGGCCGGGGCCGGGGAAGGGCTGGCGGAAGACCATATCGGGGGGCAGGCCCAGCTCCAGCCCCACACCGCGCACTTCGTCCTTGAACAGGTTGCGCAGCGGCTCCACCAGTTGGAGTTTCATATTTTCCGGCAGCCCGCCCACGTTGTGGTGGGTCTTGATGCGGGCGGATAACCCTGAGCCGGTCGGGGAGTTGCCGGTGGTTTCGCTTTCGATGACGTCGGGGTACAGGGTTCCTTGGGCCAGGAACTCGGTTTCGCCCAAGCCGGAAGCGGCTTCCTCAAAGACGCGGATAAACTCCTCGCCGATGACCTTGCGCTTGGTTTCCGGGTCGGTGACGCCGGCCAGCCGCCGGACGAAGCGGTCGGAGGCGTCCACGTAGGCTAGGTTCAGGCCCATTCCGCGCTTGAAGGTTGCCTGCACCCGCTGGGCTTCCTCTAGCCGGAGCAGGCCGTTGTTGACGAAAATGCAGGCAAGCTGGCCGCCGATGGCCCGGTGCAGCAGGGCGGCGGTGACCGCCGAGTCCACGCCGCCGGACAAGGCGCAGATAACGCGCCCGCCGCCCACCTGCTCGCGGATGCGGGCGATGGCGTCGGCGGCCACGTTGCCGGGGGTCCAGGAACCGGCGCAGCCGCAGACCCGGAACAGAAAATTCTCCAGTATGTCGTTGCCCAAGGGGGTGTGGTTGACTTCGGGATGGAATTGCAGGCCGAACATATCCCGGCCGTTGCCGATGGCGGCCACCGGGGAGTTTTCGGTAAAGGCCAGCCCGGAAAAGCCGGGGGGCAAGGACTCCACGCGGTCGCCGTGGCTCATCCACACCGGAAAGGACGGCGGCAGGCCGTGGAACAGGGGCGGCCAGCCCCCGGGGCGGCCCCAGCCGGCAGAGGGGGCGTCCTGGTGCAGGACGGCGTGGCCGAACTCCTGCCTGCGGCCGCGGGCGACGCTTCCGCCCAACTGGTGAACCAGGGCCTGCATTCCGTAGCAGATGCCGAGGACGGGCAGGCGGCGCTCGAAAACCCAGTCGGGAATGCGGGGCGCGTTCTCGGCGTAGACGCTGGCCGGGCCGCCGGACAAGATGATGCCCCGGGGGTTTATTCGCTGCACTTTTTCCCACGGGTCGGAGGGGTTGGCGATTTCCGAATAAACCTTGAGTTCCCGGACGCGGCGGGCGATAAGGTGGCTGTATTGGGAGCCGAAGTCTATAACGGCGATGCCCTCATTAACCTGTCGGCTTCCATTCGCGCCGGGCGGGGCGGTCTCGACGCCGCTGGCGATTTCCAGATAGGCCGACACTTCCAGGTCGTCGCTGGCGGCAACCCTTCGGCCCATAGGCAGCTTGCTATTGTCGGACGTGGCGGGCCTCCTTAGAACCGCTGGGGCGGTATGGGGGCTATTATACTACGCTTCGGGCCGGTTTTCCCGAACTGCCGGTTATTAGAAAATTGAAAACCCGGAAAAGCGGAGTTTCCCCTTTGAGGGATCCGCCGGTTTTTTATGGGCCGGAGCGGGGCAGCCCCTCAACGGAAAGGAGCGCATTTCGCAACGCTAAATTTTCCGTAGCAGTTCCTCCGGTGACAGGCCAATACCATCCAAGCATCGGCGCACATCATCAAAGTCGAGGAGGGACTTGAGCAGGGGGGGCAGGATAGCGTCTGCTGATGCGGAATCCCCGTCCGCCTGCTCTATCCTCTCCATAATAATTAAGCAGGGCCATTTCGCCGGCGGCGCGGGCGGATCGCCATTCCGGGTCCTCCGGCATTTGCTCGTACAGGGTGATTTCGCCGACGGCGCGGGCTGCCCGCCGCTCCCCGTTATCCGGGAGGAACAAGTGCTCGCCATCGTCGTTGCGGGGGCGCCCCACGTCCCATTTTGGGTTGGCGGCTGCCTCGTCCTGGCTCCACTGCCTTACAATAGTTAGGCCATTCTGGCCCAAGGGCTTGATTTCGTATACAAAATCCAGTGTCCCGGTGTATCTCCAGTTTCCGTAAGGCCAGTTGCTCATCAAGTTTTTCGCGGCCCACCACCGCACATTCATAACGGATACCCCAAGGGCTGCCGGAAGTTCGGGGTTGGTTTGCTCCATTCGCAAGAGGCAGGCGCCAGCAAGTGAACGAAGCCGGGTATCTGCCACATAGCCTTAGCTTCGGCGCCTGCGATGGAACGAAGCATCAAGCCCTCGTTTATGCTCATATCGCTGAGTTCCTTACCGCAGGATGGCCAACAGTAGTATCGGGCGCCGGTAATGCTAAACAACTCCTGTCATTCCCGGCAACCCCCGTATTTCCGGCAACCCCGCCGCTACCGCCGCACGCCCTGGATTCCCGCTTTCGCGGGAATGACGGGGGGTTGCCGGGAGTGACGGGGTTGCCGGGAGTGACGGTGCGCGGCGGGCAATGACAAGGCTTGCCGGGAATGCCCGCGCAGTCCCGGCTTATTGACCGGCCCTTGGCGGCGTGGTAGGTTGGGCGGAAAGCTACCCCTAACTAGCGGGTTGATTGTTATGAGCGCAAACGGGGCCTTTGGGGAAACGGAAACGCCCTTGCCTTGGGAGTCCACCATCGGGCGGGTGCTGGAGCGCATCGCTGCGGCCAGCCCGGACAAGACTTTTGTGGAGATTGGCGGCGCGGCCTATTCCTACCGCGATTTCCGCGATGGGGTGTTGCGGACGGCGGCGCTGTTCCGGGGGATGGGCGTGGAGCGGGGCGACCGGGTGGGGCTGTTTATGCCCAACTGCGTGGAATATCTGTATTGCTGGTTCGGGCTGTCGGAGCTGGGGGCGATTAGCGTTCCGATTAACACCGCCTACCGGCGCGACGAAACTGCCTATATCCTGAACAACGCCGAGGCGGTGGCGCTGGTCACCGACCCGTCGGTGGCCGCGGTGGCCGGGGCCGCCGCTGACTTGGCCCCCGGCATCCGCCACCGGATTCTGCGGGGGGACGATGGCCTCGCTGAAGGGGGGGATACTAGCGGGGGCTGGACATCGTTCAGGGACGCTTTCAGCGCCGCCGCGCCGCTGGCCGCCGCGCCCGAGGTATCGCCCGATGACGTTTCTATGCTGGTCTACACCTCGGGAACCACGGGCAACCCCAAGGGCGTGATGGTCACCCATCGGATGTACGTGGCCGCCGGGCAGGGGTTCGCCCACTGGACGCAGGCCACTCCCGGCGACCGCTTTTTTACCTGCCTGCCCTTTTATCACGCCAACATCCAGTATTATTCGACTATGGGGGCGCTGGCCGCCGGGGCTACGCTGGTTGTCGTAGACCGCTTCAGCGCGTCGCGGTTCTGGGGGCAGGTGCGGGAGGCGCAGGCTACGGTGGTCAACTTTATCGGTATGATGATGCCGGTGCTGGCGAAAAACCCGCCGTCGCCGGACGATGCCGACAACACCGTGCGGCTGTTCTACGGCTCGCCGTCTTTCGCGCCGGAGTTTCTGGCCGAGTTTCAGGAGCGGTTCGCTACCGGCATTATCGTCGGTTTCGGAATGACGGAAACTTGCTACGGCACCATCGAGGCCATCGGCGAGGAACGCCGCGCCGGTTCGTCGGGCCGCCCGCGCCAGCATCCCGACCCGCGCTTTGAGAACGCGGTTCGCATCGCCGACGCCGAAACCGGGCGGCACGTTGGCCCCAACACCGTGGGCGAAATCACTATCAAGAACCCGGCGGTGATGCCGGGCTACTGGCGCAACGAGGAGCAGAACCGGGAAACACTGCGCGACGGCTGGCTCTATACCGGCGATTTGGGCTGGCTGGACGATGACGGGTTTCTGTATTTCGTAGACCGCAAGAAAGACATAATCCGCCGCCGGGGGGAAAACATTTCCTCGCAGGAAGTGGAGAACGTCATCAAAAGCAACCCCAACGTCCTCGACTGCGCCGTGCTGGCCGTGCCGTCGGAACTGGGCGAGGATGAGGTGAAAGCCTACGTTACGCCGCGCCCCGGGGCCACGGTCAACCCGGAGGAAATCGTCTGGTGGTGCGCCGAAAATCTGGCCTATTTCAAGGTGCCGCGCTATTGGGAAGTGCGCGAGGAACTGCCCCGCACGCCCAGCCTGCGGGTTCGCAAGGATGTGCTGCGCCAAGAACGGGAAGACTTGATTGAGGGCTGCTACGACCGGGAAGCCGCCGGGCTGCGCCTGCGCTGAATTGGTTTTAACGCAGAGGGCGCAGTGATGACGCAGGGGGCGCAGGGGATTTATATTAGGGCATAATCACTGCGCCCTGTATGTTGTAAAGTTCGGGGGTTGAAATTGGCGGAAACCAAGTATTGGCTGTTCAAGTCGGAGCCGTCGGCCTATTCTTTTGACGACCTGCTCAACGAGCCGGAGCAGACGGCGGAATGGGACGGGGTGCGCAACTATCAGGCCCGCAACTTTATGCGCGATGATATGCGGGTGGGCGATAGGGTGCTGTTCTACCACAGCAGCGCCAAGCCCACGGCGGTGGTCGGCACGGCCCGCATCGTCCGCGAAGCCTACCCCGACGCCACTGCCTGGGATCCCGGCGACAAGCACTATGACCCCAAAAGCAGCCCCGGCGAAACCGTCTGGATGGTGGTGGAAATCCGGGGGGAACGCCGCCTGCCCAACCCGGTGACTCTGGCGGCGGTCAAGGCCAACCCCAAGCTCAAGGATATGCTGCTGATTCGCAAGGGGCAACGGCTTTCGATTCAGCCGGTGACGCGGGAGGAATACGAGGAAATTTTGGCGATGGGGGAGCTATGATGACTACCGAAAGAAAAAATCGGCTTTACTACGGCGACAACCTGCATATTCTGCGGGAGTATATTGCCGACGAAAGCGTTGATTTGATTTATCTTGACCCGCCATTTAACTCGGATGCCGACTACAACGTGCTGTTCAGGGAAAGGAGCGGCGAACAGTCTGCGGCGCAAATTGAAGCATTTGAAGATACTTGGAGCTGGAGCTTAGAGTCGGAAAGCGCCTATCAGGATGTGGTGACTAACGGCCCCGGAAAGTTGCCGAATATATTGCAAGCGATGCGCTCATTTTTGGGCCAAAATGATATGATGGCTTATCTTACGATGATGGCCCAAAGAATGGTAGAGTTGCACCGAGTGTTGAAAGACACAGGTAGCATATACCTGCATTGCGACACGAAAGCCAGCCATTACTTGAAGGTGTTGATGGATGGAATTTTTGGTTCCGAAAATTTCATCAACGAAATATCCAGACTTCGGAGCCTCAATATATCCTCGATTAGCCGTAGGTATAGAAAGGCCCACGACGTCATTTTATTTTATGGCAAAAGCGCGGGGTACAATTTCAATGTTCAACATAACCCTTTATCTGAAGCATCAAAAAAATTGTACAACAAAACTGATGAACGAGGCCACTATCAGTTAGTGCCGCTACTTGTGAGTGGCAGAAGGAATGGAAAAACTGGTCATACTTGGGGCGGAATAAACCCTAACGAAAGGGGTAAAAATGGGATGCACTGGGTTACTACCCCTGCCAAACTTGATCAATACGAAAGAGAAAACCGAATAGTTTGGCCCGCCAAAATTGGAGGAGTACCGAGGTTAAAGTACTATTTGGAAGAAAATCTCGGTGTGCCGGCAAATGATTTGTGGCAAGACTTTCCGGCTATATCATCGCAAGGTAACGAAGATCTTGGCTTTCCCACACAAAAGCCTGAATCACTACTGGAGCGCATAATCAACGCCAGTAGCAACGAAGGCGACGTAGTAATGGACCCATTCTGCGGATGTGGCACAGCAATTGCTACAGCAGAACGGCTACATCGCCACTGGATTGGCATTGACGTCACACACTTGGCAATCACCTTGATACGTCATCGGTTGCATGACGTATTCAAGGAAGAGTTAATGCCTTATGAGGTCATAGGGCAACCTCAAGATGTAGCCAGCGCCCAAGCATTAGCATTGGAAAGCGAACATAATGGCCGCTATCAATTCGAGTGGTGGGCGCTGGGATTGGTGGACGCTCGGCCGGCCCAAGACCGGAAAAAGGGCGCGGATTCCGGCGTGGACGGCTACATAAACTTTTTCGACGATAACAGCGGCAAGGCCAAACGCATCGTGGCGCAGGTAAAGAGCGGCCACGTTAACCGGGGCCAAATTGCCACGCTGAAAGGTGATATGGAACGGGAAAAGGCGGAAATCGGATTGTTTATTACGTTGCAGGAACCTACCCGCCCGATGTTTGCCGAAGCAACGGCGGCCGGGTTCTACACCCCGGAACACTACCCGGACAATCACTATCCGCGGATTCAGATTCTTACCATCGGGGAATTGCTGGCCGGGGGGCGGCGGGCGGAATACCCGCGGCTGGCCCCGGAAGCCACTTTCCGCCGGGCCCCGCGGCGGCGTTCCGGCGGGGCGCAGTCGCGGTTCGCCTAGGTACGTTCCCATAGGTACGTTCCTACCCTAATCCTCTCCCGGCGGGGGAGGGAATACGACGAAATTTTGGCGATGGGGGAGCTATGACTGCCCCGGAATGGCAGAACAAACTTTATTTCGGCGACAACCTGCCTATTATGCGGGAGCATATCGCCGACGCCAGCGTTGACCTTATCTATCTGGATCCGCCCTTTAATTCCAACGCCAACTACAATGTGCTGTTTCAGGAGAAGAGCGGGCAGCAGTCGGCGGCGCAGATTATGGCCTTCGAGGATACTTGGCATTGGGACGCCGGTTCGGAACTGGCCTACCGGGAAATAGTGACTAATGCTCCCGGCAAGCTGCCCGAACTGTTGCAGGCGATGCGCTCGTTCTTGGGCGACAATGATATGATGGCCTACATAACAATGATGGCGCAACGAATAGTGGAACTGCGCCGGGTGCTGAAAGAATCGGGCAGCATTTACTTGCACTGCGACCCTACGGCCAGTCATTACCTGAAGTTGCTGATGGATTCCGTGTTCGGGAACCGGAATTTTCGCAACGAAATAATTTGGCATTACCGTAAATGGCCCACAGGCAAATTCACTTTTCAGAGGAATCACGACATTATACTGTTCTACTCCCGTTCACGGAATCGGGACAGGGTATTCAACCAGCTATATATGGAACGCGCTCCATCCACCTTAAAGAGATTTGGCACGGCCAGGATAGTATCCGGGCATAGCGAAACCGGACAACGAACCCCGTCGCAGGTTGAGCCGGAGGATTCCATAGGAGTTAGACAAGACGATGTATGGGAAATTGGCAGGGTTCCGCCAATTAAACAGTTGTTTCCGACACAAAAGCCAGATGCGCTGTTGGAAAGAATCATCAATGCCAGCAGCAACGAGGGAGATATAGTTCTGGATCCGTTCTGCGGTTGCGGCACCGCTATTGTAACGGCAGAGCATCTTAAACGGCGGTGGATTGGCATTGACGTTACTCATTTGGCGATTACGTTGATACGCCACCGGCTTTATGACGCCTTTAAGGGCGAACTGCGGCCCTACGAAGTGCTGGGGCAACCGCAGGATGTTGCCAGCGCTCAAGCTCTGGCAACGGACAGCGAAAACAATGGCCGCTATCAATTCGAGTGGTGGGCGCTGGGGCTGGTGGACGCCCGGCCGGCCCAAGACCGGAAAAAGGGCGCGGATTCAGGCATTGACGGATACATAAACTTTTTCGACGATAACAGCGGCAAGGCTAAACGCATCGTGGCGCAGGTAAAGAGCGGCCACGTCAACCGGGGTCAAATCGCCACGCTGAAAGGTGATATGGAGCGGGAAAAGGCGGAAATCGGCTTGTTTATTACGTTGCAGGAACCCACCCGCCCGATGTTTGCCGAAGCGACGGCGGCTGGGTTCTATACCCCGGAACACTACCCGGACAATCACTATCCGCGGATTCAGATTCTTACCATCGGGGAATTGCTGGCCGGGGGGCGGCGGGCGGAATACCCGCGGCTGGCCCCGGAAGCGACTTTCCGCCGGGCCCCGCGGCGGCGTTCCGGCGGGGCGCAGTCGCGGTTCGCCTAGGCGCGTTCCTACCCCAAACCTCTCCCGGCGGGGGAGGGAATATAGAGGCTGAAAATTATGCCCAACAGCGATACCGGCGCGGCCCGCAGCTTTCACAACGCTACCAAGCTCAGCTATATCAGCCTGGCGACCAAGCCGCCCTTGTACAAGTCATATCCGGGGCTGTCGGCCGTTGCGCTGCCGCCGGAGCTGCCGTCGCCGGGGGCGCCGACGCTGGAGGCCGTTAGCGGCGGGGCGGCGTCGGCGGGCGGGCCGCTAGACTTGGCGGCGGTGGCCCAACTGTTGCATTACTCCGCCGGGCTGATTCGCCGCAGTGTGCTTCGCTCGGCGGGGGAGGTTCATTACCGGGCGGCGGCTTCCGCCGGGGCGCTGTATCCCATCGAGCTTTACTTGGTCTGCGGCAGCCTGCCGGGGCTGGAGGCCGGGGTGTACCACTACGCGCCCGACGGGAATGGGCTTACCCGGCTGCGCTCCGGGGATTTCCGGGGGAATCTGGCCGCGGCGGCCGCGGGGCAGGCCGCCGTCGCCGACGCTCCGGCCACTATCGTTTGCAGTTGCGTTTTCTGGCGCAGCGCCTGGAAGTACCGGGAGCGGGGCTATCGCTACTGCTTCTGGGACAACGGCACGATTCTAGCCAATATGACCGCTACCGCCAACGCCCTGGGGCAGCCCGCCGAAGTGGTGGCCGGGTTTGTGGACGCCGAAGTTGACGCTCTGCTGGGGCTGGATTCGGAGCGGGAAGCCGCCTTCTGCCTGGTTCCCGTGGGCGGCGGGGATGCCGCGCCCGCTCCGGCGGCCTATACCGGCGCGGTGGATGCCGGTATTTTGGGCGATGAACGGCGCACCGAATACCCGGAAAGCCGCGCCCTGCACGTCAATTCCTGCCTGAACGGCCCGGCGGAAACGCTGGCCTGGCGGGAAACGGCGGGGGCGGCTCAAGGCGTCCCTACTTTGGGAAAATCGGGGGCGGAATCAGGCCGACGGGGATGGCCGGAATCGGCGCCGCTGGGCGCAACCATCGCCAACCGCGGCTCAACCCGCCGGTTCGCAAGGGAACCGATGCCCGCCGGGGGACTGGAGGCCCTGCTGTCCGCATCCGCCGCGCCGGTTGGGGCCGATTACGGCGGCGGGCTGATTGACACCTACCTGATTGTCAACGCGGCGGAGGGAATCAGCCCCGGCGCCTACTACTACAATCCGGCAAAGGGCGGCGGGCTGGAGCTGCTTCAATCGGGCGATTTCCGCGAGGAGGCGGGGCATCTCTGTTTCGAGCAGGCTTTGGGCGCAGACGCCGGGGCCGTCGCTTTCTTTATGGCCGGGCTGGACGGCATATTGTCGCGGCTGGGCAACCGGGGCTACCGGGCGGCGCAGCTTGAGGCGGGCATCATCGGCGGGCGGATGTATCTGTGCAGCCACGCCTTGGGGCTGGGCGCCACGGGTATGACCTTTTTCGACGATGCGGTGACTGCCTTTTTTTCGCCCCATGCGGCGGGCAAGAGCCTGATGTTTCTGGTGGGACTGGGCCGCACCGCCACGCCCAACCAAGTGCATCCTTTCCGCTCCCGCATCGGGATACTCAAGGACTCGCTGGCCCGCGGCGCGGGCGGCGGCGGCCAGCCCATCCCGGATTGGCTGTACGCTTAGCTAGGAGTGAGGAGTGAGAAATAATCGCCCTCTCACTCCTCACTCCTCGTTTCTCTAGCCGATGGCTTTGCGGCGGATGTGTTGGAGGGCCATCTGCACGTGCCATTCCATTGCCCCTAGGCCCACTACGCGGACGCCTATGTTGAAGTAGCGGCGGGCGGATTCGGCCATAGTGTCGAAGTCGGGGGAATCCAGCCCCATATTGTACATAATGGCCGCGCCGTGGCGTTCCCCGGTCTGCACCGCCCGCTCCAATAGCCGCATTACCTTGGGGTCGTCGTACTTGAAGGGAACGCCGAGGATTTTGGTGATGTCGCCTGCGGCCAGCCAGACTAGGCGGATGCCGTCAATGGCGAGGATTTCGTCTAGGTCGCGCAGGCCGCCCTCGCTTTCGACGGTAGGAACGACTAGGGTGCCTTCGCGGGTTTTGGCGTTGAACTCGGGGAAATCGTCGGCGGTGGCGAAGCGGCGCAGGTGGATAAGGCGGTGCCAGTCGTCGCGCAGGCCCATAAGTTCCTGGACTTCCTCTTTGGAACCGACGGACACGGTGACGGCGGTGGCGCCCAAGGCCAGAGCGCGGGCGGCGTCGGAAACCGTGCGGCGGTCGGCGCCGGTGGCCCACGGGAACGCCTGCACTCGTATCAGCGGGGATATGCCGGTGCCGCGGGCCGCCCGAATGAGATGGGCGATGTTGTCCCAATCGTGGGCGGTGAACATCATATCGGCCATAAAGGCGTCAATGCCGGCCACTCCCGCCACTTCAACCATATTGGGGTGGCTGAACACGTAGGCGCACAAGGAAGGCAGCCCCGCGTCCAAATTGTGCAGCAGCCGGTCGGTAGCCGGGGTTGGAAACAGCACGGCGCACCTCGAAAAGCCTTGCGGCGGAATGACTGCGGAATCTTGGGGGAAGTTTAGCCGAAAACGGCCCGATTCTCAAAGCGGGATGGCGTTTTGGGCGTCGTTTCCGCTAAAGGGGGGTTCCATAGGGGCTTGCCATCGGAAAACTTCGTTGGGCGGGAAAGCCCTGGATTCCCGCTTTCGCGGGAATGACGGGGGGAATGGTGGCGGGCGGGTCTTTCGGCGTGGCTATCCGCAAACGGCGTGTACAACCGCCCGTGGCTGTATGATAATCGGGGGGCGGATTTTGGCTGCGGGGCCGATGGGCGGCGTCGCGGCGGCAGAGGTGAATTATGGAGACCGTGGGATTTATCGGCTTGGGGAATATGGGCGGGGGTATGGCCGGGAACATTCAGAGGGCCGGATACCCGATGGTGGTCTACGATGTGCGGGAGGAGGCTACCCGGCCTTTCTTGGAGGCCGGGGCGCGGCTGGGCAGTTCGCCCGCCGATGTGGCCGGCCGCTGCGAGGTTACTCTGACGTCGCTGCCCGGCCCCCGCGAGGTGGAGTCGGTGGCCGTGGGGCCGGAGGGCGTGCTGGAGGGAATCCGCCCCGGCGATATTTATATTGACCTTTCCACCAGCCGCCCCACGCTGATTCGGGAGCTGGAGGTGAAGTTCCGCGCCAAGGGCGTACACGTGCTGGACGCGCCGGTAAGCGGCGGAAAGTCGGGGGCGCAGACCCGCAATCTGGCGGTGATGGTGGGCGGCGAGCGGGAGATTTTCGACCGGGTGAAGCCCCTGCTGGACGCTTTCGGGGATAAGGTTTTCTACGCCGGGGAAATCGGCGCCGGTTCGGTTGCCAAGCTGGTGCATAATATGATCGGCCACGGCGTGCGGCAGGCTATCGCCGAGGGCCTGACTTTGGGGGTAAAGGCCGGGGTGGAGCCGGAACCGCTGTGGGAGTGCATACGGCGCGGCTCTCTGGGGCGTATGAATATCCTGCACGAGGGCGTCGCCCGCACGCTGTTTCAGGGCGAGTTCGAGCCGCCCAGCTTCGCCTTGGGGCTGGCCCGCAAGGACATCGGGCTGGCTACCGACTTGGGCCGCGAGTTCAATGTGCCAATGCCGGTGGCCAACCTGGCGGAGCAAATCGCCATCGAAGCGATGAACCGCGGCTGGGGCGAAATGGACAGCTCGGTCACTTTCCGCTTGCAGGAAGAGGTTTCCGGCGTAGAAGTGCGCGCCCCCCACGTTGACCCGGCCCGGGCGGCCCGCTTTATCACTACTCACCCGGACGCCGAGTAAGGGGGGGTGGCCGGTTTCCCGACTGCGCGGGCTGGGGCAAGGCGTCTAGCGCAAGTGGTTCAGCATTGCCAGCGGGGTGGCGGCGAGCAGGCCCGCGTCTACGGGCATAACGATGCCGGAAACCCAGCGGGATTCGTCGCTGGCTAGGAATACTGCGGCCCAGGCGATGTCCCAGGCGTCGCCCTCGGTGCCTAGCGGCCCGGCCCGGCGGCGCAGGTCGCGCAGTTCGTCGGGCATTGTCCCGGCCACCATCGGCGTGTAGATGTGGCCGGGGGCGATACAGTTGACGCGGATGTTGTCGCGCCCGTGGGTGACGGACATTGTGGCGGTCAGGCCGATGATGCCGGACTTGGAGGCGGCGTAAGGCACTGCTGCGCCGCCGCTTCCGGCGCGTAGGCCGGCGATGGACGAAACGTTGATGATGGAGCCGCCGCCGCCTTCGGCCATCGCGGGTATGGCGTGTTTGCTGGTGAGCATCATTGACTTGAGATTGACCGCCAGCACCTCGTCCCAATGGTCTTCGTCCACGTCCACCACGCTGCCCCGGCCGAGGATGCCGACGTTGTTGAACAGGATGTGC
This sequence comes from uncultured Dehalococcoidia bacterium, assembly GCA_958296445.1. Lineage (GTDB taxonomy): Bacteria > Chloroflexota > Dehalococcoidia > Lucifugimonadales > UBA3495 > VXOI01. Next base: position 1,739,161 of record OY282565.1, on the reverse strand, counting down.
AGCCCGCCGTAGCGCTCAACGGCGGCGGCCACCATAGCGCGGCAGTCCTCGGAGCTGGTTACGTTTCCCTCGAAAACCGATGCTTCGCCGCCCTCTTCGCGGATGGCCGACAGGGTTTCTTCCGCTTGGCGGGCGGAGCGGTCGGCCAGCAGCACTTTGGCCCCTTCGCGGGCGAACAGGGTGGCGGTGGCCTTGCCGGTGCCGACGCCGGGGCCGCTGGAACCGGCGCCGGTTACGATTGCCACTTTTCCCTCAAGCCTGAATCTCGGGCGTTGTTGCATAGCCCCTCCTTTTTTTGTCACCCTGAGCAAAGCGAAGGGTCTCGCCGCGCAGGGTGGGATTCTTCGCTTTGCTCAGAATGACAGGCAGCCGGGATGACGGGCGGCGGATGTGGTTTCGCAATTTTCTCATTTGCCACCCTGAGCAAAGCGAAGGGTCTCGCCGCGCAGGGTGGGATTCTTCGCTTTGCTCAGAATGACAGGTATTTGCTTAGAATGACAGGCAGCCGGGATGACGGGCGGCGGATGTGGTTTCGCAATTTTCTCATTTGCCACCCTGAGCAAAGCGAAGGGTCTCGCCGCGCAGGGTGGGATTCTTCGCTTTGCTCAGAATGACAGGTATTTGCTTAGAATGACAGACAGCCGGGATGACGGGCGGCGGAATGATAGGCGGCGGGAAGTGATTTCGCAATTTCCTTAATGATAAAGGGCCGCGCCGCCTGATTGGGCAGACGGCGCGGCGCGGCGGGTTCGTCCGGCGTTCCGGGGGCTAACCGGATAGTTTGGCCTGGCCGTTGCTGGTGGTGTGGATCAGGTCGGCGTCGGATTCCTCTAGGTGTCCGTAGGCTAGGCGCAGGGCTACGTCGCCGCCGGTGTTCCAGACTTGGCGCAGGTCGTCGTCAATCAGCTCGATTACCGCCGGGCGGACGCCGGAGTCCTGGCCGATGTCGGGGTAGAGTTTCCAGGATTCCTTGCGGACGGCGTCTATGCGGGCGTTGCGGTTGCCGTTTTCGCCGCGGCGCTCCTCGAAGTGCCAAGAATACCAGGCATTGACCATATCGCGGAATATGGCTAGGTCGGACAGGGATGCGCCGACGGTGGACATCTGTAGCTCGAAGCGGTGGTTGTTGTTGGGGTGGCCCTCGACGGCGGCGAATTTGCGCCCGCCGCCCAGCCCGCGCAGCACGGAGTCGTGGAGCGCGGAGGCGGTGATGCCGACGCCAGAGGCGGAGTCCACGTGGCCCATCCGGTACTCGCCCACCCGCCACATTTTTTCTTCCATCGCCGCGGCGCCCATACGCATTTCCACCAGCAGCTCACCCAGTTCCTCGCCGGAGCGGGAACCGACGGATATGAGCGACAGGAAACCGTCTTCAATGGCTACTGTGTCCTTGATTTTAGTGGCCATGGCCTCGGCCAGCAGGTTTTCCAGTTCTCCGATGTCCACCCGGTCGGGGCCGTAGACCGGCTTGCCCTTCAGGGCTTTATGCACCGACTGGCAGATGTCCATCAGCTCCATATTGCTGAGCTGGAAGCGGTTGAGAATCCGGGAGGATATTTCTTGGGCCTGCACCCCGGACACCAGATTTTTCACTGTGGGGTCGGCGTTGTCGAAGGTCCAGTATTCCGGGTCGGTGACTTCGCGGAACAGCCGTCCGCCGGGTGCGGACTCGCGGCGGAGCTGGTTGACCATATCGGACCAGGACGAGGAGTAATCGCCGATTTCTTCCAAGAGACTGGCGATTACTTCGCCGACGCGGTTGAGGCAAAGGGTTTCCAGCCATTCGTCGGCTTCCAGTTGCCACTTCATCAGGCGCTTGCGGCGCTCGTTGGGGCTGACGTCCAGCTCGCTGTGGGTGGGTTCGGACACTACCGGCATATCCCGTTGCATCACCCGGTCGGCCAGGGAGGCCCAGCGGCGCACCGGCGGTTCCTCGCCAGGGGATATAATCAGATTCTGAAGGAACATAGCCTGCAAACGGAAGGAAATGCCCGCTTGCAGTTCGTTTCGCTTCACGTCGGCCAGGGTGTTGGCCCGGGCTATCTCGGTGCGGATGTCGCTGTTGGACTCCATAGCCATCCGGTCGCTGATAAGGCCCTCGGGGCGCAGCCGCTCAATGATGGACAGGATGGCCCGCTCCACGTCCGCTAGGGTGTCGTGGAAGGCTCCCAACAGTTGGTTGTAGGCTTCTCGGGTTCCGCCGGAACCCCTCGGGCCGCCCGGCTGGATAAAGGACAGCGGGTCAACCGCCGTCGGAAGGATGCTGCCCGATTCACTGAAGGATGGGCGGTTGCGGCGGATTCTAAGTCGTGGCATTTGTACCTCCCTGCTACTTCTACAGCCTGCTGTGCCACTGCTTCTGAAGATACTGTTTGGCGGTCTGGGTAAAGAAACCGTCGAGCAGCCCAATTTCCCGGGAGCTTATGGAGCCGAACCGGGCGTCCTCCTGGTTGTTGGCCTCGCGCATCGTTTCGTGGAAGCGGGCCCACCAGTCTTGCCCGGTGCCCCAGGCGTCGGCCACCAGATCCTCCAGCACTCTGGCGACGTGGGTTCGTTGCACCGGCAAGGAATCCTTGGGGGAGCGATGCAACAGGCAGACGTCGAAGTGGGGGCCGATGGCCTCGATTCGTTTATCGGGGTAGACCGTGAGGGTAAAGGTGTCGCTGCCGGTGTGTTCGCCGCGGCCCACCTGCACGCCGGTGATGGAGCGCAGGAATTGCAAAATGGCGTAGGCGTTGCGCAACTGTAGCGTGTAGGTGGTTTCCGGGTCGCGGGACATACCGCGCTGGGGCAGCAACAGGTGAAGCACGACGCTGAAGTTGTAGGCCGTGCCGCGGACTTCGGACAAGGCGGCCATCAGCACCGGCAGGGTGCCGACGGTGCCGCCGCCCAAGAAGGCCACGATGTGGATGCGCAGGTAGGTTATGCCCTCGTAGTAGGGGCAGATCTGCTCGATGGTGGAATCGAGATGGCCGCGAATTTCGCTGTAGTTGAAACGCCCGGCCACCCCGGCGTTGGCCAGGGTTCCCAGCGCTCCCTCCCGCGACAGGCTCAGGAACTTCAGCTCCGGCACGCACTCCGTAATCCACGGGCGCATATCGCGCAGGTTGGAGAAGTGGGGCAGCACCAAGGGGATGAACCGGGCGGCGCGGGAAATCTCGCCGCGGGTCGCTTCCCGCGTGTCCATATACAGGAAGGCCAGGTTCTTGCGGTCGGAGAAGCTCCAGCCTTCCGAGGTGGCTTCCAGCCTGCGGACAATCTGGCAACTGGTGGAACCCAGCCCGATAACCATGGAAGGGGAAACGATGCGATTCGCGTTGTTGTTTGCGTTAAGCCGCAACATTCCGGTGTCGCTTGCTGATGTTACCATAGCGGCTCCTGACGGCGCTGAGTGCGCCATAATTACACCAGTTCAGGATAATCGTAGACAAATTCCTTTGTCAAACAACATAGCACGGCAATTTTTTCAACTATCCGGTAATCGGCGATACCCGTTCAAGGCAAGCGGCGGCGACGGCGGCGGATGACAGGGTAAAGGCCGCTCGCCGGATGGGTAGCGCTTTCCGGGGGGTATCAGCACTCGGGAAACCGGGGGGATTGGGGGATTTCCGTTTGCCGCCTTGCCCTTTGGCACCTTGCCGTTCTGTCACCCTGCCGTTTTGTCACCCTGAGCGAAGCGAAGGGTCTCACTGCCCAAGGTGAGATTCTTCGCTTTGCTCAGAATGACAGATAGATTGCTCAGAGTGACAGACGGGTTGCTTAGGATGGCAGACGGGTTGCTTAGAATGACAGGCGGCCCGCCCTAGAGCGAGCCGTCAATGCTGATGTCCAGCAGGCCGGGTTTGCCGCTGTCGAACATCCGGCGGGCGGCCGGGCCGATCTGCGCCGGGTCGGTGATTTTTTCGCTGGCTACGCCTAGGGCCTGGGCCACCGCGGCTAGGTCTAGGGCGTTGGCGAAGTCCATGCCGGTGTATTCGCTGACCCGCTCATCGTCGTTGAGCATCCGCTTGAGGTAGATGTCCATATTGACCTTTAGGATGCGGTAGGCGCGGTTGTTGCAGATGGCGTAGACCACCGGGATGTTGAAAGTGGCGGCAGTCCAGAGGGCCTGCACGGTGTACATCGAGGCCCCGTCGCCCACCACGGCCAGCACCGGGCGGTCGGGCTGGGCCAGCTTCAGGCCCAGGGCGCCGGGCATAGCCCAACCCAACGCGCCGCCCTGGATGCCGTAGAGACTGCCCGGCTCGTCGAAGTCAAATTCCTGCATCAGGGCCGGGCGGGAAGTGATGGCCTCGTCGGCCACGATGGTTCCGGGGGGAACCGCGGCGGCCAGTTCGTGCATCATCCGCTCGACGGCGATGGGGCTGTTGTCCCAGCGTTGCTGGAGCCGCTGCCGGTACTCGTCTTGGGCGCGGCGGCGGCGCTCGGCCAGCTCCGCCATGCGGGTTGCGGCGGCTTCCTTGGCCGGGGCCGACATATCCTGCTCCAGAGCGTCGGCCAGTTCGGCCAGCCCGGTGGCCGGGTCGGCCAGTAGGCCCACTTCCGTGGGGTAGACCTTTTCCACCTCGCGGGAAGCACTGTCCAGATGCACCAGCTTGCTCTCCGGGTCCAGCAGCGGTACGTCCACGTACAGGAATGAGGAGAATACGTTGGCCCCCACTGCCAGCACCACGTCGGCGCCGGAAAGCAGGCGGCGGGTGACCGGGCTGCTGGTGTTGAGCATCCCGCTCCAGAGGGGGTGGCTAGTGGGGAAGTTGACTTCGGAGAAAGACGCGGCAAAGACTTTGGCGCCCAGCCGCTCGGCCACCTGTATCATCTGTTCCATACCGCCGGACTGGGCGATGCGGTCGCCGACGACGATAACCGGGTTTTCCGCTTGGGCCAGCAGTTGCGAGGCTTGGGCCAGCGCGTCGCGGTCGGGGCGGGTGCGGAAGTAGCCCGGCCCGCCGGGCGTAACGTCAATGTCGGCCTGCTCGTCCATAGTGTCCCACGGGAACGACAGGAACACCGGGCCGGTGGGCGGCGTCCGGGCTTCCTTGAAGGCCCGCCGCACCGCGCCGGGAACGTCGGCCGGGTGGTGTATCTCATGGCTCCATTTGGTATATTGCCGGGTCATTTCCACTAGGTCGCCCGACAGCGTGGGTTCGCTGAGCAGCATACGGGTGTCGGAGTTGCCTGCGGTCAGCACTACCGGCGTGCCGCCGCGATAGGCGTTGTAGAGGGCGCTGATGCCGTTAGCCAGCCCGCCGGCGATGTGGATGTTGGCGAAGGCCGGGCGGCCGGTGGCGCGGGCGTAGCCGTCGGCCATACCCACGGCGGTGCCTTCCTGCAACGCCTGGATATACTTGATATGGGAAAAGTCCTGGAGGGCGTCCATCATCGGGGTTTCGCTGGTTCCGGGGTTGCCGAAGATGTATTCCACCCCCTCGGCAATGAGCATCCGAACCAGTGCTTCCTTTCCGGTCATTACGGGCATCCGGCCACCTGCCTTGCTAGTTTAATTTAACGCAGAGTTCGCAGAGGTAGCGCAGAGTACGCAGAGATTTTTAGAGACTGGGCAGATAATTCTCTGCGGCCTCTGCGTTATCCTCTGCGCCCTCTGCGTTGAAAATTGTTGGAAATTAAAGGTAAACCATCCATTCCAGCAGGTTGTCGTCGGGGTCGCGGGCGTAGAGGCTTTCGGCGGGGAGGACGCCGCGGGCGCGGGCGCCTTTGCGCGGGCCGGGGCCGTGGATCACCTCGACGCCGGCCTCGGCCAGCCACTGCTGGCATTCGGCGGCGGTGCCGTTCCAGACAAAGCAGATGTCGGCGCTGCCGGGAACCGCGGTCGGCCCCCGCAGAAAGGCGGTGTAGCCCTCGGGGTGGACGTTGATTTTGGACTCGCCAACCTGGATCGAGAAAATGTTGGCCTGTCCGGCCCGCCATTCCGCTTCGTCGTTGATGGCGAACCCCAGCCGCTTGTAGAACTCCAGCAGCCGCTCGGCGTTGGCCGTGGGAATGGCGATATGGTCAATGGAAACTGTGGACATCGGGGGCCTCCCAAGGGGGGTTAGTGGCCCCAATCATAGCCGCACGGGGGAAGGCTGGCAAGCGGGGCGGCGGCGGGGGCAGCGGCGGCGGGCGGGGCAACGGCGGCGGGCAGGGGGCAACGGCGGCGGGCAGGGGCAACGGTGGGGGCAGGGGGCAACCACAAGGGTTGCCCCTACACCCGGCGGCGCATCCCCGGTAGGGGCAACCCTTGTGGTTGCCCGTCCTATTTCCATCCGGCTACTCGGTTAGTTCCTCGGCGCGGCGGATGTAATCGGCTACGCCGCGCACCAAGTCGCCGATGTCGTCATTGTAGACGCCGCCGTAGAATGCTTCGCTGTGCAGGTGATGGGCAATATCCCCCAAGCTCTTTCGCATTTCCGCCCACTCGCCGCCGCGCTCACGGGCTAGGCGGCGGATACCGGCGTTTATGGCCGTGCTATGCGGGTTATGGACGCCGGTGGTTTCCAGCACTAGCGCGGCGGTCGCGTTGCGGGCGGCAAGCCAGCCCTTTTCCGCCGCATCGCGCCAATCCCCGGCGTCAAACAGCCGTTCCCCCTCCGCCTGCATCGCGCGGGCATCCTGCATCAGCGTCTCGGCATCTGCGTTTTTCAGCACAGCGTTACCCCCGGGTATCAGCTAATCAATTATGGTAGATTATAGCGGATAGTTACGGATTTCAGGGGGCAGCGGGCAACCACAAGGGTTGCCCCTACACCCGGCGGCGCATCCCCGGTAGGGGCAACCCTTGTGGTTGCCCGTCCTCCTTGTGGTTGCCCGTTCTCCTTGTGGTTGCCCGTCCTGTAGTCTGCCAAACATTAGTGCTATAATCCGGCAATGCCGGGTTTATGGGAGGGTTGAAAATGACTACCTCGGAATGGGGAAATCAACTGTATTTCGGCGACAATCTGCCAATTCTGCGCGAGCGCATCGCCGACGAAAGCGTTGACCTGATATACCTCGACCCGCCCTTTAACTCCAACGCCGACTACAACATTCTTTTCCGGGAAACCGGCGGCCAGCAGTCGGCGGCGCAGATTACCGCTTTCGAGGACACTTGGCATTGGGATGTCGGCTCAGAGTTGGCCTACCGCGACGTGGTGTCCAACGCCCCGGGCAAGCTGCCGGAACTGTTGCAGGCAATGCGGTCTTTCTTGGGCCAGAACGATATGATGGCCTATCTTACGATGATGTCACAGCGAATAGTAGAGCTGTACCGCGTGTTGAAAAACACGGGCAGCATCTACCTGCATTGCGACCCCACTGCCAGCCATTACCTGAAACTGCTGATGGACTCAGTGTTTGGAGCGGCAAGTTTCCGCACTGAAATAATTTGGCAAAGGTCTTTGGGGTTTAAGCGTAAATCCGCAAAGAAATTTCCGCAAAAAAACGACATCATCCTCTTTTACGCCAAATCTTTGGATAATCTTGTGTTCAAGACTCAGTATCGGCCCCACAAGCCGGAGTACATAAAGAGATTCAAGAAAGACAGCGATGGCAGATTGTATCGGGATGACGTAAATCCAACTGGAGGCGGACGGAGAGTCATTTACTTGGATGAGACAGAAGGGGAAATAATTGATTCCTTATGGACAGATATTCCCCCTTTGAATCCGGTAGCCCGTGAACGCCTCGGCTACCCCACGCAAAAGCCGGAAGCGTTGCTTGACCGCATAATCAACGTCAGCAGCAACGAGGGCGATGTAGTGCTGGATCCGTTCTGCGGCTGCGGAACGTCTATAGTGGCGGCGGAACGGCTTAACCGCCGCTGGATTGGCATTGACATTACGCATCTGGCAGTCACTTTAATGCGCCACCGGCTGCAAGACGCTTTCAAGGGGGAACTGAAACCCTACGCCGTCATCGGCCAGCCGCAGGATTTGGAAAGCGCCCGGGCGCTGGCATTGGAAAGCGAACACGACGGGCGTTATCAATTTGAGTGGTGGGCGCTGGGGCTGGTGGACGCCCGCCCGGCGCAGGAGCGGAAAAAGGGGGCGGATTCGGGCGTTGACGGCTATATCAACTTTTTCGACGACAACAGCGGCAAGGCCAAGCGGGTGGTGGCGCAGGTTAAGAGCGGGCGCGTCAACCGGGGGCAAATCGCCACGCTGAGAGGCGATATGGAGCGGGAAAGGGCGGAAATCGGGCTGTTTATAACGCTGAATCCCCCAACCGGCCCGATGGAATCGGAAGCGGCGGCGGCCGGGTTTTATACCCCGGAACATTACCCTGACAGCGGCTATCCCCGGGTTCAGATTCTCACCATTGAGGAACTGCTGAACGGCAAGCGGGCGGAATACCCGCGGCTGGCCCCGGAAGCCACTTTCCGGCAAGCGCCGCGCCGCCGCCGCGCCGCCGGGGCGCAGTCGCGGTTCGCCTAAGCCAAGAATGAATTGGACCCGGCGGGTTTCTTACAAGGCCAAACATTCGTGCTATAATCCGGCAATGCCGGGTTTATGGGAGGGCTGAAAATGACTACCCAGGAATGGGGAAATCAACTGTATTTCGGCGACAATCTGCCAATTCTGCGCGAGCGCATCGCCGACGAAAGCGTTGACCTGATTTATCTTGACCCGCCCTTTAACTCCAACGCCGACTACAACATTCTTTTCCGGGAAACCGGCGGCCAGCAGTCGGCGGCGCAGATTACCGCTTTCGAGGACACTTGGCATTGGAGCCTTGAATCGGAAAGGGCGTACCAGGATGTCATAAACAACGCCCCCGGCAAGCTGCCCGAACTGCTGTTAGCGATGCGCTCATTTTTGGGCAGAAACGATATGATGGCCTATTTGACGATGATGGCGCAACGGATGGTGGAATTGCGCCGCGTTCTGAAGCCTACCGGAAGCATATATTTGCATTGCGACACTACTGCCAGCCATTACCTGAAACTGCTGATGGATGCAGTGTTCGGCCCGGTCAACTACCGCAACGAAATAACTTGGCAACGGACGGAAAGCCACAACACCGCTATACGCTATGGAAACATAGCCGACATAATTTTGTTCTATTCCAAAACGGCAAACTATACTTGGAACGGCGGCTATCACAGTTATGCCGATACTGGAGGCAAATTCAGCGAAAAGCAACTGAAACGCTACCGCCGTGACAATGATGGCCGCCTCTACCGGCTTGAAAATCTGACCGCACCCCGGCCGGACAGCGATTCCGGCAAATTCGAGTGGCGCGGGACTATGCCCGGCGTTACACGCGGCTGGGGCTACCGGCTGGAGCAACTGGAGCAGTGGTGGGACGAGGGCAGAATCCAAACGAAACGCGACGGCACGCCCCGCCTGGACGGGCTAAAAGTGTACTTGGATGAATCCGAGGGAAAAACGCTACAGAACGTTTGGACTGATATTCCGCGGATTCCTAATACATCGTCGGAACGTCTTGGATACCCCACGCAAAAGCCGGAAGCGTTGCTTGACCGCATAATCAACGTCAGCAGCAACGAGGGCGATGTAGTGCTGGATCCGTTCTGCGGCTGCGGAACGTCTATAGTAGCGGCGGAACGGCTTAACCGCCGCTGGATTGGCATTGACATTACGCATCTGGCAGTCACTTTAATGCGCCACCGGCTGCAAGACGCTTTCAAGGGGGAACTGAAACCCTACGCCGTCATCGGCCAGCCGCAGGATTTGGAAAGCGCTAGGGCGCTGGCCTTGGAAAGCGAACACGACGGGCGTTATCAGTTCGAGTGGTGGGCTTTGGGGCTGGTGGACGCCCGCCCGGCGCAGGAGCGGAAAAAGGGGGCGGATTCGGGCGTTGACGGCTATATCAACTTTTTCGACGACAACAGCGGCAAGGCCAAGCGAGTGGTGGCGCAGGTTAAGAGCGGGCGCGTCAACCGGGGGCAAATCGCCACGCTGAAAGGCGATATGGAGCGGGAAAGGGCGGAAATCGGGCTGTTTATAACGCTGAATCCGCCCACTAGCCCGATGGAGGCGGAAGCGGCGGCGGCCGGGTTTTATACCCCGGAGCATTACCCCGACAGCGGCTATCCCCGGGTTCAGATTCTCACCATTGAGGAGCTGCTGAACGGCAAGCGGGCGGAATACCCGCGACTGGCCCCGGAAGCCACTTTCCGGCAAGCGCCGCGCCGCCGCCGCTCCGCCGGGGCGCAGTCGCGGTTCGCCTAGCGGGCAGGATATAATGCTTGGCGCGTATCCGCCCTTATAATCGTATCCGCCCTTATAATTAGGATGTCGGCAAGGAATACTTACGATGTGGCAAATGATTGCGGAACCCGGCCTGCGTTGCTCCGAGTGCCGTCACGCCATCCAGCCGGGCCGGCTGTGCCTGTCGGAATTGCCCGAGGAAACGCCGCCGGGGGTGGGCCGGGGCGACTTTCGGAACTATTGTATCGGCTGTCCTCAATGTTGGAGCCAGGGCAAGCACGCTTGCTATGTCCGCCATCTGGACGGCGGCGCAAGCGCGGGCAAGACGCCCCGCAGCCTGCCCTGCGCCCGTTGCGGGCGGCGCATCGGCACCGGGGAAAGGGCGGGGGTTGAGGTTTACTATGACTGGCCGGAGGCCACCGAAAGCGGCGGTAGCGCCATCCGCCGCTTGTCGCCGGCCGGGGACGCGGTTGCCGTTGCCGGAGCCGATACGCTGATTCGCGGCGTGCCGTCGGGGTCATTCGACAGCGTTAGTCAGGGTCTGCGAAATAAATTCGCCGACGCCGGGTTGGGCGGAGAGCGCGGCAGCCGCTCGGTGGCCGAAGCGCAAGCCTTCTACCAAGACAGCATCCCTTATCCGGTGCGGAACTTGGGCGAGGACGCGGTAAGGCAGTTCGCCGAGGGCAAGGACGCCAGCCATATCCAGTCGTTTCACAACGCGCCGCATCTGGCCGCCGACAACAGCAACATTATCTGGGAAAGCTCGGGGCTCAACCGGGCGCGAGGCGCGGAAAATATGACCGGCGGCGATGAGTGGCGGGCGCAGGCCGCCAACAGCTTCGACGCCGCCGGGATAGTGTTTCGTGACTGCCTAGAAACGGCGGGAATGACTGCCCTGTACGCCGGGCTGCTGGAGGCGCCGGTAGCCGCCATTGAGAACTATCTGCATTACCGGCGCGGACGGAAAACCGGCGATGAGGCGGTCAGGGAAGCCGCCATAGCCATCGGAAAGCGGGCCGCTACCGGGGCGGCGGTGGGCTTCACGGTGACGGCGGCAGTGGCCCTAGTGGGCGCCGGGCCACTGCTGGTGACGATAGCCCCGGTGCTGGTGCCTGTAGGGATGGCACTTTACGCCTATAATGCGCTGAAGCGGATTCAGAACGCGGCATCCCGCAATCTGCCGCTGCACCGGGTAGGGACATACTTCTGTAGCCCGCACTGCCATACCCGGTTCGCTTGGGAAACGGGCTGGTCGGCGCTGATGCGATGGGAAGCGAACCGAATCACCACAACGGCCTGACGCCAAATTATGGGGGATAATCAGAATGAACGTGTTGGATCTGAAAGGCCCGAAAACCGCTTCCGGCGGATGCGGCGGCGAAACTTGGAAAAGCGGCGAGTTCCCCCTGAATCAGGGTATCGTAGTAGCGAAAATCATCCATCGCGGCGAAGGGGATTTCAAGCTGAAATTCGTATCTAATCGTAGCAAGGCACGCAGGACCCTAGGCAAAGTCGCCGACCCGCTGGGGATACTCGGAGCTTTGGATAGTTGGGAATGGAATACGGCGGAAGCGAAAGGGCCATTGGAAACCTGCGCCATTGTGCGAGTGAATAAAAGGGGCGACAAGAAAATTCCCCCGCGTCAATATCACTTGGAAGTGGAATCCGCAGGCGACTGGCATTGCCGTTTCATCCAACCCGACTTGGGGCAAGCGTTATCCGGGTTGGCTGAAACCGAAATTGACGGCGATGGGGAAACCGGGGCGTCGGTTACAGGGCCGTACATATCGGGGGACAGCCCGGTGCTTGCCAATGTGCGCCACAAGGGAATCGGCGATTTCAGCGCATTCGCCTACAGTCTGGACGGCCAGCACCAATGCGCCATATACAAGGAACAGGGACAGTTCTACGTCCGGGACATACGCACCGAAATCCGGCCCGGCAAGGAGTATATTCTGCTTATAGACTCCGAGGGCGAATGGAACATAACATTCAGCGAGGGATACTGATTTTTTGTCGCCCTGATTCCCCTTTGTCGCCCTGATTCCCCTTTGTCGCCCTGATTCCCCTTTGTCACCCTGATTCCCCTTTGTCGCCCTGATTCCCCTTTGTCACCCTGAGCAAAGCGAAGGGTCTCACTGCCAGGGGCAGGATTCTTCGCTTTGCTCAGAATGACAGACGGCGCTCGGAATGACAAACGGCCTGCTCAGAATGACAGATATTTGCTTAGACAGACATTTGCTCAGAATGACGGATGGCGCGGAGTGACGGACGGCGGGAGTGGTTTGGCGATTTTCCCGGAAAGAAAAGGCCCCGGCCGGTGGCCGGGGCCTGCGTGCGCGACCGGGGCCACGCTTACGATTCGCTTTCTCCGGCGTCCCCGGCGCCGGTATAGAAACGGTCGGGCCATTCGCTGTACGGGATGAAGTCGTAGTTGAGGGCCGCAGTCCTGGCGCCTTCCAGTAGCTTTGTTTCGTCGGTCACCCCCACGAATCCGGCTGGTGTGCCGTCCAGCTTGCGGATGCCTCCCTCGATACTGAGCAAGTTCCAATTGGCGGCTATGCCGTAGCTCTTGTTGTCGGGAGCAACCCCAAGGGCGAACAGGTAACGCTTGCCCACCTGCGGCAGAACCTCCCACTCGTTGTTGCCGAGGCGCAGGCGGGCGTTATCGCGGATGTTGCCATCGTCAAGCAGCACTTCCTCGATGGTGATGTCGAAGTATATGACCTCATAGTAAGGGTTAGACCAATCCTCCCCCGGCCAGTCCGGGAAGTCCTCTTTGGTAGTGCCGTATGGCAACTCGCTTACCGGCTCGGATACCGCCGAAATTGTGCCGACCACTACGGCGTGGCTCCGGTTGACCAATTCTTGTATGTCCGCGGGCGGCATTTTGTAGTCCTCTATTCTGCTGGCCGCCATGCCGAGAGACGTTCCTTGGACGGGTTCGGCCTGCTGTTTAGGGACGGGTTCGGCCTGCTGTTCAGGCCCTTGGCAGGCCGCCACTAGAAACAGGGCCAGCAGGGCTATCGTCGCTGCGAATGGCTTGAACATTGTTATCACCCCCTGATTTGGTTTGGGTGCGCCGGGGTTCAGTGGTTGGCGTTACTAGGGGGCCTGTAGACAGTATTCGCGTTTTTAATAATGATTGTCAACATTGTGAATATAATCACGCGATTGCGAAACTGCCTTTTGCCAGTCTGAGCGGAGCGCAGGGCCTCGCCGCCCAAGCCAAGATTCTTCGCTGCGCTCAGAATGACAGGCGGCGGGGCGCAAATGACAGACGGCGGGGCGCAGGGGCGCAGGGGCGCAGTCGCGGTTTGGCTGGCGGACAAGATATAATGCTTGGCGCGTATCCGCCCTTATCGTTAGGAGGCCCGCTATGTTTGACTTGTTTCTGGGCAACGGACGCATCATTGACGGCACCGGGCAGACTTGGTATCGGGGCGGCGTCGGCATCAGCGGCGACACCGTTACCATCGTCCGCTCCGGCGGTGACGGCGTGGCGGCCGGGCGCGTCATTGACGTGGGCGAAAGCGTCATCTGCCCCGGCTTCATTGATATGCACTCCCATTCCGACTTGGCGCTGCTGTCGGAGCCGCGGCACGAGGCCAAGCTGCGGCAGGGGGTGACCACCGAGCTACTGGGTATGGACGGGCTTTCCTACGCCCCGGCGTCGCCGGAAAAACTGGAGCAACTGTTGCACTATCTGGCGGCGGTGAACGGGACGCCGCCGCCCGGCGTCCGCTGGGGTTCGGTGCGGGAATACTTGGCCTTGTTCGACGGGCGGACGGCCTGCAACGTGGCCTTTATGGCGCCCCACGCCGCCATCCGGGTGGAGGCTATGGGCTGGGACGACCGGCTGCCCACGGAGCCGGAACTGGCCCGGATGCGGGAGCTGGCCCGGCAGGCGATGACCGACGGGGCCTTTGGCTTTTCGACCGGGCTAACCTATCCGCCGGGGGCCTATAGCGACACCAACGAGCTGGTGGCGGTGTGCGAGGCCATCGCCGACTTGGGCGGGTTCTATATGAGCCATGCCCGCTACTCTCTGGGCGACAAGTTGCTGGATCCTTTCCGCGAGGCGGTGACCGTCGGGCGGCGCAGCGGCGTTCCGGTGCATATATCCCATTACCATAATCCGGTGGACGGAATGGGCGAGCGGATGGTGGCCCTGGTTGACGAGGGCCGCAACTCGGGCGTGGACGTGACTTTCGACCAGTATCCCTATGCCGCCGCATCCACCATCCTGCACTCGCTGCTGCCCTACTGGGTGCACGCCGGCGGCCCGGCGGCGCTGCTGTCGCGCATCGGCCAGCAGGCGGTGCGCGACGAAATCGGAGACGCGGTAGAGCCGATGTGGGGCCTGACTCTGGACAGCTATATTTTCAGCAACGTGCCGTCGGCCAAAAACAAGGAATGGGAGGGCCGCTCGCTGGGCGACCTGGCCCGGCATCAAGGCAAGCGGATGGTGGACGCCATCTGCGACTTGCTCATCGAGGAAAACCTGGAGGCGGCCTTTGTCGCCCGCACCGGCAACCCGGACAACATCCGAACCATCGTGCGGCATCCGGCGCAGATGGTCGGCTCCGACGGCCTGCTGACCGGCGATCTGCCCAATCCGCGCACCTACGGCACCTTCCCCTACGTGCTGGGCCAGTTCACCCGCGAGGAGGGGCTGCTCCGGCTGGAGGACGCAGTGCGCAAGATGACGTCTATGCCGGCCCAACGGCTGGGACTGCAAGACCGGGGCATCCTGCGGGACGGAATGAAGGCCGACGTGGTGGTGTTCGACCCGGAGCGCGTGCGGGCCAACGCCACCTTTGAGCAGCCCAAGCAGTACCCCGACGGCATTGAATACGTGGTGGTCAACGGCGTGCCGGTGGTGGATAATGGCGCGCACACCGGCGCCCTGCCGGGCCGGGCGCTGCGCTCGCAGTAACGCCGCCGCATAAACCGGGCAAGGGGTGAATATGAAGCCGGACGAGAGCATCAGAGCGCATATCAGGAAAGGCGAGAAATACTACGTGGCCTCTTGCCTCGAAATCGCGGTAGTCACTCAGGGTTCAACCCTAGACGAAACGGTAGCCAACCTCAAGGACGCCGTTTGCCTTTTTCTGGAAGACGAAGCCCCGGATTATCTGGGGTTAGTTTCTCATCCCCGGATCCTGCTTACAATGGAAGTCGAGACCGCCGGTGCCTAGATTAAGGCGTATGTCCTACCGGCAAGTGGTCTCCGTCTTAATCCGGCGCGGGTACAGGATTGTTTCACAGCAGGGAAGCCACGTAAAATTGCGCCGGTTTTCCCCTGAAGGGGAAGAGCAGAATGTGACGGTTCCGCGGCACCGGGAAATAGACATAAAAACGCTTTAGTCAATCTACCGGCTGGTAGCCCGTCATATACCTGAGCCGTCTCTCAGAAGAGATTTCTACACCGACTAACCCGGACAACATCCGAACCTTTGAGCAGCCCAAGCAGTACCCCGACGGCATCGAGTACGTGGTGGTCAACGGCGTGCCGGTGGTGGATAATGGCGCGCACACTGGCGCCCTGCCGGGCCGGGCGCTGCGCTCGCAGTAACGCCGCCGCATAAACCGGGCAAGGGGTGATAATGGACGAAACACAAATGGCTTTGCAAAAAGAAATCAACGTGGCCGTTGAGAAATATGACGGCTATTATGTGGCTTCCTGCTATGTAGCCCGGCGGCATCAAATGTCGGTCGTCACCGACGGCCCGACGCTGGATGAACTTGTCGCCAATCTACAGGAAGCAATCGGTCTGGCACTGGAAGGCGAAAATCCGGCCGACTTTGGACTGGTAGATAACCCGGGAATCACTCTGACTTATCGAATGGAAATGGAGAATCCCCCTAGTCAAACCAATCTCAAATGGACAGGTATGCTCTACACCGACTAACCCGGAGGCACCGATGGATTTTGAACCGCGTTACACCCCTGAGCAGCAGGAATTTCGCCGCGAGGTCAATGCCTGGCTGAAGGACAATGTGCCTGCGGGCATCGTCCACCCGGCCGACCCGGCCGGCTTGACTTGGGAGCAGTACCAGCTCCGCCGCGACTTGGGCCGCAAGCTGGGCGCACGGGGCTGGCTGTGGCCCACCGCGCCGGTGGAGTACGGCGGCGGCGGGCTGGACGTTGACCACGCCGTGGTTATCGAGGAGGAAATAGATTCCCACGGCCTCACCCTGCCGCCCTACTACGATTCCGGCGGGCGGCTGGGCGGCAACTCCATTCTGGTCTGGGGTTCCGAGGAGCAGAAACGGGCGTTCCTGCCCCCGATATTCACCGGCCAAGTGCGTACCTGGCAACTGCTGTCGGAACCGGAAGCCGGCTCCGACCTGGCAAACGTCAAGACTACCGCCATCCGCGACGGTGACGAATACGTCCTAAACGGCCAGAAGATATTTGTCGGCAGCGACCACGGCTGCGATTATATGTGGACGATTACCGTCACCGACCCCGGCGCCAAACGCCACGAAAACCTAGGGTGGTTTATGGTGCCGTCGCATCTGCCCGGCATAACCATCCAGCCGATGGATCTGCTGATTTCCGGCGGCGAGTCGGGCGCGGGTTCGGGGGTCAAGCAGACGGTATATTTCGACGACGTGCGGATTCCCGCCTTTAACTTGGTGGGCGGCGAAAATCAGGGCTGGAAGGTCGCCACCACCCACTTGGAGCTGGAGCATGGCACCGGCGGGCGCATCGGGCGCAACTGGCTGGTTGACCGCCTCTTTGAGCATTGCCGCAGCACCAACCGCCGCGGCCAGCCGATGACCCAAGACCCGGACGTGCGCGACCGGCTGGTAGACGTATACGTCGAAGCGGAAATCGTGCGGCTGCTCAACCTTCGCAACTACTGGATGCGCCACAGCGGGGCCAACATAACCTACGAGGGGCCGCAGGCGTCCTATGTCCGCAAGACCTCCGGGCTGCGGATGGCCCAAGCGATGCTGGACATTCTAGGCCCGGCCGGCCTGACCCACGACCCGGAGCTGGGCGCCGCCGACGGCCACATGGAAGCCCATTCCCGCGCCGGAATCGTCGCCATACATCCCGGCGGCACCACCGACATACAGAAAGTCATTATGGCCCGCCGCATCGGCATCGGGCGCGAAGTGCGCGAAAAGGCCGGCGCATTGTCGTAGCGTTGTAGGGGCGCACAGCCGTGCGCCCGTAACGTTGGGGCGGGCGCACAACGAACCACGGCAAACCCCATTGTAGGGGCGCACAGCCGTGCGCCCTTGCGCGGCAAACCACATTTCGGGAGCCATCCGAGGAGCGATATGGATCTGGCGTTGACACCGGAACAGGAAATGCTTAAGGCGGCGGCGCGGCGTTTCGTGGCCCAAGAATACCCCAAGGAAGCGTTGCTGCAAATCGCGTCGCCCGACGAAACCACGCCCCTGGAGCCGTGGGGCCAACTGGCCGCCACGGGCTGGCTGGGCATACTGATACCCCTAGAGTACGGCGGCGAGGGCGGTTCCTTTACCGACGCCGGGGTGCTGTTCGAGGAACTGGGCCGCGGGCCGACGCCGGGTCCCCACATCGCCTCGGCGGCCCTGTCGGCTCTGGCAGTGCTGGAGGGCGGGACGGAATCGCAAAAGCGCCATTGGCTGCCGCGCATCGCCAGCGGCGAGCTGCGCCTGGTTCCCGCCATCACCGAATCCGACTACGGCTGGGACGAGGCCGACGTCCGCGCCGTTGCCACCGTTGCCGATGTTGCCGCCGTTGATAGCGACGGGGACGGCGGCGGCGGGCTGCGGGTCAACGGCGTCAAGGCTTATGTGTTCGACGGCCAATCGGCCAGCCACTTTCTTTGCGCCGTCCGCTCCGGGGAAAGCAACGACGTGGCCCTGACGGTGATTCCCGCCGACGCCCCCGGCGTGCGGGCGCGGGGCCTGCCGGGGTTCGCCTGGAATCTGTCGGAAGTGCGGTTCGACAACGTGGCGGTGGACGCCGGGGATGTTCTGGGCGGCGGCTGGGCCGCGTGGCGGCGGGCCGTGGAAAAGGCCATCCCGGTGCTGTGCGCCTTTCAGGTGGGCGGCTGCCAAGCGGTATACGAGCTTTCGGTAGACTATAGCCGGACGCGAATCCAGTTCGGCACACCCATCGGCCGGTTCCAAAGGGTGCAAGACCAGATAATCAGCTTGGTAAACCATTTGGACGCCGCCCGCTGGACTACCTACGAGGCCCTGTGGAAGCTGGACGCGGGCCGCGACGCCACCGCCAGCGTCCGCCTAGCCAAAGCAGTAGCCAGCGAGGGCTACTACCAAGCCTGCAACTACGCCCACGAAGTCCACGCCGGGGTGGGCAGTATGACCGAGTACGGCCTTACATTGCACACCGCGGCATCGCGGACGCTTTATCATTACTTGGGGGATCCCAAGCAACACAAGCGCGAGCTGGCGGCGGCGCTGGGGCTGTAGGCGGCAGGGGGCGCACGGCTGTGCGCCCCTACAACGTGATTTAACGTCCGCACAACGGGGTTTGGCGCCGGGCGGGGGGGCGTAGGGGCGCACAGCCGTGCGCCCGTACCCCGCACAATGCGATTTGCCGCCCGCACAACGCGGTTGCCGCCGGGCGGGGGGGCGTAGGGGCGCACAGCCGTGCGCCCGTATCCGCGCACAATACGATTTGCCGCCCGCACAACCCGGTTGCCGCCGGGCGGGGGGGGGGGCGTAGGGGCGCACAGCCGTGCGCCCGTATCCGCGCACAATGCGGTTTGCCGCCCGCGCAACGCGGTTGCCGCCGGGCGGGGGGCGCACGTCTGTGCGCCCCTATGATATAATTTGACGTCTGTACCAACGGGGTTTGACGCCGGGCGTAGGGGCGCACAGACGGGCGCCCGTATCCCGCACAATGCGGTTTCCGCCGGAATGGGGCGGGCGGCGGGTTTTGGCGGGTTTTGGCGGGGATATGATAATTTATCCGGCGGTGGTCTTGGGCAATTCGGCGTTTGGGGGAGGCCGGTTATGCGAGGGTCTGTGACTTGGGGGATTCCTTTTCCCGCCCTAATTCTCGGGGGGGGGGGGGGGGGGGGGTAAAGATGCTTCCCAAGTTCATCGCTTTGCTCGGGCTGTTTGCCGGGGCGGCGGGGCTGCTGTTTTTCGCCGCCCTGCCCGCCGGGGCGCAGGTGACGACCACCGACTACGACGCCAACGACAACGGCCTGATAGACGTTAGCACCCTAGCGCAGCTCAACGCTATGCGCTGGGATCTGGACGGCGACGGCGACCCGGTATCGGCCAGTGCCAGCGACTATCTGACGGCCTTTCCCAACCGGGAAACGGGCGCGGCCGGGCGTATGGGCTGCCCGTCGGGAACCTGCACCGGCTACGAACTGATGGCGAACCTGACCTTTCCCACCAGCGGAACGTTCTCTAGCTGGACGCCCATAGGCACTTCTACCGCGCCTTTCAACACAACCTTTGACGGCAACGGCCACACTCTCACTAGGTTGACGGTTAGCGTTAGCAGCGGCGATGCCGGACTGTTCGGCAGTACGCGCGGCGTTATCAGAGATCTAGGAATAATAAACCCAAACGTGACAATAACGGCCAGCAGTCAAGAAGCCGGGGCTCTGGCGGGCAATATCGCATCCGGCGGCCGGGTAGATTCCAGCTACGTTATGGGGGGCAGCGTCACCCTGGCTGCTAACAACAACACCGGGGGCGGGTTGACAGGCCGCAACTATGGCAACATTCGGGCCAGCTACTCCACAGCCACGGTCAGGACTGACGGAAGCCGGGATGGTTCCTTAGTAGGCGGGCTGGCGGGGTGGAACGATGGCGGCACGATAATCGCCAGCTACGCCGCCGGGATTGTATCGGCTTCCGGCCCCGGCGCCATAGTCGGCGGGTTCGTGGGGCCTTCTGGAGGGGCCACCGCCGTCATTACCAACAGCTACTGCGACACCCAGGTATCGGGGCAGAGCAACTGCATCGGCGCCCAATCCGGCGCCACCGTTACGGTGGACGGCAAAACCACCAGTCAACTACAGACACCCGTAGGCTACACCGGCATTTACGCCGACTGGGACATTGACTTGACGGGCGATTCGACGGGCGATGACCCGTGGTATTTCGGCACATCCAGCCAGTACCCGGCGCCATCGTACCTGCGGCGCACCGACTACGACAGCAATAACAACGGCCTGATAGAGGTTAGTTCCTTGGCGCAGCTCAACGCTATGCGCTGGGATCTGGACGGCGACGGCGACCCGGCGGCGGCCAGCCTTAGCAACTATAACGCGGCGTTCCCCAACCGGGAAACGGGCGCGGCCGGGCGTATGGGCTGCCCTGCGACCTGCGGCGGCTACGAACTGACGGCGAACCTGACTTTTCCCGCCAGCGGAACGTTCTCTAGCTGGACGCCCATAGGCACTGTTGCCGCTCCTTTCACCACAACCTTTGACGGCGGCGGCCACACCCTCACCGGGTTGACAGTCAACGTCGGCAGCGGCAATGCCGGACTGTTCGGTGAGCTGGGAAGCAGCGGCATTATCAAAGATACAGGAATAATAAACCCCAACGTGAGAATAACGAGCCTTGGACGTGCCGGGGCTCTGGTGGGCAATATCCAATCCGGCGGCCGAGTAGACTCCAGCTATGTTCAGGGGGGTAGCGTCACCATAGCTAGTAACTCCGCCGAGGGGGGAGGGTTGGCCGGCGCAAACAGAGGCACCATTCGGGCCAGCTACTCCAGGGCTGCGGTCAGCATTGACGGAAGCCGGAATAACGTCTTAGTAGGCGGGCTGGTGGGGATTACCAGTGACACCATAATCGCCAGCTACGCCGCCGGGTCAGTGTCGGCCACCGGCACTGCCGTCCAAGTCGGCGGGTTGGTGGGGCGTTCTTCCGGCAGCGGCTCTGCCATTACCGCCAGCTACTGCGACACCCAGGCATCGGGGCAAACCGCCTGCGTCGGGGAACAATTCGGCGGCTCCAGCGTAACGGTGGCGGGCAAAACCACCAGTGAGCTACAGGCGCCTACCGGCTACACCAGCATTTACGCCGACTGGAACATCAGCCTCGACGCCGGTTCGACGGGGGACTACCCGTGGAATTTCGGCACGGACAGCCAGTATCCGGTTCTGAACACGCCCGCCCAGCGAATTGCGGCAGCCCCGCGGCCCCCGCCGCCCCCGGCGCCCCCGCGGGCCCCCGAACCGGATGACGACCACTATGACCCGGCCACCGCCCACCCGGAGATTTACGTCAATGAGCGGCACGGGATGTCGGCAACCTGCCAAGTTCAAGAGGGCGCGGACGGCGAGCCGGAAAGCGCGTTAATCAGCTTTGACCTAGGCAGCTATCAAAAAGTGGTCGTCTTGCACCTGTCCCTGTGGAACGGCGAGGTGTTTATTAGCTACGAGTGGTTTAACCTCGACGAACCGTCCCTGGAGCGGGACGGGCAAACGGCGCAGGTTCGGGTAACTACCGACCCGGCAAGCACCCGGTTCCGGCTGGACAGCGTCTTTCCAACGACCAACCTAGTGCTGGGGTACGCCGACTGCCATACCGACGACGATCCGGGGGGGTGAGCGGTTTGACGCCTGTAGATTTGCCGCCCGTACAAACGGGGTTTGCCGCCGGGCGCGGGGGCGCACGGCTGTGCGCCCCTACACCGGGATTTGCCGGGCGTACAACGGGGTTTGGGGCCGGGCGTAGGGGCGCACAGCGTGCGCCCGTACCCCGCGCAACGGGGTTTGCCGATGACGATGCGGTTTGACGCCGGGCGTACGGGCGCACGTCTGTGCGCCCCTACCCCGCGCAATGCGGTTTGCCGATGACGATGCGGTTTGACGCCGGGCGTAGGGGCGCACAGCCGTGCGCCCGTACCCCGGGCAACGCGATTTGCCGATGACGATGCGGGGGGTGATTGGGGGTTAGGGCAGGGGGCGGTTGACGCGCAGCATTGAACGTGGGTCGGGGGCGGCGGATGGCGCGGGGGCGGGTTTGGCTTGGGCTGCTTGCCGCCGGGACAGGCGCACTAGGCGGATTTCGTCGTAGCCGTATTCTCCGCCTAGCTCTTGCCATACCGGGCGCAAGGGGTTGTCGCCCATAATCTCAAAGGCAGTTTCGATAGCGGCGCGGCGTTGCGGGGGCGGCAGCAGGTGCGCCCATTGTACGGGTATGCCCGATTCCACCAGCCGCTCTAGGTGGCCTACTATGGTTTGCGGTGACAAGCCGCGGGCCGCCGCCGTTTCGTCCAGCGATGCGCCGCCGGATATGATTTCCCCGGTTTCGCGGTAGGATTGGCTAGTGATGCGGGGGGCCGGTTCCGTAGCCGGGCCGCCGGTTCCGCGAGGCGAACCGTCATTCCCGCGAAGCGAACAGTCATTCCCGCGAAAGCGGGAATCTGCGGTTTCCGGCGTTCCGCGTTGCTGCCCGTGTTCTTGAATATAAGCGTTGATGCGCTCCAGGAACGGGGCGCCCAAGTCTTCCAGCTTGGCGCGGCCTACGCCGGAGACGCGGGCGAACTCCGCCGGGGTTCGGGGGGCTTTGCGGGCCATATCCTGCAAGGCGCGGTTGCCGAATATCATAAAGGCGGGTATGCCGCGCTGGTCGGCGATTTCCCGCCGCAGGGCCGCCAGCTCGTTGTACAGCGCGGCATCGTAGGATTCGCCGCCGCCCGATTCCCGCGCCGCCGGGTCTTTGCGCTGGACAATCGGGCGGGCTAGGGTCAGCGATTCCCGGTTTTTCAGAAATTCCCGGCCGCGGCTAGTTACGCCAAGAGTGGGAAATTCCCCGGCGTTTGCGGCCAGCAGTCCGGCGGCTTTCAGGTTTTCTATAATGTCGCGCAGGTCGTCGCGGGAATGGTTGGCGGCAATGGCGTATACCGAAAGTTTGTCGTGGCCTTGGGTGCGTATTCTTTCCGATTTGCCGCCGCGCAGTACGTCTATAACGTGGGCCGCGCCGAACCGCTCGCCGGTGCGTATTACTGCTGAGAGCACTTTTTGGGCGATTTCGGTGGCGTCATACTGCTCGCGGGGCTGGAGGCAGTTGTCGCAGCCGCCGCAGTTTGCGCCGGGCCATTGCTCGCCCAAGTATTCCAGCACGAATTGGCGGCGGCAGGCGTTAAGGCTGCACAGGGACATAACCTGCTCCAGCCGCCAGCGGGCGCGTTCCCTTTCTTCCGGGTCTTCAATCTGGTTGATAAAGTATTCTTGGCGGGATTTGCCGCCATAGGAAAAGTACAGGACGCACTCGCTGGGCAGGCCGTCGCGCCCGGCGCGGCCCGTTTCCTGATAGTAGCTTTCGATGCTCTTGGGCAAGTCGTAGTGGGCCACCAGCCGCACGTCGGGCTTGTTGATGCCCATACCGAAAGCTATTGTCGCGGCTACGATGGGCGTTCTGTCGCGGATGAAACGATCCTGGACGCCGCGCCGCTCGTTGGGCTCCAGCCCGGCGTGGTATGCCTCGGCCTTGAACCCCTGCTCCGACAGCGTTTGCGCCAGCTCCTCGGTGGACTTGCGGGAGCCGCAGTAGATGATGGCCGATTCGCCGCGATGCCTTTCCAGCAGGGACAGCAGGCTGGACAAGCCTCGTTCCTTGGGCGCGACGGAGTAGGTGAGGTTGGGGCGGTTGAAACTGGAGATAAAGGTCTGCGGGTTTCGCAGCCCAAGCTGGGAAAGGATGTCGGCCCGCACGCGCTCGGTGGCGGTGGCGGTTAGGGCGATTATCGGGGCGGCGGGGCATACTTGGCGCAGCCCGGCCAGTTCGCGGTAGGCCGGGCGAAATTCGTGGCCCCATTCGGAAACGCAGTGGGCTTCGTCAATGGCGATGAGTCCGACGCTCAAGGTTGTCAGAAAGTCGGCGAACCGGGGTTCGGTCACCCGTTCCGGGGCAACGTAGAGCAGCCGGATTTCCCCGGCGCGAACCCGGCGCACCGTCTGGGCCAGTTCGTCGGGCGTCTGGGCACTGTTGATGAACGCGGCGGGCAGGCCGTTGGCTTCCAGAGCGTCAACCTGGTCTTTCATCAAGGCGATCAGGGGCGACACCACTAGGGTCAGGCCGGGGCGGGCCATAGCGGGCAACTGGTAGCACAGCGACTTGCCGCCGCCGGTGGGCATCAGCGCGAAGCAGTCCTGCCCGTCCATCACCGCGCCGATGATTTCTTCCTGTAAGGGCAGAAATTCGTCATACCCGAAATGGGTTTTCAGCAGTTCGCGCATAGGGCCATTTTAGCCGCCCTGCCGTCCGGGCGACAGCCTTTTGGCGGCGGGTTTGCCGTTGTGGGCGGGCGCACGGCTGTGCGCCCCTACGCGGGGGTTGGCGGGTTTGCGGTTGTGGGGGCGGCGGGTGATTGTCTGAATCAGGATTTTCAGGATTAAAGGATTCACTGGATTGGAGAAATCCTGAAAATTCCATAATCCTGAAAATCCTGATTCAGACAACGGCGCCAAGAAGCGGAATGGCCGGGATTATCGGCGGCGCAGGTTGCCAATACTGCCGCCCTCTGCTTAGAATGCCGGAATAAATTGCGGGTGGAAGGTGAATTGTTGGTTTCCCGAGTGTTGCCGCCCGGCGCGGTTTATCATCCGGCGGGCATTACGGCCTACGACGTTACTGTGCGGGGTTATAATGCCGACCCGGTGCCGGCTTACGTGGCCCGGCCGGCGGAGGGCGGGCCCCATCCGGGGCTGGCGCTGGTGCATGGCATTCACGGCTACGAGGAGCATCTGAAGGATATGGCCCGGCGCTACGCTGCGCTGGGCTACGCGGCCATCGTGCCGGCCCTGTACAGCCGCGACGGGTTTTTGGCCGTGGTGGAGGAGGACGATATGGCCCAAGCCCGCGATGCGCTGGCCGCCCGCCCCAACGCCCAGACCGTCGGCGACCTGCTGGGCGGCGTGGATTTCCTGCGGGCCAGCCCTCGAGTGAGTCGCCGTATCGGGCTGGTCGGTTTCTGCTCCGGGGGGCGTTTGGGCCTGATTTTCGCCAGTAGCCCGGAGGCTGAAAAGGCCGGGCTGGACGTTTTCGTAAATTTCTACTCCAACGGCCTGTTCCAGCCTGCCGCCGTGAATCCAACGAACCCAACGCCGCCGCCGGGGGAGCTGGCGGCGGGCCTCTGTTGCCCGATGCTGGGGCTGTTCGGCGACGATGACGCCAACCCGTCGCCGGAGGACGTGGCCCGGCTGCGCGGCGTGTTGGAGCAATCGGGCAAGACTTTCGAGTTGGTCAGCTACAAGGGCGCCGGCCACGCCTTTATGTCCGACACTAGGGAAAGCTACCGGCCCGAAGCGGCGCAAATGGCTTGGGGCCGTTGCCTAGAATGGCTGTCCAGATACCTGAAACCCTGAACCGGCCTGAAACCCTGAACCGGAGAGGTGAGCGGATGAAAAACGGATACCGGGTCATTGACATAGACACCCACGTGAACCCCAGCCTAGACACACTGGTCAAGTACGTGGAACCCAGCTTCCGGCCCCGTCTGGACGAGTTCAAGCCCTACATCCGCACTGTAGGCAGTTACAACGCCCTTAGCATCGCGTCCATTCCCTTCGACCGTTTCCCGGGGGAAGCTCCTAGCGGGAACGACCAGGCCGCGGTGGTCGGCGGGCGCGGGGCACTGGAGGGCCGCGTAACCAAGTCATCCGGCCACCACCGGGTTGACCCGCAGCATGGGGTCAGCGACGAAAACGCGGCGGGGCGTCTGGCCGATATGGATCTGGAAGGGCGGGATGTTGACGTAATCATCCCCGGCACTTGGGCCAACGGGCTGACCGGCATCGAGGACGTCACTCTGGCCGAGGGGCTGTATACCGCATATCACCGTTATATGCGGGAGTATTGCAGTGCCGACCCGGAGCGGCTGCGGAGCATCATACTGGCCCCGGCGGCCGATATTGAGTGGGCCGTGTCGGAAGTCAAGTCGGCGTCCAAAGAAAAGTGGGCGGTGGCGGTGGCACCGATCCTGCCCGAGGGGATGCCCATTGACCACCCGGCACTGGATCCGCTGTTTGAGGTGATGAACGACGAGGGGCTGCCCATCCTGCACCACAGCTTCACTTTCGAGCCGCCCTACTTCCCCGGCTACCGGGATATGTGGGGCAACATCGCGGTGGCCCGCACTGCGGCGCATCCGTGGGGGGCGGCCCGGCTGCTGTCCTACCTGATAGTGGGGCGGATTTTCGACCGCTTCCCCAATCTCAACGCCGGGGCCGCCGAGGTGGGCCACGGCTGGCTTCCCCACTGGCTAATCCGGCTGGAAGAGATGTGCAACTACGTTTCCGGCACCACGCCGTCGCTGGAATACAAGCCCATCGAGTACGCCCAGATGGGGCGTTTCCGGTGCGGGGCGGAGCCTTTCGAGGGGGCGGCTATGACCAAAGCCTGCATTGACCTGCTAGGCACCGAGGCCCTGATGCACCAGTCGGACTACCCCCACGGCGAGGCCCACTTCCCGGACACCGCCGAAATGGTAATCAACTGGCCCTTCTGGGAAGAGCTTGGCGAGGATGCCCTCCGCAAGCATATGTCGGGCAACGCCGAGGCCCTGCTCCGCCTGACCTGACCGCCCGCGCCCGGCCAACCTGCCCTACTCTTAACGGTTGCCGGTAAATCAGCCTGCCCCGAGAAAATTGCGAAATTACTTCCGCTGTCTGTCATTCTGAGCAAAACGAAGAATCCCTGCTTGGGCGGTGAGACCCTTCGCTTTGCTCAGGGTGACAGATAGGCGTTATGGGAGTACGGCAATGGGCATCATCAACCGCATCGTGGGCGCCTACCTGATTCTGCACGGGGCGGCGACGGCGCTGTTCACCATCATCGAACCCTTGTATAACAATATCGGGGCCAGCGGGAACATCGGGGGCAGCGGGTACGATGAGGTGTGGAACTATCTTGACCCGATGACCGGGGCGGGCATCATTTTGGGGATAATTTTCGCCGCCACCGGCAAATGGGCGGGCGGACGGGGCGGCGACAACGGCGACAGCGAAGCCCGCCCGCTGTTTCCCCGCCTGGTTGCCGACGTCCGGTTCTACGGGTTCCTGTTCCTTGCGCTGCTGTTTTTCCGCGTCTACTTCAGCACCATAACCGGCAATGTGGCCTATCCTCAAGCGGCGGACGTGCAGTGGTCAATAATCTACGCGCTATATCCCCTGCTGGCCGGGGCGCTGGCTGTGTCCCTGTGGCGGCGGGACGGGTAAGGGGAGCGTCGGCATGGGTATCGCGCCGCCGGCCGTTGCGGCGGGCGGCGCGAACCGGGGGCGTGGGCGGCCTAGCGGCAGGCGTCGCGGACGGCTTGGGAAACCTCGGCCAGCCGCGCGTTGTTTTTGTCGGCGCCCCGGA
The DNA here is from genome assembly GCA_958296445.1 of uncultured Dehalococcoidia bacterium. Taxonomy (GTDB): domain Bacteria; phylum Chloroflexota; class Dehalococcoidia; order Lucifugimonadales; family UBA3495; genus VXOI01. Next base: position 1,711,700 of record OY282565.1, on the reverse strand, counting down.
AGCCGTTGGTGATGTAGCCCACGGCCAAGCCGGTGTCTAGGTCGGCCCAGCCGATGGATGTGCCGGCCCCGCCGTGGCCGAAGGTGTTCAATGGGTGGCCGGAGGGCCGCCCCATACGCTCGTCGTTCAGCGCGAACCCTAGGGAGCGTTGCGCGAACAGCCCTAGGGACTGGTCTATGCCCTCGGCTTGCAGGGTGATGCCCTCGGCGACGGTTTCCGGGCGCAGCACGGCGGCGCGGTCGAGGGTTCCCCGCCGCTCCATCATAGCGTAGAAACGGGCCAGGTCGCCCGCGGTGGCGATGCCGTTGGCCCCGGGGCAGATAACCCGATGCACCGCCGGGCGGTCAAAGGTGACGGCGTAGCCGTTGGTGTCGGCGTCCGCTTCCATCAAGTGGATGCGGGAAACGCGGTCTTCCAGTTCCCCGGGCAGGCCGACGTAGGTGTTATCCATCTGCACCGGGGCGGCCAGGTCTTCGGCTAGGAAACGGTCGAAGGTTCGCCCGTCTATGCGGCGCACCAGCTCGGCGATGACCCACCCGTAGTTGATGGGGTGGTAAGACAGGGTTTCGCCGGGGGTGAACTTGGGGATGGCCCGCTCCATCGCGGCGCAAACCTTGCCCCAGTCGTGCCAGTCGGGCCAGGGCAGGTCGGCGGGCGTGTCCGGGAAGCCGCCCCGGTGGCTCAACAGGTGGCGGACGGTGACTGCTTCCTTGCCGTGCTGCCCGAATTCGGGCCAGAACTTGGCAACCGGGTCGTCCCAGTTGAGCCGGCCCCGCTCCTTGAGCATATAGACGCAGGCCGCGGCCAGGGGCTTGGTGGAGGAAAACAGCACAAACATAGTGCCGTCATCCACCCGGCGGCCGGTAACGGTGTCGGCGTCGCCGCCGTGGATGTCGAGGACGAGCTGACCGTATCGGTATACGGCCAGGCCGGCGCCGGGATGCAACCCCTCGGCAATCTGCCGGTCGAATATGCGGGAGACGTTCTCCAGCCCGGCGGGGTTCATTGATACGATTTCAGGCGCGGTCAGGGTAGCCATAAAATTCCCTCCCCGTATGGATGGCGCATTTTAGCACAGTCAATTGGCAGAACAGGGGGATTACCGGCCGTCACAATCTTACCAAGCCGGTCAATGGTACGATTAGTCCGTAGACTTAACCCTTGGATTAACCACAGAATCCTGGATTATGGGGGATTCGGGCAAGAAAATTTTTGGCGACAACATCCGGCGTCTCCGAGAATCGTTGGGCTTCAGCCAAGAAAGGCTAGGGGCTGAAGCGAAGCTGGATCGGTCATACGTTGGCGGCCTCGAAAGGGGCGAGCGCAACCCTTCTCTGTCGGCAATTCTTAGCCTAGCCTCGGCGCTTGGGGTGCCTCCATCCCGATTGCTCGAAGGCATTGGCGAGGAAGCATCCCCGCTGGCTCCGGCAACAGGAATGACGGCCATTGAGGAAACCGACGGACTGGTTATTAGATTTAGGTATGACCAATTCGACGCAGAGTACAAGTTGGCCGGCGCGACTCGCGCACAATACGACGAAATCATTAGCATACTACGGTCTGGGTTATCCAGAACAACGGCAAAGGCGCCTGCCGTTTCGCAAACTTTCCTTGCGGCCGTCCGTATGTGGCCTAACGCTAATCCGTCCGATTTGTGGACGTTTCTCATCAACCGGGCATATTGTGACCGGGCCAACCATCCGGCCGCCAACGCAAGGCTCAATCTGGAACAGAGCTGGAAACGCACCGGCGGTTGGGCTTTGGAACAGGTCTTGGTAAATCATTACAGCCCATTCTTGAGAGACCACGGCTTAACTCTCAAAATCGGTAGCAAGAATGAGAAATCCCACCTGCTGGAAACCATTAAGGATTCCCGTATCGTTCCCGACAAGGCAGACATCCTTATCCTGTATCAGTCGCAAAATTCAGAGCAATTGCTTGGCGTCATCCATGTCAAAGCGAGCATCGCAGAAAGGCGAACCGATGATGTGCCAATGAGCCAATCCTTGATTGAGGCCCGGTATCTATCGGTGTTTTGGACAATGGATTCCAAGGCTTTCCCGTCCGAAAGACCGGTTAATCGCGGCGAATTCGGCGTTGCTGGGGATGATATTAGTGATAAACGCCGGGATTTTGAGGAACACGGTCATTTTTCTGCGTGTTTCTCATATAACCGAAATACGATACCGACGCCCGAAAACAGCGAGGCACAATCACGGATATTCGTTGGCGATTTCACAAACCCAGACGACCGGTTTACCCGGTTTCTGACTGACGCATTGCAACGCCGTCTTGGTCGTCTTGCCGGTTCAAGGGAAAAGTTCCGTTAGAGCTCGCCGTTGCCAACCGCCGTCTTGACTCAGCGACTTGGCGGGTGTCTACCTCAAACCCGATGTAAATGCAACCCAACTGCGCCGCGGCGATTCCGGTGGAGCCGGAACCTGAGAACGGGTCCAGCACGACTAGTTGGGTTTCGCTGGGGCCGTAGGCTTCAATACACCGCTTGGGGAGTTCCACCGGAAACCGGGAACGATGGGGCAGTCCGGCGATATTTTCGTTGGCGAAAGTCCACACGCTCGGCACGGGCGGCGTAGCCCGGAAAGCGTGTTGCTCGTGCTTTGCCAGCAGGAAAATGGATTCATGCTTGCGGTGCGGCCTGCGGCAACGGCCTTCGGGCATCGCATTCTTTTTTGCCCAGATTACTTCCCCGCGATAGACATAACCGCTTTCGGACAGTGTGATTAAAAGCCGTTGCGGGAGCATCAGCAAATTCCCGTATTGCAACCATCCTGCCGGTTTGTCAATAAACGCCTTACGCTTGAACCTGGGTTTAGTATACGCTGAGTTTTCCGGCCCAAAGCCGTTCTTGTCAGATCCCAGAGAGCTGTATTTATGGTCGGCAGGCCCCCAATTGACCGGCGTATTGTATGCGTCGCCCATATTGAGCCATAAGATGCCGTTCCATTTGAGTTTCGGCAACAGCGCCGTGAAAACCGATTGCAGAAATGCGAGGTAATCCCTCGGGTCTTCTTCCGTTCCACTGCCCAGCGATTGGCGCTGCCCCCAGTAGGGCGGGCTGGTCACTACTATATCAATGCTGGCGTCCGGCAACTTCGGGATTAGCGCAAGGCAATCGCCCTCGTAAATCCCGGAACTGCCGACGCTTAGGTGGTTGGGCAACGGCTCACTCATAACCGCTCCAGAGAGGGATTTTCGCTGATTGCGGCAAATTTACTAGGACGCCCCGCCTCGCCGGGACGCGCTTCCGCCAACTAAAGCTGTGCGCTGCTCCATCCCGCCGCCACGACTTCACGGGGCGTCCAATCGCAAGGAAAAAGACGTCCAATTGAAAACTTATGGACGTCCAATTGCAAGTTTCGCGCCGTCTGATTGCAAGGTTTGGCTACCGGCCCTGCCATACCGGGGGGCGTTTTTCGGCGAAGGCGCGGACGCCTTCTTGGGCGTCTTCGGTTTGTAGCACCTCGTCGCGCTTCTGCTGGGCGTAGGCTACGCGGTCTTCGAGGTTCATTTCGCTGCCCTTGATGGACGCTTCCTTGATGGCGGCCAGCGACAGGGGGGCGTTGGCGGTTATCTTGCGGGCCATTTCTTCGGCGCGGGGCATTACTTCGTCGGGGGCTACTACGTAGTTGACCAGCATCAGCTCCAGGGCTTTCTGCGCGTCTACGAACTCGCCGGTGAACAGGAACTCGAAGGCAATGTTGCGCGGCACCACCTGCGACAGCAGCGCCGGGCCGCTGACCGACGATATGCCGCGCTTGGCCTGGGGCCAGCCGAACCGGGCCTCGCTGGACGCGATGCGAATGTCGCTGCCCAGGGCGATGCCGCAGCCCTGGGCCAGGCAGACGCCGTTGATCGCCGATATGATGGGCTTCCAGATTTTGGACTGCTCAACGTACAGGTCGCCGGTGGTGGGGCCTTCGCTGGCGCGGGCGCCGGCCATAGCCACTAGGTCGTGGCCGGTGGAAAAGGCGCGGCCCCGCCCGGTCACGATGGCGCAGCGCACCTCCGGGTTGTTCTTCACATCCTGAAAGGCGTCCCACAGCAGCTCCCGCATCTCAGGGTTGATGGCGTTCAGCTTTTCGGGCCGGTTCAGCGTGATGTAGGCGATGCCACCGTTGACTTCGTAGATTACTTCTTGCTCAGACATTGCTCTCCCCAATAATCCCGGCGGATTGTTCCCCGTTGTTCCGCGTATCAGGATACGCGAAAAGTTGGGGGTTGTCACTGCGGCCGGCCCCCTTTGTCACCCTGAGCAAAGCGGAGGGGCTCACCGCGCAGGGCGGGATTCTTCGCTTTGCTCAGAATGACAGACGGCTCCGGTTAATCCTGATTCAGACAGTTTAAGGGCGGAATTCGCCTTCCCAAAGGTGATTGAAGCCTCCGTCCACCTGCACATACTGCCCGGTGCTGATTTCGGCGATGGGGTATTCCGGGAGCGGGACATCCGCCAGGCATATCCCGTCGAAATCTGCGCCGTGCCGGTCAAAGGTGAAGTCGAGGTTGTCGAAGCCGTGCTGCTTGCGGGGGCCGGGCAGGTCATCCTCGTCCACCGGGTACACGGCCAGGAAAAACCATGCGGCAAGGTCATCCTTTACGCACTGCTCTTTTACGTAGACGAGGCGATTTCCGATGAGGTGCGCGTCGAAATCGGCGCGGATTTCCGGTTGGCGGCCTCCAACCAGCCTCGCCAAGTAATCGCTGGCCGTCATAGTCTCAACCCGCACCAGGGAAAGGGTATCGCGGGGCAGCACCAGCGCGGCCACGCACAACCCCGTCGCCGTTTGCGTCCAGGCTTTGGCCGACGTTTCACCCCCCGGCCCGCCCCATACCAACACCGCCAAGTCCCCCGCAGCGCAACCCCGGGCAAACGCCTGCGCCATCCGCCCGTCCACAATCAGCCCCACGCCCTCCGACTGGTAATCAAAGCGCGGCTCCATCCGCTCCCAGAACCAGACGGAACGACTGCCCCCATCCGATAACATTTCCGGCGGCCCGGCGGTCAATATCCTGAATTGGCGCTTGTGCGGTGCGTTCTTTACGTTGTAGATATATGGCGGGCCTTCAAACAGCACCCCGTCCCCGCTCCGGCGCTCCAGGAGTTCGAGATCCGGGTAATCCCGTGGCTCTGGCAGAGTATACCCCCCGGTTCCCTCCTCCCGAAACCTCCAGACGTTGGCGAAATGGGTAATCCCATAACGCTGGAGAAACGCCGCCCCGGTTCCCTCCTTTCGAGCACGCAGATAATCGTAGGAATTGACCAGCCCGTCCAAATTCACCACCGGAAAGCGCGAAAAATACCCGACGACGCCGGCATCCCATGACCCGATTACACTGTCATCAGGCAACACACTATTCATAACCTGCGCCCCCATATACGAAGTACCCCCCCATCTCTGGCGGGTTTCCTCGCTTTTCCCATCAACAAACTGGAACGGCCCCGCAAAATCCGTCTTTATAATCAGGAAAGCCGCGCCGACGATAACGATGCCCACGCTCAGAATGTTGGCCGCCTGTTGCGACCTCGGCCCGATAAAACGCCTTACCAGATAGATAGCGATATAACACCTTACGGGAACAATCAGCGCCATCATCAGGTACGCCGGAACGAAGTACCAGCCATCGCTTCCCCAGTAGGGATGCACAGTAAGCACGGTCTGCGCGAACTTGGCGATATGCCCGGCCGCCAAGGCGAACATACCGCACATAAAGGCCAGCATCAGCCATTCCCGCGCGTTCCCGCACCGGCGGGCGAACCACCAGACCAGCAGCAAGTAAACGCATATCTCCAGCGCAACCAGCAACTCGAAGTCGAAAACGGGAATCTGCAATGTGTCACGGAAGTTCTGCGCTAGGCTGTAGCCGCCTTCCTGCTCCCACCGGATTTGCGACCACATCTGTTTAGTTGCGCCGCTAACCGGGGTGATGCCGCCGAACACCAGCCAGTTATAGGCGAAGTAAACCAGAATACCGGCAACGGAACCGATTATTAGAACAAATGTATGGGGGGGGTAGAAAGTATTACGGCACGCAAAGACGCGCCGGGCGCCCGCTCCTGCCGCGACCATTCGATGATTCCCAGCGCAATAGTAGCCGACAATGATATGGCGATGTACTCCAGCCGCACCCAAGGCAGGGCAAAGGCGACGGCGGCTAGGGGCCACTTCCAGCGTTCCGGGTTCCGGGCGTATAACATCACGGCCAAGAAAAACAGCCCCAGCATAAACAGCGCCGCCGCCGCTTCCAGTCCCCAAAACAGGTCGCGATGCCAGTAGAGCAACGGCAGCGTGGCGAACAGCAGCAACCAGGGCAATCGCGCCAGCCGGGCGGCCAAGATAATCAAAGCGGCCCCGCTCGCGATGAGCATAATCTCAAACGCCTTGATGCCGAACAAAGCCGCTTCCTTGTCCAACATCCAGTAAAACGGCGCAATAAGAAATATCCAGAGAGGGTGATAACCGTTGGTGCGGGTGATGCCGCCGTCGAAAGTGGAGAACCTGCCTTCGGCTAGGTTGTAAGCTATTTGGAAATAGTAAAAGGAATCATCATTGTTAGCGTCGCGGATAAGGTTGACTAGGTCGAACTTTGCCAGCATATACCCGGCGAACCCGGCGCCGTAGGCCAAGATTCCGGCTATAAACAGGGCGAACAGCGCATTGACCAGAAAACGGCGGCGGCGCATCAGGGCGGAGAGGATGCCGCCTTTATCAGTCATACAATCAGATAATCCGCGAGCCAGTGGGGCGGGTTCCGATGACGCCGCCGGATTCTAGGGCGTCTATTTCTGCGCCGCTCAACCCCAGCAGGCTGCCGTAGACTTCGCGGTTGTGCTGGCCTAGGGTGGGGGCCGGGGAGCGCACTTCGCCGGGGGTGGCGGTCATTTTCCAGGGCAGGCCGGGGTATTGGCGGGGGCCTACTTGGGGATGGTCTACGGTTAGGAACGTGCCGCGTTCTTGGTAGTGCGGGTTTTCCAGCAAATCCGGGCCGCGCAGCACCGGCCCGGCGGGTACGCCCGCCGATTGCAGTCGCCCGGCCAGCTCGAAAGCGTCCTGCCCGCGCGTCCAGTCGGCGATTATGGCGTCCAGTTCGTCTTGATGGGCCAGCCGCGCCTCGGCTGTGGCGAACCGGGCGTCGTCGGTTAGTTCCGGGGCGTCCCCGTCGGATTCGATTAGGGCCGCCAGCGCCGCCCACTGATTTTCATTAGTGGCGGCTATGGTTATCCAGCGGTCTTCGCCCGCGCAGGGGTAACTGTTGGCGGGGGCGTACCAGCGGGAGCGGTTGCCGGTGCGTTCCGGTTCTTGGCCGGTCATCTGGTAGGCCAGAACCTCGCCGCCCATCAGGGCTACCGAGGATTCCTGTTGCGAAACGTCTAGGTACATCCCCTCTCCGGTGCGGCGGCGGTGGCGCAGGGCGGCCAGCAGCAGCCCGGCGGCGTGGGAGCCGGTGATGGGGTCGCCGTGGTTGATGCCCGACTTCATCGGCCCGTCGCCGGGATAGCCGGTCAAATGGGCCATCCCGGAAAGCTGCTCCTGCCCGATGCCGTAGCCTAGATAGCTTTTCCACGGGCCGGTGTTGCCGAAGGCCGGCATAGACACGTAGATTAAATCGGGCCGGCAACGGCGCAGGGCGGCGTAATCGTAGCCCAGCCGCTCTAGGCTGCCCTGCCGGAAGTTTTCGATAAGGACGTCGCTGATGGACACCAGTTGCTCGAAAACGCGGCGCCCGGCGTCGTTGGTCAATTCTAGGGTAATGCCGTACTTGGACAGGTGCAGGCAGTTGAACCAGCCGTTGCGGTTCCACGGCTCCTCGCCCGGCTCGCCGTCGGGGTAGGCGGCGATGCCCCGCGCCGGGCTTACCGGGCCGCGGTGGGAGTCGTAGACGCTCAACGATTCCAGCTTGACGACTTCCGCCCCCAAGTCGGCCATCAGCTTGGTGCAGTAAGGCCCGGCCCAAATGCGCGACAAGTCGAGGATGCGGTAGTTTTTCAGCGGTTGTATGGTGGCGGGAGTCAGCATTGGATCGCCCCGGATGGGATAGCCCCGGATGTTGCAAGTTCGGATATATGGGAACCGGATAAGTCCAGCCAATCGGACAAGACGGCGGCGGTGTGTTCGCCAAAGAGCGGGGCGCGGCGAAAAACCCAGGCATCCGTATCGGGACGTATGGGCGCACCCGGATAGCGCAGCGTTCCGGCCACCGGATGCTCCAGCTCCACGAAGTAGCCCCGGGCCAGTAGCTGCTCCATCTCCAGAATGTCCTGCATCGTGGCGACGAAACTGAAGCCTAACCCGCTTTCTTGTCCGGCCTTGAATATGTCCACCTTATCCTGCTCTATCAGCCAGGGCAGCATCAGAGCGTCCACTTCGTCGGCGTTGTCTTGGCGGCCGCGGCGGGAGGCGAAACGGGGGTCGGCCAGTTCCTCGCGCTCCATAATGCGGGACACTTCCGGCCAGCGGTGGTCGGGGCCGGCGATGATGCCGACGAAACCGTCGCGGCAAGGGTAGATGCCCCAAGCGGCCCGCCCGTAGCCCCGGTTGCCGACGCGGGTGTATTCTTGGCCGGAGTAGCTGTACTGCATCAAGGCGTTTTCCAGAATGTTGGTGGCGTATTCGGCGATGGAAATATCTATGCGCTGCCCCTCGCCCGTTTCCTCGGCGTACATCAAGGCGGCCAGGGTGGCGGCAAAGGCGTTCTGCCCGGCGCCGAGCTGGGCCACGGGCGCCCCTTCCTTGAGCGGCTCCCGGTCGGGTTCGCCGGTAATGTTCATCAAGCCGCCCATCGCGTAGAGATTCACCTCGGCGGCCCGCCAGTCGCGGTAGGGGCCGGTCTGCCCGAAATTGCTGATAGATGCCACCACTAAGGCGGGATTGACGCGGCGCAGTTCCTCGTAGCCCAGCCCCAGCCTGTCGAGGGTTCCCGGCGCGAAATTTTCGACCAGCACATCGGCCCGTTCCGACAGTCGCAACAGGGTTTGGCGTCCCTGCTCCGTCTTGAGGTTCAGCCCCAGGCTGCGCTTGCCCGCGTTCAGATACAGATGCCAGGCCCCATCCTCTACCGGGGCGGCGCTGCCGTCCGGGGCGCGGTAGGCGCCGGGGTTCCCGGCGAAAGGCCCCAGCCGCCGCAGCGGGTCGCCCGACGGCGGACGCTCCACCTTGACCACGTCCGCCCCCAGCCCGGCCAGCAGCCGGGTGCAGTAGGGGCCGGCGAAATAGTGGGTCAAGTCTAACGCCTTGACCCCGTTCAATAGTCCATTCGTAGGGCTACTCATAGGCGGGATTGTGGCACTGCAAGGCCGCGATTGCAACCGGGGCGGGTACTCCCGTCTGTCATTCTGAGCAAACATCTGTCATTCTGAGCAAAGCCCTGTCATTCTGAGCAAAGCGAAGAATCTCGCCTTGGGCGGTGAGACCCTTCGCTTTGCTCAGGGTGGCATAGGGGGATTTTCTGATTCAGACAAAGAATCGAAAAGCGCGGCGAACCCCCGTGTTTGTGTTATTCTGCTGGCAATTCAATGGCCGGAGTGAAAGCGCAATGGAACGCCCCATTTTTCAGCCCGTCGGCACGCCGGTAGAGGAACTGGACACGCCGGCGCTGGTGGTTGACCTGGATTTGATGGAGCGCAATATACGAACCTATCAAGGCTATTTCGACGGGACGGGCGTAACGGTGCGGCCGGTGGTGACCAGCCATCTTTGCCCGCAGGTGGCCCGCCGCCAGTTGGCCGCCCCCGGCAGTAGGGGCGTGGCGGTTACTACCGTGGGCGAGGCCGAGGTGTTCGCCGCCGCCGGTTTCGGCGACATACTACTGGCTAATCAAGTGGTGACCGCGTCGAAAATCCGCCGCTTGTGCGCCCTTGCGTCCGGGGCCGCGATTTCCGTCGCCGTGGACAGCGCGGACAACGTGGCGCAGTTGTCCCAAGCCGCCACCGCCGCCGGAGTGGAGTTGGGGCTGCTGGTGGAGATAGAGGCGGGCTTGGGACGGTGCGGGGTGCCGCCCGGGGCCGAGGCGGTGGCCCTGGCCCAAGCCGCCAACGCCGCCGCCGGGCTGCGCTTCCGGGGCATAATGGCGACCGTTCCCGGCCCGGCGGGGGACGATGCCAACGCCCACGCCGGGCAAACCCTGCAAAATCTTCAAGCGGCCATAGACGCCAAAGACCTGCTGGAAAGCGCTGGGCTGGCCGTGCCGGAGGTAAGCGTCGGCGGGGCGCACTGCTATGCCGCGGCCGGGGAGCTGCCGGGAATCACCGAGGTGCGGGTCGGCCGCTACCCGCTGATGGACGTCCGCCTGCAAGCCTACTTGCCGGAACTGTCGCTGGCCGCGGTGGTGCTGTCAACGGTCATAAGCCGCCCGGCGGCGGATATGGCCGTCCTCGACGCCGGACACAAGGCCACCGGGCCGGATATGGGCCGCCCGGTGCTACAGGGCCACGCCGGGGCCACCGCCGCCCGGTTCAGCGCCGAGCATGGCGTGGTGGATCTGGAAAGCGGCGCCCTACAACAATCTCAGGACGAAGCTCAGGACGGCGGCCTGGTTCCCGGAGCCAAAGCACGCCTGGCTCCTTGGGAGCTGGCCGCCTGCGTCAACCAGTACGACTACATCCGGGCCGTGCGCGACGGCAAGCTGGAAGGCTACTGGCCCCTGTCCGCCCGCGGCCGGTTCGCCTAACGGAAATTTTCAACGCAGAGGACGCAGAGATAACGCCGAGGATTTGGATTGTCTGAATAATCTCTGCGCCCTCTGCGCTAAAAAACGGAGGAATACAGAAATGATTGACAGCCAGACGCCTTTGCCCGGCACGCCGATGGAGGAACTGGACACCCCTTGCCTAGTGCTGGATCTGGACGCCCTCGACGCCAATATGGACGTAATCGCCGACTATTACCGGGAGCGGCCCAGCAAGCTGCGCGGCCACAGCAAGAATCACAAGACGCCGGCCATCGCGCTGCGGCAAATCCGGCGCGGCGGCACCGTCGGCGGGGTCTGCGCCGCCAAAGTGTCCGAGGCCGAGGTAATGGTGCATGGCGGCGTCCCCAGCGTGTTTATCACCAGCGAGGTGGTGGGCGAGCTGAAAATCCGCCGCCTCTGCTCGCTGGCCGGCCAGGCCGAGGTGATGGTGGCCTGCGACAGCCCGGCCAACGCCCACGCCCTGTCGCAAGAAGCGGCGGCCCAAGGCGTGGACTTGGGCGTAGTCATCGAACTGGAAACCGGCCTGAAACGCTGCGGCGTGCAGGAAATCGGGCAAGGCGTGGACTTGGCCCACGACATCGCATCCCTGCCGGGCCTCAGCTTCCGGGGCATTATGAGCCATCAAGTCATCCCGGCAATGCCCGACCGGGAAGACCGGGTGACCGAAGGCAACCGGGTCATCAAGGGCGTCATAGACCTAAAGGACGCCATCGTAGAGTCCGGCCTGCCCGTGGAAATCGTGTCCACCGGCGAAACCTGGAGCTACGACGTGGCCGGGGAAATCCCCGGCGTAACCGAAATCCAGGGCGGCAGCTACCTGCTGATGGAAACCCATTACGGCTATATGACCGAATTCAGCTACGCCGCCAAGGTGCTTACCACCATCATCAGCACGCCCCGGCCAGGCATAGCCATCGGCGACGCCGGAGCGCGGGCCGTCGGCACGCTGCGGGGTATGCCGGAAGTTGACGCCCGCCCCGGCGTGACCATAGAATCTATGGACGGCGACCACGCCGTGTTCCGCCTAAGCGACGGCGCATCGTTGCGCCCCGGCGACCAGGTTCTGCTGATTCCGGCCCAGCAGGACGCCATGGTCAGCCGCTGGGACCGTTTCGTCGGCCTGCGCCGCGGCAAGGTGGAAGCGGTGTGGGACATTCAAGCGCGGGGCTGCCACAACTAGGGGCGGCGCAATTCGTCTGAATGAGGAACAAGTCTACACCACAGGCCCGGCGCAGGAAAATACCCGAAAAGGGCTACATAACCAGCGAACCTCCACAAGCCTCAAGCATTGTTCAAAGGACTTGACATGACATAATGAGGTTAGTACATTAGCCAAGCATAATAGTGACAGGAGGTTCGTTTTGCCAACCAGTACGCTGGACCGGAACAGAGGCCGGATAGACGAAGCTCTAGTAAGCCTCCTCAACACGGCAAACCCTGTCCTCAAAAAGATAACCCGGTACAAGTACAAGCAAACCAACGACCCATCCCAAATGCTCAAATTCTGTCACCAGAACTGGGACTTGATCCGTCCTCAGCTACAACCCTTCGGCATTACCATCAACCTGATACTATCAGCCAGGGACAGCCGGAACAAAGGGGCTCACCGCAACACCCAGATAACACAATCCTCAAAAGCCCACTACCAGATAGCAGACATTTACAAGCTACAAGAAGGCTTCCAAAAGGCGCAAAAGGCCATGCGCCAACCGCAACGGCCAAGAACAGGCAACCCGCCACCCGGCAACAGCAGGAATCAGACACGAAACCCAAGACACGGAAACCAGCGCCACCAAAGCAGGCCCGACCAGGATAGAAGGGGAAATATGCACGATTACGAATGTGTATCCTGCGGCCACAGATTCCAATCCAAACCCAAAAGGCACAGCAACAGCATTGCTGGAATGATCGCCAAAGGCGAAGGCGGATACTCCGTATTCTGCCCCCGCTGCGACACAGAGATGGAATTCGACAGGATGGGAAACCCCGGACTCTTCCAAGAAATCAGAAAATTCCTCCCGTTCTAGCCAGGTTCTCCAAATAACCCAACCTCAAGGAGAACGATATGCCACGCGGACCCAGCGTAGAGTGCCCCAACTGTGAAATCGTATTCAGGATACCCAACAACACCAGATGGGAACGGAACCCAACCAGCATACACGGACTTCTGTCGCGATCCGACGGTCTCAAGACAGTAACCTGCCCCCACTGCAAAGCGCAATTCGGCGTAAACATCAGGCGCTGACGCCCACTGCCACAGGGTTTGCAGGGCGGCGGCCTTATCCTGCAAACCCTATAATCCGGCAATCCTGTTTCCAGCAATTAGAGAGGTGAGCGGCAATGCCCAACCCCGTAGTCCATTTCGAGCTTGGCTGCGTAGACCCGGCGGCGCAGCTTGAGATTGGCCTCGAATTCAGCAATTGGCTAAACATAACCAATCGGCACCGCGCGGAAACCCTGAAATGGTCAACCGTAACAATCCGCCTTCAGTACAAATAAAAGAAGTATTCCACCGTGGTAAAGTACGCGACTATATCAAATCACGTGATGCATCCAAAATTTTAGAAAATGCAGACCTAGGCATAGCAATACAACAATGCTCAGAATTGAAATTATTTGTGAATACAATTCTGAGCATCTGCGGCGGTCAAATAATCCCTTAACTGCTGCCTTACTGCTATTAGGCGGGCGGTTAAGGGAATCTCCATTTACGGCGTCGGCCCGAACTCGGTGGTTTTCATCAGATACGTGTTCTGCGCCGCGATTATGCCGCGGACGCGGGGGATGTAGGCGCCGCCCCAGTCCGGGTCGGCGGCTACGGCGGCTTTGGCCGATTCTAGGTGCTTGACGTTGTCGAAGGCCCAGATGTGGACTACTTGGTTCAGGTCGCCCAGCTCGCTGTAGAACCAGCCCGCCAGCTTGACGCCGTGGCGCTGGCGGATGGGCAGGGCCAGCTCCTCTACCGCCGCCATATAGGTGGGCAGGCTGCCGGGGTGCAGGGTGTACTGGCGGAAGTCGAAAACCATATCGTTCTTGGCCTGAAACTCCGGCGTGCCGTCGGCGGGGATGTCGAACTCCACCGGATACTTGGGCGCGAAGCCGGGGGATTGCATCAACCAGGTCTTTTGCGATTCCACCAGCGGCTGGGCCCGGGGAACGTATTTGCCGCTCCAGTCCGGGTCGGCGTATACCGCGGCTTTGGCCGAATTGAGGTGGGCCAAGTCATGGTAGCCCCAGATATGCACCACCTGATTGAGGGCGCCGATGTCGCTCCAGTACCAGCCCGACAGCGCGACGCAGTGGCTCTGCCGGATGGGAAGCCCCACTTCCTTGACTCCGGCGCGGTAGTCGGGGGTTGCCCCCGGTTTGAGGGTATACATCCTGAAATCGTAAATCATCCCTAACCTCCAGTATGATTCCTGATGAACTCCCCGGCCTTGTCTAGGGCATCGCGGCCCTCCGGGAGCAGCGGCGCGAATAGCTGCCAGACGTGAATCATATCCTCCCAAACGTCCAGCTCCACGGCTACGCCCGCCGCCCGCGCCTTGTCCGCCAAGCGGGTGGAATCGTCCAAAAGCGTTTCCGCGCCGCCAACCTGTATCAGCGTTGGCGGCAGCCCCCGCAGGTCGGCGTACAGCGGCGCGGCCAGCGGGGCCTGGGCGTCGGCGCCGTCTAGGTAGGTTTCCGCCATAAAGAGCAGGCCGTCGCGCTCAACCATATCGCTCGTGTCGGCGTTGCCGGTCATTGAATCTCCCAAGCCCTCCAAGTCTACCCAGGGCGAGAAGCACACCGCCGCTCCGGGCAGGGGAAGGCCCAAGTAGCGCAACTGCACCATCGCGGCCACGGTCAGGCCGCCGCCGGCCGAATCGCCGGCCACTGCTATCTTTGCCGGTTCGTAGCCCTCGCGGAGCAGCCAGCGGTAGGCCGCCACCGCGTCCTCCACCGGGGCCGGGAAGGGGTGTTCCGGGGCCAGCCGGTACTCCAGCCCCAAAGTCTGCGCCCCCGACGCCTTGGACAAGCCCGCCATCAGCACGCGATGGGTTCGGACGGAACCGATGACATAACCGCCGCCGTGCAGGTAGAGAATGGCCCGGTCGCCGGACGAACCATCGGCGGCAACCCATTCCGCAGGCACGCCTCCCGCGTTGACCCGCCGGAAGCTGGCCGAACCGTCAAAGGCAAGGGTGTCGGTGAGCCGCTCAAAGGAACGGCGAAGTCCCTCGATGGCGCCTTGGGATTCATCGTAGTTGCCCAGCTCCGCCGATAGGGCAATAACCTGTTCCAGTTCAGGCGTTTTCGCCATTATCAACCCTCCAACATTCGCTTGAGTGTCCGGGCGCTGCTATGGGGAGCGGACAGGACGGGAACGGGCGACACCTGCCGCAGATGCTCTAGGGCGGTGGCGAATGAGAACTGGCTGAGCAGCACCACGTCCACCTCCGGGGCCAGGGCCAGCGTTTCCTCGGCCAGCCTGCGCTCGAAAGCCGCTTGGCCGCCTTCCCGCAATGCCTGTATCAGATCGGGGGCCAAGCGCTGCTTTACGGAAATTTCCGCGCCCGCTTCCTGCGCCGCCAGCTTCAGGTAATGCTCCGAGTCGGACATAGTGGCGGCGTTGGACGCGATAACGCCCACCCGCGGCCCGGCCGCGACGGCTTCCCGCATCACCGGCCCGTAGGATGACACCAGCGGCACGTCCACCAGCTCGCGGGCGGAGTCCACCACCGGGGCGTAGACCGAGCAGGCCAGACCGATGGCGTCGGCGTTGTTATCTTGGGAATAGCAGATAAGGTCGCTCATCCGCCGCCGCAGATTGGGCGTGATGCTGCCGGGGAAGTCTATAAGCAGCCCTTCGTCCAGCAGGTTAATCACTTGGGCATCGGGAAATTCGTCTTGAAAGGCCAGCCGCACCGGGGGGATGGACTCGGCCAGGGCATGAATCATCACCACGCGCATAAGCAGTCTCCGTTATTTCAGAATCCCGGTGTTAGTTCAGAATCCCGATGACTTCGCCCTCCGGCGACACGTCCATCTCCAGAGCGCGAGGACGAGTGGGCAGCCCCGGCAGGGTTTCGATGCGGCCGGCCAAAGCATACAGAAAACCGGCGCCCACGGAAGCCCGCAGGTCGTTGACCGGGAAGGTGTATTCACGGGGCCGGTTGCGAAGGGCCGGGTCGTGGGAAATGGACAGGTGAGTCTTTGCCATACAAATGGGCAGATTGCCCCAGCCTTGGGACTCAAAGTATTTCAGTTGGTTCAGGGCTTGCGCCGACCAAGCAACGTCGGCGGCTCCGTAGATTTTTTGGGCTAGGGCCAGCGTCTTATCTTGGGCTGTCGCTTCCATCGGGTAGGCGTAGGTTAGGCGGCTGCCGTCTTGGGTTTGGGCCGCATCGGCCACGGCTTGGGCCAGTTCCTCGGTGCCCGCGCCTCCTCGGGCGTAGCCGTCGCACTCGACGGCGGCGGTGGCCCCGGCTTCCATAGCGATATTTTTGACTGCGGCCAGTTCCCCGGGGCTGTCGGAGCTGAAGCGGTTGATGGCGACCACGCAAGGCAGCCCAAAGCCGGTTACGATGCCCACGTGGTGGGCCAGATTGGGGCCGCCGGCCATTACGCTGCCCTCGTTGGGGCGGTTGAGGTCGCGGCGCCGCGCTCCGCCGTGCCACTTCAGGGCGCGGGCCGAAGCCACCAGCACCGCGGCGCTGGGCATCAAACCGCTGTCGTATCCGGGGCGGGGCCGGGTCTTGATGTGCATAAACTTCTCAAAGCCCAAATCGGACGCGAACCCGGCCTCGGTTATCACGTAGTCGGCATAAGATAAGGCCAGCCGGTCGGCAAGAATAGAGCTGCATCCATGGGCGATGTTTCCGAAGGGGCCGGCGTGAACCAGCGCGGGCTGGCCCTCCAGCGTCTGCACCAGATTGGGCATAACCGTCTGGTGCAGCAGCGTTATAAGCGCTCCTTGAACGCCCAGCCCGGCGACGCTGACCGGCTCGCCGCTGCGGGTGACGCCGACAACGATGCGGGAAATCCGCTCCCGCAGGTCGTCCGGCCCGTCGGCGAGGGCCAGGATTGCCATAATTTCGGAGGCGGAAACGATGTCGAAACGGGCTTCGCGCAGGGGGCCGTAGGTTCCCGCGCCGCCGATGGGAGCGCCGACGCCGGTAAGCACTTGGCGCAGGCCGCGGTCGGAGGCGTCGGTCACCCGCGTCCAGTGTATCCCGGATGCATCCAGGCCGGGAACTGCGTTGCGAAACACCGCGTTGTCCACCAGCGCGGCCAGCAGGTTGTGGGCCGAGGCCACGGCGTGGGCGTCGCCGGTGAAGTGAATGTTGATTTCGTCCTCAGGGACGATGCGGGCCATGCCGCCGCCGGTGCCGCCGCCTTTGATGCCGAAAATAGGCCCCAGCGTCGGCTCGCGCAGATTCACCGTCACCTTGTGGCCCAGACGCCCCATGCCTTGGGTCAGGCCGATGGCGGTGGTGGTCTTGCCCTCGCCGGCCGGCGTCGGGGTGATGCCGGTCACCACAATCAGCTTGCCGCGCCCGGACGCCCCTTTGGACAGGGAATCCCCTGATAGAGCGTCCCCGGATAAGGCGTCCCCGGATAGAGCATCCAAGGAAATTTTGGCCTTGTAATGACCATAGGGCAGCACGTGTTCGGGCTTGAGTCCCAAGTCGTCGGCGATTTTCCCGATGTTCTGCACATTGCCTCCGTGAGCCGGCCGGATATTAGCCGAATGTTGGCCGGATTTAAGCCGCCCTTGATTTGACGGGCGCCCCCGATGAGCGGCCCTTACCGGGCCAGTTCGGCCTCCAGCCGGTTGATGTCCTGCTCGCTCAGGTTGAAATACTTGGCGTCGGGATGGTGGAAAACTAGGGCCGATACCGAGGGTTCCGGGTCCATCATATAGCCTTCGGTCAGCTCCACGTCCAAATGGCTGGAAACCTCCAGCAGGCGGAACAACTGTTCCTGGTCTTCCAGCCGGGGGCAGGCCGGGTAGCCGAAGGAGAAACGCCGCCCCCGGTATTGCGTGCGGAACAGCTCATAGGGCGTAATGCCCGCCGGGTCGCCGAAGCCCCACATCTGCCGCAACTGCTGGTGCAGCAGCTCGGCGAAGCCCTCGGCGCTCTCTAGAGCCAGGGCTTGCAGTATATGGGCGTTGAGGAACTGCCCTTCCGCAATCCATTGGGCGGCCAAATCCCGCACGCCGGGGCCGATGGTGGTCACGAACATACCCGCGTAGTCCATACCGTCGGGGCCGGGCAGCACATAATCGGCTAGGCACAGCCCTTCCCGCTGCGACTGGCGGCCAAAGCGGAACCGCTCCAGAACCCGCGAGCCGTCGGCGGAATAGATCAGCAACGACTGGCCTTCAGAGCGGCAGGGAAAGAACTTGAAAATTGCGTTGGCCGAAATATCGCTGCGGGCCAGAACCAAGTCTTCTACGCGGCGCACCGAATCCCGCAGCTCCACTGCCGCCCGCTCCCCGGCGGCCAGGTCTTCGGCGAAGCGGCCCTTGTAGCCCAAATGCCGCACGTAGAGCATCTGCGGGTTTATGTAGCCGAAAATGTCTTCCAGACTGTAATCGCTGAGAACGTGAAGGCGCAGGTCGGGCGGGTTGGGTATGGTGAAACCGTCGCCTGCCCGGCGCACCTGAGCGGGCGGAACATCCTGCCCGTCGCCGTCCGCTACCGCGCGGCGGGCGTCGTCGTTGAGCATAGCCTCGGTTTCGGCCTCCAGCGCGGCGGCCAGATGCGCCCGCTCGTCGGCTTCCTGTATGGTGTTGGCTAGGGAAAGGCCAGTCATAGCGTCCGGGGCGTAGGCCACCAGCCCGCCGTACTCCGGGGCGATGCGCAGGCGGGTGAAGCGGTTGGACAAGGCCGCGCCGCCCACCAGAACCGGAACGGCCAGCCCATCCTGCCGGAAGTCGCGTACGGTCTCGACCATCATCTGGGCCGACTTAACCAGCAGCCCGGACAGCCCTATGATGTCGGGGTTGTGCTGCCGGAAGGCGTCAATGAGGTCTTGGGGCGGAATCTTGATGCCTAAGTTGATAACCTGATAGCCGTTGTTGGACAGGATGATTTCCACCAGATTCTTGCCGATGTCATGCACGTCGCCCTTGACGGTAGCCAGCACCACCTTGCCTTTGAGGGAGCTTTCGGCCCGCTCCATATAAGGCTCCAAGTGGTTGACGGAGAATTTCATTGACTCCGCGGATTGCAGCACCTCGGCGACGATGAGCTGGTTGGCGTTGAACTGCCGCCCCACCTCGGCCATGCCGTCCATCAGCGGGCCGTTGATGATTTCGAGGGGCGTCCTATCCTGCAATGCCTCGTCCAGGTCGGCGGCCAGCCCCTCTTTAGTGCCTTCGATGACGGCCAGGGCCAAACGCTGGTCCAAGGGCAGGTTCAGGCGCTCTTCGCTAGTGGCCGCCGGGGCCTTTTCGCGGAAGTGGGCCGCGAAAGCCGCCACCGGGTCTTCGCCTTGATACCAAATCAAATTTTCGGCCAGCCGCCGCTCTTCTTCAGGAATGGCGGCGTAGCGCATCATCGCCTCGGAGTTGACGATTGCCAAGTCAAGGCCGGCCTGGACGCAGTGGTACAGGAAAACCGAGTTAAGCACCTCGCGCCCGGCGGCGGGCAGCCCGAAAGACACGTTGGATATGCCCAATATAGTCTTGGCGCGGGGCAGGGCTTCTTTAATCAGCCGCACGCCCTCGACGGTTTCCGCGCCGGAGCCGATGTAGTTGACGTCGCCGGTTCCCACCGGGAAAACTAGGGGGTCGAAAATCAGGTCTTCCTCGGGAACGCCGTAGTTTTCGGTGAGCAGCCGGGCCGAGCGCAGGGCGACTTCCAGCTTGCGCTGGCGGGTGACGGCCTGCGCCTGCTGTTTGTCGTCGTCAATACAGCCAACCACCAACGCCGCCCCGTAGCGGCGGGCCAGCGGCACCACCGCCTGGAACCGCTCTTCGCCATCCTCAAGATTCACCGAGTTGATGATGGCCTTGCCTTGCAGCCGTTTCAGCGACAACTCAATGACCGCCGGGTCGGTGGAGTCCACCATTATGGGCGTCTTGACTTTCTTGGTCACCAAGTCTAGGAACTGGGCGATGTCGGCGGCTTCGTCCCGGTCGGGATCTTGCAGGCAGACGTCTAGGATGTGCGCCCCGTTGCGGGCCTGGCGGCGGCCGATTTCGGCGGCTTCCTCAAACTTGCCGTCATTGATAAGGCGCCGGAAGCGGCGGCTGCCCAGCACGTTGGTGCGCTCGCCGACGATGCCCGGGCGAATCTGGTCGTCAATCAGCAGCGCGTCAATGCCGGAAACCCGGGTATCCGACGATTCCACAAGGCGGCGGGGGGGCTTGCCGTCCGCTACTTCCCCCAAAAGATGGATGTGGCCGTTGACGGTGCCGCAGCAGCCGCCAATCAGGTTGACCCAGCCGGATTCGGCGAACCGGCCCAGCGTTTCCGCCATCGCTTCCGGAGTTTCGTTATACTTGCCGTCCTCATCGGGCATTCCGGCGTTGGGAATGCAGGCCACCGGAAAGCGGGATATGGCGGCCAGAGAACGTATGTGGTCGGTCATAAAGGCCGGGCCGGTGGCGCAATTTATGCCGATCCACAGCAAATCCCGATGGGCCAGCGAGATATACAGGGCTTCCACGTCCTGCCCGGCCAGCAGGGTTCCCATAGGCTCGACGGTGCCTTGCACCGCCGCCGGGGTATCGCGGCCCAGCTCGGCGCGGGCGCGGTCTATGCCTTCCAGCCCGGCCTTGATATTCAGCGTATCCTGCCCGGTTTCCAGCAGCAGCACATCCGCGCCGCCCTCGATTAGCCCGGCGGCCTGAACGTGATAGCTGTCGGCCAGTTCCTCGAAAGTGACGCCGCCGGTTACCGAAATGGTCTTGGTAGTCGGCCCCATAGAACCGGCCACGAAGCGGGGCTTATCCGGCGTGGCGGCGGCGTCGGCCACCCGCCGGGCCAGCTCCGCCGCCACCCGGTTGAGGCGGCGGGCCTCGTGGGCCAGCCCATACTCGGACAGCACGACGGCGGTAGAGCCGAAAGTGTTGGTTTCAATAATGTCGGCCCCGGCGTCCAGGTGTCCCCGGTGGATGCTTTCGATGACGTCAGGGCGGGTAAGGACGAGATGCTCGTTGCATCCCTCATATTCCAAGCCGCCGAAGTCGTCCGGGCCGAGGTCGAAGGACTGTATGGCGGTTCCCATAGCGCCGTCCAGAACCAGGATGCGCTGGGCCAGCGCGGATTTCAGGGCTTTGATACGTTCATTCGATTCCATCAAGACCAAACCATTACTCCGAAATATCCAGTTTCAGCCGGGGCCTTTCGCGCATTCGATCCAGGGCCTCAAGTTTCCGGGCCAGGCTCATCCGTTTCCGGCGGCGATGCCATTTCTCCTTGTCGCGGAACACTGATTCCGCGCAGGCTTTGGAGCCGGACGGCGAGGGTTTTTTGCTGGTCATCGAACCTTTCCAACAGGGATTGCAGTTTGCTTTCGTCCGCGTCTTCAATCAGGTAGCCAACACGAAGCCGGTCACGCGGCCGGTTAGCTGTCAGGTACAGCAAAATCAGGTGTTCGGCAGTAGCCACTTTGCTCCGCGCGTTGTCAATCCGAACCTTGTTCGCCTGCTCCACCGCGTCGCGGTAGAGCGGCATAATCGTGGAAGGGAATAGCTGAATCGGAACGCCGCCCAATATAAGGTGCATCCCCTCCTGCCCTTCGGCCTGCCCGGCGATGATGCCGTAGGCTTTCAGGTATTCTTCATCGGTATCCACGAGGATTATCACGTCAATGTCTTCGGTGAATATGGGCTCCATATACGCAGTGGCGGCGACGGCGCCGATAATCGCGTAATCCCGGATGATGCGGCGGCGCTTGAATCCGTTGAGGGCCGCCACTGCGTCTATGAAGGCCATTGGCCGGGCCTAAACCCCGAACCAGGCGTTGAGGGCGGGCAGGTTCTGCTCCAGCCAGCGGATGTTGAGGCGGATGCGCTCCAGGGCCTGGCGGATGGTGCGCTCGGCGGCCGGGGCGGGATGTTCGGCAAAGAAACCCTCCACGTCGGCCCGCCGTTCCTCGGTGGTGAAGCTGCTACAAACGGAAACTAGGCGCATCAGCCCGAAGCCGCCGCCGCCATAGCGCCGGTCGAACTCGGCCCAATTGTCCTTGATGAACTCCCACGCCGGTTCCCGGCCCACGGGGTTGGCGGCCACGCCGGAAACGACGGTTATGGTGTCTTGGGAGCGCACCCTAGGCGACAGCGCCCGCTCCAGCGTTTCGCGGAGCAGCCCGGCGTCCTGGAACCGGGACATAGACAGCAGCAGCCGGATTTTTTCTTCCTGCAAGGTGGCCCGGCCTTCCAGCTCCCACAGGCGGTCGAAAGTGG
This sequence comes from uncultured Dehalococcoidia bacterium, assembly GCA_958296445.1. Lineage (GTDB taxonomy): Bacteria > Chloroflexota > Dehalococcoidia > Lucifugimonadales > UBA3495 > VXOI01. The sequence continues at coordinate 1,689,592 of OY282565.1, read as the reverse complement.
CCCGCCTCTCCGAATCCGATGTAGGGGCTTGGGCCGCTAGGCTGAAAACCACGCCGCGCAGGTCGGGATGCACCGCTTCCGGGTCGGACAGGTAGCTATTAAACAGTTCCGTAGCCTGGGCCAGCGTTTCCGGGTCGTTGTAGCTGCCGGCCTGGCCCAACACGGTAGAGCGCAGCAGGGAGTCCAGATGCCCGTCACCGGGGCGGGGCGTCCAACCGGCGCGGCGGGCCGCCGGGCCAAACAATTCCCGCCCGAATTTCTGATACGCCGGACGCACCGGCTCCGCCGCGATTAGCTGCTCAATGTCGCGCAGGTTGGACGCCAAATCGCTCCAAACCGAGGCGTCGGTTTCCCCGGAGTAGGAACCGGCCAGCTCCAGAAACTGCGTGATGGGCAGCAGCCCGGCGCGGGAGAGGGCGTAGGCGTCATTCTGAATCCCCAGCCGGTCGGTGGCGGGCAGTTCCCGCGAGCTGATCGCCGGGGCCAGCCGCCGCCAGTCATCGCCGGAGTAGTTGACCCGGTAGAAGCCGGTCTGGTCGGCGTTGACCTTGTACCAGTCGCCGGTAGGGATGGTTAGCTGCGCTTCCCGCGCCTCCATCACCGTGGACGCCGTAACCTGGCCGGGGGCGCTGACGGTCACCGGGACGCGCCAGATCTCTCCGGCATCCTCTATATCCGGTATATCCGGGGGTGCGTCGCCGTCTAGTTCGGCAATCTCGGGGCGGTCATAGACAAACCGCTCTTGGGACAAGGAAAGCTGGGCGTCGTCCGCGGAACGCTCGGCTTCCACCTGTAGCACCGGGTAGCCCATCTGCATCACCCAAGAATCCATAATGGCGGTCACCGGCTGGCCCGATTCCTGCTCCAGCGCGGCCCACAGGTCTTGGGTGCGGGCGTTGCCGTATTCGTTCCCGCTCAGGTAGCGGTACAGCCCGCCGCGGAACACCTCCGGGCCGAGGAACTGCTCCAGCATCCGAATCACCGACGCCCCCTTGCTGTAGCTGATGGCGTCGAAAAGCTGGCTCACTTCGGCCGGGTTCTTGACTTCCTGCTCGATGGGGTGGGAATTTTTCAGCCCGTCGAGGCTTAGGGCGCGGTTGGTGTCCATATTGACGAACTGCGTCCACATCTCCCAATCGGGAAAGAGCCAGTCCACGGCTTTGGTTCCCATCCACGAGGCGAAACTCTCATTGAGCCAGAGGTCGTCCCACCACTCCATAGTGACCAAGTCGCCGAACCACATATGCGCCATTTCGTGGGCCACCACCTCGGCCACCCGCTGGCGGGTTCCGGCGGACGAGTTTTCCGGGTCTACCAGCAGAGCCGTTTCGCGGTAGGTGACGCAGCCCCAGTTTTCCATCGCCCCGGCGGCGAAATCGGGAATGGCGATATGGTCCAGCTTGGGCAGCGGATAGGGAATGCCAAAGTATTCGTTGAAGTAGCCCAGCAGCTTGACCGAGGTATCGAGGGCGAACCCGGCCTGGTTTTCCTTGCCGCGGGTAGTCCAGACGCCCACCCGCGTGCCGTCGGCGGCGTCCGCCGCCACCGCCGCCAAGTCGCCGACCACGAAAGCCAGCAGGTAGGTGGACATAACCGGCGTTTCGGCGAAACGGACGGACTTCAACCCGGGTCCGACGTCACTCTGAACGGCGCCATTGTCATTCTGGCCGGAGCCATTGTCATTCTGAGCGGAGCGAAGAATCTTTTCCTCAACTATGGGGGTGTTGGAAACGGCCTGATAGCCGTCGGCGAAAACCAGCGTGACGTCGAAAACGGCCTTTTGCGCCGGCTCGTCCCAGCAGGGAAAGGCCCGGCGGGCGTCGGTGGCCTCGAACTGCGTGGTAGCCAGATAGCGGGTTTCGCTTTCCCCGGTTTCGGGGTTCGGGGCCTGGTACTCCGAGCGGTAGAAACCCACCAGCCGGTCGTTCAGCACGCCGGTAAATTCCAGATCAAGCTGCGCCGGGCCGGGGGCCAGCGTTTCCCCGAAGTCCAGCGTAACCGTTTCGGCGTCGGCGTCCAGCGAAATGGACAAGGCCGCCAGCCCCCCGCCGTTCCCCCCCTGCGCGGGGGAATTACCGCCGCCAATCCCCCCCTCTGGGGGGGAATCAAAGGGGGGGCGTCGCAGAGCGGCCCGGCCAATCTCCAGTTCCGCCGCGTTCAGCGCGACGCTGGAAGTCGGCTCAACGATTTCGATGTCAACAGTCTGCTCGCCCTTGAAAGTAAAGGTCTCTAGGTCGGGCTGCAATGTAAGCCGGTATCTGCTGGGCTTAACGTTCCTAGGCAGCCGGAAAGCGTCCGGGGCAGAGGCATCGGCAGAAGGCATAAGGCAATCCCCTCGCGGCCAGAAATTCGGAATGGCGGGCAACGCGCCGGATGTGATTTTACCACGAATCGGGCAAGTGGCCGCGGGCCGGGTGTGGCGTGAAAGAAAGACGCGCCGGGGAATTGGCCCCCCGGCGCGTCCTGTGGCCGTTTTGGATGGTTGGCTAGTGCAGCGGCGCCGCTGCCTACGGGCAAAAAGTCAGGTCGCCCAAGTAGGAATTTATCATTTGCAACTGATCTTGCAAGCTGGCCGGCAGGCAGCCGCTTAACTGGTTGTTCCTGAGGTTCAGCGCTCGCAGGTTAACCAGATTGCCCAACTCCGGCGGTATCTCACCGCTAAGGCCAGTATCTATGAGGTACAGACCCCACAGGTTGGTGAGGTTGCCCAACTCCGGCGGTATCTCACCAATAAGGTTAGTACCGCCGAGCCACAGCGATTCCAGGTTGGCGAGGTTGCCCAACTCCGGCGGTATCTCACCGCTCAACTCGTTGCCGCTGAGATTCAGCACTTCCAGGTTGGCGAGGCTGCCCAACTCCGGCGGTATCTTACCGCTCAACCCGTTGCCGCCGAGAATCAGCCATGCCAGGTTGGCGAGGTTGCCCAACTCCGGCGGTATCTCACCGCTCAACCCGTTGCCGCCGAGAATCAGCCATGCCAGGTTGGCGAGGTTGCCCAACTCCGGCGGTATCTCACCGCTCAACCCGTTGCCGCCGAGACCCAGCACTTCCAGGTTGGCGAGGTTGCCCAACTCCAGCGGTATCTCACCGCTCAACTCGTTGCCGCTGAGACCCAGCGATTCCAGGTTGGTGAGGTTGCCCAGCTCCGGCGGTATCTCACCGCTCAACTCGTTGCCGCCGAGAATCAGCACTTCCAAGTTGGTGAGGTTGCCCAGCTCCGGCGGTATCTCACCGCTCAACTCGTTGTCGCTGAGATCCAGCTCAGTGACCCTGCCGTTGCTGTCGGTGGTGACACCGTGCCATTCATATAAGGGAGAATCGCTCAGCCAGTTGGTATTGTCGTACCAGTTATCGCCGTCCGTAGCATTGTAGAGAGCTGCGAGAGCTGTCATCTCGTCCCCGCCCCCGCAGGCCGCAACGGCGGGTGCGGCCAGCAGTATCAGCGCCAGGGCGCAAATGCTGAGGAACAGTCCGGGGGGGTGGAATTTCGGGGGGCCAATCCTAGACATCGGGATGGCTCCTTTTCCGGGTTTCGCCGGCCCGTCGGTTCGGGCCAGTGGCGGGATTGTACCGCATTTGTGCTAATCTATGGGCCGGTTCCCCATCCAGCCCGGACGGAGGCCCAGGCTATGACCATCAACCGCGCGGCGGCGGCCCTTGACAATCCGCCCATCGAGGAAATGGCAGACGACCTCAGCATCGAGTATCCCGAAACGGATGATATGCCTATGCCCGACAACGATTTCCAGATGACCCCCATAACCGAATCCCTGATGACCCTGCGGCATCAGTTCCGCCACCGCAGCGACGTCTACGTGGCCGCCAATATGTTCGTGTATTACCGGATGAACGACAACCGGACGCGGGTTGCGCCCGACGTCTACGTGGTAATCGGGGCGGCCCACAAGCAGCCCCGGGCGTCTTGGCTGGTGTGGCGGGAGGGCAAGGCGCCCGACTTCGTGCTGGAGATAGCGTCGCCCAGCACCTGGCGGTACGACGTAAGGGAAAAGCGCCGGATCTACGCGGAAATGGGCGTGACCGAATACTGGCGGTTCGACGCCGCCGGCCGGTTTTTCACCCCGGTGCTGGTGGGCGAGCGGCTGGTGGACGGCGAGTACCAGCCCATAGAAGTCGCCACGGATGACGACGGCATCCTGCGGGGCCGCTCCGCCGCGCTGGAGCTGGACATCTGCATACTGCCGGGCCTGCTGCTACGCTTCTACGACCCCCAGCGCGGCCAATGGCTGCACACCCTCGAGGAAGAAGCGGCGGCGCGGCAGGAAGAGGCGGCGGCGCGGCAAGAGGCCGAAGCAGCCCAGCGGCAGGCCGAAGCAGCCCAGCAGCAAGCCGAAGCAGCACAGCAACAAGAAGCCGCCGCACGGCAAGAGGCCGAAGCATCCCGGCAAGAGGCCGAGTCGTCCCGGGAACAAGAAGCGACTGCCCGGCAGCAAGCCGAAGCGGCCCAGCAGCAGGCCGAAGCCGCATTACAGCAGGAAGCGGCGGCCCGGCAGTCGCTGGAGGATGAAGTGCGGCGGCTGCGCCAGCAGTTGGGTTCCGGCGGGTAGCGTTTCCCAGCGGCATCGGGGCCGCGGCGTGAAAGGCGGCTGCCCCAATCTCTGGCCGGACTTAATCCGGCCTTGGGCCGGTTGCGTGGTATAATACGCGCCGGTTTCCCCTCGCCCCCATCCACTTCCAGGCGCGTTCAGGAGAGAGATTCGATGCCCCCGAAGACGATGTTCGAGAAGATTTGGGACGCCCACGTGGTTCACGAGGATCCCGGCGAACCCGCCATCATCTACATAGACCTGCACCTGGTTCACGAGGTGACCTCGCCGCAAGCCTTCGACGGGCTGCGGATGGCCGGACGGCCCGTCCGCCGCACCGACCTCACCGTCGCCACCGCCGACCACAACACCCCCACTTGGGACTTGTCGCTGCCGGTGACCGACGAGATTTCCCGGGCGCAACTGGACGCACTCACCCGCAACTGCGAGGAGTTCGGCGTCACACTGTACGACCGTTTCAGCCCGATGCAGGGCATCGTGCATATCATCGGCCCCGACCTAGGCTATACCCAGCCGGGCAAAACCATCGTTTGCGGCGACAGCCACACCTCAACCCACGGGGCGCTGGGCGCTTTCGCCGTGGGCATCGGCACCTCCGAGGTGGAGCACGTGCTGGCGACCCAAACGCTGCGGCAGTTCAAGCCCCGCACTATGGAAGTCCGCGTGGACGGCCAGCTCCCCCCCGGCGTAACCGGCAAGGACATCATCCTCGGCATCATCGGACGCATCGGCGTCAACGGCGGCACCGGCCACGTAATCGAGTACACCGGAGAGGCCATCCGCTCCCTCTCTATGGACGGGCGTATGACCGTCTGCAATATGAGCATCGAAGCCGGGGCCCGGGCCGGTATGATTGCCCCCGACGAAACCACCTTCGAGTACGTCCGCGGGCGGCAGTTCGCGCCGCAGGGGGCCGATTTCGACGCCGCCGTGGAGCGGTGGAAGCGACTGCCCACCGACCCCGGCGCGGCCTATGACCAGACCGAGATTTTCGACGCCGCCGCTATGGAGCCTTATGTGACTTGGGGAACCAACCCCGGAATGGTGGCCCCCATCAGCGGCCGGGTGCCCGACCCGGCGTCCTTCGAGGAAGCCGCCCAGCAGGAAGCCGCCGCCCGCGCCCTGCAATATATGGACTTGCAACCGGGGATGGCGATTGAGGACATAAAAATCGACCGCATCTTTGTCGGGGCCTGCACCAACGCCCGGCTGGAAGACCTGCGGGCCGCCGCCGAGGTGGTGCGGGGCCGCCAGGTTCACCCGGACGTTTACGCTATGGTGGTTCCCGGCTCGGCCAAAATCAAGCGGGAAGCCGAAGAAGAGGGCCTCGACCGGATTTTCACCGAGGCGGGGCTGGACTGGCGCGTGGCCGGCTGCTCGATGTGCCTCGGAATGAACCCCGACATACTGTCTCCCGGCCAGCGCTGCGCCGCCACTTCCAACCGCAACTTCGAGGGGCGGCAGGGCAAGGGCGGGCGCACCCATCTGGTCAGCCCGGCAATGGCCGCCGCCGCCGCCATCGCCGGCCACTTCGTGGACGTGCGCGACCTGTAGCCATCGCCGCGGAACGCCCGCGCAACCAACCCGGACGGGAAAGGCAATATGAACCGGAACGACGCAACCGCAACGGCTGAGGTTCCCGCTCCGCCGCAGAAAGGCGATTATCCGCCCTGGCCGCTGGCGCTGAATTTCCGCGCCATCAAGATGACGGATGAGCAGTTCGTCCAGCTTTGCGCCGACAACCGGGAGTTGCGAATCGAACTCACGGCGGAAAGGGAACTGATTGTAATGCCGCCCGCAAACCCAAGCACAGGTTGGAAGAACAACACGATAAGCGGGGAACTTTACATCTGGGCAAAACAGGACGGCACGGGCCTCAGCTTCGATTCCTCGACGGGGTTCACCTTTCCCAACGGCGCAATGCGCTCGCCTGACGCCTCCTGGGTGGCGCGGGAACGGTGGGACGCCCTTCCCGAGGACGAGAGAAACATATTCTCCCATCTTGTCCCCGACTTCGTGATTGAACTCCGCTCGCCGACCGACAACCTGCGGACGCTCCAAGCCAAGATGGCTGAGTACATCGAGAACGGCGTCCGCCTAGGCTGGCTCATTGACCCGCGGCAACAGCGGGTGTACGTCTACCGGCCGGGGCAGCCCGCAGAGACGCTGGATGACCCGGAAACGGTGACCGGCGAAACGGTGCTGCCCGGCTTCACCCTCAACCTTCAGGACATTTGGTAGCAGGGAGGACGTGCGCGACCTGTAGCCATCGCCGGGTAACGCCCGCGCAACCAACCCGGACGGGAAAGGCAATATGAACCGGAACGACGCAACCGCAACGGCTGAGGTTCCCGCTCCGCCGCAGGAAGGCGATTATCCGCCCTGGCCGCTGGCGCTGAATTTCCGCGCCATCAAGATGACGGATGAGCAGTTCCTTCAGTTTTGCGCCGACAACGGGGATCTACGATTTGAGTTCACGGCGAAGCAGGAATTGATAGTTATGCCACCATCGGCATCGCGCACCGGATGGCGGGAAGGACAATTGTACTTTCAGGTGGAATCCTGGTCGCGGAACGATGGCAGCGGAATCACGTTCGGCCCATCGGCGGGCTTCATTCTGCCCAACGGCGCAATACGCGCCCCCGATGTATGCTGGGGGATTAAAGAGCGATGGGAGGAGTGGGAAGAGCGATTGCGAGCCGAGGGCAAGGAAGATACCTTTGCCGAATTTGTCCCCGACTTCGTGATTGAACTCCGCTCGCCGACCGACAACCTGCGGACGCTCCAGGCCAAGATGTCCGAGTACATCGAGAACGGCGTCCGCCTAGGCTGGCTCATTGACCCGCGGCAGCGTCGGGTGTACGTCTACCGGCCGGGGCAGTCCGCAGAGACGCTGGAAGACCCGGAAACGGTGACCGGCGAAACGGCGCTGCCCGGCTTTATCCTCAACCTTCAGGACATTTGGTAGCAGGGAGGACTATATGGATCCCTTCGTCAAACTGACCGGCGTGGTGGCCCCGCTGGATCGGGTGAACATAGACACCGACCAGATTATCCCGGCGGTGTTCCTAAAGCGCATCGAGCGCAGCGGCTTTGAGGACTGCCTGTTTTACGCTTGGCGGTTCAACGAGGATGGCAGCCCCAAGAGCGACTTCGTGCTGAACCGGACGGAGTATCAGAGCGCCAGCGTGCTGGTGGCCGGCCACAACTTCGGTTGCGGTTCGTCCCGCGAACACGCGCCCTGGGCACTGCGCGACTACGGAATCCGTTGCATCATCGCGCCCAGCTTCGCCGACATTTTCTACAACAACTGCTTCAAGAACGGAGTCCTGCCGTTGCGGATGGCGGAAGAGGACGTGCGCGCCATTATGGACAAGGCCGCGGCCAAGCCCGGGGTGAACCTGACCGTTGACCTGGAAGGCCAGCGGGTTTGGGACGAGGACGAGGAAATTTCCATCCCCTTCGAGATTGACCCAGCCCGCCGCCACAACCTGCTCAACGGGCTGGACGACATCGGACTGACGCTACAATTTGAAGACCGGATTTCCGCCTACGAAGCCGGCCGGAGCTTCTAGCACTTGCCGATGCCCACCGGAAGCCCCCGCCTGAACCGGGGCTTCCGGCTTTTGCCGCCCCTTGCCCCGCCGTTCCTGTGGGCAAAACCCCGCCCCGCATAAAATTCTTTAGCGGATGCCTTGAATTGGCATTGCCATCGTGGTAGTTTCCTTGACATTACATAATCATTTGGCCGTATCCCGGATTGCTGGATGACTACCGAGCAGTCTTTCGCCGAAAATATCAACCCGGAAAACCGCTTGCCCGCCACGGCTGCGCCGGAGCTTGGGCCGGAAGCGTCCACCGCCCCCGATACGGCAGGCCAGAGCCGTAACAGTTCCAGCAGAAAGGTGCGGCAACGGTCGGCCTTCCTCTTTCCATCCTACGGGTTTTCCACTGCGCTGGACATTGCCCGGCAGGTTGAGGAAAGCGGCGGCGGAAGCCTGACCGAGGAAACGCTGGCAGTGAGCCTGGGGCTGTCGAAAGGCAGCAGCGGTTTCCGGCTAAAGAGCCTGGCGGCGCGACATTTCAACCTGCTCAGCAAGCAGGGATCAACCGTAACTACCACGCCCATCGCCAAAGCGATCCTGAAGCCCACCAGCAACGAAGACTCGCTGCGCGGCTACCGGCAGTCCTTCCTATCCATCCCGCTGTTCCAGGCCGTCGCCGAGCGTTACAAGGGGCAGCGGCTGCCCGACAGCCAGACCTTGCGCAACGTGCTGGAGCGGGAGTTCTTGGTGGAACACAACCGGGTGCAGCAGGCCGAGCGGTTGCTGCTGGATTCGGCCCGCGACACCTACCTGCTGAAACAGCGGGGCGACGGCACCTACCTGACCATCTCCGACAGTGCCCCCGGGCCGCTGGACGAGCCCGGGTTGCCCGCATACTTCGAGGCGCCGCCGACGGAAACCCTAGTTCCGGCGGTGGCCGACGGCGGATTTCGCCCGGCCGCGCCGCATACCGACCCGTCGGCCCCGGCCAACACCATATCCTTCAGCCTAGAGGAAATCGGACAACTAAACGAGGACGATTTCGAGACCGTATGGCGGGCTATCGGCATATTAGTGCGGGCCCGCAACAGCCGACGGAAAGCCGCCCCGTCGGAACCATCCGAAGGCTGGGAATATGCCTAGCCGCCGCGCCGGCAACCGGCCTCCTCAGCTCTCCGGCGGGGGCGGGTAGGCGCGGGAAACCTGCTCCGGGAAGTCGGTTTCATAGCGCAGCATCCTGCCTTGTCGCACCTGCTCGTCCAGCGAGGGGCGCTGCACCGGGCGGGGGTCGGCAGGAGCGTAGCCGATGACGCCCTCCCCTTCCAGCCGGGCCACCTCGTCGGCAGTCAGGCCCAGCAGTTCCCGCAAAACGAAATCGTTGTGTTCGCCCATCAGCGGCGCGGGTTCGGGCGGGACTGCGGGCGTTTCCGACAGCTTCCACGGGCGGCCGGCGTAGGGCAGCGGCGGCATTCCGGTGCTGGGGTGATGCCGCACTACTTCGTAGAACCCGCGCTGCCGCAGGTGCGGGTCGAACAGCAAATCCTTGCTGTCCAGCACTGCCCCGGCCGGCACGCCCGCGGCCTGTAGCGCGGCCATCAGCCGGTGGGCGTCCCACGGGGCGGTGGCTTCCGCCAGCATCGCGTCCAGCTCTTCCCGCAACCGCCAGCGGCCCAGACTGCCGGAAAAGTGCCGGTCGGCGGCCCAATCCTGACGCCCCATCACCCGGCACAAGCCCTGCCACTCCGAATCGTCGGCCACGGCTATGACAATCCAGCGGTCTTGTCCGGCGCAGGGATAACAGCCGTGAGGCGCCATCACCGGGTCGGCGTTGCCGATGCGGACGGGTTCGCGCCCGTTGGCGGCGAAGTCCAGCAGTGCCTCCGGGATGGTGGCGGCGGCGGCCTGGGTCTGCGACACATCAATAAACTGCCCTTGCCCGGTTCGCAGGCGGCTCATCAGGGCGGCCATAACCGCGAAAACGGTATGCTCCCCGGCGGTGTAATCCACATAGGGAATCTCCGCCATCACCGGCGGGCCGCCGCGGTAGCCGGTGGTGTAGGCCAGCCCCGATGCCCCCTCGGTGGCCGGGCCGGTTGCCCCGAAGTTGGCCCAAGGGCCGGAAAAGCCGTAGCCGGTGGACGACACCATAATGATGTCGGGCTTGATCCGGCGCAGCTCGCTGTATTCCAGCCCAAAGTTTTTGATGACGCGGGGGGTGAAATTTTCGGCGAAAACGTCGCTTACGGCAATTAGGCGGCGCAACAGCTCCAGCCCCTCGGAGCGGCCCAAGTCTAGGGTGATGCCCAGCTTGTTGCGGTTTTGCTCGTAGAAATTGGCCCCGCGATTCCAGAACTCGCCGTGAATTTCGTTGCGGTACACCGAATCGCTGCGGTAGCTTTCCAGCCGCCCGGTGGACTCCAGCCGGATGACTTGAGCCCCCATATCCGCCAGCAGTTTCATAGCGAAGGGGATAGCGATAAGCTGCCCCATCTCCACCACGCGCACGCCCCGCAACGGCCCGCCCCCATTCCCGCCATTTCCGTCATTCCCGCGAAAGCGGGAATCCATACCCGCCGCCATCGCCTAGATAACCCCCTGGGAGCGGAGTTGGGCCTGCTGCGCGGCGGTGTAGCCCAGCCGACGGCCCAGAACCTGCCCGTTGTGCTGGCCGATGGCGGGCGCGGGGTTTCCGGCCTGCCAGGGCGTGGCTTCCATACTGAACGGCACCCCCGGAAACTTCAGCCTGCCCATAACCGGATGCTCCGCTTCCACAAAATAATCCCGGTGGGCAAACTGCGGGTCATTCAGCGTTTCCTCCGGCGACTGGATGACGCCGAATATAAAGCGGCGCCGGTGGGAGCCGTAGAACATATCATACTTGTTTTGCCCGATAAAATACTCATCAAGAATACGGCCCAGCTCCTCGGCGTTGACCAGCCGCGCCGACGGGGTGCGAAAACGGTCGTCGTCCAGTTCCGGCAACCCTAGAAATTCGACGAAAGAATCCCAGTTCAGCCCGCTGCCCAGCCCCGGATTGGGCAGCAGGTAGCCGTCGGCGGTGGCCCGCAGGCGTTGCATATCGCCGCTGTGGTTGGGCTGGCGGCGGCGGACGGCCCCGGTATAGGTATAGTTGTTCACCACGTCGCGCAGCCCGGACGCCACCGCTTCCTGAATCGAAACGTCCACGCGCTGCCCCTGCCCGACCGTCCGCCCGCCGGTCATACGCTGATGATAGAGGGCCATCAGCGTGGCCGAGGCCGCGTCGGTTCCGGCCTTGAACTGCGCCTGATTCCAGGCGTGTTTCAGCGGTTCGCGGTCATAGGCCCCGAAAATGTACATCAGCCCGCCCAAGGCATACTCCACAATGTCGGCGGCCTTGTAGTCGCGATAAGGGCCGGTCTGCCCGAAATTGGAGATGGACACCATCACCAGATGGGGCGCGATTTCCCGCAGCGCGGCGTAGTCCAGCCCCAGCGACGGCATCACCCGCGGGGCGAAATTCTCCACCAGAACATCGGCTTCCGGCAGCAGCGAGCGCAGGATGCCGCGCCCCTCGGCGGTTTTCAGGTTGAGGGTCATACCGCGCTTGCCGGTGTTGAGGTAGGCGAAAGGCAGGCTGGAATCCGGCCCCGGTTCGTCGCGGAAAAAGGGGGCCATCCGCCGCCCCCGCTCCCCGCCGGGCGGCTCGATTTTCAGCACATCGGCCCCAAACCCGGCCAGCAGCCGGGTGCAGTAAGGGCCGGCGACGCAGTGGGTGAGGTCAAGAACGCTCACGCCGTCAAGGGCGGGTGGTGTCATATAGCTATCTATTCGGTTTCCTTAAATTTCGCGCCAGTTATATTATTTAACCCGGTTATATTTTTTAACATGGATAGTTGCCTCCTTAAACGCCAATCGGGTACTTCTTTGCATAGGCGTGTCCGTAAACCCGGTTAGCCTCAGCCAGCGCCCGGTCCAAATTGATAAGGTCGCTGACCGAATTGACCATCATTTCCCCGGCGTCGGCGATTTCCTGCCGGTATTCGGCCAGCCCGATGCGGCGGTTGCTTTTGCGGATATTGTGATATGGACACATCGGGGCGCGGTTCTGAACGTCGTTACTGGTTCCCGTGTTTTCTTTGCTTTTAGGCGCGATATGATCCAAGTGAAAATTTCTGGCGGTTTCAATTATCGTGCCATCCGGCCTGCGGTTTGCGAAACCGCAACACCAAGCCGTATAGCCGGACAGCTTCAGCAGTTCTTCCAGCATTTCCGATTCGGGGATGATGCTGGCAGGCACTTTGAATTTCCGTTCCGGCAGTTTAATGTCCCGAATCTGCGTTTCGGCGACCGGCGATGTGCGTTCCGGCAATTGCGCGGGGCCGTGAACAGTGGCGGCCTTGCCAAGCACCGGCTGGCCGGTAGTCATTTCGTGGCAAGTCAGTAAAGCCAATTCAGGCTTATTGAACTGCCGCTTGAATACCGTCCAGGCGCGGGGGTTGATGTCGCAGGCCGCCCACTGTCTGTTAAGCCGCTCGGCGGCTATGGCGGTATAAGCGCAACCGGCGAAACAGTCCAAGACAACATCGCCGGGGTTAGTGCTGGCTGCGATAAGCCGCTCAGCTAAGGCAATGGGCTTTTGCGTTGGATAGCCGGTTTTCTCTTTCCGTCCGGCGATACCGATGTCCGTAATAAGATCGCGTAACGGCATCCCTTTTCCGGGATCCAAGTATACTTTTCGCCGAGGTACGTTGCCTTTTTTCGGCCAGTGAATCAGCCCCTGACGCTCCAGCTCATCAAGCCTTTTCGACGGGAACCGCCACGTGTCCGTAATTCCTTTCCAAGTGTAGTCATACCCACCGCCGGATAATCCCCGGGCGTGCAAAGGTGCTGTGGCGTATCTGCCTTTGGAATCTTCGTTGCTATATGCGCTTTTCAGATATTCCTCATCATAGGGTTCCCGTTCCGTTCCCGGCCAAGTGTATTTTTCCGTCTTGGAATAGAATAGTATGTAATCGTGGACGTTGCCGTATTTTACGGCGGCGTCATTGTGGGATCCGTAACGTTTCCATACTATTTCATTTCTGAATCCCGCCTTGCCGTTTTCGCCATTGCCGAATACTGCGTCCAGCAATTGCCGCAGATAGGCTCCGGCAGTATGATCGCAGTGCAAGTATAGACTGCCCGTAGACTTCAGTACCCGGTGAATTTCCAAAATCCTGACGGCCATATAGCATAAATAGGCCGCAGTGCCATCGCTGTGAATATCGCGGGTTACTTCGATAAGGTTGGCAACGGGTTTGTGGAATTCCTCAATATCTTTAAGCCAATCCTCGTGGATATCCGTTTCCCAAGACCAGAAATCCTTGTAGCGGGTTTCCGGCCAGTTGATACCGGCATCATCCGCCTCTCTTTCGTTGCGAATACCCCAACTTTCCAGCAGGCGCAACTCGGTATCTCTTTCCGCGTCCGTTAAAGGCGGATTCAGTGGATCTTTGGCTTTGTCGTTCTTTTTGCCAAAGGTTTCGTTCTTGGCAAAGGGCGGGTCAATGCAAACCAAGTCTACGCACTCGTCATTCAGGGAGCGCAGAAAGCTCAGGTTGTCGGCGATGTATATGCCCCGGTTGACGGCGTTGAAACCGTGTTTTGATTGGATCATTGTACTTTCTCTGCGATTTCAGCTTAGATCCCCGATTATATCGCCACCTAATAAGGAGGGGGAACTTCCGGGGAATCAGAGGCCGGGGGCGGTTCGTCGAAAGGGACTCCGTTGGCTTTCGCCTCGAGGCGGCGACTGTTCCAGCTGATCCACTTGCGCCGCTCTTCGTTCCACTTGCTCCGCTCTTCAGCCCACTTGCTCCGCTCTTCGGCCCGGCCTTCGGCGCGCAGTTTCTCCCGGCGCTTCTCTCTCCACGGCTCAAGGAAATTGTCGGTCAAGTATTTCGCTGTTACCACGGCAAATCCTCCCCCTATGTCCCGTTGGAAAACCTCAGAGAAATCAGGACTCCGGCGGGGGCTCGTCGAAAGGAACGCCGTTGGATTCCGCCTCGAGGCGGCGGCGGTTCCAGTCAATCCACTTGCGTCGCTCTTCGTCCCACTTGCTCCGCTCTTCGGCCCGGCCTTTGTTCTCGCCCTCGACCAAACCCTTGGCCAAGCCTTCGGCCCGGCCTTCGGCGCGCACTTTCTCCCGGCGCTTCTCTCTCCACGGCTCAAGGAAATTGTCGGTCAAGTATTTCGCTGTTACCATGGCAAATCCTCCCGCTATGTCCAGTGCGGACACTATCATTATCGCATATATGACAATCAAAGGCGCGGCCGGGGCGGCTTGGTTGACTACGGCGATGACGATGTTGGGTATGCCTTGATGTTGGCCTGCGTCAACTTCCGCCCAGGCGGTCAGGGCAGTCCAGCCGACGGTCATTGCGAAAATCAGGGCGGCGCACCAAGGCAGCCACTTTCGGGCTACGCTCAACGGCGGTTCCCGCCGCGGATTACCGGCGTCCGGTGCGGGCATTTTCGCTCCCTTATGGCGGGGCGGGCGCCCCTGGTCTGCCCGTCATTCTAACGCCGCGCCCCGTCCGCCTGGTAGCGGCAAATGTCAGCAAAACGCCAACGGCTGAATCCCCCGCGCCACTACTCCCCCGGATAAGTCAGGCGCAGCAGCGTGTGGCGGCGGTTGGTGGTGTAGGGGCGCACCTGCTCCGGCCAGCGGCCCAGCTCCACGGCTTCGCCCCACGCCGGGGTTGTGAGGACTTCCGGGGATTCGATTTCGTAGACGGCATGGAACCGGGGGCGTCCGTCCGGGGACATTGCGCGGGTTTCGCCGCCTATCAGCACGCGGAAGGCTTCGGCTTCGTAGCGGGCGATCTGCCCCACGCCGGAAACCTTGCTCAACTCCGGGCAATGCTCCGTGTTGTAGACTTCGTTGAACAGCCCTTCCTTCGCCGGGTCAACGTCCATACTGGCGACGAACAGATACTTCGAGCGTTGCGTCATTGTCTCACTCCTTATTTTTGTAACCACAGAGTACACGGAGAACCCGGAGATTAGTCAATGGAAAATATAAAATCTCCGCGTTCTCTGTGTCCTCTGTGTTCTCTCTGGTTAATCGGATTAGAACGGGCGGCGGTGGGCGGCTTCGGTTTCGATGCTGGTGATGAACTCCAGCAGCACGGCGCGGCCCTCCTGCTCGGTTACGCGGCGGGCGCGGGTGAAAGCGGCCGATACGTCGTTGGGATCTTCGATGCGCTCGGCGTAGCCGCCCATAGCCCGGCCCATATCGGCGTAGTTGCCGCCCAAGTCGCGGCTGCCATAGAGACGGTGCGAGTCGGCCATGGCGTTGACCTCGGCGGCCATAGTCGAGTTGTTCAGCACCACGGTTATGATAGGAATGTTGGAGCGGACGGCGGTCTCGAAATCCAGCCCCACCATGCCAAAGGCGGCGTCGCCCATAAAGTTGACGCATACCTTGTCGGGCTGGGCCAGCTTGGCCCCGATAACCAGCCCCAAGCCCGTGCCAAGCCCGTGGGACTTGCCCCAGCCCAAGTAGGTGCGCGGCCCGTTGGAGCGGTAAAACGGCACAATCTGGTCGCGGGGGCTGCCGGAATCGTGGGTGACGATGGCCTCCGACGGCGGGATGGTCTGCATAAAGTCCCAGATTACCCGGTAAGGGCTGATGGGACGGGAGCCGTCGGTCAGCTTCCGCGCCCACATATTGATGAAGGCGTCGCGTTCCTGGCCTACTTCCTTAACCGTGGCGTCGCTGTTTTTGCGGCTGTCGCCCACGATGTCGCGGCAAGCGTCTATCATCTGTCGCAGCACCAGCTTGGCGTCGCCCACGATGGGGTAGTTGATGTTGTAGTCCTTGTTGATGTCGGCCGGGTCGTTGGTGGCCTGAATCATAGTCTTGCCCGCCGGGATGGTCATACACATACCGTGTCGGGTGAAGCTGGTGCCGACGCCAAACATCACGTCGGCGCGGCGGACGAACTGCACCGCGGTTCCCGAGGAGGTGAGGGCGGCGGAACCCAAGGCCAGCGGGTGGGTTTCGGAAAAGGCGCTCTTGCCCAGCAGGGTGGTAGTGACCGGAACCTGTAGCAGCTCCGCCAGTTCCTGCAACTCGGCGGTGGCCTTGGCGTACATCACGCCCTGCCCGGCCATAATCACCGGGTAGCGGGCGGCGCAGAGGGCGCGGGCGGCGGCCTCTACGTCCCGCGGGTCGGCCTGGGAAGCCACGCGGCGGCTGGGAGAGTAGTAAAAGGATTCCTCGGCCACGTTTTCCAGCGCGATGTCGGCGGGGATTTCCACTGCCACCGGCCCCGGCCGGCCCTGGCGCAGAGCGGCGAAAGCGCGGCGCATTATCTCCGACGTGCGGTCGGGCGCGTTTATCTGCTCCACGCTCTTGGTGATGGAAGCATAGCTTTGCAACGAACTGTAGTGGGGCAGGATGCCGTGCCTCTCCCGGGGATGCCCCAGAGGAAGCAGCAACAACGGCGTCGAGTCGGAGTAGGCGGTGGCGGCGCCGGAGTAGGCGTTTTCCGCCCCCGGGCCGTACTGCATGGCGAACACGCCCATCTTGTCGCCGTCGGTGGCGCGGCTGTAGCCGTCGGCGATGCCCAGCCCCACCCGCTCCTGACGGCACACGATAGGCCGGATGCCCCCCTCGGCGCAGGACTCAATAACCGGCGTGGTGGGGAAGCAGGGCAGGTATTCCACCCCTTCCCGCTTCAGGATTTCCGTAATGGCGTCAACAGTTCTCACCGGGGCCTCCTTAGCTATGTGGCTGAATGCTGCGAGAGAGTATAACACCCAGAGTCTTTCGATTCTTGGCGCGACTGTCTGAATCAGGATTCTCAAGATTAAAGGATTCGCCGGATTGGGAAAATCCCGAAAATCGGTTCTGTTCCATTTGCTGGGTAGCCCCACGGCGATCCCTTACCTCGCCACGATGTACGCGATTACCAGAGCCAATGCCACCATTCCAGCCACGTCTCAGCATTGCCATCAAACCAATACCATCCAGACAAATGCGCTGACCAATATGATTTGCCACATCAGTGATTCGCTATCGCGCCCTTTTCTGTAGGTGATGGGTTCCCAATGGCAGACCACGCAGACCGCCAACCTGCTTCGCCAAAGCCCCAGCAAGAAGAGGAGGCCAGGTGAGACAGTCCCCCCGGATGCTAAGGGATACATTGCGACGGCTATGACAATCGTCAGAACCAAAAGGAACCCCCAGCCAATGTCGGGTCGTTTTATCATCCGCACATCTCTGCACGGATGGCAGTAGCCCGTCATCTGAAACCGCCGCGGCCACCCGAATTTATCCTCGGAGTCAACTGGGGGCGGAATCGCGTGGACTTCGCGCCCTGCCCCGACTCCACGCGATTCCCTGATACGCCGCTGTACTTCCCTGTCTCGCCAACGCATCGTTCTCCCCTCTTCAGCATTCCTTACGGCCAACTACCCAGCAAATGGAACAGAACCCGAAAATCTGCTAATCCCAAAAATCCTGATTCAGACAAACAACCGGATGCAGCTTTGACCGCCCCACCTGCCCCGCCGTAGTATAATGGCGTCAACCTATAGCCCCGTGAGGCCCGCTATGACCACCAAACCGGCCGCCGCGCCGCCCGATTCATGGTTGTCGCAGCGACTTCCCGACCCGCCGAAGTATGATATGGAACAATTCACCCACTTTGTGCTGCCGGGGGTTGCTATCACCCTGGCCCAACACCTGGACGCCCTGCGGCTCGACTCCCCTACCCTGGTAGGCGGCAACGGCTATCTGTGCCGCGCCCGCGACGAACTGCCTAGCTGTCCCTACCCCGATATGCTGGTGGCCTTCAATGTCGCCTCACGACGCGCCGAAGCCCGCAACGGCTACGTCATTGAGGAAATGGGCAAGCCGCCCGACTTGGTGCTGGAAGTGGCCTCCAGCTCCACCGGCCAACGGGATTACATCCAAAAGCGGCAAAAATACGCCGAGTTTAGCGTCCCCGAATACTGGCGCTTCGACCACACCGGGGGCGACTACCACAACGCCGCGCTGGCCGCCGACCGCCTAACCGGGGACGGGACTTACCAGCCCATCGAGATGACCACCGCGCCGGACGGCGTAATCTGGGGCTACAGCGAAGTCTTGGGGCTGTCCGTCTGCTGGGTAGAGGGCAGCCTGCGTTTCTGGGACAGAACGCAAGAGCGCTACCTGCCCGACCTGCCGGAATTGGCCGGACGGGAAGCGGAAAACCAAGCCCGCGCCGATGCCGCCGAAGCCCGCGCCAACGCCGAAAGCCAAGCCCGCACTGAGGCCGAAGCTCGTGCCGACGCCGAAAGCCAAGCCCGCGCCGACGCCGACGCCCGTATCCGCACCCTGGAAGCGGAACTCCGCCGCCGGGAAAAGGATCCGCCAGACTGAAAAAATCCAGAAAATCCGCTAATCCAGAAAATCCTGATTCAGACAAACAACCGGATGCGGCTTTGACCACCACCCCGCGAGGCCCGATATGACAACCGCCAAACCCACGGTGACCGCGCGGACGGACGCCCGGCGGCTTCCGCCCCTGCCTAGCCCGCCGAAGCTGGATATGCAACAAGTCAGGCACTTCGTGCTTCCCGACATTATGGGCATCGTAGCCGGGCATCTGGGCGCTATGGTTCCCGGATCCACCACCCTCGTAGGCGGCAACGGCTACCTGTGCCGCCGCCGCTCCGACCTGCCACGCTGCCCCTACCCCGATATGATTGTCGCCTTTGACGTTGACTGGGAAAGCGCCTGCCTCTCCAACGGCTACGTCATCGAAGAGACGGGCAAGCCCCCGGACTTGGTGCTGGAAGTGGCATCAGCGTCTACCGGCCAACGGGATTACATCGCCAAGCGGGAAATTTACGCCAACCTCGGCGTCCCCGAATACTGGCGCTTCGACCACACCAGAGGCACCTACCACAACGCCCCACTAGCCGCCGACCGGCTGGCATCCAACGGCGGCTATCAGCCCATAGAGCTGACCACCGAACCCGACGGCGTGATCTGGGGCTACAGCGAAGTCCTGGGGCTGTCAGTCTGCTGGGTGGATGGCCGCCTGCGCTTCTGGGACAGGGAACAAGGGCGCTATCTCCCGGATCGGCGGGAACTGGCCGCTGAACGCGACTCAGAACGCCAAGCCCGCGCCGCTGAGGCCCAAGCCCGCGCCGACGCCGAAGCCCGCATCCGCACCCTGGAAGCGGAACTGCGCCGCCGGGAAAACCCCTGATGCAGGGAAAAGGATCCGCCGGATTGGAAAAATCCTGATTCAGACAAACAACTGGATGCGGCTTTGACCGCCCCCCGCCCCCACCGTAGTATAATGCTACCAACCTATAGCCCCGAGAGGCCCGCTATGACCACCAAACCGGCCGCCGCGCCGCCCGATTCATGGTTGTCGCAGCGACTTCCCGACCCGCCGAAGTATGATATGGAACAATTCACCCACTTTGTGCTGCCGGGGGTTGCTATCACCCTGGCCCAACACCTGGACGCCCTGCGGCTCGACTCCCCTACCCTGGTAGGCGGCAACGGCTATCTGTGCCGCGCCCGCGACGAACTGCCTAGCTGTCCCTACCCCGATATGCTGGTGGCCTTCAATGTCGCCTCACGACGCGCCGAAGCCCGCAACGGCTACGTCATTGAGGAAATGGGCAAGCCGCCCGACTTGGTGCTGGAAGTGGCCTCCAGCTCCACCGGCCAACGGGATTACATCCAAAAGCGGCAAAAATACGCCGAGTTTAGCGTCCCCGAATACTGGCGCTTCGACCACACCGGGGGCGACTACCACAACGCCGCGCTGGCCGCCGACCGCCTAACCGGGGACGGGACTTACCAGCCCATCGAGATGACCACCGCGCCGGACGGCGTAATCTGGGGCTACAGCGAAGTCTTGGGGCTGTCCGTCTGCTGGGTAGAGGGCAGCCTGCGTTTCTGGGACAGAACGCAAGGGCGCTATCTGCCCGACCTGCCGGAATTGGCCGCTGAACTCGACTCAGAACGCCAGGCCCGAGCCGACGCCGAAGCCCGCGCCAACTCCGAGGCCCAGGCCCGAGCCGACGCCGACGCCCGCATCCGCACCCTGGAAGCGGAACTCCGCCGCCGGGAAAACTCCTGATGCCGGGAAGCGGAGAAAGCGATGACCATTACCGCCCACGGGTTCAACGCCGTCAACCGCGGCGTCTACATCTCCGACAACCTGCCCTTCCTGCGCAGCCTGAACACGGAAACCGTAGACCTGGTTTGCATTGACCCTCCCTTTGCCAAGAACGAAACCTTCGGCAAAAAGAACGACCGGGCCAAAGACCCCCTGAAGCCGCCATTGACCGGGCAGGAACGGGAAACCGAACTGCGCCTGCTGGCAAGCTGGGGCATCCGCAACATAAGAGAGGCCGACGAAGCCGGAATCAACTGGCCGGAAACCCGCTACAAGGATTTCTGGTCATGGGAAGCGGACATTCACGAGGACTGGCTGATTGAACTGCGCCAAACCCACCAGTTTGTAGCCGACCTGATAGAAGTGGCCCGCTACATCAAAGGCGACGACGTCGCGGCTTACTTGTGCTATATGTCCGCTCGTCTGCTGGAAATCCGCCGGGTGCTGAAACCGACAGGCAGCTTCTACTTGCACTGCGACGATAAAGTCAATTCCAACTTGCGCCTAATTCTGGATGTGATATTTGGCCCCGGCGATAACGGACAACCAGGATTCAGAAATGAGATAGTATGGAACAGCACATCGGCGCACAGCGATTCCAAGCGTTACGGCTCAAACACCGAATCCATATTGTTCTACACTAAAGGCAGTGAATGGACTTGGAACACGGTTTACGAATCTCACGATGACAAGTACAAAGCACGTTTCCGTTTCAAGGACCCGGATGGACGCTTGTGGCAAGACGATAACCTCACTGCCTATGGATTGGCGGGCGGCGGTTACGAATACGAATACAAAGGAGTCACGTCGCTATGGCGGGTGCCGTTGGAAACGATGGAGCGGCTTGACGCTGAGAATCGCCTGCACTTCACCAAGAAAGGCGGAATCCGGCGCAAACGATATATGGATGAAACGCCGGGGCGCACTGTGCAACAGCTTTGGGCTGACATTAACCCCTTAAATTCCCAAGCCAGAGAACGCACCGGCTACCCGACGCAGAAACCCGCCGCCTTGGCCGAGCGCATCATATCCGTAAGTTCCAACCCCGGCGACGTGGTGCTGGACTGTTTCGCCGGCTGCGCCTATGTCGCCATAGCCGCCGAGCGGCTGGAGCGGCAGTGGGTGGCTTGCGACATCAACCCCCGCGCCTGGACAGTGTTCAAGCGGCAATTCAACAAACCCAGCCTGGCCTTATTAACCTGCCACGATACGACTACCGGCCAGCAAGTGCTTGGCGATAATCCCACCGTTACAATCCACGGCCCTGCACAGTTGCCGGAATGCACTTCGCCAGTCACCGAAACGCAGATTAGAGACGTGAAACTGCCGGAACGGAAATTCAAGGTGCCGGCCAGTCTGATTCCTGAACCGGAAATGTTGGAAAAGCTGCTGGAGCTCAGCGGCTATACGGCTTGGTGCTGCGGTTTCGCCAACCGCAGGCCCGACGGCAGCGTCGTCCAAACCGTCCGCAACTTTCACCTCGACCACATCGCGCCCAAGAGCAAAAGCAACACCGGAACCGGCAACGACATCCAAAACCGCGCCCCGTTGTGTCCCTATCACAATATCCGCAAAAGCAACCGCCGCATCGGGCTGGCCGAATACCGGCAGGAAATCGCCGACTCCGGCGAAATGCTGGTAAATTCGGTCAACGACCTCATCAATCTGGACTACGCCTTGGCGCAGGCCAACATCCTGTACGGGCAAGCCTACGCCCAAAAGCACCCGCCGGGAATGTAAGCGCGGCCCTACCCCCCGCCATACTCCCGCGCAATCCGCTCGGCGGCGGGCTTCAGCACTGCGTACAGAAAATCGTTGGCCGGGGTGGGCGTCCCCGTCCGGCGGGCCAGGCGTATCAGGGCGCCGTTCAGCCCCTCCAGCTCCACCGGGCGGCCCTCGGTGAAATCTTTAGCCATAGACGCGCGGCCTTGCGCCGGAAAGCGGTCCAGCGAATCCATCGCCCACTCCAGCGAATCGTCCATAATGGGGGCGCCGCTGGCCCGGCCCACGGCCAGCGCTTCCTCGATGGCCTGCTGAATCAGGGCGCGGGTTGCGGGCAGGGTGCGCATCTCCTCGTAGACGCAGTTGGCGGCGGCGCAGACCGCGGCGGAACCGGCGATGTAGGCAAACTTTTTCCACAGCATCCCCGGCATATTTTCGTGCAGCTCAACGCGCCATCCGGCATCGCGGAACTGGCCCAGCATACGCATTGCCCGGTCGGTAAGGCCGACGGTCATTTCGCCGAAGCTGGCGGTTCCGGGGCCGCCCTGCGTGACCACCCCCGGCTCCGATATGCGCCCTTCCATAAAGGCCGAGCCAATCATCACCGGCCCAGGCCCTAGAACCGCCGCCAACTGCTCGCCGTTGTCTATGCCGTTTTGCAGGGTAAGGGCCACGGTGTCCGGGCCAACCATCGGCGGCAGCGAGGCGATGGCCGCGGCGTTGTGGTGCATCTTGACGGTGAGCAGAATCAAATCCTGAACTCCGGCGTCGGCGGTGTCGGCCACGCCCCGCCCGGGGGCCAGAAAGTCGCCGTCGTTCCGGCTTTCCACCCGCAACCCGCCGTTGCGCCCGATGGCGTCCAGGTGGGCGCCGCGGGCGACAAAGGTGACATCGTGCCCGGCCCGGGCCAGCAGCCCCCCGAAATAGCCCCCGACGCCCCCGGCCCCTACAATCGCCGCTTTCATTGGGTTATGCCTCCTTATTTACGCAATGGCGCGATTTACGCAATGGCGCGATGGCGCAATGTTTTTTATTTTCCGGGTTCGACCGGGTATCCGTAGACTTCGCGCAAATCCCGCTTCAGCACCTTGCCCATAGCGTTGCGGGGCAGTTCGTCTACGAACACCACCGAGCGGGGGCGTTTGTAGCTTGCCAGCCGTTGGCGGCAGTATTCGATGATGTCCGCCTCGGTGGGCGGCTCGCCTTCGCCGCTTCCGGGCGGCGCGGCGTTCAGGGCGGGGACAACCAGGGCGCGGATTTCCTCGCCCCATTCTACGTCCTCGACCCCTATCACTGCCGCATCGTCAATCTGCGGGTGGGACATAAGCGCCTGTTCCACTTCTTCCGGGGACACCATTTCGCCGCCGCGTTTTATGAAATCCTTGGAGCGGCCCGCCAGGTAAATATAGCCGTCTTCGTCCTTGTAGCCCAAATCGCCGGTGTAGACCCAGCCGGAACGCAGGGTTTCCCGCGTGGCCGCCTCTTCCTGCCAGTAGCCCGCCATCATTCGCGGGCCGCGGGCGACGATTTCGCCGGTTTCGCCTGCGGGCGTAGCCTGACCGTCCTCGTCCACGATTTCCACCTCCACATCCTCCAGCGGCTTGCCGATAGAGCCCAGACGGCGCAGCTTCGTCTCGATTTCCTTCGGGGATCCTTCCAGCACGTGGTCTTCCGGCGGCAGCATAGTTATGGTGGATGCGGTTTCCGTCTGGCCGAAGGCGTTGATAAAGCTGACGCCGGGGAACTTGCCGATGGCCTGCCGGATTACTTCCAGAGGCATAGGCGCCGCGCCGTAGGTAATCACATTCAGCGACGACAGGTCGAACTCGCCGAAACGGGGATGATCCATCAACTGCTTCAGCATTGTCGGCACCAGCATTGCCCGGTTGGCGCGGCGCTCCTCTACCAGCATCATCCATTCCACCGGCTCGAACTGGCGCATAATGACCTGGGTTCGCCCGGCGTAAACCGCGGTCAGCGCCGCCTGTAGCCCGGCGATGTGGTAATAGGGAACGGTGACCAGATTTGTCTCCTCCAAATCGGGGTCGGCGGGCGACACTGTGGACAGGATATAAGACGCAAAGCTGTCATGCGTCAGCATCACCCCCTTGGGGGCGCTGGTGGTGCCGGAGGTGAACATAATTACCGTGGTATCGTCGTCCTCCGCCTCCGGGAAGTGTAGCTGCTCCGGCGAGGCGGCCCGCAACAAATGCTCGTAGCTGGTCAGCCCGGTGGTGGTTCCGGCGTCCAGGATGATAACCCGCTCCTGCGGCAGACCGAAAAGGTGTTCTTCCCCCAGCAGCTCCAAGTAACGCTCGCCGATGAACAGGCAGGACGGGCGGGCGATGCTCAACATCTGGTGCAGTTCGTCGGTTTTCGCCCGGAAATTCACCGGCACATAAGTAGCGTCAAGCTGGGCCGCGGCGAAATAGATTTCGATGCTGCGGTGGCTGTTGACCTGCATCGTGGCAACCCGGTCGCCGGGATGCACCCCCAGCTCCGCCAGCGCGTTAGCCAGCCGGTTGACCCGCTGGGAAATCTGGTGGTAGGTGAACTCCCGCCCGTCGAATATCATCGCGGTGCGGTCGGGAACTATGGCTTCGGCGATGGTGAGTAATTCGGTTGTATTCATTGCTCCGCTTCGATTGCGCTTATGATTTGAGAGAATAACCTGAATGTTGCGCGGCAAGGCGCGTTTCCAGTTTCAGGGCGGCGTCCAGCGTCATATCGACGCCCTCGCGCAGCGCCCGTTTCAGGGCGGCGACCGTTCCGGGATCGGCCCGCGCCAGCCCATCGGCAGCCCGGCGGGCGTCACCGGCCAGCCGCTCCGGCGGCGACAAGCGGGTGACCAGCCCCATCGCCAACGCTTCCGGCGCGGTAAAGCGCCGCCCGGTTAGCAACAAATCCAGGGCTTGCGGCACACTGGCGTTGCGGGGGAGAGTCTGCGTTCCCCCGGCGGCGGGAATCATACCCAGCCGCGCCTCCGGCATAGCGAACACCGCGTCACCAGCGGCCAGCCGCAGGTCGCACAGCAACGCGATTTCCAGCCCCGAACCGATGCAGTAGCCGTGAACCGCGGCCACGATGGGCTTGTCCGAGTTTAGCATCTGCCCCCAAACGTCCCGCTGCCAGCGGACTTGCCGGGCGATTACCTGCGAAGGCGCGGAGCCGAACTCGGTAAGGTCGGCCCCGGCGCAGAACCCGCGCCCCTCGCCGGTGATGAGCAAAGCCCGTACATCCGGGTCGTCGTCCGCCGCGGCCAGAGCTTGGGAAAAGTCGTCGCGCATCTGGATATTGTAGGCATTCAGCACGGCGGGGCGGGCCAGCGATATGCGGGCAACCGCGCCTTCCTTTTCGTAGATCAGCGTCTCAAAGGGGCGCATCACGCCTAACGGAAACCGGCGCCGGCCGGCTGAACCGCCCGGTCGTAAAGCTCAAGCAGCTCAACCTCGGTATAGCGCAGGCCGATGTTCTCCAGATTGTGGGCGTCGCTGACCTCCATAAGCAACAGGCCGTGGGCCTCAGCTTTTTCCGCCACCAGCGGCTTGCGGATGTGCCAGTTATGGATGTAGTTGTCAATCTCGATGGCGTGAACCTCGGGTTCGATGACGATTTCCGGCGAATAGTACCCCGGATGACAGTAAGTGCGGAAAACGCCCCCCTCTCTCCCGGCTATGGGGGGCAGAAACAGCTCCGCCACCTGATACTCGGCAAAGGGGTTCTGTTGCGGGCGAACCTCAATCTCCCATCCGGGGATGATTACCGCCTCGCCGGGGAAGTGCCGCTCCACCAGCTCGCGGAACTCAAAGGCCCAATCCTTGTTGTGATGGTCGGTAATGCCGATGCCGTCAATGCCCGCCGCCTTAATTTGCCGCAACACCTTTTCGGCGATTTCCAGCGACGGCGGCTGAAAGTTGAACGCTTCCCATACGTGGGTGTGAAGATCCAGCTTTAGCTTCAAGGTTATCTCCTGATAAGGTTATTCTCCGGCAAACCCCGGCGGGCGCCGCTCCAGAAAGGCGCGGATGCCCTCGGCGCGGTCGGCGGTGCTTTGCAGTATAACGTTCAGGTCGGCCTCCAGCCCCAGCCCTTGGCCTAGGGTCAAATCCGCCCCCAGAGTCACCGCTTCCTTAACATACCTTGCCGCAATCGGGCCGCTTTCCATAATCGCCCCGGCCAGTTCCATAGCAAGCTGCATTACGCTTTCGCCCGGGGCCGCCACCCGGTTGACCAGGCCGATGGACAGGGCCTCAGCGGATTCGACGCGCCGCCCGGTGAGCAGCATATCGCGGGCCCAGCCCGGCCCGACTAGGCGGGGCAGCCGTTGCGTGGCCCCGTCGAAGGGGAAGGCGCCCGCCGACGGCGGCGCAAAGCCGAAAGCGGCGCCGGGGGCCGCCAGCCGCAGGTCACCGGCCAGGGCCAGCTCCAGCCCATGATCCGTGGCGTCGCCGTTCAAGGCCGCCAGAACCGGAACCGGCAGGGCCGCAACCGCCCCGGCCGCCTGCAATTCGCCGATGCCCCCCGCCGACGCCGGAACCGTCCGCCCAACGGAAAATACCGGCCCGGCGCCGGTTAATACTACCACCCGCAGGCTGTCGTCGGCAGACAGTTCGGCGCACAACTCCCGCAACTCGGCGGCCATCGCCGCGTCCACCCGGTTGCCGTCGGCCGAGCGGTCGAGGGTGACGACGGCCAAGCCCCCGTCACAGGCCAGTTTCAGAGCGGAATAGGGAATGATGCCCCTCCTTATTCGTTTCCCGGCGGGCGGCCCGGCGCCCCTGACCGCAGATTCTTGACAAGGCAAATTGCCTTGATTACCATAGATTAGCACTCTAAAAGCTGGAGTGCTAATAGCCAGTCAAAATTGCCGGGCCAAGACCAATATCCCGGCGAAACAAAAGGAGGCCGCGGTGGCGAATTTTGCGCCTTTGGGCGAGCGTGTGGTAGTGAAACCCATCGAGGGCGAGCAGACTACCAAGGGCGGGATTTTCCTGCCCGACACCGCCAAGGAAAAACCCCAGGAGGGCGAGGTGGTCGCGGTGGGCCCCGGCCGGATGAGCGACGACGGCAATCGCATCGCTATGGACGTCGCCCAGGGCGACCGGGTCATCTATTCCAAGTTCGCCGGCACCGAGTATAAGGACGGCGACGACGAGTATCTCATCCTGCGCGAGAGCGACATTCTAGCCAAGCTGTCCTAAACCGGGAATACCGGAGCAGGGAATGCGGAAACCCAGATTTCCGCATTCCGCGCCGCCCGTTCCAATTCATCCAATTCATTAAGGAGGGCTGGATGCCAGCCAAGAAGCTCACTTATTCAGAGGATGCCCGCAAGTCCCTCCGCACCGGCATAGACATCCTCGCCGATTCGGTCAAGATTACCCTCGGCCCCAAGGGCCGCAACGTGGTTCTGGACAAATCCTTCGGCCCGCCCCAGGTATGCAGCGACGGCGTAACCATCGCCAAGGAAATCGAGCTGCCCGACTCCTTCGAGAATATGGGCGCCCAGCTACTCAAGGAAGCCGCCACCAAGACCAACGACGCCGCCGGCGACGGCACCACCACCTCCGTCGTGCTGGCCCAGGCCATCATCACCGACGGCTTCAAGAACGTCACCGCCGGCGCCAACCCCATGGCCATCAAGCGCGGCATTGAGCGGGCCGTCGAATCAGTGGTCGGCGAGTTGCAGGGTATGTCCCAGTCCGTGGAAACCCGCGAAACCATCGGCCAGGTCGCCAGCCTTTCCGCCCACGAGGAAGCCATCGGCGAAACCATCGCCGAAGCTATGGAAAAAGTCGGCAAAGACGGCGTTATCACCGTCGAAGAGTCCAAGGGCCTGTCCGACGAAATCGAATACGTGGAAGGGATGCAAGTTGACCGCGGCTACATCTCTCCCTACTTCATCACCAACCCCGACCGGATGGAGTCGGTGCTGGAAGACCCCACCATCATTATCACCGACAAGAAAATTTCCGCCGTCGCCGACCTGCTGCCCGCTTTGGAAAAGCTGTTGCAGGTGGGCCGTAAGAACGTGGTCATCGTGGCCGAGGACGTAGACGGCGAGGCCCTAGCGACCATCGTAGTCAACAAGCTGCGCGGCACCCTCAACGCCCTGGCGGTTAAGGCCCCCGGCTTCGGCGACCGCCGCAAGGCTATGCTGGAAGACATCGCCATCCTCAGCGGCGGCACCGTCATCAGCGAGGAAACCGGGCGCAAGCTGGACTCCGCCACCATCGAGGACTTCGGCCAGGCCCGCCGGGTCACCGCCACCAAAGACGAAACCACCATCGTCGAAGGCCGCGGCTCCGAAGACGGCATCCAGGCCCGCATCACCCAGATTAAGGCCCAGATCGAAGACACCACCTCCGAGTTCGACCGCGAAAAGCTGCAAGAGCGCATGGCGAAGCTGTCCGGCGGCGTCGCGGTAATCAAGGTTGGCGCGGCCACCGAGATTGAACTCAAAGAGCGCAAGGCCCGCGTCGAGGACGCCCTCTCGGCAACCCGCTCCGCAGTGGAAGAGGGCATCGTGCCGGGCGGCGGCGTCGCCCTGGTTCGCGCCCAGCGGGCCCTAGACTCCATCGGCGAACTGCCGCTGGACGAAAAAGTCGGCGTGGACATCATCCGCCGCGCCCTGGAACAGCCCCTCAAGCTCATCGTGGAAAACGCCGGGTTCGAGGGCGCCGTGGTTCTGAACCAAGTCAAGCAACAGGCCGACGACTACGGCTACGACGCCGAGGTCGGCGAATACGGCCCGATGCTGGAAAAGGGCATCGTAGACCCGGCCAAAGTCACCCGCTCCGCCCTGCAAAACGCGGCCAGCGTCGCGGCTATGGTGCTGACCACCGAGTCTATGATTTCCGAAATCCCCCAAGACAAGTCGGCCATGCCCGCAATGCCCCCCGGCGGCGGAATGGACTTCTAACCCCCGGCAAAGCCAATCCCGCAAACGGAAAGCCGCCCCGGTTCCGGCCGGGGCGGTTTCCTTGTTTCACATCCCGCCCGCTCCACCTTACCCACCACCCACGCCCGTCATTCCCGCGCATCCCGTCATTCCCGCCCGTCCCGTCATTCCCGCGTAGGCGGGAATCCAAAACCGCCACCGGCCAAATGACCGATGCGCTACAGAGGCAGCCAGGGTTGTTATAATGAGAGACGCCCGGCGGAATCTGTCCGCCCAGCATCCAAGTAACCAACCCGGACAAACGGAGGAGAACCCCTATATGCTTTGACTGGTAATCGCGGCGGCTGGAAGTGCCGCCGCAGGCATAGCCGCGCTCATCGGCAGGAAACGGGACAAAGAGCCGGACAAGGCCAGCCAACCGGCTACGCAGCCCGGCCCGCCCGAGCAACCGGCGGCAGCTTCAACCACATAAAGGAACCGCCCGTGAGTACAGCATCCGGCGCAAATCAAGGCGGCGCAAATCAAGGCAAGATATACCATTCCGCATCAGCGGCCCTGGCCGGACTGAGCGACGGCGCATCATTGCTCATCGGCGGATTCGCCGGTCACGGCGAGCCGGAAAGGATGCTGGAGGCCGTCATCGCCAGCGGCGTCCGCGGCCTGACCGTCATCTGCCAGGGCGCCGGGCCGCCGGATTCCGGGCATACCGATCTGAACCGTCTGGTAGAGGCGGGAACCGTCCGGCGGCTCATATCGCCGCTGCCCTTTCCGCCGCGCCGGGGCGGGCCGGTGCGGGAACGGTGGGAATCCGGCGAGCTGGAGCTGGAAGTTCAGCCCGCCGGAGTTCTGGCCGAGCGAATCCGCGCCGGGGGCGCCGGCATCGGCGGCCTGTTCCTGCCCACCGGCGCCGGAACGCGGTTCGCCGAAGGCCGGGAAACGCGGCGCATCAACGGGCGCGAACACATTTTCCAGCCCGCCCTAAAGGCCGATTTCGCCCTGCTGCGGGCCACCGCCGCCGACTCCCTAGGCAACCTAATCTACGCCGCAACCCAGCGCAACTGGAATCCCATAATGGCTATGGCCGCAAGGACATCCATCGCCGAGGTAGACGAAATCCGACAGCCGGGCGGCCTAGACCCGGAGCTGGTAATCACCCCGGCCATATTCGTCCAGCGCATCATCCTAAGCAACCCGCCGGGCTGAACCCGGCCAGAGGACGGACGGGCCGCATACCAAACCAACCGCAGAGGGCGCAGATATGCCAGGCGCAAAACTGGACTCCACCCAAATGGCCCGCCGGGCGGCGCAGGAGATTCGGCCCGGCGAGGCCGTCGCCATCGGCCCCGGCCTGCCCGCTACGATTCCCGCAACAGTCCCCGCCAACAGCGGCGTGTGGTTCCTAGCCGAAAGCGGCGCCATAGGCTACGCCCCGGACGGCAACGGCCCGGCGGTGGACGGCGGCAGCGACCCGGCCATTATCCTGCCCGGCGGCGCGGTTGCCGGGGTTGGCGACGTCGCGGCAATGCTGGCCGGGGGCAACGCGGGCCTAGCCCTAGTTGAGGCGGCGCAGGTCAGCGCATCGGGCGACTTCGTACACTGGACTACCGCCGAAACGCCCGGCCTAGCCGCGCCCGGCTTCGCCGTAGACTTGGCCTCGGGCGCCGGGCGCGTCGCCGTCCTGATGGAACACGCCGATGGACGCGGCTCTCCCCGCATCCTGGATCGCTGTAGCCTGCCCATTGACGGCAAAGGCTGCGTATCCCTGATTGTTACCGATGCGGCTGTACTGCGGGTTACTGATAACGGGCTGGAATTAGTCGAACTGGCCCCCGGCTGGACTTCCGACGACCTAGCGGCCCTGACTAACGCGCCCTTATCCATCGCCCCCAACCTCCGCGAAATGACCTTCGGCCTGCCAACTCTGGCCCCGCCCAACAAAGTATTCGACAGCGCAGCCGACGCCCTGCGCGACGTGCCGGACGGCGCAGTTATCAACGTAGACGGCTTCGGCGGGCCGGGCGGGATGGCCCACTACCTGATGTCCGCCCTGCGCGACCAAGGGGCCAAGGGGCTTACCATAATCAGCAACACCGCCGGCATCGCCCGCGTAGCCCGCTTCGGCGCCCCCGAAGGCGTAACCCCCATAGACCACACCATCCTAGTCGAAAACGGCCAAGTCGCCAAAGCCATCGCATCCTACCCTGTATCGCCGTCCATCAACCGCCCTAGCGCCTTCGAGCGGGCCTATCAGGAAGGCGAATCCGCCCTGGAAGTGTCGCCCCAAGGCACCCTGGCCGAGCGTCTGCGCTCCGGCGGCGCCGGAGTCGCCGCCTTCTACACCCCCACCGCCGTAGGCACCCTGCTGGGCGAGGGCAAGGAAATCCGGGAAATAGACGGCCGGCCCTATGTCTTGGAGCAGCGCATCCTAGCCGACTTCTGCATCATCCGCGGCCACAAAGCCGACACCCTAGGCAATATGGTATACAAAGGAACCTCCCGCAACTTCAACCCGGTAATGGCAACCGCCGCCCGCGTAACCATAGTCGAAGTAGACGAAATCGTCGCCCCCGGAACCCTAGACCCCGAGGAAATCGTAACCCCCGGCCTGTTCGTCAACCGCATCGTCCGCCGCCCCGACAACTTCTCCCCCTACCTGTAACCCTGAGCAAATATCTGCCATTCTGAGCCGCGTCTGCCATTCTGAGCCGCGTCTGTCATTCTCAGCTACTCCTGTCATTCTGAGCGTAGCGAAGAATCCCGCCTTGGGCAGTGAGACCCTTCGCTACGCTCAAGATGCCAAAAGGGAATTTCGCAATTTTCTCGAATAACGGGGCAAATCCAGAGCGCACCGCGCGGGGATATGTATATGGATCTGGAATCATTAGCCGAAAAAGAAAGGCTGCCCCGGGAAATCATCGCCATGCGGGTAGCCAAGGAACTGCCCGACGGGGGCTACGTGAATCTGGGCATCGGCATCCCGACGCTGGTATCCAGCTTCGTGCCGGAAGGCCGGACGGTGTTCTACCACAGCGAGAGCGGCATCCTGAACTGCGGCCCGCTGGCCGAGGAAGACGCCGAGGACATTGACCTGATTAACGCCGGGGGCCAGTTTCTCGAGGCAGTGCCGGGGATGTCCTTCTTTGATTCGGCCCAAGCCTTCGCCATGATTCGCGGCGGCCACGTAGCCGTAACCGTCCTGGGCGCCCATCAGGTATCGGCCAACGGCGACCTAGCCAACTGGATGCTGCCCCAGCGCGGCGTAGGCAACGTAGGCGGCGCTATGGACCTAGCCGCCGGAGCCAGCGGCGTCATAGTAGCAATGGAACACACCGACCGCCAAAACAACCCCAAAATCGTCGAGGAATGCACCTTCCCCGTAACCGGCCAAGGCTGCGTCTACCTCATAGTAACCGACCTAGCCGTAATAGAGCGCACCCCCAACGGCCTCCTCCTAAAAGAAGTAGCCCCCGGCTGGACTCCCCAAGAAGTGCAAGCCCTAACCGGCGCCCGCCTGACAGTCGCAGAGGACGTGCGGGAGTTCGAGCTTTAGAACGGGGTTTCGTTTGCTTATTGGGAAAATCGCCAGTTATTTTCGGGTGATCAGTCTTTCACTGAAGAAACCCGACGCCCAGCCACGGTTAGCAACTAGGGGTTGTATGGTGATTGACAGAAGCCACGAGATGCGGTAGGATGACATAAGGTACACAGGGAAACCCCAAAACAGATCAATGGTTGGGGGATCCGACAGGGGCTATTTGCGTGAAACCTAGCTGGAGCGGGGACTCTCACAGGCCAACAGAGCCGAAGGCATTTTGCCACCGGGAGCTTGTGGGGTCAAGTCGGTATGGTCGGTTGCTTCTTGGTCCAGCGAGACTTTAATAGGAGTCCTGAAATGGCACAGACCAAAGATGGAAAGAAAAAGGTCTACGTGGAACCGCACACCAAAAAGGACGGGACAAAGGTTCCGCCCCATTACCGCTCAACCCCGAACAAGCCTCGACGGAAGTAAGCGGACTCGGAATTTCGGCTCCGGCAGACAGCTAGCCGGAGCTATCCTTCCTCTTCTTCCTCGATTCGGGGCGGGATGCTGTCAACCATTACTTGGCGGCAATAGGTAGCTATTTCCTCTGAATTGGTTAATTCGTTGCAAAGAACATCGAATAGAGCGTGCAGGGCGTTGGGGTTTTCTGTCACCGTGTGATAGAAAGATGCGCCGTCAACCTCATACACTGGCCGGGTCGTACCGAGGCGGGTTGTGTATCGTCGTGGCGTCCTCGGCACGATAATGACTAGATAACCATTCCAATTCTGTCCCTTCTGCCTGACAGCGGTATCCAAGTCGGATATAACCTGCTGGCGGTTGCTGGAGTTCATCGTATTGTGTTTGTTCTTTACCTCTGCCAATATCCGCCTTGTTGCGCACTCCAAGTCATATCCGGCGTCGTGATTTTCCCATCCCTCTACCCCGGAGAGGACTTCCTGATGGAATAATCCCAAGGCGTTAGCCATCCCGTTCAAAGCAGAATTGCTGTTTTGCAACTGCAACAATCCTTCTCTGCTGTTTGCTCCAAAAGTGGACGCGATGAGCAGAGACATGAACGGGTCGACCACATTTTGCTGTTGCCGGTTCGCTGATTGATTCAGCGCCTCGGTAGCCGAGCGACGAAACTTCGCTATCGCCGCGTCCAGTACAGTATCCTCAATCCAATCCAACTTAGGCATTGCCCTCCTCCAGTGTCACGTAATCTGGGTTAATCTCAATCCCGACGGGTATGCGCCCTAGCCGGTTGGCAACCCGAAACGTGGTGCCACTGCCGGAAAACGGGTCAAGCACAACATCACCCTCGTCTGTGAACAGATTGATAAAGAACTCCGGCAACCACTCAGGGAATGCTGCGCTGTGGCCAGTGTTATGAGCCACAGGCGAGCGATGCAATACATTCGTAGGGTAAACGGCATCCTTACCTTCCCATGCAGATATACGCCGCCCTATCTTGGATTTGGTGGCTGACTCTTGCCGAGCGCGGTCATTCTTGCTCATATTCTGGAGCCTGGCCTTTGTCCAGTACCCGACCGGAACTTTTACGGCATCCTGCCGCATCTTCAAGTCCGGCGTCTTGCTGAAATGCAAAATCCGCTCCCAAGAATCCCGGAAGCGATACTTCCACTTGCCCGGTGCCGCCGTGGTCTTGTGCCAGATATATTCCTCCACCCACCGGAAGCCAGTCTCCCGGTGCAACGCCAATATCAAATCCAGGACGTATGTATGGCGCTGGCCATCCACAGCCTTTTCCTTGATATTAAGTACGAACGAACCCGACGGCTTCAACAACCGCAGCATTTCCGCAGCCCGCTCCGTAAACCACGCCACATACTGATCAGGGGCGATGCCGCCATAGGTATGCTTGCGGGCGTCGGCGTAGGGAGGTGACGTCACAATCAGGTCAACGGATTCGGAAGGCATAGCCCGCATGACTTCGAGGCAATCTCCTATATGAATCCGGTTGACCCATTCCAGTTGTTCTGCCCTCACTGAGATCTCGTTAAACATCCCTGCCATCATAGTCTGTTTGGTCATTACAGCATCCTCGGCCGTCTGTTTTTCACCGGGTCAATCAGCTCGGCGTAGCGCAGTTGCTTCCCGTCGACGTTCCGTACCATTATCCCAATCTGTCCTGCGGTGTCAAGCGGGCGGTTGTTGTGCCGAACCTCGAACTCCGCGATGCACCTAGTAGACCATCGCCCTTTCTCCGCTAGGGTGCTTACGGTATTGTGCAGGCGTCATCGCCGGGGTGTCAATGGCAATATGTCAGCAATCCCGCGTTGACACCCAATTTCCCCGCCTGATAGCATACCCCCATCCGTATCCGGGAGGGTGCTTGTGGCTGGAATTGCGGCCTTTGGGGGCTATGTCCCCCGCTATCGTCTGGGCGCCGCCACCGACGGCTGGAATTCGCGGGCAGAGCGGGCGGTGGCTAATTTCGACGAGGACAGCGTCAGCATGGCGGTGGCGGCGGGCCTCGACTGCCTCGCCGGGCGCGACCGGGGGCTGATTGACGGGCTGCTTTTCGCCACGACCACGCCCCCCTACGCCGAAAAGGGCTGCGCCTCTATCATCGCCACCGCCCTTGACCTGCGCCGTGATATTTTCACCGCAGATATAACCGACGTGCTTCGCGCCGGTACCACCGCCCTGAAGCAGGCCCTAGACTCCGTGGCCGCCGGTTCCGCCCGTCAAGTGCTGGTCATCGCCAGCGACAACCGGCAGGGCGCCCCCCGGGGCGAGGCCGAGCGCAACTCCGGCGACGGCGCGGCGGCCTTTATCATCTCCCGCGATGATGTCATTGCCGAGCACGAAGGCCACTACAACATCA
This sequence comes from uncultured Dehalococcoidia bacterium, assembly GCA_958296445.1. Classification (GTDB taxonomy): domain Bacteria; phylum Chloroflexota; class Dehalococcoidia; order Lucifugimonadales; family UBA3495; genus VXOI01. The sequence goes on along the minus strand of OY282565.1, from coordinate 1,654,327 downwards.
CCGAAAATATGATGGACGTATGGCGCAGCGCCGGCGACCCCTTTGTGCGCTCTTGGGAAGACCGCTTCGCCATCGAGGAAGGGCTGGAGCGCATCCTAGGCGACGCCGTGGCCGGATATATGGAGCGGCAGGGCATATCGGCGCGGGACGTCGGCAAGCTGGCCCTCTACGCCCCCGACGGACGCCGACATACCCAGTTGGCGCGTCAGTTGGGCTTCGCCCCGGAGCAGGTTCAGGACGGTATGTTCGGACGCCTCGGCAACACCGGCACGGCCTTTGTGCCGATGCTGCTGGCCGCGGCCTTAGAAGACGCCGCGCCGGGCCAGCTAGTGGTCGCCGCATCCTACGGCGACGGCAGTGACGTTATCGGTTTCCGCGCCGCCGCGCATCCCGGCAATGGGCAAGGCAGCCATGGCGTCAGCGGCTACCTCAACTCCGGCCGGGCGCTGGACAGCTATGAAACCTACGCCCGATGGCGCGATGTGTGGGTCACCGACGCCGCCTCGCGCCGCCCGCAGGCGCAATCGCCCTCGGTGTCCGCCCTGTGGCGGGAAGGCGACCGCAACATCCGCTTCTACGGAGCGTCCTGCAACCAGTGCGGCTTCGTGCAGTATCCGCCGCAGCGGGTCTGCGTGAAATGCCAAGCCCGCGACGACTCCACGCCGCTGCGCCTCAGCGACCGCCCCGGCCGGGTGTTCACCTACTCAATGGACTATCTGGCCGGAACCACCGACACCCCGCTGGTCATCGCGGTGGTGGATTTCGACGGCGGAGGCCGCGCCCTGTGTATGGTAACCGACCGCGAACTGGACGAAATAAAGATCGGCCTGCCGGTGGAAATGAGTTTCCGCAAGCTCCGGGTAGTCAACGGCATACACAACTACTACTGGAAAGCCATCCCCCGCCGGGCGGCGGATTAACCCGAAAGAGGATTAAACCGGCAAAGAGAAAAACAGTGGCCGAAAAATTCACCACAGTCGAAGGCTGGGCCCCCATCGAGGGAATCTGGCAATCCGAGCCGGATTCCCTGACTTACCTAGGGCCGAAAGTCCCCGTGGAGCGCAGAGATTCCGCCTTTCAGGGAGGCATCGCCTTAAGCGGGGTCAGGTTTACCGGCGGGCAAGTCAAGGCGACAATTACCCTGCCGCCCAATGCCGAGGCCGGGCATATCCTTTTAGGTTACGCTTCTGCGGATTCCCGATACATAACCGTTGGGATTGGCGGCTACGAAGAAGCATACGTTATAGCCGAGTTAGCCCCACGCGCCGGACTGCGGCGGCTGAAAGGCGCTGGCCTAGTTGACAACCTGAAGCGCAATCACCCCTACCGCGTTGATGTCGGCGTGGAAGGCCAGCGAATCACCCTCAAGGTGGATGGAATCAGAGTGCTGAATCACGTCCTGAGTGAACCCCTAGAGCGGGAACAAGTCGGCCTGTTCGCTTTGGGACACGAGCCGGTAAGTTTTGGCCCAGTCGAAATTTCGGCCCAAGCCCTTTCCGCTTTTGTCGTTATGCAATTCACTTCCCCCTTTAACGAACTGTACCAAGACGTCATTCAGCCGGTATGCGCCGACTTGGGCATTGAGGCATACCGGGCTTCCGATATTTACCGTCCCGGCGTTATCCTTCAGGACATAATCCAGGGATTAGCCGAGTCCAACGTGATTATCGCCGAAATTACGCCGGCCAACCCCAACGTGTTTTACGAACTGGGCTACTCCCACGCCTTAAACAAGCCGGTAATCCTGCTGGCGGCCCGGGATACGGAGCTGCCCTTCGACGTGGGAGGCTACCGGGTAATTTTCTGCGAGGACGCCATACGGGGCAAAAGCAGTCTGGAAACCGAGCTGCGGCGGCATCTAGGCAACATTTTTGGCGAATAAAGCACTAACTCGGGAGGCTGATATGAGCGGAATCAAAGACCGGGTTGCCATCATCGGTATGGGCTGCACCAAGTTCGGCGAGCGGTGGGACGCCAGCTCCGCCGACCTGATGGTGGAAGCGGCCTATGAGGCATACGAAGACGCCGGTATTGAGGGCAAAGACATTCAGGCGGCCTGGCTTGGCACCGTGGCGTCCTTTCGCACCGGGCAGCCCCTGGCCGACGCGCTGAAGCTGGACTACATCCCCATCTCCCGCGTGGAGAACGCCTGCGCCACCGCTACCGACGCCTTCCGCAACGCTTGCTACGCCGTGGCCGCCGGGGTGTATGACATCGTGCTGGCCCTAGGGGTGGAGAAGCTCAAGGATTCCGGCTTTTCCGGCTTGGCGGTGCCGGAAGCCCCCGGCGCCGACGTCAACCCGCCGGTTCCCCCGCCCTCCCAGTTCGCCCTAGCCGCTACCCGCTACTTCCACGAGTACGGCATCCCCTTCGACGAGGGCAAGCGGACGCTGGCCCAAATCGCATCCAAGAATCACCACAACGGCACTATGAGCCCCAAGGCCCATTTCCAGCGGGAAGTCAGCGCCGAGCAGGTCGCCAACGCGCCGATGGTGGCTTGGCCGCTGGGCCTGTTCGACTGCTGCGGGGTAAGCGACGGCGCCGCCGCCGCCATCATCACCACGCCGGAAATCGCCAAAACCTTCCGCGACGACTACATCCTAGTCAAGGGGCTGGGGCTGTCCGTGGGCGCTTTCGGCATTATGCGCAACGATTGGGACTTCACCCACTTTCCCGAGTCGGTGCGGGCCAGCCAGTCGGCCTATCAGGAAGCCGGAATCAGCGACCCGCGCCGGGAAATTGACTTGGCGATGGTGCATGACTGCTTCACCATCACCGAGCTGATTATCTACGAAGACTTGGGCTTCAGCCCCCGCGGCCAAGCCAGCGCCGACGTAGCCGCCGGAACCTTCACCCTAGAGGGCGACCTGCCGGTGAACACCGACGGCGGCCTTAAATGCTTCGGCCATCCCATCGGCGCCAGCGGCATCCGAATGATTTACGAAGTCTACAAGCAGCTTCAAGGCAATGCCGGCCCGCGCCAGCTCCAGAAAGCCGACCTCGGCCTGACCCACAACCTAGGCGGCCGCCCCGGCTCTTTCACCTGCTCCGTAGCCCTGTTCGGAACCCGCGAATAGCCCGCCTGCGCAAAGGGGCTGTCAAACCCCGTCCGTCCCACCCCAAACCCGTTCATCCTTCGACCAGCTCAGGATGAACGGGTTTCGCGCGTCTTAAACCGCCCGACGCCCCCAACTGACCGTCTAGACGATTGCGAAATTCCCCCTTGCCACCCTGAGCGCTTGCCACCCTGCCCCTTTGTCAACCTGCGCTCCCCCTGTCATTCTGAGCAAAGCGAAGAATCTCACCCACGGCAGCCAGACCCTTCCCTTAGCTCAGAATGACCGGTTTTATGAACATAATCTAAGAAAACGCCCAAAACTCGCCCGCCAATTCGTTGTTTTCCCCGGTTCCGGGTTGATATAACCGAGGTGACATAACCCGGATTGGGGTGGGCCGTGGTCATATTCGACTCTCCAGCCATTGCAGTCAGCCCGCCGAAAGGGGCGGACGGCGCGGCGCGGCAAAGCGCCGTGAACATCACCGGACGCGGCAGCGACATCGCCTTCGTCATCGCCGAAGATGCGCCGATTGAGGATGTATCCCGGGACTTGCGGGCGCAGTTGTCCCAGCGGCGTGGAGCGCTTTTCTCCGCGGGCGGGGTAAGCGTCAACACCGGAAAGCGCATCCTGAGCCCCGGGGAAAAGGACGCCATCCGCCGCGTTTTCGAGGAAAACTCAGGGCTGAAAGTATCCCGCTTCGTATCCACCGCCACCGACTACGGCCTAGAGCCGGATACCTGCGCCCCCGGCCCTTTCGCCGATGATGCGCCGTGGCGCTACCCGTGGCGGTATGCCGCATCGCCTCCCCCGGCCCCGGCCGGGGCGTTGGGCCGCGCCTTGACCGACCTCACCCGCGGCCACCAGCGCAACCGCACTCAAGCGTTGCTGATTCGCGCCACCTTCCGCTCCGGCGAGTCGGTTCACCACCGGGGCGATGTGGTAGTGCTGGGCGACGTCAACCCCGGTTCCGAAATTGTGGCCGAGGGTGACATCGTGGTGATGGGGGCGTTAAAGGGCCTGCCCCACGCCGGCGCGTCGGGCGACGCCAAAGCCGCCATCATCGCCCTAGACATCGCCTCGCCCCGCATCCGCATCGGCGACTGCGAAGCGGCCGCCCCGCCCGACGGCAGAGGCAAGGCGGGCAAAAAGCGCCGGCAAGGCAACGGGCAGCTCAGCATCGCCTACACCCGCCGGGGCGGTATCTACATCTCGCCCTTCGCCGGGCGTTTCGCCAGATACACAAAAGGGGTTCCTTATGACGGGTAAAACCATCGTTATTACCTCCGGCAAGGGCGGCGTGGGCAAGACCACCGCCACCGCCAACATCGGCGCCGCCCTGGCTATGCGCCGCCACCGCGTGGTGGTTATTGACACCGACATCGGCCTGCGCAACCTCGACGTCATCATGGGGCTGGAAAACCGCATCGTCTACGACCTGGTTAACGTCATCGAGGGCAAGTGCCGGGTGCGGCAGGCTATGATTAAGGACAAGCACGGGCTGGAGCTGTACCTGATTCCGGCGGCCCAAACCCGCGACAAGGACAGCATCGAACCGTCCCAACTGCGGGAACTCTGCGCCGCCCTGGAGCAGGAATACGACTACATCCTGATAGACTGCCCCGCCGGCATCGAACAAGGATTCAGGAACGCCACCACCGCCGCCCAGGAAGCGGTAATCGTAACCACCCCGGAAGTCGCCGCCATCCGCGACGCCGACCGGGTCATCGGCCTGCTGGAGGCTTCGGGGCTGCACCGCCCCCGGCTCGTCATCAACCGCATTGACGCCGATCTAGTGCGGCGCGGCGATATGATGGGGCAAAAGGACGTGGAGTCGCTGCTGGCTATCGAACTCATCGGCCTGGTTCCGGCCGATGAGCGCACCGTGTCCGCCGCCAACCGCGGCGTGCCAGTGGTGCATGACGCCCGCTCCGCCGCCGGAGCCGCCTACATCCGCATCGCGGCGCGGATGGACGGCGAGGAAGTGCCGCTGAACGAAATCACGCCCCGTCCCGGAATGTTCCACAAGCTGCGGGATCTGGTGGGCATCAAAGGGAGGGCTTACTCCCATGCGTGAACTGCTGCGTTGGCTGTTCGGACTGTCCGGCAAGAACCGGCAAAGCTCCAGCGAAATCGCCCGGCAGCGGCTGCGCCTAGTTCTCATTCAGGACCGCATCGAGCTGTCGCCGGAAAAAATGGAGCAGATGAAACAGGAAATCCTCGAGGTGGTCTCCCGCTATATGGTGGTGGAAGACGACTTTATAGAGTTCGAGGTGCGCCGCCTAGAGGAGCTGATTATGCTGGTGTCCAACATCGAGGTGAAAGACGTGAGCGCCCTGATGTCGGCCCCGGCGCGGTAGGTGCCTTATGCCACAGCTTACGCTGACCAACTGCAACCTCATTGACTGCCTAAGCCCGGCAGTACGCCCCGGCGCAACGGTCACCGTGGAAAGCGGCCGGATTGCGTCGGTCGTCCAGGGAGATACCCCTGCCCCCGGCGGCGGTTCGGGGACGGTCATAGACCTGCAAGGGGCTTACCTGCTGCCCGGACTGTGGGATGTCCACATCCACCCGGAATATCCCAACCCGCCGGGAACCACCGTGGCCCAGCTTACCGCCTGGTTCGGCCAGAACTTGATGCGCGGTCTTGCCGAGGCGGGCGTCACTTCGGTTCGCTGCGCCGGGGCGGGCCACTTTATGGACGTGGCCTGGAAACGGGCCTTCGAGTCGCCGACGGGCCTCGCCGGCCCGCGGGTTTTCGCCTGCGGAAACTTTCTCACCACCACCGGGGGCCACTTCCTTACTTCGGGCCACGCCCGCGAATGCGACGGCCCCTACGGTTTCGCCGAGGCCATCCGGGAGCAGATAAAGAACGGCGCCGACCATATCAAGCTCAACCTGTCCGGCGGCATAATGGGGCCGCACTGGGATAGGCACCTAGACTCCTTCCTGCTGCCTCAAGAGATAGAAGCGGCCTTCGCCCTATGCCATCAGCGTTCCATGCCGGTTATGGCCCACGCCACCAACCCGGGGGCAGTCAAGGCCGCCATCCGGCTGGGCGCCCACAGCGTCGAGCATGGCTACGTAATGGACGAAGACTGCATCACGGGCTTTCTGGAAAGCGGAACCTGGTATGTGCCTACCCTAGCAATCACCCACCTGACCCCGGCGCAGGCGGAATCCCCTTGGGAGCGGGAATACGTAGAGCGCAAAGCCCTCGCCCCCGACCTGGTACGCCGGGCCGACGCCGCCGCCGAAGAGCATCGCCGCTGGTTTCGCGTCGCCCTAGACGCCGGAGTGCCTATGGCCCTAGGCTCCGACGTGCTGCCCCTGCGCGATTCGGCCCTGCTGGAGCTTGGGCTGTGGGTCAAGAACGGGGCCACCCCCTGGCAGGCCCTCTCCGCTGCCACCAAGAACGCCGCCGAGCTGTGCGGCGCAGGCCCCGAGCTTGGCACCCTAGAGCCGGGCAAACGCGCCGATATGATAGCCGTAGCCGCCAACCCCCTAGCGGACATCCAAAACCTCCGCCAACTCCTCCTAGTGCTGAAAGACGGCCGGATAGCAGCCGACCACCGGCCTTAACCGCCATCGCAGCCACCATAACCATCAATCGCCCCGGCCATTCCGCCCGTCTGCCATTCTGCCCGTCTGCCATTCTGCCTAGTCTGTCATTCCGCCTGTCTGCCCGTCTGCCATTCCGCCTAGTCTGTCATTCCGCCTGTCTGCCCGTCTGTCATTCCGCCTAGTCTGTCATTCTGAGCGAAGCGAAGAATCTTAAAGACGATGGCGAAATTCCCTCCCCCGGAGGGGGAGGGTTAGGGTGGGGGCGGCACGGCTGCGGGCGTCAACGCGGCACGGCGGAAGTCTTGAAGTTCCCGCACAGGCGGTCGCCTCCGGGGGTTCAGGATTTTTTCGATTTTCCCGCCATATAGCACCATTTCCTACCATTTTGGCTTGACGGCTGGGCTGGGGCGGTTTGCGGGCTGGCCGGTTGTTTGGGATTCACAGGTATTATGTTAGAGGGGCGTATTCAGGGTTGGCAAGGGCGTAGTGTCAGGAAAATGGCAGCGGCGGCAAACCTTTCCGGCGAAATCGCTTTTGGGTTAGCTGGTCTGGCCGGGGGGCGCCCCCACCCTAACACTCCCCCGGAAGGGGAGGAAATCCCGCAATCGTCCCAGAAACGCCGCCGAGCTGTGCGGCGCAGGCCCCGAGCTTGGCACCCTAGAGCCGGGCAAACGCGCCGATATGATAGCCGTAGCCGCCAACCCCCTAGAGGACATCCAAAACCTCCGCCAACTGCTGCTGGTGCTGAAAGACGGCCGGATAGCAGCCGACCATCGGCCTTAACCGCCATCGCAGCTACCATAACCATCAATCGCCCCGGCCATTCCGCCTGTCTGCCCGTCTGTCATTCTGCCTAGTCTGTCATTCTGAGCGAAGCGAAGAATCTTAAAGGCGATGGCGAAATTCCCTCCCCCTCCGGGGGAGGGTTAGGGTGGGGGCGGCACGGCGGAAGTCTTGAAGTTCCCGCATAGGCGGTTCGCCTCCGGGAGTTTCAGGATTTTTTCGATTTTCCCGCCATATAGCACCATTTCCTACCATTTTGGCTTGGCGGCCGGGCTGGAGCGGTTTGCGGGCTGGCCGATTGTTTGGGATTCACAGGTACTATGTTAGAGGGGCGTATTCAGGGTTGGCAAGGGCGTAGTGTCAGGAAAATGGCGGCGGCGCCGGAGGGGGAGGGAATTTCGCCATCGTCCCGGACAAAATTGCCACGGCTTGCGGCGCACTCTATAATCGGGCATCCTTATTGATACTCCGCATAGGAGGCCCGCAATGCCCGGCAACAAGCTGAACATCGGCAACGTGGAGATTACTTCCCTGTCCGACGGGCTGTTGGAGTTTGACCTCTGCAACTTCTTTCCCGCCATCCCCGGCGAGGACTGGCACGGGCATGAAAGCCACCTGACCGCCGAGGGCAACGTGCGCTTCAACCTCGCCTGCTTCCTCATCCGCTCCGAGGGCCGCACCATCGCCGTAGACACCGGGCTTGGCCCCAAGCCAACCCCGGAAACGCCGTGGGGCGAGCTGCTCAACGATTTCGCCGCCCACGGACTGCGCCCGGAAGACGTGGATCTGGTAGTGATGACCCACGCCCACCGCGACCATATCGGCTGGAACGTCACCTCGCAGGATGGCCGGTACGTCCCCACCTTCCCCAACGCCCGCTACTACGTCAGTGCCAAGGATTGGGAAGCGTGCCACGACCCGGCGCTGATTGAGGCCCGCTTTCCCAACGCGCCCGATTGCGTCTGGCCGCTGGAAGGGCTGGGCGTGCTGGAACTGATGGATGGCGAGCATCAACTGACCAGCGAGCTGACTATGATTCCCACCCCGGGCCACACGCCGGGCCACATGAGCATAATGGTTTCCTCGCAGGGCGAGCAGGGGCTGGTGCTGGGCGACGTGTTGCACAACACGGTGCAGATTGAGAACACCGATTGGGTATCCCGCGCCGACATAGACCCGGATCAAACCCGCATCACCCGCCGCGATATGATGAACCGGCTGGAACAGGAAGGCATCCCGGTGGCCGCCGTCCACCTGGCCGCCCCCGGCTTTGGCCGCATAGTCCGCGCCGAGGGCCGCCGCTACTGGCAGGCGATATAGCCGGACGATGGCAAAATCACTCCCGCTGCACGTTATTCCGGCTGCACGTCATTCCGGTGCTATCTGTCATTCTGGCCGCTATCTGTCATTCTGAGCAAAGCGAAGAATCCCGCCTTGGGCGGCGAGACCCTTCACTTCGTTCAGGGTGACAGTGGGGCCGCTCAGGGTGACAGTGGGGCCGCTCAGGGTGACAATGGGTAATTCAGGGTGACAAAGGGCCGTTCAGGGTAACAGTCGGGCCGCTCAAGGTAACAAGGGGTAGTTCAGGATGACAAGGGGCCGCTCAGAGTGACAAAGGGCCGATCGGGGCGACAAGCGGCCATTCAAGGCAACAAAGGGGAATTTCGCCCCCCCATGGCAAACACGGCCTAGCCCAGTTCGGCGACGGCTTCCACTTCCACCAGAAAGTCCGGGTCTGCCAGGCCGGCCACTACCACGGTGGTGCTGGTCGGGCGGCCCTGTTCCGGCAGAATCGTCATCCGGGCCTCGCGGATTTTGCCCAGATTTTCGGCCCCGACGACGTAGGTGGTGGTTTTCACAATGTCTTGCAGGGTGCCGCCAGCGGCCTTTATCGCGGTCTCCAGATTGGCCCATACCTGCCGGATTTGGGCGGCGGGGTCGCCCGGATGCAGCGTCTTGCCGTCCAGTCCCCGAGGCACTTGGCCAGATATGTAGACAGTGTTGCCAACCTTGACCACGTGGTTGTACAGTCCGGCCGGCGGCGGAGCCAGCTCGGGCGGGTTGATGTATTCGCGTTCCATTTCGGCTCTCCTGTATTTCGGATTACGCGCCACTATTCTTGACCGTCTGCGCTATGATAGCAACCGGATGCGGGGCTGCGGGAAAAGGCGGCCCCAACCGGCTGGGGGTGAAATATGCTGGCAATAGTAGGCGGAACACTCATTGACGGCACCGGCGCCGCGCCGGTAGCCGATTCTGCGGTTCTGGTGGAAGACGACGGGCGCATCGCCGCCGCCGGGCTGCGGGCGGCAGTGGTGGCGCCCGAAGGAACCCCGGAGATTGACGCCACGGGCCACACGGTTATGCCCGGCCTCATTGACTGCCACGACCACTTGGCGTCCTTTACCTATGACCTGCTGAGCCGCTGGGGAATGACCGAACCGCGCAGCACTCGGACGGTGCGCATCGCCCGCGTGATGGAAGACACGCTCCAATCGGGCTACACCACCATTCGCGACTGCGGCTGGCTGGACGCCGGATTCAAGGCGGCGGTGGAGCAGGGGCTGGTGGACGGGCCGCGTCTGCTGGTGGCCGCCGGGCCGCTGGGGCCGACCCACAGCGTACAGGATAGGCCCACAATGTCGGGCCACCGGCGTTATTCTATGCCCGACCCCAACATACCCTACGGCGTGGCCGACGGCGCCGACGAGATTCGGGCCGCCGTGCGGGAAAACGCCAGAGTGGGCGCAGACCTGATAAAAGTCTTTCAGACGGGCTTCGGACGCGCCACCCACTTGGGAACCGATGCGGCTTACAGCCTCGACGAGCTGCGGGCGCTGGTGCATGAATCCCACGCCCAAGGCCGCCGGGTGGCCTGCCACGCCGTCGGCGGGCCGGGCCTGCGCACCGCGGTTGAGGCCGGGGTAGACTCCATCGAACACGGCTGTTATCTCGACCTCGACCCGGATTTGCTGCGGATGATGGCCGATAAGGACATCACCCTGGTTCCGACCCTGACCGTGTTCGCCTTTCATTCCGCCGAGGGCAACCCGGTGGCCCAAGTCGAAGCGCGGGCCTTCCGGCAGCATCACATCGAAACGGTGCAACAGGCGATGCGGTTGGGCGTCCGCGTAGTGGCCGGAACCGACGCCGGGGGCTGGGTTCACGGCAACAACGCGCAAGAGCTGGAAATGCTGGCCGATGCCGGAATGACGCTGGAACAAGCCTTGTCCGCCGGAACCCGCGAGGCCGCCGCCTGCTGCGGGCTGGGGCAGGAAATCGGAAGCCTGGAGCCGGGCAAGCTGGCCGACCTGATAGTAACCGACGGCAACCCGCTGTCCGACATAACCGTACTCCAAGAACGGGAACGCATCCGCCTAGTAATGAAGCAAGGCCGCATATTCCGCAACCTGCTGGACGCAGACGCCTAAACGCCATTCCCGCCTTGCCCCGTAGGATGGTGCTATCCCTCCCAGCGGAAGCGGCTGAACAGGCCATGCTTGCCCTGCTCTTCCCACGAAATGATTTCGTCTTTGACGCGCTGGTTGGAACGCGCCAGAGTGTGGACGTCGCCGTGAATCACGTTGCGCAGGTTGGCGATGGTCGCCGTTCCCTCGCGGTCGGCGCCCCGGATGGCCTGCACCTCCAGCAGCACCCGGTCGGAAGCGCGGACAGTGCGAGCAGTGGCGTCTATGGCGATTTCCAGCGGCACTTTCCGCACCGCCGCCAACTGCCCGTCGCGGTAGAACTGGCCCAGAATCCGCCACGGGCCGCCGGCCTCTCCGCTAAAAATTGCCCGGAGAGCGTCAGACTGCTCATCGCTGGCCTTTTCGTCTACGTACAGCACCGGCGTCCAGTCGCCGTCGGCCATCGTCGGCCCCGGCGAATGGACGAAAATCACCGCGCCCAATCCCGCCAGATCCGCCTCGCCGAAACGCCCCCGCCGGAACGCCGCGCCCCAGATGGCGTCGCAAACGCCGTTGGTAGGCGGCTGGCGAAAGGTGATATGGCACGGGCAGAGCAGATTGCAGTTGCAACCCTCGAACAGCTCCCCTTCCGCCCACCATAATTGATTCACTGGCAAGTCACCTCCAATTTGTCACCCTGAGCGCAGCGAAGGGCCTCACCGCCCAAGCCGGGATTCTTCGCTTTGCTCAGAATGACAGGCTTTGCTCAGAGTGACAGGCTTTGCTCAGAATGACAGACAGCGGCAACATATTTCCGGCAAACCATAGGGGCGCACGGTTGTGCGCCCCTGCCGGGTAACGTCAAAGGGAATGGACGGCCCCCTAGAACATCGTGCTGTCGCTTACGCTTTCGCCGGTGACGATGGCCTTCAGGCGGTCGCGGAAGTTGAACAGCGTCTCATCGTCCTCGGGCCGCTGTAGGTCGCCCTCGTGGCCCTTGATGTACTCGATAAGGTCTTCCAGGGCGGCGTTTTCGCGGGTGCCGTTGGGAATCCTGAAAAACTCGGCGTTGAAGGTGGGCAGCTCGCCGGGGCCGAAGTAGCCGGTGGCGTACTTGCCGGTGTTTTCTTCGTGCAGCGTGTAGCCTTCCAGGTCGTGGGTGCCTTTGCCCAGCACCTGGCCGGTCTGGGCGTAATACTCCATAACCGACTTGGCCCCGTACTTGTTGATGGGGCAGACCTTCATGCAGATGGCGCAGCCCTCGTAGCGCGACATAACCGGGCGGCAGCGCTTGTAGACCAGCTTGTTCTTTTCCACGCCGCGCCACCAGATTTTTTCGCGCATCAGGGCGCGGCCGGGGCAGCGGTTGACGCAGACCTGGCAAACCTGGCAAAAGGCGTGGAAGCCGTAGTCCACCGGCTCATCGTAGGTCACCGGCGCGTCGGTGGTGATAATCTGCAAGCGGCAGCGGGCGCCGGCGTGGGGGGTGAGCAACTGCCCGTTGGCCCCCAACTGGCCCAGCCCGGCGGCGACGAACATCGGGATGGTGGCGGCGCTGTGGTTGCTGGGGCCATGCACCTGCGCCCCGTAGCCCAGCGAGCGGATAAATTCGGCCATCTCCAAGCCCATCGGCGCCTGAATCTCATAGGTGCCATAGTGGCCATGCTCGGCGGCCATACTCGGGGCAGTCTGCGTTTCGGCGTAGTCCTGCTCCAGGGCCAAACAGACGGCGTTGCCGAACTTAACGTGGTCTTTGCGGTCTTGGTAGATATAGCGCGGGTCGTGGGCGGTGAACCCCACTTCCAGATAGCCCATCTCCCGGGCCTTGTTGCGAATCAGGTCGGTTACGTCCTCGCCGGTGGGCGTGGCGGTGGGCGGCAGGTTGCCGGAGCGGTTCATCAGCGGGTAGAACTGCTCCATCACCTCCTGATGCTCATGATGGTACTTCTGCATCGCCGGAGTGCCGACGGTGGGCGCCCATTCGGTATCGGCGGCGTGTTCCACCTGCTGGCGCTGGAGCGGATATTCCCGGCTGTAGAAATCCACATCCTTACGCACCATAGGGATGCCGGGGACGGTTTCCAGTTCCTCGGGGACGGGAATCTCCACCGGGTCGTCGCCGTGGCGTCGTCCTGGGCGCACTACGACGTGGCCGATTTTCAGCATAATGAGACTCCTCCTCTCTCATACGGGAAAGCTGCCGCCGATTCTGAATGATAGGCGGCCCGTTGTCAATTCACGCCCGCCGCCATCCCCGCAACCAAGGCGCAAACTGCGAAATTACTCCCGCCGCCTGTCATTCTGAGCAAGCCACTGTCATTCTGAGCAAAGCGAAGAATCCCGCCTTGGGCAGTGAGGCCCTTCGCTTCGCTCAGGGTGACAAAGGGCAGGGCGGCAAAGAGCAGGGCGACAACGGGCAGGGCGGCAACGGGCAGGGCGGCAATTCGCTTAGAGTGACAAGGCGCAGGGCGACAAACGGGAATTTCGCAATTTCCTCAAGCCCGATTGCCCCTTACCGCCCTGTAATCTAAGATAGTATTTTGGATTTCCGCGGCCCCGGCAGTCCAGGGCCGCCCAATCGGGGGTTGACAGCGATGACGGACAAGGAAGGGAGCGGGACGGACGCCGGCCGGAAAGGGGTGCAGACCTCGGCCATATTCGCGCTGGAGCATTTGGTCCGGCCCGATTACCGCGCCGCGGTAGTCACCCGCGTGCTGACCGAATTTCGCAGCCTGCCCCACAGCACCCGCGAAGCACTCAAGTCGGCGGTCAACGAAACCGTTTCGCTGTCCACCGGCGGATTCCGCCGCGGGCGGGCCGGGCAGGCTTTGGAAAGAACGCATACCATCCTGCAAGAACCAATAACGCAGGAAATCCGGCTTTCCGACAAGCTGGCCTCCGCCGTGCTGCGGGGCTGGGCCGAGTCCCACCCCGCGCTGCGGCAGGAAATCACCCGCCACCTAGAGAGCCGGGGCCTAGACGCCGACGGCCCGGATTTCACCCGCAACCGCTTTATAACTGTTTGGGAACCCAATCAGTGGGAAGCGGAATGGGAAGCGTTCACCGAAGCCCACGGCCAGTTCAGCAAGGACGACTCCGGCCTGATGCTGTGCTATGTGTCCGGCAAGCTGCCCGCGCTGGAATCCGGCGACGAACTATCGGGATCCGAAATATCCGATGTGCTGTCCGCCACCATAGACTGCCTGCGCCTCCTGCCCGCCACAGCCCCGGATTGGCAAGAAGTGATACCCAATTTCATCGAATCGGTATCCAATCTGGTCAAGGAAAAAGAAGCGGAACTAAAGTGGGCCGACGATTTCGACGCGGTTCTCCAGTCGCTCCGGGACGAATTCGCCGAACTGCTGGCCTTCTTTGAGCAGGATACCCAAGAGTGGGCGGCGGCAAGGGTATCGCCCCAGGCCGATACTGCGGCGGCCCTGCGCTCCGCCGAAAGGCTGCGGGCGCTGCTGGCCGAGTACCGGCCCGTCCACGACCGCGCCCCCGGCATCAGCGAGGAGCGGGAGCGAATCCGCAAGCGGGATGAGCTGCAACCGCCGATTCTGGAAACGGCCCAAGAAATAGACCGCTTGATGACCGAGCCCCCCGTCGGCCCCGGCCCCAACCGGCCCGCGCCGCCGGAACCGGACGCCCCGGACAGCGGCGCCGCGCCGGATACCCCGCCGCAAACCGCCGCGCCAACGCCCGAACCCGAACCCGCGCAATCCCAGGCCGGCCCGCCCCAAGAATCCCGCCCGGCAGCCGAACCCGCCCCGGCCGAACCGCCCGCGCTGCCCGAACCGCCCGGCGTCCCCGCCGCCGAACACGCCGCCCTCCAGTCGGAAAACCGCGACCTGCGCGATACCGTCGCCGCCCTCCAGTCGGAAAACCGGGCCTTGCGCGACGAAGTGGAAATCATCAAGTCCGAACTCTACGACAGCCAAGAAATGGAAGAGTCCTGGCGGCTGGCTTACCTTTCGGAAAAGGGGGGTATCTCCGAAACCGACGACGACACGGCGCCCCAGGTGGAGAACGTCAACGCCGCCGTCGAAATGGCCCGCCAGCGGTTCAAGAAGGAGCTGACCTTCGCCCCCAACTCCGCGTCCAACATCGAATCCAACCCCTACAACCGCCCGGAAAAAGTGTGGGACGCCCTCCAATGGCTGGCAACCACCTACTACAAGTCCAAGATGGGCCAGTTGCGGATAACCAACTTCGACCAGTCCATCAAGGAAGCCTGCGGCTGGTGGTACAAGGGCGACCAGGGCGAAACCACCCTGTCGCGCTACAAGAAGTCCTACACTGCCATCGCCTACGGCAAAACCTACTGGCTGGCGGAACACATCGGCAAAGGCACCAACTTCGACGCCCGCTACACCATCCGCATAGCCTTCGACTGGGACGACGACCTGCGCCAAGTCATCGTAGGCTACATCGGCCGCCACCAGCAGACCGACGCAAGCTAGGCAGCCAAACAAACGGAGCAGGCTATGGAAGGCAAGAAATTCCTACGCGCCATCTGGCTGGAAAACATACTTTCCTTCGGACCCGGCGGCCCCGGGTTTCCGCTGGAGCCGCTGAACGTTTTCATCGGGCCTAACGCATCGGGCAAGTCAAACCTGATTTCGGCGCTGTCACTGCTGGCCGCCGCGCCTCGGGACATCCAAGCTCCCATCGGGGCGGGCGGGGGCGTCAACGCCTGGCTCTGGAAGGGTGCGCCCTCGCCCATAACGGCGACCATAGACGCGATAATCGGGATCCCTCAGCAGCCGACAGAGAATCTGGTCAGGTATTATATGTCATTCACCGAGTCTGGCGGACGCTTCTCTGTAGTGGACGAAGTGGTAGGGGATCCAAGGACAGAGACGGATATTATGGGCCAGCCGTATATTTTGTATCATTACAACTCTCTGGGGGGGCCAGCGATTGAAGTTGTCACCCCAGAGCAAGGGAATTACCATATACAACTCCATTGGGATGACGTGAAACCCGATCAATCCATTCTGTCGCAACGGCGAGACCGCCAAACATACCCGGAATTGACATACCTGGCCGAACTATTTGATGGTATGCGTATCTACCGCGAATGGAACTTCGCGCCTAACGCACCGTCCCGACTGCCGCAGAGAACTGACCTCTACCAACAATTCCTGTTTCCAGATGCCTCAAACCTCGGCGTGCTGTTGAGCGGCCTGCTGAACCAAGCGCCGGTAAAGGCCCGGATACTGGATGGTATGCGGGGCTTCTATCCCTCTTTCAGCGACATCAACATCCAAATACTCGGCGGCACGGCGCAGATATTCTTTCACGAAGAAGGGTTGCAACATCCCATACCCGCCGCGCGGCTGTCCGACGGCAGCCTGCGCTATCTGTGCCTGCTGGCCGTGCTTTGCCATCCCGAACCGCCGCCGGTAATCTGCATCGAGGAACCGGAGATTGGCCTGCATCCCGACATAATCCCGGAGGTGGCGAAGCTGCTGGTGGAAGCGTCATCGCGCAGCCAGATTTTCGTCACCACCCACTCCGACATCCTAGTAGACGCCCTCACCGACACCCCCGAAGCCGTGGTCGTCTGCGAGAAGTACGAAGGGGCGACGAAACTCCGCCGCCTTGACGCGGAAAAGCTCAAAGATTGGCTTGACGAATACCGGCTCGGCGAAATATGGGTAAGCGGCCAGATAGGGGGAAACCGTTGGTAAACGTTAAGCTCTATGTAGAGGGTGGGGGACACAGGAATACGCTGAGGAGGGAGTGCCGCGCCGGATTCAGGGAGTTTTTGGAGAAAGCGGGGTTGAAAGGCAATATGCCTACCATTGTGGCCTGCGGCAGTCGCAATGATGCATATAACAAATTCAGCAAAGAGAAATCCGGGAATAACGAAATTGCTATGCTCTTAGTGGACTCCGAAGGCCCGGTGGCGGACCCGGCAACGGACGCCCAACCATGGCGGCATCTCAACTCCCACGACCGATGGGAACGCCCCGCCAGAGCGTCAGACGCCCAATGCCACCTGATGGTGCAAACGATGGAGTCATGGTTCCTAGCCGACCGCCAGACCCTCGGCGACTATTATGGGCAAGGTTTCCGGGCAAGCGCATTACCGGCGGATCCAAACATCGAGCAAGTCGCCAAGCAGGCCGTTGACGCTGGAATAGCGGCGGCTACCCGAAGCGCCGCCAAAGGCCGCTACAGCAAAAGCAAGCACAGCTTCGACCTATTAGCGAAAATAGACCCGGCGAAAGTTACGAATGCCTCTCCCTACGCCCAGCGCTTCATTGACGCACTCCACCCCTAAGCGCCATCACCATTAGCCCCATCGCCCCGGAACAAATCCCGCGCCGCCACGATGGCCCGCAGCTTGCCCTCGGCGGTGACCGCCGACGCTACCGGGTTGTCGGCGAATGTAGCAAAGCCGCAGTCCGGCGTAAGCAGCACGCGCTCCTGCCCGAACAGCCCGGCGGCGCGGCTGATTCGGCGGCGAATGTCCTCTACCGGCTCCACCGCGTCCAGCTTCTGGTTCACCACCCCCACGCCGATGCGCTTGCCGTCCGGGATGGCCCGCAGCACCTCGGCCTCGCCCGCCCGCTCGGTGCAAAGCTCCAAGAACAGGACGCCCACCTCGGCCCGCTTCAGCACATCCAGCAGGGGCCGGTAATCGCCGGACAGCGCGGCAGACTCGTCGCGAGTCCAGTTGCCCCGACAGATATGCAGCCCGGTGCGCTCCGCCGGAAGGCCCCGGACGGTTTCGTTCAGCAGTTGCAACGCGAAATCCAGCTCCATAGCCGGCTCCAGCTTTTCGCTCAGTGCCCCGCACATAAAGCTGCGGCCCTGGCTGGCCGCCCCGAAAACCACCTCCGTAAGCACCGGCTCATCGAACTGCACCAGCGCCGCCCCCGACGCCAGCAGGAAATGCAGCTCCTCCCGCAACACGCGGACGACATCGCGGGCCAGCTCCTCGCGGGTCTGATAGGGCCGCTCGGTGAGGCAGTCCAGCCACATCGTGCGGGTGAGCAGGTAGGGGCCGGGCAGCGCCACCTTTACCGGCCGGCCCGCCGCGGCGCTCGCGAAGTCGAACTCGTGAACCGCCAGCGGCCTGCTCCGGCCCAAACTGCCGTAGACCACCGGATGCCGCACCTCGGCCGCCGGAACGTCCAGAGCGCGTAGCTCCAGCTCGAACTCCTCCGGGTCGTCCACCATCGCAGTCAAGTCGCTGAGCGGGATGAGCTGGCAGTTGTCCAGCAGCCCGCCCACGAAGCTGGCGTAGCTGTCCCGCCGCTGCTCGCCGTCGGTCACCACGTCAACGCCCGCCCGTAGCTGCGCGTCTAGGCAGAGCCGCACCGCATCGTCCGCCGTGGCCTGAAAATCCCCCTCGCCCAGCCGGCCCTCCAGCCGGTCATGCACCGCCTGGAGCATCCAGCGCGGGCGCGGCCAACTGCCGATGCCCATAACCGACAGCGGGGCGATCCGCGGGGCCGGGGACGGCGGCGGCAGCCGGTCGGGAATGGTCACCGGCGTCCGAAGCTGCTGGCCGATAGTGGCAACCGCGGGCGCCGCCCCTCGCGCCGGTGCGCGGGGCGCAAACGGGCCTTTGCTCACCAGATAGCTACGCTGGCCGCCCGATTTGGTCCAAGAAACCATTTCGTTCTTGGTCAAGCGGCACCAGGCCGGCAGTTCCACCTCAACCGTGGAGTCGGTGGACAGTATCTCCAGCAGGCCGCCCGGCTCCAGCGGGTCTATATGGCGGCGGATGAGCAGCAACAGCCCGCCGCCGCAGTCCAGGTCTCCGCCGTCGAAGCTCACATTGGGTTCGTGTTCGTGTTTTCCGACCGGTTCCATCAGCAGGCCCCACGGGTGCGTTATAGTCGCCGAATCAATAGGTGATGCACGGGGTTCCGTCGGAGAGAAACTCCACCAGCACGGCCCCGCCGACGATTCGGGCGCCGTCAACCAAGTTGTCCGCGTCCAGCCCCCGCTTCCTGAAACAAGGGGCGCAGACCAGAATAGTGCCTTCCGCCTCGGCGAAGTTGTCCATCAGTTCCTTCAGGGGCAGAAACCCGTCTTCGTGAACATCGTCGGCGTATCCCCTCTGGGACAAGTGAACGCCCTCGGTGGTGAGAAACACCACCGTTTCCTTTTCGGAGCCAAGGGCGGCATTGGCGACGACGAATGCCACCGTCGCCCGGTCGGTGTTGTCTTTGGCGCAGTTAAGGCTGACGCAGAATTTCCCCGCCATTTCGGTTTACCTTCCTCCGATATGATTAGCCCGGTATGGTTGGCCCGGCCGTATGTTTAGCTCAGTATGACTAGCCGCCTTTCTGTTCAATCCAGTAATGGGGATGCTCGGCGCGGAGCAGGCGGCGGCCGGTCATCCGGCACCACGCGGGCAGGTCTTCGGGCGCCCCCATGTCTTGGGAAGTGAGCTTGAAAACCTCCCCCGGATTCAGCTTACGCAGCCGCAGCCGCAGCCGGATGATAACCTCGCCGCAACCCATAAAACCCGCATCCCACTCATCGGCGGGTGCGGGCAGCCCGGTTCCGTCTTCGCTACAAATCATGCCAGCTATCTTGCCAACTGCCAACGCCTGCTGTCAACGCCCAAACCGCCCATCCCCGCCCTTAACCCGTCAATCCGCGGCGGCGTCATAAGCCCGGTTGACCCTGAATATGATGCCGTCGGCCAACTCCGTCACCGGCTCCAGGTACGGCAGCTCCTCTATACTGTAATCGTAATCGGGCGCAAAGGAATGTAGCCAAGCGATATATGTGCCGTCCGCCGCATTTTCTATCTGCCATTTCGCCCCGGTATTGAGCTTCCAGCCCAAATCTATATCCCCTAAGTGCCTAGCCAGATAATCATCTTCGCGGCCGGTGTGGATGTATACAACGGACGAGTTGCTCAGTACCGGGACGTCAACCGGCGTTTCCCGGACGTACTGCAAAACTTCCGAATTGGCCCAGACCGGGCCGGTCACTCCCCCTATACCTTGTTCATTGGCCCGAATGATTGCCCGCGCGTTGAGCGCCGCGCCGCCGGCCAGCCAGAGAGAAAAGGCCAAGACAATGACCACAACCAGCAGGCTATAAATTTCTACCCCCTCCCGCTCAATTGTTCTAATTATTGGCAGTTTGCCAACAAATGACGGCGATATACGCCCACGCGCATAGCTCAAGAACCTGTCTAGAGCAATCGCCGCCGTGAACAGAAGCGGGATGTACACGGGGGACAGATGCCTGCCGCCCAAGGGCCCGAATCCGATCTGCGATTGCGCCGCCGTAAGGTAAATCAGATAAACCAAGGCAAAGCCGCCGAACAGGTAGAACGGACTCCACCCGTCCATACCCCCGCCCTTCCGGTGCGAGCGAACAAATGTATACCCGACGGCCACGGCCAACGTCAGCAGAACCGCTGCGGCGAATACTGCCGCGGCGGCCCTGGCATCCCCCCACGGCAGGTAGTAGAAAACCCACCCGGCCAAGTCGCTCAAGAACTTGTCCAGAATCTCCGGCAAGCTATACGGCGACGGCCCTCTGTATCCTTGGATTCTGCCATGCAACAGGTGGTTCTGCGCCAGCCACAGTGCCACCGGCGCCGCTACAATCAGCAGATACAGCCCAATGCGCTTCGCCTTCTCCAACGGCGCGACGCCGCGCTGGAAAAGCAACAGAGGCACGATGGCTATAATCAAGGTGACGCCGATGTAGCGGGTCAGAAAGGCCAGAGAAGCGAACACCGCCGCCCAAATCAAATCCGAACCCTTGCCGGTATCAAGGAACTTGGCGGCCAGCACCAGCGAAAGCGTTACGAACAGGATAAAGGGCGCCTCGGATATGGCGAAGGATGCGACTCCAGTCAACGGAATCGCCAGCATAATGGCGCAGCAGGCCCCGACTACCAAAAAGGGATGCTGAACGCGCCGCCGCAGCCCTTGCCCGGCAACGAATATGGTAAGCCCGAATATGGCGGCGTTCAACGGGCCGGCTACATCGTAAGGGTCAAACACCCCAAGGCTGGCCGCGGCCAACAGCATAGGATACAGCGGCGGCCAGTGCAGATAGGGCCATCCGTAAATCTGAACGAACCATTCCCCGTCCAGCAGGTTGCGGGCCGTGGATATGTAGGTGGCCCAATCCGCGGTAAGCCCCACCCCATAGGTCGCCTCCCGCGCCAGAATCAGGGCCGCCCCCAGCACGGCAAGGGCGGCCAGCAACAAATCAAACCGGCCCGGGCGAATCGCGGCGAGCAACTTTAGCATAGGAAAATCCTGAAAATCCTGATTCAGACAAAGAATAAAACGCTTGCCAAATTCCCCTAACCCGCGCCTTCAACGCTCACCGTAACAATGTCCACCCCGTGATATTTCTGGTGGCGCACCGAGGATGCGTAATGCAACAACAGCCGGAACGACACCTCGCGCTCGTTGGGGGCCGGGGGCAGGCTGCTCAGGTTCGCCAGATAATCCTCCACGTTCTCCCCCTCAAGCGCCGTCACAAACTCCAGCTCCGCCCGGCGCCCATCCATCCGCGCCGTCACCGCCAGCCGACGCCCCGAACCGGCGTCGTCATCCTCCTGCAACAGCACTGCCAGCGTTTCCTCCCCCGCCGACGCCAGCCGGTCGGTCGCCGCGGCCTCCCACCCGGCCCTTGACGCAAAGCGGCGCAGAAACGTATCTATCTCCGGCAGTGATTCGCTGTCCAGCGCCACACTCAGACGCCGCCGCCTTGAGCCGGTAAGCTCCAGAAAAACCATCATTACGATTGCCGCCAAGGGGCCGGCGGTCATCCCGTTGCCCAGCAGTATGCCCACGAATCCGTCCCCCAGCAGCTCCGGCAAGATCCACTGGTTCTCGAACCCTACGCCAATCCAGAAAGACAGCCCGGCCACCGCGGCCTTGCGCTGATCCAAGCCATCGTCAATAATAATTTTCATCCCCTGCACAAAGAGCAAGGCCATAAGCAGCGTAACGTATGCCGCCGCCACCGGGCCGGGTATGTCTATCAGCAGGGCCGCGATTTTGGGAAAGAAGGCGACGATTATAAATATGACGCCGATGGCGATGCCCACCCGCCGGGCCGCCACTCCGGTGACATCGGCCAAGGATATGCTGGTGGAGTAGGTGGTATTGGGCATCGTTCCGGCGACGCCGCAGAGCAGTTTGCCTATCCCGTCCGCGTTGAGGGATCCTTGCACTACCCGGAAATCGGTGGCCCGCGGCCTGCGCCGGGAAACCCCCTGGATGGCGACCCCGTCGCCGATGTTCTTTAAGGCTCCCACCACGGTGACCATTATGAACGCGGGCAGCAGGGCCCAGAACTCCGGCCCCGGAGTGAGGCCAAGCCCCGGCCAAGAACTTATGGGAACGCCGACCCAAGGCGCGGCCAAGACCTCCTGAGCGTCGTAGATGCCGAGGATCGCCGATACCGCGCAGCCTGCCACGATGCCGATGAGCGGAGACCACAACTGCAACTGCGGCGGCCCCCGCAGCACTAGGCCGACCACCACCGCCAGAGTGACTAGGGCCGCTATCGGCGCGGCGGCGTCCGGCGAGCCCTCCGGCACGTCATTGAGGCTGCCAAACATCATAATGGGTATTACGGTGGCCGACGCCAGCATAATCACTGTGCCGGTGACCACCGGGGTGAATATGCGCCGGAGCAGGGAAAGACGCGAGGCCAGCAGGAACTGAAACAGCGACGATACGATAATAAGGCTGGCCATAGTGGCCGGCCCGCCCTCGACCAGAGCGGCGATGCAAACGGCGATGAACGCCGGGGCCGTTCCCATCAGCAGCGCGTGTCCGGCGCCTACGCGCCCGATGCGGACGGCTTGCAGGATGGTAGTGATTCCGCAGGTCAACAGGGTGGCGAATACGGCCCAAGTGATGTAGCTTTCCGGCTGTTCCGCAATCCGGGCAACAATGACTACGGTTATCGCTACCGGGGCCAGAATAATCGCGGTCGCCTGAAATCCGGTGCCAATGACTATCGGATGCGGGGGGTGATCCTCCGGTTCGTAGCGGATGTTTTCGTTCACCCGGTCAGCCGACAAAATCACCTCCCCGCCCTCTCTGCTATAAATGCGCCGGACGCTCAACGCCGCTGACGACCCAAGGAAAGGCGCCTCGCCGCAGGCCAAAGGGAAGTGGTGGGCGGTGCAGGACTCGAACCTGCGGCCTCCTGCGTGTAAAGCAGGCGCTCTAACCGGCTGAGCTAACCACCCGCAAGCCGGGGCTGGGAACCCCATTATAGCACAACATCGCCCCATTCACCGTAGGGGCGCACAGCCATGCGCCCAACTCGTATCTAATTGCTGCCCGGCCATACCCGCCAATCAATCGTCGCCCGCCACCACCTCCACCCGCACCGGCGCGGCGGCGTCATAGGGCAGCACAAAGGCGGCCACGCACAGCCCCGTCGCCGTTTGCGTCCAGGCTTTGGCCGACGTTTCACCCCCCGGCCCGCCCCATACCAACACCGCCAAGTCGCCCGCAGCGCAACCCCGGGCAAACGCCTGCGCCATCCGCCCGTCCACAATCAGCCCCACGCCCTCCGACTGGTAATCGAAATGCGGCTCCATCCGCTCCCAGAACCGGACGGAACGACTGCCCCCGTCCGATAACATATCCGGCGGCCCGGCGGTCAAGAGCCTGAATTGGCGTTTGTGCGATTCGTCCTTTCCGTGGTGGAGATATGGCGGGCCTTCAAACAACACCCCGTCCACGCTCCGGCGCTCCAGAAGTTCGAGATCCGGGTAATCCCGTGGCTCTGGCAGAACGTGGCCCCCGGTTCCATCATCCCGAAACCTCCAGACGCTGGCGAAATGGGTAATCCCATAACGCTGGAGAAACGCCGCCCCGGTTCCCTCCTTTCGAGCACGCAGATAATCGTAGGAATTTACTATCCCGTCCGAGTTCACCACCGGAAAGCGTGAGAAATACCCGACGACGCCGGCATCCCACGCCACAACCACGCTGTCATCAGGCAACACACTATTCATAACCTGCGCCCCCATATACGAAGTAACCCCCCATCTCTGGCGGGTTTCCTCGCTTTTCCGGTCAACAAACTGGAACGGCCCCGCAAAATCCGCTTTTATAAGCAGGAAAGCTGCGCCGACGATAACAATGCCCACGCTCAGAATGTTGGCCGCCCGTTGCGACCTCGGCCCGATAAAACGCCTTACCAGATAGATAGCGACATAACACCTTACGGGAACAATCAGCGCCATCATCAGGTACGCCGGAACGAAGTACCAGCCACTGCTTCCCCAGTAGGGATGCACAGTAAGCACAGTCTGCGCGAACTTGGCGATATGCCCGGCCGCCAAGGCGAACATACCGCACATAAAGGCCAGCATCAGCCATTCCCGCGCGTTCCCGCACCGGCGGGCGAACCACCAGACCAGCAGCAAGTAAACGCATATCTCCAGCGCAACCAGCAACTCAAAGTCGAAAACGGGAATCTGCAATACATCCCGGAAGTTCTGAGCAAGACTGTAGCCGCCTTCCTGTTCCCACCGGATTTGCGACCACATCTGTTTAGTTGCGCCGCTAACCGGCAAAATGCCGCCGAACACCAGCCAGTTATAGGCGAAGTAAACCAGAATACCGGCAACGGAACCGATTATTAGAACAAATGTATGGGGGGGGGTAGTAAAGTATTACGGCACGCAAAGACGCGCCGGGCGCCCGCTCCCGCCGCGACCACTCGATGATTCCCAGCGCAATAGTAGCCGCCAGCGATATGGCGATATACTCCAGCCGCACCCAAGGCAGTATGAAAGCGACGGCGGCCAGCGGCCACGTCCACCGCGCCGGGTTCCGGGCGTAGAGAACCAGGGCGAGGAAAAACAACGCCAGTATAAACAACCCCGCCGCCGCTTCCAGTCCCCAAAACAGCTCGCTATGCTGGTAGAGCAACGGCAGCGTGGCGAACAGCAGCAACCAAGGCAATCGCGCCAGCCGGGCGGCCAACACAACCAAAGCGGCCCCGCCCGCGATGAGCATAATCTCAAACGCCTTGATGCCGAACAACGCCGCTTCCTTGTCCAACATCCAGTAAAACGGCGTAATGAGAAACATCCAGAGAGGATGATAGCCGTTGGTGCGGGTAATCCCCCCGTCAAAGGTGGAGAAGTTCCCCGAGGCCAAGTTATAAGCTATCTGAAAGTAATAGAAGGTGTCGTCTTTGTTTACGTCCCGGATGAGGTTGACCAGCTCAAATTTTGCCAGCATATACCAGGCGAACCCGGCCCCGTAGGCCAAGACGCCGCCAATCAACAGCACAAACAGAGCGTTGCGTAGCCAAGAAAAATAAATTACCCCCCCGCACAAATGTTCTTGTACCGCATGGCCAAAGCAGCCAAGAGATTATTCCCCGCGGCCAAGCCAACTTTTCCCCTTTCAACCATTATTATGCGAACAACCTTGCGACCCTCAATCCCGCCACCCCGCTCTAGAACCAAAATCCAACCCCCCGGCGCACCGCACCCCGCCGCAGGCCACTGCTGGACGTCGCATTATAGCATACGTAGAGGGCGCACAGCCGTGCGCCCTCGCCCTCCGCCACCCAGGAATTTCGCAACCACCTCATTTTTCGTCTGAATCAGGATTTTCAGGATTCGAGGATTTTCAGGATTTCCCCATCCGGTGAATCCTTTAATCCTGAAAATCCTGATTCAGACAAATCCCCATCCATCGAATCCCCTAATCCCGAAATTCCCGATTCAGACAATCCCCCCAAGAATCAAACCCCCCGGCCCAATATGGCATATAATCGCCCCAAGCTCCAACCATCCTTGACCTAAGAGAGGACGGAAAAATGACGCAAGCGAAGCGCCTGATCTACGTGGGAATGCACGACGGGGTATGCGCCGTCAGCAGCGAGGATGACGGGAAAACCTGGCAACAGGGGCCGGTTACGCCGCTGCCCCACGCCGCCGCCCGGCTGACCGTCAGCCCGCTGAACCCGGAACGCGCCTGGCTGGCCGCCTACGAGGCCGGCGTCTACCGCACCGACGACGCCGGGGCCACTTGGAACCGCGCCGACTCATACCCCAGCGACTACGCCCACAGCGTGCTGGCCCACCCCCTAGAACCCGAAACGGTCTACGCCGGCAGCGAACCGGCCGCCATTTTCCAGTCCAAAGACGGCGGCGATAGCTGGCAGGAACGCCCCGAGTTCCGCGCCGTCCCCGAAGCCGCCCAGTGGGGTTTCCACGCCCCAACCCGCGACTCCCACGTCCGCGACCTGCGGGCATCCCCCGCCGACGCCAACCTGCTCTACGCCGGAATCGAAGTCGGCGGCGTAGTCCGCTCCCAAGACGGCGGCCATAGCTGGCAACAACTGCCCGGCCTAGACGACGACATCCACTGCCTCCACCTCGGCAGCGACCGCCCGCAGCGGGTCTACGCCGCCACCGCCAGCGCCCCCTACCGCAGCGACAACGGCGGCGACCAGTGGGCGCCGATAAACGGCGGCCTGCAACGCCGCTACACCCTCCACATAGCCGCCGCCCCCGACGACGCCGACCTAGTCCTGGTCACAGTATCCGAAAACGCCCGCCGCAAATCCCCCCAGTTCTACCGCTCCACCGACGGCGGCCAAACCTGGCAACTGGTAGCCGACCTAGGCAGCGGCGACGACCCCGAGGATATGGTAGTGGCCTTCCAGTGGCGCCCCAACAACCCCAACGAAGTCTACGCCGGCACCGACGGCGGCCAGCTCTACCAAAGCCAAGACCAAGGCCAAACCTGGCAGCAACTACCCCTAAGCCTACCCTCCATAGCCGTAGGCGCCCTAGCAGCAGCCGCGTAAATCCCCTCTGCCCCAACGTGTCGCAATCGAACCCGTTGGGGCGCACAACCGCGCCCCAACACCCACCAACAATATCGCAAACCGCACCCGTAGGGGCGCACAGCCGTGCGCCCGCCCCAACGGGCAAAATGGCTAGGGCCGATCTATCACAACCAACAATTGCCGCCTTATTTCCGCAGCAGCCGCCCCCAAATCAACAGTGGCGAACCGGATAAGATGCCCCTGAATAACCGCGGATTCGTCTACCATCCCGTCTATAGCCGGATGCAGTAACAGGCCGCAAGCATCGAGCGATAGCGGGTCATTCCCGTTTTCTTGAGAGCGCAGGTAAGCGTATATCTGATAGATATAACCGCTTCTCAACGATTCGTTCCCGTATTGCCCGGAAACTAGAATGTCGGTAAATTTCGTGTCAACAATTATGCGGCGGCGCAAGCCGGGATGCTCCAGCGTGATGTCGGTTTTCATTGACGGCAGTATATTTGTAACGCCGGGCGTTGAATTGGTGTGCGGCCAATAAATAGTTTTGCCGTGATTAACGCGCCATCCGCCGGGCGATAGAACCACGTCATAAAATCCGGCAACGGCCTTTTCGTACAGTCGCCTCAGCCACCCGATTTCCCGGTACGGCGATGTCAAGGCCGTTGCGCCCGGTTGTTCATTAGGCAACGCCAAATCAAAGGCCAGCTTGGCGGCGGCCACCATCAAACGGTCGCTGGCGTCCCAACGCCCGAATGTGTCTACCGAAACCTCGGTTCGAGGCGGTTTCCCGGCACCCACGCCCAACCGCTCCAGCCGCGCCGCCAAGGAACGGCAGCGGGTGACCACATCCTTGCGCCCGGCAATGACGGCCAATCTAACCAGAGCCGCCCGCACCAGACGGTTGCGGGGCGTGTCAAGGGTAAGCTCGTCGAACCGGCAGGCCACGCGGCCCCGCTCCAGCAGGCGGCGGGTTTCCGTGCGCCGCAAGTCAATGCGGCCCCGGACGCGGGTTATATCGGCCTGGCGCGTCCGCCATCCCGTACTCAGATTCCGCGCCAACCGCCGCTCAACCTCGCGGGCCAGAATTTCCGCTATCAGGTCGGGTATATCGTCCGGGTTATCCTCAACCCCGGCCCTGCTGCTGCTATCCAGATGGCGGAACAACTCCGATGCGTAAAGCAGCAACAGCCAGATATTCCTTACCGGAATCCGGCTCCGCCCCGATATTACTGCCCCAACCATTACGGCCCGGCCGCCAGCAAATCGTCTTTGGCCTGCCGCGCCGTATCCGGGGAATCGAACCAGTATTCGTCCAGCAAGGGGCCGATTTCCTTTTCCACCACCCGGCGAAACCACGCCGCGGCGTCCCGTATAGCATCGCCCGCCGATGGCGTGACATAACTATGGCCCACGCGGAATTGGCGGCCCAAGCTACGGTCACCGGCGATTTGTTGATTCAAGGCAAGCATCCGCCGCCGCACATCCGCCAGAAACTGGCCGTCAACACCGCAGTTATCGCGCACCCACTCCAGCCACGTCCGGCCAAATTCGGGTTCCAAATCCTCAAAGGCGAAACGGCGGCGAAAGGCCAAATCCACCAGCGCAAGGGAACGGTCGGCAATGTTCATTGTGCCGATGACATACAGGTTAGGCGGCACATATACCCGCTCATCATCGCGCCCGCGGTAACTCAGGCCCAGCCCTTCGCTTTCCTTGCGCTTATCGGCCTCCAGCAGCGTAAGCATTTCGCCGAAAACCTGCGCCGGATTGCCCCGATTGATTTCCTCAATCACTATCACGTAATCCGAATTGGGGTCTTGGCGGGCGGCCTCAACCATATTCAGAAAAGGCCCGTCCATCAAGGCCAGCTTGCCATCGCCCGACGGACGATACCCCCGCACAAAATCCTCATAAGACAGGTTGGGATGAAACTGCACGGCCTGCACCTGGCTTTCGTCCCTTTGCCCTATCAGAGCGTAGGCCAGCTTGCGGGCCAGCCAAGTCTTGCCGGTGCCGGGCGGCCCTTGCAGTATCAGGTTTTTCTTGGAGTGCCAGTGTTCAACGATGTCCGCTAACCGGGTGCGCTCCAGAAAGCAGCCGTCGGCTATGATGTCGTCAATAGAGTATGGCGCGGGAGAATCATCATCCCCCGCGTCATCATCGTCGGATTCTGCCACCGGATTTTGGGCGACGGGAACGGCAACATTCTGAGTGACGATTAGTTGGCCGAATTTCTCCCGCCATTTAGGGGCGTTTCGGAATCGGTTAATGTCTTGAGGCTTGTTGTTAAAGGTAAAGTCAATCAGCGCATCCGTTTCCCAAGACGCCCCCGGAACAATTCTGTGCAGTGTTTGGCGAAACTGGCTGAAGTACCAGACGCGAGGCGGGTTGACGGACGTCCAATCAACATTGACGTAAATGCCGTCACCGGGATTATTCGTGACTACCCCAATTGCCTTGATGTACATTCCCCCAACAGTGTACTCCCCCGGGTTAGGGAATGGCAGATTGCGCTTTTGGGCGAAAACCGCCTTGATTGCGATGCGGTCTCCTGGCCGCATAGAGTTTACCTGCTCAAGGAGCCTGTCATCACCATATACACCCCAGCCGTTTTCCCAAATGCCTTCCCGCAACAAACGGGGCGTCTGATCATCCGTTCCGCCATAGGCAGTTCCAACAATCCAGCAGGGCCGCCGCGGATCTGTTTGTGGCCTAGACGTCATTCGTTACTCCCTACTGCCCCGGCATAGCGGCCGCAGCAAATTTATCAGTTCATCCACGTTGTCCAGATTGCGCCGGATCCTGTCGGGATTCAGCAACGCCTTGCGTTTGTAATAGTTGCGGTGCAGATAGTGGGCGGCGTTGCCGAGGTCGTGAATCCGGTCGTTTCTCGCCAGCGCCGACGCCTGTTCCAGCATGGCATCAAACTCATCGTGGCTCTCGTAGCTCCACCCATAGGTGGCGGCAACCGCTTTTACTATATGCGCCGCCGCCCCCCATCCCTTTTCGGACGCTTGATGCAAATCGCCACCAGCCAGAAACTCGCGGCCTTTCTGCAAGAAATATACGGCTCGCTGCTGGTGGTCAATTACAACATCGCCGGTTTCCGCCGGCTCCATCGCAGGCGTGGACATATACGACTCCTCCCTAGATGCCTGAATTTTCCTCAGCAAAAGCTACGCCAGCCCGCTCTACCGCCCCCGGAACACCGGCGCCCGCTTCTCCAGAAACGCCCGCCGCGCCTCCTCAGCGTCATCCGACCCGTTCAGTATCCCCCCGGCGTTGGACGTCAGCACCATAGTATTCTCCAAGCTGGTGTCCATTGCCGTGCGCATTATGCGCTTACTGATCCACTGCACCATCGGCGGGGTTCGCATTATGCGGTCGCACAAGTCGCGGGTGGTCTGCTCCAGCTCATCCGACGGCACCAGATAGTTGAGCAGCCCCCAGTCATAGGCCCGTTGCGCGTCCAAATGGCCGGTATAAGCGAACTCCAGAGCGCGGCCCAGCCCGGCCAGCTTGGGCAAGTAATAGCTGCCGCCGTTTTCGATGATTTGGCCCAACTGCTGGTAGCCGATAAAGCGGGTGTTTTCGCAGCCTACCCTGATGTCGCAATGCAGCGCCATATCCATCCCGGAACCGACCGCCGGGCCGTTGACCATAGCGATGGTAGGCTTGCGTATCAGCGATATATCGCGGTGCAGGTGGGTGAAGCCGTGGAAAAAGTGTTGCCGGGCTGCGTCCGGCCCTTGCTCCGTCCCCCGGTTGCCAATGAAGTTGTCGCCGGTGACCGCCGGGTCGGTGTCGCGGCGCATATCGGCCCCGGAGCAGAACCCGCGCCCCACGCCGGTCAGCACAATGACCCGGATGTTGGGGTCATCATCGCCGGCCCGCATATACTCGCCCACCTTGGCGACGGTGCCGCTTTCCTGCGAATTGCCAATGAGCGCATTCATACGCTCCGGCCGGTTGAACTTAATCCAGAGAATCCCCGAATCCTCCGGCTCGTACAAAAGATAATCCACCAGCTCCGGCCCAACGCCACCGGCTCCGCCCATCTCCAAAGGACTCTCATTAGCCACGCTTTCGCCCTCCTGCCAATTCTTTGTCTGAATCAGGATTTTCAGGATTATACGATTTACCGGATTGGAACAATCCTGAAAATTCCGAAATCCTGAAAATCCTGATTCAGACAATCCCGTTCAAGAATCGAAAGATCTTGTCTTACGGCTTGAAACCTATCAGGTGCATCCCCGAATCAATCATTATCGTCTCTCCGGTAACGTGTCTGGCGGCCTCCAGCAGCCACACCACCGTTTCCGCCACGCTGTCCGCCGTGGGCGCCTGCCCGAGCGGAACCTGCGCCTCGAAACTCTGAAACAGCCTTTGCGCCCCCTCCTCGCCCAGCCCGTCGCCCCACCAGCGGGTCGGAACAGGGCCGGGGCAGACCGCGTTGACCCGTATCTGCGGGGCCAGAGCGCGGGCCAGCGATATGGTCATAGCGTTAAGGGCGGCTTTGGATGCGGCGTAGGCGATGGAACTGCCCCCGCCGGTGATGGCCGAAATGGACGACACATTGACGATTGCGCCCTTTCCCTGCGCCTTCAGGTGGGGCGCGACGGCGCGTATCATCTGGTAAGCGCCCACCACATTGACCGCGTAGATATTCAGAAAATCCTCGCCCGACAGCGATTCCAAATCGGCGGCGCTGGCGAATACCGACGACCCGGCGTTGTTCACCAGCCCGTCAATCCGGCCCCACCGCTCCAAAGCCACCGACGCCATCCGGCGGCAGTCGGCGTCCTCGGCCACATTGCCTTGACACAACACCGCGTCGCCCCCCAAATCGCGGCAGGCTTGCGCCGTCCCCTCAGCCTCAGCCTCGCTTTTGGTGTAGTTAATCAGCAAACGCGCCCCCTTGGCCGCGGCAGCGCGGGCCGTAGCCGCCCCCAGCCCAACCGACGAGCCGGTAACGATTATCACCGAACCTTCAATTCCCACAGAAACCCTCCCGGATGAAGTAATATGACATAAACCAGGCCAGCAACGGCAGTATAGCAAACTTCCCCATCCGGCAAATCCCTTAATCCTGAGAATCCCGACAGGTAGGGGCGCACAGCCGTGCGCCCGCCCCCACGGGCAATATCACAGAAAGCGAGGATGATATGGCAACAACCATCGGCGCAGGCGAATACCGCTACGAGTACCAGCCGGGATGGGCCAAACTGCCCGAAGGAATGACCCTGCAAGCCCCCAGCGGGGTGGCGGTGGATTCGCTGGACCGGGTGTACGTGTTCCAGCGGCAAGGGCCGCCGGTGCTGGTGTTCGACCGCAACGGGCATTTCTTGGAGCCGTGGCCGCGGCAGGACGGCGTGCCTGCCGACGCGCATCACATCTACGTCGGCCCGGACGACAGCGTTTATCTCACCGACCGCGACGCCCATCAAGTATTGCAGTACGACACTAGCGGGCGGCTGCTCCGGTCGTTAGGCACCCGGGACAAGGCGGAGCTACAGGCGCCCTTCAACCACCCGGCGGACGTATGCGTCGCGCCGTCGGGCGAGCTGTACGTAGCCGACGGCTACGGCAACTCCAGCGTACACCGCTTCAGCCCCGCCGGTGATTACCTGAGCAGCTTCGGCAGCCCGGGGCGCGGGCCGGGGCAGTTTATGGTGCCGCACAGCATCGCCGCATCCCAAGACGGCCGCCTCTACGTGGCCGACCGGGAAAACCACCGGGTACAGGTGTTCACCGCCGAGGGCCAATTCCTGGCCCAATGGGACGACTTCAAATGCCCGATGGGGGTACACATAGACGCGGCGCAGATAGTCTACGTCACCGACCAGATTCCGCGCATCAGCCTCTACACCCTTGACGGCGAGCTACTGGCCCGCGGCCGAACCTTCGAGGGCGCCCACCAAGTCTGCACCGACTCCCAAGGCAGCATCTACGGCATAGACACCGCCAACCAGCGGGCGCAAAAATTCGAGCGGGTATGACAAATGCGAGCGGGCGAGAAAATTACGAAATTACTTCCGCCGTCTGTCATTCTAAGCGAGCCACCTGTCATTCTGAGCAAAGCGAAGAATCCCGCCCTGCGCAGTGAGACCCTTCGCTTCGCTCAGGGTGACAAAAGGAAATTTCGCAATTTTCTTAATGGACGACTCAAGGCGAAAGGGGCAAGAAAAAAGTGGCGCGCTTGGCGAGATTCGAACTCACGACCTCTGCCTCCGCAGGGCAGCGCTCTATCCTCTGAGCTACAAGCGCGCGCCAGTGCTTAATGCCGATAATGGTGCCGAGGGAGGGATTTGAACCCACACATCCGTAAGGACACTGCGCCCTGAACGCAGCGCGTCTGCCATTCCGCCACCTCGGCTCCCCGGAACCCGGGCCGCAGCCCCGGCTCCCAACAGCCCCGCAACCTGGTGGGCGATGGAGGACTTGAACCTCCGACCTCCTCGGTGTGAACGAGGCGCTCTGACCAACTGAGCTAACCGCCCCCTAATCGGGACATACTCAATTATACGTAGCAACGGCCCCCGGCGCAACCCCGGCAACGCCCTATAAGCCGACTGAAAAAATATCCCCTCCCGCCCCCCGTCATCCCGAACAACCCCCTGTCATCCCGAACAACCCCCTGTCATTCTGAACAGCCCCCTGTCATTCTGAGCGCAGCGAAGAATCTCCCCTATGCCGCCGAGACCCTTCGCTTTCGCTCAGGGTGACAAAAGGGCAGGGTGGCAAAGCGGCAAGGGACGAAGCGGCAGCGTGACAAAGGCCAATTCCGCAACCGCCCCCCAAAACCCGCAACCCTTTACAACCCCGGCCCAATTTGATATATTCCCCTAGCTGTCCCCCTATGGGCCAAGGGGCGGCCATCGTGTGGTGGGGCGTTCGTCTAGCGGCCCAGGACACCGCCCTCTCAAGGCGGAGATCAGGGGTTCGAATCCCCTACGCCCTACCAGTTTCCCGCCGCAACCCCCCCCTCGCTCAGCCCCTTCGCCATTGCCAGCGTCTCCACCAGTTGCTCCATCGAAAGCCGCCCGGTGTTGGTGTTGCGGGGGCTGGGATGGTAACAGGCGACGACCAGCGGCAGCCCCGGCCCAAAGCGGTATACCTCGCCGTGCCGGAACTTCCCCCTGAGACGCCGCCCGGCGTCCTCAGCCGTCCCAAGAGCCGTTATCGCCCGCAGCGCGGCCTGAAAAGCGATTTGCCCCAAGGCCAGCACCACCCGCAGGTTGGGCAGCAGCCTCATTTCCCGCGCCAAGTAGGGCAGGCAGGTTCGCTGCTCCTCCGGCGTAGGGCGGTCGCCGGGCGGCACACAGCGCACCGCCGCGCAAACGTACACCCCGGCATACTCCAGCCCGTCCTCCCTATGGTCCGAAACCGGCTGATTAGCCAGCCCGGCCTGGTGCATAGCTTTAATGAGAAACGTAGCCGAAGCGTCGCCCGTGAACACCCGCCCGGTGCGGTTGCCCCCGTGGGCCGCCGGGGCCAGCCCCAGCGCCAGCAACGGCGCCATCGGGTCGCCAAAGCCCGGCACCGGCCTAGCCCAATAGTCCCACCCGGCATAAGACGCCCGCTTCACCTCGCCGATGCGCTCGCGGTGTTCCACCAGCCGGGCGCAGCGACGGCAGGCGGCTATCTCTGCGGTAAGCGCGTCCAGCGCATCCGTCGCTTCCCGCCGCCGGTTGTCCCCTTCGCCCTCGCCCGGTTCCCCCGACATCGCGCTTCCCTCCCAAATCAAGACATACCCCAGCATAATGTATAATACGCAACAACCGGAACCTGCCAGAGGTTAGGAAATGATTGAACAGGAACGCCTAGTAGACTCTTTTTGCGAGTTGGTCAAGATTGACAGCCCCTCGGACGAAGAAGAGGCCATTGCCCAGCACCTCACCGGACGCCTAGAGCGCCTCGGCTTCACCGTCGAGCGCGACGCCCACGGCAACGTGATTGCGTCCGAGGAAGGGGCCGACCCCCTGATGCTGTCGGCGCATATGGACACCGTGGAGCCGGGCCGGAGCATCAAGCCCGAAGTCCGCGGCGACCGCATCGTGTCCGACGGCACGACGATTCTGGGCGGCGACTGCAAGGCCGGCCTAGCCGCCATCCTCGAGGGCCTAGAAAGCGTAGCCCAAGACGGCAGCCCCCGCCGCCCGGTGCAGGTAGTGCTGACCCGCGGCGAGGAAATCGGGCTGGTCGGCGCGGCCAACCTAGACTACTCAATGATTCGCTGCCGCGACGCCGTAGTGTTCGACGGCAACGGGCCGGTCAACACCATCACCGGCGCCAGCCCCACCTACATAAAGTTCGACGTCAACATCACCGGGCGCGGCGCCCACGCCGGCGTCGAACCGGAAAAGGGCTTGTCCGCCATCCGCATCGCCTCCGAAATCATCAACGACCTGCCCAACGGAAGGCTGGACGAGGAAACCACCTTCAACGTCGGCCTAGTCACCGGCGGAACGGTTCGCAACGCCGTGCCGGTAGAGGCCAGCTTCGGCGGCGAATTCCGCAGCCACAACACCGAAACCATTGACCTGCTACGAATGCAGGTGACCGAGTCAATGCGCAAGGCCCGCGAAAAGTATCAAGACGCCACCATCCGGGAGGAACTGGAAATGATGTTCCAGATGTACCTCCTAGACCCCAACGAGGCCATCGTCCGGCTGGTCACCGGCCAACTGCGGGATATGTCCCTACCGCCCGACATCCGACCCTCCGGCGGCGGCACCGACGCCAACGCCATGCGCCTCAACGGCGTAGAGTGCGTCGTTGTCGGGATGGCTACCAACGAAATGCACACCGTCAACGAATACGTCATCATACCCGACATGATGGCGACCGCCCGTTTCTGCCAAAACCTGCTGACCATCAACCAGCGGGCCAGGGCCTAGCGGCATCCCTAATCATCCGGCGCGGGCGGGGTGACCGCCCTGCCCTGCCGCCATAACTCCAAAGCGCACAAGGCGTCCAGTTCCGGGCCAAACTCCCGGCGCTGCCAGTCGCGCACATCCGGGTCGCCGCCGCCCGGCCCTTGCCCGCCCGGTTCCGGCGGCTCCATAGCCATCCGCTCCAGACTGCGCGTAGGCCAAAGCAACGACGGGTTTATTCCCAATCCGGCGGCCCGGCCGTCCCGCCAGTTTTTCAAGCCCCGCAAGCGGGTTCCCGACTCCGGCGTATGCTGGAGTCGCCGCCCGGCGTCGGGCGGGCGGTGAAACTCCGGCCCGTTCCGGCCCCGTTCAATGGCCGCCGCGATTCCGGGGCCAAGCCGCCGCCATACACCGGCAGAAAGGCCGGGGATTTCCGCCGGAAATGCTTGAGCCGGATGGGACGACTGCGCCAATGCCAACAGAGCATCGCCGCCCAGAACCTTGAAAGGCGGCAGGTCGCGCCGCTGCGCTTCGGCCTCGCGGAAACTCCACAGTTCCCGCAGCACCGCCAGCTCCCGCGGCCCCAGCCGGTAGGCGCCCTTCACCCGCAGGAAAGCGGGTTCCGCCGGAGCCGACGGCTGCCCCGGGCCCTGCGTCAGCCGCCGGCATTCCTCCGACACCCAATCCAGCCGCCCCAGCTTTTCCAGCCGGGCCCGAAACCCGTCGGCCAGCCGCAACAAATCCCGCACATCGGCGGCGGCGTACTCCAGCGCCTCTGCCTCCAGCGGACGCCTGCTCCAGTCGGAACGCTGCAAGCCCGAATCCTTGGGTATGGATACCCCCAAACAGCTTTGCAGCGACGACGCCAAGTTCGTCTGCGGCAGCCCCAGAAACCGCGCCGCCACCTCCGTATCAAACAGGTTCTCAACCCGGAATCCATATCCCCTATAAAAGCAGGCCAAGTCATAGGATGCGCCATGCAGCGTCTTAACCGTACCCGCGCAGGCCAGCAACCGCCCCAACGCCGACAAGTCCCCCACCGCCAGCGGATCCAAGATAATAACGCCCCCGCTATAAGCAATCTGCACCAAACAAATGCGCTCCCTATAGGCGAACATACTGTTGGATTCGGTATCAACGGCCAGAGCCGTCTCCCCCAACAACCCACCCGCAGCCCGCGCCCAAACCTCTTGCCGGTCAATATACTGGATTCCTGTCAAGCATCCCCCCGCCGTCTGTCATCCTGTCATTCTGAGCAAAGCGAAGAATCTCACCTTGGGCGGCAAGACCCTTCCCTACGCTCAGAACGCCAAAGCAAAATTTCCCAATCATCCGAGTATACCACCCCCAGCCGGAAAGCCCGGCCCGGTATGCTATACTGCCCATCGCGCCGCCCTAGAGCAGGCGGCGAATCCCAAAACTTCCTGAATCAGAGAATGGAAAATGAATGGCGCAGAGCTGAAGCAGACACTCAAAGACGGCGGGCGCGTTTTCGGAACGATGATTACCATTGGCCGCAGCCCCCGCTGGGTTCCCGTGCTGTCCGGCGTCGGGCTGGACTACGCCGTCATAGACACCGAGCATAACCCCCGCAGCCGGGCCGAGCTGGGCGACTACCTTGCGATGTTCAACACCAGCGGAGTAGTGCCTATCGTCCGCATCCCCATCCCCGATTCCCACTACGTCACGATGGCGATGGACGCCGGCGCCCAAGGCATCCTGGCCCCCTACTGCGAAACCGTGGAGCAGACCCGGGAAGTAGTGGCCGCCGCCAAGTGGCGCCCGCTAAAAGGCGAAGCCGTTGACCGCGTGGTTGAGTCCGGCGAACACGTAAGCGACGCCACCCGCGCCTACCTAGAGGAGCGCAACCGCAACAGCATCGCCATCATCGGCATCGAAAGCGTCGCCGCCGTCAACAACCTAGACGCCATCCTAGACGTCCCCGGCATTGACGGCATCTTTGTCGGCCCCAACGACATGAGCATATCCCTAGGTTTCCCCGACCAGTACGACCGCCCCGAATACCGGCAGACAGTAAAGCGCGTCATAGACGCATCGGAAGCCAAAGGCATCGCCACCCTAGTCCATCACCAGTCCCCCGAGCTTTCCGCCTACTGGATACAGCAGGGCGCCAGATTCGTCCTACACGGCACCGACCGCCGCGCCATAACCGAAGGATTCCGCACCGAGTTCACCAAGCTAAGGGCCGAAGCCAACTAAAAAACCCCCTCTCCCCACTGCGGGAAAGGGCATAAAAATCCCCTCTCCCGGAGGGAGAGGGCTAGGGTGAGGGCGTACCCCGCTCCCACCGCTCCCGCAGCGACTCAACATAAACGCGGTCATAGTCGCCATAATGAGCGTTGTCCGGCGTCTCGCCCAGCAGCTCAGCCCACAGATACTCCACATCCTGCCACTGGATAGGATAGGGCGGCTGGTCGAAAAAAGCCGCCACCGCGTCAAAAGCGGTTTCCCCCTGCGGACGGCTAACATAACCCATCATCTGGAAGTTGTCATAAGTATTGCCGAAATCCGACACGAACCGGCCCTTCATAGCGGCCAGTATCACATAACTAGGCATCGCTAGACAAACCCGCCGCGAAAAGGAAAATTAACCCCAGAGAACACCGGGCGCACGGAGATACAGAAAAAAACCTCTGCGCCCTCTGTGTCCTCTGTGGTTAATCAATCCCCCTACTTCTTAAGAATATGGACAGTGGTAACATCGCCGGCCCCGGAGCATTGGGCCACGCCGACGCGGGCGCGGGCCACTTGGCGCGGGCCGGCCTCCTGCCGCAGTTGCGTCACCGTTTCGTGAATCATTCGGATGCCCGATGCGCCAAAGGGATGCCCCATAGCCAGCAGCCCGCCGTCGGTGTTGACCGGGATGTCGCCCGTCAGCGCAGTGCGGCCCTCCACCGTCGCCTGCCAGGCTTCCCCAAAGGGCGTCAGGTGCAACGACTCGATTTGTTGCAACTCGCCGATGGTGGCGGCATCGTGAACCTGGCACAAATCCACGTCCTCCGGCCCCAGCCCGCTCATCTCGTATGCTTGCAAAGCCGCCGGTTCGGTGCGGTATGGGCTAAACGCCGAATGGTCGGCGCCCCGCCCGTTGTATTCCCCGGAAGTAAGCACCGCCGCCGCAACCGACACCGCCCGCGATGCGTCAATCCCGTAGCCGCGCAGCGCATCCCGGGCGCAAAGAACCGCCGCCGCCGCGCCCTCGCTGGTCGGGCAGCACTGGTACAAAGTCAGCGGGTCGGCCACCAGCCGCGACTGCAACACCTCCTCCAGCGAGTAGGTGTCCTTGCGATGGGCATAAGGATTCAAGGCCGCGTTCTGCCGCGCCTTGACCGAAATCTGGGCCAGAGCAGTGACCGGCGCCCCGGTTTCCTCCATATAGCGGCGGGCCCGCAGAGCGTACCCGGCCATCATGTGGTCGCCGCCGATGTAGCGTTCCGGCGCGTCGTCCGGGGTCACGGTCACCGGCCCCCGAGGCACCTTCTCCGCCCCGAAAGCCAGGGCCATATCATACATTCCGGTAGTGATTCCCCAGTAGGCTTGCCAGAAAGCGGTAGAGCCGCTGGAGCAGGCGTTTTCCACATTGACAATAGGCACACCGGTAAGCCCCAGCTTGGACAGCGTAGTTTCCCCCAGCGACATCCCCTGATAATAGACGTGTCCAAAGTAGGCGATGGGAATATCCCGCCACCGAACCCCGGCGTCTTTCAGCGATTCAACCACCGCCTCCAGAGCCAGCTCGCTCAAATCCTTGCCGGGAAAGCGCCCAAAGGGGTGCAAACCCACCCCAACCACCACCACCTCGCGCCCAGGTCGAAGCCGCGCCATAATCTCCACCTCCGCAGAGGTTCCTAGCCCTTTTCAATATCACCAAGAAAATTGCGAAATTCCCCTATGCCACCCTGCACCCTTATATCACCCTGCACCCTATGCCACCCTGCCCGTTTTGTCACCCTGAGCGTAGCGAAGGGTCTCACCGCCCAAGCCGTGATTATTCGCTATACCCAAAACACCCCCGGCAGAATTCCCTCCCCCTCCGGGGGAGGGTTAGGGTGGGGGCGTCTCCCAGCTACGCCCCCGCAGGCCGCCACTTGTACACCAACTTATCCGCGCCGCCGCTCCCCCCGCCACTGGCCGCCGGGGCCCCAACCGCCTCAATCGCCAGCTCCACCGGCATACCAATAGCGAGGGCGGAATGCTCGCAATCAATCACTTCCGCCAGCACTTGCGGGCCGTCCGGCAGCTCCACCTGCCCAAGCACATAAGGAACCGCACCCGGCCACCCGGCCGGCGGGATACGCACAATCGTATAGCTGAACAGCGTCCCAACCCGCCCCAAGTCCGCCGCCTCCAGCTCAAACGAAGTGCAGGCTTGACAGAACGTAGCCGGGCCAAAAACCGAAACCCCGCACTCCCGGCAACGAAAGCCGATAAGTGTCCCCTCGGTTCCCGCCTCGTTAGTAATTCTCAACCGTCTAGGATCAACCGATTCAGGCACAGACATAACACCACTCAGGTTAATCGGGCAGCCTTGGCCTGTCAACCAAGCCCGCCCAATTCCCGGGGATGGGCCAAGATTGTCTGAATCAGGATTCTCAGGATTACAGGATTCGCCCGATGGGGAAAATCCCGAAAATCCCTAAATCCGGTAAATCCTGATTCAGACAATACGAAAAATCCCCAAATCCAACCCAATCCCCGGCCCCCCGGCGTCAAATGTTATACTAAAAACCAGCCGACGGCCCCCAAATCCCGGCATTGGACTGTACCGCAGTTGACCGCCGCCCAACCGGAAAACCCGCCCGCCCCGCCGGAGCAGGACATCCAACTGGCCGCCCGCCTGTTGCGGACGGGCGGCGTCATCGCCATCCCCACCGACACCCTCTACGGCCTAGCCGCCGACGCCTTCAGCCCCGGCGCCATCGAGCGGGTATTCGCCATCAAGGAACGGCCCGACGGCTTGGCCCTACCCGTGCTGCTCGCCGATTCCGGGCAGCTATCCGCCGTAGCCCGGGAAACGCCCGACGCCGCCCGCATCCTAGCCGAATCCTACTGGCCCGGCCCCCTGACCCTAGTGCTGCGCCGCGCCCGCGCCTTGCCGCCGCGCCTGACCGCCGGAAGCGACACCGTAGCAGTCCGCGTTCCGGCCCACCCCCTGCCCCGCGAGCTGGCCCGGCGGCTTTCGCGCCCCATCACCGGCACCAGCGCCAACATCAGCGGCGCCCCCGACCCCCGCAGCATCGAGGAACTGCGCCACCAAATCGGCGGGCGCGTGGATCTCATATTAAACATCGGCCCAACCCCCGCAGGCGCCCCCTCCACCATCATTGACCTCACTAGCGACGCCCCCCGGCTGCTCCGGGAAGGCGCCATCCCCTTCAGCGAAATCACCCGAACCCTAAAATGAGGAAAACCCTTGCCGAATCGCACTAACTGGTATCATCGCAATCATCCGCCAGCCTGCACTTGTGTTAGTTGCGAGGAAGCCCGCCGCGCCGGAAATAGACCGGCCCCATCCCGGAGACGGCCGCCGGTGCCGCCTCCCAGCAGCGAATCTACCCAGAACACGCGCCCAGGCGGCAGGATACCCAACAACAAACCTACCCAAAACACGCGCCCAGGCGGCAGGATACCCAACAGCGAACCTGCCCAGAACACGCGCCCAGCCGGCGGCATACCCAACGGCGAACCTGCCCAGAACACGCGCCCAGCCGGCGGCATACCCAGCAACGAACCTACCCAGAACACGCGCCCAAGCAACACCGGAACCCCCGGCGGTTCCAGGCGCGGATGCTTAATCCCGTTCCTAATCGCATTCCTTCTGCTGGCTGTCGGAGCCGGGGCATTCTTCTATCTGCGAGGACAAGAGGATTCGGGCAACGGTTCCGGGCAGGCCCAAGAAACGTCCCCGGCAGCCAACCCCGCCATTTCAACGCCCACGCCCACGCCAATGCCGTCGGCCGCCACAATCCCGCCCACCCTTACGCCAGCGCCGCTTGCTGCCACGGTTTCGCCTATGCCCACACCCGCGCCCACGCCGCGCCCAACGTCTACGCCGATACCGGCGCCGACTCTCATTCCCATTCCAACGCCCACGTCTACATCTATGCCCACACCGAGCCCGGCGTCCGCCCCGATACCGATACCCAACTCCACCCCCACGCCGCCGCCCTTGCGTCACCACAGCGAAAAACTGTATCTCCTATCCCTGATTAACGCCCAGCGCGAGGAAGCCGGAGCGCCCCCGCTGGTTCTAGGCGACAACGCCGCCGCCCAATTGCACGCCGAGGACTCCCTAGAAAACTGCTTCTTGTCCCACTGGGGCAGCAACGGCCTCAACCCGGAAATGCGCTATACTCTGGCCGGCGGCCATCAGTCCTACCACACATTCTTAACCGGCTTGAACTACTGTATTACATCGTCCGACGGATACCGGGCTAAAAGCGACATCAAGACGGAAATCCTCAATTGGACGGAAAACTTGGCCGAGGACAACCCCGACGTTCTTGACCGGCGCAACAAAAAGGTCAACATCGGCCTAGCCTGGGACACCTACAACTCTACCTTTGTCTTGGGCTTTGAGGGCGACTATATCGAGTATGACCGGCTGCCCAACATCGAAAACGGCATCCTGTCCCTGTCCGGCGCCACCGGAAACGGCGCATCTTTCCCCAACGACACAGACCTCGGCATAGACGTCCACTACGACCCGCCGCCGCATCCGCTAACCCGGGGGCAGCTATCCCGAACTTACAGCCGCGCCTACCTCCGGGTCGCCAGCCTGCGCCCCCCGCTGGCCGCCCCCGGCTACTATCCCGAACACTGGTACAGCACAACCTACCGGGGCTGCCTTCACCCCTACCGGCTGCCGCCCGACGCCCCGGCGCCAATTTCCTACAACGAATCCCACCAACTCACCCGAGAAGCCCGCGACGCCTGGCTCGCTTGTCCCGCCCAAACCCTGACCGTCCCCTGGATCACCGCGTCGCAATGGACGGCCAGCGGACAGCAATTTTCCGCCGCCGCCGACCTAGCCGAAGTCATCAGCCAGCACGGCAACGGCGTTTATACTATAGTAGTATGGGCCAGCGCAGCCGGAGAGCGCATCCCCATATCCGACTACTCCATATTCCACGGCACAACCCCGCCCACCGGCTACCCCGCAACCCAGTAAAAACCGCGCCCAGCAAAATGCTGCTTGACCTTGCCCGTGCTACTGGCGGATTCGGAGCAGCTATCCGCCGTAGCCCGGGAAACGCCGGCCACCGCCCGCATCCTGGCCGAATCCTACTGGCCCGGCCCCCTAACGCTGGTGCTGCACCGGGCCGACACCTTACCGCCGCGCCTGACCGCCGGAAACGACACCGTATCAGGAAGGCGCCATCCCCCTCCAAGAGATTGCGGTACTTCTGAACACCCGTTAAATTAAGGAACCCATACCTAAATCTACGCGAGGGACAGGTAATGCCGAATCATCAAATGTTAACCGAAGCCGAATGGAGCAAGAACGTTGGGACACCAGCGTTCCCTGTATCGTTCCTCCACGAATACGCTGTGGGCCTGCTCTGGGATGCGTTGCAGGGTAGTGATGCGGTGGTGGTCAAGACGATTGACGGCAGTATGTCCGGCAACCTGATGGATGGCGTCGCCAGAGTGGTCATACCTGATTCAATGCAGCCCATCGGTGGTTGCATCCCGGATTTGGGGTTGCTGGACAAAGACCTGCGTCCGGTGCGGGTCATTGAAGTGGTGGTAACCGCGCAACCTACACCGGCGAAAATGGAGAAGCTGGCACTATTGCAAAAACGCGGTGTGGAAGTCGTGCAAGTGCCTGTGCGCAACGAGGACGAACTCAAAGCCCTAGCCCCTTCCAACACCGATGGGCAGGGAATCAAATGGGCTTATCCATGGAGCGCGAAAGTATTCGACCAAGTAGGCATCATCAATAGACCACAACGGCAACAAATCAGCTCGGCTCAACTTAATGCGGACCGCAAGATTCAAGGACTGATAAAGGCTCTGGTTCAATGCCGCCCCGAGACGAGGCGTCAGCTAATCCAAGTCTTGGAAGGATTGAACAGCCTAGAATCGTGTTACCCGCTGTCACCCAAGAACCCCAAGCGCATAACCGAACTAACCAACGGGAGTGAATCGTGAGCGCCACGCCTCTAAGCTGCGAGTGCTACACAGCGGGCAACATCCAACACTTCGTCACGGGTCGCCGTATCTGAAGTTAGGATGCAACTCTCTCAAATTAGGGTGAATATGATTGCCCAATATGACGAATACCGGCAGGCAGTAGAGCAGGAACTGCGCGGCATCTTTGCCGGCCGCGAGGGGTTCCTCTACAACCTGTTGCGCTATCACCTCGGCTGGGTTGACCAGCAGGGAATCCCCCAGCCCGGCGGCGGCCCGCCGCTGCACTTCCAAGGCGCGGTGGCCCTAGCATCCTGCCAATCCCTAGCCGACGATTTCCGCCCGGCCCTGCCCGCCGCCGCCGGGGTGGAGCTGGTGCATCACTTCACCCTGGTTCACGGCGAAGTCCAGATTGGGCGGGCCGAAACCGTTGACCGCCCCAGCATCTGGTGGGTTTGGGGCCCCGCCCAAGCCATCAACGCCGGGGACGGCCTGCACGCTTTGGGCCGCGCCGCCATTATGCGGCTGGCCCAGCAGGGTACGCCCCCCGATCGCGTTCTGCGGGCCGTCCGCTCCCTAGACTCGGCCTGCCTTGCCCTCTGCGAAGGGCAATACCTAGACCTGGAATTTCAGGCCCAGCTAATGGTCACCAAAGCCGCCTATCTGGAAATGGTCAACCGCAAGGCCGGCGCCTTAACCGGCTGCGCCGCCGAATCCGGCGCCCTAGCCGCCGGCGCCCCCGATTCCCAATGCGACGCCCTACGGCACTCGGGGGTGCGCCTAGGCGCCGCTTGGCAGATAACCCGCGACATCCGCCAGCTATGGGGCGAACAAGGCGACGGCCTAACCGCCAGCAACATCATCAGCAAGAAAAAAAGCCTGCCCCTGATTCACGCCCTAGAGCATGGCAGCATCGCCGCCCGCCGGGAGTTGGGCGCCATCTATATGAAGCGCGTCCTAGAACCGGATGACGCCCGCCGGATGGTAACAATCCTCGACGAAACCGGCTCCCGCGCCGCCGCCGAAGCCCAGGCGCAACAACTGCTGGACGACGCCCTAGCCGCCGCGTCCGGGGCCGGCTTGCCCCCCGGCGATATGGCCCTGCTCAACGAGCTGGGCCAGTGGGCCCTAACCGGAAATTAAGCGCCGGAAATTAAGCATACGGGAGACGCAAGTGGTTAAGCGCACTCTGTCCCAACTCAACCCAGCCAACAGCCGGGTGCTGGTGCGGGTGGATTTCAACATCCCCATCGAGCAGGGAATCGAAGCCATCGCCGGATACGACCAGCGCCTCCGCGCCACCCTGCCCACCATCCGCCACCTCATCGGCCAAGGTTGCCGCACG
This sequence comes from uncultured Dehalococcoidia bacterium, assembly GCA_958296445.1. Classification (GTDB taxonomy): domain Bacteria; phylum Chloroflexota; class Dehalococcoidia; order Lucifugimonadales; family UBA3495; genus VXOI01. The sequence continues at coordinate 1,609,350 of OY282565.1, read as the reverse complement.
ATTCTATGCTCCCACTTGGGGCGTCCCCGAGGAAAAGTTGACGACGCCCTGCGCCTAGCCCCGGTAGGCGACCGCCTAGCCTACCTGCTAGGCCACCCAGTCAAAAGCCTGCCGGAAATCACCGGGCCGGAAGTGGACGCCGCCATCGCCGCAATGTCCCCCGGCGACGTCGCCCTGCTGGAAAACCTGCGGTTCCACCCCGGCGAGGAAGCCAACGACCCCGCCTTTGCCCAATCCCTAGCCGCCTTGGCCGACTATTTCGTAATGGACGCCTTCGCCGTGGCCCACCGCGCCCACGCCTCCACCGTCGGCGTCCCCCGATACCTGCCCTCGGCTATGGGTTTTCTGGTCGAAAAGGAAGTAAACTCTATGGGCCGAGCCCTAGACGCCCCGGAAAAACCCCTAGCCGCTCTGCTCGGCGGCGCCAAGGTCAGCGACAAAATCCTCCTGCTGCAAAATATGCTGGACAAACTCGACCACCTGTTCATCGGCGGCGGAATGTGCGTAACTTTCCTAAAGGCCCAAGGCCACAGCGTCGGGGCGTCCCCGGTCGAGGAAGATCGCCTAGAGTTCGCCCGCGAAATGCTGGACGCCGCCGCCCGCCGCAACATCCAGGTGCATCTGCCCGCCGAAGTAGTGGTCGCCAGCGAATTCGCCCCCGAACCCGCCGATGTTCGAGTCACGCCCGCAACTCAAGTGCCGGATGGCGCCTTTATTATGGACATCGCCCCCTCCGCCGCCGCGCAATTCGCCCAACGCCTGCAACAGTGCCGCACCGTTATATGGAACGGCCCGATGGGCGTGTTCGAGATGCCCCGCTTCAGCGAAGGCACCCGCGCCGTGGCCCAGGCAATCGCCAACGCGCCCGGCATAACCAGCGTAGTCGGCGGCGGCTCCACCGCCGAAGCCGTCGAAGCCCTAGGACTGGTAGACGGTATGACCCACGTATCCACCGGCGGCGGCGCCTCCCTAGAGTTTTTGGGCGGCCTAGAACTGCCCGCCATCGCCGCCCTCCCCGACGCATCCTGACAATACGCGGAACCCGCCCTCACTCAATAAGGAGAACCGAAGGCAATGATAGACCTCCAAGAACTGCGCGACTGCTACCTCAACACGCCGTCAAAAATTGTGCTGCTGGTGGTGGACGGGCTGGGCGGCCTAGCCCACCCCGACACCGGCCTGTCGGAACTGGAAACCGCCCGCCTGCCCAACCTAGACGCTATGGCCCAAGAAAGCGCCTGCGGCCTGACCACCCCGGTGCTTCCCGGCGTGGCCCCCGGCAGCGGCCCCGGACACCTGGCCCTGTTCGGATACGACCCCCTAAAGCACATCATCGGCCGGGGCGCCCTAGAAGCCCTAGGCATAGACGTCGAGCTCCAGCCCGGCGACGTAGCCGCCCGCGGCAACTTCTGCACCATAGACTCCCAAGGGCTGCTCACCGACCGCCGCGCCGGGCGCATCCCCACCGAACTCAGCGCCCCCATCTGCCACCGCCTCGACCGCATCCAACTGGACGGCGTTCAGGTGGACGTGTTCCCGGTGCAGGACTACCGCTTTGTGCTGCGGCTGCGCGGCGAGGGGCTGTCCGAAGCCGTAACCGAAACCGACCCGCAACAAACCGGCGTTCCCGCCCTCCCGGTGCGCCCCCTAAACGGCGGCGCGGAACACACCGCGGCCCTAGTCAATCAATTCGTCGAACAGGCGGCCTATCTGATGTCCGAAGAAGACCGCGCCAATATGCTCCTGCTGCGCGGTTTCGCCCAAATGCCCACCCTGCCCCCGATGGGCCAAGTCTACCGCATGAACCCCGCCGCCATCGCCGCCTATCCTATGTATCGCGGCCTCGCCACCGTCGCCGGAATGAAAGTCATCCCCACCGGCCGCCAATTCGCCGACGAAGTGGAAACAATGCGCCGGAACTTCGACGCCCACGATTTCTTTTTTATCCACTACAAACCGGCCGACGCCGCCGGAGAGGATGGCGATTTCAACGCCAAAGTCCGGTGCCTGGAAGAGCTCGACCCCCTAATCCCGGCAATCCGCGAGCTACAGCCCGACGTATTTATAGTCGCAGGCGACCACGCCACCCCCGCCATCACCGCCGGGCATAGCTGGCATCCCGTGCCTTTTATGCTCCACTCCCACCTAACCCGGGGCGAGGGAATCCCCGCCTTCAATGAACGCGCCTGCCGCCAAGGCTCCATCGGCAGCATCCCCGCCACCAACGTAATGCTCCTCGGAATGTCCCACGCCGGAAAAATGGCGAAGTACGGCCCATAACCCCGCCGGAAAACCCCTAACGCCAAGCCGGAGGAACCGGGAATAAACGCAATGGCGCAACGCCGCAATGCCTTATTCCCTCCGCTCAATCCAACATCCAGAGGTATCGCTATGCCCCGCTCCATCGTCGCCGGAAACTGGAAAATGAACACCACCCTAGCCCAGGCCGCCGCCCTGGCCGCTGATGTGGCCGCCGGAGCCGCCAACGCCAACGGCGTCGAGCTGGTAATCTGCCCGCCCTTCGTTTCCCTAGCGGCAGTGCGCGACGCAGTAACCGGCCCATCCGCAGGCGCAACCCGGGTCGGAGTAGGGGCGCAGAATATGCACTTCGAGCCTTCCGGGGCCTTCACTGGCGAGGTATCCGCCGAAATGCTGCGCGGCCTGTGCCAGTACGTCATCCTCGGCCACTCCGAGCGCCGCCAGCTTTTCGGCGAAACCGACGAACTGGTCAACCGCAAAACCCGCGCCGCCCTCCTCGCCGGACTCCGCCCCATAGTCTGCGTCGGCGAAACCCTAGAACACCGGGAATCGGGCCAAGCCGCCGACGTAGTAGAAGGCCAAGTGCTGGCCGGAGTAGCCGACGTACCGGACATAACCGACATAGTAATCGCCTACGAACCCGTATGGGCCATCGGCGCCGGCCGCGCCGCCACCCCCGAAATCGCCGGGGAAATTATGGGCGGCGCCATCCTAGACGCCCTCCGCGACCTTTTCGGCGACGCCGCCGACGCCGTCCCCCTGCTATACGGAGGCAGCGTCAACCCCGCCAACGCCGCCGCCTTCGCCGCCCAGCCCGGCATCCACGGCGCCCTAGTAGGCGGCGCCAGCCTCCAAGCCAACCAGTTCCTACAAGTAGCCGCCGCCTTCGCCACCCCAAAGGCATAACCCAATGCCCATAAGCCGACAAGAATACGACGATGAGCGCCTCAACTTCGGGGTGCCGATTTTGCAGTATCTAAAGGCTCGCAACGACGAAGCCTTTACTGCCGACGAGATCCTGTATGCGCTCCTAGAGGTCTACGAGCGTCGAGTCACCCCTGCCGAAGTTGTGTTGACTCTGGAAGATTTGGTTGATGCCAACCTGATTGAGTCGAAATTTATGGTGGGCATCCGGGTGTATACTATACCAAACGTAGGCCAATAACTTACCAAGGAGGCGACCCTATGCCTGTTACCAGACGCCAATTCGAGCTTGAAATAACCGCGGAATGCGAACAAGTAATGCGTCTAGTCTACCACTTTCTCGCCGAGCGGCCGGATTTCGCCTACTCACTGGCGGAAATCCAAGAAGAGCTGATGCGCCATAACGAAACGGATAACATAACAGCCCATTTGAGCCGGGCGCTTGAAGTCTTGGGCGGCCTCCTAGCCGTTGACCAGCGCAAAGTGGGCCAAGGCCCGGACGCCACCAACTATTTCGCCATCCTTCAGGAGTTCGATACTGGAACCTGGCTGTCCCTGAAGCACATGAAAAAACAAGGCACCCCCTGAACCGCCGTCCCAGCCAAACCCTAGGAGACCCCGTGCCAGAACCCGACCAAGCCGCCGCCAACTACATCCGCGCCACGGAGCAATTGGCCGCGGCAGAGGCTGAAAACGTATGTTAAAAACCAAACAGGTTGTCGCTCTACTGGACGAAGCCCGCGTCAATAGCGCGGATTCCCTAGCGCGGCTGGACGACGCAACAAAGCATTGGGACAAGCGCGAACTGCTTAGATCAGCGGAAAAAGCGTGGGCCGCCGCCAACCAGGCCACCAACGCCCTGATTCTCGCCCGCACCGGCATCGAACCCAAACCCGGCAGCGACGCCGATACCTATGGCTTGCTGTCGCGCCTGGCCAAAGAAGTTCCGGGGCTCGAGGATCTGAAAGACAGGTACGCCCACCTGTCCGTCTATCTTTTCGACCTAGTGCTATGCAACGGCAGCGTAGACCCCCTGGACTTCACCATCCACGACATCCGCGACACCGCCGACTACATCCGCGACGCCGAGCGCCTAGCCCGCGAGGCCCCCTGAACCGCCGTCCCAGCCAAACCCTAGGAGACCCCGTGCCAGAACCCGACCAAGCCGCCGCCATCTTCGCCGACGCCTGGGCGCTCTACGCCGACGCCATCGAAATCCTGGAGCTCGGCAAGCACCGCATCGCCGCCGAAGCCGCCTGGGGCGCCACCAAGCGGGCCACCGACGCCCTGATCCTCGCCCGCACCGGGCGGATGCCCACCGTCGGGCAAACTTCAGCCGGAATACGCAGCCTGGGCAGCCAAAACCCGGAGAACGCAAATATGCTGGAAACCAAGCGAGTGACCGACCTGTTTGCCAAGGCCCACGCCACCTACTCCGAGGCCGTCCAATACTTGGATGAGGCCAACCAACTCTGGAACCGCGAACTCCTGCACAAGTCGGCGGAAAAGGCTTGGGCCGCCGCTTTACAGGCCACCAACGCCCTGATATTGGCCCGAACCGGCGTGGAAACCACCCCGGACGACGAAAAATGGACTTACGACTGCCTGACGCGCCTTGTCTGGCAGAACCGGGAGCAAAACCAAGACTTGCGGCCCATAAAAGGCCGCTACGCCACAATATCCCACGACATCTACCAGACCGCCGTAGTCGAGCGCAACGTCGAGCCGGTCAACCTGCTCATCCACGACATCCGCGACACCGCCGACTACATCCGCGACGCCGAGCGCCTAGCCCGCGAGGCCCCCTGATGCCCAACGCCCTCTTCTACGGCGACAACCTACCCGTCCTCCGCGAGCGCGTCCCCGACGCCTCCGTAGACCTCGTCTACCTCGACCCACCCTTCAACTCCAACGCATCCTACAACGTCCTCTTCCGCGAAAAAACCGGCGAGGATTCCCCAGCCCAAATCCGCGCCTTCACCGACACCTGGGAATGGACCCAAGAAACCGAACACACCTTCGAGCAAGACATAATCGCCAACCCAAACGTCCCACCCGCAGTCAAGGATATGATTACCGCCTTCCGCCAGTTCATCGGCCGCAACGCTATGATGGCCTACCTCACAATGATGGCCCCCCGCCTAGTCGAACTGCGCCGCGCCCTCAAACCCACCGGCAGCATCTACCTCCACTGCGACCCCACCGCCGGCCATTACCTGAAACTGCTTATGGACACCGTGTTTGGGCAACAGAATTTCCGAACCGATATAACTTGGAAGCGCACCAGCGCCCACAGCGACACCCGGCAGGGCAGGCGGCAGCACGGGCGGGTTCACGATACGATTTTGTTTTATACCAAGACTTCCAACTGGACTTGGAACCCAACCTATACTCAATACGACCAAGAGTACGTAGACCAGTCTTATCGCTACGAGGAACCCGACACCGGACGCCGCTATAGATTGGATAACCTAACCGGGCCCGGCGGCGCAGCCAAAGGAAACCCCAGCTATGAAGTTATGGGAGTCACCCGTTATTGGCGCTATTCCAAAGAAAGAATGCAGGAATTGATTGACGCCGGCCGCATCGTTCAGACGCGGCCAGGAGCAGTCCCGGCATATAAAAGATACCTTGACGAAATGCCGGGAATCCCTTTACAAGATATATGGACAGACATAGGGGCAGTCGCATCCCAAGCCAAAGAGCGACTAGGCTACCCCACCCAAAAGCCCGAAGCCCTGCTAGAGCGCATCATCCGCGCCTCGTCCAACGAGGGCGACGTAGTGCTTGACCCGTTCTGCGGCTGCGGCACGGCGGTAGCCGCCGCCCACAAGCTCGGCCGCCAGTGGCTGGGAATAGACATAACCCACCTAGCCGTAGCCCTGATGAAAAACCGCCTGAAAACCGCCTTCGCCCTAGAAGCCGGCCGCGATTACGCCGTAGTAGGCGAACCGCAGGACGAAGGCAGCGCCCGCGCCCTCTGGGAACAAGACCCCTACCAGTTCCAGTTCTGGGCCGTATCCCTGCTACAGGCGCAGCCGCAATCCGAACAAAAGCGCGGCCCCGACCGCGGCGTTGACGGTATGCTCTACTTCCTAGACGGCCCGCGCCGCACCCCCCAAAAAGCCGTCATCCAAGTCAAGGGCGGGCGGGTATCATCCCCCCAAATCCGCGACCTCAAAGGCGTAGTAGAACGGGAGCAGGCCGCCCTGGGACTGTTCATATCCCTAGAACCGCCCACCCGGGATATGCGCCAAGAAGCCGTCGGCGCCGGTTTCTACCACTCCGACCTATGGGCCCGCGATTTCCCCAAAATCCAGCTACGCACCATCGGCGAAATGCTGTCCGGCCAAAACTTCGACCTGCCCCCCCGCCCCGCCGACTACCAGCCCGCCCAACGCGCCCGCCCCCCCCAAGGCCGCCAACCAAAACTCGGCCAACCCGACTAGCCGCCGCCGCCAAATCAACCCTTTGTCACCCTAAGCAACCCTTTGTCACCCTGAGCAAAGCGAAGGGCCTCACCGCTCAAGCCAAGATTCTTCTCTTTGCTCAGAATGACAGAAAGTGCCTGAGCAACCCTTTACTACCCTGAGCAACCCCTTTGTCACCCTGAGCGCCCCCTTTGTCACTCTGAGCAAAATGACAAAAGGCCATCTATGACCGACAACCACCCCCCACCGCAAACCGGCCCCCTAGTCTGCATCGTCGGCCCCACCGCCGTCGGCAAGACGGCCCTCGCCGTCGCCCTAGCCCGCCGGTTCGACGGCGAAATAATCAACGCCGACAGCCGCCAAGTCTACCGCGGCATGACCATCGGCTCCGCCAAACCCACCGGCGCGGAACGCCGCCAAGCCCCCCATCACCTAGTAGACATCCTAGACCCGTCCGACAATTTCGGCTTGGGCCTATTCCTTATATACGCCGCCGAATCCCTGCGCAACATCCGACAGCGAGGAAAGCTGCCCATCGTCTGCGGCGGCACCGGGCAATACGTCTGGGGCCTAGTCAACGGCCAGCCCGTCCCCCCCGCGCCCCCCAACCCCGAACTGCGGGCCCGACTGGAAGCCGAAGCGACCCGCCTAGGCCCCGACGCCCTGCACCGCCAACTGGCCGCCATAGACCCAACCCGCGCCGCCGCCCTAGACCCCCGCAACGTCCGCCGCGTCATCCGCGCCCTAGAAATCTACCACGCTACCGGCCAGCCCCCCTCCCAACTGCCGCCCCCCACCCCGTCAACGCCGCCAACCCAAACCCTAATCCTAGGGCTAACGATGCCCCGCGAAGCCCTCTACCAGCGCATAGACCGGCGCGTTGACCAAATGATGCAAGACGGATTCCTCCAAGAAGTAGAGCAACTACTAGCCGCCGGATTCCCCCCCGGCCAAGGCCCCCTAGACAGCCCCGGCTACCGCGAACTGGGCCAACACCTAACCGCCGCACTGCCCTTAGAACAAGCGATACGGCAAACCAAGCTAAAAACCCACCGCCTAGCCCGCCGCCAATACACCTGGTTCAAGCCCACCGACCCCCGCATCCACTGGCTCTGCGCCACCAACCCCGCCCTCCCCCACCAAGCCGCCCAAGCCGTCGCCCAATTCCTCCAACCGCCAGCCCCCCAACCCCCTGTGATACAATGACCCAACAACCCCCAACCCACCACCACCAACCCGCACAGGCCAACAAAAGGAGCCCACCCCAATGCAATTCACCAAAATGCAAGGCGCGGGCAACGAGCAAACCCCGTCATCCCAAGCAAACCCCGCCACCGAGCAAACCCCGCCATTCTGAAATGCAAGGCGCGGGCAACGAGCAAACCCCATCATCCCAAGCAAACCCCGCCACCTAGCAAACCCCGCCATTCTGAAATGCAAGGCGCGGGCAACGAGCAAACCCCATCATCCCAAGCAAACCCCGCCACCGAGCAAACCCTGTCATTCTGAGCAAAGCGAAGAATCTCACCTTGGCCAGTGAGACCCTCCGCTCCGCTCAGGGCGACACAGGGGACAGGGCAGCAAAAAGGCCAACGCCCCAAAAGGAGTCCACCCCAATGCAATTCACCAAAATGCAAACCCCGCCACTGAGCAAAACCCTGTCATTCTGAGCAAAGCGAAGAATCCCACCCCTGAGCAGTGAGACCATCCGCTCCGCTCAGGGGGCCAAAAAGGCCAACGCCACAAAAGGAGCCCACCCCAATGCAATTCACCAAAATGCAAGGCGCGGGCAACGACTACATATATATAGACGCCCGCTCCCAAGAACAAAACTGGCCCGAACTGTCCCGCCGCATGAGCGACCGGCATTTCGGCGTCGGCAGCGACGGCCTGATTCTCATTGCCGACTCCGGCATAGCCGACCTAAAGATGATAATGTTCAACGCCGACGGCTCCCAAGGCGAAATGTGCGGCAACGGCATCCGCTGTTTCGCCAAATACGCCATCGAGCGCGACATCGCCGCCCCCCCTAGCGGCAGCCTCACCGTCGAAACCCTGGCCGGCATCCGCACCGTCACCCCCACCTACGCCAACGGCGGCTCCCGCATCACCGGCGCCCGGGTGGCAATGGGCGCCCCCATCCTTGAACCCGCCCAAATTCCGGTAGCCCTAGACGGCGAACCCCCGCCCCCGGTGCTGGAACACCCCTTTACGATAGACGGCTACGACCTCCCCCTAAGCTTCGTTTCGATGGGCAACCCCCACGCCGTAACCTTCATCAGCCAGCCCGTAGCCGACTTCCCCCTGCACACCATCGGCCCCAAAGTAGAGCATCACCCCATCTTTCCCCGCCGCGTCAACTTTGAGATTGTCAACCTAGACGCCCCCGGCAAGCTAACCGCCCGGGTCTGGGAACGCGGCAGCGGCGAAACCCTAGCCTGCGGCACCGGCGCCTGCGCCATAGCCGTAGCCGCCCGCCTATCCAACCACTGCCCCGACACAGTAAACATAACCCTACCCGGCGGCCCCCTAACCATAACCTGGGACGGCGCAGGCGAAGTAATAATGGAAGGCCCCGCCACCGAAGTATTCACCGGAGACTGGCCTGTCTGATGAACCCTGCCAGCGCCAAAAGGCTGACATTCGACGAATGGCAAGCGTTGCCGGAAACCAAGCAGCGCTGCGAGGTTGTGGACGGAATCCTGCTAATGCCGCCCAACCCAACCCTTGAGTATCAGATACTTCGCCTTGACATTGCGATGCAGCTCTCCCCGTTTGTGCGGGAAAGAGAGCTAGGCGTAGCGATAATGGCCCCGTGCGATGTACTGATTAGCAAGGAACCCCTGCGGGTAAGGCAACCGGATATTTTCTACCTAAGCGCCGCCCGCGCTGGCGTAAGACGCGAGTCCGACCTAGCTGGCATACAGCTTATCCAATCGCCCCTCGACCTAGTGGTGGAAATACTGTCCCCCAGCAACACCCGCCGCGACATAACGGAAAAACTAGCCGACTACCGCAGCATAGGCGTATTAGAATGCTGGCTGGTAAACTTCCCCGCCCGCACAATCGAAGTCCTGCACCTAACCCCCGAATCCGCAACCACCATCGCCACCTACACAATGGGCCAAACCCTCCAATCCCAAATCCTCCCCGGCTTCGCCCTACCCATCGCCAACATTTTCGGCCCGCTCCTAAAATAGCAGCAGGAAACAACCCAATGACTACCATCAGCACCAAAAAATTAACCTTCGACCAATGGCAAGCCCTACCCGAAACCAAACAACGCTGCGAGGTTGTGGACGGAGTCCTGCTAATGCCCCCCAGCCCAATGGGTGAACACCCCTGGCTTGGCCTAGAAATCGTGAGGCATCTCTCGCCATTTGTGCGGGAAAGGGATCTCGGCATAGTGCTAACGGCCCCCTACGACGTGCTGATTCAACGGGAACCCTTACGAGTTCGCCAACCGGATGTCCTAGTAGTGAACGCCGAATTGACCGGCATAACCCGCCCGTCCGACCTAGTAGGCCGCCCCTTCCTAGAACGCCCCCCGCTGCTAGTAGTCGAAGTCCTTTCCCCCAGCAACACCCGCCGCGACATAACGCAACGCCTGGCCGACTACCGCAGCATCGGCGTCCCCGAATGCTGGCTAGTAAACTTCCCCGCCCGGACAATCGAAGTCCTGCGCCTAACCCCCGAATCCGCAACCACCATCGCCACCTACGGCATAGCCGACACCCTAAGCTCCCAAATCCTCCCCGGCTTCGCCCTACCCATAGCCAACATTTTCGGCCCGCTCCTAAAATAGCCGCAGGAAACAACCCAATGACCACCACAAGCACCAAAAAATTGACCTTCGACCAATGGCAAGCCCTACCCGAAACCAAACAACGCTGCGAGGTTGTGGACGGAGTCCTGCTAATGCCCCCCAGCCCAACACCCGAACACCAGATACTTGGACTTCGGATAATCAGGCCCGTATCGCTTTTCGTAGAAGAAAATGGCTTGGGCCTAGCGATAATGGCCCCGTGCGATGTCCTGATTAGCAAAGAACCCCTGCGGGTAAGGCAACCGGATATTTTCTACCTAAGCGCCGCCCGCGCTGGCGTCAGGCGTGAATCCGACCTAGCCGACATACAGCGCATCGAATCGCCCCCCGACTTGGTGGTGGAAATACTTTCCCCCAGCAACACCCGCCGCCAAATTCAGGAAAAGCTGGCCGACTACCGCAGCATCGGCGTATTAGAATGCTGGCTGGTAAACTTCCCCACCCGGACAATCGAAATCCTGCGCCTAACCCCCGAAGCCGCAACCACCATCGCCACCTACGGCATAGCCGACACCCTCCAATCCCAAATCCTCCCCGGTTTCGCCCTACCCATAGCCAACATTTTCGGCCCGCTCCTAAAATAGCGGCAGGAAACAACCCAATGACCACCACAAGCACCAAAAAATTAACCTTCGACCAATGGCAAGCCCTACCCGAAACCAAACAACGCTGCGAGGTTGTGGACGGAGTCCTGCTAATGCCCCCCGGCCCAATGGGTGAACACCCCTGGATAGCCGATGAAATTCTGCTAAGTCTCAGACCATTCGTAAGGGACAACGGGCTAGGCATCGCCCTATCCGCGCCCTACGACGTGCTAATTCAACGGGAACCCTTACGAGTCCGCCAACCCGATGTCTTGGTAGTGAACGCCGAATTGACCGGCATAACCCGCCCATCCGACCTAGTAGGCCGCCCCTTCCTAGAACGCCCCCCGCTGCTGGTGGTAGAAGTCCTTTCCCCCAGCAACACCCGCCGCGACATAACGCAACGCCTAGCCGACTACCGCAGCATAGGCGTCCCCGAGTGCTGGCTGGCCGATTTCCCCACCCGAACAATCGAAGTCCTGCGCCTAACCCCCGAAGCCGCAACCACCATCGCCACCTACACAATGGGCCAAACCCTCCAATCCCAAATCCTCCCCGGCTTCGCCCTACCCATAGCCAACATTTTCGGCCCGCTCCTAAAATAGCCGCAGGAAACAACCCAATGACCACCATCAGCACCAAAAAATTAACCTTCGACCAATGGCAAGCCCTACCCGAAACCAAGCAACGCTGCGAGGTTGTGGACGGAGTCCTGCTAATGCCCCCCAGCCCAACACCCGAACACCAGATACTTGGACTTCGGATAATCAGGCCCGTATCGCTTTTCGTAGAAGAAAATGGCTTGGGCCTAGCGATAATGGCCCCGTGCGATGTGCTGATTAGCAAAGAACCCCTGCGGGTGAGGCAACCGGACATTTTCTACCTAAGCGCCGCCCGCGCTGGCGTCAGGCGTGAATCCGACCTAGCCGACATACAGCGCATCGAATCGCCCCCCGACCTGGTAGTGGAAATACTGTCCCCCAGCAACACCCGCCGCCAGATTCAGGAAAAGCTGGCCGACTACCGCAGCATAGGCGTCCCCGAGTGCTGGCTAGTAAACTTCCCCGCCCGCACAATCGAAGTCCTGCGCCTAACCCCCCAATCCGCAACCACCATCGCCACCTACGGCATAGCCGACACCCTCCAATCCCAAATCCTCCCCGGCTTCGCCCTACCCATCGCCAACATTTTCGGCCCACTCCTAAAATAGCCGCAGGAAACAACCCAATGACCACCATCAGCACCAAAAAATTAACCTTCGACCAATGGCAAGCCCTACCCGAAACCAACCAACGCTGCGAGGTTGTGGACGGAGTCCTGCTAATGCCCCCCAGCCCAATGGGTGAACACCAATGGCTTGGCCTAGAAATCGTGAGGCATCTCTCGCCATTTGTGAGGGAAAGGGATCTCGGCATAGTGCTAACGGCCCCCTACGACGTCCTGATTCAACGGGAACCCTTACGAGTCCGCCAACCCGATATTCTGGTAGTGAACGCCGAATTAACCGGCATAACCCGCCCGTCCGACCTAGTAGGCCGCCCCTTCCTAGAACGCCCCCCGCTGCTGGTGGTAGAAGTCCTGTCCCCCAGCAACACCCGCCGCGACATAACGCAACGCCTGGCCGACTACCGCAGCATAGGCGTCCCCGAGTGCTGGCTGGCCGATTTCCCCGCCCGAACAATCGAAGTCCTGCGCCTAACCCCCGACACCGCAACCACCATCGCCACCTACGGCATAGCCGACACCCTCCAATCCCAAATCCTGCCCGGCTTCGCCCTACCCATAGCCAACATTTTCGGCCCACTCCTAAAATAGCAGCAGGAAACAACCCAATGACCACCACAAGCACCAAAAAATTAACCTTCGACCAATGGCAAGCCCTACCCGAAACCAAACAACGCTGCGAGGTTGTGGACGGAGTCCTGCTAATGCCCCCCGGCCCAATGGGTGAACACCCCTGGCTTGAATTTGAGATTGCGACGCAGCTCTCGCCATTTGTGCGGGAAAGGAATCTCGGCATAGTGCTAACGGCCCCGTGCGACGTGCTAATTCAACGGGAACCCTTACGAGTCCGCCAGCCGGATATTCTGGTAGTGAACGCCGAATTGACCGGCATAACCCGCCCGTCCGACCTAGTAGGCCGCCCCTTCCTAGAACGCCCCCCGCTGCTAGTAGTCGAGGTTCTTTCCCCCAGCAACACCCGCCGCGACATAACGCAACGGCTATCCGACTACCGCAGCATAGGCGTCCCGGAATGCTGGCTGGTAAACTTCCCCGCCCGCACAATCGAAGTCCTGCGCCTAACCCCCCAATCCGCAACCACCATAGCCACCTACACAATGGGCCAAACCCTCCAATCCCAAATCCTCCCCGGCTTCGCCCTATCCATAGCCAACATTTTCGGCCCGCTACTGGCCTAGCGAAAGCGCCAACCGTGTCATCCAACCCATCGCCGGTTTAATCCAAACCCCGCAATCCCACAATAATTAAGCAACAGAGGCCGCCAAGATGAAATTCTCCGACCGCTTGGGCAAACTGGCACCCTATCCCTTCGTCGAAATCTCCCGCATCATCGCGGCCAAGCGGGCCGCCGGCGCCGACGTCGTCACCTTCGGCATCGGCGACCCCGACATCCCCACGCCGCAGCCCATCATAGACCGGCTGTTGACCGCCTCCCAGCATCCCCCCAACCACCGCTACCCCGAAACCGACGGCCTGCCCGAAATGCGCCGCGCCATCGCCCACTGGTACGACATCCGCTTCGGCGTAAAGCTCGACCCGGACACCGAAGTTCTCCCCCTGATTGGCGCCAAGGAAGGCATCGGCCACGCCGCCTTCTGCTTCCTCGACCCCGGCGACATCGCCCTAGTTCCCGACCCGGCCTATCCCGTCTACGGCGTCGGCACGATGTTCGCCGGAGCCGAAAGTTACATAATGCCCCTCTACGAAAGCAACGGATGGCTGCCCGAGCTGGACGCCATCCCCACCGACATCGCCCGCGCCGCCAAAGTGATGTGGCTCAACTACCCCAACAACCCCACCAGCGCCGTCGCCAGCGCCGAAGACCTCGCCGCCGCCGCCGCCTTCTGCCGCGAAAACGACATCGCCCTGCTCCACGACGCCGCCTACAGCGAAGTCGGCTACCACGGCTATCAGGCCGCCAGCTACCTGCAAGTGGACGGCGCCAGAGACATCGGCATCGAGTTCCATTCCCTGTCCAAAACCTACAATATGACCGGCTGGCGCATCGGCATGGCCGTCGGCAACGCCGATATGATTCGCGCCCTGTTCCAAATCAAAGCCAACCTAGACTCCGGCGTCCCCCAGGCAGTCCAGGAAATGGCGATCGAAGCCTTGACCGGCCCCCAAGACTGCGTCACCGACAACGTGGAAATCTACCAGCGCCGCCGCGACCGAGTAGTGCAGGCCGTCCGCAACGCCGGAATGGAAGTTGACGTCCCCCGGGCCAGCCTGTATATCTGGGCCAAAGTCCCCCCCGGTTTCACCTCCGCCGAGTTCGCCCAACGCCTGCTCGAAGACCTAGACGTAGTAGTCACCCCCGGCTCCAGCTATGGCCGCTACGGAGAGGGCTACATCCGTTTGTCCCTGACCACCCCCGACGAACAAGTGGAAAAGGGCTGCCAGCGCATCGAAGCGTGGACGATTCCCGCCCCCCAAGGAGGTTAGCCCATCGCCAAGTCCAAACCGCGCCAAGCCCCGGCTACCATACATAACCCGGAGACCCCCAAACGGGCGGCCAAGGCCGCGCGGCTTGTTGACGTGTCCCCCGAGCGGGAACGCGCCATCCTAGTAGCCGTCGAATTAAAGGGCCGCGACCAGCTTTGGACCCTGGACGACACCCTAGGCGAACTGCGCCACCTCACCGAGTCGGCCGGGGCCGAGGTGGCCGGCGTCATCAGCCAGCGGACCGACCGCCTCACCCCCACCTACGTCGGCAAAGGCAAGCTCGACGAACTGCGCGACATAATAAGACAAGAATCCGCCGGCGTCGTAATCTTTGACGACGAACTAACCCCCACCCAGCAACGGAACCTAGAAGCCGCCCTAGCCTCAACCCTTTCCCCTAGGCCGGGCGAGCAAAAGGGCGTAAAAGTCATAGACCGCACCGCCCTGATTCTTGACGTATTCGGACGCCACGCCTCCAGTTACGAAGGCAAGCTCCAAGTGGAGCTGGCCCAGCACGAATACCTGCTCCCCCGGCTCGCCGGCCAGTGGTCCCACCTAGAACGCTTGGGCGGCGGCATCGGCACCCGCGGCCCCGGCGAAACCCAGATCGAAACCGACCGCCGCCTAGTTCGCCGCCGCATCCAGAAAATACGCTCCGAACTGGACGGCGTGCGCCGCCGCCGCACCCTGCATATGGACCGCCGCCGGAAATCGGCCATCCCCATGGCCACCCTAGTCGGCTACACCAACGCCGGCAAAAGCACCCTGTTCAACGCTTTGATTCCCCCCGGCTCCGCCGCCGCCAATGGCGCCCCCTCCCTAGCCGCCGACCAGCTCTTTTCCACCCTCGACCCCGTCACCCGCCGCGTCCGGCTGCCCTCCGGCGCCCCCCTCCTCCTCAGCGACACCGTCGGCTTCATCCAAAAGCTCTCCCCCAACGTCATCGCCGCCTTCCGCGCCACCCTCGACGAACTCGACCGCGCCGACGTCCTCCTCCACGTCATTGACGTCTCCCACCCCAAAGCCCCGGAGCAGACCGAAGTAGTCGAGCAAACCCTAGACGAGCTGGGCCTAGGCCGCCGCCCCCGCCTGCTTGTCATAAATAAAATGGACTTGCTGCCCCCCGCCGACAACCCGGCCGCAACCCCCGGCAACACCCAGGCCGCCCCGCCCCCGTCCCCGTCCGGCATCGCCGCCCCTTGGAACCAAGACGCGGCGCCCGGCGTCCTGGTCTCGGCGCAAAAAGGCTGGAACCTCGACGGCCTGCTCCGCGAAATCGAAAACCAGCTCGTCAACCTCGACGGCCCCCTGCTGATGACCGGGGAATACGCCAACGGCTGGCAGTAACCCCCGGCATCCCCCAACCGCCCCGACGCCCCCGGCCCGTCCTCGGTATACATAACAAACCCCTCCAATATGCCCCCTATTTCGTTGTCCGCCCCCCATAATTCGCCACACTGGTTGGTTCGCACAAGATACGTTATGTTGTCTTACAGGCCGTTTTGGGGCCTTTTGACATAATAGGTTCGCCATTTGCCAGCGGGCCAAAACAGGCCAAAACGGGATATAACCGGCCAACCGGCCCAAAACGGGATATAACGGGAGAAACGGATGAATGTCGGCAAATTTCCCCCGGAACTGCTGGAGCGTCTGCTGCGCTCCGCCCACTCCAGCGACCCGCGCGTAATCCTAGGCCCGCTGGTAGGCGAGGACGCCGCCGCCCTAGACTTCGGCGACCGCCTGCTGGTTGCCAAGAGCGACCCGGTCACCTTCGCCGCCGACCGCGCCGGCTGGTACGCCGTCCAAGTCTGCGCCAACGACGTCGCCTGCACCGGCGCAACCCCCCGCTGGTTCCTAGCAACCCTCCTCGTGCCGGAAACCTTCGATTTCGACGCCGCCGCAAAGCTGTTCAACGATGTTATGGAAAGCTGCCAAGCCCTCGGCGTAACCCTCATCGGCGGCCACAGCGAGGTCACCCACGGCATCCAGCGCCCCATCGTAATGGGAACAATGCTCGGCGAAGTGGCGCCCGACCGGCTCATTACCACTGGCGGCGCCCAGGAAGGCGACAGCATCGTTATCACCAAAGGGCTGGCAATCGAGGGTACTGCCCTGCTGGCCCGGGACTGCGCCGGGGAACTGCGCCAGGCCGGTATTAGCGAAAGTGTAATTGCCAAATGTGCAACAATGCTCGATACCCCCGGAATAAGTGTACTACACGACGCGCAAATCAGTACGCAAATGCCGGTACATTCGTTGCACGACATCACCGAGGGCGGCCTGATTACCGCACTGCACGAGCTGGCCGCAGCCTCCGGCCTGGGACTGGCCGTGGAAGAGGATAGTGTACCCGTACTCCCCGAAACCGCCGAAGTGTGTACCGCCCTCGGACTACACCCCTTGGGCCTGCTGGCCTCCGGCGCAATGCTGGTAACGCTACACGCCCAATATACACCCAGCCTTTTACACGCCTTGGAACGCTCGGGTATCAACGCCTGGGAAATCGGCCAGATGCTGCCCGCCGACGAGGGGTGTGTACTGTTTACCCGCGCCGGCGAGGAAGTACCCTTACCCCTTTTCCCCCGGGACGAGCTGGCTCGGTACTTCTCGGAAAGGTAAAAGGGGCGCCGGGTATCGGCGCCCCTCAATGATTCTGCGGCAACGGCAAGTACACTAATACCGCAAGGCAACTCAGTACTGTGTACTCAAATATGTACTACAGTGTAGCGCGTACTAGCTCCTGCACTACCCTGTTACACTTATCCCGCTTGGTACACTTTCAACGCTTCCGCCAGCCGCTCGGCGGTAATGTTGGCCCCGCTGATGGTGATGGCAACCTTCTTCCCCCGCAGCCGCCCGGCGTGCTTCACCGCCCCGGCCAGCGCCGTAGCCCCGGCCGGTTCCGCCAGCGTATGCCCCTTCTCCACCAGCAGCCCGATGGCCCGCCTTATGTCGTCATCGCTCACCAGCAGAAAATCGTCCAGCAGCTCCGCCATTATGCTCTGCGGCAGTTCGTAGCCCGACTGCGTAGCCACCCCCTCGGCGAAGGTGTCCATCGGCGCCTGCACTATCTCCCCCTGCTTCCAAGACAAATAGGCCGCCGGAGCCGCCTCCGACTGCACCGCGTAGACCTCAATGGACGGGTCAACCGCCTTGGCAACGATGCAAGCCCCCGAAATGCCGGAGCCGCCGCCCAGAGGCAGCATCATTACGTCAACTTCCGGCAGGTCTTCAATGATTTCCAGGGCCGCAGTCCCCACCCCGGCGATGAGCAGCGGCTCGTTGACCGCGTGAACATAGCGGTAGCCCTCTTCCCGGGCCAGCCGCTCGCAATGCTCCCTAGCATCGTCGAAGTTGTCGCCGTGGAATATAAGTTCTGCTCCCAGGGCCTGCATCGCCGCCACCTTGACCGGATTGGCCTTTTCCGGCAGCCCAATCAGCACCCGCGCCCCGAATTCCCGCCCGGCGCTGGCAATGGACTGCCCGTGATTGCCGGTGGACGCGGTTATCAGCCCGCGCCGCCGCTCTTCGTCGCTCAGATTGGACAGCAGGTTGATTCCCCCCCGCGACTTGAAGGCCCCCAGCGGGAGATATTCCTCATGCTTCAGGTACACCTCGGCCTCCAGCAACTCACTCAATCCGAGGGAGTAGTGTAACGGGGTACGTTGGAAATACGGGGCAATGGTCTGCCTAGCTCGGTACACATCGCGGATGGTTGGGGACTGCATAACGCGCCTCACCTCTCATTGGGTTGGGTATCCAGCCTAAGAAACAATGGCCGGGGTGTCAACCGAACCCCGCCCGCGGCCCGGAAAGCAAATTCCCGCCGCCCTAGCCCGGCGCCGCCGGACATCCCGCCCGGACACCCCAATTTCAAGCCTGCGCCCAAAGGTTAGCGAAGTTCCATAGCTGTCATAGAGATAGCCTAAATGATTCTTAAACACGTTTAGGAAATTGTTTGGCAAATGCTTGACACATATCTAGGCCCGTGGTACTGTACTGGTACTCAACAGACAGGTTCCGGCTTGGGCAGGCCAAGATAGGAGTGAAATCGTGGCGCGAAAAACCAAACTTATGCTACGGGTAGAAAAGGAACATCAGCGCCCCCTGGAGCGGTTGCTCCCGGAAAAGGTCAACGAGCTCGGCTTGTCGGCTACCGCCGAGGAGTTGGGGGTCAGCAAAGCCACCCTAGGCTACTGGTTGCTCAAGCTAGGTATAAATGTAAGGCGCATCGCCATCTCCCCCGACGAAATCCTGGAAGTCAAACGAGTCAGTTGACCAGCCGTCCAAGCCCCTGTCTGTCCCCACAAAAAAGCCGCCCGCATCACGCGGGCGGCTTTATGTCGCCCCAACCCCGGCCCCCACGAACCTACCCCTGGAATATGTCTTCCGGCAGAAATGCCGAAACGGTCACATTAGGCAGGTCCACCGCGTTGCTTATCTTCAGATCCACCGCCACGCTGCAAATGACGTATGCCTGTTCCCGGCTCCAGCCCCGCTCCTGTAGCAGCTCTATCATATTAACCAGCGCGTTGCGAGCCGCCAGAGTCAGGTCTTCCCCCTCCTGCGTGCCGTCTTCCCGTATCGGCATCCCCATCGTGGCGATAAAGTTGCGCGGCGCGGCCCACTCCGGCGGCAGAAAGTAGCCGGGATGGGTATAGCGGGGCCAGCGGATGTTATGTCGCGCCGCCTCACCCTTATGCAAATGAAACCGCACCACGGCGCTCGCCCCCATCTCAATGGCGGTGATACAGCACTCCGAGTCCCCCTGAGCAAAGTGGCCGTCGCCGCAGGAATAGAGAGCGCCGGGAACATTGACCGGAATCAACAGCCGGGAACCCTTGGTCAACTGCTTGGCGTCCACGTTGCCGCAGTTCTCCCGCGGCGGCAGCGTCCGCAGCCCCTCAACGGCAATGGCGCCCCCCGCCGGAATCGCGTCCTCCGGGTCCGGCGGCGCCGCCATCCCGCCCCGCCGCACCAAATCCGCCTCCCGCCGGGCCCACGCCTCCATCTGCTCCCGCGACGGCGCAATCCCCGCCGTCCCCATAAAAGAGCCGTTGGGAATCCGCACCCCCGGCAGTTGCTCCGAAGTCGCCCAGCCGTCCGCTATCCGCCAGTGAACCGCGTAAGGTTCCTGAAACAAATCCCGCAGAAAGCCCGCCCCCGGCCGGTTGCGAGTCCAGCCGTAAGATTGCGGGATTATATCCACATACTCAATCTCCAGCAGGTCGCCCGCCTCCGCCCCCGTTACGTAAACCGGCCCGGTCAGCGGATGCGCCACCTTGGTATCGAAGCGGTCAAAGTCGGCCACCGTCACATCCGGGCCCATCTGCCCGTCGGATGCGTCCCGGGTCTCCAGCAACACCTCCTCCCCCGGCGCGGCCTCCAGCACCGGCGAAATGTCCGGGTGCCAGCGGTTATGCCCCTTCTCCGGTTCTTCCTTCAGCCGCTTGCCGCGGTCAATCTCAATACTCTTCACGGCCCAACTCCTTTTGCTTAACGCCGAGGACGCCAAGAACGCCAAGATTTTCCTAACGATTCTCGGCGTTCTCTGCGCCCTCGGCGTTTCAACTCCGTCCCTTACAGCGTCCAGTCCTCGCGGGTTTCCGGGGTAGGCAAGGGGCGGATGGTGACCTCCACCAGCGCGGCCTGCCCGTTCTCGGTGGCCGCGATCGCCCGGCGGAAGGCGTCCGGCAGTTCCGCCGGATGCTCCACCCGCTCGGCGTGGGCCCCCAATCCCTGCGCCACCAGCGAAAAGTTGCCGCCCAGTTCGGCCATAGTCGGCGGCGCCGCGTTGTCCCGGGCCATCGCCATCAGCCCGCCGCCGGTGCCGCCGTTGTTCAGCACCACCGTCAGCGTCGGCAGCCCCATCCGAACCGCCGTCTCCAGCTCCATCCCCACCATCCCAAAAGAAGCGTCCCCCAGCACATTGAACACCAGATGATCCGGCCGCCCCAGCTTGACCCCAATCGCCGCCGCCATAGACCACCCCATAGCCGCCATACCGCCCATCCCGATATAGTTGCGCGGCCTAGTCGCGGGCCAGAAAGGCGAAAGATAGCCCCGGCTGCCGCCCGCGTCATGCAACGCGATAGTCCGGTCGGTATCCACCAGTTTCAGCAGTTCCTGAACCACCCGATAGCCGTTGGTGGGAACCGAGTCGTCGTTAAAGGTGGATTCCCACTCCCCCAGCCACTTGGCCCGCGCCTCCCCTATCTCGGCTACGATTTCCTCCCGGTTCGCCGCCGATGGCGGGCCGCCCGGCCCCATCCGCTCGCGCACCGCGTCAATCAGCCCGCGCAGCGCCAGCTTGGCGTCGGCCAGAATAGGAACGTCGGCCTGGTATATCTTGTTCAGGTCGCCGGAGTCGGCGTTTATGTGAATCAGACTCACCCCTGCCGGAATAGGCCGCCCGTCGGTGGCGTTGGGCAAGCGAAAGGAATTGCCCACCGCCAGCACCGCGTCCGCCTTGCGGTTCATAATCAGCGCCGCGCCCGAGGCATACTTGCTGCGCGGATACACGCCGCCGCCCAAAGAAAGGGGGTGATTTTCCGGGAACGCGCCCTTGCCCACCAGCGTGCTGGCGACCGGCATCGCCAGCAGCTCCGCCAGCTCCATCGCCTCGTCCCAAGCCTCCGCCGCCAGCACCCCGCCGCCCACGTTCATTATAGGAAGCCGGGCATTCAGCAGTATATCGGCGGCCCGCTCAATATCCCCTGCGTCCGGCGCGGCCCGACGCCCCGGCCCGACGGGTTCGTAGTTCAGTATTTCGTCCGGCGCCTCCGACAGCAACACATCCTGCGGCATTTCCAGCACCACCGGCCCCGGCGACCCGGAGCGCAGGTTGGTAAAGGCCCGGCGCATTATCGCCGGTATGTCCTCAACCCGCGACATCGTGCCTTTCCACTTAACGAAATTGTCAAAAATGCTCGACGGCACTTCCTGCTGAATCTCCCGGCCCATACTGCCCAAAGGATGCTGCCCCATCAGCAGCAACACCGGGATATTGTCGGCATAGGCCCCGGCGATGCCGGTAAGCGTGTTAGTCGCCCCCGGCCCGGTGCCGGTCAGCGCCACCCCCACCTGCCCGGTAGCCCGAGCGTAGCCGTCGGCGATTTCCACCCCCATACGCTCATGCCGGGCCGAAAACACCTGAATCGTCGGCGAAGCCCGCAGCGCCGGCCACAGCGGCGCCTCCCCGCCCCCGGCAAAACCGGAAATATATCGAACCCCCTCTTTCTCCAGAGCGCGAATAACCGCGTCGCCCCCTCGCATAACCCTTCTCCCGCCATACCGATTATGTCCACCAAGAACAGCGCTGATAATACGCCCGCCCCGATTCCCGGTCAAGAACAACCCCAACTCCAGAACCCCCCAAGCATCCCCCAAGCCCCTTTCCTTGAGAAAATTGCGAAATTACTTCCGATATCCGTCATTATGACCAAGCTATCCGCCATCCTGAGCAAATCTATCTGCCACTCTCAGCAAAGCTCTGTCATTCTGAGCAAAGCTCTGTCATTCTGAGCAAAGCGAAGAATCTCGCCTTGGGCGGTGAGACCCTTCCCTTACGCTCAGGGTGCCAAAGGGGGATTTCGCAATTTTCTCTTTCCTTGACCGCCTTATAAGGCAAGGGTATCATCCCAACCGCAAAGCATCCGTATCCCAGGCGCAACCACCCAAACCAAAATTCACTGGATACGAAAAATCCCGACCCAGACAATCCCCCCAATCCCAAGCCTTCCTTATAATATGCGTATATAAGGAATAACCACCGGGAGGCGCAATGCCCACAGCCAGCGAAATGATCGTCCAGACCCTTGAAGAAGCCGGCGTCGAATACGTCTTCGGCATACCCGGCGGCGGCACCGGCCAGATTTTCCAACTGCTCTACGGGCGCGAAGACCGCATCAAAACCATCCTAGTCCGCCACGAGCAGGCCGCCGCCATTATGGCCGACGCCTACGGACGCGCCACCGGCAAACCAGCCGTCGTTATGGGGCAAGGGCTGTTCATCGGCTCCAACGCCTCCTTCGGCATTATGGAAGCCATGCTCAGCAGCTCCCCTATGCTGGTGCTTACCGACACCTCCGACGGCGGTTCCGCCCAGCGCCCCGCCAACCAGTCCGGCGCCGGCGAATACGGCAGCATTGACCTGCCCAACATATTCAAGTCAATGAGCAAATACACCGCCCTAGCCGCCAGCCCCAAGGAAGCCGTGCTGGCAACCCAAATGGCGATCAAGCACGCCATCAGCGGACGCCCCGGCCCCTCCTCGGTAGTGATGCGCTCCGCGGCCATCGGCGGCCAAGTAGACCTAGAATCCCCGCCCTTCATCCACAACGCCGCCGGTTTCCTCAACACCGCCAAGCCCGAAAGCTCCCCCGCCGACGTGCAGCGGGTGGTGGAAATACTCTCCCAGTCCCGCCGCCCGGTGCTGGTCGCCGGCAACGGAGTGCACGTAGCCGGAGCCCACGCCCAATTGCAACAACTCGCCGAACTCTGGGGTATGCCCGTCGCCACCAGCTATAAAGGAAAGAGCGCCATCGCCGAAACCCACCCCCTCTCCGTCGGTATGGTCGGCACCTACGGCCAGGCCGTCGCCAACCGCGTCGTCGGCGAAGCCGACACCGTTATCGTAGTCGGCGCCCTGCTCCGCTCCCAAGAAACCGTCCGGGAACGCCCCGACATTTTCGACCCCCGCCGACAAAGGGTAATCCAGATTGACATTGACGAGCGCAACGCCGGCTGGAGTTTCCCCGTAGAGCTGGGCCTAGTAGGCGACGCCGGCCGCATCCTCAACCAACTGGTGGCCGCCTCCCAAGAAGCCGCCCAAGCCAACGCCGCCCAGCGCAACGAGTGGACGGCCTCAATGCCCGCCCGCAAAGACGCCCTAGCTTTCTACGACGACCCCGAAATGCACCGCGACAGCTCGCCCGTCACCCCGCAGCGCCTAGTTTCGCTGCTCAACTCCAACTCCGCGCCCTCCACCGTCTTTGCCCTAGACGCCGGCAACAACCGCACCTGGATGGCCCACCTTTACCAGGCCCGGGAAGCCGCCACTTTCTTTTGCCCCGGCGGCACCGCCGGAATGGGCTGGGCCCTGCCCGCCGCAGTCGCCCTAAAGCTCGCCTACCCCGACCGCCCGGTCACCGCCGTCACCGGCGACGGCGGCTATATGATGACCGTAAACGCCCTCTCCACCGCCATGCAGTACGACCTCCCCATCACCTGCGTGGTTTTCAACGACAACGCCCTAGGTATGGTGCTGGACCACCAGCCCCGCGGCCAAGAAATAGCCTCCGAGTTCTACCCCACCGACAACGCCGCCATAGCCCGCGGTTTCGGCGCCTTCGGCATCCACGTCGATGACTCCCGCGACCTCCCCGACGCCCTACGCCAAGCCCAAGCCTCCGGCCTCCCGGCAGTGGTGGACGTCGCCATAGACCGCGAACCCAGCCCCGACGACTGGCGAGCCGACGCCCGCCGCGCCGGCGAAACCTAGCCCGCAGGAGCCGCCCCAATGACCACCCTGCAAACCGGAACCAAACTCACCTATCAAGAATACCTCAACGAGCCTGAAACAATGTTGCGCTTCGACATCGTGGACGGCGAAGTGATTATGTCCGCCGCGCCCAACATCTACCATCAGCGAACCTCCGCCAAAATCTACCTGCCTGTCCACCAATTCGTCAGCGAGCGCGGGTTGGGCGAAGTACTGTACGCCCCCCTAGACATCATCATACAACGCGACCCCCTGCGCACCCGCCAGCCCGACCTGCTGTTCATAAGCAACCAAAGAGCCAACATCGTCCAAGACGACCGGATTCACGGCGCCCCCGACCTAGTAGTAGAAATCCTTTCCCCCGGCAACACCCGGGCCGAAATCAAGGGCAAGCTGTCCGACTACGCCCAAATCGGCGTCCTAGAATGCTGGCTAGTCTCCCCCCAAGCCCAAACCGTAGAGGTCTTGCAACTGCAAAACGGAGAATGGCAACGGCTACGAATCCACGGCCCCGGCGAAACTATCCAGTCAACAACCCTCCCGGGGCTGGATCTGCCCCTATCCCAGATTTTTCAGCAAGCATAGCCCCGCAAAACAAGCCCAAAGGAGTCAAACCAATGCCAGGTCTGCTGCAAGGCAAAATCTCCCTAGTCACCGGCGCCGCCTCCGGCATCGGCCGCGCCACCTCCCTAGTAATGGCCCGCGAGGGCGCCACCGTGGTCGTTTCCGACATAAACGCCGACGGCGCCGAGGAAACCCTGAGCGACATCAAAGCAATGGGCGGCGACGGAACGGTCATCCTAGCCGACGTCTCCCGCCCCAACGACGTAGCCGCCCTCATAGCCCAAACAGTGGCAGCCTACGGAAAGCTCGACTGCGCCTACAACAACGCAGGCATCGAAGGCTTTATGGCCGGCCGCCTCCACGAATACCCCGAAGATCAGTGGGATCGGCTGATCGATGTAAACGTCAAAGGCGTCTGGCTCTGCCTAAAGCACGAAATACCCCAGATGATTCAGCAGGGCGGCGGGGCCATCGTCAACACCGCCTCCGCCGCCGGACTGGTCGGCTCCCGCCGCCTATCGGCCTACGTCGCCAGCAAGCACGCCGTAGTCGGCCTAACCAAAGCCGCCGCCCTCGAATACGCCCAAGACGGCATCCGAATCAACGCCGTCTGCCCCGGCATCATAGACACCCCTATGATGAGCCGCCTAATCGGGGGCCGCGAAGCCGACTACGAAGCCACCATCCCCATCCGCCAACCCATCGGACGCCTAGGCACCCCCGAGGAAATAGCCGAATCCGTAACCTGGCTATGCTCCCCCGCCGCCTCACTAGTAACCGGCCTAGCCATGGCCGTAGACGGCGGCTTCACCGCCCAATAGCCCCCGCCCCTTCAAAGCCCCGTCATTCTGAGCAAGCTATCCGTCACTCCGAGCAAAGCCCTGTCATTCTGAGCAAGCTATCCGTCACTCCAAGCAATCCCCTGTCATTCTGAGCAATCCCCTGCCATTCTGAGCAATCCCCTGCCATTCTGAGCAAGCTATCTGTCATTCTGAGCAAAGCGAAGAATCCCACCTTGGGGCGCCGAGACCCTTCCCTTAGCTCAGAGCGACAAAGCCGAATTTCGCAACCTCACCCCCTCCGTTGGACGGGGTATCCGGGCAATGATAGTATAAGCACCACACCGCACAAGCGGGCATCAACCCCTCACCACCGCCGCGCCTAGCCCCATCCGCCCGCCCCGCGTCATGGAGGAACCCTTGGCCGATACGCTGGAAATCCTGGACTTGCCCGAAAGCGGCCGGCTTCAGCTTTCTATAGTAGACGACTCCGGCAGCCGCGCATCCGCGCCGCCCGTCTCCTTCCCCTTTCCCCTAACCGACGAGGAACTCCTAGAACTAGCCTGGCTGTTCACCAGCTACCCGTCGGAGCCCTTCGGCGAATCGCGCCCCCGGGCCGAGGCCGCCGAAGCCGGCCTGCGCAACCTCGGCCGGCTGATGCTGGAAACCGTTTTCCGGGCCACCACCCAAGCCGCCGATATTCTGGCCCGCCTCAACCCCCCTGAAACCCGCCCCTTCCGCCTGTCCATCATTTCCGCCCGCCCCGAGTTCCTTTCCCTCCCTTGGGAACTCATCAACGACCCCCAAGTCGGCTACCTAGCCGCCCGCGCCGAATCCATCACCCGCCATCCCGCCCCCGCCGACCAACTCCCGCAGTTTTCCGGCCCATCCCTCAGCGAAACCCAATTCAACGTCCTTATGTTATGTCCCCCCGCCGCCCAAGGCATCGCCACCGAAGCCTTGAGCGCAATGGAATCCCTAGACGTCGAAGTCACCCTAGACTGCCTGCGCCCGGCCTCCGTCGAAGCCCTAGAAGCCCACCTAGCAGAGCGCCCCGGCCACTACCACCTGCTCCACTTGGACGGCCTAGAAATCAGCAACGAAGGCACCGCACTCCGCGGCATCGGCCCCCACGTCCCCATTGACCGCCTGTCCCAAGCCGTCGCGGCCGCCGGAATCCCCGCCGTGCTGCTAACCTGCTCCGCCATTGACTACTCATACGTAGCCGGCCAAGAGCTGGCTACGTCCGGCCCCCCCGAAGTGACCCTCCTCCCCATCCCCCTAGGCGGTTCGGGGCGCAAGCTGTTCGCCGACGCCTTCTACGCCGCCATAGCCCGCGGGGCCGGCGCCGCCGCCGCCGTATCCGCCGCCCGCCGCGCCCTGATGGAGCATCCCCGCCGCCCCTCCGCCGCCGGGCCAATGCCGTCTTGGGACTGGATAACCCCCCTAGTCTACCAATCCGCCCGCTACACCCCCGCCGCCGTCAAAGCCGAGGAGCCCGAGCGCGTCATCCCCGGAATGTTGCCCGCCACCCCCGAAGCCCCGCCCCGCCAGCTCCCCCGGGGCGGCCCCTACGGGCTGATTGGCCGCCGCCGCGAAATCCTGGATCTGGAGCAGGCCCTCGACGCCAACCCCGTAGTGCTGCTAACCGGCCCGGTAGGCGTCGGCAAATCGGAAACCGCCCTAGGCTTGGCCGCCTGGCTGGAAAAAAGCGGCAACCGGCCCAGCGGCGTCTTTCACACCACCTTCGACGTAGGCGCCGGGCTGGACAAAGCACTTCACGAAACCGGCGCCGCCCTCGCCGGCCTAGAATTCGGCGACCTGCCTGCCCCCGCCCGCCGCCGCTGGCTGCTGGACTACCTGCGGGAACACCAAACCCTGCTGGTATGGGATGGCGTAGAAAACCTAGCAGGCTTCCCCACCCCCGGAACCGGGCTGCTCGACGACAGCGAGCTGGCCGAACTAGACCAATTCCTAGCCGAACTATCCGCCCCAACCGCCGGTTCCCCCCCGGAGAGCGAAACAGAGAGCCAAAGGGGCAAGGGCGGCGTCCTGCTGGTAAGCCGCCGCAACCCCGAACCCTGGCTGTCCACCCCCCACGGCAGCTATACCCTGCCCGGCCTCGCCAGCCAAGACCGCCTAGAATTCGCCACCCGCCTTATCGAGGAAAGCAACATTGACGCCGCCCGCCTAGGCCCCGAATTTCTAGAGCTGCTGGACTTGCTGGAAGGCCACCCCCTAGCAATGGAAGTAGCGATTCCGCTACTCAAAGAAATTCCGGCCTCGGTGCTGCTCGCCGAACTGCGCCGGGCCATCGAAAACCACCAGCCCGCCCCCGGCGAGGATGGCCGCCCCGTCTACCTGACCGCCCTGCTTGACCACGCCTTTTCCCGGATGCCCCGCCGCAGCCGCACCCATCTGCCCTTCCTCTCCCTGTTCCGCAGCCGCGTGATGATGGACATCCTTACCCACATCACCCAAGAAAACGTCTACCGCTCGGTGATGGGCGAGCAAATGGGCTGGGGCGCCTGCCGCACCCTCCTGCGCTCCGCCCGCGACGACGGCTTCCTCGAACCCATCACCCCCAGCGTCTACCAGATTCACCCCGCAATGTCCTGGTTCTATGGCCGCGCCCTCTACCGCCAACTCCCCCCGGCCCGCGTCGCCCAACTCGAAGCCGAATTCGTCCGCGTCTACGCCGACACCGCCGACTACTTTATGGAAACCCTTTACGAAAACCAAGACTCCGGCACCACCGCCATCCTAGCCGAGGAAGGCAACCTCACCCAGGCCCTAGCCCTGTCCCTAGAAACCCGCCAGTGGGACAACGCCCAACTCCTGACCCAGCCCCTGGCCCAAGTATACCGGATGCAAAAACGCTACCCCGAACTGCGCCGCCTGCGCCGCCAACTGCTGGAGTCCGCCGGAACCACCGCCGCCGCCGCCCAGGCCAACGGCGCCATCGAGTTATGGCTCTACCTCCTCGGAACCGAAGCCCTAGAGTGCATCGAAACCGGCGAACTGGAACGCGCCGACGCTATGAACCGCCAACTCCTCGACTACTTCGCCGCCCAGCCCAACGCCGACGCCGACGCCGACCCCCGCGCCGCCGCCGTCTACCACCAGACCGGCGAAGTCGCCCTGAAACGCTGGCAGCTCGACCAAGCCGAGGAATGGTTCACCCGCTCCCTAGCAATCATCGAAAACGGCGAAGACCGCGCCCCGGTCGCCGACGACTACTATAGTATGGGACTGCTGCGCCAGTACCAGCGCCGCTACACCGAAGCCCGCGACTGGTTCTCCAAATCCCTGGACATCCACCAAAGGCTGGAAGACGTCGAGGAAATGGTCAAAGACTACCGCTCCCTCGGCCTCTGCGCCCAATTCCGTTTCGAGTATCAGGAAGCGGAAAGCTGGTATCACCGCGCCCGCGAAATCCTGGAGGAAGCCCGCGACGAAGAAACCTCAGTATTGATCTACCACGCCCTAGGCACCGTAGCCCACGCCCAATATCAGTTCGACGACGCCGAAAACTGGTACAAGCAATCCCTAACCCTCAGCGACCGTATGGGCAACGAAACCCAGATGGCCCTAGAATTTCACTACCTCGGCCTGCTGGAGCAGGGCCGCCAAATGTTCCCCGAAGACGCCGAACACTGGTACACCCTGGCCCTAGAAAAATACGAAAAGCTGGGCGACTGGCGCAGCGCAGGCGACGAATGCCGCCAACTCGGCGTCCTGTTCCACGAGCAAAAAAAGCTGGACGACGCCGAACATTGGTATCACCGCGCCCGCGAAATTTTCGAGGAAATCCAAGACACCCCCCGCACCGCCCGCACCTACGGCCAGCTAGGAATGGCCGCCGAAGACCGCGACGACCTAGACGCCGCCCTCTCCTGGGCCGCCCGCACCTACCAACTCGCCGCAACCCACAACCTCCCCGTAATCGCCCAGGCCCGCATCCACCTAGCCCGCCTCCGCACCAAATACGGCCCCCAACCCTTCGCCAACTGGTGGCAAAACTTC
Source organism: uncultured Dehalococcoidia bacterium (assembly GCA_958296445.1). GTDB lineage: Bacteria > Chloroflexota > Dehalococcoidia > Lucifugimonadales > UBA3495 > VXOI01. The sequence continues at coordinate 1,579,768 of OY282565.1, read as the reverse complement.
ACCGGCCAACAACCCCCCAACGACCTAGACACCGAGGAGTCCGTGATTCTGTAACGGGTATGGAAGAACTGAACGAAATCCTGCAACTGCGCCGGGAATACGAGGCACTGCCCAAAGTCCCGATCCACGGAGAAACCACTAATCAACGGCATCCTGACATTCGGCCCGAATGGGTTATGCAGGTCATATATGACCCGTATGACCGACGGCAGACAATTATGCCGGACGGGGAAGTTAGGACAATTCTTGTTGGGCGCGTGTTACCATTCAATCAGTGGATTGCAGTGGTGTTCTTAGGAGATGAAATCACTGGCGCACTGCTCACTTGTTACGCAAATAGAAAACTCTCAGACAGATATGGAGGAAGACCGTGGAGAAATACATAGTAAGCCCTAGGGATCCAACGGAACCGTTGCCGGAAGTTGTAGTGTTCTACACTCCCCAAGTCAAATACCTATCCATTCAAGCCGGCAGTCTGGTGCGAATCCACGAAAGCGAATCCACCGCCAACTATATGGTAGCCCACTACGACAAAGGCAACCGCCTAGTGGCCCTAGACTTGGATGGCGCAGAAAACGCCCTAGAACCCCTCATCGAAGCCGCCCGCCATCCCGACGAAACCCAACCCGGCACCATCACCAAAAAAAGCTCCATTTTCCTGAACTCCGGCCCCAACTCGGGCGATCCCGTGGAAGACGTCTTTGTATTCTACACTCCCGAAACCCAAAAACTGAGAATCCAGACCAACGACCCGGTAATCATTCACACCAGCCAGCCCGCCGCCCAAGGAATGACCGCCCACTACAACGAAAACGGCAGCCTAGTAGCCCTAGACCTAGAAAACGCCCAACTGCTCCTAAAACCATTCCTAGACATCGCGCTAAACCGGGAAAAAGAAAAAGCCGCCTAACCCAAACACCCCCGCCCGCCACCCTGAGCAAACTAACCCAACCACCCATCAGGAATAGCCAACCGATGCCAACCGCCTGCAACGTGCCATCCCGCACCATATTCACCGGGGACAACCTAGACATCCTCCGAGGCATAAACTCGGAGTGCATTGACCTGATCTATCTCGACCCGCCCTTCAAGTCCGACCAATCCTACGCCGCCCCGCTGGACAGCGAAGCCAAAGGCGCGGAGTTCGACGACGTCTGGACTCTCGACGATATGAAAGAGGAATGGATCGACGAAATCGAATACCGCCGCCCCGCCCTGTTCCACCTAATCAACGGCGCCAAACTCTCCCACAGCGAAAGCATGGCCGGCTACCTCACCTTTATGGCTATCCGCCTGCTGGAAATGCACCGCGTACTGAAAACCACCGGAAGCATCTACCTGCACTGCGACGATACGGCCAGCCACTACCTCAAAGGAGTAATGGACGCCCTCTTTGGCTCAGGAAACTACATCAACAATATCGTCTGGAAACGGGCCACTTCCCACAACGACCCCAACCGCTACGGGCGCATCCTAGACCACCTGTTTTTGTACTCCAAAGGCCCCAATCCCTGCTGGAATCTTGTCACTACCCCAAAGAGTGACGACGAACTCCTGACAGCATATCCCTCCAAAGATGAACGCGGACGATACCGGAGCGCCGACTTAACCGGGGCAGGAACTTCCAACGGAGAATCCGGTCATCCCTGGAAAAAATACAACGTAACCGCAAGAGGAAGGCACTGGTCAGCCCCAAAAACCGGCCAGTATGCCGAGTACATAGAGCAAAATTTCATCCCCGGCTATCGGGAAATTAAAGGCATACATCAACGTCTGGACGCTCTAGACCAAGCCGGACTAATACATCACCCCACAAAAGGAGTATGGCCGGGCCTAAAGCGGTATGCCGACGCCGACGCCGGAAATCCGCCCCAAAACCTGTTCGTCGAACCCTTGGGATTCACCAACTATTCCACCAAAGGCGGCGAATATACCGGATGGCGCACCCAAAAACCGCTGGCTCTGCTGGAGCGTATCATCAAAGCGTCATCCAACCCGGGCGACCTGATTCTAGACCCCTTCTGCGGCTGCGCCACCGCCTGCATCGCCGCCGAAAAGCTGGCAAGGCAATGGATCGGCATAGACATCGCCCCCCAAGCCGCCGAAGTCCTGAAAGACCGCGCCAAACGGGAACTGCAAATACCTATGGCCGAAGACGACAGCAAATCTTGGGAAGACTGGAGCCCGCTGATTCTAACCGCCCCAAGCCAGCGCACCGACCTAAAACCGGACTTTCCCGCCAACCCCCGATCCGAAAAAGAACTCATGTACGCCACCCAAAAAAAACGCTGCGTCGGCTGCGAACACGAACTCCCCCTGCACGTCCTAACCATAGACCACATCACCCCCCTATCCAGAGGCGGCCAGCACGTCATAAGCAACCTGCAACTAATGTGCCACACCTGCAACGCCATCAAAGGCAACCGCAGCATGGACTACCTCCGGCAGCAATTGCAAGTCCGGGGAATTTTAGCTGATTATCTGTCATTCTGAGCAAAGCGAAGAATCCCGCCCTAGCCAGTGAGACCCTTCCCTTCTCTCAGGGTGCCAGCCGGAAATTTCGCAATTTCCTCGGAAAATAAGAGCGATATGAAAAAACCGCAATTGAGAGTATCCTACCTCTCCAACACCCTGTATCTCTCCGATGGCCGAGGGGCCAACGGCGCCCGCACCATCGCCGACAACCTAGCAGTCTTCTGCCTCAAGCGGGACGATACCGGCCGCCGCATAGATATCGGGCCGTCCGCCATCGAACTGCTGGACGGCGCGGAAACGCTGTTGCCCCACCTGTTGCCCGACGAATTCGGCAACGCCTGGCCCCCTACGCAGTGGATGCCTCAAGTATCCTATGACCGGGAGCGCGACATCCTGCGCCTGTTCAACGCCAAAACCCCGGCCGCGTCCCACCCCATCGCCGACAACCTAACCGTAACCTGCGACGGCCAGGGGCATCCCGTTTCCGTCCAACTCACCGGGGCCGCCGCGCTGCTGCTGCCCTACCTGCTCCCCGTACCCCAAAACGTAATGGCATACGCCGCCAGGAGGTAAACCAAAATGACCGTCGGAGTCTCCACCCCACTGCCCGCCTACACCATCGACCCCGCCTTTATGGCCCAAAAAGCCGAAGAACTCGGCTTCGAGTCCATCTGGTACGCCGAACATCCCGCCGTCCCCGTGCAAAGCAACAGCCCCTTCCCCGCCACCGGCGGCGAAATCCCCTGGACTTACTCCCACTTCACCGACCCCTACATCGCCCTCGCCCGCGCCTCCGGCGCCACATCCCGCATCAAGCTCGGCACCGGCATCACCCTCGTTCCCGAGCGCAACCCCCTCCTCCTGGCGAAAGAAATCGCCACCCTCGACCGCTTCAGCGGCGGCCGCTTCCTCTTCGGCATCGGCACCGGCTGGCTCCGCGAGGAAACCGAAATCTTCGGCGGCGATTTCGACCATCGCTGGACCCAAACCCGCGAAGCCCTCGAAGTAATGAAAGAACTCTGGACTAAAGACGAAGCCGAATACCACGGCCACTATTACAACTTCCCCCCCGTAAAATCCTACCCCAAGCCCGCCCAGCAGCCCCACCCACCCATCATCATCGGCGGAATGGCCCGCAACGTCCTACGCCGCATCGTCTCCCACGCCGACGGCTGGCTCCCCAACCGCGTCACCCCCGCCGAAGTCGAAGACAGCCGCCGCCGCCTCGACGCAATGGCCGCCGAAGTAGGCCGCGACCCCAAATCCATCACCATCAGCGTCTACGGCCAGCCCGCCGACGGCCCCACCGTCCAATCCTACCTAAACGCCGGCGCCGACCGCGTAGTAGTACGCCCCGACCACGTCGCCAACGACTACGAAATGGGCAAGCAACTGGAGCGCATGGCCGAAGCCGTCCTGCGCTAACCCCAAATTTTCAACGCCAAGCACGCAGAGAGCGCAAAGAATTTATGATTATCCGATAACTTCTGCGCCCTCTGCGAATCCTCCGCGTCCTCTGCGTTTAACAATCCAACAAGAGAGAAAACCAATGGATCGCACAACCGAAATGCTAAGCGCCTACGCCTGCGCCCTAACCTATGACGAACTCGGCCCAACCGTAGTGGAGCAGGTAAAGCGCACCCTAGTTGACACAATGGGTTGCGCTATCGGCGGCTACGATTCCGAACCCGCGCAGATCGCCCGCAGCCTAGCCGATGGCGTCCACGGCAATACGCCCTCGCCCCTGCTGGGAACGCCCCACAGCACCACGCCCGACCTAGCCGCTTTCGCCAACGGCGTCGCCGTCCGCTACCTAGACTGCAACGACTCCTACTTCTCGCCCGGCGGCGGCCACCCCAGCGATATGATCCCCGCCGTCCTGGCCCTAGCCGCCCCCCTGCAAAGCGACGGCCCCGCGGTAATCACCGCCATCGCCCTAGCCTACGAAGTCTTTTGCCGTCTGTCCGACCAAGTAGTCGCCGGAGATTTGGGCTGGGATCAAGGAATTTTCAGCGTCATCGGCGCAGCCTGCGGCGCGGCCCGGGTGATGGGCCTGAACCAAGAACAGACCGGCAACGCCATCTCCCTGGCCCTTTCCCCCCACCTCCCCCTCGGCGTCACCCGCACCGGCGAACTCTCAATGTGGAAAGGTTGCGCCGCCGCCAGCGCCTCCCGCTCCGCGGTTTTCGCCGCCCTGCTGGCCGCCCGCGGAATGACCGGCCCCGCCGAACCCTTCGAGGGACGCCGCGGCCTGTGGGAACAGGCCGTAGGCCGCCCCGTCCAAATCCCCGACTTCCCCCTAAACCGCGCCCGCAACAACGACGACCCCTTTCGCATCACCCGCACCATTTTCAAAGCCTACCCCTCCCAGATTCACACCCAGGCCCCCATCGGCCTAGCCCTCCAACTGCGGGAAAAAATCCCCGCCGACGACATCCGCTCCATCCACATAGACACCTACCAAGTAGCCGCCAGCACCGCATCCAGCGAGCCGGAAAAATGGGCCCCCAAAACCCGCGAAACCGCCGACCACAGCATCCCCTGGCTGGTCGCCTCCGCCCTACGGCACGGCCCGGTAAACCCGGCCAGCTTCACCTACGAGCGCATCACCAGCCCCGCCCTGCTAAACATTATGTCCCGTATGACCCTAGCCGAGGAACCCGACTTCACCGCCCGCTACCCCGGCGAATATAATTGCCGCATCACCCTAACCGCCCGCGACGGCACCGCCCACACCGCCCACACCGCCTGGCCCCGCGGCCACCGCCGCAACCCAATGACCGACCCCGAAGTAGAATCCAAATTCCGCAACTTCGCCGGCACCCACCTAACCAACAACCAGTGCAACCAAGCCCTAGAAACCCTATACTCCCTAGACAACCTACCCAACCTAGAGCCAGTCTTCGACAGCTTGACCATCCAACCCTAAGCAACACCCTGTCACCCTGAGCAAAGCGAAGGGTCTCACCGCCCAAGCCAGGATCCTTCCCTTGCGCCCAGAATGACAGCCAACCAAAACGAGGATAACCCAATGACCGATCCCGAAAGCGGCCCCCCCAACGCCGACGGCTTCCGCCAGGAGTTCGCCCGCCTAATAGCCCGCCCCGAGGAAGACCTAGACTTAGGCCGCGCCGCCCTGCTGGTAGCCGGAGAGGAATACCCCAATCTGGACATAGCCGAGCACCTGCGCCGCCTAGACGCATTAGCCCAAGCCGTCCGCCAGCAAGCCCCCCAAGAACTGCCGCCCGCAGAGCTGGCCCATCTAACCGCCCGCTACCTTTTCCAAGAATTAGGCTTTCAAGGAAACGCCGCCGACTACTACAACCCCGACAACAGCTATTTCAACCGCGTGCTGGACACCCACACCGGCATACCCATCACCCTGTCGCTCCTCTTCCTAGAAGTAACCCGGCGCCTCGGCCTCCATTGCCGCGGAGTAGCTATGCCCGGCCATTTCCTGGTTGGACTGGACAACGCGGAAATATATTTCGACCCTTTCAACCGCGGCGCAGCCCTAACCGCCGCCGACTGCCGCCGCCTAGCCGAGGGACTGTTCGGCCACCGTATGACCTGGAGCGACGCCTACCTAGCCCCCTGCACCAAATACGAATTTCTATTCCGCCTGCTTAACAACCTGAAAGTCGTCTACGAGCGTTCCGGCCCCCCGGAAAAAACCGCAGCCGTCATCCAGCGTATGATTATGGTAAACCCCCAAGCAACGCCCCTGCACAAAGACCTAGCCGAAACCCAATATCACCTACAACAATACCGCGCCGCCCTCCGCAGCCTAGAAACCTACCTGCGGGAATCCCCCCACGCCCCCGACGCCCCCCAAGTCAAGAATTGGGCCCAATCCATCCGCATCACCCTGAACCGGCTCAACTGACGCCCGCCCTGAATCCGGTACGGCATAACCGACGTATACTGATATGGACGATGAATTGGCGGCCCAGCGCCCCCTACCTCCAACCGGCCCAACGCCCGCGCCCGGCGAACCACCTGCGCCCGGTGAACCGCCCGCGCCCGGTGAACCCGACGATAATCAGCTACTGGAGCGCATCGCCGCCAAAGACAAAGACGCCCTCAACACCCTGTACACCCGATATATGACCCCCGTTTATTCCCTGTCCCTGCGTATGCTAAAACAACCCCCCCTAGCCGAAGAAGTGACCCAAGACGTTTTCCTGAACATCTGGCTAAAGGCCGAAAGTTTCAACGCCAGCCGGGGCAACCCCCGCTCCTGGATAATGAGCGTCGCCCACCACCGCGTAGTGGACGTCATCCGCTCCCGCCGCCGCGCCGACACCCTAACCGACCCGGAAGGCTACGACACCCTAGAAAGGCTGCCCTCCGGCGACCCCTCAGTAGAGTCCCAAGTATCCCAAAACCTAGAGCGGGAGCGCATAATCCGCGCCCTAGAAACCCTACCCGACAACCAGCGCGAAGTCATCGAGCTGGCCTACTTCGAGGGCTACTCCCAATCCGAAATGGCCGAAAGACTCTCCCAACCCCTAGGAACCGTAAAAACCAGAGTCCGCCTAGCAATGCAAAAACTAAGAACCGCGCTACAAGAAGATGACGACGAATAACGCCACCCACCCCGCCAACCTGCTCGAACCCTCCGCCAACGCAAAAACTCCGAACCGCGCTACAGGAAAATGACGACGAATAACGCCACCCATCCCCCCAACCTACTCGAACCCTCCGCCAACGCAAAAACTGCGAACCGCGCTACAGGAAGATGACGACGAATAACGCCACCCATCCCGCCGACCTGCTCGAACCCTCCGCCAACGCAAAAACTGCGAACTGCGCTACAAGAAGATGACGACGAATAACGCCACCCACCCCGCCGACCTGCTCGAACCCTTCGCCCTAGACGCCCTAGAGCCGGACGAAGAGCAGACCGTCCTCGACCACCTCGAGGACTGCCAGCAGTGCGCCGCGGTCATTGACGGCCACCTCCAAACCGCCGCCGCCCTAGCCTACACCGCCCCAGCCCACGCGCCGCCGGAGCGAGTGCGAACCCGTCTGCTGGCCTCCATAGAACTGCTGCCCCCCGGCGAAACGCCGCCGCCCCCGCAAAGGGTATCGGTATCCAATCGCCGCCGCCCGCCAAGCTGGAACGGTATCTACTCGGCCCTAGGCAGCCGTTGGGGGCGCCTGCTGATGCCCGTAACCGCCGTCGCCGCCATCGCCCTAGTCGCCTTCGTAATCACCCTCAACATCCAGATGTCGGGCCAAATGACCGAAATGGAAGCGGAAAACGTCCAGCTACGCCAAGCAATGGGACAGAATCAGGCCACCGCCACCGCCCGCCTAGCCCAAGCATCGGATACCGTTACCCAAATGCAAGGCAGCCTCCAGTTCCTGCAAAACACCCTAGCCCAACCCGGCAACCAGTCCCTAGTAATGAACCCCATGCAACCCAACAGCCCATCCCGGGGCGTACTGGTACTATCCGGCGACGGCTCAACCGGCGTAATTATGGCATCCAACCTAGACCCCCTAAACAGCGATTCAGCCTATCAAGTATGGCTAACCCAAGGCGCAGAAAAAATCCGGGCCGGCGATATGGACATAGATGAACGCGGCTGGGGCACCCTAGCCCTAAACCCCAACAACCCCCTAACCCAATTCGACTCCGTCCAACTAACCCAAGGCCCCCTAGCCCAAACCAACCCCCCCACCCCAACCAACACAATCCTAGAAACCCCCCTACCCTAACCCCCACCGCCACCTACCTGTCATTCTGAGCAAAGCGAAGAATCCCACCTTGGGCCGCCTTTAACCCCACCCGTAGGGGCGCACAGCCGTGCGCCCTAGCACCCCGCCGCAAAAAATCCCTCCCCCGTTATTAACGCCACCCCGTAGCCGTACGCCCTAGCATCCCACCGCACGGTTCTGTTGCATTTGCTGGGTAGTTGGCATAGCATACCAGCGATGGGGCATTTGTGCGGGTCATCCTGTAAGCGAAAAAGCGGCCTTGCCTGCGAAACCTGCCGGACTTCAGGCAAGGGCAAGCGGGTAATCATCCTTGACGAAAACGGGAAACCCGTCAATCCGCCGACGCCCATCCATCCCCACGCCACCCCGCACGAAAAGGGGGCCGCGGTAGATATGTACTTTGACGGCCTATCCTACAGGCGCACGGCGGAAAACATCGGGCAATACTTTGACAGGAAAACCAACCCGGCAACAGTCTACCGATGGGTTAGGGAATTGACGGAAAGGGCGGATGAAATCGTTAAGCCAATGAAGGTTGCCACCGGAGACGTATGGGTTGCCGATGAACTGGTGGTCAATGTCGGCGGCAAGAATTACTGGTTATTCAACGTGATGGATAGCGACAGCCGGTTTGTGCTGGCGGCGTATCTATCCCCGGTAAGGACGACACGCGCCGCGGCGACGGCCTTGAGTCTGGCAAGGGAACGGGCGGAAAATCCGCCCCAGCAAGTCAAGACGGATGGGTTGCGGTCATACCGGGATGCGTTGCCGCGGGCATTTCCAACCCGCCCGGTCAAGCACGTGGTGAGCAAGGGCATACGGGCGGAAATCAACAACAATCTGAGCGAGCGACTGCAAGGCACACTGCGAGACCGGGATAAGACGCTACGGGCATTGAAAAAGCGGGAAACCGGGCAATCCTACATTGACGGGCTGGTACTCCACTACAATTATTTCCGCCCCCACGAAAGCCTGAAGGGAAAGCGGCCGGCGGAAGCGGCCGGGGCGGAATTGCCATTCAAGGATTGGGAAGACGTGGCCGCGGTGAAAGTCAATAATGCTGGAGGGATATAGCAATGACGAAATTCTGGCCTAACGAGGCGGAAATCAATGTCCCTGAGTACGGGAACAGGCTACTCATCAATTGCCCGGTGGCTTTCGAGAAAAAGCAAATCTGGCATTGGGCGAAAATTAACTCCTACATCCTGTTAGGGAATCAAGGCGTGATTGGCGAGGAATGGGACGCTATGGCTGAAAGCGTTGACATCAGGGAATGGGTTAAGACGGGGGGCTACCTCGGGGATCCGTTTATTGCCGGGTGGGATTACGAAAGGAAGCAATCCGCGCCGGGCGATTTCACCATTTACTTTTATTGCGTGTGCAGCGACCCCCAATGCAAGGAGAACCATCCGCAATCCATAGAGGAAGCACGTGCCAGTGTTGACAGTTGGGTGACAGATGCGATTGACAATCTTCAGAAAGCCTTGAGGATGGAACAGAAGGTCAAAGCCATTTGGGAGCTGGAACGCGACGTCACGGCGTAGAGCGCCGCGCTTTCCTTGCCAGCTACCCAGCAAATGCAACAGAACCCACCGCACCAGTAGGGGCGCACAGCCGTGCGCCCCAGTATCCCGCCACAAAAACCCCACCCCCATTTTCAACGCCACCCGTAACCATGCGCCCTAGCATCCCACCGCACCCGTAGGGGCGCACAGCCGTGCGCCCTAGCACCCCGCCGCAAAAAATCCCGCCCCCGTTTTAACGCCACCCGCAACCATGCGCCCTAGCATCCCACCGCACCCGTAGGGGCGCACAGCCGTGCGCCCTAGCACCCCGCCGCAAAAAACCCCGCAACAATTTTTAATGACACTTGCCCATTGGCCCACCCCACGCGCGGTTGTTATACTCATTCCATCCAAAACAGGAGCAAACCCAATGCGCCAACAACCCACCGCCAACGACCTTAGCTGCGAAATCTGCGGCGCCGAAATGGTGGCCCGGAAATGCAAAATCCGCTGCCCCAACTGCGGCTACACCCGCGACTGCTCCGACCCCTAACCCAACCAATGGACGCAACAATGCCATCCCCTCATTCAGTCCTAATACTCTATGACCCCAAAGGCCGCAGCATCGAAAGCATAGCCCAGGCCGCCGCCCAAGGCGTGGCAGCATCCAGCCTAGCGAAACCGTCGCTAAAAACCATCAACGAAGCAACCCGCAACGACCTGCTGGCCGCCAACGGGCTGATTCTAGGCTCCCCCAACTGGAGCGGCATCACCGGCTCTTTCAAGCAATGGCTGGACGACCAAGGCGACCTGTGGGAAGAACGCGCCCTAGCCGGACGCCCAGGCGCAGCCTTCACCACCGGCACCGGGCGGCATTCCGGCCTAGAGACCACCCTGCGCCAGCTAATCCACTGGATGCTCGCCTGCGGAATGCTCATTGTCGGCCTCCCCTGGTCAGACCGAATGCGAACCTCCGGCTCCTACTACGGCGCCACCGCCGCCGGCCCCCCCACCCCCAACGACCTAGCCCAAGCCCAAAACCTAGGCGCCCGCCTAGCCAACTTCACCGCCCGCCTGTCCCAACCATAACTTTCTCTGTCATTCCAAGCAAATGCCCATCACCCTAAGCAAATGTCTGTCATTCTGAGCAAAGCGAAGAATCTCACCGCACGCCGACGACACCCTTCCCCTGAAAAAACCCCCTCCCCCATCCGGGGAAGGGCAAGGGTGGGAACGTCCCCCGCCTAATCCCGCAACCGCAACCCCCGGAACAACCCCGGATGCCGTTCCCGCGCCAACCCCAGCGCCTCCAGCATAGGAACGCGGATCGACTCATGCGCCATCGCCGAAGTCCGCAGCTTGAACAAGTGATAACATTCCCGCAAATTCAGCTTCGAAACCACCCGCCGGTTATGGGCGTGAGTAACCACATACTGCGCCACCGCCGGAGACACTTCATATATCCTATGAAAAGCCCGCTCCGCAACCCCCGCAGCGTCAACCAGCAACGGCTCCAGCCCCGCCTCCGCAACCACCGTCGGCGTCCGAACCCCGTGCGCCACCGTCAACGCCTGCGGCAAATAAGTCTGCATCCGGTGCCGCCGGAACTCCCGGAACGCCCCATAATCCAGCAAAAACTCAAATGTATAATCCACAACTTCCAATTCACGCGGCGGCGCGTCATAAGGGCCCATACCGGACAAAGCATCGTCAATAACGCCTTGCCGTTCCGCCCCCGTCATCCCCTGCACCCACTCCCAGACCGCCGGATAATCCAGCCCGGAAACGCCGTACAGCAACGCCGCCGCCAGCTTTTCCTCCGCCTGCCCGTCCCAATGAACCAGCCGCACCTCAACCGGCGACGGCCCATCAACGGAATCCGGCGAATCCGCCAACCCGCCCCCGCGTCGCTGAAGCCGCTCCAGATACGGCGTTTCCTCCGCATACTTGATTAGCGTAGGCGTAACCGCCCGCCCCTGCTCCCTCATCGCCAGCCCCAACTGCCGCTCCTCCTCCAGCCCCGACGACAGCAACTTCGATATGCCGTGTTCCAGAGTGCGGGCGTTGGCCGTAACCCCCACGTTAGTCAAAGTCGCCGCCGGCAAAACCGCCCGGCAGCCGTCGGTAGCAATACGCCGGACGCGCAGCCGGTAAGCCGAATCGCCCTCCCGCGCCCCCTGCCTACGGACGCCCCGCAAATACTCCACGCAACCGTCAATCAGCTTCCGGTATGCATCAAAAAGATAACGGCAAGCCCCTTCATATTCCTCCCGCATACCGGGATACCCGTCCAACTCAGCAGGAATATGAAAATAATCGTCGGGCATCACCTGATACCGCGACGACTTTTCGGTATAGGAAGCCAAACGGTTATCTTCCAGCCCATCGCAGGCCAAGCGGGAAATGTTCTCCACCGCCAAATGAACCACGGCGTGTTCCGCCACCGAAGCGTGCCCGTACCCCACCACCCAACGCTCATGAAAATCGGCCGCCGTCTCCTCGCTAACCTGCCGCGCAATCTCATCAAAAGACTCAGCCCGCCGCGACGTCATAGCAAAAGCAACAGCAATCTGCTCCTCCGAATATAGCCGCGCATCCAGCGGATACACCTGCCGGGGGTAAGGAGTACTGGCCTCAGATGTATCGGAGGAGCCAAGGGCCGGGGGTACAGCATTGCCGCTAAGATTTTGCCCCGCCGGGGGAGTATCTTGAAAGAAAGAGATTTGATGCCCAGATGATTCTGGCTGTGTATGCGCTGATTGACTCACATCGACCGCCAAGTTGCATTTGCAATAGTCAACATATCATCCGTCAGTTTCCTTTCAGGATAATAGAAGACCATAACTCGGCGAAATTCATCTTTCCCCCAAGCCCAAGCATCAGCGGGAACATCAGGCGGAGAAGCCGAAGGCCGGTTCCGGGCAAGGAGTGGCAAAATACCGGATTCCACTCTTCGACTATTTGCGGCTCGAGCTATTAGCCACAACCGCAGGCGGGACAAGCGCGTTGCGTTGGGCACTCCATATCTGCTTTGTGTTCCAAATGATTGTTGCAGGCTATGGGTTTCTGTATCAGAGGCAGCGGGCTTCCATATCCCCATAACACACGGCTCTGGTATAAGACCAATCATCCGTCTGGCGGTAGCCGGAATGGAAGTGCCGTACATTCCAGCCAAATGGCTAAGTTTGCTCAAAGACCATTCAGACTCTGCGGCATCAGAAGTAAATGCGACGCCGGGCATCAAGATTTCGGCAGCAATCTGATCGCATAGCCTTTCTTCTTCGTTATAGCCGTGCTTTTCACGATGTTTGGCGCCAGAACTGGAATTGCCGCTGTATCCGACAGATTTTAGCAGTAAATGTCCCAGCTCGTGGGCAAATGAAAATCTCTGCCTAGTGAGACCGCTAGGTGAATCGGATTTTTTCAAGATTATCTTGTAGCCGTCTGCACTAGGAACTAGCATAGCTTCTGAAGAGATGGTGTCCACTTCTACAGAGGATACGCCAAATTTGACTGCCAGTTCATTCAAATCTACCGACCGAGGAAGTGCTTCCAATGAAAATGTTTCGACTACTTGCTGTAGGGCATTCTTCTCTGTGCGTGCCATAGTTAAAATTGCCCCTGAAGTTGAAATACGTCAATTTCAACTTCTTGCATCTTTCCCCAGTGCAACTCTTCAAAAATTCTGTGAACATCATTTTCCGACAACTTCTTGTCGCGATAACTCACGCGATCCAAGAGGCCGTCAACGAGCTCTTTGGCAAGTACAGGGCTTTTTGTATGTTGCGATGCCAATCTAGCTAGTTCCCTCTTATCCACTTCTTCAACATCCCAGTACATAGACATCCATCTTTCAGATTCCGGTTCCAAAACCTGCGAAATCGCCTCGCGGTCTTCGCGTCTAGGAGGATGTCCAGACAGTAGCCTTCGCAGGTAGGCCGCAGAAAAATCTGGTTTGACCTCTCTGATTTTATCAGATAGCCGATCCAAATTACCTCGGTCTAGGCCACCATTTTTCTCGATTAAGTCTCGCAGAGCGTCCTTGAAATTAGCATTTCCCATCCTTTAGCTCCTTTTTCTTGAGTCTGAAGCCGTAGGGCGGATATGTCAACCCATTACACCAAAGCCCCAAACCCGTCCGGTATCGCCACCTCAACCAAATGCGTCTCGCCGCAGGACAACGCAGCCTCCAGCGCCAACGCCAGCTCCCCCACCGTGGAAACCCGGGATCCCCCAAACCCATAAGACTCAAACAGCTTTACGAAATCGGGATTCACCAAGTCCGTAGCGAAAAGGCGGTCGCCGAAACGGTCCTGCTGGTATTTTTTCAGAACGCCCCAAGCGTTGTCATTGAACATCAGAATGACCGGGTGAATATCGTATTGGGCGGCGGTAGCCAGTTCCTGAAAGTTATACTGAAAGCCGCCGTCCCCGGTGACGCAGACCACCGGGCTGTCCGGCTTGCCAACCTTGGCCCCCAAACCCGCCGGAAAAGCGAACCCTAGCCCCGCCCAGCCGTGCGGGTGCATAAAAGTGCGCGGCTGGTAAATGGGCAGGCAGCGGCTGGCCCGGCTGGTAGGAACCGTTGGATCCAGCGAAAAAATAGTGTCGCGCGGCGCAACTTCGCGGATCGCCTCAAAAACCCGCAACTCATTGCCCCAAGTTTCCTGCAAATTCCGGCGAATGTCCCCCCGCACCGACACCACCTCGTCCAAGTACGACTGCCCCTTGCCCACATCGCTATCGCCGATGGCCTCAAGCCACTGCCGCGCCACCGCCTGCGAGTTGGCAACGATTGCCACTGTAGCGTCATAATTCTTGCCGATGGCGTCGCCGTCCAGCAACACGTGAACCACCCTTTCCGGCAACTTGAGCTGCACCCCGGAAGTAGAGCGATGGGGCATTATGGAACCCAGAATGACCACCGCATCGCAGGTTGACAGCCATTCCTGAACCGGGTTTTCGCCCCAAATGCGGCGGCCCAATACCTGCCCCAGCGAAAGAGGATGGTCTTCAGGGAACGCCCCCTTGGCCCCGTCGGAAGTGACCACCGGCACGCCCAGCGTTTCAGCCAGTTGCACGATTTCGGCGGTTCCGCCCAGCATCTGCACTTCCTCGCCCACCAGAATCGCCGGCCGTTTGGCCTTCAGCAACAACTGCAACGCCTGCTCCACCAGTGCCGGGTCGCCTTGAGGCGTCCCCGGGTCCCGGGGGCCAAGAATCTCCACATCCGCGCTGGCCCCCAAAAGGTCGGTGGGCAGCTCCAGCTCGATAGGCCGGGGCCGCCGGTTCCCGAACCGCCGGAACGCCTCCAGCAGATGGTCGGGAATGGCCTCAACCTCGCCAATCATAGCGTTCCAGTCGGTCACCGCCTCAAACATCCGCAGTTGGTCTTTGGTCTCGTGCGTAGTGTTCCGCCCCTGCCCGATAAAGTCGCTTTCCACATTGGTAGTCACCTGCAACAATGGCGAGCCGGAAAAATAGGCTTCGCCCATCGCCCCCACCGAGTCAGCGGCGCCCGGCCCGGTGCTGGTGATAAGCACCCCCGGCTTGCCGGTGGCCCGGGCGTACCCATCGGCCATAAAGCCGCACCCCAGCTCCAGCCGCCCCCCGACAAACCGCAGGCTATCCTGCCGCTCAAACAAGGCGTCGAACAAGTCCAGATTATGTACGCTGATGATGCCGAACACCGTATCCACGCCTTGCGCTTTCAGGGATTCGGCAACGGCCTGGCCGCCGGTCAGGTTAGGCACGGCAATTCTCCTTGACGTGACGTTGCGGGAGTAACGTTGCGGAGCGCCCGGCTCCGGGGGCTAAAGCAACAGAGTGATGGGACGCTCCAGCAGGCGCTTAATCTCCATCAGGAATTGGGCGGCCTCCGCGCCGTCGGCAACGCGGTGGTCTACGGAAAGAGTGGCCTTCATAATCTCCGCGATGGCAAGCTGCCCCCCGCGGGCCACCGGCTGCTCCTTCACCGCCCCCACCGCCAAGATAGCCGCATGGGGCGGGAAAATAATGGCGGTAAAGCTGTCAACATCGAACATCCCCAAGTTGCTGACGCTGTATGTCGTGCCAACGTATTCCTCGGCTTGCAGCGTGCCGTTGTTGGCCCGGTCAATCAGGTCACGGCTGGCCGCCGCAATCTGCGCCAGACTCTTGCTTTCGCATTGCGGTATGCCCGGCACAATCAACCCCGACTCCAAAGCGATGGCGATGCCCACATTGACCGACGGGTTTATTTGCAGGTAGTCGCCGCGGAAAAAGGCGTTGAACTTGGGATGCTTCCCAATAGCCAAAGCCGACGCCTTGACGATAAGATCGTTGACGCTCACCCGCCCTGAAGCGGGCAGCTCATCGTTAATCTCCCGCCGCAGGGCCATAGCCGCCGTCATATCAATATCGGCCGCCACATAGAAATGGGGCGCCTCCCGCTTGCTCCCGGCGGTAACGCTGGCAATGGCCTGCCGCATCCGGGAAAGCTCAGCGCGGCCAACATCCCCCACAACCGGGGCTGCAACAGGCGCAGCCACAACCGCAGGTTCCGCCGCCGGGGCAGGCAACGCAACAGCCGCAGTTATGTCGGCTTCAACGATGCGCCCCCCCGGCCCGCTGCCCGTCACCGTCGCCAAATCTATGCCCTGCTCCCTAGCCAAACGGCGGGCCAAAGGCGAGGCAAGAATACGGCCCGCGATAGCCGCCGCCGTCGCCGCTTCTTCAGCCGCCAGCACATCGGCCTCAACGACGCGCCCGCCCGGCCCGCTGCCGGTCAACGCCGCCAAGTCAACGCCGCGCTCCCGGGCCAACCGCCGGGCAATGGGCGAAGCGCGAACTTCACCCGCCGCAGCCGGGGCCGCAGCAACAGGAGCAACATCTGCAACAACCGCCACCGCCGCCGCTTCCGGCTCCGACGCAACGCCGCCCGCCCCGGCCAAATCATCGGGCAAGGCTTCATCAGCGTCCCCGATAACCGCGATGAGATTCCCCACCGGCACGGCCTCGCCCTCGCCGGCGACGATACGACGCAACACGCCGCCGGTAGTCGGCTTGAACTCCACCACCGCCTTGTCGGTTTCTATCTCGGCGATGACCTCATTCGCCGCCACCTCATCGCCTTCCTGCTTAACCCACCGCACCACAGTGCCTTCCCGCATATCATAGCCCAACTGCGGCATCACAACAGACGTAGCCAACGCTGCCTCCTGTCCCGCCCATAAACCCGATATTGAAACCCGATGTTCCAGACTAGATATTAAAGCAAGCCGCCATCAGGGGCAACCATAAAGAAAGGGAGCATCCCCCCGGACGCCCCCCTAAAACCAACAAGTTCGCCCCCTCGCGCCAAATCAGTCCGCCGCCTGCGCCTGCGGCGGATAAAACACCGCCGTTCCGGTAGCGGGGTCATGCCGGTGGTTATAGAGCGCATCCAATATCCGCTGGTTCCCGTCACGGATTTCCTCAAGCAGCTCCGCCTTCATATCCCGCATCTCCTCCCGCATTTCCCCCCGCAACTCACGGTTTCCCCTCAGCATCTCCTCCCGCAACTCACGATTTTGCGTCTGCATCTCCTCCCGCAACTCGCGGTTCGCCCTCAGCACCTCCTCTCGCAACTCACGATTTTGCGTCTGCATCTCCTCCCGCAACTCACGATTTTGCGTCTGCATCTCCTCCCGCAACTCACGGTTCTCCGTCCGCATTTCCGTCCGCAAGCCGCGGATTTCCGACCGGATTAGCGCCAGCAACCACAAAAACGCGCCAAACGCCAACCCCAAAAGAGTAACCCCCGCGGCAGTAAACCCCGCAATGGCCTCTATGCTCATTTCTCACCCCAAGACGGGCCAAAACGCTTGGCCCGCCCATTCCCGACAAGCTACATCATCCGCTGGATAATGCGCTGCGCCTGCTCCTCCGACAGCCCCAAGGGCCGGTGAGCCAGCGGGCCGTCCTTCGCCAGCACCGGCTCGGCCTCCACCAGCGAAACCGACTCCTTCTGGAAAAACAGGCCGGTGTAGATGGTATCGCCCCACATCATCGCCTTCTCGCAGGCCGTCTTCCAGTCCGACGGGTCATGCTCCTCGTCTTCCAGCTTCTTCACCCTGTCCTTAAAAAACGGGTGGGTGTTGTCGAGGTTAAAGGTGACGCAGGGACTGAAAACGTCAATCAGGGAAAACCCATTGTGCCGCACCCCCTGCTTAATCAGCTCGGTAAGGTGGCGGACGTCCCCGCTATAGCCCCGCGCCACATAGGTCGCCCCGTTCATTATGGCCGTGGTAATCGGATTCACCGGAGCCTCAACGCTGCCGTGGGGGGTGCTCTTGGTGCTCATCCCCAAGCTGCTGGTCGGCGAAATCTGCCCCGTGGTGAGACCGTAAATCTGGTTGTTCATCACCACATACGTCAGGTCTATGTTGCGCCGGGCCGAATGGGCAAAGTGGTTGCCGCCGATGCCATACCCGTCCCCGTCGCCGCCGGTAACGAATACGGTCAGATCATGGTTAGCCAATTTCGCACCGGTGGCTACGGCCAGAGACCGCCCGTGCAAAGTGTGCATCCCGTAGGAATTGAAATACCCCGGCAGGTTGGACGAACAACCAATGCCGCTGACCGTCAATATCTCGTGAGGCCGCAAGCCCAGCTCGGCGCAGGTGCGTTGCAGGGCGTTCAACACCCCGAAGTCGCCGCAACCCGGGCACCAGTCGGGGTCTACCAACCCCTTGAAATCCCTGGGGGTTAGCTGAATCTCCGTCTTGCCGTTGACCACACCTGCCGTTACCATTGAATCACCTCATTACCAAGACTTGCGGCCTATCGCGCCGCCGGTTCCCCGATTGACTCTCACTGTACCCAGACGTCCTTAGTCTTTAGGAGTGCCGACGCCCATACCTTCTTTGATTCCCACATCCGCAGGAATGACGAAATAGCTTAGTTCCTTGCCTGCCCATCAAAATACGCCGGGTCTGGATTGATTCCTATCGGAGGGCTTCGAGTGGCGGGCCTTTCAGCCTATTCACCCCATCCCCCACCAAAATTCTCCTGTAACCCTCCTTCCCTCGGGAAATCCGTGGGGGAAACAATGGGAAATTTCTCCCCGGCTCGGTCTTGTCCTTAAACTCTGCGACGGCGCCCTCTATGTCGTTCCAAGCTGCCTCAAACTCCATAGGTGTACTCATACATAGCTCCCACGTGTGCCAATCGGGGCCATCTTCCGGGCCTTCGCCTTTGGTGTCCCACCAGTGGAGGCGCCAGCCATCGCCGTCTTCATAGTATAAAACCTGCTTGACCCTGCCCCCATCTTTCCAGTAAACATACCGTAGCGCATACCGGGGTTCCGATACATCGCCTTGGATTATGCTGGGAATTGAGCAGATCCAGTCAGTCCAAAGATCGTGTTCCTGATTTATCGGCACTGAATAGACCTCCCGGTTGATCTGGAGCAGGAATTTGGGCCACCCGGGCTACACCACCACCTCCTGATAAGGAACATAGTGCCCCGTCCTATCCGCCACCTGCTCCATAACGCCGTCCGCGATATGGTGCGGCATAAACGGCTCCCCGTCATACTTGCGGATATGCCCATGCGCCGCAAACCCCGTTTCGCTCCGCAAATACCGGGCGAACTGCCCCGAATAGCTGTTCTCAACCACAATCACCCGCCGCGCCTGCGTCAGCAGCCGGTTTACGTGGTCGCCGTGGAACGGCACAATCCACTTTATCGCAAGCTGATTGGCCGTCACGCCCCTATCGGCCAGCAGTTGAATCGCCTCTTTAATCGTTCCGTGCGTGGAACCCCACCCCACCAACGTCACCTCGGCCCCTTCCGGCCCCTCCAGTTGCGGCGGCGCGATCAGCGACTGCAAATCCAAAAACTTCCTCCCCCGTTTTTCCACCATCATCCGGCGCTTATGCGGATTGGTGAACTCATCGCTGATCAGAGTCGAATCTTCGTCATGTTCGTCGGTCGCCACCACGTGAACATAGCCCTCGATCCCCGGAATGGCCCGCGGCGAAACCCCGCTTTCGGTATCCTGATAGCGCAGATACCCATTGGGCGAAACCGGCTCAGTGATAAGCTGCCCCCGTTCAATGCTCGGATGCATATCTATGTCGCCGGGGTCAACGCTGTAGCGCCCCTCCGATATGAGCAAATCGGAAAGCAAAATCGCCGGACATTGCAACTTGTCGGTAAGGTTGAACAACTCCGGCATCGTGTTGAAAGCGTCCAGCGCATTGTGCGGCGCCACTATCAGCCGCTCAAAGTCCCCCTGACTCGCCCCTAACGCCTGCCACAAGTCCCCCTGCTCCGTCTTGGTCGGAACCCCGGTGGACGGCCCCGCCCGCTGCACATCAATGAACACCACCGGAATCTCCATCATTCCCGCGCTCCCCACCGCCTCCGACATCAGCGCAAACCCGCCGCCGGAAGTAGCGCACATTGACCGCACCCCGGTATGCGCCGCCCCAATCACCATATTGGACACGCTAATCTCGTCCTCCACCTGCCGCACCATAATCCCCAAATTCCGCGCATTCGAGGCCATCCAGTGCAGTATCCCCGACGCCGGACTCATCGGATAAGCGGCGTAGAACTTCACCCCCGCCGCCGCCCCGCCCATAGCGATGGCTTCGTTCCCCGACCAAACCGCCAGCGGCTTCCCCCCTTGCGGCATAGGCTGCCCGAAGGCCCGGAAATTGGCCTGCGCGTAATCAAACCCCGCCCGGGCCACTTTCACGTTTTCCTCAACCACCTGCTGCCCCTGCCGCGCAAAACGCAGTTGCAGGCTTTCCTCCAGCACCTCGAAATCCAGCCCCGTCAGCGACATCACCGCGCCCATCGCCACTGTGTTCTGTATCAGCCGGTTCCGGCTCTGCGTCAACTCCCCCACCGGAATCGGGCAGAGATCCCCCCCGCTCGACTCCCCCGGCTTCACCGTGTCGCTGTTATACAGCACCCGCCCCCCCGGCCCGATAAGCCGCTGGTGCCGGTTCATAGTGTCCTGATTCAGGCACAGCAACAAGTCCAGCTTGTCCCCATGACTGAAAATCTCCCGGTCGCAGATGCGCAGCGTCAGGAATATATGCCCGCCGCGGATAATGGACTGGTATGCGTTATAAGTGCTGAGATGCAACCCGCGCCGGACGATAATCCGAGCGAATATATCGCCCGGAGTAGCGATCCCCTGCCCGGCCTCGCCCCCGATGCCCATTGCGAAATCAAACTTGCCCAATGCCATCTAAACGCTCCTCCAATCCCTGCCGCGACTGCCAATTCGCGCAGGCGGAACTTCCGGTTAAACCCACTCTGTGCCTAAGACGCCGTAAGTATACCGCCACCCCGCGCCCTAGACAAACCATTTGCCCAATAACGTCAAAACCCGCACCCCCCGATCCCCGTAGGGGCGCACAGCCGTGCGCCCTTCCCCACCACCCACACCCCCTTTATGTCCCCTCTGCGCCCTCTGCGCGTACTCTGCGCCCTCTGCGTTTCCCGTTCCCCCCTAACTATGCACCGCCCGCCCCTGCGCCGACAACGCCGCCTCCTTCAACATCTCCGACAGCGACGGATGCGGATGCACCGTCCACCCCAGCTCCAGCGTAGTCCCTTCCAGCATCCGGGTCATCGAAAGCTCCCCCAGCAGCTCCGTAACCTCCGGCCCGATCATGTGCCCCCCCAGCAGCTCCCCATAGCGCGAATCCACCACCAGCTTGACCATCCCCTCCGTCTCCCCCATCGCCAGCGCCTTCCCGTTTGCCATAGCGTTAAAAACCCCCACATTCACATCGTACCCCTGCTCCCGCGCCTGCGCCTCGGTCAGCCCGAAACTGGCAATCTGCGGATTGCAATACGTAGTCCGCGGCATATTAACGTACTCCATCGGCTGCGGCTCCATCCCCATAATATGCTCCACCGCCGTCACCGCCTGCGCCGACGCCACGTGCGCCAGCGGCATCTTGCCCGTAACGTCGCCAATGGCATACACCCCCGGCACGCTGGTAGCCAGAAACTCATCAACCGCGATCCCCGCCCGGTCAACGGCAACCCCAACCCCTTCCAGCCCCAGATCCTCCACATTAGGCTGCACGCCCACCGCCACCAAAACCATCCCCGCGTCTATGGACTGCGCCGCCCCCCCCTGCTCCACCGACACCGTAACCCCGTCCGGCCGGTTGCGGACGCCCGTAACCGCCGCCCCGGTAAGAACCTTCATCCCCAACCCACGGAAAGACCGCTCCAGTTGGGTACTAATGTCTTCATCCTCGTTAGGCACCAGCCGCGGCAAAAGCTCCACGATAGTGACCTCAACCCCGTACATCGCATAGATGTAAGCGAACTCCACCCCGATAGCCCCGCCCCCCACAATCACCATAGACGACGGCAAATCGGTAAGGACGATAGACTCCCGACTGGAAATAATCCGGTTCCCGTCCACCGGCAAAGCCGGAACCGCCCGGGGCCGCGCCCCCGTGGCGATAATAACATTCTTCGCCTCCACAACCGCCCCCTCCGGCTCCACCGCCACCCGGTTAGGCCCGGCCAGGCTGCCCCGCCCCAATTCGCTTTGGCTAGGCTCCACCGCCACCCGGTTAGACCCTACCAGCCGCCCCGTCCCCTGAATATGCTCAACATTATTCTTCCGCAACAAAAAGCGCACGCCCCGCGTATTCCGCTCCACCACCCGGCGGCTACGGGCCATCGCCACCGAATAATCGGCCCGAAACCCGTCAAAAGACAACCCAAACTCCTCGGCCCGCCGGACATACGAAACAATCTCCGCATTCTTCAGCAGCGCCTTAGTCGGAATACACCCCCAATTAAGGCAAGCCCCCCCCAAAGCCTCCCGCTCAACAATCGCCGTCTTCAACCCAAGCTGCCCCGCCCGAATCGCCGCCACATACCCCCCCGGCCCCGACCCGATAACCACCAAATCATAACTGGATTCCATCCCCATCCTCAAACAGCGCACCCCGCGCCCAAAAAATCCCCACCCCCAACTCCCAAGCCCGATTATAGCCGCCCCCCGCCAACCGACACAATACAACCAACCCACCCCCACCCCCAAAAACCCCCCCGTCAACCCAACGCAAAAAGCAACACCCCGGCAAAATCCCCTCCCCCTCCGGGTAAGGGCCAGGGTGGGGGCGTCCCAACCAACAGACTAGCAAGAAAACTGCGAAACCCCTCCCTCCATCCGCCATAAACCACTTCCACCGTCCGTCACTCCAAGAAAACTATCCGTCACCCCAAGCAAACGTCCGTCACTCCGAGAAAACTGCCCATCATTCCAAGCAAAAGCCCATCATCCCAAGCAAAAGCCTATCATCCTAAGCAAACCGTCCGTCATCCTGAGCAAGCCACCTGTCATTCTGAGCAAAGCGAAGAATCCCACCTCGGCCAGCAGACCCTGAGCAAGCTGCCTGCCATCCTGAGCAAACGTCTGTCATTCTGAGCAAAGCGAAGAATCCCACCTCGGCCAACAAGACCCCTCCCTCAACTCAAGGCGACAAAGGCGAATCTCGCAACCCCCTAAAGCCACAATACAACCCCAACCCAACTAAACCAAAAGCATCCCCAACACGCGCCAGCACACCAACCCCCCACCACTCCCGTAACTCCCGCCATTCCCGCCCACCCCCGTCATTCCCGCGAAAGCGGGAATCCAGAGGCCCACCCGAAAGCAAGCCCCGCCGCCAAGCAAAAAGCCCGGCATCCCCCCTTCCCGGGAACGCCGGAAACACCAAGTCCATCAGAAACGCCAGAGAAAACCGCAAAATCACTTCCGCCGTCCGTCATCCCAAGCAAGCCGTCTACCATCCTAAGCAAGCTACCTGTCATTCTGAGCAAAGCGAAGAATCCCACCTTGGGCCGCAAGACCTTTCCCTTATCCCAAGGCGACAAATAGGGAATCCCGCAATTTTCGCATCAGCCCGCCACAGCGGACATTCCCCCCAAAAATCTATACCCATCAAGGGAAAGCCGCTCTCAAAATCCCACCCCCACCCCGGCCATCCCCCGCCAGACGAGCGAATTGCGCCATCACCTAAAGCCACAATACAACCCCAACCAGCCAAACCAAAAGCACCCCCAACCCACGCCGGAACGCCAAACCCCCATCATTCCCATCATCCCCGTAACCCCCGCCATTCCCGCTTTCGCGGGAATCCAGAGGCCCACCCGAAAGCAAGCACCACCGCCAGCCAAAAGGCACGCCAGAGAAAACTGCGAAACCCCTCCCGCCGCCCATCACCCTAAGCAAGCCGTCCGTCATTCTGAGCAAAGCGAAGAACCCCACCTTGGGCCGCAAGACCCTTCCCTTCCCCCAGGGCAACAAAAGGAAATCTCACAATCCCCTAAAGCCACAATACAACCCCAACCCCCACCATTCCCGCAACCCCCGTCATTCCCGCGAAAGCGGGAATCCAGAGACCCGCACGAAACCAAGCGCCGCCGCCAAGCAAAAAGCCAAAACCCTCCCCTATAACCCAGAGCAACAAATCTAAAGCTACAATACAACCCCAACACACACCGATACGCCAAACCAGGAACAGCAAAAATGACCAACCCAACCAACCCCCGCCGCCCCGCCACCCGCCCGGCCGCCATCGCCGCCGCAATCCTCCTAGCCGCCCTCCTAGCCGCCTGCAACATCCCAACCCTCTCGCCAACAATCCCCGTCCCCCAACCAACTCCAGCAGCCCCAACCCCAACGCCGACACCCCCGCCCCCCACCCCCCACCCCAACAACTCCCCCTGGGCCAAACAGCGAACCGACGCAGTAACCGCCCTCTACCAACCCACCCCGGCCGGCGAGGCCCTGCTCCGCAGCCTAGACCTCCGGCAAATGACCGGCGAACCGGGCTTTTTCGGCAGCTACGGATTCGACCTATGGGCCGGCGTAGGCGAAGCCAAACCCATCGGCGTCATGCACGAGCTAATGCACTCCTACTGGGGCGGCTTCCCCGTAATCGGGCGTCCCGAACTCCGCTGGCAAAAACAAGACGGCCAAGAAATCGCCCCCGCCCTAGCCGCCTACCACCAAGACATCCTAACCTTTATGTCCCAACCGCCCGACGACTACGAAATCCTGCGCCAGCGCCTCCGCAACCTCCCCCAACTTTCCGCCGAAAACCCCGGCCCGCTGTTCCACTCCCTAGAAGCCGACCTCCCCTACACCACCGGCGGCGACCTAGCACTGGTTCCGCCCATCCTCCGCAAGTATTGGGGCCTGTTCCTAGCCAACGGCCCCTTCCAAACCTGGCAACAGGCCGCGGGCTGGTTTCAGAACCTGTCCCCCCAAGAACGGGCCACCGCCAACAAATACCTAGGCTTCGAGCATCTAGACCTGCGCCAATACCCCAACCTGCCCCCCTACTCCCCCCCCAACGCCCCCCTTTCCGCCGCCGCCCAAACCCTGGCCCAAGAAGAGCGCCAACGGCTAACCGACCTAGCCGAGCAGTTCGACCTCCTAATCGGCGACCCCCAACTCGACGAAAATTTCCAGTTCTGGCGCGGCTACCTCCAAGACAAGCTATCCCTATACCGATGGCGCCCCAACCACCTAGAATCCCTGCCCCTCCCCGTGGCCCGCGACCTGTCCGACGCCCTGAAATTCCTGGCCGCCCTACAAGGCAGCCCATCGGAAAAAGCCCGGCAACTGGCCGCGCAGATACCCGTCCAGCCCTTCCTAGTCAACTTCCTGCCCGCCCTAGACAACCCCACCCTCCTAACCCTGTTCGCCAACAACCCCAACCTGCCCCAAGGCGCAACCCTACAGGCAACCGCCAGCTTCGTACAGCGGCTACAGCGTTTCTCAACCATCGTAGACCGCGTCCTAACCGAAGGCCAAGAATCACCCGCCCAAGGCGCCACAGCCCTAGAAAATTTCCTAACCGACACCGGCCTTGACCAAGAGCAAGACCTAAAACTCTTTTTCGACCTGTTCCACGACGCCAACCCAGACTCCGCCCGCCAAATAATGACAGCGGCAGACAAAACCACCATACAAGCCCTGATGCCCCCAGTACCAACCCAGCTACGAAACATCCTCCCGCCCCAAACACTGCTGGACAAGCTCGACATCACCCCCACCGCCCCGGAACCCGACCTGCAACGCGGCATCACCCTGCTAATCAACGAGCCATCCGGCAACTACCGCATAGACCGGCCCTTCCTAGAACGTCTCTACTCCATAATGGCGCAACGCGCCCAAACATCCCCCGCCCAAGTAGCCCAAACCATAGCCGCAACCCCCTTCCCCCTAGAAGCAATGATACTGCAACAGCCCGCCGCCGCATCCGCCGCCCTGTCCGCCGACCCCAACCTAGCCGCAACCCTCATAGAAACCTCCGACCCAACCATCGCCCCCCCGCCCCGCCTAATCTACCGCCTCATAATCGCCGACCCAACCCTAGCCGCCAACCTCCTAATCACCCTAGACCAGCAAGGAAAAACCCGCCTAGCCACCGAATCCCTAGCCTACCTAGCCTACGACAAAACCCGATCAGCCCAATACCCCCACCTCCCCATATCCCTAACCCAAGACGGAAAATTCCTCAACTCCCTACTAGAACAACAAGGCCCAAAATGGCTAACCACCCGCCTAACCAACGCAGTAACCCTATACCGCCAGCGAACCAACGCCGCAGAAGCCCCCCCCAACTTCCTCCCCAACTACCGCCAAACCCTACAAGCCGCCGCCAACACCCAACCCCCCCAAGCCGCAACCCGCCTCCACCAAATAATCCAAGCCGCCTTCACCTAACCCCCCCACCACTGCCCGCCCGTCATTGCCAGCCCACCACCGCCCACCCGTCATTGCCCTCCCACCACTGGCCGTCCGTCATTGCCCTCCCACCACTGGCCGCCCGTCATTCTGAGCAACTTTCTGTCATTCTGAGCAAAGCGAAGAATCCCACCACGGGCCGCCAGACCCTCCCCTTGCCTAGTCTGCCAAATATGGAGTGCAAGCAACGCAATTCTCTGAATCAGGATTAAAAAATTCACCACCCAAGCAAAATCCCGAAAATCCCGACTCAGACAAAACCCAAGATCCCCCCGCCCCTTGCCAACCCCCGATTGTTACACCCCCGCATTTCTGTTACTATAAAACCCGTTCCAACCCGCACTCTAAAACGCGAGGATGCCAATGGGATTCCTGCGAGGTATCGGCCCTCTGGAAATTATCATCATTCTAGCCCTGATACTGCTGATCTTCGGCTGGCGCCGGATGCCCGAAATCGGCAGCTCTATGGGCAAAGGCATCCGCACCTTCAAGAGCGCCCTACTAGGCGACGACGACAAAAACAAGCAAGACCCCCCCACCGCCAAAAGCAACGACGAGCGCAACCCCTACTAAGAACGCAAAGAACCGGCCCACCCGCCGGTTCTTTTCCTATACCGCAGGCCCGCCCCAAAAAACCTACTGCTGCGCGATAGCCGCCTCCGCCTTGCGCCGGCCCCGCTCCGCCAGCCTGGCCAGCAGCACCCCAAACTCATACAGCGCCAGCAACGGCAGCGCCACCAGCGTCTGGTTCACCGGGTCAAAAGTAGGCGTAATCAGCGCCCCCAGCACAAACGCCACCACCACCCACACCCGCCGAAACCGCGCCAGCCGCCGCGACGACACAATCCCCAGTTGCGCCAGCATAAACATTATCAGCGGCGTCTCAAAAGACACCCCCATCCAGAAAAGCAACCGCACCATCAAATTGACAATGTTGCTCACCCGGATAAGCGGCGTAGCCACATCCTCCCCAAAAGTAAGCAAAAAATTAAGCGCCGGGGGCGTAAGCACGAAATACCCGAATGACATCCCCGCCAAAAACGCCACCAGCACCAGCGGCAGAAACCCGAACAGCGCCCGGCGCTCCCGCGGCGTAAGCCCCGGCGCCACAAACATTATCACCTGGTAAATCACTATCGGCAGCGCCAGCACGAACCCCGCCAGAACCGACACCTTGAACGCCGTAGTCAGAAACTCCGTAACCTCGGTATAAATCAGTTGCCCGCCCGCCCCGGTAGCCAGCCCCGACGGACGCACCAGAAACTCAATAATTTGCCGGTAAAACACCAGCGAAACGCCCGTACCCACCACCAAAGCCAACGCGCACACCAGCAGCCGCCGCCGCAGCTCCCCCAAATGCTCCGTAAAGCTCAACTCCCGGGCCATCAGCCCCGCCCATCCCCGGAACGTCCCGGTGCCGACGCCCGCCCGCCATCATCCGTCCCCCCATCATCCCCCGCCCCGTCGTCGGAATCCGGCAGATCAGGACGCGAAGGCACCCCCGGCGGCGGCGACTGCGACGACGGCGGCCCCTGACCCCGCCCCCGCTCCTCGGCGGATATAGCGTCCGTCACCTCGCTGAAAGTCCGCCGCAGATCCCCCAAAGTCCGACCCGCCCGCCGCGCCACATCAATAGTCCGCCCCGGCCCCAGCACCAGAAAGGCCACCAGCAGCACCACCGCCAGCTCCATCATTCCCATTCCCATTATGTTCATCAGGAAAGCCCCAGCCCTTCCCCGGAAAGAGATGCAGCCGCCGAAAAACTAGGGCATCCCGCGCCGCAGGCCGCCCCCTCCGGCAGACTCCACCCCAACGGCGCCCTCCACCCCAATTCCCCCAGCAACTCCAACAGACGACAAATAGGCAACCCGACAATGTTGTAATAACACCCGTCCCAGCCCGCCGCCGGCCGCAGCGCAGTATCCTGCACCGCATAAGCCCCCGCCTTATCCCGCGGCGTCCCCGCCGCAATACTAGCCTCTATCTCCCCATCGGAAAAATCCCGCAGCGTAATTTGCGACGTCATACTAACCGTCATCAAACGCCCCGTAGCCGCGTCAACCACAGTAAGCCCGGTACAAACGTGATGCACCGTCCCCCGCAGCCGCCGCAGCATCGCCCGGGCCTCGTCATCGTCCCGCGGCTTCCCCAAAGCCTCCCCCAAATGAACCACCGTGCTATCCGCCCCGACAACAAACCCCTCCCCCATCCTAGCCGCCACCTTCAGCGCCTTATCCCGCGACAGCCGCTCCACCATATCCTGCGGCCCCTCGCCCGGCAAAGCATCCTCCGGCACATCCGCCGGCGCAACCTCAAACCCCAGCCCCAGCCCGTCCATAAGCTCCCGCCGCCGCGGCGACGCCGACGCCAACACCAGCCCAGCCGACCCAGCCGCCGACGACGCCCCAACCCACCGCAACAGAGCCACACACTCAACATGATGCGTCTGCGGAAACATATCTATCGGCACAACCCGCCGCAAAGCATACCCGCCCCTGCAAAGCACCTTAAGATCCCGAGCCAGCGTTTCCGGGTCACAAGAAACATACGCCACCCGCCCCGGCGCCAGCTCCAGCAGCTTCTCCAAAGCCTGCGGCTGACACCCCGACCGGGGCGGATCCAGCACCACCGCATCCGGGCGCACCGCCAGCTCCCCCAAAACCTTCTCCGTCCGTCCCAACACAAACTCCACCGCCCCCCCCGCCGCGTTCCGCCCCACATTCTCCCGAGCATCCGCCACCGCCGCCGCCGACTCCTCCACCACGCCCGCCCCGGCGTTCTGCCCCACATTCTCCCGAGCATCCGCCACCGCCGCCGACTCCTCCACCGCCCCCGCCCCGGCGTTCTGCCCCACATTCTCCCGAGCATCCGCCACCGCCGCCGCCGACTCCTCCACCGCAACCACCCCGGCGTTCTGCCTCACATTCTCCCGAGCATCCGCCACCGCCGCCGCCGACTCCTCCACCGCAACCACCCTCCCCACATAAGGCGCCAGCAAAACCGCAAACGTCCCCACCCCCGTATATGCGTCCAGCAACACATCCTCCGGCCCCAAATCCAGCCCATCGCGCACCACCGCCGCCGCCCGCGCCGCCTGCTCCACATTCACCTGAAAAAAAGACGGCGACGACACAAAAAACCGGCTCTCCCCACCCTCAGGAAACGGCACCGACTCAACATACCGCCTCTGCCCCGTAACAACACCAACCCCCGGACTAAACAACCGAGGCTGCACCAAATACCCCCCATCCCCACCGGCGCCAACCGACTCGCCCACCCCACCGCCAACCGAACCACCAACCCCGGCACCAGCAGAATCGCCCACCCCGCCACCAGCGGAACCACCAGCCCAGCCGCGAACCGAATCGCCCGCCCCGGCGCCAGCCAAATCGCCAGCCCCGGCACCAGCAGAATCACCAGCCCCGGCACCAGCCAAACCACCAGCCCCGGCACCAGCAGAATCGCCCACCCCGGCACCAACCGACTCGCCCGCCCCGGCACCAACCGAATCACCCGTCCCGGCACCAACCGAATCACCCGCCCCGGCACCAACCGACTCGCCCACCCCGCCGCCAACCGAACCACCAACACCAACACCAACCGAATCGCCAATCCCAGCACCAACCGAACCACCAACCCCGCCGCCAACCGAACCACCAGCCCCGCCGCCAACCAATAGCCCCCCGTCATTCCCGCGAAAGCGGGAATCCACGGCCCCCGCCCCGCCGCGAACCGACAACTGCGTAGTCTCCTGGCACCTATCTTGCAATTGCTCCAAAACGGCATTAACGCCGTCCCGCATCAACATACAATAATCAACCCGCACAAACCGCCGAGTTTCCCGGTTAACAAACCCCAACTCCCCCCCACGATTAACCGTAAACCGAGCATGATTCCGGTATCCATACCGCCTATCCGACGGCAAAGTATCCCCCACCACCGCATCAGCACCGGCCACCGCCGCATCCGCCAACCCGGAACCCCCCAACCCCGGCCCATCGCCCGCCGCAACACCACCAGCCCCCACCGCATCCGCCGCGCCATCCCCCGCCGCAGCACTAGCCCCCACCGACCCGGAACCCCCCAAGCCAAGGCCATCATCCGCCGCAGCAGTACCAGCCGCCGCAGCAACACCATCAGCCACCCCCACATCCCCCGCCCCCGAAAACAACCCCCCAACCCGAACCAGCGCATCAACCACCTTTTCCCGCTTGGCAACCAATTGCGCCTCATAATCCAAATGCTGCCACTGGCACCCGGTACACTCCCCAAAATACCGGCAAGGCGGCTCCACCCGACCCGAAACAGCCTCCAGCACCTCCACCACCGCCGCCGAAACATATTTCCGGTGAACCCGCACCACCTCCCCAACCACCCGCTCCCCGGGAATACCCCCAAAAACGAACACAGGCACACCCTCATGCCGCGCCATAGCCTCCCCCAGCCGCCCCCACGACTCCAGGGCCAGCTCCACACGGTCGCCAGCCCGCAGCCCCCCGGCCCCCTGCCCAATTCGCTCAACAGAACTCATATCGCCCAACACTATACAGCCAACCCCCCAATGATTCCAACCCACCCCACCCCCCGTCATACCATACAACCGTCCAGCACCCCGCCCGCCCCTGTCATTCTGAGCAACCCCCTGTCATTCTGAGCAAAGCGAAGAATCTCACCTTGGGCCGCCAGACCCTTCCCGTCCCGCCGCCCATCACAGCAAAGGAACGCCGCCATCCCCAACACGCCCCCACATCACCCCAACCCCCGCACCCCGTAGGGGCGCACTGACGTGCGCCCACACCCTCCGCAACCACGGCCCGAACCCCAACAACAAAACCCCACCCCCGCCCCCCGTCATCCCATACCAACCGCCCGGCATCCCACCCGCCCCCTGTCATCCCGAGCAACCCCCCTGTCATTCTGAGCAAAGCGAAGAATCCCACCTTGGGCCGCCAGACCCTTCCCGTCCCCCCACCCCCCGTAGGGGCGCACAGCCGTGCGCCCGTCACCCCCGCAACCACGACCAAACCTCGAAAAAAACCGCCCCCACCCCCCGGCAATTTGATGACACCAACCCCTTGCCAACCCCGATAACCACTCCCTACCATAATAATAACGTGCCATAACCCAAACAACCCGCCCGTAATCCCGGCCCGCCTGTCATTCCGAGCAAGCCCCTGTCATTCTGAGCAAAGCGAAGAATCCCACCCTAAACCGCCAGACCCTTCACCATCGCCCGTAATCCTAGCCCGCTCGTCATTCCGAGCAAGCCCCTGTCATTCTGAGCGAAGCGAAGAATCCCGCCCAAATGTCCAAAAATGTCCAAAAATGTCCGGCAAAACAAAAAACCCGAACCCCCAAACTGCCAAAACCATCCCGCCAATCCCCCAATCCCGAAAATCCTGATTCAGACAACGAAATGGGAGAAAATGGGGGAAAATGACAGGAAAATCAAAAAAAATCCCGCGCCAACCCCAAAACGGCAGGAAATGGCGGGAAATGGCCGGAAAATCAAAAAAATCCCCAACCCCCCAAGAGGAGACCCCCAATGAGCCTAAAATCCATCCGCAACCAAATCAACGCCCTACGCCGAAAATTCGCCTTCCCCCTAGCCATCCTCCGCCTGCGCCGCATCTCCGAGGAATACTGCCACGACTGGCACACCGCCCTAACCGACAACAAACCCCTCCCCGAATCCCACCCCTTCATCCTGAAAATCGCCAAAGAGGTAATGCCCCTGAACACCTTTATGTCCCTCCACCACTACCTAAACCGTCACCGCGACAACAAAACCACCCCCGAACCCCGGGCCATCGCCGTAACCCTGTTCCCCAACCACGCCAACAGCCTCCTATTCACCCATCTATTCGCCGGAGAACTAACCCCCAAACCCAAACCCGCGCCCCCTTTCGGCATCATCCCCCGCAACCGCCCCCAACGCACCCGCGAAATAGACCCCTACACCCGCGCCATCACCCGCCAACTACGCGAAACCCTCCGCAACCCCCGCCAAACCCCCGCCCTCCCCGCAAAGGCGGGAACCCCACCAATGACAGCCGCCGGTTGACCTACCGCAACAGCCGAATTAAACTGGTTCCGATACTTGACCCCATTCGCCGCCCACGAGCCCCGGCCGCCCCTCTACCGACGGGGCCCGAAATCAGGGCAGCCCAATACATTTCCGGGAGGACACTATGCCAGAACCCATCGAGGTGACCGATCAGAACTGGGATTCCGAGGTGCTAAAGTCCGAACTGCCCGTCCTGGTAGACTTCTGGGCCGAGTGGTGCGGCCCCTGCAAAATGATCGCCCCATCGGTACACGATATGGCGATGGAATACGACGGCAAGCTAACCGTCGGCAAGCTCGACGTCGACAGCAGCCCCAACGTCGCCATGCAGTACGGCGTCCGCAGCATCCCCGCCCTCATCTTCTTCAAGAACGGCCAGCCCGTAGACCAAATCATCGGCGCTGTCCCCAAAGGAGCCCTAAAGAAAAAAATAGACTCCGTCCTAGGCAGCTAACCCAACCAAGGGTTTTAACGCAAAAAACGCAAAGCTATCCAAGAAAAAACTCCGCGCCCTCTGCGCCCCCTCTGCGAACTCTGCGTTAAAACCCCCGGCCATTAAGGGAGTGGATGGGGCCCGGTGGCTCTTGCGGACTTCAAATCCGTTATGCCTCGTTAGCAGCGGGGTAGGTGGGTTCGACTCCCTCGCACTCCCGCCAGCATCCCCAGCGGCTCAGCCGTCATACCGCACCGGCCGCCGGATAAACAGCCCCACCGCCAACGCGCTTACCACCGTCATCCCCAGGCACATAAACCCCACGGCCTCATACCCCACCTTAGCCAGCAGAATCCCGCCCAGCGCCGCCCCGCCCATCCCGCCCAACTGGTTGGTAAGTCCCATCAGCCCCACGCCGGTAGCCCTAGACTCCCCCGACACCTCGGTACTCATCGCAATCATCGCCGGAAACATCACGCTCAACAGCCCCGACCCAACCGACGCCAGCGCCACCGACGCCCAGAACCCCACGGCAAAAGCGAAAAACGCCAGCCCGCAAAGCCCCCCGGCCAACATCAGAACCGCCAGCACAATCCCCCGATTCCGCATCCTAGCTATGGAGCCCCCGGCATAGCTCCCGATGCCCTGCCAAACCGCCGCAATCAGCACCGGCGCCGCCGCCGCCCCGGTGCTAACCCCATAGGCATCCTTCAAATAAATCACCATATAGGTAAACATAGCCCAAAAGGCGATGCGGTGGCTCACATTAGCGGTAATCGCCGCCTGGAAAAACCGCATAGCCAGAAGCACCCGGTACCGGGAGAAAAAGGAGAAGTTGCGGATTCGCTCCCTGTTGCCCGCCGGAAACCACAGCCAGTTCAACAAAAAGCCCGACGTCAGGACCATCCCCCACGCCGCCAACGCATACCGCCAGTTCAGCCAGTCCGCCAGCAAGGTCAGCAACGGCACGCTCACCGCCCCCGCCAGCATCACAATCGCCATCAAAGCCCCTACCGTCTGGCTCCGACGCTCCGGCGATATAACATCAACCACCGCCGCCATGCTGTTGGGCGGAATCCCCCCGCCCGACAGCCCGGTAAGCGCCCGCAGCACCATCAGAACCGCCAGATTGGGCGCGAAGGCCGCAGCGAACACCCCAACCGCCATCAGAAACAAACTGCTCACCGCCACCGGCCGCCGCCCAAAAGAATCGGACAGCGGCCCGACCATAATCGCGGCAATCGCCCATCCCGCGAAAGTCGCCGTGGCAAGCTGCCCGACCACCGAATCGGAAACCCCAAACTCCTTGCCTATGTCATTCAGCAACGGCGGAAGCATCACCACCGCGTTTTGAGCCGATATAAAGGAAATCGAAACCACTATCAGGAACAGCGGCTTGTTTACCCCAGGCATACCCAAATCTGTTGTTGAGGCTGCGATTGCTTAATCTCCTTCCAGCAGTTCCGCCACTATCCCCTCCAACTGCTCCCGGTTTATCGAGCCGCTCCAGTGCCGGTGGATACGGCCCTCGGCAGTGATAAAAACCGTAGTGGGCATCGCCCGGATACCGTATCCGGCGACAACTCCGGCATCATCCGTATATCCGGCGGGATACGTGATACCCAAAGAATCCAGCAACCTGCCCGCATCCTTATGCGAACCCAAGCCAGTAAACTGCCCCACATCAATGCCCAAAAGCTGAACCTGCCCGCCCCGTTCCTCATAGAAATCCTGCAACTCCGGCATCTCCGACCAACAAGGAGTACAAAGCCGCGCCCAGAAATTCAGAACCACCGGCCTCCCCCGCAACTCCGCCAAACTAAGCGTCCCCCCGCCCAACTCCCCCTCCCCATGAAACAGGGTAAAGCTGAAATCCGGGGCCGCCGCCCCACCCAACGCCGCAGCCGTAGCAACAACAGTCGCGGCATCCGCCACCGCAGCCGTAGCAGCGGCAGTAGCGGCATCCGCCACAGCAGCCGACGGCGCAACAACAGGCCCCGCCGTAGCCGGGGCATCCGTAGCCGACGACCCGGCGCATCCCAAAAGCAAGGCAACAGCAACCAGCAAAACCGGCATCATCCGTATCATAAGCGCCATTATACGGGAAAACGCCCCCAAGCCGTCACCGGCCCAAGGGCGTCCCCCATCGGCGTCAACCAGCCCAACCGCAGGCTACTGAGTCCGAGTAATCGTCCCGTCCGGTTCAATCTTAAGCCCAACCACCGGCCCAATAGCCCGGTTGAACACCGCCACGAACTCCGACGACGGCCCGCCAACGCGATCCACCCAGTTCGGAACCACCGAGGTAGACACCGCGTTATCGCTATGGGCCCGCATTTCCGGCCCGAACTCCACGTATGTCATTCCGGCGTCAATGTTCTTTTGCAACCCCAGCTCGTTCTGAATCGAACCCAGGCGCAAAGCCTCCAACTCCAGCTTGGCCGCTTCTTCCTTCATTATTTCCTGCAAGTCGGCAGGAATGGCGGCCCAGACATCAGCGTTAATGACATTGTGGCTCGAAGGCCACGAAGTCAGCGGGCCATTGATATAGCCGGTGACTTCGTACCAGCGCTGGCCGTAGCCCGCATCGCCGCCGGTCACCCCGGCCTCCAGAATCCCCCGCTCCAGAGCGGTATAAACCTCGGTAAAGGCCAAGAACTGCGCGGCCCCGCCCATCCCGTTAATCCAGTCGGAAATCGATGTGCCAAAGGCGCGGGTCTTCATTTCCGCAACGTCTTCCGGCAGGTTCAGCGGCTTCTTGGTGAACAGGAAAATGTCGTCGCCGTTGTGCCAGTTGACGTTGATCGGGTAGCCGCCGGTTTCGTCAATCAGCAACTGTTCGATGTCCGGCAGCATATCCACAGTGGCCTCGTACTGCTGCGACCGCGCGGTGTACAGGCCGAAAAGATACTGAATCTCCAACTCGGGCAACTCCCCAGCCACATAGGGGCCGATGATGTTGACCATATCCAGCGTTCCGTCGCCCACCAGCCCCAGGGAGTCAGGCCCGGCAATACCCAGCTCCGGGAACGACGTAGCCTCAAGAATCAGCTTTCCATTGGTGCGTTCTTCCAAATTGGGCGACCAGAAGGTTTCCATGATTTTGCAGAAAACCAGCGCCCGGTTCACACAAGCGTTCTGAATGAGAATGGGGTCTCCGTCGTAGGTCATCTCCGTCGGGTTGGTGAACTTAGCCCGCTCGATAACGCTCCGGTAATAGTCGGACTCATAAACGAATTTGAGCTTTTCCAGCGCGTCCAAAGGCACATTGCCATCGGCGTCGCCTTCCTCCGGCGTAGGCGCCGGGCCAACCAAGTCATTCAGGTCGCCGACGTAGAATGCGCCGGGGCCGCCGGCCCGCTCGGCGGCGATTGCCAGCAGTTCCGGGCTATAGTCGCCTTCCATTCTGGCGGGCGCTTCGGTCGCATCCGGGGCCATCGTTGCAGTAGGCGCCATTGTCGCCGTAGGCGCCGCAGTAGCCGGAACCGCCGTAGGCGCGGGCGTGCTGGTCGGCGGAACCGCCGTCGCCGCGCCGCCGCAGGCAACAATGAACAGGCTTACGATTCCCAATAGACCCATAAAAAGAAATTTCCGCATTTCGACGCTCCTCCCAATGAAAACCGCTTTCCGTTGCGGCATAACCGCAATCAAGGCGCGATTATAGGAACGGCAACCCGCCAATGTCAACGCCGGTACGGAATAAGAGAAAATGCTGTCTGTCATTCTGAGCAAAGCGAAGAATCCCGACTTGGGCAGCGAGACCCTTCCCTTCGCTCAGGGTGCCAAAGGGTTGCTCAGGGTGGCAAAGCTGTCTGTCATTCTGAGCAAAGCGAAGAATCCCGCCCCTGACGCTGAGACCCTTCCCTTCGCTCAGGGTGTCAAAGGGTTGCTCAGGGTGGCAAAGCTGTTTGTCATTCTGAGCAAAGCGAAGAATCTCGACTTGGGCAGCGAGGCCCTTCCCTTCGCTCAAGGTGACAAAGGGGAATTTCGCAATAACCCCAGAGCGCAAAAAGGCCACAGAGATTCATTCCGCCCTTTCTCTGTGGCCCCCGTGTTCCCTATGCCCCGTGCCTATGGCAAACAAATTTCAGGGCCAGTTCCACTCAAAGGCGGCGTAATGCCCGTTCTTGCCGGTGTTGTCCCACTCCATCCCGTGGCCGGTATACTCGCCCCGGACGCCCCGCGCCAAGTACAAGTCGCGGTTGACCGGATGGCCGGTGTTGGCGAGGAGCATGGCGTCATCGCGGCCCGGAATCTGAACCGGCTCAACGCTGAAGTCCATCACCCCCGGCACCGCGACCGAGTGAACCTTGCCCTCAACCCGGAAGTCTATGGCGACGTAGCTGACGCCCATATAGTTGGCCGTCATCGCCTGCCAGCGTTCCGCCGGGCCGCCCATACTGCCCGACAGGATTCGCTCCAGCGCCTCCCGCTGGGCCGCGTCGGCCCGCTGGTCCAGATACAAGGCCGAAGTCCAGCCCCCGTCGGCCATAGGCCCGGGGGTGTAGTTGACGGCGATGAAGTTCAGCCCGTCCAGGGCCACGCCGTCCAGGTCGCCCTCCTCGATATGAAAAGCCAGGGCCACATCGCAATGCCCCTCGGTAGGCTCCACATTAGCCCCGCGCACGATACAAGGACACAGGATTTCGCAGTTGCAGCTCTCAAAGTACTCACCCTTGAGCCGCCAGCGATTACCGTTAGCAGTCATAGCCGCGCCTCCAGCAGTTAGCATAGGAGCCAGGCGCCAACCGTCCATCCCACCCCGAGCTTGCCCCCGCCCTGAATCCGCCAAAGGATGATACGGTTCCGCCATTGGAATATACTATGTCCGGTACAAATAGACCAGAAAAACCGGGCGCCGACCGCAGGCTGGGCGGAAAAGCGTTAGAATACGCCCCAACCGGCCCAAGAATCACAACGGCAGGAGAGCGCAATGCGACTTGAGGGAAAGGTTGCCCTAATCAGCGGCGGCGCCAGAGGAATGGGCGCGACGGAAGCCCGGATGTTCGCCGCCGAGGGCGCGATGGTGGTTATCGGCGACGTGCTTGAGGATGAAGGGCGGCAAACGGAAGCGGCGATTAACGAAAGCGGCGGCCAGTGCGTGTTCGTGCCTCTGGACGTTACCGACGAATCATCATGGCAACAGGCCGTCGGCGCGGCGGTAGAACGGTTCGGCAAGCTGGATATCCTAGTCAACAACGCCGGCATCGCCCGCATCAGCAACGTAGAGAACACCAGCGCCGACGAGTGGGACTTGGTGATGGACATTAACGCCAAGGGCGTTTTCCTCGGCACCAAAGCCGCCATCCCCGCCATGCGTGAGGCCGGCGGCGGCTCCATCGTCAACATATCATCCATCGCCGGGATAGTCGGCGGGCGCACTTCCGCCTACTCCGCCAGCAAGGGCGCGGTGCGGCTGCTCACCAAGTCCACCGCCATCCAGTACGCCCGCGACGGCATACGCTGCAATTCGGTGCATCCCGGCGTCATCGAATCCCCTATGACCCTGCCCATAATGCTGGACACCGAGGCCGGGCGCGAGGAGTCGGTCGCCCGCCACCCCATAGGACGCATCGGCCAGCCCGAGGACATCGCCTACGGCGTCCTGTTCTTGGCCTCGGACGAGGCTTCCTTTATGACCGGCAGCGAACTGGTAATTGACGGCGGGCTGACAGCCCAATAACCCCTACATCCCCTCTCCCTCCGGGAGAGGGCTAGGGTGAGGGCACCCCCCGCCAAGAAATAAACCCCGGAAAATAACCGGGGCAATATAACCGGCAACATCCCACCATACCGCCCATAAGGAGTCTTTGCGATGACTACGGCCAGCCCCATTGACCCCAATCGCCTGCTGCTTACCGGCGAGAACCCCTATATCCGCCTCAGCGAAACCGACGGCGGGGACGTCACCAGCGACGCCAGTTTCTGGCGCATCCTGTTTTCGCCGGGCGGCCCGGGCCACGTGCTGTTTTTGCAAAGCGAGCTAACCAACAACCAACCGCGGGTCTACACCGACAACATCCAGATGACCCGCTGGCTGCAAGGCGAGATTCAAGGCAGAATCAACCCCACCTTTGGCGACCTAACCATTCCCGCCACGGAAGCGGGCTTCCGAAGTTCGGGCGACCTGCGCTCTTTCTGGACGGAGTGGGTAGAAGCCCACGGCGAGGAAATCGCCTTGACCTGGTATGACTTGGGCGAGCCGTTCCTGAGCCACAGCTTCCCCGGCGCCAACCCGGAGCGGCCCCACGGCGTGTCCACGGTGCTCATTCCGGCCAACGGGGCGCGGCTGGTAATCAATGGCCGCCAAGCCGCGGGCCGCCCCTTCCCCCGGCAACGCGACGCCCGCGCCCACAGCACTTGCGCCCTAGCCTTTTCGGAGTCGTGGACGCTACCCTACTAAACCGCGCCTACTGCGCCAGCTTGCGGGACAGGTTTTCGTACATATCGTCCACCATATCCGCCAAGCCGTAATCGGGGCGCCAGCCCCATTCTTGGCGGGCTACGGTGTCGTCCAGAGAGTTGGGCCAAGAATCGGCGATGTACTGGCGGAGCGGGTCAATATCGTAGTCCATAGCGAACCCCGGCACGCGCCTTCGGATGGCCGCCGCCAGCTCCTCCGGCTCGAAGCTCATGGAATTGACGTTGTAGTCGGCGTGCCGCTTCAGATTGGCGATGTCCGCCTCGGCTATCTCTATCAATGCCTTGATGGCGTCGGGAACATACATCATCGGCAGATAGGTTCCGGGGCGCAGGTAGCAGGTATATCGCCCTTCCCGGATGGCGCCATAAAAAGCGTCCACGGCGTAATCGGTAGTGCCGCCCCCGGGCTCCACTTTCCAACTGACCACGCCGGGCAGCCGGACGCCCCGGACGTCCAGCCCGGTTCGCTCGAAAAAGTAGTTGCCCATCAGCTCGCCAAACACCTTGGCAATGCCGTACAGGGATGTAGGTCGTTGCAGGGTTTCGTTGGGGGTGTTGTCGTGGGGGGTATCCAACCCGAAAGCGGCGATGGAGCTGGGGATTACCACCCGCTCCAGCCCGGCGCCGCTGGCCGCCTCCAGCACATTCAGCAGGCCGTTTATGTTGACCAGGTGGGACAGGGAGCGGTTGGCCTCCGCCGCCACCGAAAGCAACGAACCCAGATGATACAGCGAGTCTATCCCGTAGTCCCGGATGGCCCGGTCTACCGACCCCGGTTCGGTTACGTCAACCTGCGTCGCCGGGCCGGTATCCGCCACTTCGCCGGTAAGGGGGCTGCTGCGCCAAGCGGCGACCACGTTCTCATTGCCGTACCGCCCCCGCAGGGCAGGCACCAGTTCGGAGCCAAGCTGTCCGGCTGCGCCGGTGACCAGTATCCGTTTCATTGGATTAGAATAACGGCATCGCCACAGGAGGACAAGAATGTCCCATCAAAACAATCAACACAACTTACCGGAGGCGTGGGTTTCCATCCCCACCGAGGCGGAACACCGGGCCCAGTTGCCCCCCGGCGCCCCGGGCGGCAACTATGATTTCGGATACCTCCCGGCTATGGGGCGACTTCAGGCCAAGCACAAAGCCATCGCCCCCCTGTTCGGTGCCTTGTACCGGCAGGTTATGTTCGGCCCCGGCGCCCTCGACCGGCAGGAACGGGAAATGGTGGCCGCCGTGGCCGCCACCGCCCAAGACTGCCGCTATTGAACCGTCTCCCACGCAGAGTTTCTGCGTTCCGAGGACGGCGACCCGGCCCTTGTCGAGGCAGTGACCCACCGGCGCTGGCGGGAACTTCCCACCCTCACCCCCCGGCAACGCGCCCTATGCATCGTGGCCGAAAAGCTGAGCGCCACCCCAACCCGTATGGTGGAAGCCGACTGGCAGCCGCTCCGGGATATGGGCTTTGACGACCTGGCCCTGCTGGAAGTCGGCCACATCGTCGGCATATTCAACTATCTGACCCGTCTGGCCGACGGGTTTGGCCTGCAACTGGACCAGCGAACCATCGCGGCTTCGGAAACCGGAATCGCGCTGCGGCGCCCCACGGAGCAGGCGGCAAGGGCATAGGAGACGGAGATGATACGGCTAACCGACGAAATGACCCGGCTGATTAACCGCGCCCGCGACGACGGGTTCCCCTGTATCGTAGCCACCGCGTCCCCCGGCGGCGTCCCCAACGCGGGCTACATCGGCACAGTGCTGGCAGTGGACGAAGCCACCTTCGTCTACCGCGACCGCACTATGCGCGACCCGCTGGAGCATATCGAGGAAAACCCCAAGGTCATCGTGCTATTCCGCAACGCCGCGGCCGACAACGGCGCCGGATGGAAGTTCCGCTGCACTACCAGCGTAGTCCGGCAAGGCGAGCTATACGACGATATGACCCGCCGCCTAGCCGAGTCCGGCCTGATAACCGACCCCGGCCTAGGCGGGGCCATCGTCATCCTGCAAATAGACCAGGTGCTAACCCTGTTCGGCGAAGTCCTGCAAGAGCGTGAGGCCGGAATGCGCTGGTGACCGGATTTTCAACGCAGAGTCCGCCCAGAGAAAATACAAAGAATCTCCGCGCCCTCTGCCTTTAACTAACCACCTTAACCATATCGAACTGGTCGGCGTTGAGGTTGAAAGTGCGGCCCAAGCGATCCCACTTGATAACCAGCCAGTGCAGGCCGGCCCCGGTGCGGCGAACAATGGTGATTTCGCCGCTGTCGCCCACCAGAATCACGTGGGGGGTGCTGTCCACCGGCGCGCCCATATTCACCCGCACCGGAATTTCAGCAACGGCCTCCACCTTGGCCCCGGCTTCAAATGCGTCGCAACTCATAGCGTTTCCCTCCACACAGCCATTAGGGGCTGGAAATATCGTCGCCCATTCGCCATTCCCGCCGCTCACCCGCCATTACCCCACCCCGTCACTCCGGGCATCCCGTGCTTAACCACCATTGCCGCCCTTGTCCGTATTCCCGCCCTTACCCGTCATTCCCGCGAAAGCGGGAATCCAGAGGGTTTATGCATAGGTCAACGTCGCATCAGCAAGGCATTGTGGATTCCCACGAAAGCGGGAATGACAGGGTACGGCGGTATGACAATCAAGCACTCGGAATAACCGGGCCGCCCCGGGAATCAGGCCAAATTGGGGGCCACTTCCTCCATCATCAGGCGGAGGCTGTTGGACTGGTTTTCCAAAGGAATCAGGTTGCCGAAATTCACCTCGAACATCACTTGGTCGAGGCCCAGCTCTTCGGCCAGCCCATCCAGCTTCTCGGCCACCGCCTCCGGCGTGCCGTAGGCCACCTTTTCGCGCAGCCAGTCGTCGTAAGTCATACTGCGCACCCGCTCGGCCTGCGCACCCCAGTCGCCCAGAGTGCCGGCGTGTCCGGCGTAGCTGGCTACGCGGTCGGAAAGCCGCCCCATAGAAAACAGGGCACTTTCCATAGGCTCATCGTGGGCCTTCTGAGCGTCTTCCGACAGGTATATGGGTATCCGCAGGCCAACCTTGCCGTCGCCCTCGTGTCCGGCGTCCTTCCACGCCTTGCGGTATGCCTGAATGGAAGGCTTGAGTTCGGCCAGCGTGAAAACCCGCGAGGGGTTAATCAGAATGTTGTAGCCCATCCGTCCGATGATGGGGAAGCTCTCGGCGGAGGTGACGCCCACCCGGATCGGCGGGTGCGGCTGCTGGCAAGGCTTGGGGTTCACCGACAGCTCGTTAATGGTGAAATGCTCGCCCTCAAAGGAAAAGCTCTCCGTAGTCCAAGCCTTTAGGATGATTTCGATGCTTTCCTCGAACCGTCCCCGGCTTTCCGCGAAAGGCACTCCAAAACCCTCGTGGACATTGGGAAAGGTGCCGCGCCCGATGCCGAACTCCACGCGCCCGTCGCTGATTTGGTCCAGGGTGGCGATTTCCTCGGCGACGCGCACCGGGTTCGCCAGCGGCAGCAACAGCACCGCCGTACCCAGCCGGATGCGCTGAGTGCGGGCGGCGATGGCGCTGGAAATGGTTATCGGGCTGGAAAGCACCCGCCCGGGGTTGAAGTGATACTCCGCCAGCCACACCGAAGGCACGCCCAGCGCCTCGGCCTGGTCAACCAGCGCAAATGACTCCTTGAACGCCTCGTTCTCGGTGGAACCTTCCCTCACCGGGAACTCCAGGAACAAGCCAAGCTCCATGGCAACCTCCGCTGGAAAGCCGGATTAGCGCCCTTGCCGGACTACTGCG
The DNA here is from genome assembly GCA_958296445.1 of uncultured Dehalococcoidia bacterium. Taxonomy (GTDB): domain Bacteria; phylum Chloroflexota; class Dehalococcoidia; order Lucifugimonadales; family UBA3495; genus VXOI01. Next base: position 1,536,594 of record OY282565.1, on the reverse strand, counting down.
CTTGATTGTACAGAGTAAGCAACGGGCGTCAAGCAGGCCAGCCCGCCGGTCATTCCCGACGCGCTCCCGCTAATTCAGGAGCGGGGCCACCCGTTCCGACAGCAGGCGGATGGTATTGACCTGCCGGTTATGGGGAATCTGGCAGCCGAAGTTGACTTCGTAGATAATTTCGGTCAAGCCCAAGTCTTCCCGCAGTTCTTGGAACCGCTCCACGGCGGCCTCCGGGGTGCCGTATACCACCTTGTCGCGCAGCCAGTCGTCGTAATCCATCGCGCGGATGCGGTCGGCTTGGGCCAGGCGGTCATCGGTGACGCCGACGCCGCTGGCCGTGCTGGCGATGATTTCGCCCAGCCGCCCCATAGCCTCCTCGGTGCTGGCCCGCGGCTCTTCGTAGGCGGCCGCGGCGGTTTCCGCCAGATACACCGGGACGCGCAGCCCGACCCGCCCCTCGCCGGGATGCCCGGCGTCCCGGCGAGCCCGGCGATACTCGGCAATGTAATCTTTCAGCTCGGCCAAAGAAAACACGCGGGACGGGTTTATCAGGATGGGGTAGCCCATCCGCCCCACCATAGGAAAGGTCTCGGCGGAAGTCACGCCCACGCTGATGGGCGGGTGCGGCTGCTGGTAGGGCTTGGGAACGACGCAGGAATTCTCGAACTTGTAGAAGTCGCCCTCGTAGGAAAACTGCTCCTCGGTCCAGCCCTTGAGAATAATCTCCAGACATTCGTCGAACCGGCCCCGGCTTTCGCTGAAGTCCAGGCCAAAGCCCTCGTAGATAAAGGCGAAAGTGGAGCGGCCAATGCCGAAGTCCAGCCGGCCTTGACTGATATGGTCGAGGGTGGCGATTTCCTCGGCCATCCGCACCGGGTTGGCAAGGGGCAGCACCTGCACCGCCAAGCCGATGCGCATCCGGCGGGTGCGGGCGGCGATGGCCGTCGCCACAGTCACCGGCGAAGACAGCACCGAGCGTTGGGGCAAAAAGTGATACTCGGCCAGCCACACGCCATCGGCGCCCAGCCGCTCCGCCTCGTCCACCAGCTCAAAAGACTCGGCAAACACCTCCCTCTGGCTAAAGTCGCCGTGGCAAGGGAATTCGTGAAACAATCCAAACTTCATTTCGCCGACCCTCCTAGTTTTATCTCAACCCCAATCACCGGCGGCAATATAATTTGGCCGGCCCGCCCCCCGCGTTAAGTCCGGCCTGTATGAAGTTGTGGGAAAGAAGAAGTGAATGGGAATGAGTAGATACTATACCGGAGAAGATGACTCGAGTATCCGCCTTGCTTATCCCTGCTGATGCGGCTGTATCACCACCTTAAGCGAGTCGGACGCCCCGGCGGTGAGGCGGAAGCCCAAGTCCGTCTGCTCCAGGGGCAGGCGATGGGAAATCATATCGCCCACCTGAACCCGGCCCGAGGCGATTAGCTCCAGCGCAGTGGCAAGGTCGCCCGGCGCCGCGGCGTAGGTGGTGGTAAGGGTGGCGTCGTTGCGGAAAAAGACGTCGTTGACCGCTACCGGCACCTCAACGCCCGGCTCGGTGGGGGCGTAGAACAGCACCGTCCCGCCGCGCTCCACCGACTCCAGGGCCTGGAGCAGGGCGGGCCGGGCTCCGGTTGCCACAATAACCAAGTCGGCCAAAAGGCCGCGGTTCACCTCGCGCAGCCGCTCCGGGGAATACTCATCGGCCCGCAGCGTAGCGTCGGCGCCCAGCCGCCGGGCCGCCGCCAGCCGGAAGTCCGACAGGTCGGTAGACACGACGCGCCCGGCCCCCAAAGCCCGGGCCAGATTGATGTGCAACAGCCCGGCCAACCCGCTGCCCAGCACCAGCACCGACTGCCCCGGCCGGATATTGGCCCGCCGCTGGCCCCGGTAGACGCAGGCCAGCGGCTCGGCTACCGAGGCTTCGTCGAAAGGCACCCCCTCCGGTATGGGAAAAACCCCGCGGTCAACGTTAATCGCCGGCAGACGGACATATTCGCAGAAACCGCCGGGATCGTAGTTAGTGGCCCGCAGCGTGTCGCAAACCGTGTGGCGTCCGTTCAGGCAGTAGCGGCAGGCGTTGCAAGGCACGTGATGGGTCACCACCAAGCGGTCGCCCTCGCGGAACTGCGCCACCCCCGGCCCGGCCTGCGCCACCGTCCCGGCCACTTCGTGGCCCAGCACCAGCGGCGCCCTCTGAACCCGATACCACTCCATAACGTCGCTGCCGCAAATGCCGCTGGCCTCAATCCTGAGCAACAACTCGCCCGGCCCGATTTGCGGCTCCGGTGCCTCCTCGACCCGCACATCATTGTTGCTGTAATACATCGCTACCCGCATAACCGCCTGCCTTACTTTGTCTGAATCAGGATTTTCAGGATTAAAGGATTCACCGGATGGGAAAATCCTGATTCAGACAAAAATCCCAAGAATCGAAAAACCCCGCTCTCTGTCTGCTTTGCGTTAAAACCCCGGCCCTAATCCGAAACGCCCACCAGCTCGGCGGCCCCGGCGCGGGCCGAATCAAAGATTTCCTTCGCCTCCGCCACCGTGCCGTTGCCGTGGACGACGTGGCGCAAGGCGCGAATCATAGGGACGGGGTGGGGGCTTTGCCAGATGTTGCGCCCCAGGTTGATGCCAATGGCGCCGTTCTGCATCCCGTCGTGGACGAACTCCAGCACCTCCAGCTCGGTATCGGCCCTAGGGCCGCCGGCCATCACCACCGGCACCGGGCAGCCGTCCACCACCCGGTCGAAACCGTCGGCGCACCAGTACGTCTTGACCACCTTGGCCCCCATTTCGGCGCAGATGCGGCAGGCCATCGCCAGATAGCGGGAATCCCGCTGGTCCAGCTCCCGGCCCACGGCAGTCACCGCCATCACCGGAATGCCGTACCGCTCGCCCTCGTCCACCAGCTTGCCCAGATTCAGGATCGACTGCTTCTGGTATTCGGAGCCGATGAACACCGATATGCCGACGGCGGCCACATTGAGCCGCACGGCGTCCTCCATCGAAGTAGTCAGCCCCTCGTCGGCCAAGTCGCCGGCGGTCATACTGGTGCCGCCCGACACCCGCAGAATCAGCGGCTTCGCCTCGGCCGGGTCAACGACGGCCCGCACCACCCCCCGGGTGGCGAACAGAGCATCGGCATAGGGCATCAAGGGTTCGATAGTTTCGCCGGGCCGCTCCAGATTGCGCGTCGGCCCCTGAAAATACCCGTGGTCAACGGGCAGAAACATACACCGCCCATCCGACTGAATCAGTTGCCCCATACGGTTAGCCATTCCCCAATCCATACTCTGCCTCCCGCGCCCCCAAGCGCACTCAAGGTTGTTGCCGCCATTATCGCCCCTACCGGCGGGCCGGGCAAGGCAAGGAAACCGGCTGCATCAAGGCCAAAGCTCCGGTTGACGGCCATAGCCCGAAGCTGCTACCCTTGATATTGTTCATATTCCCTGACGTTCGCCTCGGGGTACGTCAGGCAAATATATTTCCTGGCGTTCACTATCGGGGTACGTCAGGCAAGCCAGATGGGGCCGTGGAGACGCGGCCCCTTTCTTTTGAGAGGCCGTGTATGCAAGACCGGGTGGCATTATTTATTGACGGCGCCTATTTGGAAGTGGTTGCTAACTCTGAATTTTCGCGGGCTTCCATCGCCCTGGAAAAGCTGTCAGAAAAGTTATCGGCAGGTTCTGATCTGCTTCGGACTTACTACTATCACTGCGCCCCCTACCAAAGCGACCCGCCTACGGAAACGGAACGCGCCCGGTACGCCGACTGGTTGCGGTACTATCACCGGGTTAGTACCCTGCCGCGGGTTTCTTTCCGTTTGGGCCGACTGGAAATTCGCGGCGCACACAGTGACGGCTCGCCCAGATTCCAGCAAAAGCGGGTGGATATCCTCTTAACTGTTGACTTGGTGCAGCATTCGACTAAGGGCCACATCAGCAAGGCAGTCATAATCGCCGGGGACAGCGACTTTGTGCCAGCGATTGCCGTAGCCAAAAACGAGGGCGTAACGGAGGCCCGCTATGGCAGAAATCCTCGGCGGCGGCGTCACCCATTCCCCCTCCCTCATCACCCCCGACAATTGAAAAACTACTCCCTCGGGCCGGGCAAGGCAAGGAAACCGGCTGCCTCAAGGCCAAAGCCCCGGTTGACGGCCATAGCCCGAAGCTGCTACCCTTGAGTTGTTCATTTTCCTGGCGTCGGCCCGCCAGCCCCTGCGCTGCGCGGATACTCACGTCGGGCTGTTTTATCCCCCTGGCGTCGGCCCGCCAGCCCCTGCGCTGCGCGGATACTCACGTCAGGCTGTTTTATCCCCCTGGCGTCGGCCCGCCAGCCCCTGCGCTGCGCGGATACTCACGTCAGGCTGTTTATCTCCCTGGCGTCGGCCGCGGCCCACGTCAGGCTGTTTTACCTCCTGACGTCGGCTATGGCTCACGTCAGGCGAACCGAGAATGGGGTCGTGATGTTACGGCCCCATTTTCATTGATTGAGGAGCCGCTGTATGCAGGAGCGATGCGCGATTTTTATCGACGGAGCATATCTTTTCTATCTCTTACGAGACGAGTTCGGAGGCGTCCGCATCGATTACGAATTGTTGCCGCAAAAGCTGTCTGAAAACACAAATCTGCTCAGAACATACTTTTACTCCTCACTCCCTTACCAGAGCAATCCCCCTACGGCGCAGGAGAGCGCCCTGTATGCCAGACAACGGCAGTTCTTTTCCGCCTTGAGGTTAATGCCAAGATATACTGTCCGTCTGGGGAGGGTTGAACAGCGCGGCTTTGCAGCGGATGGTTCGCCCATTTACGAACAAAAGCGAGTGGACATCCTGCTGGCGGTAGACCTGCTCCTGCTGGCCGCCGACAGCCTTATCCAGCAAGCAATCATAATCGCGGGCGACAGCGATTTCATCCCTGCCATTGCCACCGCCAAGAACCGGGGCGTTATCATAAAGCTGTACCACGGCAGAAACCCCCACCGCGACCTGATGGAGGAAGTGGACGAACACTTCCGAATAGACCAGCCCCTAGTAAACTCCGTCCGCCTCTAGCCACCGCCCATTCCGCGCTATAATCCCCCGCAACCCACCCTGGACGAACTGAAAAACTACTCCCTCACCCGCGCCCTGCGCAACGAGCGCATCCCAGCGCCGAGCGCAAGAACACGGAAAACTGGCCCGCCCCTATGCGCGAGGAATGGGGCGACACAGAATCATGCCCAGATATTGGGCCACTGAAAACGGAAGCGACCAGTGTAGAAAGTATCCTTCAGCCAATCAAGATCGGTTTCCCAATCTTCAATTGCCTTATCAAACCCTACTGCACGCTTCCTTAATTTTGCGAAACTCGCTATTGATTCAGCCATTTTGCTCAACCGAGTTCTCGACCGAGCCGGCCCCCATTGCTCTCTGTATCCCCAAGATTCGACTAACGGCAACTCCTCAGTCTCAAAGACTCTCTTAAGAATTTCGCGCCGACACTGTAGGGGCTTTCCATACTCCCCTACTGAATAGCCCATATATTTTAGGATCCCAAGTTCAGGCCAGTCTGGCTTTGGCAAATGTTCAGTGCCGGGGAACACATCGGTGGATGGCCAGCGAAAACCTATCTCCCGGAGAAATTCCAAGCCAGAGTGATTGCGGCTAAAGTACCGCAGCAGTGCTTCCCCACCGCTAAACGGGTCCTTGCCGCATCCTAGAAAGGCCAGAAGCATCTCTTCAGAGTAGACTTTGACGCTCTTGCCGGTTCGGAGGTCTAATTGCTGCATGACGTCATTTTCATTCCATCCTTTCTTACCAAGGATCATGGTTTCTACATCTCCTCGAAAGTAGCCGCCATAGCTAATCCCGTGTTTTTCGAGGAAGCGAGCGATATCAAATTCGTACAGAAACGACATTCCTTGAACTACGGCTTCTTCGAAAATTTTGGATTTGTTGCCTTCTTTGTTGCTTTCTTCGTGGAACCACCTCCAAAATACATCGCAATGACCAGTCTGTACTGCTCGTAGTAGCCCGTGAATTTCTTGGAGCTGAGAAGTTCTGAGATCAAAAAGAGCCAATACCGAAGAAGATGTCCTTCTAAGCTCTAGTTTCCGTTTGAATTCGCTGAGATCTTGCAAGGAATACACAAGCGCCAGTTCCCTAGAGTATTTTCCATGATCTACGTTGCCTTCCATTTTAGGTTATCTCCTAATTGTGGCTAGGGTTTTTTGTGGGACTATAAACACCACTTCATTACTCAATGCTTCAAAGCGAGTGTAACAGTTATTATACCGATTGTCAAGTAGCAGAATAATATTAACATATATTGGCACTTCGATTAGTTTAATATAGCCTTACTTCTGGCCTGCCCCCTTGACAAATCCCGCCGCTTTATCAAAGCTAGGCGCAAACCACCACGGACGGAGGCCCCCTATGGCAGAAATCCTCGGCGTCGGCGTCACCCATTCCCCCTCCCTCATCACCCCCGACGAACTCAAAAACTACTCCCTCACCCGCGCCCTCCGCAACGAGCGCATCCCCGCCGAGCGCAAGAACCCCGAAAACTGGCCCGCCCCTATGCGCCAGGAATGGGGCGACGACCAAGGCTACGCCTCGGCCCTGCATCACCGCCAAAAGCTGGTGGACGGCTTCCGCAAAATCCGCGCCGAACTGGACGCCTTCAACCCCGACGCAGTGCTGGTCTGGGGCGACGACCAGTACGAAAACTTCCGCGAGGACATCATCCCGGCCTTCTGCGTTATGGCCTACGACGAATATGAATGCCGCCCCTTCGCCGCCAAAGACGGCGCCGCCCGGCCCAACGTCTGGGGCGAACCCCCCGAAAAAACCTTCCGCTACCAAGGCCACCCCTCGGCCCGCTACCTAGCCGGGGCCCTCATTGGCGACGGCTTCGACGTAGCCTACGCCTACAAGCCCCTCCACGAACCGGGCCTGGGCCACGCCTTCCTCAACACCCTGCTCTATCTGGATTACGACCGCCAAGGCTTCGACTACCCTATCATCCCCTTCGCCGTCAACTGCTACGGCAGCCGCATCATCCGCAACCGGGGCGGCGCCACCCCCCAGACCGTCACCGGCCCCGGCGGCATCCAGCGGGAAATGCCCGCCGACCCCCCCGGCCCCTCCCCCCGCCGCTGTATGGAGCTGGGCGCCGCCGCCGCCCGCGCCCTGCAACAAAGCCCCTGGCGCATCGCCCTCATCGCCTCCTCAAGCTGGTCCCACGCCTTCCTAACCGAAAAAAACAGCCTGCTCTACTGCGACGTAGACTCCGACCGCCAAAGGTTCGAGGAGTTCCAGGCCGGCGACTACGAAGCCTGGCGCACCCTGACCACCGCCCAAATCGAGGACGCCGGCCAACAGGAAATGCTCAACTGGATGTGCCTAGCCGGCGCAATGTCCGAACTCCAGCGCCCCCCGGAAATCGTAGAGTTCCTCCAAACCTACGTATTCAACTCCAGCAAATGCCTAGCCATCGCCAAGCCCTAGCGTTCCCCTTCCCTTCCGGTAAACGCCCGGCCCTGATTTCCCTCCCCCTCCGGGGGAGGGCTAGGGTGGGGGCGTCCCGTAGGGCCGCACAGCCGTGCGCTCTCACAGGTTGGCGGCCGCAGAACAATAATCCGGCAGAATTGCTCGCGCCGACTGGTCAATGCTATCAAGGATGGGCTGCATATCCCGGTCGCGCAATACATCGTTGCGGTTGATTCGCCGTCTGCCTGCCTGCCGCTCCGCCACCATCGCCGTCACCCGCTGATGGGCCAGCGCCGACTGCGCCGCCAAGTTGGCGTGGTGTTCGTTTTTGGGGTCGAACCTTGGAATGGGCAGATTCTCAACCGGCCCCATCTGAAAGTGGCGGTCTGAGGCGCGGCAATACTCCTTAAAGAACTCTGCCAAGCCGGGGGCGTTGAAAATTGCCGCCAAGTAATGAAGTTCGTTTTCATCGTCGGATGCGTACCAGTTCAGCGTCCCGTCCGCAATAATCTGCGCCGGAACCACGCTGGAAGTAAGCCAAGAGCCGGAACGCTGATAAACTACTTTGCCGGGCTCCGGCTTGCCGAGTTGCGACGACAAGTTTCCCTGATAGTCAACTCGGTCAAGCAATGTATGTGGCGGACGAGGGCCGCTCAACCTGCGCCAGTCCCGGTCGGCATTATCCCAATACAAACGGAAATCGGCCGCATCATCCCCTTGCGGAAGCCCGGTTTCCAATCTGCGGCCATCTTGTGTGAAAGGCGCGATGATGTGGGATTGGCCTGTGGCGCCAAAAGGCAACAACAGACGGGAAAACAACGCCGGTTTTACAAATCTTTCTTCAACCTGGCCGTTCCGCGACGAACCTGCCCATGTCTCTCTGCCGGTATTGGTTCTGAAGTATACTTTCCCCAAAGCTCTGGAGAGGGGCTGCTCGAAAACCACCAACGGCTGAGGGAAAAGGGTCGCTCCGTTGCGAAACGCATTGACGTAGGCTTCGCTGGACTTAGTGAGATGGGCCAGCCGGGGAGTGAATGTTAATTTGGGGCTAACCTCATCCCATGGCATTTTAGGATTGACCCTTTCGCTGTTGGAAATTTCCTGAATACCGGACAATGGAACTGCCTGTAGCTGGAGGCGGCGACGGCCAGCGCCTAGCTTCGTTCCAAAAATCACCGACGAATTCGCTTGGGGGAAGGGAGGTGAATTGAGACCCATCAAGTCCCAACCCCCTTTGCTGAGGTCTATCAGCGTTGGCTGGCGGCCCGAGGTTTCCGGTAAACTCCAGACCCCACTGCGAAAAGCCTCCCAATGCCTGGCCTCTAGAGCGGCATAAGGCAGGACAAAGCCAAACTTGCCATCAGGCTTTAGGTAATAATCAACGCAGGTAGCGGCAAAAGTGGCCGCTATGTCGTTCTGCGTCGCCAAATTGGCGGATGCCCATAGCTTACGGTCCTGTGCCTGCTGCCGGAAGGCGTCCTGCCGCTCAACGGTCATCGCGTTGTAGACCACCCAAGGCGGATTGCCCACCATCCGGGACGCTGGCTGTTGCGTTAATCGGTATGGCTGAACCAAATTTGAGATATACCATTGCCATACGTGGTTGCGTCCTCCCGATATGTACTGGCGAAACCGGCGGTAAGTTTCAACGATAGCCGTCCTCTCGGCGCCTGTATTGAGGCCAAGCACCGCTGCCAGGTCATCCTCAATACTTGGATACTCGGGACGCCCAGCATAGTCAAATATCTGCCGCAGACGGGGCAGGAAATGGTCTGACAGCAGAAAATTTCGAGGCAGCCGCAAAGGGGCATCCGGGTCGTCGGTGGGGACGGCCACCAAATCGCCGAGTTCAAACAACGCGCGGTTGCGGCGAGTCTCCCATTGAAGGCTGTCGCCAAGATATACTTCGGCTGTGTCTTGGGAGCTGGCATAAACCGCCAAGTCCGAAAACGCCAAAATTTTTGTGGTTTTCGCCAATTCAACGGCTACCGGGTGCAAATCAATCCCGGCAACCAAAGCGTTGACGATTTCGACTTGGGCTTGCGGGCTGTTTGCCAGCTCCGGGTGCTTTCGGGCGTCCTCCAGCAACAGTTGGGTAGCGTGATACAAAAAGGTGCCGGAGCCGCAGGAAGGATCCAGCACTGCCGGGCCTTGCGATTGGCCGGCTACGGCCATCTCGATAACTTCCCGCCGCCATTCCGCATCCATCACTTCTTCACACACGGCGCGGGCCAGCCAGTCGGGGGTGTAGTATTCGCCGAAATCGTGGCGGATGTTGCGGGGAATGACGGCGTGATACAGGTCTTTCAGCGCATCCCGGTTTTGTGCCCGCCATTCATAGCGGTCAATTTCCGTAACCGTGTCGTTCAGCAGGGCTTCCCCGTCCGCGTCTGCGGCATCCAGTACCCAAGCGGCAAAGCCTTCGGTGAGCACGATTTGACGAATTTCCCGGCCGCCGGGTTGCTGCTCCGCCGGGCGAATGGTTTCCGCCACCGCGCGGGCAACGACTACCAGCATAGTGTGGCGAGCGAACAGGTCACGCTCGGCGGCGCTGTCGCCGGGCGGGGTAAGGTAAGCCCCTCGCAACACGTCGCGCCATAGCGCCCTTTTCACGTCATAGGCCGCAGACTGATCGCAACCGGCAGCCAGAGCGATATACTGCCCGGCCAGATTTTCCACCCATATCTCGTTGTCAGTGGGCGGGGCCAGTTTCGTAGTGCGATCAACAAACTGATACAAATACCCTAAAAGCTCTTCGTCCCTTTCAGGAGCGTCAAGCCGAAGTTCTTTATCCGAAGTGAGACGCTGGGCCGATGGCGAATCGAAGTCGGGGTTATAATTATAGAAGCTCCATTCCTTGCCGTCGGTGACACAAGCCCGCCAGATGATGCCGCCGGAGTCAAACAAAGCCCGTTGTCTGGTCAAGGCGTCAAGGTATCGAACGGCCTGCTCTTCCGGGGTTTCGGTAGAGCCGTCAGGCTTGATTCGGGCATCGTCCTTCTTGCCCTGACGCTTGGTTTCAAAAACTACGTTGCGGCAGTAAACGTCTATCGGCCCGTCCCCGGAGGGGTATTGCGTCGCTATGTCCGGGTATCGCAGGCCGGGGAACAGGTGAGACAGGATGGAGCGCAAATGCGATTCAACTTCCGATTCGGCAACGGAATCCGGCAGCATCCTCAACCGCGCAATGCCTTCCCGGGCTAAATCCCAATGCGGCTCTCCGGTAACATCGAACCTCTGCATAATTGCCGCCTGCCACAGCTATGGATTGTGCGGGATACTAGCGCAAAATCGGGCAGCCGCGCAACCGGCGGCTTGGGCCGCGCAGTCGAAACCCGCCGCCCCCTCGTGTATAATGTCCCCCAACCGCAGCCGCACCCGGGAGCGTGTCTTTATGGCAACCGGCACTGAACGAACCATCGCCAGCCCCATAGGAAACATCGTTGACCTAGACCGCGGCGCCATCAGCCGCGAAATCTTCGTCAACCAAGACATCTACGCCCAAGAGCAGGAACAAGTCTTCGCCCGCGCCTGGCTCTTCGTCGGCCACGAATCCCAAATCCCCAAACCCGGCGACTACTTCGTCTCCAGTATGGGCGAGGAATCCGTCATCCTCTGCCGCGACCGCGAAAGCCAAATCCACGTCTTCCTCAACTCCTGCACCCACCGCGGAATGAAAGTCTGCCGCTACGACGAAGGCAACACCCCGGTCTTCAGTTGCCCCTACCACGGCTGGAGCTTCGCCACCGACGGCAAGCTGGCCGGCGTCCCCTACTTCAAGGACGCCTACAAGGGCGAACTCGACAAGTCCCAGTGGGGCCTAATCGAAGTGCCGCGAATGCACAACTACAAGGACGGCATCTGGGCCACATGGGACAAAAGCGGCCCGTCTTTCCTAGACTACCTAGGCGATATGACCCTCTACCTCGACCTGCTGATGGACGGGCGCGACGGCAGCCCGGGCGGCTCGGAAATCTTGGGCGGCGTCCAGAAGTGGACTATGCCCAACAACTGGAAATTCGCCGCCGAAAATTTCGCCGGCGACGGCTACCACAACATCAGCCACCGCTCCGTGGATATGGTCGGCATCGGCCCCAGCGGGCAAGGCCGCCGCGACGACGCCGAATACCGCGCCGGCCGCCGCATCAACGCCTGCTTCCCCAACCGGGGCCACGCCGCCGTCGTCGAACTGATGCCCCCCGACACCCCCCAAATAGCCACCTACCAGAACACCGCCGACGTCGAGCAGTATTTCCGCTATATGGAATCCGAGCGCCGCCGCAAACTGGACGGCAAAACCAACATTCTGGGCGTGGTAGGCACCGTCTTTCCCAATATGTCCTACCTAGCCCGCCAGCCCCGCTCCATCGCCGTCTGGCACCCCCGCGGCCCCGGTATGACCGAGGCCTGGCGCTGGTTCCTCATTGACAAGGACACCCCCGAGGAAGTCAAGGACGTGCTGCGCCACTACTATATCCGCTACTCCGGCCCCGGCGGTATGACCGAGCAGGACGATATGGAAAACTGGAACTACGCCCACAAGGCCAGCCGCGGAACCATCGCCCGCCGCAAACCCTACAACTACCAAATGGGCCTAGGCCACCTAGTAAACGACACCGGCCTCCCCGGCGTAATCACCGAGCGCATCAGCGAACAAAACGCCCGCGGCTTCTACGCCGGCTGGCTATCAATGATGGACGCCAAATAAAACCCCCTCCCCCTCCGGGGGAGGGCTGGGGTGGGGGCGTCCCCCCCAACCAAAACAACCAAACACCCATGCAGGAGTAAGCATTATGTCCAGCGTCACCCAATTGGGCTACATCGGCATCAGCGTCAGCAACATCGAGGAATGGGAACACTTCGGCACCGAAGTGCTGGGCCTGCAATCCAACGGCGTCGCCTCCGACGGAACCCTAACTATGCGGATGGACGAATACGCCCACCGCTTCATCGTCAGCCCCACCGGCAAGGACGACGTGGAGTTCGTCGGCTTCCAGGTCACCGACCAGGCCGCCCTGAAAGCAATGGCCGAGCAGCTCCGCCAAGCCGGCATCGAAGTTTCCGACGGCACCCCCGCCGAGGCCAAAGAGCGCAAGGTCGAGGGCCTGATAAAGTTCGAGGATCCCGAAGGCACCCCCACCGAGGTCTACTACGGCCCCCCCGTCAGCTTCGACAACCCCTTCAACTCCCCCCGCCCCATCACCGGCTTCGTCACCGGCGAGCAGGGCCTAGGCCACGTGGTCTATCACGTCGAAAACCTGGACCGCGCCGTAGCCTTCTACCGCGACGTGCTGGGAATGAAAATCAGCGACTACATCCGCAACCTAGTTTTCTTCCACTGCAACCCCCGCCACCACACCCTAGCGCTCATCGAGGGCAAAGCCCCCAAAAAGCTCAACCACTTTATGCTCCAAACCCAGAATATGAACGACGTAGGCTCCACCTACGACCTGGTTCTGGACTCGGAGCGGCGGGTCACCCGCGGTCTAGGCCGCCACACCAACGACCACATGACGTCCTTCTATATGAAAACCCCCTCGGGCTTCGACGTGGAATACGGCTGGGGCGCCCGCACCGTGGACGACGCCACCTGGCAGGTAGTGCGCCACGAAAAGGGCAGCATCTGGGGCCATCGCCCCGTCCCCCAGCCCGCCGCCGCCAGCTAGGGCCAAAGCCCGAAACAGCACGGAGTCGATAGATGACCGCACTCCCGCCGCTGCCAGAACCCGGACTCCAAAGCCCCGATGACCGCCGCGCCATAGCCCGGCGGTTCATCCAACAAGCCCGCGGCTACCTGGAACAGGGCGATCGCCTCCAAGCCGGCGAAAAGGCTTGGGGCGCCATCGCCCACAACCTGAAAGCCATCGGCGAACTGCGCGGCTGGGATCACGGCAGCCATCAACAAATCGAACACATAGGCCGCCAAATCGTGTCCGAATTCGGAGACGGGGAACTCAGCAACGCACTTTCCGATGTATTCCATAACGGACACCGGAATTTCTACGAAAACTATCGCAGCATTGACGAGATGCGGGAAACCATAGAATTAGCTGAGGAAGCGCTTGAAGGGCTGGAAACCTTACAGCAAACGCCCCCGCGCCCGTTCACCATCACATCCAACCGGCAACTCCGCCGCCTGACGGCGCTCACCGGCAACCGCGAATTGCAAATCGGCGACACTTCCCCGGTAGGATTCTCCCTGAAACACACTGCGGGCGGCGAGGGCAACCCCGGCAACGCCGATACCGCTACGGAGTCATAGATGACCACACTCCCGCCGTTGCCCGAACCCGGACTCCAAAGCCCCGATGATCGCCACGCCATAGGTCAACGGTTCATCCGGCAAGCCCGCTGCTACCTGCAAAAGGGCGATCGCCTCCAAGCCGGCGAAAAGGCTTGGGGCGCCATCGCCCAAAACCTGAAAGCCATCGGCGAACAAAGGGGCTGGAATCACGGAAATCACCAACTAATCGAGCATATAGGCCGCCAAATTGTATCCGAGCTCCAAGATACCGAACTCGGCGATGCCATATCCGACGTGGTACACAACGGACACCGGAACTTCTACGAAAACCAGAGAACCTTCGACGAAATGAGCGAGACTATAGCATTCGCCGAGGAAGCCTTGGCGTCGCTGGAAAATTTGCAGCAGACATCCCCGCGCCCGTATACCATCACATCCAACCGGCAACTCCGCCGCCTGACGGCCCTCACCGGCAACCGCGAATTGCAAATCGGTGACACTTCCCCGGTAGGATTCTCCCTGAAACACACTGCGGGCAACCCCCGCAACGACGCCACCCCTGCGGAGTAGCAAATGAAAGTCGGATACATCGGCACCGGCACAATGGGCAACCCCATGGCCCGGTGCCTGCTGGACGCGGGCCACGATGTGACCGTGTACGACGTGCGCCGTGAGGCAACCACCAACCTGTGCGAGCTGGGCGCCCACTGGGCCGACAGCCCGCGGGCGGTTGCCGAGGCGGCCGGCGTGGTGTTCACCTCGCTGCCCGGCCCGGCCGAAGCCGAGCAGGTAGTCACCGGCCCCGAAACCGGCATCCTAGCCGGGCTGCCCCCCGGCGGCGCCTGGATCGACACCACCACCAACGCCCCGTCGCTAATCCGGCGGCTGGCCCAAGTCTGCCAGCAGCGCGGCGTGGAAATGCTGGACTCCCCGGTAAGCGGACGCCCGCCCGCAATGACTATGATGGTTGGCGGCGACCCGGCGGTTTTCGAGAAACACCGCCCGCTACTGGAGTGTATGGGCCGCGACGTGTTCTACGTCGGCGAAACCGCCTCGGGCTGCATCGCCAAGCTGGTAACGCAATATCTGGGCTACTGCGCCTTTATCGCCGGGCTTGAGGGTATGCTCATCGGCGCCAAGGCAGGCATAGACCTGGACATACTGGCGAAAATCATCCCGGTCAGTGCCGGTTCCAGCAGCGTGCTGAACCGCGCCGCCGACGCCATCCTCGACCGCAGCTTCGCCTCCAACGGCACCCTAGACATCGTGGCGAAAGACATCCACCTAGCCTGCGAACTGGCCCGCGAAGCCCAGGCCCCCGCCTCCATCGGCGCCATAGCCGACGATATGTTCCAACGGGCCCAAACCCAAGGAATGGGGCAAGACGGCTTCCCCTCGGTAGCCCGCATCCTAGAGCAGTTGGCCGGCGCCGAACTGCGAGGGAAAGGCCGAGATTAACCCATCCTTCCGGCAAGCTCAGGGCAAACACCCCGGGCGCGGATACAGTCGCGCGAATACAGTCGAATGATATTAAACCAACTCGTGAACCCACAGGGGGACGCAAATGAGCAACAGCCACGCCAACGGCAGCCATCGGGCTAACGGCCACTCCATAGCCGATATGGTGGACTTGGCCTCCGGCACGGTCAGCCGCGAGATTTTCGTCAACGAGGACATCTACGCCCAAGAGCAGGAACAGCTTTTCGCCCGCGCCTGGCTCTTCGTCGGCCACGAATCCCAAATCCCCAAACCCGGCGACTTCTTCGTTTCCTGTATGGGCGAGGAATCCGTCATCCTCTGCCGCGACCGCGAAAGCCAAATCCACGTCTTCCTCAACTCCTGCACCCACCGCGGAATGAAAGTCTGCCGCTACGACGAGGGCAACACCCCGGTCTTCAGTTGCCCCTACCACGGCTGGAGTTTCGCCACCGACGGCAAGCTGGCCGGCGTCCCCTACTTCAAGGACGCCTACAAGGGCGAACTGGACAAGTCGCAGTGGGGCCTCATCGAAGTGCCGCAGCTCCGCAACTACAAAGGCACCGTCTGGGCCACTTGGGACAAGGACGCCCCATCCTTTGAGGAATACTTGGGCGGCTACCGCACCTATCTGGACTTCCTGCTGGACACCTGGGACGGCGCCGGCGGCGAAACCGAGGTTTTCGGCGGCATCGAGAAATGGGTCATCCCCTGCAACTGGAAATTCCCCTCGGAGAACTTCGTCGGCGACCGATACCACAACATCAGCCACCGCTCCGTTGACCTGGTTGGCGCCGGCCCCTCCGGCAGCGGGCGGCGCGACACCCAAGAGCGGGTAGGGGCCACCGCCCTAGATTTCTCCTTCCCCGAGCGCGGCCACGGCACCATCAGCTTCCTGCGGCCCAACGATGGGCCTATCCCGTCCTACCAGCACTCCAAGATAGTGTCGGACTACTTCGCCCACTGCGAAAACGAGCGGCGCAAAAACTACGGCAAATGGTCGCGGTTCATTCCCGGGCCCGGCACCGTCTTTCCCAACTTTTCCTACCTGCCCCGCCAGCCCCGCACCATCGCCGTCTGGCACCCGCGCAGCCCGGAAAGCCACGAGGCTTGGCGCTGGTTCCTAGTTGACAAGAACGCCCCCGCCGAAGTCAAAGAATTTCTGCGCAAGTATTACATCAGCTATTCCGGCCCCGCCGGCCTCACCGAGCAGGACGATATGGAGAACTGGAACTACGCCCACAACGCCAGCCGGGGCGCCATCGCCCGCCGCTACCCCTACAACTACCAGATGGGTATGGGCCACGACGCCCCGTCCTTCGACGCCGACGGGCTGGAGCTGCCCGGACTGGTGCGAAACGTCACCGTAGCCAAGGCCGCCGAGCAGAACCAGCGCGGCTTCTATTCCCGCTGGGCCGACTTCCTCCGCGCGTCCAATTGGGACGAACTCGCTTCCTGGCGCAACGGCCACAGCAACGGCGCCAAATTCCATAATGGCGCGGCGGCCCGCGCCGGGAGCGCCCTATGACCACCGCAGGAACCCGAAACGTCGCCCAAGTGCTGCTGAAGCACGAAATCGAAGAGTTTTTGTACCACGAGGCGGAGCTGCTGGATGAACGCCGCTTCGCCGAGTGGCTGGAGCTGCTCACCGACGACATCCGCTACTGGATGCCGATGCGCCGCAACGTCAAGTTCGGCGAACTGGAGCGGGAATTCACCCGCGAAGGCCAAGACATCAACTGGTTCGACGAAGGCAAGGCCACCCTAGAGCGGCGCGTCAGCCAGATCCTCACCGGCGTTCACTGGGCCGAGGAACCCCTGTCGCGCATCTGCCACATGGTTTCCAACGTCCAACTGCTGGAAGCCTCGCCATCGGCCGAGGAAGCCGCCGAAGTCGCCCTGAAATGCCGCTTCTACATCTACCGCAACCGCGTGGAAACCGAAACCGACCACCTAATCGGCAAGCGCGAAGACACGTTGCGCAAGGAAAACGGCGGCTGGAAAATCGCCCAGCGCAAAATCATCCTCGACCAGAACGTCCTGCTGGCAAAAAACCTAACCTTCTTTTTCTAGCGCCCCTGCCTGCCGAATAGGGCATGGCGTGCCAACATCCCCTCCCCCTCCGGGGGAGGGCTAGGGTGGGGGCGTCCCCCGCCTTACGGGGAAGGATTAGAGAAAATTGCGAAATTATTTCCCCTGTTTGCCATTCTAAGCAAGCAGTATGCCATTCTAAGCAAGCAGTATGTCATTCTGAGCAAGCTATCTGTCATTCTGAGCAAAGCGAAGAATCCCGTCTTGGGCGGTAAAACCCTTCCCTTCACTCAGGGCGACAACGGGGAATTTCTCAAAACGCAAAGGGAGACAGGCAAATGGCGGAAGTGATAAACCTCATCACCATCGCGGAAGGCGCCAGAATCTCCACCATCAACGGCGCCACCGCCGAGGTGGTAAACAACCCCAAAGACGGCGTCTGGGTGTTCGCCAAGTATCTGACCTCGCCCGAAGACCCCGACCTAGTAGGGTCGGAAGATATGATTTTCGCCCAAGACATCGCAGAGGTGCTGACCTAATGGCAACGGGCGCTATAAACCAGCCTACCCACGAAGAACTGCGGGACGCCTTTCAAGCCGGCTTCGATTCCATTGACGACGGCGAGGGTTTCTATCCCGGCTTTCACGCCTGGCTGCAATATCACGGATACAGCCTGCGCGAAGATATACCCTGCACCTGCGTTGACCGCGGCGCCCACGGCCACCAGCCCGAATGCCGCTGGGTGCGGACATAGGAGCGTCTGCTATGACGGAACGGATGGACGGCGGGGACGCCATTTTAGAAGCCCTGCGGAATCTGGACGTGGACTACATCATATCCTCGCCCGGTTCCGAGTGGCCCTCGGTGTGGGAAGCCCTAGCCCGGCAGAAGCTGGAAGAGCGGCCCGGCCCGACCTACATCAACTGCTGGCATGAAACCCTGGCCGTGGCGATGGCCTCCGGGTACACCCGTATGACCGGGCGGATGCAGGCGGTGCTGCTCCACGCCGGCGTTGGCGTGCTACAAGGCTCTATGGGCATCCACGGGGCTTATCAATCCGAAGTGCCGATGCTGGTCTGCTCCGGCGAGTCCGCCACCTACGGCGAAGCCCCGGAGTTCGACCCCGGCCCCCAGTGGCTCCGCAACCTCAGCATCGTCGGCGGCCCCAACCGGCTGGTGGAACCCTTCACCAAATGGAGCAGCCGGGTGACCAGCCCGCAAACCCTGTACGAAACAGTGGCACGGGCCGGAGAACTGGCCCAGCGCACCCCCAAAGGCCCGGCCTTCCTGAACGTCCCCATAGAAACAATGCTGGAAGAATGGACGCCGCAGACCCGGTTGAAAACCCGCCCGGCCGCGCCAATCAGCCATCCCGACCCCGCCGCCGTTGGCCGCGTGGCCGATATGATCTGCCGGGCCGCCAATCCGGTGATTGTGGCCGACTCCGCCGGCCGCGCCCCCGCCGGGTTCCGCGCCCTAGTATCCCTGGCCGAGGCCAGAGCCATTCCGGTATTCGAGGGCGAAGGGCCAACCTACAACAACTTCCCCAAGAGCCATCCCCTGCATCACGGCTACGACCTGCGGCGGGAAATGGAGCGTTTCGACCTGTTCCTAGTCATCGGCAACCGCGCCCCGTGGTATCCGCCCAGTGCCGGGCCAGCGGCCCCGGTGGTGGTCATAGACGAATACCCGGTAAAGGAATACATGGTTCACCAAGACTTGCAGGCCGACTGCTACCTAGAGGGGGCGCTGCCCGTAACCCTCGCCGCTCTGGACGCCGCAGTGCGGGAACGCGCCGACGGCCCGCCGCCCGTTATGCCCGCAGGCCCCAACCCGGTGTGGGAGCGTTACCGCGCCCTAGACGCCGCCGCTGGTTCCGCCTCGCCCATCGCTCCGGGCTTCCTCTGCAACACCTTGAGCGAAGCCCTGCCCTCCAACACGGTTTTTGTGGACGAAACCATTCTCCACCGCGCCCAGATTCTGCGCCGCATCCCTTGGGACAACCCGCTGTCCTACCTGCGTCCGGCCGGCGGCTTAGGGCAAGGGCTGGGCATCGCCCTAGGCGCCAAGCTGGCGGCCCCGGAGCGTCCGGTGGCGGCGCTGATTGGCGACGGCTCGTTCCTCTACAACCCCATCACCCAAAGCCTAGGCGTAGCGCGGGAAAGCAACCTGCCCATCCTGATAGTGGTATTCAACAACGCCAGCTACGCCGCAATGAAAAGCCTCCATCTGTCCTTCTACCCCGAAGGAACGGCGGCGCAGTCGGGCATATTCCACGGCGTAGACATCCCTGGCCCCGACTACTCCCAACTGGCCCAACCCTTCGGCGGACACGGCGAGCGGGTGGAAGACCCCAACCGCCTGCGGGCAGCCATCGAAGAAGCCCAGGCCGCCGTAGCCGGGGGCCGCGTCGCCATCGTGGACGTAGCCCTATCGGCCTAGACCCGGACTGATTCTGTGCGCCAACGCCGGATTCGCCCCGCCCTGCTACTACCCGCAGCAATACTGCTGCTGGCAGCAGTATCGCTGCCTGCGTTGGCCCTGATTCTGACTGATTCCGGCAAAACCAAAGACCTAGCCGCCATAGCCCAATCGTCCGTAACCGCCTTAGCCATCCTAGCAGGAGGATTCTTTGCCGCCTATAAGCTGGAGGTATTCCGGGATTTCGCCCCCCACCTGACCATCACTCACGAAATTTCGCATCGGGTGATTAGCGAAAGCTACGTGCATATTTCGGTATCAGCAACCCTGCATAACAGATCGAGGGTGAAAGTGGATATTCGCGAGGGCATATATCGCCTGTACCAGATAGCTCCCCTTTCGGACGAAGAGGTAGAGCAACTGTATGCCCAAGTATTCGTAGACCATGATGCAGATGAAATTCAATGGCCCAAGCTCTACGATTTTAGATTTGCCAGGGCTGTGAACGAAACAGTCATCGAGCCTGGTGAATCCCATCAGGAAATTGTCGATTTCATCGTCTCCAAAGATCCAAAATCGGTTCTTGTTTATACCTACTTCTACAATCCAGAATACCATAGCCTATCTCGAAACCCGCAAGGATGGGGGTTAGCTAAGGCGTATGATATAATGGTTGATAACCTAGCAAACACAGGGGACCTGGAGGAGGTGTAATGCCAGACAAAAATTCGCAGCAAGACGTCCCGGAAAATGATAAAACGCCGAAGGAAAAGACAGAGATATGGACATTTCACCATAGCTCTGCCCCTCGAAATGATCTCAGAGACTTCACTCCCTCCAAAACCCCCCCGGGCGTCAAACTCCCCTCGGAAAACAAGCAATCCGAGCCAGTCTCAGAAAAAGACGGCAAGACGCAAGGTTCCTAACCAGTTACCAAGCCGTCAAGGCCAGCATTGCCTAACCAAACCGCCCAACCCCAAACGGCTCCAGCGGAGTCCCATTCCCATCCAGCAGGTATTGCGCCACCAGCTCGGCAGTCCCGGGGCTGAGCATAATGCCAACGGCGTCGTGGCCCGTGGCAACGGTCAGCCCCTCCACGCCCGGCGCCGGGCCAATGATGGGCCGCCCATCGGGGGTTGCCGGGCGCACTCCCGCCCGCCCGCCAACGAAGGCGGCCCCGGCCAGCGACGGGAAAGAGCGGACAGCCACCGACACCAATGCCGCGATGCCCTCGGCGGTCACCCTTTCGTCGAAGCACCCTTCCTCCCGCGTCGAAGCCACCAGCACATTTCCGTCTAGCCGCGGCGCCACATAGCCAACGAAATTATGCGTTGCCGACCGGGGCAGAAAGCCGGGCTGCCGCAACAATATGCGTTGCCCCTTGACGCCCCGCACCGGCAAATCCAGCGGCCCGCCGGGCGCGGCCCATCGCCCGCCCAAGCCGCTCCACGGCCCGGCCGCCAGAACCACCTGCCCTGCCGCAATGCCGCCGGTGGTGGTTTCAACGCCGGTTATCCGGTCTCCGTCATAGCGAAGTCCGGTAACTTCCACCCCCTGATACAGCGCCGCGCCCAGCCGTCCCGCGGCGTGGGCCAGCGCGTCCACCAACCGCTGCCCGCGAACACATCCCTCCTGCGGCGAAAACACGGCGGCCCGCGCTTCCGGGTTGGCCTGCGGCTCGCGCCGCAACAGGTCGTCCCTTTCCAGCCAATCCACGCCCAACCCAAGCTGCGATTGCCAGCGGAAAGCCCGGCGCAGTTCCTCCGCATCGGCATCGGAAAATGCCATCCGCAACACCCCGGTCGGCTGAAACTCCGGGTTGACGCCCGCCTCGGCCAGTTCCGCCGACCACAGCGGAAACAGCTCCAGACTGCGAAGCCCCAGCCGGAACATCGCCGGGTCATCGGGGTCCAAGTGCCACAAGGGGGCCACGATTCCCGCCGTCGCCCCGGAAGCCCCGCCGCCAAAGGCCCCCCGCTCCACCACCGCGCAGGAAGCGCCCCCTTTCGCCAACTGCCAGGCAATGGCGCAGCCCACCACTCCACCCCCAATAATGGCAACGTCCACTGCTTCCGGCATCAACCGCCCTCCGCCAGAAATTGGCCCGAGTGTAATTTCGCCCCGCCCGGACTGTCAACGAAAGGAAATAGGGGCGTATTGTCAAACCGTGCTGGCAGCGCCAAACAAATGCGTCATTCGGGGTTGCGGGATTCCGTTTACGGACAGTTGCCAATCACCGCCCACCGGATCGTTGCCTTCGCAGGCCGAGCAAGGCGACTCCAACCACCAGTCCCATAACCGATAAATCGGTTGCGTGGGGCGATACCCCACAGCCGCCGCCTGTCTGAGATTCGGACACTCCCGGCGCGGGAGTGATTGCAACCGGATCAAGCCCTCGTCCCTTACCCAGCTCGGCCAAGTCATAAGCGGCATCCGACACTCTGCGCGTCCGGCTGCAAAGGCTGACTTTCGACCGGAATCGGGAGTAGACGATATATGTGTTGCCCTCAACGAAAGGAAACCCGCAGCTTGCGCTGTCTCCATTGGTCTTGAGGCTCCTCCTCCGGTCATCGGGCCCCTTCCAGACAGTCTTGACATCGAACTCGACCGTATCAGGACGCAAGGTGTTGCGGCCCCCCTCGTATTCGCGCACCGAGACCACTTCACCCATAAAGACCACGGCTGACCCCGCCAATGCTTCGGAAGGTGAACCGGGAGGAATGCACGTACAGGCGTAACTCTGCTCCGGGCGCATTAGAAGCAGGAACCCGATTAGTAGAACAATCAGAGCCACGCGGACAGTTATGGAACCGAGGTTGGAGACCATCAAGGAACCATCCCGCAAGGAACCATCCCGGGACAGGCTGCCCATTAGTGTACCAGACCGGGGCAAGACGGAAATTATGGTTACGGAAATTGCGATTCCGGGTACAAACAGGGCCATCATCGTTGCCAGCGCCGTTGCCGTCTGTTAGGCTTGCCCCGAAAGGCGGTGGCGTATTGACCGGAACGGCATCAATAAAGGCAGACCTGTTCGTAACCTGCATCATTGACCAGCTCTTTCCCGAGGTTGGCGTCAGCGTGGTGCGCGTGCTGCGGCGGCTGGGCGTGGCGGTGGGCTTTCCGGCCGGACAGACCTGCTGCGGCCAAGCGGTGTACAATTCCGGCTTCACCCGCGAGGCGCGGGAGCTGGCGGCGCGGACGCTGGACGAATTCCAGAACAGCGATTACGTAGTAGTGCCTTCGGGTTCCTGTTCGGCGATGATGCGCGTTTTCTACCTAGACTTGTTCGAGGACGACCCGGCGATGCTGGCAAAGGCAGAGTCGCTGTCCCGGCGGGTCTACGAATTTTCCGAGTTTCTGGTCAACGTGCTGGGCGTCGAGGAACCGGGCGTTACCGGCTCCGGCCCGGCCGCCTTCCATCCCGGCTGCCACCTGCTGCGGGAAATGGAAGTGCGGGAAGCCCCCTATACCCTGCTGCGGGCGGTGCCGGGGCTGGACTTGAAAGAACTGCCCAACGCGGAAACCTGCTGCGGCTTTGGCGGCAGCTTTTCGGTAAAGCTGCCCCACATATCCGAGGGGATGCTGGCCGACAAAGTCGCCGCCGCGCGGAACTCCGGGGCCAATACGCTGGTTTCCTGTGACATGAGTTGCCTGATGCACATAGGCGGGGCGCTACGAAGGCAGGCCCCGGACATCCAAATCCGCCACATAGCCGAAATTCTTGACCCGGAATCGCGCCAAGCCCAAGCACGGCGGTAAAGCAATATGCCGGAAGTAAAGACAAGCCAATTCGTAACCGCATCCGCCGCGGCCATGCTGGACCCGAAGCTACGCCGCGCCCTCGACCGGGTAGGCGTAGGGTTCGACGTAGCCCGCCGCAGCGCCATCAGCGAGGTCACGGAAGAGGCGTGGGAAGAGTGGCGGGAAGAAGCCCGCAGTATCAAAATTCACACCCTCGACCATCTGGATTACTACCTAGAGTTGCTCCACGACAACGTCACCGCCGCCGGGGGGCAGGTTCACTTCGCCGCCGACGCCGCCGAGGCCAACGCCATCGTCAGCCACTTGGCCCAAAACCGCGGCGTCAAAGTCGCCACCAAGAGCAAGAGCATGGTGTCGGAAGAACTGGAGCTTAATCCGGTGCTGGAGTCGCTGGGCATCGAAGTCTACGAAACCGACTTGGGCGAATACATCATCCAACTAGCCGGCGAAACCCCGTCCCACCTAGTCGCCCCGGCACTGCACAAGTCCAAAGAAGACGTAGCCGAGCTTTTTGCCGCCAAGCTGGGCCTACCCTACGACGAAGACATCGAAAGGATGGCGGCGGCGGCGCGGACAGCCCTGCGCGACAAGTTTATGCAGGCCGACTTGGGCATCAGCGGGGCCAATTTTGTGGTGGCGGAAACCGGAACCCTAGTCATCGTCACCAACGAGGGCAACGGGCGGCTCTGCACCTCAGCCCCCAGAATGCACATCGGAATCACCGGGATGGAGAAAGTGATTCCATCAATGCAGGACTTGGCTATCTTTCTGCGGCTGCTGCCCCGCTCCGCCACCGGCCAGCGCATATCCAGCTACGTCAGTATGGTGACCGGCCCGCGCCGCGAGGACGACGAAGACGGCCCGGAAGAGTTTCACCTGATACTGGTAGACAACGGGCGCTCCCGGATGCTGCGCGACCCCAAGCTGCGGGAAGCGTTGTACTGCATCCGTTGCGGGGCCTGCCTGAACATCTGCCCGGTCTACCAGCGGGTGGGCGGCCACGCCTACGGCTGGGTCTACCCCGGCCCCATCGGGGCAGTAGTGTCGCCGATGCTCACCGGACTGAAAGAATCCAAGTCCCTGCCCCAAGCCTCCAGCCTTTGCGGGGCCTGCCGGGAAGCCTGCCCGGTGAAGATAAACATCCCGCGGATGCTGCTGGAACTGCGCCACCGCACCGCCGAAAGCGAAAACCCGCAGGAACGGGCGTCGTCCCGCTCCGAGCGGTTCCTGGCCGGAGCCTACGCCCGGCTGATGCGCACCCCCGGGCGGATGGCCCTAGCCGCCCGAATAGGCCGCATCGCCCAGCGGTTACTGCCCGGTATGCCCAAGCCCAGCTCCAGCAAAAACCGGAGCTGGATTAGCCGCGTTCCGCTGCCCCTGCTGTCGCGGTGGACACGGGCGCGGGATTTGCCGCCCTTGCCCTCCAAGTCCTTTCGCCAAGTCTGGCAGGATGAACTGAGCGAGGACACCCGTGGCTGATTCCCGGCCCGACGGCAAGGCCGCGAATGACGGCAACGAAAACCTGCCCGGCCGTCCCAAAGCCGAGTTCCTGCGCTCAGTGCGGGAAGCACTAGGCCGCCCCCCGTCCGGCTCGGGCCGGGCCGTCCCGCCCGCCCAACCGTATCACCGGCTAGAGGAAACGCTGCCCCACTTGGAAGCGCAGGCCGTCGAACTTGAGGCCCGGCTCCGCGAAAACCGCCCCCTGCTACTGGATAGTTTCGCCGAAATGGCCGCGCGGGGCGGCTGGAACGTCCATCGCGTTTCCGGCGTGGAAGCCGCCATCGGCCGCGTTGACTCGCTGATGAGCGAACTGGGCGCCGCCCGCATCGTCCGCTCCGGCCAGCCGGTGTTCGACGACGCCCCGGTAGACAACGCGCTGGAAGGACGCGGCATCCAGGTCACCGCCATCGTCCAAGGCGAAAGAGCGGAGCGGGCGCAGCTACGGCAAGAGATCCGCCGCGCCGACGTAGGGCTGACCGGCACCGACTACGCCCTAGCCGAAACCGGCTCGCTGGTCATTATGCCCCGGCGCGGCCTCTCCCGTCTGGTGTCGCTGGTGCCTCCGGTTCACGTGGCCCTGGTTCGGCCCGAGGAAGTCCTGGAAAGCCTGCACGACCTGTTCCTGCTGCGCCGCCTAGAATATCACCGGCGCGGCGGCGAGATGGGCAGCTACCTGAATTTCATCACCGGCCCCAGCCGCACCGCCGACATCGAAATGACCATCGTGCAGGGAGTGCACGGCCCCAAAACCGTTCACCTAGTGCTTATCGAGTAAAGTATCTCCATAAAGAGAAAGCCTTAAAGGGGTGGCAGAAATGCCGATGCGCGTGGGTTTTGCCCAATTTCGCAAGCAGATGCTGGAGCGGGAACTGGAAAACATCCAAGAAGTTTTGCCCTATCTAGGGGTGGAAAAGGTCATCCTCACCGGCGCTGTAGCCGCGGGCGATTTCACTCCGAACAGCCGTATCGAGCTTATCGTGGTGCATGACACCGACCGGCCTTTCGGGCGGCGGGCCGATTTCTTTTCCTACCACTTGGGCAGCTCGGTGGAAATAGACACCCAGGTATACACCCCGCAAGAGTTCGAGACGCTAAAGGAAACGCTGCCGGCGCTGCGCCGGGCCTGCGCCGAAGGAAGGGAGATTTTCAATGCCTGATTACCTGTCGGAAGGCGCCCGCTGGCTGCGGCAAGCCCAGCAAGACCTAGAAGACGCGCGGTTTCTGCGCGACCACGGAAGGCACAATCTAGCCTGCTTTCAAGGCCAGCAGGCCGCCGAAAAGGCCATCAAGGCTTACCTCTACCACAAGCGGGTGGAAGACGTCTGGGGCCATTCCCTGCTGGACTTGTGCGAAGACGCCAAGCTCTTCGATATGATGTTCGACACCGTGAAGAGCGAAGCCCGCCAACTCGACAAGTACCACTACATCACCCGCTACCCCGAGTTCCTGCCCAGCGGAACCTCCTTCGAGGCATTCGACGAAGTGGACGCCGACCGCGCCATAGACCTGTCCAACCTAGTGCTGGAGTTCGTCAAAGAGCGCATCAGCTAACCGCGCGCCCGGGCCCGGCTACTCCGCCCCCAACCGCCGCAGTTCCTCCCGAAGCCGCCGCGCCTCGGCCTCGGCCTCGGCGGCGCGGGCTTCCGCCCCGGCCCGGGCCTCTGCCTCGGCCCGAACCCGGGCATTGGATTCGCTCAGTTCGAGCAAATACTCTTGCGCCACCGGGTCATAGAAGCGCAGCCGCCTCTCATACCAGCACAAGTCCAGCCCCAGCACCGGGCTGCGGCCCCAAGTCACCCCGTCCGCAGTATGCATTTCAACCGGCTGATACACGCCGTCCACCAGCAAGTCGCCCCCCAGCGGCGCCCCGTGGTACTCTCCGTTGCTGCGGTCAAAGCGCCAGTATTCCGCCACCCCGAAATCGGCGTAGATTCCCCGCTTGACCTCTACATCCCGCTCCCCGGTGCTGGACGACGCCACCTCCAGCACGAATTCCGGCGGCTTGCCCACCTCGTTAATCACATATCCATTGCGCATTTCGATAGCATCGGGATCCACCCCAAAGGACACTAGGCAGTCGGGAACCAGCCGGGCATAACCCTGCCGGTACTCAAAACATAGATACCCTTCGCCGCTGACCAGCACATCGGGCTGGCTGCTCAAAAAGTCACGCAGTATCGAAACCGCCCGGATTATGTCGGGTAGTTGCTGCATAGCGTCCGGTTCCTTGGGCGGGTCCGGCAACGGCTTGATATGCGCGTACTTTTCCGCCCAGACACGAAATTTGGAGCTCGTGGACATAGTAACCCTCGCCAGCGGCGTCTGTTTTTTCCGATAATCCGGCCAAAGAGGTTCTACGCGCCGCGCCGCCCGGCCATCCTAGTGCCGGTAAGGATAAAGCGCATAGTCCGTTCAGCGGCGCTTTCCAGCAGTTCGGCGCTGCGGGACAGCGACAGCTCAAAGCTCATAGGGCGGTCGCCGATACAGGCCACCGCGGCCAGAGAGTGATCATACAGTTCTTCGTAGCCCGGCCCCAGACTCCCGGCCAGCAGCACGGTAGGGACGCCATGGGCTTGAGCGCGGCGGGCCACGCCAGCGGGCGCCTTGTTAAAGATAGTAGAACGGTCGGCCCGTCCCTCTCCCGTGATTACCAAGTCGGCGTCCTGCAACAGGGCGTCGAAGTTCAGCACTTCGCAAACCATATCTATGCCCGACTGTAGCGTCGCCCCCGCGAAGGCCATCAGTCCCGCCCCCAGCCCCCCGGCCGCGCCCGCGCCGGGCTGCTCCGAAACCTCGCGCCCCAAGTCCCGGGCCACCACGCGGGCGTAGTTGCCCAGCGCGGCGTCCAGCTCCTGCACCATTTCCTGACTCGCGCCCTTCTGCGGCCCGAACACGGCAGACGCGCCATTGGGCCCGCACAGCGGATTAGTGACGTCGGTGGCGGCGATGACCGTCGCCCCCGCCAGCCCCGGATGCAGGCCGGAATGTTCAATGCGGTCAAGGCGGGCCAGTGCGCTGCCGCCCGGCGGCAACGGACGCCCCCCCGAATCCAGGAACCGCACACCCAGAGCCGCCGCGAACCCCGTTCCGCCGTCGTTGGTGGCGCTGCCTCCCAAACCGACAACGATACGGGTATAGCCCCGCTCCAGAGCCTCTTTCATTATCTCGCCGGTTCCGGCGGTGGTAGTGATTCGGGGGTTGCGGCGGCGCTGCGGCACCAAGGCCAGCCCGGAAGCCAGGGCCATCTCGATAACCGCCGTCCGCCCGTCGCCCATAACGCCCCAGCGGGCCTCCAGCGGCTGACCCAGCGGCCCGGTCACGCTGCTGGTAAAAACCCGTCCGCCCGTCGCATCCACCAAAGCGTTCAGCGTCCCGTCGCCCCCGTCCGCCACCGGCGCCAGCACCGTCTCTGCCCCCGGAACAGCCGCGGAAACGCCCCGCGCAATAGCCTGCGCCGCCTCCAGCCCCGAAATACCAGCCTTGAATCCTTGCGGAGCAATAACTATCTTCATAATGGCCGATTATACACCCTATCCCCACCACACCGCCCCCGCCTGTCATTCCGAACAAACGCCTGTCATTCCGAGCAAATACCTGTCATTCCGAGCGCAGCGAAGAATCTCACCCCATGCCGATGAGACCCTGCGCTTGCATACCCATCACGCCGCCCCCGTCTGTCATTCCCAGCAAACGCCTGTCATTCTGAGCGCAGCGAAGAATCTCACCCCACACCGACAAGACCCTTCGTTTAGCCTGGAGCAATCCCGAAAATCCCCAAATCCTGAAAATCCTGATTCAGACAACCACCCCCAAAGCAGAAAGACCCCGCCGCCCCATAGGTATGGTACGCCGGGCGGAACTACGTGCTACAATCACAAAAATTTTGGGCGCAAGAAACATCCGGTCAGTACACCGCCCCCTGGTATCCCAAACCCCATATCTGATTAAGAGGTAGCTTCGATGTCTTCAGCCGGGGCCGCCAGGCCGTCAAAGGAAGAACTGAAACGCAGGGCAGCCGACGTCATCGACTCCAGAGCCGATGAGCTGGTCAGCCTGTCCAGGACGATTCTGGAAAACCCGGAACCGGGATTCCGGGAAACCAAAACCGCCCGGCTGGTGGCCGGCAAGTTCGCCGAAATGGGAATGCCCGCCCGCGTCGGCCTGGCCCTCACCGGAGTTCGCGCCGACCTAGTAGGCGGCAGCCCCGGCCCGGCCTTGGCCGTCATTGGCGAGCTGGACTCGCTCATCGTCAACGAGCATCCCCACGCCGACGCCGACACCGGCGCCGCCCACGCCTGCGGCCACCACTGCCAGATCGGTATGATAATGGGCGCGGCTATGGCCCTGATGCAACCCGACGTGCTGGAGTCCCTCAGCGGACGGCTGGCTTTTATGGCCGTTCCCGCCGAAGAATACATCGAAATTGAATACCGCGATTCCCTGCGGCGCCAAGGCAAGCTGGAATTCTTGGGCGGCAAGCCGGAGTTGGTGCGGCTGGGCGAGTTCGACGACGTCGACCTTGCTATGATGCTGCACACCACCTCCAACCCCGATGAAAAACAGTTGTGCATCAGCGAAGCCAACAACGGCACCCTAGCAAAAAAGATACAGTTCATCGGGCGCGGCGCCCACGCCGGCGGCGCCCCCCACCTCGGCATCAACGCCCTCAACGCCGCTTCTATGGCCCTTAGCGCCATCCATTACAACCGCGAAACCTTCCGCGACGAGGACAGCATCCGCGTGCATCCCATCATCACCAAAGGCGGCGAGGCCGTGAGCGCCGTGCCGGCCGACGTGCGGATGGAAACCTTCGTCCGCGGCCGCACCCTCGAGGCCATAATGGACGCCAACGCCAAAGTTGACCGCGCCCTCAAGGCCGGGGCTATGGCCGTGGGCGGCGAAGTAATGATTCAGACCATCCCCGGCTATCTGCCCCTGCGCCAGAACGGGGCAATGTCCGACGTGTTCAAGGCCAACGCAATGCAACTGGTCGGCGAGGAAAACGTCGGCTACGTCCGGCACCGGGGCGGCTCCACCGATATGGGCGACATCAGCCACCTGATGCCCGCCATCCACCCCTACGTAGGCGGCGCCACCGGCATCGGCCACGGCGCGGACTACGTGGTGCAAGACTACGCCCTGGCCGTGGTCACCGCGGCCAAATCCCTAGCCGCCACAGCCATAGACCTGCTGGCTGACGGCGCAGAAGTGGGCGCCGGCATCATTTCCCGACACCGGCCGGAGATGACCCGCGCCGAATACCTCAAGTTTATGCGGAGCCTAGCCAAGGAAGAAACCTTCAAGAGCGCTTAGTTATGTTGACTGTTCAAGAGCTGAAACGGCGAGCCTGCGAAACCATCGAAAAGCGGAAAAAAGAAATCGTCGGCATCGCCCAGCAGGTGCTTTCCCACCCCGAAGCCGGCTTCCGCGAGTACCGCACGGCCGGGCTGGTGGCCCAAAAATTTAACGAGCTGCGGATTCCCCACGAAAGCGGCTTGGCCCTCACCGGCCTCAAGGGGCGCATCCCCGGCGGCGCCCCCGCGCCCGACAGAAACGGCGGCCCGCGCGTGGCCCTCATCGGCGAGCTCGACTCCCTGGTAGTCACCGAGCATCCCCACGCCGACCCGCAGACCGGCGCCGCCCACGCCTGCGGCCACCACTGCCAGATCGGTATGATGCTGGGCGCCACTATGGGGCTGCTCACCCCGGAAGTGCTGGAACGCCTGAGCGGTGAGATTGTCCCCTTCGCCGTCCCTGCCGAGGAGTTCATCGAAGTCGAGCAGCGCCTGGAACTCCGGGCCCAGAAAAAGCTGGAATTCTTGGGCGGCAAGCAGGAGCTCATCCGCCTAGGCCGGTTCGACGACGTGGACATCGCTATGATGTGCCACACCGCCAGCGATATGGGCGAGCGCAAGTTCGCCGTCGGCGGCACCAGCAACGGCCACGTGGTCAAATATGTCCGATACATCGGACGCGGCGCCCACGCCGGGAGTTCGCCCCACCGGGGCGTAAACGCCCTCAACGCCGCCTCCTTCGCCTTGCAGGCCATCAACTCCACCCGCGAAACCCACCGCGCCGAGGACACCGTGCGGATTCACGGCATTATGACCAAAGGCGGCGAAGCCGTGAACGCCGTCCCCGCCGACGTGCGCCTAGAGTGGCGGGTTCGCTCAGCCACCCCCCAGGTAGTGGTCAAGAACTCCCAGGCAGTAGACCGCTGCTTCAAGTCGGGCGCATTAGCCGTCGGAGCGGAAGTCGAAATCACCACCATCCCCGGCTACCTGCCTATGCGAAACGACAACCGCCTCCAAGAACTGTTCCGCAACAACGCCATCGAAGTGGTCGGCGAAAAAGGCACCATGGTAATGCCCGCCGGACGCAACCGGGGCGGCTCCACCGATATGGGCGACCTCTCCCACCTGCTCCCCGCCATCCATCCCTACACCGGCGGCGCCACCGGCCCCGGCCACAGCAAGAGCTACGTCATCAACGACTACGAAACGGCGGTTATCAACCCGGCCAAAATTATGGCAATGGTAGTAATAGACCTGCTGGCCGACGGCGCCAAACAGGCCAAGGAAGTAAAATCGGCCCACAAAGCCGCAATGTCCCGCTCCGCCTACCTCCGGTTCCAGCGCGAGCGGGCCGAGTCCATCCGTTTCGACGGCGCCGCCCATTAGAGAATTTTCAACGCAGAGAGCGCACAACCCCCCGTCATCCGCGCCCTCTGCGTTAAAAAACCGTCATCATCGCCCACATCGCCGTCCCCGCAATCAAGGGAATGGTAAGGTTATCATCCGGCGGAATCCCGGCCAGCTCCACCAAAGCGGCGATGGCGGCCCCAACCCACAGCGCCCAATGGTATTCGACGGCCCCCGCGGCAACCAGCACACCCGCTGCGGCGCACCCCACAGCAATAAAAGCCGCCGTCCCGCCGGGCGACTTCCCCAGCAGTCGCGGCCCCCGCATCCGCTGCCCCACAATCGCCGCCGCCGGGTCGCCCAGCGACAGAAAAAACATCACCGGAACCCCCACATTCTTGCCGTAAAGCCAGAAAATCAGTGCCGCGGCCATCAGCATATAGGTCGCGCCGGTGATATGCGACGCCTCATCGCTTTTCAGTATCGGCGCCATCCAGCGCAGATAAACCCGGTTGAGCGGCCCAACCCCAAATCGGGCCAAGTCCAGCAGCAGCCCCCCTACGGCCAGAACCCCCAGCACAATCAGGAAATCCCGTTCCGGCGCAAAAATCCCGGCAACGGGTATAGTCGAACCGGCGCAGATATGAAACAGCCGACGCCACACCTTCGGCGGCTCAACCGCCCCCTGCCGCCGCTCCCCCCCAAAAACCACCAACCCGGCCAATCGCTGCAACAACCAAAACCCTCGCGCCCAAACTCCCCCTGAGCAATCCCCTGTCATTCCGACGCTGTCGCCACTCTGAAGAAATGCCTGTCACTCTGAGCAAAGTCCTGTCATTCTGAGCAAAGCGAAGAATCTCGCCTTGGCCAGTGAGACCCTTCCCTCCGCTCAGGGTGGCATCTGAGCAAATTTCTGTCACTCTGAGCAATGCCCTGTCATTCTGAGCAAAGCGAAGAATCCCGCCTTGGCCAGTGAGACCCTTCCCTTCGCTCAGGGTGACAAAGGGGGCGCTCAGGACAACCAAGGGGAATTTCGCAATTCCCCCGGTTAGTGTGCGGAGAAAACCCCGAAATCAAAAACGGCCCGAAATCAAAAACGGCCCGAAATCAGAAGCGAATAGTAATGGAGTCGGCGGCCCGCCAGCGCAAATCCCGGAACTCCGTCCCCACCGGGGCCTCAAAGACCAGATACCCGTCCAGCCCATGGTTCCTTTGCAACTCAAAAGAGCCTTCCAAGAACAGCACCGAGCGTTCCGCCACATCGCCCTGCCCGTCGCCGGACATCACCCGAACCTCGGCGGGCCACTCGGCGGTTTCCGCGCCGCCGCAGACGTATGGATAGGTTCCCGACTGGCTGAAAGTATAGGAAAGCGACGCGCCCGGAGCAAGCTCGCCCCGCCCGTCCGTCCCCACGCCGACCGCCCCATCCTCGAAAGCCACGTACTGATCCGCCTCGCCCTCGCTCCGCCACTGAACCGATGTTCCCGGGTCAATCAAGGCGCGGTTGCCGTCGAAACACTGTCCCAAATCAACCCGCA
Source organism: uncultured Dehalococcoidia bacterium (assembly GCA_958296445.1). Lineage (GTDB taxonomy): Bacteria > Chloroflexota > Dehalococcoidia > Lucifugimonadales > UBA3495 > VXOI01. Next base: position 1,503,522 of record OY282565.1, on the reverse strand, counting down.
CCAGCGCCTCCGGTTCCCCGCGAAAATCCTGCCAGGCCGTCTCGGCGACCATCAGCGGCCGGTAAGTAGCGTTGGAAAAGTCGCGCAGCTCGGCGGCGGAGCGGTCAACATTCACGAAAGCACTGACTGCGGTATGGTTCTCCACCTTCAGCCGCGCCATCACCAGCTCCATTCCCGGCGCCGAGGGCGAAAGACTCCAGCGCCGGATTACGCCGTTGGGGTCTATCGTAGCGTAGCGAAGCTCCGGCATACGCTCCAGGCCGACCACGCTGACGTGCAGCGTCCGCCCCTGATAATACTGGCCGAAAGTGGACGGCTCCGACGAACAAGCCAGCAACGTCATAGCCAGCAACAACACGGCCAACAACGGCAAAGCCCCTACGCGGGCAGTATTACCGCCCCTTTCCCTGCTTGCGAAAATCAAGGCCGGGCAGTGGTCAGGCTGGGCAGTTTCCGCAGACGCTCAACGAGGTCGGGCAGCACTTCCAGCAGATAATCCACTTGTTCTTCAGTGTTGTCCTTGCCCAGGGTAAGGCGCAGGCTACCCCGCGCCACTTCCGCCGACTGCCCCAAAGCCAGCAGAACATGAGATGGTTCCAGAGAGCCGGAACTGCACGCGCTCCCGCTGGACGCCGCGATGCCGGCCATATCCAGCCCCAGCAGTATCGGTTCCCCTTCTATCCCCGAAAAGGAAAAGTTGGCGTTGTTGGGCAGCCGCTGCGTAGGATGGCCGTTCAGACGGCAGCCCGGCACCCGCTCCAGCACCTGCTCAACGATGCGGTCGCGCAACGCCGCGCAGTGCCGGCCGTTTTCCTCCCGCCGCGCGTTGGCCGCCTCCAGCGCAACCGACAGCCCAACGATGCCGGGGATGTTTTCCGTGCCCGACCGCCGTTCCCGTTCCTGCCCGCCGCCCAAGATAAAGGGCAGGAAAGCCGCGCCGCGGCGGATATACAACACCCCGGTTCCCTTGGGGCCGTGGAACTTGTGACCGGAAAGACTGAGCAAATCCACGCCCAGCTTTTTCACGTCCAGATCCAAGTATCCCGCCGCCTGCACCGCGTCGGTATGCAACAGAATAGTGCGGGACAGCTCGGCGGCCCGCTGCTTCACCGCCGCCGCGATTTCCGGCAACGGGTTGATGACCCCAATCTCGTTGTTGGCGTACATCACCGACACCAGCGTCGTCCGCCCGGTAATCGCCCGGTACACCGCCTCCGGCTGAACTATCCCGTCGGAATCCACCGGCACATAAGTGGCCTCGTAGCCTTGCGACTCCAAGTGCTGGCACGTGTGCAGGACAGCGTGATGCTCCACGCTGGAAGTGATAATGTGGTTGCCGGTTTCCTGCAAAGCGCTTGCGACGCCAACGATAGCGGCGTTGTCCGACTCGGTGCCGCCCCCGGTGAACACCACCTCGCGCGGACGGCAGTTAAGCACTCGCGCCACCCGCTCGCGAGCCTCGTCCAGAGCGTACCGCGCCTCCTGCCCCACAGCGTGGATGCTGGATGGATTGCCAAAAAGCTCGGTGAAATACGGCGTCATCGCTCGCAGCACTTCCGCCGCCAGCGGAGTAGTGCCTGCGTGATCCATATAAACGATGCCGCCCGTGTCCCGGTTCTGCGCCATTCTTCTTCTACCGCCAGCCGCTTACCCCGGCCGTTTATTGTAGATTCCACCCCTATTCTAGCACAGCTTTTAACCCGGAGTGCGCCAAAATAATCTCCGCGCCCTCTGCGCCAAACTCTGCGCCCTCTGCGTTAAAACCCCCCGGCCGCGCTACGACTGCTTAGGATAGCTGCTAGTGGCGACCGACAGCAGGAAAGCCCCGATAATCGCCGCCCACACGCCGTCCACCAGGCTGCCCCGCAGCGCGAACACGACGCCGCCCACTATCATCAGCAGCCCCATGCCTTGCCCGCACCGGGCCGCAATGCGCGTGGCCCGCAAATAACTGCCCGAACCGGCCCAGATGATCGCCCGCAGCACCCGCCCCCCGTCCAGAGGAAACCCCGGAAACAGGTTGAACAGGCCCACGCTCAAATTCCCCCAAGCCAGCAGAAACAGCACCACCTCCACCGGCGAGCTGTTCCACGCTATCCACGTCCACCCCCCCGGATTCAGCCCCAGCCAGATCCCCCCGGCCACCGCCGCCAGCGCAATGCTGGTCAGCGGCCCCACCACCGAAATCAGAAACTCCTCCCACGGACGCTCCGGCTCCCGCGCCAGATGCGAAACCCCGCCGAATATAAACAGCGTAATCCCCGCCACCGGAATACCCCGGCTCAACGCCACCAGGCTGTGCGAAAGTTCGTGAGCCAGCACCGACAGAAATAGCAGCACCACCGTAACGATGGCAACCGCCCACTGCTGCGCCACCGGCCACCCCAGCGGCGAGGCGTCAAAACGGTTGACCAGCAGATAGGTCAACAGCAGGAAAATAACCACCCAAGTAATGTTGATTTCGACCGGAATCCCGAACACCCGGCCCAAACGCAAAGACTTTCCCATAAACTACTCGCGCCCTCCCACCAACCCACCCCGACCCCACCGCGCCCACCCCGAGCCCGTCGAAGGACAATGTTTCCATCCATAATACCAAACCCCAACACCCAACAGGAAACAACCCAGTCCCCAAATCCCCTCCCGGAAAATCCCCTCCCCCTCCGGGGGAGGGCTAGGGTGGGGGCGTCCCCCTACGAAAACAGGCAACACCGCAACCCGTAGGGGCGCACAGCCGTGCGCCCTGCTCCCCACCGGCCAGAACTCTCGCAACCCCAACGATTCCACCGCCTGAGACAGGGCGCAATCTGTGCGCCCCTACGATATGGCCGAATATCAATGCCAGCCCACATTGATAACGCCAAATCCCCTCCCCCTCCGGGGGGTTAGGGTGGGGGCGTCCCCCAACTTATCCACCTATTCCCCAAATCCGTAATGGCCGCGCAAGACATAAAGGTTCTCAACCAAGTAAAGGCTGGCCCTCCTCTCATCAACCACCTGCCTTAATTCAATTCGATTGTCCAGAAACTCAACTTGCGACCACTCCCCGTTCTCTCCGTGAGTGAAAGCCACCCAAATCCGTTGTGTCGGCGATGTTATCTGACCAAGCATATCCTCGACGCACTCTTCCATAGAGGCTGAACGCCCACAACGCCCATAGTAGTAATTCTCCGGCATGGGCCGCTGATAAAACTCTACGGCGGCAAATGCCCCGCTGCTTATGTAAACAACGTCATCCTCTCGCGCCTCTTCATCCAAAACGGCTAGGATGGCCTTTACGTTTTCGTGTTCCAGGTACGGGCTGTTCTGCCTAATGTCGTTCACTCCAGCATATATTATTAGACCTGCGACCACGGCGAGCAACCCTTGCGCCAGCCATTTCCGGCCAACAAGGGAAGCCATAAGATCAGCCGCCGAATAAAAGGCAAGACCAAAGGCCAAGAACAGAATCGGCCCCAAGTACATAGTCTGATAAGTCTCTCCATAGGGATAGATCCGCGCCAGCGCCGCGCCTATCGAAACTGCAACGGCAATCAGCAATACAACCGTAATCGCGTCAATTCTGCGATTTTTCACCGATGCCAGCAGGAGAACCCCAAAGGCCGCCAGCGCAGGATATGCCACATATTTACTAAAATGGAATCCTAACAGCCCCCCACCATTGGAAACTATGAAATCCAGCATATAGCGCACGTCACTAAAAGACCCGTCATAGTAATACGCCCCCAAATAACTGGCCCCGAAACCGCCTTCCGTCCATTGGTACTGCAAAGTGACCAGAAAAGTTATGTTGCATCCGACTAGAAAGAATACGCCCGGCCAAGCTAAACCCAGACGCTCCTTAAGCCAATTCCAAACCCGGTTCCCGCCCGAATCGTATTCTTGACCGGCTAGACTCTGCGGATGGGGCAAAATTATAGCGGCGCCGATTACGGCGGCGCCGAACAGAACCAGGCCGTATTGAACCAGCGGCCCAACCAGCAGAGCGGCGCAGAGCAAGGCTTTCCTGCCGTCCCGCAGATACCACAACAGCCCGGCTATCATCAGCGCGGCCAGCAGCGCGTCTATCGAGTATTCCCGCACATCCTGAGCGTGCCATATCGCTCTCTCGGAAAAGACCGCCATAAGCGCGGCCAGAAAGGCCACCTTCCGGTTGACTCCAACCCGCGGCAACAAAAACAGAATCGCCGCAACCGTAAGCACACTGGCCGCCGCAGGAACCAGCCGAACACTGAAAGCCGAACTCTCTACTTTCTGAACCGCCCACAAAACAACGGGGTATAGTATCGGCGAGGAATTACAGCACTGAGTGTTGGCGACGGTTTCCGATAATGATCCCCTAGCAAAATTGGCCGCTTTAGCCTCGTCTAGCCAAAGCGAATTTCCCGGCAAATCATAAAAGCGCAGCCCCGACGTAACAATAAGCAGGCACACGCAAGCCGCAAGATACCATCGCGCCTTGCCGTCGCCCCCGACCTTCGGAATCGTGGGCATCAGCTTCCGCAAGGCAACCAAATTACTCGGGGATTTTCTCAAAGCCCAATTGTCCCCTACCTCAAGGCCGAATAGGCCGCCAGCTTGCCCACCAGCCGGGCCGCGGTGTAAGAGCAGGCCGCCGGGCCTTCCGCCGGGGCCAGTTCGCAGACGTCGAACCCGACGATGCGCCGCGACTCCCCCACCCGCCGCAGCAGCGACACCACCTGCGTCCAGTCCAGCCCGCCGGGTTCCGGCGTCCCCACCGCCGCCATCAGCGACGGGTCGAACACATCCAAGTCAACGCTGACATACACCTCATCCCCCAGCGCAGCCACTATGTCCGCCGCGGGCAGCGGGCCGCCGTCGGGCGGGCATTGCCAGACCGGAATCCCGTTGTCGCGGATGAAATCCCGCTCCTCGATACAAAGGCTGCGGATTCCGGCCAGAACCACCGGGCAGCGGTCGAACACCCGCCGCGCCCCCGAAGCGTGGCCCCAGGCAGTCCCTTGATATTCGTCGCGCAGGTCGGCATGGGCGTCCAAGTACAGCACGCTCAAAGACGGGCAAACGTCCAAATGCGCCTGCACGCTGCCCGCCGTCAACGAATGTTCGCCGCCCAGCACGCCAACGCAACGGCCGGGGGCGATGCAAGCGGCCACCGCCTCCCGCACCCGTTGCGCCATCCTGTCGGGGCCGCCCATGTGCGGCTCCAGCGCGGGCATAGTGTGAATCCCCAGCCCGGCCAAGTCCAAATCCAGCTCTAGGTCGTAATCCTCCATCTGCCCCGATGCGGCAATAATCGCCGCCGGCCCGTCCCGCGCCCCGCCCCGGTACGACGTAGTGCTGTCGTATGGCGCCGGAATTAAAACCAAGCGGGCCGTCTCCAACGCCGCCTGCTCCGGCGTAAGGGCCAGAAACCCCGGGTAAACCCACGGAATCCCGGCCCCCCCAAACTGCCCGGCCCCGTCAGCCACGGCTGGCCCCGGGCCGCCCGGTTTCCAGCTCCGCCCGCTGCGCCTGCGATTCGGCCATCCCCTGCCCCTCGTCCAGCCACTCCAGACCCCGCTCCAGCAGCCACGACTGCGTATCCTCCAGCTCAAACAGCTTCTTGACGTCCTCCAGAGCGCGGTCGTGGTCAAAGGCCCGGCAAGAGAAAATGTCTATGTTGACATAGCTCTTGCGCGGGAAGGTGTGGATGCTGATGTGGCTTTCGGCGATGATGACAAAGCCGGTCACCCCGGAATCCTCCGGCTTGGGCGCATCGTATACCAAGACGCGAGGATCGGTGATGCGGGTCATTTCCAGCGACTCCGGGTAATCGGTCAAGAACTGACGGACCAGCCGCTCGTCCCACATTTTGCTCGTATTCCCGCCGAATCCGTCAATTACCAGGTGCATTTCACCTCCAGCGCAGCCTCTGAAAAAGACAACCGCAATTCGTGATAGTTGGCAAAACCAGTTGTATACAATATCATTTGTTGGGTTCGAGTACAAATCCGGCGCCCCGGTGACCCGACGCCCCCGCGCCGCGGCGTCATCGCGCCCCCGCATCCCAATCCGCCGGGCGCCATCCAGTGCGCCCCAGGCAGGTACGACCATGCAGGCTCCCGTGCCAGCCCCAATGATCCAGGCCAGCGACGTCACCCATTACTATGGCCCATACCCGGCCATCCAGGAAGTGAACTTCAGCGTAAGGAAAGGCGAGGTTCTAGGCTTCCTAGGCCCCAACGGCGCGGGCAAGACCACCACCATGCGGATTCTAACCGGATTTCTGCCCCCGTCCCGCGGCTCGGTCAGCCTAGACGGATTCGACGTGGTGGAAAAATCCCTAGAAGTGCGCCGCCGGGTGGGCTACCTGCCCGAAACGGTGCCGCTCTACACCGATATGACCGTCACCAACTACCTGAAATATATGGGAACCCTCCGCGGAATGCCCGCCGCCCGCATCCGCGCCCGCCTAGGCGAGGTGATCGACGTCTGCCGCCTAGGCGACTACCGCAAAACCCAGATCGGCAAGCTCTCCAAGGGCTTCCGCCAGCGCGTCGGCATCGCCCAGGCCATCATCCACGAGCCGGAAGTCCTAGTGCTGGACGAACCCACCATCGGCATTGACCCCATCCAAGTGGTGGAAACCCGCAGCCTGATTCAGGAACTCGGACGCGAACAAACGGTAGTATTAAGCAGCCACATCCTGCCCGAAGTAAGTATGATCTGCGAGCGAGTGCTTATCATCCACGAGGGCCGCATCGTCGCCGAGGACACCCCCCAAAACCTAGCCGAGGGCCTGCAAGGACTGGAGCGGCTGGAAGTCGAAGTCGGCGGCCCCTCCGCCCAAGTCCTGCCCGCCCTCCAGCAGATAAACGGCGTCATCAGCGTAACCCACCGCAACAACCAGGGCCGCCACACCTACACCATCCAGGCCCAGCCCGGCCGCGACCTCCGCGACGACATCTCCCGCGCCGTTATCGGCAACGGATGGAGCCTGCGCGGAATGCAGTTGATGGGCATGAGCCTAGAGGAAATTTTCCTGCGCTTGACCACGCAAGAGGACTTGTAATTATGCGAACTGTCCGGGCAGTGGCCTGGAAGGAAATCCAGATTTTTTTCCTCAGCCCCACCGCATACATCGTCGGGATGATTTTCTTGGCCTTGACCGGGTTTTTCTTTTCCCGCGATTTAGGCGACCCCTTCCCCGAAGCTACCCTCAGCCCCTTTTTCCAGGGAGCGGTCATAATTTTCATCCTGCTGGCCCCGGCCCTGACTATGCGCCTCATCGCCGAGGAGTCCAAGCTGGGAACCATCGAACTCCTGCTCACCTCGCCGGTGCGCGACTGGGAAGTAATCATCGGCAAGTACCTTGCCAGCCTGATTTTTTTCCTCGCGCTGGTGGCGATGTCCGGCTTCTACGTCATACTGCTGTTCGTCTACGCCAGCCCCGACCCCGGGCCGATCTATGCCGGCTACCTCGGGCTGACCCTCTACGGAGCCGCCGCCCTGTCCGTGGGGATGCTCACCTCAACCCTAACCAGCAACCAGATAGTCGCCGCGGTAGTGGCTATGGGCATACTGCTGGCCCTGTTCTTCGCCGACCTCGCCTTCGGCGCCGTCGGCGGACTCCCCGGCGAAATCATCGGAGAGCTGGGAATGAAAACCCACTTCGACGACTTCGACCGCGGCGTCATAGACACCAGGCATATCGTCTACTATCTCAGCGTCATCGCCTTCTTCCTCTTCCTGTCCGTGCGTGCGCTGGAATCAAGGCGGTGGCGATAGTATGACCACCCGCTCCGCAACAGGCCCGGAAGATCAAGGCCCCCGCGACTGGCGCCGCCGCCGCAGGCGTCCCGCCCGGCAGCAGCCCCCCCAGCCCGGCCCGGCCAACGCCGGGGACGGCGGCAACGGCAACGAACCGCCGCCCCCCCCGCCGGATTCCGCGCAAGAACCCGAGGAACGAACCTCCCGCACCCTGATTAGCTTCCTCGACCCCGCCGTGGACGCCGTAGGCATATTCGGCGCCCCCCTGCTAATCGCCGGCATCATCGGCCTTGTAACCGGCATCGTAGTCGTCGCCTTCGTAAGCTCTATGCGGCTCTACGGCTGGATCGACATCGCCATCGGCGCGTCCCTAATCGCCCTAGTCGGTGCCGTGTTCATCAGCTCGGTAATCGCCGCCTTCCTCAGCCGCACCGGGCGCTACGGCGTCAACACCCTGATACTGCTGGGGGCTTTCACCGGCATCGTCATCGTGCTTAACTTCGTATCCTTCGAGTACGACCGCCGCGTGGACGTCACCGCCACCAACCAGTTCAGCCTGTCCGAGCGCACCAAAGATCTGCTCGACGGGCTACAAGACTACATCCGCGCCACCGCCTTCTACAAAGCCCTGCAAGACACCCCCAACGCCGAAGTCGCGGCGCGGCGCAACCGGGTAGTGGATACCCTAGACGAATTCGAGGCCCGTTCCGGCCGCTTCACCTACCGCGTCATAGACCCCGACCTAGAACCCGGCATAGTGGCGGCCTACTTCGGACAGCGGCCCACCGGCTTCGTCAGCGAAACCGTGGTCATCGAAAACCTCAACACCGGCGAGTTCGACACCCTCCAGCCCACCGACGTGGCCTTCGGACAACTGGAGCAGGACTTGGTAACCAGCCTATACGTCGCCACCGGGCAGGAACAAAAAACCGTATACTTCTTGGCCGGACACGGCGAGCGCAACATAGACGGCGGCGGCGGCGATGGCTACGCCCTGCTGCGCCAGGCCCTAGAACAGGAAAACTACCTAGCCCGCGGGCTGGTCTGGCCCCGCGCCTCCACCGACATAGCCGTGCCGGATGACGCCGCCCTAGTTGTAGTCGCTGGCCCCACCTCCGACCTGCCCGACGCCCACGCCCTAGCCCTCGACCTCTATCTGCTGGGCCGCGACGCCGAGGGCCAGCGGCGCCGGGAAAACGGCAGTATGATCTTCCTCGCCGAGCCGGACACCCCCGACTCCTGGCGGGAATTCCTGATTCAGTGGGGCATAGTGCTGGTGCCGGGCTACATCCGCGACCTAGACTCCTCGGTTCCCGGGCTGCCCCAAACCTTGGCCCTGAATATGGACTTCAACAACATCGTAAACTTCAACCTGCAAGTCTTGGGCAACAATCAAGCCGCCATTACCAGCGCCTTCGAGGCCGCCTTTGAGATTGTCGCCCCCGAAGGCCAGCAGTTGCAAAACGTCTTTATGCCCGACGCCGCCGCCCTTACCCCCCTCCCCGTAAGCGACGGGGCCCGGCTCCCCCTAGCCTTGTCGGTCACCTCGCCCAACAGCTACGTCATCCCCGAACCCGACCGCATCGAACCCATAACCGGCCAGGGCCAGGGCGCCGACGACCTGAGCGGCGTTTTCATCCCGGCAATGCTGATGCGCTCCGCCGCCAAAGTCGGTATGACCCTGCCGGAACAAGGCCCCGCCGACACTGACATATCCCTGATACTGGCCTTCGGCGACGCCGACTTCGTGGGCAACAGCAACATCGGGCGCGGCGGCGGCCTAGATATGTTCGTCAACTCCACCAACTACCTGCTCGGCGATTACTCGCTGGTCTCCATCCGCCCCAAGGCGTTCTCTTTCCGCGAATTTAATCTGGACCGCAACGAATACGACTTCGTCCGCTTCTCATCCTGGCTGTTCCTGCCGGGCCTGATGGCGCTGGCCGCCGGGCTGGTCTGGTGGCTGCGGCGGTAGGGCTATGAACGTTCGTCTTACTATCCTGCTGGTCGTGGTGGTAGCCATCGCCGGGGGCGCTTGGGCCATCATCGAATTCACCGACATCGTTTCCCGGGGCCAGGCCCCCGAGGACGAGCCCTGGCTCTATCACATAGACGAGGGCGACATCACCTACATTCAAGTCACCCACAACGGCCAATCGGCGGAATACGCCCGCGATTCGGGCAGCCACCAATGGATGATTCTGGGCGAACCCGACTACCCGGTATTCCAGCAGAAATGGGGCGGCACCCCGCTACTGCTCAGCGGCCCGCGGGTCAACCGGGGCCTTAAAACAACCATAGACAACCCGGCCGACTACGGCCTCGACCCCCCTGAATCCATCATTCGCGTATCCGACTGGGCCGGCAACACCTTCGAGTTCCATATGGGCATCCCCACCCCCGACGGCGCCAATCAGTACACCCGCCTAGCCGGCGACGCCGCCCTCTACACCGTCCCCTCGGTATGGGCCGATGTAGTCAACCGCCTAGCCCTAGCCCCCCCCTATGGCCGCCTGTTCGACCTAGAAACGCAATTTATCCGGGTAGTTGAGGTCACCGCCGGAGAATCGTCGGCGGTGTACTTCCTCGAAGGCGACCAATGGCTGGTAAGCCAAGAACCCCCGCCCGTAGACCCGCAAAACGCCGCCCCGGTATCCGCCGAATGGCCGGAATGGCTGGCAACCCTAGCCGCCCCCCGCATTGACCAAATCATAGAGCAGCGCGTCGAAGACCGCGACACCGAAAAGCTGGCATCCTACGGCCTAGACACCCCTACAGTCCGGGTAGTAATCGCTCGCCGCGGCGAAGCAACCGTCGAGTTCCTCCTAGGCCACAGCACCCCCGACGGCAACAGCTACTACGCCCGAACAGTCAACAACAACGACGAAAAACTCTACGCCATCAAAAAATCCCGGCTACAAGGCATAAAAAACCTAGCCGCCACCCCCCTAATCCAACCCGGCTGGCAACCACCCCAACAACCCGCCCAACCCAAAACCCCCACCCCAACCAACTAACCCGGAACCATCGTAGGGGCGCACAGCCGTGCGCCCACCCCCGTCCGCGAACACACAACAACGTCGAACCACCCAAAACCATGTAGGGGCGCACAGCCGTGCGCCCGCCCCCGTCTGCGAACACACAACAACGTCGAACCACCCAAAACCATCGTAGGGGCGCACAGCCGTGCGCCCGCGCATCCACGGAGAGCATTATGAAAGCTGAAATAATGGGTATCGGCACCGAGTTACTGATGGGCGAACTAAACGACACCAACGCAGGCTGGATCGCCACCCGCCTGCCGCCCTTGGGTATCACCCTGCAATGGGTAACACTAATCGGCGACGACTTAGCCCAGCTCACCCACGCATTCCGGCAAGGAATGGAGCGTTCCGACATCATTTTCACTACCGGCGGGCTAGGACCAACGCAGGACGACCTAACCCGCGAGGCGGTGGCGGCGGCCTTCGGCGAAACCCCCGCGGTTCAGGACGCCCAAGTAACTCAACTGCAAGAATACTTCCGCGCCCGCGGCCAAGATATGCCCTCCCACAACATCAAGCAGGCGTGGCTGATTCCCTCGGCCCAGTTCATCCCCAACCGCAACGGCACCGCCCCCGGCTGGTGGGCCGAGCGCAACGCCAAAATCATCATCTCAATGCCCGGCCCCCCCGTGGAAATGCAGTCCATATTCCGCGATTATGTAGAGCCGCGCCTGCGGGAGCTGGCGCCGCCCGAGGTCACCCTCACCCGCAACGTCAAGACTATGGGCCTAGGCGAAGCCGCCGTTGACGAAATAATGTCAGAGTATTTCGGCCACGAAAACCCCTACCTCGGCATCTACTCCAAGGCCGACGGCATCCACCTGCGCGTGATAGCCCGCGCCCCCGACCAAGCCGCCGCCCGCAAGATGATCGCCCCGGTAGAGCAGGCAGTGCAAGACCGCCTAGGCGAATACATCTGGGGCTACGACGACGAAACCCCGGAGCAGGCCGTAGCCGCCGCCCTCCAGTCGCGGGACAAGACGCTGGCGGTAATGGAATTCTGCACCGGCGGTTTCCTGACCAACGCCATAACCGAGGCCAACGACGCCGCCCGCCACTTCCGGGGCGGCATCGTCGCCTTCGGCCCTGAATCGCTGGCCGCCTCCGGCGTACCCCCCAAACTGCTGGAAAACCACGGCGCCGTAAGCCAGGAAGCCGCCAACGCAATGTCCGCCGCCGCCCTAACCCAACTCAACACCCACTACGCCATAGGCGTAACCGGCGCCCCCGGCCCCGCCGAACTCGACGGCCGCCCCATGGGCCTAGCCTACATAGCCATAGCCCGCGCCACCCCCGCCGGCCCCCAAGTAATCCGCGAACTCGAGATCCGCGTCCCCCCCCGCCGCATCACCATAAAACGCCGCATCTCCAACCAGGCCCTAATAGAGCTACGCAAGCTGGTAGAAGCAGGGGAATAGGCACCTGCGTGGTAGAATCGCGGGGATTGGGGGATTAAATGAAAATCGTTGCCCTGATTTTCCTGGCTATTGCCACGCTCGCGGTTGTCGCCTGCGCTAATGGGCAGTCTGAAGCCACGCCGGACATTGACGCCACAGTACAAGCAGGGATTCAGGGAACGCAGAAAGCAGAGGCTTCAATCAACGCAACAGTCGAAGCGCGAGTTGCCGAAACTCTGGCCGCGCCTACACAGCGGCCTATCCCTACGCCTACACCACAACCTACGCCGACACCAGATCCCACCCAAACACCGCCGCCAATAGAAAGGCTGTCGCTGTCCCAATACGCCGCTCAACACGCCGGCAGGCCTGGGGCAATCTACGTCGGAGATTTAGCGCAACTGGCTGGCTCGGCAGTAACCTATGATTATATGCGGCAATACGGTGCGGACTTGGGAGACGATCACTGGAACGTGCCATTGTATGCTATACAGCAACACCAGTGGATTTACAAGTCGGACTACTACCAGTCGTTGCTGGCAAAGGCCAAACTTACTAATCCAACTGAATTGATTTCGCATAGTGAGCGCATAACCATACAACACGTTTGTATCAACCGGGATCTGCTCCCGTGCCTGCTCTTGGAGTCTTACTTTGTCCCCAACGTGGCCGAGCGCACCAACGGGCAAGTAACCATAGAAATCACATCATTTCCCGAGTTAGGTGTGGCTGGCCCTGATACAGCCGCCCTGCTGGCTGACGGCGACTTGGATATGGTAAATGTCTACGGCGGTTATATCGCTGGCGAGTATCCCGCAGTGGAGATGAAGTCGCTATGGGGCCTATGGCCCGACCAGCATACTCACTACGAAGTTCAGACCAGCATTGCCCCTGAATTGGAGCAAATGATTGAGGAAGGGACGTATGCGCAGGTGCTGATGCACAACTGGTTTGCTGGCAACGATCAATTTTTATTTACCAGAGAAAGGTTGCTTAATCCAGATGATTTCCGAGGTATGAAGACACGTAGCCACTCGGCTACGTTGTCAGACTGGATGAATGGAATGGGAGCAGAGGCGCAGTTTCTTGCTTTCGCCGAAGTCTACACCGCACTGGAGCGCGGTATTATCAATACTGGTATCACTGGCGCTACTCCCGGTTACGGTCAGCGATGGTACGAAGTAAGCGACTACATCAATGGGCCACTGTACAGTTTCATCTCTACCCCTAACGCGATTAACCGCTATGTATGGGATCGCATCCCGCGGGACATTCAGCAAATTCTGATTGAGGAGGGTGCCAAGCACGAACTGGAAGCACTGCGGCTGGCCGCTATCCAAAACCTTACCGGCTTGGAGCGGAACATTAACGCCGGGCTGGAATTCGTGGAGTTCAGCCCCGAAATCCGCCAACAGAGCTTTCGAGTTACCCGCAATAACGTGATTACCGGATGGCTCCAACGTCTGGGCTATCCCGGGCGGAATCAAGACACTGTAGACGTTTTCAACAGCAAGATAGGCCCAATAGTCGGCCTACGCATCGAACCCAACGGCACAGTTGTGACAATCCCCATAACCGCAGGCCCCCACGCCGGAAAAACTATGGAGCAGGTATTGTCCCAATAAACGGGCAGACGGACAACCGATCCGCATTGCAGTGGCCGGTAAACGCAGGCGTATGGAACACCTACTCAGTCCTACGCCGCTTTGACCCGCCACGCCCGCCCGCCGTATAATCCCCCCACCTCACCCTCCGCCACGCGAGGCCCGCTATGACCACCAAGCCCGTTACCCCGCCGCCCGGCACCCAGCGGCTTCCCCCCTTGCCCGACCCGCCGAGGAAAAGTGATATGCAGGAAAACATCCACTTCGACCGCCCAGCCACTATGAACACCCTCGCCCGCCACCTCGACGCCCTGCGCGACGGCGCCACCACCTTCGTCGCCGGCCGGGGCTACCTCTGCCGGCAGCGCAGCGACCTCCCCTCCTGCCCCTACCCCGATATGATTGTCGCCTTCAACGTTCCCGCCCTCCAAATCAGCGAAGCCAACGGCTACGTCATCAGCGAAGCGGGCAAGCCCCCCGACCTTGTGCTGGAAGTGGCCTCGTCCCACACCGCCAAGCGGGACTACACCTGCAAGCGGGAAATCTACGCCAACCTAGGCGTAACCGAATACTGGCGCTTCGACCACACCGGAGGCCAACACTACGACGCAGCCCTCACCGGCGACCGGCTAACCGACGGCGGCGCCTACCGCCCGGTAGAAATGTTCACCGAACCCGACGGCGTAATCTGGGGGTACAGCGAGGCCCTGGGGCTGTCGCTGTGCTGGGTCAACCGGGATCTGCGCTTCTGGGATCGCGCCCAGCAACGCTATCTGCCAGACCCCTCTGAACTCGAAGCAGAACGCAACTCAGAACGCCAATCCCGAGCCAACGCCGAAACCCGCGCCAACAACGCCGAAACCCGCGCCAACGCCAACGCCGCCAACGCCGCCAACGCCAACGCCCGCGCCAACACCGAGCGCCAAGCCCGCGCCAACGCCGAGGAGCGCATCCGCCTGCTGGAGCAGGAACTCCGCCGCAGGCAAAACCCCTAATCCCCGGATACAGCGATACAACGAAAGCCCGCCCCAAATCCGCGGCGGGCTTTCATACACCCAAACCCCGCCGTCAGTTCACCGTAAGCGCAGCCGCTTTGACCCGCCACGCCCGCCCGCCGTATAATGCCTCCACCTCACCCTCCGCCACGCGAGGCCCGCTATGACCACCAAGCCCGTTACCCCGCCGCCCGGCGCCCAGCGGCTTCCCCCCCTGCCCGACCCGCCGAGGAAAAGTGATATGCAGGAAAACATCCACTTCGACCGCCCAGCCACTATGAACACCCTCGCCCGCCACCTCGACGCCCTCCGCGACGGCGCCACCACCTTTGTCGCCGGCCGGGGCTACCTCTGCCAACAGCGCAGCGACCTCCCCTCCTGCCCCTACCCCGATATGATTGTCGCCTTCAACGTTCCCGCCCTCCAAATCAGCGAAGCCAACGGCTACGTCATCAGCGAAGCGGGCAAGCCCCCCGACTTTGTGCTGGAAGTGGCCTCGTCCCACACCGCCAAGCGGGACTACACCTGCAAGCGGGAAATCTACGCCAACCTAGGCGTAACCGAATACTGGCGCTTCGACCACACCGGGGGCCAACACTACGACGCAGCCCTCACCGGCGACCGGCTGACCAACGACGGCGCCTACCGCCCGGTAGAAATGTTCACCGAACCCGACGGCGTAATCTGGGGCTACAGCGAGGCCCTAGGGCTGTCGCTATGCTGGGTCAACCGGGATCTGCGCTTCTGGGATCGCGCCCAGCAACGCTATCTGCCAGACCCCTCTGAACTCGAAGCAGAACGCAACTCTGAACGCCAATCCCGCGCCAACGCCGAAACCCGCGCCGCCAACGCCGAAACCCGCGCCAACACCGAGCGCCAAGCCCGCGCCAACGCCGAAGAGCGCATCCGCCTGCTGGAGCAGGAACTCCGCCGCAGGCAAAACCCCTAACCCTGGGTACAACAATACAGCGAAAGCCCGCCCCAAATCCGCGGCGGGCTTTCATAAACCCCAAACCCCGCCGTCAGTTCACCGTAAGCCCATCCCCCAGCCTAGTCAGCGTTTCGCATCCGTCCGGGTTGACCAGCACGGTGTCGCCCAACGACATTGCCAGCTTGCGCTCCCAGTCCAGCAGAATCATGTGCATAAAAATGACCATGCCCGGCTCCACCACCACCAGATTGCCGCGGAAAATCATCGGCCAGTCCATCCAGGTAGGCGGGTAGAGAGCACCGATACTGTAGCCGCAGGCGTTGAGCTTATGCTCGCCGAAACCGGCCCTATCCAGGGATGCGGCGTGGGCGTCGAATATGTCGCCGAAAGTGGCCCCGGGCCGGCAGGCGTCCTTGCAGGCTTGCAGGGCCTCGGCGCAGGCGGCGTGCATCGCCAAATGGCGCGGCTCCGGCCGGCCCGTGAGGATAGTTCGCATCAAGCAGGAATGATAGTGGCGGTAGACCCCGGCGAACTCCAGCTGCAACTGGTCATCGCCGTCCAGGGTGCGGTATCCGGTAAAGTTTCGCACCATCAGCGCGTTCTCGCCCGAACCGATGATGAACCGCGACGCCGGATAGTCGCCTCCGCCCCGGAACACCGCCGACTGCATCGCGCTCAGCACATCCTGCTCCGGCGTTCCGGGCCTGGCCGTCCGCTGCGCCGCCGCCAAAGCATCGTCGGCCAGCGCCGCGGCCCGGCGCACGTACTCCAGTTCGGCGCCGCTCTTCACCAGACGCAGGCGGCTCACCAGCTCCGAAGCGTCCTCGTAGTCGCAGTTGCCCGCCAGCGCCGCCCGGACGTACTCCCACCGCTTGCCCGTCAGGCACCACGCCTCCAGCTCGACCCCTACCCGCTGGCCCCGGAAGCCCTGCTCCTCCAGAATCCGCCACAGATCTTCACCCGGATTGCTGGCCGCGCTGTCCACCCAGATGCGGATGTCCTCAATCACCGACGTCAAGCGGGCCTGCCGCAAATCCGCCGACCGCGTAAGCAGGATGAGCCGCCCGTCCGCGCCAAGATACAAGCACTGGAATTGCGAATACCCGGTAGTGTCGTACCCGGTCAGGTAATACATACTCTCCTGCCGGAATATCAGCAGCGCGGCCAGCCCGCGAGCCTGCAACTCGGCGGCGGCCTTATCGCGGCGGGACGCCAATTCCTGTCCGGTAAAATGCAACGCCATTTCGCACCCCCATATCGTCCGGCTACCGGATGAGTAGGCAATGCCAGTATAATCGGCATCGGCAAGACTGCAACAAGACCGCGCCCGAATACTTGGAGGCGTTATGGCAACCATCAATTCAGTGCTTGGCCCAATGGACACCGCCAACCTAGGGTTCACCCTGCCCCACGAACACCTGATAGACTCATCCGCCGGCATCCGCCAGACCTACGGCGAGCTGGAGTTCCGCGACCGGGCATCGGATATGGCGATACAGGATTTCACCAAAGCCAAAGGCGGCGGCATTGACACCCTGGTTGAGGTATCTCCAATGGACTTAGGCCGCGACGTGGAGTTGATGCGCGAAGTATCCCGCGAAAGCGGCGTCAACTTCATCTGTTGCACCGGCTGCTGGCTGGACATCCCCCGCAGCTTCTGGAACCGCGACCCTGAGTTTATCGCCGACCTGTGGGTGCAGGAAATCGAAGAGGGCATCGAAGGCACCGGCATCAAGGCCGGCATCATCAAGATAGCCACCGAAGACCCCATCACCCAGCAACAGGAGTTGATGCTCCGCGCCGCGGCCCGCACTCACCTGCGCACCGGCGTCCCCATCACCACCCACACGCCCCCGCAGTCGCGCGTCGGCGAGCGGCAAGTGCGCATCCTGACCAGCGAGGGAGTCGAGCCGCAGCACATCTACGTCGGCCACATCAACCAGACCCTCGACCCGGACTACCACCGCGAGCTGGCCCGCCTAGGCGTATGGCTGGGCTGGGACATCAGCAACCCCTATGGCCGCCCCCACCTGCCCCCCTGGGAGCAACGCGCCGAATACCTGAAAAGCCTGCTGGACGACGGCTTGGCAACCAACATGATGCTGTCCCACGACTGGAACGTAGTCCTATCCCGCGTAGGCACCCCCGGCTTCCCCGGCCGCGAAGACAACCCCGACGGCTACCTCTGGCTAACCCGAGCCTTCATCCCCAAACTCCAACAACTAGGCGTCACCGAGGCGGCAGTAGAACAGATGATGGTAGCCAACCCCCGGCGGCATTTCGAGGGCGTGCGTCCGCAAGATTAAGGCACAACGGCCTTATGGGATGTTGTCAATAGCCTGCTCTCGGTAGTCGGACAACAGGCTATTGACAACGCGCAATTCTTCCCCAAGATAAACTCGAATCCAAGACAGCAACAGGTCTTGGGCAACATCACTCATCATCACAGACATTTGCTCCAGCAGGTTTTTGTGAATCGCCTGAATCCGATCAAGGCGAACAAAACCTTCCTTAATCCCGGCAGGAGCATATCCCGGCAGATAAAATAGCTGCCAGTATTCATACGCCTTGACCCGCTCTATGAATGCTTGGCTGTATGACAGTCTGGTTTCGTCGCCAGCGAAAGAGTACACCGGGGCGACCAGAAAACAATCAGCTTGAGTTCGAGTCGAGTCTGGGCGTTCAGTACCGGCCTGAGAAATAATGATGACCGGGCGTCGCTTGGCCCTGACAATCATAGCTCGCTCATCCGAGCGTATTCCCAACAGATGATCTAGTGGGCCCTGGTTATCGAACTCGCGTTCCCGAATAGGGCTTACTAGATATTCATAATCACCGCGAGCTTCGCTATAATTGCTTCTCAGCAAGTAAGGTCGGTTTTCGCCAAACAGAAACAGTGACGGTGCCCAGAAAAATTGCCCAATTCTGTATAACTGGCTCAGAATTGAGCCTCGTTGCATTACCGTATAGTATTCGGCAGGCGACAATAGGTTAATCAAGGCCGTTCTTAATCCTCATTCGGCCCT
The DNA here is from genome assembly GCA_958296445.1 of uncultured Dehalococcoidia bacterium. GTDB lineage: Bacteria > Chloroflexota > Dehalococcoidia > Lucifugimonadales > UBA3495 > VXOI01. The sequence goes on along the minus strand of OY282565.1, from coordinate 1,484,794 downwards.
TTCACTTTGGTTCCGGGCCGAAAATAAATAGGGCTTTCTTCCGCCTGCATAACTTTGCAGGCTGCGTAATACACGTCGTCGTATCTAGGTGCGGTTGCCTTTCGTGCTTTCTTGCTATCGTTCTCTCTTTTTTCCCGCCTTTCCTTTAGCCTCTGGCGCATATCTTTGACAAACTCATCGGAAAATTTGAGTTTGGCAGTATTTTGGGGAATGATCGACTCAGGTTGGATTTTGGAAAAATCTAACAAATCCCCGCGCTTGACATCCTGCATCGGCTCAGTCTCAAAATACACGTAATCCAAGATTGTCGGCAGCGATTCAAGTCCCCATTGCTCAACAACCTTGTCTACGCACTGCTTCGCCGACCTATCATAGCAGGCGTTGAAAGCCCCCTGAATCTCCCGCCAGTCCCCAGTTCTGCGGTAGCTGTACCCCGATACTTGACGGTTGCCGGATTTTCCGCTGAATTGTTCTTCGTCGGCATACAGCCCCAAGGACTGTATATCCGACTGCAATTCCGCTGCGAAAGGGCCGTAGTGGTGGAATTGCCATCGCAGTTCGGTAGCCTGCTTGCCGTGGCGCCGGTAATGCTCTACGTCAATCAGATAAACAAGTTTCGTCAAGGCGGTGCGCCCTATATCGCCGCCCTGTTGGTTCACTTGGTCAATGATGTAGTTGATAAGGGGCCTGAAGTCCGGCATAAGTTCACTCTATCCAGTAGGCCCGCCCCGGTTCCGGGGCGGGCCTATCATTGCGATTTTCGCTGGCAACGGGCGCGAACCCGCCGCCTACCGCCGCACGAACCGCCGCGCCGTCAGCTCCCGGTACAGCATCGGCAACCGCTCCGGCAGCGACCAGATTTCGCCCAGCACCTCGTAGCCCATATCCCCGCACATACTCTTTAGGTAGTCGTGACCCGCCTTGTCCACCGTCAGGCAGAACGGGGTTATGGACTTCTGCCGCGCTTCCACCAGCGCCATGTGGGTATCGTGGACGGCGTACTCCTTTTCCACGCCCTCGCGGCTGTAGCCCCTATCCTGGGGGCGCCCGTCGCTCACCAAGAACATTATCTTGGTATGGGCGTCCTGATTTTCCAGCTTGGTAATGGCGTGGCGGATGGCCGCGCCCATTCGCGTGGCGTGGAGCGGCGTGATTTTGTCTATGCGCCGCTTCACCTTGTCGCCAAACCCCTCGCTGATGTCCTTGATTACATAGAACTCTACGTTCTCCCGGCCATAGCCGGAGAAGCCGTAGATGCCATAGGTGTCGCCGATCGATTCCAGGGCCTGCACCAGCAGAGCGGTGCTTTCCTTTTCCAAGTCTATGATGCGCTTGTAGTTGCGGCGCACCAGCCCCTCACGGCGGCGGCGCAGCCAAACCATATACTCCACCGGGTCATCGGGCGCGTCGCGGTCGTCCACCGTCTGGCGGCCTTCGTCAATGGCCTCGGCGGTGGATGCGCTCATATCCAGCAGGAACACCACGGCCACATCGCGGCGGTTGCGGTTGCGGTGCCAGTAAATCTTGTCGTCCGGGGGAATTTTCATCTTGAGGTCAACCCACGCCTCCAGCGTGGCGTTGAGATCCAAATCTTCCCCGTCAATGAGCCGGTAGGTCTTGCGCATACTCTCCGGCATTATCAGCTCGAACTGCCGCCGGATGTGATTGGAGAGCGACTGGTAGTTTTTCAGCGCGTCCTGATAGAAGTTAATGTCGCCCTCTTCGACCGTCTTTTCCTTGACGATGCACCAGCGGGGCTTGTAGTCGTTGGCCCGGAAGTCCCACTCATCGTACAAGAAAGTCTGCGGTTCCCGGGTTTCCAGCTCGCCGCCCTGGTCATCGTCGTGGAGCAACGGGCCGTAGCCCTGCCCGGGCTGGGAGTTGGGCGGGGGTGCGCCCGCCTCCTTCATTATATTCTGAGCAAAGGTGGTCATGCTGTCGGTAATGTCGCCCTGCTCGGCGTCCAGCTCCAGCTCATCGCTTTCCTGCAAGAGCTGCTCCAGCATTTCCTGGGTCATAGGCTGAGCTTCGCCCTGCTCGCCGCTGTCGGCCTGAAGCCGGGTTAGCAGCTGCACCATCTCCGGCTTGAAGTCGCCCCGGTAGTCCACCGGCTCCGGCGACTCGTAGGATTCGTCGCCCTCCTGCCCCTCGCTCCGCTGTTCCATATCCGCTTGCAGCCGGTCAATCAAGTCCTGGAATTCCTCTTCGTTAAACTCGCCGGGTTCTTCCAGGTCCTGCTCGTCCCACTGGTCTTCTTCCTCGGTCTGGTTGGGCAAGCGGGATATGATTTCGTAGGCGCGTAGGGTAGCCTCGGCGGTATCCTCCACGTTGGCCGCCGCAGTGCGTAGTTGGTGCAGGATGCGGGACAGCATCACCGCCGCCTCTTCGTATTCCTCCGGCACAGGCAGACCGCTGAACCGCTCCAGACTCATGTGGATAAGCAGCTCCACCATAGCCTGCTGTATGGGCATATCCTCAATTTTGGGGCGGCGCTCCAAGGTTTCCGTCTGGACCCGAGACGAGGCGCGGCTAATGCCGGGATACTCCACCTTGATCCGGTAGTCCAGGCGGCAGTCTTCCAGCACGGTAAACAGGTCAAAGGCCAGCTTGCCGTTCTCGAACATCGCCAAGAACCGGCCAATATCGGTGTAGGTTCGCATAGAACCGGGGCTTTCCGGCGCGGACGCAGCGCCCTCCGGCCCCACCTCAACGAAAGTGACCTCCGCGTCTTCCCCCGCCAGTTCCCGCGCCATATCCGCCATAGCCCGGCGGGCGGCCAGTTCCTCGGCGCGGCGGGCGTTGATTTCCTCCTCCATACCATGGCGGCGGTCTTCAAACTGCGTCGCCTGCTTGTCAAACAGAAACTCGAAGCTGCCAAATTCCAAATGCCCGACCTGGTGGGTGGATACCACCTTGAACCAAGAAAAGTTGTCCTGTTTGTTGGAGTAATGATCCACCACCGGGGGCAGAAACACCTTGGAGCCGTCCGTGGACGCCGAGTCCTCGTCAATCCAGCCGATGTTGCGGCGCACCAGTTCTTTGGTGTTCAGAATCTCGACCCCGGCCCCGGACAGAGCGCGGCAGTAGAGGCGCAGAATCCCCTTGACCCGGTCCAGCTCCAGGCTGGACGACAGAGTTTCCAGCATTGACTCCGATGTGTTGGACTCTATCTTAAAGAAAGCGATGCCGCTTTCCGGGTTGTCCTGCAACAGCCGCATCCCGTGCTGATACCAAGTGTCGAGCTGGCTGACCGTGATGCGGGTAAGCACGCTGTCTAGGCTGCGAAGGAAGGGCGGCACGGCCTCCGGGGCCACCGCGGCCAACTGGTCGCACAAGTCGAGGATGTAGCCCTGGCTGCCCGACGGCACCCGGCCCAGCGCCTGCGTGCCGTCGGACAGAAAACGCGATGTATCCCGCAGGCCCACTTTCGCCAGCCGCTCGCCCAGCTTCAGGAAACGCCCGGTCTGCGCCTCGTCCACGTGCTGGAGCGCCCGCGGCACCAGCTCCAGGCAGGTCTTGACCTCCCGCCAACTGGTGTCAATCAGCGCCCGGGCCATCGCAAGGAAAGGTTCGCGCTCCCGGCCCATCCCCGGCAGCACATCCTTCCCCAGAGTCAGGCACTCGCTGGCGACGTCATAAGACTTGTACGACAGCGCCTCCACCAGCGACGCGAACACCTCCACGTCCCAGAAAGGAAGGCTGCGAACCAGCTCCGGCGACACCTCGAAAAACTTGGCCGCCAGCGTGCTGGACTTCCAAGTGCCTTTGTACAAACTGCGCCCCAGCCCGGCCCACCGGGGGATGTACTGAGGCCGCAGGTTGGGAACTATCGCCACACTGGACTTGAAAAAGGCCACCGCCAGCGTGGGCGAATCCTGCGCCAGATAAGTGCCGCAGCGGGCCCACTGCATAAAGGACGGAAAGGACAAGAAACGGCACACGTGCGGGCTGACCCGGTAGTATTCAATCGCCGCTTCCCAAGAGCGGATAGTCTGGGAGCCGATGGAAACTCCCTCTTTGGCCCATAGCCCCACTTCGTCGGGGCCAAAGGCGCCGCCGACCGGCCCCAAGGATTCTTGGTAGGCCTCCAGAACCGCCGGGGGAAGTTTAGCCAGTTCCAGTTCTATTTCGGGTGTTGGAGCGCTGCTTGTCAACTCGGACCCTCGCTTTCCAGCCCGTCCTCCAAAAGTTGCAGGAATTGCTGGAGGATTCTTGCAGTTGCGCCAAAAACCAGGTGCCTGCCATAGGCGTAAGAGCGAACGGTGGAGGCTCTGCCCTCCTGCCAGTGGGTTTCGACCCGGATACTGGCCGGGTCTCGCAACGCGCTAACCGGGAATTCCACGATTTCCGCGATTTCGTCGGCGCTAGGCCGGAAATCATAAGGATGGCCGATAGTTCCGGCGAATACGCTCACCCGGAACCGGGAGCGGGTGGCTACTTCGTCCATCTCCCCCAAGACGCTTATATCGTCCCGGCCGATGCCCATTTCCTCCTCCGTTTCCCGGAGGGCGGTATCCAGGGGGCTGCGGTCTTCCGGGTCGGTCGCCCCGCCGGGGAAGGAAATCTCCCCCTTGTGATGCTCGACTTCCTGAGAGCGCTTGTTGAGCAGCACCCAAAAATCGCCGTCTTTGGGATACAGCAAAACCATGACCGATGCGGGCGTCAAATCATCCCCGGCCACCCTTACGGCAGGCCGGTTAGCCAGCGCCCGCTTAATCAACTCCGGCGGCGTCAAGGCCGCCGCGTCATTCCCGCGCAGGCGGGAATCCCGCTCCAAGATGCGCTGCTCCCTAAAAACCTACTCGAAAATCGAGGACGTCACTTCTTCCAGGCTGCGCTGCAACTCCGGCTCGTCGGTCAGCGTCCAGACGATGGCGACCTGGCAGGCGCGGCGAGGGGGGATGCCCTCGGAAATCAAGCGGCCGGCGTAAATCAGCAACCGGGTGCTGGCCCCTTCCTGCAACCCGTGGTCTTCCAGATTGCGGATTTTCTCCCCCAGCTTCGCCAGCGAGTCGGCCTGCTCCTCGGTGCAGCCGCTTTCCTGCTGGATAATCTCCCGCTCAATTTCCCTGGGCGGGTAATTGAACTCAATGGAGATAAACCGCTGCCGGGTGCTGTGCTTCAGGTCTTTCAACGCGCTCTGGTAGCCCGGGTTGTAGGAGATACAGAGCAGGAAACGGTCATCGGCCTCGATGATCGAGCCGGTCTTCTCCACCGGCAAAATCCGGCGGTGGTCGGTAAGGGGGTGAATCAGCACCGTAGTGTCCTTCCGGGCTTCCACCACCTCATCAAGGTACAGTATGGCCCCGGCCTTGACGGCGCGGGTCATCGGGCCGTCAATCCAGCGAGTGCCGTCGGCGTCCAGCAAATAGCGGCCCACCAAATCGCTGGCGGTAAGGTCTTCGTGGCAGGCGATGGTCACCAGCGGCACCCGCACCTCGCCCTCCCGCACTTCCTGCGCCCCCCCGCCATTCTGCTGCTCCCGGATAACGGTCATAGGGCGCCCCAGCTTCCAGGCCATATACTCCACGAACCGCGTCTTGCCGCAACCCGTCGGCCCCTTGAGCAGCACCGGAATGTGCTGTTGGTAAGCCGCGGAGAACAGTTCCATCTCGTCGCCCACCGCGCGGTAATACGGCTCCGCCCGAACCAGGAACTCCTCAATCGCGTACTCGCTGTAGTGTTGCACTTCTTGCTCTGCGGCTTCTACCATTATGTCTGCTCAATCCTTTCTTTGACTCTGGCTGCCCACAACCCGTCAATCGCCCTTTGCATTCCGGCGACATCTTCCGAGTTGTCAATCACTATATCGGCCCGGTTCAGCCGTTCCGGGCGGCTCATCTGCGAGGAAAGCCGCTTGCGGGCCTCCTCTTCGCTCATGCCGTTGCGCTGCGAAAGGCGCCGGATAACCGCTTCTTCCGGCGAGTCGGTCACCCAAACCTCTTGCACCAAGGAATCCCAGCCCGCCTCGTAAAGCAGGGCGGCCTCCACCACCACCACCTCCGCGCCCCCGGCCTCCAGCGCGTCTATCCTTTCCTGAACCATCCGCGCCATCAGCGGGTGCATAATGCCGTTCAGCCGGGCCAACTGCTCCGGGTCCGAGAAAACGATCGCCCCCAGCCTACGCCGGTCAATCTCGCCATTGGGCTGCAAGATGCCCTCCCCGAAGGCGTCCACCACCCGGCGCCACGCCTCCGCATGGGGCGTATAGGCTTCATGCCCTACCACGTCCGCGTCAATCAGGGCCGCCCCCAGCGAAACCATATAACGAGCGGCCTCACTCTTGCCGGTGCCAATGCCGCCGGTCAGCCCGATAACTAACATACGCCCCCGGAATCGCCCTCCCGCCAAGCCGGATGCAACGGCAACAGGGCGCAATGCCGCTAATTCTATCAACCGCCCCTGATATGGTCAACTTGAAAGCCCACCCGCATTCCGCCCGGCCGCTTTCACCCCTACCCGTTTACTCAAAAATACTTATCGGCCCCCACCGTGATTCCCAAGCATCCTGAAGTTCCCGGAACATCCGCCCATACTCCTCGGCGTCAATGGGCGTGGTCGTCATTATCACCGCATCCTCGCGGTTGTCGGAATAATAGCCCTTGCGGATTCCCACCGCCTTGAAGCTGTATTTCTCATAAAGGCGTTGTGCGATAAAGTTGGACACCCGAGCCTCCAGCGTCATCACGTGAGAGCCGTAGGCCACCGCGGCCCGCAGCGAACCGATAAGCAGCAACTCGCCGATGCCGTTGCCCCGCAGCGTCTCCCGCACCGCTATCTCGACAATATGCGCCTCGTCCCCCTGATACCAGACGCTGACGTAACCCGCGATGGCGAAATCCTCCACCGGAGCCGGCTCCGGCGGCGGCCCCCCGCCCAGCCCGAAACGCCCCGCCAGCCGCGACAGCCAAGAACGGGAGTCATCCGCAGTTTCCACCGCCGCCGATTCCACCGCCAACCCGGGCCCGGAATCGCCGGGTTCAAGGCAGGCCACCAGATACGAAGCCCGCCTGTTGTTCAAGTCACGCTTAAAGGGCGAACTCACCCACGTGGGCGAGAACGCCTCCCGCTCAATCTCCACAACCTCGGTTATGTCTTCTTTCCGCAAACGGCGCAGATAGACAGGAACTTGCAACGGCAAACCGGATTCCCAGATAAGTCGGCACGCCGCCCAACACCGGCGGCGCCCCTGAGTTAAAAGAATTGTAGCACATAGCGGCGCAACACGCCCAACCCTCCCAACGCATCAGGGCCTTTCATAATCATTGCGTCATTGCGCCTTTGCGTCAAGCCCGGCCCCCGCCTCATCAGAGCAACCCACCCTGCCAACCCTTCCCCGGCCGTTCCCCCCACACCCGCACCGTCCCATACCTGCCGTCAAACCCCGGATCGGCAACCACCCGCCCCGTGCGGGCCTTAAGCACGGCCTCCGCCACCTGCTCCCCGGCCGCCCGTTGCAAATCGGACGCGCCAACCCAGGCCAGCGTCGCCAGTTCACTCCCCAACTCAGCGCACAGCTTCTGATAGATCTTCCCCACCGCCTTGCTGCGCCGTCCCACCCCCAGCGTTTCCGCCAGCAACTCCTCCAGCGGCACCAGCCGCAGAAACGGCGGGCGGCCATCCAACGGGCGTATAAGCCCGTCGCCCCCTGCAACCAACTCACCATCCCCGCCGCCCGCGTCCCCCGCCGACAGCGACCGCACCCGGTGCAGCACCCCCAAAGTGAGCGGCCGCCCGCAGACCGGGCAGCGCCCGCCCCCCGCCGCCGCCGTTTCCTCCGGCGACTGCCGAACCTCGCAATTGCGGTGTCCGTTATAGTGATACTTCCCCTCCTCCGGGTAAAACTCCACGGTATAGGCGATGGCGTTCCCCTCCAGTGCCGCCTTCAGACCGCCGTAAGTAGGCTTTCCCCGGAATATAGTAAGCTCCCGCCCCAGATTCGGCAGCGAATGGGCGTCGGAAAAAGAAACAATCGCCCGGCCCGCCATCTCGGGAACCCCCCAGTTCATCGCCGGGTCGCTGGAAAGCCCGGTTTCCACCGCCCGCACCAGCGGCGTCAACCCCCCGAAACACTCCTCCAGACTGTCAAACCCCGATACCGAACCCAGCAGCCCGTACCAAGGCGTCCAGATATGCGCCGGAATCACCATCGCCGCCGGGTCAGCGTCCAGCGCCAGCGACGCCAGCTCCGCCGCCGCTACCCCCACCGACGGGCGCCCGTCGCCCTCCAGCTTCACCCCCCGCCGCGCCAGCTCCCCGTTAAACCGCGCCACGGCCTCCAGCGACGGCAGGAACAGCAACAAATGCAACCGCCGCGCCTTCCCGCCCTGCCGGTAAACGCAACTAATCTCCGTCCCCAAAACAAAATTAACCCCACCATGCCGGTAAGTGCCATAATCCACCAAGCTAAGACCGGCCTCCAGTTCCGCCAGCCAAGCCGGATGCGTAAAATCCCCCGTAGCCAGCAGCCCGATACCCTTCACCCTAGCCCCCGCCGCCAAATTAGCCAGCGTAAGGCTCTTGCTACAGGCATAAGCATAGCGGGAATGAATATGCAAGTCAGCCACAAATTGCGGTTCAATGTCCATACGCCGAGTCTACCACAAGCCAAGCCCACGGATTAGGCGGCCACCCCCGCCACCCCAACAGCCCCCAACCAAGACCGCCCCCACCCCACGACAGCCACGCCTAACCGCCGTCCCATCCGCACTCAGCGGATAATCCCTCCATAAAATCGTCAACCCCGCTCTCATCAAACGGCTCCGGCGGCCTGCTTATCGTGGTAGCGGAATACTCCCCGGTATCTCTGGTGATTTCTACGGTCGCGCTGGTGGATAAGTTGGTGAATGAGCGGACAAGCGTTGCCGCTTCCTTCGGCGTCATCGAACACCACACTTCAGCTTGCGCCGCGTCATCAGCGGCGGCTTCAAGCCTTTCCAGGTTGCCCCACAAGTTATAGCGGCACTCCTCGGTAATGTGCTGTACCGCCAACTCCACCAGTTCGTCCTGGTTCGGCGCCGGTTCAATAACGGTATCCTCAGTCCTTTCCCCGGCGCTACTGATATGGATGGTAGTTGTGACTATATTGGACATTTCGGTATGCTTCGCAATAGCCCGCACTTCCCCCGGGGTAAAGGCGCACCACGCCCGGCCCCGCGCCGCCCAGCCGTCAATCTCGCCAAGCTCCGCATATTTGGCCATGGCCGCTTCCGGGTCATCGAGGTCAAAGGATGGAGCTTGCCATCCCAGAACCTGCCCGAACAGCGATATGACCGCCACTATCAAGAAAACAATGAATATCATGGCAGCTCCCCCCAAATATATGCCGTCCCCTACAGCAAATCTATGGAAACCGGGATGGAAAACAACCCCAAGAGCAGATAGAGTACCCCCAGCCCAATGCTCCAGTAACCCAACCACTTAATCAGGGGCGACCCCCCTGCCTTAGAAACCAGCACCCACCCCAAGGAAGCCGGTATCGCAGCAATGATGATCGTTTCCAAGATTTCCAAAATCGTAATTGCCATCTTAATCACCCACCCAAGCAAATCTCCGTCATTCTGACCAACTACCTGTCATTCTGAGCAAAGCGAAGAATCTCACCTCACGCCAACGAGACCATTCCCTTCACTCAAGGCGACAAGCCATCTGTCACCCTAAGCAAAGCTCTGTCATTCTGACCAACTACTTGTCATTCTGACCAACTACCTGTCACCCTAAGCAAAGCCCTGTCATTCTGAGCAAAGCGAAGAATCCCACTTTTGCCTATTCCATTTGCATAGAAGAAAAGAAAACAGCCATAATAATTACAACCGCCATATAAACCGTGAGTAACCCCGCCAAATAAATCAGAGCAACACCAACGTCCAAAATTAGTAAAGACCGCGCTCTTTTAATACAGGCAATCCCCACCAGAATCAGCGCCGGAATAGACACAGCCAACAGATCATTCTGTCTAAAGTTTGCCACAATTTGATACGAAACGTATGCCAAAGCCACCGCTACAAAACCAATAAGCGCAATCCCTAACCCCTTGCCGAATGGGATTCTTCCCCACCGGACAAGGAAAAACCCCAGCAAGGTTCCCAGCGCCATAAGAACCCACAGAAACCAATCAAACTGCACCTTGCCCTCCTTAGCCCTCACCCTTGCCTGACCAACTACCTGTCATTCTGAGCAAGCTACCTGTCATTCTGAGCAAAGCGAAGAATCCCGCCCTAGCCGGTGAGACCCTTCCCTTAGCTCAGGATAATTCCCCCATCCCGCCCATCCTGCCCATCCCATAACCCCGAAAATCCCGATTCAGACAATCGAACCCCCCCACCACCAACATTTTCCTGACACCTGCCCCTTGCCAACTCCCAACACGCCCCCTTAACATTATACCTGACACCCGCCAATATATCCGACACCCGCCAAACCCAAACAACCCGCCACCCCCAACCCGCCCCAACCGGGCCGCCAACCCCAAAATGTCCGAAAATGTCCGAAAATGTCCGGCAAATCAAAAAAAATCCCGAACCCCCGCAGGCCAACCGCCCTCGCCGGAACCCCCAACCTACCCCCGCCGCCCTTGACCCGGCGGCGGGGCGGATTTATCCTATAATGTAATGCGATAAAATCCCCAAGCATCCCGCGTTCCGCCCGTCTCAACGACAAGGAGGATTGGAAAAGAATGCCAGCCAAGAGCATTATCAGCGACGAAGCCGCCCAGCAGGCCCTGTTGCACGGCATCTCGACGGTTTCCAACGCCGTCGGGCGCACCCTCGGCCCCAAGGGGCGCAACGTAGCCCTCGAAAAAAAGTGGGGCGCCCCAGTCATCACCAACGACGGCGTCACCATCGCCAAAGAAGTCGAACTGCCCGAATCCTTTGAGAATATGGGCGCCCAGCTCATCAAGGAAGCCGCCAGCAAGACCAACGACGTCGCCGGCGACGGCACCACCACCGCCACCGTGCTGGCCCATATCATCGTCCGCGAGGGTATGAAAAACGTGGCCGCCGGCGCCGACCCTATGGCTATCAAGCGCGGCCTCGACAAGTGCGTCGCCGCCCTAGTCAAGGAACTCGCCGGAATCTCCACCCCGGTGCAAGGCCGCGAGCAAATGTCCCAAGTCGCCACCATTTCCGCCAACGACAGCGAAATCGGCCAGATGCTGGCCGACGTCCTAGACCAGGTCGGCGCCGAGGGCGTGGTCACCATCGAGGAAGGCAAGGGCATCGAGTCCGAAACCGAGTACGTCGAAGGTATGAACTTCGACCGCGGCTACATCAGCCCCTACTTCGTCACCAACCCGGAGCGGATGGAATCGGTTATCGAAAACCCCCACATCCTAGTCACCGACAAGAAAATATCCTCCGCCGCCGAACTGGTGCCGGTGCTGGAAAGCGCCTTGCAGGTAACCCGCAACCTAGTAGTCATCGCCGAGGACGTAGAAAGCGAAGCCCTAGCCGTGCTGGTAGTCAACAAGCTGCGCGGCACCATCAACTGCCTAGCCGTCAAGGCCCCCGGATTCGGCGACCGCCGCAAGGCTATGCTGGAAGACATCGCCATCCTAACCGGCGCTCAGGTAGTGTCCGAAGAGCGGGGCCGCCGCCTCGACCAAGCCACCGTCGCCGACCTAGGCCAGGCCCGCCGCATCGAAACCACCAAAGACCGCACCACCATCGTCGGCGGCGTCGGCGACCCGGATATGATTAAGGGCCGCGGCGAGCAGATACGAGTGCAAATCGAGGAAACCACCTCCGAATACGACAAGGAAAAGCTCCAGGAGCGCCTAGCCAAGCTGTCCGGCGGCGTCGCCGTGGTCAAAGTAGGCGCCCCCACCGAGCCGGAACTGAAAAACCGCAAGTCCCGTGTCGAAGACGCCCTCTCCGCCACCCGCGCCGCAGTCGAAGAAGGCATCGTCCCCGGCGGCGGCGTCGCCTACATCCGCGCCATCCCCGCCCTAGACGGCGTAAGCCTCACCGGCGACGAGGAAGTAGGCCGCATCATCCTCAAAGGCGCCCTAGAAGAGCCCGTCCGCATCATCGCCCGCAACTCCGGCGCCGAACCCGCCGTAGTAGCCGACCAAGTGCGCCGCAGCAACGAACGCAACTACGGCTACGACGCCGCCAAAGGCGAGTACGGCAACCTAGTTTACCGGGGCATCATAGACCCCACCAAAGTGTCGCGCTCGGCCCTAGAAAACGCCTCCAGCGTCGCCGGAATGATCTTGACCACCTACTCCCTGATTACCCCCGAGGAAGAGGAACAACACGACCACCACGGCCACAGCCATTAAAACCCCTGCCCGCCGGGCTTCATCGAACCGGCGGGCCCCAAAAAATCAGGAACAACACGACCACCACGGCCACAGCCATTAAAATCCCTGCCCGCCGGGCTTCATCGAACCGGCGGGCCCAAAAAATCAGGAAAACAACCAGGTGGCTTCTATGACAACTTCAACCTCGATGACGGTTATGACGACCTCAACCTCGATGACGGTTCCCATCTGGACCTGCGACCGCTGCGGCCACGAAAACGGCCCCATGCGCGACGTATTCTGCGGCAACTGCGGCCAACGCCGCCCCGGCTGGTAACCCAACCCCCACCCGCCGCAACAAAAAAAGGGGGCCAACATCCCACCGTCCCGTTTCACACCACCCCCACACTCGTAGGGGCAACCCTTGTGGTTGCCCCGTGTGGTTGCCCCCGCCATACCGCACCCGCCCATTTTCACACCGCCCCATACTCGTAGGGGCAACCCTTGTGGTTGCCCCCGCCGGCATCGTACCCGCCCACCTTCAACCGTCCATCATCATCCGCCCCGCCCAGTCACGCATAGCGCAGCAACGCATCGGCCACCGCCTGCGGTTTTTGCCAGACCCCCATGTGGCAAGCGTCTATCTCCAGCGTTTCCTCGCATTTCAGGCGTTCCGCCGTGCGCCGCTGCGCCGCCGGGGAAACCAGCCTATCCTGCGCCAGCACGATACAGCTAAGCGGCGCCGTCGGTTCCCCCGCGCCGGCCGACAGCCGGGAGTTAAGCAACCGCGTAGGCAAAGGGCCAAAGAAACCCAGAATCTGCACGATTTCCATAGCGTCCATAGTGTTGCAAAGATAGCGATTGATTGCCGGGCGCGGAAACCGGAATTCTTGCCGCGACAGAGAACTCAGCATAGAGAACAGCCGGAAGCCGGAACGCACGCCCCCGTCGCAGCCGCTGATAAGAGGCCGCTGTCCCTCGGGAACGGCCCCGCCCACCAGCGCCACCCGCTTGGGCGGCGTCGGCAGATGCGCCGCGGCCTCCAGCACAATAGCCCCCGAAATCCCGTGGCCCACCAGCACCACATCGCGCAACTGCTCCTGCTCCACCGCGCGGGTAATGGCGCCCACGCACTCCTCCAGCCGCACCGCCGCGGTATCGCCCCCCACATCCGGCCCATGCCCCGGCAAATCTATCGGGTGAACCCGGTTAGCCCGGCGCGGCCTATGCAGCGTAGGCGGATGCTCCACCGGAGCCGTCATCCGCCCCCAAACCTTACCCCAAACCCAAGAACCCTGCCCCGCCCCATGCACCAGCAGATAATCGGTCATCGTATACTCTGCGCTCCCGTCCACGTATGGAACCCGGCGGTGGCTAGGTTCCGGCACTTATTTTAGCACGGCGGCCCCGGTTGTGGGCGTCAGTCGCAGAAAAACGGCATTTTCCTGACACTACGGTAGTTGACTGTTGCTTAAGTCACCCTGTAACCTTGCCAACTAAACCATACTACATACCACCATCGGAGAATGTTACGCAGCCTAACCCTGTAAGCCGCCGATTCCTTGCGTCAATGCAGGAGTCTTACTGGATGGTGCTCCAGCACGGAGTGCGTTCCAATGAAAAAACTAAAGTATTGCACGGTTGAGTTCAGGACGAATTGATGCTTGAGCTTAGAGACAATTATGTCTTCGTCGGTCAATCTCAGGAAAACGTACAGGAAGCGTCAGTTTCCGGTATGTACTATGACAAGAACGTTGATATTTTAGTAAGCAGGGACGAGCAAGACTTGGGTATTATAAGCGTCAAGTTTGTCATCTCAAATTACTGGCAGAATTCCATCAACTATTTTGAGCAACAGGTAGGCGAAACGGCAAATCTGCGTCGCAGAAACATTGTGTACGGCAGTCTGTTTTGTGTCACAAATCCTATCCCATACAAAAGACGCTCCGGGGAAGTCGTACGCTTGGAAAGAATCAGAGATCACGACATTCAACGATACTCACGCTTGCGAGCCGACTACGAACACATCCACGCTCCCGACGAAATGGCTATCGGCATCGTTGATATTAACGCCAATGCCGATAATGTAACCGGACTTACCGGCCCAGCAACGCTAGATATTAGCGATGACAGCCGGGCGGCCCTATCAAATCAGCTAAGTGTAGCACTTTTCTTCCGTCGCATGGCCTTGCGCATCCAATTAAGGCACCTATCCCCATGACCCCATCCGCCCGAAAACAACACGGCATAGTCTACACCCCACAACCCATCGTCGAGCAAATCCTCGACAACGTTCTGCCCCAGAGGGCGGACGAGCTGGCGCAAGCCAAAATCTGCGACCCGGCCTGCGGCGAAGGGGCATTCCTGCTGGCCGTAGCCCGGCGGGCCCTGTCCCGGCTAGGCCGGGATGACGCCCTAGCCGTATTGCGGCGGATGACCGGCCACGACATTGACCGGGCGGCCATCGCCAAATGCCGGGCCAAACTCAACGCCCTGCTGGCCCAATGGTATCCCCAAGAACGCATCCGGTGGCGCCTGCGGGAACGCAACGCTTTCGACCGGGCCGCCTCCCGCAGCGACCGCGGCCGGTTCACCCACATCGTCGGCAACCCGCCCTATGTCCGGGTGCAGCGCCTAGAGCAGTCGGGCCGCAACCGGATTGCCGGCCAGTGGAAAGTGATTCGGGGCGCCACCGACTCATACCTGATTTTCTACGAACTAGGGCTGGACTTGCTCCGCGATGGCGGCGTCCTCGGCTACATCGCGCCCTCAAGCTGGCTGCGGTCGGATTCCGGCTCATCCCTGCGCCAACTGCTGGCTACGGCGCACCAAGTGCGAAAAATCATTGACTTCGCCGAACATCAGGTATTCGACGACGTAACCACCTACACCGCCATTGTAATAATCCAAAAGGGCGGCAACCCGGACGCCATTCCCGTCGAAAAGTTCGACGGTTCAGCCTTTCGCCCAGCCGGCAACATAGTCATTGAACGCGCCAACCCGTCCCGCCCGTGGGTGGCGTCAACGGACGCCCAGCGGGAGCGCATGGCCCGGCTGATGGAGCGCGGCCCGCGCTTGTCCGACATCGCCGACATTCACGTGGGCATCCAGACCCTGGCCGATGGCGTGTTCATCTTTCCGGCGGCGCAACAGGAATCGCGGGGCCTGGAAAGCTGGATTCTGCGGGATATAGTCAAGGCGTCGGTGATGAAAAACGGATCTGACCCGGTTCCCCGCGCCGTCATATTCCCCTACAACAATGACGGCAAGCTACTGCCGGAGAGTTACATCGCAGAACACGCGCCCGGAGCCTACCGCTGGCTGTCATCCCACAAAGAACGGCTGCTGAACCGCGACAAAGGCCGGTTCGACCCGGCGCGGTGGTACGGTTTTGGCCGTCACGTGTCCATAACTTCAGGATTCGGCGACAAGATTTTAACCTCCGGGATGAACCGGCGGCCCAATTTCCAGCACTGCCCCGACCCCGGCGCAACCTTCTATTCCGGCTATTGCGTCAAACCCAAAATCCCCGTCGCCCTCGACCGCTTGCTGGCAGCCCTTAATTCTGATGATATGGACTTCTACATAAAACGCGCCAGCAGACCCTATCAAGGCGGCTGGATGTCCTACGCCAAATCCTTCATCAAAGACTTTCCGATTCCGGCAGACGTTTTGCGGATGGAACCGGAATAATCCGCTTATCCTGATAACCCTGATTCAGACAACCCCCACAACGCCCCCAGCAGCTCGGCGTCCTCGCCGGGGGCGACGGTGCGGGGGTCGAACAGCACGCGCCCGTCCTCAACCCGCGCCACCACCGGCGGGCGCCCCTCGCGCAACCGGCGCATCACCCCCTCCGCGCCACCCGGCAGGGCCGATGCGTCCAGAGCCAGCGCCCAAGTGGGCAGCGTCTCGCCCGGCAGGCTGCCGCCCCCCACCGCAGAGCGCGACTCAACAACGCTGTACCGGGCCGGGCCGTCCGCCCCCGGCAATTGCGCCTTCCAGCCGTAGGCCCGTTCCCGCAGAGACTCCGCAGTGGCGGAAATCATCCGCCAGACCGGTATCTCCCGCTCCGCTTCGCCCCGCAGATAGTGAACCAGCGTAGCGGTAAGGCTGGCAAGACTCAGCTTGTCTATCCGCACGGCGCGGGCCAGCGGATGCCGGGCCAGCCGTCCCACCAGTTCCCGCCGCCCGGCCACGATACCCGCCTGCGGCCCCCCCAGCAGCTTGTCGCCGGAAAAAAACACCAGCCCCATTCCGGCCCGGACGCTTTCTTGGGGCATCGGCTCGTGGGCCAAGCCATACTTCTCGGTAGGCAACAAACTTCCGCTGCCCACGTCATGCAGCACGGCAACGCCGAGGCGGTCGCCCAGCCCGGCCAGCTCCTGCGCCCCCACCTCGGCGGTGAACCCCTCGACGCGAAAGTTGCTGGCGTGGACTTTCAGATAGGCGGCCGTGGCGGCGGTAGTCGCGTCCTCATAATCGCGCAGATAGGTGCGGTTGGTGGTGCCAACGTCCACCAGCGCGGCCCCGCTCTGGCGCAGCACATCGGGAACCCGAAAGCCGCCGCCGATTTCCACCGCCTCAGCGCGGGATACAATAACCTCGCGCCCGGCGGCCAAAGCCAACAGCCCCAGCAAAACCGCCGAAGCGTTGTTATTCACCGCCAGGGCCGCCTCCGCGCCCGTAAGCTGCCGCAGCAGTGCCTCCAGCCGGGCCTGCCGGGAGCCGCGCCGCCCCGAATCCAAATCAAACTCCAGATTGGAATACCCCGCGGCCGCTTCCTCCACGGCCTGCATCGCGGCGTGGCTGAGCGGAGCCCGGCCCAGGTTAGTATGGATAACCACCCCGGTGGCGTTAATAACCCGCCGCGGCTCGGCCCGCCCCGCCTCCTCCACCCGGCGGCAAACCAGCGCGGCGATTTCCCCCACCCCAACGGCCTCTCCCCCCTCGCGGATCCGCCGCCGGGCCGCCTCCAGCTCCCCCCGCGCCAGCTCCACCACCCACTCACGGCTATACGCCGCCGCCACCGCCGCCACCCCAGGCGCAGCCAACACACTGTCAACGCTAGGCAAATTTCTGTATTGCATATCGTGACTCGACTATGTGGAGTGATACGGGTACGGCAGATATGCCAATTGACCATGCCAGTAGAGATTATAGCACAAGGCGGTTGCGAAATTTATCCGCAAGTCCGTCATTCTTCGCTTCGCTCAGGGTTACCTGTGGGAATTTCGCAATCGTCTCATAGCTCGAAGGGGGGGGGTTGACTTCGCAATGGACGATGTGGTATACTTATTCGGGTTTAAAAAGGTTGCTAATTTTCGAGCAGATTCAAAGTCAATGATTCAGGGAGGGATGTCTTGAAAAAGATCAGAGATAACTGGCAAGCATGGTCCCTAATGTTCTTCGGGGCATCAATAGTTATCGGCTCATTGTTTATCACAACATTCTTGACGGAAAACATTAGCAAGAATTTTTTACTGGATGTAGGCTACGCAATCGGCGGAGCTATCATTGTTTGGGGGGTTTCTTCACTTCGACAAAACATAACCAAAAAGGACAAAAATAACGAGACTATTGCCTTAGTTGCCAATCATCGTGCTGGTAATAGTGAGAAAGGCGTGGATGATAACATTTTCCACCAAATATCAGGGTATTCCCATGATCAAGTGCAAAAAAGTGGTGTCAAAACAACTACGACGGAGGTCAAAGTATTATTAGAAGGAGCACATCAGAATTGGCTACAAACGTTCAATGAGCTTTCTACATTGGCAGACTTTGAAGCGGCTTGGGAGGTATATTTCATTATGGGCGCAAACATTCGCAATGCCTTGGTTAAAACAGAAGAATTGGATAGTAATCTAAATAACCTTTCTGGAGGCAAATCCAGCGGAGAGGCAAATCGCGGACGACCCATATCTGAAATTTCTGAAACTCGTGCTGCAACCGATTTCGTCATTGCTGTTCGCGCATTAAACGCAGCCATTTCGCGGCGGAACGAATCTAATAAAATAATGCCGTCTCTACAGCAATTAAATTCTTCCAACGGTTACGTAAGTGAAGAAACATCTTCAGGTACAAGTGAAGCAGAACTACTAAAGAAAGAAAACAAACGACTCAGTGATTTACTGAAAGAGCGTTATCATATTTCTAAATTCTGGTATTTGTTCAATATCGCCACGACCGATATGCGTCAAGCATACATTTTAATCCATAAAATAGACTCAGGCATATCGCAGAATACTGAGTCAGATTTGAGGATATGTAGGGCCACGCTAGGAGCCTGTCTCGAGCGGATACGCAATTGTCTTCGTATCTTAGAGGGACCTGTACCCCCTAAGGAACAGGAAGGAGACAATACCACAATTCACGAAGAAGACTTAAAGCAGTTAGTTAAACAAGCGAAACAGATTGAACGCGGTGAAGCCATACAGGCAGACAACACAGACAACACAGACAACACACAGACAACACAGGGGCAACACACAGGCAACCCGTCTGTTGCCTGCAAATTTCGGTGTCATGATTCGAGACTTAGATACTGCTTATCAGGCAGTAGATAGGGCTCTCAAAACCCTCACACCGGGAAGGCGTTGACTTTAATTTGGAGACACGAACACCTTTTGATTCAGTCTTTTCGCTCGCCCCCTTAACTGCGCTCAGAGGTATCCGGGTGTCCAGTGTTACCAGTCGCGCGTTATGCGTCACTGCCAGGCCAAGCAGGTAAACATCCGTCAACTGCCTGTGGTTCAGCAAGTTTTGTCGTCGCACGATTGTATCGTCAAGCAGACTGATGTCGTCAGCAACGAATTGGTGATACGGAGTAGACAAAGCGGAGCGTAAACGCTCAAAGGCTTCGGATACCGGGGTTGCGAAAGGATGCGCAGGCAACCGTTCTGCGTCAAGGGACAAGAAGCCCAGCCCTGTTCGATATTTCCGGCAAACCAGGCAGACACCTCAGTATGGGCGGCGTGATTTCTGTCGAGCAGGGCAATCAGAGCATTTACGTCATACAGCGCTCTCAAAATCAGATTCCCAACTCTTCCCTGAGTTCGTTCACCATCTCGTTGGTGACCGGGTTGCCCCCGGCCGGTATAGGCTTAAAGCCGTATCGCTCCAACAGGATTTCCCCTATCGGGCGAATGTCCGTCTCCACGCACTGGCCTTCGGGAAAGCCGATGGGTTCATCGAATTCAATGGTCTGTCCTTTGACTATACCTTGCCGCTTCATTTCCCTTTCCTTACGGGTGCGCCACGGATGCGCCGCTTTTATTCTACACTACCGCCCGGGCCACCGGGCCGCTTCCTGTCGCCGTGAACCACGGCCCCCGATTTCACAGCCCCACCAGTGGCAATGCCGCCCCGCCCGGTATAGAATTGCTGAACCGCAAGCGCACACCATCCTACCCGCCAAGGCTGTGCTATGAAAGCCAGAATCGCCGCCATCGCCGTCATCGGACTGCTTACCCTGTCGGTCATCGCCGTCGGGGTGTCCGCCGTGGGTGAGACGCGGAGCGCGACGGCTACGGCGGCAGCGGAACCGGCGCCGGGCCAGGACGTCGGCAACGATAACGCTGCCGTGTCGGCCTTCAAGTTCGTCTGCCCTTTCCACTGATACCGATACCTAACGCCTTGTGATATCGATACCTTTGAGCGCAGGGCCAACCGCTCATTTTCTAGGAGGAACGAATCCAATGATTGCGGGAGACGCAGGGTTGCCCCCGGAGCTGGACGCCCTGAAGCTGACCATCCGTCAAATCGTCAAAGACGAATGCCTGCCGCTGGAAGCGGAGTATCTGGCTAACCCCACCCTAGACGGCGTAGAAGACGAAGGCGCCCCCCGGGGCATCGCCGAAGCGTTGCAGGGCATTCTGGGAACGCTGGACAAGGAAAAGTGGGCCCGGCTGAATCAAATCTCCAAAGACACCGGCATTTATACCTCCTTCGTTCCCGAGGAGTACGGCGGCGGCGGGATGGGCGCTCTGGGCCACGTGGTGCTGGACGAAGAGGTGCACAAAAGCATAGTGCAACTGCCCACCTCGCCGGTGCCAATGATGATGATTGGCAACTGCACCCCGGAGCAGGAACAGGAATATCTGCTCCCCTC
This sequence comes from uncultured Dehalococcoidia bacterium, assembly GCA_958296445.1. Taxonomy (GTDB): domain Bacteria; phylum Chloroflexota; class Dehalococcoidia; order Lucifugimonadales; family UBA3495; genus VXOI01. Next base: position 1,464,440 of record OY282565.1, on the reverse strand, counting down.
CATCCGGGGCGAGTTGCACTACGCCTTCGGCCAGACCGAACCCGACGCCGGTTCCGACCCCGGCGGCATGATGCAGACCCGCGCCGTCCTCGACGGCGACGACTGGGTTCTCAACGGCACCAAAACCTTTATCTCCGGGGCCGCCAGCTCCGACTACATCCTGGTTCAGGCCGTAACCGACCCGGAAAAGCGGCAGCGGGGCGGCATCACTATGTTCATCGTGGACAACCCCAGCCCCGGCCTGTCCTTTGAACCCATCCGCATCTGGATAAACCCCACCAAGTCCCAGCAACACACCGTCAAGCTGGACAACGTGCGCGTGCCGCAAACCAAGGTGCTGGGCGAAGTCGGGCGCGGCTTCACCCTAGGCCAGAAGTGGCTGGTGCATCACGACCGGCTACTGCGCGGTTCTATGGCCCTAGGCATTCTCAGCCGAGCCCTAGAAATGGCCGTCGAATGGGCCAAGCAGCGAGTCACCTACGGCCGGCCCATCGCCGACCGCCAAGCAATCCAATGGATGCTGACCGACGTATACATAGACATTATGACGCTCCGGGCCGCCACCCGCGAAGCCGCCGCCCGCGCCGACGCTGACGAGGACGTCCGCGTCGAAGCGTCTATGATTAAGTATTGCGCCGGCGAGTGGGGCTGCCGCAGCATAGACAAAATCATGCAGGTTTTCGGCGGCGCCGGCGAAACCCTGGACCTGCCCATCGCCCACTGGTATCACCTGCTGCGCCACGCCCGCATCGGCGGCGGCACCTCGGAAATCCACAAGTTCGTAATGGCCCGCGCCCTGCTCGACGGCCGGGCGTCATTCCAGGGCTGACCAACCGGAAAGCATCGGAGGTTCCCCAATGACCAAGTTCACCGGCGGCAAAAAAGTGCGTTTCCTGATGCTGGGCGCGGCCCTAGCCCTGCTCCTCAGCACCGCCTGCATGGCCGATATGCTGATGGGCGGTTATGACGACACCGAAGGCTCCATGATGTCCTCTATGATGTCAATGACCAATCTGGAATCCGGCGGCTGGGCTACGGCCCGGGCTATGGATGGGAAAGATTGGGACGCAGAATGGCTGGGGCCTTACCAAGGGCCTCAAGGACTCCTAGTCACCGGCAAAGGCACAGCCAGCGGCGCCCCCGACATCGCCGTCATCAGCCTCGGCGTCGAATCCGTCGAGGACACCGCCGCCGAAGCCCGAACCAACGCCGCGGCCGCTATGACCGCCGTAATGGATGTTCTGTCCCAAGCTGAAATCGCCAGCCAAGACATCCAGACCCGCTACTTCAACATCAGCCCCCGCTACCGGAGCGTGCGAGTCACCCGCTGCCTCGACGAACCCCCGGCCCCGGCAACCCCGGATGCGGAAAAAGTCCCATCCTGCTGGGAGGATTGGGAAGAGATATTGACCGGCTACGCCGTAACCAACCAAGTGTCGGTGAAAGTCCGTAATCTGGAGAACACCGGAACAATCATTGACCAAGTGACCGATGCCGCCGGCGACCTGATCCGCGTCAACAGCGTCAGCTTCGACCTCCAAGACCCCGGGGAGCTACAGGATGAAGCCCTAGACAACGCCGTAGCCGATATGCAACGCAAAGCCGAAATGATGGCCGAGCTTTCCGGCGTGAAGCTGGGCCGCCTAGCATCCCTGTCCGAGGCAAACGCCTACATCCCGCCCTCGCCGGTATACGAGCGGGCCGTAGCCCTGTCCGAAGGCGCCGACGTTCTCACCTCCATCTCCGGCGGCGAGCTGGAGTTCACGGCCACCGTCCAGGGCGTCTACCTAATCGGCAAGCCGGAACGGAAAGACGCAAGCGATCCGTAAGCGACTAAGGAATGACCGACGCCTGCTGTGTCAACGGTAACTTGCGGGAATTGGCCGGGATTGCTAGAATTTCGCCAACCCCGCCGAAATCTGACCGGGCCGGAAATATCGCAAAGATTTGCTTCTCTTGTGGATCGCCTGTAGAGTCCTGAACACCCTGCTACCGCCGCTAACGTGCGTGCTCACCTGCCAGTTGTGGCGCAAGGCCCCAAGCCCCGAGGAAAACCCGGCGCAGAGTAAAAGTTCCGCGGACAGAGCGGTCGGTTCCCACCCGGCGGGCCGCGGGTTCGAATTCCGCCGGGGGGACATACCAGCCCCCTAGCTCAGCAGGACCAGAGAATCCGGCTCCTACGCGGAAGGCCGCGGGTTCTAATCCCGCCGGAGACTACATGATAAACTCGGGAGATGAAGACAACATTCGGAGAGGAAATGGAAGAAAATACCAGCAACCCAGCAGAAATCCCGGAGTCAGCAACGAACCAGTCCAGCATAGGGTACGAACGCCGGATTGACTGGAGCATCAGGGAACCAGAGTATTTCGTGGAACAGGGAGACGTCAGTTTTGGAAATGCATCCCTTCGGGGACAGGACTACAGCGAAGCGATCGAGTGCTACAGCCGGGCACTGGAGCTGGATCCCAGCCTTGCAAATGTGTACGAATCCCGAGGTAGCGCCCACCTCTCTGGACGGGAGTATGGCCTAGCGATTGACGACCTCAGCAAAGTCCTAGAACTTGACCCAGACAATGTGTCCGTCTATTACCCGCGAGGGGCTTGCCTAAAGCGGAGCGTGGCCTACACAGCCAAAGGCGAGCATGGACTAGCCGATGCCGATTTCAGCAAAGTCCTGAGAGTAGCACCAGACAGCGCGGGCGTCTACTTTCAAAGGGGCATCCTCCATACCTTCATAGGAAAACACGAACGGGCTATCGCCGACCTTGGAAAAGCCATAGAACTCAGCCCGGATTTCGCCCGTGCCTACTTTGTCCGGGGAGAAGTACACCTCGGAACAAAGAACTACAACCAGGCAATCGAAGACTTCAGCAAATTCCTGGAACTCAACCCGGACTACTCGGGCACCTATACCATCGCGGGCTCGGGATTCGGGGGCTGTGACCCAATCTACCCGGAAGCTCACAACAAAAGGGGTTATGCCTACACACTCGTAGGAAAACTCGACCTAGCGATAAACGATTTCAGCAAGGCTCTGGAACTCAAGCCGAACAACCCAGACGCCCAAGAGGCACTTGAGCAGGTAACCCTCCTACGGGATACAGGCACCGAGCATGATCCAGCTAACGGGTCTGAAGCAAGCAGTGAAGGAACCACGACCGAGCAGTAACAAGTTCCAGAAAGAAGACCCCAGACAAAAAACCACAGCCTAACGGATAGCAACCATGCATAACCTGCGGGGAGCGGACGAAGGGTGATACAATAACCAGAACCTAAGAAAGCGAGGAAGCTGCCAATGGCCAAGAAGAAAGGCAACAAAGCCAAGAACAAGCCGAAGCCACGGAAGAGCAAAGAGACAGAACGCAACGAAATGGTAGGGTACAAAGCGGACGTAATCAGGCGGTACCGAAAAATATTCGGATAGCACAAAGTCCCCGGCAACTCGCCGGGGACTTCTACAAAATAAGGGGCGGAGAGAAAATTGCCAACAAGCAAATTAGATGAAAACCGGATGCAAACAGACCGAGCTCTAGTGGAACTTCTTAACGCAGCAAATCCCGTTCTAAGAAGAATCAACCGCAATTATCGACATACAACAGATCCCTCTGTATTACTCAAATTCTGCCAACAAAACTGGTGGCAGATCAATTCCAAACTCCAGCCGCACGGGATAACCCTATCTTTAATAAGGTCAGCCAGAGGCAGCAGAAACCAAGTCGCTCACAGAGACAAACAACAGGGAAAATCATCAACGGCATACCGCCGAATAGCAGATATACACGAACTAACAGAGGGATTCCAGAAAGCGGGAAAAGCTACAGTCAAACCGCAAGGGGCAAACAGACAAACTGGAAGAAAGCCAAACAACGGACGGGCTCACAAGCCGGACAACCGCCAAGCTCGCAAACCAGACAGCAACCGGCAACTCAGAACGCAGGGACAGCTAAAATGCGGAAGCTGTGGAAGCAGAGTACCGGACAGGACCAACAACCGGAACCCAAGCCTTAGCGCGAAGATCGCATTGGCGAACGGAGGAACTTCAGTAATCTGCGGGAACTGCGGCAGGGAGAACAATTTCGACCGGGCAAAGAACCCAACGATATTCGACGCAGTGCTGAACTGGATCACAAGACTGTTCAGCTGAGAGAGAGAAAATATGCGGAACTACAAGTGCAGGTGGTATGGTATTGAGTGACCGGACGATTAAGGAGGAACTGGAAAGCGGCCGTATCGTCATTTCCCCCCTCGACCCGGCCGACATCCAGCCCGCCAGCGTTGACCTCCGCCTCGACCGCAAGCTGCTGGTTTTCACCAATTCCAGGCGGCCCCACATAGACGTCAAAAAGGGACTGGAAGACCTGACCGAAACCGTCGAAATCAGCGACGACGCGCCCTTCATCCTGCACCCCGGCGAATTCGTGCTGGGCAGCACCCTAGAGCATATCGAGTTGCCCGGCGACCTAGTGGCGCGGCTGGAGGGCAAGAGCAGCCTGGGGCGCATCGGGCTGGTGATTCACTCCACCGCCGGTTTCGTAGACCCCGGCTGGAAAGGACACCTGACCCTAGAGTTGAGCAACCTAGCCCGTCTGCCCATCACGCTGTATTACGGAATGAAAATCGGCCAGATTTCCTACCTGCGGCTAACCACTCCCGCCGACCGGCTCTACGGCTCGGAAGGGCTGGGCAGCAAATATCAAGGGCAGACCACCCCGACGGCCAGCCGCTTCTCCCGCGAGTTTCCCGGCCCCGACCCGGCCCAAGACGCCGCCGGAACCGGCCGATGAGCTTTATGGGCCAGGCCATAGAGTTGGCGACGCAAGCGATGGGCAGCACCAGCCCCAACCCCGCCGTGGGCGCGGCGCTGGTAAACAACGGCTGCGTCGTAGGCCGCGGCGCCACCCTCCCGCCGGGCCAGGCCCACGCCGAAGTCGTCGCCCTGAACCAGGCCGGCCCCAAAGCCCGGGGCGCCTCCCTGTACGTTACCCTCGAGCCCTGCTGCCATTGGGGCCGCACTCCGCCCTGCACCCGCGCCGTCATCGAGGCCGGCGTTTCCGAAGTCGTGGTGGCGGTCACCGACCCCAACCCCGCTGTAGCCGGCCGGGGCATCGCCGAGCTGCGCCGCGCCGGAATCGCCGTCTCGCTGCTGCCCGCCGCATCGCCGGAACACAGCGAAGCCCTCCAACTCTATGAGGGATTCGCCAGGCACATCAACACCGGGCTGCCTTTCGTCACCGCCAAGTTCGCTATGAGTCTGGACGGCAAAATCGCCACTAGAACCGGCGATTCCAAGTGGGTGACCGGCCCGCCCGCCCGCTCTCTGGTGCAACAAATGCGCCGCGAAACCGACGCCATTATGGTGGGGGCCAACACCGTGCTGGCCGACGACCCGCAGCTTACCGCCCGGGACAGCGACAACCGGCCCCTGCCCCGCCAGCCCGTGCGGGTGACCCTGGACAGCCATTGCCGGATGCCGCCGGAATCGCAGTTGTTGCGCCAGCCGGGGCAAACCCTAGTCTACACTACGCCGGGCGCCCCCCCGGCCAACGCGCGGCGGCTGGAGCAGGCCGGGGCGGATGTCGTCCGTGTAAACGCCACCGCCGACGGGCTGGTCTGCCCGGCCGAAGTGCTGGCCGACTTGGGGCGGCGCGGCATAGTAAACCTGCTGGTGGAAGGCGGGGGCAAAACGCTGGGATCCCTGTTCGACGGCGGCCTAGTGGACAAGGTGCAGGCATTCGTCGCCCCGGTCATCATCGGCGGCGCCGACGCCGCCTCCCCGGTAGAGGGCGCCGGCGCAAAGCTGATGGCCCAAGCCCGGCGCCTAAACAAAACCTCCATCCGGCAGATTGGCGAAGACTGGCTGATTACCGGCTACCCCCTGACACCCCCTCTTTGACAGGAGAATCAAGCAATGTTCACCGGAATAGTGGAAGAAGTTGGCTCGGTGGTCAGCATCAGCAACAACGGTATGACGGTTCGGGCCGAAAAAGTGATGTCCGACCTGAAGCTGGGCGACAGCATCGCTGTCAACGGCGCTTGCCTTACCGCCGTGTCCCTGTCCGATTCCGAGTTTTCGGTGGACTTGTCGCCGGAAACTATGCGCCGCACCTCCCTAGGCGACCTGTCGGCGGGCGGCGCAGTGAACCTAGAGCGTGCCTTAGCCGCCAGCGACCGTATGGGCGGCCACATCGTCCAGGGCCACGTGGACGAAACGGGCCGCGTCGCATCTATCGAGGAAGACGGCGATTCAGTCATTTTCGGGATTGACGCCCCCCAACGGCTGATGCCCTACATCGTCGAGAAAGGATTTATCGCGGTTGACGGCATAAGTTTGACCGTGGTAAAAGTAGAAAGTGCGGCCTTCACCCTAGCCGTGATACCATATACTCTACGCAATACTAACCTCGAAACACTATCCGTTGGCGCCAGGGTAAACCTAGAGGCCGACATTCTGGCGAAATACGTGGAAAATCTGCTCAAGCACTAAACCCGGGCCAGCGCTAAAACCCGGGCCACGGTATCTGAGCGCACCCAAAGGATTGAATTATGCCCCTGTGCAGTCTGGAAGAGGCCCTGGAAGACCTAAAAGCCGGCAAACTCCTGATTGTCGTGGACGACGAAAGCCGGGAGAACGAGGGCGACCTAGTTATGGCCGCCGACAAGGTGACCCCGGAGGCCATCAACTTCATCGTCAAGTACGGCAAGGGCCTTCTCTGTATGCCAACCATCGGCGAGCGGCTGGACGAACTCCAGTTGCCCCTGATGATTAGCCAGAACGCCGGCCGCAAAGACCAGACTGCCTTCACCGTGTCGGTGGACTACAAAATTAACACCACCACCGGCATTTCCGCCTATGACCGCGCCGCCACCATCAAGGCGATGATTGACCCCCAGACCCGGCCCGACGACTTCACCCGCCCCGGCCATATGTTCCCCCTCCGCTACCACCCCGGCGGCGTGCTGGCCCGCCCCGGCCACACCGAAGCCATCATTGACCTTTGCAACCTGGCCGGCCTGTATCCCGCCGGAATCGTCTGCGAAATGATGGACGAAGACGGCTCTATGTCCCGCCTCCCCACCCTCGAACAGTTCGCCGACACCCACGGCCTCAAAATCCTCAGCATCGCCCAGATCATCGCCCACCGCCGCCAGCACGAGCGGCTCATCGAGCGGGTGGCCGAAACCCGCCTGCCCACCCGCTACGGCGAGTTCAAGGCCATCGGCTACCGCAGCTATTTCGACCAGGGCGAACACATCGCCCTCACCACCGGCGAATGGCAGCCCGACGACCCGGTGCTGGTTCGCATCCACAGCGAATGCCTGACCGGCGACGTTTTCGGCAGCCTGCGCTGCGACTGCGGCGAGCAGGTGGAGCTGGCCCTGAAAACCCTAGCCAAAGAAGGCACCGGCGTCCTGCTCTATATGCGGCAGGAAGGCCGCGGCATCGGCCTCCACAACAAAATCAAGGCGTACTCGCTACAGGACGACGGCCTAGACACCATCGAAGCCAACCGCACCCTAGGCTTCGACCCCGATATGCGCCACTACGAAGCCGGCGCCCAAATCCTCCTAGACTTGGGCGTATCCAAACTCCGCCTCCTAACCAACAACCCCGGCAAAGTAGTAGGGCTGTCCGGCTTCGGCCTAGAAATCCAAGACCGCATACCTCTGGAAGTGCCGGTAAACGACGAAAACCGCCAATATATGATCACCAAAAAACTCCGAATGGGCCACCTGCTGGGCAACTGCTAAAGAGCCCACGCCGTCCGGCAACGATTGGGGGATACTGCGATTGGGAGATACTGAATGACTGCCCAAAATAATTCCGAAAGCCAAGCAATTGGCGACGCTGTATCCGCGCTTCGGACGGTAAGTCTGCACACACAGGCAATCAGCGAAATATCGCAGTCCGCCAGCGATGCGCTACAGAGAACCGCTACTGCATCGCAACAGTCCGCCGACGCGGCTCAAACAGCCGCCATAGCCGCACAGCAGAACGCCGACGCGGCTCAAGCGGTAGCTGGCACCTCGAAACAAGCCGCCGATGCCGCGCAACAGGCCGCCATAGCTACACAACAGAATGCCATAGCCGTTCAACAAGCCGCCGATGTTTCACAAAGATCGGTTATCATAGCCCAACAGGCAGCCATAGCCGCGCAAGAAGCAGCCGCAGCCACATGGGCCAACGTTGCGGCTACTCAGTCCATAGCCGCATCATCCGCCGCCACCGTAACAGCCATTGACGCCGCCACCAACGCCCTCGTCCGCTTGGAAGCCGCAATTTCCAACCGCCGCTGCCCCCACTGCGGCCAACTGGTGGCCGCCTAGCCGGAAAATAGGAGAAGCCGAAAATGGAAAAGGACATTCGGGATTTTCTACTAGAGTTCAACCTCGAAGAGCTGTCCGAGCGTGGAATTATACGCACCAGCAACCTCTTTTTGCAGGGCGCAAGCGTTACGCCATTGATGTCCCTGATGAAAGATCACGGGATAACCCGGCTGACCGCCAAGGAAAGGGGCTGGTATCTGGATTCCGACGGCGCGTGGAGTAATCCCGGTTCCCAGTTAGGGACAGAGACTAGAAGCGGGGATTCAGAGAACACTATCGGCATATTCAACAATCAAAATAACCACATCAATCCGTTTTTTGGGAAACCCGCGCCTACTAATGGGGGCGGATCCGACGACCCACCGCCTCCCGACGACGCCAGCGAAATCCGCTTCGGTCTGGAGCGCGACCTGCAACGCGCATTACGCACCAACATCGCCCAACTGGAGCCGGGTCTTGTCATCACCGACGGCGGCAGCGAAAAATCCGTAGACGCTGGGCGCATTGACATCACCGCCGAGGACGCCAACGGCGCCATCGTCATAATCGAACTGAAGGCAGGCACGGCGCAGCCCGACTCCATCGCCCAACTGCTGGCCTATATGGGAACCATCGAAAACCCCGACGGCAAGCCGGTGCGCGGCATCCTAGTCGCCAACGACTTCGCCCCTCGCGTAGCCCAAGCCGCCCGCGCCGTACCAGGCATTTCCCTGAAAGCCTACTCATTCCAGTTCAGCTTTCAAGACCGCTAACCGCTCCCCATTCCGTCTACGCAACCCCGTAGGGGCGCACAGCCGTGCGCCCTTGTTGCCGCAACCTAATCCCCATTCCCCAGCTTGTGCATCAAATACGCCTCTATCTACGCAACCCCGTAGGGGCGCACAGCCGTGCGCCCTTATTGCCGCAACCTAATCCCCGTTCCCCAGCTTGTGCATCAAATACGCCTCGATGAATGGATCTATCGCACCCTCCAGTACGCCGTCGGGGTCGGGGCTTTGCAGGTTGGTGCGGTGGTCTTTCACCAACTTGTAGGGGTGCAGAACGTAGCTGCGGATTTGGTGGCCCCATTCGGGGTTGGCCCGCTCGCCGCGCAACCGGGCCAGCTCCTCGGCCCGCTGGTCGTTCTGCTGTTTCAGCAGCCTGGCCCGCAGGATTCGCATGGCGTATTCCCGGTTCTGGTGCTGGGAGCGCTCGGTCTGGCAGGATACCACGATGCCGGTGGGCAGGTGGGTCAAGCGGACGGCGGACGCCACCTTCTGCACGTTCTGGCCGCCGGGCCCGCTGGAGCGGAAAGTGTCCATCTTTACGTCTTCCGGGCGGACGGCTATGTCGGCTTCGCTCTCCACCGTCGGCAGTATCTCCACGTTGGCGAAAGACGTGTGGCGCAGCCGGTTGGGGTCGTAGGGCGACAGCCGCACCAGCCGGTGGACGCCCTGCTCGGCGCTTAGATAGCCGAAAGCGTGGCTGCCGCCCACCTCCAGCGTGCCGCTGCGCAGCCCGGCCTCATCGCCATAGGACAGATCCATCACCTCCACCGGACGCCGGCCGACTTCGGCCCAGCCCGCATACATCCGCAACAGCATTTGCGCCCAATCCTGGGAATCGGTGCCGCCGGCCCCGGAGTGGATGGTAACGATGGCCGGGCGTTCATCATAGGGGCCGGAAAGGGTCAGGCGCATTTCCTCCCGGGCCAGTTCCCGGCCTAGGGCGGCGGCATCGGCCTCCAGTTGTTCCTGCAAAGAAAAATCGTCTTCTTCGACGGCTAAGGCGGTAAGCTCCACAAGGTCGCGGCAACGCGACTCAAGGCCGCGCCACAAAGCAACGGCATCGCGCAGGCGCCCCATCTGTTGCATCTTGCGCTGGGCCTGCTGATGGTCGCTCCAGAAATCCGGCGCGGCGGACTCCCGCTCCAGTTCCGCGATGGCAAGTTCTTTGGCCGGGAGGTCAAAGACGCTCCACCACCGCCGTTATCTTTTCCGAAAGATACGCAAGGGTTTGTCGCAACTGCTCCATAGGGCGGGGCGGCCTCCTGATTATGAAATACCGGCATATTATTATAGCAATTGTCTGAATCAGGATTTTCAAGATAATTTTCCAATCCTGCCCATCCTATAATCCGGTAAATCCTGATTCAGACAATACGGCGGACGCCGGGCCTAACCCAGCCCCAGCCGTTGCGACAGCCAGGCTTCGCGGGCTTGGGCGTGGATGTGGCCGCCGCCCTCGGCTGCGCCGTCATACAGCCGCAGGTCGGCGTTGGGCAGGGTTGCGGCCAGCTCCTCGGCGAAAGGCGCCGGGCAGGTTGCCCGGTCGAAGCGGCCTGCGCTGAGTAGCGTCGGCGCGGCTACGCGGGCGGCGTCACTCAGCGGATCCAGCAGCCCCAGCGTCCGCTCCACATCGGCGCGGCGCCCGGGCCAAGCCCGCAAGTAGTCGCCGATTTCGCCCAGCGGATAGCCTAGGCCCGGCTCAAGCGCCGCCGGGTGCCCCAGCGACAGGGGCGTGTCGGCGGCGACAGCCCCGATGCGGGGGCGGCGCGACGCCGTAGCCAGCGCCAAACTGCCGCCCAATCCCGCCCCCCACAGGGCCAGCGGGCCAATCTCGGCTATCGTCTGGCCCAGCAGAGCGTCCACCGCCCGCAATGCGTCGGCAAAGGCGCCCAGCAGGGCCCAACCCTCGCCGTCGCCGATGCCGTCGGTCAGCAGGCCGGGGTAGCTGGCCCGGTACGCCCCGTCGCTGTTGCGCTGGCCCCGATGGGCGGCGTTCATCACCACGGCCCGATGGCGCAGCGGCGTATAGATTATGTCATGGACGCTGGCGTAATCGGGCATACGCAACAACGCCGGATACGGCCCGCCGTCCCCCGCTTTGGGAACCGACAGCCAGGCAAACAGCCAGTGGCCGCCCGTGGCGCGGTAATTGAGCCGGTAAACATCCCACTCCGGTTGGGAATAGAAAGCGTCGCGGCTGGCCGACAAGTCTAGGGGCGTTTCGGCCAGTTGCGCCTCGGTCATTTCCCAGAAACTGGCCGGCGTCATAGCGATACCGCCTGCGGCGATAGGGTATGCGGGGCGGCGATGCGCTGCTCCAGCCAAGCGGTTTCCTGTTTCGGGTAATCGTGGGCGTTGCCGTGGCCGGAGTCGGGGAAAAGCCACAATTCCCGCTCGCCGCCCAGCCGGTCATAGACCGCATAGCTGGTTTCCGGCGGGCAAACCTCGTCCTCCAGCGCAATGCCCACCACCATCGGACACCGGATGCGCGGCGCGAAATTCACGGCGTCGAAGTAGCGCAGCGTTTCCAGCATTTGCCCTTCCCGCTCCGGGTGAGCGCGGCGGTAACAGGAAAGCTCATCGTAAGGGTAGGAACGCAGCATCCGCATAGACTCCGGGAAACAGCAGAGGAAGGGATAGCCGGATACGCCGCCCTTGATTTCGGGGCGCAGCCCGGCGGTTATCAGGGTAAGGCCCCCGCCCTGGCTGCTGCCGCTGGCGTAGATGCGCTCCGGGTCAATTTCCGGCCGCGACAGCAGGAAATCAACGCCCCGCGAACAGTCGGAAATCACGCCCTTGTAGCCGTAGTTGTCACGGCTTTCCAGCCCGTGGGTGAGCAGGCCGGGGTAGCCGGGGTTGAATACCGCGCTGCTGGGCAACTTCCCGCGCACCGCCACCGACAGCACGGCGACGCCCTTGCGCCCCCAATCCCGCCGCAGCGCCGGTTCCGACTTGTAGCCGGGCAACACCAGAACCGCCGGAAACGGCCCGTCGCCAACGGCGGGAACGCTGTACCAGCCAAAAATCTCCAGCCCGTCCAAACTGCGGTAGGTAGCCTGGTAAACGTTCACCTCGGCGTTGCTACGCAGCGGGTCCGGCGTGGCCGTCGCATCCAGCGGCAGCTCCGCCAGCCCTGCCAGCATCGCGCCCCAGAACTGGTCGAAATCATCCGGGCAAGTGACCGACGTAACAAATGCTTCCAAGTCTGCTTTGGTAGCCATACTCGCGCTCCTGCGGGCGGCTTGCGGCATAATCGCCCGCGCCCATTATAACGCCCCAAGCGGGCAATGGGGGAATCCAGCCGCTTTGAGATGCTTGCCTTATGTCTGTCATTCCGGCAACTGCTTGGCACTCTGGCCGTCTGTCATTCCGGCAACTGTCTGGCACTCTGGCCGTCTGTCATTCTGAGCAAAGCGAAGAATCCCGCTCTAGGGTTCAGGATTTTTTGATTTCCCTGCCATTTCCGCCCATTTCCGCCCGTTTCCGCCGCCTGTCACTCCGGGCGACTGTCTGTTACTCCAGGCGACTGTCTGTCACTACGGGCAAAATATCTGTCATTCTGAGCAAAGCGAAGAATCCCGCCTTGGGCAGCAAGACCCTTCGCTCCGCTCAGGGTGACAAAGGGGGGCGCTCAGGGGATAAAGGGGCAAAGCGACAAGGGGTGCACTCGGGGGACAAAGGGCAGGATGTTAAAGGGCAGGGCGACAAAGGGGAATTTCACAATTCCCGCATAGCCGGTTCGCCTATGGGGTTCAGGATTTTTTTGATTTCCCTCCCATTTCCGCCCATTCTCTCCCATTTGGGGTTTGCTGGCCTGATTTGGAAAGGATTGGGGGGCGGGGTGTTCGGGTTTGGCACGTATTATGTTAGGGAAGCGCAACCGGGGTTGGCAAGGGCCAAGTGTCATAAAAATGACGGGAGCGATGGCGGCATCCTTAGCCGGACGCCAACATCGGGCGTCAAAATCCTTGCCCCGGTGCGGGCGCCCATTGTTAGGCTATAATAGCCTGCGGACACCATATTTTTACGCAGGAATTGAACCATGCTGGACCATGGCGTTCTTGACCACGGCAACATCAGCGCAGCCCAGGCCCACCGGCATCGGCTGCGCCACTCGGCGGCCCACGTGATGGCCGACGCCGTTTTGCGGCTGTTTCCCGAAGCCAAAATGGGCATCGGGCCGCCCACCCAAGACGGGTTTTATTACGATTTCGAGGTTTCCCGTCCCTTTACCCCAGAAGACCTAGAGCAAATCGAGGCCCTGATGCGGGAGGCCGTCGCCGGGTCTTTTCCCTTTGAGCGGGAAGAACTGAGCCGCCGCGAGGCGCAGGAACTGTTCGCCCAGCAGCCCTACAAGCTGGAGCTTATCGAGGGGCTGGACGAGTCGGCGGTCATATCCATCTACCGGCATAACGGGTTTGTTGACCTGTGCCAAGGGCCGCACGTGGGCAGCACCGCCGAAATTCCGGCCCTGCGGCTGCTCAGCGTCGCCGGGGCCTACTGGCGCGGCGACGAAACCCGCCCGATGCTGCAACGCATCTACGGCACCGCCTTTGAGTCGGAAGAGGAACTCACCGGCCACTTGGCCCGGCTGGAAGAAGCGGAACGCCGCGACCACCGCACCCTGGGGCGGCAGTTGGGCCTCTACACCATTCACGACGAAATCGGCCCCGGCTTGGTCGTCTGGCACCCCAAGGGGGGCCGCGTCCGCTCCATCATCGAAGACTACTGGAAGAACATTCACTACCGGCGCGGCTACGACGTGGTGTATTCGCCCCACATCGGGCGGGCCGCGCTGTGGCAGACCAGCGGCCACTTGGATTTTTACCGCGAGAGTATGTATTCGGCGGTGGAGGTGGACGAACAGGAATACTTCCTAAAGCCAATGAACTGCCCCTTTCACATTACTATCTACCGCTCGGCCCTGCGCAGCTACCGCGAGCTGCCCCTGCGTTTCGCCGAGTTGGGAACGGTCTACCGCTACGAGCGCAGCGGCGTGTTGCACGGGCTGATGCGGGTGCGCGGCTTCACTCAGGACGACGCCCATATATTCTGCCGCCCGGAGCAGGTGGAGGACGAAGTGGGCGGCGTGCTGGAGCTTACTTTTGAGCTGCTGGACGCCTTCGGTTTCTCCGACTATAGCGTCGCTCTCTCCACCCGGCCGGAAAAGTACGTGGGCGATTTGGCGATGTGGCAACACGCCACCAATTCGTTGCAAAACGCCCTAGAGTCGCGGGGGCTGCCCTTTGCCGTGGACGGCGGCGGCGGCGCCTTTTACGGCCCCAAAATTGACATCAACATCACCGACGCCCTAGGCCGCGCCTGGCAATGCACCACGGTGCAGTTCGACTTCAATCTGCCGGAGCGCTTCGACCTGACCTATCAGGACGCCGAGGGGGGCCGCAGCCGCCCCTATATGGTGCACCGGGCCATCCTCGGTTCGATGGAGCGTTTCTTGGGCGTGCTGATTGAGCATTACGGCGGCGCGTTCCCGGTCTGGCTGGCCCCGGTGCAGGCCGTGGTAATCCCCATCGCCGACCGCCACGCCGAATATGCCGAGGGCGTGCTGGCCGCGCTGGAGGGCGCCGGTTTTCGCGCCGAGGTTGACCGCCGCAACGAGCGGATGAACCAGAAAATCCGCACCGCCCAACTCCAGAAAGTCCCCTATATGCTGGTAGTCGGCGACCGCGAGGCCGAAGCCAACGCCGTAGCCGTCCGCAGCCGCGACGGCGGCGACCTAGGCGCAATGCCGCTGGCCGGGTTCGCGGAGCTGCTGGCCGGGGAAAGCAACGCGCGGGCCTCGGGCTGATGCGGCCCGAGGCCCGCGGCGGCGCAAACCGGACGGGGAGAGAAAAGTATGAAAACCTACATTTTGACGATAGACGTCGAGCAGGAAGAAGACGGCCGCTGGAGTGCCGAGGTGCTGGACTTTCCCGGCTGCGCCGCTTGGGGCTACACCCGGGAAGAAGCGCTGTCAATGTTGCAGGAGGGCGCCCAAGTAATGCTGGAGATGATGCTGGAGTACGGGGATCCATTGCCGAAAGGCATCGAAGAATACGAAATCATTTCGGAAAGCGAGGAAGTTACCGGCTCTGAAATTGTCACAGGGGTTATAACAGGGGATGGCAATCACAGAGATGGATTGATCAAGACATACATTTTGGACGTAGAAATCGAAGAAGAGGAAGACGGCCGCTGGAGCGCCGATGTTCCTTATTTTCCCGGTTGCGCCGCTTGGGGCTACACCAAAGAAGAAGCCTTGTCAATGTTGCAGGAAGGCGCTCAAGCGTTGCTGGAGGTGATAGCGGAAAACGGCCATCCCATACCGCCGGAGGTTGAAAAACGCGCCGTAGTTACTGAGTCCAATATAGTGGCTGTAACTATATGAACAATCCGGGGCGGCTGGTGCATCTCCTCCGCAATACTCCGGTGCGTGAAATAATCCGGGCGCTTGAACGCGATGGGTTCGTATTGGCAAGGAATACCAGAACCGGCGGGCTTGTTTACAGCCATCCCGATGGCAGAAATACCTTTATCCACTATCATACCGGCAGCGAAACGCTGGTAAGGAAAACGCTGGCCAGCGTAATCCGCGCTACCCAATGGAACGAAGACGACCTGCGGCGGCTGGGGCTTTTGTAGCCGCGCGTCCGCAGCCGCGGCCAAGGCGGCTTGGGCGCAATACCGCTGGCCGGGTTCGCGGAACTGCTGGCCGGGGAAGGAGAACGGGAAATGAAGACCTACGTTTTCGAGATTGAAATAGAACACGACCCGGAAGATGGGATATGGGAAGCTGAAATCCCGGTTCTCCCCGGATGCGCCGTCTGGGGATATTCCAAAGATGAAACTCTGGAAGCCTTGAGAGAGGCGGCGAAAGCATACTTGGATGTGAGTCTGGAATACGGCGACCCACTCCCCTGTACAATGGATGAAAGACGACCTGCGGCGGCTGGGGCTAATCTGAACCCAAAGGGCAGGAAAATGAAGACCTACGTTTTCGATGTGGAAATCGAACAGGATGATGACGGGCGCTGGGGCGCGGAAATCCCTCTGCTCCCCGGCTGTAATGCCTGGGGCTATACCAAGGAGCAAGCCCTGGAAGCGCTACGGGATACCGCCCGCGCATTTTTGGAAATTATGCTGGAGGACGGCGACCCACTGCCCGCAGAGGCCCAGGAAGCGCCTAGACTATCATCGGCAATAGAAGTAGCTGTCGCCGATACCGTAACCGTAACCCTGTGAGGGACACCGGCCACCTAGTACATCTGCTGCGAAACACTCCCGTAAGGGATTTGATACGAGCATTGGAACGAGACGGCTTTATGCTGCGCCGCACAACGCGAACCGGCGGACACGTTTATGTTCATCTCGACAAAAGACGCACAAGCATTCATTACCATCACGACAACGATACCCTGGATCGAAAAACCCTGTCATCCGTAATCCGCGCCACCCAATGGAACGAAGACGACCTGCGGCGGCTGGGGCTTTTGTAGCCGCGCGTCCGCACGCTAAAGAAAAACTGCCAGAGTCCGGCGCTTGCCGGAGAGGATGAGGCCAACAATGCCCAACCGCCTGATTAACGAAACCAGCCCCTACCTGCTTCAGCACGCCCACAACCCCGTGGACTGGTATCCGTGGGGCGCCGAGGCCCTGGAGCGGGCGCGGGATGAGGACAAGCCCATCCTGCTCAGCATCGGCTATTCCGCCTGCCACTGGTGCCACGTGATGGAGCGGGAATCCTTCGAGAACGACGCCATCGCCGAAATAATGAACCGCCACTTCGTCAACATCAAGGTTGACCGCGAGGAGCGGCCCGACCTGGACGCCGTTTATATGGAAGCGGTGCAGATGCTCACCGGCAGCGGCGGCTGGCCTATGACCGTCTTTCTCACCCCCGACGGCAAGCCCTTTTACGGCGGAACCTACTTCCCGCCCGTTGACCGCCACAATATGCCCGGCTTTCCCCGGCTGCTGGAAACCGTCGCCGGGGCCTACCGCAACAGCAACCCGGAAATCCGGCGGGTCACCGGCCAGTTGACCGAGCAGATGGGCCGCACCGCCAATATGCCGCGCGGCGCCGGTGCTTTGGACGAAAGCGTCATCCATCAAGCCTACAACGCCCTCGCAACCAATTTCGACTACCAGAACGGCGGCGTCGGCAACGCCCCCAAGTTCCCCCAAGCTATGACCCTAGAAATCCTGCTCCGCTACTACGCCCGCGGACACAACGACCGCTCCCTCTCAATGCTGGAGCTCACCCTAGAGAAAATGGCCCGCGGCGGCATTTACGACCAGATCGGCGGCGGTTTCCATCGCTATTCC
Organism: uncultured Dehalococcoidia bacterium; assembly: GCA_958296445.1. Classification (GTDB taxonomy): domain Bacteria; phylum Chloroflexota; class Dehalococcoidia; order Lucifugimonadales; family UBA3495; genus VXOI01. Next base: position 1,447,022 of record OY282565.1, on the reverse strand, counting down.
ACCGATGCCTTCTGGCTGGTGCCGCACTTCGAGAAAATGCTCTACGACAACGCCCTGCTGGCCCGGCTCTACCTGCACGGCTGGCTGGCTACCGGACGCTCCCTGTACCGCCGCATCGCCGAGGAAACGCTGGACTACGCGCTGCGGGAAATGACCGGCGAACACGGCGGCTTTTTCTCCGCCACCGACGCCGACAGCGAGGGCGAGGAAGGCAAGTTTTTCGTCTGGACGCCCGGCGAAATAGAAACCGTCTTGGGCGCCGGGGACGCCGCCCTGTTCGGCGCCTTTTTCGGCGTGTCGCAGCGCGGCAACTTCGAGGGCGCGAACATACTGAACATCCCGGTCAAGGCCGCCGACTTCGCCCAAAGGCAGGGCATCCCCCTAGAGCGGCTGGTGGACGTCATCCGGCGCGGCAAGGAAACGCTGCGGCTGGCCCGGGAAGGGCGCGAGCATCCGCTGCTGGACGACAAGGCCCTAGCGTCCTGGAACGGCCTGATGCTGCGGGCCTTCGCCGAGGCCGGGGCGGCCCTGGAGCGGCAGGACTACCTAGACGCCGCGGCCCGAAACGCCAATTTCCTGCTCACCGATATGCGCCCCCAGGGGCGGCTGTTGCGTTCCTACCGCCAGGGCCAGGCCAAACTGCCCGGATTCTTGGAAGACTATTCTTTCGTCGCCGACGGCCTGCTGTCGCTGTATGAGGCCACTTTCCAGCGCCGCTGGCTGGACGCCGCGATGGAACTGGCCGATGAGATGATTTCCCTTTTCTGGGACGAATCCGCCGGGGGGTTCTACGACACCGGCCGCGACCATGAGGAGCTGGTGGTGCGGCCCCGCGACGTGTTCGACAACGCCCAGCCCTGCGGCGGTTCGGTGGCTTCAGACCTGTTGCTGCGGCTGTCGGTGGTCACCGGCAACGACGGCTATGCCGTCAAAGCCGTTGCCCCGCTACGCACGCTGGCCGAACTGATGGGCCGCGCCCCGGCCGGCACCGGCCGCTGGCTGGCCGCCCTAGACTTCTACCTGTCCGCCCCCAAAGAGGTGGCCGTCATCGGCCCGCTGGACGACCCGGCCACATCCGCCCTGCTGCGCCAAGTCAACGGGCGTTACCTGCCCAACCGGGTGCTGGCCGGCGCAACGGGCGCGGACGCCGCCAACGCATCCGCCCTGCCGCTCCTAGCCGGAAGGGGAATGGTAGACGGCAAGCCAACGGCCTACGTCTGCGAAAATTACGCCTGCCAACTCCCGGTCACCGACGCAACGGCCCTAGCCGCCCAACTGGACAAGTAAGCAAACCGCCAAGCCCCAAAGCACCGGCAAAGCCCAACCGCCCGCTCTGAGCAAATGTCCGTCACCATGAGCGGCCCCCTGTCACCCTGAGCAAAGCGAAGGGTCTCACCGTCCAAGGCGAGATTCTTCGCTTTGCTCAGAATGACAGGGCTTTGCTCAGAATGACAGGGCTTTGCTCAGAATGACAGGGCTTTGCTCAGGGTGACAAAGGGGCCGCTCAGGGTGCCAAGGGTGGGGCGTCCCGCCGGGCAAGCCGCCCAATCCGGGAGCAACCCCCCCGGAAATCCCCTGCCCCGCCACCGCCAGAGCCCCCTAATCCGCCGGGCCGGCCGCCGGGCGTGACGGCAGCAGGCCGGCCGCGGCCACCGTCTCCCGGTTCACCGTGTCGGGCAGGCGGTAGCGGTGCCAGAGCGCGATGCCCAGCAGGGCCAGCGCCCCGGCCAGCACCGGCGCCAAGCGAATGCCCAGCGGGTTTTCCGCCGTGTCGCCCAGCAACAGTATCAGGCTCAAAAGCGCCGGGGGCAGCGCAAACGTGACTTTCTCAAAGAAATTCTGCGTCGCGTAGAACATCGCCTCCCGCCGCTCCCCGGTCAGCATCGCGTCATAGTCGGCGATGTCGGCGGTCAACCCCTTGGGCAGCATAAACACCGCGGCCATCGGGATACCGGCGATAAAGGCCAGTATCAAGCCCTGCAACACCAGTGCGCCGCCGGAAAACAGCCCCACCAGCGACAGCAGCGGGAACGCCACCCCGCTGGCAATCAGGCATACCCCGTAAATCCGGCGTTTGCTCACCCCGCGCCGGTTCATCAGCCCCCAAGACACCAGCCCGCTAATCACCGCCGCCGCGATGACCACCACGAATATCACGCCCGACAATGCGCCCTCATCCTCGGCCCCCAGCAGCTCCGACGCAAAGAACGGCACCCAGCCCATCATTACCCCCACGCCGGTAGTGAACATCACGAAAGTGGGCAGGTAGTATATGAACTGCGGGTTGCGCAGCGTGTCGCGCATCCCCCGCCAGAAATTGACCCGCGCCGGGGCGGTGTCGCGCGGCGCATACTTCCAAACCGCCGACAGCGATAGGTAGCGGAAAACCACGCCTATCACGGCCAGAATGATGCCGGTCACCCGGAAATCAAAGGTGTCAATCAGCACGCCGCCGCCGCCCAATCCGATAAGCGCCCCGAAAATGGCGAACACGAATATCAGCCCTACCAGATTCATCCGGTCGGCGGCCCCCCGCGTCATTTCCGGCACCAGCGCCTCTAGGGCGCCGCTGGACATCGTGGTTGCGATAAAGAAAAGCTCCAGCACAATCACGAAATAAATGGCGTTCCAAAGGCTGGCGTTTTCCGTGGGCAGAATCCAGACAAGGGCGGCAAACAGCGCGTAAAACGGCGTGCTGACCAGTATGAACGGAATCCGCCGCCCCCACCGGCTGCGCGTCCGGTCGCTCCACCAGCCGATTATCGGGTCGGTAAAGGCGTCAACGAACCGCCCGGCGAATATCAGGAACCCGGCGAACACCCTTGCGTCTATGCCCAGCCCGAAAATCGAAACATCCGGCACCCGCGCAATGCCCTCGCCCATCGGCGGAACCAGAAAAAACAGCACCCACGTTTGCCGGAAATACGAAATGGCCTGCAAACCGATATGGTCTGAGGCGAACAGCATTTTGCTTAACAGCGGCAGCCGAACTGTTGCGCTTTGGCCTGCGTCGCTCACTTAATCCGGCCCCCTGCATCCGATTTGTTGCCGCGACAGCGACGCCACGGCGTCCCGTATGGCATCCGCAGCGGCGGCGTATGGCGTATCCGCCGGAATCCGCAGCGGCGGCCCGAACCTTACTTCAATGTCGCCCCGGCGGGGGCGGCTGCCGCCCTTGGCGACCACGCTGCCGGTGCCTTTGAGATACACCGGCACCACCGGAACCCCCAGCCGCGCCGCCAGCAGGCCGACGCCGGGCTTGAACCGCCCCAGCTCCCCGTCATCGGAACGCACCCCCTCGGGAAAGAGCAGCAACGACCACCCGGCCCCGGTCAGCCTGCCGCAGTAGTCTAGGCTGGCCCGCACCGAGCCGGACTGCGAAAACACGAATCCGTTGCTTACCAGCGCGGCAAAGAAAGTCTGTACCCGGCCCCGCTGTCGCATAACATCCTCGGATGCGGCGGTAGCCAGACGCAGGCGCCACCGCCAGGGCAGGGCCAGCAGCACCGCCGGATTGTCGGCCACGCTCAGGTGATTGGCGGCAAAGATAACCGGGCCGTCCAGCCCATCCAGAACCTCGCGCCCGAAAGACCGCCGCCGCGAGAAAACCGCCATCAGCGGCCACAGAAAAACCGCTATCAGCCCGGCCCGCGCCGCCACCGCAGGCCGGGCGAACTGCCAGCCCAGCCCCCCGCATCCGCGCCAACGATGAGCGCGGGGCCGGGCGCGGGAACGCCCCGCCCCATTGCCTTGCCCGGACTGCCGGGCGGGCTCCGCCATCGGCCACAGCTCCCATTTCGCCCACAGGTTTTCCGGCGCATATCCGTTCCGCACCAGTATACCCTATAACGCCCTGTCATTCTGAGCGCAGCGAAGAATCTCCCCTATGGCGCCAAGACTCTTCGCTTTCGCTCAGAGTGACAAAAGGGAGTTTCGTAAGTCTCCAACGGACGGGCGGGGCTATCGCCTGCGGCGGTTGGGCTGTATAATTGCCTAGGCTACGCGCCCGGAATAGAGCGCAGAAACACCCGAACATTGCTTGCCCGGCAGCGGCTTGACTCCATCGGGAGAATGGCGTCACAAAGGGAGTCAAACCCGCTCCGGGCGCATCCGCCCTATGCCATCGTCCGTCCCCATATCATTATCAAGGTGAGGAAAATGCCCGAAACAGCCGAGATTATTTACACCAAAATTGACGAGGCTCCGGCCTTGGCTACGCATTCGTTGCTGCCGATTCTCCGGGCCTTTACCAAGGGCTCCGGCATTGAACTGGGGACTTGGGACATCTCGTTGACTGGCCGCATTATCGCCAATTTCCCCGACAATCTGACCGATGAGCAAAAAATCCCCGACTACCTGAATATGTGCGCCGCGTTGTGCGAGGAACCCTCGGCCAACATCATCAAGCTGCCCAATATCAGCGCATCCATCCCCCAGCTAAAAGGGGCAATCCGGGAGTTGCAGGACAAGGGATACGATATTCCCGACTACCCCGACATCCCGGCCACCGACGAAGAACGCCAAATTCAGGCCCGCTTTTCCCGGGTGCTGGGCAGCGCGGTGAACCCGGTGCTGCGGCAAGGGAACTCGGATCGCCGGTCGTCCAACTCGGTCAAGGAACACGGCAAGCGCAACCCCCACCGGATGATGCAGGACTGGCCGGAAGTGTCCAAAACCCGTGTCGGCCACATGACTAGCGGGGATTTCTACGGTTCCGAACAAGCGTTGACCGTCGCGGCCTCGGGGTCGGCGGCCATCGAATTTGTGGGGCAGGACGGGCAGGCAACCACGCTCAAAACCGGCATCCCCTTGGTGGCCGACGAAATCATAGACTGCGCCGTGATGAGCGTGCGGGAATTACGCAATTTTTATGCCGCGGAAATGGCGAATGCCAAAGCCGACGGCGTGTTGCTTTCGTTGCACCTGAAGTCAACTATGATGCGCGTGTCCGACCCCATTATTTTCGGCCACTGCGTTTCGGTTTACTACCAAGACGTGTTGAACAAGCACGCGGCTGAACTCAGCGCCGTCGGGGTGAACCCCGACAATGGAGTGGCCGAACTCTACACCAGAATACAATCCTTGCCCGAGGACAAGCGGGCGGAAATCGAGGCCGACATTCAAGCGGTCTACAGCTCGCGCCCCGAACTTTCGATGGTCAACTCCAACCGGGGCATCACCAATCTGCACGTTCCCAGCGACGTCATCATTGACGCCAGTATGCCGGTGATTATCCGCGACGGCGGCCGCACCTGGGGCCCCGACAACGAGTTGCACGACACCATCGCAATGATTCCCGACCGCTCCTATTCGACCCTGTACCAGGCGGTTATAGCAGACTGCCAAGAGAACGGCGCCCTCGACCCGGCCGCCGTCGGCAGCGTCGCCAATGTCGGGCTGATGGCCCAGCAGGCCGAGGAGTACGGGTCTCACGACAAGACATTCACGGCCCCCGGCGACGGCGCGATTCGGGTCGTGGACGCATCCGGCGCCACTCTGATGGAACAGAGCGTTGAGGAAGGCGACATCTTTCGGATGTGCCAGACCAAAGACGCCGCCATCCGGGACTGGGTCAGGCTTGGCGTCAACCGGGCCAGGCTCACCGGCACCCCGTCCATCTTTTGGCTGGACCCGAACCGGGCCCACGACGCGGAGCTAATCAAGAAAGTGGAGCAATACCTGCCCACCCACGACACCGCCGGGCTGGACATTCGCACAATGACCCCCATTGACGCGATGCGGTTCACCATAGCCCGCAGCCGGGCCGGGCAAGACACCATTTCCGTTACCGGCAACGTATTGCGCGATTATTTGACCGACCTTTTCCCCATCCTAGAACTAGGCACCAGCGCCAAAATGCTGTCGGTCGTCCCCCTGCTCAAAGGCGGCGGAATGTTTGAGACCGGCGCGGGCGGGTCGGCTCCCAGGCACGTGCAACAGTTCTTGGAAGAGGGCCATCTGCGTTGGGATTCCCTAGGCGAATTTTGCGCCCTCGTCGCATCCTTCGAGCATTGCGGCCAAGTGTTCCAGAATGACCGGGCCAAACTCTTGGCCGAAACCCTTGACCAAGCCATCGGCGAACACATGGAGCAACGCCGGGCGCCGTCGCGCCGGGTGAACGAACTGGACACCCGCGGCAGTCATTTCTACCTCGCCCTGTATTGGGCGCAAATGCTCGCCAACCAGACCCAAGACCCCGAACTGCAAGCCCGCTTTGCCGGGGTGGCCCAGCAGTTGGCCGACAACGAAGAGACAATCGTTCAGGAGCTTATAGACGCTCAAGGACAGCCCGTTGACATCGGCGGCTACTACCTCCCCAACGACGAAATGGCCGCCAAAGCGATGCGCCCCAGCGCCACTCTGAACGCGATTGTGGACGCAATCTAGCAACCCGGCCGGCGCCTGATACTTTGAGGACTAAGAGCCGCTTCCCTTAACCCGTAGCATCATAGGGAAGCGGCTTGCCCTTGACGCTACGCAGGCTTGGCGGCTATTACCGGGAAACGGGAACCGGCGGCAAGGCAGTGTCCGCATCACCCCTGCCCCGTTTTCCTAATGATGGGCAAGCCGCCAAACCATACCAATTAAACTGAGGAGCAACTAACCCGATGCGAAGCAAAGTTACCGTGGTGGGCGCGGGCAACGTCGGCGCTACCACCGCACAGCGGATTCACCAACTGGGCTACGCCGACGTGGTGATGGTGGACGTGGTAGAGGATTTGCCGCAAGGCAAGTCGCTGGATATGCTGGAGTCGGGGCCGGTGCTGGGAACCGACGCCATCATCACCGGCAGCAACGGCTATGCGGAAACCGCCGGTTCCGATGTGGTCGTCATTACCGCCGGCATCGCCCGCCGCCCCGGGATGAGCCGCGACGATTTGCTGCTCACCAATATGCGCATCACCTCGTCGGTCACCGAGCAGGTGGTCAAGCACTCGCCGGACTGCATCATCATCCCGGTCACCAACCCCCTTGACGCTATGGTGCAGAACGTTTACGAGGCCAGCGGTTTCCCCCGGGAGCGCGTTTTCGGTATGGCCGGAGTGCTGGACACCGCCCGTTTCCGCACCTTTATATCCCAGGAACTGAACGTGTCGGTCGAGGACGTCCAAGCCTACGTTCTAGGCGGCCACGGCGACGATATGGTGCCGCTGGTGCGGTTCACCACCGTAGGCGGCATTCCCATCAGCGAACTGATGGCCGAGGAAAAGGTGGATCAGTTGGTGCGGCGCACCCGGCAGGGCGGCGGGGAAATCGTCCAACTGCTGAAAGAAGGCAGCGCCTACTACGCCCCCTCCGCGGCCATAACCCAGATGGTCGAAGCCGTGCTGCTGGACAAAAAGCGCATCCTCCCCGCCTGCGCCTACCTGCAAGGCGAATACGGCATCAACGGCCTATGCGTAGGCGTCCCGGTAAAGCTAGGCGCCGCCGGAATGGAGCAAGTGCTGGAAATCCGCCTAACCCCCGAGGAACAAGCCGCCCTACAAAGCTCCGCCGCCAGCGTCAAAGAACTGGTGGAAGTAATGAATCAGGCCAGGGCGTCGGGTTAGGGAAAGACGGCGCCTATAAAGCAACACCCCGGCATATACCCCTTGGAAACCGGCCCGGTTGCTAACGCAAACCGGGCCGACAACCCCAAAGTGGTATACTAGGAAAAATCAAAGGCATTCAGGTTGCGCAATGTTGGGTTTTTTGGAGAAAATGGCGCTCCCATTTTCGGTGCTTCTAGGAATTGGAGTCGCCATCACTATCCCATCGTTTCTGGCAATTGCTACTGATGACTCATCGTCCAACAGCAAAATATCTATCACGGTATTGCTGGCGATTCTGGTATCAGCAACAATAAGCATTTTCTTAATGCTTATCTATTTTTTAATAGCAGTCGGTATTCCAAAATTCTTGAAGTTGATTATGGTTCAGGTTACACTAAAAACGGTAAAACGTGCCGTCGAAAGCCAAACCGGAACTGTCCAAGCATCTGGAATCACATCAATAGAAGATGATGTTGGCGTTGGACTGCTTGTTGGGGCGCAAGATGGCGTGTTTCCAGGACAGAAATTTGTGGTATTCAACAGCGCCAATCAAGAAAAATGGGGAGTGTTGGAAGTATCAGAGGTTCAAGAGCATTCCTGTATCTGTTCAGTTTTTGACCGGACAAACCCGGAATTCTGGGACGATTTAGTAAGACGAATGAGACGCAATGCGTCGCCTCCTCAAGGGATTACCATCAGAAGAGAAATCCCTGAAGAAGCTCTCTATGAGTGGCTACAAGGGATTCTAAAATCTTGGAGGAAATAAATTATGGCAGTCATAGGCAAAGTCGCCAAAATTCTCAACAGCCGGGAAATTGTAATAAACAAAGGAGCAACAGATGGCGTGAAAGCCGGTATGAGGTTCAACATTCAAGAACGGGAAACCGCCATAGTAGACCCTGATTCTAATGAGAATCTAGGGAAGTTGATGCGCTCGAAAATCTCTGTGGAAGTAATGGATGTCGAATCACGGTTTTCCGTTGCCAGAACTTTTGAGACCTACCAAGCCTTGAACCCTGAAGCAATGAGCCATCTCAGTATAAGCCCCAGATACATAACCAGAGTCAAAAAAATTCGCGCCGAATCCGGTTTCGATTTCAGAGAGGATTCCGTAAGTGTATCCGTTGGTGATCCTGTTGTTGAAATAACCGAATAACAACCCCTCATTTCCAATCCACCCCACCGCAGGAGGCCCGCCATGCCCAACCGAACCCCCGACGAACAGCGCCTGCTGGAAAAGGCGGGCCGCTACCTGCCCGGCGGCAACACCGGCAACCTTCACCTCAACCCCGAACAAGACTTCCTCGTCGCCGGCGGCAAGGGTTCCCACGTATGGGACGTCAGCGGCAACGAATACGTGGACTGGCTGATGGGCAGCGGGCCGATGCTGCTGGGCCACGCCCACCCCCACGTGGTGGAAGCGGTCATCAAGACCGTGGAGCAGGGCAGCACCTTTTTCGCCAACAACGACAAGGCCGTAATGCTGGCCGAGCAACTGGTGGAGGCCGTCCCCTGCGCCGAAATGGCCCGCTTCACCACCAGCGGCACCGACGCCTGCTTTCAGGCGATGCGTATCGCCCGCGCCTATACCGGCAAGGAAAAAGTGCTGAAATTCGAGGGCGGCTACCACGGCAGCAGCGACTACGCCCTGATGAGCGTCACCCCCAGCGCCTCCCTCGAATTCCCCCAGTCCGAGCCCAACAGCGGCGGCATCCCCAAAGCCATCGCCGACCTTATGCTAATCGCCCCGTTCAACGACCTCGCCACCACCGAGGCCATCATCCAAGCCCACCACCAAGAACTGGCGGCGGTCATCGTGGAGCCGATGCAACGCATCATCGCGCCCCGTCCGGGGTTCCTGGCCGGACTGCGGGAGTTGACCGCCCGCTACCGGATTCCGCTGATTTTCGATGAAGTAGTGACCAGTTTCCGCCTAGCCTACGGCGGAGCGCAGGAATTTTACGGCGTAACGCCCGACCTCTGCTCCGTGGGCAAAATTATGGGCGGCGGCTATCCGCTGGCCGCCGTGCTGGGGCGGGCCGACATTATGTCGGTCTACAACCGGGGCGAGGTGGACAGCGACACCTTTGTCAGCCAGATAGGCACGCTGAACGGCAACCCGGTGGCCTGCGCCGCCGGGCTGGCGACCCTGGAAGTCCTGCGCGAGGACACTGGCGCCTACCCCCGAATCCACGCCGCCGGGGCCGCCCTCCGCAGCGCGATGACCGAAATCTGCGGCGAACACGGCATCCCGGTGCAAAGCTGCGGCGAGGATGCGGTTTTCGACTTCTGCTTCACCCCCCGCCCGGTGAACGACTACCGCGACACCCTAGCCGGCGACGCCGGAATGCTGGCCCGCCTAAACGTCGGCCTGCTGGAGCGCGGCATCCTGAAAGGCGGCCAGAAATACTACCCCTCCGCCGTCCACACCGACGACGACATCGAGCGCACCATCCAAGCCTACCGCCAAGTAGTCCCAACCCTGCGGGAATAACGCCGTACCCGCGCCAAAAAGTCCGTTCACCGCCGGGGAACCGCCCCGTCTCTCAACAACCGGGCGGCGGCCGGAGCTGGTAAAGAGCAAAGCCGGTAGGCGCTTTCAAGACGCCCACCGGCTTTAGGCATAACAGTTCGGGCAAAGACACTGGAATAAGGTATTCTTAACGTGTGTTGATATTGCCAAAATCATCCCGTCATTCCCGCGAAAGCGGGAATCCAGACGCTCCGGGGCGCAATCACAACGGCAATACCCCCGCACGTTAAGAATACCTGGAATAATTACCCCTTGAACACTAGGTTACGGCGGTAGTATACTCAGAAAAATTAGGAGGATTAACCATGGATCAAGGCTATCAGTGGCTGGAAACAATCGCCAACCGAATGAAAGATGCCATTGAAAACGGCGCTGCGCCCACTCCAGAGAGCCTCACTGTCCGGGAACTCCTGCACAAATTCGGCTCACGCAGGCGCGGAGACCGAATTACCAGCTTTATCCGCAATGGGCTGGAGAAGTATGATCTTATCACTAACCCGGACTTTGAAGTCGGCTGGATTGATTCTCCGATAACCATAACCCTTGACTCGGATGCCTCTGAGCCCACCAAGACGAATCACACGTCAGACCCTACGCATCGCATCCGATCTCTGGAGGCGGCCAACAAAAGGCCGATGGGAGTACGGCCAGACGACTCTCTGGACGTGGCTACGACCATAATGCAGCTACATGACTATTCCCAACTTCCGGTGATGACCAGCGAGCGGGAGGTGAAAGGTGTAATCAGTTGGAAGTCCATCGGCGCCCGTCTTTCCCTAGGGCGCGAATGTGAGTGGGTTCGCCAATGTATGGACACAGAAGAAGAGCTACCGTCCAACACGCCTCTTTTTGAGGCCATAGCCCCAATCGCGGAGCACGGGTACGTACTGGTGCGTGGGGAAGACGAAATCATAACCGGAATAATAACCGCAGCAGACCTCTCGCTACAGTTTATGCAACTCGCTGGGCCGTTCCTGTTCATTGGGGAGATTGAGGGTCACCTGCGCCATTTGATACATGGCAAGTTCACGCTGGAGCAATTTCAGGCAGCGTCCCCGTCAGAAGAAGGGCGCCATATCGAAGGTTCAGGCGACCTGACCCTCGGCAGCTACTGCCGACTCTTGGAAAATAAGGACCTTTGGCAACAATTAAACCTCAGAATCGATCGAGCGGAATTTGTTAAACACCTGGACGCCGTGAGGCAAATACGGAACGACGTGATGCACTTCAATCCCGATGGACTTTCCGAAGACGAAACGAGAAAGTTGCGGGACATTGCCCGTTTCTTCGAGAATTTAGTGCGTTTCGGGGCAATGTAGTTTGCCCGGGTAGCCTGTTGGCCGGGCAAACTTAACCCCCACGGTTCGTTATCCGATTCGCATATAAAGGCTTGGCCGGACTCAACATCGGCGGCATTCCCCCAACGCCCCGTCAACGGCCCGACGGGGCGTTGGCTAGGGCCTCCTCCCAAAATGCGAAGGGCTGCAACTGCCGGTTCCGGTCGCTTATGGCCCGCTCGCAGTGGGCGATGAGCAAATCGTCAATCACCGACAGCACATATCGCGCGTCGCTGATGGGCGCACTCTCGTCCACCTGTTGTTGCACCACGCCGTCGCGGGCTTTCGCCGCGTTGAGCAGCGCTATCACCTGCACCGGAATGACGTTTCGCTCCTGCCACGCCGGGGAGCGTAGAGCGAAGTCGCAGACCGCGGCGGCGGCGTCCAGATGCCGGACGCGCCGGACGGTTTGCGCAACCGCCCGCTGTAGGCCCGGCTCCTTCTGCGACTCGTGGGCTACGGTGTGGCTGATAAAGCCGTAAGCCACATCCCGCACAAAGTTATCCCGCAAGACGCTGAAAGAAACCACCGCCTCCCGGTAGGCTTGGCGGGGAATCTGGCCCCGCGGCTGGCGCATCGCGCCGGTAATGTTCTCCAAAGGCGGCACCAGCCGTTGCGCCCCCCGCGTAAACTCAGGCGGGGGTTCCACCAAGTCAACAACCCGGTTTATCTCCGCGGCCACCTCTCGCGGAAAGTTCACTTCATCCAGCAGATTGTCCAAGTGCTTGATTTTACGGTCGGGCCGCATGGAACCGATATGAACCACGGCGAGGGCTATGGTGCTGGTGATAAACGCATCATCAACCATCGGGGCGATGGTGAGCATAAAATCGCGCATCACTGGCGGCGGGCAGCGCCAGCGGTTGAAAGCCCGGCGGATTTCCGATTCCGAAGGCACGCGCAGGGGACGGGCAGGAGGCATATCGCTGGTTATCCTTCAACAGAATATACCGGAATACACCGGAGAATACACCGGAATACCGCTGATTGGCCGGCCGGACGGCAGCCCGCTCACCCCCACGGTTCGTTAATCAGCACCAGCTCGGCGAAAACCGCGTACTGACAGCCAAAGACCTGACCGGACTCGACGGCGTGGGCGGTCAGAAAGTCAAAGGTGTTGGCAGCCGACGGGCCTAGGTTCTCCAGATAGACTTTATGCTGCCGCAGGGATTCCAGCCCTTGTTCCCAATAGCCGGTTACGTCTATGCCGTGGGTGGAACCGGCGGGGCCAAAGACCGCCACGAACCGGACGCCGCCCCACGGCTCCAGGCCCTCGCCCAGCAGTTCGGGGAAAACCCAGCGGTTCCCGGCGTCCCGGGCGGCGTCGAACACCGCCAGTCCCACGTGGCGATGGTCGGCCATATTCAGGTGGCCCGAGGGAAATTGCAGGTGGTGGCTCAGCGTGAGAATTACGTCGGGCTTGTGGCGGCGGATGACCCGGCTGATGTCCCGGCGCAACGGCAGGCCGTACTCAATGATGCCGTCCGGGTGTTCCAGAAACTCCACGACGTCCACCCCAACGGCGCGGGCGGCGTTGATTTCTTCCTGCGAGCGCAGCGGCCCCACCTCCGGCGGGCGCATACCGTCTATGCCCGCCTCGCCCCTCGACACCATCAAATAGACCACCCCCTTGCCCTGCGCCGTCCACTTGGCTACGGCGCTGGCCGCCCCGTACTCTAGGTCGTCGGGGTGGGCCACGATGGCCAGCGCAGTCTGCCAGTCCTCGGGGAATGTCTGGATTGGGGCTTGGGGCTGCTGCATTTGGCGTCCTCTTTCCGAATTGTGGAATAAGCGGCAGGCGGGGTCAGCAAGAGGGGCCGCCGGGTAGCAGCGGCCCCTTGATTATCGGAATCCTGCCCCCGGCGATGCGCCCTTAGTGGGCCGCCGCGGGGGTTAGCTGGGTCATCAGCGGGCGGGTGTTGACGATGTGGCGGCGCAGCCCCAATTCTTGGGGGCTGATGCCCATTGCCAGCCCGATGGCCTGGGGCATATGCAGGATGGGCAAGCCGATTTCCCGCCCCGCTTGGGCCGCGGCCTTGGGCTGGAAGCTGTCCAGATTCAGATGGCACAGCGGGCAAGGGGTAATCATTGCGTCCGCGCCCAAATCCTTGGCCTCGCTGGTATGCTTGCCCACCATCGCCAGCGAGTTGCGCTCGTTGATGGTCAGGATGGGAAAGCCGCAACAGCGTGTCTTGCCGGAAAAATCCACCACCGTCGCGCCCAGAATCTCTATCAGCCGCTCCAGCGAATCCTGCCGCTCCGGGTTGTCGGCAAACTCCAGCGCGTCGGTGGGGCGCACCAGATAACAGCCGTAGAAGGGGGCCAGACGCACCCCGTGCAACGGACGGGTGATAAGCTCGGCCAGCTTGTCCAGCCCATAGTCCTCAATCAGTATCCAGAGCAGATGCTTGGGGCGGGCGTTGCCCTTGTACTCCAGCCCTTCCTCGGCCAGATAGCCGTTGACTTTGGCCCGGTATTCGGGGTTGCGAAGGCGATGATTGGCCTGGCTCATCACGCCCTGGCAGGTGCTGCAAATGGTCATTATGGGCAAGTCCCAGTACTCGGCCATTGCGAAAGTGCGGGCGTTCAGGGTGTCGCCCAGCAGTTGATTTTTCTCCTGCAAGACGCCGGCGCCGGTGCAGGACGCGCCCTGCATTTCCCACAAGTCAATGCCTAGGCGCTTGCAAATCAGCGCGGCCGCCGGATACAGCTCGGGGCAGCCGCCCCGGGAAACGCAGCCGGGAAAAAAGGCGTATCTCAAATCTGGTCTCCGTTAATTCAGAAATGATTATGCTGCCGTCTGCCCTCGCCCTCGCCCCACAGGGTAGATACCGGGGCCGCCCCGCTCCAACGGGAAAGGCGTTGCGGATTAGCGTTCCGTTTCGTCCACTTTCTCGAACAGGCGGCGGACGTTTTCGACGCCCTCTATCTTTTTGTGAATCAGGGGCGGCATCTTGCCGTGAGTCAACGCCTGGATCGCCACCGGGGCGTAGCTGAGCAGCCCGGATACGTTGGTCATTCCCAGCGACTTGGGAACCAGGGTCAGCTCGTCCAGCGAGCCGGTCTGCTCCACCGATTCGGCAAAGGCTTCGGTGTGACGCGCCCCGTTGGTGTTGCGCAGGCCCGCCGCGATTGCCTGGTCGCGCATCGCCATAATGCGCTCCATCGGCGCCACGCCCTTGGGACAAGCCTGGACGCACTCCAGACAGCGGGTGCAGTCCCACATCCCCGAAGGCCCGTTCAACTGCTCCAGCCGTTCCTTGGACACCCCGGCATCGTCGCCGTCCCGGGGGTCGGCGGTGAAGCGGTACGCCTTGGCCAAGGCCGCCGGGCCGAGGAATGACGGGTCAACTTCCATCACCGTGCAGTCGGACACGCAGGCCCCGCACATAATGCAGGCAGTGACGCCCGACAAGTGGAGCATTGACTCGTTGGAAACCACGTATTCCTGCTCAGGCTCCGGGCCCTGCGGCTGGAGATAGGGTTCGACCTCCATAATCTTGTTCCAGAAAAGGTCGAAGTTGACCACCAAGTCTTTGATGACCGGCATATTTCCGGCCGGTTCAACCTCGATTATGTCGCCCGCCTTGAGCGACGCGGCGGCCTGCGTCTTGCAGGCCAGACCGGCCTGGCCGTTGATTCGCATAGCGCAGGAGCCGCAGATGGAACTGCGGCAGGAGCAGCGCAGGCTCAGGGTGCCGTCAATGTCTTCCCTTATCTTTATCAGGGCGTCAAGGACGGTGGCGTTGTCTTCGATTTCCAGCGGGTAGTCCTGCCAGAAAGGCGCGGCGCTTTCCGATTCCGGGTCTTGACGCCGCACCCTGATGGTGACGTTCATCGTCCGTTTCCTTTCTATTCCTAATACTTCCGTTCTTCGGGCGTCCACCTAGTTATGCTTACCGGCGAGTAGGAAATCTCCGGGCCCGTTTCGCCTTTGGACACTACCAAATGCTTCATCCAGTTTTCGTCGTCGCGGTCGGGATAGTCGGTGCGGGCCTGGGCGCCGCGGCTGTCCTTGCGGTCAATGGCGCTTACCACGATGGGCGGGGCGCAGTCCAGCATAAAGCCCAGCTCCAGCGCAAACACCAAGTCGGTGTTGAAAATCTTGCCCTTGTTCTCCACCGGCGCCGTCTTGTAGCGTTCCTGAAGCTGCTCCAAATCCCCCAGCGATTCCTCCATCCCTTCCTGGTTGCGGAATACGGCTAGGTTGCGGTTCATTGACTCGCCCATCCCCAAGCGGATGCTGGCGATGCGGTCGCCGTTTACCGGACGGTCCAGCAGCTCCTGAATCCGCCGCTCCTCTTTCCTGACCGCCTGCTCGACATTGAACTCCACGTAGTCAACGCTGCGGGCGGCTTCGGCGGCGTGGTTGCCGGAACGCTCGCCAAACACGATGGTATCCAGCAGCGAGTTGGCCCCCAGCCGGTTGCCGCCGTGGACGCTGACGCAGGCGCATTCCCCGGCCGCGTAGACCCTCGGCAGATTGGTTAGCCCGTCTACGTCGGTCTTGATGCCGCCCATCATATAGTGCATCCCGGGGCGGATGGGTATGGGTTCGCGGATCATATCGGCCCCGGCCAAGTCTATGCCGATTTCCCGAATCTGGCTGAGCTTCTCCATAATCAGCGACTCGCCCAAGTGGCGGCAGTCCAGCATGACACAGCCGTTGATGCCGTTGCCCGCGTTGATTTCCGTCTGCTCGGCGCGGGAAACCACATCCCGGGATGCCAGCTCCATCATATTGGGCGCGTACCTCTGCATAAACCGCTCGCCGTTCTTGTCCAGCAGATAGGCGCCCTCGCCCCGGGCCGCCTCGGAAATCAGCACGCCGCTGCCCGCCAGCGTGGTCGGGTGGTACTGCACCATCTCCATATCCATCAACTGGGCCCCGGCGTTGTAGGCCAGAGCCATGCCGTCGCCGGTGACGATCAGGGCGTTGGTGCTGGGCTCAAACACCCGGCCCAATCCGCCGGTGCAGAATATGACCGTCTTGGCGCGAATGGCGTAGACCTGCCCGGTGCGAATCTCCAAGGCCATAACCCCGCAGACCTGGCCGTCCTCAATGATGAGCGAGGTTACAAACCACTCCTCATAGCGGCGGACGCCGGACTTGATAAGCTGCTCAAACATCACGTGAAGCAGCGCCTGCCCGGTGAAGTCGCCGACAAAGAAGGTGCGGGCGCGGCGCTGGCCCCCGAAAGCGCGGGTTCCCAGATACCCCTCGTCGTCCCGGTTAAAGGTGACGCCGAAATGCTCCATATCAATCAGAGCGCGGCCCGCGGAACGGCACATCACTTCGATGGCGTCCTGGTCGCCGAGGAAATCGCTGCCCTTGACCGTGTCGTAGGCGTGGTCTTCCCAATCGTCGCCGCGGTCGGTGAGGGCCGCGTTGATACCGCCCTGGGCCGCGTTGGAGTGGCTGCGGACGGGGTGGACTTTGCTGATAATCGCCGTGCTGGCGCCGTTGGCGCGAGCGGCTATCGCGGCCCGCATACCGGCAAGCCCGGCGCCGATTACCAGGACATCATGCTCCAGCATATTGCCCTAATTCCTCCCGATTGTTCCTAGCCCGGACGACGCCCCGGCCGCCTGACCGGCCGGACGCAATCCCAAGCCGCGCAATACTATACCACAAAAACCGGCCTTTCACCCCAACCATCCCGGCCATAGCGTCATTGCGCCATTGCGTAACCGATTCCGCCCTACACCGGAATTTTCAACGCCTGCCGGGCGTTCTCAATCAGCACCTTGGGCAAAACCTGCTCCCGGATTTCCAGGTTGTTGAAATCGTGCAGCCAGCGGTCGGGCTGGATAAAGGGATAGTCCGAACCGAACATCACCTTGTCTTGCAGCCGGGTATTGGTCTCCCGAATCAACTGCTCCGGGATAAACCGGGGCATCCAGCCCGACAAATCCAGAAACACGTTGGACTTATGCAACGCCACGGCGATTTGCTCATCCACCCACGGCCAGCCCGGATGGGCCATAATGATGGTCAAGTTGGGAAAGTCGGCGGCCACATCGTCAAAGCAGGGAATGGGCTGGCTGTACTTCAGCTTCAGCCCGCTGCCGCCGGGCGTGCCGGAACCCGCCCCGGCAAAACCGGAGTGAAACAGCACCGGAATACCCAGCCCGTCGGCCACTTCGTACAGCGGATAAAACCGGGTGTCGTTGGGAAAGAACGCCTGATGCACCGGATGCAGCTTCAGGCCCCGCAGCCCCAGCTCTTTCACCGACCGCTCCAGCTCGTAGCAGGCCGCCTTGCCCAGCCACGGGTCAACGCTGGCGAACCCCATAAACTGCTCCGGGTGCGCCTCGACGATGCTCGCCACCCAATCGTTGCTGTCGGGCTTTTCCCCGGTGTTGGTGGTGGTGTCCACCGAAAAAATCACCCCGAACAAATCCATATCCCGGAACTTGGCCGCCATATCCGCCGGGTCGCTGGGCGGCGTCGGAGCGCGAAAGTATCGCAGCAGCTCCGCCTCAATCTCGATTTCCGGCAACCCCGGCTCCCGCGGCACATGAACGTGCATATCAATGGCTTGCATCTCGGCATCCTCGCTTTCGGACGAATGGCGCTGGCAAAGGGCAACGGGTTAATGGCGGCGTACTAATGGCGCCGGAATCCGGGCAGCCGCAACCGCCCGCTACTGCGGCAAATCCAGCAGGGGCTGGGCCAGCAGCAGGGCGGCGATGGTCTTGCCGTCGTGAATCTCGCCGGTGTGAACCATACCCACGGCGTCGGCGAAGGGAACCCGCACCACTTGGATATTTTCGTCATCATCGGCGGACAGCTTGGATGGCGTCAACCCCGTTGCCAAGTAGGCGTGCATCCGCTCGGTGGCCCATCCGGGGGCGACCCAGAAGCTGGCTAGATGGCGCAGATGGGCCGCGGTATAGCCCACTTCTTCCTGCAATTCCCGCAGCACCGTATCCTCGGAAACCTCCCCGGCCTCCACGCCGCCCGCCGGGGCCTCCAGCAGCGACGACTCGGTGGGCTTGCGGTACTGGCGCACCAGCAGAACGTTGCCCTCGCCGTCCACCGGAATCATACAAACGGCGTCGGAATGTTCCGCCACCTCGCGGATGGTGCGCCGCCCGCTGGGCAGCTCCACCGTGTCCACCCGCACACTGAAAATGCGCCCGTCGAAAGGGCGGGAGCTTTCGATGGTATTCTCAAACTGGACCGGCCCGGATCCGGTATCGGTATCAGCCAAAACGAATATCTCCTATTGACCCCGGATGCTGAATCCAAGGCGGCGGGTGAGAGTGCCAAAAAAGTAAGACGGCGGGTTGGCCCGCAGGAAAGTGGCCTTGTAGGGGCTTTGCGACAGCTCCACCCTATCGCCGGGCTGGAGCTCATAATCCTCGTAGCCGTCCACGCTCAGGACGGCCGGCTGGTAGCCTTCCAGTTGCAGCGACACCTCGGCCCCGGAGCGCAGCACCAGCGCCGCGGTCAAACCCATGTGCGCCGCCACGGTTTTCAGCACTAGGGCATCGGACTCCGGGTCAAGAATCGGGCCGCCCACGGCCAGATTATAGCCGGTGCTGCCCGTCGCGGTGGACAGTATCAGCCCGTCGGCGCGAAAGGTGGAAACCTGAGCGCCGTCAATGGTTCCCGCCAAAGACACCACGCGGGAAGCCGCCCCCCGGGCCACCACGAAATCGTTGAGAGCGTGATACGGCCCCTGCTTCAGCGTCGAGCCGCCCCGCGTGACCGTGGCCTGAAGCATATTGCGCTCATCAATCCGATGACCGCCCTTGAGGTAGGCGGGCAGGCGCGGCATAGCCTCGTCAACCGTCAGCTCGGTCATAAACCCCAACCGGCCCATATTGATGCCCACCATCGGAATCCCGGCCGGCGCAGCGAACCGGGCCGCCCGCAGAATCGTGCCGTCGCCGCCCACGGTAATCACCAGCTCCGTTCCCTCGGCCCGCGGCCCCAGCGACTCCAGGTTCTCGGCGGGCGAATACCAACTGCCCTCGGACAGGTTCAGTTCGTGCAGAATCGCCATACTGAGGTCAAGGGCCTCGGGAATGCGGTTGTTGTAGATGATGCCAACGTTGTTCATCGCGTCCTTAACGCCCCGGATTCAGGCGGAGATTATGCGAAACCGCGCCCCTGCGCCAACGGATCCCCCTAACCCCCCAACGGGCGGCCATACCCAGAGAAAATTGCGAATTTCCCCTTTGTCACCCTGAGCAAAGCGAAGGGTCTCACCGCCCAAGCCGGGATTCTTCGCTTTGCTCAGAATGACAGACAGCGGAAGTAATTTCGCGATTTTCTCATACCTCCGTCTTTGGGAACCGCCGGCTATTCTACTGCTCGGCCTCGCCGCCCCCGCTCCTGCGGTTCTCTCCCAACATCCCCCTAACCATCCGTAACAGCGGCCCTACCCCGGCGACGACGGCCCCGGCGGACGCTCCCGGCGGGGCGATATGGCCCACTATTTCGGCTACCCTAGCCGCAGTTCCGGTCACCGCGGCAACGTCATCCGAGGCTTGGCGTATCGTATGGGCAGCGCCCGAAAACTCCTCCGTTCCATTCTTGGCATTCTCGGTAAGCTCCACCAGATTGCGGGAAGTTTGAGCGATGTTGTCGGCGGTTTCCCCGGAAACCCCGGCGAAATCCTCGGTTATCCGGCGCAGATTCCCGCTCGCCCTAACGGCATTATCAACAATCTCCCGCAGCGGCCGGTACAGCTTCAATATCAACACGAAAAGGGCCGCACCCAGCGCAACAAACACCCCCGCGGCCACCATTACGAATATATCCCTAATGACGGATGTAGTATCCGGGTTCATGCTACAATGTTCTCCTTACTTACCCCAGCTCAATTTCCCACAAGTCCGCCCCCCCATCACCACCGCAATCCCCCGTCATTCCCGAAGTCCCCCATCACCACCGCAGTCCCCCGTCATTCCCGCGAAAGCGGGAATCCAGCCCCCCGGCTAGTCATCCCACGGATTCACCACCTCAATTCCGCATCCCGTAAACCCCCTTCAGAACCGGCCAAAAGTTCCGCTACATTAACGGAAGTAATATACAAGTCCGTCCGTATCTGTCCGGCAATCCAGGCCACGACATTTGGAGCAGGTTCAGGGGCAATCAGTTCGGAAACAACGTTTGTGTCCAAAATAATCATTCCTGCTGGCCGACGGAACAGACGTGTTCGCAGCAGACGCGGGAACGGAGCGGCAGTTCCAAGTTGCGCCCGCCCAAGGGCTCATATATCGCCCGTATCTCCTCGTACAATTCTTTCCCAGTGCGAGCATCCTTAGCCGCCTCCGGCATCAACCGGGCCGCCGCGCACAGAATTTCCCGCGCCTCATCCTCCACCGTCCGGCCATTTTCGGCGGCCCGCTGGCGCAGCCGCCCAATCAGCCCGTCGTCTATCTGGCCTATCGCAATGCTGCCCACTAGCGCACCTCTCAACCCGTTACGGCCCCCCAATCGTTTCGGAAACGACGTTTGTGTCCAAAATAATCATTCCCGCTAACGGACGGAACAGACGTGTTCGCAACAGACGCGGGGCGGCAGCTCCAATTCAATGCCCCCCAGAGGTTCCACTATCGCCCGTATCTCCTCATACAATTCCCTCCCCGTGCGAGCATCCTTAGCCGCCTCCGGCATCAGCCGGGCCGCCGCGCACAGAATTTCCCGCGCCTCCTCCTCCACCGTGCGGCCATTTTCGGCGGCCCGCTGGCGCAGCCGCCCAATCAGCCCGTCGTCTATATGGCCTATCGCAATGCTGCCCACTAGCGCACCTCTCAACCGTTACGGCCCCCCAATCGTTATGGGCCAATAATAACACGCCCGCCCCATAATCAATCGCCCCGGCTGTCCCGCCTACACCCCCAGCGCCCGCACCGCCGCGCCGGCCGCCCCCATCACGAAGCCGGGGGCCACCCCCATAAACACCAGCGCGGCGGCGGCCAGCCCCATCGCGGCCCACGGAGCCGCACTCCGGGCGGAACGCGCCCCCCCGTCCTGATAAATCGCCGGGGGCTGCCCCAAAAACATCACGCGGATGATTCGCACATAGTAATAGGCCGATACCGCGCTGTTGACCACCCCGACTATCGCCAGCCAGGCCAGCCCGCTGTCCACCGCCGCGGTGAACACATAGAGCTTGGCGATGAAAATTCCCGTAGGCGGCACTCCGATGAGCGCAATCAGGGCCAAGGCCAAGATTATTGCCAGCCCCGGAGAGCGGGTGACCAGCCCGGCGTAGTCGCTGATGCGGTCGCCCCCTACCCGCTGGCCGATGGCGGCGATGGCAAAGAAAGCGGTAAGGTTGGCCGCGGTATAAGCCCCCAGGTAGAACAATACGCTGTCCGGGCCGATGGACGCGAACACCGGCGTCTCCGGCCCGCTCTGCGCCGTCCCCACCCCGGCGGCCACCCCCACCAGCAGATAACCGGCGTGGGCAATGGTGCTGTATCCGAACAGACGCCGGATGTTGCTCTGCGCGATAGCCACCACGTTGCCGATGGTCATAGAGGCCGCCGCCAGCGCCGCCATAAGAACCGCCCAGTCCAGCGACACATCAAAGAACCCGGTGAACATCACCCGCAACAACACCGCGAACCCGGCGGCCTTGCTGGCTACTGACAGGAACGCCACCACCGGCGTCGGCGCCCCTTCGTATACGTCCGGCACCCACATCTGAAAGGGCGCGGCGGAAATCTTGAAGCCGAACCCGGCCACCAGCAACACCAGACCCACCAGCAGCGCATAGTTGCCGAAAGCACCGCCGCCGCCCGCCCGCGCCACCGCGCTAGATATGTCCGATAGCTGAGTGCTGCCGGTAAAGCCGAACACCAGCGCCATTCCGTAGAGCATCAAAGCCGAGCTTATCGCCCCGATAATCAGAAACTTTATCCCCGCCTCGCTGGAGCGTCCGTTCAGCAGGAAAGCCCCCAGCGCCGCCAGCGGCAGGGTGGTAAGCTCCAGCGCAACGTATATGGTTATCAGCTCGGTAGCCGCGGCCAGCAGCATCATTCCGGTGGCCGAAAAGAGCAGCAGCCCGAAATACTCGCCCTGGAACCGGGGCATCAGCCGCACGTATTCGGTGGACGCCAGCACCACCAGCGCCGCCGCTCCGGTCACCAGAAAGTTGAAAAACAGCGCGAACCGATCCACCGACAGGCTGCCCAGCAGTATGCTCGCTTCCGCCCCGTCCGACCCAGCATCGCCGCCGCGCACCAGATTGGCGGCGTCCCCCAAGTCATAAAACTGTATCAGGCTGAGAACGAAAGGCCCGGCCAGCAACAAAAAAGCCGCATAGGGCAGCAGCCCCCGGCCCCGGCCCCCCCGCCCCGAAACCGGCAGAAACAGGTCAAGAATGATAACCAGCGCCGCCGCTCCGGCCATAGCCAGATACGGCGAAACAACATAGAGGTCGTGGGCGTTCATCGTTCCGTTAGCCGCCGTTTATGGCCTTAATCATAGGTTCCAGAGCCGAATCGAACACGTCGGTCAGCAGGGCCGGATAAACCCCTACCCCGATGATGCAGACCACCATCAAGGCCAGCGGCGCGGCTTCCACCAGCGTAGCGTCGGTCAAATCGGTGAACCGCTCCCCTGAGCCGGTCGAAGGGCGCGGCCCGAAAAACGCCCGCTCCATCATCCAAAGAATGTATCCGGCGGCCAGCACAATCCCCACCACCGCCAGCGCCGTAGGCCAGCCGTAGGCCCGGAAAGCCCCCAGGAACACCAGCAGCTCCGAAACGAAGCCGCTCAACCCCGGCAGCCCCAGCGAGGCCAGCCCGGCAATCAGCATCGCCGCCGCCACGAATGGCATTCGCCCGGCCAGCCCGCCCAAGTCCGGGATATAGCGGGTATGCGCCTTTTCGTAAACCAGCCCCACCGCCAGAAACAGCAGCCCGGTTATGGTGCCGTGCGTGAACAACTGCATCGCCGCCCCGCTGAGCCCGGTAACGGTCAGGCCCCCGCCGCCGACTCCCACCGACCCGATACCCAGCAGCACCAGCCCCATGTGACTGACGCTGGAATAGGCGATAAGCCGCTTCAGGTCGGTCTGCCGCATCGTCACCACCGCGCCGTACAGCACGCTTACCACGCCCAGAACCACCAGCACCCATGCGAACTGCTCCGCCTGGTTCGGGAACAGCCCAACGTTGACCCGCAGCAGGCCGTAGCCCCCCATTTTCAGCAGCACCCCGGCCAGCATCACGCTCGCCGCGGTCGGCGCGTCGGTATGGGCGTCGGGAAGCCACGTATGCAACGGCCAGGTTGGCAGCTTCACCGCAAAGGCCGCGAAAAACAGCCAGAACAGCCAGGCCAGCGGTATCAGCGCCGCCGCCGCCGTCAACGCCGCACCCGCCCCCGAAAGCTCAATCAGGTTGAATGTGCCGACATCGGGCGTAAGGAACACCGCGACAATCGCCACCAGCATAAAGGCGCTGCCCAGAATCGTGAATATCAGAAACTTCATCGCCGAGTATTCTTTGCGCCCGCTCCCCCAGATGGAGATGAGCATATACATCGGCAACAGCTCCAGCTCCCAGAACAGGAAAAAGAGCAACAAGTCCAGCGAGGTGAACACCCCCATAACCGCCGACTGTAGCAGCAGCAGCCAGAAAAAGTATTCCTTCACCCGCAGCCCGATATGCCACGACGCCAGTACGGCGCACAACCCCAGCAGCCCGGTAAGCGCCACCAGCGGCGCCGACAGCCCATCCACCGCCAGCAGATACGACGCCTTCAGCCCGACATCCGGTATCCAGGCGAACTGGTCTACGAACTGGAAACGGGCGGCGTCCTCTCCCCTGTCGAACAGCGCGAACACCAGCAGCGCCAGCACCAGATCGGCCACCGCCACCGCCACCGCCGCGCCGCGAACCGCCCGGTTGGGCTTTCCGTCCCTGGTTCCGGGCAGCAACAACAGCAAAACCGCCCCCGCCGCCGGCAGGAACACCGTTGCCGTCAAAAGTCCGTTGAACTCGGTCACCATATCGGCGATGCCGTCCCTTGTCCTGCGTCCCTGCGGCCCGCTACGAGGCCAGCAGGAAGCCAAGAATTATAAGCAGTGCGCCCAATGCCACCGCGGTAGCGTATGCCTGCGTCTGCCCGGTCTGCAACCGCCCCACCGCGGAACCCAGGTTGCGGAAAAACCACCCGGCCAAGTCAACCGCCCCGTCCACAATCCGCCGGTCCAGCCAGTTCATCAGCCCGGCGAAAATGCGATAGAAACCCCGCCGGACGATTAGCCCCTCATACAGCGCGTCCACATAGTATTTCTGCGACAGCAGAGTATAAACCGGCCCCAGCAGCCGCAGCGGTTCCCGCGCCCGCCCGTCCTGCTCCGGCCGGCCCAACCGGGTGCCGTACACCGCCAGCCCCAGAACCGCCCCGCCCACTGCCGCCGCGGTGGAGATTCCGGCGATGGCCCAGTTGAATTCCGGCAATTCGGCGTGACCCTCGCCCCCGGTCGCCGCCAGCAGCCCGTCGGCTACGAACCCGGTTATCCAGTGCACCGGAACCCCCAAGAAATCTATCCACTGCGGGTTTATAACGTATCCGGCCACCACCGCGCCCACGCCCAGAACCGCCATCGGCGCCACCATCACCAGCGGCGACTCCGCCAAGTGAACCCCGCCGCTGTGACCGCCCGCGCTATGCCCCTGATGGGACTCGCCTTCCCCTTCCTCCGGGCCGTGCGCCGCCGGGCCGTGTACTGCGGCGGCTTCCTCGCCCGCCCCCCCGGCCCCGGCATCGGCGCTTTCCTGCTCGATTCCGCCCCGGAACTGCCCATAAAAGGTAAGCATAACCATGCGCACGGTATAGAAAGCCGTAAGCGCCACCCCGGCCAGCAGGGAAATAAAAGTCGCCCGGTTCATCCAGACCGCCAGATGACTGTTGCCGTCCCACGCCCCCAGCAGGATTTCGTCCTTGCTCCAGAACCCGGCCAGCGGAATGATTCCGATAAGGCTGAGGGCGGCGATGACCACCAGCAGATAAGTGGCGGGCATATACCGGCGCAGGCCGCCCATATACCGCATATCAAAGGTGCCGCTGGCATGGTTGACGCTGCCCGCCCCCAAAAACAGCAGCGCCTTGAATATCGCATGAGTCACCAAGTGGAATATCGCCGGCGCGAAGGCCCCCATCCCCAACGCCGCCATCATGTACCCCAACTGGCTCACCGTGGAATAGGCCATCACCCGCTTTATGTCGTTCATCACCAGCCCCATCGTCGCCGCCATAACCGCGGTGAACGCCCCCACTAGGGCCACTACCGCCATAGCGTTGTCCGACTGCTGGAACACCGGGTAAAAGCGGGCCACCAGAAACACCCCGGCGGCTACCATCGTGGCCGCGTGAATCAACGCGCTTACCGGCGTCGGGCCTTCCATCGCGTCCGGCAGCCAGGCGTGCAACGGGAACTGCCCCGACTTGCCCGCCGCCCCGGCGAATATCCCCAGCGCCATCCAGGTCAAAGCCCCCCCGGCCAGTATCGCCCCCCCCGCCGCCAAAGGCTGCGCCGCCTGCCAGATGTCGGGAATGTGAAAAGCGTTCAGCCCGGCCGCAGCGAAATCGTCCGCCTTCAGGAACAGGTACAGTATCGCTATCAGAAAGCCCACGTCGCCGATGCGCGTTATGATAAACGCTTTCTTGGCCGCCGCCGCCGCCAAGGGCCGCTCGTGCCAGAAGCCGATAAGCAGGTACGACGACACCCCCACCAGCTCCCAGAAGGCGTACAACTGAACAATGTTGCTGGAAAGGGCCAGCCCCAGCATCGAAGCGGTAAACAGGGACATATAGGCGAAATACCGGGCAAACCCCGGGTCCCCCTGCATATATCCCACGGAGTAAATCTGTATCAGCAGGCTGATGGAAGTCACCACCACCAGCATAACCGCAGTGAGCGGGTCTACCAGCAGCCCCATCTCAATGGTCGCCCCGCCCAACGACAGCCATTCCCAAGTAGGGAAAACCGCAGTATGGCCCAGAATGACCGACCGCAGCGTCAGCGCAGCCAGCACGGTAGCCGCCGTCAGCGCCCCGATAGTGCTGACCGCGGCCAGCAGCGGCCAGCGGTTAAGGAATGGCCGGATAACCAAGGCAATCAGGACAAAAGAGCCCAGCGGCAACAGAAATATGGCCCATACGGCGGCTTCAGTAACCATCGGACATCTACAGCTTCCTCAGTATCTCCTCGGCCACGTGTTCCCGCCCCTTGGGAACGCAGACGCGAAACGCCCCCCGCTCGCTCCAGTCCAGAATATCCCCCTCCGGCAGGATGCGGGCAGGCAGGCCCTCGCCCTCGAGAACCTCCTTCCACATTTCCGCCGCCATCAGGTTAGACGCCTTCCTGAACTCTACCCACATATTCCTGTCCGAATCCACCATCCCCGCAAAACTGTCACCCCGCCCGTAAAACCCCCACCCCCGCCCCATCCGTACATTCCCGCATCATCCGTCATTCCCACCCCGTCCGTCATCCTATCCTAATCCGCCATCCTATCCTATCCGCCATTCCCGCCGCCCCCGTCATTCCCGCGAAGGCGGGAATCCACCCTAGTTCCGCATCGTAGCGGCATCGGTAAGCTCCACCGACTCATTAGTGCGGTACATAGCGAACACAATACCCAAACCCAGGGCTATCTCCGCCGCCGCCACCGTGATGATAAACACCGCGAACACCTGCCCAGTAAGCACCGCGCTTATGTCATCCTGCAACCCCGCCGGGGCCAGATACTTCGCCATCGCCACCAGCGTCACGTTTACCGCGTTAAACATCAGCTCTATGGACATCAGCACCGCCAGCACATTGCGCCGGGCCAGCGAGCCGTACAGCCCGATACAAAACAGTACCGCCGCCACAATCATAAACGCTTCAAAGGACATACCGGCTAATCCGCCTCCGAACCGGCGGCCCCGGCCCCTGCCGATTCCGACGCCGACTCCGCCCCGCTCGCCCTCGCATCCTGCGGCGCCGGCCGGGGCCGCACCAGCGCCAACGCGCCGATGAGGGCCGCCAGCAAAAGCACCGACACCGCCTCGAAAGGCAGCACGAACCGGCCAATCAGCAAATCCGCCAGACCCACCCCCTGCGCCGCCGACTCCCCGGCCGCCCCGGCCTGCTCCAGCGTTTCCGGCGATATGTCCGACACCGCCGCGGTCTGCACCAGCTCAACGCTCTGCCGCTCCCCCTCGGGCAGGAAACTCCACTGCGTATCCACCGCCACAGTCACCAGCGCGGCCAGCAGCAGCGCGGCCAGCGCCACCGCCGGAATTTGCAGCCGGTTGGGCGGGTTGCCCTGTTGCACGTCCCGGGTAAGCATCACGGCAAAGATAATCAGCACCGAAATAGCCCCGGCATATATTAGCACCTGCACCACCGCCAGAAACTCGGCGTTCAGCAGCACAAAGTAGCCCCCAACGGCCACAAACACCGCCACCAGCAACAGCGCCGCGCGAAACAGGTCGCGAATCAGCACTACCCCCAGCGCCGAACCCACGGCCACCACGGTTAGCAGCCAGAACACTACATCCTGAAACAGCATCTAGCGACGCCCCGCCCTAACCCTCTCCCGTCGCGGGAGCGGATAGCTGATTGCCCTCCCCGTCCGGGTCGCCGTCCCCGGGCGCCGGGCGTCCGGCGATACGCATTCCGGCCTTTTCCCGCTGGTGCCACTGCCAAGACTCCCTACCCACCTGCCGCCAGTCCAGCGGCCGCCCGCCCCGGGGGTCGTATTCCTGCGCCTCCAGTTGCGGCCGGTAGAAAGTGCTGGGGTGCTTGTCGGCCTGCCGCAGCTCGTCAATGGTGATAACCATATCCTGCCGGGAATAGCTCCCCTGCTCGAACCCGCTGCCCATAAACAGCGCATCATACGGGCAGGCTTCCACGCACAGCCCACAGAACATACAGCGGTTGATGGCGATGTCGAACTCTTCCAGCCGGTACTTGTCCCCCTCCGCCGGGGCCGTTTCGCTGGGGCTGGTCACGATTTTAATGATTCCCAAGGGGCAATACTTGGCGCAGGACGCGCAGCCCGTGCAACGCTCTTCGTACCAGACAAATTCCTCGCCCCGAAACCGCGGATGCTGCTTCAGCCGCTCCTCCGGGTACTGCACCGTGAACGGCTTTTTCGTCAAGTTTTTCAGGGTCACCATCAACCCTTTCGCCATTGCCAACCCATACATATCAGTCCGTCTCCCCTGCCGGTAAATCCCGCGCCGGCGACTCCCGCGCCGGTAAAATGACGGGGGTAACGCCCGGCGGCAGCCCGGGCGCCACTGGCCGCACCTTTTCCCGCACCAAGCTGCCGAACAGGAAAACGCAGCCCGCCATCAAAGCCAGATTGATTCCGGTCATAATCCCCAAGTCCCCCCGCGTCAACACGCCCGATGCGTCCCGCAGGAAGTAAATCTCCAGCGCCGTGGCGAGCAGGTTAATCAGGCTCACCGGCAACAAAAACTTCCAGGCCAGCGCCAGCAGTTGGTCAATCCGCAGCCGGGGAAAAGTCGCCCGCACCCAGATAAACCCCACCGCCACCGCCATCGTCTTCAGCAGGAACCACAGCCAGCCCAGCCAATGGGCCGCCGGGCCTTCCCACCCGCCGAGGAACAGGGTAACGATGACCCCCGACGCCGCCATCACCCCCCCGAACTCCGCCGCCTGTATCATAGCGAACTTTATGCCGCTGTACTCGGTATGGTAGCCCGCGATAAGCTCCGACTCCGCCTCCGCCATATCGAAGGGCGTCCGGTTCAGCTCGGCCGCGGTTCCCGCCACGAACACGAAAAAGGCCATCGGCTGCACGATTATAAAGGGCAGCGTCTGCGCCGACACCACATCCGCCAGCGACATTGACCCCGCCAGCATCACCACCCCCAGCAGCGACACCACCACCGGCACCTCATAGCTTATCAGCACCGCCACGCCCCGGGCCGCCCCAAACAGCGCAAAGCGGTTGTTCGACGACCACCCCGCCATAAATATAGCGATCGAAGTAACCGACGTAACCGCCAGAATATACAACACGCCCACATTCAGATTTGCCAGCGCCGTATCCTTGGCGAATGGCACCACCGCCAGCATCAGCATCACCGGCGCCACCATCGCCACCGGCACCGCCAGAAACACCAGCTTATCAGCCGTTCCCGGCGTCAAGTCCTCCTTGAACAGCAGCTTTACCATATCGGCGATCGGCTGGAACAACCCGAATGGCCCCCAGCGGTTCGGCCCCAGCCGGTTCTGAAACTTGCCAATCAGCCGCCGCTCCATCCACGAAAAGGCCGCCGCACCCAGCAGCACCGCGTTGACCAGCAGGAAAATTATCACGAACCCGGCAACGAACCACGACAGCCAGCAGGGCAATACCTGCCCCACGAAGTTATACACCTCGCGGAACAATACTGTGTCGTACAGGATGTTGTCTGGCCCCAAAACGCAGTTCAACGGTCTACTTCACCCATATTGATGTCAACGCTGCCCAGAGTGACAATCATATCCGCCAGCTTCCAGCCCACCAGCAGATGCTCGGTGACCGTAAGGTTCAGCAACGACGGCGACCGTATCTTGCAACGATACGGGCTGATGCCCCCGTCGCTAACCAGATAAAAGGCCAGCTCCCCCTTGGACGCCTCCACCCGCCCGTAGGCTTCGGCCCCCGGTTCCGGGCGCAGCACCAGCGGCACCGCCGCCCGCACCGGCCCCGGCTCTATCTGCGCCGCGCACTGCCGGATGATTCGCACACTCTGCCGGATTTCCTGCACCCGCACCCAGAAGCGGTCATAATTGTCGCCCCCCGCCGGATTATACGGCGGAACCGGAACATCAAACTCCACCAAGTCATAAGCGTCGTAAGGCTCCACCTTGCGCCAGTCCCAACCCAGCCCGCTGGCCCGCAGCACCGGCCCGCTCACCGAGCCGTTGATTGCCGCCTCCAGAGGCAGGTAACTCACGCCCCGCGTCCGAACCATCACGATTTCGTTCTCGAGGATAAGCTGCCCCAGCTCCTTATACTCCTCATCGAAATCCCTCAGAAACTGCTCCAGCGCCGGCCAGAAATCCGGCGGCGCATCGAAAAACACCCCCCCGGGCCGCATATAGCTGACCGTAATCCGGGCGCCGCAAAGCATCTCGAACAGGTCCAGAATACGCTCCCGGGAGCGGAAGCAGTACATCAGCGGCGTTCCCAGCGTCCCCAGGTCTTGCAGGATGAACCCTATCCCCATCAAGTGCGCCGCAATGCGCTGTAGCTCCGCGGCCAGCGTCCTCAGATACTTCCCCCGCATCGGCGCCTCGACGCCCAGCAGCTTCTCCACCGCCAGACAGTACGCCTGATTGTTAATCATCGAGGACACATAGTCCAGCCGGTCGGTAAGCGTAACCACCTGCGTGTAGTTGCGTTCCTCCGCCAGCTTTTCCGTGCCGCGATGCAGGTAGCCGAATATCGGCTCCACTTGCAGAATTTCCTCGCCGTCGAAAGTCACCCGCAGCCGGAACACCCCATGCGTGCTGGGATGCTGCGGCCCGATATTGACCGTCATCGGCTCGGTGCGGATGTTCGGGCCGTTTATCACAGATAATCCTTCCGCAGCGGGTGACCCTCAAAGCCCTCCCACAGCATTATCCGCTTCATATTGGGGTGACCCTCAAAGCGTATCCCCATCAAGTCCCAGATTTCCCGCTCCTGAAAATCGGCCCCCCGCCACAGGTGATAGACCGACGGCGCCCACAGGTTTTCCCGCCCCGCCAGCCGCGCCCTTATGGTGGCCTTGTGTCCCTTGCGAAAGGACGTCAAGTGATACACCAGCTCGAAATGGCCGATATAGTCAATGGCGGATATGGCGTTTAGATATTGAAAATCCAGCTCGCCGTCCTGCCGCAGAAACCCGGCCACCCCGGCGATGGCCGCCGGGCAGACCCACAGGGCGTCATCGCTCCAGCAGTCCACCGAGTCCGCCACGGCGTCGCCCACCCGCCACGCCAGTTCGGGGCCGCTCAACTGGAGCAGTGCCATCGCCGCCGCCCCTAGCCGCCCGATTCCCGCTTTCGCAGGAACGACGGGAAAATTGAGCCCGAAGGCAAATTGCGCTGGCGCTTGATTTTCTCGTGAAGCTCCATAACCCCGTAGAGCAGCGCATCGGGACGCGGCGGGCAGCCCGGCACATAAACGTCCACCGGGATAATATGGTCAACCCCCGGAACCACGCTGTACGAGCCATAGTAAGGCCCGCCGCTGGTCGCGCACACTCCCATTGATATAACCCATTTCGGTTCCGCCATCTGCTCGTAGATCCGGCGTATCGGCGGCGCCATTTTCCAAGTGACCGTCCCCGCGATGATCAGCAGATCCGCCTGCCGCGGCGAGGCCCGGAACGCCTCCATCCCGAACCGGGCAATGTCGAACCGCCCCATACTGCTGGCGATCATCTCAAAGGCGCAACAGGCCAGCCCGAACGTCACCGGCCAGGCCGACGACTTGCGCCCCCAATTGACCAAAGCGTCAATGGAAGTGACCATCAAATTGCGCTTCAGGTCGTCGGGAACCTCGATAACCGGCCCCCCCGGCGGGGGCAGCGGCTCCGGCGAAGCATCCTTAAGCTCCTGAACCCCCCGCCCCTCGCTACGGTCCAGCTCCCAAGTGCGCGACTGTAGCGACTCGCCCGGCGGCAGACCCAAAGCGTCGCTATGCGGCTGCTGCATCATTCGCCCCTCCTGAACCTGCCCCCTGCCTATCCAAGACTATCCCCATTCCAAATCGCGCTTGCGCCAGGCATACGCCCAGCCTATCAGCAGAATCCCCACGAACACCGCCATCTCAATAAGCGCGAAAAGCTCCAGACTGAGAAACTTGGTGGCCCAGGGATACAGGAAAATCACCTCCACGTCAAAAATGACGAAGAGGATGGCGAACATATAATAGCGGAAGTTAAACAAATTCCACTTGCCGCCGATGGCTTCCATCCCGCACTCGTAGGTCTCCGCCTTAACCGCGCTCGGCGCCCGGGGCCGCAGGCCAACCCGCGACATCCCCCAAGACATCAGCATCATACTGACCGGCACCGCCACGGCCACAACGCAGAAAATGGCTACCAGCCCATACTGCCTGAAGTAATCATCCAAAAACATAGCCGTGATTATATCAGAAACCAAGCACTCAACCCCACCCAATCCAGCAAATTTCCCCACATCCCCCAACAACACCCCCCAACCACCCCACCCGCCCCCCGTAGGGGCGCACAGCCGTGCGCCCGCACCCCTGCAAATACGCCGGTTGCTCTGGTGGTAACGCTGCCAAATGTTGACGTGCGCCCGCACCCCCGCAGATACGCCCATCGCCACTACCGCGGGCTTTACCGCCGGGGCCGTGCGCCCCCACCCCCTAAACACAAATTCCCCAATCACCCCAAAAACCCCGGAACCCCCCTCCCAAATGGTAAAATAACCCCAAAATCCCACCCCGGCAGAGGACAAACAAGGCATGGAACCCGACAACGCCAACCACGCCACAGGAAAAGGCCCGCTAACCGGGCTGCGGGTACTCGACTTATCTATGATTGTCGCCGGCGGAACCGCCAGCAGCCTGCTGGCCGACTTCGGCGCCGAAGTCGTCAAAGTCGAGCGCCCCGGCGCCGGCGACCCCCTCCGCAACTGGGGCCCTTTCGCCAACGGCGTCTCCCTCTGGTGGAAAGTTCACTCCAGAAACAAAAAATCCGTCACCCTAAACTTGAGCCACCCCGAGGGCCAAGCCATCCTGAAAGACCTAGCCGCCCGCGCCGACGTCCTTATCGAAGGGTTCCGCCCCGGCGTGATGGAACGCTGGAACCTAGGGCCCGACCAACTGCTCCAAGCAAACCCCGGCCTCATAATGCTCCGCTATTCCGGCTTCGGCCAGACCGGCCCCTACAAAGACCGCCCCGGCTTCGGCACCATCGCCGAATGCATGAGCGGCTACGTGGGAATGACCGGATTCCAGGACACCCCGCCGGTGCTCCCCCCGGTGCCCCTGGCCGACGAAGTGGCCGGCGTATTCGGCGCGATGGCCGGAATGATGGCCCTCTACCACCGCGACGCCGCCCCCAACCCCGTACCGGACGCCGCCGGGCAAGACGCCCCCCCGCCGCGCCGGGGGCAGGTAGTGGATCTGTCCCTGTTCGAGCCGCTGTTCCGCCTCTGCATACCCCACGTAACCATATTCGACCTCCTCGGCATCAGCCGCGAGCGCGTAGGCAACGACTTCCCCGACGCCGCCCCCCGCAGCCTCTACCGCACCGGCCCGACACCCAACGGCGACGACAGCGACAGCGACGGACAAGGCCGCTGGCTGGGCCTGTCGGCCACCTCCCAAAGCACCTTCGAGAGCCTGGCCCGCGCTATGGGCCGCCCCGAACTCATCCAGCGCCCCGCCTTCGCCGACAACGCCGCCCGCCTAGAAAACCGGCAGGAACTCAACGACGAGCTAAACGACTGGCTGTCGCAACGCACCCTCCAAGAAACCCTCGACCAGCTAATCCCCGCCGGCGGCGTAGTAGGCCCGGTCTACACCGCCGCCCAAATCGTCCAAGACCCCCACTACCTAGCCCGCGAGGACATCATAGAAATTGACGACCCCGAACTAGGCCCCACCCGGATGCTAGGCATAGTCCCCAAATTCAGCGACACCCCCGGCGCCGTAGAACACGCCGGCCCCACCATAGGCCAGCACAACGCCCCAATCTACGCCGCCTGGCTCGGCCTAACCCAACCCGACCTAACCGCCCTATCACAACGCGGAGTAATCTAGCCAACCAACAACCCCGTCATTACCCGGCCAACCCCGTCATTACCCGGCCAATCCCGTCATTCCAACCAACCCCGTCATTCCCGCGAAAGCGGGAACCCAGCAACCCCCGCGCCAAGAAAACGCCACCAGCCCGGCCAAACCCGTCATCCCGCCAGTCTGTCATTCTGAGCCCCGCCAGTCTGTCATTCTGAGCAAAGCGAAGAATCCCACCTTGGGCAGTGAGACCCTTCGCTTCGCTCAGGGTGACAAACCGGCCCCGTCATCCCAACCAACACCGTCATCCCGGCCAACCCCGTCATTCCCGCGAAAGCGGGAACCCAGCAACCCCCGCGCCAAGAAAACGCCACCAGCCCGGCCAAACCCGTCATCCCGCCAGTCTGTCATTCTGAGCAAAGCGAAGGATCCCACCTTGGGCAGTGAGACCCTTCGCTCCGCTCAGGGTGACAAACCGGCCCCGTCATCCCGGCCAGCCCGTCATCCCAACCAACACCGTCATCCCGGCCAGCACCGTCATTCCCGCGAAAGCGGGAATCCAGCAACCCCCGCGCCAGGAAAACGCCACCAGCCCGGCCAAACCCGTCATCCCGCCAGTCTGTCATTCTGAGCAAAGCGAAGAATCCCACCTTGGGCAGTGAGACCCTTCGTTTCGCTCAGGATGACAAACCGGCCCCGTCATCCCGGCCAACCCTGTCATCCCGGCCAAACCCGTCATCCCGGCCAGCACCGTCATTCCCGCGAAAGCGGGAATCCAGCAACCCCCGCCCGCCAATCACGAAACCCCAGCCAGCAAAGCAAAAAATCCCCACATCCAAAAAACAACGCAGGCCAATATGCCACCACCCACCCTGCTAATCGCCACCGGAAACCCGGGCAAGCTACGGGAATACGCCGGGCTGCTGCGCAACGCCCCCTTCCGCCTGCTCTCCCTAGCCGACGCAGGCATAAAACACGAAGTCGAGGAAACCGGCGCCACCTTCGCCGAAAACGCCTGGCTAAAGGCATCCGAATACGCCGCCATAAGCGGAATGCTAACCCTGGCCGACGATTCCGGCCTAGAGGTAGACGCCCTCAACGGCCAACCCGGCGTCCATTCGGCCCGCTACGGCCCACCCCCGGACGCCCCCAACGCCTGCCGCTCCGACGCCGACCGCCTAGCCCTGCTGCTACGAAACCTCGATGACGTCCCCTGGCCCAAACGCACCGCCCGCTTCCGCTGCGTAATCAACATCGCCCAACCCACCGACGCCAATCAGGCACCCCCCCAACCTCCGGGGGAGAATACCAGTCAAACAACTTCCCCCCCTCCGGGGGGGAATACAAGGGGGGGCGTCCCGAAACTCCTAATATCAGTAGTTGGCGCAGTAGCGGGAATGATACAATACGCCCCACAAGGCAACGACGGCTTCGGCTACGACCCGGTGTTTTTCCTCCCATCCTACGGCGCAACCATAGCCCAGCTATCCCTAGACCAAAAAAACCGCATCAGCCACCGGGGCAACGCCGCCGCCCGCGCCCTAGCCAAACTCCGCGCCCTAGACCAAACCGCCGCGGCCTCTGCCTTGAAAAACCCGGGGTAAACAAATATGTCCTTAAACCTAACGAACCTAACCGACACGCTCAACCGCCCAATGCGGGATTTACGCATCTCGGTCACCGACCGCTGCAATTTCCGCTGCCCCTACTGTATGCCCGCCGAAATCTACGGCGAGGCTTACGAATTCCTGCCCCGCGCGGAAATCCTGACCTTCGAGGAAATCGCCCGGCTCACCCGCCTGTTCGCCGGGTTCGGCGTAACCAAAGCCCGCATCACCGGCGGCGAACCCCTGCTACGCACCGACCTGCCCCAACTCATAACCCAAATCGCCGCCATCCCCGACATCGCCGACGTCACCCTCACCACCAACGGCTACCTGCTCGCCCAGCAGGCCCAGCAACTAAAAGACGCCGGCCTGCACCGCGTAACCGTAAGCCTAGACAGCGTTGACGACGACATTTTCAAGCAGATGAACGGCCGCGGCTTCGGCGCCCGCCGCGTGCTGCACGCCATCCAGCGGGCCGCCGACGTCGGCCTCTCCCCCATCAAGATAAACGCCGTAGTCCAGCGCGGCGCCAACTGGAACGACGGACGCGCCATCGTAGACCTAGCCCGCCACTTTCAAGGCACCGGCCACATAGTCCGCTTCATCGAATATATGGACGTAGGCAACCGCAACGGCTGGAAGCTGGACGAAGTAGTATCCGCCGACGAAATCATCGCCCGCATAGACGCCGAAATGCCCCTCGAACCCATCCCCGGCAACTACTCCGGCGAAGTGGCCGAGCGCTACCGCTACCAAGACGGCAGCGGCGAAATCGGCGTAATCGCCTCCGTAACCCGCCCCTTCTGCGGCGCCTGCACCCGCCTCCGCCTCTCCACCGACGGCCAGATTTTCACCTGCCTGTTCGCCACCCGCGGAACCACCCTCCGCGACCCTATCCGCGCCGGAGCCACCGACGACGAAATGCGGGCGCTGATAGCCAGAATCTGGACCCGCCGCGCCGACCGCTACTCCGAGGAACGCGCCGCCAACACCCCCGATATGCGCCGCCCCGCCAAAGTCGAGATGTACCAGATTGGCGGATAAAGCAGGGGAGAAAAACGCCGCGTCCAACGGCAAGCAAGTAACCATCCACACCGACGGCTCCTGCCTCGGCAACCCCGGGCCCGGCGGCTACGGCGCCGTGCTGGAGCATAACGGGCGCGAAAGGGAGCTTTCCGGCGGATTCCGCCGCACCACCAACAACCGCATGGAAATCCTAGCCGTAATCGTCGGCCTAGAAACCCTAAAGGAACGCTGCCGCGTAACCGTATACAGCGACTCCCGCTACGTAGTGGACGCCATAGAAAAAGGCTGGGCCGTCAAATGGCGGGCCAACGGCTGGATGCGCAACAAACGCGAGCGGGCCGTCAACCCCGACCTGTGGGAACGGCTGCTAAAGGCCCTGGCCCGCCACGACACGGAACTAAAGTGGGTGCGCGGCCACGCCGGCAACCCCGGCAACGTCCGCGCCGACAAGCTCGCCGTAGCTGCCGCCAACGGCCATAACCTGCCCCCCGACGAAGGATTTGAGAAACCCCCGAGGATGCTATAGGGGATGCTATGACAACGCCGACAGAGCAACAATCCCTGTCCCACCTAGACGACCAAGGCCGGGCGCAAATGGTGGACGTAGGCGCAAAAGACATCACCAGCCGCGAAGCCGTAGCCCGCGGCTACGTATCCATCCAGCCCGAAACCGCCCGCCTAATCCGCGAGGGGCTGATGAAAAAGGGCGACGTCCTAACCGTAGCCCAGATAGCCGGCATAATGGGCGCCAAAAAAACCGCCGAACTCATCCCCCTATGCCACCCCCTCCCCCTAGACAAAGTAGACGTCGACCTAACGCTGGACGAAGCCCGCAGCCGCATCAGCATAACCGCCACCGCCAGCACCTCCGCCCGCACCGGCGTAGAAATGGAAGCCCTAACCGCCGTATCCGTAGCCGCCCTAACCCTGTACGATATGTGCAAAGCCGTAGACCGCGCCATAACCATCGAAGCCATCCGCCTAATCCGCAAGCGCGGCGGCCGCAGCGGCGACATCAACATCGAATCGGAGGAATAAATAATGGGCGCAGTAATAGTAACCATTCAGGTTGGCGATCCCCAAGGGGAAAGGTTTGTTCCTGTGTCGGTAACGGTTGATACCGGCGCCACTTTCTCTCAGATTTCCGGCAGTTTGCTACGGAGCCTGGGTGTGCCGGTTCAGCGGACTCTTGAGTCTGAGCTGGCTGATGGACGCATAGCGACAGTACAGGTTGGCGAAACCCTGATTCGTCTGGGAGGCCAGCAAATTACAACCCCAGTGATATTCGCGGGTGAAGGTCAGCCAAATCTATTGGGGGTAGTAGCACTGGAAGTCGCCTTGCTGGTAGTAGACCCGGTAAGGAAGCGGCTTCACCCAACTCGCGTGATTCAATACTGAAAAGGCCGCATAACCCGCAACTTCAGCCCTACCCCTGCCGCCCGCAGAGCAGCGGTCTGTCCAGTAGTTCCCGGGGAGTGCGGCTTGAAATTGACCTGTAGACCAAGAGAGGAAACTCAAATGGGAATAACCTACGTGACAATCGAAATAGGAGATATGCGCGGCGAGCAGTTTCACCCAGTGGAAGTAATGGTGGATACTGGCGCAACCTTTACAACGGTGCCAGGCAATCTGCTCAGGAGCTTGGGCCTCGCTCCCCAGAGAAGCGAACCAGCCCGGCTGGCAGATGGAAGCATTATCAACGACGAAATATGCGACACACTGATTCGCGTCGAAGGCAAGACTTTTATAACGCCCGTTACCTTCGGACGCGAGAACGAACCAAACCTCTTGGGGGTAGTTGCGCTGGAAACCGCCCTTTTAGCCGTTGACCCGTTAGAACAGCGTCTTGTCCCAACCACAGCTTGGAAAGCGTAAGAAATAATCCCCCTACCCCCGCCGCTCCACCTCCCGCCCCATCGCCCGCAGCGCCGCCGCCGCAAAGTGAACATAGTCCCCCGCCGACAACTCCAGCGGCTTGTACCTGTCCACCTGGTCAACATCAACCGGCCCGGCCGGCCCGGGAATCACCTCCAGCTCCAGCTCGCAGATTTCCCCGTCCGGCAGCACCACCACGCACCCCCACTCCGCCACGGAATCCGGCGGCGGCTCCAGCTCGATGGCCTGCACCGAAACCATCCCCAAAAACGGCGGAAAGGGGCGCAGCCCAACCGCCAGCTCCGCCACCGCCTCCCGCAATCGCGCGGCGGCCCATTCCAGCACTTCCCGGGAATCACGGCCTGAATCAAACATCAATGCCTATTTTAGCCCCCGCCGCCCCCAACGGGCAATTGACAGCAACCGCCCATCGCAGATACCATTGATCTACCGGGTTACATCCTGGCGGCTGGCCGGATGGCCCCTCGGTGGCAACGTAGCTCAGCGGCAGAGCGGGCGCTTCATAAGCGCTAGGTCACTGGTTCGAGCCCAGTCGTTGCCACCACCTCCTTGCCTTCCCCCTAAACGTGCAACAACGGCTTGCGCCCGAACCCGTCCCCCCCCACAGCCCCCTACACCTCCGGCAGCCCGTAAGCCCGCGCCGCCGTGTTATGGAACAGGTCGGCCTGCTCCGTCGCCGAAAAGTCGCGGGCCAACCGCTTGAAAGCGTTCCAGCAGACCGTATAGGAATACGACTGCCTATCAACCGGAAAGTTGCTCTCGAACATACAGCGGTTCGCCCCGAACCTTTCGATACAGTACAGATAATAGGGCGCCCCCGCCGCCGCAACCTCCCGCGAACCCGGCGGAAAAGGCCGCTGGTGCCAGTCAAAGCCGCTGATAGGATTGCCCAGCCCGCCCACCTTGACCACCACATTAGGGCATTCCGCCACCGCGTCCATCCCCCGCCTCCACTCCGGCATCAGCTCCTCGCGCCGCCCGGCATAAGGCCCGATGCCCAAAGGGCGCCCCACATGGTTCAGTATGATAGTAAGCCCCGGGAAAGCCCGCGCCACATCCGCCACCTCCGCCAACTGCGGATGGTAAACAATGGCGTCGAAAGCCAGCCCCATCCGCTCCAGGCAGGCCAGCCCCCGACGAAAACCGGCGTCCGCCAGCATACCGGCGGAATTGGCCCGAGCCGTAGTAATCTCCGGGCTGGCGTCCCAAGCCGCCGTGCAGCGTATCCCCCTAAACCGGCCCTTGCCCGCCTCGGCCAGAGCCTCCAGCACCGGCGCAACGGCGTCGCCCAGCATCAAGTCGGCGTGGCCCACGATTCCGGCGGCCACCCCGGTCGCGCCCCCCGCCGCCGCATTGGCCGCCGCGATACCCTCCACAAACTCCACCTCCCCCACCGGCCGCATCTCCGGCGGCCCCTCTACCCGGTACATCGAGCGGCACTCCACAAAAACCGTCTGATTCACCCGATGCCCCGAGCCCGTATCCGCCAGCAGTTGCTCCAGCAGATAGACGTCCCCGGCCCGCTCCCAAAAGTGATGATGCGGGTCAAGAATCGGCATATCCGGCTCAATCGCCTCCTCCTCAGTCAAAGCCAGCCAAGAATCCAGCATAGTCATCCCTCATCTCCTCTTAAGACAGCCTACTTATCCCTATTCTATAACGCCAAGAGCGCAAAAATTCGGAGCCGTCAACCTAATCCCGACCCAATCTCTGCGCCCTCTGCGCAACCTCTGCGCCCTCTGCGTTGAAAACCCGCCAATCGCCCCCAATCAATGTATAATCCCCCTGCCACCCAATACAACCAAGAGGAGACAATATGTCCGCCCCCACTATGGCGCAAGTTCAGGCCGCAATGGCCGCGATGATAACCGCGGCGACCCAAAAACCCGATGAGCCCGTGGCAATGGCTATCGTAGACAGCGCCGGCAACCTGCTGGCCTACCAGACCATGGACAACCTCCGCATATTCAGCCGCCGCCACGCCACCCGCAAAGCCTACACCTCGGCAATGATGGGCCTAGACTCCGGCGAAAACGCCCGCCGCCTCCACAGCCAGGGCCGCAGCATCAGCGAGCAGGGCGACCCCAACCTAACCCACGGCCAAGGCGGCCTAGTAATCATCAAGGACGGCGTAATCCTAGGCGGCATCGGCGTAGGCGGCTACCCCAGCGGCCAAGCCGACGAAGACCTGTCCCGCATCGGCCTAGAAGCAATGAACCTGTAATCCTGCCAACCCAAGTTTCCAACGCAGAGAACGCGCAGAGAACGCAGAGAATCCGCAACCACCAAAAAAATCTCCGCTCCCTCTGCGCCCCCTCTGCGCCCTCTGCGTTAAAAACCCCCGTAAAAAATCCCCCCAAAGGAAACGAAAATGCGTATCGGAGTTTTCGTAGGCGCCTCCGTAGCCGACCTGATGACCCTAGACTCCCTCCTAGCCCGCATCAAGCAGGCCGAGGATGACGGGTTCGACAGCTTCTGGATTCCCCACATATCCGCCCGCGGCTACGACGCCCTAACCGCCCTGGCCCTAGCCGGAATGCAAACCGCCCGCATTGAGCTCGGCGTCGGCGTAGTGCCGACCTACCCCCGCCATCCGGCGGTGCTGGCCCAGCAGGCCCTAACCACCGCCACCGCATCCGGCGGGCGGTTCACCCTCGGCATCGGCCCCTCCCACCGCCCCGGCATCGAGGACGGCTTCGGCCTGTCCTACGCCAGCCCGGCCCAGCACACCCGCGAATACCTGTCGGTAATGCGCCCGCTGCTGGAACAGGGCGCAGTGCAATTTCAAGGCGATTTCTACCGGGTAAACGCCGAGCTGGCCGCCCTGGAACGTCCCCCCTGCCCGGTGCTGATTTCGGCCCTGGCCCCCCAAATGCTGCGGCTGGCCGGCGAACTGGCCGACGGCACCGTAACCTGGATGGCCGGCCCCCGCGCCGTCGCCCAGCACATCACCCCCCGCATCCGCCGGGCCGCCGACAGCCGCGGCCGCCCCGCCCCCCGCGTCTGCGTCGGCCTGCCCACCGCAGTCACCGACAACGAAACCGCCGGCCGCCTGAAAGCCGCCCAATCCTATGAACGCTACGGCCAACTGGTCAACTACCGCCGCGTGCTGGACATCGAAGGCGCCGAAAGCCCCGCCGAAGTCGCCGTAATCGGCAACGAAACATCCCTCCAACGCCAACTCGAATCCTTCGCCGAAGCCGGCGCCACCGATTTCGTCGCCAACATATTCGACATCCCCAACGAACCCGACTCCGCCCAACGCGCCTACAACGCCCTCAAATCCCTAGTCGGCAAAATCTAACCCCGCCATCCCCCAAACCGCCGTCCCCCAAACCATCATCAGGAGCAACAAAATGGCCCCAAGAATCAAGCACATAGCCCTGCACACCGACGACCCGGCCGCCACCGCCGACTGGTACAAAACCGTATTCGGCCTCGACGAACTCCGCCGCGCCCCCACCGACACCGGCGCCGAAGGCGTCTGGCTCACCGACGGCTACATCTACTTCGCCATCCTCAAAATCGGCTCCGACGACGCCCCCAACCTAGGCGAAGGCCCCTCCACCGTCAAAGGCGTCCACCACATAGGCTTCTACGTAGACGACCTCGACCAAGCCGTAACCACCGCCGAAAACAACGGCGCCACCGAATGCCCCGGCAGCAGCCGCGCCAACCGCAAATACAAAGGCCCCGACGGCCTAATGATCGACCTACGCGCCCGCGGCTGGGACGAGCAAATCCGCGCCCGCACCACCCTCTACCAACTAACGGAAGCCCCACCCCGAGAACCCGCCCCCACCCCCGCCGACGACTAACCCCCAAGTACATTCACGGAACAGCGCCCCGTCCCTATTGTCTGAACCAGGATTCGCCGGAACGGGAACAATCTTGTCATCCCCAATCCCGAAAATCCCTTAACCCTGCAAATCCTGATTCAGACAACCACCCCATACCCGTTTCAGCCGTAATAAGGAGACTAAACCAATGGCGCACCGGGCAATTGCGATAATGCTCGCCATCCTGTCGCTGGCAGCACTAGCAGCCCTAGCCTGCGGCCCGGCAACCCAGCCTCAACAAGAAACCCCTACAGTCCCGGCAACGCCCACATCCGCCCCTACCTCGCCCAAACCAAAACCCACGCCGCCCGAATCAAAACCCACGCCCATCCCAGACAAAGCAACGCCAACCCCAATCCCTATCAAGCCCACCGAAACACCCATACCAACATTCCCCCCAAAACCCACGGAAACCCCGTTCCCAACTCTGCCTACTCCCCAACAAGACAGCCCCGCGGCCATCACATTCCCACCGCACCCGACAGGGCTGTCAGGATGCCGCGAATACAATATGTTTGGCTCCTCGCCGGAAGAAGTCCAATACCTATCCTGGTGCGCCGAAGAATTATCAAAATACGTAACGTCCGTTTGTAACGGACTAACCACTCCAGAAGCGCAACACGCCTGCGGCAAGCAAGAGCTCGCCGCTGTAAGCGACTATTTTACGCGGGAAGGCCCGATTCAATGCGACGCCATAACCGAATCAAGCCACCAACAAGAGTGCTTCACTAAATCCTATGAGAAATGGGAAAAGCATTTTAACGGACTATTTGAAATATGGCCCAAGACCTAATCAGCCGTTGCCGAAAACACAACCGTAGCCACGGCAATGAAAGACGTCATATCCTGCCTAGAAAGATTAGGCCACGAAAAAATCAACCCCGAACTACTGTTCCCCTGGCAAATGCTCGAAAGCCCAAAAGACAACGACGAGCGAGAATCAAGATACACAACTGAAGAAAAAGCGTCCCGCCTAGAGCTATGGGAACCCGCCAACCAGTGCGCCAAACAATCCGGCCTATACGAAGCCCAAGACGCCACCTGGCTGGCCGAAGTAGAGCGCCTAGCCCAAGAAGAGCCGGAGTCAGCCAAACCTCTGCTAGACGCCGGTCTGCTAAAAGTGCTGAAACAGCCAGGCATAGCAGCCTTCCTAAAAGGCAGCTAAAGAGACGGCTGCGAAACTACATCCGCCATTCTACCCCGTCCGTCCATTCTACTCCGTCCGCCCATTCCGCCCTCCCTATCATTCTGCCCCCCTGTCATTCTGAGCAAAGCGAAGAATCCCACCTTGGGCGGCCAGACCCTTCGCCCTGCTCAGGGTGACAACGGAACGGCGCAGTCTTGTTGTCAAAACCGCGCCGTTCCATAATCACTTGGGCGTTCAGGAAAGAATGTGTGGTTTAGAAGCCCTGCAAAGAACCGCCGGATTCCTCAATGGCCTCTTTGACAACCTGAAAAACTTGGGCCATAAATTCTTGCGCCTGTGTATCATCCATCAACGAGGTGATAGACGGCGCGGCGGCCTCATAGATCCGGGCCATTTCCTTTGCCCTTTCGTAGCTGGATCCTTTGCCGCTGAACGCGAAAGCGGTTCGCCAGCCACGGATGTGGGAACCAACCAAACGTTCCTCTGCCAATTTATGGATGCGAGCGTACACCTTCCGGCGTATTTCGTTAATGGCGGCTTGGCTTTCTACTTCACTCTCTGGATGCCTGGTCCATCCGGCAGGGCTATCCAGCCACAGCGATATGCTGTTTTGCAATTGCCGAACCAGATCAGCAACAGGACGCAGGTCATTGTATTCGTTAGACCACAAGTTGGCGATGCGTCGGCACAGTGCTTTAACCCGCCCCCAGTGTTCCTTGCCAATGCCCTCGTGGTAGCTGAGGCCCAGCCGGCCGCGCCAAGGGTTTTTGAAACCGTCGGTCGCGTCACGCAACGCCAGTTCCAGCCGGGCGACGTTGTACATTGGCGCAAGGTCGATCGGTTCAGCGGATACAGCCGACTGTTGCATCCTTTCCAACAATGCCCCCATACCCTTGACAAAGCGACTCGCAATTTTCCCTGTAGGCTTGTCTAGACCGCCCAAGTAAAAATCGCTGTCGCCCAGGCGTTGCTCCAGAATTTCAGTAACCGGCGCCCCCAAAGAATCGCGCAAGCTGGCGATGGCGTTGCCGATTGAACCGCGAACATGATCCCGTTTCTGGCCGTAGCTGCGGAGGTTGTCCCCCTTTACTTGGTCAAAGTGCGTGAAAGCGACGGCAAGTTTATGACCGTGGCCGCTACTGCCCACCGACCGCAGAAGTTCCAGAGGTGCGGCCTGCATCGGCGATTGGGCCGTGTCCACCAGCAGAATCATATCCGCATCAGGAAACTTTTCTGTCACTTTCGTGGATACGCTGGTCGCCTCTTTGGCCGAATGGCCCAACCCTTCACCGTCCAGCAACACTAGGCGGCGGTCATCGCTCCAAAGACCGGGGTC
Source organism: uncultured Dehalococcoidia bacterium (assembly GCA_958296445.1). Taxonomy (GTDB): domain Bacteria; phylum Chloroflexota; class Dehalococcoidia; order Lucifugimonadales; family UBA3495; genus VXOI01. The sequence goes on along the minus strand of OY282565.1, from coordinate 1,402,029 downwards.
GGATGGCTGAAACGGGCCGGATACTCGAATCCCGTCAACCAGCGGTGTGAGCAACCGCCCGAACTGCTGATCGTGATTGCTGCTGAACCAGCGAACCTGTTTCAAGAAAGTATCTCGGTCATTTTCTTCGTAGTACCAAAGGGTTGGCAAGTTTGACACACTGCGCTCAAAATCGCCGGACGCAACCAAATCAAACCTTTCGCCAATGGCGTCCATGATGTCTAGGGAGAGCCGCGCGAAATCCTGGTTTTCGTACAAGGCATCCGTGAAACCTTCCAGCCAATCCTGTCGCTGATTGGCGTTTTCCATATCTTGAAATTCGCCACGATCCTGGGCAACCTGCTCGCTTACCGATTCTGCTACTTCCTTGATGCGCACAACATATTCGCGCAATTGATCATTGTTTTTGGCGACTTCTGAACCGTCAATGGTTTCGTCATCCCCCAACGGCTCCGTTTCCGATTCTTCATCTTCGTCATCGTAGTCTATTTCGGACTGATACTCCCCTTCTTGCCCCGGCAACTCCTGCTGCCAAGAACCCAAAGGATAGGAGAGACGGAAACGCTGTTCGGGATGCTCCAGCAGGGCATTGGCGATTCTCGCATCATCCCATCCGCGAACCACCGCTTGGCAAGCCACTTCCAAGCATTCGTCAACACTGCAACGAATCTCATGCTCGGACATAAAGGTGATCACCGCCTTGAAAGGAGCATCGGCGGTTACTATCTCAATGTCCGCCGTTGTGGTCTTTGCCGTTGACGTGGATGGGAAACGGTCGCGCTTGTGGTCGGAACCGATGAGGTGACGCAACAGGGTAGTCTTGCCGGCGCCGGTTAAACCGACCAGCATCACCCGCGCATATCCGTCTTCCGGCGTAGGCAAAGATATAACCCCTTCCCGCAAGTCCCTGGACTTGACCTTGCCAGACTCGATGCCGTCAAAAAAAGCCGATACCACCACGCTGTCGAATTTCTGGGCTGCCTCATGCAGTCGGCTAAGGCTCCACCAAGAGGGATCCGCCAACAGTTCGTTAAGCTGGGACACCAGCAGGTCGGCTTCGGTGGCGTCCGCAGTGCCAAGCCCCCGCCGCACCTTCAGCCCCACCCTGCCGAGGGCGTCACTGCGGGCAGGGTGGCTGAACGTGACGCTCCAGCCCGGCCGGTTCGATTTGGTCTTGCTCGCTATGTAATTTTTGATGGGCATTTTTTAATCCTTCCGTTGTTCTGCGTTGTACTAGTGGCAACCCTACACCCAATCGGATAGCGTGTCAAGGGGTTTCAGTACAACGCGGAACAACGGGCGGCAAAGGCAAGAATCACCGCCCCCAAGCCAGCAGCTCCCGCAGCCCCGCGTCCACAAACGCCGCATCCGCCCCGTTAAACCCCGGCCCCCCGGCCAGATGCCCCCAGATCGACTCGATCGGCCGCAGCTCCGCATTAGGCATCCGCGCCACCTCCGCCGCGTTGTCCTCCGGCGGAAAATACAGGTCGGTGCGCCCCGGCATCACCATCGCCCGCGCCGTTATCGCCCCCAGCGCCGCCCCGAAATCCCCGTTATAGCGCGGATTGGCGCTGATGTCCGCCCGCTGCCAAGTGTCAATCATCGCCAGCAAATCATTGGCGTCCGCCCCCAGCCGCCGGCCCTCCCAAAAGGCCACCAAATAATCCTCCAGCGACGAATAGCCGATGTCCCGGTACACCTCCTCCCTGTAAAAGGCTTGCGACACCGCCCACCCGGCATACACCCGCCCCATCGCCCGCAGCCCCTTGTAGGGCGGCCGCTCGTACCAGCCCCCCGCCCAGGCGTCATCGGCGGTCAAAGCCGCCTTCACCCCCTCCAAAAACACGAAATTGTGCCGCGAGGTTCGCGCCGACCCGCAGATCGGCGCGATGCGCTCCACCAGATCGGGATACAGCGCCCCCCACTGATACGCCTGCTGCGCCCCCATAGACCACCCCACCACCAGCGCCACCCGCTCCACCCCCAGCGCCTCCCCCACCAGCCGCCGCTGCGCCGTCACATTGTCATACAGACTAACCGACGGAAACCGCGCCCGGTCATAAGGCATCGCCGTATTGGAAGGCGACGACGACAACCCGTTGCCCATCATATTAGGCACCACGATAAAGTACCGCTCCGGGTCCAAAGCCTGCCCCGCCCCGATAATCGCCTCGTTCTGATAATGCTGCCCCCCAAAAAAAGTAGGAAACACCACAACATTATCCCGCCCCCCACTAAGCCGCCCATAAGTCTTGTAAGCCACCCAAGCCCCCCGAAGCGTAGCCCCACCCTGCAACGCAAAATCCCCCAGCTCAAACCTCTGGTAATCAGCCATCGAAAACCTCCAATATGCTCCGCGCTACGAAAATCCCCTTGACAAGATTCCCCTTCCGTCCCTATGCTTAGGCAATCAGGGCATTTGTCTAAGGGAATGTTGATATGCACGTCACGAGAATCAGTTTAGGCGGGGTGCCGCCATTCACCGATCAGATTATGCTCAAATTCGACGAGCAGGTCAACGTACTCATCGGCCCCAATGCCTCCGGGAAAAGCACTATCCTAATGATGCTGGCAGACTGCTTTAATGGCCCTGAGCAGAATAGCAAAAGGCCGATTTCGCAAGGTCGGCCTCATCTCCGATTGGGCGTTTACAGTGATGATGAATTCAATGAAATAGTCAGCGAAAATTTACGGGATAATCGGCTGGCGAATTTTTTGACAGGCAGCGAAGATTGGGTTGGCTCAAGGTCTGCGCCTATTATCAATCCAAAAAATCTGCCTGCGATTCATATAGGCTCTGTCCGTGAAGATCTGCCTGGTATATCTAACCAAGAAAGCTCCGACGTCTACGGCGAAACGGCCGCCGAGGTTTTGGCCGGGCCTTTCAGCGGTTCCCGCACTATGTGCGCCTCTGAATTATTGGGGGAAGAACTTTGGCGTACTAAACGCGATGATCTTCCACGCTATGCGCGGGTCACTCTGATGGACGCGGTAGAGTTGGCGGACGCTTGCAGCAAGCGCATTTGCGACGAAGTGATTCAAGACGCAAAATCGCGCAATTATATTCCAGGAACGGATGCGCTACGCTACTTGCACCACCAGCACGCTGATCCCAGTAACATAACCATCCTGCGCTTAATGGGGATAAATACCACCGATCCCCGAAATTTTGACAACCTTTCTTTCCAAGAGCAACCGGCAGCTTCGGTTTATGCCGAATATGACGAACCCTTGCCCATATACCTCGGCCACCTTAGCTCTGGCACGGAAGGGACGCTGCTCTGGATAAGGTGGCTGGCGCTCAAGATGGTTCATCATTACCAATTTGAAAAAGACTGGCAACAAAAACCCGCCATCCTCCTAATCGACGAAATCGAAAACCACCTTCACCCCACCTGGCAGCGCCGCGTCATCCCGGCCCTGCTGGAGCATTTCCCCGGCCTACAGATATTCGCCACCACCCACTCCCCCTTCGTAGTCGCCGGCCTGAAAGCCGGCCAAGTCCACCTCCTAAACCGCGACGAAAACGGCAAAGTAACCGCCACCACCAACACCGAAGACGTCATCGGCTGGACCGCCGACGAAATCCTCCGCTCTATGATGGGCGTAGACGACCCCACCGACCAGCTCACCATTAACCGGGCCAACCGCCTGCGCCAGCTACGCGAAAAGGAAACCCTGACGCCCGAGGAAGAGGACGAACTGAATACGCTGCGCAGCCAAGTAAACCAGTCCCTGCTGTCCAAAGGCGGCCCCATAGAAGCCCAGCGGGAACGCTACGCCGACCTGATGCAACGGTTCCTGCTCGCCCGGCAACCCGACCTGTCGCAAGACGGAGAGTAGCAAGTGCGCTGGATTGACCGGGGGCCGGAACCCACCGATGTCGCCCAATACGCCCAGCAGTATACCCCGGGCTGGGTTGACTATTTTCAGAGCGGAGCAGGTGAGCGCCCCACCGATTTTCTCTGGTCACTATTCCGCCCGGCATTGGGCCAAAGCAGCAACAACAACTGCTGGTACTGCGAGCGGCAATGCGATTTCGCTGGCGATCTCGCGCCAACCATTGACCATTTCCGTCCCCTCAGCCTTTTCCCGCAGTTGGCCTACGCCTGGGCCAACTGGATTTTCAGTTGCCGCCGCTGTAACTCCGATAACAAAAAAGACAACTGGCCGGAACCCGGGTATGTAGACCCTTGCGCCGACGATGTTGCGGAACGCCCCGAGCGATATTTCGATTACGACGCGGAAACCGGAGAGATTATCCCTATGAACGGCCTTTCCGGGGCTGCTCTCCAAAGAGCAAGGCATACTATTAACGATTTGGGGCTGAACAAGCTGGACGTGATGTATTACCGTCTACAATGGACCAGGCAGTTCCTTGCCGATTTGTTGGCGTTGCCGGTTTCGGAAAGACAGGCTTTCGCCGAATATATCACCCAACAGCCCGCCGAATACGCCGGAACAACCACGATGCTCGTAGCTCAACTCCGACAAACAGGCCACCTCCACCCCATTTGACGCCCAACCCAACCACCCCTAAACTCCTCCCATCACCCCCATGGGAGGCCACAAAATGCCCCAACAACCCGTAAACATCTTCGAATACGAAGACATCGCCCGCCAAAAACTCGAAAAAGGCCACTACGACTTCATCGCCGGCGCCGCCACCGACGAAATCACCCTCCGACGCACCCGCGCCGTCCTCGACTCCATCATGCTCCGCCCCAAAATGCTCACCGACATCAGCGAGCGCGACACCGCCACCACCGTCCTCGGCCAGCCCATCAGCCTCCCCGTTATGCTCGACCCCGCCGGCAACCACGAAGCCGCCCACCCCGACGCCGAACTCGCCACCGCCCGCGCCGCCGGCGCCGCCGGAACCCTGATGATCGTCAGCTCCCACGCCGCCCGCACCCTCGAAGACGTCGCCGCCGCCGCCACCGGCCCCCTCTGGTTCCAGCAATACCTCTTCAAAGACCGCGCCCTCACCCTCGAAATGGCCGGCCGCGCCGAAGAAGCCGGCTACTCCGCCCTCTGCATCACCGTAGACGCCAAAATCAAGCCCAAGCGCGAGCGCAACATCCGCAACAACTACACCGGCGCACCCTCCCCCAACTACTCCCAGATAGACCTCACCGAACACTCCTGGCGCTTCGCCGCCGACGCCCCCGCCGGCGTTATGGACATCCGCGACCCCGCCGCCACTTGGAGCGATATAGACTGGCTCGCCGCCGCCCAGCGCCTGCCCGTAGTCATCAAAGGCATTATGATCGGCGAGGACGGACGCCACGCCGCCGACGCCGGCGCCAAAGCCGTCATCGTGTCCAACCACGGCGCCCGCTACCTAGACACCACCCTAACCACCATCGAAGCCCTCCCCGAAATCGTCGAAGCCGCCGACGGGCGCATCGAAGTCTATATGGACGGCGGCATCCGCCGCGGAACCGACATCGTAAAAGCCATCGCCCTAGGCGCCCGCGCCGTCCTCATCGGCCGCCCCCTATTCTGGGGCCTAGCCGCCGACGGCGAAAACGGCGTCCGCGCCATCCTAGAAATGCTCCGCGACGAACTAGACGCCACCATGGGAATGTGCGGCCGCCCCACCCTCTCCCACATAGACCGCAACATAATAACCACCACCTCCCCCCTACAAGCAATGTTCCCAACCCAACCCCAGGACAACCCCCGCCACTAACCCAAGTCGGCCCCCACCGAAAAATTGCAAAATTCCCTCCCCCTCCGGGGGAGGGTTAGGGTGGGGGCGTCCCCTCGACAGGTCAGCCAGCAGGCCCGGCGGATCCGGGCCGAGGCGTTCCCTATGCAGGTCAGCCAGTCCAAGAGCAATTTCAGAGACAATCGCAAAATTACTCCCCCCGTCTGTCATTCCGCCCGCCTGCCATCCCAAGCAAGCCCTCTGTCATTCTGAGCAAGCCCTCTGTCATTCTGAGCAAAGCGAAGAATCCCGCCTTGGGGCAGCAAGACCATCCCCTTAGCCAATGCCGCCAAAAAGAAATTTCGCAATGGCCTAGCAGAAATAGCTGAACCAACCAACAAAAGAAACGCCGTCATTCCCAACACGCCTCCACATAGGCCAGGCCAGCCCATCCCCCGTAGGGGCGCACAGCCGTGCGCCCTCACGAATACGGCTGAACACCCACAAAAAACCGCAAACCCACCCCCGCCGACCATCATCCCAAGCAAGCCCCCGTCATTCTGAACGATCCGCCTGTCATTCTGAGCAAAGCGAAGAATCCCTCCTTAAAGCAGCAAAACCACCCCCTTAGCTAATGCCGCCAAAAAGAAATTCAGCAATTTCCCCAACACTCCCGGCCAAGCGCACATATCAGCGGCAAGTATGGTATATTACCTGAGACAGTGAGCGCAGAATCAGAAATGCGTTTGGCGCTACTAAAATTGACAATTCGCCAGCTTTACTTCAATGTTTGTCGAATGATAGCGTTTCCATAATACACGTTGGTGCCTAGATGAACCCATTACCGGAAAAATACAAAAACCAAATAATCAACGACAACGTAATGTCCATCCTCCAAGAACTGCCCGACAACTGCGTAGATATGGTCTACGGCGATCCCGACTACAACATCGGCATAAGCTACAACGGCCAGACCTTCACATCCTCGTGGGACGAATATATCAACTGGTACATCCAGCTCGCTCGCGAATCTCTGCGGATATTGCGCGACGACGGCAACCTGTATTTTATCAACTATCCCAAACAGAACGCCCATTTGCGCGTCAAATTCCTGGACGACCACGCTTGGGATGTTCAGGAATACGTGTGGGTATACAACACCAACGTAGGCCACTCATCCCGCCGGTTCACCACCGCCCACCGCTCTATTCTGCACGCCACTAAATCCAAACGCAACAAATTCTACAAAGAACAGGTAGCCCAGCCCTACCAGAACCCCACCGACCGCCGCATCCGCGAGCGCATCCGGCAAGGCCACGCCGGGCGGATGCCCTATTCCTGGCTGAACTTCAATCTAGTCAAAAACGTATCCCGCCAAAAAGCCAATCATCCCTGCCAGATTCCCGAAGGACTGTCCGAACTGCTGATAAAATCCGGCACGGTTCCCGGCGACACTATCTTTGTGCTGTTCGGCGGCAGCGGCTCCGAAGTAGTGCAATCGCAGAAATTCGGGCTGACCTTCCTGACCTGCGAACTGCAATCCTACTATTGCGACATCATCAAAAGCCGCCTGCATAACAACGGCGAAATCACCACGCCCTACCGCCACCCCACCCAACTCCGCCGCCACCCCGAACCCCCGCACAGCAACACCCACAACCCCGCCCGCCACCAACTACTGGAAACCCAGGAAACCTACAACATCAAAGAACCATAGCGCACCCTGAATTTACCCCCATCCCCACCAAGCCCCGCCATACCCCCACCCGTCCCCCGTAGGGGCGCACAGCCGTGCGCCCCCGCGAATACGCCCCAACATCAACGAAAAATCGCAAACCCACCCCCGCCATCCACCATTACGAGCAAGCCGTCTGTCATTCTGAGCAAAGCGAAGAACCCCAAAGCGCAGACCCAACGCGAGGAGCAACCGACAGCAACCATCGTCCGCCGCCAACTCCGAACCTAGCCGCGGGCGCCCCACCTGCCGGCCGCCCTAAACTAACCGCCGACAGTTGGAACTACCAACCCGAAGCCCCATAATGTGACCCCATGAGCCAAGAAACGCCGCCGCCCGCAGAACCGCGGGAATCTCTCTGGAGCGTACCCGCCGGGTTTTGGGTGTTATACTTCACCCTGTTCGCCCTGTTGGACGCAACCGGGGTGGGCTACGCCGTATGGCACGAAATCCGCTACGGCCCCGGAGAAAACATCCACGCCCACATCAGGGCCGTCATCCCGGACACGTCGGCCATCGGCATCCGCGCCGCCATAACCGCCTTCACCTTCACCGAGGGGCTGAGAATCACTATGATTATCTCCAACTACCTCAAAATCCGCCTGCTCAAACCCGCCGAGGAACGAATCATGGCCCGCGGCCGCGCCGAGGAACGCGCCCAGTCCGAAAAGCGAATAGCCCAAGCCCGCGCCGAAGCCCACGCCCAAGCCCGCGCCGAAGCCAACCGCAAGGTGGCGGAATGGAACCGCCGCCGGCTGGCAGCCCAAGAACGCGGCGAACCCTTCGACGAACCGCCCCCCGACCTGACCCAGCCGTAGCCGAAAAATTGCCAATTTACTTCCGCCGCCTGTCATTCTGAGCAAATGTCTGTCATTCTGAGCAAAGCGAAGAACCCCGCCTTGGGGCAGCAAGACCGTCCCCTTCGCTTAGGCCGCCAGCAGAGAATCACTATGATTATCTCCAACTACCTCAAAATCCGCCTGCTCAAACCCGCCGAGGAACGAATCATGGCCCGCGGCCGCGCCGAGGAACGCGCCCAGTCCGAAAAGCGAATAGCCGAAACCCGCGCCGAAGCCAACCGCAAGGTGGCGGAATGGAACCGCCGCCGGCTGGCAGCCCAAGAACGCGGCGAACCCTTCGACGAACCGCCCCCCGACCTAACCCAGCCGTAGCCCCTTGCGCCGAACCCCGCCAAATTCCAGATTCAGGAGGCCCCCTATGACCACCCTAGGCTCCGGCCGCTACACCTACACCCCCCAGGAAAACTGGGCCAAACTCCCCGAAGGCGAATCCTTCGCTATGGTCAGCGCCATCGCCACCGACTCCCAAGACCGCGTCTACGCCTTCCAGCGCAAAGAGCCGCCCGTCCTGATTTTCGACCGCGACGGCAACCTGCTGGACTCTTGGGGCAACGGCTCCTTCGTCTTCGCCCACGGCTTCTACATCGAGGACGATGTGGTCTACGTCACCGACCGCGACAGCTCCGTCTGCCTCGTCTACACCCTGGACGGCAAGCCCGTCCAGATGCTGGGCCGCCACGGGCGCCACTCCGACACCGGCTGCGAAAACCCCGGCGACCTAGTTCCCCGCGCCGCCGGGCCCTTCAACTACCCCGCCGAACTGGTGCCATCCCCCTCCGGCGAGCTGTACGTAGCCGACGGCTACCGCAACTCCCGCGTTCACCGCTTCACTGGCGAGGGCGAGCTGATCCAGTCCTGGGGCGAGCCGGGCAAAGCCGAACCCAACCACTTCCACCTGCCCCACAGCCTGATTATTGACGGCGACCGCATAATCGTCTGCGACCGCGAAAACCACCGCATCCAGTTGTTCACCCTCAACGGCGAATTCATCGAAATCTGGAACGACATCCAAAGGCCGATGGACATATCCCGCGACTCCGAGGGCAACTTCCTAGTCAGCGAGGGCCAAGTAGACGGCAGCTCCGCCCGCATCAGCGTCCTCGACCCCACAGGCGGCGTGCTGGCCCGCTTCGACTGCCGCGGCTCCGGCCACGGAAGCTGGATCGACTCCCGCGGCGACATCTACCTAGCCGGCGTCCCCGACGCCATCGACAAGTACGTCCGCGAAGGCTAACCCGCCCCCAACCCCCAATCACCCCGCAGGGAGCAGCGATGGCAACCGACAAAGCCAAACTCGAACTGGAGCAGGTAATGTCAACAATGGGCGACGCCGACTGGCGCAACGTCCGCATCCTAGAGCATTACCAAGAATCCCACATCGCCTACTCCCTAGTGGGAGTGAAAATCGCCGACGGCAAAACCTACTACTACCAAGCCGAAACCGGCCGGTTCATAATGCTCAACCTCTAGCCCAACCCCTCCTCTCTATTCTATGGAGAGTGTTCCAAATTCCCCTCCCTTCAGGGAGAGGATAGGGTGGGGGAACCCCGGACTCAAACGTATGGGCGGGCCACTAACCCGCCCATAGTTCTCCTATCCCGGAACCCCGCCATCATCAGGCCGTCAATCATCCTCCCCGGGCAGATAAGCCGCGCCCACAAGGTCGTGACGATGACGGTGCCAGGCGTCAAAAAGCCGCTGCATATCGGCCCGCCGCTCCTGGCCTTCCGCCTTGATTGCTTCTATAAGTTCTTTCCGCAGTTCGCGGGTTTCCACCCGCGTCTCACGAATTTCCTCTCGAAACTCCCGCCCGTTTTCCCGAACAGCCGACATCAGCCAGAAAAACGCCCCAGCCCCTAACGCCAATAACGTGACCCACGCCCCAGCAAATGCCGCGATCACGCCCCAAGTTTCAGCACTCATAATTAACCTCGCGCTGACCGACAAGCCAGCCCATACCCCAATATAGCCCGATACGCCGCCCTTTTCAACGCGGCGCTGTATCAGCGAGAAAATCCCGCAATTCCCATCCCCTCCATAGACAAGGAACCCCGGCCCCAAACGTATGGGCGGGCCATTAAACCCGCCCATAACCATAACTCCCCATACCCTCGCCGCCTTTCGGCCCATCAGTCATCCTCCCCTCCGGGCATAATAGTGCCGCCGGGGTCGTGCCGGTGCCGGTATAAAGCGTCAAAAAACCGCTGCGTATCAGCCCGCCGTTCCTGGCTTTCCGCCCGGATTTCTGACCGCAGTTCGCGCAGTTCCCCGCGAAATTCCTCCCGCACTTCTTGACTGCTTTTCTGAATAGCCGACAGCAACCAGAAAAACGCAGCGGCGCCTACTGCCAATAGCGCAACCCACGCACCAGCAAATGCCGCAATCACGCCCCAAACCTCGGCGCTCATCATTCACCTCGCGCTGGCCGACACGCCAACCCATACCCCTATAACCCCAATATAGCCCGATACGCCGCCCTTTTCAACGCGGCGTCGTATCCACAAGAAAATTGCGAAATTTCCCCCTTGTCGCCCTTTGAGGCCGTCAGTCATCCTCCCCTCCGGGCATAATAGTGCCGCCGCGGTCGTGACGGTGCCGGTATAAAGCGTCAAAAAACCGCTGCGTATCAGCCCGCCGTTCCTGACTTTCCGCCCGAATGTCCGACCGCAGTTCGCGCAGTTCCCCGCGAAATTCCCGCCCGTTTTCCCGAACAGCCGACATCAGCCAGAAAAACGCCCCAGCCCCTAACGCCAATAACGTGACCCACGCCCCAGCAAAGGCCGCAATCACGCCCCAAGTTTCGGTACTCATCATTCTCCCCATCGCTGGCGTCACAAGCCAGCCCATACCCCAATATAGCCCGGCACGCCCCCCCTTTTCAACGCCGCGCCGTCATCCCCCCTAATCCGCCGCCGCCGCCCCCGGCTGCGCCTGCGGCCCACCCGACGGCGCCGCAGGCGGCCGGTAAGGCCGGTGAAAAGCCGCAACTATCGCCCCCGCCGTCATTATCCCCACCACCGCCAGCGCCGAAACCTGAAAGCCCTCCAAATGCAGCGCCTGCGACTCCTGCGGCAGCATCAACCCAATGCCCGCCGGAACAATCAGCGCCACAATAAACGACGATATCGTCGCCCCCGTAGCATGGCCCATATCCCGCGTAGTCTCCAGCATCCCCGAAGCAAAACCCCGATTCTCCGTCGGCAGCGTACTCATCACCGTAGCGTTGTTCACCGTGTTGAATATGTTGGTTCCCACCGAAATAGGGAACAGCAGGAAAGGCAGCACCCAGAAAGGCGCCGTCCCCGCAAACATCGCCAGCAGCACAAACCCCGAAGCGATCGACAGCATACAGCCCGTCCGCAGCAACCGCGGATTGAACTTGTCATGGATGAACCCCGCCAGCGCCGGCAGCCAGATGCCGAATGACTGGTGCGGCAGCAACACCGCCGTAACGAATATCGGCGCCTTGCCCAACCCCTCCTCAATCATTATCGGCACCAGAATCATCGTCGCCATCATCGAAAGATGAAACATCGAGTTGGAAATTATCGCCAGCGTAAAATACTTCTGCCGGAAGTGCTGAAACTCCACAAACGGATGCGAAACCCGCCGCTCCACAAAGATGAACACCACCAGCAACGCAACGGTCAGCCCATGCATCGGCAAATGGTAGGTCAAAGCGTCGCTCGACGTATACGACTCCTCGCCCCCGTGCAGATGGCTGCCCGACAGGATGAACACCGCCGACACCGCCACCAGCAGAATCGCCCCCAAGTAGTCTATCGAGTTTTCCCTATCAACCACCGCCTCGCTGTTGCGCCGCACCACCGGCAAGCACGACTTGATAACCAGCAACCCGATGGGCAACATACTCAGGAACACCAACCGCCACCCGGCGAAAGAGTCCCAGTTGGCGAACTGCAACAGGATTCCGAAAAACGCCACCCCGATAAACGTCCCCACCCGCGACCCGGTGATAGGAAAAGCGTAGGCCCGCCCCCGCTCCTGCGCCGGAAAAGCGAATGCCAGCATCGCGTTGCCGTTCCCGTGTATCAGCCCCGCCCCGAACCCCTGCAACCCCCGCAGCGCAATAACCTGCGTAAGATCCTGCGCCGCCACAATCCCCACCGCCCCCACGGTGATAATGATAGTGCCAATAAAAAACATCCTCGGATGCCCAAATCGGTCGCCCAGCCGCGCCCCTAGAAACACCGTACTGCCCAGCACCAGCAGATTAGCAATAACGATCCAGGCCGCCTCGTCAACGGAATAGCCAAAATCGCGGGCGATGCTCGGCAGTGCCAGCGTAACCGGCAGACTGGAAAGCTGCACCAGCAACTGCCCCCCGGTCATAGCCATCAGCACCTGCCGGCGCTCCACCGTATTAACCACACTCTTATAATTGGCAATAAAGCCCCGCATAAAAAAGCCCCTGCCCCGTCATTACGATTCACCCGCCACTCTACCACTCCCCCAACAATCCCGCCACTTACCCCCGCCACGGCATCGGTTTTCCCTTGCCGAAACGCGAAATGAACGGCTATTCCATCACCGCGCCGCTATCCCCCAACCGCTTGAATGGCCGACGCCCAAGCCCCGGCGTAGGCGTCCCAAGCGGTGGACAACGCCGGGGCAACGCCGTCCGTACCACCCTGAACGATGGCGTAGACTACCAGCCCGGCAATGGTGACGGCGTGTATGACTATGGCATACCGCAGCGCAGCGCCCACAATGAGCCGCGCCGCGCGGAACGGGCGCCGCGCCGTCTGCGTTCCGGCGGTCTTGGACGCAGCCGTCCGGGCCGGCGCAGAATACGCTGGCGCCGACGCAGCCTGTCGCACCACTGCCTCTGCCTGACTGACAGCCTCCTCGGCTGGGCCGACCCCGGCCTGGGGCTGATTTCCCTGTTCACGCCCTTTCGCCTCGTTGCAACTGTAGCAAGTACACGCCGGGGGATGGTAGCCTCTCCGGTCGCCCTCCCACTCCCCATAGTTCGGAACTTTCAAGGGCATATCTGCGCCTCCTGAGATTATTGTGCGTCGTAACCTGCTGGCGGGGTTATGTCGTGGAAAATGGAGTATTGCGAAATTACTGCTGTCTTTCCGTCCAGCAGCCCCCAAAGCAACACTGTGTACACGCCTGCCCCGTGCCTCGCCAACACGTCACTCAAGTCGGCTTCAACAGAGAACTGGTCGCCGCTTACCTGCCATTTTGACACTGTTATCCCCGGAACTCTGAGGAAAGAAACCGTAATAAGTTGGCCTGGACGTTGGGCTTCCCGCCAAAACTGATACGATTGGTCAAGGGAATTTGGAGCGGGAGCGTCGGGGGATATGTCATAGGGGTCAGGACAACTATCATCCTGTGTTGTTTGGCTATGGTTAGTCAGATAGAAACTGCCTGGCGGCGGCGGTTTTTGCAGGAAAACCACAGGCTCGCCTAGAGGCTGGCAGTACGTCCTTGACAGTTGCCCCCGCGTAAGCTCGCCGGGCGGGGGATCATAGTGAACACCAATGGGGTTGAATTCACCTTCGCCGAATGTGGCCTCGTTTTTCACTTTGCCCGCCAGCGACAGCTTACCGCCGTCAATTTCGGGCAACACTGTATACTCCACATAATCCCCTTCAAATAGCTGATAAGCCACAAAGTTGTATTTATCCCACGCCAAGCCTATGTTCACTTTTCTATGAGCAGGATCCAAGATAGTTTCCCTATTGCCGGGGTTGCTCATAAACCCACGCATTGCCTCTCTGACTTTGCTGGAAATGTTTGATATAATCCTGTAGCCGTCCGATGCCTTGATGCAGTAATTTAATCCAGTCGAGTTTTCCGAATTTGACTGATACCCGCCGGCTAAGCTGTACCGCATATATGGCTTCAAGCCATCCATTCCCCAATGAGAATGAAAGCAGTTTTCCAGAGACACATCAGCGTGAATTTGAGTAGCCGGATTCTGACCCAGCTCCACTGCCCGCAATCCGGCATCGGCGCGAGCATCGTTAATCAGCGACAGCATTAACATTCTAGCCTGGCTTACAGTAGGCGCCGGGGCAGGAGTGGGCGTAGGCTTAGGCGTGAGTCTTGGCGTGGGCGTGGGCCTTAGCGTAGGCGCCGCTGTGGGCGTTATCGTGGGCATTGCTATTGGTATTGGTGTAGGAGCAAGGGCAGGCGTTGCCGTCGGCGGTGTGGCAGGTTCAGACGTTAAACTAACGACAGGTTCTGCCGTCGCTGTTGGCGGCGCGGCTACCCTTGCCGTGCGCTGTAGCGTTGCCTTTACCGTTGGCGGCGCGGCAGGCGCGTGCGTTGGGCTAACGGCGGGTTGTGTCGGCTCGATTGCCTGCCCCTGCTGCGTTGGCGCTGATGGGGCAACCACTGAAATCACCGCCACATATCCGGGCCAAGCAAACACCGCAGCGACGACCAGAAAGATTGCCAGCTTACCCCGAAAACCCAAACCGGGCGACTCCTTAAATAGTGATAGGGGATTTGGAAAGGTTATCATATCAGGTCAATACGCACCCCCCCAAGCAAACCCGCCCCCGCTGCGCTATAATACCCCCCAGCATCCAACCACCACCCCACCAGGAGGCCCGCCCCAATGGTAAACGCCCCGGTTCGCTTAACCGACCTCTCCCACTGCGCCGGTTGAGCCGCCAAGCTAAGCCAGCAGGACCTAGTTCAGGTCCTAAGCAAACTCCCCACAGTAACCCACCCGTCCCTGCTGATCGGGTCGGCAACCGGCGACGACGCCGCCGTCTACAAGCTCGACGACCGCACCGCCCTAGTCGTCACCGTAGACTTCTTCACCCCCATAACCGACGACCCCTACGAATTCGGCGCCGTGGCCGCCGCCAACTCCCTAAGCGACGTCTACGCTATGGGCGGCCGCCCCCTGCTCGCCCTAAACGTCGTCGGCTTCCCCGCCGCCCTAGCCGCCGAAATGCTAGGCGACGTCCTGCGCGGCGGCTACGACAAAGCCGCCGAAGCCAACTGCCTAATCGTAGGCGGCCACACCGTAGACGACAACGAACCCAAATACGGCCTGTCCGTAGTCGGCCTAATAGAACCCGGCCGCCAAGTATCCAACGCCGGCGCCCAGCCCGGCGACGCCCTAGTCCTGACCAAGCCCATCGGCACCGGCATCATCACCACCGGCGGCAAGGCCGGCGTCGCCCCCCCCGGCTCCGTAGCCGCCGCCGTAACCGCTATGGCAACCCTCAACCGCGACGCATCCGAAGCAATGATGGAAGTAGGCGTCAACGCCTGCACCGACATAACCGGATTCGGCCTAATGGGACACCTAACCTCAATGCTCCGCGCCAGCGGCCTAAGCGCCCAAGTAAGCCTAAGCCAAGTCCCCCTACTCCCCGGCGTCAACCAACTGCTGGCCCAAGGCATAGCCCCCGGCGGCACCCACCGCAACCAGGCCGGCGTAGCAAGTTCCGTAGACTGGGACAGCGCCATAAACGACGACGGCCGCCTGCTCCTATGCGACGCCCAAACCTCCGGCGGCCTGCTAATCTCCGTACCCCAACCCAAACTACCCCAACTCCTAACCGCCCTAGAATCCCGCAGCGTAACCACCCGCGCCATAATAGGCGCCACAACCCCCGGAACCCCCGGCAAAGTCAGAGTAACCCCCTAAAATCCCCGTCACTCTGAGCAAAGCCTGTCACTCTAAGCAAAGCCCTGTCACTCTAAGCAAAGCCCTGTCATTCTGAGCAAAGCGAAGAATCCCACCTTGGGCAGTGAGAACCTTCCCAAAGTCTGTCATTCTGAGCAAAGCCCTGTCACTCTAAGCAAAGCCCTGTCATTCTGAGCAAAGCGAAGAACCCCACCTTGGGCAGTGAGACCCTTACCAAAGCCTGTCATTCTAAGCAAAGCCCTGTCATTCTGAGCAAAGCGAAGAACCCCACCTTGGGCAGTGAGACCCTTACCAAAGCCTGTCATTCTAAGCAAAGCCCTGTCATTCTGAGCAAAGCGAAGAATCCCACCTTGGGCAGTGAGACCCTTCCCAAAGTCTGTCACTCTAAGCAAAGCCCTGTCATTCTGAGCAAAGCGAAGAATCCCACCTTGGGCAGTGAGAACCTTCCCTTAGCTCAGACCGACACCATCCCAACCAAACCGTCATCCCGCCAATCCCATAATCCCAACCAACCCCGTCATTCCCGCAAAAGCGGGAACCGGAAACCCCCACAGCAAAAACCCCACCTGCCGAGGTGCAACCAACCCCTATGAAACTCCAACTACCCAGGAGGTGGCGCGTGAAGCGTCCCGACCAGATAAAAACAGCCCCCGACCAAGGTATGGGCGACCGGGTTCCCCCCGGCCAATTCGTAACCACCAAATTCCCCGTCCTTACCTACGGCCCGGAGCCAAAAATCAAAATAGACCACTGGAAAATACGGGTCTTCGGCCTAGTAGAGCAGGAAATCCTCCTCGACTGGCAACAATTCGCCGCCCTCCCCTGGCGCACCCTCGACGCCGACTTTCACTGCGTAACCCAATGGAGCGCTCTAGACCAAACCTGGGAAGGCGTAGCCCTGTCCGACCTCATAACCCCCGCCCGCATACAACCCGAAGCCCGGTTCCTAATGGCCCACTGCTACGGCGGCTATTCCACCAACCTCCCCCTAGAAATAGCCCTGTCCGAAGGATTCCTGGCCCACAAACAAGGCGGCCAGCCCATCGGCAAAAGCCACGGCTGGCCCCTCCGCCTAATCGTCCCCAGCCTCTACGGCTGGAAAAGCGCCAAATGGGTCAGCAGCATCGAACTAATGCCCCAAGACGCCCCCGGCTTCTGGGAACAGCGCGGCTACCACAACAACGGCGACCCCTGGAAAGAAGAACGCTTCTGGCCCGAACTATCCCGCTAACCCCCTCCACAGAAAACCACAAAATCCCCTCCCCCTCCGGGGGAGGGTTAGGGTGGGGGCGTCCCCCCCAAGCAAGTTAAACAATCCATGAGCAACTTGCACCGCCCGCCCGCCATTCCCCAAACCTGCCGCCCGCCATTCCCCAAACCGCCCCCCGCCATTCCAAGCAAAGCCCCGCCATTCCCTAACCGGCCCACTGTCATTCTGAGCAAAGCGAAGAATCCCACCCTGAGCAGCAGACCCGGAACGCAGAAACAGCCCACCCAAAAGTAAAGGGGCGGCCATCCGCCAGCCCGCCATTCCGAGCAAAGCCCTGTCACTCCGAGCAAAGCGAAGAATCCCACCCTGAGCAGCAAGACCCTACACTTAAAGAAAACCACAAAATCCCCTCCCCCTCCGGGGGAGGGTTAGGGTGGGGGCGTCCCCCCCAAGCAAATTAAACAATCCGTGAGCAACTTGCACCGCCCGCCCGCCATTCCCAAACCTGCCGCCCGCCATTCCGAGCAAAGCCCTGCCACTCCGAGCAACCCCACTGTCATTCTGAGCAAAGCGAAGAATCCCACCCTGGTTAGCAAGACCTCCCCCATTGAGAAAACCGCAAAATCCCCTCCCCCTCCGGGGGAGGGTTAGGGTGGGGGCGTCCCCCCCAAGCAAATTAAACAATCCATGAGCAACTTGCACCGCCCGCCCACCACTCCCCAAACCGCCCCACTGTCATTCCGAGCAAAGCCCTGTCACTCCGAGCAACCCCACTGTCATTCTGAGCAAAGCGAAGAATCCCACCCTGAGCAGCAAGACCTCCCCCATTGAGAAAACCGCAAAATCCCCTCCCCCTCCGGGGGAGGGTTAGGGTGGGGGCGTCCCCCCCAAGCAAATTAAACAATCCATGAGCAACTTGCACCGCCCACCCGCCATTCCCCAAACCGGCCCCCCGCCATTCCGAGCAAAGCGAAGAATCCCACCCTGAGCAGCAAGACCCGGGAACCCAAAAACAACACCCCCCCCAAAAAACAAAGGGGGCGGCCAACCGGCCGCCCCCTCTCCCCAAGCGCAAACAACACCCCCCCGTCCCCCTACGCCGCCTTAGCCAACTGCTCCTCATCGGCGGAGTACCACAGCGGCGCCGCCACCGGGGCCTTCCCCCCCACCGGAGCCTTGACCCCCACCGTAGGCTTGGTCTCAATGTCGCGCATGAAGCCGCACTGCAAGCAGCTCACGAAGCTACCGTAGCTGTCCTGCCCCATCGTCAAATCCCCGTGGCACTTCGGGCAAGCGTTAAAGTAAATCATCTGGCACCTCCTCTCCCTGCGCGGGCGCCCGCTAATTCCGGCGCGGCGGACGGGCCGCCCCAAGTTGCTGGCCCCTGCTTGGACGCGCCGCCCCTACCGGCTTAAATCACCATACGGCGGCGCGTTCCCCTTGGATTCTTAATCTGCCCTGCTACACATCCCTTGACACAACTTGTATCAAACCTTATCATACGAATCAGCACAGGTCAATACTTCCCGGGAGAACTGCAATATGACTCAGCCGCGGCGCGTCCAAACCCGGCAGCAGACGGAATCACCCCCCACCCCGGCCCACGAACCACCGTCGCGTCCGGCGGACACGTCCCTGTCCCCGGCGGCCCGCCCCAACACCGCCCCCAACCCGCCGGAAACCCCCGGCCCGGAAACCCCCGGCAACAACGACGACCCTGTGATGCAAGTCGAAGGCGTATACATCATCAGCGTAGCCGCCCGAATACTCGATATGCACCCCCAAACCCTCCGCAAGTACGAGCGCCTCGGCCTCATCCGCCCCGGCAGAACCCTAGGAATGCTCCGCCTCTACTCCGCCGAAGACATCCGAAAACTCCGCCTAATCCGCCACCTCTCCGACGAAATGGGCCTGAACCTAGCCGGTGTCGAATTCGCCCTAGCCGCAGTCCAAAACCTGCTCACCATGCAACAGCGCCTCGCCGCCCGCCTCGGCCCCGAAGCCGGAGAACAAGTGTCCCAAGAGCTGACCCTGTTGCTCCGAAGCCTAAACCTCCCGGTTGACCCCTAGCATCCCCGGCCCCACCCGGAAACTTCCGCAGGCTGTCATTCTGAGCAAAGCGCTGTCATTCTGAGCAAAGCGAAGAATCTCGCCTTGGCTAACAACCCCGGCGCCACCCGGAAACTCCCACAGGAAATAAAATTGATGTCTGAAGCACAAAACCAAGAACCCGCCGAAGAAACCCATCCCAGCCCCGCCGGTGAAACCCCCTGCGGCAACGGCGAAGCCGCCGGCACCGGCCCGCTGTCCCCGGAGCTGAAAGTGGTTGCCTTGACCGAACAATTGGAAGCCGCCCTGTCCGACGCCGACAAATTCCGCAACGAAGTCCAATACAAGGAAGCCGAGTTGCAAACCGTCCGCCGCCGGGCCTCCGAAGAACGAATCAGCGCCGTCAATTCCGCCAAAGCCGGAATGGTCCGCGCCATCCTGCCCGCCCTAGAATCCCTGGCCCTAGCCTCCGCCCACATCCCCGACAGCGACCCCTTGGGGCAAGGCGTAAAGCTGGTCAGCCGACAGTTCGCCGACGGCCTGAAATCCGAAGGCGTCACCCCAATAGACGCCGCCCCCGGAACCCTGTTCGACCCAATGGAACACGAAGCCCAAGGCAGCATCGAAACCCCCGATTACCCGCCCGGACACATCGCCCAAGTCATCCGCCCCGGCTACCGCCTGCCCGACCGGGTAATCCAGCCCGCCCAAGTAATCGTCGCCCGCTAACCGGAACACCCATACCAAATCACAACAAAAGCGACATCACTCTATAAGGAGAAAAGTAATGCCTAAAGTATTGGGCATAGACCTAGGAACCACCAACTCAGTCGCCGCCGTCATCGAAGCCGGCGAACCAGGCGTCGTCGAAAACGCCGAAGGCGCCCGCCTAACCCCCTCCGTCGTCGCCCTCAACACCCGCACCGGCGAGCGCTACGTCGGCCAGGTCGCCAAGCGCCAGGCCGTCACCAACCCCGAAAACACCCTCTTCTCCGTCAAACGCCTGATGGGCCGCCGCTTCGACGACTCCGAAGTCCAGGGCGCCACCGCCAAGCTCCCCTACCAAGTAGTCCGCGCCGCCAACGGCGACGCCCACGTCAAAATGGGCGAGGAAAACTACGCCCCCCCCCAAATCTCCTCCTTCGTCCTAGCCAAAATCAAGCAGGACGCCGAAGCCAAACTCGGCGAGCGCATCAGCCAGGCCGTCATCACCGTCCCCGCCTACTTCAACGACTCCCAGCGCCAAGCCACCAAAGACGCCGGAACCATCGCCGGCCTCGAAGTCCTGCGCATCATCAACGAACCCACCGCCTCCTCCCTAGCCTACGGCCTAGACAAAACCCGCGCCGACGCCAACATCGCCGTCTTCGACCTAGGCGGCGGCACCTTCGACATCACCATCCTCCAAATGGGCGACGGCGTGTTCGAGGTCAAATCCACCAACGGCGACACCTTCCTAGGCGGCGACGACTTCGACCAAGCCATCCTAGACTGGCTCATTACCGAATTCCGCCGCGAAACCGGCATTGACCTCTCCGGCGACCGCATGGCCCTCCAGCGCCTGCGCGACGCCGCCGAGCGGGCCAAAGTCGAGCTCTCCAGCGTAGTCGAAACCGAAATCAACCTCCCCTTCATCACCGCCGACGCCAGCGGCCCCCAGCACCTAGTCAAATCCCTCACCCGCGGCCGCTTCGAGCAACTCGTAACCCGGCTCATCGAGCGCACCGCCGGGCCCTGCCAGCAGGCCATAGCCGACTCCGGCCTCCCCGCCAGCCAGATTGACGAAGTCATTATGGTCGGCGGAATGTCCCGGATGCCCGCCGTCCAAGAAAAAGTCAAGCAGCTTTTCGGCAAAGAACCCAACCGCAACGTCAACCCCGACGAAGCCGTCGCCCTCGGCGCCGCCATCCAGGCCGGCGTCCTCGCCGGCGAAGTCGGCGACATCGTGCTGCTCGACGTAACACCCCTAACCCTCGGCCTAGAAACCCTCGGCAGCGTAATGACCACCCTAATCCCTCGCAACACCACCATCCCCACCAAGAAAAACGAAACCTTCACCACCGCCGCCGACAGCCAATCCTCCGTAGACATCCACGTCCTCCAAGGCGAGCGGGCAATGGCCGCCGACAACAAATCCATCGGACGCTTTATGCTCGACGGCATCATCCCCGCCCCCAGAGGCATCCCCCAAATCGAAGTCACCTTCGACATAGACGCCAACGGCATCCTAAGCGTATCCGCCCAAGACAAAGGCACCGGCAAAGAGCAGCGCATCGTAATCCAGTCCGGCTCCGGCATGGACAAAGCCGACATCGCGCGTATGGTAGACGACGCCCGCCAATACGAAGCCGACGACCAGCGCCGCCGCGCCGAAGTCGAAACCCGCAACCAAGCCGACTCTATGGTCTACCAAGCCGAAAAACTGCTAAACGACAACGCCGACAAAGTACCCCAAGAACTCCGCGCCGAAGTCCAAAGCAAAATAGACGCGCTAAGGGCCGCCTCCGCCACCGGCAACCCCGCCGAAATGCAAACCGCCATCAACGAACTAAACACCGCCCTCCAGCGCCTAGGCGAAGCAGTCTACAGCCAAAACCAAACCCCCAACCAACCCCAAGGCCCCGACACCGGCGGCCCCACCAACGACGCCGGCACCGTAGAAGGCGAATTCCGCGAAGTCTAACCCAAAAAATCCCCTCCCCCTCCGGGGGAGGGTTAGGGTGGGGGCGTCCCCCGTCCCAACATCCCCCCCTGAGCAAACCCTGTCATCCTGAGCAAACCCTGTCATTCTGAGCAAAGCGAAGAATCCCGCAATCGTACCAAGTCTAACCCAAAAATCCCCTCCCCCTCCGGGGGAGGGTTAGGGTGGGGGCGTCCCCCGTCCCAACATCCCCACCCTGAGCAAACCCTGTCATTCTGAGCAAAGCGAAGAATCTCGCAATCGCCTCAAGTCCAAACCCAAAAATCCCCTCCCCCTCCGGGGGAGGGCTAGGGTGGGGGCGTACCCCCCAAACAAAAACCAAACCCCCTAAGAACCGTCTCAATCGTTACCCCAACCCCCCAACCTCTGCTATAATGGCCTTAGCACCCCGGGCGTCAAAGGCGCCGACAGCATCCGGTATAACCTGCGGTTGAAACGGATGGAGAACACTATGAACGCGCAACCAGAACAACGAGCAGACCAGGAACTTATGGGCCCCGAGGCCGAATTCGCGCCAGTCATCAGCCAGTGGCGCATCGCGGGAGTCAGCCGCGACCTGACCCCCCTCCAGTACCACTACCTGAGTCTGTTGCAGCGCCTGATTGCCCTCAAAAACAGCTATCAGGACGACCCCGACGCCGAAAGCTGGCTAATGGCGGCCCTCAACAAAGCCATCTTCTCCACCCTGCGCGACAGCATAGAATCCAACATAGGCGACGAAGCCAAAAACCTGCTAAACCCCCAACAGCAGGTAGCCTAGTTCCAAGAAAATTGCGAAATTCCCCTTCGCCACCCTGAACAAAGCAAAGGGCCTAACCGCCCAAGTGTCACCCTGAGCAAAGCAAAGGGTCTCACCGCCCAAGCCGGGATTCTGAGCAAAGCTAAGAATCCCGGCACTGGACAGACAGCAGAAGCAATTTCGCAATTTTCCGCAACCACCCCTATCGTCCCCCCGCCAACAACAACCGCCACCCCCTAGGGACGCGCCATTATGCGCCCCAACTACTGCCATACCCAATCCTACGTCTGTCATTCTGAGCAAAGCGAAGAATCCCACCTAAGCAACAAGCCCATCCCCTTAGCTCAGAACGCCAAAGCAAAACCCCGCAACTCCCCCAACCCGGGGGCGGTTCCCAATCCGCCCCCACACCGCATCCGGCGACTGCCCGGAACCCGCCCTACCCCCCAATCCCGCGCAAACCCCCGCCACCCCAAGCAACCCCCCGCCATCCCAAGCAAAGCAAAGAATCCCACCCAGTCCCGCCAAACCATCCCCTTCCCCCAAAAACCCCCTACCCCCCAACCCCATGCACCGGAAACACCAACTCCCTAACCGCCGCCACCGTCTCCCCCGCATGACGCCGAATATCCAGCCGCAGATTCGCCGGAACCTCCGGCGCCCCGCTGTCCCGCAACCGCCCAATCCCATGCTCCAGCGCAAACCCCCGCGGCAGCGCATCCGGCCACTCCACCCCCAGCATCACCCCATACGCCAGCGTCCACGCCCGCGCCACCGCCATCAAATCATACCCCCCGCCGCCCAGCGCCACCCACGGCAGCCCCAGCCCCGCCAGCTCCCGCACCACCTCCACAAAACCCTCCGTAGTAAGTTGCAAATGCGTCAGCGGGTCCGAGTGATAACTGTCAATCCCCATCTGCGCCACCAGCACATCCGGCGCGAAACCCCGCACCAACGGCGGCACCACCTGCCGGAAAGCCTCCAGATACACCTCATCCCCGGTATACGGAAACAGCGGCAGATTAACCGAATACCCCCGCCCCCGCCCCTCCCCCAGCTCCCCCACAAA
This sequence comes from uncultured Dehalococcoidia bacterium, assembly GCA_958296445.1. GTDB lineage: Bacteria > Chloroflexota > Dehalococcoidia > Lucifugimonadales > UBA3495 > VXOI01. Next base: position 1,378,368 of record OY282565.1, on the reverse strand, counting down.
CCCCGTCCCTGGAAACAGGTATCGCCCCGACTCGTGAACCGAAATCGTCAAAACCCGGTCATCCCCGAAAAACGCATCCTGAACCCCGTCCCCGTGATGCGCGTCCACATCCACATAAGCCACCCGCAGCCCGCGCCGCAGAAAATAATGAACCGCCAGCGCCGGGTCATTAAAAACGCAAAACCCCGAAGCCTGCCCCGCCGCCGCATGATGCAACCCCCCGGAAATGTTAAACGCGCACTCCACCACCCCATCCGCCACCAGCTCCGCCGCCAGCAAACTAGCCCCCGTACTCAACGCCGCCGCCTCATACATCCCCGGATAATAAGGATTATCCCCCTGCTGGCTAAAATTAAACCGATGCGCCTCCCCCGCCCCCTCCCCCGCGCTCAACCGCCGCACCGCCGCAACATACTCCGGCGTATGCAACCACCCCAATTCCTCCTCAACCGCCGAGCGAGGAGTAACCAGCCGCGCCTCCTCAACATCAAAAGCCCCATACCCCCGCAGCAACTCATACGTATACCGCAGCCGCACCGGCCGCATAGGATGATCCCTACGCAGCTCATGCCCCGCCATCCGGTCATCATAAACAAAAGCCGCCCGCGCCATAAAATCCCTCCTCTCACCTGTCATTCTGAGCAACCGTCTGTCATTCTGAGCAAAGCGAAGAATCCCACCTACCCAGCAAGACCCCCAAGCCCAACCCAAAACCCCTCCCCCCGTCCGTCACCCTAAGCAACCACCTGCCACCCTAAGCAACCACCTGTCATTCTGAGCAAAGCGAAGAATCCCACCCTACCCAGCAAGACCCTTACCCCCAAGCCCACCCCGGCACCCCCCCAACCCCGCAAAATTCCGCCAAACCCGTACCCCAAAAAGCGGCGCAATTCCCAACCAACCGGGTATATTAGATTGCGAAGCGGCAAACGCCGTTGAGCCATATTATCTGCCCTAATGGGCAGTCACCGCGCCGAATCGCCGGATTTCGGCCCACCTTGCCCCGAACCCCTAACGGGCCGGGGCGTCAATAACCAGCACGGAGGGTTTGCGTCCCGCGCGGCAGTCCCGTCGCGCCCGCCCAAGACTCGACAGCAGACCCCATCAGTCCCTTGGCGGCTATCATCATACCGCCTTTTCCCGCCATCGGCCTGCAACGTGCGCCTTTCCGCAGCACTTATCCATAGTTTGAGGGGTGTTTGTGATGCCAATCGAATTCGACGAATCCATGCAACAGCGATTGAAGCAGGCCGAAATGGCCGAGCGCGAAATGGCCCGCCTCCAACCCTTGGCCGCCGAAGCCGAAGACTTGCGCCTAAAGCAGGTCAAAGCCGCCAAGTTCGAAGACAGCCTCCGCCGCCGCGACCAATCCCTGCTCGAAGCCCGCCAACTGGTGGAAGCCGCCGGCATCCGCCAAGTCGAAATCCCCGACCTCCTCAACGAAGCGGCCCAAGCCGTAAGCCTCCTTTTCGCCGCTATGAAGGACGTCAGCAACAAACGGCGCCGCGCCGCCGAAGCCCTCGCCATCGTAGACCGAGTCGACTACGAAGTAGAACTCGAAGAAGTCGGCGAAGAGCAAATGGCCCTAAACCGCGACCCCCGCGGCCTAGCCTACGCCCTCGCCGCCCGACACGGCGACGCCAAAGTCCACCATATGCTCGAAGAAATGGACAACGGCTTCGACCTCCTCCGCAACTGCAACCTAACCGACACCCTCCACCGCGACGTAGCCAACTTCGTAACCGACCACGTAACCGCCAGCCAGCCCGCCGCCGCCAAAACCCCCTTCCTAAGCCACGCCCCCCCCACCGCCCCAACCCGCCACCCCGAACCCGAAACCCCCAAAATCCCCGCCGCAACCCGCTAACCCCACCCCAACCAGGGGCGCATAACCACCTTATGCGCCCCCCCAACCCCCCCGGCCCATCACTCCCAAATCCGTACCCCGTCCCCACCCACCTTCGTCATCCCCCCCGCATAACCCTGCCCATCCCCCGTCGTAGGGGCGCACTGCCGTGCGCCCGCCCCTCGCATAAACGGCTGAACACGGGCGGCCGCATTACTGGCAACCGGCGGCCCCCACCCCACCCCCCGCAAATACGCCCGACCACGGGCAACTGCTTTACTCGCACCACCCCCCACGCACCCCAAATTGATGACACCAACCCCTTGCCAACCCCGATGACAACTCTCTAACATAATACCCAGCAACCCCAAACAACCCGCCCCAACCAGCCCAATTGTCCGAAAATGTCCGAAAATGTCCAACCAAATCAAAAAAATCCCGCCCGCCCGTTTCACCGCAGAACTACCCCCTGCGGCAACCCGCACCCTTACACCGCCAACCGGAATCGCAAGACTGCCAGAACCATCAGAACTATCCTGCCAATCCTTTAATCCTGAAAATCCTGATTCAGACAATAAACCCAACCCGTCCATCACTCCAAAATGGGGGAAATCAGAACTATCCCCCCAATCCCCGAATCCCAAAAACCCTGATTCAGACAACGCCCCCAACCCAACCATCACCCCAAAATGGGAGAAAATGGGGGGAAATGGGAGAGAAATCAAAAAAACCGCGCCCCTAACATACCCTCGCCAACCCGCCGTTGACCCATCCGCCAACGCAGGAGCAAACCCGTGGCCTCTCTCGAGCAATACGCCGACCAATACCAAAACATCCGCTTCGAGCGGCGCAACGGCATCCTCCAAATCACCTTCCACACCAACAACGGCCCCCTACAATGGGGTGCCGGCCCCCACGAGGAATTTCCCCGCGCCTTCGCCGACATCGGCAGCGACCGCCAAAACCGCGTCATCATCCTCACAGGCACCGGCGACGCCTTTTCCGGCCCCCAAGGCACCGCCGCCGGCGCCCCCAAGCGAAGCCCCCAAGAATGGGACAAAACCTATTGGGAAGGCAAGCGCCTCCTAACCAACCTCCTAGACATCGAAGTCCCGATGATCGCCGCCGTCAACGGCCCCGCCCTGCGCCACTCCGAAATCCCCCTGCTCTGCGACATAGTGCTGGCCGCCGACACCGCCGCCTTCCAAGACTCCGGCCACTTCATGAGCAACCTAGTCCCCGGCGACGGCGTTCACATAGTCTACCCAATGCTACTAGGCCCCAACCGCGCACGCTACTTCCTCCTAACCGGCCAATCCATACCCGCCCAAGAAGCCCAGCAACTCGGCCTAGTAAGCGAAGTCCTGCCCCCCCAAACCCTCCTACCCCGAGCCTGGGAACTAGCCGAACAAATAGCCCAAAAATCCGACCTAGTCCTACGCTACACCCGAGTAGCCACCACCCAACACATCAAACGCCAAATGCAAGACCTACTAGGCTACGGCCTATCCCTAGAGGGCCTAGGCTCCGCCGACTCCCTCCTAAACCAATAACCGGAAAATTGCGAAATCCCCTCCCCCTCCGGGGGAGGGCTAGGGTGGGGGCGGAAACCCAATACGAAATCCCTTCCCCATCCGGGGGAGGGCTAGGGTGGGGGCGGAAACCCAAGCAGAGAGAACCTCGAACTGCGCTAGAGCAAATTGCGAAATTACTCCCGCCGTCTGTCATTCTGCCCGTCCGTCATTCCGAGGCAAATACCTGTCATTCTGAGGCAAAGCCCTGTCATTCTGAGCAAAGCCCTGTCATTCTGAGCAAAGCGAAGAACCCCACCTTGTCCGCCAGACCCTTCCCGCCCCCCAAAGCGGCAAAGGCGAATCTCGCAATTCTCTCAAACCAAGATTGCCTAAATCAGAATTCCCCCATCCGGTAAATCCTTTAATCCTGAAAATCCTGATTCAGACAAACCGGGAGAAATCGCAAAATCACGCCCGCCCCCGTCACCCTGAGGCAAATACCTGTCATTCTGAGCAAAGCGAAGAACCCCACCTTACCCGCCAGACCCTTCCCATCCCCCAAAGCGGCAAAGGCGAATCTCGCAATTCTCTCAAGCCAAGATTGCCTGAATCAAAATCCCCCCATCCGGTAAATCCTTTAATCCTGAAAATCCTGATTCAGACAAATCGGGAGAAAATCGCAAAATCACCCCCGCCCCCGTCACCCTGAGCAAAACCCTGTCATTCCGAGGCAAAACCCTGTCATTCTGAGCAAAGCGAAGAACCCCACCTTACCCGCCAGACCCTTCCCATCCCCCAAAGCGGCAAAGGCGAATCTCGCAATTCTCTCAAACCAAGATTGCCTAAATCAGAATTCCCCCATCCGGTAAATCCTTTAATCCTGAAAATCCTGATTCAGACAAACCGGGAGAAATCGCAAAATCACCCCCACGCCCCCCAAAGCGGCAAAGGCGAATCTCGCAATTCTCTCAAACCAAGATTGCCTGAATCAGAATTGCCCCATCCGGTAAATCCTTTAATCCTGAAAATCCTGATTCAGACAAACCGGGAGAAAATCGCAAAATCACCCCCCGTCCCCCCAACCAACACTTGAAAACCGCCAACAATTCTGGCAATATAGGTCTATGCGAGTAGGCGACTTTGAAATAAACGAACCCGTACCCGAACTGAAGGCCCCCCACGCCTTCGCCATGATTCGCCCGTGGGTGGACGTCGGCAGCGTCGGCACCCTCACCCTCAACCGGCTGGAGCGCTTTATGGGGTCCAAAGACCTCGGCCGCCTCCACCGCCCAGGCAACTTCTTCGACTTCACCCGCTACCGCCCCAATATGCGCCTAGTTGACGGCGCCCGCCAAGTCAAAATTCCCAACAGCACCATCCGCTACGCCACCACCGAAAACGGCCCCGACTACCTGTTCCTTCACCTCTTGGAACCCCACTCCAACGGCGAGGACTACACCGACTCCATCCTAGAAGTAGTCCGCTACTTCGGCGTCAAGCGCTACTGCCGCGTCGGCGCAATGTACGACGCCGTCCCGCACACCCGCCCCCTGCTGGTCACCGGCTCCCTAGGCTCCGTAGAGCAAAAGCGCCCGGTGCCCAACTTCAAGCTCTCCCAAAGCACCTACCAAGGGCCCACCACCATAATGAACCTCCTCTCCGAGGGCATAGAGCGCGACCAAATCGAAACCATCAACTTTATGGTGCACCTGCCCCAATACGTCCAACTGGAAGAGGACTACGCCGGCACCTCCCGAATGATCGAAGTCCTCTCCTCAGTCTACGAAAACATCCCCCCCGACCTAGCCCCGGTGCGCCGCGGCCAGCGCCAGTACCGCGAGCTAAACGCCACCGTTGACCGCAACTCCGAGCTAAAAACCCTAATCCAGCAAATGGAGCAATACTACGACTCCCAGCTAACCGTAGAAAGCTCCTCCACCTCCCCGGAGCGCACCGGCTCAGCCCCAACCCTGTCCCCCGAAATCGAAGCCTTCCTAAGCGAACTAGGCGACCGTCTAGAAGGCGACGCCGACCGCGACGACTAACCCCACCTACCACCGCAGACCCCACCCCCGGAATCGGCCACGCCCACCCCAGCGTGGCCGATTCCCACCACCCCGCCCATCCCTCTAAGCAACCACCTGTCATTCTGAGCAAAGCGAAGAATCCCACCCTGCGCCGCCAGAACCTTCCCTTCCCCCAAGTCTACAAACCGCCCGTCATCCTAAGCAACCGCCCGCAATCCTAAGCAACCGCCCGTCACTCCGAGCAACCGCCCGTCACTCCGAGCAACCGCCCGTCATCCTAAGCAACTATCTGTCATTCTGAGCAAAGCGAAGAATCCCACCATCACCCACCCAAAGGAAACACCCATGCAACTAAGCCACTTCGTATCCGCCTGCCTAGACCAGCACTACAACGCCATGCTCCGCTCGGTAAACGGCCTGTCCGACGCCGAAATGCGCTGGATGCCAACCCCCCAATGCTCGTCCATCGGCTTCCTAGTCTGGCACTACGGGCGCACCCTAGATCGCTGGATCCACTCCCGGCTACAGAACGCCCCCCAGCTATGGGAACAAGGCTGGGCCGCCCGCCTAGGCCAAGAAGCGACCGACCCCAACGACACCGGCTACGGCTACGCCCCTGACCAACTCCGCGCCTTCCAAACCCCCAACACAACCGACCTGCTCGAATACGCCGCCGCATCCCTAGAATCCGCCCAACGCTACCTAGCCGCCCGCAGCGACGCCGACTTCGACAACCCAACCGTAACCAACCCCCGCGGCGGCGCAATGACCCTCGCCAATATGTGCCAGCAACTGCTCTGGGAATTCAACCAGCACGGCGGCCAGATAGCCTACCTCCGCGGAATGCAACGCGGCCTAGAGGACTCCTCCTACAGCGGCGGCCTCCTAGAGTCCCTAGCAACAAAGAAACCCAACAATGCCTGACCCGCAACCGCCATAGCCCGCTATAACGCCCTTGCCATCATCCCGCCACGGAGACTCCCAATGCCAGCAGTGCTAAGATGGCTGCCTCTAATGTCGGCTGCAATCCTGTTCCTAGCCGGGTGCGCCGCCGATACGCCCACCCCGCCGGCCAGGGCCACCCTCGTCCCGCCCCCCACCGCCACGTATGTCCCAACGATAACGTCTCCCCCCACAATAACGGCTGAAACGCCTACACCGCCACCCGCGGCTATGGCTACTCCTGCGACCGATGCCACCCCCGCGGCTGAGAAGACTGCGGCAGTTACTTTTACCCCCCCCGCACTAACGTTCTAATAACTGCACCAGAGCCCTGCGGCGAAAGCGGTTATTGCAATAAATTCAGCGTGGGCGGGCAGTTGTTGGCGGCAGCGTTGCTGGACGATGACCGGATATATCTGTCCGATTGGGATGGCCGTATCCGGCTGCTGAACATTAAAACCGGAACCGTAACTACAGTCCTGGAAGGGCTGACCCTGCCGCGAGGTTTGACTGTGCTGGATGGACGCCTTTACGTGAGCGAGATGGGCAACGTCTGTCAGTTGCATGAAGAGCTGGCGGGGGAGCCCGTCCCCGGATGTAGACGCTGGCCTTCCGATATGGAAACGGAATTCTTTAGCCGCGCCAGCGCGCAAATCCTTTCTTTCGGCATCCAAAATTCAGGCGGACTAAGCGACCGGCAAATAGTGGCAGACAAAATTATAGCTTGGGATAGCGCACACGCTCCAAACGGACTGACCAACGACGGCACGTATGTGTACATTAGCATTGGGCATCCAATGCACTGGAAAGGGCAAGGATATATTTTAACTCACGCCGAAGAGCTTGCGGCACACCAGCGCCGGACGGACCTGATGGGAACAGTAGCCCGTTTCCGACCTCCCAGCAATGAAGTCGAGGTTTACGCAACCGGCATCCGCAACACCTACGGAATCTCCATAGCCCCGGACGGAACAATCTACGGGGCAGACAACGATGTGGATGGCGGATTGGCGACCGAGGGACACTTGGAAGAACTGAATGCCATAAAGCAAGGCGGCTTCTATGGCTATCCTTTCTGGGGAACTAATGAGGCTCCCCCTGAAGAGAATGTAATCGAGCCGGTGGCCGTGCTACAAGGCACCTCTTCAACTTATGCTTATGCCAACCAACAGGGCGTCTATGTAGCGTATAGCGCCATCGGCAGTAAAGAGGATGGCCCTGTGATTGACCGGTTCGACTATGAAACCTGGACGCCGGAGCGGATTTTTAGAGCCGAGGGCATCATTACATCCATATTGGAACAGGACGGGTTGCTTTACGTAGTGACGCTTTCAGGAAATGTCCACGTCATCAACCCCGACGTTGCTCCAATTCGCTTCAGCCCGTTCCATAATGACAGTTACGTAGAAGAAATTATCGCAGCGGGTGGCCCGTCAATGATTCCCCCCGGTTATGACGTCTACCTAGACGAAAACCGGCTGATCTACGTCAAAAGCCCCTGCACTCAGGCAGACGTGGATATTTGGTTCTTCTTGTACGCAATTCCGGTCAACCCGAATGACTTGCCGGAAGATATGAAGCAGCGCGGCTTTCACAACCTTGACTTCCCTTTCGACAGATATGGCTGGAGGAGTGGCGACACTTGCCTGGCGGTTAGGGAACTGCCGGAATACGCCATAAGCATAATCGGGACTGGACAGACCATATTTGAAGAGACGGGTTACAGGCACACTTGGGAAGTGGAATACTCCTTTGAACCGTAGCCCACGTCCGCTTGTCCGGCCACTGGGCAGACCCTACGCCCGGCTAGGCCGGAGATGGCCTCTCGTCGCGGCAGTGAATGGCGGGCGCAAGCCCCGCACCCGGTTGGGCCGGAGACCCAGCAGCAACCGGACAGCCGTCGCCAAGCAGGCCAGCGGGCTGCCTTCACAACGATTCCCAATCCGCTTCAACTGTCTGTCATCCCGAACCGCCGCCTGTCATCCCAGAAACGAGGCTGCCATTCCAAGCCCCATCTGTCATTCCAGCGACAAGGCTGCCATTCCAAGCCCCATCTGTCATTCCAGCGACAAGGCTGTCATTCCAAACCCCCACCTGTCATTCCAGCGACAAGGCTGCCATTCCAAACCCCCACCTGTCATTCTGAGCGTAGCGAAGAATCCCACCATGGGCGGCAAGACCCTACGCTCCGCTCAAGGCGCCAAAGCCCAATTTCGCAATCGCCTCATACCCCCCAGCCGATTGCGCCAGCCACCGCCACCTGTCATTCTGAGCGTAGCGAAGAATCCCGCCTTGGGCAGCAAGACCCTACGCTCCGCTCAAGGCGCCAAAGGCCAATTTCGCAATCGTCTCCCACCCCCCAGCCGATTGCGTCCGCCGCCGCCTCCTCCTGTCATTCTGAGCAAAGCGAAGAATCCCACCATGGGCGGCAAGACCCTACGCTCCGCTCAATGCGCCAAAGGCCAATTTCGCAATCGTCTCCCACCCCCCAGCCGATTGCGCCAGCCGCCCCGCAATGATAGATTGAAAGCAACCCTCCAACCATCCTAAACCCAATACGGGACTGCGACTATGACCTCTGCAACCAACGCCAGCAAACGCGGCGTGATTTTCTCCGGTATGCGCCCCACCGGACTGCTCCACCTAGGCAACTACATCGGCGCCCTGCAAAACTGGGTCGCCCTCCAAGACGAATACGACTGCATCTACTGCGCCGTAGACATCCACGCCCTAACCACCGTCGAATCCCGCGCCGACGCCGCCGGCATCCAGTCCAACATCGAGGATATGGTGCTGGACTGGCTCGCCGCCGGCATTGACCCCGAGCGCAGCATCGTTTTCGTCCAGTCCCACGTGCCGGAAGTAATGACCCTCCACACCCTCCTCAGCATGGTCACCCCCCTCGGCTGGCTCATGCGCGTCCCTACCTTCAAGGAAAAAGTCCGGCAGATGGACGAAACCGAGGAAACCGTCAACTACGGCCTAGTTGGCTACCCCGTCCTGCAAACCGCCGACATCATCCTCTACAAAGCCGACACCGTACCCGTAGGCCAGGATCAGATACCCCACATCGAACTCTCCCGGGAAATCGCCCGCCGGTTCAACAACTTCTTCGGCGACACCTTCCCCGAACCCCAAGTCAAGCTCACCGAAGCCCCCCTGCTGGTAGGGCTGGACGGCCAAGCCAAAATGTCCAAATCCCTAGACAACCACCTAGACCTAGCCGCCACCCCGGAGGACACCGCCCGCCGCGTGATGACCGCCTTCACCGACCCGCAACGCGCCACCCGCAACATCCCCGGCCGCCCCGAAGTCTGCAACGTATACTCCATGCACCGGATGTTCACCCCCCCCAACGCCGTCAACGCAGTGTACGACGAATGCACGACCGCCGCCCGGGGCTGCGTAGACTGCAAACGCCAACTCGCCGCAAGCATAAACGCCTTCCTAGAGCCGCTACGGGAACGCCGCCGGGAATACCAGGCCCGCCCCGAATACGTCCGCGAAATCCTGCACGAAGGCGGCAAACGCGCCCGCAACATCGCCGCCCGCACCATCGAGGAAGTCTACGAAAAAATGGGCCTAACCCAGCCCTAAACCCAGCCCTACATCCCGAGAGGCGCGTCATTCCTTCAAGTTCTGCGCCTGCCCGCCGCTGGCCTAGCGCTAAACCACGGCCTTTATCCCGTAGCCTGCCCATTAACCTGAATGAGGGAATATGAGGAGACTTACCACAATCGCAGCCATCGCGCTAATCAGCCTGCTCGCCGCCGGTATGCTCGCCTGCGGTTCCCAAGCAACCGCCACCCCCGCCCCCACCCCAACCCCGGCTCCAACCCCAACCGCCGCGCCAACCAACACGCCAACCCCCACTGCCACACCGCAACCCACGGCTGCGCCCACCCCAACCCCAACAGCCACGCCGCAACCCACCCCGGCGCCCACCGCCACGCCGCAACCTACCGCCATGCCTACCCCGGCGCCCACCGCCACCCCGCAACCTACACCCACGCCCGCCCCAGCGCCCACCGCCACCCCGCAACCTACCGCCACGCCCGCCCCAGCACCCACCACCATCCCACAACCCACAGCAACGCCCGCCCCGGTGCCCACCGCCACGCCGATACCCACCGCCACCCCGCAACCCGCCCCGGCAGCCGGAGAACCTGTCGAAACGGCCCTAGCCCCCTTGGGCAGCAACCTGCTTTGGATAACGCATTTCGACAACGCCTCAGGAGAATGGTCGCTTTACGACCCCAGCGGCAGCTTCTCCTTAGCCGATTTGCAGGGTATGCCGGTAGTCCCGACAGACCTTTCGTCCATCAAAACCCTGACCCACATCGTCGCCGGGCAGATTTACACTGTCCAAGTAAAAGAATCCCAAACCGTCCCATTAAACGGAAAATCCCGCACATTGCATCCGGGCTTCAACCTAATCGTCTGGTAAAAGCCGGACACGACCGCCCCAACCCCAAGCCAGGCAAAGAGCGATACAACCAAACCCTAAAATCGCTCTTTGCCAACCCCCTTATTAAATTTAGCCAAATTGGTAGAGTATGCGAAGCCTCACAGCGCTCGCGGTAATTGCCCTAATTAGCTGGTTGGCAGCCGGGATAATCGCCTGCGGAACGGAACCTTCCACACCCGGCAACACCGCAACCCCTACTGCCGAAAGCAACGAAACCACCCCGCCGCCAACCACAGAACCGCCGGCCCCCACACCAGCCGCAACCCCCGCGCCAACAACCACGCATACCCCTCAGCCCCTGCCAACAAACACCCCCACGCCAACGGCAACGCCGGAACCTGCCGCTACGCCCACACCCATACCGACGGCTACACCAACCCTTACCCCGACTCCCACGCCTTTACCCACGGTCACCCCCACGCCGTCACCTACGCCCACACCGTCACCCACACCCACACCTACGCCGTCACCCACAGCCACGCCGATGCCCACGCCGTCGCCCACGCCCACGCCGACACCCACGCCTACGCCCACGCCTACGCCCACGCCGACACCTACGCCCACGCCTACGCCTACGCCGACACCCACGCCGCCATTGCCGCCACCGCCTGCCGAAATCGGGCTAGACCCTTTCTATGCGAAGTACCTCGACTCCAATGGCTTGCCCATCGTTTCTTCCTCGGCAGTACCCGACGATGCCCTGTACCGCGCCAAGAACATCATAGACGAAATGCTCGCCAACCGGCCCGACATCCACGCGGCTTTAGTCCGCTCCAAGAGCCGTGTAGCCATAATGGGAAGTTCCCAAGTAATCTCCGATATGCCGGAGTACCGGAACATATATGAAAAATGGCCGGGCGTAGACTGGGACAAAAGAGTTCACGGCGGCGGAATCGGGGGTACTCTGGACACCCCTATAACTGTCTTTGCCGAAACGAACCTGCTATGCCACGAAAACGACGTATTCCCAAACGAAGACGTATCCGTTCACGAATTTGCTCACTCTACGTTAGATTTGGGAATTGAGCAGATGCCGGACGGCGCGGACTTCCAGGCCCGGCTGTCAGGCGCATACTTGGACGCCACGGACGCCGGGCTTTGGCAAGATATGTATGCGGGAGAAAACGCAGACGAATACTGGGCGGAAGGCGTCCAATCATGGTTCAATCTAAACGACCCGCCCGGGCCGGTTCACAACGAAATAGACACCCGCGCCGAGCTTAAGGATTACGACCCGGCCCTAGCCCGCCTTATCCAGGAAGTGTTCGGGGATACCGAGGTTCTTTCATCCTGCCACCCATCCAGCACATCCCGCCCAGCCACCTATCGCGTCCAAGGCGCCGTAGTTGGGCCCGATGGCGAGCCGTTGGACAACATTGGCATTTGGGGATTGCGGTTGCCGGGCGATGAAAGGCGGTATTCAATGACCGCCTCCGATGGAGCTTTCACCCTGCACCTCCCCGACGGCGCGTATACCCTCGATATATACACCAAGGCCGCCAGCAGAGAATGCACCTTCGTGGGCTGGTACGGCCCCGGCGGGTTCACCACAACCCGCAGCCACGCAACGCGGATTGAAATATCCGGCACGGACGTAACCGGCATCGAAATCCGGCTCCCGGCGCCGCCTGACGAACTCCCATTCATTGATTGGTGCTCTTAACGCCGCAAAAATTTTCCCCGAATAGACGCCGCGCGATTTCTATAGGCGCCACCCCCAACCCAAGAAAAGCATAGCGGCAATAACGGCCAGTAACCCAACAACCCGCCCCGGCCGCGTCCCCGCCCACCCCGCAGCCCAATGGCGTATAATGGACGCGGTTGCCCCGCCATCCTTCGACGGCATACAGGAAACGCAAGCTATGACAAAAACCCCAAACCGCCCCCTGCCCACCACCGCCGACGGGCGCACCGCCCTCGACGTCGCCCTGCAAGCCACCCGCACCGCAGGCGAAATCATCCGCGGCGGCTGGAACTCCGACCGCCAAATCACCTTCAAGGGCCGCGCCGACATCGTTACCGACATAGACCTAGCCGCCGAAAAGGCCGTGCTGGAAATCCTAACCAGCGCCTTCCCCGATTTCGGCATCCTAGCCGAGGAATCCCCGCCGGTCACCGGCGCATCCCCCTACCGCTGGGTGGTAGACCCCCTAGACGGCACCCGCAACTACGCCCACAGCATCCCCCACTTCTGCACCATCGTAGCCCTAGCCCAAGGCGACGACATCATCGCGGGCGTCATCTACGACCCGGTGCGCGAGGAAACTTTCACCGCCGCCGACGGGCAAGGCGCCTTCCTCAACGGCTCGCCCATCACCGTTTCCGAAACTACCGAACTGTCCCGCTGCCTATTGAGCTGCGATTTGGGCTACGTAGACGAAAAAGCGGGCCTGGCCCTAGATATGCTCCGCTCCCTGTGGCCGGGGATGTACAGCGTCCGCCTGATGGGTTCCGCCGGCTTGGGCGTAGCCTACGCCGCGTCCGGCCGGGTTGACCTGTTCTTTCACCACTCCCTAGCCCCGTGGGACATCGCCGCCGGCCTGATTCTGGCCCAAGAAGCCGGCGGCAGAGTCGTTGACCGCCAAGGCGCCCCGGCCGGGCTGTTCACCCCCAGCGTAATCTGCTCCAGCCCCGCCCTAGTCCAAGGGTTCCTAGCCGCCACCAACGGCCTACCCTGGCGCACCGCCCCCTAACCCCGGACTGATACCCAAAGAACGCATACCCAAAGAACACAAAGGAAACAAGGCGTTGTTAAACTACGATTACGACCTAATAATCATAGGCGGCGGTGTCGGCGGCTCAGCCCTAGCCGCCGGAATGGCCGCCGCCGGGGCCCGGACGCTAATCCTCGAGGCCGAGCAGTCCTTCCGCGACCGGGTGCGCGGCGAGGCCGTTATGCCCTGGGGCGTAACCGAAGCCCGGCAACTGGGGCTGTTAGACGTGCTGGAAAAGGCCGGGGCCAACCCCCTGCCCTTCTGGGACTCCTACCAAGGGCCCGACCGCTCCGGCCATCGCGACTTGACCCGCACCACCCGGGCCAAAGAGCCGGTAATCGCCTGCTACCATCCGGCCCTGCAAACCGCCCTGCTCCAGCACGCCGAAGCGTCCGGCGCCCAAGTATGGCGCGGAGCGCGAGTCAGCGGATTAACCCCCCGCAGCCCATCCCCCAACCCAATCGTATCGCTGGAGCGCAACGGAACGCCGTTGCAACTTTCCGCCCGCCTAGTCGCCGGGGCCGACGGGCGCAACTCCCCAACCCGCGGCTGGGCCAACTTCCCCGTCCTGCGCGACCCGGAAAGAAACTTGGTCTCCGGCGTGCTGCTGGACGGCGTAGACCTGCCCCAAGACGCCACCCACGCCTGGCTGGACACCGCCAAAGGCCATTTCATACTCAACTTCCCCCAAGGCCAAGGCCGGGCCCGCGTCTATTTGTGCTACCCCGCCGGAAGCGCCAAACGCTACGGCGGCCCGGACGACATCCGTGAGGTTCTAGCCCAGTGCATAGCCTCTGGAGTGCCTGCCGAAGCCTACCGCCAAGCCACCCCCGCCGGGCCTCTGGCAACCTTCGACGGACGCACCTCCTGGGCGGAATCCGCCTACCGCAACGGCGTAGCCCTGCTCGGCGACGCCGCCGCCAACACCGACCCCACTTGGGGCCAGGGCTTATCTATGGCTTTCCGCGACGCCCGCGCCCTGACCGAGCAACTGCTGGCCCACAACGATTGGGACGCAGCGGGAAAAGCATACGCCGAAGCCCGCCAACAACCCTTCAGCGTAGTTCACGCAATGGAAAACTGGCAATCCCAACTGCTGCTGGACACCGGCCCCGACGCCGACGCCGCCCGCGCCAGAGCCTTCCAAAGCTGGCGCGACGACCGCACCCGCAACCCCGACACCTTCCTAAGCGGCCCCGCCGAACCCCTAACCGAACCCCACCGCCGCCGCTTCTTCGGCGAAGCCTAACCCCCAACCCCAACCCAACGCAAGGCGCCCACACCTGTCATTTATCTGTCATTCTGAGCAAAGCGAAGAATCCCACCTTACGCCGCCAGACCCCTTCCCTCAACTCAACAACCTGTCTGTCACTCTAAGCAAAAATCTGCCACTCCGAACAACCCCTCTGTCATTCCGAACAACCCCTCTGTCATTCCGAACAACCCCTCTCTCATTCCGAGCAACCTCTCTGTCATTCTGAGCAAAGCGAAGAATCCCCCCTACCGCCCCAAACCGCTGCCCTGGTCGGCAAGAATAACGCCCTCCGCCAGCAGCCCATCCACCTCGCCTTGCGTAAACCCCCGCTCCAGCAGAACCTCGGCGGAGTGCTGCCCCAGCGCCGGAGCCCGGCGGCGTATACTGCCGGGCGTAGCCGAAAGTTTCACCGGCACCCCGATGTTATGTATAGTTCCCAACTCCGGGTCCTGCGTATCCACCAGCATCTCCCGGGCCAGCACCTGCGGGTCACTGTATACCTGCTCCATATTGTAAATCGGCCCGGCCACCACCCCGGCCTCGTCCAGCAACTCCAGCCAATGCGCGGTATCCTGAGTGGCGAAAGTCTCCTCCAGCAGAGCCGCCAGCTCCCCCTCCCGCGCCTTGCGATCCCACGGGGCGCGAAACCGCTCATCCTCTATCAGCCCCGCGAGTCCAATAGCCCGGCAAAGCTGCTCCCAAGTCGGCTGCGTCGCCGCCCCCAGATTCAGGTATCCGTCCCGAGTTCGCAGTGCCTGGTACGGCGCCGATATGCGATGCGCCGAACCCAACGGCCCCGGAATCTCCCCCTCGGCAAAGTACACCGACGACTCCCACACCGTATAAGCCACCCCCGCCTCCATCAGCGAAGTATCCACCAGTTGCCCCTCCCCGGTTCGCAAAGCGTGGATATAGGCCGCCATTATGCCGTTGGCGGCGAACAGCCCCGCGGTAAGGTCGGTCACCGGCACCCCCACCTTGGCCGGTGGCGAGTTGGGATGCCCGGTAATGCTCATCAACCCGCTAACCCCCTGCGCCACCAAGTCAAAGCCGCCCCGATTGCGGGCCGGCCCGGTACTGCCAAAGCCGGAAATAGTGCAATAAACCAGACCAGGCTTAATGCCCGCCAGCTCCCCATAGCCCAAACCCAGCCGCTCCATAACCCCCGGGCGAAAATTCTCCACCACCACATCCGCCCCCTCCACTAGCCGCCGGAAAACGCCGCGCCCGGCATCGCTCCGCAAGTCCAAAGCCAGACTGCGCTTGTTGCGGTTGACCGCCAGAAACCCCGCCGACCAGTCCTTGATAAAAGGCGGCCCCATCCGCCGGTTATCGTCGCCCCCCTGCGGCTTCTCCACCTTAATGACGTCCGCGCCCATATCGGCCAGCACCATCGTACACATCGGCCCGGCCAGAATTTGAGTCAAATCAAGCGTTACCATGCCGGACAATGGCCCGGCCGCCGCAGATGATACAGTCATAGTTTCAGCCCTTGCCGGGCCTAGCGCCCAAAACGCGGCCCGGTAGCGGAATTTGCCGTTCCCCGACAACCCCCCAAGTATACCCGATAAGGCACACCCCATATCCGCTACCACAAAAGCCCGTTCACTGCTATATTTGTAATTGACCTACCATTGCGCCATAGCGTCATTGCGTCACCGCGCAGCCCCCGGCGCCAACGGAAAGGCGGATATGCTGGACAGCCCCATAGAAATACTGCAACTGGCCGCTTCGGGAGTGGTCGGCTATCTGCTGGGAGCACTGCCCTTTGCCCAGTGGGTCAGCCGCTACATCAAGGGAGTGGACATTTTCAGCACCGGCAGCACCCTGGCCGGCACCGCCAACGTGTTCTGGAACGTAGGGCGGCGCAGCGGAATGTTAGTGTTCGCCGCCGACATAGCCAAAGGCTCCGCCGCCGTAGCCGTGGCATGGGCCTTGGGCGTCGAAGCCCCCCTAACCCTCCTCGCCGCCGCCGCCGCCATCCTAGGCCATTGGATGTCCGTATTTTCGTCCTTCCGCGGCGGCGACGCTATGACGCCCCTGATTGGCGTAAGCGTAGCCCTAGTTCCCGTCCTGACCGTGCTGGCCGCGGTAGTAGGCGTAGCAACCGTCCTCCTCCTACGAAAACACGCCCTACGCTCATCCTGCGGCATATTCACCGGCTTCCTGCTAATGCTAGGCATAAGCCAGGCATACAACATAGAGCGCGAGCTAGTCTCCGGCCTAATCGCCCTAGCCGCCCTAGTCCTAATACGCAGTATGATTGTCCGCCGCCGCCTACACACCCCCGAACCCCAACCCCCGGACGACGACCTAGAATCCGACCCGGAGCTACCCCAAGGAATGTCCGGCCGCAACTAACCCGACGCCCCCCTCCGCCGTGTGCAATGTAGGGGCGCACAGCCGTGCGCCCACCCCCCGCCGCTCCCGCCCTCTGTCATTCTGAGCAAAGCGAAGAATCCCCCTAACCCTCCGCCCCCCGCGACTCCCGCATTTCCCGCAACCGCAGCGCCCAGCCAAGATGCTCATCCTGCGCCGCGTCCCCGGCCAGCTCCGGGGCCAGCCGTAGCACGCTATCCAAATGGCGCAGGCAAGACTCCACATCGCCAATCTGCGAATAAACCCGCGCCGCGTTGTAATGGGCCGACGCCAGGTTCGGGTTAGCATCCAAAGCCGAGCGGTAAGCCTCCAGCGCCCCATTGACCTCCCCCTGAGCCTCCAGAACCGCGCCCAAATTGCTGTGCGCCTCGGCGAAATCCGCCCGCACCTCCAAAGCCCGCTCATAATCGGCGGCCGCCGAAGCGTAGTCGCCCAGCGCATCGTAGGCCAGCCCCCGATTATTATAGGCTTCGGCATCCTCCGGGTCCAGCCGCAGCACTTCCGAATAATCGTCCAGCGCCTCCTGCAAACGGCCCAGATAATAGCAGGTGCGGGCGCGGTTGAAACGAGGATGCGGGTCATCCGGGTTAATCCCGGCGGCGCGGCTGTAACTGCCAATGGCCTCATCGTGCAGCCCCAGCTCGTCCAGAGACGCGCCCCGGTTCAGATGCGCGTTACCAATATCGGGCCGCAGCGCGATAACCCGGTCGAACTGCACCACCGCCTCCTGATGCCGCCCGGCCCCGGCCAGCACAATGCCCCGGTTATACATCGGCTGGATGTACCCCGGCGACAAATCAATGGCACGGGAATAATCCGCCAGCGCCCGCTCCACATCGCCCAAATCATCGTAGGCGTTGCCCCGCTGGTAATAGGCTTCGGCAAGCTGCGGAGAACGCACCAGCGCCTCGGTAAACTCCCGAACCGCCTGCTCCGGCTGCCGCAGCCGCAGTTGCGACAGCCCCAGATTAAACCGCGCGTCAACATCCGCCGGAGAACGCTCCAGCACCGCGCGGTAGGTTGCCGACGCCTCATCGTGGCGGCCCAAAGCATAACAGGCGTTGGCGTAAGCCAGCATCACGCCGTCAATTTCCTCGCTGCTAAGGGCGCCCACCACGGCCTCCAGCCGCAACCGCGGCTCCCCGCTCAACCGCGAACCCCGCGGCCCCGGCGTAATCCGCCCAACGCCAACGGAATGTTGCTCCAGCAACGATACCAAAATCTCAACGGCGGACTCCCCGCCCGCCGCGCCGGACATACCGGATATATCGGATGCATCCATCAAGAAACGGCCTGCCGGAAAAAATTGCCCCCCCTAGCATAACACCCTTGCGCCCTCTGCGTATTCCCCCCGCCCCCGCGTTGAACAAAACGGCGGCGGCGCGTACAATTCCCCAAAATCCACAACCGTCAGGGGGCAACGTGACTCAAGCCAGCGACGTAATCCTATACACCCATCCCGACTGCGCCTTTTCCTCCGCCGCCAAAATGGACTACCGCAAGCGCAAAGTCCCCTACCAAGAAGTAGACCTGTCCCAGCAGGAAGACCGCATCCCCGAACTCCTAGCCCTAACCAAAGGCGAGCGCATAACCCCGGTAATCGTAGAAAACGGCGCCGTAACCATCGGCTACAAGGGCGGCACCTGAGAATTCTAACCAAGGGCCAGTTGGCCCCCCACACCCCACCACCGCCCAAAACCGGATTCCCCGGTCAAGCCCTATCTGTCATTCCGACCAACCGTCTGCCATTCTGAGCAAAGCGAAGAATCCCACCCCGGACAGCAAGACACCTACCCATCGCTAAGGCCGCCAAGTCATCTGTCATTCTAAGCAACCACCTGTCATTCTGAGCAAAGCGAAGAATCCCACCCCGGGCAGCAAGACCCCTAGCCCCGCTAAGGCCGACAACCCGTCTGTCATTCTGAGCAAAGCGAAGAATCCCACCCTGGACAGCAAGACCCCTACCCCACGCTAAGGACGCCAAAGGGGAATTTCCCAATTCCCTCAACCCAGAATTGTCCGAATCAAAATCCCCCCATCCGGTAAATCCTTTAATCCTGAAAATCCTGATTCAGACAAATCGAGAGAAAATCGCAAAATTCCCCCAATCCAATTCCGCCGCCTGCCACCTAAGCAACCACCTGTCATCCTAAGCAACCGTCCGTCATTCTAAGCACCCATCCGTCACTCTGAGCAACCCCCTGTCATTCTGAGCAAAGCGAAGAATCCCGCCCTGAGCAGCCAGACCCCTACCCCTCGCTAAGGCCGCCAAAGGCGAATTTCCCAATTTCCCCGCTTAATGACACTTCCCTATTGCTAGAACATATATGCTTATGTTAGCCTTGTTCCATTCCAAAGAGAGGAACGTGCTGGGTAATGAAAAAGGAAAAGACCGAAAACAACGACAAAAAGACCGCTCTGGACATTGCCCTCGGCAGCATCGAGAAAGACCACGGCAAAGGCGCGGTGATGCGGCTGGGCGAAATCAGCAACTCCCTAGCCACCGAGTCCATTTCCACGGGTTCCCTAGCCGTTGACCTGGCCCTCGGCATCGGGGGCGTCCCCCGCGGCCGGGTAACCGAAATTTTCGGCGCCGAATCCGCCGGCAAATCCACCCTCGCCATTCACCTTATGGCCGAAACCCAGAAAGCCGGGGGCGTCGCCGCCTACATCGACGTCGAACACGCCCTCGACCCGTCCTACGCCGACAACTGCGGCCTGGACCTGACCGAACTGCTCATCGCCCAGCCCGACAGCGCCGAGCAGGCCCTCGACATCACCGAGCAACTGGTGCGTAGCGGCGCCGTGGACGCCGTGGTCGTGGACAGCGTGGCCGCCCTAGTCCCCCAGGCCGAAATCGAGGGCGACATTGGCGACACCCACGTCGGCCTCCAGGCCCGCCTGATGTCCCAAGCCCTCCGCAAGCTCACCGGCACCATCCACAAATCCAAAACCGCCGTAATTTTCATCAACCAGCTCCGCGAAAAGATCGGCGTCACCTACGGCAGCCCGGAAGTCACCCCCGGCGGACGGGCCCTCAAGTTCTACAGCTCGGTTCGGATAGACCTGCGCCGCGTCGAATCCATCAAGCAGGGTTCCGAAGTCACCGGAAACCGGGTACGCGCCCGCATCGTGAAAAACAAGGTGGCCGCCCCCTTCCGCGTTGCCGAATTCGACATTATGTTCAACCAAGGCATCAGCAAGATGGGCGACCTGCTGGAGCTGGGCGCATCCCGGGGCATCGTCAAAAAGTCCGGCGCCTTCTACTCCTACGGCGAAACCCGCTTGGGCCAAGGCCGCGAAAACGCCAAAGACTTCCTGCTACACCACCCCGAAATCGCCGCATCGGTGGAAAACCGCATCCGCGCCAACGACGACGCCACCACCCCCGGCCCCGACCCGGAACTAGGCGACGACGACAACCCGGCCATCAACGCCACCACATCCCGCAACGGCTCCGAACCAACCCCCGCCGACTAACCAACAACAACCAAATTCAACGCAGAGCAGCCAAAGCACAAACAAAAAATCTGCGCCCTCTGCGCGTACTCTGCGCCCTCTGCGTTGAAAACCCCACCCCAAAAGAGGCCAACCGATGCACGACGCCCCAACCCCCGAACCGGAAAGGGCGCGAGGCGCCGCCCTACGCCTGCTGACCACCCGGCCCCGGACAGTGCAGGAAATGCGGGAGCGGCTGGCCCCCCGCTTCGGCAGCGCCGCGGCGGAGCAGACAGTAGCCCGTCTGGAATCCGAGGGCCTGCTCGACGACGCCGGGTTCGCCCGGCAGTGGCGCAGCAGCCGCGAGCGGCGCAAGCCCCGCAGCCGCAGCATCATCGAGCGGGAACTGCGGCACAAAGGAGTAGCCGAGGATGTTATCGGAGACGCGCTGGATGGCTACGATTCCGCCGCCGCCGCCCATCGCGCCGCCGCCCGCTACGCCGCCCGGCAGACAGCCAACGGACGGGCCGCCTTCGACCGGCGGGTAGGCGCCTTCCTGAACCGACGCGGTTTCGACCCCGCCATCATCCGCCAAACCCTGCAACAACTGCGCGAGGAGCTGGCTATTTCGGGAACGGACGCCCCCGACGACTAACCCCGGGCCGGAAAGGCCGGGTCAGCGCACCCTGGAAGCCGCCGTATACACCGCGATACCCAGAAACAGCAGGCTGAGTATAACGGTGAAGAAACTGGTGCTGAAAAGCTGCAAAAAACCGCCGGAGATTAAATAAGCCAGCACCATCGCCCCACCCGCAATCCAAGACAGCAATACGCCCCGCTTGCGGTTCACTACCCTGCTGATGAGTTCGCCGATGCCGTAAGCCACCGCCAACCCAAATATGGAGGATATGAAAGGAACCCCGCCGAACTGGTAATTGAGCAGCAGCCACAGCAAGCCGCCGCCCAGAGAGGCGGCGCCCGCCGCCGCCAGAGCGCGGGCGTAGTAGGCCGGCTGCACGTCATAAGTGGGCAGCTTTTCCGGGCGGCCGCACTCGCGGCAACGAATCCCCACCGGCGCCTGAACCAGGCACAGCGTACAGATGCTCTTGCCGCAATGACTGCAATATAGGCGCGTTTCGGTTTCCGGGTGCCAGTTGCAATAACTGGCGTTGGCCTCCTGGCCCGCCTGTCGCGGTTCCGTGGCCATAACCTGCTCCTGCTGGCGGCCGGTCAGCCGGTCGCGCCAGGTATCCGTTCAACCCACTGCGCCCGGTCATCTATGTCCCGGTCCCGCACTAGGCGGTTGAAAATCACTTTCCGGCGGGGCAAGTCGCCGGGCAATGGCGACCAGTTAGCCAGCAGCCGCTTCAGCAACGCCAGCCCCACAACCCCCAAGCAATACCATACCATTGTAAGCCCTTCCAGCATCTTTAGCCCGTCGGGAACCAAAAACGCCAGAACCGGCAACGAAAGCAACGCCGCCAGCGCCCACACCGCAGCCCCGGCCCGGTGAAGCAGACAGCCGCCAAAATAAATAAACAGCGCTATGGCAAAAATCAGCGGCGAAAAGGCCAGCAAAGTTCCGGCGGCCACCCCCAGCCCCCGCCCCCCCTGAAACTTCAGGAAAGGCGACCAGTTGTTGCCCGCCATAACCAGCAGCGGCGGGCCAACCACCAGCGGCGAATCCCACGGCACGCCCGCGGCGTAGACCGAAAGCCATATCGAGCCTGCCCCCTTTACCAGCAAGTCGGAAAGGGCCTGAACCACCATCCATTTCTTGCCCACGTGCTGGTTGACGTTGTTCGCGCCAACATTCCCGCTGCCATAACGCCGGAGGTCAATTCCCTTGACCAGCATCCCTATGATGTAAGCCGTCGGGATGGATCCCAGCAGAAAGGCGGCGATGTATAGAACGGCTATTTCCATTCAGGCGTCAAGGCGTTTCTCTGATTTCCCGCCACGCCCCCGCCGTCATTCCCCCTTACGCGGAAATAACGAATCAAGGCGCGATTACTCTAGCGTTTCCCTCGCGCCGCATCGGCGGCGGCCTCCAGCAGTTCCACCGACTCCACCGGCGGCCCGGCCTCGCCGGGCGGAAGTTCGTCGCTGTTCCCCATACCATGATAATCGCTGCCGCCGCAAGGTATGAGCCGGTACTGCCGGGCCAGCCGGCCCAACTGCCGCACCGTGTCATCGCCATATTTGGCGTAGTAAACCTCCATCCCCGAAAGCCCGCTCCCGGCCAAGTTGGCGATTCCGCTTTCCATATCATTCATATAGGCCGGATGCGCCAGCGCCGCCACGCCGCCGGCCCGCCGAATCATCCCGACGGCTCCCTCCGGCGTGAGCTTGACCCGCTCCACGTAGGCCAGCCCGTTACGGCCCAGATATTCGGGAAAAGCATCCTTGGGTTCTCGGCAGTAACCCGCCTCGACCATCGCCATAGCCACGTGGGGCCGCCCCACCGCGCCGTCCCCGGCAAAGTGTTGCACCCGCTCCCAATCCAAGTGAACCCCCACTTGGGCCAGCTTCTCAACCATCGTCCTGGCCCGGTCAACCCGTCCCGCCCGGAAACGCGACAACTCGGCCTGCAATTCCGGGTCGCCCGGGTCAATGAAATAGCCCAGAACGTGAACCTCATCCCCGGGAACGTCCGCGCTCAACTCAATCCCCGGAATGACGCGCAGGCCGGGAAACTCCCTAGCCGCATCGAAAGCCTCGGCCAGGCCGTCGGTGGTATCGTGGTCGGTAATCGCAATGGTTTTCAGCCCCCGCCCCGCCGCCAGCCGCACCAGCTCGGTGGGCGTAAGACGTCCGTCGGAAGCCAGCGTATGAAGATGCAGGTCTACAACTGCGCTCATTTGCGGGTCATCCTGTCTACGCGCTCCAGAGATACGGAACGCCCGGTTTGCTCGTCAACTTCCACCAGCGCCGCGTTGAACACGCACGGCCCTTTCGCTACCGGCAGCTTGTTCGGCATCGAGGTCAGGAAACGATACAGCACCGCGCCGGTATCGCTGCCGATTACCGAATCCACCGGCCCCGCCATACCCACGTCGGTAAGATAGGCAGTGCCTTGCGGCAAAATACGGGCGTCAACAGTCCCCACGTGGGTATGCGTCCCGAACACGCCGCTTACCCGCCCGTCCAGATACCACCCCATAGCCTGCTTTTCCGATGTGGCCTCGGCGTGGAAATCCACGATAACCACCGGCGTCGGTTCCTCCTCCCGCAACTCATCCAGCAGTCGGTCGGCAGTGCGGAAAGGACAATCCAACTGCGGCATAAAGACCCGGCCCATAAGGTTGATGACCGCCACGCCCCGCCGCCGCAGAACGCCCACGCCCGGCGACCGGGGATAATTGGCCGGCCGCAGCACCGGCAGCCCCTCCCCCTGAACGTCGTCCAGGTATGGGATAAATTCCTTCTTGTCCCAGATATGGTTGCCCGAGGTAATCACGTCCACCCCGGAATCCAGCAGTTCGGACGCGCTTTCGGCGGTTAGCCCAAACCCCCCGGCGGTGTTCTCGCCGTTGGCGATAACCAAGTCTATGTCCCTATCCTCGCGCAGCCCGGGCAGAATCCGGCGCACCGCCTCCCGTCCCGGCCTGCCGATTACGTCGCCTATCATCAATATCCGCAATGGGTTTCGTTCCTTGTCCTAGAATACTAAATCGTATGCTACTAAAATCGCCGCCCGCCAATTACGGCTTGCCGGATTACCGAAAAAGAGACCCAGCAGCCGGAGTATTCCCGCTCCTGAGTCCCTTTCCATTGCTTGACCAGGCTGGCCCCAACTGCCGGGCGGAGCGGCAGAGGAGCCGGATGGATGTAAAAGCGTTCCTGCTTCAGCGAGCGTACTCCACGCTGCGGGTTTCCCGGATAACCGTAACCTTGATTTGGCCGGGGAAAACCAAGTCTTCCTCGACTTTACGGGCAATGTTGCGGGCCAGCGACGCGGCCTTGATGTCGTCCATATCCTCGGGCTTGACCATCACCCGCACCTCGCGCCCGGCCTGAATCGCAAACGTGCGCTCCACGCCGTCAAAGCTGGCGGCCACCGCCTCCAGTTCTTTCAGCCGTTTCACATAGAGTTGCAGCGACTCCTTGCGGGCGCCGGGCCGGGCCGCGCTGATGGCGTCGGCCGCCGCCACCAAGAAAGACTCCACCGTTTCGTGTTCGTCCCAGTGATGCTCCAGTATGCCCCGATAAGAGCTGTGATTGATGCCGTGCCGCTTGGCGATTTCGGCCCCGATTTCAGCGTGAGGGCCCGACACTTCGTGAGTCAATGCCTTGCCCACATCGTGAAGCAGCCCGCCAACCTTGGCGACCTGGATATTGGCCCCCGCTTCGGCGGCCAGCATTCCGGCCAGCAGCCCCACCTCTACCGAGTGTTGCAGCACGTTCTCGCCATAGCTATAGCGATACTTGAGCTGCCCCAGCAGCCGGACCAGTTCCCGGTCCAAGCCGCTGACCCCCACGTCGAAAGTGGCCTGTTCACCGGCCTTCATAATAATCTGGTCAATTTCGTTCTGGGCGCGGTTCACCATATCTTCGATGCGGGCGGGCTGAATCCGCCCGTCGGAGACCAGCTTCTCCAGCGACAGCCGGGCCACTTCCCGCCGCACCGGGTCGAAGCAGGAAACAGTCACCGCTTCAGGGGTGTCGTCAATTATGACATCCACCCCGGTAAGGGATTCCAGTGTGCGAATGTTACGCCCTTCGCGGCCAATGAGACGGCCTTTCATCTCATCGTTGGGCAGGGATACCACGGAAGTGGTGCTTTCCGAAACCACATCAGAGGCGAGCCGGTTAATGGCGACGGCGATAATCCGGCGGGCGTTCTCATCCGCCCGCTCCTTGTTTTCCCGCTCCAGTTCGTAGTAACGGCGGGCCAAGTCATGCTGAGCTTCTTCCTCGCCCCGCCTGACCACCGCATCGCGGGCCTCCTCAACGCTAAGACCAGCGATTCGCTCCAAAGCCCTTGACTGCTCGGCCTTTTGTTCCTCGACCTCCCGGCGGGACTTCTCGATTTGGGTTTCCCTTTCGGCCAGTTGAGCCTGCCGTTGGTCTTGCGCCTCTACTTTGCGCTCCAGTTGCTCTTCCCGTTGCAGGTGCCTATCCTCCAGACGGGTAAGCTCCCGGCGTTGTTCCTTGATTTCCGACTCAGCCGCGTTCCGTAGTTTCAGCGCCTCTTCTTGCGCTGTCAGGAGGATTTTCTTGCTTTCCTCCTGCGCCTGGGCGGTCAGGCCCTCGGCGGTTTCGCCGGCCAGCGACAAACGGGCCGACTGACTGCGCTGCCGAAGTGCCAGCCAGGCTGCTATCCCTATACCCAGGGCCGCCAGGACGGCGAGGACTGCGATGATAACTGAGGTCATATCACCTTTCCCTTTCCGCCTGTTATGCCCAAACCGGAGCAATTCCCCTCATCAAGGGGCTATTTGGATTTTTGCTCCTATCCTGAATCATAGCGAGCAGCCCCCAAAGCGTCAAGGCGAAACGCCCCGCCGCGGAAAACCGCAATGAAGCCTTTACCGCCCCGCCGGGTCGAACACCGCCAATCCTTCACCCTCCGCAGCCCGCAAAAGCTGGTAGTCCGAAGCGGCGAAAACCGGGGCTTCCACCGAAGCCGCCCGCAACGTCACGCACCCGGCAAGTTGCATCGCATCGGACGCTTTCAGCGGGTAGCGGTCAACGAGGGCCACAGCCAAGCTCAACAAAGCGTCATCCACCGGCAGCCGCATAAACCGGCCCCCGTTCAGATGGGAGTCAAACCGCGCCAGCAATATCTCTGGTGGAACATCACCCAAATAGCCGGTGCGCTCGCGACGCCGCACTGCGGAACGCAATTCAACCGAGGAAATAGAGAGGATGGCAAAGCGATGTCCGGTCTCAGAATCCATAACGCTGCGTATCTCATCTGAACCGGATTCCCACACGTAGAGCTTTACCAGCGCGCTGGCGTCTAGGAAATAGAGGGCCAAATCATCGCCTGTCGCGCAGGATGGTTTCCGATAGCGGCTCGCCCTTTATCTTTACCGGCTGGAAAGTCCAGCCCACGGGCGGGGCTTCGCCCAGCGCCGACTTTACCCAAGGATGCCCGCGGTTGAGCCGGATTAACTCCAACTCAAAATGGGGTGGCACGGACTCCGGGGTCTCGCTAACCGAAACAACGCCCTCTCCGGCAGCGTGCTTGATTAGCCGTGCCATATTCGACTCGCCGGCGATTTCGTACAGACTCCCCGGCGGGCACCACTCCCGGGAAAACCATTGAAGGGGGATGCTATCCGCCCCCAAGAAATTCCCGGCCCGCTCAAGGGACCTGATTAGCATACCCAGATAGCCCAGCCCGTCATTCGTCATCTTTTCCGCCGGGGCCATTGCCAAAGTCCTCGCATTTTACTTTACCGATGGCAAATATCCTATGGGCAACTTATCACGGGCGGCAAAGGGCGTCAACCGCTATTGAGCGCCCGCCGCCCCTCGGCTACAATGTCAACCACATACGCATACATACCCTTGCCAATCTTGCCAACCCTAACGAGTGATTGCTGATGCCCGACCAGGACTACTACGCCGTTTTGGGCGTTGCCCGCAACGCCAGCGATGAGGACATTCGCCGCGCCTTCCGCCGTAAGGCGATGGAGTACCACCCCGACCGCAACAAGAACGCCGACGCCGAGGACAAGTTCAAGGAAATCAACGAAGCCTACCAAGTCCTGTCCGACACCCAGAAGCGGGCCCAGTATGACCGCTTCGGCAAGGCCGGCGTAGGCGCCGGCAGCCCGGGCGCCGGCAGCCCCTTCGACGGCTTCGACGTGTTCGGCGGCTTCGGCGACATCTTCGACTCCTTCTTCGGCGACGCCTCCGCCCGCGGCGGACGCCAGCCCCGGCGCGGCGGCGACCTCCAGCAGAAAGTCACCCTCACCTTCGAGGAAGCCGTCTTCGGAGCCGACCGCGAAGTCGAAATCACCCGCCTAGAGCATTGCCAGCACTGTTCCGGCGCCGGCAACGAACCAGGCACCCCGGTGGACACCTGCTCCACCTGCCGCGGCAGCGGCCAAGTGCGCCGCTCCCAGCGCAGCGTTTTCGGCCAATTCACCCAAGTCGTCGGCTGCACAACCTGCCGCGGGCGCGGCAGCGTCATCACCGCCCCCTGCACCAAGTGCCGCGGAGCCGGACGCGAGCGGCGCAAACGCAAAATCGAAGTGCGTATCCCCGGCGGCGTCGATAGCGGTATGCAGGTGCGACTCAGCGGCGATGGCGACGTCGGCAGCGATGGCGGCGGCAGCGGCAACCTCTACGTGTCCGTCGAAGTCCAGGAACACGCCTTCTTCCAGCGCGAAGGCACCGACATCGTATACACCCTGCCCCTGAACCTAGCCGAGGCCGCCCTAGGCGTGGACAAGGTCATCCCCACCATTGACGGTTTCGAGGAAGAATTCAAGGTGCCGCAAGGCACTCAGCCCGGCACGCCCTTCACCCTACGCGGCAAGGGCGTCCCCCACCTGAACTCCAACCGCCGCGGCGATATGCGCATCCTAGCCGACGTCCGCGTTCCCGCTTCCCTGAACGGCCACCAGCGCGAACTGCTGGAAGAGCTGGCCCGCTCCTTCAACGGCGAGGGCCCGTCCCCAAAGCGCTCCCCCAACGGCAGAAAACGCTCCAAGAAACGCCCCGGCAAGGAATCCCAGAGCAAGGAACCCCAGAGCGAACCCAGCGCCCCGGAATCACCGGAAAAGGGCCTTTTCGACCGCATTAAGGACGCCTTATAAATGTCTTGGCAAGAACTCAGCATCTCCGTTCCCCACGAATACGTGGAGCCGGTATCCTACCTGTTCAACCGCTACGGCAAGGGCCTAAGCACCGAGCTACAGGGGGCCGGGCGCGTAATGCTCCGAACCTACCTAGAATCCGGCTCCCGCCAACGGCTGGCCCGCATCGAAATCGGCGTCCGGCTGGTAAGCGCCGTCGAACCCCTCGGCGAGCTGGCAATCCGCGACCTAGACGACGGCGAAGACTGGCAAAATAGCTGGAAGCAACACTACGACGCCCTACCCGTAGGCCGCCGCCTGATAATCAAGCCGTCCTGGGTAGCCCTAGACCAAACCGCCGCCGCCGGGCGCGTAGTCATCGAGCTCGACCCCGGCATCGCCTTCGGCACCGGCTACCACCCCTCAACCTACGCCTCTATGGAAGCCCTAGAAGAACTGGTATCCCCCGGAATGACCGTCCTGGACCTAGGCGCCGGCTCCGGCATCCTGACCATCACCGCCCTAAAGCTGGGCGCAGCCTCAGCGGTGGCCTTAGACATAGACGGGCAAGCGATTGCCGCAGCCCGGCAGAACTTCCGGCGGCTGCGCCTCCAGCGCCAAGTCACCCTAGCCAAAGGTTCCGTCCCCCACCCAACCGCCCCCGCCAACGCCTTCGACCTAGCCGTAGCCAACATCTCAGCCCGGGGCGTAGCCGACCGCACCCCCTTCCTCCTCCAAGCCCTGCGCCCCAACGGAATCCTAATCGCCTCCGGCTTCCTAGCATCCCAACGCCCCCAGGTAGACGACGCCGCCCTATCCCTAGGCTTCACCCCCGAACTGGAATGGCCCCGCGAAGAATGGCTAACCCTAGCCTACCGCGCCCCGGTTGCAATTCCGCACCCCGCGGCGTAACATCTAAAGACTCCTCACCACATCCAGCAACCCGATACTCCCCCAATTTCGGAGGGCCGCGGCAGGTGGAAAAGGTAAACCTAGAACGCTACCGCATAACCGGACGCCTAGGTTCCGGCGCAGACTACGACGTCCGTGCCGCCGTTGACCTAGAGACCGGCGACGAAGTGGCCCTAAAGCGCCCGGTTCCCCAAGCCGTAAGCCGCCGCCAGCACGCCGCCATCGAGGCCCGCACCGGACGGCTGCTCCACGCCTATGAACGCGCGGGCGACGCCGGGGGGCTGCTCGCCCCGCTACTGGCCTACACCGAACCCGCCGTCCACGACGCCTACTTCGGCGACGCCCTAGGCGAACCCTACACCGTATTCGTACAGGGACGCGCCCCCGGAATCCCGTTGCTCGGCGATATGATGTCGCGCATCACCGGCGTCCCCGTCGGCGCCGGCCAAAACCTGTTCGCTATGTTCCCCCTAGAGCAGGCAACGGGCGTCCCCCCCTTCCCGGTACACCACCAGTTGCTAGACCTAGAGCAGGCATACCTGGAAGCCGGCTACATCCTGCTGGACTTGCGCCCCCAGAACGTGTTTTTCCGCCCCGCCGCCGGCCGAATCCAAGTCATTGACTCCGGCGCCCTAGCCGGAATAGACGACCCGCCCCCCCGGGGTCGCCCCCCGCTGGACGTAAACGACGCCTGCCTAGAACTGCTAAAATTCTACGCCACCGCCGAACCGCCCCCCCAAGACACCGCCGGATACCGCGACGCCCGCGGCATACGCCCCATCGTAAACATCCAACAGGAACTCAACGAAATGCGCCGGGGCCTGGCCGGAGCCGGAGAATCCGTCGCCACCTACGGCGGGGCAATACTGGATAAAATCGAGGCCCGGGCCTACACTGACTACCAACAGTTTCGCGCCGACCTAGACCCCTGGCTGGAATCCGTCGCCGCCCGCAACCGCGCCGCCCCCGATTTCCAACCCGCCCGCCAAGTATGGCGCGAAGCCCTACAATGGCTGCGGGGCGACTACTGGACCCGTTTCCAATTCAACGCCGAAACCGAACTAGCGGCCTATCCCCCTTAACCGGCCCCCTCCCCCACCATGGGAGGGCCGGGGTGAAAGCGAATCCCCCCGCAAAAAACTAAAAGGAGCAAAACAAGGACGCTACCTATGGTTGCCAGCACATTTTCAACCATGCAAGACAATTCAGCCCACGGCGAAGACAACCTGCTGACCCGCGACCTAGGCAACGGCGATTTCTTGGACGTAGTAATGGACGGGGTCACCGGACACGGCGGCGCCGAAGCCAGCCGGGAGCTGGGCGAAGCCTTGGCCGAATCCCAGGCCAACACCATCCAAGACATCACCGCAACGGTCAACAGCGTAAACGAAGAGTTTTTCGCAGTCGGCGGGGGCCGTTTCCTGCTCACCACCGTATCCGCCGCCCTCTACCGGGGCGGCCAGCTCTACGTCGCCGCCGCCGGCGACAGCCCCATCATCCTAGTAACCCCCGATTCCCACGAGCGCCTCTGCGGGCGCACCGGCGGCTTCCTCCACGTAGGCGTAGCCCGCGCCGTAGGCGCCGCCGCCGTCCTCGGCGAAATGGCCCAGCGCGATATCACCATCCAGCCCGGCGTCCGCATCGTCCTAGCCACCGACGGCGTAACCGACAATATGGACGTCTCCGAACTAGCCGAAATAATCCGCACCGCCGCCACCCCCGAAGAAGCCGCCGCCCGCATCGAGGAAATCATAGCCGGCCGCCTAGTCGAAGGCCGCGTCCCGGAAAAGCTAGGCGTCCGTTTCCGCTACGACGACCGAACCGCCATAATCCGCTTCTTCGATTAACCAACCCATCGCCCCCCATCATCCCGAGCGCGCCCGCCACCCCGAGCGCGCTCCTTGTCATTCCAACCGCCCCCTATCATCCCGAGCGCGCCCGCCACCTAGGCCCCCTGTCATCCCGACCGTCCCCTTGTCATTCTGACCGCCCCCCTGTCATTCTGAGCGAAAGCGAAGAATCCCACCCACAACGCCCAAACCCCCCTTTTACCGCCATCCAACCCCCCCAACATAGTTGAGCGCCGGGCGCATCCTTGCTACAATCAAACTACCCGCATTCGCGCCGGTTTCCCGCCCTAGGGCTATACCGGCAAATTTCTGTCGCGTCGCAGGCCGGACGGGAATACCGCCGGCGAAAAGGAGCCACTAAGTGGGGAAAGTCAAGGTAGCCATCATCGGCGTGGGCAACTGCGCCTCCTCCCTAGTTCAGGGCCTTCACACCTACGTAGAAACCGCCGAAGACCAAACCGTCTCCGGCGTCATGCACAACCGCATCGGCGACTACCGCATCGAAGACATCGAAGTCGTCGCCGCCTTCGACATCGACGAAAACAAAGTCGGCAAAGACCTCTCCGAAGCCATTTTCACCCAGCCCAACAACACCCTCAAATTCGCCGACGTCCCCCTTACCGGCGTCAAAATTGACCGCGGAATGACCCACGACGGCATCGGCCGCTACGTCTCCCACCTAGTCAAAAAATCCCCCCACTCCACTTCCGACATAACCGGCATCCTGCGCGACCGCGAAGTGGACGTCGTCATCAACTACCTCCCCGTAGGCAGCGAGCAGGCCACCAAATGGTACGTCGAGCATATCCTCAACGCCCGCTGCGCTATGGTCAACTGCATCCCGGTTTTCCTAGCCCGCGAGGAATACTGGCGCAACCGCTTCGAAGAGCGCGGCGTCCCCATCATCGGCGACGACATCAAATCCCAGCTAGGCGCCACCATCACCCACCGGGTACTCACCCGCCTCTTTGAAGACCGCGGCGTAACCCTAGAAAACACCTACCAACTCAACTTCGGCGGCAACACCGACTTCCTCAATATGCTGGAGCGGGAACGCCTCACCTCCAAAAAAATCTCCAAAACCGGCGCAGTCACCTCCCAACTGGACAACGAAATAGACCCCGACAGCATCCACGTAGGCCCCAGCGACCACGTCCCGTGGCTAAAAGACCGCAAATGGTGCTACATCCGAATGGAAGGCCGCATATTCGGCGGCGCCCCCATCAACCTAGAAGCCAAGCTCGAAGTATGGGACAGCCCCAACTCCGCAGGCGTAGTAGTGGACGCCGTCCGCTGCGCCAAGCTCGCAATGGACCGGGGCATCGCCGGCGCCATAGGCGGCCCCAGCGCCTACTTCATGAAGTCCCCCCCAATACAATACACCGACGACACCGCCCGCGATATGACCGACGCCTTCATAGCCGGCCGCGACTAACCCAACCCCACCCGGTTAAACCTGTCATTCTAAGCAACAACCTGTCATCATGAGCAACAACCTGTCATTCTGAGCAAAGCGAAGAATCCCACCCTGAGCAGCCAGACCCTTACCCCCGCTCAAGGCAACGCAACCCGTCATCCAAAGCAAATACCTATCACTCCAAGCAACCATCTGTCATTCTGAGCAACAACCTGTCATTCTGAGCAAAGCGAAGAATCCCGCCCTGAGCAACCAGACCCTTACCCCCGCGCAAGACAACGCAACCTGTCATCCAAAGCAAATGCCCGTCATTCCAAGCAAACCCCTGTAATTCCAAACAACCATCTGTCATTCTGAGCAAAGCGAAGAATCCCACCCTGGGCAACCAGACCCTTTCCATCGCCCAAGGCCAAAAAGGGCAATTCGCGCTACGCAACCACCTGTCATTCCAAGCAAATACCTGCCATCATGAGCAACGCAACCCGTCATCCCAAGCAAAGCAAAGAACCCCGCCCTAAGCAACCAAACCCCACCCGTCGCTCAAGCCCGCAAAAAGGAATCCCGAAATTCTCTCAACCAACAGGGGACAGCGTAAAGGCGAGTTCGGAGAGATACCGTTGAAAATTGCGATGGTGTCGCCCTACGATTTTACCTGGCCCGGCGGCGTAACCATCCACGTGTCCCAGTTGGCCCGCCAACTAGGCCGCTTGGGCCACCAAGTGCAGGTGCTGGCCCCCCACTCGCCCTCCCGCGAGTGCCAAGACAGCGACCTCCTAGTGCCTTTGGGCCGCTCCGTCCCCCTGCCCAGCGGCGGCTCCATCGCCCGCGTCTCCCTCTCCTGGTGGCTGGCCCGCCGGATCCGCGCCCTCCTAGCGCGGGAGCAGTACGACATCATCCACCTCCACGAGCCGATGGCCCCCATCCTCCCCCTAACCGTGCTGGAATACTCCAACTCCGTCAACATCGGCACCTTCCACGCCTGCCACAACCACCAGCACCTCTACAAAATGAGCCGCCCCGTCATCAAACGATGGCGCCAGCGCCTCCACGGCAGCATCGCCGTTTCCCGCGCCGCTATGCGTTACGTAAACCGCACCTTCCCCGGCGACTACGAAATCATCCCCAACGGCATAGACGCCGACCACTTCTCCCGGCAGGCCGCCCCCTGGCCCCAATACCAAGACGGCAAAACCAACATCATATTCGTAGGGCGGCTGGAAAAACGCAAAGGACTGCGCTACCTGCTGGAAGCCTACGGACGCCTGAAGTGGGATACGCCCCAACTCCGGCTGCTGGTAGTCGGCCCGGGCAACCCCGACAAAGACTCCTACCACCTCCTAGGCTCCCGCAACCTCCAAGACGTAGAATTTCTAGGCAAAGTGCCTTACGACGACCTGCCCCGCTACTACGCCTCCGCCGACATATTCTGCTCCCCGGCCACCGGCGCCGAAAGCTTCGGCATCGTACTGCTCGAAGCAATGGCCGCCGGCAAGCCCGTAGTAGCCTCCGACATCGAAGGCTACCGCGGCGTAATGCGCCACGGCCGGGAAGGGCTGCTTTTCCACAACAAAAACGTAGAATCCCTAACCGCCACCCTAGAAACCCTAATCAAAGACCCCCAGCAACGCCAAGAAATGGGCCGCCGCGGCCACGCCACCGTCCAACCCTACCGCTGGCCCGTAGTAGCCCGCCAAGTAGAACAATACTACCAATCCCGCCAACAGGCAGCCTACGCCCTAGCCACCCAGAAAACAGCTTAGAAACCCCGCCCGCAACTATTCCCAGTAGCAGGCCGCCGCCCGCCAACCAAAATCCCGCCTCATCGTAGGGGCGCACAGCCGTGCGCCCAAACCGCCAAGAAAAACGCCCCATCCGTAGCCCAGCGCACCCCAAAAATCCAACCACGCACACCCACACACCGCCAAGGAAAACGCATCGTAGGGGCGCACAGCCATGTGCCCAAACCGCCAAGAAAAACGCCCCATCCGTAGCCCAGCGCACCCCAAAAATCCAACCACGCACACCCAACACCGCCAAGGAAAACGCATCGTAGGGGCGCACAGCCGTGCGCCCAAACCGCCAACAAAAACGCCCCATCCGTAGCCCAGCGCACCCCAAAAATCCGACCACGCACACCCACACACCGCCAAGAAAAACGCATCGTAGGGGCGCACAGCCAAGCGCCCAAACCTCCAAGAAAAACATCAGGCAGAGCAACACCACGAATCTCCCCAACAGGTGGCTTATGGCCTTGCCAGGCAGAGAACAGCTTAGAAGCGCCGTCCGCAGCTATTTCGAGGAACCGGGAGCCCGGCTATTCAAGGCCCTCGGCCTGACCCCCAACGCCGTAACCCTGCTCGGTTTCGCCGTCTGCGTCCTATCCGCCTGGCTAGTCGCCTCCGGCTGGCTCATTTGGGGCGGCGCCGTGTTCCTGGCCGGGGGCATCCTAGACCTGTTCGACGGCGCCCTAGCCCGCCTTACCGGACAAGCAACCCCCTTCGGCGCCCTGCTCGATTCCGTGTTCGACCGCCTAGGCGAAGCCGCCCTGTTCGTAGGCTTGGGAATCTACGCCCTCCGCAGCGATTACACCGACGACCAACGCGCCCTCTTCATCACCGCCCTGCTCCTAGCCCTAATCTTTTCCCAAGGCGTAAGCTACCTCCGAGCCCGCGGCGAGGGCCTAGGCGTATTCACCCGCGCCGGCCTAATGACCCGCACCGAACGTGTAGCCCTCCTAGGCATCGGCCTCCTACTAGGCTGGATCCCCTGGCTACTCCCCGGCCTCCTAATACTAATAGCCGCCGTATCCTGCTTCACCCTATTCCAGCGAATGTTCACCATCCGAAATATGCTAAACAAAGACCCCTAACCCCGCTTACCCCCTGTCTGTCATTCTGAGCAAAGCGAAAAATCCCGCCCAACCGTAGGGCCACACCCCCCCCACGCCCAAACCGCCAACAAAAACGCCCCATCCATAACCCAACACACCCCAAAATCCAACCACGCACACCCGCGCCGGCCTAATGACCCGCACCGAACGTGTAGCCCTCCTAGGCATCGGCCTCCTACTAGGCTGGATCCCCTGGCTACTCCCCGGCCTCCTAATACTAATAGCTGCCGTATCCTGCTTCACCCTATTCCAAAGAATGTTCACCATCCGAAATATGCTAAACAAAGACCCCTAAACCCGCTTACCCCCCTGTCTGTCATTCTGAGCAAAGCGAAGAATACCGCCCAACCGTAGGGGCGCACAGCCGTGCGCCCAAACCGCCAACAAAAACGCCCCATCCATACTCAACACACCCCAAAATCCAACCATGCACACCCGCGCACACCCAAACCGACCAACACCGGAACCAATTCCGCAATTTCCCCGCCCAACCGTAGGGGCGCACCCCCCACGCCCAAACCCCCAACAAAAACGCCCCATCCATAACCAACAAACCCCAAAAATCCGACGCCGCACACTCCCACGCCCAAAACGACCGACACCGGAACCAATTCCGCAATCCTCCCGCCCCATCGTAGGGGCGCACCCCCCCACACCCAAACCGCCAAGAAAAACGCCCCATCCATACCCAGCACACCCCAAAATCCAGCCACGCACACCCCTACACCTAGAACGACCGACACCGAAACTAATTCCGCAATTTCCCCCCCATCGTAGGGCCACACCCCCCCACGCCCAAACCGCCAACAAAACGCCCCATCCGTAACCCAACACACCCCAAAAATCCGCCCACACCCCCCCCACACCCAACCCCCCAACAAAAACGCCCCAACCCCTACAGTAGCTAACCCCCGCCCGCCGTTGTAAACTGGCAGCAGCAACCAACCACCGCCGAGGAGTTGGCCCGATGGCAACGGCCCAGCAGGAACTAATCCCAACGCCGGAAAAAGCCCGGCTGAAACGCGACTTCCGCAAGCACCTGAAAAGCGCAGTCGCCCTGCGGCTGTTCACCCAGCGCCCATCGCCCATCGCCATCCCCGGCCGCGACTGCCGCTACTGCCCCCAAACCCTGCGACTGCTAGAGGAGCTGGCCGCCCTTTCCCCCAAGCTGGAGCTGGAAGCCATAGATTTCCACGCCGAACCCGACCGGGCGCAACAAAACGCAGTATCCCGCATCCCCGCCATCCTACTGGAGACCGCCGCAGGCCAACCCAAAGGCCGGGCGCGGTTCTACGGCCTGCCCCTAGGCTACCAACTCCCCGTATTCATCGAAAGCGTCAAAGCCGTCTCCCGCGGAACCACCCGCCTGTCCCTAACCACCCGCAAGCAACTGCGCCGCGTAAGCCGCCCGGTGCACCTCCAAGTATTCGTAACCCCCGGCAGCGAAATATCCGCCGGAATGGCCCTGCTGGCCCACGCCATGGCCGTAGAAAGCCCCCACATAACCGCCGACGTCATCGAAGCCGAGGAATTTCCCGACCTAGCCCGCCGATACGGCGTCCGCCAGGTGCCCCTAACCATCATCAACGAATTCGCCACCGTGGCCGGTATGGTAAGCGAGGACGAACTGCTGGAAAAAACCCTACAGGCTGGCCTGAACCCCCCGGAATAACGCCATCCGCCAACCAACCAAAACCCTCTCAGGAGTGCTGATTGTGCCCAACGAGCTCAAGGGCGATATAAACGGGCAAGGACTAAGAGTCGGAATCGCCGTCGCCCGATTCAACGAAGTAATTACCAAACTGCTACTGGAAGGCGCCCTAGAAACGCTGGCCCGTTGCGGGGTGCGCGACTCCGACATCACCGTAGCCTGGGTTCCCGGCTCTTTCGAGCTGCCGGTAGTCGCCCGCGCCTTCGCCAAAAGCGGACGCTGCGACGCCGTTATCTGCCTAGGCGCAGTCATACGCGGCGAAACCACCCACTACGATATGGTAGCCGGCCAAGCCTCCGGCGGCGCCGGCTCCGTCGGCCTAGACACCGGCATCCCAACCATATTCGGCGTCCTAACCACCGAAAATATGGAGCAGGCCCTAAACCGCGCCGGCGGCAAATCCGGCAACATGGGCGCCAACGCCGCCCTAGCCGCCCTAGAAACCGCCTCCGTAATCGCAGCAGTAAACACAGCCTAATCACCTGATTAACCCCAGAGAACCCAGAACTCCAGAAAAACCCCAAAAAAATCTCTGTGCCCTCTGTGTTCTCTGTGGTAAACATCAAAAGAGGAAATTATGGCGCAAATCGGCGTTACCGTTCCCAACAATTGGGGCGTAGCCGACCCGCAGGAAGTCCTGGCCCTAGGCCCCGAAGCGGAGCAACTGGGCTACGACTCCATCTGGGTTATGGACCACCTGTTCAACACCGGCTACATCCGCGAGCGGCTGGAAGACCGCCCCTACTACCACCCAATGGCGATGCTCTCCTTTATGGCCGCCACCACCAGCCGCGTCACCCTCGGAACCTCCGTCCTGGTTCTGCCCTACCACAACCCGGTAGAGCTGGCGAAATACGCCGCCACCCTCGACCAAATGTCCGGCGGACGGGTCACCCTAGGCATCGGCGCCGGAGCAATGACCGAGGAATTTAACGCCCTAGGCATTAGGATGGGCCAGCGCGGCTCCCTAACCAACGAATCCATCACCATAATGCGCGAACTGTGGACTAAAACCCGCCCCCAATACCGCAGCCGCAACTGGGACTTTTCCGACCTGTATTTCTCCCCCAAACCCGTGCAACAGCCCCACATACCCCTATGGGTTGGCGGATCATCGCCCCGCGCCCTGCGCCGCGCCGCCCGCTTGGGCGACGGCTGGCACCCCACCGGCCTCTCCCCCGAAGAATTCGCAATGGGCCGCCGCGAAATAGCCGCCCTAGCCGCCACCGAAAAACGCAACATCGCCGAAATCACTATGTCCGCCCGCATCGAAGTCGAAGTACACCCCGGCCCCTCCAGCCAGCGAGCCGCCGGCCGCTCCCGACTCCCCGGCCACGACCTGGCCGCCCTACGCGCCGGCCTAGAAGCATACGCCGAAGCCGGAGTAGACCACTTCATCCTAGCCCTAAACTCCGGCGAAATCCCCGCCATCCGCCCCCTAATGGCCCGCATAGCCAACGAAGTAATCCCCACCCTCCGCTAACCGCGCCCGCGCCGCCACCTTCCCAAACACGGCAACAAAATCCCATTCCGCCCCGTCTGTCATTCTGAGCGCAGCGAAGAATCCCACCTTGTGAGGCAAGACCCTTCCCTTAGCTCAGAGTGACAAAGGGGAATTTCGCAATCCCCCGGCAATTGTCCGCCATTCTGCCCCCGCCTGTCATTCTGAGCGCAGCGAAGAATCCCACCCTAGGCAGCAAAACCCTACCCTAAATCCCCCAAATCCTGATTCAGACAAACACCCCCAACCCAAACAACCCCACCCCCCCAATCACCCCCCCGGCGGATGCTCCCGCAAAAACTCCTCCAGCTCCCGATGCCCCGCCTCCAGCCCCTCCATCTGCCCAGCGTCAGGCGCCGCCGCCCCCCCATAATGCGCATCCTGAAACTCATCCACAATACGGGCCACCGGATCCGACGGCAGTATCCCGGAAAGCTCCCGCTGATGCTCCCGCGGCGTTTCCCACCCCTCCTTGGGCCGCCCGGCCCGCCCCGCCAGCTCCAGCAGCGCATGATAATAGTCCCGGGGCGAGCGCAGCCGACGGCGGCCAGACCGTCCCCGGCCCGCATCCCGCAGCCCGGAAAACAGCCCGCTCCAAGCCCCGCCCAAATCATCCCCAACCCGCTCAAGACTGAACAACCACTCCCTACTTTCGCTGATTTCGCCGTCCCGCCCCCGACGGCGAGCGCGGAAAAGCGCATAAACAATCCACCCCGCCGCGGCCAGCCCCAGCGCCGCCGCCGCCCACTTCATCGCCGTAAACATCGCATTCCCGCCCGGTTCCGTCCCCCCCTCCCGCAGGCTTTGGTGAAACTGATCCAAGCGGCGTTGCGCGTCAATAAGACCGTCCATACTGCCGCCCCCCAACAGCCCGGAAAACCAGTTGCCCACCCCCACCAGCGCCCCGGCCAGCAGCCCAATAAGCATCAGCACCGGCTCCAGAATCCAGTACCCCGCCGCCGCAACCCCGCGAGTAACCGCCCTAGTTACGTCATCCAGCCCCCCCAGCCCCAAGCCGCTGATTAGCAGCCCCAAAGCCAGCACCCCGCCCACGCAGGCCGCGATGGGCCAAAGCCACTGCGTCGGCATATCCCGTTCCTCCCCGCTTTCCGACGAAAACCGCGCCAGCGCCATCCCCGGCAGTCCCACGGCAAAAAAGCCCACCACCAGAAAGCCGCTGACCATCCGCCCCGGCGTAACCGCGTCAATCACCGACGCCGCCAGCAGCACCACCAACCCCACCTGAAAAGAAGCCCGCACCGTATCCAGCGTCACCTCCTCCCGCGACAGCGCCGCCCCCCGCCACCAGATAACCAGCAGAAACATCACCGACCCAACAAACACCCCCACCCCGCCTATCCCCCCCGCCGCCAGCAGCCCAAAGGGCCACAGCAACTCCCCCGCGTTCCAGGCCGTAAGCAACAACAGCGACGGCACCCCCAAAACCAGCCCAACCAATCCCCGCAGCACCGGCGTTATCCCCAAACCCAAAACCCAGCGCGACAGCAAATAACCCCAAACCAGCGCCGCCCCCACCAACCAAAAAGGCATCTGCAACTGCCCAAACCTAGCCAACCCCGTCAACACCGCCACAACCAAATACAGCGAGCAACACTCCAGAAAGAGCGCCACCCCCGTTATAACCCGAGCCCTCCAAACCAACGCCATTGCCCGGGTATTCTTAACGTGCGGGGGTATTGGATTTCAGCCATTGCCGCCAGCAGACCAGGGCCAGGGAATACGCCAGCATTGCGGCGCTTTTGGTGTATCCCTTGGTCCGCCGCGCCAGACGGTTCAGCTTACCCCGCCACACCGAATGCAGCCCTTCGTTCCAATTCACCGCCCCGCCTTTGCCAACGGCATGACGCCCAGGCGGAAACCAGCGGTACACCGGGTAAGCATCGCTGCGGTACAGCTTCGCCTCCGGCAGCCGCCGGTACAGCCGCAGGAAAGGCGCCTCGCTGCGGCCGCCCACCTCGAAATCCACCCAGCGGCGCCCGTCGGCCTCGCTGATTACTGCGGTCCAAATCCAGCAGTCCTTTCGCTTGCTCCCCCGCCGCGCCCCCGCATAGCTCCACATCTCGTCGCAGGACACTACCGCTGCCGGGCGCAGGCCCGCAGCCCCCTCGTTCCGGCGCCGGTTCCGCTCCCGCAGCCGGCTCAGGGCTTGCCGCCCCTTTTTTTGACCCACCCCTGCACCGCGGCGGCGCTGTACCCCAAAATCCGCCCGACGGCGCTCAGGCTGTTGCCTTCCAAATACAAATCAATGCCCCGCTCCTTGACCTCCGGCCCCGGACGAAGGTAAGCCCCGCCGGGCAGGTGGCGGCGGCGGCAGTCCCCGCAGCGGTAAGCCTGCCGGCTGCCGGAGAACCCGTCCTTGCGCATCCAATTGGAGCCGCAACCGGGGCAGCGGACATCATGGCGGTAAACCCGGGCCCGCGCCATCGCTGTACCTCCTGATAATGGGCTGGCAGCCAATTATAAATCCAATGCCCCCTTATGTTAAGAATACCCATTGCCCGCACCCCCCCAACCTGCTAAGATAACCTGCACCCCCATTGTACACCGACGCCCCCCGCCCCTCGAATCGGAGAGCAAACCAATGCCCGAAACAACCGAACCCAAACACCTAGAGCTGGAAGTTTCCAACTTTGGCCCCATAGAGAAGGCCAAGATAGAGCTGCGCCCCCTAACCGTGTTCGCCGGCCCCAGCAACACCGGCAAATCCTACTTGGCGATGCTGGTCTACGCATTGCACAAGTTATTCGCAGAGCAGGCGGAATTGTTTGCTTTCGGACGCGGCCCTCTCTCTGGATTCATCGGCCACCAGCGTCGAATGGGCAACCCAACATCAGACGGGCAGGCAATACCTGATGGAGTCGTGGAAGAACTGACCAAATGGGTTAATAAAAGCCCGCCTGCCAAGGATTTTCCTGTTGATCTGTGGGAATCTGTCACAAAACTAGCCCTTTCTCATCTGAAAAAAGAGGCTAGTGAATCGGCTGACGCGGTAGGCAGCGAAATTGAGCGTTGCTTCGGAGTGGGAAATACCCGCAATTTGATTCGCCATCAAACCGGCGGTGAAGTGCGAGTCGCTGTGCGTAAACGGATTTCAAGTGTTTCCTCGGAGACATTTGAGTATCTTTTTACTGCATCCGAAGAACACCAAAATCTTGTTCTTTCCAATCCTGAAACAGAAGTTTTAGAACTTAAGCCCGAATATATTATGGGCTGGTATGAGAGTATTAACAGGACTCGGTGGCTAAATGCTCTGGTTGAGGATAAAAAAAGGCACTTGGCGAACGTCCTCATAACCGACCTCGCTACAATGATTGGCGTATCAATCTTCCGCACATTGACTAATAACTCATACTACCTGCCTGCCGACCGCACTGGCATCATGCATTCGCACCGGGCAGTAGTACGCTCATTGATTGAACGCGCTTCACACGGCGGCCTCCGGCGCGAGGAACCGTTGCCTACACTTTCGGGTGTCCTTGCGGACTTTCTGGGCCAGCTTATTCAACTGGACGATTCACCCAAGAGAATACGGCCTAGAAATAATCCAGGCGGCCAAGAGGTTGCCGAACTGATCGAGCAGGAAATCCTCAAAGGAACCATAAAACGCGAGAAATCCACAGTCGGCTATCCTACGTTTGCCTATCAGCCAGATGACTGGAATACGGATCTGCCATTAATGAACACGTCATCAATGGTACCTGAGCTTGCCCCTGTGGTGCTGTACCTGCGCCACGTGGTGCAGCCCGGCGAAACCCTGATTATCGAAGAGCCGGAAGCCCACCTGCACCCGGCGATGCAAGTAGAGTTCATCCGGCAGCTTGCCGGGGCGGTGCGCTCCGGTGTCCGAATTATGCTTATTACTCACAGCGAGTATGTGCTGGAAGAATTGGCTAATCTAGTGCGTATGTCGGAGATCCCCGAGTCCAACCGGGCAGGAATACCAGGCGCGGAAGCCGCCCTTGACCCCGACCAGGTAGGGGCCTGGCTGTTCGATCCCCAGTCACCACCCGGCGGGGCAGTAGTGCGGGAAATCAAGCTGGACACCGATACAGGCATATTCCCTGTAGGTTTCGTCAATATAACCCGAGACATCTATAACCGCTGGGCAGAGATTAACAGCCGCATCAATGAGAGCCAGCAGCCCAATGACTAGCCTCGCCGACCGCGTATTAGAAAATGTCCCCAGCGAATGCATAACCGATTTATGCGACCGGGACGGTTGCTCAATTGACTTGACCGACTCCCCAAAACCCTACACATTGGTTGATATGGATCACCCTAAAGGGCCTGCCAACCAGAGTCAATCCAGATGCGATTACATATTTGTGGGAGGCGATGATTGGGTGGCGCCTATCGAGTTGACCAGTGGCCGGGCCGATGCCAGCAAATTCCTGCGGCAACTCCAGGCAGGCGCCGATATTGCTGAGAAAATTGTCCCTCCCGGGCGGGATTTTCGCTTCCGCCCCATCGCAGTATATGGCCGGGAATCCCATCCCGCAGAAATTAACCAGTTGCGTGACACTATCCGAATTACCTTCCGGTGCCAGCAAGAACGCATCAGATTAGTAAATTG
Source organism: uncultured Dehalococcoidia bacterium (assembly GCA_958296445.1). Lineage (GTDB taxonomy): Bacteria > Chloroflexota > Dehalococcoidia > Lucifugimonadales > UBA3495 > VXOI01. The sequence goes on along the minus strand of OY282565.1, from coordinate 1,335,156 downwards.
CGAAAGCCGCCTGCCCGACGCCCTAAACAGCGCAACCTAGCAACCCCAATCGCACCCGACATTCACCCAACAACCCCGCCCTCATCCCCAACCCCCCCACCAAACTCCTCCCCATCCGGGAGCGCATCCAGCAAATGCCCCATCCCCGTCACCGGAAACTCCCCAATCCGTTCCGGCGGAACCCCATCGCCCGCATACAGCACCAGCACCCGGTAGCCCCGCCCGGCGATAGCCGCCAACTGCTCCGGCAGCGACGGGCTGATAGTCCCGGTCACCAGCAGCACCGTCGCCCCCGGCGGCAGCCGGTCGCGCTCGGCCCGGAACACATCCGGCAGCATCGCCACCACGTGAGCAAGCTATCCATCATTCTAAGCAAGCCATCCGTCACCCTAAGCAAGCCATCCGTCACTCTAAGCAAGCTATCTGTCATTCTGAGCAAAGCGAAGAATCTCGCCTTGGGCAGTGAGACCCTTTCCCTTCCCTGCTAGGGTGCCAAACAGGAATCCCGCAATTTCCTCAAACCGCGAAAGCCGCCTGCCCGACGCCCTAAACAGCGCAACCTAGCAACCCAAACCGCAACCAACATTCACCCAACAACCCCGCCCTCATCCCCAACCCCCCCGCCAAACCCCTCCCCATCCCCCTCCGGGAGCGCATCCAGCAAATGCCCCATCCCCGTCACCGGAAACTCCCCGATCCGTTCCGGCGGCACCCCATCGCCCGCATACAGCACCAGCACCCGGTAGCCCCGCCCGGCGATAGCCGCCAACTGCTCCGGCAGCGACGGGCTGATAGTCCCGGTCACCAACAGCACCGTCGCCCCCGGCGGCAGCCGGTCGCGCTCGGCCCGGAACACATCCGGCAGCATCGCCACCACATAGGGCGCCGCCATCGCCAGCGCCTCCAGCGTCATCGCCAGCTGCATCCCCGACGCCCCAGACGGCACACTCAGCCACTTGCCCGAATACGACGCCACCGCGTTGGAAATCAGCCCGTAGCTGTACCCCAGCCGGTCGGCCAGCGCCGCCGCCGACGCCGCCGCAGTCACCGCCCGCTCGAACAGCCGCCGGTTCGTCCCCTGCCACACAAAATCACTGGTCGAGCCGTTAAGGGCTATCAGCATATTCAGCGACACCGCAGGCTCGAACACCCTAGTCTGCAACCCCCCCGCCCGAGCCGTCGCCTTCCAGTCAATATGCTTCAGCGGATCGCTCGCCCGGTAGTCGCGCTGCCCCTTCACCCTATTGGTATCGTGATACAGCGGCATCCGCCCCCGCGCCAGCCCAAAGGGATGCTGCGGCGGCGTAAGCAGCCCCTCCAAATCTATCACCCGGGGATAAACCAGTATATTGTCAACGCCGGTATGCCGCGTTTCCGACGACGCGAAACCGAAAATGTCGCCGCTCCGCATCCGCACCGGGCCGATACGATGATAGCCCCGCCGGTTGCAACGCATAACGAATTTCCAAGTCGCCCGCTGGTAAGGCAGCAACGAAGCCGTAATGCTGTGGTGCCGGTTGGTTTCCAGCGTCGCGCCGCGCACCACCGCCCCGGCCAGCTCCAGCCCCTCCGGGAAAGGATCTTGCGCCTCCACCCAGATAAGCGGCAAAGGCTTGTCATTGCTCAACGCAACCGTGTATTCCACGGTATCGCCGATAAAAGCCCGCCGCCGCCCCACCTGCCGACTGTAAACCACCCTGCGAAACCCGTAACGCTCCCAAACCCGCGCCGCCAGCCACACCACCGCAACCAGCGAGCCCACCGCCAGCAACAGCCCGCTGCTCGACAGCAGCCCCACGAACACCAGCAGTCCGCTCACCAGCGGCCAGAGTTCGTGCCGCACGTCCGCCCCGGCCTTAGACCGGAACCTCCACTTGCGATAACAGCTCCAGCACCACATCCTCCGCAGTCCGCCCCCGCAGCCGCGCCTGCGACGTCAGGATAGTGCGATGCGACAGCGCATAAGGCGCGATAACCTTCACATCATCAGGCGTAACATAGCTGCGCCCCCGTATCGCCGCAAACGCCTGCGAACAGCGGTACAACCCCAGCGTAGCCCGCGGACTCGCCCCCAACTCCACGTCCTCATGCCGGCGAGTCGCCTGCGTAAGCCGCACTACATAGTTGCTCAACACCGGGTCAACATAGACTTCCTTAACCCTCTGCTGCGTTTCGATAATATCCTCGCCGCCCGCCACCGGCTGAATGGCATCCATCGGATTGGCGGAATTAAACCGGGCCAGCATCCGCTCCTCCTCGGCCTCATCGGGATACCCCAGCCGCAGCCGCAGCATAAAGCGGTCAAGCTGCGCCTCCGGCAAAGGAAACGTCCCCTCCAGCTCAATAGGATTCTGCGTAGCCACCAGCAAAAAAGGAACCGGCAACCTGATAGTGCGGTCATCAACCGTAACCTGCCCCTCCGCCATAGCCTCCAGCAAAGCCGACTGTGTTCGCGGCGTAGCCCGGTTGATTTCATCCGCCAGCACCACTTGCGCCAAAATCGGCCCGGCCCGGAACTCAAACTCCCCCAGCTTCTGATTATAGTAATGCACCCCGGTAATATCGGACGGCATCAAATCGGGAGTACACTGAATCCGCCGGAAACTGCAACGCAAAGACTCCGCCAAGCTACGGGCCAGCGTAGTCTTGCCGATCCCCGGCACATCCTCAACCAGAATATGCCCCCCGCTAAGCACCGCAGCAAGCACAAGCTCAACAACCGCCTCCTTCCCCACCAGCACCTGCCCCACATTGGCCTTGACCGCCGCCGCCACCCCCGCCACCCACCCGCCGCCCGCCACGCCCCCACCGCCGCCACCCCCCAATGCCCCCGCCTCCCCCGATACCGCAGACGAGTCCGCCGTCCTACTACGCACCATCAGCTCCAACCCATCCTATACCCATCATTCCAAACAACCCCCATCACCCCAAGCCCCCCCTGTCATTCTGAGCAAAGCGAAGAATCCCACCATACGCCGCCAGACCCTTCCCTCAGCGCCGCCGTCCGTCCCGCCCCCACCCAACACCCCAGACCGTTATCCGTCACCCCAAGCAACCCATCCGTCACTCCAAGCACCCCCCCTGTCATTCTGAGCAAAGCGAAGAATCCCACCTTACGCCGCCAGACCCTTTCCCCCAGCGCCACCGTCCGTCCCGCCACCGCCCAACACCCCAAACCGTTATCCGTCACCCCAAGCAACCCCCCCTGCCATTCTGAGCAAGATACCTGTCATTCTGAGCAAAGCGAAGAATCCCACCATACGCCTCCAGACCCTTCCCCCAACGCCGCCGTCCGTCCCGCCACCGCCCAACACCCCAGACCGTTATCCGTCACCCCAAGCAACCCCCCTGTCATTCTGAGCAAAGCGAAGAATCCCACCATACGCCGCCAGACCCTTTCCCCCAGCTCAAGACTCCAAAGGGAAACCCCGCAACCCCCTCGCATCAACCCAACCCCCCGCCTTCCCCCGCAATAAACTCCGCCGCCTCCCGCAAATCCTTAAACGAATCAATGCTAGTCCAAAACAAGCGCGACTGATAAGCCGCAATACGCCCCGCCCGCGCCAGCCGGGGAAACGTTTCCACCTCATGATCCCCCAAATCAGGAAACTCAGCGAACACCCCCCTATCGAAAACATAAACCCCCCCGTTAATCCAGTGCGGCAGCTCCACCTTCTCCCGGAACCCGGTCACCCCCCCCGCGCCGTCCACCTCCACCAGCCCATAGGGACTAACCATCGGCACCGCCAGCAGCGTCACCGCCGCCCCGTTACGCCGCGCTCCGCTCCGCCGGTGAAACTCCACAATCTCCGAAAGCGGCTGCCGCGTAATAATATCGCCATTAGTGACCACCACCGGCTCATCGCCCGGCGGCGCCAGCGGATAACCCCGCTTAATCGCCCCCCCGCGCCCCAGCGGCGAATCCTCCACGCTATACCGCACACTAACCCCAAACCCGGAGCCGTCCCCAAAATAATCCCGGATCGCCTCCCAGCGGTATCCCGCCAAAAACACCACTCCCTCAACCCCCCCCTCTCTCAGCCACTCCACCTGACGCTCCAGAATCGGCTTCCCGCCAACCGGCGCCATCGGCTTAGGCAGCGTGTCCGTCAAAGGCCGCAGCCGCTCCCCCTTCCCCCCGGCCAATACCATCGCATACATATACGCCCCCACCTAACCCTTAAGACAAGAAATGACCGCCTAAACCATCCCCCCATCAAACAACCCAAAACCCGGAACAGCGCCACGACGCCGCCAATATACCCGCACCGCAACCCAAGGGTCAAACACAGAACGCCGCCCCCCTTTGTCACCCCGATCGAATTTGTCACCCTGAGCGGCCCCCTTGTCACCCTGAGCAAAGCGAAGGGTCTCACCGCCCAAGCCGGACAGACCGCGAAAGTAATTTCGCAATTTTCTCACAGAAAGGCGTTCCGGGTGTATGATACTACCCTACTCACACACCGCCGAGGGAATTAACCAATGAGCGTAATGACCGTCAAGGACTTTACCGCTCCCCAACCCCAACAGGAGTAAACAATGGACTACGACATCCTCCACAAGCCATCCTTCGCCCTAGCCCGCGTCCAGCTAAACCGCGGCGAGCAAATCCAAGCCGAATCCGGCGTAATGGTCAGTATGTCCGACACCATCAACATCGAAACCAGCACTCGCGGCGGCATATTCAGCGGCCTGCGCCGCTCCGTGCTGGGCGGCGAAAGTTTCTTCGTAAACACCTTCACCGCCGAACAGCCGGGCGAGCTAACCCTAGCCCCGCCCCTGCCCGGCGACATCGAAGCCCTAGAACTCCAAGGCGAAACCCTGATGGTCCAATCCGGCTCCTTCCTAGCCGCCACAATGAACATCGAAGTAGACTCCCAATGGGGCGGCGCCCGCTCCTTCTTCTCCCGCGAAGGGCTGTTCCTCCTCCGCTGCTCCGGCCGCGGCCTCCTTTTCGTCTCGTCCTACGGCGCCATCCACCGCATAGACCTCGACCGCGGCCAAAACTACACCGTAGACACCGGCCACATGGTAGCCTTCGACGACTCCGTAAGATACGACGTAGGACGCTCCGGCGGCTGGAAAACCACCCTCCTAGGCGGCGAGGGCCTAGTCTGCAAACTCCAAGGCCCCGGCCGCTTCTTCATGCAAACCCGCAGCGAAGACGACTTCCTAGGCTGGCTCTCCCCAAAACTAAACAACAAATAACCACAAGCCACACCCCGCAACGCCAACCTGAACAACCACCCTGTCATTCTGAGCAAGTCCCTGTCATTCTGAGCAAAGCGAAGAATCCCACCTTGGGCCGCCAGACCCTTCCCCTAACCCAAGGCGGCAAATCTCTGCCATCCCGAAAACTACCCTGCCATCCCGAGCAAGCCCCTGTCATTCTGAGCAAAGCGAAGAACCGCCCCCACCCTACCCGCCGTCACAACGGCGGGTAATTCTCCCTCCACCAACGCGCAATATCCAACCGCCGCGCAAACCAAACCCCTTCCTTCTCCGACGCATACCTCAGAAACCTCTCCAAACCCGACGCCCGCCCCGGCTTGCCGATAATCCGGCAATGCAACCCCACCGACATCATCTTAGGGTGAGTAGCCCCCTCCTCATACAGCGTATCGAAAGACGCCTTGGCCACCTCAAAAAAATGCCCCGGCGTAAGCAAATCGCCCCGCCAGAACTTATAATCGTTCACCTCCAGCGAATAAGGCACCACCAGCCACGGCTTGCCCTGCACCCGCGTATAATAGGGCAAATCATCGTTGTACGAATTGCAGTCATACTCGAACCCCCCCTCCTCCACCACCAGCTCCCGCGTATTGACGCTAGGGCCATAGCGGGTATACCACCCCAGCGGCCGCTCCCCGGTGATTCGGGTAATCGACTCCACCGCCTGCCGGATCGCCTCCCGCTCCGCGTCCCGGCCCATCCGGTAATACTCCTCCCAGCGGTTCCCGTGGCCCATCACCTCATGCCCCCGGCGAATCGCCTCCGGCCCCACCTCCGGGTTGCGCTCCAGCGCCAAAGCGCAAGCGTAAAAAGTCGCATTGACCTTATTCCGCTCCAGAATATCCATAATCCGCCAGACACCCGCCCGGCTCCCATACTCAAAAAAAGACTCATTAGCCAAATCCCGCTCCCCGGCGCCCATAGGAGAAGGCGACTCCCCCGACGTCTCCCCCCCGGCGTCCCCGTCCAGAATCGAATACTCCGACCCCTCCTCATAATTCACCACCACCGAAACCGCGATCCGAGCCCCGCCCGGCCACCGCGCCGCCAACGGATTAGCCCCATAACCCACAAAATCCCGCTCCTGCATCAAACCCCCTCCTAAGCAAAAAACCGGGCCAAAACCCGGCTCCGCAACAACAAAAAATGGCTGCCCCGCCTGGGATCGAACCAGGAATTTCAGCTCCAAAGGCTGACGTGCTACCACTACACCACGGGGCAACAAAACCTGCCACCACCCATTGTCCTACCCCCCGCAACACCCGTCAAGGGGTCACAACCCCCCCAACCCCCCACCCCAACCGCCTGCCATCCCGTCCATCTGCCACCCTGACCACCTGCCACCCTGACCAAACCCTTATCATTCCGAGCAAGCTGTCTGTCATCCCGAGCAAACCCCTGTCATTCTGAGCAAAGCGAAGAACCCCACCCTAGCCCGCCAGACCTCCACTCACCCCAAGGCAACAAGCCCCCTGTCATCCCGACCAAACCCCTGTCATCCCAAGCAAACCCCCGTCATTCTGAGCAAACCCCCGTCATTCTGAGCAAAGCGAAGAACCCCACCCCAGCCCGCCAGCCCCCCCCTCACCCCAAGGCAACAAGCCCCCTGTCATCCCGACCAAGCTATCTGTCACCCCAAGCAAACCCCCGTCATTCTGAGCAAAGCGAAGAACCCCACCCTAGCCCGCCAGACCTCCACTCACCCCAAGACAACAAGCCCCCTGTCATTCCGACCAAACCCCTGTCATCCCAAGCAAACCCCCGTCATTCTGAGCAAAGCGAAGAATCCCACCCTAGCCCGCCAGACCTCCACTCACCCCAAGGCAACAAGCCCCCTGTCATTCCGACCAAACCTCTGTCATCCCAAGCAAACCCCCGTCATTCTGAGCAAAGCGAAGAACCCCACCCTAGCCCGCCAGCCCCCCCTCACCCCAAGGCAACAAACCCCCTGTCATTCCGACCAAGCTATCTGTCACCCCAAGCAAACCCCTGTCATTCTGAGCAAAGCGAAGAATCCCACCCTAGCCCGCCAGACCTCCACTCACCCCAAGGCAACAAGCCCCCTGTCATCCCAACCAAACCCCCGTCATTCTGAGCAAAGCGAAGAACCCCACCCTAGCCCGCCAGCCCCCCCTCACCCCAAGGCAACAAGCCCCCTGTCATTCTGAGCAAAGCGAAGAATCCCGCAATTCTCTCAACCCAAGATTCTCCGAATCAAGATTCCCCCATCCCGTAAATCCCCTAATCCCGAAAATCCTGATTCAGACAAAATCACAAAATCCCCTCAACCATCCCCCCATCAACCCCGCAAATTCCCGCCCCCACAGGAACGACTGGGCAACTGCAACACCCCAACAAAAATGCTATAATCCCCCTTACCAAACCAACCACCCATCAGAGAGGCCCCCGTGCGGATTGCCCTGCTCCACATAGCCCCGGAAACCGGCAACATCCAGCACAACCGCCAACTCATAGAGCGCGGCATAGCCGCCGCCGCCGCCGCCGGAGCCCAATGGGCCGTCACCCCCGAACTCTGCGTCCCCGGCTACCTGTTCCTGAAAACCCTAGGCACCGGCTGGATCCAGCCCCAGCCCGACCAATGGATGACCGGATTCTGCGACACAGTAAAACAGCACGGCATAACCGTCTTCCTCTCCCACCCGGAACTCGACCCCGCCTCAGGCCGGATGTACAACACAGTATTCGTAATCAACCCCGACGGCCAAATAATCGGCCGCCACCGCAAAATAAAAACCCTAGGCGGCGCCGAAGCCTGGTCCACCCCCGGCTGGAAAATCAGCCCCTTCGACTGCGACGGCATAAAAACCGGAGTCCTAATCTGCGCCGACGCCTACCGCAACGACGTAGCCGAAGTCCTAGCAGCCAAAGGCGCCCAAGTCCTGATTTCCTCCGTATCCTGGGGCCCCGGACACTGCGGCCCCGACGGCGAATGGGAAGCCCGCTCCGCCCAAACCGGCCTCCCCGTAATAGTCTGCAACCGCACCGGAATCGAATCCAACGAAATGGACTACCGCCAAGCCGAAAGCGTAGTAGCCCAAAACGGCCAACGCCTACTACAAGCCACCTCCCCCCGCTCCGTAACCCTAACCTTCGACTGGGACATCCCCACAATGACCCCCCAATCCAAAAACTTCACAAAAACCTACCTATAACCCCCCCACCCGCCAAACCCAAACCAACCGGCAAAACCATCAAGCCAACACCAAAGAAAACCCCGCCCCCCTCCCGCCACCCACCACCCTAACCAACCACCTACCACTCTAAGCCACCCCCTGCCATTCTAAGCCACCCCCTGCCATCCCAAGCAAACCCCTGTCATCCCAAGCAAACCCCTGTCACTCCAAGCCACCCTCTGCCATTCTGAACAACTATCTGTCATTCTGAGCAAAGCGAAGAACCCCACCCTAGCCCACCAGCCCCCCCTCACCCCAAGGCAACAACCCCCCTATCACCCCAAGCAAAGCGAAGAATCCCTCCTAGGGCAGTTAAGACCCTTCCCCAAGCCAAGAGCAACAACAACGCAAGGACGCACAGCCGCGCCCCCTCCCTCCACACCAACGCATCAACTCCTAAGCAACCCCCCTGCCACCCCGACATAAGCAAAAAATCCCCCTCCGCCAGTAAAACCCTTCCCTACCCCTCACAGTAACAAAACCCCTGTCACCCTGAGCAAAGCGAAGAATCCCCCTAGGAACCAACCGCGAAATCCCCCATCCCCACCCCAAGCAACAACAATGTAGGGGCGCACAGCCGTGCGCCCCCTCTCCACGCCAACGTATCAACCTAAGCAACCCCCTTACCACCCCGATATAAGCAAAAATCCCCCTAGGGCAATAAAACCCTCCCCCATCCCTAAGAGTTCCAAAACCCCTGTCATTCCGAGCAAAGCAAAGAACCCCCTTCGTCCCGCAAAACCATTCCCCCGACAAGAGCCACAAAGGAAAATCCCGCAATTTCATCAACCACCAGAAGCATCAAGCCAACACCAAGCACCGCCAACACATCCTCGCAGAAACCAACCGCGCCCCCCCCATCCCCACCCCAAGCAACAAAAATGTAGGGGCGCACAGCCATAAGCCCCCCTCTCCACGCCAACATATCAACCCCTAAGCGACCCTGACACAAGCAAAGAATCCCCCTCGGTCAACAAAAACCCTTCCCATAGCCAAGATCCACAACCCCCCTGTCATTCTGAGCAAAGCGAAGAATCCCCCCTTCCACTGCAAGACCATCCCCCCGCCAAGGGCCACAAAGGGAAATTCCGCAATTTCCTCAACCACCAGAAGCATCAAGCCAACACCAAGCACCGCTAACCCATCCTCGCAGGAAAAAATCGCAAAATTCCCCATCACCACCCTCCCCAACAAAAATGTAGGGGCGCACAGCCGTGCGCCCCTCTCTCCACACTAACATATCAACCCCTAAGCAACCCCCTACCACCCTGACACAAGCAAATAATCCCCCATCGGGCAGCAAACCCCTCCCCCATCCCTAAGAGTTCCAAAACCCCTGTCATTCCGAGCAAAGCCAAGAACCCCCCTCGTCCCGCAAAACCATTCCCCCGCCAAGAGCCACAAAGGAAAATCCCGCAATTTCCTCAACCACCAGAAGCATCAAGCCAACACCAAGCACCGCCAACACATCCTCGCAGGAACCAACCGCGAAACCCCCCATCCCCACCCCAAGCAACAACAATGTAGGGGCGCACAGCCCCGCCCCCCTACCTCCACGCCAACGCATCAACCCCTAAGCACCCCCTACCACCCCGATACAAGCAAAAATCCCCCTAGGGCAATAAAACCCTCCCCCATCCCTAAGAATTCCAAAACCCCTGTCACCCTGATCAAACCAAAGAATCCCCCCTCATCCCGCAAAACCATTCCCCCGCCAAGAGCCACAAAGGAAAATCCCGCAATTTCCTCAACCACCAGAAACATCAAGCCAACACCAAGCACCGCCAACACATCCTCGCAGGAACCAATCGCAAAATTCCCCATCACCACCCTCCCCAATAAAAATGTAGGGGCGCACAGCCGTGCGCCCCTCTCTCTATGCCAACGTATCAACCCCTATGCCAGACCTGAGCAACCCCCTATACCACCCTGATATAAGCAAAGAATCCCCCCTCGGTCAGCAAAACCCTCCCCACAGCCAAGAACCACAAAGGCTCCCCCAAACAACCCCAAGCCAACCGCCAACCCCCCAGGCCACCGACCCAACCCTACCCTCCCCCCCAAGCATCCAAAAACCGCCGCAATATCAACACCGCGGCGGCCTCATCCACAGCCCCCCGATTCCGCGACGGCTCCAGCCCGGCATCGCGCAGCAGCCCCTCGGCCTCCACGCTGGTAAACGCCTCATCCACAACATAAACCGGAAGAGAACCGGCCTTCCGCAAAGCCCGCACAAACCCGCGCACCCGCTTAGTTTGCAAACTTTCCCCACCACCGGGAAGCCCAGGAACCCCCACCACAATAGCGCCGCCCCCCCGCCGACAAGCCGCCTCCAGCACCGCCCGAACATCCAACGCCAGCCGCGTCCGCCGCAAAACCCCCGCAGGCAAAACAGCATCCAGCCCAACAACCCCCGAAGCCAACCCAATACGCCGCTCCCCAACATCCAAAGCCAACAACTTCATCAAAACCCGCCCGCGCCGTATCCCTGAGAAAATTACGAAACTACTTCCGCCATCTATCACTCTAAGCAAACGCCCGTCACTCTGAGCTAAAACCCTGTCATTCTGAGCAAAGCAAAGAATCCCGCCCCAGGCCGCCAGACCCTTCCCCCCGCTAAGGGCGCCAAAGGCGAATTTTCCAATTTTACCAACCCGGGATTACCTAAATCAGAATCCCCCATCCAATAAATCCTTTAATCCTGATTCAGACAAATCGACAGAAAATCGCAAAGTTCCCTCAATTCACTTCCGCCGCCTACCACTCTAAGCAAATACCCGACACTCTGAGCAAAGCCCTGCCACTCTAAGCAAAGCAAAGAATCCCGCCCCAAGACGCCAGCCCCTTCCCCCCGCTAAAGGCCCCAAAGGGAAACTCCCCAATTCTATCAACCCAAAATTGCCTGAATCAGCATCCCCCCATCCAGTAAATCCCTTAATCCCGAAAATCCTGATTCAGACAAATTCACAGAAAATCCCCTCAACCCACTCCCCCATCCCCCGCACTCAATAACGCCAAAGCAACCCGCCAACCCCCCATTCCCCCCGCACCCATCACCCCAAAGCCGCCCGCACCAGCCCCGGAACCGCAGCCAGCGCATCCCCCAGCCTATCCGCCTGCCGCCCCCCCGCCTGCGCCATCTCCGGCCGCCCCCCGCCGCCGCCCCCCATCAGCTTCGCCGCATCCCGCGCAATACTCCCCGCATTCAGCCCCCGCTCCACCAAATCCGGCGTCACCATCGCCACCAGTATCGGCCCCCCGCCCCCCTCGGGCAACGCCCCCAGCGCAACCACGCAGCTCGACAGCTTATCCCTGAGAAAATCCCCCATCTCCCGCATCCCGTCGGCGCTGCTGGCCGACGTCCGCCCCGCCACCACCCGCACCCCGTCCACGTCCGCGACCCCCTGCAACAGAACCTCCGCCTCCGACCGCAGCATCGCCCGCTCCATCCCCGCCATCCGCCGACGCAAATCGTCCGTTTCCTGCATATAACTGTCAAGCCGCGATTCCAAACCCGACACCGGAGTTTGCAACCGTTGCGCCAAGCCATCCAACAAAGCCGACTGCTCCACAAACAGCGCCTCCGCGGCCCGTCCCGTAAGCGCCTCCACCCGCCGCATACCCCCCCCGATGCCCGACTCCCCCAGCACCAGCAGCGTCCCCACCTGCCCGGTAGCCGCCACGTGCGTCCCCCCGCAAACCTCCATACTGAACCGCCCCGCGCCATCGCCATCCGTTTCCGACATAGTCACCACCCGCACCACATCCCCGTAGCGGTCGCCGAAAAACGCCAGCGCCCCCTGCCGCACCGCATCCGCGTAGCTGGTTTCCTGCGCCGACACCAGCAGATTGGCCCGCACCTTTTCGTTAGCAAGCGACTGCACCGCCAGCAACTCAACGCTACTGAGCCGACCCACATGACTAAAGTCAAAGCGCAGCCGCTCCGGCGCCACCAGCGAACCCGCCTGGCGCACGTGCGGCCCCAGCGTAGCCCGCAAAGCCGCGTGCAGAATATGCGTCCCGCTATGATTGCGCGACGAATCCAGCCGCCGCGCCGCATCCACCACCGCCGACGCCGGGTCGCCCACCGCGATATGCCCCTCCTCCACCATCCCCTTCTGCACAATAAGCCCGGCCACCGGCGACTGAGTATCCTCCACCCGGAACACCCCGTTAGGCCCGCGGATATACCCCTTATCGCCCAACTGCCCGCCGCCCTCGGCATAAAACGGCGTCCGGCTGATGACCACCTCCGCCTCCTGCCCCTGCACCGCATACCCCGCCGAAACCCCCTCCACCAGCAGAGCCGCCACCACCGACTCATCCTCAATACGAATCTGGCCGGTAAACTCCGTCCGTCCCGCCCCCAAGTTTTCGTAGGCCGTCAGCATCTCCATGCTGCCCTCAAACTTCTGCCCCACCCGCGACTGCTCCCGCTGCCGCTCCATCTCCCCCTCAAACCCCTCCAGATCCACCCCCAAACCATGCTCCCGGGCAATCTCGGCAGTAAGCTCCGGCGGAAACCCGTAAGTGTCGTATAGAGCAAAAATCTCTCTCCCAGAGATTAACTGGCACTGTTTTTCTGCGAATTCCAAAAACGCGCCCAAGCTCACATTGTCAGCCCCGCCAGAACTGGCACCCAATGCCTGCTCTGCATCAAAAAAGGCGTGGAAAAATAACCTTGCCCCGATTTCTCTGCCGTGAGTAGCTACCGGGACACCATCGGGCTGAGAGGTGGTTGCAAGAGTTGGGAAACTGGCTCTAATTCTCTGTTGTGAAAGATCAATGTTTCGGATGTGCTCTAGGCGCGTGGCGCGAGCATCAATCATGCCATCAAGAATTCCGCTGCCGAGGTCGAAAGCGTCGGCGAACCGCGTTTCCTCCAGATTCACCACCCGCAGAATAAAATCCCGGTTCTCCGACAGCTCCCCATAAACCGCCTCGAACCGGGGTATCACCTCCTCAACCACCTCGCCCAAGAACGGCCCAATAAGCCCCAGCCGACGCCCGTAGCGGATCGCCCTACGGATAACCCGCCGCAGCACATACCCCCGCCCCTCATTCCCCGGAACCACCCCGTCCCCGATCAGAAACGACGCCGCCCGCGCGTGTTCCGCCACCACCCGCATAGCAAAATCCGTATCGCCGTCAACCCCATACTCCCGCCCGCTCAACGCCGACACCCGAGCAATAATCGACGTAAAAAGATCCGTCTCATAGATATTGTTCTTGCCCTGCAACACCACCGCCGCCCGCTCCAGCCCCATCCCGGTATCCACGCTCGGCGCGGGCAAAGGCGTGCGGTTGCGCTGCGGATCCTGATAAAACTGCATAAAAACCAGATTCCACAGCTCCACAAAACGCTCGCAGTCGCAATTAGGATGGCACCCCGGAACCTCCGCGGGCGCGGCCCCGTCCCGCTCCCCCCGCAACTGCGCCGTAAGAACATCCACCTCCACCATCCGCCCGCCGCTACAGCCCTTCTCCCGCCCGCCGTCATAATGGATTTCCGAACAAGGCCCGGTAGGCCCTTCCGTCCCCGCCGGCCCCCACCAGTTATCCTTGTCGCCATAGCGGTAAATCCGCTCAACCGGAACCCCGATCCCGTCGCGCCAGATAGCAAACGCCTCATCATCGTCCAGATGAATCGTCACATACAGCCGTTCCGGTGAAAGCCCGAAAAGCTCCGTCACCAGCTCCCAGGCAAACCCGACCGCCCCCTCCTTGAAATAGTCCCCGATGCTGAAATTCCCCAGCATCTCAAAAAAAGTCAAGTGCTTATGGTCGCCCACCTCATCAATATCGGTAGTGCGAAAGCTCTTCTGGCTACTGGTAAGCCGACGCGAAGGCGGCGTCTGCTCCCCCATAAAAAAGGGCTTGAAAGGCACCATCCCGGCACTCGTAAACAGCAGCGTAGGATCCCCCGCCGGAATAAGCGAAGCCGACGGCATACGCTGATGCCCCTTCCCCTCAAAAAACCGGATAAAAGAATCCCTAATCAAATCGCCATCCATCAGCCCAGACCCCCCAAAAAATTAAGCCCCATCAAGGAACCCCCACAATTTTATTTCCCCCCGCAACACCAGTCAACGCCCACCCAACCCCCCGCCACCCCAACGCAAAGCCCGGTCACCCTGAGCAACATCTATCATCCCAAGCAGGCCCCTGCCATCCTAAACAACCCCCCTGTCATTCTGAGCAAAGCGAAGAATCCCACCATCCCCAACCACCCCCCATACCCCGTAGGGGCGCACAGCCGTGCGCCCACCCCCGCCGCAACCACGCCCGCACCCCAAAGCAACAACCCCCCCGTCATCCCAAGCAAACCCCTGCCATCCTAAGCAACCCCCCTGTCATTCTGAGCAAAGCGAAGAATCCCACCATCCCCAACCCCCCCATACCCCGTAGGGGCGCACAGCCGTGCGCCCACCCCCGCCGCAACCACGCCCGCACCCCAAGGCAACAACCCCCCCGTCATCCCAAGCAAACCCCCGTCATCCTAAGCAACCCCCCCTGTCATTCTGAGCAAAGCGAAGAATCCCACCCTACCCCGCCAACCCCTTTCCCTTCGCTCCGGGCGACAAAGGGGAATCTCGCAGCTACGTAGGGGCGCACAGCCGTGCGCCCTTTCCCTTAGCCCAAGTCGTCAAAAGGGAATACTGCCATCCACACCCCCCTTCCCGGCCAACCAACAAGACACCTCAGTCAAAGCCCGGCCCCATCAAACAACCCAAGCAAATACGCCACCCGCCTAGCATTGCCAACCCCTTTCCCCTACCCAACAACCAACATTGCCGCCAAACCACCAAAATACCAAAAATCTAACAACCAAACCCTCACATATCCCCAATACATATATCCTTAACGATTATGTAACGCCAAAAAACGCACTTTTCCAACGCCATCCCCGTCAACTTGAATTAACCGCCCCGCCTGCGTACAATTTAAGACACGGCAGCCCACGCGGCGGCAGCCCCCACGCACCGCCGCCGCACCGGCCAGCCCATCGGATGGTAAGGAGATGCGATGAACTCCAGCATCATCGGCAAGATTGACAAGGCGAGGAAATACGCCGAGGAAAAAGACCGCGTCAGCATCAACAGCTTTTCGGCGACCTTCCAAGGCAACCACAACAGCTACGACGTAACCTTCAACGCCGGGGCTTGGGACTGTGACTGCCACTTCTTCGCCACCCGAGCCGTTTGCAGCCACACAATGGCCCTGCAAAGGATGCTGGACGACGTCCTAGCCTCCCGCTCCGCCCACCCCGAACCCGCACAAACCCAATAACCCCACCCCAAAACCCCAACCCCACACCCCGGGCCGCGGCCCACCCCAGCCGCGGCCTTCTCACGCCCCCCCGCACCCCGTAGGGCCGCCCAGCCGTGCGCCCATCACCCCCGCAACCACACCCAAACCCCACAAAAAAATCCCCTCCCCCTCCGGGCGAGGGCTAGGGTGGGAAAGTCCCCCGGCCATCCCCAACACCCCCCCGGCGCCCACCCCCATACAATTTGATGACACCAACCCCTTGCCAACCCCAATAACCACTCCCTAACATAAAACGTGCCATAACCCAAACAACCCGCCCATAATCCCGCCCCGTCCGTAATCCCACCCCCCCGTCATTCCGAGCAAGCCCCTGTCATTCTGAGCAAAGCGAAGAATCCCACCCTAAGCCGCCAGACCTTTCCCCATCGCCAATCATCCCGGCCCGCCCGCCATTCCGAGCAAAGCGAAGAATCCCACCCTAAACCGCCAACCCTTCCCCACCGCCCGTAATCCCGGCCCCCGTACCCCGTAGGGGCGCACAGCCGTGCGCCCGTCACCACCCGCAACCACACCCGAACCCCTAACCCAAAAACCCCGGCCATCCCAAACACCCCCCGGTGCCCACCCCTCCCGCAATTTGATGACACCTACCCCTTGCCAACCCCGATAACCACTCCCTAACATAAAACGTGCCATAACCCAAACAACCCGCCAACCCCTTCCCAATCGCCCATAATCCCAACCCGCCCGTCATTCCGAGGCATCCCCTGTCATTCTGAGCAAAGCGAAGAATCCCACCCTAAACCGCCAGACCCTTCACCATTGCCCGTAATCCCAACCCGCCCATCATTCCGAGCGATCCCCTGTCATTCTGAGCAAAGCAAAGAATCCCGCCCAACAACCCAAATGTCCCAAAATGTCCCAAAATGTCCGGCAAAACAAAAAACCCGAACCCCCAAACTGCCAA
Source organism: uncultured Dehalococcoidia bacterium (assembly GCA_958296445.1). Lineage (GTDB taxonomy): Bacteria > Chloroflexota > Dehalococcoidia > Lucifugimonadales > UBA3495 > VXOI01. Next base: position 1,318,491 of record OY282565.1, on the reverse strand, counting down.
AACCATCCCGCCAATCCCCCAATCCCGAAAACCCCGATTCAGACAACGAAATGGCGGAAAATGGGAGAAAATGACAGGAAAATCAAAAAAACCCCGCACCAACCCCAAAACGGCGGGAAATGGCCGGAAATGGCCGGAAAAATAAAAAATCCTACCCCCCTTACGAGGTGAACCCCCAAATGAGCCTAAAATCCATCCGCAACCAAATCAACGCCCTACGCCGCAAATTCGCCTTCCCCCTAGCCGTCCTCCGCCTCCGCCGCATCTCCGAGGAATACTGCCACGACTGGCACGCCGCCCTAACCAACAACAAACCCCTGCCCGAACCCCACCCCTTCATCCTGAAAATCGCCAAAGAAGTAATGCCCCTAAACACCTTTATGTCCCTCCACCACTACCTAAACCGCCACCGCGAAAACAAAACCACCCCCGAACCCCGAGCCATCGCCGTAACCCTGTTCCCCAACCACGCCAACAGCCTCCTATTCACCCATCTATTCGCCGGCGAACTAACCCCCCGGCCCAAACCCGCGCCCCCCTTCGGCATCATCCCCCGCAACCGCCCCCAACGCACCCGCGAAATAGACCCCTACACCCGCGCCATCACCCGCCAACTACGCGAAACCCTCCGCCACCCCCGAGAAGGCGGGAACCCACCCAAAAGCGCCGGGAACGCAGGAACAACAGCCCATTCCCCATTGCGCGGCCAACCCCCGGCGTTGCTATAATTGCCCTAGACAATCCAACCCAAGCAAGAGGAACTATGAAAATCGTCGCCGTGTTATATCCCGGAGGGCCATCAGCCGCACAGACCCCGGAACTGCTGGGCTGCGCCGAAAACGCCCTAGGACTGCGCGAATGGCTGGAAAACGCCGGCCACGAGCTGGTCGCCCTCACCGACACCGGCGACGGCCTGGATAGCCACCTGCCCACCGCCGACGCCCTTATCGCCACCCCCTTTTGGCCCGCCTACATCACCCGCGAGCGCATCCGCCAAGCCCCCAACCTCAAGCTGCTCCTCACCGCAGGCGTCGGCTCCGACCATTTCGACCTCGCCGCCGCCGCCGAGCGCAACATCACCGTCGCCGAAATCACCGGCAGCAACGTCGTAAGCGTCGCCGAACACGCAGTAATGCAAATCCTAACCCTAGTCCGCAACTATATCCCCGCCTACCAAGAAGTCCTCAACGGCGGATGGGACATCGGCAAAGTAGCCGCCCGCTCCCACGACCTAGAGAACAAGCGCGTCGGCATCGTCGGTTTCGGGCGCATCGGCCAGCGCATAGCCGCCCGTCTCAAACCCTTCGACGTGCAAACCCGCTATTTCGACTACCGCCGCCTGCCCCTATCCGACGAAATACTCCTAGCCGCCCGCTATCAGGCCCTCCAGCCCCTGATAGCCGAAAGCGACATAGTAAGCATCAACATCCCCCTAACCCCGGCAACCCAAGGTATGTTCAACCGCCAACTGCTCAACAATATGAAAAAAAGGCGCCTACCTAGTAAACACCGCCCGCGGCAACATAGTAGACACCCACGCCCTAACGGAAGCCCTAGAATCCGGCCACCTAGCCGGTTACGCCGGCGACGTCTGGTATCCCCAGCCCGCGCCCCCCGACCACCCCTGGCGGCAAATGCCCAACCACGCAATGACCCCCCACGTATCGGGAACCACCCTAGAAGCCCAACGCCGCTACGCCGACGGAATCCGCCAATGCCTAACCGCCTTCCTAACCGGAACCCCCCTAGACCCCGACTACATCATAGTAGACGCCGGCCGCATCACCAGCCCCAGCTACAGCCCAGCCTACCAACAACCCCCCAACACGCGGGGGCGCACATCCATACCCCCCGCGCACACGTCTAAACACCAACAAGAAAATCGCAAAATCACCCTCGCCCCTGTCATTCTGAGCAAAGCGAAGAATCCCACCCCGGGCGGTGGCACCACTCCCTATAGCCCAAGTCAACAAAGGAGAATTTCGCCACCCACCCCCGTAGGGGCGCACAGCCGTGCGCCCCCCCGTACACGCCTAAACACCACCTGCTGACGGATGAACCAATTTACCGGGGCATACGCCCCCGCAATACGGCTGAACACCAATGAGAAAACCGCAAAATCACCCCGCAGGCAAAGCCTGCGCCAGTTGCGTCAAGATGGAGCGAGGGCTATTCACCAACAGCACCACAATGCCAGCATCGCGGCTACGGGCCTCCGTAGCCACATACCGCCGGTCGGCCTCGCCCACCCCCCCGCCGATAAGCAGCGCGTCATACGACGACGCCCCAACAATATCAATAGCCACCCCGTCGCTGGTAGTGCTGGTCACAATGTAACCCGCGCCCTCCAGAATCCGCGTAAGCCGGTCAATCGCGGCGGCCTCCCGCCCCAGAACAACAATGCGTTTGTTCCCGCTCATCCGTCCGTCCCGCCCCGGCCAGCCCTATCCGTCAGGAAAGGAAACCAGGGAAATAAAATCTAATGACCGCCAATCCGCCCCAGAATCCAATCGCCGATAGACTCCAGAAACCCCGCAACGAACTCCGGCTTCAGCCCGGCGTACTCGCCAACGCTCCCCGTAACCGCTTCCTGAAACAGGTGGTTAGCCCCCGCAAAAGTCGCAACCGTATAATCCCGGTTGCCGGATTCAGCCATAACCTCCGAAAAGGCCGCCGCATTCAGAACCGCCGGAACCTGCGTATCCAACCCCCCGTACAAGGCCATCACCGGAACCGCCAGCCCCGCCAGCGCCAACCCCGGGTCATACTCATAAAACGACTTATACCAAGCACTTCGGACGGACTCCATCTACCCGCCGATAATAGCGTCAATATAAACGTCAATATCCGCGATGGCGTCCCTCAAGGCTTGGGGCATCCCTTCGATTTGCCGACGGGCCGTCCGCCGCGCCGACGCCTCCACTTCGTCCCAGCCCTCTCCGGTGGCAACCGCCCGCAGCGTCAACTCCTGCTGCGCCTGCGCCAGCTCGATTCGCCCCTGAGCAGCCCCGTCGGCCTTAAGGATTTCCACCAGTTGCGCCCGCAAAAGAACACCCCCCGGCACCGCAGGAGCCGCCAGCAAAACCACAAAAGCAATACCCCCGCGCCGCAAGTCAACCACGCCCTGCGAGCCAACCCCGCGCCGCGAAGCAACCCCGCGCCGCGAGGCAACCAGCGACGCCACCATCCCGCCCTCGCTATGCCCTATCAGCCCAACCCGCTCCGGCGCAATGTCATCCCGGGCCAGCAACAACTCAACGGCGGCATCCACGTCACCCGCCCGGTCATCAATAGTAGCCTGCATCCCGTCGCCGCTAGATCCACCCACCCCCCGGTCGTCAAAGCGAAGCACGGCAACGCCCATCCGGACCAGATAGTCGGCAATAACGGCAAAAAACTTGAATCCAAAGAAATTCGAGTCCCGGTCCTGATCCCCGCTGCCGCTTATCAGCACAACGGCAGGATACGGCCCGCCAGCATCGGGCAGCGCAAGCCCCCCGGCCAAAACAACATCCCCATTAACAAAGACCACCTCCTCCTGCCGGTAAGGCGCCTCCCCCTCACCGCCCAATGGAACCGTAGCCACAACCTCAGCCCGTCTCAACCAATAGGTGACGGCGCGGCAGTCGGCAACAGCACGGGCGGCGCAACTGTAGCCACCGCAGCCGGTTGCGCCGTAGGCGCCAGCGGCGCAACCATAGCCGTAGGCAACGGAACCAAAGTCGCCGCCCCCGGCCGCGCCGCCAATTCGCCCCCGCCGCAGCCCAAAGCCAACGCAACGGCCATAAACCCAAGAATCCAAAACGCGCATTTCAACCGATTCAATCCGCGATTCAACAACAGTCCCCATTCGATTCACGCCGCCCCCCCGCCCGCGAATCAGTGTAAACGCAAGGGCAGCCAATATCCAGCCGCCCCACCATCCCAGCATCCCCGTCATTCCCGCGAAAGCGGGAATCCAGCAGAAATGACACGGAAAGGCGGGAACGGCAGGTAGCTACAACCCGGCGATCACCCTACCCCTGCCGTTGCGCCGGGGGCGGCCACAACCTATATTAGGGCCAGCAAAGCGGGATGCTGGCAACAATGGCGCAGGGGTCTTGAATGATGCAACCCTTTCCCGCGGACGAATGGGCCGAATACGGCGAACTGCGGATGCACTGCCGCGACTGGGGCGGCGCAGGCCGTCCGGTTGCGCTACTGCACGGGCTGGCCTCCACCTGCCGCATCTGGGACTTGGCCGCCCCCATACTGGCCGGGGATTTCGCCGTTGTCGCCGTTGACCAGCGGGGCCATGGCGACAGCGGCAAGCCCGACCACGGCTACGATTTCGCCAGCGTAGGGCGGGATGTGGCGGCAATGCTCGAAGGCCGGAACATCCGCCGCCCGGTGCTGGTAGGCCACTCGTGGGGGGCCGACGTAGCCCTAGAGCTGGCAGTGGCCCAACCGGAGCTGCTGAGCGGGATAGTATGCGTTGACGGCGGAACCATTGACGCTTCAGCCCGCTACGCCACCCTTTCCGACGCCCTGACCCAAATGGCCCCGCCCGACTTCAGCGGCGTGACGCCCGCCCAATTCCTGAAACGCATCCGGTCGGGCGGCCAATGGGCCACCCTCATAGACCGACTAGGCCAGCCAGCCGAGGATATAATCCTAGCCAACTTCCAGACCCTAGACGACGGCACTCTTCGGGCCAAACTGTCGCGGAATAACCACCTGCGAATCATCGAAGCCCTGTGGGAACACCGCCCCCGCGAGCTTTACCCCCAAGTCGCCTGCCCGGTGCTGATGATGCCCGCCCGCCAACTGTCCGGCGCCGACGCCGCCGGGCGCAACGAGGCCCGCAGCGAATCCATCGCGGCGGCCGAGCGGCTGCTGCCCCACAGCAAGACGGTCTGGCTGGAAAACAGCATCCACGACGTGCCAGTACAACGCCCGGAACTGGTGGCGCAAGTCATCCGGGAGCATATCACGGGGGGATTTTTCGACTTATGACAACCGCGGATTATTCGGCCCTGGACCAGCCGGGCATTTCAATGAACGCCTTTTACCCCCGGCGCAACTGGTCGCCCGCCCCACCGGGGAGCAGCGACCACACCGTGGCGGTGGACGACGGGATTTCCCTTTCCTGCCGTTTCTTTCCCGCCCCGCCGCCTGATTCCGGGCGGGCCGCGCCGGTCATCCTGTTTTTCTACGGCAACGGCGAAACGGCCAACGATTACAACGGCATCGCGCCCTTGTACAACCGCATTGGCGTCAACTTCTTTGTGGCCGACTATCGGGGCTACGGGCGCAGCGACGGCGCACCGTCCTTCACCGCGATGCTGTCCGACTCGGTGAAAACGCTGGACTACGTAGAGAGTATGCTGCCATCGGAAAGCCGCGCCGCCGGGATATTCGTTATGGGCCGCTCTATGGGGCGCCATCCCGCCTTCGAGCTGGCCGCCCGGCACGGCAGGCGGCTCAAAGGCGTCATCATCGAGAGCGGACGCCCCATTCTAGGCAACTTCACCTACGCCCTGCCGCCACAGGATGCCGAAGCCCTAGAAACCGCCTACCTCGCCAAAGTAAGCTCCATATCCATCCCGTCCCTAGTCATTCACGGCGAGCAGGACACCCTCGCCCCGGTAGACCAAGCGGTTCGGATGCACCACTGCTTCCAGTCCGCCGACAAGCGCCTGCTCACCATCCCCGGCGCGGGCCATAACGACCTGCTGTACATCGGCCTCGACCAGTACTTCGCCGCCATCAAGGAGTTCGTGTCGTGATGACTCCGGCCATCGCCCTGCCGCCGCATCTGAACCGGGAGGCGGTTCTGGCCTGCCTCGACCGGGTGCTTGACCCGGAACTGGACGAGTCGGTGCTGTCCCTAGGATTCGTGGAAAGCGTCGCCGCCGACCCGGCAGGCAACGTAACGGTATGCCTGCAACTCCCTACCTACTGGTGCGCCGCCAATTTCTCCTACCTCATGGCCTCCGACGTGCGCCGCCAACTCGCCGGGCTGGATGGCGTCCGCGCCGTAACCGTCAAGCTGGGCGAGCATTTCGCCGGCCATGAAGTGGAGCAGGGCGCCGGTTCCGGCCAGACCTTCGCCCAAGCCTTCCCCCAAGGCGGCCCCGACACCCTAGAAGAAACCCGGCAGATTTTCCTGCGAAAGGGGTATTTCGCCCGCCAGGAACGCCTGATGCGGGTTCTCCGGCGGGCCAACCTGCCCTTCGAGCAAATCGCCGCGCTACAGGTGGCCGATGTCGCGCCCGAAGACGGCCCGCCGTCCCCCGCTGCGGTGCGGGTAGAGGCCCGCGTCCTTTCCCGCTATCTGGAGCGGCGCCGGGAATTGGGGCTGGACTGCTCCGCCCCGGCGCCCCTTATAGTTGACGCCGTGGGCCTAGCGATACCGCCCGCGGAACTGGAAACCTACTACCTGCGGGCCCGCACATCGCGGCTGGCCCTAGAGGCCGGCGGCTCCCTCTGCTCGGCCCTGCTCCAAGCGCGGCGTTCCGGTTGACCCGGCAATTCCCGCGCCCAAATCCGGCGCCGCGCCCAAATCCGGCAAGGAGACTGCTATGTATTCACTGAACGGCGAAGACATTTTCGTGGTGGACGGACATATGCACTTCTGGGACGCAGGCCCGGACAACCAGCGCAACGATTACGGCCACGCCTGGATAAAGTGCTTTTACGACTACCATTCCGCCCTGTCGCCCGCCGAATACGTTTGGGACTTCGACAAGTACCGCAACTATGGCGAGGAAGCCCTAGTAAGCGACCTTTTCCTCGAAGGCTACGTGGACGTGGCCGTGCTGAACTCCACCTACCTCTACGAATTTTTCAAGACCGGCTTCAATACCCATCAGAAAAACAACGTGGTCAAGCAGAAACACCCCGACCGCTTCGTCCTCTGCGGCTCCTTTGACCCGCGAGAGCAAGAGGCCGGGCTGGACAAGTTCCGCGAAATGATGGCCGAGTACCCGATTCAGGGCCTAAAGCTCTATACTGCCGAGTGGCGCGGCGAATCCCGGGGCTGGAAGCTCAACGACCCGTGGGCCTACAAGTACCTGGAACTGGCCCAAGAAATGGGCATCAAAAACGTCCACGTCCATAAGGGGCCAACCATCTACCCCCTGAGCCGCGACGCCTTCGACGTGAACGACGTGGATTACGCCGCCACCGACTTCCCCGGCCTCAACTTCATCGTGGAGCACGTGGGCCTGCCCCGGCTGGACGATTTCTGCTGGATTGCCACTCAGGAACCCAACGTCTACGCCGGAACCTCAGTGGCTATGGCCTTCATCCACTCCCGGCCCAAGTACTTCGCCGAAATTATGGCTAACCTGCTTTTCTGGCTGGGCGAAGACCGCATCCTGTTCGGCAGCGACTACGCTATCTGGAGCCCCAAGTGGATAATTGACCGCTTTATGGGCTTCCAACTGCCCGGCGACATCCAGGAAGAGTTCGGCGTGGAGCTTACCCCGACGGTCAAGCGCAAAATAATGGGCGAAAACGCCGCCCGGCTTTACGGCATAGACATCAAAGAGCGCCGGGCCAGCCTGTCCGGCGACGGCATAGGCGCCCGGCTGTCGGCCGCTTCCGCGCAGGCTGGCGCATCGTAACGATTGAGTTGCCAATAAGTGCTACAATCGGCGCACTTTTCCGGCCCGGACATTCAGCCCCGTTCTGGAGTGGGATGATGCCGCATAGCCATCGGGCGCGACTCCACGAAGTAGACGAAACCCTAGACGCCATCGAAGAGTGCTACCGGCACGGCTGGACCGACGGCCTGCCGGTGGTGCCGCCAACCCTGGAGCGGGTAGAGGCTATGCTGGCCGCGGTGTCCCTGCCCCCGGAGCGGATTCTGGGCGAGGTTCCGGTGCGCCGACGAGCGCTCACCGCCGAACACGCGGCAGCCAACGCTGTGATGGCCGGCTGCCGCCCGGAGTATTTCCCGGTGGTGCTGGCGGTTATGGACGCTATGTTTCAGCACGACCCCAACTGCGTTCACGAAGCGTCGGCCGCCACCAACTCCCCGGGCATCCTGATTCTGGTCAACGGCCCCATCCGCCACCAAATCGGCCTCAACTGCGTTGGCAACCTGTTCAGCCCCGGACACCGCGCCAACGCCACCATTGGCCGCGCCATCCGCCTCATCCTGATAAACGTGTTCGAGCAGCGCCCCAACGTCCTTGACCGGGGCTGTATGGGTTCCCTTACCAAGTTCGGCGTCTGCATCGGTGAGGACGAAGAACGCAGCCCGTGGGAGCCGTTCCACGTTTCCCGCGGCTTTGACGCCGGGCAGTCCACGGTCACCGTGGCGACGGTTCAAGACCCCGAGATGCTGGGCAACCGTTACGGCGTAACCGCCGAAAGCGTAATGGACGCCACCGCCGACGCGATGTCCAGCCACGGGCTGGGAATCTACCTCAACGATTCGCCCTGGTTCTGGGTGGTAGGCCACTGGCACGCTGAAATGCTGGGGCGTCAAGGCTGGGAACGCCGCCAAATCCAAGAATACGTCTGGGAGCGGGCCTGGCGCAGCCGGGCGCAGTTGAAGCGGCTGGGCGCAGTCAACGGCCCGGTGGCCGACGGCGACGAAGCCATCCGCGTTTCCGCCGCGCCGTCGCCGGAAAGCATCCTAGTGCTGAAGGCCGGGGGCGACAGCGGCATATACAGCGAGCTTATGATGAACTACCACGGCCTGCCCGCCATCACCGTTCCCATCCGCGAATCCTGGGCCGATTTCCGCCCGCCCAGGGCGGAACACCACGACGAAACGCCGCCCTCACCCTAACCCTCTCCCCTAATGAGAGGGAATCATTGACAGGGAACCATTGATAAGGAGGGGAGCAAGTGACTACGGCAACGCCTCACAAAGTGCAGTTGGTAGACCCCACCGGGGCCGACCCCGGCCCCAACCCGCTGACCCTAGCCGACCGCCCCGCCGACATCCGGGGCAAGCGACTGGGCCTGCTGGACAACTCCAAGGCCAACTCCGACGTGATTCTCCGCGCCATCAGCCACATTCTCAACGACGAGTTCGAGTTCGCCGAAATCCTGTACGTCAAAAAGCACAGCGCTTCGTTGCCGCCGCGGCCCGAGGTGATGGCGGAATTGCACCGCCACGCCGACCTGATTGTCACCGGCATCGGCGATTGAGGGGGCTGCTCGTCGGGCAGTCTGCACGACGGAATCACCCTAGAGCGGCAGGGCATCCCCACCGCTACCATCATAACCGACGTATTCGTCACCACCGCCCAAGCCTATACCCGGCTGATGGGAGTACCGGGCTTCCCCTACATCGTTTGCCCCCACCCCATAACCAACGTCGGGGCCGCCGGGCTGGACGAGCGGGCCAAACTGCTGGCCCCCCAAGTAGCCCGCCTGCTACAGGAAGGCGCCGCAGACTAACGCAAAGAAAGCGGAGCGCAAAAACCAAAATAAACTCTGCGTTCTCTGCGAACCCTCTGCGCCCTCTGCGTTTAACAAACCCCCAACAGGAGCAAATATGACCTCAGAACACGGACGCAGGCTGCAAGGCAAGGTCGCCGTGGTCACCGGGGCCGGGGCCACAGGCAGCGGCGAATTTGTGGGCATCGGGCAGGCCATCTCCATCCTGTTCGCCCGGCAAGGGGCCAGCGTCCTGCTGGTAGACCGGGAGGAGCGCAACGCCGAAACCACCTTGGCGATGATTCGGGAAGAGGGCGGTGATGCGTCCATTTTCGCCGGCGACGTCACCAGCAACGACGACTGCCGCGCTATGGCCGACGCCGCCAAGTCCCGCTACGGCAATGTCAACGTGCTGATAAACAACGTCGGCATCAGCGGCCCCGGCTCGGTCACCGACGTGGACGAAGACTTTTGGGACACCGTAATGGACGTCAACCTAAAGAGCGTAATGCTCACCAGCAAGCACGCCATCCCGCAGATGATTGAGGCAGGCGGCGGCTCCATCGTCAACCTGTCGTCCATCGTGGGGCTGCGGGCCGGCAGCGGGCGGCCCAGCCATCCCTACGCCGCATCCAAGGGCGGCATCATCGGCCTGAGCAACTCTATGGCAGTGCATTACGGGCGGGACAACGTCCGCGTCAACTGCATCGCCCCCGGCCACGTCCACAGCCCGATGGTGGCCCGTCACACCTCGCAGGAAATGCTGGATCTCCGCCGCCGGGCCGGGCCTCTCGGCATCGAAGGCACGCCGTGGGATGTGGCCTACGCCGCCCTGTTCCTAGCCTCGGACGAAGCCCGCTGGGTTTCCGGCGCAACCCTGCCGGTAGACGCCGGGCTGCTGGCCGCCACGCCCCTAGCTATGTTCCCCCACCTGCGCGACCCGGAATAAAACCCCTGCCCCATAAATCGGAATCCGCCCCGCCAAACCGCCTACTCCCTCTCCCTTAGAGGGATGGTTAGGGTGGGAGTGAAACCCTGCCAGCAAGAGAGGTGTCTATGACTGAAACATCCGAAACCCCCGAAACCCCGGAGGCGATAGCGGCGCCCGAAGCCCCCGAAACGCCCGCGGCGCCGGAACCGCCCCCGCCGCCCAAGCCCTACCGCAAGCGCACGCCCAGAATGCTGCACGAAATGGTGCAGGAATTATGGGACCGGGTGCAGGTTCTGGAGGACGCCAACGAAATCCGCAACCTCAAGGCGGAGTACGCCGCCGCCTGCGACGACAACTATAACCCCGACCGCATCGCCGCCCTGTTCGTCGAGGACGCGGTATGGGAAAGCGAGGGCCTAGGCCGATTCGAGGGGCGGGAGGCCATCCGTGAGTTCTTTCGCGGCATATCCAGCCACTTCGTCTTTGCGCTCCACTACGGCCTCAACCCCCACATCGAAATAGACGGCGACACCGCCCGCGCCCGCTGGTATCTGTTTATGCCCTGCACCGTGGGCGAAAACGGGCAAGCTATGTGGCGGGCCGGCATTGACGACGAGGAATACATCCGCGCCGAGGGCAACCAGTGGATGTTCAAGAGCAAGAAGTCGGCCCCGATTTTCAACACGCCTTACGAGGATGGCTGGGCCAAAACGCGGTTCGTCTAGCGGGGCGGGATGCGCCCCCACCCGGCCCGCGCCCACGCCATCGGCGCCCCCGGGCGGTCGGGGTAGGCCAGCCCGGCTATCACGCCCAGCCCGGTCAGCAGCGACAGCGCAATCAGGCCGGCCTGTATCGAGCCGGTCAGTTGGGCCACCAAGCCAACCAGCATCGGGCCAAGGGCGAACCCCAAGCCCATAAAGGTCGCCGTCAGCGCGGTCAGCACCGCCACCTGCCGGGGCGCCACGCCGGGAAACTCAAAGGGCAGCACTTGAATCGCCGGGGTTGCTACCCATACCAGCCCCAAGCCGGTGATAAAGACCATCAGCAGGGCCGGGGCCTCCGATAGGGTTACGGCAACCCCGAACAGCGCGTTGAGCAGGGCCGGAACCGCCAGCAGCGTCTTGCGGCTGCGCAACCGCGACAGCAGCGCCCCGCCGAGGAACCCCGACGGTATCAGCCCATAGTACAGGAAACCCAGCAACGGGCCGCCCAGGGTCAAGGCCACGCCCCGTTCCTCAACCCACAGCGTGGGCAGAAAGGTCACCATCCCCGTCCAGGTAGCCGACAGGAACAGCATCACCGCCGCCACCAGCCAGCCCTGTGGGTAGAGCCGGAGCGCCTGCCACGGCGACGCCCCGCCGTCGCCGTCGGCCTGCTCCGGCGGGGCTTGGGGTATGCGGTCTTCTCTGGCAACCACGGCCCAGACCACAATCTGCGCCGCAAACAGCCCGCCCCAGGCCATATAGGCGATGCGCCAGCTCCCCAGCCCCTCAATCAGCCACGGGCTCAAGCTCACCGCCAAAGCCAGCATCACGCTGTGCTGCGACAGCCCAACCGACTGCACCAGAGTGTAATGCCGGGGGGCGCACCACTGGTGCAACAGCAAAGCACGCGCCGGGGTGTTCACCGTGTGAAACAGTATGAAGCACAGCCGCCCCAGAAACAGCAGCCAGAACCCGGGGGCCAATGCCTGCACAAACAGGAACGGAGCGCCCAGCAACAACGAAACCAGCGCCAGCGGCACCGGACGGAAACGGGAAAACCACGCCCCGAAAGGCAGGGCCAGCAACGCGGCGGTTATCCACCACACCCCTTGCAACAGCCCCGCCTGCAACGCCGTAATCCCCAAGTCTTCCCGGATAAAGGGCAGAAACAGCCCAAAAGTGTAGGAAACCAGGATGACGCTGCTCTGCTGGGCGCGAAACAGCAGCAGCACTGCCCAACTGCGCGGCGGCGTCCGCTCAATCATCATTTTCCATTAAACGCCGAGGGCGCAGAGTTTTATTCATACATCATCTCTGCGTTCTCTGCGATTGCTCTGCGTCCTCGGCGTTTCCGTCCCCCTACTCTTGGAGGAAGGACTTGATGATGGCGTAGCTTTCGTCGGGCATTTCCTCCGGGATGTAGTGGCCGCAGGGTAGGGACTGGCCGCGGACGTTGGCGGCGTAGTCGCGCCAGACGGCCAGCACGTCCTGCGTCCGGCCCACGTAGCCAGTGGAGCTCCAGAGAGCGAACATCGGGCAGGCGACTTTGTTGTCGAAGTCGGCATCGTCGTGAACCAAGTCAATGCTGGCCCCGGCGCGGTAATCCTCGCAGGTGGCGTGGATGGTGCCGGGGTCGCTGAAACAGCGGGCGTATTCGTCCACCACCTCCGGCGGGAAAGCGTCGGCGGCGTCGGGGTTGCGCCGGAAAGAGCGGCGCAGGAAATAGTCCGGGTCGGCCCCGATTACCCGCTCCGGGAAGTCATAGGGCTGAATCAGGAAAAACCAGTGGTAGGTGTTGGTCGCCATTTCCTTGTTGACAATCTGAAACATCCGGTGCGTCGGTATGATGTCCAGCACCATCAGTTTCTCTACCCGCTGCTGGTGGTCTTTGGTCAAGCGATGAGACACCCGCGCCCCCCGGTCGTGGCCCACCAGCCGGAAGGAATCAAAACCTAGGCTCTGCATCACGTCCACTTGGTCTTGGGCCATCGCCCGCTTGGAGTAGTTGTGATGCTCCGGGTCGCCCGGCACCTTGCTGCTGTCGCCGTAACCCCGCAGGTCGGGGACTACCACAGTGAAATCCTCGGCCAACCGGGGCGCGATTTTGTGCCACATCAGATGCGACTGCGGGTATCCGTGGAGCAGCAGCAACGGCGGGCCGTCGCCGCCCTTTACTAGGTTGATGGTTGCGCCGCCGCTGGTGTCAATCCGCAGCCGCTCGAATCCTTCGTACATCCTTGCGCTCCCTCTGTAAAGTATTGGGTTATACTAACGCAAAGGCGCAGAGCCGCAAAGACGCAAAGGGCTAGGGGGAAGGCTATGGCGAGCAGTAATAAGACCCTGGTGATTCGCAACGGAACGCTCATTGACGGCACCGGCGACCCGGCGGCGCCCAACGACGCAGTGGTCATCGAAGGCAACCGCTTCTCCGGCGTCGGCCAGCTTCCGCCGGGCCTCAATCTGGAGGACACCGCCAGAGTGGAGGTGATAGACGCCGCCGGGAAGTGGATAATGCCGGGGCTGATTGAGGGCCACTGCCACCTATCCTTTGGTTTTCCGGCGGTGTCATCCGCCAAGTATCCCAGCGGGCGAGGCACCGTCAGCCCAGGATTCAGCGCCATCCGAGCCGCCCGCAACGCCCAGACCATCCTGCGCTCCGGCGTTACCAGCCTGTCCATTCCCGGCGGAACCTGGTTCATCGAAGTAGGGCTGCGCGACGCCATCAACGCCGGGCTGGTGGAAGGGCCGCGCATCTATACCGCCGGGCGATTCATCGTCACCTACGGCAGCATCGGCGACTACGAGCCGTCATGGGTCGGCACGCCGGAGCATACCCTAGGCGTTCTGGCCAACGACGTCTCCGATATGATTACCGAAGTGCGCCGCCAGACCAAGCATGGCGTGGACTTCATCAAGCTGGCCGACAGCACCTGGGGCGACACCCAGACCATTTCCAAAGAGGAAATGGCGGCAGTGGTGGACGAAGCCCACCGCCGCAACGCCCGCATCGCCATCCACTCGCGGGGCGCAGGCTCCACCAAAGCGGCGGCGGAGGCCGGGGTGGACTGGATTATGCACGCCGACTTAGCCACCGAGGGCGAACTGTACGCCGTCGCCGAGGCCGGGGTGCGCATTATGCCCACTATGACCTTCCTGTTCGAGGCGCTGGCCGTGGGCAAGGAGCGGGGCCGCAGCGACGAGGAGCTGGACATCATCCGCCGCAACGCCGAAAGCGCCATGCAGGTGCTGGAAATGGCCCGCAGTCTGGGCGTAAAGGTGCTGTGCGGCACCGACAGCGGCAACTCTCCGGTGATGCCCTACGGGGAGCTGCACGCCCACGAGGCCGAGGTGATGGTCAAGTATGGCGGCTATACCCCTATGGAAGCCATCGTAGCCAACACCCGCGAGAACGCCTACGCCGTCGGCATGGAGGGCGAGCTGGGAACCATCCAACCCGGCAAGCTGGCCGACCTGCTGATACTGGACGCCGACCCCCTGGCCGACATCCGCGTCCTGCAAGGCGGCAAGCGCCTGAACGCCGTCATCAAGGACGGCCGCCGGGTGAACCTGAACGGCGCGGCGGAGGAAAGCGAGGCACTGCTGGCGTTGCGGTAGTACCTGCCTCGAGCTTGCCAAAGGGGGGCGGCGTGAACCCATTGCCGGGGAAACGCCGGAGAGGTAATAGTGGATTGGGCTACCAGTGAAGCTGTTTCCGTTCTGGCGTTCCTCCTCCCGGGGCTTGTCGCGGCGGTGGTTTTCTACTCGCTTACGTCTTACCCAAAGCCGAATGAGTTCGGCCACGTCATACACGCCTTGGCTTTCACTGTCGCCGCCCAAGCAGCCACTTGGATTCTGCTGACATTCGTGTTCTCGGCATGGGGATCAGACTCTTGGCCTGCGGGGGCGGAAACCGTTATTTCGGTCTTGAGCGCTATACTCCTTGCTCTGATTATGGCTTGGTCCGTGAACCATGATATGGCCCATAAACTGTTGCGGCGCATCGACGTCACCAAGGAAACTTCATATCCGTCTGAATGGTATTCAGCCTTTCACAGATATACCGAATGCTACGTTGTACTTCACCTGAAGGGAGGCCGCCGCCTTTACGGATGGCCCCAAGAGTGGCCGGGACACCCAGAACAAGGCCATTTCATAATAGCTGAAGGCGAATGGCTGGTTGAGGACGGAAGCCACCCTCTGACAGGAGTTTCCATTATCCTGATACCCGGACAGGATGTGGAAATGGTAGAATTCTTGGAACAGACTCCGGTTGAAACACCCAAGGAGTAACTCATGGCTAAACTGCCCAATCTACCGCCAAGCCGGCGCAAGCCGTTCGCTAAAGGCAGAACACCCAAACCTCTTGGGGTGACAAAACCCCCGCCGCCGCCCCCGCCGCCACCACCAAAGCAATAAATATGGCGGCCCGCCCGCGGTCGCCTGTCTAAGCCGAATAACGGCCCGGCGTTACTGCACCCCGTTAAGGGCGTTCACCACTGCTAGGGTGTCGCCGCGGGCGTAGAAGTCTATGCCTATTATGTTGGGGGGGCGGGCGCGTTCTTGGCGGCAGGTGGCTATGCGGCGGTTTAGGGCGTCGGCGGTGTTGGCGCTGTCGGCGGCGGTGGCCGCCGCCGGGGTGACCCAGTGGTTAATCATAAACAGGGGATTGTCCGGGTTGCCGCGGTTGGGGGCGCAACTGAACTGGTCAACGCTGTCGAAGGTGAAGGGCGTTTCTTGGGTGAAGGCGAAGGCGTCGTGGAGCCAGGGGACGCCTTGGGAGTTTCTTTCGGCCATTACTACCAGCCGTTGGCCGGAGTCAATCATCTGCCTCAGCGTGGGCCAGGCCGCGCCGGGGGGCTGGGTGTGAGCGTAGCGGGTCAGCCCGGCCTGGTCAAAGGCGGCGGATATATCGGCGGGAGACACGTTGTCCTCGATAATGATGAGCAGAACCTCGCCCGGGTTGGCTTCCAGCCAGCCGCGCAGCCGCTCCAGTTCGGCGGAAAAGAGGGTTGCGCCAATCTCACAGAGTGCGTGGCAGAGGTAGACCCGGCGCTGGCCGCCGGCGTCCAGGTTGCGCTGGCGCAGTTCCTCTGAGGAGCGCACCGTCGCCTCGCCCAACTGCTCCACCAGTTGCGCCCGTTGCTCCGGCGTAGGCGGCGCTATGTCGGTTACGACTACCGGCGTCCGTTCCGAGTCAATGCCGTAGTAAAGGTCAATCAGCAGCCCCCGATAACCGGCGTCCAACTGGGGGATGATGCCCCGGGAGTGGTTAGCCAGCACGAACCCGTCCTCGGCGCTGGACATAGAGTTGTGCGTCGCGGCGATGGCGATTTGGTCAAAGCGCTTGCCGCATAAAAGAGCGTAGCCGTTGCAGTCGGGGCCGGCCGCTGGTGTTGGCGCAGCAATGACGCCCGACCCGCCGCTGCGGGCGATGGCGAAGTATCCGCCCACGATGACGCCTGCGGCTACTATGATGCCAAGGGCCGCCAGCACCCACTTGGAGCGGGCGAAGCCGGTCACCGCCGCCCGGTTCGGGGCGGGACTCACCTGCTCCGGGGCTATCATACGCAACAGCTCGCCTAGGGCGTTGACCAGAAAGACTACGCCAAAGAGCGTGACAATCACGCGCAGGGCATCCTGCCAGGCTGCTATCATCAGGATGCCGGCAATGGCCCAACCGGCTATCCAGAGCAACCGCTGCCTGGTTCGGGCCGGCGGTTCGATAAACCGGCGGAGCTGCCCCAAGCGGGCGGTTATGTCTATGGGTTCCGACCGCCACCATACGGCGGCCACCAGCACGGCCCCGGCTCCGGCGATGACCAGCGCCCAGAGCGTAAGGCCACCGGCATAGACTTCCCAGAAGACCCGGGCCACGTCGCGCAACTCATCCGTCTGGAAAGCGCGGATGACCACTAGGCCGACTATCCGCTCTACGATTATCGTGATTATGCCGATGCTGATGAGGCCGAATCCCACCCCGACTAGGGCCCGCCCGCGGCTGACGGCCAGAAATACCGCGGCGACGAAGGCGATAAGCGCGGCTAGGGGCAGCACGAAGGCTAGGATGCGAGTGTCATTGCCGACTTGCACTGCGTTGAGCAGCAGGGGGTCGGACTGAATGTTAATCAGGGTATCGGTGAGGTTGTCGGGTATCATTGCCCCCAATTCGGGGTTCAGGGCCGTGGCCTGCGTCTTTGCCAGCAGCACCATATCGGTCAGGCGCACGGTAAGGGTATCGGTATCACCGCGAAACACTGTTCCGTGCAGGTCGCGGACTGCCGACTCATAGACCGACGTAAAAGCCTGCACCCCCAGAACGCCCGATACTACCTGTTCCAGAACGGGGCGCGTCGCCACAGCGTTTGGGACGGCAATTACCAGTTGGTCAACCACAACCCTGCTGATTACACTCCGCACTTGGGGCCGGGACATCGCTTCAACGCCCCGCGCCGCGGCCTCGTCGCTGTCCAGCACCGTATCGCGGATGTAGACCGACAGCACCCCGAACACGCCACAGAGCACTCCCGCCGTGATTAAGACAACTACGGCAGCACGCCGCATAACGATACTCTCGCTTTTTCCATATCTACCCGTATCTGCCCCAATCTATCCGTATCTACCCTGTCATTCCCGATCTACCCCGTCATTCCCGCCTTTTAAGCCGTCATTCCCGCGAAGGCGGGAATCCACAGGATACCATATCAGGAGTGCGAGGCTACCGGCGCAGATAGGCGAAACTGGCCTCTAGGTTGGCGAAAACGTTGGGGTGGGGCGGGATTTCCATAATGGCCGCGCCCGTGTAGCCTTTGGCGGCTAGGATGTCGCGCATTTCGCGGCAATCGAGGTCGCCGTCGTCCACCTCGGGGATGGCGTCGCCGCCGCGCATCTGCTTGAAGTGGACAATTTTCAGCATATCCGGCGGCAGGGCGTCCAGGTCTTTCAGCGGTTCCGAATGGGGGAAGCGGCGCAGTTGGTTGGTGGGGTCGGGGCAAAGGCCCAAGTAATGGCGGGATTCGGCGGGCATCCGCTCCCGGACGGCCTCAACCAGCATCGCCATACTGCCGATGGGCTGCCCGGAGTTCTCCATAGAGAGGGTGACGCCCTGCCGCGCCGCTTCGGTGGCCAGCCCGGCCAGTCCCCAGGCCGCTTCGGGAATGTCCGCCGGGGATTGCCAGGCCGAGTCGAAAGCGGAGGGGTCAACGATGCGTAGCTGGGGGGAGCCGCCGCCCACCAGTATCGCCCCGGCCAGCGCCGCCTGCCAGCCCTCGCTCTGCGGGGCGATTTCCCGCGTAAGGCAGGGCCAGGCCATCGCCAAATCGAAGGTTAGGCCGGGGTAGGCTTTAACCACCGCATCCAGCCCATCCAGCGACGGGCGCCAATCGTCGCCCTGGCCCGATTCGCAGGCGCCTAGGCAGGTCTGGCGCAGCTCGATATGCCGCGCCCCCTTCGCTTCGGCCTGCCCTACCAAGTCAATCAGTTCCTCGGATTCCAGTTGCAGACGCCACGAGTTGGTGATTGCGCCGAATATCATTTCGCTATCCCCATAATAGGCGGATTATGCCCCGGCCATATTTCCGGGGCGGCTTTCACCGTAACACGAGGCCGGTTTTTTGTGAACCGGCAGGGATGGGCTGGATTCCCCGGACAAGGGCCGGGCCGGTTTGCAGCGGACGGCTTGGGGTTCCTGGTAGGCGATTCACCTTTGGGGGGTTCAGGATTTTTTTATTTCCCCCGCCATTTCCCACCATTTGGCACCGTTTGGGCTTGGCGGCCGGGTTGGGGACGGTTTGCGGGGTGGCCGATTGTTTGGGCTTTACAGGTGGGAGGTTCAGGATTTTTTTTGATTTTCCTGCCATTTTCCCCCATTTTCCCCCATTTTGGCTTGGCGGCCGGGTTGGGGGCGGTTTGCGGGCCAGCCGGTTGTTTGGGCTTTACAGGTATTATGATAGAGAGGCGTATTCAGGGTTGGCAAGGGGGAAGTGTCAGGAAAACGGGGGAGGGGAAATTTTTCCGGGGGGACGCCCCCACCCTAACCCTCCCCCGGTGGGGGAGGGGATTTCGTGTCTGAATCGGGATTTTCAGGATTAAAGGGTTTACCGGATTGGGGAAATCGTGAAAATCCTCGAATCCGGCTAATCCTGATTCAGACAAGGGCGGGGTGCGCCGGGAATATGGACAGTTGGGCGGCCCCGCGATAATATGCCAACGGGTATGTTGACGCCCGATTTTAACCCGGAATCAGCGTGGAGGCTGTCAATGAGTGGCGATGCGAGTGACGATGCCAGAGAGGTATTGAGCGTTCTGCCGGTTTGCGGCGCCGACAGCCCGCAGTCGGCTTGGTCGCGGCTCAGTGTCGGCGGGCTGGTGGCGCGGCCCCGGGAGCTGGACGCCGACGGATTGTCCCGGCTGGCCCTGAGCTTGCCGAAGGGCGAGTTGATAGACGACTTTCGTTGCGTCAGCGGCTGGGTTGCGCCCGGCCAGCAGTGGGAAGGCGTCGCCGTGTCCGACCTGCTGGAGGACGCCGGGCCGTTGCCCGCTGCGCAGTACGTGGGGTTCACTGCGGGCGGCTATACCGTGGGAATGGCGCTGGCCGAAGCTCGGGATGCGGGCGTTATTGTGGCCCTGCGGCACAACGGCGGGCCGCTTACCCTGGAGCATGGGGGGCCTTGCCGACTGGTGGTTCAGGGGCGGGCGGGACGCTGGAGCGTCAAGTGGCTGGAGCGCATTGACCTGCTGTCGGAACCGCCCGAGGATACCGGACATCACCAGCATTAAAAACACCAGCATTAAAAACACCGGCAGCACCAAAAATTAACAGGGGAATTTCCATGCGAACAATAGACATCCATGCCCACATCACCCCGGAGGGCTTTGTTGACGCCTTTCGCAAGGGGCATAACTGGCACGGGATCACGGCCAGCGCCGTGCCTAATATGCGCTACAACCCCCGCACCACTTGGTCGCCCGAAGAGCGCATCGCCGATATGAACTCCTTGGGCGTGGACGTTCAGGTTCTTTCGACCAACGCCTTTTTCTACTTCTACGATATGGACGCCGCCACGGTCACCGGGATGGCGCAGGAGTGCAACGATTACGTGGCCCAACTGGTCAAAGACCGCCCCGACCGCTTTTCCGGCTTCGCTACTCTGCCGATGCAGGACGTTGCCGCCGCGGTGGCCGAGCTGGAGCGCGGCATGGGAATGGGGCTGAAAGGCGCGATGATCGGCGACCACGTGAACGGCAAGACTTTCGACGAGCCCGAGTTCCTGCCCCTGTGGAAAGCGGCGGAAGCGTCCGGGGCGGTTATGCTGATTCACCAGGGCGGCGACACTATCGTAAGCCCGCGCAGCGGCAGTTACCACTTGCCCAACACCATCGGCAACCTGGCCGACCGCGCCGTGACTTTCGCGTCATTCGTATTTGGCGGCGTGATGGACGCCTGCCCCGATTTGCGCGTCTGTCTGTGCCACGGCGGCGGCTATACCTGCTACGGCATCGGGCGGATGGATCGGGGCTGGCAGGTGCGCCGCGAGGCTAGGGTTCACATCAACCGGCCCCCCAGCAACTACCTCGACAAGTTCTACTACGATTGCCTGACCCACAGCGAAGAGGCGCTGCGCTATCTGATTGACAGCGTGGGCATAGACCGGGTGGTTTTCGGCACCGACTGGCCTTTCGATATGTCTACCGACTGGCCCGTGTCTTGGATTCTCAGCCTGGAAAGCCTTACGATGGAAGAAAAGGAAGCCATCCTGCACGGAAATCTGGAGCGGCTGCTGGGCATCTAGCCCGGCAGTCCCGCCGGAAGAGCGCCCGGATTTGGAGGAGCGCATTATGGGAACTTTCAATGTCCCATTGAGGGTTGGTCACCCCGCAGGCGGCGCTACCGAGGCGGTGGAGGCAATGGTTGATACCGGAGCAACCCATACAATGTTGCCCGGCTCGTTGCTTGCCGCCGTTGACGTGGAACCGCGCGAATATCGCCGGTACGTTCTGAGGGATGGCAGCGAGCAGGTGTATGGCATTGGAATGGCGCTTATCGCTTTGGATAACCGGGATTGGCCCTGCCCGGTTGTTTTCGGCCCCGATGGGCAGTTCCTTTTGGGCGCGACTACTCTGGAAATTTTTGGCCTGATGGTAGACCCGGCGGGCGAAGAACTGATACCGCGGGAAATCAGAGTCAGACCATTCTAGGCGACTAGGCGCCGTCCGCTGGAGGAGCGCCGGGGGCAAGGCATCGGACGGATAGGAGCCGATTTTTAGGAGGGAGCAATGAAGTATGACGTGATTGTTGTCGGGGCGGGGTCGGCCGGCTGCGCTATGGCGGCGCGGCTGTCGGAAGACCCTGAGCGGTCGGTGTTGCTGCTGGAGGCCGGGCCCGATTACCCGGACATCGAAACTTACCCCGAAGACCTGAAGAACGGCTACCAGTCGGAGCTGGCTTCGTTGCACGACGCGCCCCACAACTGGTCTTTCGTCGGCAAACCCACTCCCGACCGGCCCAACGATATGTACGCGCCCCGGGGCAAGGTGGTGGGCGGCACCAGCGCCATTAACGGCCAGGTGTTCCTGCGCGGGCTTCCCGAGGACTACGATTCTTGGGCCGCTCAAGGCAACGATGAGTGGGAGTACCTGAAGTTGCTACCCACTTTCCGCCGGATGGAAAACGACCTAGACATCCGGGACGACTTCCACGGCAACGAAGGCCCTATGCGGGTGCGTCGCCACAAGGAAGAAGCCTGGGAACCTTTGATGCACGCCTTCCAGACCGCTTGCGTGGCCGAAGGGTTCGCCTCCGGGCAAGATATGAACAACCCCGACTCCAGCGGCGTGGCCGCGCTGCCGATCAACAACGTTGACGGCGTGCGGCTCAGTACCGCGCTGTCTTACATCAACCCGGTGCGGCACCGGCTCAACCTTACCGTCCGCCCCAACGCGCTGACTACCCGCGTCCTGTTCGACACGTCGGCGGGGCCGGGACAGAAGCCGCGGGCGGTCGCGGTTGAAGTCGAGAGCGGCGGCGAAACTTTCGTGGTGGAAGGGGAGCGCATCGTACTGTCCGCCGGTTCCATTGCGTCGCCCCACATACTGATGCACTCCGGCGTCGGGCCGCAGGCGCACCTTGACGACGTTGGCATACCTGTCGTCCACGACCTGCCCGGCGTAGGCCAGAACTACCGCGACCATCCCCAGGTGGGCATCGCCTTTAGTGCCCAGGACGACTTTCCGCTGAACTTCAACGCGCCCAGAACCCAGTTGGGGCTGCGCTACACCGCCACGGATTCCGATTTGCGAAACGATATGGTGATTTTCCCCACCACTTTCTCCACTCCTATGGGCGACCTTACCGGCCCCGGGGAGGATTTCCGTATGTCGGTCATCCTCAACCTGGCACAGGGGTCGGGGCAGGTTACGCTGACTTCCCCCGACCCTCATGTACAACCGCTGCTGGAATACCACTTCCTGGAAAACGACAGCGACATCGAGCGCCTGCGGGACGGAGTCCGGCTGGTGGTGCGGATGACGGAAAGCGACGCCTACCGGGGCATAATGAAGCAGCGGCTGGATCCCACCGACGAAGACCTGGCTACCGACGAAACGCTGGACGCCTGGCTGCACCGGATGGTCAGGACGTCGCAGCATTTGGTAGGCACCTGCAAGATGGGCCCGGCGTCCGACTCTATGGCCGTGGTGGACCAGTACGGCCGGGTGCATGGCGTCGAGGGGCTGAACGTGGCCGATGCTTCCGTTATGCCCGACACCCCTAGGGCCAACACCAACGTGAGCACCATAATGATCGCCGAAAGGATTTCCGACTTCATCAAGGAGGGCAGGTAGCATGAAGTACGACGTCATCGTTATCGGAGCCGGTTCCGGCGGATGCGTAGTCGCGTCGCGCCTGGCCGAGGACGCCAACCGCTCGGTATTGCTGCTGGAGGCCGGGCCGGACTACCCGGAATATCAGCACTACCCCGACGACCTGAAGTACGGCTACAAGCCCGACGCATCGACTCAGGGGGCGCCCCACAACTGGACTTGGTGGGCGCAGGGTTCGGCGGAGCAGACCGAGATGTTACCCGCGCCGCGCGGCAAGGTGGTGGGCGGCACCAGCGCGATCAACGGCCAAGTGCTGTTGCGCGGCGTGCCGGAGGACTACGATTCTTGGGCCGCCGAGGGCAATGACCAGTGGGGTTACTTGGACGTTCTGCCCTTTTTCCGCAAGATGGAAACCGACCTGGACATCACCGACGATTTCCACGGCAACGAAGGGCCAATCCCGGTGCGCCGTTTCCGGCGGGAGGACTGGCTGCCCTTCCAGCAAGCCTTCGTGCGGGCGTCGTTGGAGGCGGGCTACCCTGAAGACTACGATATGAACGCGCCCGACTCGGGCGGGGTGGGGCCTATCCCCATGAACAACCCCGAGGGCGTGCGAATGAGTACCGCGCTCACTTTCCTTAGCGCAGTGCGCCACAAGCTGAACCTTACCGTCCGGGCCAACGTGGTCGTGCGCCGCATCCTGTTTGAGGGCAAGCAGGCCGTCGGAGTCGAGGTGGAAAGCGGCGGCGAGGTGTATCAAGTGGAGGCCGGCCAGATAGTTCTTAGCGCCGGGGCTATGGCTTCCCCGCAACTGCTGATGCTGTCGGGCGTCGGCCCCGCCGGCCACCTGCGCGAGATGGGCATTCCGGTGGTTCACGAACTGCCCGGGGTGGGGCAGAACCTGCGCGACCATCCCATCGTGGCGGTCATCTGCGACGTGCGCGATGACCACGAGCAGGATCCGCTGGCGCCGCGCACCCAGACCGGCCTGCGCTACACCGCCACCGGCTCGCTCGACCGCAACGATATGCAGATTACGGCGTCCTCTTTCTCTACGCCCATCGGCGGGGCCGACCCCTTCGCGCCGGGCGGGGTGCGTATCCAGTGCATCCTGGAACTGGCCGACGGCGCGGGCGAGGTTCGCCTTTCGGCCAACGACCCCAACGTGCAGCCGTCGCTGAACTACCGCTACCTGGAGCCGGAACGCGATAGGGAGCGTCTGCGGGAGGCGGTGCGCATCAGCATGGATCTGCTGGAGCATGAAGCCTTTGGCCCGATAATTGACAAGGTGGTGCAGCCCACCGAAGAAGACTTGGCCTCCGACGAAGCCCTGGACGCCTGGATGCGCCGCACGGTGTTTAACACCACCCACGCCTCCGGCACCTGCAAAATGGGCCCGGCCAGTGACCCGATGGCAGTGGTTGACCAACACCTGAGCATCCACGGGCTGGAAAACATCAAGGTAGCCGACGCCTCGGTAATGCCCAACGTAATCCGGGCCAACACCAACTGCACCACCATTATGATAGGGGAACGCTGCGCCGAATGGTTGCGCGGCGGATAACCCTCTGATTGCCGCACGGCAAGCGGGGGGCCGCGGGTTTGCGCCCGCGGCCCCGTATCATCATTCCCGCGCACCCTGTGCCGTCATTCGCGGGAATGACGGGTTGCCGGGGCGCATAGCCGCCGTTTCTGCGGCCCGGGGAATTTGGGCGCGATTGCCCGGCTGCTTGCCTTTGGTTCGCTAAAATCGGCCCGGCGTGTGGTATGTTGTGAGTATGAATAGCGGCGCGAAAAATCGGGGACGCCTGATTATAGACCGGCAGTCGTCGGCGCTTGTGGAAGCGTTGTGGGGGCTGGTGAGGGAAGTGAAGGGGGACGGCGGCGTTCTGGCGCCGGTTACGGTGGTTGGGCCGTCGCAGTACGCCAACCTGAGCTTGCGGCAGGAATTGGGGCGTAGCGGGTTTGTCAACGTGCGCTTTATTCTGTTGCCGATGCTGGCGGAACTGCTGGGCGGGGCCGCTATGGCCGGGACTAGACGCAGGCCATTGACTCCGGTTCTGGAAAATGTGGTTGTGCGGGCAGTATTGGAGCAGGCCGGGGAGCCGCTGGCCCAGGTTCGGGAACATCCGTCTACCCAAGCCAGTGTGCGGGAGTCTTTCCAGCGGTTGCGGGAGGTTTCCGACGACGTGCGGCGGGGGCTGGCCGATTCGGGCGGCGCACGCCGCGAGATTGTCCGCCTTTACCGCGATTTCCGTCGGCGAACCAGCAACGGATGGTATGACACGGAAGACTTGGCGACGGCGGCGGCGGACGCGGTGAGCGGCGGCGCGGCCCCGGCCCTGCGGGATTTGGGGCTGATTGTTTTTTATCTGCCCTACGAGCTTACCCCGGGCCAGATGCGGCTAGTTGACGCGCTGGCCCGGGAGGCTCCGTGCGCCGCGCTACTGGGAATCACCGGGGACGATGCGGCCGATGGCCCGGTTCAAGAACTGGCCGACGAACTCCGTCCCTTGCTGGGGGAACCCCAAACCGCGGGCGGCGCGGACGGCGGCCCGCCAATGCCGTTGCTGCCCGGGGAAGCCCGTCTGCACGTCGCGCCCGACGCCCACGAGGAATTGCGCCGGGTGATTCGGCAGATAATGAGCAACGCCGAAGCGGGCATCCCGCTCCACCGGATGGCAGTGCTTTACCGGATGGATCCCCCCTACGGCTCGCTGGTGCGCGAGGAAATGGAGCTGGCCGGGATTCCTATGGCCGGGCCGGGCCGGAAATCGCTGGGGGACACCGCCGCAGGCCGCGCCCTTACCGGGCTGCTCAAGCTGGCCGCCGGGTTGCGGTCGAATGACGAACTGCGGCGCGACGACGTGATGGCCTGGCTGACGGGCTGCCCAATCCGGCGTCCGCAAGAGATTGACCGGGCCGCGTTCAGCCCCAGCCGCTGGGATGCTATCAGCCGCAAAGCCGGGGTGGTGCGCGGCCTTGAGCAGTGGCGGGGCCGCCTAAGCGCCTACGCCCAATGGCAGGAAAACAGCGCCGACGGCAACGAAAACCCGGAGGAGCTTACGCCGGGTCAGGTCGAGCGAATGGCGTCGGACGCCTCGGCGGCCCGGGCGGCTCTGCGATTCGTTGGGCAACTGGCCCAGGCCGTCAACCCGCCGCGCTCCGGCAGTTCGTGGGGTGCCTTCTGCGTTTGGGCCGAAGGACTCTTGCGCCGTTACTTGCGCCGCCAAATCCCGGATGGCGAAATCGAAGCCCGCGACAAGATTCTCCGCGTTCTTGAAGAATTGCGGACGGCGGACGAAATCGAGCCGTCCGTTACCTTGTCTAGGTTCCGGCAGGCGGTGGAAGAATCGTTGCAGCAGCCGGTGGGACACTTGGGCGTCACCGGAGAGGGCGTGTTTGTGTCATCCTTCTCCGAGGCCGCCGGAATGAGCTTCGATGCCGTGTGGATGGTGGGGATGATTGAGGGCGCGGCGCCGCCGCAGGTTCACGATGACCCGCTGCTGCCGGAATCGGAGTGGCAGGAGGCCGGCGGCCCGTCCCGCTACCGGCAACGCGCCGCCAGAGAGCGTTATGATTACCTGTCGGCGGTGGCCGCGGCGGGCCGCCGCGCCATATCCTACCCGGTGGCCGACCCGGAATCGCGGCGCAAGGCGTTTCCCTCGCGCTGGCTGCTGGAGCAGGCTGAGGCGTTGGCGGGCGAAACGGTGTATGCCGACGGCCTGGCGAAAATGCGGGGCCGCCCGTGGCTTACCGTCGCGCCGTCGCTGGAAAACTCGCTGTCGGAAATCGAAACCCCCGCCGACGGCCATGACTATAACCTGCAACGGCTTTTGCGGTGGAAACGCGAGGGCAAAGAGCAATCGGCCCATCCATTGGCGCAGGACGGGCCGCTGGCCGCCGCGTCCCGGCTGAACCGCAGCCGGGCCAGCCACCGCTTTACCGAGTTTGACGGCAACCTGTCGGCGGTATCCGGCGAGGGGAGATTCGCGCCCAATCCCTTTATGTCGCCGGTATCGGCCACCAGCCTTGAAAGCTGGGCGGTATGCCCCTTCCGCTATTTCCTGTCCCACGTGCTGCGGCTCAGCCCCCTGGCAGACCCGGCGGAAGAAATGGAAATAAGCGCCCTTGACCGGGGTTCAATGGTGCATAAAATTCTTGAGCGGTTCATCCGGGAAACTAGCGAAGCCGACGAACAGCCCCAGCCGGGCAAGACTTGGGGCGCGTCCGCCCGCCAGCGGATGGCGCAAATCGCCGGGGCCGTGTTTCAGGATTACGAATCGCGGGGCTTAACCGGCAAGTCCCTGCTGTGGCAACTGAAAAAGCGGGACATTCAGGCCGACTTGGACACTTTCCTTGAAGCAGACGCCCGGCTGCGGGCGGAACGCGGCACGGCGCAGGTTCTGGTCGAAACCAGATTCGGGCCGGGCAAAGTGTGGCCGGAAGCTAAGGACGATGCGACGGGAATCCGCTTCCGCGGCACCATAGACCGCGTTGACTTGACCGACCGCGGCGCCCCGGCCCTCATCATTGACTACAAAACCGGCGGCACATCCCGGTTCGGCAGCCTGCAAGAGAAAAGGCGGGGGAAAGACAAGGGCAAGGACATAGACCCGATAGACGGGGGAAAACACCTTCAATTGGCCGTTTATTCCCTAGCGGCGCAGCAGAAATTCCCCGACGCGGAGAGCATCGGGGCGGCTTACTGGTTTGTCACTGCCAACGGAAGGTTTGAGTTAATTCCCGATCCGGCGGGCGGGCAGCCTTTCGACATCAACCGGCCCGAGACGCTGGCCCGGTTCCGGGAGGGCGTTTCCGCTATCGCGGAGGGCATTCGCGGCGGCGTGTTTCCGGCCAACCCGGGCAGCGGGTCAGCGCGGGATGGCGGCCCGGCCAATTGCGCCTATTGCGATTTCAACTCGCTGTGTCCGTCGCGGCGAAGGCAGCTTTGGGAGCGCAAGAAGCAGGACGGGCTGGTGTCGGGCTATCTCTCCCTGTCCGCCAACGGCGAAAGGGATACCGGCGAGGAGGGGGAGTAGCGATGGCGGCGCAATTTACGCCCATAGACGACGCAGCCCGGCGCGACATCAGCGACAGCCTAGACGAAACGCTGTTCGTCGAGGCCAGCGCCGGAACCGGCAAGACTACCAGCTTGGTGGGCCGGGTGGTGAATCTGGTAGCGTCGGGGCGGGCCGCTCTGAGCAGCATCGCCGCCATCACTTTTACCGAAGCCGCCGCCGCCGAACTGCGCTACCGTATCCGCCAAGAACTGGAAAAGGCGGCCAGCGACGGCTCTGCCTGTAGCGATGAAGAACGCCAACGCTGCCGTCAAGGCGTCGCCGACCTGGACCAGGCCGCCATCCAGACGCTCCACTCTTTCGCATCCGCCCTGCTCCACGAGCGCCCGCTGGAAGCCGGCCTGCCCCCGGCTTTCCAGACCACCGACGCCATTGAAGCATCCCTAAAGTTTGATGCCGCTTGGGACGACTGGATTGATGACGCGCTGGAAGAAGATTCCGCCGTCGCTCCGCACCTGACGATGGCGCTGTCGCTGGGGTTGACGCTGCAGCCGCAGCTTAAGGGCGTAGCAAGAGGGTTTCATCACAACTACAACGATTTTCCGGAGGCCGCTTTCGAGGACGCGCCCCGTCCGCAAGGCGCGGCTATCGGTAAATTGGCCGGGGCTACCGGCGAACTGGAGCGGCTGTGCCAATTTTCCAGACTGGGCGGCAACGATTCGCTGTACCAGCACGTGCAGGGCAAGCTGGAGGCCATACGGGGGCTGGCCGGGGTTGACCCGGCATCGCCTCACGGCTGCCGGATGGCGCAGCGCATCCTGCCCTTGAAACACGGGCGGGGGCGACAAGGGGATTGGGATAAAGACCCGTCCACCGGCAAAAATGCCTGCGCCGCATTGAAAGATACCCTAAGCGAGTTGGAAGAACTGGTTTTCGAGGAAATCCGGGCCTTCCGGCAAGCCGCGCTGATACCGATTCTGCGGGCGCTGCAAAAGTTCGTCCTGGACTACGCCGCCCAGCGCCGGGCGGAGGGCCGGGCCGAGTTTCACGACCTGCTGGTGTGGGCCGTCGAACTGCTGCGCGGCGACATCGAGGTGCGCGACCATTTCCGCAGGCGTTTCACTCATCTGCTCATTGACGAATCGCAGGACACTGATCCGCTACAGGCAGAAATCGCTATGTTCTTGGCCGAGGACGCCCCGCCCGGCGCAAGCCCGGTGCAGCGTTCCGGCGACTGGAAGGATATAGCCCCGAAAAAAGGCAAGCTGTTCGTAGTCGGCGATCCCAAGCAGTCAATATACCGTTTCCGCCGCGCCGACGTGGCCCAGATGGACGAGCTGCGGCAACGGATGGGCGGGCGCAAGGTCAGCTTGACGCAAAATTTCCGCTCGCAACAGCCGGTCACCGATTGGGTGAACCACCTTTTCGACCAGTGGATGGGCCAGAGCGAAGACGGCGTGCAGGCCGGTTATGAAGCTATGGTTCATCGCTGGGAAAGCGCTACCGGCCATTCCTTCCGCCCGCGGGTATGGGCGCTGGCCGATGAGGAAACCGAGGGCGGGATGGACGCCGTTAGGGAGCAGGAAGCGTCGGATATTGCCCGTCTGTTGCGCCACGTCGTCAGCAGTCCGTGGCAGGTGCTTGACCAGCAAGCAACCGGCGCCGACGGCATCGAGCGGTATCGCCCCGCCACATACGCCGACATCTGTATTCTGATGCCCACCCGCACCGGGCTGCGCCAACTGGAGCCGGCCCTAGAAGACGCCGGGATTCCCTACCGGCTGGAAAACGCATCGCTGATATTTGCGACTCAGGAAATCCGCGACCTGATGAACTGCTTTAGGGCCATTGACGACCCTTCCAATCAGGTGGCCGCGGTGGCCGCGCTGCGCTCGCCCGCCTTTGGCTGTAGCGACGCCGACCTGCTGCGGCACCGGGAAAGCGGGGGCAGCTTCAACTATCTGGATGTGCCGGATGGGGGGACGCTTCCGGCCCAACCCTCTACTGGGGAGGTAGAGGGCGCTAATCCGGTTGGGGCGGCTCTGGCCGTGCTGGGTGAGTTCCACCGGGCGCGGGTGTGGGATTCCGCCGGGTCGTTGATTGACCGCTTTATTCGGGAGCGGCTGCTGATGGAGGCGGCGCTGGGCCATCCAAGAACGCGGGAACAGTGGCGGCGCTACCGCTTTATGGTGGAGCAGGCGCGGCAGTTCACCGAGGCCGCCGAACCCGCCAGAAGTTCGTTGCGGGCTTTCTTGGAGTGGCTGGACAATCAAATGGACGAGAACGCCCGCGTCACCGAAACGCCCGTTCCCGAGGAAGACGAAGAGGCGGTTCGGGTGATGACCGTCCACGCCGCCAAAGGGCTGGAGTTCCCGGTGGTAATCCTAACCGGCCTTAACTCGCGCCCCGGCAACCGCACAGATGCGGCCCTTTTCGACCGGCGCGGGGGGCGCGTTGAAGTTGGCCTCGGCCCCAAAGACAGCCGGTTCGCTACTGCGGGTTACGAAAGCCTGTCGGAGCGGGAGGGGCTGATGGACGCCGCCGAGCGCGTCCGCCTAATGTACGTGGCGGCCACTCGCGCCCGCGACCACTTGGCGCTCAGTCTGCGGCGCTCAGCAAGGGGCGGCACAACAACGGCGGCGGGCATAATTTCGGGGTATCTGCGGGACAACCCCGAGCTGTGGGAAGCCGCGCCCGCCGAACCGCCGGAAACGGCAGCCGCCGATGGCAGCCCGGACGGCGCCGCACCTCTTGACCACTCCGCCGAAGCCCGCTCGCGGTGGCTGGAGCGGCGGGCGGAGCTGCTGGACAGTATGGGCCGCCCGTCCTTCGTAGCCGCCACTTCCTTGGGCCGCCCTTTGGCAAGCTCAGAGCAAACGTCTGCGTCTGTAGACGAGGATAAGGACGATAAGCGGGAAACGGACGCCGCCGAACACTGGCGCCGGGGACGCGCCGGAACCCAGATAGGGCGGGCCCTCCACGCCGTGCTGCAATCGGCCAACCTAGACACCGGCAGCGACATCGAAGTCTGGGCGCGGGCGCAGGCCGTGGCCGAGGGAATACCCGGCCGGGCCCGGGAAGTGGCCCAACTGGCCCGTCGGGTTATTGAAACCCCAGCGGTGCGCCGGGCCATCGGCAGCGGCCGCTACTGGCGGGAATTTCCCGCCGCCGTCCCGGTCGGCGGCGGCTCCCTTCAAGGCTTCATAGACCTGCTGTTTGAGGAAGACGGCCAACTGGTGGTGGTGGATTACAAAACCGACGCAGTGCGCGAAGAATGGGAAACCCTGTCCGACCGCTACCGGATGCAGGGCGCGGCCTACGCCCTGGCCCTGCAACAAGCCACCGGCAAGGCGGTCAAGGAAGTGATATTCCTGTTCCCACGCCCCCACCCCGCCCTGGAGATGCCGCTCTCTAACTTGGCGCCGCTAACCGCCGAGGCCGAGGCCCTGGCATTGGAGCGCCTGGGCGCGGCGGCAGGGCCATAGCTACAGTTGGCGCAGGAATTGGGCCAGGGGCTGTAACACGGGGGAGTTCCAATCCCAAACTTTGGCGTCCGCCGCTTCTCCCAACCGGCGGCCGGGTTCGTCGGCGACAGCTAGATAGGAATGCAGTCTAGCCTTGCTGCGCTTGCTCTTAGGCACACTGGCTGGGTTTCGACAGAATAAGTATCCGTCTACGCACTTCAAGGCTTTCATACCTTCGTGACTACCTTCAATTGACCAGAGGCATAAGTCCTCCAGGTTTCCGGGCGATTTCCCGTCAGGCAGAATAGCTACCGATACCGCCAGCTCGTCCTGATGGGCTGTCCCCCACGATTGCGCCGGTGCGGGTAGACCAGCCCGATTCAGAAGGGCGTATATGCTTTGAAACGCCGCTTGGGCATCGGTGTCCGCATCTCTAACGAGGGCCAGCTTCTTTAATCGTGGAAAGTTAGAAGCCCTCGTGAGTATTCCTGACAGGAATGGGCCGAAGTTGGGTGTTCCCCCAACAGTAGCGATTTGGACGTCCAGCTTTTTGATGGAGCGCAGAAACGCATCCAAGAATCGGGCATCGTCAATTCCCTCCACCAGCAGAAGCGAATCGCGCTGCACGTCGCTGAACTGATACCGCCCGCGGCTGACCATCAGCGAAGCTCAGCCCCGTAGGACAAGGTGAAGTCCAGCGCGTCGAAGGGGTAGGTGGTAGCGGCGATTCCGGCATCCCTGCGGTTCAGCCGGTGGATATGCAAGTCCTGCTGTTCCGCGGCGGCGAAGGCGTCCCTTGCCGCCGCCATGCACTCGTAGCTGTGGGTGGTGGCGAACACTTGTACGTTGAAACGCCGGGACAGGCGGTTAAGGTTTTCCCATACTCCTTGAAGCGCGTTATGGTGCAGGCCGTTTTCCACCTCGTCAATGAGTATCATTCCGTTGCTGGCGTTCTGGAAAGCCAGCGCCATTGACAACAACCTCCCTACTCCGTCGCCCAAGAAGCCCATCGGCACCGGGCGGCCTAGCCCTACATCGGCGTATATCATTGGGGTTGGAGGGACCGCTATGGTGGTCAACCGTTCGATTCTGGGATCAACTGCTTTCAGGCAGTCAATAATACTTTCCGACAGTCCATCCAGCACCGCATTTCCGAATATCGCTACATCTTCCTCCGGGCGATTCCGGTGACGCGCGCTCAAAAAGGCAGACAAAGGGCGGGCCGGCATATTAGCCAGGTTCATAGCCATCCCCTGACTCGAGAGAGTGAATGGCACAGGCGGCTTCCCTTCTGGCATCAAGGGTTCTGAAACTTCCCATCTTCCGGTTGAAACGAATTTTTGTTCATACTCATCAATGTAGTCCAACACAATTTCAGTATCGGAAACCGCCGATACGTTCGTCTCTCGCGGCATTCCGCCAATCAGCGATTGTTCTTCGGGCGTTTGAGGCACAAATACCTCAGCGTTTCTTGGCAAAGACTTGATTTTAAGGGTGCGCGGACGACCGCTCCAATCACCCTCAGCCGTCATCGCAACGGTTCGTTGCGGGTCGAAATCGCGGAACAGGTCATGGAGCAGCCGGTTGGGGTCCGGCCCGGCGATGCCGCGAAAGTTGTTGAGGCGCAGGCCCAAATCCGGCGAGTTGGGGCCGGAGTGTAGCCACAGGGCCTCCAGCAGGGCGGTCTTGCCGCTGTTGTTTTCGCCGCAGATCAGGTTGACGCGGGCCAGCGGCTCGACGGTCAGTTGCTCGAAGCAGCGGAAATTTTCGATGGTGAATGAGGTGTACACGCCGGACACCTGCCTTTACTTGCGTTGACTGCGCTACTTTCTGGAGGCCCGGCCCTTGAGGGCGGCTAGGGCCATGCCGATGCTGAGGACGCCTACGGCGGCTATGGCGATTATACCATTTAGCATTGCCTGGGCGTCCCAGCCGCCGTATATCAGCGAACGCAGGGCGGCCAGCACGTAGGTCACCGGGTTGTAGTCGGCGGCGGCGGACAGCCAGCCGGTCATAGCCTCCTGCGGCACGAACAGCGTGGTCATAAACAGGAGAGGGAAGAAAAGCAGGAAGCTGATGTTTACCGCCGCGGCGTTGCCCGTCTTGAAGGCGATGGCGTAGGGAAAGCCGGTGAATATCAGGCCCCACAGTCCGGCCATAAGCATAAAGAGCAGTATGCCCAATATGCCGGTCTCGAAGGATACTCCGGCGATGAAGCCCATAATTATCACCGGGATGGTGAGCGCCACTACTAGGGCGAAATCGGCAACCATCAGTCCCAAGAGCAATGCCAGGCGGTTGACCGGCGTCATTACCAACCGGTCGAAGTAGCCGCTCTGGATGTCGGCCACCACGGTAGCCGCCCGCGATACGCCGGTAACGGCAAACAGCACGGCCACCGGCAACTGGAAGGCGCGATAGTCTAGGCCGGGGATGCTCTCGGCGAAATCCTGTAGTGCGCCGACGGTCATCAGGTACATAAAGACCGGAATGAACAAGGCGGGAATGGTAATTTCCGGGTCGCGGATCGCCGAGCGCACCGCCCGTTGCGAAACCGATACGAGGTCGCGGGGGAAACCGGCCTTACGGCCCTGAACCAATTGCTCTGGGGTAGCCACAGCCATTAAATTCTCCTGATTATTCCGGTGTGCCGGGGTTATTTTTTTCGGCGGGTTTTACTAGGCGGCGGACGGGCGGTTGGATTCCCGCTTTCGCGGGAATGACGGGCAAAACGGGGATGACGGGCGATGCGGGAATGACGGGCGAAGGGTTTATCCGGCGGCGGGCGAGGCCGATTCTGCGCCGTCGCTTTGGAAGCGGGCGCCGGTCACTTGCAGAAAAACGTCGTCCAGGGTTGGGGTGCGCAGGGTTAGCTCTTGCACCGCAATGCCCTGCTCGTTCAGCTTGAGGGCCACGGCGCTGATGAGGGATGCGCCGTTACTGACGCTGATGGTGATTTCGTTGCCGTGGGTTTCCACCGCCGACACCGAGGGGATGTCGGCCAGGGACTCGGCGGCCAGAGAAACGTCGCCGTCCAGCCGGGCCACGATGAGGTCTGCGCCGCGGGCGCGTTTCAGGTCGGACGGGGATCCTTGGAGGGCCAGACGCCCGCGGTCAATAATTCCGACGCGCCCGGCCAGAGCGTCGGCTTCCTCAAGGTATTGGGTGGTCAGGAAAATGGTAACGCCCAAGCTGTCGTTTATTTCGCGCACCTCATCCCAGATGCGGGAGCGGCTTATGGGGTCGAGGCCAGTGGTGGGCTCGTCAAGAAACAGAACGTCGGGCCGGTGAATCAGGGCGGCGGCTAGGTCGAGGCGGCGCTTCATCCCGCCGGAGTAGGTGCCGATAAACCGATCCATAGCCTCGCCGATGTCCACTAGGCTCGACAGCTCCTTGATTCGCCGGTCTATTTCGCGCCGATTCAGGCCGTAGAGCCGGCCTTGAAGCCGCAGCAGCTCCCGGCCGGTCTGTTTGTTGTCCAGCGCGGCCTCTTGGAGGGCGACACCGATTCGGCTGCGAACTTGGTCGGGCTGGCGCATTACGTCGTACCCGGCCACCGTGATGCGCCCGCTGGTGGGGAGCAGCAGGGTGACCAGCATCCGAATGACAGTGGTTTTGCCCGCGCCGTTGGGGCCTAGGAACCCGTAGATTTCGCCCTGCCGCACGGTCAGGTCAATGCCGTCTACGGCCTGCACTGAACCGAACCGGCGCACCAGCCCTTGGGTTTCTATGGCGTTGGAGGAGGAAGCCGCAGCGTTCATTGAAATACCCCGCCCCTGAAAATACCGCCCAAATTGCCTTTGCTTGTACGGATTTCGTACTACTGTATAAATGATAGCATAGCCCAACGGATAAATTCGCCAAGCAAATGTCAGCAAAATGTGGGCGCGGCGGGCGGCCAAGGGTAAAGGCAGGGGGAAACGGACGGAACGAGGCGGGCGGAGATGAAACGAAGGATTTACGAAATTCTGGAGATTGGGGAAAGCGGCGACTGGGTGAGCCGGGCGGTGGATATGGCGCTGATGCTGCTGATTATCAGCAACGTGACGGCCCTGGTTATCAGCACTGATGAGAAAATTCACGCCGCCGCGCCCAATTTTTTCCTCTATTTTGAAACGGTGTCTTTCAGCATATTCGCCGTTGAGTACTTGGCGCGGCTGTGGGCCTGCACCACCGAACCCCGGTTTGCCCATCCGGTCAGAGGGCGGCTGCGCTATATGCTCCAGCCGCTGATGGTGGCCGATGCGGCGGCGGTGCTGTCGTATTTCATTATTCTGTTGCTGGCGGCTGGCGGCGGGGGCTTGGGCGTCCTCCGGGCCTTGCGGCTGGTTAGCCGGATGGCGCGGCTGGCCCGCTACTCGCCGGGGATGCGGGCTTTGGTTTTCGCCATCGTGTCGCGAAAAAACGAACTTCTGGCCGTGGTGTCGGTAGTGGGGACGCTGCTGGTGCTGTCCTCGTCGCTGATGTATTTCGTCGAAGAATCGGCGCAGCCGGACAACTTTTCCAGCATTCCGGCGGCGATGTGGTGGGGAATCATCACGGTCACCACCGTCGGCTACGGCGACGTGTCGCCCGTCACCCCGCTGGGGCGGATACTGGCCGGGGTGATTGCCTTGCTGGGCATCGGAATTTTCGCCTTGCCGGCCGGCATCCTGGGTTCCGGCTTTATGGAGCAGGTGAACCAGCGCCAAAGCCCCGCGATCAGAACCTGCCCCCACTGCGGGCGGGAAATCGGGGAAGAAACGCCGCCGGATTAGCGGCAGCCCGGCAGCCCGGCGGGATAGAATCGGAGCATTGCCGGAAATGGAGGCACAGGGAGGCGCCTTTGGAACGCTGGATTGCTCTGCTGGGGTTGGCGGTCATTATGGGGCTGGCCTGGCTGATTGGCGACCGCAACCGGAAAATCAACTTTCGCATCGTCGGGGGCGGGCTGTTACTGCAATTCGCGCTGGCCCTGTTCATCCTGAAAACGTCGGTAGGGGTTAGCATATTTCAGGGCATCGGCGACTTTTTCGCCGCGATTCTGGCCTTTACCGACGCAGGCAGCGGCTTCGTTTTCGGAGAGGAAAACTCCCATCACTTCATAGCTTTCCGGGTGCTGCCCACCATAATTTTCGTATCATCGCTTACGGCGGTTCTCTATCACTTGGGCATCATACCCCGAATCGTGGGGGGTTTTGCCTGGATTATGCGGCGGACGCTGGCGACGTCCGGTTCGGAGACGCTGGCGGCGTCGGCCAACGTGTTTATGGGGCAGACGGAAGCGCCTCTGGTGGTGCGGGCCTACATCGGCAGCATGACCCGCTCCGAACTGATGGCGCTGATGACCGGCGGGTTCGCCACCATCGCGGGCAGCGTTTTCGCGGCCTACGTCGCTATGGGCATAGACGCCGGGCATCTGGTATCGGCGTCGGTGATTTCGGCCCCGGCAGCCCTGCTGATTGCCAAGCTGATGATTCCCGAAACGGAACGGTCGGTAACAATGGGCCGGGTGGAAATGCAACCGGAGAAAACCCACGGCAACGTGATAGACGCGGCGGCCGGGGGGGCGCTGGACGGGCTGCGTCTGGCGCTGAACGTGGCCGCCCTGCTCATCGCCGTGCTGGCGCTGGTGGCGATGGTGGACGCGCTGCTGGAACTGTTCGGCGGCTGGATTGGCGGCTGGTTCGGGCAGTCGTGGGAGTGGTCGCTGTCGGGCATATTCGGCTACGTTTTTGCGCCCTTCGCCTGGCTGATGGGCATTCCGTGGCGGGAATCCCTGCTCGCCGGGGAGCTGCTGGGCATCAAGATGGTGCTGAACGAGTTTATCGCCTACGCCACGCTGTCCGAGTGGTCGCAGCCCGATTCGGGCGTGGCGCTGAGCGAGCGAACCAAGACGATTCTGACCTACGCGCTCTGCGGATTCGCCAACTTCGGCAGCATCGGCATACAGATAGGCGGCATCGGCGGCATAGTCCCGGAGCGGCGGCTGGAGCTGGCAAAGCTGGGGTTCCACGCTATGCTGGGCGGCACCTTCGCAATGATGATGACCGCCTGCGTGGCAAGCCTGCTTATCTAGACGCGGCGTTAGGCGTGGGCAGGCCGGGGCTTGCCGTCCATCATCCCGGAATCATCCATCCAGCGGCGGAAAAGGCGGCAAATCGCCCTTTCCGCCGCTTGTTTTTACGTTGCAGGCACTGATATTCGCCATATTTCCGGCAACTCTAGTGGGGCCGAGTATTAGGCGAACCTCTGGAAATCCATACCAGCCTTTCCCGCTGGGAAATCAATGACCGGGTGGGCGAAGTGATGCAGTTGGTGGGGTTGCAGCCCGATATGTCGCCGCTTTTTCCCCATGAGTTCAGCGGGGGGCAGTGCCAGCAGATAGCCATTGCCAGGTCTCTGGCTACAGAGACGCGGCTGATTGTTCTGGATGAGCCGGTTTCCGGCTTGGACGTTTCCATCCGGGCGCAGATTATCAATCTCTTGGAAGAACTGCAAAGCGACTTGGGGGTAAGCTATCTTTTTATCGGCCACGACTGTTATGCGGCGCTGCTCCGAAGAGGAACCTGGGCTGAAAGAAGTTTCCCCCAATCATTTCGTGGCCTGCTATCTGCACTAGGCGATGGGACGCGAATCCTGCTCTCTGTGGCGGCCCGCTGATTGATCCGCGGCGGGACATCGGTTTTCGCCGGGATTGCGGCACCCGCGTTGCCGGGCCGGTATAATCCTTCGCATGATGCAGTTATTCCGGCTTTCGCTGTGGGTGATGCGCAGGCGGTTGCGCCGGGCTTGGGGATTGTCCGCCGTGGCCGCGCTGGGCATCCTGTCCGCCGTGACGCTGTTGAGCGCCACTGCCCTTTATTCGCAGGCGCTGGCGGAGGCGGGAGTGCGTCACGCCCTGTTCAGCGAGTCGCCGACAGCGTTGCACGTTCAGGTATTGTCGCAAAACCGGCCCCTCGGCCCGGAGGACTACGGCCAGCTCCGCGGCATTACCGAAGAGGCGGCGCAACGGCGAATCGGCGGGATGACGGCGGGGCTGGAGCGGTTCGGACGCGCCCAGACCGGAATGGCGCTCACCACCAACCCCGCGCCGCAAACGCCGCCCTTGGGTTCCCCATCGGGAAGGCCCTTTTTTATGACCGGGTTTACCGAGCATTCCCGTATCCTCGAAGGGAACTGGCCGCAAAGGGGCGGAACTGCCGGGCCCGGCGGCGTGGAGCTGGAGGCCGTGGTCGGCCAGCGGGCCGCCCGCGATATGGGCTACGAAACGGGCGACCGGCTGTTCATTACGCCCTTCCGGGCCGCGCCGGAGGAACGCATCATCCTCAACATCGTGGGAATAGCCGCGCCCGTCAACCCGCGGGAAGAATACTGGATGGGGACGCCCAGCCAGTTCAGCGTCCAAACCGTCGGCGAAATGCTGGTTGTGCCGGTATATGTGTCCGAGGATGACTTTCTGCAAGTTATGGGCCGCCGGTTTCCCACCGCTGTCGGCGACTTCGGCTTTAACGTTTTCGTTGACCCGTCGGTAATCACCGCCGGGACGGTGGACGCTACTCAGGAAGCCCTGGATGGTCTGGAAACGGACTTGAACAAGGCTTACCCCCGCACTTTCGTTTTCAGTCGGCTGGGGCTGACCCTGGATGAATTCGAGCGGGACTTGACGCTGGCACGGGTGCCGGTATACGTATTCGTTTCCCTAGTGGTTATCGTCGTCCTGTATTTTCTGGCGCTGATTACCGGAATACTGGGCCGCAGCCAGGCCGACGAAGTGGGTTTGTTGCGAAGCCGGGGCGCGGGCGTGGTTCAAGTCTGCGGAGTGCTGCTGCTGGCCGAGGGGGTCTTGGCCCTAGTCGCGGTGGCGGCCGGGCCGCTGCTGGCCTGGCTGGTTGTCCGTTTCCTGTTGCTGCCCACTTTCGGGGATGTGGGCGGCGGCCCCATCGAGGTGGCCTTGTCCAGCGATGTATTCTGGATGGGAGCGGCGGGCGCGATTCTGTCGGTGGCGGTGTTGGCGGCGTCGGCGGCCGGGCGGGCGCGGACGGGAATGGCCGACGCTCTGGCCGCCCGCTCTAGGCCGCCGACGGTTTCCTTTTACCACCGCTACTATCTGGACATTCCGGCGCTGCTGGCCGTGGGGCTGGTCTGGTGGCAGTTCCAGCAGCGGGACGGTTTCGTGTCCCGCGCCTTGGCGTCGCGCGGGCTGGACGTAGACCCGGCCCTGATTCTGGGGCCGGTGCTGGGGCTGCTGGCCGCGGCGTTGCTTTTGATGCGCCTGCTGCCTTTGCTGGTTCGGTTGGCTATGGGGCTGTGCGCGAGGTTCGGGCCGGGGTGGTTGTCCCTTACGCTGGCCCGCTTGTCCCGCGACCCGGTGCTGCCGTCGTCGCTGGCGGTGATGCTTATGCTGGCCGCGGCCTTGGGGGTGTTTGGTGCCACCTTTCAATCCACCTTGTCGCGGAGTCAGAGCGAGCAGACTTTGTACCGGGTGGGCGGCGAAATCCGCATTTCCGGGCCGGGCGTTGATGCTAGTCTGAGTGAACGTCTGGCGGCGTTGCCGGGCGTGCGGGCCACTACTCCGGTATTGCGGGATTCGATTACTCTGGTGCAAGGGCAGGCCGGGGCGCCCGCTTTGCTTATAGCCGCCGACCCCAACGCCATGGCGCAGGCGGCGTGGTTCCGGGATGACTTCGCCGACGCTACGCTGCCGGAGCTGGCCGCCCTAATTCACTCCGCCAGCGACGCGCCGGCCGGGGAGCGATTCGGAACGCCACTTCCGCCGGGCATTGAGCGGGTGGGGGTGTGGCTGGAAACCGGGGATCTGGAGGAGCGCGAACTGCAAGCCGACATCAACGTTTGGGCGAGATTGGCCGATGCCAAGGGACGCTACCGGAACGTGTCTTTGGGCGGGTTCGCGGGCGGATTCGCCGGGCCGGGCGAAACCGATTCCGGGGGCTGGCGGTTCTTCGGCGGCGACTTGCCCGAAAGGGTGATTGAATCCAACCGGGAATGGGCTTTGGCGGCGATTTTCTTCAGCACCAGCTCCTTTGTAAAGGTGACGGCCGGGCGTGTTCTTGTGGATGATTTCACTGTCTTTGGCCCGTCGCTCCCGGCGGAAGGGGTGGTTATGGAAGGTTTCGACCGGCCGGGCCGGTGGGCGCCTTTGGGGGCCGGGGCGGGCGTTCCCGACAGGCTGGAAACCGGGGCCGGCGGGGCCCGTTCCGGGGAGGCGGGACTCATTTTTTCTTGGGATGAGCCTTTCGGCGGCGAACAGCGGGGTATGCACATCCCGCCGGTATCCCTGCCGCTTCCGGCCATTGGGGGGCCGGGCCTGTATCCGGGGCAAAGCGTCCGCATCCGGCACGGGCGGGCTTCCATTCCTGTCGAGGTGGTGGGAGTGAGCGACCTGTTCCCTACGGTGACCAGTTTCCGGCGGCCTTTCCTGTTGCTGGACATTGACGGCTATTTGTCTTACCTGCGGTTCTTTCCGCCGGGCAGCGCGGAAACATCCCCTCAAGAAATCTGGCTTTCCCTTGACCCGGCCCAAGACCGCGAGGCGGTGATTGCCGGGGTAACGGCGGAGCTGCCCGCGCTGGCTTCCATCACCAGCCGCCAAGCGGCGGCCGGCGTCGCTTCCCGCAATCCCTTGGCCGGCGGGGGCTGGAACGGGCTTACGGGGTTGAGCATGGCCGGGATTGGGCTGGCGACGGTGACCGTACTGTTGCTCCACAGCGTGGCGTCGGTGCGGGCCGGGCGGGTTGATACCGCAGTAGCCCGGTCGCTGGGCTTATCCCGGCGACAGCTTTTCTTGTCTTTGGCGGCGGAAAGGTGGCTGATGGGCGGCTTGGCTATCGCCGCCGGGGCGGCTATCGGATACTGGCCGGGTTTGGAGCTGGTGCAACTGCTGGACTTAACGGCCAGCGGCGCCGATCCGGTGCCGCCGGTGATTCCCGAGGTGCATAACCTGTTGCTGGTATCGGTTCTGGCCGGTTTGACTGCGGCGGTGATGGCTTCGGCGGCCTTCGGGGCGTTATTGGCCCAGCGCATCAGCCCGGTTGACGCCCTGCGGGAAGGGGCCTAGCCGTATGGCTTCGTTGCTGAGATTCGCCTATGTGATGGCCCTGCGCCGCGCCGTCAACGGCTGGAGGCTGGAGGCGGCGCTGTTCGGCGGCATCTTGCTGGCCGTCGCCTTGATGTCCAGCGGGGTGATTTTCTCCGGGCTGCTCGCCAATGCCGCGCTGCGCGGGGCGCTGGCCCAGGCCCCGCCGGAGGAAGTCAACTTCTGGGCGCGTTCCTTTAGTAGCCGGGATGACCCGGCGGACGTGGAAGGCCGCCGCCGGGCCTTTCAAGCTAGGGATGACTTTGTAGAGCGGAATGTGGCCGGGCCTTTCCGCCCTTTCCTGAAGGAACATTCGCGTCATTTGGAAACGGCTACGTTCTTTTTTCAAGGATACCCGCATCTGGAGCTGGACAGGGATACTAGGCCCAGGGGGGCGCTCTTTCACCTTACCGGGCTTTCCGGGCGTATCCGGGTGCTGGAGGGGGTCTGGCCGGAGGGGGCGGGGGCGCCGGGGCAGCCCGTAGACGTGGCGGTGGACGAGTTGGGGGCGGGGCTGCTTCGGATGGGCGTCGGCGATGTAATGGATGTCTTTCCGGCAACGTCCTTTGACGGCCACCCGCCCGTTGAAGTGCGAATCGCCGCCATTTTCGAGATAACGGCCCCCTCTGATGAGTTCTGGTATGGGCTGTCTTCCGCTCTCAGCAAGCAGGACGACCGCTGGACGCTGATACCCCTTTTCACCGCCGAGGACGCCCTGATTGAGCGGGTGCTGGGGGCCTACCCTGCGCTGTATACCGATACGACCTGGCGGTTCTTTCCCGACAAGCGGGGGATGCGGGCCGATGATGTGGAGGAAGCGCAACTAATACTCGCCGGGATTGAACGGGCAATCTCCACCGGGCTAAAGAACTCCAGCTACTCGATACGGCTGGACAACCAGTTGCGGAGCTTCGAGGAGCAGCTTTTGCTGGCCCGGTTGCCCCTGTTCTTGGTGCTGTTTATGGTGACCGGCATCCTGGTCTATTATCTGGCGCTGGTGGCGGGGCTGATAGTGCGGTCGAGGGCCAGTGAGATCGCTATGCTGAAAAGCCGAGGGGCGACGGTG
The DNA here is from genome assembly GCA_958296445.1 of uncultured Dehalococcoidia bacterium. Lineage (GTDB taxonomy): Bacteria > Chloroflexota > Dehalococcoidia > Lucifugimonadales > UBA3495 > VXOI01. Next base: position 1,276,032 of record OY282565.1, on the reverse strand, counting down.
TGGCAGCTTGGCGTTCTGGGGCTTGGCGAGGGGCTGCTGCTGGCCGCGCCCGCCGTGATTGCAGGGCCTTTCCTGGCATTGGGACTTGTTAAGCTGCTGGGGGTGATTTTCTTTCAGCTCAGCGGCACGGCCGGGGCTTTGGCCGGGGTTCCGGTGGGGCTTTCTAGGGACGCTTTCCTGCTTGGGCTGGCCGGGGGCGTTTTGGCGGTGGCGGTCTTTACCGTTGCCACGCTGGCGGCGGCGCGGCGGGGGAGCGTTGAGGCGCGGCAGGCCGGGGCGCGTCCGCCAACCGCTAGTCTGTTGCATCGCTATTACCTTGATGTGGCGCTGCTGGCGCTGATAGGGCTGCTGTGGTGGCAGCTTCAGAGCCGGGGCGCGTTTGTGGTGCAGTCCTTGGGCAGCCGGGAGTTGAGCGTAGACTACAGCCTGTTGCTGGGGCCGGTGCTGGGGCTGGTCGCCGCCGGGCTGATTGTGCTGCGGGTGTTCCCGTGGGCCGCGGCGGTGCTGGCCCGGCTGGCCGGGCCGGTGGGGCCTACTTGGCTGGTTCACGTGCTGCGGCATCTGTCCCGGGATCCGATGACGCCTGCGTTGTTAATCGTGCTGGTGATGCTGGCGACGGCGATGGGCGTGATGGGCAGCGCCTTTTCATCCACTCTGGAGCGCGGGCAGGAAGAGCGGGCGTTGTATGACGCCGGGGCCGACCTGCGCTTGCAGTACGGCGGGCGGGACCGCGTTGACAATCTGGCCGCCCATATCGGCGGGGCCGGGAACGTGGCGGCGGCGGCCGACGTTTTCCGTTCTCCGGCATATCTTACAACTACCGGCTTCAGCACTTCCGGGACGCTGTTGGCGGTTGACGCCGACAGCATCGCCGGGGCGGCCTGGTTCCGGGATGACTTTGCCGACGGGCAATCGCTGGAGGGGTTGTCGCAAACCTTACGCAACGGCTTGTCCGGGGGGCTGCCTGCGCCGACAGCCGACGGCGTTCCCTTGCCGCCCGACGCTACGGCGCTGGCCCTTTGGGCCCGGCCCGGGGGGGCGGCCCGCAATGTGGGGCTTTGGGCGCGGCTGCGGGATTCGGAAGGGCAGGTTGCCGACGGCTGGATGGGCGACTTGACGGATACCCGGTGGTCGCGTTTGCTTCTGGACTTGACTGCCGAGGGGCTGGGCAACGAAAGGGTCTGGGAACAGCGGCCCGGCCCGGACTTGAAACCGCCGCTGGAGCTGATTTCCCTTTCGGTGCGCCATCGGTTCCGGGGGAGCGACGGGGGCGCGATATTCTTGGGGCGGGCCGATGCGGTGACTCCGGGCGGCGATAGGCTGATTCACGATTTCAGCTCTAGTGACGGCTGGGGCGCGATTGAAGACTTCCGCAGGCCCGGGTTATCCTCACTGGAAATCAGCCAATCGGCTGCGGGGGGCGAGTTTGGCGTTACCAGCCGGTTTAGCTGGGCGTCGGGGGCGTTGGGGCTTACCGGGTTCAGGGCCGGGGGCGCGGACACGCCGATTCCCGCTCTGGTCAGCTCCGAGTTTCTGGAGGTGGCCGATGCCGAGGTGGGCGACACAATCATTCTGGGGATGTCCACCTATGCCTTGCTGCTGGAAGTGGCGGCGGAAGTTGAGTTTTTCCCGACGCTGAATCCCGGTAGCCGGCCCTTTGCCGTGGTTGACTTGTCGCGGTTTACTCAGGCAACCCTGCGATACAGCCCGCTTCCGCCCCGGGGGGCCAATGAGCTGTGGCTGGCCGGGGACGGCGCGGGCTGGGCTGGGGATGAGCGGGGGGCCGGGCCGGTGGCGGCAGTTCTGCGCGAGAAAGGGGCGAGCATCAGGGACGCGCTGCACGCGCCGAGTATGGTGGCCCTGCGGGTGGAGCAGCCTTTGGTGAACGCCGGATGGGGCGCCCTGCTGGTTCTGCTGTTTCTGGCGGTGGCGGTGGCGAGCGCTTCGGGGCTGTTGCTGTTTTCGCACTTGGACGCTAAGGAACGGCAGACGGAGTTTGCCCTGCTCCGCACTCTGGGCATTTCCCGGGGGCAGATGCAACGGATTGTGTGGGCCAACCTTTGCTTGATGACGATATGCGGGGTGGGATTGGGAACCTTGCTGGGCTGGCTCATCGGTTCCGGGCTGCTGCCGCTGATGGAAGTGGTGGAGGGAGGGGCGCGGGCCACGCCTTCGCTGGTGTTTACCGCCGACTGGCGGCGGTTGCTGGTATCCTATGCTATCTTGGCCGGGGTGACCGTTTTCTGCGGCCTGTGGCTTACTTGGGTGACCGGCAAACTGCAACTTCAACAGGTTCTCCGAATGGGAGAATGACGCGAATGGGAGAATGGCGGCATCTATGGATTCGTCAATCCGGTATGGCAGCGTCCTGGCCCCGGTTTCCGAGCAGGGGGGAGCGGGGGATCCGTTTGTCGTCTGCCGTGATTTGTTCAAGATTTACAAACGGGCCGATTTGGAAGTGGTGGCGTTGCGCGGGCTGGACCTGAGCGTTGACGCAGGGGAACTGATTGCGATTGTCGGGGCCAGCGGCAGCGGCAAAAGCACTTTGCTGAATATACTGGCCGGGCTGGACAGGCCGTCGGCCGGGCAGGTCAGCGTGGGGCGTCGGGACTTGTTGAACATATCGGAGCAGGGTTTGGTGCAGTACCGGCGTCAGGACGTGGGGTTCGTCTGGCAGGCTACGGCCCGCAACCTGCTGCCTTATCTGAGCGTGGCGGACAACCTCGAGCTGCCGATGGCGTTGGCCGGGCGGGCCGCCGGATACCGCCGGGCTTGGGCCGGGGAGGTGCTGGAGGCGCTGGGGATAGGGCGGCTGGCGGGGCGGATGCCGCACCAGCTTTCCGGCGGGGAGCAGCAGCGGGCGGCCATCGGGGTGGCCCTCGCCAACCAGCCGCCGTTGCTGCTGGCGGACGAACCTACCGGCGAGCTGGACACCGCCAACGCGGTTATGGTGTTCGATATGCTGCGCGGCCTGAACCGCGACTTCGGCGTAACCGTAATCATCGTTACTCACTATCCGGGGGTAGCGCAGTTTGTTGACCGGGTGGTGCATATCCGCGACGGGCGGATTAGCTCCGAGACGATTTCGACGGCATCGTACCAGCGGGACGGTTCTCGCACCGAGGACGAGTTTCTGGTGGTGGACGAGGCGGGGCGGCTGCAACTGCCCCAAGAGTACGCCGACAGTTTCCGTCAGCGCGGATTGGCCCGTTTGGATTGGGAAGACGGACGGATTACGCTGCGGCCGCCCGCCAATGATTCACGGGGCGATGATTCGCGGGGCGGCCAGAGGACGCCGGAATGAGCCAGGGGATTATCGCCGCCGCTAGTGTGAGCCGGGCATTTGAGAGCGGGGGCGCGACGGTTTGGGCAGTCAACGGCGTGACCCTGGAGGTGGGGGCGGGCGAGTTGCTGGTGCTTACCGGGCGCTCGGGTTCGGGCAAGACCACGCTGCTTAACCTGCTGTCGGGGCTGGACCGGCCTACCAGCGGTTCGGCGCTGTTCCGGGGGCAAGACTTGTCGAAACTGCCGGAAAGGGAGCTGGTGGAATTGCGGCGGCGCAAAATCGGGTTTGTTTTCCAGTCTTTTGGGCTGATGCCCTTGCTGTCGGCGCAGGAGAATGTGGAGCTGCCGCTTCATATAATAGGGGTTGCTTGGCGGGAGCGGCGGCGGCGGGCGCAGGCGGCGCTGGATTCGGTGGGGCTGGGGCCGCGGGCCAGGCACCGTCCTTATGAGCTTTCGGGGGGCGAGCAGCAACGGGTGTCTATTGCCCGCGCTCTGGTGACTAGGCCGGAGGTGGTTTTCGCCGATGAGCCTACGGGGGAGCTGGATACTACTACGGCTAGGGCGATTACGGCTACGCTGCGGGAAATCTCGGGCGACGGCACGACGGTTATTGCCGCTACTCATGATTTGGCGTTGGCCGAGGCGGGCGACCGGCGGCTGGAGATGGTGGACGGGTCGCTGACGTCGTTTTAGGCGGGTCTGATGTTTTAGGAGGGGGTGGCTCCCCGAGCAGGATTCGAACCTGCGACCTAGCGGTTAACAGCCGCCCGCTCTACCGCTGAGCTATCGGGGAACGCTGGCAGAGTGCCATTATAGCACCTCTTGGCGTCCGCGTGAATCCCTCCGGGGAAATGGGTATTTTTAATGTGCGGGGGTGGCGCGGGGTTGGGCGGGGGTTGCGGAGGGTTTCGCGTAATTGGCGGGCGATGGCGCGGGAACGGGGGTCTATGGCGCGGGTGCGTTGGGGGCGTTGGCGGGGGATGATGCCGAAAGGGGGCGCGGGTTTGGGCCGGGGGGTTAGTTCGCCGGCGAACAGATGGGTGAATAGGAGGCTGTTGGCGTGATGGGGGAACAGGGTTACGGCGATTGCCCGGGGTTCGGGGGTGGTTTTTTGGTCGCGTTGGCGGTTTAGGTAGTGGTGCAGGGACATAAAGGTGTTCAGGGGCATTACCTCTTTGGCGATTTTCAGGATGAAGGGGTGGGCTTGGGGTAGGGGTTTGTTGTTGGTTAGGGCGGTGTGCCAGTCGTGGCAGTATTCCTCGGAGATGCGTCGGAGGCGGAGGATGGCTAGGGGGAAGGCGAATTTTCGGCGTAGGGCGTTGATTTGGTTGCGGATGGATTTTAGGCTCATTGGGGGTTCACCTCTGGGGGGGTAGGATTTTTTATTTTTCCGGCCATTTCCCGCCGTTTCCTGCCGTTTTGGGGGTTGGCGCGGGATTTTTTGATTTTCCTGTCATTTTCCCCCATTTTCCCCCGTTTCGTTGTCTGAATCAGGGTTTTCGGGATTGGGGGATTGGCGGGATGGTTTTGGCAGTTTGGGGGTTCGGGTTTTTTGTTTTGCCGGACATTTTCGGACATTTTTGGACATTTGGGTTGTTGGGCGGGATTCTTCGCTTTGCTCAGAATGACAGGGGGGTTGCTCGGAATGACGGGCGGGTTGGGATTGCGGGCGATGGGGAAAAGGCTGGCGGTTTAGGGTGGGATTCTTCGCTTTGCTCAGAATGACAGGCTGGACGGAATGACGGGCGGGCTGGGATTACGGGCGGGTTGTTTGGGTTATGGCACGTTATTATGTTAGGGAGTTGTTATCGGGGTTGGCAAGGGGTTGGTGTCATCAATTGCACGGGGGGGTGTTGGGGATGGACGGGGGACGCCCCCACCCTAGCCCTCCCCCGGAGGGGGAGGGGATTTTGTTGTTGGGATTCGGGTGTGGTTGCGGCGGGGGCGGGCGCACGGCTGTGCGCCCCTACGGGGTGGGGGTTGAGGGGGGGCGGGGGGCGTGTTGGGGATAGGGGGTATGGCCGGGGGTGGCGGGTAGTGGGGGTTGAGGGGGTGCGGGGGGCGTGTTGGGGATAGGGGGTATGGCCGGGGGTGGCGGGTAGTGGGGGTTGAGGGGGTGCGGGGGGCGTGTTAGGGATAGGGGGGGTATGGCCGGGGGTGGCGAGTAGTGGGGATGGGGGGGTTGGTATGGGGTGGGGGGTTGAGTTGTTGGGGTGGGGATAGTTGACAGGATTGTTGTCAAGTATTAGTATGGTGGGGTGTTAGGTTGTTTTGTTGGCGGGCTGGGGTTGGGGTGGGTAGATTACTGCTTGGAGGTGGTTTTATGGGTGATTATTATGAGGTGCTGGGGGTGGGCCGGGGGGCGTCGGAGAAGGATATTCGTCAAGCGTACCGGCGGCTGGCGCGGCAGTATCACCCGGATGTGAATAAGAATGATGCGGCGGCGGAAGAGAAGTTTAAGGAAATTAACGAAGCGTATAGCGTCTTGTCTGATGAGGAATCGCGCAAGAAATATGACCGCTATGGGGAGAACTGGCGTCATGCCGGGGAGTACGGGGCGGCGGGCGGCGGGCGCGGGCCGGGCGGCGGGGGGTTCCGTTGGACGGGGGACGCCGGCGGGTTTGAGGATATTTTCGCCAGCTTCGGCGGGCGGGGCGGGGGCGGGTTCGGCGGCGGGCGCGGCGGGCGGTTTGAGGATTTGGGCGGGGTGCGGGGCGGGGGCGGTTTTGGGGATACGGGCAGCGGACGGGGCGGGGGCGGTTTTGAGGATTTGTTCGGCGCGGCGCGGGGGGCGGCGCGGCGTCCGCCGCCGGAGTATCCGGTGGAGGTGACGCTGGAGGAGGCTTTTCACGGGGCGATTCGCACGCTGCGGACTAATGACGGGCGCACGCTGGAGGTGAAGATTCCGGCGGGGGTTGACCAGGGTTCGCGGGTTCATATCGCGTCGGGCGGGGCTCAGGGGGGCGACTTTTATCTGGTGGTGTCGTTGCTGGAGCATGAGCGGTTCCGGCGGGAAGGGCGGGATTTGTACGCGGATGTTGATTTGGCGCTGGATGATGCGGTGCTGGGGGCGGAGATTGTGGCGCCGACGCTTTCGGGGCAGGTGGCGCTGACGGTGCCGCCCAATACGCCCAACGAGCGGCGGTTCCGGCTGTCGGGGCTGGGGATGCCGTCGCTGTCGGGCGGGGGGCGGCGGGGGGATTTGTATGTGACGGTGAAGGTGCGGTTGCCGGTTGAGGCGTCGAGCGAGGAGGTTGAGCTGTTTCGCGGGCTGCGGGAGCTGCGGCTGGGGGGGTTGGTTGGCGGCGGGTAGGGGGTTGGGGGGGTGGGGGTGGGTTTTGTGTGGCAAGGCGGGGCTTTGCTTGGGATGGCTGATAGGGGCGGTTGGTTGATGATGGCTAGTCGGCCGGGGGGCGGTGATGTTTGGCGCGGCGTTTTGCCGTCTTGGGCTACGGGTTGGGTTTTGTATGCCAAAGCGGGATTCTTCGCTTTGCTCAGAATGACAGATAGGGGGCGGGCGGAATGACGGACGGGGGCGTTTCGTTGCCGATGGCTAGTCGGCCGGGGGGCGGTGATGTTTGGCGCGGCGTTTTGCCGTCTTGGGCTACGGGTTGGGTTTTGTATGCCAAAGCGGGATTCTTCGCTTTGCTCAGAATGACAGATAGGGGGTGGGCGGAATGACGGACGGGGGGCGGGCGGAATGACGGATGGGGGGCGGGCGGGGTGACAAAGCGGATGGTTGGGGGATTGGTTTATGATGAGGGAGCAAATGTTTCAGGATGAGCCTTGCTTCGCTATTAGCGTGGCGGCCCGTATTGTGGGGGTTCATGCGCAGACGCTGCGGCATTATGAGCGGGCGGGGCTGATTTGGCCTTCGCGCACTCGGGGGCGGCAAAGGCTGTATTCGATGGCGGATATTGAGCGTATCCGGCGGCTGCGAACTCTTATTGAGGATATGGGGGTTAATCTGGCCGGGGCGGAGGTGGCGCTGAAGCTGATGGCGCGGGTGGAGGAGCTGGAGGGGGAGGTGGCCGCGCTTACCGAGACGGTGGCTTTGCTGCGGCGGCAGCAGCGGGGCAGGGAGAACGATGGTCGGGGGCGGGGGTGCTGAATCTGTTTATTTAGGGGTCGGGAGGGATATGGTAGTGGGAAATTCCCGGTGTTTTTAACGGGTGTTGATATTGCCGAAATTATCCCGTCATTCCGGCGGAAGGGGGAATTTAGATGCTCAGGTGAGGGGAAGGCCGTATTGGGTTAGGGTTGTGGATTCCTGTTTTCGCGGGAATTACGGTGCGGGGTGTAGTCAGAACGGCATTTCCGGCGCACGTTAGGAATGCGGGGTTTTCTTTGCGGGCGGATGCTTGGGCGCACGGCTGTGCGCCCCTACGGGGGGCATTTTTCTCGGGAATGACGGCGCAGGGCGGAATTACAACGGCAATTCCGGCGCACGTTGAGAATGCGGGATTCTTTGCGGGCTGATACTAGGGCGCACGGCTGTGCGCCCCTACGGGTGTCATTTTTCTCGGGAATGACGGCGCAGGGCGGAATTACAACGGCAATTCCGGCGCACGTTGAGAATGCGGGGTTTTCTTTTGCGGGCGGATGCTTGGGCGCACGGCTGGGCGCCCCTACGGGGGGCATTTTTCTCGGGAATGACGGCGCCGGGCGGAATTACAAGGGCGATTCCGGCGCACGTTGAGAATGCGGGATTCTTTGCGGGTTGATGCTTGGGCGCACGGTTGGGCGCCCCTACGGGGGGCGTTGATGGCGGGACTAGGTGGGGTTCTTGGCTTTGCTCAGAATGACAGGGGGATTGGTAGGGGAACAGGTTAGATATGATGGCCTGGGGGACTGGGCCGGTTTTGGAGGCGGGACTATGGTTGCGCGGGATAGGGCGAATGATCAGTTTACTAATCAGGCTCGGCAGGTGTTGGCTAATTCGCAGGAGCTGGTGCGGCGGCACCGGCATAGCCAGTGGGATGTGGAGCATATTTTGCTGGCTTTGCTGGAGCTGGAGGATGGGGTGCCGTCGCGGATTCTGGGGGAGTTGGGGGCGCCGTTGGGGGATATTCGGGCGGCTTTGCATCAGGGGCTGGAGTCGGCGCCTAAGCTGGCGTATGACGCCAACCAGATTTATCCTACGCCTCGGGCGCAGCGGCTGATGGAGAATGCGCGGACGGAGGCGGCGCGGCTGAATGACGATTTTATCGGCGCGGAGCATCTGTTTATCGCGGCGGTTATGGAGCAGCAGGGGCTGTCGGCGGGGATACTGAAGGCGCACCGGATAGACCGGGAGCGGGTGTATCAGGCGTTGACGCAGGTGCGGGGGAGCCACCGGGTAGACGACCCGGAGGCGGAAAGCCGCTACCGCTCGCTGGAGCGTTACAGCGTAGATTTGACGCGGATGGCGCGGGAGGGGCGGCTGGATCCGGTGGTGGGACGGGATGCGGAAATACGTCAGGTGATGCAAACCCTTACCCGGCGGCGCAAGAATAATCCGGTGATTATCGGCGAGGCGGGGGTGGGCAAGACGGCCATTGTGGAAGGGCTGGCGCAGCGCATTGCGTCGGACGATGTGCCGGATTCGCTGAAAGACCGGCGGGTGCTGGCCTTGGATTTGCCGGGTATGGTGGCGGGGTCCAAGTTTCGGGGCGAGTTCGAGGAACGGCTGAAATCGGTTATTGACGAGGTTACGGAAGCCAGCGGGGAGGTGATTCTTTTCTTGGACGAGTTGCATACTATGGCGGGGGCGGGGGGCAGCGAGGGCGGGGTGGACGCCAGCAATATGCTGAAGCCCGCTCTGGCGCGGGGGGATATGCAGTGCGTGGGGGCGACTACGCTGGACGAATACCGCAAATATATTGAGCGGGATTCGGCTTTGGAGCGGCGGTTTCAGGCGATTTACCTAGAGGAGCCGTCGGTGGAGGCGACGGTGGAGATTCTGAAGGTGCTGCGGCCCCGTTATGAGGCTCACCATAAGGTGACTATCACCGGGGCGGCGCTGGAGGCGGCGGCGCGGCTCAGCGACCGCTACATCACCGGGCGTCAACTGCCGGACAAGGCGGTGGATTTTATTGACGAAGCGGCGAGCAAGCTGCGGATTGACGCCGAAAGTTTGCCGGCGTCGTTCAAGGAGCGGGAGGAACAAATCCGGCGCCTGAATGACCAGGAAATGGCGGCGGCGGAACGCTCGGACTACGAGCGGGCGGCGGAACTGCGCACCGAGCGGCTGCGGTTGCAACAGGAGTACGACGGGCTGCGGCAGGCGGAGTCGGGGCGGCGGGATGATGAGTCGGGGCGGGTGGTGGATGAGCTGGAAATCGCGCAACTGGTGTCGGCGTGGACGGGGATTCCGGCGGGGCGCCTGCTGGAGGGTGAGGGGCAGCGTCTGGTGAGTATGGAGGGGGAGCTGCACCGGCGGGTCGTCGGGCAGGAGGAGGCGGTGACGGCGGTTTCCGAGGCGATACGGCGTTCCCGTTCCGGGTTGAGCGACCCGCGGCGGCCGATCGGCAGCTTTATTTTTCTGGGGCCGACCGGGGTGGGCAAGACGGAGCTGGCGCGGGCGCTGGCGGAGTTCCTGTTTGATGACGAGGCCAATATGGTGCGGGTGGATATGTCGGAGTATATGGAGCGGCATACGGTTTCGCGTCTGGTGGGGGCGCCGCCCGGTTATCTCGGGTATGACGAGGGGGGGCAGCTTACGGAGGCGGTGCGGCGTCGGCCTTACCGGGTGTTGCTGTTCGACGAAATCGAGAAGGCGCATCCCGATGTGTTCAACATACTGTTGCAGATTCTGGAGGACGGGCGGCTGACCGACGGTCACGGGCGAACCGTTGATTTCCGCAATACCATCATTATAATGACCAGCAATCTAGGCACCGAGGGGGTGCGTCGGCAGCCTTTCGGGTTCCGTCCCGACAGCCGGGACGGGCGGGACGAGATGCGGGAGTTGCGGGAGTCGGTGGAGGCGGCGCTGAAGCGGGCTTTCCGGCCGGAGTTTCTGAACCGGATTGACGAAACCATTGTGTTTCATCCGCTGGGGCAGGAGCAGATTGTGGAGATTGTGGGGCTGATGGCGCGGGAGGTGCGGCAACGGCTGGAGGAGCAGGGAATCACTTTTGAGCTGACGCGCGAGGCGGGGGTGCGGCTGGCCCGGGACGGGTTTGATCCGGTGTACGGGGCTAGGCCGCTGCGGCGGGCGATACAGCGGAGTCTGGAGAATCCGCTGGCGCGGCTGGTGCTGTCGGGCGAGCTGGCGGCGGGCAGTCACGTGGTGGTGGACGCCGGGGCGGAGGGGATTATGCTTAGGGTGGGGGAATCGCCGGTGGGGGGTGAGGGGGAGGGGGGGTTGACTTAGCGGGGGATTGCGGGATTGCTTGCGGTGTCTGTTTGGTGCCGGGGTTTTGGGTGGGGCGGGGAATTTTGGCTTGGGGGGTGGGGGGCTTCGCAATTTTCTCGGGATAGGGGGCTAGGATGGGTGGCTGGGTTAGGCGGCTGGGGTTAGGGTGTTCTTAACGGGTGTTGATGTTGCTAAAATCATCCCGCTATTTCCGGGAAAGGGGGAATGACGGGGCGGGGCGCAATTGCAACGGCAGTTCCGGCGCACGTTGGGAATACCGAATTTTCTTTTGAGGCCAGGTACTAGGGCGCACGGCTGTGCGCCCCTACGGGGGTCATTGAAAGCGGCCTAAGAATACCAGGGATGGGATGGGCGGTTGATAAGCACGGTTGGGGTTGGGGTGTTCTTAGCGGGTGTTGGTGTTGCTAAAATCATCCAGTTATTTCCGGGAAAGGGGGAATCCAGATGCTCCGGTGATGCGATGGCTGTATTGGGCGTGGGCTGTGGATTCCTGCTTTCGTGGGAATGACGGGGCGGGGCGTAATTGCAACGGCAGTTCTAGCGCACGTTGGGAATACCGAATTTTCTTTTGGGGCCAGGTACTAGGGCGCACGGCTGTGCGCCCCTACGGGGGTCATTGAAAGCGGCCTGAGAATACCGGGGTTGGGGCGGGGGGTTGATAGGCGTGGTTGGGGTTGGGGTGTTCTTAATGGGTGTTGATGTTGCTAAAATCATCCCGTTATTTCCGGGAAAGGGGGAATCCAGACGCTCCGGTGGTGCGAAGGCTGTATTGGGCGTGGGCTGTGGATTCTTGGTTTCGCGGGAATGATGGGGCGGGGCGCAATTGCAACGGTAATTCCGGCGCACGTTGGGAATGCCGAATTTTCTTTTGGGGCCAGGTACTAGGGCGCACGGCTGTGCGCCCCTACGGGGGGCATTGAAAGCGGCCTGAGAATACCGGGGATGGTGCGGGCGGTTGGTGGGCTAGATACTAGGGCGCACGGCTGTGCGCCCCTACGGGGGTCATTGAAAGCGGCCTGAGAATACCGGGGATGGGCGGGTGGTTGGTGGGCCAGATAGGGCGCACGGCTGTGCGCCCCTACGGGGGTCATTAAAGTCGGCCTAAGAATACCGGGGATGGGCGGGCAGTTGGTGGGCTAGATACTAGGGCGCACGGCTGTGCGCCCCTACGGGTGTCGTTAAAAGCGGCGTAAGAATACTGGGGTTGGGGTGGGCGGTTGATGGGGGCGGTTGGGGTGGGGATAGGCGGGGTGGGGTGGGATATGGATTTGGGTTTATGGGGGATGATGGCTGGTACGGGGTTGATGCAGCGGGCTCGAATTGAGGACTTGCTGGTGGGCGGAATCAATGTCCGCTATGCCGTGGCGGGGGAGGGGCCGGTTGTGCTTTTGGTGCATGGGCTGGCTACCTCTATGATTACTTGGCATTGCAACATTGACGCCGTGGCCGATGCGGGTTTTACGGTTATCGCTATTGATTTGCCAGGGTACGGGGATTCGGGGCTGCCGGTTCATCTGGATTATGCGCCGGATACGGCGGCCCATTTCTTGGCCGATTTTACCGCCGAGCTGGGGGTAGAGCGGTTTTCGGTGGTGGGCAATTCGGCGGGGGGGCTGATTGCGGGGCTTACGGCGCTGGAGTACCCGGAGCGGGTGGAAAAGGTGGCGCTGGTGTGTCCGGCAGGGCTGGGGCGGCGGTTGTCTTGGCCGTTGCGGCTGATTTCAATTCCGGTGGTGGGGGAGCTTATTTATCAGCCGCGGATGCTGGGCAAGGCGGCGGTGGCGCGGCGGATATTTTACCGGCCGCCCGATTTTCTGGACGATATACTGCCGGAGATGCTGCGGGTGCGCTGCTTGCCTCATGCGCCTCATGTGATGTTGCAGTCGGTGCGGTCGGGGGTGAATCTGATGGGGCTGCGCCCGGAGCATAATTTGCTGGGGCGGCTGGGGGGGCTGCGGGCGCCGCTGCTTACGGTTTGGGGGGAGGAGGATACTATCATACCGGCGGCGCAGGCGGAAAACGCGCGGCTGGCGTTGCCTGGCAGCACGATTCATACTATCCCGGAATGCGGTCATTGGCCTCAGATGGAAAAGCCGGAGCAGTTCAACCGGATACTTACCGGCTTTCTGTCGCAGACGTTGCCGTCTGAGTCCGGGCCGTCTGAGTCCGGGCCGTCTGAGTCCGGGCCGTCTGAGTCCGGGCCGTCTGAGTCCGGGCCGGTGGCGTAGGTCGTACCGGCATCGCACAGCCGCTTGACACTCCGCCTGATGCCGCCGGGCCCGGCTCGTTGCCCGGTTATTTGATGGGGCGGCTGGAGCGGGCGGCGTCTAGCTGGCGGGGGCGGCTGGCGATTCTGGTTTTTGTGGCGGCGGTGGCGGCGGGCGCTTTTTTGTTGCATGACCGGATTGAAGTGGGGCGGCTGAGCTATGGGGCGGTGGCGGTGGCGGTGCTGCTGGCGAGCGGCGGGCTGGTGGTGCCGGTGCCGGCTTTGGCGATTACCTGCACTACGGCTACTTTTCTGAATCCGGCGGCCATTGCGGTGATTGCCGGGCTGGCCGGGACTTTGGGGGAGCTTACGGGCTATTTTCTGGGCTATAGCGGGAACAGGGTAATCAGTCGGGGGCGTTTTTACGGGCGGGTGGAGGGCTGGATGCGGCGGCGGGGGTGGCTTTTGCTGTTTTTGATGTCGGCGGCGCCTAATCCGCTGTTTGATTTGGCGGGGATTGCCGCGGGGGCGCTGCGTTATCCGCTGTGGCGGTTTTTGCTGGCGGTGGGGTTGGGGAAGCAGGTTAAGTTTTTTGTGGTGGCTTATGCTTGTTATTATAGCTTGCAGGGGGTTAAGGGGGCTTTGGGGCTTTAGGCGTTTTGGGTTCTTTGTCTGAATCGGGATTTTGGGGGTTTGGGGATTTTCGGGTGAAATTGCTCGCGGATTGTCTGATATGGCCGGGGGACGCCCCACCCTAACCCTCTCCCGGAGGGGGAGGGGATTTTGTAGCTTTATCGGACTTTCGGTTCTTAGGGGCTTTGTCTGAATCAGGATTTGCAGGATTCGGGGATTTTCAGGATTTTTTGCTTTGATGGCTTGAGCTAGGCTAGGGGGATTGCTGTCCTAAGGTGGGATTCTTCGCTTTGCTCAGAATGACGGGCGGGCGGGTAGAATGACAGGCGGGCGGGCGGAATGACGGGGGGCGGATAAAGGATTGGAAGTTACCGGGGTGCCTTTGTCTGAATCAGGATTTGCGGGATTTTGGGGATTTTCAGGATTTTTGCTTTGATGGCTTGAGCTAGGCTAGGGGGATTGCTGTTCAAGGTGGGATTCTTCGTTTTGCTCAGAATGACAGGGGGGCGGGTAGAATGACAGGCGGGCGGGCGGAATGACGGGGGGCGGATAAAGGATTGGAAGTTACCGGGGCGCCTTTGTCTGAATCAGGATTTGCGGGATTTTGGGGATTTTCAGGATTTTTGCTTTGATGGCTTGAGCTAGGCTAGGGGGTTTATTGCCCATGGTGGGATTCTTCGCTTTGCTCAGAATGACAGGGGGGCGGGCAGGGTGACAGACAGTTGACAGCCTGAGCGTAGGGAGGGGGTTTATTGCCCATGGTGGGATTCTTCGCTTTGCTCAGAATGACGGGCGGGCGGGCAGGGTGACAGACAGTTGACGCCCTGAGTGTAGGGAAGGGTCTTACCGCCCAAGGTGGGATTCTTCGCTTTGCTCAGAATGACAGGGGGGCGAGCGGAATGACAGACGGCGGGCAGAATGGCAGAGGGGCGGGCGGAATGGCGGGGGGGCGAGTAGGATGACAGGGGGCGGATAAAGGATTGGAAGTTGGCGGTATGGGTGTCTTGGCAGTGGCGGTTGGGGGGCGGAGGCTGTATTCTGGTGGGGTTGAAGTTTGGTGATTTTGGGACTGGTTGGGGAGGTTTGTTTGATACGCGGACTTGACGGGAAGTTTCCGAAAATTCATCCATCGGTGTTTGTGAGCGAAGCCGCTTATATTGTTGGCGACGTTACTGTTGGGGAGGGTTCGAGCGTTTGGCCGGGGGCGGTGATACGGGCGGATTACGGGGACATCGTTGTTGGGAAGAATTGTTCGTTGCAGGACAACTGCACCCTGCATACCGACGACCATCTGGAGCTGGGGGACAATGTGCTGCTTACTCACGGGGCGGTGGTTCACGGGGGCAGGGTGGGCAGCAATGTGCTGGTGGGGGTCAATGCGGTGTTGCTGGAGGATGCCGATGTGGGCGATTATGTGTTTATCGGCGCGGGGGCCATCGTGCGCGGTCATGTTCCGGCCCGCTCGCTGGTTATCGGGGTGCCGGGGCAGATTCGCCCGCTGAGTCTGGCGCAGGAGGCGCGGTTGGAAAATCCTACGGCTAATTATGTTCGCAACGCCAAACGGTTTATTGCCAACGGGTTGGGGTTGCAGATTCCGTCGAATCCTCAGTTGGGTCTGGAGATTCCTCAAACCAGGGAGGAGGAGGGGCAGTGATGACTAGCCAGCCGGGGAGCGTGCCTGTCCCACTTCCCTTGGAGGGGCTGCGGGTGCTGGATGTTACGCATATCGTGGCCGGGCCGTTCTGTTCGATGATTCTGGCGGATATGGGGGCGGAGGTTATCAAGATTGAGCGGCCCGGCAGCGGGGAGCGGGGGCGGGGCAACGGGCCGTTTATCGAAGGGCCAGACGGGCAGCGGGTAAGCTCGCGCTATCTGGGGCTGAACCGGAACAAGAAGAGCGTTACCCTTGATTTGCGCGATGCGCGGTGCAGGGGGGCTTTCGAGCGGATGGTGGCCGGGTCGGATGTGTTGCTGGACAACTGGGGGCCGGGGGCGCTGCGGCGTTTGGGATTGGGCTATGAGCGGCTGCGGGAAATCAATCCGGGGATTATTTACGCTAGTCTTACGGGTTACGGCGATCCGGAGGGCCCGGCGCCGGGGCCGTATTCCCATTGGCCGGCCAACAATCCTTGCGTACAGGGGATGGGGGGGTGGATGACGGTCACGGGCGGGCCGCCGGAGGAGTGGGGCGACGCGGGGCCGCAGATGGTGGGGGATAATATCGGCGATTCGGTGCCGGGGGTGTGGACGGCGCTGGGGATTATGCTGGCGCTGGAGAGCCGCCGCCGCACCGGGCAGGGGCAATATCTGGATATGGCGATGTATGACTGTATGGCGGCCCACATGACCAGCACTATGCCTTTTTATCAGGCGACGGGGCAGGTGGCGGGGCGGGAGCGGAGCAATATGTTGAGTGCTCAGCTTACTCTGCGGGCTAAGGACGGCTATGTGGTGTTGGCCGGGGCCGGCGGCGCGGAGAAGTGGCGGGCCCTCTGGCGGCTCATCGGGCGGGAGGATTTGACCGGGGATTCGCGCTATCTGGGGGAGGGGGTCAGCGGCGAGTTTTATATGAGTCATTTTGTGCCGGCTATTGAGGAATGGACTAGGGAGCGGCCCAAGGCTGAGGTAACCCAACGGCTGATTGAGATCGGGTATTCGATGGGGATGGTGCAGGATCAGGCGGATTTGGATGGCTGCCCGCATTTGGAGGCGCGGGGGATGTTTATTAACGGGGGGAACGATATGGGGGGGATATTTCGCACGGTGAACACTCCGATACATTTGGCGGGGTCGCCGGGGACGCCGAACCGGCAGCCGCCGTTGCTGGGGGAGCATAACGCGGAGGTGCTGTGCGGGATTGGGGGGTTGACAGCGGGGGAGCTGGCGGCGCTGGAGGGGGAGGGGCGGGTGTAGGGGGGGATGCATTTATAAGCAGGGTTTACTAGTCTGCCTTGTAGACTAGCTCGCCGTGTTCCTCAACATACCTTAGCGGTATCTTGGGGTTGTTGATGTCTTTGCCGCCTTCATTGTGCCATTTCGTTCCCCATCTGGTATAATATGGCTCTAAGTCTTCGGGGGTTAGGCGGTAGATTGCCAGGAGCTTTATGCCCTCGTATACGGCGAATATCCAGTGAACCTCCCGGTATTTCGCAATAATTCCTGGGTTGATATGATGGTGAGTCGAAAAGCTCTTTGTCCGTAAAGTGTTTACGGATTTCAATTCGTATTCTTGGCCTGTGGCATCTCTGGCGTCATTTCCTTCGCGGCTTGGCAATGCCTCCAAGCCGGTAATTAGCAAAACCTGAAGTAATTTTCCTCCATTATCTTGAAATATATCAGGGATTCCGTGTCGGTTCGCCAGCTCTTGAAACCTCAAAATACCTGCATATAGTTTATTAAAAATTGTTATGTCAGGGTGTTGGTTCATTTTCTGCAAGCAAGTCCACGATGTTTAAGTTTAGGGCATTAGCCAAGCGTTCTATGTTATCTATAGATATATTTCGCTCTCCTCGTTCAACTGATCCCACGTAAGTACGATGAAGTCCTGACAACTCAGCCAGATCTTCTTGGGACAACCCTTTGAGTTTGCGGAACTTTCTCATATTTCGGGCAAAGATTTCTCTTGCCGTTTTATTGGAATTGTCGGATTGCATAAACGGATTTTCTGTGTTATGATGACTATTAGTCTACATCATATAAGTAGCATTTAGCGAGAGGTTGAGATGGAAGGGCTATTTCCCAAGGCTCCGGCATATTTTACGGCTTGGGGGGAGGCTTACTGCGGAGATTCTGGGGAGCTGCTAACCCATATTCCCGATGGGAGCGTCAATTTGGTCGTGACCAGCCCTCCCTTCGCCCTTCAGCGAGAGAAAGAGTATGGCAACAAACAGCAGAGCGAATATATCGAATGGCTTTCTGAATTCGCTAGAATCGTTTACAGAAAGCTCAAAAATGATGGAAGTTTTGTCCTTGATTTGGGCGGAGCATACCAAAAGGGTGCGCCTACCAGAAGTCTTTACAATTTCCGCATCCCTATACATTTTTGCGACGACCTGGGCTTCTACTTAGCAGAAGATTTCTACTGGTTCAATCCCTCGAAGCTGCCGGGGCCAATCGAGTGGGTCAATAAAAGAAAGATACGAGCCAAAGATGCAGTTAATACGGTATGGTGGTTCAGCAAAACCGAATATCCCAAAGCAGATGTTACCAACGTTCTTGTTGAGTACGGGCCCCGTATGAAGAGGCTACTGAAAGATCCAGAAAAGTTTTATGTTCCCACGAAACGGCCATCAGGGCATGACATCGGCAAAGGATTCGGCAATGCTGGCAAGGGCGCGATACCGTCGAATTTGCTTCAAATTCCCAACACGGAATCCAACAGCGCGTACATCAGATCGTGCCGGGCTATAGGGGTGAAAAGTCACCCTGCCAGATTTCCGGTCAGGCTGCCGGAGTTTTTTATAAGTTTTCTTACAGAACCCGGCGACTTGGTTGTGGACATATTTTCCGGGTCGAATACTACCGGCTGGTCGGCAGAGTCGCAACAGAGGCACTGGATAGCCTTCGATACTGAATCCGAGTACATAGCGGCTTCAGCATTTAGGTTTTTGGGGAAATCAAGCGCAGTTGAGACACTGCGAAACGTATACGATAAGATTAAGCAAGGCGAATCCGTAGACCTAACCCAGTGGGCGGCTAGGGACAGGCCGGTATAGACTGGAATATAATTCGGCGATCAATTAAAATGGGCATCACACATCCTCTTACGGAGTGACGATTGTGGTTTTTCGTGCGCCGCGGGGCACTGCGGATCGTTTGCCTGATGAGCAGAAGTACTGGCGTTTCATTGAGGCTAGGGCGGTGGGGGTTGCCGGGCGGTTTGGGTATGGGCGGATTGATACGCCGGCCTTTGAGGATTCCAATTTGTTTGTCCGCTCGGTGGGCGAGGGGACGGACATTGTGGAAAAGGAGATGTATACGTTTGAGGACCGGGGGGGCGACAGTGTTACGCTGCGGCCCGAAGGCACCGCGCCGGTCTGCCGGGCTTATCTGGAGCATGGGATGCATAATTTGCCCCAGCCGGTGCGGATGTATTATTTTTGCCCGGTGTTCCGCTATGAGCGGCCGCAGGCGGGGCGGTTCCGGCAGCATCACCAGTTCGGGGTGGAGGCGCTGGGCGACGCCGATCCGTCGGTGGACGCCGAGGTTATCGAGGTGGCCTGGGAGCTGATGGGCAGCCTGGGGCTGCGCGACGTTAATCTGCTGGTGAACAGCATCGGCGACGGCGACTGCCGCCCGGCCTATGTGGAGCGGCTGCGCGATTACTACGCGGGCCATCAGCCGCGGCTTTGCCCCGACTGCCGCGAGCGGCTGGAGCGCAATCCGTTGCGGCTGCTGGATTGTAAGGTGGAAACCTGCCGCGCTCTGGGCGACGAGGCGCCGCGCTCCACCGATTATCTCTGCGACGGCTGCCGCGAGCATTGGGACAAGCTGGCGGGCTATCTGGACGTTATGGGTTTGCCCTACACGGTAGACCACCGGCTGGTGCGGGGGCTGGATTATTATACGCGCACGGTGTTTGAGATTCAGCCGCCGGACGCCGGGGGGCAGTCTACTATCTGCGGCGGGGGGCGCTATGACGGGCTGGTTGCCCAACTGGGGGGGCGGCCTACGCCGGGCATCGGCTTCGCCACCGGCATTGAGCGGCTCACGCTGAACCTGAAGCGCAGCGAGGCCCCGGTTCCCGATGAGCCGTCGCCCCGCTATCTGGTGGCTAATGTGGGGGAAAATGCGCGGACGGCGGCCCTGGAGCTGGCGGTCAAGCTGCGCCGCGCCGGGGTGGGGGCGATTCTGAGCAGCGGCTCGCGGGGGCTGCGCGGCCAGATGCGGCAGGCCAACGCTTTGGGGATTCCTTACGCTTTGATTCTGGGCGATGATGAGATTCTGAAGGGCGAGGTGGTGGTGCGGGATATGATTGCGTCCGCGCAGCAGTCGCGTCCGTTGACGGAGTTTCTGGCGGAAGCGGGCGGGGGGTAGTTGGGGAGTTGGGAGTGACGGCGCGTTCTTAATCGGGCGTTCTTAACGTGGGTTGATATTGGCGGAATCATCCCGTCATTCCCGCGAAAGAGGGCGCACGGCTGTGCGCCCCTACGGGGGTGTCATTCGGAGGTGGCGTTTTTCGGGGGAATGGCGGGGCGGGGCGCGATTACGAGGGCGATTCCGGCGCACGTTTTCGGTATCTTTGGCCGGCGCCTTTGGGCCGGAGGGCGGTTTTGGGGTGAAAAAATTGATGACAGTTGCCGGTTGATTTTTTGCCGGGTTTATTAGAACATAAGTGCGTTGAATTTGTTGCGGCGATTTCGCCGTATGGAGAGCGCACTGTGAAAATCTTTTATCGCGGCTATGTCATCAACGAGGAGTACCCTAGGGAGCGGTGCACGGTGCATGGGACGAGGCCGGAGCGGGCGACGCTGGCTTTCGCGGAGGACTGGCAGTCGGCGATGCGCTGGGTTGACCGGGAGGTTATCCGCCAGAAGGTGGAGGACGCCGGGTGGCTCCGGCCTTGGGCGCTGTCGGCGTAGCGGGCGCGTTGGAGCTGAGAAAATCGGACGGCAGGAAAGGAATTTTGGCCCCGGCGTTGCCGGGGCCATTGCGTGGTCGGAAATTGTGGGGTTGAGTCATCCGGTGTCGGCGGGGATGCCGCGGTGGCCGGGGGATCCGGCAGTGGAGTTTGAGGGGTGGGCGGACATCGGGCGGGACGGTTATTATCTGCGGCGGTTTTCTATGGGGGAACACGCCGGTACGCATCTGACGGCTCCGGCCAGTTTTTATTCGGGCGGGCGGACTGTTGACGGGTATGCGGCGGGGGAGCTGGTCAGGGCGGCGGTGGTGATTGATGTCCGCGGGCAGTGTCGGGGCAATGGGGATTATGCCTTGACGGTGGCGGATTTGCTGGCTTGGGAGTCGCGCTACGGGGATGTGCCGGGCGGGTGCGTTGTTTTGTTGCTTACCGGGTGGGGAGAACTTTGGGATGATCCGGCGCGGTATCTGGGGCTGGATGATAGGGGTAAGTTGCATTTCCCCGGGTTTGGCGCGGAGGCGGCAGGGGTGCTGATGAACGGGCGGGGGGTTGCCGGGCTGGGGACGGATACGGCGGGGGTGGAGCCGGGGGTTGACGAGGGGTTTGCCGTTAGCAGGCTGGTTCTGGCGCGGCCGCGGATTGTGCTGGAGAATCTTGCGAATCTTGAGCGGCTGCCTGCTACGGGGGCGGTGGTGGTGGTTGGGGTGCTGGGGCTGTCGGGGGGCAGCGGGGGGCCGGCGGGGGTTACGGCGTTTGTGCCTTGAACGTGGCGGCAAGGTAACAGGGTGTATGCGCGGCGAGTGTAATGTGATATATTTTCGCAGTGTAGGTCAACCCCGAATCATCCGGCGGAGATGCGATATTGACCGAACTGCGCGGTTATCAGCAGGAACTTTTGGAGCAAGCGGCAGACAGCCTGATACCTAGCAGGGCGCGGGTAATGCTCCAGTTGCCCACTGGCGGCGGCAAGACTCACATCGCCGGGGCACTGCTAAGACGCTGGCTGCACAGCGGACGCAAGGCTGTCTGGCTCACCCATCGCGCGGAGCTGGCCGACCAGACTTGCGGGATGCTGACCGATGCCGGCGCGTCGGCAATCAGCCTCAAAACTTGGCCGATCGGCAATGATGCGCCGTCAATTCCCAACGGCGCGGTTGTTCTGATGGCCCAAACCGTTGGCAGGCGCACTTCCGTGATGGAAATTTGGGGAAGGTATAGCAGCAATGACTTGCTGGTGATTGACGAGGCGCATCACGCAACCGCCGCAGGTTGGGAACGGGCGATTGAACAGTGGCCGGGGCGGATTATCGGCTTGACAGCCACACCGTGGCGGTTGTCCAAGTTCGAGGGTTTTGACCACCTTTTCCACAAACTGATTTACGGCCCTCAAGTCGGCGAGCTACAGGCCAAAGGCTGGCTGTGCCAGGCTAGTGTCCATATGCCGAGGCCAGAGGAAATCATACGCGGCGGCGAAATCACCACCACAGGCGACTATGGCGAATTAGGCATCGAAGAGGCCAACAGCGACCGCCCCGATGTTATGACCGCTGGGGCGTTGCGTTTTTGGCAGTTCCACGCTGCGGAACGCAGTACCATTGTCTACGCCATAGGCCAAGACCACGCCCGCAACCTGACGGCGGTATTCAATGATGCCGGAATCACCGCCGCCGTGATACTCGGCGACACGGCGGCGGACGAAAGAGCCAAGGCCGTCCAGTCCTTTGGCGATGGAAGCGTCCGGGTGCTGGTCAATGTGGCAGTCGCCAATGAGGGGTTCGATTTGCCCGACGCTTCCTGCATTGTTATAACCCGCCCTACGATGAGCTTGGCGCTGTACTTGCAGATGGTGGGCCGCGGCCTGCGCCCCAAAGCCGATGGCGGCGATTGCTTGATTCTTGATTTGGCGGGCAATGCCGAAATCCACGGACTGCCGCAGGATAACCGGCAATGGTCGTTGCAATCTCGCGGCGACAATCCCGGCGGATACGCCCCGGTCGTGCGGTGCGAGAACTGCGACGGAGTTTCCCCGGCGGCCAGTCACCTTTGCGTCGTCTGTCAAAATCCTTTCGGCAAGGATTGTCTGCGTTGCGGCGCGTGGCGGGCAATGGAACGCTGGAGCTACGAAACCCGCTGCGGCGAGCGGCACGAACTGGTCTGCGACCTTTGCCACTTGGATGCCCATATTCAAGCCCAGTTGCCTGTTAGTGAGGAACTGCGGAGGTTGACTGATATGAACCCGGAACTGGAGGCGGCATTGCGGAATCTGCTGGAAGAGGAGCGGCGGCGGGCCGGTGGGGCGGATGAAGAGCGGAAAGACGAGTTGCGTTCCCTGATTTCGGACAGGGAGTCGGAATTGGCGAGTGACGGCCTGCTCCAAGTGTTCGAGGGTTATATCGCTGAGTTGCCGGAAGAATCCCGTCCGAAAAACGCACTGGAAGAATACTGGCTGTTCTCCGAATGGGTCATCAGCCTCAAACAGGAACTTGCGGACTGGAAAGGTGAACTGGACGAGCTGGGATCCAAGATTCCCGACGGACGGCTAATTTACAAAAATGCCAGAGATCGCGTGTGGCAGGTGCTGGAAGTCGTAGCGCAGGAAACCGGGTTGCTTGCGCAGGTATCCCACCGGGATACGCTGGTGCCGAGTCCAGTAACTGAAAATCCCCATCCCGTTCAGGCAGATGTAAGTGAGTGGAAGACGTTTGTTCAACTTGGCGAATGGGGCAAAATTGATCCATCCAAAGCCATTTCGGATAAACCGATCCGCTTTCGAGACTCCCTAGGTAACGAAACGTCGGTTAGAAGCTGGGCCGACCTTATCTGGCAAACTGCCGATTGGCTGGTTCAGGGAGGCTTTATAGCTAAAGAGGATTGTCCAGTCACAATGGAAAACAGTAACAGATATTTGATTAACTCAAGACCTGTCAATGCTAAGGGGGCAAATTTTAAGTTTTACAAGAAGTTGTCCAACAACCTTTACTTAAATTGCCAACATAACTCAAAGCTGACTGCCCGCCTGTGCGAGCAATTACTGACCAAATTCGGCCATGACCCGGCCAAATTTCACGTAATGCTACATTAACCAACAAAGGCCAGAAAGACAGGGCGGGATTTGATCCCGCCCTGTGCGCCCTCACCCTGGCCCTCTCCCGGGGGAGAGGGGATTTTTGGGTGGGGGTTAGAGTTTGGCTATGCCGGCGGCGGCGCAGTCTTCGTCTTGCTGGCTGGTGCCGCCGCCTACGCCGCAGGCGCCTTCGACCATGCCGTTGCGGATGATGGGGAGGGCGCCTTGGCTGGGGATGCCGTGGCCGCCTTCGGCGGCTAGGATGCCGGAAATTATGGGGGTGCCGGCGCGTTCCTGAAGCTCGCCGCTGGAGCGGCCGAAGGCGGCGCTGGCTACGGCTTTGCCTTGGGAGCCGTAGACTCCGCCCCAGATTGCGCCGTCCATTCGGTTGAAGGCGATGAGGCGCCCGCCGGCGTCGCAGACGGCTACGTTGATTTTGATGCCCATTT
This sequence comes from uncultured Dehalococcoidia bacterium, assembly GCA_958296445.1. Taxonomy (GTDB): domain Bacteria; phylum Chloroflexota; class Dehalococcoidia; order Lucifugimonadales; family UBA3495; genus VXOI01. The sequence goes on along the minus strand of OY282565.1, from coordinate 1,252,455 downwards.
CGGTGGCGGCGTCTACCGCGCCTTCGACGATTTGGTTCGCTTCGGCTAATGTGATCGCCATAGTAGACCTCCCGGCTTTGTTTTGGGTTGCGGTGACTGGAGGGTATTTTAGCGCACGGGGTTGGCTGCGCCAACCTTGGGGCGGGGCGGGGCGCGTTATTGTCTGAATTGGGGGGTTCGGAGTTTTGGGATTTTCGGGATGGGGGAATTTGGGGAAGTTTGTCTGAATCAGGATTTTCGGGATTAACGGATTTTCAGGATGGGGGAATTTTGGGAATCCTCGGAGTTTGTCTGAATCAGGATTTTCAGGATTAAAGGATTAACCGGATGGGGAATCCTGAAAATTCTCTAATCCGGTAAATCCTGATTCAGACAATTATGCTGAGAGACTGGAGGAGATTGCGAAATTCCGCTTTGTCGCCCTGAGCGCAGGGAAGGGTCTCACTGCCCAAGGTGAGATTCTTCGCTTTGCTCAGAATGACAGGGCTTTGCTCAGAATGACAGATAGTTGCTCAGGGGGACGGGCTTTGCTCAGGGTGAGATAGGGGGCGGGGGTGGGGGTGGGGTGGTATACTGCTGGCGGGGTTTTCTTAATCTTGATTAGGGGGTGGTGGGCCGGTTTGTTGACTAAGCGGATTATTCCTTGTTTGGATGTGGACGGGGGGCGGGTGGTTAAGGGCGTTAGCTTTGTGGAGCTGCGGGATGCGGGGGATCCGGCGGAGCTGGCGGCGGTGTATGACCGGGAGGGGGGGGACGAGCTGGTGTTTTTGGACATTACGGCCAGCTCGGACTCGCGGGATACTATGGTTGATGTGGTGCGGCGGGTGTCGGAGGAGGTGTTTATTCCGCTTACGGTGGGGGGCGGGATTCGGAATGTGGGGGACATCCGGCGGATGCTGAAGGCCGGGGCGGATAAGGTTTCGCTGAATACGGCGGCGGTGAATAATCCGGCTCTGATCGGCGAGGGGGCGGCGCAGTTCGGGAACCAGTGTATTGTGGTCGCCATTGACGCCAAGCGGGTGTCTTGGGGGGCGGAACGCCCGGAACACTCGGAACATCGGGGGGCAGGCGGCGGGGGGCTGGGGCTGGACGCGGGTTCGCGGTGGGAGGTGTATACGCGGGGGGGGCGGACGCCTACGGGGATTGACGCGGTTAAGTGGGCGGCGCGGGCGGTGGAGTTGGGTTCGGGGGAGATACTGCTTACCAGTATGGACGAGGACGGGCAGAAGCGGGGCTATGATTTGGAGCTTACCCGCGCGGTGTCGGAGGCTACGCCGGTGCCGGTAATCGCCAGCGGGGGGGCGGGGAATCTGGGGCATCTGTACGACGCGCTGGAGGCGGGGCGGGCGGATGCGGTGCTGGCGGCGTCTATTTTTCACTTTGGGGAGTATTCTATTGGGGAGGCGAAAGATTATTTGGGCGGGCGCGGGGTGGCGGTGCGGCCTTACGCGGGTTAGCGGGGGTTTTTGGTATGGCGAATTTGGTATTATTAACTTGCGTTGGAATTGCTGTTGTGATTGCGGCCCGCGCCGTCATTCCTGCGAAAGCGGGGATCCGCGGCCCTGGTACAATACGGCCTTTGCATCACCGGAGCGGCTGGGGAACGGCTGGATTCCCGCTTTCGCGGGAATGACGGGATGGGCGGGAGTGACAGGATGATTTGGGAATGACAGGTGGGGGCGTTTCGTTGGCTGAGATTGAGGCTGTGATTTTTGATATGTACCAGACGCTGGTGCAGGATCCTGGGGGGCAGTGGCAGCGTAGCTTTCGGGCGATTATTGAGGAGCAGGGGCTGGAGGCTACGCCGGAACAGTTGTGGGATGGCTGGCATAAGTCTGAGGAGCAGTTCCGGGAGCGGCGGACTAATCCTGATTTGCCCTTTCAGACTTATTTTGACGCTTGGGCCGGGGGGTTCCGGTTGGCTTTCGAGTCTATGGGGATACGCGGGGACGCCGATGCGGCTACGCGGCGGTTTTTCGCTGATCTGTCGCGGCGGGAGCCGTTCCCGGAAACGGCGCAGGCTTTGGGGGAATTGCAGGGGCGCTACCGTATCGCGGTGCTTTCCAACGCGGATGACGGGTTTTTGTTGCCTAACCTGAAACTGCTGAATTTCCGGTTTGAGACGGTGCTGTCGTCGGAAATGGCCCGTTGCTACAAGCCGCAGCCGGAGCTTTTCCGGGAAATGCTGCGGCGGTTGTCGCTGCCGCCGGAGGCGACGGTGTATGTGGGCGACCGGCACTATGAGGACGTGTTCGGGGCGTCGGAGGCGGGAATCAACGCCGTATGGATTGACCGGGGCGGGCGGGGGCTGCGCGACGGGCTGCCACCGCCGCGGCATCGCATTACCAGCCTGCTGGAGCTGCCGGGGCTTATTGCGGCAGGGTTGCGTTAAACTAGGAGTTCTGTTGCATTTTGCTGGGTAGTTAAGGAGTAACGATGTCTGATGACAAGTCCCATCCGGTTAGGCTTTTTCCAGGCCCAGACCCATACATAGCGAGGAACGCTAGGCCCCTTGGCGATTTTGGCATTCACAGTGCTGCCGGATTGATGGGCGCAGACGTGGTTGGCGACCAAATGCTAAAAAATCTGGCATACAAGCGCAATCTGAAATTTCCTGCCCGGTTCTATCTACGGGTAGCCGTGTTGGTGAGGTTCGAGGACGACCGGAGTCCTTGACCCGTAAACTGACTTTAAGCAAGAGGTGGAGCAATGGATGCAATAATCTGGGAGAAGGTAGCGGGCGCGCGGCAGAGGTTCGCGAGCGGGAGGTTCGCGGACTGCTGGAGGTTCAAATGGGAGTGGCGGGATGAGGAGGATGACTGGGAAACCGGGCATACGGTCACGGGTTATGTAGGGCCGCACGAGGCCGATGCTCGCTGGACTGCCTGGCGTGTGACGTATTGGGATGCAGAACATAACAACAGGTTGTGCGAATATCGAGGCGGATACGATGGTTCGGAAGCCGGAGCGAAATTTAGGGCAGCGGAAGCTGCCCAGCAGTGGTTGCCGGATGTCGTTTCGCGGGATTTCTTCTGTCGTATGGCGGCGGGGGTAATTAAGCATTTCTGTGAAGAGCTCAGTCACGACCGTGCCGCCGGACTTTCCTTATGACAACTACCCAGCAAAATGCACCAGAATCAAACTAGGAGTTAGGGTAGAGGAGTGAGTAGTTAGAATGGGCTGTCGCTCGTTTCTTGCTGCTCGTTTCTTGCTTATTGAAAAGGGGGTATAGGTGTGAAAGTCAAGTTGAATGAGCAGGGGCTGGTTCCGGCCATTGCCCAGGACATCAATACCGGCAAGGTGCTGATGCTGGGATATATGAACCCCGGCTCGGTCAAGCGCACGGTCGAGGGGATTCAGGTGTGGTTTTACAGCCGCAGCCGGGAAGATTTGTGGCATAAGGGCGAGGTGTCGGGGAATTATCTGAATCTGCGGGAGGCGTGGCTGGACTGCGACGGGGATACTCTGTTGCTGAAGGTTGACCCGGACGGGCCAACTTGCCATACCGGCGAGTCGTCTTGCTTTTTCAATCTGCTGGAAGGGCTGCCGGAGGGGTACGAAGACACGGATACCGGCTCCGGGATTCTGGGCGAACTGTACGCTACCATCCAGGATCGGCAGCGGGAAATGCCCGAGGGGAGCTATACGGTCAAGCTGTTGCAGGAAGGGGTGGGCCGCATCGCGCAGAAGGTTATTGAGGAAGCGGGGGAGAGTGCGCTGGCGGCCGCTCAGGGGGAAACGGAGCGGCTGCCAGCGGAGATCGCCGACTTGATGTATCACACGCTGACGCTGATGGCGGCGTCGGGGGTGAAGCCGGAACAGGTCTGGGAGGAATTGCGGGCCCGCCGCGGGTAGGTTGGGGCGGCGGCTAAAATCCGGCGGGCAGTTGTTGGCCTGCGCCGAATACGGCGAAGTCGGCGCCTTGGTAGACGGTTACGTTGCCGAATCCGGCCACTTGCCATTGGCCGGGGCGGCCTATTACTCCGGTGCGGGCGTCAATGCCTAGGTAGACTACTCCGGCAGGGGCGGAACGGCGCAGTTCGGACAGGGTTTCGGCGGGGTCGCGCCGCTCGTGGTGGGGCAGCACGCAGACGCCCGGGGCGATGCCTAGGCCGTCCACCCAGCGGTTTTTTTCGTCTTGGGCCGGGTTATGGGCGGGATAGAGGGGCGGGCGGCGCATTATGGAACCCATAACCATGGCGCCGGCGGAGGAGCCGCCCAGCACTAGGCCGCGCTCTAGCCCTTGGGTGAGCAGGCGCAGCAGGGTTGAGCCGGGGCCGCCGTTGGAGCGCAGCACGGCTAACAGGTGGTCGGGGCTGCCGCCGGTGAAGTAGACGACGTCGGCGTTGGTGACGGGTTGTATCAGGGCGTTGTCGTTGGCGTGGCTTGGTTCCAGCACCATCAGGCGGGTGGCCGCGGCGCCTAGGGCGGAGAAGTGGGTTACGCCGTCGTTGGCGGCTTTCTCGGGGCCGGTTACGGCTGCGGTGGGGATGATGACTACGCTGGCCGGGTGTTTGCCGGATGCTTGCATGATTTCCTGGTCCATATCCTCGCAGCCTGCTCGGAACTCGTCGCCGCCGACTAGCGCTATTGTGCCGGACATAGTGAACCTCCCGGTGGGTGTTTGTGTTTTTTAGCTGTAAGCGTGGTTGTTATAGGCAAGGGGTATTCTGGATTCCCGCTTTCGCGGGAATGACGGATGGGGGCGGGAATGACGGGGGTTCCGGGCAATGGCGGGGTTTCGGGTTAAGGAATGACGGGGTTTCGGGGTGGCTCGGGTTGGGTTGGGGATTTTGGGTTAGGCTAGAAATTCTAGGAACAGGGCGGCCAGCCCTAGGAACAGGGCGAAGTCTATCACGTCGGTAGCGGTGGGGATGATGGTGGCGGCGGCGGCAGTCTCCGTAGCGGTAAGCCGGCCGGCCGCCGGAGAACCCATCCTTGCGCATCCAATTAGAACCGCAACCGGGGCAGCGGGCATCGTGGCGGTAAGCCCGGGGCCGCGCCATTGTCAAGCCTCTTGTTATGGGCTGATAGCCGATTATAAATCCAATGTCCGCTTATGTTGAGAATACCCGGACGCAGAACCGGCATACAACCTAGCCCAAATACGCTACAATCCCGCCAAACCGACGGGCCAACAAAACCCGGAATAGGAGTTGTTCCTATGTCCAGATTGCCCCCCCGACTTTTCCTCGGGATTTGCGCTCTCGCGCTGATACTGCTGGCCGCCATCGCGGCCTGCGGCGGCGGTGGCTCCCCGGAAGCAACCGGGGAAGCAACCGCTACCCCCGCCGCCGACCGGCCAACGCCCGCAACCCAAGCCACCGCAAGCCCCACCCCTGCGCCCCGGGCCACCACCGCGCCCACCCCCACCCTTGCTATACCCACGCCGCCACCACCGCCGCCCACCCTTGCTGTACCCACGCCGCCAACGCCGCCCAATCCGCCGCTAGATAAAACCTCAGCTATGACGGATAGAGAAGTGCTGATGGTACTCAAGGAAACAATGCTCGAGGGATTGTCGGATTTCCAAAGCTGGGGAAGTGACTTGCCTATGGGCGAATGGCGCGGCGTCACCACCGACAGCGAAGGCAGGGTAACTGAGCTGGACCTCAGCAGCAACGGGTTGAGCGGTGAGATCCCGCCGGAGCTGGGCAACCTCGCCAACCTAGAATGGCTGGATCTCAACTACAACGAGTTGAGCGGTGAGATCCCGCCGGAGTTGGGCAACCTCGCCAACTTGGAATTGCTGGCTCTCAAGTACAACGGGTTGAGCGGTGAGATACCGCCGGAGCTGGGCAGCCTCGCCAACCTGGGAGGGCTGCATCTCGGCGGCAACCAGTTGAGCGGTGGGATACCGCCGGAGTTGGGCAACCTCGCCAACCTGGAAGTGCTGGATCTCTACGGCAACGGGTTGAGCGGTGAGATACCGCCGGAGTTGGGCAACCTCGCCAGGCTGACATGGCTGTCTCTCGGCGGCAACGGGTTGAGCGGGGGGATACCGCCAGAGTTGGGCAACCTCGCCAACCTGGAAACGCTGTGGCTCGGCGTCAACAGGTTGAGTGGGGGGATACCGCCAGAGTTGGGCAGCCTAACCAGCCTGAAAGTGCTGGTTCTCCACGACAACGGGTTGAGCGGTGAGATACCGCCGGAGTTGGGCAGCCTCGCCAACCTGGGACTGCTGGATCTCGAGTCCAACGGGTTGAGCGGTGAGATACCGCCGGAGCTGGGCAGCCTCGCCAACCTGGAAACGCTGTGGCTCGACTACAACCGGTTGAGCGGTGAGATACCGCCGGAGTTGGGCAACCTCGCCAACCTGCAAATGCTGGATCTCTACGGCAACGGGTTGAGCGGGGGGATACCGCCGGAGTTGGGCAACCTCGCCAACCTGGAGTTGCTGGATCTCATAGACAACCAGTTGAGAGGGTGCGTACCGGACCAGTTGCGCCAGCAGTTGGAGGAGGGGTGGAGTGAAAACCCTGACCTTCACGACTTTTACCAAGACCCTTCTGAACTTTTGTTCTGTGGTGCTCCAAAGGCAGTAGCAATTGTAGATGCAATGCCAGCTCTCGTAGCTCTCTACAATGCTACGGACGGCGATAACTGGCACGACAATACCAACTGGCTGAGCGATTCTCCCTATGGTGAATGGTTAGGCGTCGCCACCGACATCAACGGCAGGGTCATTGGGCTGTATCTCCACTACAACGGATTGAACGGTGAGATCCCGCCGGAGTTGGGCGACCTCGCCAACCTGACAAAGCTGTCTCTCGGGGACAACCAGTTGAGCGGTGAGATCCCGCCGGAGTTGGGCGACCTCGCCAACCTGACAGGGCTGGATCTCAGCGGCAACCAGTTGAGCGGTGAGATACCGCCGGAGTTGGGCAACCTCGCCAACCTGGAAGGGCTGTTTCTCTGGGACAACCAGTTGAGCGGTGAGATACCGCCGGAGTTGGGCAACCTCGCCAACCTGAGAAGACTGTACCTCTCTGAGAACAATCTGACCGGGTGCGTACCGGCCAGTCTGCGTGACCAGTTAGAGTACGCCGATCTAGGCAATCTGTATTACTGCCCTTAGCCCGCCCGCTCACCCTGCCACGCCAACCCCCGCCCAACCCGCGCCGGGCGCACGGCAACCCCCGTGTTCCCGGCGCGTTCCTTTTTGCTCAGAATAGGGCAATCCCCCAATCGCCCCGGCCGGACGCAGGGCGTATTTAGGAGGGGCCGGCGGTGGGGGTTGGGGGGATTGGGCTGTAGTAATTTAACTTTTTTGATTGATGATAGAAATATGGTGGGGGTTGGGGATTGTTGCCTGTGGGGGGGTGATGGGGGCGGGGGTGAGGGCGCACGGCTGTGCGCCCCTACGGGGGTTCCCGCGGTTCCCGGGGTTCTTGCCTTTGCGGGGGGTGATGGGGGCGGGGGGTGAGGGCGCACGGCTGTGCGCCCCTACGGGGGTTCCCTCGGTTCCCGCGATTCTTGCCTTTGCGGGGGATGATGGGGGCGGGGGCGAGGGCGCACGGCTGTGCGCCCCTACGGGGATTCTTGCGATTCCCGGGGTTCTTGCCTTTGCGGGGGGTGATGGGGGCGGGGGCGAGGGCGCACGGCTGTGCGCCCCTACGGGGGTTCCCTCGGTTCCCGGGGTTGTTGCCTGTGGGGGTGGGAATGATGGGGGTGGGGTGGGGATAGGCAGGGCGTTGATGTGGTATAGTTGACTTTCTTTCTTGCCGCTCCGGGTTAGGTGGGGGCGGCGGGTAGTATGAAACTGCGAGGAATGGACGGTTATGCCCCCTGCTCCGCTTATTGACGATATTCGGCGTTTGGTATCCTCGGCGGTTGAGGCGGCCCGCCGTGACGGGGTGCTGCGCCTGGAGACTATGCCTGAGATACAGGTGGAGCATCCGGGGAATCCCGAGCATGGGGACTTCGCCACTAATTTGCCTTTGCGACTGGCGCGGGCTACGCGGATTAACCCGCTGGAGCTGGCGCAGACGCTGGCGGAATATATCCGCAAGAATGAGGGGGTGGAAAGGGAGGCTGTGGGATCGGTGGAGGTGGCTGCGCCGGGGTTTATCAATTTCCGGCTTAAAGACGACTGGTTGCAGCGGCAGGTGGAGGTGGTGCGGCAGGCGGGCGCGGCTTTTGGCAACTTGGCGAGCGGCGCCGGGGCTGGGCCTGATGGGGCCGGGGCTGAAGGGGCCGGGGGCGGGCGGCGGGTTATGATTGAGTTTGTTAGCGTAAACCCTACCGGGCCGGTTCATGTGGGGCATACCCGGGGGGCGGTGCTGGGCAGCGCTTTGGCTAATGTGCTGGAGGCCGCGGGGTGCCAGGTCACGCGGGAGTATTATGTCAATGACGCGGGCAGCCAGATGGAAGCATTTTACCGCTCGGTGATGGCGCGATACCGGCAGTCATTTGGGCAGGATGCGCCTATGCCGCCCAACGGCTATATGGGCGAGTATATCGTTGAGCTGGCCCAAGAAATCGCCGACGCCGAGGGGGAGCGGTTCCTGAATCAGCCCCCCGGCAGCGATGCGTATGAGCAGGCCGTGCGGGAAATCGGGGATTTGAGCCGCGAAAAAATGGTTGGCCTGATTCGGGAAGACTTGGGCCGGATTGGGGTTGAGTTCGACAACTGGTTCAGCGAGCGCAGCCTGTATGTCGGCGGCGAGTATGACACGGCGTTGGGGCGGCTGCGGGAAAAGGGGTATCTTTCGCAGCGGGAGGAGGCCCTGTGGTTTAATTCGACGATGCTGGGGGACGAAAAAGACAATGTGGTGGTGCGCTCGTCGGGCGAGCCTACGTATTTCGCTTCGGACATTGCTTATCACTACAACAAGTTTGTGGGGCGCGGTTATGATGCGGTGGTGAACATCTGGGGGGCGGATCATCAGGGTCATGTGCCGAGGATGAAGGCGGCGGTGGAGGGGCTGGACATCAGCCCGGAACGGCTGACGATTCTGATAGCCCAAATGGTGACGCTTAAGCGGGGGAGCGAGGTGGTGCGGGCGTCGAAGCGCACCGGGGATTTTGTGACGCTGCGGGAGCTGGCCGATGAGGTGGGCCGGGACGCCTGCCGCTATTTCTTTCTGGCCCGGACTCCGTCCACGCAAATGGAGTTCGATTTGGAGCTGGCGAAAAAGGAATCGTCGGAAAATCCGGTGTATTATGTGCAGTACGCGCACGCCCGCAACGCCGGTATCCTGAATCTGGCGCGGGAACGGGATATTGACTGGAGCGGGGGCGACGTTTCCTTGCTCAACGACCCCAGCGAACTGGCGTTAGTGCGGGCTATGCTGCGGCTGCCGGAGCTGGTGCAGCAGATGGCGCGGACGCTGGAACCGCATCATTTGGCGCATTTCACTATGGAGCTGGCGACGGCGTTTCATCTTTTCTACGAAAACTGTCGGGTGATTTCCGCCAACCCGGAGGATGCGGACGTGACTCTGGCGCGGCTCAAGCTGGTGGAGTCGGCGCAGATAGTGTTTCGCCGCTCGCTGGAGCTGATGGGGATGGACGCCCCGGAACGGATGTAGCCCGGCGCGGCTGCATATCGGGCCACATACTAAGGAAAAACAGCCCCGGCTGATTCAAGGCCGGAAAGGACTGGAACAAGTGTCTGCCTAGATGGATATACTGATACGCATAAACCGCATCGCCTGGCTGTTTCGCGCCCGCCTTATTTTGGCATACGTGACGGTGGGCGTCTCCGTCGGATTTTCGCTGTTTATCCCGTTCCTGTTCGGCCTAGCCATAGACACGATGGTCTGGCATGACGCGGTGGCGGAAACCTTCCAGTGGCGGGATCCGGCGACCAGCACGCTGGTGTGGCTGGCCTTGGGCCTGCTGGGGGCCAGTCTGGCCCGGGGGGTGTTCGACTTCGCGCGAACCTATACCACCGATTCGCTGTCGCAGAAAGTCTCTTATGTGCTGCGCAACCGCTTTTATGACAAGTTGCAGCACATGAGCTTCGCCTACCACGACCGGGAACACACGGGCGATTTGATGTCCAAGGCCACCGCGGACGTGGAGGCCATCCGCCGCTACGTGAATATGGGGATGGTGCGCTCCATTGAGGCCGGGCTGCGGGCCACGATTCTGCCCATAATACTGGTGTTTATCAACTGGGAGCTGGCCCTAATCAGCCTGGCGTTTATCCCCTTTATCCTGGTTCGCTCCGTGCTGGTGATGGGGCGCCTGCGGGTTATGTGGACGCGGGTGCAGATAACTATGGGCGAAACGGTGACCGTTCTCCAAGAGAATCTGGTGGGGATGAACGTGGTCAAGGCTTTCGCTTCCGAAGAGTTTGAGAAACGCAAGTACGAGCGCAAGGCGCAGCAGTTGCGAGGGGAATACTTCCTGTCGGAGCGGACGCAAGGCACCAACAGCGCCTGGATGTCCTTTTACTTCACGATTGCCTTGGGGCTGATTCTGTGGTACGGGGGCTGGGAGGTGCTGCGGGGCGACCTGACCGTTGGGGAAATGGCTACGTTTATGCTGTATCTGAACCAGCTTACTTTCCCGGTTAGGATGGCGGGCTTCATTATCAACAGCTTTTCGCGGGCGATATCGTCGGGGCGGCGGCTGTTTGATGTGCTGGACGCCCGCTCGCCGGTGGCGGAGCGGGAGGACGCCGAGGAGCTGGGGCGGGCCGAGGGCAGGGTGCGTTTTGAGAACGTTTCTTTCGGCTATGACCCGCGGACTCCGGCCCTGCGTAATGTGGATATTACGGCCAGCCGGAACCAGGTCATAGCCATTCTGGGGGCTCCGGGCAGCGGGAAAAGCACTATCGTAAACCTGCTGCCCCGGTTCTACGAGGTGGACGAAGGGCGGATTACGATAGACGGGCGGGACATCCGCAGCCTGACGCTGGAGTCGCTGCGGCGCAATGTGGGCATCGTGCAGCAGGATGTGTTCCTGTTCAGCGCCACTATCCGGGACAACATCGCCTACGGCGCGTCCGGGGCGTCGCTGGACGACGTGATACGGGCGGCCAAGGTGGCCCAGCTTCACGACCATATTATGACGCTGCCGGACGGCTACGATACTTGGGTTGGCGAGCGGGGAACCACCCTTTCCGGGGGGCAGCGGCAACGGCTGTCCATCGCCCGTAGCGTGCTGATAGACCCGCCGGTGCTGATACTGGACGATTCGACTTCCAGTGTGGACGTGGAAACGGAGCGGCTGATTCACCGGGCTATGGTGGCGGTGATGAAAGGGCGGACTACGTTTGTCATTGCCCATCGTCTCAGCACGGTGCGGGACGCCGACCATATCATAGTGCTGGAGCGGGGGCGGATTGTGGAGCAGGGAACTCATGGGAATCTGTATGACGCCAACGGCATTTACCGGGAAATACTGGAACTCCAGTTGCGCCCGCAGGAGGAGCTGATGCTGGATGTGGCCCTTGCCGCCCCGGAATCGGGGGGGCGTTCCCAGCCGGCCCCGGAGGGGGAGGGAATCTTGGGGGTGAGGGGGGGCTAGTATGCGAATGGGAGGGCCGGGAGGCGGCTTTGGCGGAATGATGGGGGGGATGCGCGGGCTGAACGCGGCCGGCGACCGCGCCCCCACTGCGGACAATCTGAGCGATGAGGCCATCGTGGGCGCGGCCTACGACCATCGGGTTGTGATGCGGCTGATGACGTACATCGCTCCCTACAAGCGCGACGCGATTCTGGCGGTGCTGGCGGTGACGCTGTACACCGCGGCCAACGTTTCTATCCCTTACTTGGTGGCGGTGGGGATAGACGACGCGATCAAGGGAAACAATCTGTCGCTGTTGCACTGGATTGGGGGGGCGTTCCTGCTGGTGGCGGTGATTCACTTTGGGGCCAATTATCTGCAATTCGTTTTTATGCCGCGGGTGGGGCAGGGGATTCTGTATTCCCTGCGTACAAAGATGTTCAACCATTTGCAGGAAATGTCGCCATCTTTCTATCACCGCACGCCGGTGGGGCGGATAATGTCGCGCAGTCAGAGCGACGTGTTGCAGTTGCAGGAAACCTTTGAGCTTATCGTGCAGAGCTTTTCCGACCTGCTGAGTTTGTTCGGCATTATCACGATGATGCTGATAATAGACTGGCAACTGGCGCTTATCTGCTTGTGCATCGTGCCGCCCCTGTTTTTCATTCTGGGCTACTGGCAGAAGTTTGCGCGTCATTCGTTTATGCGGATTCGCCGGGCTATCGCTATGGTGAACGGCGAATACAACCAGAACATCACCGGGGTGCGGGTGGTGCAGAGTCTCAATCGTCAAGAGGCCAATATGGCCCACTTCGACAAGTTGAATACCGAGCATCTGAACGCCAATCTGGAGGCCAGCCGTTTTTCGGGCGGGTTGCAGCCGATGGTGGAACTGCTCATCGGGCTGGCGATGGGGTTCGGCGTGGTGCTGGCCGGGGGGCTGCTGGTGGGCGGAACCAGCCCGGAGATCGGGGTGCTGGTGGCCTTCGCTTTCTATATCCAGCGGTTCTTTGAGCCGATCCGTCACTTGACGATGCAGTACAGCCAGCTCCAGCGGGCGATGGCCGCCGGGGTGCGGATTTTCGAGGTGCTGGATCTGGAGCCGGAAGTTAAGGATGAGCCGGACGCCGGGGAACTGCCGCAGGTACAGGGGGAAATACGGTTCGAGAACGTCTATTTCCACTATGTGCCGGGGGTGGACGTGCTGAAAGACATCAATCTGCATATCCGTCCGGGGGAAAACGTGGCAATTGTCGGCTCAACCGGGGCCGGGAAAAGCACGATGGTAACGCTGATTCACCGCTTTGCCGACGTGACGCAGGGGCGGATACTGGTGGACGGGTATGATATACGGGGCGTCACCCGGCGGTCGCTGGCCGGGCAGATGAGTATGGTGTTGCAGGAGCCGTATCTGTTTTCCGGCACGGTGGCCGATAATATCCGCTATAACCAAGAAGACGCCACTGATGAGGAAGTGGTGGAAGCGGCCAGAACCGTGGGGGCGCACGAGTTTATAATGAACCTGGAGCAGGGCTATGACACGGTGCTGGCGGAGCGGGGGGTGAACCTGAGCGTGGGGCAGCGGCAGCTAATCAGCTTCGCCCGCGCCGTGGTGGGCGACCCGCGGGTAATCGTGCTGGACGAGGCGACGGCCAACATAGACACGCAGACCGAGATAATGATTCAGCAGGCGTTGCAACGGGTGCTGAAGGGGCGGACGTCGATCGTAATCGCGCACCGGCTTTCGACGGTTCGCAACGCCGACAAGATTATCGTACTCGATAGGGGCAGCCTGGTTGAGAGCGGCAACCATGACGAACTGCTGGCCTTGGGCGGGGTTTACGAAAGGCTGTACGCGGTGAACTACGGGCTGCTGGCCGAATCGGAAAGCGCCGCCGTTCTTGATGACTTGGAGAGCGGCGAACTAAGGGGGCGGCCGGCGGCCGGGCTGCCCCCCGCTCCCGCCCCGTCGCCGGCCGATGACTGACCCGGGTCGGCCTTTGCCGCCGCGCCGGGCAAATTCGCCGGGTGAACTTGCCGGGTGAACTTGCCGGGTAAAATTGCCGGGCAAACTTACTTAGGATGGGCGATTTCGATGTATACACGAATCCTTGCGCCATTGGACGGATCTGAGGTATCGGAGCAGGTGCTGCCATATACGCGGTCGCTGGCAGCTGGGCTGTCGCTGCCGGTGACGCTGCTGTACGCCGTGGAGCCGGAACATATCAGCATACCGCAATCTCTGAATCCGGGGCTGCACTTGGAGGAACTGGCGGCCAACCGGGCGCGGCACGCTAGGTTCTACGCGGAGTCGGTGGCCGCCGGGCTGCGGCGCGGGGGGCTGCGGGTGGAAACGGCTACGCCGTCCGCCGAGCCGGCCGCGGCTATCGTGGAAGAGGCGGACAAAGATCCCGGGACGCTGATAACAATGTCCAGTCACGGGCGGGCGGGGCTGGCCCGCTGGTGGCTGGGCAGCGTGACCGACAAGGTTCTGCATCTTACCCATAACCCGCTGCTGATAATCCGGGCGGGTTCGGGGCAACAGACGGCCCCGGAGAGTGCTTTCGAGCGGCTGACGGTTCCGGTGGACGGTTCGGAGCTGGCCGAGGAGATTCTGCCGCACGTGGTGTATCTGTCGGCGGCGATGGGGCTTACGGTGGACTTGGCGCAGGTCAACCCATCGGGGGAAGAATACTATCGCTCGGTGTCCATCGGCCCGTCGGAAACGATGCAGGGGATTCCTTCCTATGAAGACTATATCCGGGTTCTGGACGGGGAGTCCGAGGGCTACTTGGCCGGGCTGAAGGAGCGGCTGGCGGGGCAGGGCGCGGCGGCAGTGGAAACGCGATTGCTGCATGGCCCGGTGGCGGAGTCGATCGCCGACTTGGCCTCGGCCACTGCCAACAATCTGGTGGCGATGACCACGCACGGGCGCTCGGGTGTGGGGCGTCTGGTGCTGGGGAGCATAGCCGAGCGGGTGGTGCGGCAGTCGGGCGACCCGGTGCTGCTGGTGCGCGGCGGGCAGGGCGGCGGGGCGGCGCCGCTTACCGGGGCGTTGGCGTTGGCGTAGGGCGCGGGTTTGCAGGGCGGCGAAGGGTCTCACTGCCCGAGGTGGGATTCTTCGCTTTGCTCAGAATGACAGACAGTTGACTAGACGGATAGTTGCCTAGACGGATAGTTGCCTAGGATGACGGACTTCTTTGCTCATAATGACGGATAGTTGCCTAGGGTGACGGACTGCTTTGCTCATAATTGCAGACAGTTGCTCAGGATGACGGGCGGGCGGCGGGAATGGCGGGATGGCGCGGGGATTACGGGATTACGTGGGGATTATGGGATGGCGGCGGGATTATAGGGCAAGCGGCGTTAGAGGCTGGATATGTTGGTTACTAGGTTGTAGATGAACCAGCCGTCGCCGACTATGAAGACTTGGGGTTTGGCTGAGAGGGCGTCGCGCATTATGCCGATGCCGTCGTTGTAGGGGTCGAAGGATACGATTTTGTCCAGCCGCACCCGGAAGCGTTTTTTGGGGCCGTGAAAGTAGATGTGTTTGGTGGTTACGCCGAGGATTCCGGTGTCGGCGTGGACGCTTTCTTCCCATTCGTGGAGCTGGCTGCGGAAGGTGCTGGGGCGGTAGTAGAGGCCGCGGGCGACGCGGATGCTTACGCCGTGGGATGTGCCGCGCCGCTCGCGGCGGGTTTTGGTTTCGATGTAGTCCACTCCGTCGAACACCCATACCAGCTTTTCGGATTTCAGCAGGTTGAAGGGGTGGCCGGAAACCTTTTGGCGCTGGGGGACGGTTCCCTCGGCCAGCTCGCGGATGACGGCGGATTTGACCATATTGTGGTGCGCCCCGTTGCCGTCGACGTCGGCGACTGTCAGGTTGAAATGGGTAAGGTAGCGGATCAGGGCCGCCTCTTCGTCTAGGGACAGTACGCCGTCTTCGAGGGATCCCTCTACCGCCGCTTCCCATGCTTGGGCGAGCAGGCGGCGTTCTTCGCCGGGCGTGATGTTCAGGCTGGGGAGGGTTTGGGATAGGCTGTCGAGGTGGGCCTGGCCGCCGGTTACGGCTAGGGCGGCCAAGCGGGCGTCGAGCATCACGCGGTCTTGGGCGGCGCGTTCTAGGGCGGCGGCGGCGTTGTCGCGCCGGTCTTCGATGGCGAATTTGTCCCGGAAATCGCGCAGGCGGGCTTCTTCGTCTTGGGTTAGGATGCCGTCGGAAAGGCTGTCGGCGACGGCGCGATGCCAGCCCTCGGCGATGGCGGCGTTGATGCCCTCGCCGTCAAAGAAAGAGCGTTTGGCGATGTCCAGCAGGTCGCGGCGCAGTTGCGTCTGGCTGAAGCCGGGCGCGGCGGCGGCTTGGGCGGCGGTTGCTACCATTTCTTGCCAGCCGCGGTCGCGGGCTGACTGGCATTCGCCGTGAACCCGGCGGAGGAAGCCGGCTTTGTTTCCGCAGTGCTTGCAGTCGGCCATAGGGCGATCACCTTATGGGTTTATTTCCGCGAATCGGCTTTCCAACGATTGCCGTCTTGATTGTATCCTGCGCTGCCGTGGTTCCCGCTTTCGCGGGAATGACGAGGATGGGCGGGAATGGTCGCCAGTTTAGGGTGGTGGAGGCCGGTTCAGGACGACGCCCCCACCCTAACCCTCCCCCGGTGGGGGAGGGGATGTTCGGCGGGGCGCTGCCGGTTCAGGGCGGCGCACCCGGTTTTAGGGCGGACGCCCCCACCCTAACCCTCCCCCGGTGGGGGAGGGATATTCATTCGGCGGGGCGCTGTCGAGGCGGGGGGTGTTACTGGTTTAGGTAGTGCTGCATTGCTTGCTTGAATACTGGGAGGGGGTGGGCGCCGGTGAACATTAGGGCTTGTTTGGGGCTGGCGGATGGGTCGCCTACTAGGAAGGTGGGGATGCCGTTTATGCCGTATTGGAGGGCTTGGTGGTATTGGGCTATGACGGTTTGGGAGTGGGCGCCCTGCTCTAGGTTTTGGGCCATATCGGCGCCGTCCAGCCCTACGTTGTTGGCGATGTCGGCTAGGGTTTCGATTTGCCCGATGTCTTTGCGGTCGTCCCAGAATGCTTTATAGGCGGCGTGGTGGAACTCCATAAATTTGCCGTGCTGCTGGGCGTACTCGGTGGCTTCGAGGGAGTACAGGGTGTTGGGGGTGTAGGGGGGCGGGCGCATAATCAGGCCCGACTCGCGGGCTTGGCCGCGCAGGGGTTCCGAAAGTTCGTCGGGGGTTTCGCCGGGGCGTGGCGGGCGTTCCGCGCCTTCCCGCGGGGTGTCGGGACGCAACAGGTAGGCGCGGCCCTCAACGGCGAGGTCAAATTCTTGGGCCAGCTTGTCGACCCGCTCCAGGCCGATGTAGCACCACGGTCAAATATAGTCGTACCAGACGATTACCCGAACCGGGTCGTGCTGTCCGTTGTGGGTTTGCTGTGTCATTTCTTGGCTCCTGGAGGTTGATTTGCTTTGATTGTTTCGGGGGCTACGGGGCGGATTGGAGCAGCCCGATTAGTTCGTTTAGGGTGGCGATTTTGGGGCAGTCTTGTACCGGGTCGTGCCAGCCGCCGCGGTCGAGGAGGGCGGCCCGCATACCCATAGCGCGGGCGCCGGCGACGTCGGAACGGATTTGGTCGCCTACGTGCAGGACTTCATCCGGGGCTACGGCGGCGCGGCGTAGGGCTTCGTGAAATATGGGGGGATGGGGCTTTTCGGCCCTGGCGCGGCCTTGCCCCGGTGCTGCCCCGGCGGGGGAAGGGACTTGGGGCGGGTTGACGGAGAACTCTAGGATGCTTTCCAGCCCGGCGCGGCGTATCAGGGGTTCCAGATCGGCCCGCAAGTTGGTTATTACGCCCAAGCGGTAGCCGCGCTCCCGCAGGGCATCCAGGGCCGGGATGGTGTCCTCGAAGGGGGCAAATTCTTTGGGAACGGCGATTGCCAGCCCCCATATTTGCCGGGCCAGTAGCGGGGTGACGGGGACGCCGGCGGTTTCGAGGATCAGCCCTTCGTATTCGGCGAAAAACTCTAGCCGCCGCTCCGGGGAGCGCAGGGACAGCGGCTCTTCCTCGTTGGCCCGGTTGAACAGGATGTCGGCCTTGGCGTAGCCGCGGCGGATTGCTTCGCGGGAAACGGCGAGGCCCATTTTCCGGCAGGCGTCCTGCTGGATTTCCTCTAGGGGGGGCCAGAATTTTACCAGGGTGTTGTAGAAGTCGAAGGTGATTACTTTTATCATAACGGGCCCGCCAGGCCGGGGCGCGGGAAAACGCCCGGCACTGTTTCGGCAGATAGGCCAGTCTAACACGGCATAGATTCCGATGCGAACCCGGACGGGCGGTATTGGGGAAATTGCGGGGGTTTGCCGGGCTGTTCGCCGTTTCTGCCGCCCTTATTTTCCGGCAATGCCTAGCGTTGCTAGGCATTGGCAGCGGGACGGCATATCGGTATTCTTGACGCAGCGGGGAAAGGCCGTTTGGGGCGGAACCGCAAAACCGCAGGAAAGCAGCCGCTATGAAGCTCGCCATCGGCGCAGACCACGCCGGATTTGACCTGAAGGCCCAGATTTTGCCCTGGCTGGAGTCGGCGGGGCATGAGGTGGTGGACGTTGGGGCGCATACCCTTGACCCCAGCGATGATTTTCCCGACTTCGCGGCGGCAGTGGCCCGCTGGGTGAACCAGGGCCGGGCGGAGCGGGGGGTTATGGTTTGCGGCAGCGGCGTGGGGGCCAGCATCGCGGCCAATAAGGCCGCCGGGATTCGGGCGGGGCTGTGCCATGACACGTACACGGCGCGGCAGGGGGTGGAGCATAACAATATGAACGTTATCTGCCTGGGCGGGCGGGTTATCGGCATCGAAACGGCGAAAGAGGTAATCGCGGCGTTCTTGGGGGCGGATTATATGCCGGAGGCGCGGTTCCAGCGGCGGATTGACAAGGTGGGGGAAATGGAGCGCGACCGCTGACGGGGTTATCGTCTCATTTTTGTCTGAATCAGGGTTTTCGGGTTTAGGGGGTTTGGATGGATGGATGGAATTGTCTGAATCAGGATTTACCGGATTAGAGGATTTTCAGGATTTCGCCTATCCAGCGAATCCTTTAATCCTGAAAATCCTGATTCAGACGGCTATGCCTGGTATTGAAAGGGGTCTGTGGCGTTAGAGTTCCTCTAGTAGCAGGCGCAGGGTTTGGGATACTTCTTTGGGGGATTCTAGCTGGTGTAGGGCTGTGGTGCTTTGACGGGGTGGGCCTACGAATACTGCTAGGCCGCCCATTTGCTGTACGGCGCGGAAGCCGTCTTCGTCGGTGCGGTCGTCGCCGAAATATAGGGGGATGGGGCGGTCGTTGTAGTTTTCGCGGATTTTTTCGATGGCCTTGCCTTTGTCCCAGGGGATGGCGGGGCGCACTTCCAGCACCATTTTGCCGCGGGTTAGGCGGAGTTGGCCGGTTTCGACGTAATGGGCGGCGGCGGATGTTACGGCGGCGTCTACTTCGCGGGTTAGGGCTTGGCGTTGGTTGTCGGGGGCGGCGTTGACGGGGGCGCGGTAGTGGACGGTTAGGGTTAGGCCCTTGTCTTCGATGATGATGCCGGGGATGTGGGACAGGGCGGCGGCTAGGGTTGATTGCGTCCGCTCTAGGGCGGCGCGGGCGGTTATGGCGTCGGGGTGGGTGAAATTCAGGCCGGGGCCGCGAATTTCCATTCCGTGGTTGCCGGCGTAGATCAGGTTGGGGATGTCGGCTAGGGCGGTAAGGTCGGCTAGGCTGCGGCCGCTTACAATGCCGACGATGCAGCGGGGGTGGGCCGCTAGGGCGGTCAGTTGCTGTTGCGTTTCGGGGGGGAGTAGGGCGTCCTCGGGGCGGGCCGCTATGGGGGTTAGGGTGCCGTCGTAGTCGAAGAGCGCTAGGATGCGCCCGTTCTCCGGTTTTTTCAGGAGGCGGGCGGTGATTGACGGCCAGATGTTTAGCAGGTGGGGCATTTCAGATTGCGCTTTCCGCCCATCATTTCCGCAAAAGCGGTGATGCATAGACTGGCGGTATCGGGAAAGTTGACTTTTGGCGAGACGGCTGGATTCCCGCTTTCGCGGGAATGACGGGGTTCGCGGGGATGGCCGGGTTCGCGGGGGTGATGGGGTTCGTTGGAATGGCCGGGTTCGCTGGAATGACAAAGTTGACTTTTGGCGAGACGGCTGGATTCCCGCTTTCGCGGGAATGACGGGGTTTGCGGGGATGGCCGGGTTCGCGGGGATGATGGGGTTGGCTGGAATTACGAAACATTAGGGGAATTATTGGGCGGGTTAGGTGCTTCGGATGGGGCGGCGGGCGCGGCGGCCTACTTGCATCATATCTACTAGGGAGCGGGCGGCCCATTTGTAGATGTTGTTTTCTTGGACTACGGCACGCATATTCGCCATTCGGACTTGCCGCTCGCGGCGGGGCATTTCTACGGCCTGGAGGATGGCTCCGGCGAAGCGCTCTATGTCGTAGGGGTTGGCGATTAGGGCGTCGGTTAGCTCTAGGGCGGCGCCGGTGAAGGGGCTTAGGATGAGGACGCCGTCGTGGTCGAACCGGCTGGCGACGTATTCCTTGGCGACCAGATTCATTCCGTCGTGGAGCGAGCTTACTACGCAGAAGCGGGCTAGGCGGCGCAGGGCCATGAGCGTCAAATGGGGCAGGTCGGTGGGCATATACATTATGGGCTGCCAGTTGTCGGTGGCGAAGCGGCTGTTTACGTCGTCGAGCAGGCGTTCAATCTGGTCGGATAGTTGCTGATAGGCGATGATGTTGGTGCGGCTCATGACGCCGGCCTGGATAAAGACTATTTTGCCGATGTATTGCGGGTTGCGCTCCAAGAAACGGCCGATGGCGCGGATGCGGTGGGGGATGCCTTTGGTGTAGTCAATGCGGTCAATGCCCAAGCCGACTATGCGGTCCTGGAGGCCCCATTCGGCGGTGAGCCGCTCCATTTCGCTGGCTACTTCGGGGGTTTGGGCTTCGGTTTCCAGTTGGTGGAAGTCTACGCTGATGGGAACGGGGCGAACTAGGGTGGAGTCGTCGCGGTGGTAGACTAGGCTGTATTCTTGGTTGACGCGGGCGCCGAGGATGCGGGAGGCGGCTTCCATAAAGTTGTCGCAATGGTCGCCGAGGTGAAAGCCGAGCATATCGTTGCCGAGCAATCCGTCCAGCAGTTCGTCCTGCCAGGGGCAGATGCGGAAAATTTCGTAGTTGGGCCAAGGGATGTGCCAGAACTGGGCGGTAATGACGTCGGGGTCGGAGTCGCGGAGGAAACGGGGCAGCAGGGCTAGGTGGTAATCCTGAATGAAAACGGCGGCGGGGCGGCCGGCGATTTCCTCGGTGACTTGGCGGGCAAAGGCGCGGTTGACTGCGACGTAGGTTTCCCAGTCGGACTGCTCGAAGGTGGGTTCGATAAAGGCGTTGTGGCAAAGGGGCCAAAGCCCCTCGTTGGAAACGCCGTAGTAGTAGCCCTGTTGCTGCTCGTCGGTCAGCCAGAGGAGGCGGAGGGTGTATGAGGGGTCGTCGGGGGGAACCATGACCCGGTTTTTGTCGTCTACGGCCAGGTAGTCGCCGGCGCCGCCGCCGTGGGCGATCCAGGTGCCGGCGCATTCCTGCATGAGGGGGTCAATGGCGGTGGTGACGCCGCCGGCCGGGGTGGTGACGCGCAGGTCGCCGTCAACCAGCTCGTGGACGTAGGGCTGGCGGTTGGAAACGACAATAATGCGGTAGTCGCCGATCTCCCGGTTGACCAGACGGCGCAGGCGGTCTCTGCTCCAGATGGGTTCTCGCACGTTGCTCCCTCTGCGGCCCTTGCGGTGTTCCGCCGTCGCTCCTAGGCAGCTTGATTCTGGCATACGGACGGGTAAAGGTCAAACCGGGGGGATGGGGAGATTTCTTTTCGCTCCGGGGTTGGGAATTTTTTTGTTTCGGCGCCATTTAGCACCATTTGGCACCATTTTGGGTTGGCGGCCGGGTTGGGGGCGGTTTGCGGGCTGGCCGGTTGTTTGGGGTTTACAGGTATTATGTTAGGGGGGTGTGTTCAGGGTTGGCAAGGGGGAAGTGTCATCAGAATGGCGGGGGCGAGATTTTTTCGGGGGGATGCCCCGCAGTGTCATAACCGTTTTTGCGCTCCGCTGGCATTCCCGCTAAGGCGGGAATCTATACGGCCTTGCTTTTGGAGAATTGGCTTGGGACGGGGTGGTCTGGATTCCCGCTTTCGCGGGAATGACGGTTGAGCGCGGGGGCGGTAGCGGGGGGACTGCTGGCAGTAGCATAACCGTTTCCACGAGCTACGCCGTCATTATCGCGAAGGCGGGAATCTATGCGGCCTTGCCTTTGGGGAATTGGCTTGGGGCGGGGTGGTCTGGATTCCCGCTTTCGCGGGAATGACGGTTGAGCGCGGGGATGGTAGCGGGGGGACTGCTGGCAGTAGCATAACCGTTTCCTTGCGCTCCGCTGGCATTCCTCGGGAAGGTGGGAATCTATACGGCCTTGCTTTTGGAAGGTTGGTTTGGGGCGGGATGCTCTGGATTCCCGCTTTCGCGGGAATGGCGGTTGAGCGCGGGGGTGGTAGCGGGTTGATTGCTGGCAGTAGCATAACCGTTTCCTTGCGCTCCGCTGGCATTCCCGCCTTCGCGGGAATGCATACGGCCTTGCCTTTGGGGAATTGGCTTGGGGCGGGATGCTCTGGATTCCCGCTTTCGCGGGAATGGCGGTTGAGCGCGGGGGTGGTAGCGGGTTGCACCGCGACCAGTATCATAATCGTTGTCCTGCGCTCCGCGGTCATTCCGGTGAAGGCGGGAATTCATACGGCCTTGCCTTTGGGGAATTGGCTTGGGCGGGATGCTCTGGATTCCCGCTTTCGCGGGAATGGCGGTTGCCCGGAGAGGTAGTAGCGGGGGGACTGTTGGCAGTATCGGGCTGATTGCGAAATTTCCTTTGCCACCTTGAGCGAAGCGGAGGGTCTGGACGCCCAAGGCGGGATTCTTCGCTTTGCTCAGAATGACAGGCGGCCAGAATGACAGGTTGCCAGAATGACAGGCGGCTAGAATTGCAGGCAACTAGAATTACAAGCGGGGGTGGGGATTGGGCGGTTTTCTTGGGGGGTGGCTCATTATCGCATAATGCCGAATACTTTGCGGAGGCGGGAGCGGATGCGGTTGGAGAGGGGGCGGGATTCAGTCGTGGTTAAGGCGGCCCGGCGTTGCCGTATTTCCCGCTCTTGGCGTAGGCGGTCTTCTTCGGTTAAGCGTGTCCAGCGTTCCTGTTCTTCTTGGGCCCGGCGGGCCCGGCGCTCTTGTTCTTCCTGTTTCAGGCGCTCTTGACGCTGGCAGTCTTCCTCGGCGTTGCGGGCTTGGCGTTCCTGTTCTTCCTGCTCTTGGCGGGCTTGCCGTTGGCGGTCTTCTTCGGCGCGGTGGGCTTGGCGTTCCAATTCCTCTTGCTCTAGGCGGGTTTGGCGCTCTTGTTTTTCCTGCTTTAGGCGGGCTTGGCGGTCGCGGTCTTCCGCGGCGCGGCGGGCTTGGCGTTCCTGTTCTTCCTGCTCTAGGCGGGTTTGGCGGTCGCGGTTTTCCTCGGCGCGGCGAGCTTGGCGTTCCTGTTCCTCTTGCTCTAGGCGGGTTTGGCGGTCGCGGTTTTCCTCGGCGCGGCGGGATTGGCGTTCCTGTTCTTCCTGCTTTAGGCGGGATTGGCGGGCGTGGTCTTCTTGGGCTCGGCGGGATTTACGCTCGGATTCGTAGTTTGCCCATAGCTTTTGGACTTCTTGGCTTAGGCGCTCTTCGCGCTCTTGTTCCTCGAAGGTTCGGCGTTCTTGGCGTTCCTGCTCTTCTTGGATGCGCCTTGTTTGGCGTTCCTGTTCTTCCTGATCTAGGCGGGTTTGGCGGTCGTGGTCTTCTTGGGCGCGGCGGGATTGGCGTTCCGATTCCTCTTGCTCTTGGCGGGATTGGCGTTCCTGTTCTTGGCGGGTTGTTTGTTTGGCGTCGTGGCGGGGGTTGCCGAAGGGATGCTCGAATCCGGCGCGGTTGCCGGTGGGGTTTTCTGTCCGGCGGCTTTGGCGTTCTTGAGACCTGCCGCGGAAGTTTCGACGGGTTCCCGATTCTCTTGCGTTGCCGTAGGGGGGTTCGCGGTCGTTGGCGGCGGCGTTTCCGGGGGGGCGGGCGGGGTTGGCGGGGGGGCGCTCCCGGTCGTAGTTTGAGCGCTTCTCAGAGTCGGAAAGGACTTGGTAGGCTTGGTTGATTTCCTTGAATTTTTCCTCGGCGTTGGGGTTTTTGTTGCGGTCGGGGTGGTACTCCATCGCCTTGCGGCGGAAAGCGCGGCGTATTTCCTCTTCGCTGGCGTTGCGGGCAATGCCTAGGAGGTTGTAGTAGTCGGGGGCGGCCATGCTTCACTCCGAAAGGGGGTGGGCGGAAATCAGGGAATGCGCGGGGCGCGGTATAATGCTACCATAGCGTAACGGTTACACAGCAGCGTAACGGTTACAGATTCTGAACGCCGCGTTTCGCTAGAGGAGGCATCATGGCTTTGTTTGTTCGGCGCGACCTTACCGACAGCGTTCCTACTCCCGAGGGGAATATGCACTTCGTCAAGAAGGGGGCGGGTTATCCGGTGGTGCTGTTGCACCCGCTGGGAACCTCGGTCTGGACTTGGGAATACGTGATTGACGCCATCAGCCGGAACTACACGGTCTATGCCTTCGATATGCTGGGGCATGGGGATTCGGACAAGCCGCGGCGGCACTTCAACTTGCCGGACTACGCCCGCGCTCTGGACGAGGCGTGCCAGGTGCTGAACATTCATAGGGCGCACGTGGTGGGCAATTCGGTGGGCGCGGTGCTGGCTACGGAAACGGCGGCCAGCTTTCCCGACCGGGTGGACAAGCTGACGCTGGTGGGGGCGCCGGTCTGGAACGCCTTTACCGCCAAGGAGCGGCTGGCCGACACGCTGGCCCAATATGACGGCGACGGTATGCCCAAGCCGCGCACACTCCAAGAATTGCAGGACGCCACTACTTTTGCCCATCCGACGGAGGAATGGCTGGACAAGAACAACGACAGCCGGGCCAAGGCGGGGCTTTGGGTTCGCAACCTGATGGAGTCGCTGGCCTGGTACGATATTATGTCGCGGCTGCCGCTGATTAAGGCGTCGGCGACGATGGTGCTGTACGGCGAGATTGACCGCCTGCGCGACGGCGAGGAGTTGCTGCACAACAATATCGTGAACGCCCGCAAGGTGATTCTGCCGGGCATCGGCCATATCCCGCAGGTGGAGGACCCGGAGGGGTTTCTAGGGGCGCTGCTGCCTTTCTTGGAGGAGTAGCGGGGCGCAATCGCTTGGTATCATAGGGGGTTGGCGTGGCAATCATCTGGCAGTTAATCCTTGCGTTGTCTACTATGCTGGCGTTTGGCTGCTCCGGGGCGGGGGGGGACGGCGGGGCGGGGATGGGCGGCGGCGCGGCGGCGGGCGGCGGCGTAGTGCTGGAGGTTAGCGTCGGGCCGGAGCGGGAGCCGTGCGTTGGGGTGGCGCCCCAAAGCTGTTTGGTGGTGGACGGCGAGCTTTTTTACCAAGAGATTGACGGGTTCGACCACCAGCCGGGCTACCGCTACCGGATTTCCATGGAGCAGTACGAGCTATGGCCGGAGGGGGAGGAGGTGCCGCAAGACGCTTCGCTTTATGGATACCGGCTTGTTGAGGTGATTGAAAAGGTTAGGGCGCGTTAGGCTTTGGTTTGCCTTGTTGGGTTGGCGGGTGGGGGAAAGGGTCTTGCTGCCCAAGGGGGGATTCTTCGCTTTGCTCAGAATGACAGACGGCAATGACGGACGGCTACTTGCGCGGTTAATAGGGAGGATTTATGGCTTCCGGCTTGCGGCATTCCTTGCGGTTGATGGAGACTTGGCGCTCGATTTTTTATACGCCGATCTATGTTTCGGTGGCCGGGGGGTTTCTGGAGCGGGAGGGGCTGGATGTGGAGTTCAGCACTTGCCCGCCCCGGTTTCCGCATCCGTTGAGCGCCCTGCATAATGGGGCGGCGGATATTGTGCAGAGCGGGATAATGCGCTCTATCATCGCGTCGGATTGGGGCGCGGAAACGGTGCCGTTGCATTTCGCCAAGATAAACTCGCGGGACGGGTTTTTTATCTTGGGCCGCCAGCCTCAAGAAACCTTTGCCTGGGAGTCGCTGCGGGGCAGGCGGGTTATTCCGGTGGGGTTTTCGCCTATGCCCTGGGCTTCTTTTCAGTATGCGCTGCGCCGCCATGGTATCGAACTTTCGGAGCTGGAGCTGCTGACCGGGCTGTCGCTGGACGATGCGGTGGCCGCCTTTCGGGAGGGCCGGGCCGAGTATGTTCATGTGGCGGAGCCGGTGGTACAGCAGTTAATCGCCGACGGCGCGGGGCATCTGCTGGCGGCTCTGGGGCCGGAAAACGGGCCTCTGGCGTACAGCTCTTTCGCCGCGACTCACCGATTTTTGGAAACGCAGCCGGAAACGGCGGCCCGGTTTACTCTGGGGTTTGCCCGGGCGCTTCGATGGCTTTCGTCTGCCGACTCAAGGGATGTTGCTGGGGCGGTGGCGGGGTTTTTCCCGGATACGTCGGTTGAGGTGCTGGCGGCTTCGATTGCCCGTTACCAGGGGCAGGGGCAATGGCCGGACAGCCCGGTGCTGGGGCGGCCGGAGTACGAAAATTTGCATGATATATTGCTGGCGGCTGGCTTGTGCCGCGAGCGGCAGCCTTATGGGAAAGTTGTTCGCACCGACATTGCGGAGGTTGCTTTGGCGGGCCTTTAGGGGCGGGATCGTCTGTAGTTGGGCGGTGGGTGGACGTGTTCGAGGGGGCGAGGGCACACGGCTGTGCGCCCCTACGGTAGATCCTCTGCGATAGAGAATTGCGGATGGCGGGGCGGCGAATGGCAGGGGGCCGGAATTGCGGGCGGCGGGGGGCGAATGACGGGGCGGGGCGGAATCACAACGGCAATTCCGGCGCACGTTAAGAATACCTGTGGCGGGGGTGGGGTGTTGCGGGGGGCGGGATGTTGTAGAATGGGGTTTTAATGGTGCTTTATGCCGTTGGCCCCCGGGTGGGGAGCGGCGGCTCAACGGAGATGCCCGCGGCGGATAGGGGCGGGCCTTTCGACAAGCTGAGGAGGAACCGCTTTGGCTAAGATAGCGATTATCGGCACTGGCTTGATTGGAACCTCGCTGGCGCTGGCGCTGCGGGAGTCGGATTTGCGTAACCTGGAGCTGGCGGGGACGGACTATGACAGCCATGCCCGCAACGGGGCGCAGAAGCGGGGCGCTTTTCATAAGGTGGAGGGGCGGATTCAGCCGGTCATTGAGGGGGCCGACGTGGTGGTGCTGGCTACGCCAGTGATGGCGATGCGCGACTTGATGGAAACCATCGGCCCGCAGTTGCAGGAGGATGTGGTGGTGACCGATGTGGGCAGCTCCAAGCGGGTGGTCGCTGAGTGGGCGGCGGAGCTTTTGCCAGGGCGGGTGCAGTACGTTGGGGGGCATCCGATGGCGGGACGGGAAACCGCCGGGCCGGAACACGCCGACCCGGGGCTGTTCAGCGGCAAAGCCTACTGCGTCGTTCCTAACGCCGACACCAAGCAGCAGGCGGTTTCGGCGGTCACAACAATGGCGGAGGCCGTGGGCGCCAAGCCGTTTTTTATTAGCGCCGAGGAACACGACAGCTTTGTGGCGGCGGTCAGTCACTTGCCTTTTATGATGTCGGTGGCGCTGATGCAGACGGTTTCCAAGAGCGCCAACTGGGACGACATCGCGCAACTGGCGTCGTCGGGTTTCCGCGATTTGTCGCGGCTGGCCTCGGGCGATGTGATTATGCATCGGGATATTTCCATCACCAACCGGGAGCATATCGTAAGCTGGATTGATACGTACATCCGGGAACTGTACGAAATACGCAACCAGTTGAAGGACGAAACGGGGCCTGACCCGGAGGCGATGGAGGAGCTTTTCCAGCACGCTTCGGAGGAGCGGGAACGCTGGCTGTCCGGGGCGGTGGCGCCGGGCGGCCGGGCGCAACGCAATGCGCCGGAGATACCGAGCTTTTCCGAGTCAATGGGGGAGATGCTGCTGGGCCGCAAGGGGATGGAGGCGCAACGGCGGTTTTTCGGGGGCAAGGATGGGGAACGGCGGCGGAAGTAGAACCGCGTTTCCGGGGCGTTTGACGTAATTGGTTGGCGGGGGTTTGCCGGGGGATTAAGGTAAGTTCCTGATGCCGGGGAGCGGACAAGGAGTTTGATTATGGCTCTGACTGTGCCAAATCCTATACCTGCGCTGAACGGGAAATATCGCACCGCTTGGCGGGTCATTTTCGTTGTCTTTTCGCTTGCCTTGACCAGCGGAATTACTGCGGTGGTGTTCTTTTTCATTCCGGCGGTTAATGATTCGGTCAAACTGGCTTTGAGGGAAGGGGGGATTATTTTTGTGGCGGCGGTGATTGTTCCGTCGGGAATCCTGTCCGCGATAACTACAGTATGGGGGATAAGAATTATATGGCAGGCCACCGGGGGCGACTCTGGCGGTGGAAAATAGGAAATCCAGTTGAATCGCACCGACTGGATAGTATTCGCGTGGGTCTGGGTAGCCGGGATGGCCTGCTTGGGTATAGGTCTGCTGGTCATTCGCGAGGTACTCCCGTCTGAAAGCGATTGGACTAGGGATGGTATAGGAACGGCTTTGCTATTGGTAGCGGCCAGCATCTTGTTCGTAGTAGTATTTGAGACGTTGTCAAAGGCTGACAAGAATCTGCTTGCCACTGTTGCCAGTAGCTTGACCGCCATATTTGGATATGCCGGAACTATGATTATCTTGGGGAGCGAAAATTCTCGACTGATGGCTGTAGCTATTGTCGTCACCTTTTACATTGGCTGGATAGGAATGGTATTCGTCTTGATAACGCGGTTAGCTCGCAGGATTTTCACTCCACGCTCTTGATTCTACAAATAGGCTGATATACAAGACGGTTGAGGATATTTTTGCTTAATTCTCAACATCAACACTCATATTTTAGAGAGGGTTATGGCGGCTGATTTGTTGGTGCGTGCTGTTACTAGGCCGGAGAGGTTGGGGGGGGAGTTGGCGGTGCCGGGGGATAAGTCCATTTCGCACCGCGCTCTTATCCTGAATGCTATGGCTTATGGGGAGGCGCGGGTTACCGGGCTGTCTGATGGGGCGGATGTGATGTCTACCCTGGGCTGTTTGCGGGGTATGGGCGTGGATATTAGCGGCGGGCCTTTGGCAGGGTCTGGGGGGGCGGATACCGACGCAGCAGGGTTGGGGGGTACGGGGGCAGGGCAGGGGGCGGATGCCGGGGTGGGGTGGACGGCTGGGGTTGTGGGTAGGGGGCCGGTGCTGGAGGAGGCGGCGGATATTCTGGACGCGGGGAACAGCGGCACTTCGATGCGGCTGCTTTCGGGGTTATTGGCGGCGCAGCCGTTTTTGTCGGTGCTTACGGGCGACGCTTCGTTGCGCTCCCGCCCGATGGGGCGCATTGTTGAGCCGCTGCGGCGGATGGGGGCGCAGGTGATGGGGCGACAGGACGGGGCGCTGGCGCCGCTGGCGATTCGCGGCGGGGCACTGCGGGGCATCGAATACGATTTGCCGGTGGCGAGCGCTCAGGTGAAGTCCTGTATCCTGCTGGCCGGGCTGTCGGCGGACGGGGATACGGTGATTCGGCAGCCGGCGCTGTCGCGGGATCATACCGAGCGGATGGTCACGGCTATGGGGGCAAGGGTGGATGCCGATGGGCTGGATTTGGCGTTGCGGCCGGGGCCGTTGCGGGCGGTGGATATTTCGGTGCCGGGGGACATCAGTTCGGCGGCGTTCTGGATTGTGGCCGGGCTGTGCCATCCGTGGGCGCGAGTGCTGGTGCGCGGCGTGGGGCTGAACCCCAGCCGTACCGGAATCATAGACGCGCTGCGGGCGATGGGGGCGGGCGACAGCCTGCAACTGGTGGACGAGCGCACGGAGGGGGGCGAGCCGGTGGCCGATGTGCTGGTAACTTCGGGGCAACTGCGCGGAACGGAAATCGGGGGGGATATGATTCCGCGTATCTTGGACGAGGTTCCGGTTCTGGCGGTGGCAGCCTGTTTCGCTGAGGGGGAAACCGTCATCCGTGACGCCGCCGAGCTGCGGGTCAAGGAATCCGACCGCATCGCCACTACGGTGGGGGAGCTGTCGCGCCTGGGGGCCAGCATCGAGGCCCGGGAGGACGGGATGGTGATACGGGGAACGGGACGGCTGCGGGGCGCGGCCTGCCAGTCGCACGGCGACCACCGGCTGGCGATGGCGATGGCGGTCTGCGGGCTGCTGGCAGAGGGGGAAACGCTAATCCACGGCGCGGCTGATGCTTCGGTGTCATATCCCGGGTTTTGGGATGATTTGGACAGGCTGGTGAACGACCCCACCCTAACCCTCCCCCGGAAGGGGAGGGAATTGGAAGGTTTGTCGGCAAATGCCCCTGCCGCTTCGGGGGATGGTTCTCCAGATTTCTCTGCCCCGGCGGGGCAGGGTTAGGGTGGGGGGCGTTCTTTTGGATTCGCGCATACCGGAATCCGGGCCTTCGCCGCCGTTGCTGGTTGTGCTTTCCGGGCCGTCGGGCGTGGGCAAGGATGCGGTGCTGGACGAACTGCGGAAACTGGAGCGTCCGTGGCATTTTGCGGTGACGGCCACCACGCGGCCTATGCGTCCCGGCGAGCGGGACGGGGTGGATTATGTTTTTCTTGCGCCCGGGGCTTTTGAGCGGATGCGGGAGCGCGATGAATTTCTGGAGTGCGCCGAGGTGTACGGCCGCTGGTACGGCGTGCCGCGCAGCCAGGCGCGGGACGCTCTGCGCTCGGGCCGGGATGTTATCCTGAAAATCGACGTGCAGGGCGCGGCCACCATCCGCCGGATGGCCCCGGAGACGTTGCTGATTTTCCTGATTCCGCCGTCGCTGGACGAACTGCGGCAACGGCTGCAAGGGCGTATGACCGAACCGGCGGCGGAACTGGAGCGGCGTCTGAAAACGGCGGAAGGGGAACTTTCGCGGATTCACGAATACGATTACCGGGTGGTCAACGAAAACGGGGGGCTGCGACAGGCGGCCGCGGATATAGACGCCATCATAACCGCCGAGAAGTGCCGCGTGACGCCCCGGCTGGTGCAGTTGCTATAATAGCCCAAAGGCGTTATCCGCCGGATTCCTATTCAACCGGCTTTCGGGGGAACTCGATGACCCAGCCTAAGAACACTGTCGAACTGCGGCCCCGGCTTCCTGAATGGTTGAAGGTGCAGATGCCCGGCAGCCCGCGCTATATGCAGCTCAAGGAACTGATGCGGAGTCAAGAGTTGCATACTGTTTGCGAGGAGGCGCACTGCCCGAACATCGGCGAGTGCTGGGGGCGCGGGACGGCCACGTTTATGATTCTGGGCGACATCTGCACCCGGCGTTGCCATTACTGCGCGGTGACTACCGGCCGGCCGCTGGGGATAGATTTGCAGGAACCTAAGCGGCTGGCCGAAACGGTGCGGGCGATGAACCTGCGCTACTGCGTCATAACGTCGGTGAACCGCGATGACTTGCCGGACGGGGGGGCGCACATTTTCGCGGCGTGTATCAACCGGATACGCGAACTGATGCCGGATTGTAGGGTTGAGGTGCTGATTCCCGACTTTGCGGGCAACTGGGCGGCCTTGCGGCGGGTTATCGAGGCTGGCCCGGCGGTGCTGAACCATAACATCGAGTCTACTGTCCGAATTTTCCCGCGGGTACGGCCCAAGGGCAACTATAACCTGTCGCTGGAGTTGCTGGCAAAGGCCAAGGAAATTGACCCGGCGACGGTCACCAAGTCGGGTATCATCGTCGGGATGGGCGAAACGGCGGAGGAGGTGCTGGCGACGATGGGCGACCTGCGGGGCGTTGACTGCGACCTGCTGACCATCGGGCAATATCTGCGCCCGTCGGCCAAGCACATCGCCATAGACCGCTTCTATACCCCGGCGGAGTTCGAGCAACTGCGGGTTGCCGGGCTGGAAATGGGCTTCAAGCACGTGGCTTCGGGGCCGCTGGTGCGAAGCTCCTATCATGCTGATGAGCAACACGATGCGGCCTTCGTTTCCTTACCTTTCGCGCCGAAGGGGTAGGCGGGGGCGGGGGCGTTGGGGGGCGTTTTTGGTGTTGCCCGCGGATTTCGGATTTCGCGGGGATGACGCATCGCCTTGTCCAATGGCTATTCTTGAATGAACGTTAGCTTGATTCTGCTTAACGCCAATGTGCTTACGCTGGGGCAGTCTTGCCCTCGCGCCGATGCCGTGGCGGTTGCCGGGGGGCGCATCGCGGCGGTGGGCGGCAATGGTGAGATTCTTCGCTTCGCTCAGAATGACAGGTGCTTTGCTCAGGATGACATTCGCTTTGCTCAGGGTGACATTCGCTTTGCTCAGGGTGACATTCACTTTGCCCGGAGTGATATTCGCTTTGCTCAGAATGACAAGCGATGGGTGGGGCGGACGCAGGTTATTGACTGCCAGGGGTTGGCGTTGCTGCCCGGGTTTAACGATGCCCATTGCCATCTGCCGGGGTTGGGGCGGCGGCTTCAGGATTTGGATTGCGGGGCTGGGGGGTTGTCCGGCGGGGGCGTGACGTCCGTTGCGGCGTTGCAGGCGGCGGTGCGGCAGTGGGCGGCAGGCTTGCCTGCCGGGGCTTGGGTGCGCGGTTATGGGTATGATGAGCGGCGGATGTGCGAAGGGCGTCATCCTAACCGCTGGGAGCTGGACGCCGCCGCGCCGGGGCATCCGGTCTGGCTGGAGCATCGCAGCGGCCACGCCGCGGCTCTTAACAGCCGGGCGCTGGACTTAGCCGGTATTCACCGGGAAACGCCCGACCCGCCGGGCGGCGTGATTGAGCGCGACCCGGTTAGCGGCGAGCCTACGGGAACGCTGTTCGAGTTGCGCTCTTTTCTGCGCCAACGATTGGGCAATACCCGCAGTCCGCAGGAGTTTGAGGACGGGATGCGGGCCGCCGGTCAACTGCTGGGCGGCTACGGCATAACCTCGGTGCAGGATGCGGGCGCAGACAACGGCATCGAGCGGTGGCGGGCTTTCCGGCGCTTGCAGGCCGATGGCGTGCTGTCCTGCCGGATTACTATGTTCGCCGGGATGGAACGGCTGGATGAGCTGGCCGCCGCCGGGCTGTCTTTCGGTTCGGGGGATAATTGGCTGCGGCTGGGCCACGCCAAGATAATGCTCACGCTGACGGCAGGGGCGTTGCATCCGTCGGCTGCGGAGTTGGCGCGGCTGGTGGCTGGGGCGCACCGGCGGGGTTTTCCGGTGGCCTTGCACTGCGTCGAGGAGGAGGCTATCGCCGTTGCTGCGGATGTGTTGGCGTCGCAGCGGCGCACGGATTGGCGGGAACGTTCCCGTCCTACTAACCATTCGCCGGATAGGGCGGGGGTTGCTGTTGCCGACCGGATTGAGCATTGCGCCGAGGGGGGGGCGTCTTTGGTTGACGCGGTGCGCCGGTCGGGGGCGGCGGTGGTGACGCAGCCCGGCTTTATTTACCATAACGGCGCGGCGTACCGCCGGAATGTGGCGCCGCGGCTGCTGCCGCATCTGTATCCGGCGGGGGCTTTGCATCGCGCCGGGGTGGCCGTTGCTTTTGGCTCCGACGCGCCGGTTATAGACCCCAATCCGTGGCCTGCGATATACGGCGCCGTCACTCGCCGCGCCGGGGATGGCGAAAGGCTGTCGGGCGACGGCGCGGGGGACGGGCAGGCGGTGGACGTCGCAACGGCGCTGCGGATGTACACTACCGCCGGGGCCGTGGCGGAAGGGCTGGCCGGGGAGAAAGGGGCTATCGTTCCCGGTATGTTGGCCGATATGGTGCTGGTGGACGCCGACCCGCTGGCCGTGGAGCATGGAGGGTTGCCGGGGATTAGGGCGGTGATGACGGTTATCGATGGGGCGGTGGTGTGGGGGCGGTGAGATGTTGTACCGCTTTTTGATTGCCTTAGTGGGTGAGGAGGGGTTGCCGGACTTTCGTATATCGCAGATTGCTTGCCTTTGGGCTGAACTGGGGGAACAAGGCTAAGGGGGCGGGTTGGATGCCCGCCCCTGATGGTGGCGCGCCCGGGTTGGCGTTGCGGGGGTTAGGTTGCGGCCAGCCCTTGGAGGCGGGAGTATTCGGGGGTGTGGGTGTCGGCTTGGGGCCAGGTTTGCTTTACTTGGGTTAGGTTGTCTTGGGCCTGGGTCTGGTTGCCTTGGCCTAGCTGGGCGCGGGCCAGCCAGAAACGCTCACGGGGGGAGTCGCGGCGGGCCAGGCGTTCTTGGAGCATTGCGGTGGCCTTGTCGAACTCCTCGGCGCGGAGATAGGCTTCCAGCAGGGTGTCCTCGAAGACCAGCCGTTGGGCGTGGCTGCCGCCGACGCGGGTAAGCTGGGGGTATACCGGCTCCATCAGTTGAACCGCTTCGGCATAGTCGCCGCGTCCGAAGGCGCCGATGCCCTTGATAAGCGGCAGGGTGGCCTCTAGGGCGCAGGCGTCGCCGGAGTCGGCCATAGCTTGCAGGCCGTCTACCAGCTTGCCGTAGGATTCATCGTCGCCGGCGGCGGTGAAGGCAAGGGCGGCGTGGGCGGCGCGGAAGGACGGCCCCGGCCGGGCGGCGGCAGGGGCGGCCAGCTCCACCAGCTCGCTCCACGGCGCTTGGGGGGCGGTGTCGCCGTAAATGCGCATCCGCCAGACCAGCGAGGCACTGTCGGCTAGGGCTGCGTACTTTTTTTCCTGCACCGACGGGCGGATGTCTTGTTCGTACCAAGTCAAAGCCTGGTTGTAGCGGCCAAGGGCCAGCTCGAACAGGGCTTGATGCCAAGACAGATGCACCCGGTAGCTGGAGCGGCGGTCGTAGTCGTCCAGCCAGCCGCCTAGGAAGGCTGAACCTTCGTCGTTTTGGCTCAGTTCATAAAACACGTGGGCCACGGAGTGGGCGGCGACGGCGTTGGCCGGGTGGAGGGCCAGCGACCGCTCGGCTAGGCTTAGGCCCTCGGCCATCTTGCCCACCTCGTGGTTGGCCCAGGCGTACTGGCCCATAAAGGCCCAGTCATCGCCGTAGGCCGGGGCGGCCTCGGTCATAAGCTGGTAGAAGCGGGGCGGATAGTCGGCGATGCCGGCGCCAACGCAGCCCTGGATGTAGAGCCGCTGGGTCAGGCGCAACAGCATTGAATCCAGCGGAAACTCTTTGATGTGTTCTTGGGCGGCGGCGGTGGCGGCGTGATTCTGCCCGTTGACGAACTTGGATACCACGTCCACGTGGCCCCGTTCCCGGCGGGTCAGTCCCGGGGACAGCTTGACGGCTTTCTCGGCGCTGGCCTTGGCTTCCGGCACGGCGATGCGGATAAATTCCATAAAGGCCCGTCCGGCGTAGGCTAGGGCAAACCCGTCGTCGGCTTCGGCGGCGCGGTCAAAGGCTTCCTCGGCCCCGAAATTCTGCGACAGGGCCAAGTCCAGCCCCTCGGCGTAATGGGCCATGGCGGTCTGGGAGTTGGTGGTAAGCGGCAGTCCATAGCGATCGGTGTAAGCGGCTTCAGTAGTCATGGCGGCCCTCCTGATAGACTGATTGTGCCACGGAGCGGGCGGCGAATCAATGCGGCGATGCAGGGGCGGCGGCGCAGGGGATGGCGGTTAGCGTCCCGGCGGGGGTTCGTCGAAAGGGGCGCCGTTCTTTTCGGCTTCCTCGCGGCGGTTGTTCCACGCTTCCCACAGGATTTGCCTTGCGGTTTCGCCCTCTTTGCGGATTTTCTTTCGTTGAGGTTCGATGAATTTGTCGCTCAGGTATCTGTAAGTTACCACTATGCCTCCTCCTGACAGGTCCAGAATTGTTACGGTGAATATAGCATACACCACTATCAGGGGTTGGGTTGCTGCGGCGTCTTTGCCGATGGCGACGGCGAGTTTGGCGGCGTTTTCATGCATTCCGTACCGGATTTCGTGCCAGGCCACCAGCGCCGTCCAGCCGATGGTTATGGCGAAAATCAAGGCCATGCACCACGGCAGCCACTTGCGCCCGATGCTCAACAGGGATTCCCTTTCGGGATGCCGGTTGTTCATTGGATAAAAGGGGCGCGTTGGGCGGAAGGGGGGCGTTGGGCGTTGGCGGGTTTCGTAGTCGTTGCGGATAGCATACCGGAATTTTCCCACGAATTGGGTTGGCGCGGCAAGGTAAGGAAAGGGGCGGTATCGGGCGCCCGGCTCGCCCGGCGTTGGTTGACACTATCTTGGGGCGGCAACATAATACGGGGAATCCGGCACTGGGTGGTGGCCTTTTTGGCTTATGAGCAGGCCCAATTTGGCATACGGCGACGGGCAACTGGGGTTGTTTACCGACCTTTATGAGTTGACTATGGCCCAGGCTTATTTCAGCCAGGGGATGTATGCCCCGGCCACTTTCAGCCTTACGGTGCGGAGCTACCCGCCGAACCGGGGCTATCTGGTGTCGGCCGGGCTTGATGACGTTCTGGATTATCTGGAGGGGCTGCGGTTCGGGGGGGAGGCGATCGGCTACCTTGATTCGCTGGGGATATTCACTGCCGATTTTCTGGATTATCTGGGGGGTGTGCGGTTTACGGGCAGCGTGCGGGCCGTCCCCGAGGGGCGGCTGTTTTTTGCCGACGAGCCGGTTTTGGAAATCACCGCTCCGATTATTGAGGCGCAACTGGCCGAAACCTATGTTATCAACCAGATGAACCTGCAAACTTCGCTGGCCACCAAGGCGGCCCGTTGCGTGTGGGCGGCGCAGGGCCGGGGGATAGCCGACTTCGCTTCGCGCCGCACTCAGGGTTCGGACGCGGCGATGAAAATGGCAAGGGCCAGCTACATCGCCGGGTTCGCTTCGACCAGCAACGTGCTGGCGGCCAGTCAGTACGGCATACCGCCCGCCGGCACTATGGCCCACTCTTTCATATCTAGTTTTCCGTCGGAGCTGGACGCTTTCCGGGCCTACGCCCGTTCCTTTCCCGACCGGACGGTGTTGTTGCTGGACACCTATGACACTCTGGCTGGGGCCTGGAACGCCGTGGCGGTAGCCAAGGAGCTGGAGGCCGAGTACCCCGAGGATAAAACGCGGCGGCTGACTGCGGTGCGGCTGGATTCCGGCGACTACGCCGAGTTGAGCCGCCAAGTGCGGCGGGTGCTGGACTCGGAGGGGCTGGATTACGTCAAGGTGCTGGTCAGCGGGGGGCTGGACGAGTACGAACTGGAGGCGCTGGCCGGGGCGCCCATAGACCTGTTCGGGGTTGGCACCAAGGCCGGGGTGTCCGCCGATGCGCCGTGGTCGGATATGGTCTACAAGCTGGCCTGCTTTGACGGGCGGCCGGTGATGAAGTTGAGCGAAGGCAAGGTTTCTTTGCCCGGGGCCAAGCAGATTTTCCGGCGGCGCAGTTCGGCATCGGGCAACTCCGAATACGGCGGCCGGGAATCCGGCGCAGGGGCGGGCGAGTTGTCCGGGGACATTATCGGGCTGGAGGAGGAGGCGGGGCCGGTGGACGCCGTGGGGCTGTTGCAGGAAGTGATGATTGACGGCGCCCGTGTCGCGCCCCCTGTCGCGCCGGGCGAGTTGCGCGACCGCTTCCGCGAGGAGTTTGCGTTGCTGCCCGCCCGGTTCAAGGGCCTGCGCCGCCCGCCGCCGTTTCCGGTGTCCATCAGCCCCCGCCTGCAACGGATGACCGCCGAGGTGCGGGAGGCGGCGGTGCATACTAATGTTTCCGGGGAGTTGGGGTAGTTTCGTCATTCGGGCGGCAGTTTCGTCATTCCCGCCTTCGCGGGAATGACGGGTTGGGCGCGGGTATGGCAGGTTAGCGGGTAGACGGGGCAGCCGGGAGTGTGACGGGTTTGTGGATTTACTGGCGGTTATTACATTTTCTTGGCGGGATTGAGTAAGGATGGGGACGCCTAATTTTGAGAACCGGACGCTGTATTATGGGGACAATTTGGCTGCGCTGCGGCGGATGAATAGCGAAAGCGTCCATCTCATCGCCACCGACCCGCCTTTTAAGAAACAGCGGGGGTTTTTCAGCGACGCCGGGGGGTATGATGACCGCTGGACTTGGCGCAAGGACATTCTTGGGCTTGACCGCAAGGGCAATGCCGTGGCCGAAAATCACGATGACTGGATTGACCAGATGCAGGATGACTGGCCGGGGGCGTGGAAGGTGATTGACGCCGCACGCGGCGGCTACGGCGACGATATGGGCGCTTTTCTGTGCTGGCTGGGCGTCCGGCTGATGGAAATGCGCCGGATACTGCGGGATGACGGCAGTATATTTGTTCATATAGACCACACGGCTCACGCTTGGACGAAAGCCTTGATGGACTCGATTTTTGGCGCCAAGAATTTCAAGTCTGAAATTGTATGGCGCAGGACTACCAGCCACAGCGACGCCAAAGGGCTTGGCAGCGTTCACGACAGCATTTTGTTTTATCGCAAAGGCCCCGAATCAACTTGGAATCCTATTTTCCAGCCATTAGACCCGGAATACGTCCAAAAATACTATCGCTATAAAGACTCCGACGGGCGCAGGTTTATGTCTGGAGATTTATCCGGCGCCGGCCCGGGGCCTAGCCGCAACTTTGGTGAGCGCGGGGTCATTGCAGCGCCTAACGGTCGGCATTGGATGTATGATGATGCTGGCATAGCAAGATTGCTGGCAGACAATAGGATATTCTGGACTAAGAACGGAGTCCCGCGGCTGAAAGTGTATTTGGACGAAAATCCCGGTATGCCTATGGACGATATTTGGACTGATATACTGCCATTGCGGTCATGGCATAAAGAGTATACTCGCTATCCTACGCAGAAGCCGCTGGCCCTGTATGAGCGGCTTATCCGGGCGTCGAGCAACCCCGGCGATATTGTGCTGGATCCGTTTTGCGGGTGCGCCACTACGCCGGTGGCCGCCGAGCGGCTGGGGCGGCAGTGGGTGGGTATGGACATTTGGGAGCAAGCCTACGATAAAGTTACCAGCCGCCTGCGGGAGTACGGTATTCTGGTGGATGACCCGCAATTGGACGGGCAGCCCAACGAAAACGGGATGTTGCGGTTCACCGAATACGGGCTTACCCTGATTGACAATAAAGAAAAGGGCGAGGAGTTTCCGGCCCGCACTGATGATAACGAAGTGGCGGCTCCGGCGCTGAATCTGCGCCGTCCCCGGCCTACGGAACCGTGGCAGCAGTTGAGCAACGCTTTGATGCGCCGTATTCTTAACGTGGCGCAGCAACGCAACGGGCTGGTGGGCTGCGCCGGGTGCGGGCGGCTGCTGGAGGCGGACTTTTTTCACTTGGATCATATCAGCCCCAAGTCGCAGGGCGGGGAGAACTATATCACCAACCGGATTCTGATCTGCGGCCCCTGCAACAGCCGCAAGTCGGATACCAAGACGCTGAAAGGGTTGCAGAACGATAACCGCAAGGAAAACTGGATGAAAGACCGCAAGCTGGCCGGGGAAATGCAATCTCTGGCCCGGATGCGGGCGGAATGGATACGCGACAATTGGGGAACGGGGCAATGCCGGGATTTTATCAACAGTCTGCCGTGATGTGGGGGGTGGTGATATAGGATTGCGGGGTTTCCTTGAGAATGCGGGATTTTCTTTGCGGGCTGATACTAGGGCGCACGGCTGTGCGCCCCTACGGGGGTGTCATTTTTCGGCTGTGCGCCCCTACGGGGGTGTGGTTTTTCGGCTGTGCGTCCTTACGGGGGTGTCGTTTTTCGGCTGTGCGCCCCTGCGGGTGTTATTAAAGACAGCAGGTCGGAGCTTTGTTGATAATGAGGTGCGCCTGATGAAAACGGCGGTTTGTATGAAGTATGTTCCGGTCATTGCCCGGATGCGGTTCGACTATGAAGCGCGAACCATCATCCGCGAGGGGGTGCCTTCGGAGGTGAACCCCTTTGATTTGCTGGGGCTGGTGCGGGCGGTGGAGCTTAAAACCGCGCCCGGTGATGAGGTGGTGGTGGTGACTATGGGGCCGCCGGGGGCCGCCGAGGGGCTTACTAACTGTCTGGCCCTGGGCGCCGATAGGGGGATGCTGGTCACCGACCGGGCTTTGGCGGGCAGCGACACGCTGGCGACATCCCGCGCTCTGGCTTTGGCGTTGGCCCGGGAGGGGGCGGATCTTATCATCTGCGGGCGCAACAGCACCGACGGGGAGACCGGGCAGGTTGGGCCGGAGGTGGCGGAGTTGATGGGGCTGCCCCACGTTAGTCACGTCCGGCGTCTGGAGCTTAATCAGGACCGTAGCGCGGCTATCGTGGAGCGGATTACCGACGAGGGTTTTCAGACTTTGGAATGTCCGCTGCCTGCGGTTATCTGCGTGACCGAGGGGGTGGCGCCGGAGCTTTTTCCCAACCGGCAGCAGATGGAGGAGGGCGCGGCCAAGCCGGTGGAGGAAGTTAGCTGCGCCCAACTGTCGGATGATACGTCGCAGTTCGGGGCGGAGGGGTCGCCTACTTGGGTGAACGAAATCCGGCTGGTGGAACCCAACCGGCTGGGCGTGACGCTACAGGAAATGACGCCCGAGGACGCGGCGCGGCAGGTGGCCGATTCGGTGCGGGAACGGCTGGCGGCCCTTCGGCAAGCTCAGGGTGACAGTGGGGGGAATCAGGGCGACGGGGACGGGAATCAGGATGACGCAGGCGGGAATCAGGGCGAGGGTGGGGCTGAAACTCTGCCGCGCTACCCCGGGGTTTCGGAACGCAGCGTTTGGGTGGTCGCGGAGAATACCCGCAACGGGCTGGCGCACGTTACTTTCGAGATGCTGGGGAAGGCGCGGGAACTGACTGCCGTAACCCGTAGCGAGGTTGTGGCGGTGGTTATCGCTCACGGCGGCGAGGCGCATTCCTCGGGCTTGGCCGCGGCGGGGGCCGACCGGGTGCTGGTGTTGGACAACTCCGGGCTGGGGCGGGACGGCGCCTTTGCTCCGGTATCCAGCCGCGCCGTGGGGCGGGCTTTGGCCGGGGCGGTGGAGCGCGAAACCCCCTACGCCATCCTGTTCGCCTCTACCGCCGACGGGCGCGACTTGGCGGCGCGGCTGGCGGCCCGGCTTAGTCTGGGGCTGACCGGCGACGCCATAGATTTGGAGATAGACGATGTGGGGCGTCTGGTGCAGTTGAAACCAGCCTTGGGCGGCAACGTGGTGGCGCCGATACTGTCCAAGACGCTGCCCAATCTGGTTACGCTGCGGCCCGGCTTGCTTACCCCGGCGGTTGCCGAGTTGGGGGCGTCCGCGGTGGTGGAGCATTTGCCCGCCGCATCGCCTACGGATGGGGCGGACGGAGGCGGCGATGTGCGGCTGGTCAGCGAGGAGTTTCAGGAGGACACCGAGGGGCTGGAGCTGGCCCGCGCCCGCGTGGTGGTGGGGCTGGGGATGGGCGTGGGCGAGGAAAGCGTGGCGGGGTTGCAGGAGCTGGCCCGCTCCATCGGGGCATCGGTAGCCACCACCCGCGACGTGGTTCACGCGGGCTGGCTGCCGCAGCAGTTGCAGGTGGGCATCAGCGGGCGCACCATCGCGCCGGTGGTGTACATCGCCGTCGGCATACGCGGGGCGTTCAACCACACTGTCGGGCTGCAACGGGCGGGCATTATTATCGCGGTAAACCAGAACCGGCGGGCTACTATTTTCCGTTCCGCCGACTTCGGCGTCGTGGGCTCGTGGCAGGAATACCTTGCGCCGCTGATTGAGGAGCTGCGGCCGGTGCTGGCTGGGCTGGGGTGACGCCCGTCGTCCCCGGCGGCGGGATGCCTTGGAGGTGGTAACAGTGTCCGGGCATTTCTATTACGGCGACAATCTGGCGGTTATGCGGCGGCACATCGCCGACAATTCGATAGATCTTATTTACTTGGATCCGCCGTTCAAGTCGGATGCCGACTATAATATGCTGTTCAGCGGGCCGGACGGGTTGGCCGCAGCGGGTTCGCCGGTTCCGGCCTTTTCGGATACTTGGCATTGGGGGGCGGAATCCAGTTGCGAGTTTGACGAGGTTTGTAGGGAAACCCCGGACGTAGGGGCCAAATTGCAGGCTATGCGAACCATCGTCGGGGAGTGCGGCATGATGGCCTATCTTTCCCGAATGACCATCCGGCTGATTGAAATGCGGCGGATACTCAAGGGCAACGGCAGTATTTATCTGCATTGCGACCCTAGTGCCAGTCATTACCTGAAAGTTATGATGGATGCTGTCTTTCATCCGGTAATGGGGCGGTTGCGGAGCGAAATCATCTGGCGCATCGGCTGGGTGTCGGGTTTCAAGACCCGCAAGCGCGGCTGGATTCGCAACCATGACACCATTCTTTACTACGCCTTGGGCAATGATTTCACTTTCAACAAAGAATACATACCATATCCCGACGGCTACCGGCGGCGGGACGGAAGCCTGCCCAAAGGCTCAGGGATACCGATTGAAGATACCTGGAATTGCCAGAGGGCGGATGTTCTCGATTCCATAATGATTAAAAGTTTCTCGCGGGAAAAGCTGGGATACCCGACACAAAAGCCGCTGGATTTGTTGCGGCGCATCATCCGGGCGTCCAGCAACCCCGGCGATGTGGTGCTTGACCCCTTTTGCGGCTGCGGGACTGCGTGCCACGCCGCCGCAGAACTGGGCCGCGACTGGATTGGCATAGACAATACCGCCCTTGCGCTGCCCATACTGCGGGCGCGGTTTGAGGCGTCGGATATGGGCGCGGGCTTTGCGGTGAGCGGAACGCCCCTACCCTAACCCTCCGGGGGAGGGTTAGGGAATTTCGCAATTTTCTCGGATACCTGATATTAGCCGGGATATTCCCGGAACGCCTAAGCGAGGAATTATGTCCGTAACCGAACAACTGGCCGGTCATATCGCGGCAACCGACTTTGACGCTATGCCGCCGGAGGCGGTGGAGGCGGCGAAGGTGGTCATTCTGGACGGGCTGGCCGTTACTCTGGCCGGTTCGCGGGAACCGGCGGCGCGGATTGTGGCGGAATACGCTAGGGAGATGGGCGGCAACCCGCAGTGTTCCGCCTTCGGTCACGGATTCAAGACATCGCCGCCGATGGCCGCTTTCGTCAACGGCGTGGCCGGGCACGTGCTGGACTACGAAGTTATGTGGCATCCGGCCACTCACGCCACGTCGCCCACCCTGCCGGGCATCCTGGCCTTGGCCGAAAGCCGGGGGGCTACCGGGCGGGATGTTATAGCCGCGCTGATAACCGGCTTCGAGGTGCAGGGGCGTATCCGCGTCGCGTCGGCGGACTTGAGCCTGGGCGGGTTCCATCCGCCGGGGCTGGTGGGGGTGATGGGCAGCGCCGCCGCCGGGTCGGTGATGCTGGGGCTTGACGTGCAGCAGACCCGCATGGCATTGGGAATCGCGGGTTCGCGGGCCGGTACGGTGTCGGCCAACACCGGCACGATGACCAAATCCACCCACTGCGGCAACGCCGGGCGGATGGGGCTGGAGGCGGCGCTGCTGGCGGCCAAGGGCTTTACCGCCAACCCCGACGTGTTCGACCACGAAACGGGCTACGCCGCGGTTATGTTCGGCGATGGTTTCGAGCTGGACGCCGTTACCCGCGATTTCGGCAATCCTTACCGGCTGGTTGAGCCCGGCGTCGCCATCAAGAAACACCCCAGCCAGTACGGCACGCACCGGGGGATAGACGCGGCCCTAGAGTTGCAGGGGCGGTACGGCGTTGACCCGGAAAGCATCGTTTCGGTGCATATAGAGACGCCGGTTATGCGCTACGTGGGGCGGCCCTTTCCGCAGACCGGGCTGGACGGCAAGTTCAGCTTTCAGTACACGGTGGCGGCGGCCCTGCTGGACGGGCGCATCGGCATCGAGACATTTACCGACGCTGCGGTGCGCCGCCCCGAGGCGCAGGCCCTGCTGGGCAAGGTTACGCTGGATATGCGCCCGGAAATTCCGGCCAACTTCGACGAAATGTGGGTTGCCGTCCGGGTCGAAACCGCCGACGGGCAAACCCGCGAAACCCGCTGCGATCGCCCCCGGGGCATCTGGGGCAATCCATTAAGCCGGGCGGAACGGCTGGACAAGGCGCGGGCCTGCGCCACGCGGACGCTGCCGGACGAGGGGGCGGCCCGGTTTATCGAGATTGTCGAAAACCTTGAGCACGCTGATAGCGGGCAGGTGCAGGAACTGATTGCTTTGCTGGGGCGGGCGGGCTTGGGGTGATATGGAAAGTTGCGAAACTCCCTTTTGCCGCCCTGCCTTTTGTCACCCTGAGCGCAGCGAAGGGTCTCACCGCCCAAGGCGGGATTCTTCGCTTTGCTCAGAATGACAGAGCTTGACACTGCCACCCTTGCGAAAGACAATGGCAGGGGCTACGGTGGGGCGGTGACGCCGTTATACATCCAACGGGCAAAGGGGCGAGCAATGGACTTTGGATATACCCCGGAACAGGAAACCCTGCGACGGGAAGTGCAGGAATTTATCGCCGAACACGTTACCGATGATGTTCTTGGCGAGCTGGAAACCGCCGAGGAGGGCGGGCGCGGCGTCCATTACCGCGAGCTGATTCGCAAGGTGGCGGAGCGGCAGTGGATTGGCATTAGCTGGCCCAAGGAATACGGGGGGCAGGGCGGCAGCCGCATCGAGCAGTACATCGTCGAGGAAGAATTCGCCCGGTTGGG
The DNA here is from genome assembly GCA_958296445.1 of uncultured Dehalococcoidia bacterium. Taxonomy (GTDB): domain Bacteria; phylum Chloroflexota; class Dehalococcoidia; order Lucifugimonadales; family UBA3495; genus VXOI01. The sequence continues at coordinate 1,208,328 of OY282565.1, read as the reverse complement.
CATCGCCGTCGGCGGGGCGGGCAGCGGGGCGCCGGCCATCTTGGCGGCCGGCACCGAGGAACAGAAGCGCCACTTCATACCCGGCCTGATTAGCGGCGAGATTATATTCGCCCTCGGCTTTACCGAGCCGCAGGCGGGGGCGGATTTGGCGGGCCTACAGTGCCGGGCGGTGCGCGACGGCGATGAGTATGTCATCAACGGCCAGAAGATGTACACCTCGGCGGCCCACTACGCCACCCATATTTACCTGATGGCCCGCACCGACCCGGACGCGCCCCGGCACCGGGGAATATCCATTTTTCTGGTGCCAATGGACGCGCCCGGCATCACGGTGCGTCCGCTATGGACGATTCAGAGCGACCCGCCCGCGCCCATCGGCACTACCTACGGAATGGCCCGCACCAACGAAACCTTTTTCGAGGACGTGCGCGTTCCGGCGTCAATGATGCTGGGCGAAGAAAACTCCGGGTGGTACGTGGGGGCTATGGGCCTGAACCTCGACCGGGTGGGGGCCAGCCGCTACCTGATTTCAGTGCGGCGCGACGAGGATATTGTGAACTGGGTCAAGGAAAACGATTTCGGCGGCCACTCACCGGCCGATGACCCGGCGGTGCGCGACAAGCTGGCCGAGTTGTGGACGGAAGCGCAGGTCTGCCGCCTGATGACTATGCGGAGTATGTCGCTGGTGGAGCGCGGCGGCAACTTTACTTACGAAGGTTCGGCGGAAAAGGTGTGGGCGCCGGAGCATGGCGTACACACCACCGAGACCATTACCCAGATTCTTGGCCCCTACGCCCAACTGCTCAGTAGCTCGGAAGAAGCCATCGAGAACGGCCTTTTCGCCCACAACGTTATGGGCGCCTTCCAGTCGGGCATCAACCACGGCAGCGTACAGGTGATGCGCGACCAGATGGCCCGCCGCGGGCTGGGAATGCCCCGGGGGTAGCCGCTCCCGGCGAATCAGTCTGAATCGGGATTAGCAGGATTAAAGGATTCGCAGGATATTTCTAATTCTGAGCATCCCGGTTCAGGCAATCAGATTGCAAAGGAAAAAATGGATATACTGCCTTCTGAAGAAGAACAACTGCTAAAGAATGCCGCCCGCGAGTTCCTTGAGGCCGAGGTTTCTACGGCCTTGGTGCGCGAGATGGAGCTGGACGAAATCGGCTATCCCCCGGCCTTGTGGCAGCAAATGGCCGATTTGGGCTGGCTTGGGCTGGCTATCCCCGAAGAATACGGCGGGCAGGGGCTTCCGCTGGCCTATATGGGGCTGGTAATGGAGGAGCTGGGGCGGGTTCTGGCCCCGGTGCCGTTGCACAGCACTATGGTTGCCGCCCTAACCGTCGCCGAAGCCGGAACCGAGGCGCAGAAACGCGAGCTGCTGCCCGCCGTCTGTAGTGGCGGGATGGTGATGACTTGGGCGGTCACCGAGCGCGACCCGCGCCTGATTCCTTCCGCCATCGCGGAGCAGGCGCAGCCCGACGGGGACGGGTGGGTTCTCAACGGCGTAAAGATGTTCGTAGAGAACTTCAATGTCGCCCGCCGCTGCCTGGCCGCGGTTCGGACGGCCCCGGCGTCGGAGGATAACGAAGGGATTTCGCTGTTTCTCATTGACCCCAACGGCGTGGGCGTATCGCAGACGCCGCTGGTGACCATCGCCAAAGACAAGCAGAGCCGGGTCAGCTTCGACGGGCTGCGGGTGACCGGGGCCGACTTGGTGGGCGAGCTGCATAACGGCTGGCCCGTCGTGGAGCGGATGCTGGAGCGGGCCACGGCCTTGCTCTGTTGCCAGATGGTAGGGGCAACCCGCAAGGACGCCGAAATGGCTATCGAATACGCCAAGAACCGGGTGGCCTTTGGGCGGCCCATCGGCTCTTTCCAGTCCATCCAGCACCTTTGCGCCGATATGCTGCTCCACACCGACGGGGCGCAGCTTCTCACCTATGAGGCCCTGTGGAAGATGGATCGGGGCCTGCCCGCCGGGGTGGAGGTGTCGCAGGCCAAAGCCTTCGCCAACGAAAAATGCGAGGCGGTGGTGCGCTCGTCCCAAGTTATCCACGGCGGCATCGGGTTTATGATGGAGTTCGACCTGCACCTGTGGCTGCGGCGGGTGTCGGCCTGGAGTATGCGGCTGGGAACCACCTTTGACCACCGCGCCAAAATCGCCAGTGCCCTGCTGGACAAGCCGGGCAAGGTTCGCCTCGGCCTGCCCCTGCCCGCTTAATCCCAACCCGGCGCAACGGAGAATTACTATGGCAAAAGACCCCGTTTGCGGGAAAGAAATTGACGAAGCCCAAGCCAGGGCGCAGACCTCTCAGACGGTGCACGGCGCATCGGAGGTTGACCCCCAGCAGGGAACCCGCATTTTCCACGACGGCAGTTGGATTTACTTCTGCGGGCTGGAGTGCCGCACCCGGTTCTTGGCCAGCCCGGCTACTTATACGTCCGATTAGGCTACGCCGGGGCAGGCGCCCGGCTGTTCGTCCCAACCTTGTCCCGGAACCTTGTCATGGAGGGAGCGGAAAATTTTCCGCGGCCCGTTAAGTCGCTCAACTGGAGTTCGCTTATGGCAGATGATCTGAAGCTCAACCCCAAGACAACCGCGGTCATTCTGGTGGATATGATTAACGCGGTGGCGAAAGGCGACGGCCCGCCCTACAATCCGTCGGCCAACCGCCAGGCGGTCACCGATAACTTCGCGCGGCTGGTGGCCCACTGCCGACAGGCAGGCACGCCCCTTATCTATATCACCACCCACCGGCGGGCCGACAACGCCGACGCACCCAAGACCGTATCGGACATCGGCGGCGGGGGCGGCGGGATGCTGGCAGGCACTCCGGCGGTGGAAGTGGTGGACGAGCTGGCCCCCGAACCCGGCGACTATATCGTAGTCAAGCCCCGGTTTAGTGCTTTCTACGGCACCAATGTGGACGGAATCCTGAAGGCTCTGGGGACGGAAACCATCCTAGTGGGCGGCATTTCCACTCAGCGCAGCGTGGAAGGCACCGCCCGGGACGCCAAGAACCGGGACATCCAGTGCGTGGTGGTAAGCGACTGTTGCACTGCGGGCGAGGAGGATGTCCACGAAATGACCATCAAGCACGTCCTGCCCCTGCTGGTGCGGGTGCGCACCACCGACGAGGTGATAGCGGCGCTTTCCTGAACCGGGGGCGCCTCACTCTAACCCTCTCATCCATAACCCTCTCTCAGGGGGAGAGGGAATTTGATAACCGGGAGGTATGCGTCATGGCCGGCGTAAAGACAATCCTGGTAGGCACTATCGGACAGGGCATTATGCGCAGCGCCGACGGCGGCGACTCTTGGCGGCGGGTCGGCATAGACGCCGGGATGCACTCCGACGCTCTGGTGCGAACCTTGGCTAACCATCCCGATCGGCCCGGCGTGGTGTTTGCCGGAACGGACAAGGGGCTGTACCGCAGCGAGGACGGCGGGCAGCAGTGGCGGTTGCTGGACACGGCGATGAGCGGCTCGTGCGTCTGGGCGATGGCAACCGATTCGTCCGACCCTCAACTGATGTTCGCAGGAACCGGCACCCCCGACCCCGCCGGGGTTTTCCGCTCCACCGACGGCGGGCAGACTTGGGAGAAACGGCCGGTGGAGGTGGCCGAGGAATGCCCCAACGTGGGGGTGCCGCGGGTCACCGGCATCGCCATTGACCCGCAGAATCACCGCGACGTGTGGGTCGGGCTGGAAGTGGACGGCCTGCGCCGCAGCTCCGACGCCGGGGACACTTGGGAGTCGATCAACGGCGCCATCCCCAACCCCGATGTTCATAACGTGGCCGTGGCCGCCGGGCCGCCCAAGACCGTGGTGGTGGTGGTGAACAACGACGTCTACACCAGCGCCGACAACGGGGCCAGTTGGGAGCGGCTGGGAATCCGCGATGTGTTCCCGCTGACCTACCCCCGGGGAATTATGGTTCAGCCGGATAGCCCCAGCGTGATTTTTGTGACCATCGGCGACACCACGCCCGGCCAGACGGGTACGGTGATGCGCTCCAAAGACACCGGCAAGACATGGGAAAACCTGCCGCTGCCGGTGGAGCCCAACACCGCGATGTGGACGGTCAACATCCAGCCCGCCGACCCCTCGGTAGTGCTGGCGGGCAGCCGCTACGGCTACCTCTACCGCAGCGACGACGGCGGCGACTCTTGGAGCAAACTGCGCCGGGAGTTCAGCGAAATCTCCAGCGTGATGTGGCTGCCGGAGTAGCGTTTGTTTTCCGGCGCAACGGGCGATGCCGGGGCCTCCCATTGCGGGAGGCCCTTTTTGCTGTCTGCGAATGTCTGTAGTAAGAGAATGTCACTGGCTGATACGCCTTTGGATTCCCGCCTTCGCGGGAATGACGGGGTTGGCGGGAATGACGGGGCTGGCCGGAATCAGGGGCTGGCTATAGGGGCTGCCTGGTTCGCTGGACGCCACTCGAAGTTCATATCGCCCGCCGTTGGGGGCGGTAGGGGTTCGTTGTCTTCTTGATGCTGCTCAATAATTTCGTCCACTATCTCGCAAAGCTCGTTGAAGACGGCCCGTTCATCGTCGCCGTGACAACACGCGCCGTCGGCGAATACCAACCCCGGCACACAGCCGATATAGTGTTGGTCTTCTTCGGACCACTGAACAATTTTGGCGTACCGGGCGCTGTCTTTCACTTCTGAGACTCCTCTATGGCGTTTCGCACGTCGCTGAGGCGCGTGGTTTCCGTGGGCAGGTCGCTGATGCCAGGTAGCCTACGGCCAGTCCGACACATCGCTTGCAGTTTATGCGCGGGCAGGTTCAGGTTCAATTGACATTATGGCTTTCTTCAGCTTTTCCCCGCCATAATGACAGCCGGCTGTCGGAGGAGGCAACGGCATCCCCTCTTTAATATCCGATTCGATTACTTCGTCAACGATGTCGCAAAGCTCGGCGAAAACGGCTTTTTCGTTATCCCCGTGGCAACACCCGCCGAATATCAATCCGGGCGCGTATCCTATGTAGCACTGGTCTTCTTCAGACCACGCAACAACCTTGACGTATCTCGCACTGTCTTTCACCGCTCCAACTCCTCTATCGCGTTTCGCACGTCTTTGACTTGATAAGGGCCAGCATCGGTTCCCAAGTTGCCCGAAAGCGTAACTCTTTCTGCCTGTAGCGGGGTGGATGAAGTTTCGGTGGCTGCCGCGGCCGCCGCGATTTCGGAACCCGGCGCGTTCTAGGTCGGAGATTAGCTCACGTATTTTTGGCGGCATTGATACTGTCCAATGGTTGCAATCTACTTGACCGGCGGTCAGGAGTTGCGGGGCTGAATGCAAGGTTATGCGGGGGCACCTTCCGATTCGTACTTAGCTACGGTTTCCCGTAATATGCCGCCAAAGTCGTAGCCTGCGGATGGCGGGGGCAGGGGCTTACCATCCTCGTGTTCAATTTCGATTAGCTCGTCCACGATTTCGCAAAGCTCGGCGAACACCGCCTTTTCATCATCCCCGTGGCAACACCCGCCGAATGACAGTCCGGGGGCGTATCCTATGTACTGCTGGTCTTCGTCCGACCACGCGACAATCTTGGCGTAACGGGCGCTGTCTTTCATTTCTTTGACTCCTCTATGGCGTTTCGCACAATCCTAATTTGGTATCTGTCCGCATCCGCTCCCAAGTTGCCCGATAGCGTTACCTTTTCACGGACATTGGGGTGAAAGTAGTTCCGGTGGCTGCCGCGGCCGCCGCGGTTTAGGAACCCGGCGCGTTCTAGGTCGGAGATTAGCTCACGTATTTTTGGCGGCATTGATACTGTCCAATTGTTGCAATGCGTTAAGCTGGCTCTCGAACATTTTAGCCACTTTTTCGTTGCCTGCCGTTGGCGGGGGTAGCGGTTGGCCGTCCTCGTGGTATAGTTCGATGATTTCTTCGACAATATCGCAGAGTTCGGCGAATACTGATTTCTCGTCATCGCCGTGGCAGCCGCCGTACATCAGTCCGGGGGAGGTGCCTATGTAGCACTGGTCTTCATCAGACCATTCTACAATTTTGATATACCGGGCACTGTCTTTCATTTCTGCGACTCCTCTATGGCGTTTCGCACATCCTTAATCTGGCGTCTATTTGCGTCGTCTCCCAAGTTGCCTGAGAGTGTAAGCGGCTTGACCAAATTGGGGTGAACGTAGTTTCGATGGCTGCCGCGGCCGCCGCGATTTCGGAACCCGGCGCGTTCTAGGTCGGAGATTAGCTCACGTATTTTTGGCGGCATTGATACTGTCCGGTCGTTGTCATTTGTTGCGTATGTTTCATTTTATCATAGGGTTTGGCGGTAGTGGCGGGCTAGTTCGGAGGCGTAGCGGCGACCTAGGGTGGGGCGGTGTTGGCGGAGCCAGTCGCTTAGGCGGGTGGTTGCGGTGGGGGGGTCTGTGGATGCTAGGTGGCCGGCGGTTAGGCCGGCGATTTCGTCGCGGGTTAGCACTACGTCGCGCAGGGCTAGGCCCATCAGCCGGGCGGCGGCGAATACCAGCGGGGGCGGCAGGGGAACGGGGCGGGCGCGGCCCCCGGCGGTTTGCCCGATGAGTTGCACCAGTTCCTTGAAGGTGAATGTTTCCGGGCCTACGGCGTCTAGGGTTGCGTTGCCTTCGCTGGATGCCGTTTCCACTGATAGGCGGGCTACGTCATCTACGTATACGGGCTGCACCGGATAATCGCCCCGGCCGGGGATGGGGAATAGCGGAAAGCGGCGCAGGAACCAGGCTATGTTGTTGATTAGTATGTCTTCGCGTCCGAAAATCACTGTGGGCCGGAGGATGGCCCACGACAGACTCGATTGGCGGCTTGTGTCGCGGATGTGGTTTTCCACCAGCCCTTTGCCGCGAAAGTAGGGCAGGGGGGAGTCGGGCGATGCGCCGGTGATGCTGATGTGGACGATGCGCCGCACCCCGGCGGCCACTGCCGCGTCAATCAGGCTGCGGGAGTTGCGTACCGCCGTATCGTGGTCTAGGTTGCCGCGGGCGAAACGAATCCAGTAGGTGTTATAGAGGGTGTCGGCTCCTCGCAGGCTATCGGCTAGGCTATCGGGGTCGGTGAAATCCAGCGGGCGGGTTTGTACCCGGTCTCCGAAAGGGCTGGCGGAGGGCGGGTTTCGGGTTAGCGTCCGCACTGTTGCGCCGTCGGCCAGCAGGCGTTGAGCGATGTAACGGCCGGTGTAGCCGTAGGCGCCGGTGACTGCTATCAATGGCGGCTGGGGCATCGTTAGATACTCTTCCAGAGATTTTTATAGTTGGGGGATTTTTTCTTGCTAGTTAGGTATAGGGGAGCGGCGACGCTGTTTATTCTTTTGGGGGGATTGGGAGATTGTTCTTTGCCGCTCTGGGCTACGGGAGGGGGTTTTACTGCCCAAGGTGAGATTCTTCGCTTTGCTCAGAATGACAGTGTTATGCTTAGAATGGCAGGGCTTTGTTCGGGATGACAGTGTTTTGTTCAGAATGACAGGGCTTTGCTCGGGGTGACAGTGCTTTGCTCGGGGTGACAGTGCTTTGCTCGGGGTGACAGTGCTTTGCTCGGGGTGACAGTGCTTTGCTCGGGATGACAGTGCTTTGTTCGGGGTGACAGTGTTTTGCTTAGAATGACGGGTTATTATTGGGCCGGTTCAGGGATTGAGGTGCTTAGGGGTGCGGGGCTGTTGCGCTTGAATTCATCCACTTCTTGCCTGCTGGCGTAGCCGTATTCGATGAGATGTACGCACTTTTCGTGGTTGGTCCAGATGACTTTTGACCATAGGCCGCCGATGTTTTGGGGTCTGTCGTGTTTCAGGGACATCGGGATGCTTCCGTAAGCGCAGATACCGTCTTCAGTCAGCCGGATTCCTTTGATAAGGGCTTGGCCGGGGTTGTTTAGGGTTACATCTTCCCAGCTTACGTCTTCCGGGTTAATTGCCTCGCCTTTCCAGTTGTTACTAGAGGGGCCGGAAAGGGCATACAGTCCGGGGATTAGAAACCAGGCCCATACGGCTAGGGACACGATGATGAGCGCGGCTATTAGGGCAAAATGGATGTTGCGTGTCGTCTGCCGCATTTTAATCCTTGTTGGGGCGGCGTAGGAAAGCACGGTGATGGGCGAAAGGGGGGCTGCCCCGCTTTTTGTGGGCGGGGCAGCTTTTTGGGTTTGGGGGGTTAGGGGGCTAGGCCGGCGGTGCCGGTGGTGATGGTGTCTACGCGCTGGCGGTTGTCGTAGGGCTGGAGTTGGACTTCGTGGAGGGCGGGGATGACTTCTTGGCCTAGGAGTTGGATGCTGCGCATTACGTCTTCGTGTTGCATGGCGCCTTCGTTGCCGTAGATGTGGATGTAGCCGGGGCTTAGGCGCTCGATGACTTCGGTTAGCTTTTGGGTTACGGTGTCGGGGCTGCCGACGATGATGTTGTTGACGCCGCGTAGCTGGTCGTAGGAGAGGCCGACGCCTAGTCCGCCGGCGCCGGCGACGTTGCCGGTGGGCCGCTGGGCTTTGACGGATACGGCGGCGCGGGACTGGTAGCCGGGCGGGTCGTTATGCTCCATCGGCCCGCGCTGGCGGTGTTCGATGGTCCACATAAATTCGCGGCCCAGTTCGATGGCCTTTTCGTCGGTGTCGGCGACTAGGCAGCGGAGGAGGTAGCCGAAGTGTTCGGGGCCGGCCTGCCAGCCTTCTTCTTCGGCGGTGTCTATGTAGACCTGCTTGAGCCATTCGGTGGTGTCTACCAGGGCGCCGAGGTTCATATAGGGGTGTTTGTGCTTGGCGGCCCAGACGACGCTTTCGGGGCTGCCGGTGCCGGGGAACCAGATGTCGGGGCGGGGCTTCTGCATGGGGACGACCCAGGGGTTGACGACGCGGTAGTGGTAGTATTGGCCTTCGTAGCGGAAGGGGCCGGGTTCGGTCCAGCATTTGATGATGAGGTCGTGGGCTTCCTCGAAGCGGGCGCGGTTTTCGGAGGGTTCGACGCCGCCCTGGAGGGTTTCGACGGCGGTGCCGCGGACGAAGCCGGAGATGATGCGGCCGCCGGAGTAGCAGTCGAGCATGGCGATTTCTTCGGCCATGCGGATGGGGTCGTTGATGGCGATGACGTTGCCGAGGATGGCGATTTTGACGCGCTTGGTGAGCTTGGCGATGACGGCGGCGTCGAGGTTGACGGAGGGTTTCATGCACCAGTAGGAGGCATGATGCTCGTTGCTCATGATGCCGTCGAAGCCGACTTCGTCGGCTAGGGCGTATTGCTCGTGGTACTGGTTATAAAGGATGCTGGCTTTGTGGGGGTCGAAGTGGGTGTTGGGGAAGCCGAGGCGGCCGGAGTCGAATTTTTCGAGGTCTTCGTTGGAGACGTGGCCGTAGGGCTGTTCGGAGAACCAATAGATTTCGGCTTTGTCTTTGGGTCGGGCTAACTGGTCTACCATTTTGCACTCCTTATCCCGGCGCTGGGGCGTCGGCCTGTGGCGCGTACCGGCGGGGGCCCGGTGGCCGTTTGGGTTTGTGTTCGGGGGATGGGTGACGGATTTCAGAACGCAGGCCGGGGCTTTCCCGCTTTTGACTGGCGCAATTATAGTCAATGGCGGGGTGTTAGGCAACCTGGGCGGGGGGTGGGGCGGTTGCCTTTTGTCTGAATCAGGATTTTCAGGATTAAGGGATTTTCGGGATGGGGGATTTTGGTTTGTTGGGGTTTTGTTGTGGGATGGGTTTTGTTGGCGGGGGACAGGGCGCACGGCTGTGCGCCCCTACGGGTTACGGGGGGCCGGCCGGTGATGGGTTGGCGGGTTGGTTAGAAGTTTGCTTGGAGTATGGCTTGGATGGTGGTTTTGTGGGCCGGGTTGGGGAGTATCCAGGTGATTATTTCGTGGGTTTGGGGTTTGGTTTTGGTGTTGCGGCAGCGTTCCAGGTAGTGGAGCATTGAGCTGAAGTTGTGGAGGCGGAGGTTGTTTTTGATTAGTTGACGGGCGAGGGTTAGGGGGGCGGGGGTGGGTTTGCGGTGGTCTTGGGCGTCGGACCAGTCGTCGCAGAATTTGTCGGCTATGCGGCGTAGGCGCAGGACGATTAGGGGGAAGGCGAATTTGCGGCGTAGGGCGTTGATTTGGTTTCGGATTTGGGTTAGGGACATTGTTGACTCCTTTGGTTTGTGGGGTGATTTTTTTGGTTTTGCCGCCATTTCCCGCCGTTTCCATCCGTTTTTTTGGGGCCGGGCGTTTGCGGGTTGCGGGCGGGTTTTTTTGCGGGGGTTTAGTGGCGGCGTTGGGCTTGAGTATTATTGTAGGGAGTGGTTTTCGGGGTTGGCAAGGGGCTAGTGTCATCAGATTGCCGGGGGGTGTTGGCCGAGGTTGGGTTGGCGGGTTGTTGCTTTGGGGTTTAGGGGGTAAGATTGGGGCGGAAGGTTTTGATTTTGAGGAGGCTGGATATGGCTTTGTCGTTGGCGGATGCTAACCGGATTATTGGGGCGTCGATCGCTGCGGCGGACGAGATTGGGGTTAAGCTGAGTGTGGCGGTGGTGGACGGGGGCGGGCAGTTGGTGGCGTTTCAGCGGATGGAGGGGGCGATTGCGGTGAGCGCGACGGCGGCGCCGGGGAAGGCGGTGGGGTCGGTGTTTTTCGGGCGGGATAGCGCGCAGATTAACCCGGAGTCGCCGGTGATGCAGGCGATTATCGCTAGTCAGGGGGGGCGGATAATTCCGGCGCAAGGGGCGATTCCGATTTACCAGGACGGGGCGCTGGTGGGGGCGATCGGTGGGAGCGGCGGCACGGCGCAGGAGGATGAGGATTGTGTGCGGAAGGGGCTGGAGGCGCTGTAGTTTGGCTGGGTAAGGAATGCGGTTGGGGGCAGGGTTTGTGTCCTGCCCCCTTTTTTTCTGCGCTTATATCAACCCAAGAAACTTGCGCGTCCGGCGTACTCGCCGGGTTAAGAACTCTTCCAGCAAATCCCGTTTCATTGCTAGCTGCCCGGATACGCTGGCGGTGTCTTCCAGAATCCAGTCGGGAATGTCTTCTCTGGTTCTTCGATGGGCCATTTGTTCGACGCCAACGATTACCATATTGCCGGAAATAGTCCAGGCTCCGGCGGGCGGAACGCGATCTCTGGTGTATTTGTCCGGGTGAATCAGGTTTTCCAAAATTCGACGCGGGCGCTCAAAGGCGCGGCGCTGATATTCGTCCAGAGTCATCGGGGAACACCAGCCGGGCAGTTTTGCGCCGACGGACAAGTTTTCTTGGAATATGCAGCATAGTTCGGTTGACGAAAACTCCAGCGCGTCCAAGTTTTCCATATCCAGCGATGGCGTTGATTCTAATTTCTGTCTAACGCGGCGCAAGTATTCGCTGTACAATGCGGTGGTGATTCTGCCTCTGATGTCGGCAACTGAGCGTTGCAGTCGGCGCCGGGATGCGGGGTCGTTGCCAGGGAGTGATGTTCGGGTATAAATCATCAAGCATCGTTTGATAATTTCATCCGGGAAAGCGCGGGCTTCCGCGTTCATAGAAAGGGCAAAGCAAGGGTATTCGCTGTAGGATATGGTTTCGTCTTTGATTATTTCAGGGGCGTGCCGGCTGAAGCGATCGCGGGTTACGTCGTCAAATACTACCGGAAAGCGTTTGTATGATTCCTGAAGACTGCGCAAGTTTCCGGGGGTGAAATAGCGCGTTTCCACGATTCGCGGGTGCGAAAACATCGAGGCCATCAGCGTTTCAATCAAGCTACTTTTACCGCAGTTGCTTTCTCCGTACAGAACGGCAAACATCGGCTGGTCGAAGCTGAAGCGGTTTTGACGCAAAGCGGCGTTTCGCAAGTCGCACATCATAGGGGCAAAGTAGAACCAGCACATAAATGTAAAATAATCCTGTTGCAATCGCGGGACATCGCCTACGAAGCCATTTTCGTAGTTGCCGAAAAACTCCAGCCATGCCGCTACATCGCTTTTCACATCGTCGGGGTTGGGATTAAGGTTCAGATCATTGCCGGAAAGGGTAAAATTCCGTCCATTGTAGCTTAGAAACGTTTTTGGCCCGTCATCATTTTGTCTGGCTTTGGATATGCGCACCATTTCCCTGACTACTCGAGGGACAAGCCGGAGATTGCCGGAGCGGTCGGGGCGTTCTCCAGCCAACGCCTGTTGCCGGGACGGGCGGATGTGTTCGACTGTCGCCAACACTCTAGGGATACTGTACTGGGCTTCCTCATCCTGCTCTGTCGGCACATATATGGCGATTCCCGATTCGCTGGTTTGGGCCTCTTTGAGGGCGGGGGTTTCTTCTAGGGGCAGGATTTCTACCGGGATGGGTTTTTCCCGTAGAGCGAGGCGGTTGGTGGCGATTTCCTGCACGGCGCGATATTGCCGGGAATAGTGTTCCCAGGCGGCGTCATCGTTGTCAAAGGCTACTAGGGTTTCCGCTTGGCGGCCGGAGAATGCGGTTTCGGAAAGGTTGGCCGAGCCGACAATGACGCGCCGCAACCCTTGGCGCTCCAGCAGGTATATCTTGGCGTGGGCGATGGCGTCTTTCACTACGTAAAAACGCGCCGCTCCGTTAGCGGCCCGGTTGTAGATTATCTTGCGGCGCTCTTCCGGCAAGCCTTTGACGCCGACGAACCCGGCGTTAATTTTTTCGTCTATCGCGGTCTGAAAAGCCAAGATGTCGGCGGCGTCCCGGCGCAGTATTCCGTTGTGACCAAATATGCACTCAAAGTCGTCGTAGTCAAAATTTTTCAGCAGGTTGAAAATCATAGGTATGCTGGGCGTGTAAGTAAGGGCGCGTAACGACGTGAATCCGCCAAACAGATTAAGGTCAAATTGGCCTACGTTTTCCATTTTGGCGTATACAACTTCCAGTCCCTTGCTACGAGTGCGGGAGTCGGGGTCGTCGAAAGTAAAGCCTGATTGTTGTGTCATAGCTTTTTGCCTCTAATTGAAAATAAACCCCGCCAGTCAACCGGCCTCAGTAGGCGGGTGGAGGGCGGGGAACATTGCCGGTAGCTTAATGTTTGCGTACTGGTCTGTCAACCGCCCTTGGCAGCTTGAGGGACTTGCCTTTTGTCGCCCTGGGCGGAAGGGAAGGGGCTTGGTGGCATAGGGGGGATTCTTCGCTGCGCTCAGAATGACAGACAGTTGCTCAGAATGACAGGGGGAGCGCCCGGAATGACAGACAGTTGCTTAGAATGACAGGCATTTGCTTAGAATGACAGGGGGAGCGATCGGGATGGCGGGCAGTTGTTTAGGGTGACGGGGACGGGGGGATTTGGTGGTTTTCTGGGGGGGTGTTTGTTGTGGTGGGGGGCGGGGTTTGGGCCCGCCCCTTGAGGGGTTGCGGTGGGTGCGGGGGGGTGGGGGTTAGTTGGGGGTTAGTTGGGGGTTAGGGTTAGGGCTCGGATTTCGCCGAATTCTTTGCGTAGTTTGCTCCAGGTTTCGCCGCCGTCTTCGCTTATGTAGACGTAGCCGAACAGGCTGGCGGCGGCTATTACGTTGGGGATTTCGGGGTTGTTGGCGAGCCAGTAGACTACGGAGTTGGGTTCTTGGGGGAGGTTGGCCTTTTCCCAGGTTTGGCCGCCGTCGCGGGTTACTTGGATGGCGCCGGTTACGCCGGGGATGAAGTCGCCGTTGCCGACGAACATTGTGCCGGGGTCGTCGGCTTTGATGACCATGCCGCGGCAGTAGGAGCGGGCGTCGGCTTCGCTGAATTTGGGGAAGTAGTGGTAGTCCCAGCTTTCGCCTTCGTCGTTGCTGGTGGCGATGCCGAAGGGGCTGGTGCAGTAGAAGGCGGGGTTGTCGCCGGTGCGGAGGGCCATGCCGTGGATGTCTCCGTGGAAGGGGTCGGGGCCGAGGTCGGGGAGGTGGATCCAGTTGTCGCCGCCGTCTAGGCTTTTGTAGACGCCGTCGACTTCGATGCCGGCCCAGACGGTGCGGCTGTCGCGGGGGTCTACGATGATGTTGGTGGTGCGTGGGGTGCCGATGGGGCATTCCATATTGACGCCCATATCGAGCTTTTGCCAGGATTTGCCGCCGTCGCGGGAGCGGAAGCCTTCGGGTCGGGTGCCGGCGAAGATGGTGTCGGTGTTGGCCGGGTCAACGGCGACGGACCAGACTTGGAGATCGGCGAAGGGGGATTCGACGTTTTCCCAGGAGAGGCCGTTGTCTTCGCTGCGGAAGAGGCCGAGGCCGTCGGAGCCGGCGAGGATGCGGTGGGGGTCGCCGGGGTAGGTTCGGAGGGCGCGGATGTTGCCCTCGGTGGGGATGGGGTTGCGGATTTTGGTCCAGGTTTCGCCGCTGTCGGAGCTGATGTTAAGCCCTTGGCCTATGGTGCCGATGAAAATGGAGTAGTCATTCGCCATAATCAGGACTCCTTATATGCGCGATGTGGCGTGCCTTTGGTCTGGGGTTATGATAGCTGTCCTGCGGGGAAAATTCCAGTGCGGGCCAGGAGTCAGGGGCGGGGCGCGGTTGACACTCTGGCCGGTGTATATCAGAATCAGCGTAGCGGATAACAGGGGGCGCGGGGTTGCGCCGCCGCAATCGGCAACCGGAGGCTGGATAATGACGCAGACGGCAGCTTATACGGTGGACGGATTCATTGACGACGTGCGGGAGATTTTCGATTCTACGCAAGACCCGCTGGCGCAGGCGCAGGGGGTGGCGCGGCACATGGAGCGCCTGCTGACTACGCCGGGCTGGCTGGAGGAGCGGCTGGAGCTGCCCGATGAGGGGGGCTATGGGCGGTATACGATTCATCTGGATGAGGATTACGGGCATCCCGGGGGCGGTTTCTGGCTGATGGCGTCGGTGCAGAAGCCGGATCAGGATAATCTGCCCCACGACCACGGCGCGGCTTGGGTGGTTTATGGGGTGTATCAGGGGGCCATCAAGCAGACGAAATTCCGCTGGTTCTACCCCGGCGAGGGGGTGGATTCGGTGCAGATACAGGAGACGGGGGATTTCGTGCAGGGCGACGGGAAGGTGGCCTTTTTCCTGCCCGGGGAGATTCATAACACGCTGAACGTTACCGGCGATCGGGCGCTGGTGGTGCGGCTGGAGTCGCAGAAGCTGGACCGGGTGGTGCGCTACCAGTACAATCCGGCGGAGGGGACGGTCAAGGTGATGGAGCAGTAGGGACGATTCTCTGCTCTGTTACGGCGGTTCCGGCGGCGGTTCCGGGATATTGAGTAAACGCCCCTTATTATGAGGGGCGTTTTTGTTTTTGCGGCGCGGGCGGGCTAGAAAGGCGGGGCGAACCCGTCTTTGCCCTCGCCTAGGTCGGGCAGGGTGTCGCGCAAGACTTGGAACACCATTCGGTAATGGGCCAAGTATTCGTCTTGGAAGGATTGGCGGGGGCAGCCGAGCTTTTCCGCCATCAGGTCGAAGGCGCTTTCGCGGGTGCCGGCCAGGAATTTGCCTCTCTTGAAATGGAAGGGCTGGGCGATAAACTTTGGCACTCCGGTGTCCAGCAGGCGGTCGGCGAAGGCGTAGGGGCTGCTGACTAGGAGCAAGGGGGTCATAGTGATGCAGGCGCCAACGCCTGCCGCCCGCGTTTCGCCGATGGCCCGCAACCGGGCCGGGTTGGATGGGCAGAATGGCTCGAAAGTGCGGCGGATGTCCTCGTCGTCGGTGGTGACGGTCATATTCACTTGCACCCGTCCGCCGTTATCCTCGATGCGGCGGAACAGGTCGCAGTCGCGGACGACGTCGGGGCTGCGGGTTTGGACTACCAGCTTGGGTTTGTCGCCGCGGTCGGCCATTGCGCGGAGGAGGCCGCGGGTAAGCTCCAGTTGGCGCTCGACGGGCTGGTAGGGGTCGGTGACGCTGCTCATGTAGATTAGTTTGCCGTCTAGGGTTCCGGGTTTGCGTTTTTGGAGCAGGGTTACGGCGTTTTCTTTGACGGTGACCCACTTGCCCCAATTGTTCAGTTTTTCCGAATCGCGGCTGAAGAAGGCGGCGTAGCAGTAGGTGCAGCCGAAGGAGCAGCCGCTGTAGGGGTTTAGGGTGAAGTCGTAGGCGTTCATAAAGCCGGTGGCTTTGGTTAGGATTTCGCGGGCTGGGGTGTGGGTGATAATCATCTGTGAGCGGCGAATCATTGCTACTCGCGTTTTTCTGTGTTTTGATTGGTGAACGGGATGAGTGGATTTTAGAAAATTGCGAAATTGTCTTTTGTCGCTCTGAGTGAAAGCTAAGGGTCTGGGCGGCGTAGGGGAGATTCTTCGCTGCGCTCAGAATGACAGGGGGGTTGTTCGGAATGGCAGGGCGGTTGTTCGGAATGATTGGGGGGGTGTTCGGAATTACAGGGGCGGAAGTAGTTTTGCAATCGTCTAGTCAGTAGAGAAAATTGCGAAATTGCCTTTTGCCACTCTGAGCGGAAGCGAAGGGTCTGGGCGGTATTGGGGAGATTCTTCGCTTTGCTCAGAATGACAGGGAGGGTGCTCAGAATGACAGGGCGTTTGCTCAGAATGACAGGGGGGGTGCTCAGGATGGCAGGGGGGTTGTTCAGAATGACATGGGGGGGGTGCTTAGAATTACAGGGGGTTTTACTCGGCCAGTTCGGTTAGGCGGTTGACCAGTTGGTGGACTTGGTTGCGGCTTTCTGTTATGGCCCGGTCGCTCAGGTTGCCCTCGTACATATTGCGGTGGAGGCGGCTGGCTTGGTTGAACCATTGGGGGAAGCGGCGATGGATCGGGTTGCGGGCTAGGCGGCTGATGGTCTGGAATAGGTCGGCGTGGGTTTGGTTTTCCCAGCCGTGTTGTTTGGCGGCGGCTTTGACGGCGTGGGCGGCGGCGCACCATAGGAGTTCGGAGCGCAGCAGCGGGTTCTGCTGCGCTATGGGGGTGTCGGCCAACTGTTGGAAGTTTAGGGCCGCCGCTATGTGTTCTTGGGGGGTCATCAGGGGGAAGTGTGTAGGCGTTCTAGGTTGTCAATGAGATCCCGGACGGTTTCGCGGGAGTAATTGATTTCGTAGGGCTTTAGAAACTCGCTGCCGATGTTTTGCCAGCAGTCCCAAGCGGCCCCGAATTCGGACCACAGGTCGGGGTCGGGGGCGTCACCGTCGCCATTGCCGTTGCCGCGCTCATCGTTCAGCAGGGCGGTGGCGTCCCATAGGTCGTTGGGGGTTTGGTGGGGCCAGCCGCGTTGTTGGGCTATGATGGTTACTAGGGAGGCGGCGGCGTCCCATAGTTTTTGGGAGCCTTGGGTTATGTTGCCGTTGTAGAAGGCTTGGTTGGCTTCGGCGGCTAGGTTGCGGGCGGTTTGGATTTGTTCGGGGGTTAGGATGTATTTTTGTTGTTGGGCTGTGGTTTTTCCCGATAGCATTTCTTGCCGTAGCGACTCTGTGGCGGCTAGGTCTAGGTTGCCTGCGGGGTCTAGGGCTACGCCGTATTCGGCTCGGGCGTATTGAGGGGTTAGTTTTTGTTGCCGGATGTCGTCGGCTACGGCGTGGGGGTCGCGGTTCAGGGGGTTGCCGTAGCCGCCGGCGCCGGCCTGGATTACGCGGTAGAGGTCGCCCTTTTTCAGGGTCATGAGGTGTTTGCCGGGGAGTTCCCGCTCTTGGGGGGTGCCGGGGTTGAGGGTGTTTTGGGTGGGGGTGCCGGGCTTGCCGCCTTCGACGCCCCAAGGCCGGAAGTTGGTGCGGTCGGAGCGTAGCTGGAAGGTGGCTTCGTCGGCCAACAGGCGAAACTCACGGACGATGCCTAGGCCGCCGCGGTACTGGCCGGCGCCGCCGGTGTCGGGGACTAGGGCGTAGCGCTCCACCAGCAACGGTTGGTCGGATTCGATGCTTTCTATGGGGGTGTTCGCCATATTCAGGACGGGGGAGGCTAGGCCGTCGGCGCCGTCTATGGCGGGGCCGCCGCCGCGGGGGCCGTCGTTGTTAAATTCTAGGTAGACCCATGCCTTGCGGTTGGGGTGGTAGCCGCCGAAGCTGAGGCCGATTTCGCCGCCGCCCCAAGCTGCGGGGACGCGGCCGGGCAGGGCCTGGGCCATAGCGCCGAACATTGCTTGGCAGATGCGGAATCCGGCCAGCCCCCGGGCGGCGACGGGCGCCGGATGCTGGGGGTTGACGAAGCAGCCTTCGGGGGCGGTGATGTTGAAGGGGCGGAAAAAGCCGCTGTTGGACTGGATGGCCGGGTCTATCAGGCACTTCATAACGGCGTAGACGTTGGATTTGGTGTAGGCGAAGTTGGGGTTGATGCTGCCTTTGGCCTGGGGGGATGTGCCGTCGAAGTCCACGAAAACTTCATCGCCCTGGATGCGGACGTTGACGTGGATGTCAATGGATTGGGGGTCTATGCCGTCGTTGTCTATGTGGTCAACGAACTGCCATTGGCCTTGGGGCAGGGAGGAGATTTCGGCGCGGGTTAGGGCTTCGGTGGTGTCGAGGATGTCGGCCATATAGCTTTTCATTTCCTCTAGGCCGTATTCGTCAATTAGGCGGAGCAGGTCGCGCTCGCCGAAGCGGACGGCGGCGAGGAGGGCCTGGACGTCGCCTAGCACTTTTTCGGGGACGCGGACGTTTTTTTCTAGGATGCGCCAGACGGCGTGGTTGAGTTGGCCTTGCTGGTAGAGCTTTAGGGGGGGCAGGATTAGCCCTTCCTGATAGATTTCGGTGTTGTCGCAGGCGTTGCCGCCGGCGACGCGCCCGCCGATGTCGGTCTGGTGGCCGATGCAGCAGCTCCAGCCGATGAGGACGCCGTTGACGAAGATGGGCTTGAACAGGAATATGTCGGGCAGGTGGCTGGCGCCCTCGTAGGGGTCGTTGTTGGCGAAAATGTCGCCGGGCTGGACGTCGTCGCCAAAGGCGTTCATCACGCCTTCGAGGGCGGGGGCCATGCTGCCGAGGTGGGGGGGCAGGGTGAGGCCCTGGGCGACTTGCTGGCCTTCGGCGTTGAAGAGGGCGGTGGAGAAGTCCATGCCGTGCTTGATTACGGCGGAGCGGGCGGTGCGGACGACGGTCAGGGCCATGGTGTCGGCGGCGCTCATGAGGGCGTTTTTGATGATTTCACGGGTTACGGGGTCGGTGGTTTGGAGCATTGGGGTTCTCCTTGTGGGGGCGGCTTGGGGGCATAGTGCCATACGTTTCGCTGAGGGCGCAATGTCCGGGCGGGATTGGGGGTTACGGGGACTCGCTGCGGAGGCGGCGTATTTCGGCTTCGAGTTCCAGTGCTCTGGCTTCGGCGGCGTTGGCGCGGGTTTCGGCGGCTTGGCGGGCGGCTTGCTCTTCTTCCTGGTTTAGCAGCCATTCGTTGGTTGTTGGGTTGTGGATGCGCAGGCGGCCGTTGTCCCAGCATAGGTTCAGGTTCAGGGTGGGGCTGTGGGCCCAGATCAGGCCGTTGGGTTCGTGGCGCAGCTCGAACCGGCGGTATTCGCCGTCAAGCAGGTATTCGCCTGCCAGCGGCTCGTTGTAGAAGTCGCCGCCGGTGGCGTCGTAGCGCCAGTATTCCCCTATGCCCAAGCGGGCGTATAGCTGGCGTTTCTGTATTAGGTCGGTGTTTGCGGTGCTGGGGGAGCCTATCTCTAGGGCGAAGTCGGGGGGCTTGCCTACTTCCCAGATCCGGTAGGTGTTGAAACGCTCTATGGATTCCTTGCTTATGCCTAGGGCTACGTAGCAGTCGGGGGAGACGAAGCGCTGGGGGTTGCCTTCCTCGTAGTAGACGAAGGTGTTGCCGCTTACCAGTATGTCGGGGCGGCCTTTGTAGTGGGTTTCTATGGTGGTTACTATCTCGCGAAAGAGCGGGTCTTGGAAGTGTCCGTCGGGCAAGGGCATACCGTCCGTATCGGGGTAGACTATGGCGGTCTGGGTTTGGGCTGCGGGTCGGGTGGTCATTGGCGCCTCCTTAGCAATCACGCTCTGCTTGCCGTTGTTTTGGTCAAGGCGATTCGCCGCGCAGTTGGCGCAACTCGGCCTCTAGCTCTAGCACCCGGGATTCGGCGGCTTGGCGGGCTTGTTCGGATGCACGCCGGGCTTGGTCGGCGGCTTGGCGGGCTTGCTCGGCGGCTTGGCGGGCGGCTTGCTCTTCTTCCTGGTTTAGCAGCCATTCGTTGGTTGTTGGGTTGTGGAGGCGCAGGCGGCCGTTTTCCCAGCATAGGTTCAGGTTCAGCGTGGGGCTGTGGGCCCAGATCAGGCCGTTGGGTTCGTAGTTCAGCTCGAACCGGCGGTATTCGCCGTCGGCTAGGTATTCGCCTGCCAGCGGCTCGTTGTAGAAGTCGCCGCCGGTGGCGTCGTAGCGCCAGTATTCGCCTATGCCCAGGCGGGCGTATAGCTGGCGTTTCTGTATTAGGTCGGTGTTTGCGGTGCTGGGGGAGCCTATCTCTAGGGCGAAGTCGGGGGGCTTGCCTACTTCCCAAATCCGGTAGGTGTTGAAACGCTCTATGGATTCCTTGCTTATGCCTGTGGCTACGTAGCAGTCGGGGGATACGAACCGCTGGGGGTTACCTTCCTCGTAGTAGACGAAGGTGTTGCCGCTTACCAGTATGTCGGGGCGGTCTTTATAGTGGGTTTCTATGGTGGTGACTATCTCGCGAAAGAGGGGGTCTTGGAAGTGTCCGTCCGGCAAGGGCATACCGTCCGTATCGGGGTAGACTATGGCGGTCTGGGTCTGGGCTGCGGGGCGGGTGGTCATTGGCGGCTCCTTTCTGGGGCGATTCTAGCATAAGCCCGGCGGGGGGTTGCCTTGCCTTAGATTGCAATTGCGCTCTGCTTGCCGCCGTTCTGGTCACGGAGATTCGCCGCGCAGTTGGCGCAACTCGGCCTCCAGCTCCAGCACACGGGCCTGCGCGGCTTGGCGGGCGGACTGCTCTTCTTCCTGGTTTAGCAGCCATTCGTTGGTTGTTGGGTTGTGGATGCGCAGGCGGCCGTTGTCCCAGCATAGGTTCAGGTTTAGGGTGGGGCTGTGGGCCCAGATCAGGCCGTTGGGTTCTTGGTGGAGCTCGAACCGGCGGTATTCGCCGTCAAGCAGGTATTCGCCTACCAGCGGCTCGTTGTAGAAGTCGCCGCCGGTGGCGTCGTAGCGCCAGTATTCCCCTATGCCTAGACGGGCGTATAGCTGGCGTTTCTGTATTAGGTCGGTGTTTGCGGTGCTGGGGGAGCCTATCTCTAGGGCGAAGTCGGGCGGCTTGCCTACTTCCCAGATCCGGTAGGTGTTGAAACGCTCTATGGATTCCTTGCTTATGCCTAGGGCTACGTAGCAGTCGGGGGATACGAATCGCTGGGGGTTGCCTTCCTCGTAGTAGACGAAGGTGTTGCCGCTTACCAGTATGTCGGGGCGGTCTTTGTAGTGGGTTTCTATGGTGGTGACTATTTCGCGAAAGAGGGGGTCTTGGAAGTGTCCGTCCGGCAAGGGCATACCGTCCGTATCGGGGTAGACTATGGCGGTCTGGGCTGCGGGTCGGGTGGTCATTGGCGCCTCCTTTCTGGGGCGATTCTAGCATAAGCCCGGCGGGGGCTGGGCGGCGGTGTTACAATCAGGCGTAGACTTGGGATTTCCATTCCGTTGCGAGGGTTCCTGATGAGCATTGATGTTGCGACTGCCATTGCCCGTATCCTGAAGCAGGAGGGGATTGAGTGGGTTTCCACTTTTCCGGTGTGCCGGGTGAACAACGCGCTGGGGCGCGAGGGCGTGCCGATGATTATGATGCGGGATGACCGCTATGCCGTGGCGCTGGCCGACGCCTTTTCGCGGGTGACGGCCGGGGAGCGTATCGGGGTCTGCACGGTGCAGGGGGGCGTGAACGGCGCGGGCTTGCAGTATTCCTATCCTGGGCTGGCCCAAGCCTTTGAGGACAACTCGCCGATGCTGTGCATCACCGACGGCATACCGGCGGGCAGCTCCGAAAACACTCAGTTTGACGTGACTACCAGCCTGAAAACCGTTTCCAAGTGGTTTGGGTATATTGACCGGCCGGAGCGGGTTCCCGAATTTATGCGGCGGGCGTTTACGATGCTGCGCAGCGGGCGGCCGGGGCCGGTGGTGCTGGCGGTGCCTAACGCGGCGGCGGTGTTCGACGAAACCGCCGACCCGTATGCGCCGGTGCGGGCTTATAAGTCGGCCCCGGATCCGTCCGACGTGAATACGGCGGCGGATTTGTTGCTGGGCGCAGCGAACCCGCTGATCTACGCGGGCGAGGGTGTGATCTACGCCGGGGCGTCGGCGGAGCTGACGGCGTTGGCGGAGGCGGTGAATGCCCCGGTGATTACCACGCTGAAGGCCAAGGGGGCTTTCCCGGAGAATCACCCGCTGTTTGTGGGCGTGCGGGGCGATCATCCCGCCGAGTTTCTGGGCAAGAGCGACGTGATACTGGCGGTCGGCTCCAGCCTTTCGCCGGGGCGGTTCACCCACGGCATTCCTAACCCGGCCAGCAAGACTATCATCCAGTGCAACCTGGACGAGTTTCATATCAACCGCATATATCCTACCAGTCATGCGGTCATCGGGGACGCCAAGTTTACGCTGCAAGCACTGGCCGACGCGGTGGCGGAACGCACCGGGGGCGACGGGCGGGCCGCCGACGGGGTGGCGGCGGCGGTCAAGGCGTCCCGGGACGCCGGGCTGGCGCAGTACCGGGAGGTGATGGCTTCGGACGAACAGCCGATTAACCCTTACCGGCTGTTCGGGGATATGATGAAGGCGTTGGATCCGCTCAATTCCTTTGTGACCCACGATTCGGGGAACACGCGGGATCAGTTAAGCACGGTGTACGATACGCTGATTCCGCGGGGGTTTTTGGGCTGGGGCAATATATCCACGCTGGGGTTTGGGCTGGCCGGGGCGATGGCGGCCAAGCTGGCATTCCCGCGGCGGCAGTGCGTGGCGGTGACGGGCGACGCCGGGGTGGGCTATATGCTGGGCAATCTGGAGGTGCCGGTTCGGCAGGGCATAGGCATCACCGTGGCCCATGTGAGCAACGGGGGTTTCGCGGGCTACGGCCCCGGTTTCTGGGGCGACGGGCATGATCCGTATACTTACCGGGTGATGGGGCCGGAGGACGTGGATATGTCGCGGGTGGCGGCGGAGCTGGGGCTGCACGCCGAGCGGGTGCATGACCCGGCGCACATCGTATCGTCGCTGCGGCGGGCGCAGGCGGCTAACGATTCGGGGCAGCCAGCGTACATTGAGTTTGTGTGCTGCCAGTATCCGGTTTATGGCGGCTGGGTTCCTAGCCCCATCGCGCACTAGGGTTAGGCGATGGGGGGGCTGGGTTAAACGCCGAGAGCGCAGAGGGCGCCGAGATTGGGTTAAACGCCGAGAGCGCAGAGGGCGCCGAGATTCTGAGCAAAGCGAAAGGTGGGCGCACGGCTGTGCGCCCCTACGCTACAATTGGGGCAGGGTGACAAGGGGTGCGGGGGTGGCGTAAGGGAATTTCGCGATTTTTTCTTTAATCCGAATTTGCGGATTGGGAGGATTGTTATGGCGGACAATTGGAGTCATTACACGGCGAGGATTAACGGGATCAACATTCACTATGTGCTGGAGGGGGAGGGGGAGCCGGTGGTTTTCCTGCATGGGTGGCCGGAGTTCTGGTATTCGTGGCGGCATCAGATACCCGTTTTTTCGCAGAATTATCAGGTGATTGTTCCTGACCTGCGGGGTTTCGGACATTCGGACAAGCCGTTTTACGGGTACGATACCCGGACTTCGGCATCGGACGTTTACGAGCTGGTGCGGCAGTTGGGGCATAGCAGCGTGTATGTCGTGTCGCATGACATCGGGGCTCGGGTGGGGTTCCGGTTCGCCCTTGACCACGAGGAGGCGGTGCGCAAGATTGCTTTTCTGGACGCCACGCCGCCCTATGAGCAGCTTGGCCCGCAGGCTCCGTCGGTGGTGCGGGAACGCTGGCATTCCTACTTTCACCAGCAGTTTGACTTGCCGGAAAAGCTGCTGGAGGGGCGGGAGGAAATTTATCTGCGCCACATTCTGCGCGACTGGACGATTAACAAGTATCCGCTGACCCAAGAGGTGATTGACGAATACGTGCGGGTCTATTCCGCGCCGGGCGGGCTGCGGGGCGGGTTCAACTACTACCGGGCCGCGGCCTATCTGGACCCGGCCGACTGGCGGGCGGACGAGGGGCGCACGCTGTCGGTTCCGGCGCTGTTCCTTTACGGCTCGCGGCGCGTCCGCACCGCCGAGGAGATGGGGGCCGGGCCGCTGGAGGACGCCTGGCGGGGCGTAATCCCGGGGGTACAGTCCAAGCACTTGGGCGACTACGGCCATTTCCTGCAATGGGAATGCCCGGATGCGGTGAACCGGGAATTGCTGGAGTTTCTGGCTGGGTAGGGGGGGTTACGGGGAACGCAGAGGGCGCAGAGTACGCGCAGAGGGCGCAGAGGTTTTTAGGGGGATTGTTGGGGGGGTAGTGGGGGGTTTCGCAAATTTTATCTGGAGGGGCTTTTATGACAACTGTTGAACAGCATAGCGGACGGGCTGCGCTGGTGGGATCGGAATCGGCCCGGCTGCTGGAGTACTTCCGGGGGCTGTCGCCGGCCGATTGGGAGACGCAGAGCGCGTGCGACGCCTGGAGCAACGCCGATGTGGTGGCGCATCTGATAATGGCCGTGGAGATGTTTTCGGGCAATATCGCGCGGGGGGCGCAAGGGGATTCGTCGCCGCCGGAGGGGATGGGGCCGCCCCAAGAAACGGACTTGGCGGCGCGGATGGCGGCCAACGCGGCCCGCGCGGTGTCGGTGCGCGAGGGGCTGGGCGATTCGCTGGTGGAAACTTTCGCCGAGCAGTGCCAGCGGCTGGAGTCGTTGCTGTCGGGTATGGGGCCGGAGGATTGGGACAAGCCTTGTTACCATCCGGCGGCGATGCTCACGGTAGGGCGGTATCTTGACCTGCGGTTGACCGAGATGGCGGTTCACGAATGGGACATACGCTCGCGGCTGGAGGGGTCGGTCAGGTTGCCGGACGCGGTGATGCCGGCGGTGCTGGGGCTGCTGCCCGGCTTCGTGGTGGGGCGGCTTTTCCAGCCCGGGGCGGGCATCGCTGAGCCGTCGCGTTTCCGCTTCCGGCTCACCGACGGGGGGAGCTATGACATCGTGACGGGCGGCGGCGAGCTGCGGATGGAGCCGGGGGGCGAGGGGGACGCCGACGTTACTTTTACCTGCGACGCCTCTACTTTTGCGCTGCTGGCGTATGGGCGGTTCAGCGTGGCCGAGGCCGCGGCGGCGGGGAGCGTTGTTATTGAGGGCGATAGGGGGCTGGCGGGGCGGTTTTAGGGTGGGGGGGCGCCGGTGTATGGGGTTGGCCCGGTTTGTTTCACGGCGGCGTGGTTCTTAGGATGGGGGGGACGCCCCCACCCTAACCCTCCCCCGGAGGGGGAGGGGATAAGGTGGGATTCTTCGCTTTGCTCAGAATGACAGGGCTTTGCTCAGAATGATAGACATTTGCTCAGGGGGGGATTCTGAAACTGGAGGATGGTCTGATGAAACTGTTGGTGATTTCCGGGGGACGGCACCCTTACGAAGAGTCTACGCCGGTGCTGGAGGGGTTCCTGAAGGGGGCCGGGCATAGCGTTACGGTTACGGAGGATGCCTCGATTCTGGCCGATGACGCTGGTATGGGGGGCTACGATGCGCTGGTGTTCAACACGCGGCGGGAGAATTTGCCCGATTTCGGCGACTGGGCGCTGGATGACGGGGAACAGGAAGGGCTGAAACGCTACATTAGGTCGGGCAAGGGTTTTGTGTGCCTGCATATTGCCGGGTGCGCTCCGGCGGGCTGGCCGGAGTATCACGAAATAACCGGCGGGGGCTGGATTACCGGCACGAGCTATCATCCGCCGTACAGCGAGATGCGGGTGAATGTGGGCAATCCGTCGCACGCGGGGGCGGCGGGGGTGGCCAATTTCGTGACCAACGATGAGCTGTATATGGGCATCCGGTTTGACGAGGGCAATGACGTTTTTCTTACCGGCGACGCGGAGGAAGGGACTTGGCCTTGGGGGCCGGAGCGGGCGCCTACGTTTATGCCCGGGGGGACTTATCCGCTGGGGTGGACGCGGGGGTACGGGGAGGGGAAGGTGTTTGTGCTGCTGCTGGGCCACGATGGGCGCAGCTTTGAGACGCCGGAGTTTCAGCGGATTGTGCTGAATGGGGTGGCTTGGGCTGGGGGGAATTAAGGGGCAAGGCGATAATTCAGGGGATTGCTAAGTTCCTTTCCGGGGGGTGGATTGGGGCGCGGGGTGGGATTTCGGGCGCTAGGCCGGTTATGGCTGGCATGACCGGGGGGACGCCCCCACCCTAACCCTCCCCCGGAGGGGGAGGGGATTTTGCGATTTTCTGATAAATTCCCTCTCTCATTGGGAGAGGGAATTTTTTGTGAGGGTATGCGGCGGGGTTTAGCGGCGTTGTAGCACTATGTTGCTGGCGGGGTCTACTGTGGCGCTCCAGGTCGGGGGGACTACTGTGGTGGAGTCGTATTCCTCGATTATCAGGGGGCCGGGGGCGGTTTGGGCTTGGAGGCTGGGGCGGGTTACTACCGGGGTGTTGGCCCAGCCGCCGCGGTTGGGGCCGAAGTAGACTGGGCGTGTGGGCGGCGGGGCGCCCTCTTGGGTGGGCGGCGGGGGGGTGTTGGGGCGTGTGGGCGAAAGGGACTCTTGGGCGGCGTTGGGGTGGGTGGGGGTGGGGTGGAGGTTTTGGGGCATTCGGGGGTGTTGGGGTAGGCCGCGGGCTAGTACTCGGATGTTTACCAGTTGGTAGTTGGCGTTGGTGCGGTAGCCGAAGGACTGTTCGTGTTCGCGGTCGAAGTTTTCGGCTATGGCGGTTAGGGTTGCTTGGGTGATGGGGCCGGGGGGGACGGTTACGGTTAGGTCGGATACTTGGCCCTCGTATTTCATATCGGCCTGGGTTATGAGTTGGTGGCGGTCGTCGGCGAAGCCTTCTAGGCGGAGTTGGCGTTGGCCTTCCTGCCACATATTTTCGGCTAGGGCTGCTAGGGTGGGGAGGTGTATTTCGTCGAAGGTCTTGAAGTGGGTCTGGACGAAGTGATGCTCGACGTCGGCTACCAGCAGGCCGAAGCTGCTGAATACGCCGGGGAAGGGTGGGATTACTACGCGGGTGATGTCTAGCATTTCGGCTAGGCCGGCGGCGTGAACCGGGCCGCCGCCGCCGAAGCAGATTAGGTCGAAGCGGCGGGGGTCGCGGCCGCGCTCGCTGGAAACGGCCCGGAGGGCGCGGCCCATATTGGAGTTTACCAAGAGGTGGATTCCGTGGGCGGCTTCGACGTCGGACAGGTTTAGGGGGCGGGCTACGTTGTCGGAAATGGCGCGGCGGGCCAGTTCGGCGTCTATGGGGAAATCCCCGGCCAAGAGGTGCTGGGGGTTTAGGTAGCCTAGTAGGACGTCGGCGTCGGTGACGGTGGCGTCTTGGCCGCCGAGGCGGTAGCAGGCGGGGCCGGGGAAGGCGCCGGCGCTCTGGGGGCCGACGCGGAGGGAGCCGCTGCGGTCAACGGTGGCGATGCTGCCGCCGCCGGCGCCGACTTCGGCTAGGTCAATGGCGGGGACGCGGAGGATGTGGCCGCTGCCGCGCAGGAGGCGGTGGCCGACGCTGATGCCGCCGCCGACTTCGTATTCGGGGGCTTGCAACATTTCGCCGTTTTCGATGATGGACGCCTTGGCGGTGGTGCCGCCCATATCTAGGGTCATCAGGTTGGGCAGATTCAGGCGGCGGCCCAAGTGGAAGGCGCCGACGACTCCGGCGGCGGGGCCGGATTCGATGCAGTAGACCGGACGCTCCATAGCGATGCCGGAGGTGGCTAGGCCGCCGTTGGACTGCATTACGGACAGCGGCACGGTTATGCCCATTGCTTCCAGCCCTTGGGTCAGGAGGGTGAGGTATCGCTCCACTACGGGGCGGACGTAGCTGTTGATAACGGTGGTGCTGGTGCGCTCGTATTCTTTCATTTCGGGGAGCAGGTCGGAGGAGAGGGTTAGGATTGCGCCGGGGGCGCGTTCCCGCAGGACCTGGGCTATGTATTGCTCATGGGCGGGGTTGGCGTAGGAATGGAGCAGGCATACTGCCACCGATTCGGCGCCGCTGTCCAGGACTGCCTGGGCGGCGCGGTCGACGTCGGCGGTGTCTAGGGGGCGGAGGACTTCGCCGCGGAAGTTGAGCCTTTCGGCGACTTCGAGGCGGTGCTGGCGCTTTACTAGGGCGGGGGATTTTTCGTAGTAGAGGTCATAGAGGCGGGGGGTGCGGTTGCGGCGGAATTCTAGGATGTCGCGGAAGCCCTCGGTGGTGATTAGGGCGGTGTGGGCGCCTTTTTGCTCGATGATGGCGTTGGTGGCGACGGTGAAGCCGTGGCCGACTTCGGTTACGGCGTTGGGGGCGATGCCTAGCTCGTCCATACCGGCGCGGATGCCGTTTAGGACGGCGCGGCTGTAGTCGTCGGGGGTGCTGGCTACTTTGCGGGTGAGTGCCTGGCCGTCGTTGTCTAGGAACACGATGTCGGTGAAGGTGCCGCCGATGTCTACGCCGATGCGTACTTGGGACATAGCTTTATCCTTTTGTGGGTTGTGGGGGTTTTTGGGGTTTTTGTCTGGATGGGGGTTTGCCGGATTATGGGATTTTCGGGGTTTTTGTCTGAATCAGGATTTGCAGGATTCAAGGATTTTCAGGATTTTTCCGAGAGGATTGCGGGGTTTCCCTTTGTGTCCTTGGGCTATGGGAAGGGTCTCACCAGACAAGGTGAGATTCTTCGCTTTGCTCAGAATGACAGATGTTTGCTTGGAATGACAGACGGGCGGTAGTGATTTCGCAATTTTTTCTTACGTTCTCTTGCCCTTGATACTGCTGGATTCCCGCTTTCGCGGGAATGACGGGGGGATGGCGGGAATGACGGGGAAGGTGGGAATGGTGGGGGGGTTAGCCGCCTATGCATTTGCCTAGCCAGGCGCGGCCGTCTCGGGCTAGGAAGTCGTCGGCGGCGTAGGGGCCTTCGGTGCCGGGGTCGTAGATTTCGGGGGGGCGGGTTGGGGGTTGGGAGAGGCCGTGGATTAGGGGGTCTATTATGCTCCAGGATTGTTCGATTTCGTCGCTGCGGATGAATAGGGAGGCGTCGCCGTTTAGGGCGTCGAGCAGCAGGCGCTCGTAGGCGTCGGGGATTTCTTGGCCGCCGAAGGAGTCCTCGTAGTTAAACTCTAGGTTCACCGGGCGGAGGTCCAGGGTGGAGTCGGGGGCTTTGGCCTGGAACTCGAGATGTACGCCTTCGTTGGGCTGGAGGCAGATGGACAAGGTGTTGGAGGTGATGTCGCCGCTGGGGCCTTGGGGGAAAATCAGATGGGGCGGGCGGCGGAACTGTATCAGGACTTCGGTGCGCTTGTTGGTCAATGCCTTGCCGGAGCGCAGGTAAAAGGGGACGCCCTGCCAGCGCCAGTTGTCTACGTCTAGGCGCAGGGCGGCGTAGGTGGGGGTGCGAGAACCTGGGGGTACGCCGGGTTCGTCGAGATAGCCGTCGTACTGGCCTTGAACGACGCAGGCGGCGGCGTCTTGGCTGGGGATGCGGCGCACGGACTCCAGCACTTTGACTTTTTCGTTGCGGAGGGTGTCGGCCTCGAAGGTGGAGGGCGGCTCCATCGCTACTACCGCCAGCAACTGGAGCAGGTGGCTCTGGAACATATCGCGCAGCACTCCGGCGTTGTCGTAGTAGGCGGCGCGGTCGGCGATGGATACGGACTCGGCGACGGTGATTTGGATGTTGTCTATGTAGTTTCGAGACCATAGCGGCTCGAAAATGGCGTTGGCGAAACGGAAAACCAGCAGGTTTTGCACTGTTTCTTTGCCCAAGTAGTGGTCTATGCGGTAGACCTGATGCTCGGCGAATACGGAATGGATGACGCGGTTGAGCTCCATAGCGGTGTTGAGGTCAATGCCGAAGGGTTTTTCCACCACCAGCCGACGCCAGCAGCCGTTTTCCTGCTGGTAGCCGGCGCGGCCCATAGCGAGGGCGGCGGGGGCGAACAGGGAGGGGGCTAGGGCCAGGTAGTAGAGGCGGTTGGCGGGTTTATCGGGCGATTCGACGGCGGCCAGGGTACGCTCTAGGCCGTCCAAGCCGTCGGGGGCTAGGACGTCGCCATAGCAGCAGTGAATCCGGCGGGAAAAGTCTTGCCAGGTTTCGGGCGCGGGGGGGAAGTGGGCCGCCGGGCCGAAGCCGTCGTAGAAGGACGCGCTGAATTCTTGGGCGTTCATTTCGCTGCGGGCGACGCCGACGATTTGCACCTCGGGGGCCAGGCGGCCTTTGGCGTAGAGGTCGGCTAGGGCGGGGGCGAGCTTTTTGGTGGTCAAGTCGCCCGAGGCACCGAAAATGACGATGGTGGTGGTTTGCTCTGCCATACGGCAACTGCCCCCGGACAGGTTATTCGCCGGCGCGGCGGACGGAGTGGCCGCCGAACTGCTGGCGCAGGGCGGCGAGGAGTCTGGCCCCTAGGGGGCCGTCCTGCCGCGAGCGGAAACGCTGTTGCAAGGCGGCGGTGATGGCCGGCAGCGGCACCGCTAGGTCTACCGATTCCTGCACCGTCCAGCGGCCTTCGCCGGAATCGTCTACGTAGGCTTGCAGGGTTTCCAGTCTTGGGTCGTCCTTGAGGGCGGCGGCGGCCAGCTCCAGTAGCCAGGAACGGACGACGCTGCCGTGGCGCCAAGTGTCGGCGATGGCGGCTAGGTCGAGATTGAATTCCTCTTTGGCGGCCAGCAGCTCGAAACCCTCGGCGTAGGATTGCATCAGGGCGTATTC
Organism: uncultured Dehalococcoidia bacterium; assembly: GCA_958296445.1. Lineage (GTDB taxonomy): Bacteria > Chloroflexota > Dehalococcoidia > Lucifugimonadales > UBA3495 > VXOI01. Next base: position 1,177,650 of record OY282565.1, on the reverse strand, counting down.
TACGCCGTTATGCACCAGGAAAACCCCCGCGCCCGTGGCTCAAGCTGCCGCATATACTCGGCCTGCACCGCCGTAAACGGAAAACCCCCGCGCCCGTGGCTCAAGCCGGAAGCCTGCCCCGCCGTTTCCTCATTCCGCCGGAAAACCCCCGCGCCCGTGGCTCAAGCCCGCTGTCGCGGACGCTGGGCCTCATCGTGATTGGAAAACCCCCGCGCCCGTGGCTCAAGCTCATATTCCGCTTGCCGTTCCCGCTCTCTAAACGGAAAACCCCCGCGCCCGTGGCTCAAGCCTTTTTTCCGCCCGCCGCCGTCGTCATTCGCCCGGAAAACCCCCGCGCCCGTGGCTCAAGCGCCCCGACACACCGTGTCCGCATTCTCATGGAAGGAAAACCCCCGCGCCCGTGGCTCAAGCCCTTTGGGGGCAATATCTAGTATTGCAATGTGCGCGGTTCGCAGTGTTTAAGCGCCTTGGGGTTCAGGGTGGCCCCTGAACTCCGCCCCTTTGCTCCGGGCCCTGGCCGAAGCCTCGCGCCGCAGCGTCCGGGGTTGCGTTTTGCGCCTTTCCTCATACTAAATCCGGCTATAACAGCCGAATCTGGTAATCGGCGGAGGACTTTTCCAGTCCCCCGGCAAACGGCAGTCCGAGGACGGCCGCCGGGTCTACCCACTGCTGGTAGCACCTGAATCTGAGGACGCAAGCTGCGTTGGTGTCGGCATTGCCGGGCCATCCGCAACTTACACACTCGAACTCTGCTTGGCTCTTGCGCGAGCTCGAGCTTACATTTCCACATTTGGAGCAAGTATTGGAACTGTGAACCGGATTGACTCCCTCGACGGGTATGCCGCGCTTGGCTGCTTCCTGTCCTAGGATAGCCAAGCCCCGGCGCATTGCGGAATCAGCTAGGGAACGGTTAAGCCCGGACTTCTGACGGACTTTTTTGCCGGGCGCATTGGCCCCGCCTTTGGCCGTCGCCATCATATCCTTGAGGCGCAATGTTTCCACGGCCAACATTCTTACCGGACTATACCGCTTATCCAGCAAGTCTTGGGCATTAGCAGTAAAAACCCGGTCGCGGTCGGCGGCCCGCATCCGCAACAGCTCGCGGCGTTGACGCTCCAGCTTCTTGCGGCGTTTGGAGGCCCGGCGCCGGGCGGAACCGCCCGGTTTAGCGATAATCCGGGCTTGCAGGCGTTGCGGGCGGGCAAAGCGGCAGCGTTTCTGATGCCGGAACCGCCCGCGCCGCCCGTCTGCCTGGGGTGATGGGGCAGGGCAATTGCAGGAGTGCGGGCTTTCTTTTTTCCAGTCATAAAAGGCGCCATCCGAGGTGGCCCACGATTTTTTGACGCCTACATCCACGCCGACAATATCCCACAGGCTTTCCGGCGGCGGGGCGGCCGGGGTTTGAGCGATTTCAACGGCTATATGGGCCTCGTACTCCACGGCGGGCAGCGGGCGGTTGGCTATTTCCATACGCCCGCGCCGTTTTTCCACTAGGCGGAGAGAACGAACTTCCGCGTCTTTTGGCAAGGGACGGGGCAGCGGGATACGAAACCCGCCTTTGCGTTTAGACCCGATCCAAATAGACATCCGGTCGGGGGTAACGGTAAACACCTGATTGTTGTTTACTTCCAGGGTCTGCGTTCCGTGTTTGCGGGTGCGGAATCCCAGAGTCCGGCGGTGGCTACGGGTCAAGCGGGCATATCGCCTTTCTTCCTTTTCCAGGTTACTCAATTGAATGGGCGTTTTCGGGGGGTTTTTGGCCCACCAGTGGCGTTTGTCTTCGATACGCCGGATTTCGGCAAGCCTTAGCTGGCGGTCGGCGGCGAATTTTTGCTGGGCCTGATGGGCCAGGCTGGCACCGGCGTCGTGTACCCAGCGGGGCGTCGAGTTATGGCCGTTCTTTGGCGGAGTAATCCATTTCGCCTTTTTTTCAGAATCCAGTCCGTGAAGCTCAGTGGATTTTGATTCCAGAAGGTCGGATATACGCCCACATAAAGAGCGGCGGCGAGGAACGCCTTTATTGTCGCTGACCATCAGGGCCAAACCGGGATCCCGGTTTAACCATTCCACGGACTGGTTATAGGCCATCCGCTGTTGAGAGGCCAGATAACCGATTCGCTCGGATAAGCCGGGCGAGTTGACTATCGGAGCAATGACAACGGAGCGTCGGCCTGGATTTTTGCGCCTGCGTCCCGGCATATCTCAAGCTGTCCCTTTTAGGCTGTCATCCATAATCATAATGCAATTGGGGGCGGGGTTACAGGTCGGATAGGAGGCGGCGTAGGGCGGTGGGGGGGTTGGGGCCTAGGTTTACGGTTATTAGGCGGCGGTTGAGGTTGGCTAGGGCTTGGTGGTCGCCGGCGGCTTGGGCGGCGGCTAGGGTGGCGAAGCCGTAGGGCTGGCCGGGGATGGGGAGTTGGTCTTGATGGGTTGCGGTTAGCTGGAGGTATAGGCCGTTGTTGGGGCCGCCTTTGTGCAGTTGGCCGGTGGAGTGTAAGTAGCGGGGGCCGTAGCCTACGGTTACGGCTATGCGGCATCGTTGCATTACCCGCGTCCGTAGCTCGTCGAGCAGGGCGTTGGTTTCGGGGGTGGGTTGGATGTAGGGCATTACGGCTAGGTAGTCGCCGGGGCGGGCCTGCTCTAGTAGCGCGGCTAGGGTGGCGGATGGTGGGGGTTCCGGCTGCGGCGGGGGGGTGTTGGTGGGGTGGAGGAGGGTGGTTAGTAGGCGGTCGGTGTTGTCTTTGGCGCTTTGTACGTCGGGCTGGTCGAAGGGGTGGACGTCTAGCATTGAACCGGCTATTGCGGTGGCGTATTCCCAGCGGAAAAATTCGGCGCCTAGGGCGTGGGGGTCGGTTAGGGTTAGGCGGGCTACGGGGTGACCGGCGGTTTCCAGTTGGGCTACGGCTTGGTCGCAGGCGTTGACGGCGGAGGCATCGCCGTAGTTGGGGCGCAGGTAGATAAACAGCCGGTCGTCGCCGTAGGCGCCGGGGGAAAGGGTGGGTTCTCCGGCGACGGGAATTATGCCGCGGCCTTCTTTGCCTAGGCTTTCGGCAATCATCTGCTCTACCCAGAGGCCGAAGCTGTCTATGGGCGGGGGGGCTATCAGGGTCACTTTGTCGCGGCCGGCTAGGGTCATCGCGCCCAGCAGGGCGCCCAGCCATAGGCCGGGGTTGGCGGCGGTTGCGGTATCGGGGCCGGGGTTTAGGCACTGGTTGCGCATAGTTGCCGCGCTGTCGAGCAGCCGGGCTATGTCCATTCCGGCTAGGGCTGCGGGGAGCATACCGAACCAGGACAGCACGGAATAGCGTCCGCCGATGTCGGGCGGGTTCAGGAATACCCGGCGGAAACTTGCTTCTTGGGCCAGCCGCTCTAGGGGGGTTCCGGCGTCGGTTATGGCTACGAAGTTGGCCCCGGGGGGGCTTTCGGGGGTATCGGGACGGTGGGGCAGGGCTGATTCCACCAGGGCCCGGAAGTAGCGGTAGAAGGACAGGGTTTCGATGGTGCCGCCGGATTTGGAGGAAACGATGAATAGGGTATGGGCGGGGTCAATGGCGGCGGCGACGGCGGCTACCTGTTCGGGCACGGTGGAGTCGAGCAGGGTCAGGCGCAGGTTGCCTTTTTCTTGGGAATCGCGCCGGGCGGCGGGGGTGAAGGAGCGTTGCAGCACTTCGGGGCCTAGGCTGCTGCCGCCCATTCCGAGCAGTACGGCGTCTTGGTAGCCTTGGCTGCGGATTTCGGCGGCGAAGGCTGCCAGCTCCGGCAGGTGGGGGCGCAGGAAGTCGCCGGCGTCCAGCCAGCCTAGGCGGTCGGCGATTTCCCGGGGGTCGGGACGCCAAACGGTGTGGTCGCGCCGGCGGATGCGCTGCGGTATGCGCCGGGCGGTCAGGGCGTCTAGGGCTTGGCTGGTGGCCGCGGCGGCTTGGGGGTGGCTTAAGGCAGCCGTGTTCGTATGTGCGGGTTCCGGCGAACTCATATCGCAACCTCGGCGCCGGGTTGGGGGATTGCGCGATTGTCTTTGATAATAAATTGTCTGAATCAGGATTTTCAGGATTAACGGATTAGCGGGATGATGATGCGGTTATCCTGAAAATTCTTTAATCCGGTGAATCCTGATTCAGACAAGGGGTTGGCATAGGGCAGGGTTTTTGCCGCCCATGGTGAGATTCTTCGCTTTGCTCAGAATGACAGTTTTTTGGTTAGGGTGATAGTCCTTTGCTTAGGGTGGCAGGTGTTTGCTCAGAGTGACAGTTTTTTTGGTTAGGGTGGCAGGTTTTTGTCTGAATCAGGATTTTCAGGATTAACGGATTAGCGGGATGATAGGGCGGTTATCCTGAAAATTCTTTAATCCGGTGAATCCTGATTCAGACAAGGGGTTAGGGGGGGTTGATTAGCTTTCGGGCTTCTTGGGCTACTCGGGCGGGGGTGAAGCCGAATTGCTGTAGGACGACGTTGCCGGGGGCGGAGGCGCCGTAGGTGGTGATGCCGATGGAGGTTCCGTCCAGCCCTATGTAGCGGGCCCAGCCGTTGACGGCGCCGGCTTCTACGGACAGCCTGGCCCGCTGGTTGGGGGGCAGCACTGCGTCGCGGTATTCTTTGGGCTGGGCGTCGAATAGTTCCCAGGATGGCATTGATACTAGGCGGGCGTTTATGCCTTCGTTGTGTAGGGTTTGGGCGGCTTCTAGGGCTGTATGCACTTCGGAGCCGGTGGCTATTATGATTACTTGGGGCTGGCTTTTTTGGGTAATTTCGGGGGCTTCCCATAGGATGTAGCCGCCTTTGGCTGCGCCCTCGGACACCGGGAGGCAGTTGGCTTGTCCGGGGGTGGGGGAGTCGTTCAGGACGGGGAGGTTTTGGCGGCTTAGGGCTAGGGCGGTGGGGCCGTTGCGGCGCTCTAGGGCGGCTTGCCAGGCGGCGGCGGTTTCGTTGGCGTCGGCGGGGCGTATGACAACTAGGCCGGGCATTTCGCGGAGGGACATCAGGTGTTCGATGGGCTGGTGGGTGGGGCCGTCCTCGCCCAAGCCGATGGAGTCGTGGGTGAATACGTATATGACTTGCTGGCCCATCAGGGCGCTTAGGCGCAGGGCGGGGCGGAGGTAGTCGGAGAAAATGAGGAAGGTGGAGGCGTAGGGGATGGCGCCGCCGTGGACGGCGATGCCGTTGGATACTGCGGCCATGGCGTGTTCGCGGACGCCGAAGTGCAGGTTGCGCCCGTGGAAGTTGCCGGGTCCGATGTGTCCTTCGCCGTTGAGGATGGTCAGGGTTGAGGGGGCCAGGTCGGCGGAGCCGCCGATTAGGTTGGGGACGGACGGGGCGATGGCGTTCATCACGCGGCCCGACGCTTCTCTGGTGGATATGGGGCTGGCGCCGTCGAACAGTCCGGCTAGGGCGTTGTTCCAGCCGGGGGGTAACGCGCCGCTTAGGGCGGCTTCCAGTTGCGCGGCGTCGTCGGGGTGGCTTTCGCGGTAGCGGGCTAGGGCGGCCTGCCATTCCTCTTGGTGTTGTTTGCCGCGTTCTGCGGCTTTGCCTAGGTGCTCGCGGACTTCTGCGGGGATGGTGAAAGTTTCGGAGTAGGGCCACTCTAGTTGCTGTCTGGTGAGGGTTACTTCGTCGTCGCCTAGGGGGGCGCCATGGACGCCGGCGGTTCCGGCCTTGTTGGGGCTGCCGTAGCCGATGACGGTGTGGCAGACGATTAGGGTGGGGCGGTCGGGTTCGGCTTTGGCGGCGGCGATGGCGGCGGTTACGGCGTCTAGGTCTAGGCCGTCCATACCGCCCAGCACCTGCCAGCCGTAGGACTCGAAACGGGCCGGGACGTTTTCTAGGAAGGTTATGCTGGTGTCGCCCTCGATGGAGATTTCGTTGTCGTCGTAGATGAGGATTAGCTTGCCTAGCCCTAGGGCGCCGGCCAGGGAGGCGGCTTCGGCGGCGACGCCTTCCTGTAAGTCGCCGTCGGAAACGATGGCGTAGGTGTGATGGTCGATGATTTGGTGGCCGGGGCGGTTGAAGCGGGCGGCCAGCCATTGCTCGGCTAGGGCCATTCCTACGGCGTTAGCCATTCCTTGGCCTAGGGGGCCGGTGGTGACTTCGACGCCGGGGGTTTGGCCGTATTCGGGATGGCCGGGGGTTTTGCTGCCCCACTGCCGGAATTGTTGCAATTGCTCTATCGGCAGGTCGTAGCCGGTTAGGTGGAGCAGGGAGTAGAGCATTGCGGAGGCGTGGCCGGCGGAAAGCACGAAGCGGTCGCGGTCGGGCCAGCGGGGGTTGGCGGGGTTGTGTTTGAGGAATCTATCCCATAGGACGTAGGCCATGGGGGCGGCGCCCATGGGGGCGCCGGGGTGGCCGGATCTGGCCTTCTGAACGGTGTCTACGGCCAGGAAACGGAGGGTGTTGATGCTAAGCTGGTCAAGAGCCGAAACGGTCAAGGTGTCCCTCTGTGCGCGGCGGATGCGGGATATGGTATCCAAAGCGGTTGAATCTGTCTATCTTATGGGTGTAGGGGTTGGGGAATCGAGGGGGTGTCTGAGTGGGGGGCGGGGGTTTGTCTGAATCAGGATTTTCAGGATTTAGGAATTTTCGGGATTTTTCCCATCCTGCGAATCCTTTAATCCTGAAAATCCTGATTCAGACAGTGGCGCCGAGAAAAGGTCTCAACGCGCAGGGTGGGATTCTTCGCTTTGCTCAGAATGACAGGGGGGGCTAGGGTGACAGGCGGGGGGTTCCGGGGGCGGGGGGGTTAGAAGGCGGGCATATTGTCTAGGGTGGCTTCGGTTTGTAGCTGGGAGTTGCCGCGGTATAGGCGGACGGAGATTCGTTTGCCGGGGGGGTTGTTTAGTAGGAATTTGGATAGGTCGCCGGTGTTTCGGATGGGCTGGTTGTTTATTTCCACTATGACGTCGCCGCCTTGGAGGCCGGCGGATTGGGCGTCGGAGCCTTCGGCTACGCGGGCGATTAGTATTCCCTCTTGGACGGGGATGCCCATTTGGGTGGCGATTACGGGGTTTAGGTTCATTGGGGATATGCCTAGGAAGCCGCGCTTTACGAAGCCTTGCTCGATTAGCTGGCGGGATACGGACATTGCGGCGTCTATGTTGATGGCGAAGTTGATGCCTTGGCCGCCGCCGTTTATGGAGGAGAGGGTGGCGGTGTTGACGCCGACGACTTCGCCGCGGGCGTTGACTAGGGGGCCGCCGCTGTTGCCGGGGTTGATTGAGGCGTCGGTCTGGATGAGGTCAACGAAGGTGTCTTGCAGGCCGGTTTCGATGGAGCGGCCTAGGGCGCTGATGACGCCTTTGCTGACGGTGGGGCCGCCGGGGAGGGCGAGGGCGTGGCCGATGGCGATGACGTCTTGGCCTACCTGCAAGCTGGCGGCGCTGCCGGGGTTGGCGGGCTGGAGGCCGATGGCTTCGATTTTGACTACGGCGACGTCGGGGTTGGGGTCGCCGCCGACCAGCCGGGCGGGGTAGCTTTGGCCGTTGTGGAGGGTGACGACGATGGAGCCGGCGCCGTCTATCAGGTGGTTGTTGGTGAGGACGTAGCCGTCGGGTTCGAGGATGATGCCGGTGCCGACGCCTACGCCGGGGGACGAGGGGTTGGCCGGGCCGGTGTCGGCGGGGACGGTTAGGACGTGGACTACGGAGGGGGTCAGTTGGCGCACTACGTCAACGGTGGAGAGTTCGCCGCCGGGCGCGACGGATGCGCCGTTGCCGCCAGTTGCCGGGCCGCAGGCGGTTAGCGACAGGACGGCGGCGGTTAGCAGCAGGGCCGACAGGAGGGCCGCTACGGTGCGCACTTTTTTGCCTTTCACTTCCAGCATCCGGGTTGTGGTTTGGGGGCGCGCGGCTTTTGTATGGGTTAATTTTACTCCCTTGGGGGCGTTTGCGCCATTCCGTTTGTTGGGATTGGGGGGTTGAGGGATTTTCGGGATGGGGGGGTGCGGGGTTGCTTTTGTCTGAATCAGGATTTTCGGGATGGGGGACGCGCCGGGGACACGGGGGTTTTCCCGTGCGCCCGGCGCGGGTTGGCCGCGGGTTGGTGTGGCAGGATGGGCGGGCGGGCTAAGGGCAGTAATTCAGATTGCCTAGATCGGCGTCCTCTAATTGGCCTCGCAGGGTGGCCGGTACGCACCCGGTCAGATTGTTCTCATAGAGGTCCAGCACTTTCAGGCTGGTTAGGCTGCCCAATTCCGGCGGGATCTCACCGCTCAACTGGTTGTATCTGAGATACAGCTCTATCAGGTTGGCGGGGTTGCCCAATTCCGGCGGTATCTTACCGCTCAACTCGTTGTCGTCGAGCAATAGCGTTTTCAGGTTGGCTAGGTTGCCCAGCTCCGGCGGGATCTTACCGCTCAACTGGTTGTAGCTGAGATACAACTCTGTCAGGTTAGCTAGGTTGCCCAACTCCGGCGGTATCTCACCGCTCAACTGGTTGCTGCCGAGATACAGCAATGTCAGGTTGGCGAGGTTGCCCAACTCCGGTGGTATCTCACCGCTCAACTGATTGCTGTAGAGAAGCAGCGTTTCTAGGTTGGCGAGGCTGCCCAACTCCGGCGGGATCTCACCGCTCAGCCGGTTGTAGCCGAGACTCAGCTCTACTAGGTTGGCGGGGTTGCTCAATTCCGGCGGGATTTCACCGCTTAACTGGTTGTCGTCTAGCCGCAGCGTTTTTAGGTTGGCTAGGTTGCCCAACTCGGGCGGGATATTACCGCTCAACTGGTTGTAGCTGAGATACAGCACTTCTAGGTTGGCTAGGTTGCCCAACTCCGGCGGGATTTCACCGCTCAACTGGTTCTCGCCGAGATACAGCGTTTTCAGGTTCGCGAGGTTGCCCAACTCTGGCGGTATCTCACCGCTCAACTGGTTGTCGCGGAGATACAGCTCTGTGACCCTGCCGTTGCTGCCGGTGGTGACGCCGTGCCATTCGCCTAGAGGCGAGTCGCTTCCCCAGCTTTGGTAATCCGACAATCCCTCGAGCATTGTTTCCTTGAGTGTCATCAGCACTTCTCTATCAGTCATAGGGGAGTCGCCGCCCCCGCAGGCTGCGATGGCGGCCAGCAGTATGAGGGCTAGGGCGCAAATGCTTAGGGACAGTCTGGGGGGTGATTTTGGGGCCGGTTTGGGCATCGGGATAGCTCCTTTTGGCGGTGGCTGTCTGAATCAGGATTTTCGGGATTAAGGGATTTTCGGGATGGGGACGCGCCGGGGACACGGGGGTTTTCCCGTGCGCCCGGCGCGGGTTGGGCGGGGGTTGGTGGGGTGGGGTGCGCGGGCGGGCTAGGGGCAGTAATCCAGATTGCCTAGATCGGCGTCCTCTAATTGGCCCCGCAGGGTGGCCGGTACGCACCCGGTCAGATTGTTCCAAATGAGGTACAGCGCTCGCAGGCTGGTGAGGTTGCCCAACTCCGGCGGTATCCCACCGCTCAACCAGTTGACACCTAGCCGCAGCGTTTCTAGGTTGGCGAGGTTGCCTAACTCCGGCGGTATCTCACCGCTCAACTCGTTGACGCTGAGAATCAGCCATTCCAGGTTGGCAAGGTTGCCCAGCTCCGGCGGTATCCCACCGCTCAACTGGTTCACGCCGAGACCCAGCTCTGTCAGGTTGGCGAGGTTGCCCAATTCCGGCGGTATCTCACCGCTCAACTGGTTCTCGCCGAGAAACAGCCATTCAGGTTGGCGAGGTTGCCCAACTCCGGCGGGATCTCACCGCTCAACTGGTTGTAGCTGAGATTCAGCTCTTTCAGGTTGGCGAGGTTGCCCAGCTCCGGCGGTACTTCACCGCTCAACTGGCGGTTGTTGCCGAGATTCAGCTCTTTCAGGTTGGCGAGGTTGCCTAACTCCGGTGGTATCTCACCGCTCAACCCGTTGCTGTTGAGCCACAGCACTTCCAGGTTGGCGAGGTTGCCCAACTCCGGCGGTATCTCACCGCTTAACTCGTTGCTGCTTAGATTCAGCACTTTCAGGCTGGCGAGGTTGCCCAACTCCGGCGGTATCTCACCGCTCAACCCGTTGCGAGAGAGAATCAGCTTAGTGACCCTGCCGTTGCTGTCGGTGGTGACGCCGGGCCATTCGCCTAGGGGCTGGTCACTTTCCAGAGTCTGGCCCATAGCTTCCCAGAATGCCATCAGCGCTTCTCTATCCGTCCTGGCTGAGGTTTTATCCAGCGGCGGACTGGGCGGCGTTGGCGGTGTGGGTACAGCAAGGGTGGGGGTGGGCGCGGCGGTGGCCCGGGGCGCAGGGGTGGGGCTTGCGGTGGCAGGCGCGGAAGTGGGCGTGGGGCTTGCGGTGGTTTGGGTGGCAGGCGCGGCCCGGGGCGCAGGGGTTGGACTTGGGGTGGCAGGCGCGGTAGTGGGCGTGGGGCTTGCGGTGGCTTGGGTGGCGGGGGCGGGCCGGTCGGCGGCGGGGGTGGCGGTTGCTTCCCCGGTTGCTTCCGGGGAGTCACCGCCGCCGCAGGCTGTGATGGCGGCCAGCAGTATCAGGGTTAGGGCGCAAATGCTTAGGAAAAGTTTGGGGGGCGGTTTGGGCATTGGGGTGGCTCCTTTTCCGGGTTTTGTTGCCCGGGGGTTTTTGGCGTTCTGAGCGTAGGGAAGGGGGGTTGTTGCTTGGGGTGGGATTCTTCGCTTTGCTCAGAATGACAGATATTTGCTCAGAATGACAGGGGGCAGGGCGGGATGACGGGGGGCGGGCTGGATGGCGCGGGGGTTGCCCTTTGTCATTCTGAGCGGCGGGAAGGGGTGTTGTTGCTTGGGGTGGGATTCTTCGCTGCGCTCAGAATGACAGGGGCGCTCAGAATGACAGATATTTGCTCAGGGGGACAGGCGGGCGGGCGAGATAGGGGGACGCCCCCACCCTAGCCCTCCCCCGGAGGGGGAGGGGATTTTGGGGTTGTGCGGGAGGGGGCGGGATTGGTTTTGGGGTTGGGCGGGGGTTAGGCGGGTGGGGTGTTGGGGTTTAGGGTGGGGAATATGTGGTCGCGGAAGGCGGCTAGTTCGCCGGTGGCGAATTCGTAGGTGGCGCCGGTCATCAGGTAGAGGTGGGTCAGGCCGGCCTGTTCGGCTTGGCGGATGCGGTTGGCGCAGTGTTCGGGGGTGCCGATTAGGCCCATTGTGTCGCATAGGGCGGCTAGGGCGTCGTCGGGGAGGAAGGCGCAGAGTTCGCGGGCTTTTTCCCAGTCTTCGGCGTGGGGGACGTCGGGGTATAAGTCCCATAGGCCGGCGGGGAGTTCCAGGTCGCCTAGGTCTATGCCGGCGGCCTTTAGCCAGGGGCGGTTGGTGTCTTCCATCAGGCGCTGGACGGCTAGGGGTCGGGCGATTTCGCGGGCTTCTTGGATGTCGTCTTTGATGATGGTGGTGGCGGTGAAAATGGTTTCTACGTCGTCGGGGTTGCGGCCGGCGGCGCGGGCCCCGTCGGCGATGAGTTCGCGGGCTTGGGCTACGGCGCCGGGGTGGATGCCGGTCATCAGCACGGCGCCGTCGGCGACTTCGCCGGTGACGCGCATTACTCTGGGGCCGGTGGCGGCGATGTATACCGGGGGCGGGGGTGCTTCGCCGCCGTGTCGCATCCGGCTGGAGGCGCCGCCGAAGGATACGGTTTCGCCGGCCATCAGTTCTTTCATCGTGATGACGGCGTGGCGCATCTGGCGGACGGTGGCCGGGGGTATGCCGATGGTGGCGGTGGAGCTGTAGCCGCGGCCGATCCATAGTTGCACGCGGCCGGGGGCGAGTTCGGCGACGGTCTGGGCGGCGGAGGCGACTACGGAGGGGTGGCGGGTTACGGGGTTGGTGACGGCGGAGGCTACATTGATGCGCCGGGTGGCCTGGACGGCGGCGGCCATGCTTACGAAGCAGTCGCGCTCGAGCAGTTGGGAGTCTAGGATGCCGACGCCGTCGAATCCGGCGTCCTCGCACTGGCGCACGAAGTCGGCTACCATCGGGCCGGGTTTGCAGGGCGGCACTCGGAGGTCGATTTTGATGGACATTGCTTGCTCCTTATGGTTGGTTTTTGACGCTATGGCGCAATGACGCTATGGGGTTATGTTTGGGTTTGGCGGGTTAGTTCTTGGTGGAGGCGGCGGATTACTTGGGCGGTTTCTTGTTCGGTTAGGTTCAGGGGGTCTACGGCTAGTTCTTGGGGGCCGCCTAGCTGGTGGAGGTGTATCCGGGGGCTGCCCTGCTCCATTGCGGCGGCGATGCTGTCGCGGGAGGGGCCGCGCCATTGGTCGGAGAAGCGTATGACGGCGTGGGGTATGAGGTAGTTTGCGCCGTCGTGTTCTAGGGTTACGCGCAGTCCGGGCAGCTCAACTAGGGCGTCTACTACCATTTGGGCCATCGCGCGGTAGGCGGCCATTTCGGCGGCTTCGTCCTCTTGGACGAAAGCGGCCAGGGACTCAACTAGGCCGATGATTTCCTCTTTGGCGACTTTCATGCCGCGCCCTAGGAATTGGGAGGGGCTGGCTTGGGCGGCGGCGGCTTCGATAAGGTCGGCGCGGCCTACCAGGATGCCGCTGCCTTGGGGGCCGCGCACTCCTTTGCCGCCGCTGTAGACCACTAGGTCGGCTCCGGCCCGCAGGTAGCGGTAGAGATTGGCGCGGGGGGGCAGCATTGAGGCGGCGTCTACGATGACCGGGACGCCGCGGGCGTGGGCGATTTCGCAGACCCGCTCTAGGGGCAGGACTTTGTTGCTGGCGAAGGTGGCGCAGAGGTAGGCGACGGCGGCGGTGCGCTCGGTGATGGCGCCCTCAAGCTGCCAGGGGTGGGCGAACAGGTAGTCGCCGAATTCCACCAGCCGGGCCCCGGCGGCGCGGTAGGCTTGGTCGTAGGCGAAGCGGTGCATGGTGTGGATGACGATTTCGTTTTTCATTCCGTCGGTGTCGGGCAGGCGGCGCATTTTTACCGGGTCGTTGCCCGCGATACAGGCGGCGGCCTGTAGCATCAGTCCGCCGGCGGCGCCGCTACAGACGAAGCCGGCTTCGGCGCCGGTTAGCCGGGCGATTTCTTGGCCGGCGGCGCGGTTGAGTTCGTCAATGTTGACCATCACCCGGGCCGCTTGGGACATAAGCTCTAGGGTTTCGGGGCGGGTGCGGGTTCCGCCTAGGCGAGTTATGGAACCGGCGGCGTTGATGATGGGGGCGACGCCGAGCCGCCGGTAGACGGCTTCGGCGTCCGGGGGGTTGGTGGTGTCGGCCACGGTTTCCTCCTGCGTCCCGCTTTCCGTGTCTAGGGAGCGGGCGATGATGGGGCGGGGGCATTATAGCAACATTAACCCGCGCTGGGCGGGTGTGGTAACATTTCGGGCGCGGGGGTTGGGTGGATGGGGGATTGTCTGAATCAGGATTTTCAGGATTATGGGATTTACCGGATGGGGGTTTTTGGGTGTTGGCCGGGTTGTCTGAATCAGGATTTTCGGGATTAAAGGATTTACCGGATGGGGGGGGTGTCTGAATCAGGATTTTCAGGATTAGAGGATTTACCGGATGGGGGGGGAATCGTGAAAATCCTTTAATCCGGTGAATCCTGATTCAGACAGACGATTGCGGGATTTACGGGGCGGGCGCACGGCTGTGCGCCCCTACAAGCGTGGGGAGGGAATTGTTATGGTTGTGGGTAATGTTGGGGTGCTTGACGGGTTGGGGGTGGAGGCTAAAATCGGGCTGGTGGTGGTTAGCGGGTCTACGGTTTCGGAGCTTCGCTACCGGCGGGTTGCGCCGGGGGTGGGGTTTTTCGCCAGCCGGATGTTGCTGGGCGGCGACCAGGGGCTGGAGGCGCTGCTGGAAATGGAGCGCAGTTCGGAGCGGGCGGTGCAGGAGCTGGCCTCTGCGGGGGTGGATTCTATCGCCTATTGTTGCACGGTTAGCGGGGCGCAGCGGGGGCTGGCTAAGGATCGGGAGTTTTGCGTTGGTATGGAGCGGGAATGGGGGGCGCCGGTGACTTCTACTATGCTGGCGGCGGCGGAGGCGTTGCAATATCTGGGGATACGCCGCGTTGTGCTGACCAGTCCTTATCCGCATAGTTATCACGAGGCGGAAAGCCGCTATCTGGGCGAGGCGGGTATCGAGACGGTGGCGGCGTCGGGTATGGGGCTGACCACCGCCGCGGAGTTCGCCGCGGTGCCGCCGGTCGAGATCTACAGCTTTTCGCTGGAGGCTTGGCGGCGTTGCGCTGATGGGGCTGATGGGCTGTTTATTAGCTGTATGAATTTCGACGCTATGGCGGCGGCGCAGGCGTTGGAGGATGCTATCGGCAAGCCGGTGGTGACTTCACATTCGGCCACGCTGTGGCGGGCGCTGGCGCTGGCCGGGGTCGGCGGGCCGGTGCGCGGCTACGGGCGGCTGCTGGCGGAACCGCGGGGGGACGGGGGGACGCCCTCACCCTAGCCCTCTCCCGGGGGGAGAGGGAACTGTAATTATTGGGGGGACGCCCTCACCTTGGCCCTCTCCCGGGGGGAGAGGGGACTATGATTATCAGGAGGACAGGATAGGAAATGACTACTGCGGAGCGATTGAACACGATTCCCTTGGGCGAGGCGATGTTTACGCAGCGGGCCATCCGCCGCTTCAAGCCGGACCCGATTCCCGACGATGTGCTGGACGACATTATGCAGGCGACTATCCGGGCGCCTAACGGGGGCAATAACCAGCAGTGGCACTTTATCTTGGTGAAGGACGCCGGGATGCGGGGGAAGCTGGCGGAGCTGTATCACGAGGCTTGGTGGGCCAAGCGGGCCGATGCGGGGATTATGGGGCCGGAGGACATTCCGCCCGGCAAGAGCTCTATGCGCTCGGCGATGCGGCTGGCTAACGAAATCGGCGTCGCGCCGGTGATGGTGCTGGTCTGCGCCACGGCTAAGGGGGCGCAGGCTATGGGGTCGGTGATACCGTCGGCGCAGAATATGTTGCTGGCGGCGCGGGCCTTTGGCGTGGGCGGCACTATCGCCACGCTGCATCCGGTGGTGGAGGAGCGGGTTCACCAGTTGTTTGGCATCCCGGAGGAGGCGCAGGTGGTTTACTGTATGCCGCTGGGCTACCCCCGGGGGGAGTTCGGCCCGGTGCAACGGCTGCCGCTGGCGGAGGTCTGCGGGGTGGACGGCTGGGGGGGCGGTTATCCGGGGTAGCCGGCGGCTGGGCGGTGGGGGGCGTGGGGGGGGCGGGTGTATGCGGGAATAGGGGGCGCACGGCTGTGCGCCCCTACGATGATAGGGAGGCGATGATAGGGAGGCGATGATAGGGAGGCGTTGCGATGGACGATTTTGTGCCTCGTTTGCTGGGTTGCCTGTTGCTGTGCGCGATGATGGCGGCGATGCTGGTGCTTGCCGATTTTTTCGGCGTGTATGGGCTTTTGGGGGGCGTGGGTATATGGGTGATTTTCACTGTGGTGATGTGCGTTCTGAATTTGCGGGAACTCAATAAGCCGTATTCTTAGCCGCCTGCGGTTTCCATACTAAGCAAAAGGATGTTCTACTGTGATGACTGGCGGGATTGAGGAATTTGCTCAACTGATACCGGACTCGCTGTTGGATATATCGGGAAAGGTGTTTATTTCGGGCCGTGACGCCTTTGGTTCGTCATCGAAATTGTATATCCTCGGCTTGAACCCCGGGGGTGCGCCCGAATCTAATGCGCTGGAAACTGTGGGGGCGCATACTCGCAAAGTGATTCACGATGCGCCGGATAACTGGTGCGCTTTAACCGACGAAGCGTGGGGCCGGAATGGTCATCGTGTCCAACATCCAATGCAACGGAATGTACTTCACCTGTTAAGAAGGCTTGACCTTGACTGCCGGAAAGTTCCTGCAAGTGACTTGGTTTTTGCGCGTTCCCGGGACGCGGCCAAAATAAGCAAAGCGGAGTTTGTCCGTCTCGCCAACGCTTGCTGGCCCTTTCACCGGGCGGTCATCCGGCGGTTGGGGGTGCGGGTGATTGTATGTCTGGGACGGGAAGCCGCTTGGGGAGCTATCGCCCGTTTAGAGGCGGACAACCCGGCGGCGGGCAAGTTTGCGGAGATAGACCGATTTGTGGAGGACGGCGGCCTGAAAGGGGTCAGCCGCACTTACCGGAATGGCGGCGGCATAACCGTAGTTCAGTTGACTCACCCATCCCGGTTTCATTGGACTACTTCTAAGTCTGATCCTACGGAGTTAGTCCGGCGGGCGTTGGAATGGAGCGATGCCAACCCTATCTGAACAGGTCTTTGATGCGGTCTAGGAAGCCGCCGCGCTGGCCGCCGCGCTCCATAAAGCGGGCCCATTGCTGTTCGGCGGATTCGGAGCGGCGCAGGTCGCGGGCCCGTTGTTTCATCAGATCCAGCACTCGCTCTTCTTCGCCTTTGTCCAGCCAGTAGCCGTGGTTGTTGGGGCAGTGTTCGATGGGTAGGTTGTGGGCGCGGTAGTTGAAGACGTCCATCATTGCGCCGCAGTGGGGGCAGGGGAGTTCGCTGGCGCGGCGGGCGTAATCGCGGGTGCCTTTCAGCACTTCGTCGCGGTTGGCGCCGTCTTCCAGCAGCTCCATTTCGTCGAAGTCCAGCCACAGGCCCCGGCACTCCGGGCAGTGGTCGATTTCTATCCCGCGGTATTTGCGCCCGGACAGGGCGACGTTGCAGTGAGGGCAGTTCATTGTCGGCGCTCCGGTTTATACAGTATAGGATGAGACGGGATGGGACGGATATTGCCAATGGCTTGCGGAATGGCGTCAGCCGCTTGTGATTTGCGCCGGGATGGCAACCTCTATTTCGACCATTGAAAAGGTGGTTGACAGTACAGGGGTTTCGTTGTATTCCTCGGTAAAATTGGGGTCGGGTTCTATGACTATCCGGCTATGAAATACCATAGCCTGGTCAAGGGATATTCGCGGTTCGGGAACCGGGTCGCCCTTTTCTATCAGGAATTCGATGTGAAAAGTCAGGGCTTCCTGAATCATATCCTGAATGTTGCGCCAAGTCTTTCCGGTGCTTACGCAGCCCGGCACGTCCGGGGCGTAGGCGGAATAGTTGTTTGGCCCCTGCTCGTAGACCACCGCGTAGCGCAGTTTCATCAAGCCCTCTGCTAAAGCCCTGCTTGTCTTTTTATAGGGATTAGAGTATTGACTGTTCCATTACGGTTTTTGAGCGAACATTGTTGGCTCTTGCCGGCGCCGGGGCGGAAATTTCGACTTCGATGGGCTTGAAAGTGGTGGACAGCGTGGTAGGGATTTCGCCGTGCTGCGCGATTTCCGCCATTTCCGCTTCGGTCAGGGGCTGGCTGTGGTGGAGTATCGTATCTTCTACGGACATCATCTTTTCGGGCAGCGGGTCGCCGTTTTCAATCATTCCCTCGATATGAAATTCTACGGCCTCTTGAATCATATCTTGGATGTCTGCCCAGGTTTTGCCGGTGCTGACGCAACCGGGCAAGTCGGGCAGATAGGCGCACCAGTTGTTGGGCAACTCTATGAAAACCGCGACGAACTTCAGCTTCATTGGTTTCTCTCCCGGATCCCTGCTTGCCGTAGAATATCATTGTACGTTTTGGGATGTAAGTCTTCGCCGGGATGGCCCGGAATAGTTACCGTTCCGGGCTTTTCCGGGTGATGGAATTGCCTATGGCTTCCTCGGGTACGGGTTAATATCCAGCCGTCACGTTGGACTTGCCGGATGGCTTCCCGGACTTTGGTTGGCATCGTCCCTAGCCTATTACGCGGCGGAACAGATCCAGGGCGTTGGCGCCGATGATTTTGCGGACGTCTTCGTCGGAGTAGCCGCGGCGGATTAGGCCGCGGGTGATGTTGCCGCCGTCGGCGGGGGATTCTAGGCCGTTTAGGTAGGGGGCGGGGTAGTCGCCTAGGCCGTCGCGGCCCATCATTAGTTTGTGAAAGGCTACGTGGTCGCCGATGGTGGTGTCGGTGCCGATGCCTACGTGGTCAACCCCTACCAGATTGACCATATAGTCGTAATGGTCGAGGACGCATTCGATGTCCTGCTCCGGGTCGTCGCTTAGGGAGTTGGGGACGGCGGTGATGCAAATCAGGCCGCCCTTGGCGGCGCAGGCGGCCAGTTCCTCGTCGCGGCGGGTGCGGCGGTTGGGGCGCAGGGCGTAGGCGGCGTTGTGGCTGAACACCACCGGCACGCGGGAAAATTCGATGGCGTCCATAGCGGTGGGCAGAGAGGCGTGGGACAGGTCTATGACCATACCGAGGTCGTTCATCCGGCGCACCACTTCGATGCCGAACTCGCTTAGGCCGCCGGGGTTGCGCTCGTACAGCCCGTCGCCGATGTAGTTGCGGCGGTTGTAGGTGATGCCGGCCAGCCGGACGCCCATGCTGTGGAGGGCGTCGAGCCGCTCGATGCGGTTACCGATGGGCAGGTGCTCTAGGGTGGGCATAAAGCCGACGCTGCCCTGCTGCTTGGCGGCGGCGATGTCGGCGGTACTGCCGATGCGGGCGATGCCGTCTTGGGCCGCTATGTCGGCCATCATACCGCCGACTTCGGCGGCGACGTCCTCGTATTCGACGAAAGACATATCCGTGGTGCTTTTCAGCCCGGCGAACACGTTGGCGGTGGTCACTGCCGTCCAGCCGCCGGCGCGGGCGGCGTCGTAGCCCCACTGGTAGCGTCCGATGCGAACTAGGTCTATAAGCTGCTCCATAGCTTCGGGCAAGACAAAGGGGTGCTGGTGGACATCCACGGTCACCGCTTCCTCGGCGATGGCGCGGTAGCGCACTTCCTCGGCGGCGTTTAGGGGGACGGTCGAGGAGGGGACGCGGCCTGTTTGGCGGGCCAGGGGGATTGTGGCGGGCATATTATGCTCTCCGCGGGGTTGGATGGTTATGCTGGGCGACAGGGCGCGACGGGGGCGGGCGCACGGCTGTGCGCCCCTACGATATACAATATACGGGATACAATATACGATATACAATATACGGGATACAATATACGGGGTGTTAGTTTGGGGATATGGGGGTTCCGGCGTCGCTGGTTTATTCGTTGATGAGGAAGGTTGCGGCGGCCTGATATGTAGGGGTAGAAGGCCGGGCTTTCGATGACGGCTCCGATGCGGCGCAAGGGTTCATCGTGCCGGGTTGATGGTGGAGCTGGAGGGGATCGAACCCTCTACCTCTTCAATGCCATTGAAGCGCTCTCCCGAGTGAGCTACAGCCCCGTTGACGATAGTATAGCAAAGGGCGGGTTCCTTTCGCAAGCCCCGGCCCGGGGGTGGGCGATTGGGGAATTGTGCTTTGCCGCCCTGCCTTTTTTGTCACCCTGAGCGGATTTGTCACCCTGAGCGGAGCGAAGGGTCTCTGTTGCCTGTGGCGGGATTCTTCGCTTTGCTCAGAATGACAGGCGGCGGAAGGAGGGAATACGGGG
The DNA here is from genome assembly GCA_958296445.1 of uncultured Dehalococcoidia bacterium. Taxonomy (GTDB): domain Bacteria; phylum Chloroflexota; class Dehalococcoidia; order Lucifugimonadales; family UBA3495; genus VXOI01. The sequence goes on along the minus strand of OY282565.1, from coordinate 1,158,329 downwards.
GGTTAGCGGCGGTGGAACTTTACCACGCGGCGGCTGCGGCCCCATTCGCCGGGCATTACGAAGTAGAGGTCTTTGGCGCTGTCGGCCCATACGCCGTGGCAGGAGCGGTGGAGTTCGGAACCCCACTGGGTGATGATTTCGCCCTCTAGGGACAGGACGCTGAACAGCCCGCCGTTATGTTCGGGGATGTATACGGCGTCGTCGGAGTCGATGTAGAACAGGGCCGGGCCGATGAGCTTGCTGGGCCAGGTGGTGATATATTCGCCGTCTTGGGTGAAGGCTTGGACGCGGTCGTTTTCCCGGTCGGCCACCAGCACCCGGTCTTGGCGGTCAATCCAGATGCCGTGGGGCAGGCGGAACTGTCCGGGGCCGTCGCCGGGTTCGCCCCAAGACTGAAGCAGCTCGCCTTGGGGGGTGAACTTGTGGACGCGGGCGTTGGCGTAGCCGTCGGCAATGAATATCTGGCCCTGGGCGTTGAGGGCGATGCCGGCGGGCATATTGAAGGGGGGGCCGCCGTGGGTGACCGACTGGAAGGCGGTGGAGCTGTAGTCGTCGGGGTCAACGCCGGTGTCGGAGCGGACGCCTTTCTGCCCGATGGTCATAAGGTGCCGCCCGTCGCCGGTGTATTTGTGGACTTCGTGGGTGTTGCGGTCGATCAGCCAGACGTTGTCGTCGTTGTCGAGCAGGATGGAGTGGGCGAAGGAAATCAGCCCGGCGCCCCAGGCCGACAGGAAGTTGCCGTCCTTGTCGAAAATGCAGACGGGATGCTGGGGGTCGCGGTTGAAGGCGTAGACCCGGTCTTGGGAATCGCCGTAGACGGCGGCGGTGGGCATTTCCCAGCCGTCGGGGAGTTTGGCCCAATCTTGGTTCATTTCGTAGGTGTAGTCGCCGGAACCGACAATTTGTGAGGGCATAGGGTTGCTCCTGCTGTTTTGTTTCGGGCGCCGATGGCAATGGAGTGTAGCTTGAATTGGGCCGTCAGGGTAGCCGCGATATTTGGAATTTGGGGAAACGCTCGTTCCATGACGCTAGGTTGAATACGGAGCAGCTACGGACAAAGGGATGCGACCACGGCTGGTCGTCCGGGGCCCGCAAAGGCAGCTTTCGCTTCATTTCATCCATCCGGCTCTGCAAAAGGGGTTTAGTTAATGTATCAATGGCAATAAGCATCAAGTAATCTACCGGCTTATCGGCCCGTCCCGAGGCCCATTCATAGAGAAAGGAATCCCGGTACTTGTACTGAAATTGCCTGTCAAGCTGGCCTGACTTGAAACCGTCAATATAATCGCTAATTGTCTGCGCTGTCGCCCCGGGATACTGAGGGTCTTTGAATTCAACAAACAGATACCTGTCGGAAAGCTCTATAATGAAGTCCACAGCTTTCATACAGTGGCTTAACTTATGGTCAGCGCCGTCAAACTTTCGGGCGGAAAGGGCGCCGTCAATCACGATTCGCAGGTTGCCTTCGTCAAAAACCGTCATTTCACCAGACTCCCTAGGCTACGCTCGATTTCCCGGTCATAAAGGTCGTCAAAGGCTTCGGCAATGGCATTGGGGTGGATGTCGAGGTAGTTGCTGGCCGTGTTGCAGGCGATTTCGCCTGTTTCCTTATCGTGGTGTAGGGAATGGAACGCTACGGCGTCTTCCTCTTTTTTTCGGAGGTTAAGCTCTTCGAGTATAACGTAATCGTGGGTTGCCAAGAATACTTGGACGCCCAGACGCTGCAATTCCAGCAGCACGTCCATTAACACCCCGTACAGCTTGGGGTTCAGGTTGGTTTCGGGTTCGTCCCAGAACAACACCGAACCGCTGAGCAAGGTTCCGTTCTGGATTAGGATCCAGAGCAGGGCCAGCTTGCGCATTCCCTCGGCCAGCAGGGAAAACTCAAATTTGCCTTGCGGTGTACGCAGGAAAAACTCCTCTTTTTCGATTAGTACCTTTCCGTCAACGGCCTTTTTCAGAGCGTTGAGCAACCTGCGGCGTGGTCTATCTACCGGCCCCCGCAACGCTGGCAGATAGGCACGGTCAAGAATGTCGGCGTAGACTTCCTCAAAGTGAACTTCCCGCGCCGCATACAGTGAACGGAATCCGGGGGCGTTGGAAAGCATCTCTTTCACCGGAATATAAACGCTTCCCAGCGACGAATCCGCCCATCTTGTTTCTCTTTTGGCAATAGCCGAGCGGGATGGATGGGCATGATTGGAAAAGGACACGCTTATGTTGCGGCTGGCGCGATGTACTTCCGCCACCGCCATTGAACTCCCTTTTTGCCTTTTGACCAGTCTGCCCAAGGCGCGGCCCGACGGCAGGAATACGCTAATCAGCTTATCAGGAAAAGGCACGCCTGACTTGGCGACATCGCAAGCCGCATAGCAGACTTTCATCAAATGGGTTTTGCCGGTGCCATTGGCGCCCACTAAGACGTTGACGCCGGGAGAGAGCGGCAAGTCCAAACTGTCAAAGGCGGTGAAGCGCTCCAGTTTTACTTTGGTCAAGGTCATAGCATCTCCCGATGAGCGGCGCGTCGCCAAGCGGGTGGGTAGTGCGCCGCTGTGGTGCGCTCTTTGGTATCCTGCCTGTCTGTCATTCTGGCACCCTTGTCGTCCTGAGCAAAGCGAAGGGTCTGGCTGCTATGGGTGAGATTCTTCGCTTTGCTCAGAATGACAGGCTGGCAGAATGACAGATATTCGCTCAGAATGACAGACAGCGGGAGTAATTCCGCAATTTTCTCAATCATAGGGTTTGCGGCGGTGTTCCTTATATGCGATGTAGGGCGTCCGTCATAAATCCAGCTTGGGCTTACTTGGCGCAGTAGCAGGGTGCGGGGGTTCACTACGCTTTCGACTCCAGACGGCGTATTTCTTGGGCCAACCAGCTCCAGTCTTTAGGGTTGTCCAAATCCAAATCCCGCAAGTCCGAAACATTGGCGCCAAAATCAAGGCAATGCCACTCGGCTTTGTGTTCCTGCAAGTCAATTTCCAAGTCGATTTCTCTGGTTCCCAGCGACCACTCCAGTTGCACTCCGCCTTCCGGCGTCGGATATGCGTAGGGCAGCGGAATATCGTCTGGATAATGCCGCTCGAAGGCATCGGAAAGCCGGTCTAGGCCGTCAGGGGCAGGGGCTTTGCCGTAGTTGCTGCCTTGTTCGCCGGCGATTTGCATTCCATCGGCCCAGCCGTTTTCCAGCTCGTGGAACTCTGCCAGACGCGCCGGAACGTCCAATGGATGGGGGACGCCCGGGTTTTCTAGGCTCCACTGGCGCCGCCCGGCGCGGGCATATTCGGTTCTCAGCATTGCATCATTCCTGATCTCAATGGTCAACCCGGCGGCATCCGGTTCTGCCGGTCATTATACCAGCGCGGACAGCCGTTGGCGGGCGGGGGTTTTGTGGCGCCCCCGGGCTACAGGCCGGGGGTGGTTACTTGGAAGCTGTAGATTGACTGGCCGGGGGTGGTGTAGACGGTGCGGTTGTCTGGGCCGCCGAAGGCTAGGTTGCGGGGGATTTCGGGGCCGCGAATTACGCCGATGGGGGCGCCGTCGGGCTGGAATACCCAGATGCCGCCGGAGCCGGTGCAGAACACCCGGCCGGCGGTGTCTACTTTCATTCCGTCGGGAACGCCCGGCTCCGCCGAACTCATATCGGCGAACACCCGGTTGTTGCTCAGGGAGCCGTCGGCGGCCACGTCGAAGGCGCGTATCTTGCGGTGAACGCAGACCTCGCCCCGCTCTTCTTCGCCTAGGCAGTCTAGGCTTACGCGGCTGATGGCGACGTATAGCACCGACTCGTCGGGGGAGAAGGCTAGGCCGTTGGGGTATTCGCAGCCGTCGGTCGCCAGATGCACCTCGCCGTCGGGGGCGATGCGGAACACGCCGGCGAAATCGTATTCCCGCAGTTCCGGCTCCAGCCGCAGCGACGGGTCGGTGAAGTAGACGCTGCCGTCGGAGCGGCAAACGACGTCGTTGGGCTTGTGGAACCGCTGGCCCTGCCAACGCTCGGCGATGGGGGTGACGGTTCCGTCGGCGTCCATGCGGGTGATGCGGCGGTGGCCGGCGCCCTCGCACATCAGCAGGCGGCCTTGCCGGTCGAAGGCGCAGCCGTTGCCCTCGCCAGTGTTTTCGCGCAGCACGCTCACACCGCCCTCGGCGTCCCATCGCAGCAGGCGGCTGCCGGTCAGGTCAACGAAGGTCAGGTAGCCGCCGGGGTGCCAGAGCGGGCCTTCGGTGTTGCCGCCCACGCTGGCAAGCAGGGTGTGTTCCGAGGATTCTAGGATGCCGGAAAGTCCGTCGGTCGCATCGGCCATAACGTTCACCTGCGGGAAAGAAGTCCGTATGGTTGGCGGAATTATACCAGTCTGCGGGCGGCGGCGCGATTGACCGTCCGGCGGGGCGGATTTAGAATGCCCGTAGGCCGCCCGCAGCAGACGGGGCGGATACTCTACGCCGTAAGGGGGCAGGTATGATGCGGAATCAGGAACCGGAACAGATATACGCCGAGCTGCGGCGGCGGGCCGCGGCGGAGTTCGGCGAGGCCCGGGCCGTGGCGCTGGAGGATTTTCTCCAGACAACGGCCAGCCAAATCGCCGACATCCAGCAGGCCGACACGCCGCCGGATTTGGAGCCGCTGCTCCAGGGGTGAGCGGGGGCGGGGCGGTTGTTGCCGGGGGATGGGGGGCTTATGTTTGCAGCTTAAAGGTGCTGAGTTATGAATATGGGAACGCCCGGACATCCTGAAAGCGTCGAGCATTGGGCCACCAAAGCGATGTATGCCAAAAAGCTGGAACGCCACCGCAAACTACAGCGAGGATTCTGGCTGTTTTTCAAGGAGTGCTGTGGACAATGCGAAGGCGGCGCGTTTGTGGAAAACATTCTTACCGATGTGATTGCGGTAAAAAGTGAAACCGCGTCCGGCGGATTCATACCTGACATCCTCTTGGAACGGCGCGGCAAGCCCGCCATCTGGCTTGAGATTGTCAACACCAGCCCGCCGTCGCTGTCGAAGCTGGAATACTGCGCGGATAACGGGATAGATGTTTTTGAGCTTAATGGCAGTCAACATCCCGACTACAGTTACGTCAGAAAGGCGCATATATCCCATCGCAATTGCAGGCAACGCCAACGGCAACGGCTTCTTGGCCTTTGGCGGCAGATGGCAGACTTGGATGACCCCAAAGTCGGCATTAGAGAAGATTTCCGCAGTCTTGAACGGCAACGCCGGGAGTTTAGGGCTTTCTGGGCAAAAGTGAAAGCAAGGAGACAAGAAGTCGCCGACGGCAAGTTGAGTTGCGCCCGGTGCGGCCAACCGTTCACCGTCGGGGATGGCGGGGTTTCCCTAGAGTCCATCTATACGCACAGGCCGGACGGCGAATGCGGCGAGATTCCATTTTGTCAACAGTGTTGGTTCGAGATCATTGGCGGGTGGGATGGCGTATATCCCGATGACGCCGGTTCTTGGGGTTTGGAGGAAGAATGCCCGATCTGCCAACCGATAATTGCTGAATTTACGAAACAGACGGACGAGGCAAACCGGCGAAAAAGTCTACGGATGCCTGAACCATACGGTAGCAGGCTGGTGCAGGAACCAGACCTGCGCTCGCAAAAGTATATTGTCGGCGACAAAAGCGTGAGCCGGGGTGAGTTACAGTGCATTCTGATGATGTTCCAATACGGCTTATCCAGAGTTAATGCTCACTGGAAGTCCAGGATGATTTTGGAAGAAGTGGACAAAATCAACCGGGCAGTGCTATACGCCAATAACATCCTTGACTGGGATTGGCTGGAGGGCGTCGGGGAAAGTTATATTTCAGGCCGTGACGCGCCGGATGATACCAAAGGGGACAAGTTGCTGTACCCCAACAAGGTGGGGGCGAGCGTTGCCGCCCTGCCCGCTTAGGTTTATCTAGGCGGTGTTGACATTGACGGGTAGACGGGTAATTGGTAAATGACGCGCGGAGGGGGCTATGGCGGGGCGTTTCCGCCGGGGGTCTTTTCGCGGGATTGAGGTTTTTTATGGCTGAGCCTTATGAGCTTTCCGTGGTTGAGGCGGCGGAGGGGATTCGGCGGCGGAGTCTTTCGCCGGTGGCGCTGGCGGAGTCCCTGCTGGCGCGGATTGATGCGCTGGACGGCGACCTGAAAGCCTGGGTGACCATTGACCGGGAGGAGGTGCTGGAAACGGCCCGGCAGCGGGAGGTCATCGCCGACTGGGGCGGGCCGCTGGGGCCGCTTCACGGGGTGCCGGTGGGGTTGAAGGACATTTTTTATACCGCCGGGATGCTGACGGCCTGCGGCTCTAGGATTTACGCCGAGTTTGTGCCGGAATACGACGCTACGTCGGTGGCGAAAATCAAGGCGGCCGGCGGCATCGTGCTGGGCAAGACGGTTACCACCGAATTCGCCACATCGGATCCGTCGCCCACGCGCAACCCGTGGAGCTCGGAGCATACGCCGGGCGGCTCCAGCAGCGGCTCGTCGGCGGCGGTGGCGGCGCGGATGGTTCCGGCGGCCCTGGGTTCGCAGACCGGCGGCTCCACCTGCCGTCCGGCGGCCTACAACGGCATCGTGGGCCTGAAACCCACCTACGGGCGCATCAGCCGCCACGGGGTGGTGCCGGTTAGCTGGACGCTGGACCACGTGGGAATCCTGACCCGCACCGTGGCCGATGCCGCGCTGATGCTGGGCGTCCTCAGCGGGGAGGACGATAACGACCCCGGCACGCTGCGCCTTCCGGCGCCGGATTTCAGCCAACAGATGACCGAGTTCGCCGACGGGCAGACGCCGCGCATCGGGCTGGTGCGGGAATACTTTGAGGATTACGCCACCCCGGAGAGCTGGGCGAATACCGAGACGGTGGCCCATAGGCTGGCTTCCGCCGGGGCCGAGGTGGTGGAGCTGCCGCTGCCCGAAAGTTTCGCTTGGGCCCACAGTATGCAGCGCATCGTGATGAACGCCGAGTGCGCCGCTTTCCATCAGGCGAACCATCGCAGCCGGGCCGCCGAGTACGGCCCGCGCATCCGCGCCGGTATCGAGATGGGCCTGATTACTCCGGCGGCGGCCTATCTGAAAGCCCTGCGGCTGCGGCGGGAGTTCCGCGCCGCGATGAGCGAAATGGCCGACAAGGTGGACGTGGTGATGACCCCGGCCACGCCGTCGCCCGCGCCCAAAGACCTGAACACCACGGGCGACGCGGCCTTTCAATCGCCCTGGACGGCGGCCGGACTGCCCACGGTGGTGGTGCCGTCGGGCCTGAGCGATATGGGGATGCCGCTGGCGGTGCAGTTCGGCGGCCCGCTGGCGGAGGAGGGCAGGCTGCTGGGCGCCGCCCTATGGTGCGAGCGGGTGACGGGGCTGAACGAGGGGCCGCCGGGTTATTCTTAGCGCGGTTATCCTTAGCGCGGAAATTGTCTGAATCAGGATTTTCGGGATTAAAGGATTCGCAGGATGATGATACGGTTATTCTGAAAATCCTTTAATCCGGTGAATCCTGATTCAGACAAAGGGTAGCAGACTACTATTTGAGAATTGCGAATTTCCCCTTTGCCACCCTATCCCCTCTGTCACCCTGAGCGCAGCGAAGGGTCTCACTGCCCAAGGTGGGATTCTTCGCTTTGCTCAGAATGACAGACGCTTTGTTCAGAGTGTCAGAGGGACAGAATGGCAATTGTCTGAATCAGGATTTTCAGGATTAAAGGATTAACGGGATGATGATACGGTTATCTTGAAAATCCTTTAATCCGGTGAATCCTGATTCAGACAAAGGGTAGCAGACTGCTATTTGAGAATTGCGGAATTGCCCTTTGCCACCCTGTCCCCTTTGTCACCCTGAGCGTAGCGAAGGGTCTCACTGCCCAAGGTGGGATTCTTCGCTTTGCTCAGAATGACAGACGCTTTGTTCAGAGTGTCAGAGGGACAGAATGGCAATTGTCTGAATCAGGATTTTCAGGATTAAAGGATTAACGGGATGATGATACGGTTATCTTGAAAATCCTTTAATCCGGTGAATCCTGATTCAGACAAAGGGTTAGTGGGATGATAGTGCGGTTGTTAGAGAATTGCGGAATTGCCCTTTGTGTCCTTGAGCGGGGCGAAGGGTCTCACTGCCCAAGGTGAGATTCTTCGCTTTGCTCAGAATGACAGAAGGCTAGGATGGCAGATGCTTTGCTTAGAGTGACGGGTGGTTAGGGCGGTTTATTGGTTGGCGAAGTCGTGGGCGGCTTGCCGGATTTTTCGATGATTCTGTCTGCCTTGCTGTTTGTGGGTTCTTGGTAGAGTTCTTGGTCGTAAAGGAAGGCCAAGCGATTTTCCGGCGTGAGCAGGGCGGGGCCATCAAAGCGCTCGCGTAAAAGAATAAAGTCGGCTAGGTGGCGTTGATCTGCTTGGTGTTCAAACAGAATGACACTCCCGGAGAGATAGTACGCCGTTGACTGCCGCGCTCCGCTAAAACCGGCGTCAAGCGGCTCTTGGGGAACGAAAACCGTCTTTCCTATCGTTATTCTGCGGATAACCTCAAAGTCGGCCACCATCGTTCTTTGGTATTCGGCTGCCTCTGCGTAACTGGTTTTTGAGCTGTCTTTCCACCAAGCAATGGCGGTGTTGTGGCCGATGCGGGACATCTGAAAGCTGGCAATAGCAAAGACCAGCAGGACGGCCACCGACAGGACGGCAACAAGGCGGTCGCTGGACAGTCGGCGTATGTAGAGCAGGATCAGCGAGAAAAAGACCAGCGGGATACCGATGTAGAACATTGCCTCGAAAACGTGGAAGGCTACGGAATGGCGCAACGGCAGTGCCCAGCAGAAGCCGGACAATACCAGCGTCGCCCACAGGATTTTACGGCGGACAAACAGCAGCCCGGCAAGGCAGGCGCAGAATACTATCATCCCTACAATGGCGACCTGTAGGCCAAACCGCGCCGACGCCGCTCTGTGCAGCTCGTCGCCTACGACGGGCAGGGAGTAGGGGACGGACATTCCAGCGATGCGGTAGAACTGCTCTTTCAAGAAAGGCTGCCAAGCCAGATTGTCGGCATATTTAGCATAAGACCCTTCATCTTTTATCTAGGGTTTGGTAATGGAAGCCTAGGAAATTGTGCGCGGGGGAAATGTTCGCGGCCACTACCAAGTAGTTCGACGTTCTTGAGTCGTGCTGTCCGCCGGGCCGGTAGAAGTAGCCCCGGTCGTTTCCGAACAGAAACACTGTTGACAAGGCCAGCAACAACAGCAACAACGGAATCAGGACGCCGGGGCGGGCGGATAGGCCAGGAACAAACTGGCTAATGCGCTGCAAGGGGGATTACCTCGGTTGGGCAGGATGGGCGGCGGGGGTGATTTCGCAATTTTCTTTGATGATAAATTGTCTGAATCAGGATTTTCAGGATTAAAGGATTAGCGGGATGATAATGCAGGTATCCTGAAAATCCTTTAATCCCGTGAATCCTGATTCAGACGAAAGTTGGGGCGTCGGCGTTTTGTGACGGCGGGCGCGTTCCGCTCCGGCTATTCGCCTAGGGTTGTTGTTAGCACCCACATTGGGCGCTGGCCGGCGTCGTAGGTGGCTAGGGGGGTTAGCTGGCCGGACTGGGTGTTGATGGCGTAGGCGGCTAGGCGGGCGGTGGCGGAACCGGCGGCGAATACGAATTTGCCTTGCGGGTCGAGGCTGAAGGCACTGGGAACCGCCTCGGTGGGGACGCGCCCGGCGGCGGTCAAAGTGCCAGTTTGGGCGTCCACGGCGAACCCGGCGATGCTGTTGTGGCCCCGGTTGGGAACGTAGAGGAAATCCCCGGCGGGCGTCATCTGAATCTGCGAGCAGGTGTTGCGCTCGGTGTGGCCTTCAGGCAGCGTTGAAATGGTCTGAAAGGCGGACAGCCGGCCCTCGGCGTCCATATTGTAGGCGGTGACGCTGCTGCCCTGCTCGTCGGAAAAGTACACCACGTCCAGCGAGGGGTGGAAGCAGAAATGGCGGGGGCCGAGCAGCCCGTTCATCGCCACCTGCGGCGGGTCGTTGGGGGCCAGACGGCCGGTGTCGACGTCGAAACGGAACTGGAAAATCACGTTGGGGCCCGGCAGGTTCTTGGGCGGCTCCAGCACGTTGTCGCTGAGGCGGGCGATGTGCGGCACGAAAGCGAAGCGGTTGGAGCGGTCGGTCTGGATGGCGTGGGCGCCGTCGCCGGTGGGCAGCCACTCGGTTGGGGGGCCGCCCAGCTCGCCGTCGGCGCCGATGGGATGCACGGCGGCCCGTCCGCCGGCGTAGTAGGATGCCAAGAGGTGGCGGCCGGTGCGGTCGGTGGCGAGAAAGGCCGGGGCATCCTCGGGCGTTACGGATCCGGTTTGGGTTAGGGCGCCGCTGTCCGGGTCAACGCGGTGGCTGGAGATTTCCGGCTGCTCGCGGTGTCCGGCATACAGCGAGCGCCGGTCGGGGCTGATAGCCAGCAGCGACGGCCCGCCGGGCAGCGCGACGTCGGCCCGGTGGGTCAACGCGCCGGTGTCGGCGTCCATCGTGAAACAGCCGATTTTGTTGTCGTCCTGGGCGGCTACGTATACGTAGTGCGGCATTTTTTGGACTCCTTGTGGTGGTTGATTGTTTGGATTAGGGTTTTCGGGATTGCCGGGATTGTCTGAATCAGGGTTTTCGGGATTCGGGGATTGGCAGGATGGCAATGGATTGTCTGAATCAGGATTTTCAGGATTAGAGGATTTGCAGGATGATAGTACCGCTATCCTGATAATCTTTTAATCCGGTGAATCCTGATTCAGACAGCGGGGACTAGAAAATTGCGAAATTCCCTTTTGCCACTCTGGGTTAAGCCAAGGCTCTTGCTGTCCAAGGTGAGATTCTTCGCTTTGCTCAGAATGACAGATCTTTGCTCAGGGTGACAGATGTTTGTCTGAATCAGGATTTTCAGGATTAACGGATTAACAGGATGATAATGCGGCTATCCTGAAAATTCTTTAATCCGGTGAATCCTGATTCAGACGGCGGGGGTTAGAAAATTGCGATGGGGTTTACCGGGGAGCCGGTGGTGTTGTGCAGGCGCAGGGGGCCGATGGAGATTAGGAATTCCCAGCGGTTGCGCTCGCGGCAGGCTGCGGCTACTTCTTCTAGGTTGGCGTTGTCTAGGATCCAGATGCCCATTGCGGTTATGCCTACTTGGTGGATGGGGCTGGGGACTTTTTCGTATTGGGGCGGGTTTACGTCGTTGCCGGTGTCGGTGCCGAGCATAGCGATTCCGCGCTCGTGGAACAGGGGCAGGCAGGATGCCTGGCAGGCGGCGGAGCCGGACTCGCGGGGCCACGGGCCTTCTACGTTGCGGCGATGGAGCTGGCCGGTGCGAATCAGCAGGACGTCGCCCTCTTCGACGCGGAAGCCGCATTGCTGTTCGGCGGCTAGGATGTCGTCAATCATCACGCCCTCGCCGCGCTCAATCCAGTCAATGCCCTTAATCATTGGCACGTCCACCAGCACGGCGCGGGTGATAATGCCTTCCTTGGCTTCCTCGACGGAGCCGAAAGTGGCGCCTAGGCTGGTGGAAACCAAGTGGGCGGGCTTGCCGTTGTAGGTTTTTCCGTTCCAGAAAAAGTGGGCCAGGCTGTCCACGTGGGTTACGGTGTAGCCGTGGAAAATCATACCGAAGTAGTCGGTGGCGGCGGGAAAGGCGCGGTTGCTGACCTTCTGGCCGCTGGCCCAGCCTTCGCCGCTCTCCACCATAAAATGCACCGGGGGAACGGGGGCGTCCACGGTGGCCTCGAAGCTGACGGTGCGGGCCAGCGAAACCCGCACGCCCTCTTGAACCGTGGCGATGGCCCGCTTCACCTTGTCGGGCGTGATGAGGTTGGGGGCGCCCAGCTCATCGTCATCGCCCCAGCGGCCCCAGTTGGAGAACTTGTCGAAATAGGTCAGGACTTCCTCTTCGGACGGGATGTTGGCTTGCGGCATAGCACTTCTCCTTATTTTTTGACGCTAGGACGCAATGACGCAATGGTTGTTTGGGCCGACTTTTAATCCATTGCGCCTTTGCGCCCTTGCGCCTTTGCGTTTAATCCACGGGCGGGGCCAGGTGGACGCCTAGGGTTTGCTCGCACCAGCGGGCGGCGGCCAGCAGGCGGTCTTCGCGGAAGGGGGCGGCGATGATTTGCAGGCCCATCGGCAGGCCGGAGCCGGCCAGCCCCGACGGGATGGTTATGGTGGGCAGGCCGCAGGATGTCCAGGGGCCTTGAAACATTGTGTTGCCGGTGTTGGTCAGGTCGGGCAGCGACGGGGTGGGCGTGGTGGGGGTTAGCAGGACGTCGGCGCTTTCGGCCAGCACCTGCATATCGGTGATGAAACGCAGGCGGCGTTCTAGGGCGGCGGAGTAGTCCGCCGCGCTGGTGTCCAGCCCCCGGCGCAGCAGGCGGCGCAACAGCGGACGGTATTCCTCGGAGCGGGTTTCGTACATCGGGCGGTGAAAGGCCCCGGCCTCGCAGGCCATAATCATTAGCTGGTCGGCGATGGCGGTGCTGAAACTGTCGGGCAGCGTTACCTCTTCCACCTCGGCCCCGGCGGCGGACAGTACGGCCAGCATATCGCGGACGTGGCGTTGGGTTTCGTCGTCGGATTCCTGCATAAAGAAAGAGGTCACCAAGCTGATGCGCGGGGGCGGGGCGTCCTCAAGGCCCGACAGGTAATCGGCGGCGGGAAAGCGGGCGCACACCGGGTCGTTGGCGTCGGGGCCGGCCATCACCTGCAAGAGCAGGGCGGCGTCCTCGACGGAGCGGGACATCCAGCCCATCGTGTCCAGCGACCAGCTAACCGGCACGACCCCGTAGCGGCTCACCCGCCCGTAGGTGGGCTTGAGGCCGACGACGCCGTTGTAGGACGCCGGGCGCAGCACCGAGCCGACGGTCTGGGAGCCTAGGGCGACGGGACACATTCCGGCGGCCACCGACACCGCCGAGCCGCTGCTGGAGCCGCCGGGGGTGTGGGCCGGGTTCCACGGGTTCAGGGTGGGCGACGGGTCAAGGCAGGCAAACTCGGTGGTCACCGTCTTGCCCATCATAATGGCCCCGGCCTGCTTGAGGCGGGTGAGCGTGGCTGCGTCATACTCCGGCACAAAGTCGGCGTACACTTGGGAGCAGGCGGTAGTGGGGATTCCGGCGGTATAGAAAATGTCCTTGACGCCCACCGGCACCCCGTGGAGCGGGCCGGGCTGGGGCAGGGTGTCCAGTTCGCGCTGGCGCTGTTCGGCGTCGGCCAGGACGGTTTCGCGGTCGAGGTAGACCCACGCTTGCAGGGATTGCAGGGCGTCGGCGCGGGAAAGCAGGGCCTCGGCGGCGTCTACGGCGCCGACTTCGCGGTTGCGGATTTGGCGGGCCAGTTGGGCGGCGGTTAGCTGGTGGAGTTCGGGCATATCGTTTCCTCACAGGGCTATCGCATTTGGGCGGCATTGTTTCCCGTCATTCCTGCGAAAATGACAGGGCTTTGTCTGAATCAGGATTTACCGGATTTGAGGATTTTCAGGATAATTGTCTGAATCAGGATTTGCCGGATTAAAGGATGTTCGGGATGGGGCGCTATCCGGTGAATCAGGATTCAGATAGCGGGGGGGCGTTGGGTGTGCCAGCCGGTTGCCTGCTCGTAGGCGTAGGCGGCTTGTAGCACTGTCGGCTCGTCGAAGGGGCGGCCTATTAGTTGCAGGCCCACGGGCAGGGTGTCTGCGGTGAAGCCGCAGTTGATGGACAGCGCGGGGACGCCGGCTAGGTTGGCGGGGGTGGTGTAGCTGCGGCGTCCGCCCAGCATTGACAGGAACTCGCCCTTGCCGTTGCGGGATAGGCCCGCCGATGCGGGGATGGGCGTTGCTTGTACCGACGATGCGGGCAGGGCGAGAACGTCTACCTGCTTTAGGGCGTCGAGTATCTGCTGCCGTAACAGGTGACGGAGGCGGCTGGCTTTGTGATGGGCCTGGGCCGGTATGACGGCGCCGGTTAGCAGACGCACGCGGTTGTTGTAGTCGTAGTCCTGCGGGTGTTCGTCAAGGCCGCGGCGGTGTACCGCGGTGGCGTCCACGTAGATTAGCGTGGTGGATATGGCCGCCGACTGGGCAATCAGGGGGATGGAAATTTCCTGTATTTCCGCGCCGAGCTCTCCCAACTGGCCTACGGCGCGGGTTACGGCGTCGCGCACGTCCGGCTCCACGCCGTCGGCGTTCACCCGGTCGCTGATTATGCCCACCCGCAGGCCGCGTATGTCGGCGTCTAAGGCATCCAGGTAGTTGGGTACGGGGGAGTTGCGGGTGTAGGGGTCTTGGGGGTCATACCCGGCGATGGCCTCTAGGGTGGCGGCGCAGTCGGCCACGGTGCGGGATATGGGCCCGGCGGCGTCCATTGACCAGGTAGAGGCCAGCATCCCGTAGCGGCTGACCAGCCCCCAAGTGGGGCGGATTCCCACCAGCCCGCAAAAGGCGGCGGGGCCGCGTATGGAGCCGGCGGTGTCCTCGCCCAGCGAGGTGGCGCACAGGAAGGCGGCGGTGGCCGCGCCGGAGCCGCTGCTGGACGTGCCGGGGTTGCGCGACAAGTCCCACGGGTTGCGCGGGCGGCCATAGGGATGGTGAAAGGCGTCGCCCATAGCAAATTCGCTCATGTTGAGCTTGCCCAGCAGCACCGCCCCGGCCTGTTTCAGCCTGCTTATGACCGTGGCGTCGTAGTCCGGCACGAAGTCGCGCAGGATGGCCGACCCGCCGGTGGTAAGCACGCCATCGGTATAGAACTGGTCTTTGACCGCCACCGGGACGCCGTGCAGCGGCCCCCGGTACTGCCCGGCGGCGATTTCTCCCTCGGCTTGCCTTGCCGCGGCGATGGCGGCGTCGGCGGTAACGGTGATGTAGGAATTGAGCGCCGGGTCAACCTGCCCGATGCGGGCCAGGTAAGCCTCGGCCGCCTCTACCGGCGACACTTCCCGCGATTTAATCAGCCCCGCCAGTTCCATTGCGCTTAGAAAGGGAATATCGTTGCGTTCCATAGCCAAAGCCTTTGCCTTCGCCTTAGATTGCGGTTGCGGTTGGGTAAAGGGCGGCTTGCGCCGACAGCTTGGGGAAAGCGGCGGAAAACCGCCCAAAGCAGCCCAATTTTGCCGTTGGCGCCGGGTTATGTCAACGCGGCGCGGCTTTTCGAGACGATTGCGAAATTCCTTTTTGCCATCCTGAGCAATCCCCTTTGTCACCCTGAGCGGAGCGAAGGGTCTCACCGCCCAAGGTGAGATTCTTCGCTTTGCTCAGAATGACAGATACTTGCTCAGAATGACATACGGCCAGAATGACAGGCATTTGCTCAGAATAGTAGACAGACAGAATGACAGGCGTTTGCTCAGAATGACAGACGGAATATGACCGGATAATTGGTTCGTAGCGGGCGGCTGGCTTGACTAAGCTATAATCCTTTGGCGGGCCGCCGGGGTTACCGGGGCCGTGGGAGGGTATGGCTATGAGGTTGGCCGGTGTGGTAATGGCGGCGGGGGAAGGGCGGCGGATGCGGTCGAGAACTGCCAAGCCGTTGCATCGCGTCTGCGACCGGGAGATGGTGCGCTATCCGGTGGAGCTGCTGAAAGCGGCCGGGGCGGCGCGGGTGGTGGTGGTGGTGTCGCCGGGGAATGAGGAGGCGATGCGGGCGGCGCTGGGCGATTCGGTGGAGTACGCGGTTCAGCCGCAGCCCAACGGCACCGCGGGGGCGCTGGCCTGTTGCGCCGGGCTGCTGGCCGGGGGGCCGGGGGCGGCGGAGCAAGTGCTGGTGACGGGCGGCGATTCTCCGCTGGTGACCGCCGCATCAGTCGCCCGGCTGCTGGACACGCATACCGCCAACGCCGCGCAAATGACGCTGCTGACCGCAACGGCCCCGCAACCCAACGATTTGGGCCGGGTGGTAATGGCGCAGGACGGGCGGGTAAGCGGCATTGTCGAAGCCGCTGATGCCCCGGACGAAACGTTTTTTGATGAGTCAGGCGATAAGCCCGGGGATAAGCCCGGCTTGGGGCGGAACGGGATAAAGGTCAACGCCGGGGTATACTGCTTCGAGGCGCAATGGCTGTGGGGGGTGCTTGAGCGGGTGCGGCCCGTCCCGTCCGGGGAACTCTACCTTACCGGGCTGGCGGCCATCGGCGCCGGGGACGGGGCCGGGGTGTTCGCCGCCGAAGCCGAAGACCCGGCGGAGGCTTTGGGCGTCAACGACCGGATACAGTTGTCCGTCGCGGAAGAAACGATGCGCCGCCGGATCCGGGAACGCTGGATGCTGGCGGGGGTCACTATGACCGATCCGGCGTCGGTATACATCGGCGCGGACGTGGTCATCGGTATGGACACGGTGATACTGCCCAACACGATGCTTCTGGGGCGGACATACATCGGCGAGAACTGCGAAATCGGCCCCAACTCGGTCATACGGGATACGGCGGTGGGGAACAACTGTAGGGTTACTGCGTCGGCCCTGGAAGAAGCTACGATGGAAGACCGCACCGACATCGGCCCGTTCAGCCACCTGCGGCCCGGCGCATACCTGGAGACGGGGGTTCACATCGGCAACTACGTTGAGGTCAAGGAAAGCCGGTTCAAGGCGGGCGCGGTTATGGGGCATTTCGGTTACGCCGGGGACGCCAGCATCGGGGCTAGGGTGAATGTGGGCGCGGGTATGATTACCTGCAACTACGACGGCAAGGAAAAGCACCGCACGGTGGTGGGGGATGACGCCTTTATCGGCTGCGACACGATGCTGGTTGCGCCGGTGCGGGTGGGCGAGGGTTCGATAACCGGGGCCGGGGCGGTGGTCACGAAAGACGTTCCGCCCGCTAGACTAGCGGTAGGGGTGCCTGCTACTATTAAGCGCAACTTGGAATAGCCCGGTCTCCGCAGCGGCGGGCGGCGTCAACGGCCCGGCCTGCCGCCCGCTCCGAGTTTGAGGTTTGGATACAGATAACGCGCCATCAGGTTTAGCTGCCCCGGTTTTCCCTGCGGCCGGTCGCCGTCCGAGTCCGTCTTGGGGCGCGGCGGCTGTGCCCGCCCTTGCATCGCGCCGCGTATGCCCCATCCCCTTGCCGCCACTTTCCGACTATGGCTATGGCTATGGCCCCGGCCCCGGCTATGGTTATGGAAGACCCCCGCTATGACGCCCTTCAGATGGCTTGACCGGGTGTTTCGGAACAAGGGGCGGCGGCGCAGGAAGTCGGATGGCGCGGGCGGCGGCAACGGCCCGGCCGGGCATGGCCTCAACGGCGGCGGCGCGGGGGAAAACGCCGCCGGGTTGGCCGCCCGGCCCGACGTACCCGCGCTCACCGAGAAAGAGCTGAGCGGGCTGGACCGGCGCGAGCGGGAAATGCTCCGCTCGATAATCGGCCTGGATTACACTACGGCGCGGGAAGTGATGGTGCCGCGGCTGGATATGGTAGCCCTAGAGGTCGGCGTATCGCTGGAAGACGCCGCCGCCGCCATCGTGGAGCATGGACACAGCCGCCTGCCGGTCTATAACGAAACCATAGACGACGTTCTGGGCATCGTATACGTCCGCGACCTGCTGGCGGCAGTGGTGAATCCGCAGGATGGGCGCGACCTGCGGGCGATAACCCGTCCGGCCTTTATCGTTCCCGAAACCAAGCGGGTGGACGAGCTGCTGGAAGAGTTCCGCCAGCGGCGCACGCAGATCGCCATAGTGGTGGACGAGTACGGCGGCACCGAGGGGCTGGTGACGATGGAGGATGTGCTGGAGGAAATCGTCGGCGAGATTGAGGACGAATTTTCCCGGGGCCGCGAGGCGGAGATTATCCACGGCGAAGACGGCGCGGTATATGTTAGCGCCGGGTTAAGCACTGAGGAAGTGCAGGGGCTTTTCGGGGTCAGTATCGAGAGCGACGATTTCGACACGGTCGGGGGGTTCGTTTACCACCACTTGGGCCGGATTCCCCACGCCGGGGACGTGGTGGAGAACGGGGAGCTGCGCGTCGAGGTGGTGCAGGTGGCGGGGCGAAGGCTGCGGACGCTGAAAATCAGCAACGCCAACGGCGGCCCAACCGGGGGTTCCGGTTGAGCCGCCGCTTGGCCGCCATCGGGCCGGGGATGGGTTTCTAGTTGCCGGATTTTCGGGCGATTAACTCGGCGTCAACTATCAGCCGGTGGTCGTAGACTAGGCGGGGGACGCAGGATACTAGGTGAATGGTTGGGCCGCCGCTGTCCTCGAGCGTTAGGTCGTCCTCGTGTACTACCCGCGTTCCGGTCACCCGGTAGAGGAACTGTTCCGAACCGTTGTCGGTGATGATGTTTATGTCCCTCCCGGCCCGCAGCTTTTCCGGCACTTCCTGGAGTCTGAAAAACACCGAGCCTTCGTCGAGAACCGGGCTTTCGGTGTGTCCGAAATACCAGCCGTTGCCCGGCTCTCCGGCGTCGGGGGTTTCGGGGATATGCCCGACGGCGTTGTTGGGGGTTTGATAGGCCCGCCGGTCGCCCAAATCCACTATGGACAGTTCGACTACGGCGGAATCAATCTCCAGCGCCGGAATGCTCATCCGGGTGGCCGGGGCCACGGCGGGGAGCGGATTGTCTAGGGAAAAATCAAAGAGTTCGAAGCCTTCGGGCAGGGGGGGCCCGAGGTATTGGGGAATGGCCCCGGCGTCGCCGGAATAAAGGGACGATTCGGGGATGAAGGCCAGGTTGACGGGCTTGATTTCGGCTACCGGGGCTGGCGTAATCCAGACCGGGGCGATTTCGACGGGGGCAACCTGATATTTCGCCAAATCGGCGCGGGCGTTACTGGCATAGCCGTAGTAAGCGCCGCCCGCGCCGAGCAAAAGTCCTCCCGCGATTACGAGGGCGGCTCCGAAAATTCGGGTTCTGGTCCAGAAGGGCCGCGCATCCCATCGCATGATCAAATAATCGTAACCCGCTATCATAGCATCACTCCTCCTGGGTTCCCCGGCGGGCCGCCCGCAATCGGGGGCGGCTTGCCGGGGAGCAGGAACCTCACATCACCACCACCCGGCTACTCCCCGGAGCGTTCGGGGACAGCGGCGGAGGCGCGGTACAGCCTGGAAATTTCTTTGGAGCGCCTGAGTTGTCTTTTGTGCCGGGGTTCGGTGTACCGGGGTTCGGTTTACCGGGTATCGGTTTACCGGGCTTGGGATTACCGGGGCCTGGGGGTGTTCATTGAGCCCGGGGTAATGGGCTCGTTGAGGTAAATGTCGCCGTTGCGAATCTTGATGTTGAAACCGCACGGCGGATTTACGCAGACCCAAGCCTTGAAATGCACCGCCGCGCCCTGCCCGCCGTAATCCGACAGCGGAACCAGGTAGCCTACGTCGCACTTTAAACACTTGGGAACAGTCATTTCTTCCACAAGAACCTCCTCCCTCACTTACGACTGGCGCGAGTATAGCGTCCGACTTGGCGGGGATACAACAAAATCGGCAATGTTTATCGCGCGTTTTTACGGATTCTGATTACATAATGCCGTAATCAGCAACATTATGTCTAATAAGGCCGGGTGACACCAATGCGGGATTTCTGCTCTGCTCCGGCGACGCCCGGCGCGTACAGGGTAGTAATGCCGACTAATGACGACTAAGGGCCGGGTTTCCCCGGCCCTTTTGGGTGTGTTTATTCCAAGAAATCGCGGAGTTTGCGGGAGCGGGTGGGGTGGCGCAGCTTTCGCAGGGCTTTGGCTTCGATTTGACGGATTCGCTCTCTGGTGACGCCGAATTCGCGGCCCACTTCCTCGAGGGTGCGGCTGCGCCCGTCTTCCAGCCCGAAACGGAGCTGCAATACGCGGGCTTCGCGCTCGGTGAGGGTGTGCAGCACTTCGTTGACCTGTTCCTTTAGCAACTGGAAAGAGGCGGCGTCGGCCGGCGCGGGGGCGTTGCGGTCTTCGATGAAATCGCCGAGGTGCGAGTCTTCTTCCTCGCCGATGGGCGTTTCCAGCGACACTGGCTCTTGGGAGATTTTAAGGATTTCCTCCACCTTTTCCGGGCCGATTTCCATAGCCTGGCCGATTTCCTCGGGCGTCGGCTCGCGCCCGTATTCCTGTAGCAGGCGGCGGTGCTGGCGCATCAGCTTGTTGATGGTTTCCACCATGTGAACCGGGATGCGGATGGTGCGGGCCTGGTCGGCGATGGAGCGGGTGATGGCCTGCCGGATCCACCAGGTTGCGTAGGTGCTGAACTTGTAGCCCTTGCGGTAGTCGAACTTTTCCACGGCCCGAATCAGGCCGATGTTGCCTTCTTGGATCATATCCAGCAGGGCCATGCCGCGGCCGATGTATTTCTTGGCGACGCTGACCACCAGCCGCAGGTTGGCCTCGGTAAGGTGGGACTGCGCCCGCTCGCTGTCGGAGCGCACCCGGTTGTAGTGCTGGCGGAGCAGCGGCTCCAGCCGTTTCAGCCGCGCCATGTGTTTGGGGTCGCCCAGCGTGCCGCCCAGCTCGGTCAACTGGCAGTCGTAGAGGGCGCCTACCGTCTGCTTCGACTCCAGCACCCAAGAACTCAGGGAAAGATCCAGCACGCTGCGGTGGATTTCTTCCGGCGGTATGTCCAGATTTTCGGAAAGGCGCCCCAGCATTTCTTGGGAAATCTCGGCGTCTATGGCGCCGCGCAGCCTAGGGTTTTCGATGATTTGCGACAGGGGCGGGTTCAGCGGCAACAGGTGCGGGTTCATATCGGCCCGCCGATCCGGGTCCGGCTCCGTCATTTGCTCTAGGGACGGGTTGAAGGGCAGCACTGCGGTTTTGATGGCCTGTTGCAGCTCCGTGGTGAGGGCCTCTTTTAAGTCCGGCATTTCCATTATTTCGGACAGGGTGGGGTTAAAGGGTTCGGGTTCGGGATCCGACTCAGGCTCGGGCTCCAGCTCAGGTTCCGGCTCAAGTTCGGGTTCCGGCTCCGGCTCTGATTCGACTGCCTGCGGCGGCTCCGGTTCGGGTTCCGGGGCGTCCAATTCCGCGTCCGCCGACTCGCCGGGTTGGTTCGATTCGGGGAAATAAACGTCCCTCAACCCGGCCTTAATTTCCTCGGCGACTTCCGGGTTTGTCAAGATATTGGATAGGTTGGGGCTGGCGGGCAGGATTTCATGTTCCTTGTTGTCCCGAACATCCCGCAACCCGACTTTAATCGCTTCGGCGACCTCCGGGTTTTCCAAGATTTCGTCCAGCGTGGGGTTGGGCGGCGGGGCAGCGTCGCTATCGGCGGTTCCGGCATCCGGGTTGTCGGCGTTCATGGCACCCCAAGCGTTGATGGTGTGCTCATCCGCTATTTCGGTATTGGCCGCGGCGGTGTTATCCGTAACCGCGCCCGTTTCGGCGAGGCGGGAATCCGTCTCCGGTTCCTGCGGGTTATCCTCGCTGGCCGACGGGTAATCCTGATTGGGGGTTTCGTCCGGTTCGGGGCTGTCGGACGGGGCCGCGCCGTCCGCGGCTTCCGGCAACGCTGCGGCTTCCGGCAACGCCGTGTCTTCCGGCAACGCTGTATCTTCGGGGGCGATGGGCGGCAGTCCCATTTTCGCCCGCAGTTCCGGGAGATCCAGTAGCTGGGAGAGGGCGTCGTTGTAGCGGCCGCGGAAGTCTTGGGCCAGGGCGTTAATCAGCGGTTCGGCTTTGGCTAGGCGGTTGATGAGGCGGGCGGAAATCTGCCAGGGGAGCGGTTCCTCGTCCAGCTCTTTGGTCAGTTCCGATTTCACGCCCTGCAAGTGCTTGCCGCCCTCGAGTTGGCGGGCCAGCTTGCGCTCGTCGGCGGATGTGAGCAGGCGGACGCGCCCGATTTCGCGCAGGTACATACGCACCGGGTCGTCCAGCACTTCCACGGTTTCGGGGGCTTCGGGTTCGCGTTCCGAGTCCTCGGCTTCCGCTTCGGGGGCGGCCCCGTCCGTGGTTTCGGTGTTGCTTTCGCCTTCCGGCGTATCCCACTGCTCTTCATCGCCGGCCACGGCAAGGGGCGCCGGGCGGGGCGCGGCGGCGTCGTCGCCGTCTTCCGGGCTGCCGTTGTTGACCGCATCCACCTTGCGGATGATGTCTATGATGGGATCCCGGTCTTCGGATTCCTCGGCGGGCGGCTCCATAAAATCTTCCGGGTTCAGCTCTCGGGCAGCGTGTCGGTGACTAACCATGAAATCTCCTCGCGTGGGATAGGGAAAATGAAGGGGGAACCGGCGGACGGCCCCGGCGGGCTTGGGAAAGCGCGTCCTAGTAGAGGCCGCGGCTACGGCTGCGAACTTCGGTATGCTTCATCCGGCGGTTGACTGCCACAGTGTCCTGCAAATCTTCGGCGTCTAGGTCGGGCGGGGATTCGGAGAATCGTATCCGTTCCTCGGTCTTGAGGCGGCGCAGGCTGCGTTTCTCCAGTTGGGCCACGACGTCGGCCATAGCCCAGCGCCGCTTGGCGAAATCCATTGGCGGCAGCGGTTTTTGGCGCAAGGCTTCCACCTGCTCGCGGACTCCGGGCGGGGCGCCGTCCAGCGTGCTATCTCCGGTATTCCCAGCGGTATTCCCGGCGGTATCCCCGGCAACACTCCCGGCGGCGTGGCCGGAATTGAGGTAGTTGCTGAATATCTCCCGGTTTTCGTGCCTCCAGAAATGGTCGGGGGCCAGCGGTTCGGAGTATTCGGCCAAGTCGGGGTAGCGCATCAGCAGGAGCAGGCAGAACTCCTCCACCGGGTCGCGCTCTAGGCTGGCGAAGGGCGAGTTTTCCGCTGCCCGGTTGGCATTGGGCCTTTCCGTCGGCGGGCGGTTGGGTTCGGTTCGGGGCCGCCGGGCGGCGGGGCGGCCGTACTTGGCGAGCAGGAAATCCGGCGTAACGTTCAGTTTCTGGGCCAGCATCTGGAAGTAGTAATCTTGCCGCGGGCCGTCCTGCTCCGCCGCAACCAAGGGAAAGACGGCGCGAATGACGCCATCCTTGCCCTCGGGCTTGGCCGGGTCAATGGCGGCGGTCATCGCGGAGATTACGAACTCCAGCAACGGGCGGGCGTTGTCTACCAGCTTGTTCCATTCCGCGGGCGAGCGGCGAATCACCTCGTCCGGGTCTTGGCCTGGGGGCATCGCCGCGATTCGGATTTCGGGAATGTCCGGGCGGTTCAGCAGCGTGGCGCCGCGATACTGCCCGGCGACGCGGCTTTGCAGGATGCGCCAAGACGATTCTAGGCTTCGCAGGGTGGCCTGCTGCCCGGCGGCGTCTTGGTCGAGGGCCATAGTCACCCGCCCCGTAATCCGCCGGATGGCCTCAACCTGCGGTTCGGTGAGGGCGGTTCCCATAGAGGCCACCACGTTGCGAAAGCCGGCCTGGTGCGCGGCGATGGCGTCCATATAGCCCTCGACGATGACCGCGCCGTTCTTTCTTATGTCGTCACGGGCCCGGTCCATAGCGTAGAGAATACGGCTTTTGTCGAACACCTCGCCTTGGGGCGAATTAAGGTACTTGGGTTCCGAATCGTCCAGCGACCGCCCGCCGAAACCGGCCAGCCGCCCCTCGGCGTCGCGGATGGGAAACATCAGCCGCCCGCGGAACAGGTCGCGCTGCCGCCCGTCGTCGCTTGCCCGGGCCACCCCGGCGGCCAACAACTGGACGGCGGAAAACCCGGCGCCGGTCAAGTGGCTGCCCAAAGATTGGCCGTCGGAAGGGGCCAGCCCTATCTGAA
The DNA here is from genome assembly GCA_958296445.1 of uncultured Dehalococcoidia bacterium. Taxonomy (GTDB): domain Bacteria; phylum Chloroflexota; class Dehalococcoidia; order Lucifugimonadales; family UBA3495; genus VXOI01. Next base: position 1,134,721 of record OY282565.1, on the reverse strand, counting down.
AGGCGTCGGCGGCGTCGCGGTCTAGGCCGCGGCGCTCCATATAAGCGCGGGCGTCGGCGCCTTGAGTTGAGGCCAAGAAACGCTGGAAGTAGGCGCGGGCGGCTTCGTTTATTTCGTAGGCCGTGGGGTCAACCCGGGGTTCGCGGCTTTCCTGCAACGGCACCCCGGTGCGCCGGGACAATTCGCGCAGGGCCTCGCCGAACTCCAGATTTTCGGCCCGCATCACAAAGGAAAAGGCGTCGCCGCCGGTTGCGCAGGCCCCGAAGCAACGCCACGACTGCCGCTCGGGAAAGACGTGGAACGACGGGGTGCGCTCTTGATGGAAGGGGCAGTTGCCCTTGTAGCTCCGCCCCGACCGTTGCAGCGGCACACGCTGTCCGACGACTTCCAGGATGTCCAAGCGGGCTTTGATGTCGTCTACAACGGTCACAAACAGCCCTCCAGAAACTGAGGGCCATTACGCAGAGAGCGCAATAGGCCAACACTATTCTAGCAAGTTTCCGGTGCTGGGGCAAGGTGCGTGGGGGGGCGTGGAAATTGCGAAATTGCTTCCCCCGGCTGTCATTCTGAGCGCAGCGAAGAATCTTGGCTTGGGCGGCGGGATTCTTCGCTTTGCTCAGAATGACAGATACTTGCTCAGTATGACAGACAGCGGCGAATCCTGATTCAGACAGGAATCGAAAGGCCCGGTTCAGCCTGCCAGCTTGCGGCGTTGCCGGAGCAGCGGCTCTAGGTTGTCGGTCACGGTGGCGTCCAGCCGCGCCGCCGCCATCCGGGAGAGGTCGCCGCCGAAGTCTATGTCCCATGCCAGGGTTCGGACGCCGCGGGCGCGTATCCGGCGCATCAGGCCGGGGTTGTAACTGCCGTCGGCGGGGTCGTACCAATGGGCCTGCACTAGCGGGCTGAAGCAGCGGGAGCGGATGGGCGGGGGGTGGCGGCGCGACCAGATGTAGGCCCGCATAATTCGCGGTTCGATTTTACGCAGTTCCCACAGCGAAATGGGGTTGAAACTGGCAACCAGCGTGCTGCCCCAACGCCCGTGGCGGCGGATAACGTCGGCGACGCGGTGAGCGATGAGACGCATATTGTCTATGACGGCTTTCATTTCCACGTTAATCAGGTAGCCGGGGGGCAGCAGCTCGAACACTTCGTCGAGGGTAGGGGCCTTTTCGCCGCGGAACCGGGGAGCGAACCATTCCCCGGCGTCCAGCTCGCGCACTTCGTCCAGGGTGGCGTTGCTCACCAGCCCGCGGCGTCCGGCGATGCGCTTTAGGGCGCGGTCGTGAAAGACCACCAGTTGCTTATCGCGGGTGATGCGGACGTCGAGTTCGATGCCGTCGGCGCCCCTACGGTGGGCGCCGCTGAAGGCGGGAAGGGTGTTTTCGGGGGCGCCGGACACATCGCCGCGGTGGGCGATGATCAGGGGGCAGGAACGTGCGCCGGGGGGGAAGCTCCAGGACGCGGGGGGATGCGGCGGATGGGTTGATTGCATGGCGAGTTACCGCGCGGATTTATACATCGGATAGCTAGGCAAGGCTAAAAGTAGGGATGCTTGGCGCGGCTGTCAAGGGCGGGCTAATCTTTGAGGAAATTGCGGGATTCCCTTGTGAAAACTGACGAACACCTTATGCCTAGGGGCTGGCCGTTGCGTCATCGTTTTCCTCCGCCGATTCCAAGTCGGTCAAGTCCTCTACCCCGGCTATCTCTGCCAGCAGCCGGTTGTAGTTGCGTAAGGATTCCTGTAAAGCCCCAAGTTCGTGACGGAATATCTGTTGCTTGGCCTCGTCGCTGAAGGCGCCGGCTTGGCTTTCCTTATGCCACTTCGCAGTAAAGGGCCGGACTACCTGATTCAGCACCGGGATGGCTATTTTGCTGAACTCTATTGCCCCCCGCCCCCGGCGGCGCAGAATTTCGCGGGTAGTGGGGAACAAGGAATACACGCTATCCAACGCCGTCTGCTCATCCCCTGCTTCGGCAGGCAGGGGTTGCGTGACGATTCTAGTCAGCAACTCGACATACAACTCCCAAGCGGCGTCCTTGTCGGTTTCCTGAAAGGATATTTCGACGTTAGCTATGGGGGTTTTTAGCCTGATATTTTCCAAACGGAATTTTCTGAACCACCCTGACAGATTCATCTTTCGCTCCCGGTAGCGGGCTACAGCCCACATTCGCCCAATTCGCCGCCTTTATTGACATTATAACAACCAGGAAAACCCAATTCCCACGGCGCGGGCGGGGCGGGGGGATAGATTCCCGCTTTCGCGGGAATGACGGGGGATTTCCCGGCGCAGGCGGGGCGGGTCATACCGGATTTAGCCGGGGCTATTGTGGCGGCGGGATTTCTAGGCGCGGGCGGGGCGGGTTCAAGCGTGCGGATGCCGTTGCGGTTAGAATACGGGGATTCCCGCCGTTTCGGGCGGGCGGGCGGTACAGGGGGATACTGGCAGCGGAGCGTTGATGAGGCCGATTACCGGGATTCGCGGCACGGCGTTGGGGTTGATGCGGGAACGGGATTTTCGCGTCATCTGGTCTGTCGGCATACTGGCCGAGTTCGGGCGGCGGTACGAGCTGGTGGTGTTCAGCCTGCTGATACTCAAGATCACCGACTCCTCCGCGGCGCAGTTGATGCTGCTGTGGGTTTTCAACAACCTGCCCCGGCCTTTCGTGTCCACGCTGGCCGGTTACATCGCAGACCGCTTTCCCCGGCAGCGGGTGATGCTGCTGGCCCAGATAGTCAACCTGGCTACCGCCGGGGGGCTGCTGGCCTTGATGCTGTACAACCTGGACGCACTACAGTCCTGGCACATTTTCGCGGCGGCGTTTATTCAGGGGACAACCAAGGCTATTGAAGATCCCTCGCGGCGGACAGGCATTTTCGACATCGTGGGGCGGGAGCGGCTGGTCAACGCTATGTCCCTAGACGTCATCGCCCAGAACGTGGGCAAGATGGTGGGGCCGGTAGTGGGCGGGCTGCTGATTCAATTCTCCGGCTACCCGGTGGCCTACGCCTTTCTGCTGTTCGTCCATATAGACAACCTGTTGCTCATTTCGCGGCTGCGCATCCCGGCCACCGGGCTTGTGACCACCGCCCCGCCTATGTGGAACGGTTTCGGCAACGCCCTAGGCTCCGTCTGGCATAACCGGGCGCTGGTGGGGATGCTCTCCATCACCATCATAATGAACGCCCTAGCCTTCCCGCTGCAACAGTTCATCCCCGCCGTCGGCACCAGCCTGCTGGGCGTCGGCCCGGCCCTAGTGGGGGTGCTGGTGGCGGCCGACGGGTTCGGCCACTTGGCCGGGGCGGCGATGATGGCGGCAAGCCGGGGCGTCCGGTATCACGGGCGCTATTTCACCTACGGTTCAATCATCGTGCTGCTGGTGTCGGCAGCCTACGTCTGGTCGCCGTGGTATGGCTTGGCCTTTGCGCTGTTGCTGATTAGCGGCTTGGGACAGGCGGGGTTTTCCACGATGCAGAGCAGCATTATGATGCTGTCGGCCCCGCCGGAAATGCGCGGGCAGATGATGGGGCTGCTGAGTTTCTGTATCGGCATCGCCAACCTGTTGGGGGCGCTGGAAATCAGCGCGGTGGTGTCCGTGCTGTCATTGCAGCACACCATTTCGTTGCACGCCCTGGCCGGGCTGGCCCTGCTGGTTCCGGCGATTATATTCACGCCGCTGGTGCGGCGGCCTCTGTCCCAGCCGGAGCCGGGGGGCCGTGAATAGCCCGGTTGCCCCGGCCCGGCCGGGGCGGTATATTCACACAGGCCCGCGCCCTGATGGGCCGGGCCGGATACCGGCGCGGCGGAGTTGCTGATGGCGCGAGTGATAGACTGGCCCGGACGAATGCAGGAGCTGGCCGATTTCGTGGGCCTGGACCAAGCAGGGCTGGAGCTGATCCAGGCAACCCGCGAGGTGGTGCTGGCCCACGGCGAGGAATTGACCGCATCGGTTTATGACAACTTTCTGGATTTCCCCGAGTCGCGGCGTTTCTTTGCCGACGAGGCCGGCCAGGTCAACGAGGAGCGGCTGACCCGGCGCAAGCACAGCCTGATGCGCTGGCTGCGCGGCTCCATTGACTTTCGGATGGACGAGGATTACCCCATCCGCGTGCTGGCTATGGGCATCGTCCACAGCCACCCGCCGCTGCACCGCGCCCACTTGGGTTCGGTGCCGGCCCGGTTTATGGTAGGCACCATTTCCTTTATCCAGTCCGCGGTGGCCGACCTGCTGCGCCGCGAGCTGCCCGACCCCGACCTGGCCCTGCGGGCGGCCTCAGCCTGGAACAAAATGCTGATGCTGCAACTGGACATTATGCTGGCCGGTTATGTTACCGACGTGCCTAACGAACCCGTCCCCGGCGGGCCGCAATACACCGGCGCGGGCGCGGAATAGGAGTCTCGCCGTCCAAGCCAAGATTCTTCGCTGCGCTCAGAATGACAGATGGGGCGCGGAATAAAACAGAGAGGATAGAGATGAGCAAGGTTCTGGTGATTCAGGGCGCAGGAATGAATATGCGGGGAAAATCCCAAGTGGAGATTTTCGGCCCGACCACCCTGGCGGAAATGGACGAGCAGATAATGGGCTACGCCGAGGCCCTAGGCATAGACGTGGAGCTGTTCCACTCGAACATCGAGGGCGAGGTAGTCAACGCGCTGTACGACGCCCACGACCGCGACTTTGACGCCGCGCTGATAAACCCGGCGGGCTACACCACCGTCGCCGGGCCGCTGCGGGGGGCCATCACGCAGGTAAAGTTCCCGGTCTACGAGGTACACGTGTCCAACCCCACCGCCCGCGGCACCGTTTCCCAAGTGCTGCCGGTGTGCAAGGGCGCAGTCTACGGCTGCGGCGTCTACGGCTACCGCCTGGCCCTCGAGGCCGTCCAGCAACAGTTGGGCTAAGGGGTTACCCCGAGAAGCGAAAAAACCCAACCGCTTGCCCTGCGCTTGCCGAAAGACGGGCGGTTGGGCGGAACGCTACTCGCAGCGCAGGCAGCGCGGTTCGGAGAACACCGTCCCGTGGATGTCGGGGCTGGTGATGAGGTAGTCCAGCACTACCCGCACCGCCTTGTCGTCGCTGGACAGGTTGAACTTCTCTTTGGCCTGGCGGATGAATGCCATCTGGTCCGGGTTCAGTTCAATGGTGTACGCTTGCTTGGGGCCTGCCATCGTCAAAACTCCATAGCATCGCCGAATTCGGCGGCGGGGCGTCCTTCGCCCGTCCCGGGGCCGCCGCGCTTTCAGGATATTGTACCGGGCGGATTATGGCAATGACCGGCGGGGGCAGTGACAGAGGTTTTTTGTCTGAATCAGGATTTTCAGGATTAAAGGATTCGCCGGATGGGGAATCCTGAAAATCCTTAAATCCGGTGAATCCTGATTCAGACATTTATGCCAAGAATCGAAAGCCTTTTGTCTGAATCAGGATTTTCAGGATTAAAGGATTTGCCGGATGGGGAATCCTGAAAATCCCAAAATCCGGTGAATCCTGATTCAGACATTTATTCCAAGCATCGAAAGCCTTCTGTTGCATTTGCTGGGTAGTGTTTCAATTGTGCCGCCCCTTTTCAGGAGCGGTTACTCCAGCAGACGCCGCTACTTTCCGGGCCTATGACTTGCTTCAATTGTGCCGCCCCTTTTCAGGAGCGGTTACAAGTCAATGGCGGCCTCACCTTGCGACTCGAACTCGTAGCTTCAATTGTGCCGCCCCTTTTCAGGAGCGGTTACCTTTTCTTGGCAGCCCGCAGGCGCATATCCTTTTGCGTGCTTCAATTGTGCCGCCCCTTTTCAGGAGCGGTTACTCGGGCTACATCCGGTTGCCCATGTTGGAATCTTCCTTGCTTCAATTGTGCCGCCCCTTTTCAGGAGCGGTTACACCTTAAAGCTCAGGAAATGCAGGCGCTTGAGCTATCGCTTCAATTGTGCCGCCCCTTTTCAGGAGCGGTTACCCTTAACGCGGGGGGTGGCACGGAAAACCCCTCAATCTCGCTTCAATTGTGCCGCCCCTTTTCAGGAGCGGTTACCGGACAGAACATCCCGTTGCCGAGGGATAGCGCGGTGCTTCAATTGTGCCGCCCCTTTTCAGGAGCGGTTACCCCTGCGTGATGGTGTTGGGCGCGATGGGGCCGTTGGCTTCAATTGTGCCGCCCCTTTTCAGGAGCGGTTACCCGAGGGTATGAAAGGCACGGCCATCGCCAGGGTGCTGCTTCAATTGTGCCGCCCCTTTTCAGGAGCGGTTACGTTATGAAAATCGTCGATATGCCCAAGGTCATCTCCGCTTCAATTGTGCCGCCCCTTTTCAGGAGCGGTTACCTATTAAGTTGCTTTATTCGCTTTGATAGGTTGTTTTTGCGTCGTTTTGCGGTGCTCCTTCCTAATTTTCTCTTCGTGTCTTCCGATGTACGCTTTCTGCGTCAAGTCTTGTAGATACGGTGCCTTGCGAGAGGTCATTCCTGTTCCGCTTACCACTCCGCCTCCCGTAGGGCTTGGTTGCCTGAGCATCGCCCTTACCCAGCAAATGCAACAGAACCATCAAAAGCCTTTTGTCTGAATCAGGATTTTCAGGATTAAAGGATTCGCCGGATGGGGGAATCCTGAAAATCCCAAAATCCGGCGAATCCTGATTCAGACATTAACCCGCCCCTACTCGCAGGCGTCGGTTATGGCTTGGGAAATGGCGGCTAGGCGGGGGGTGTTGGTGGCTTCGGCGCGAAAGCCGTTGGTGATGTAGGCCACCGCCAGGCCGTTGTCCGGGTTGGCCCAGCCCACCGACGTGCCGGAGCCGGCGTGGCCGAAGGTGCGCGGATCCAGCTTGTCCGGCGCCCCGCTGCGGGGGTCGGCCAGCGACAGCCCCATCCCGCGTATCACCCGGCGGTTCAGCGAGTGGTCTATCCCCTCGGAGTGGGACGAAGTCACCTCGGCCACCGTTTCCGGCGTCATTATGGTCACCCCGTCCAGAGTGCCGCCCAACTGCATCATCGCAAAGAAGCGGGCCAGCCCCCGGGCCGTGGCTATGCCGCCGCCCGACGGCTGCACCGTGCGGTGAACCTCCGGGCGGTTATACAGCGTAACCTGACTGCGGCGGTCGCAATCCTCCATCGCGTGGAGCTTGGAAACCCGGCCCAGCAGCCACTCCGGCAACCCGATGAACAGGTCGTTGATGCCCAGCGGCCGGGTGATTTCCTCGCGGACGAAGCGGTTGATCGGGCGGCCGCCGATGCGCCGCACCAGTTCGCCGCAGACCCATCCGAAGTTGCGGGGATGGTAGGCGATGACCCGGCCCGGCGGGTAGTCGGGGCGCAGTTCCTCCATCGCCTTTACCGCCGCGTCCCAATCGCTCCAGCGATCCCAAGTCATGTGGCTGGGGCTGTCGGGAAAGCCGCCCCGGTGGGTCAAAACCTGAGCGATGGTCACGTCTTCCTTGCCCGACTGGGCGAATTCGGGCCAGTGCGCGGCCACCCTATCGTCCCAATCGAGCTTGCCCCGCTCCCACAGGATGAACAGACAGCAGGCGGTGACCGGCTTGGTCGAGGAATACAGGACGAACATAGTGTTTTCGTCCACCGGCCGCCCGGTATCCTCGTCGGCCAGCCCGCCGTACAAGTCTAGGGCCAGCTTGCCGTAGCGGTATACGGCCAGAGCCGCCCCGGGGTGCTGCCCCGATTCTATCTGCTGGAAAAACAACTCCCGGACGCGCTCCAGCCCCCTAGGGGACATCCGCGTATCCGATGGCGCTTCCACGCCGCTTGCCGTAGTCACTATAAGCAACCTCACCGTGTCAAGGGAACCGCACGCTTCCGCCAAGCGGCGGCCCGGGTTTATGCCGCCTGCGCTAGGCGACGCTCAGACTGGCCTCTCCCAGCCCGTCTATGCCGATGACCGCCGAGTCGCCGGCCTTGAGCCACTTGGGGGGAACGATGCTGCCGGTGATTACCACCATCCCGGCCGACAGCCCCTCGCCGCGGGCGGCTAGGGTATTGGCCAGCCAGGCCAGCGGCTCCAGCGGATGCCCCATAACGTCGGCGCCCATTCCTTCGCCAACCAGCTCGCCGTTGATAGTCATATAGCCGCGGCAGCCGGCCAGATGGATGCCCCGCCAGTCGGTCACCGGCACCCCCAGCACCACGCCCGCGTTGAGTATGTTGGATGATATGGTGGTCAATAACTGCGTCTGCGTATCCTGCCCTTGAGTGCGGCGGTTGTCCACCACCTCGAAAGCGGTCATAACCGCGTCCACCGCTTCGGATACGCCGTCGCGGTCGTAGGGGGCGCCCGATGCGGGCAGGTCGGCGGACAGCCGGGCGGCCACCTCGCACTCGATGCCGGGCTGGGCGAAATTCGCCGAGTCCAGCACGGCGGGGGAATGGCGGACGTTGTTCGCCAGAATCACGCCCGCCACCGGCTCGCTGATTCCCGACGCCTGTTGCAACGCGGCGGTAGTGTAGGCAATCTTATACCCCGCCACCGCGCCGTACTCCCCGGCCAGCGCCCCCTGAAAGGCCGCCTGCACCGCGTAGGCTTCGGCGATGCTATCCGGCAGCAACCCGCCCTCCAGCAGATACTTTTCCTTGCCCCGAAACTGCTCCAGCAGCGCCTCCGCTGCCTGCGCCACTCTGCTCATTCGCTCCCCCGCATTACCTTGGGCTGCCATTTCAGTTGCCAGAGGCGGATTATACCAGCTATGGGGCGCACTTGGCTTGCCGCTTTCGTTCAATTGGCCGGGCCAGTTGTCTGAATCAGGATTTTCAGGATTAAAGGATTCGCCGGATAGAAAAATCTTGAAAATCCTCTAATCCTGAAAATCCTGATTCAGACAAATTGCTCAGGGTGACAAAAGGGCAGAGCAACAAACGCCCCCTACTCGTAAGGCGCGAGCTGGATTTCGTGCAGGGCCGGCACTACTTCCTTGCCCAGCAGCTCCACCGAGCGCATCACGTCCTTGTGGGGGATGTTGCCGTCGCTGCCGATTAGAATCATATAGCCGGGGTTAAGCTCCTCGATGGTTTCGGACAGCTTTTTGGCGACGGTGTCCGGGCTGCCGACGATGATGGCCTTGACCTGCTGGAGATCTTCGTAGCCCATCGGCGGGCCGCCCCCGCCGCCGATGCGCCGCGCCGCTAGGCGGCTGGCCGTGGGCGACTGGTAGCCCGGCGGGTCCAGATGCTCCACCGGGCCGCGCATCCGGTGCTGCCCGGCCCACAGGAAGCCGCGGCCCAGTTCCTGCGCCTTTTCGTCGGTGTCCGCCACCAACGCCCGCACCTGATACCCGAAATGCTCCGGGCCGGGGGTGAAGCCCACCTCTCTGGCGGTGTCTATGTAGACCTGCTTCAGCTCTTTGGTAAGGCTGATGATGGCCCCCAGATTCATATAGGCGTATTCGTGCCGCGCCGCCCAGACCACGCTCTCCGGGCTGCTGCCGCCGGGAAACCATACCGGCGGATGCGGCTTTTGCACCGGCAGCACCCACGGGTTGACTATCCGGTAGTGATAGAAACGGCCCTCGAACCGGAAGGGGCCGGGCTGCGTCCAGCACTTGATAATCAGGTCGTGGGCTTCCTCGAATCGGTCGCGGTTCTCCGTGGGGTCTATCCCGGCCTGTAGCGTCTCCACCGCGCCGCCGCGCACGAAACCGGAGATGAGCCGCCCGTTGGAGTAGCAGTCCAGCATCGCCAGTTCCTCGGCCATTCGCACCGGGTCGTTGATGGGAATGATGTTGCCGAGGATGGCGATTTTCGCCCGGTGGGTGACCCGGCTGATAACCGCCGCGTCCAGGTTGGCCGACGGCTTCATATTCCAGTAGGACGAATGATGCTCATTGGTCATTATCCCGTCCAGCCCCGCCTCGTCGGCCATGGCGTACTGCTCATGGTACTGGTTATAGAGATGATGGGCCTTTTCCGGGTCGAAGTAGGTGTTGGGGAAATCCAGCCGCCCGGAGTTGTACTGCGCGATGTCGTCCACGTCCAGGTGGGTATAGGGCTGCTGGGAATGGAAAAAGACTTCCACCGTGTCTTTCATAACTTCTCTCCATCCATACGGGCGTAATTGGGGCTTTCCGGCGCGGAAGTCACCCCGCCAATCCGGTTCCTCTGCGCCCTCTGCGCGATTCTCTGCGCCCTCTGCGTTGAAAACCCCGGCCGGCCGGTCACCCGATTTCGATTCCCACCGGGCAATGGTCGGAACCCGTTACCTCGGGCAGGATAAAGGCGTCGGTAAGGCGCGGGGCCAAATCGCTGTCAGCAAAAAAGTAGTCTATGCGCCAGCCCACGTTCCGTTCCCGCGCTTTGGTCATCTGGTCCCAATAGCTGTAGTTGCCCGGCTCCTGATTGAATTTGCGGAAGGTGTCCACGTAGCCGTGCTCCAGAAAAGTATCCATCCACGCCCGTTCTTGGGGCAGGAAACCGGAAATTTTCTGGTTTTCTTTGGGCCGGGCCAAGTCAATTTCCTTGTGCGCGGTATTAACGTCGCCGCAGACCACCACGCTGCGCCCCTCGCGCCGCAGGTTGTCCACGTACTCCAGAAAGGCGTCGTAGAACTCCATCTTGTAGCGCAGCCGCTCGGCGGAACGCTTGCCGTTGGGAAAGTATATGCCGAGGAACACGAAATCGTCGAAGTCGGCAACGATGGTGCGCCCCTCGCTGTCGAACCGCTCGACGCCCAGGCCGAAACCGACGCTGACCGGCTGCCGCCGGGTGTAGAGGGCCACGCCGCTGTAGCCCTTGCGCTCGGGCGCCGTGAACCAGGCGGAATACCCCTTGACCTGCTTCAGGGCCGCGGGCAACTGCGCCTCATGAGCCTTGGTTTCCTGAATGCAAAGCACATCGGGCTGCTCCGCGGTGAACCAGTCCAAAAACCCCTTCTTGTGCGCCGCCCGAATCCCATTAACGTTCCACGAAATCAGCCGCATACGCCACCCCGCCGGATAACCAAACTTCCGCCCGATTATAGCAAATCCTGATTCCCCGTAATTTCCCCTTTTCCGCCATTCCGCCCCGATTTTAGTCACCCTGAGCGCCCCCTTTGTCGCCTTGATTCCCCTTTTGTCGCCCTAAGCGCCCCCTTTCCCCCATTCCGTCCCATTTCGTCACCCTGAGCGCCCCCTTTGTCACCCTGAGCGCAGCGAAGGGTCTCACTGCCCAAGGTGAGATTCTTCGCTTTGCTCAGAATGACAGGCTGTTGCTCAGAATGACAGATTGTTGCTCAGAATGACAGACGGCTTGCTTAGAATGACAGGCATCCGCGCCCCGCCGTCATTCCCGCAACGCGCCGGGTGAGCGGCGGCGGCCCTGTGCTATCATTGGGTTCGGCATCCCACACCCTAGCAAACTCAGGATGAACGGCGGGGGCGGCTATGACCAAGACGGGCCGGCAACACCTAGACAGCCTGCGCGACGGGCGGCAAGTCTTTCTGGACGGGCAACTGATAACCGACGTGGTGGAGCATCCGGCCTACCGCAACGCCGCAGGCACCGCGGCGGCCTTGTACGATTTCCAGTCCGCGCCGGAAAATCTGGAGCTTATGACCTTCCCCTCGCCCACCAGCGGCGAGCGGGTCAACCGCTGCTGGCAGCTCCCGACGTCCCGCGATGAGCTGGTGGCGCGGCGCAAGGCGATGGAAGCGTGGGCCAACTGCACCTGCGGCTTTATGGGCCGCTCGCCCGACCACGTGGCCTCGTCCCTGGCCGGGATGATGATGCGCCTCGACCTGTTCCGCGCCCACGGCGAGGAGCGGGCGCGGGCCTTGGCCGACTATTTCCAATACGTCCGCGACAACGACCTGTTCGTCACCTACGTCATCACCAACCCCCACGGCTGGGCGGGCCAGCCCGACGAGTTTCTGGTAGCCGGTATCTGCGACGAGGATTCAACGGGCGTAACCATCAAGGGCGCCAAGACCCTAGGAACCAGCAGCATTATGGCTAACGAAATCCTGGCCACCACCATCCAGCCGCTGCGCCCCGGCGACGAAAAGCACGCCTTTTCGGTCGCCCTGCCGGTGGGAACGCCGGGGCTAAAGATACTCTCCAGGAAGTCCTACGAAGCGTCGGCGCCCAGCGAGTTCGACAACCCGCTGTCCCACCGCCTAGACGAAAACGACGCCGTAGTCTATTTCGACGAGGTTAAAGTGCCGTGGGAACGGGTGTTTATCCACCGGGACATCGCCCTCTGCCGGGATCAGTTTCACGAAGCCCCGACCCATATTTTCCAGAATTACCAATCCCAAGTGCGGCTGATGGTGAAGCTCCGGTTCCTCATCGGGCTGGCCCGGAAAATCGCCGAGGCCAACGGCCTTACCGGCGTTCCCCAAGTAATCGAAACCCTCGGACGGCTGGCCGCCCAGGCCGGGGCAATCGAGGGGCTGGTCAACGGCATGGAAACGGCCGGGCGTTACGTCGGCCCCTACTACGTACCCGACCGCCATCCCCTATACACCGCTCAGGTTATGGCCCAGGAGCTTTACCCGCAGGTGATAAACACGCTGCGCGACCTAGCCGGGGGCAGCCCGATAATGCTCCCATCGTCGGCGCAGGATTTCGGCAACCCGGAGCTGGCCGGATACATCGCCCGCACCCAAGGGTCGGCGGGGCCGGAAACGGCGGAGCGAATCAAGCTGTTCAAGCTGGCCTGGGACGCCATCGGCTCCGAGTTCGCCTCCCGCCACATCCAGTTCGAGCTGTTCTACGCCGGCGCCGGCTACGTAGTCCGCAACAACTCCTACCGCACCTACGACTGGCCCCGCGCCACGGCAATGGTGGACAACCTGCTGGGCAGCTACGGCCTGCCCCAACCCTGAACCCCGGTTATGAGAAAATTACCCAACAAAACTCTGCGCCCTCTGCGTAACCTCTGCGCCCTCTGCGTTGAAAAATGCGTAACCTCTGCGCCCTCTGCGTTGAAAAAATCGCCGATTAAAAAATCGCCGACGAGGTAATCCTATGACCACCCCCGCGCAGTTTCCCCTTAGCCTGCCCACCGGCTTGCCCCTGCCGCTGGAAGGCGTCCGGGTGCTGGACGCCACCCACATCGTCGCCGGGCCGTTCTGTTCGCTGATTCTGGCGGATATGGGGGCGGAAGTCATCAAAATCGAAAGGCCGCGCACTGGGGATATTGCGCGGGGGCGGACGCCTTTCGTGTCCGGCGCCGACGGGGGGCGCATCAGCTCCCGTTTCTTGGGCGTCAACCGCAACAAAAAGAGCGTCAGCATAGACCTGCGCCACCCCCGTTGCAGGCAGGCTTTCGAGGAGCTGGTCGCCGCCTCCGACGTGCTGGTGGACAACTGGGGTTCCGGGGCTTTCCGTCGCTTGGGGCTGGGCTATGACCGGCTCAGCGAAATCAACCCCGGCCTGATTTACGCCAGCATCACCGGCTACGGCGACAGCGAGGGGCTGACCGGCCCCTATTCCCGCTGGCCCGCCAACAATATGGCGATACAAGCGATGGCGGGCTGGATGGAGCTTACCGGCGACCCGGACGGCCCGCCCCAAGCCGTGGGCGACAACATCGGCGACTCCATCCCCGGACTGTGGGCCGCCCTGAGCATCGTCCTGGCCCTAGAAACCCGCCGCAAAACCGGCCGCGGCCAGCACATAGACGTGGCGATGTACGAATGCATGGTTTCGCACATCGAAAGCAATATGAACCACTACCACGCCACTGGCGCGGCGCCGGGCCGCTCCCACGACCGGATGGCGACCGCGGGCGTCACTTTCCGCGCCAAAGACGGCTACGTGGTGCTGGCCGGGGCCCGTTCCGAGGAACGGCTGCGCTCCCTGTGGCAGACCATCGGGCGCGACGATTTGGCAGAGAATCCGCGATTCCTCGGCGAGGAAACCGACGGCGCATTTTTCGTCAACGAATTTATCCCGGCCATCGAACAGTGGTCGGCCAGCAAAACCAAGCTGGAAGTGGCCGAGGCCCTAGTATCGCTGGGCTTCTCTATGGGAATGGCCCAAACTATGGAAGAGCTGGCCCACTGCCCCCACTTGGAAAGCCGCCGGATGTACGTAGACACTGGCGACACCCTAGGCGGCGTTTTCCGCTCCCCCCGCACCCCGGTGCGCCTAACCGCCTGCGTCGAACCCCCAACCGCCACCCCCCCAACCCTAGGCCAGCACAACCACGAAATCCTAGGCAGCATAGGCGGCCTAACCCCGCAAGAACTGGAGACCCTAGAATCCGAAGGCGCCCTATGATAAAACCCTAAAACTCTGCGCCATTGCGCCATTGCGCCATTGCGTCATTGCGTCCAACCCCCACCCTACTCCTGCGCCATAACCGGCCGCCGCACCAAGGGCGAAAAGACGATGACCGGAATCAGCAGCGCCAGCCCCAACCCGGTGCTGAACCCCACCGCGGCCCTCGCGCTAAGTTCCTCGGCCACGAACCCGACGATTACCCCGCCCACGGCGGCCACGCCGATGCACTGCCCCAGCACTCCCAAAGCCGCGCCCCGTATCTCCGGCGGCGACGACAGCATTATGATAGTGCTTTGCATCGTGCTGAATCCCGCCGCGCCCAAGCCCGACAGCAGCAACAGCCCAAAGGAAAGGGAATACCACGGCGACAGCGCGAACCCTATCAGGCTCGCCAACTGTACCGCCATCCCGAAACAGAAAACCCGCCCGTGGTAGCGCAGGTTGGGAATCATCCCGATAGCCAGCGCCGCCCCCAGCGTTCCAAATGATTGGGCGGAAATCAGCACCCCCGTAAGTTCCGGGCCGACCCCCAGATGCTCCGTCGCCACCACCGGAAACAGCGACTCCACGCTGAAAGCCAGGGCGTTGAATATAATAGTTCCGGCCAGCACCGCCCGCACTATCGGGTTGCGAAAGGCGTAGCCGAAGCCCGCCGCCGCCGTAGACCAGAAGGCGAACCGCCCGCTGGCCCGGGGCGGAACCCGCGTCCTGACCATCAGGGTAAAGACAAAGGCAAAGGCGTAAAGCGTAACCAGGGTTGCAAAGGCGACGGTAAAACCGGCCTGCCCCACCACAAATCCGGCGGCCAGAGGCCCGGCCAGCCGCCCGATGGTGGTAGTGATGGTTTCCAGCGACATCGCCCCCACCACCTGCTGCCCGCCCACCAGTTCGTAGATGAATGACCGGCGCGACGGAAATTCCAGCACATACAGCCAGCCCAGCAGCAACGAGCCGATAAACAGATGTTCCGGCCTGGCCCCGCCGCCGGCTACCAGCGCCAGCAGGATAGCGGTAACGGCCACTGCCACGCCCCGGGCCACGATTATCACCAGCCAGCGGTTGGCGCGGTCGGCCACCATCCCCGACAGCATCGCAAAGGCCAGCATCGGCGCCCACCGGAAGGCGAAAAGCAGCGCCACCTGTAGGGCGGAGCCGCCAATCTCCAGCATCAGCAGCGCCATCACCACCGCCTCCATCCACCGCCCCGAATTGTCCATCCCCCCGGCGAACCACAACAGCCGGAAGTCCGCGTTGCGAAGCACAG
Source organism: uncultured Dehalococcoidia bacterium (assembly GCA_958296445.1). Taxonomy (GTDB): domain Bacteria; phylum Chloroflexota; class Dehalococcoidia; order Lucifugimonadales; family UBA3495; genus VXOI01. The sequence goes on along the minus strand of OY282565.1, from coordinate 1,119,263 downwards.
CGCGGATAGAGCCGGAGCGAGACGGCGAACCAGCGGCAACAGTCATAGCAGCAAGAACATTCCCGGCGGCCGGTTAGGATAGCTATAGAACAGAGGCGGCAGCGCCCTTAAGCGCAGGATGACAAGGCAACCGCACTATCTTAACCCAACCAACCCCCGCGCTACGGCCCCGCCAGACACGAAAACCGCGCAAAAAGGCCCCGCGCGAAACGGGGCCTCGGGAAAGGGAATCACATACTTTGCTGCCCACAGCCCCATTATTCCGGCCAACTCCGTCATTCCCACCAACCCGGTGTTTCGTCCAACCACGGCATTCCCGCCAACCCCGGCATCCCGGGCCAACCACGGCATTCCCGCCAATCCGTCATTCCCGCGAAAGCGGGAATCCAGAAATGTCTGCGACCAGAGAAAACCCACTGGCTGATACGCCTTTGGATTCCAGCCAGCCCCATCATCCCGGGCCAACCCCGTCGTTTCAGCCAATCCGTCATTCCCGCAAAGGCGGGAATCCAGGAATGTCTGCGACCAGAGAAAGCCACCGGCTGATACGCCTTTGGATTCCAGCCAGTCCCGTCATCCCGGGCCAACCCCAGCGTTCGGTTCGCCCGTCATTCCCGCAAAGGCGGGAATCCAGGAATATCTGCGACCAGAGAAAGCCACCGGCTGATACGCCTTTGGATTCCTGCCCGCCCCGTCATTCCCGCGAAGGCGGGAATCCAGGAATGTCTGCGACCAGAGAAAGCCACCGGCTGATACGCCTTTGGATTCCTGCCAGCCCCATCATCCCGGGCCAACCCCGTCGTTTCGGCCAATCCGTCATTCCCGCGAATGCGGGAATCCAGGAATGTCTGCGGCAAGAGAAAGCCACTAGCAGGTACGCCTTTGGATTCCAGCCCGCCCCGTCATTCCCGCGAAGGCGGGAATCCAAGAATGTCTGCGACAAGGGAAGGCCACCGGATAATATGCCTTTGGATTCCAGCCCGCCTCGTCATTCCCGCGAAGGCGGGAATCCAGGAATGTCTGCGGCAAGAGAAAGCCACCGGCCGATACGCCTTTGGATTCCAGCCCGCCCCGTCATTCCCGCGAAGGCGGGAATCCAGGAATGTCTGCGACAAGGGAAGGCCACCGGCTGATACGCCTTTGGATTCCCGCATTCGCGGGAATGACGGAACTCCCCGCGCGGAACGGGGCCTTGGGAAAGGGAATTACATACTTTGTTATCCACAGCCCCGTCATACCGGGCAACTCCGGCATTCCCACCAACCCGGCATTTCGGCCAGCCCCGTCATTCCCACTCGCCCCGTCATTCCCGCGAATGCGGGAATCCAGGAATGTCTGCGGCAAGAGAAAGCCACCGGCTGATACGCCTTTGGATTCCCGCATTCGCGGGAATGACGGAACTCCCCGCGCGGAACGGGGCCTTGGGAAAGGGAATTACATACTTGTTACCCACAGCCCCGTCATCCCGGGCAACCCCGGCATTCCCACCAACCCGGCATTTCGGCCAACCCCGTCATTCCCGCGAAAGCGGGAATCCAGGAATGTCTGCGGCAAGGGAAAGCCACCGGCTGATACGCCTTTGGATTCCCGCCTTCGCGGGAATGACAGAGCTGGGCGGGAATGACGGGGGTTCCGGGAACGGCGGAGCTTTCCGTGAATGACGGAACCGTGGGCGGCGGAAATGGCGGGAATAACGGAACCGTAGGCGGCAAAAAGGCCCCGCGCGAAACGGGGCCTCGGGGAAAAACGCGCTGTTGCCGCCGCCCTTACTGCCCTTTGCTTTCCAAAGCCTCCAGCACTGCCGCCGGGGTTATGGGCAGGGTGTTGACGCGGACGCCGATGGCGTTGGACACCGCGTTGGCGATGGCCGGCAATGGGGGGATGATGGGCGCTTCGCCCACGCCCCGCAACCCGAAGGGGTGGCGCGGGTTGGGAACTTCCACCATCACCGTCTCAATCATCGGCACATCCAGGCTGGTGGGCATCCGGTAGTCGAGGAAGCTGGAGTTGAGCATCACGCCGTCGTTGTTGTAGCAGTATTCCTCGTTCAGGGCCCAGCCGATGCCCTGCACCGTGCCGCCCTGAATCTGCCCCTCGACGTAGCTGGGATGCACCGCCGTGCCAACATCCATAAAGGCGGTGCAACGCACGATGTCCACCTTGCCCGTTTCCGGGTCAACCTCGACGTCCACGATGTTGCCGGCGATGATCGGGCCGACGCCGGTGGAAACCGCCGACACCGACGTAGTAATCGGGCCGCCGGTGCGCATCATCCGCCCGGCCAGTTCCTTGAAAGTGAAACGGTCTTCCGGGTTGCGGACGCAGGTAAACACGCCGTCGGCGAAAGACACGTCCTCTTCCTGCACTTCCCAGATAGCCGAGGCGCGGGCGGCCATTTGCCGCTTGATGTCTTCGGCGGCCTGAATGGCGGCCAGGCCGGTATCAAAGGCGGTGCGGCTGCCCCCGGTCACTGCGGTGTAGCCGATGGTGTCGGTGTCCACCACCGTTGGCACTACATCCTCGGCGGCCAGCCCCAGCACTTCGGCGGCCTGCATCGCTACTGCGGTGCGGGTGCCGCCAATGTCCACCGAGCCGGTGACTAGGTTGATGGTGCCGTTGCTGTTGACGATGATGGTCGCCGCCGACATCTGCCCGGCCTGCCAGCGGTAGCCCACGGCAACGCCGCGTCCCCGCAGCCCGCCGTTCTCTCCGCCCAGCGGCTCGCTGTAATGGGGATGGTCGCGCATCGCCTCTTCCATTTCGCGGACGCCGAAGCGGGGATGGGCCACGCCGTTGGGCATCCGGTCGCCCTCTTTGGCGACGTTCTTAAGGCGCAGCTCCAGCGGATCCATACCCAGGGCCTCGGCCAGCTCGTCAATGACCGGCTCGACGGCGAAGGCGCCCTGCGGCTGGCCGGGGGCGCGGTAGGCTTGCACCTTCTGCTTGTTGACCACCACGTCGTAGCCGTCTACCAGCAGATTCTCGATGTTGTAGGGGCCAGTGGCGCACAGTGTCCCACCGCCCACCGGCGAGCCGGGAAAGGCGCCGGACTCGAAAGCCATATAAACCTGAGCCGCGGTTATCTTGCCGTCTTTGGTCGCGCCTATCTTGGTTTTCAGGTCAGTGGCCGAAGTGGGGCCGGTTCCCTCGAAAACGTCCTTGCGGCTCATCACCATCTTGACCGGGCGGCCCGTTTTGCGCGACAGGATGGCGGCCAGCGGCTCCAGATAGGTGGTGATTTTGGCCCCGAACCCGCCGCCTATTTCCGTAGGAATCACCCGCACCATATCCTCCGGCACGCCGCAGATGGCCGCCGTGGAGCTGCGGATGGCGAAAGACCCCTGCGTACAAGTCCAGACGGTAAGGCGGCCGTCGCCGCTCCAAGTGGCGGTGGATGCGTGGGGTTCGATATAGCCCTGATGCACCGTGCCGGTGTGAAACTCGCGCTCGACAACCACGTCGGCCTCGCGGAAACCCTTTTCCACGTCGCCCAGCTTGTGCTGTATGTGGCTGGCGATGTTGCCCTGAACGCCGGTATCCTCGCCGCGGGCGAACCGCTCCTGCTTGAAGTGCGTGCTTAGGGTTTCGTGAATCACCGGCGCATCGGGGCGCATAGCGTCGGTCAGCGACAGCACCGGCTCCAGCACTTCGTAGTCCACGTCAATCAGGGCCAGCGCCTGCTCGGCGATATGGGGGCTGGTGGCGGCCACGGCGGCCACGGCGTGGCCCTGGTACAGCGCCTTATGGTGGGCCATAACGTGTTCCGCCATCAGCCGCACGTTGCCCTGCGTTTCCGCCAAGTCAATAATCTGGTCCTGGATGATGGGAAAATCTTTGGCCGTCACCACTGCCAGCACGCCGGGCAGGGCCTCGGCCCGGCTGCCGTCTATGGAGCGGATCCGGGCGTGGGCGTAGGGGCTGCGCAGCACCTTGCCGTGCAGCATCCCGGCCAACTGAATGTCCGCGCCATACTTGGCGGCGCCGGTGACCTTGTCTATCCCGTCGTGGCGGATGGGCCTAGTGCCGACGACTTTGTAATCGCTGCCGGAACGCTGCCCGGCCTGTGTCGTAGTCATTAGTAGTCTCCTCTGGCAGGGGCGGGGCTTCGCAGGCGCCCCTAGGGATGGATGTTTTCGTCCGGGAGTGACGGCGGGCGCGGGGTCTGCCTAGGGCGGATGCAGAGCCCGAGGGCGGGCGCACCGCTGTGCGCCCCTACCTTATAATTGGCCGTAGGCGGTTGTCAAACGGCGTATTTGCCTTTGCGAGAACGAGGAATTTCGCAATCATCTCATTTGATTGGGGGGGGTTGGGGTTTTTCCCATATTGTCTGAATCAGGATTTGCCGGATTTTGGGGATTTTCAGGATTTTCCCCATCCTGCAAATCCTTTAATCCGGCAAATCCTGATTCAGACAACCGGGATTTCGCAATCGTATCGTTTGATGGGGGAGTAAGGATTTTTCCCGTATTGTCTGAATCAGGATTTGCGGGATTTTCTCTATCCTGCGAATCCTTTAATCCGGTAAATCCTGATTCAGACAACCGAGTTGGCGACGCAACGGCCCAAGCGCAATGAACGCCCCCACCCTACCACCCCGGAGGGGGCGGGAATTTCGCAATTCCCCCCGTTAGCTGGCCCCGCGCAGCTTGGGGTCAAGTACGTCGCGCAGGGCGTCGCCCAGCAGGTTCCAGGCAAAGACGACTACGGCGATGGCTAGGCCGGGGAATACCGCCACCCACCACGCGGTTTCCACGTATTTGGTGGCCCCGGTGAGCATTCCGCCCCAAGTGGGGACGCTGGGCGGCACGCCCACGCCCAAGAAACTGAGCGACGCCTCAACCACGATGGCCCAGCCTAGGGAAATGGTAGCCAGCACGATGTAGGTGGCGACTAGGTTCGGGGCCATGTGGCGAATCATAATCCGCGCGTCGCTGGCGCCGATGGCCCGCGCCGCCAGCACGTAGTCCATTTCCTTGATGCTCAACGCCTGCGACCGGATGGTGCGGGCCGCGCCGGGAACAAACACCACCGACAGCGCGATGATGACGTTGATGATGGACGCCCCCATAACCGCCATAATGGACAAGGCCAGAATCAGGGCGGGAAAGGCCATCACCGCGTCCATAACCCGTTGCGCCCCCAAGTCCACTATCCCGCCGAAGTAGCCGCTGACCAGCCCCACCGCCAAGCCGATGGTCACCCCGAACAGCACGCTGACGATGCCCACTAGCAACGAAATCTGGGCGCCGTACACCAGTCGGCTGAACACATCGCGTCCTAGCTGGTCGCCGCCCAGAAACATCTCGGAACTGGGCTCGGCCAGCACCGCCTCGTGGTTGGTTATCCGCGGGTTATGGGGCGCGATGAGCGGCGCAAAAATGGCAACGATGATGAGTAGGATGGCAATGGCCCCGCCTACCGCGCCCAAGGGCTTGTCTTTGGCGAACTTGACCAGGTTCTGCCATACCGTAGGCTTGGGGCGCACGCCCGACGGCAGGCTGAGGGCATCCTCTCCCTGGTCTAATCTGTACACTGCCACGAATCATCCCCTTGCCGGAGCGGGCATAAAGCCGCACCCCTGCTATATCGGCGGAAAAGCCGCCTATGGGTAGCGAATCCCTATGCGTAGCGAATCCTAGGGTCAATCCAGCCGTACATCAGGTCAACAATCAGGTTCAGCAACAACACCATCGTCGCCACTATCATCACGATGGCCTGAATCATCGTGAAGTCGCGGGCAAAGATGCTGTCAATCAGCAGACGCCCGACGCCCGGCACCAAGAAAATCTTTTCGATAACCACAGTGCCGGCCAGCAGGCGGCCTATCTGCCAGCCGGAGATGGTCAGCACCGGCAGCGAAGCGTTCTTGAGGGCGTGACGCACGATGACCACCCGCTCATTCAGCCCCTTGGAGCGGGCCGTGCGGATGTAGTCCTCCCGGAACACCTCCAGCATCGCGCTGCGGGTAACCCGGGCAATCAGCGCCATATTGTAGAAGCCTAGGGCGATGGCCGGAAAGATAAGCTGCTGCAAGTTGGTCAGCGGGTCTTTCCACAAATCGGCATATCTGAGCGGCGCCAGCCAGCCGAAAAAGTTGACCAGAAAAATGATTATCAGAATCGCCAGCCAGAAGTTGGGCATCGCCACGCCGGCGATGGCGATGATTCTCGAGGCGTAGTCGGCGGGCGAATCCTGCATCACCGCCGAAATCACCCCCAGCGGAACGGCTATCAGCGTCGCCAGGGCCAGCGATAATATGGTCAGCTCAATAGTGACCGGCAGGCGGTCTTTGATATCGTCAACTATCGGCGTGTCGTGAATCATAGACAAGCCCAGGTCGCCGCGCAGCATATCCCAAATCCATAGGCCGTACTGCTGCACCAGAGGCTTGTCGGTTCCCAACTGCGCCTGTAGGTCTTCCAACTGTTCCTGAGTAAACTCGGCGTCCCCGTCGGCCCCAATCAGCCGCAGATAGGCCGGGTCGCCGGGGATGAGCCGCATAAGGGCAAAGACGATGATGGTGACCAGCAGCAAAGTCGGTACAAAGAGCAGCAGCCTTTTCACCACGTACAGGTTCATTGCCCTCTCCGGTTATGCCGGTTAATTTTATGCCGGTTAATTGCGCCTTGCGGGAATCCCGCCGTGAATCCGAAGGGGCGCACCGTAGTGCGCCCCTTGCCTCGGGCTAGTTATCCTCGTACCACAGATGTTCCTTGTTGGTGTGGTTGGCGAACCCGGAAGCGATGTTGTAGTTCTTGATGCGGTTGTCCACGTATGGCACCAGCATTGCCCAGGTTGTGATGACTACGTGGGTATCTTCTGCGGCTAGGTAGTCGCCCAGCTCCAGCACCAGTTGGCGCCGTTTTTCCGTGTCGGTTTCGATCAGTTGGGCATCGTACAGCTCCCGTATCTTGGCCGGTTCCCAGCCGCTGTAGTTGCGGGTGGCCGCGCTGAGGTAGCTGCCCGCCACCAGTTGATCCGGGTCCATCACCAGAATCCCGTTGCCGTGGAAGCCCAGGCTCCAGTCGCTGCTCTCGTAGCGCACATAGCCCGCCGCCGGCTCCTCCGGCTGCACCACGGCCCGGATGTTCAGCCACCGCTCCATCTGGTCGGCGGCCACTTGGGCCATATCCGGGAAGGACAGGAAGTTGGCCGCCAGAATAGTGGTCTCGAAGCCGTCCTCGTAGCCCGCCTCGGCCATCAGCCTTTGAGCCTCGGCAATGTCCTCCGGGTGCTTCTCGCCGTTATCGGTCTCCCGCAGGCCGGGGGTTTGCAGCCACTCCTCGGTAGTCCGGGAAAACCACTGGTCGGGCGGCAGCGGCGAGCCGATCTGGTACTCCCCGGCGCCGAATATCTGGTCAAAGGCTTGGCGGTGCAGTATCAGGTTCAGCGCCCGCCGCACCTTGGGGTCGGTGAAAGGCTCTTTCTCGGTGTTAATCAGCATCCCGTGCCACAGGGTCGGCCCGGCAAAGAACACCCGCCCCTTGCCCTCCCGGTCATCTTGCAGTTCCTGCCCTTCCCGCACGTTCATATTGCTGTTCAGGTAGACCGTCATCAACACCTGTTCGGCCTTGTAGGCCGCCAGAATCCGGCTGGAGTCGTTGATGATAAAGTAATTCATCCCGTCCAGATAGGGCAGCCCGTCCTTGAAATAATCCTGATTCTTTTCCCAGCGGTAAACCACGTCCTTTTCGTGTTCCACCATCCTGAAGGGGCCGGAACCGAGGATGTTTTCCTCAAGCCGCATATTGCGCTGCGTTTCGGGGTCGGTTCCCACCCAATGCATCGGCCACATTTTCATAAAGTCGGTGGCGAGGAACGCCAGGAACGCCGACGACGGGAAATGCAGGTCAATCTGCGCCTGATATGGCCCGATGGCTTCCACGCCCTTGACATAGGGGCGAATCTGCCCGGAGCGGGGGCGCGGAACGTCGGTTCGCAGCATTTCGTTAATGCTGAAAACCACATCGTCCGACGTAATCGGGGTTCCGTCGTGCCAGCGGGCGTTTTCCGGCAGCTCGAAAATATAGCGGGTGCCGCCCTCGCTCACCGTCCACCCGGTAGCCAAATCGCCCCGGATGTCCAGCGGCTCGGGCGTTTCGCCGTTGTAGTGAACCAGCCCGTTGGAAAAGGGCGAGGTGGGCGACATACAGGTGCCGCCGGAACCGCACTCCATAATGTTCCAGTGGGCCACGTTGCCCGCCACGTGCATATCAATGACGCCGCCGTATATGCCGTCGGGCTTGGCCTGCGCCTGAGCCGTGGTCGAGGCTTCCGACGCCGCTTCGGGCGCGGGCGTAGCGGTGGGCGCCGACACCGCCGGGGCCGTGGGCGCCCGGGTGACCGGCGCGGATGTAGCCGTCGGCACCGCCGGGGCTTGCGTCGCTGCCTGAGTGGGCGCCGCCGTAGGCTGCGGGGCCGGAACCTGCGTCGCAACCGGGGCCGGCTGAGGCGTCGCCGTAGCCGACGCCCCGCAGGCCACCGCCAGCAACAGCCCCGCCACCAGCAGCCCCAGGAGCAACGCTCCCGGATTCCAGAATCGGATGATCATTTCAGAAAACCTCGCAGGTTTATATTCTCCGCCATACAATCGCCGTTTTTATCCGCCCCTTGCCGGAATATAAACGCGATTCGACGCCAATCCGCCGACTCCGGTTATATTCGCCGCCAAGTTCCCGATTCCCGGCAAGGTTCAGCGGAATATAGGCAATGGCAGCCCCAAAGTCAATAGCCGACAAGCAACGCCGGGCGGCCCCGGTATGCTAAACTTGATAGTGACAGGCAAAGCCAAGTCGGGGTGCTTGAAATGGGCGTGTTCAACTGGCCGGTACAGATTTCCAGCATGGAAGGCGAAAACTGGCGGGAAATCGAGGCAACGGTAGACACCGGCGCAACCTACACCGTGATACCCGCCGCCCTGCTGCAAGAGCTGGGGGTTCGCGTAACCCGTCAGGACGTGTTTGAGCTGGCCGACGGCCGGCGCCTCGAAATGAATATGGGCCGGGCCTGGATTACGATTCACGGCAAAACCGAGGTCAGCCCGGTGGTTTTCGGGCAAGACGGAACAGCCCCCCTATTGGGGGCGATGACGCTGCAAATACTCGCCCTCGCCGCAGACAGCGTTGGCGAAAGGCTGGTTCCCAGACCGGCCATCTGGTATTAACGCGCCGACTGAAAAATCCCCTCCCCCTCCGGGGGAGGGTTAGGGTGGGGGCGTCCCCGGGGAATGGTTAGGGTGGGAACGCCCCCCCCGTCCGCCTTATCCCACTCCAATTCCTGACACTTGCCCCTTGCCAACCCTTAATACACCCCCCTAACATAATACCTGTAAAGCCCAAACAACCCGCCATCCCTAGCATCCGCCCCAACCAGGCCGCCAAGCCAAAATGGGCGGAAATGGCGGAAATGGCAGGGAAATCAAAAATCCTGAAGCCCCAACCAGGCCGCCAAGCCAAAATGGGCGGAAATGGGCGGAAATGGCAGGGAAATCAAAAAATCCCGAAGCCCCAACCCGTCATTCCGGCCCATCGCGCAATCACCGCGGCCGCGGCCTCACAGTTGACACAACCGGGCGCGATAGCTACATTTCCCAAAGGCGGTTCTTGCCGAAACGTCCCATAATTTGCCGCAAATCAAGCAGGCCGGTGTTGCCGGCGGGGCCGTGCGCCCCGGGAGTTATCGAATGGCGAACGTTCCTTTGTTTCCGGTCACCGTGGTGGGCAGTTGGCCCCGCTCCAACGAACTGGTTCGCGCCCTGCGCCGCAAGGAAGCCGGCGAGGACACCCTGGCCGACTTCAACGCCCTAGCCGACGGCGAAGTGCTGGCCTGTATCCGCGCTCAGGAACAGGCCGGGGTGGACATCCTCAGCGACGGCGAGCAGCGCCGCGACAATTTCTATTCTTTCGCCGTGGACAAGCTCAACGGAATGCAGTTGATGAAGGTGTCGGAACTGCTGGACTATTCCGCCGACCGCGCCCGGATGGAAGAAGTGCTGCGGGCCCTCGACGTTCCGGCCTTCGCCATCAAAAGCCCCATCGTGGTGGACACCATCACCAAGCGGCAGGGGCTGGCCCTAGACGAGCTGGCCTTTGTCAAGGAACACACCGACCGCGCCATCAAGATTCCTCTGCCCGGCCCCTATATGCTCACCCGCTCCGGCTGGTTCGAGGGGCTTTCCGACAAGGCGTATCCCACCCCCGACGACCTAGCCAAAGACGTGGTGGCCCTGCTGCGCGAGGAAATCATCGCCCTGCGCGACAGCGGCTGCGATTTCATCCAGTTGGACGAACCCACCCTGTCGCAGGTGGTGTTCGGCGAGGAAACCACCGAAACCTTTATGTGCGCCGCCCTGCCCAACCGCCGCGACCCCACCGACGAGCTGGAGATGGCGGTGCGCCTGATGAACGAAACTATGGACGGCATAACCGGCGTCAAAACCGGCGTCCATATCTGCCGGGGCAACTGGAGCCGCCGCGAGGACGTGCTGCTCAGCGGCAACTACGGCCCCATGCTCCCCTATCTGGTGCAGATGAACATTGACCAGTTGGTGCTGGAGTGCGCCACCCCCCGCGCCGGTGAGATGGCAGTATTCAAGGAATACAGCAACGAAAAGGAAATCGGTCTCGGCGTAGTCAACCCCCGCACCGACGAAATCGAGCCGCCGGAGCAGATTGTCGCCCGGGTCAAGGAACTGCTGGAATACTTCACCCCGGACAAAATCTACCTCAACCCCGATTGCGGCTTCGGCACCTTCGCCGAGCGCAACGTAAACACCCACGCCGTCGCCATCGAAAAGATGCGAACCATCACCGAAGCCGCCCAAATGCTGCGGGCCGAGTTCGGCTAACCGGGGCTTTAACGCAGAGTCCGCAGAGAACGCGCAGAGAACGCAGAGAATTAAATCAAATAAAAACTCTGCGTCCTCGGCGTAATCTCTGCGTCCTCGGCGTTAAAAACCCCGGCTACCCCCGGCCCAATCCAAACAAATACAGGAGTGTCCAAATGGCGCAGGAACCGGAGCGGGACCTCAACGGGCTCCCCAGAGAAAAGCTGGCCGAAGTGCTGGATTCCTTCCGTGACCCCGAAGTATTCAACGCGGTCACCGGCCCCTGGAAGTCGCGGGTCGCCTGGCAGGGCGGCATGAAGGCCCGCGCCTATATGCGCAACCACACCGTGGATATGGACGAACCCGGCGACCTCACCGCCACCGACGTCGCCGCCAGCGCCCACGAACAGCTCCTTTCCGCCATCGGAAGCTGTATGACCGTCGGCTTCGTAGTCAACGCCACCAAGCAGGGCGTGCGGATTCACGACCTGGAAGTGGCCGTAGAGGGCTACTTCGACAACATCCGCAAGTGGGCCGGCGTTGAGGACGAAGGCAACCCCGGCTACGGCAACATATCCGCCAAGTGCTACGTCCGCGCCGACGCCGACGAGGACACGCTGCGGGAAATCTGGCGGCTGGCCGTCGAAGGCTCCCCGGTCACCCAGTCGGTGGTCAACCCGACCCAAGTATCCACCGACTTTGAAGCAGTCGGCTAATGGCGACTTTCGTATCCGCCGATTGGGTTCAGGAACACATAGGCCGTCCGGGGTATCTGCTGCTAGACCCCCGGTCGGCTATGCGCTACCTGATGGGCCACCTGCCGGGCGCGGTAAGCGTTCCCCTGAAAAAGCTCCAAGACCCGCAGGGCCGCCTGCTCCCCCCGGACGCGCTGGCCGCCGCCTTCGCCGCCGCCGGGCTGGGCGACGGCGTCACCCCCGTGCTGTACGACGGGCAGGACGGGCGCAACGCCGCGATGCACGCCTGGATTCTGGAATACTTGGGCCGCGGCGACATACACATAATGGATCTGCTCTATGACCACTGGAAGGAACAGGGCCGCGAGGTGCTGTACCGCCCGGTGCCAACGGCGGCCAGAGCATTCACGCCGCAGGCCCAAACCGCCATCCGCGCCACCCTGCCGGACGTCGCCCAGGCGCTGGATGCCAATGCCCCCGGCAACCCGAAGCTGCTGGACACCCGCTCGGCAGAGGAATACCGGGGCGAGGCGGAAATGGACTCCCGCCCCGGCCACATCCCCGGCGCCATTCACCTAGCCTGGAGCCAACTGGCCGGGCAGGACGGCCAACTGCTAATCCAACCGGAGCGGCTGGAGCAGGCCCTGTCATCGGTAGGCATCGCCCCCGGCGACTCAATCATCGCCTACTGCCGCAGCGGCCTCCGCGCATCCCTGCCCTACCTAGCAATGAAACAGGCAGGCTACAACGTCCGCCTATACGACGGCTCCTACGCCGAATGGATGGACAGCGGCCAGCCCGTCGAAACCTGAACAACAATTTTTTTCAACGCCAAGCACGCAGAGAACGCCAAGTTTTTCTAAATAATTCTCGGCGTTCTCCGCGCTCTCGGCGTTTAACCAACCCCCGGCACAAGAAAAAACTCGGCGTCCTCCGCGCTCTCGGCGTTTAACCAACCCCCGGCAGCTCCCAGCCAATCCACCGGCACAGGGCGCGGCCCATCACTTGTTCCAAGTCTTGGCCGGTGAGCCAGGGCAGTTCCTCGGTGAACAGGGTTACGCACTCCCGCCACGAGCAGGGCATCCGGGTGATGTCCGTCCCCCAGAAAGTGCGGTCGGGGCCGAAAGCGTCGAATATCCGGCGCAGGTAGTCCTGTATATTGCGGTACGGGTAGGGATGGCTGGAGTAGCTGGGCGCCCCCGACGCCTTGCAGGCCACGTTGGGATACTTCGCCAAGTCCAGCAAATCGGGCAGCGTCTCAAAGGCGGCCTCATCGGTCAGGCGCTGGCCCCGGCCCATGTGGTCTACGATGAGTTTCAGCCCCGGATATCGCTCCGCCACCTGCCCCACCACCGGCAGGAAATTGGCGCAGGCCAGCCCCACCGGCAGCCCCGCCGCCTCCGCCGCCGGCCACAGCCAATCCATAGTGCCGTCGGTGGGCCAAGCCTGCTGGTGCGGCAGCAGGAAAGTGAACCGCAATCCCAGCATCCCCGACTGCCCCTTCCAGCCGTCAATCAGCCCCCTACTGGCCGGGTCGTCCAGCGGAAACTTGCCCAGAATGGAGAAGCGGTTGGGGTATTGCCGGGCCGCTTCCATCGCCAGATCGTCCGCGCCGGGATCCCAGCCCGGCGGGTGAATCACCGCCGCATCCACCCCGGCCGCGTCCATATCCCGCAGCACATCCGCAGCGGTGTACGAGGTGATTTGCCGGTGCGCCGGATTAGCCGGAAGGTTGCTGCCCCAGATATGTATTTGCGAATCCACGATTAGCATTGCTTAACCCCCCTCTCTCAAAAATCGCCCTTCCCCGGCGGATTCCAGCCTACGCGGGTATGACCGGCAGGCGCGTTGCGATAACGCATTCCGGGGATGATGTTCCCTTTGGCGGGCTGGCTCATAGGCTTTCCGTCAATCCTCTGCAAAATCCGGCGCAACCGCCGGGCGGCAATCTTACCAGCAATTGAAAAAATTGCGAAATTTCCCTTTGCACCCTGCCTTTTGCCACCCTGCCTTTTTGCCACCCTGCCTTTTTGCCACCCTGCCTTTTTGCCGCCCTGCCTTTTGCCGCCCTGCCCCTTTGTCACCCTGAGCGAAGCGAAGGGTCTCACTGCCCAAGGCGGGATTCTTCGCTTTGCTCAGAATGACAGAGTGCTTGCTCAGAATGACAGACAGTTTGCTCAGAATGATAGACATTTGCCCACAATGGCAGACCGGGGAAGTAATTTCGCAATTTTCTCAGGTAATCGCGCCGGGGTTGCCAGTTGCCACGCCGGAGCGTGGTTGCCGTTCCTTTCCGGCAAGGCTGATTGGGCGGATGTGTGTCAACACGATTATAAATTTGTGCGTAGATTGCGAAAATTGCTCTATTGACACGCTAAGATTTATGCTTGTATTATCTACGGGCATTCGTAGCGATGATGTATGCCTTAAAATCCCGGTTAAGCAGGGCGATACGCAAAGGGCGAAATCCGGCACCGGAGACCGGGGGGGTTTTATGCTCAAGGCTTGGCGTCTTTCCATATCCGCGGCGGTTCTGCTGACCTTGTCTTTGTTGCTGGCGGCCTGCGGCAGCCCGCCGCCAACGGCAACCCCCCAGCCAACCCCCACGCCGTTCAACACCGAGGAACTGCGCTCGCTGGTTCAGGATGCCGTCGCCGGGGCGATGCCCGCCGAGGCCCCGCCCGCGGAATCCGGCGAGCCGGCCCTCACCGAGGAACAACTGCAATCTCTGGTGGCGCAAGCGGTGTCGGACTCCGTGGCGGCATCTATGACGCCGGGGCTGACCGCCGAGGATGTGGAGGAACTGGTGCAGGCGGCGGTGGAGTCGGCGATGACGCCGGGGGTGGCCCTGGCCCAAGTGGAGTCGGCCATCGCCGAGGCCCTGGCCGCCGAGGCCGAGCGAATGAGCCAACTGGCATCGCAGGAACCGCTGGTCGTTTATTCCGGGCGCAGCGAGTCGCTGGTGGATGCCGTTATCCAGCAATTCAGCCAAGCAACCGGAATCGAAGTCGCGGTCAAGTACGCCGGCACGCCGCAACTGGCCGCGACGCTGCTGGAGGAGGGCGGCAACTCGCCCGCCGACATTTTCTTTGCCCAAGACCCCGGCGCCCTAGGCCCGGTAGAGGGGATGCTGGCCCCGCTGCCCGACCGGGTGCTGAGCCGGGTGCCGGACTGGGCCCGCTCCCCGCAAGGCAAGTGGGTCGGGCTGTCGGGCCGCGCCCGCACCGTGGTGTACAACCCGCAGAGAATCAGCGAGGCAGAACTGCCCGATGACGTCTGGGATTTCGTGAACCCGGAATGGAAGGGCCGTATCGGCTGGGCCCCCACCAACGCATCGTTCCAGACAATGGTAACTGCTATGCGGGCACTGTGGGGCGAAGAAAAGACTACCGAATGGCTGGAAGGCGTGCAGGCTAACAATCCAATTATCTATCCCAAAAACACGCCCCAAGTGGCCGCCGTCGCCGCCGGAGAGATTGACGTCGGCCTAGTCAATCATTACTACCTGTTCCGTTTCCTGGCCGAGGAAGGCGAAGACTTTGCGGCCCGCAACTACCACCCGCGGGCCGGCGGCCCCGGCGCGACCGTGATGGTGGCCGGCGCCGGAATCCTCGCCTCGTCGGACAACCGGGACGCCGCCGAGCGGTTCTTGGAGTTTATGCTGTCGCGCGTCGGACAGCAGTATTTCGCCGGGCAGACCTTCGAGTATCCTCTGGTTGACGGCGTAAAGGTTTCGCGTGTGCTGGTTCCTTTGGACGAAATCAATCACCCCAGCATATCCCCGAAAGACCTAGCCGACCTGGAAGGCACCCAGCGGCTGCTGCGCGAAACCGGAGTGCTGCCCTAGCCCGGCAATCCGGGGCATAAACCGGGACGCAAGACGCGAAATTTCCCTTTGCCACCCTGAGCAAAGCTCAGGGTCTCATTGCCCAAGGCGGGATTCTTCGCTTTGCTCAGAATGACGGACGGCTTGCTCAGAATGACAGACGGCCAGACGACAGTCAGAATGACAGACGGCCAGAATAATAGACGCCAGAATAATAGACGGCGGAAGTAATTTCGCAATAAATCCGGCAGGGAGGGCGCGTATGACACCAGTATTTCCATACCTGATTCGTCGGAGCAAAGACGGATGGCGCGGCGAGCTGTTGCTGCGACTCCGCAACGGAAAGTCGGCCTACGTCGTCCACCTATCCCTAGAGCAGGCCCGGATGCTGGCCGTGGAGATGCGGGGGCTGGCCTCCGACCACTGCCCCCTGCATCACTTGGCCGTGCGGATGGCGGAAACCCTGAACGCCAAAATCAGCCACATCGTCATCAAGCGCGTGGGGGCCAGCGACGAGGTGGGCGGCGTGATGCGGCTAGTGACCGACGGTGGCCTGCGCACCGCCTGGGTGGACGCGGCGGCAGCCCTGGCAATAGCCATTCACATGGGGCTGCCGGTCTTTATGGACGGCGAGTTTTCCCCGGCGGAACCCGAATGGGACGGCCACCAGCACGACGCCCTAGAGTCCGGCGCCCCCGACGCCGGACAACCGGAACCCCGGCCCGAAGTTTCAACGCCCATCCCCCAAGTGTTTCAGGAACTAATCGAAGGACTTAAAATGCCCGACGGAGCCGAAAGCTCCGACAGCCGCCCGGCCGCGGATGACGATTCCCGCTTTCGTGGGAATGACGGGTAGGGCGGGAATACGGACAGAACGGAAAGTAGGTTAGCGCGGAACAACATTAGCGCGGAAAGGGGATGAATCGCAATGACCGCAAAAGCAGCACCGGCTTTGAGCGTATACCACGCCATTTATGGGCGGCGCAGTGCCTGGAAGTTTTCCGGCGCCGCCGTTGACCCGATGGCCGTCGAGCGGATGCTGGACGCCGCAGTATGGGCGCCCAACCATCGCATGACCGAGCCGTGGCGTTTTTTCGTACTGGAGCAGGACAGCCCGGCCCGGCACAAGGCGGCGGAGCTGGCCTATGAGTTCCAACTGGAGCGCACCGGCGACGGGCAGCGGGCCAACGCCGCCCGGCAGAAAGTTCTGGAGCCGCCGGTAGTCATCTACGTATACACCGTTCCCGGCCCCAACGATGAGACCACCAAAGAAAACTACGCTTCGGTCTGTATCGCGGCCCACAACATTTCCTTGGCCGGGGCCGCCGAGGGGCTGGCAGTCACTTGGGAAACCGGCGGCGTCACCCGGCATCCCAGCCTGAAAGGGCTGTTGGGGGCGGACGAATCGTGGGAAATGGCGACGATGCTGCTCATCGGCCACCCCGGCGAGCATCCGGTTTCGCGCCGCTCCCCGGCCTCGGGCTTCGTGCGCTGGTTCGGCGCCGCCGACGGCAACCCTTAACAATCCCTGCCCCTTTTGGCACCCTGACCTTTTGGCATCCTGCGCAAT
This sequence comes from uncultured Dehalococcoidia bacterium, assembly GCA_958296445.1. GTDB lineage: Bacteria > Chloroflexota > Dehalococcoidia > Lucifugimonadales > UBA3495 > VXOI01. The sequence continues at coordinate 1,102,347 of OY282565.1, read as the reverse complement.
CCCTTTTGTCACCCTGAGCGGAGCGAAGGGTCTCACCGCCCAAGGCAGGATTCTTCGCTTTGCTCAGAATGACAGGTATTTGTTCAGAATGACCGACGGGCTTTGCTCAGAATGACAAACGACTCAGAATGACAGGCGAGCTTTGTTCAGAATGACCGCCAGAGTCAGAACGACAGATATTTGCTCAGAACGGCAGACAGCGGGAGAGGGGATTTTATTTTTCGGCGGCCTTTACCGCCTGCCGGTTGCGGAACAGGGCCGGTTCGACGTAGGCGCTGGGGGATGACAGGGCGTCGTCAATGATTTCCAGCACGGCGACGATGGCCGGGTTGCGTAGCAGGGCCGCCCGCTTTTCCGGCGTGTCGGTCAGCGGTTCGTACCCGGCGGCCCCGGTGCTCTGGCGGTCTACCACCTCGGCGGCCCTAGTGATGGCTTCCTCGACATCCGACTGGTCAATCACGCCGTGCAGCCGCCAGTTGGCGAGAATCGCCCCGTCTATCCGCTCGGTGGCCCGGTCTTTCATTTCCTCAATCTGGTCGAAGTTAGGCACGCCGCTGCATCCGATACCCCGGCGCACCCACGGCTCCACGTAGGCCACCATACTGTGGGCGTAGCGGAGCGTCAGGCCGGCCTTGACCTCCGGGTCGGCCACCTTTTCCTCTTTCAGCAGCGGGAAGGACAGCAGCGGCGCCCGGTCAATGTTGAGGGCTGGGGAGTCCAGCATCACCCGTTGCACCTCGGCCACGTCAATTATGTGGTAGTGGGTGGCGTGCAGGTCGCTGGGGTAGGGAGCGGGAACCCAGGCGGTGTTGCCGCCGGTGCGGGGGTGGTCAATTTTGCGCTCCAGCATTTCGGCCATAGCGCGGTTGCGAACCTGCATACCCTTGCCGATTTTGCCGTGGCGGTTGACTCCGGCCCGCAGGCTTACGTCCACATTGTGGCGTTCATAGCTGACGTTAAAGGTTTCTTGGGTCAAATCGTCGCGCAGGTCTACCGGCCCGGCGTGCATCTGCGCCCGTATCTGCGAGCCGGTGCGGTCAAGAAAGCCGGTGTTGGTAAAGAAAGTCCGCCCCTGCGCGGCCCGCAGCGCGTCGGGCAGTTGCAGGGTCATTCCCAATTCCTCGTTCATAATGCCGATGAGGATGACGCCGGGATTCAGGCCCAGCCGGGATTCGATGGCCTCGAACAGCCGCACCTGTTCCGCCACTTCCTCGGCGGTTTGGAGCTTGGGCGTCACCTGATAGACCATCCCCCGGCTGCTGTTGGGGCCGCGCGATGGCAGATCGCCGGAGCCGTCGGCCCGCGCCTCGCCGTTGGAACCACGGTCGTGGCTGGTGGCGATGAGGGTGGTCAGCAGCAGCCCCAGCATCCGCTCCGGGATTTCCTGCCCGCCAACCTTGACAATGCCGGTATACATATGCAGCGACACATTACGCACCGACATCAGGCTGGTGCTTTTCAGGGTTCGGGGCTGGCCGTCGGCGCCGGTGCAGTTCCGGTCGGAGTTAAGCGCCTTACGGTTGCCGCGGGAGCCGTAGCCTACCAAGTCGCCCCGGATGAGGCCCAAGTAGTTGCGCAGCGATTCCACCAAGTCCTCGGCGTCCACCACGGCCACGGCGTCCTCGAAATCAACGATGTTGGTAATGGCCGACTCGATGATAAGGTCGCGGAACTGGCCGTTTTCCTCGTTGACTTTGCCGCCATCGTAAAGCTGGAACAGTATCCGCAGCCCGTTGTTTTCCAGATAAAATTCGTCGAGCTCGCCCTGTTCGTTGAGGTTGAAGCCAAAGAACTTGCCGGGCTGTCGCAACCGGGCTTCGCCGCTGGCGGTATGCCCCACCAACTCGTACCCCTCACCCCTGCCCCTCTCCCCCTGGGAGAGGGATGGGGTGAGGGGCCGCGCCGAAAAAGACCGGATTTCGCCGATTCCGTCGGCGTTGTCCCACTGCGCTACGTGCCGGTCGAGAAAGGCGTTGGTTTCCTCCACCACCATTCGCAGGCGGGCCGGACGCTGCGCCTGCCGGTCTATTTCGGGGTGAACGTCGCTGAGGAAGTAGGCGTCATACAGGCTGCCCCAGCGGGCGTTGGCCCCGCCGACGGCCATACTGGCGTTGGACACCGGGGTGACCAGTTCCGGGCCGTTCTGGTCCATCTCCGAATCCAGCGGCGGGGTGGTCATCTCGAAGTCTACCGGCCCGGCGGGTTGCAGGTAGCCTATGCCAATCAGAAACTGCTCCAGGTCGGCGGCGTCCTGTTCCCGGGATTCCGGCGTGGGACGCCAGCCGACCTCGCGCTTGCCTTGATACCAGGCGTCAATCTGCCGCTGCACGCTGGCCCGCCGCTCCAGCAGCGCCCGGTTGGGCGGGTCAAACTCCTCTACCAGCTCGCCCAAGTGCCGGAACACGGCCTCGGCGCTCCAAGAAGTGCCCGGAACCACCTCGTCCCGGACAAACTCAAAAAGAAGGTTGTCAATCTCCACCCGGTTACCGGAGGGCAGTTCTACTTGCGCCATTTGATGCTCCCAAGTGATGCGGAATCAGGGCCTTTCAATTCTAGCCCCTCTAATCCCGGCGTCAACCCGCAACGGCCTTATCGCCTTTCCCGCATCGCAAGGCGGGGCGCACGGCTGTGCGCCCCTACGGGAACCGAATCGGGCGGGATGGGGCTATGCACGGACGTCAACCCGCCCCGCATTATCCCGGCATTCCGGCGTTATCGTAGGGGCGCACAGCCGTGCGCCCCTACGGGAACCGGATTGGCGGGATGCCCGGCGGCTACCACTGCACGAACATTGGCATAACCACGTGGACGTAGTCGTCGTTGGCGGACTCGCTCACGGGCTTAAACACACCGGGGTTGGACGACGTGGTGGTTTCGATGGCTACCTTTTCGCCTTTTATTTCCGTGAGCACATCTGTCAGATAACGGCTGTTGAAGGCTATCTTCCCCTCTTCCCCCTCCAATTCCAGAATGTCCAGTTCTTGCTGAAATTCTCCCACCTCTTGAGAGCTGGCGGAGACTACGAGCTTGCCACTCTGTCCCTGACCGTTGTCGACCGGCTGCATTTGCATCCTGACGATATTAGAGCCATCGCGGGCGAAAATCGAGGCAGTGCGGGTGGCCTGCAAAATATCTTTAAGGCCAAGGATAGCCCGCGTGGTGTAACTTTGGGGGATGAGCTGATCGTAGTTGGGGAAGGTGCCTTGCAACAGTTGCGAGACCAGTTCCACGGTGTCTTGGCCGCGAACTCGGAACATCAGTTGCCCTTTTTGGGGAGTGAGCATTATCTGCACCGGCTCTTGATTGTCCCCTAGCATACGTCCCAATTCGGTCATGGTGCGGGCCGGGATAATGACGGTTATCTCATCCCCGGACTGTTGCAAAGTGCCGTTTCGCACGGCCAGGCGGAAACCGTCGGCGGAGGCCATTGTGAAGGCTCCTTCACTCAATCGCACATTAACGCCGGTCAGGACTGGCCGAGATTCCTCTCTCGCAGCCGCAAAGTCCACTTGATCAATGGCTAACCTTAGCATCCTCGGGTCGGCTTGGAAGACAATGGCCTCCTGCGCCGCCACCGTAGGGATAGGCGGAAATTCCCCTGGGTCGGTGCCATTGATGTTAGCTTCCGCGCGGCCCGACTTTATTTGGAGCAGACGAGAGCCTTCCTCCATATCCAAGTCAATCCGGTCGCTGCCCAGCGAACCGACGAACTCGGTCAACAGCCGCGCCGGAACGGTGACCGCCCCTTCTTCCTCCACCATCGCGCCAATCCAGGTGGTTATGGCGATTTCTAGGTTGGTGGCCGACAAGCGCAACATCCCCTGGTCGGCGGAGAGCAGCACGTTCTGAGTTACCGGCAGGGTGGCCCGGGTGGCTACCGCGCGTCCCGCCACGGCCAGACCCCGGCTTAGATTTTCCTGCAAACACGAAATTTTCATTGTCAACCCCTGAATGTCAGGCGCAAGCCGCCAAGTAGTAAGCCATTATAAGACAAAGGCTTGACACAACCGCAACATAGCCCGATACAGCTATCAAGCAAAATCGCGCCTAGCGGTCTGCTATAATACCGGCGCTTAACCGGGAGCGCCGGAGTGGGGGATATGACTGAACTGCTGTTTCACAGCCACAGCTACTTGCAGGAATTTGAGGCCACGGTGACCGCGGTGGCCGATGCGGGCGTCGCCCTCGACCGCACCGCCTTTTACACCGGCGGCGGCGGACAGCCCAGCGATAGGGGCGTCCTGAGCTTGCCGGTGGGCGGCGGCGGGCAACAATTCGCGGTGTCCGGCATAAAGCGCGACAGCGGGGAGCTGCTGCACCTAATCGAATGGGAAACCGACGGCGGCCGCCCCGCCATAGGCAGTAGGGTATCGGGCCGCATAGACTGGCAGCGGCGCTACCGGCTGATGCGAACCCATACCGCCCTGCACATCCTCTGCGGCGTGGTGTGGCGCGACTACGGCGCCCTAGTCACCGGCGGCAATATGCAGCCCGGCGAGGCCCGGATGGACTTCGAGCTGGAGCGGATGTCCGCCGATTTCGCCGAGGAAGTAGAGGCCAAAATCAACGAGGAAGTGGCCGCCGCCCGCGCCGTGCTGGTAGCCAACCTGGCCCGCGAGGAAGCCGAGGCCATCCCCGACCTGATTCGCACCAAAATCAACCTGCTCCCGGCCAACATCCGCGAAGTCCGCACCATAGACATCCAGGGCTTGGACGTGCAGGCCGACGGCGGCACCCACGTAAACAACACCACCGAGGTAGGCCGCATCCGCGTAACCGGCCACGAAAGCAAGGGCCGCATCAACAAACGCCTGCGGATCGCGCTAGAGGATTAGGCCCTAGAGGATTAAGCAGTGACGCCGCGAGAACACGAACAGACTCTCAACATTCAGCTATCCGACGAACTGAAAGAGCGGGGGCTCGCGGCCAAGCCGGAAGTGACTCATCCCGACAAAAGCCGTGTTGACGTGGAAGTGCGTATCGGCCCGGCGCGAATCGCCGTCGAAGCCAAACACGGGCAAAGCAGGGCCAAGCGGCAGGAAGCTATCCGCAGTGCCGACGAGCGGCTGCCGAATGACCAAAATCTGGCCGACATCGCCATCGCCGTCTGCTACCCGGACGGCAGCACCAGGGAGTCCATCGCCGACGCCGAAATGATCTGGACCATCCGCGACGGCAACGGCGGCGCGGCGGCCTGGACTAAGGGGGGACTGGACCAGCTAACGTCGGTAATTCGGCTGGCCCCGGCCCAGCTTGGCAACCCCGACTTCGCCGCCGCCGCCCTGTCGTCCAGCCTTGACGCGGCGGTGCGGCGAATGGATGACACGCAGAAACGCCTCTTGGCCCAGGCCCTTGACCTGCCCGCCGCCAAAACCGGGCGCGAACCCTGGAACACCCCGGCCAAACGCGCCCTGCTGGTCGCCGCCACCGCCGTTATGTTCCATTCCCGGCTGGACGTCCATCTGGAAGGGATGCGCCCCGAATATGACAACCGTATCCCGCAACCCCAACCCTACCGCGGCGACTGGCCGCCCGCCAAAGCCCAGCAGTGCGCCGACGGCCCCAATCCGGTCGGCGATTTCGGCGACGCCTGGAATCTGATTCTGGCTCTGGATTACAAGCCCATCTTTGAGACCGGCCGCGCCGCCCTGCTTTCCTGCCCGCCCGACCCGGCCTTTACCGGCGCCATCCGCGAAGCCGCCAAAGCCGCTCTGGCCGTAGTCGCCAATATCGCCGGGATGCGCCACGACCTTTTGGGCCGCATCTTTCACACCGTGCTGGACACCGCCCGCTACGACGGCTCTTTTTATACCAGCACCGCCGGGGCAACCCTGCTGGCCGCCCTAGCCATCGGCGAGGGTATGTGCGACTGGAGCGACCCGGAGGCCATCGCCCAATTGCGGATTACCGACCCGGCCTGCGGCACCGGCACCCTGCTGATGGCCGCCGCCGAGCGCATCCGCGAACTGGCCCCCCAAGCCGATACCGAAAGCGGCCTAGCCCGTTCTCTGATTGAACAGGTTTTCAGCGGCTACGATGTCAACCTTACCGCCACTCACATGGCGGCAACCACTTTGGGCCTGCTTTCGCCCACCACCCAGTTTCGCAATATGAAAATCGGGCGCACCCTGCTGGGCCTAGACCAATCCGGCAACGCCCGCTTGGGCTCCCTAGACTTTCTGAGCGATAGGCAACCGATGCTGATGCCCAACCCCAGCGCCGAACCCCGCGCCCGGCAGGTTGACACCGGCGAGGAAACGGCCCGCGCCGAACCCGCCGACTTGGTGATTATGAACCCGCCCTTTACTCAACACGACTTGCGGTATCAGCAGTTTGACGACGACGAAAAATGGGCTATCAGAAATCAAGAGAAACGAATTTTCTCTAACAAGCCTGTGCATTTGGCAAGCATTGGAAACGCTTTCTTAGTTCTTGCCGACTACATCAGGAAAGCCGACACTGGAGCCATAGCTACAGTATTGCCTTTGGCAACGGCCACACACGCAACGGCATTGGAAATCCGGCAATTTTTATCCCAGAGTAATCACATCGAAACTATTGTAACGTCGTATGACCCGGAACGCCTTTATTTTTCGGAAAATACCAGCATTGGAGAGATGTTGCTGGTTTGCCGTTGCTGGCCCCACGGCAAGGGGCCAAAGCCCCCTACGAAAGTAATCAACCTTGCCGCGAATCCGGCGACGCCCGCCGAGGCGATACAAGTCGCTTGGTCTATCATAGACGGCGCCGTAAATAGGCAGGGGTATGGCACATTACAGGAATGGCCTGCCTACAAGATTGCCGCCGGAGATTGGGGCGCGGTTCAGTTCCTGTCGCCGTATCTTTGTGCAGAATTTGCTGCGCTAAAGAACGGCGAGTTTTTTAATTTCGTGAATCTGGGAAAGATAGGGCAATTTGGGTCAATAAACATACGGCTAACTTTTAACCGTTCTACGCTGCCGGGAATCGAGGGAATGTCTGCCTTGTGGGATCATAAAACCGACATTTTGCAGTCTATGGCAGCCCAGCCGGATACAAATATAGTTGCCAAAAAAGGCAAAGAAAAGCAAGCTCAAAACCTTTGGGCCAAACGCGGGAGATTGTTGTTGCCGACTAGAGTTCGGCTTAACACCGTCAGGACTCTCAGCGTCAGGTTGCCTATCCCGGTGATAGGGTCGGCGTGGGTGCCTTGCAAGTGCGGTATCCCAAATATGGATGCCGACACATTTGAGAAAGCTGTATGTGTGTATCTCAATTCAACCATCGGCATCTTGGCATTGTTGGGCGATCGCTCCAACAAAGTGCTGTCGTACCCGCAATTTTCTCTAGACGATATGAAAAACCTGCCCGTCCCCAACTTCGCCGCCATCGGAAACGGCGCGGCGGAAAGGCTGGCGGCGGCCTACGATGAGCTGGCGGAGCGGGCGTTGCTGCCGCTGCCGCAGATGGACGGCTGCCCGGCGCGGCGGGCACTGGACACCGCGGTATGCGACGCGCTGGGGCTGGACGGCGAGCGGGTGGCAACCATCCGCCGCAACCTAGCCGCCGAGCCGTCGGTCACCGGCCAACGCTACGCCGGCCTGCGCCCGGCATAACACTCCCGGCCATAACAACAATCCCGTCCGCGGCAAGGAACGGAGTTAGAGCTTATGACAACCGGAGCCAAACCCAAGCTACTAACCTACGAGGAATATCTGAACGAACCGGAAACAATGGAAAAGCTGGAAATCATAGACGGCGAGGTCATTATGGCCGCGGCCCCCAACCGCTACCACCAGATTACTCTGGGGGATCTATACACTCCTGTACGGAGCTTCGTCCGTGAGCGCAGGTTGGGCGAAGTGCTGTTCGCGCCTGTGGACGTGGTAGTGCAACAGGAACCGCTACGGGTGCGGCAGCCCGATCTGGTGTTTGTCAGCAACGAAAGGGCCGACATCCTAGGCGACCGGATTAACGGCGGCCCCGATCTGGTGGTGGAAATCCTGTCGCCCAGCAACCGCGGCACATACACCCAAAGCAAGCTCGCCGACTACGCCCGGATTAACGTCCTAGAGTGCTGGCTGGTATCTTGGATAACCCGCACTGTCGAAGTCCTGCGGCTGGAAAGCGGGGAATGGCAACGGGCCTACATCCGCGGCCCCGGCGAGCGCATCGAGTCGGCAGTGCTTCCGGGGCTGAATCTGGACATCGCCGATATTTTTCAGGGAACCTGATTATCCGGGGCATAATGCCGACATAGCCGGGCATAGCCAACCGAATCCCGTAAGGGAGTATCTGAGGGTAATTATGACAACCCAACCCAAGCTGCTAACCTACGAGGAATATCTTGAGGGGCCGGAGTGCAAGCTGCGTAAGGAAATCGTTGACGGCGAGGTGATTATGTTCGCCGCCCCGGTCGTATATCACCAAACCATTTTGGTAAATATCCTTACACCGGCCCAAGTATTCGTCATCGAACACGGGTTGGGGCGATTCTGGTGCGCCCCGGTGGACGTCGTCGTAGAGCGGGAACCGCTGCGGGTGCGGCAGCCGGACTTGCTGTTTGTCAGCAACGAAAGGGCCAAAATCGTGGGCGACCGCATTAACGGCGGCCCCGACCTAGTGGTGGAAATACTGTCGCCCAGCAACAGCCGGACATACATCCAAAGCAAGCTGGCCGACTACGCCCGGATTAACGTCCTGGAGTGCTGGCTGGTATCGCCTCAAGACCACAACATCGAGGTCTTGCGGCTGGAAAGCGGGGAATGGCAACGGGCCTACATCCGCGGCCCCGGCGAGCTCATCGAGTCGGCAGTGCTTCCGGGGCTGGAACTGGACATCGCCGCGATTTTTCAGGGAACCTGATTATCCGGGGTATAATGCCGACATAGCTGGGCATAGCCAACCGAATCCCATAGGGGAAGATCTAAGAGTATTATGACAACCCAACCCAAACTGATTACTTGGGCGGACTATCTGCAAGAACCGGAATCAAAGGATCGCCGGGAAATCGTGGACGGCGAGGCGATATTACTCACCGAGCCTATCCGCTACAATCAAGTTTACCGCCAAACCGTTTTAGGCAGAATCTTTATGCCTGCTTATATGTTCGTATCTCAACACGAGTCAGGCGAAGTGTTGTTCGCGCCTGTGGACGTGGTAGTGCAACAGGAACCCTTGTGGGTACGGCAGCCCAATCTGGTGTTTGTCAGCAACGAAAGGGCCAACATCGTGGGCGACCGCATTAACGGCGGCCCCGATCTGGTGGTGGAAATACTGTCGCCCAGCAACAGCCGGACTTACATCCAAAGCAAGCTGGCCGACTACGCCCGGATTAACGTCCTGGAGTGCTGGCTGGTATCACCTCAAGACCACAACATCGAGGTCTTGCGGCTGGAGGGCGGGGAATGGCAACGGGCCTACATCCGCGGCCCCGGCGAGCGTCTGGAGTCCGCCGTGCTGCCGGGGCTGGAACTGGACATCGCCGTAATTTTTCAGGGAACCTGATTATCTAGGGTATAATGCCCACACAATTAGGCATAGCTAACCGAATCCCATAACAGAGGCCATCGCCCTATGCCCCGCACTGTGGTTGGAATTGACGTAGGCGGCACCTTTACCGACATCGCCGTGTTGCAGGACGGGCGGCTGTCGGTTCACAAGCTCCCATCCACCCCGCAGAATCCGACGCTGGGCATCGTTCAGGGCGTCGGCGAGGCCGGGATTGCCCCCGGCGGTTCCGGCGGCGCCAGCTTCGTTCACGGCTCCACCGTCGCCACCAACGCACTGCTGGAAGGCAAGGGCGCCCGCACCGCGCTGGTGACCACTATGGGCTTCGAGGACGTGCTGGAAATCGGACGCCAGAGCCGCGCCGAGCTGTATGACCTAGAGCAGGACCGCGCCCCCGCCCTAGCCCCTTGGGAGCTGCGCTTCGGCCTGCCGGAACGGGTGGATTTCACCGGCGCCATACTGGAAGATCTGCAACCCGCCGCCATAGACGCGCTGATGGCCCTAATCGCCGAATCCGGGGCCGACGCCGTGGCCGTGTCTTTCCTGTTTTCCTTCCTCAACCCGGTACACGAGGATATGGTCAACGAGGCCCTACGGAAGCTCCAGCCCGCGCCGTTCATTTCCCTTTCGTCCCGCGTTCTGCCCGAATTCCGCGAATATGAGCGCACCAGCACGGTGGTGGTCAACGCCTACGTGGGGCAGGTGATGAGCCGCTATCTGGGCGAACTGGAGCAGTCCTTGGGCGAGGGGCTGCGGATTATGCAGTCGTCCGGGGGCAGCATCACGGCGCGGCTGGCCGCCGAACAGCCGGTGCGCACCATCCTCAGCGGCCCGGCCGGCGGCGTGGTGGGGGCCTTTCACGTGGCGGCGCAGGCCGGTTTCCCCGACATTATCACTCTGGATATGGGCGGCACCTCTACCGACGTATCCCTCTGCCCCGGCCGCATCAAGGAAACGGGCAGCTCCAGCGTGGGCGGCCATCCCGTAAGCGTGCCGATGATTGAGATTCACACGGTAGGGGCGGGCGGCGGCTCCATCGCCCGCGTGGACGCCGGGGGGGCGCTGACCGTCGGCCCGCAGTCGGCCGGGGCCAACCCCGGCCCGGCCTGCTACGGACGGGGCGATCAGCTAACCGTTTCCGACGCCAACCTGTTGCTGGGCCGCCTGCGTCCCGACCACTTCCTCGGCGGACGCCTCACCCTCGACCTGCCTAGGGCGCGGGGGCTGATGGAGTCGCTGGCAACGGGGCTGGGACTGAGCGCACAGGATGCGGCCCTAGGCATCAACCGGGTGGTCAACGCCAATATGGAGCGGGCCATCCGCGCCATTTCCCTAGAGCGGGGCTACGACCCACGCAACTTCACCCTGGTTCCCTTCGGCGGCGCCGGGCCGGTTCACGGCTGCGAACTGGCCCAAGAACTGGGAATCCCCCGCGTGCTGATTCCCGCCCGGCCCGGCATACTGTCGGCCCTCGGCGTCGCCATCGCCGACGTGGTGAAGGACTATTCCCGCACCGTGATGCTGCGCGGCGGCGATTTGGAGCGCACGCGGCTGGACGAGGAATTTCACGGAATGGAGGGGCTGGCCCGCGCCGAGCTGGAGCAGGAGGGGCTGCCCGCCCAGCAAATGACCGCCCGCCGCTTCCTGGACGTGCGCTATGTCGGCCAGTCTTTCGAGCTGACCATAGACTACCCTGAAGCGCGGGGTTCGCGCTCCGCGGCCGCGGCGCAAACCCGGAACCTGGCCCGCGCCATATCCGACAGCTTCTACCGCGCCCACCTGCAACGCTTCGGCTACGCCGACCGGGGCGAGCCGGTGGAAATCGTGAACCTGCGCCTGAAGCTGGATTTGGCGGTGGACAAGCCCGACATCCCGCCCCAACCGCCGCAAGGCCCCGACCCGTCGCAGGCCCAAATCGCCGACGTCGGCGTGGTTTTCCGCCAGGGCGAACTCGCCACGCCCCTATACCGGCGCGAACTGCTGTCCACCGGCAACCGGCTTACCGGCCCGGCCCTGGTTGTGCAGCTCGACACCACCACCGTCATACCCCCCGGCTGGCAGGGCGAGGTTGACCCCTACGGCAATCTGCTGCTGGCGATGGGGTAGCTGTATGTTCGTTGGGCCGCCGCCAATATCCTAATAGTGAGGAAAAATTATGAAACTCGCTTATTATGCGGAAACGGAGTCGCTGTACATCGGCGTAGCCGACGGCATCAGCGCAGAATGCGTAGAGATTCACGACGGGGTCGTTCTGGATTTCGATTCCAACGGCATACTGGTGGGGATTGACATTGACCAAGTAAGTTCCTTGCCCGATGGGCTGAAAATACCGGAACGCTTTCCCGGATAGTGGATTCAGGAGGTAAAAGCAATGAATCTAGGTTATGACTCGCAGACGGAGTCATTGTATATCGGCGTGGCCGACGGCATCAGCGCGGAATGCGTGGAGCTATACGACGGGGTTGTCTTGGACTTCGATTCAGGCGGCGCACTGATTGGGGTTGACATTCACCGGGTCGGTTCCCTTCCCCAGGAACTGGAAATTCCAGAGCGCATACCAACTCCCGCCGGAGCGTCCGGCGCCCTGGCTTCCGGCAATGACTAGCCCGCAGCAGGCGCCGCGCCCCCTGACCGTCCTCGCCGTTTTCGCCCACCCGGACGATGAGGGGTTTGGCTGCGGCGGCACGCTGGCGGCCCTGGTAGCCGGGGGGCATCGGGTGACGCTGGTTTGCGCCACCAACGGCGATGTGGGGGAAATCAGCGACCCGGCGCTGGCTACGCCGGAAACGCTGGGCGCAGTGCGGCAGGGCGAACTGCGGGCAGCTATGGACGTCACCGGCATTGCCGACGTGCGATTTCTCAACTACCGCGATTCCGGTATGGCGGGAACCGACGACAACCATAACCCGGCCAGCCTGTTTCAGGCCCCGGCGGAACGGGTGGTTGAGCAGGTATCCGCCGTCATCCGCGAGCTGCGCCCCGATATAGTCATCACCCACGACCCCACCGGCGGCTACGGCCATCCCGACCACGTGACCATCTGCCGCCACACCACGGCGGCGGTAGAGAGCTGCCGCCCGACGGCCCCGTCCGGGCCGGACGGCGGAGACGGGCCGCTGCTCTACTATCTCTGCTTCCCCCGCAGCGTCTTTCAACGGATGTGGCAGGAAATGGTGAACGCCGACATCCGCCCGCCCTTCGCCGCCGACGACACCGCCGCCCTAGGCACCGCCGACGACGAAGTAACCACCACCCGAAAAGTCGGCCGGTTCCTAACCGTCAAGAAAGAGTCTCTGGAATGTCACCGCACCCAGATAGACCCCACCGGCCCCTTCGCCCAATTGTCCCAAGACTTCGTGGACGAAATTATGTCCACCGAGTATTTCCAGTTAGCGCCAAACAGCAACAACCAAACCCGCGACATCCTAGGAGAACTGCCCGAGAGTTAAACCACCGCTGTCTGTCATTCTGAGCGATGCCTGTCATTCTGAGCAAAGCGAAGAATCCCCGGTTTGGGCAGTGAGACCCTTCGCTCCGCTCAGGGTGACAAAAAGGGGCAGGGTGACAAAAGGGAAATTCGCAATTTCCTCTAATCCGCACCCCCCAATTGGAGGCGCGACGATGCCCGTTGACCCGGTTAGCCTAGAAGTGTTCAAGAATATGTTTGAGTCGGTGGCCGAGGAAATGGGCGTCGCTTTGCAGCGGACATCCTACTCGCCCAACATCAAGGAGCGGCGCGACTTTTCCTGCGCCGTGTTCGACCCCGAGGGCAATATGGTGGCGCAGGCCGCCCATGTGCCGGTGCATCTGGGGGCTATGCCCGCCTCGGTGCGGGCGGCCCTGGAAGTGTTCCCCGGCGCTCTGCGGCCCGGCGACATCGTTATCCTCAACGACCCCTACCTCGGCGGCACCCACCTGCCCGACATCACTATGGTTGCCCCAGTCTACGCGGGCGAGAGTGGGCAGCGCCAACTGGCCGGGTTCGTATCCGCCCGCGGGCATCACGCCGACGTGGGCGGTATGACCCCCGGCTCGCTGCCCCTTTCCACCGAGCTGTACCAAGAAGGCACCATCATTCCGCCCATCAAGCTGGCCCGCGGCGGGCGGCTGAACCACGACGTTATCCAGCTCATTTGCCGCAATTCCCGCACTCCCGACGAGCGCAAGGGCGATTTGGCGGCTCAAACCGCGTCCATTCGCGTCGGCGAGCAACGGATGGCCGAACTCTTTGAGCGCTACGGCCTAGCCGAAACTTCCGAACACATGGCCGCCCTGCTGGACTACTCCGAGCGCGTAACCCGTCAAACCATTCAGGGCATCCCCGACGGGGTGTACAGCGTCCTAGACTATATGGACGACGACGGCCTGACCCAAGAGCCGGTGCCTATCGCGGTCACCATCACAGTGTCGGGCGACGAAATGGATATAGACTTCACCGGAACCTCGCCGCAGCGTCCCGGCTGCATCAACGCGCCGGAAGCGGTGACCGTATCCGCCTGCCTGTACGTAGTGCGCTGCCTGCTGCATGAGCAGGCCCCGGCCAACCAGGGCTGCCTGCGCCCCCTGCGCATCCACGCCCCGGAGGGAAGCCTAGTCAACCCCCGCCCGCAACGCGGCGTGGCCGGGGGCAACGTGGAAACCTCGCAACGGATTACCGATGTGCTGTTCGGCGCCTTGGCCGAGGCCCTGCCCCAAGTGATTCCGGCGGCCAGTCAAGGCACTATGAACAATATGATTATCGGCGGCCACGACCCGGTGCGGGAAAAACCCTATGTCTACTACGAAACCATCGCCGGCGGAATGGGGGCCAGGCCGGACAAGGACGGCATATCCGGCATCCAGACCCACATGACCAACACGATGAACACGCCCATCGAAGCGATGGAGTTCGCTTTCCCGCTGCGCCTGCGCCGCTACGCCCTGCGGCGCGGCTCCGGCGGCGACGGGCAGTACCGGGGCGGCGACGGCGTAGTGCGCGAGGTGGAGTTTCTGGCCCCGGCGCGGGTCACGCTGATGTCGGAGCGGCGGCGGCGTCCGCCCCCCGGCTACCACGGCGGCCACCACGGAGAACCCGGCGAAAACATCCTGCTGCGCGGCGGTTTCGAGGAAATCCAACTAGCCGGCAAAGAACTCATAGACGTGGAAGCAGGCGACATCATCAGCGTCCGCACCCCCGGCGCCGGCGGCTGGGGCGCCCCCCAACACCGCCACACCCACCACCACTAACCCCGAACCAAACAAATCCCCTCCCCCTCCGGGGGAGGGTTAGGGCGGGGGCGTCCCCCCACTCCGGCGAAAATCACGAAACCATCGGGAAAACCCTTGCGCCACCAACTAAAGTTTCCCGCAGCCTTATTCCTAGCCTTAGCCCTGCTAATCGCCTGCAACTCCCCGGCGGCGGCAGAGCCGCGGGAAATGCTGCTTGCGCCCGGCGACATCACATCCGCCCTCGGCCTGCCGGATGGCGCCGTTAGCGTCCTGTCCCTATCCGAAGAGCAATCGCTGGACGGCCCATCGGCGCAGGCGGAGTCGCAAGGCCCCGGGTTCCGGGTACTGCAAAGCCTAGTGCTGTTCGACAACCGCCAACAGTCGCTGGCGGCCCTAGACGGAATCCGCGCCGACCTAGTAAGCCGCGGCCAGACTGGGCCCGGCGAGCTAGAGGCCAGCGGCGTATTCCAGCACCCCCTAGGAGACGAGGAAGCCGCCAGCCTGTTTTTCATCAAGAACCGCGCCCTGGTACGCCTAACCGTCACCGGCCCCGGCCGGGCCGGGCAGCTCGCGGAACTCGCCGACGCCGCGAGGGACAAAATACCGGACGGATAGCCAAGCGGTGGGTTGGATAAGTTCCGCCGAAACCGGACGCCCCCACCCTAACCCTCCCCCTCTGGGGGATGGAATACCCCCTAGCTCCCGTCGTCGAAGCTGACGATTACCACGGCGTTGGCGATTACCAGCGCGTCATCGCCGCGCTCGTTGGGAACCTCCAGCCCGCCGGACACCGCCTCGCAATACCCGGTGCCGTGGGGCAGAACCGACAGCACCGCGTCCTTATCCACCGCGCCGGGGTTCGGCACGCCGATAGTCACGTCAACCCGCATATCGTCGGCGGTCTTGCCCAGCATCCTCTGAAACCCCAAGCTGCTGTGGTGAATGGCGTCAAAGACCGCCCGCTGAGCGGCGGTCGTATAATCCCGCCCATGAACATCAACCCCCATCCCCATCTCCGTAACGCAACGCACAAGCGCCATATCAAACCTCCATCGGCCAATTCCGTATCTGCCCGGCGCAAAGCGCCCGGCGGCCAAGCTATTACAACCCAATCGCCCTGATGCGTCAAGCCGGAACCGGCAAAAATCCCCCGCCACCACTTTAGGCAGTCATAATCGCGGAAATTGATGACGGCAGCCCTTTGACGCCTGCTCGACTAATCCAGCATAATCTAGGACATCAGGAATAAAGGCGGCTTCCAATGGACGAATTTTACACGGAACGTTATGTAGCGTCGCAGTGCTGGTATAATCTTGTCTCCATACTCAAAGATTTAGGACTGGACGACACAGCATTCTTTATCGAGCCGTCCGCCGGTGATGGAGCATTCTACGATTTATTGCCAAAAAACAGGCGTAGCGGCTTGGATATTGCGCCACGACATCCCGAAGTGAGGCAAGGGGATTTTCTGCACGCTCAAGGCATTTGGCCTCCAACACCCGCCACTAACGTAGTTGTTGGCAACCCCCCCTTTGGCAAACGGGGCAAGCTGGCAGTAAATTTCTTCCTCAAAGCCGCTCAACTAGCGGATACTGTGGCCTTTATCCTTCCGGTGATATTCAGAAAGTATTTCATCCACAAACAACTGCCTGTGGACTTCAGGCTGATATACTCCTTGCCTCTTCCTCGCGTTTCGTTCAGAACGCCGGGCGGCAAAGCATATTCAGTAAATACGGAATTTCAAGTATGGACTCGGAAAAATAGCGAACACACGAATCTCAGATTGTACACTCCCCCGCCTATCAGCCATAATGACTTCGTTATGTGGCAGTATAACAACACGGAAGAAGCACTTAAAGTTTTCGCAAAGCCCTTCGATTTTGCCGTCCCCTGCCAAGGATGGCAAGACTATTCTCGCCGGGAAACATCCTCTAGCAATTGCGAAAAGCATAAGCAATGGATGTTGCTCAAAGCCAGCAACGATATTGTCTTTAAACGGCTGCACGATGAAATTGACTACAAAACTCTAGCTCTCCAAAATACTACAAGCACTCCAGGCTTTCGGAAAGGCGACTTGGTAGAAGAGTACATTCGTCAATATAGCGCATTGTAATGCCCCCTGATTACCTAGTTGTCAATTCAATCGTCAAAATTCGGCATTTCCATTTCCCTAGTCAATCAAATTTGCCAAACCAAGCATAGCATATTTGGCAAATTGACAAGTATAATTGGCGTCATATCAATTCGCCGGGTGGTTGCCTAGCCGCGGGAGCCTGGGGGAGCAATCCGATAGAATCACCATTTTGGAGCAGCGCACGGCAGGGAATTGCCCCCGTCCTGGCCGCAATCATCCTCTGCCTTGCCGCCGGGTGCGGCGGCGGGGGGGGCGCAGCCGTCATTACGGTGTTTGCCGCCGCGTCGCTTACCGACGCTTTTGGGGACATCGCCCGCGAGTTTGAGGCGAGGAATCCCGGCGTTGCGGTGAAGCTGAATTTCGCGGGCAGCCAGCGGCTCCGCACACAACTGGAGTTCGGCGCGGCGGCCGACGTGTTCGCATCGGCGGACGAGGCGCAGATGGCCCTGGCCCAAGACGGCGGCCTGATAGCGGGCGGCAGCCGTCCCTTTGCCACCGCGCCGATGGCCGTAATCGTCAATGCGGACTCCGGCATAAACGAAACTAGCGGGCTGGCCGCCCCCGGCGTAAAGCTGGTTCTGGCCCATCAGAGCGTCCCGGCGGGGCAGTATGCCCGGCAACTGCTGGAGCGGCTTTCCCAGCCGGATTCCGGCTTGGGGGCCGATTTCGCCCGCCGGACGCTGTCCAACGTCGTATCTGAGGAAACCAGCGTGAAATTCGTCGAGCAAAAAGTCGTCTTGGGCCAAGCCGATGCCGGTATCGTCTACCGCCCCGGCGCGTTCACTGCGGCGGCCAGCGGCGCGGCCCGGCAGTTGCCGCTGCCCCCTGAAGCCGACGCTGTTCGCGCCCGGTATCCCATCGCCGTAGTGAGCGAATCCCCCAACCCGCAATGGGCGGGCCGGTTCATTGAATTCGTGCTTTCCCCGCCCGCCCGGAACATCCTCGCCGGTTACGGATTCGATGCGCCGTGATTCCCGCCGCCGGATAGAGGCGCCGGCCCGGCTCCCGGTACTGCGCTGGCCCGGCGGGACGGGCAGCGCCCTAGGCGGAGTGACCGGCGCGATCTACGCCGTCTTTATCGGCCTGCCCATCGTCGCGCTGCTGGCTAGGGCGGCGGCGCAGGATGACCTCTGGGGCGCGGTCACCGGCGACCTGGCCTTGACCGCCCTGCGGCTGTCGCTGGTCACCAGCGCCATCAGCATCGCCGTGGTGCTTGCCGGGGGCACGCCCATCGCCTACGCCCTGGCCCGCAGCGGGCATTGGCTGGCCCGGGCGGTTGACGCGCTAGTAGAGCTGCCCATCGTGCTGCCGCCGGTAGTGGCCGGGGTGGCGATGCTGATGGCCTTCGGGCGGGGCGGGCTAATCGGAGAGCTACTGCGCGACGCCGGAATAGACCTGCCCTTTACCACTACGGCGGTAGTGTTCGCGCAGATATTCGTAGCCGCCCCCTTCTACGTGCGCTCGGCCAAGCTGGGGTTCCAGTCGGTGGCCCGCGATTACGAGGAAGTTTCGCTAACTCTGGGAATGACGCCCCTAGCTACTTTCCGGCGGGTCACGCTGCCGCTGGCCGCCCCGGCCATCATCACCGGGCTGGGGCTGGCCTGGGCCCGGGCGCTGTCGGAGTTCGGCGCGACAATGATGTTCGCCGGAAACCTGATGGGCGAAACGCAGACTATGCCCTTGGCGATTATGACAGCGATGGAAACCAGCCTAGACAGCGCCCTGGCCCTGTCGGCCCTGCTGCTGGCGGTTTCGGTGCTGGCCCTAGCCGCCCTGACCCTAGCCTCGCGGCGGCGCTGGAGCGGCCGGGTATGAGTGCAAATAGCATAAGCGGAAACGCCGGGCCCCGCGGCTGTAGCGGCTGGCTGCACTGCCGCATCGGCGGGTTCGATCTGCGGCTGGACTGGGACGTGGCGCCGGGGCGCACGCTGGTGCTTTTCGGCCCTTCCGGGGCGGGCAAGACCACCGCGCTGCGGGCGGTGGCCGGGCTGCTGCGGCCCATAGCGGGCCGGGTGGAAATTGACGGGCAGGCCGTATACGACAGCGCCGCCAACCTCTGGCAGCCGGCCCACCGGCGGCGAGCCGGCTACCTCACCCAGCAGTATCATCTTTTCCCCCACCTCAATGTAGCCCAGAACGTAGCCTATGGCCCGGCGGCGGGAAACGGCGGAGAATCGAGGCGGCGAATTGGCGAACTGCTGGAAAATTTCGAGCTGACCGGACTGGAGCAGCGGTATCCTTGGGAGCTTTCCGGCGGGCAGCAACAACGGGTAGCCCTAGCCCGGGCGCTGGCGACTCAACCCCGGCTGTTGCTGCTGGACGAGCCTTTCGCCGCCCTAGACGCCGGGCTGCGGCGCACTGTGCGACAGGAACTGCGCCGGTATCTTTCCAGAACCGGGCCGGGCCGCCATCCCGCCCCCGTGATTATGGTCACCCACGACCGCGAAGAGGCGTTGGCCCTAGGCGACGAAGCGCAGGTGATAGACCGCGGGCAGGTCATCGCCCGGGGCGAGCCGGT
This sequence comes from uncultured Dehalococcoidia bacterium, assembly GCA_958296445.1. GTDB lineage: Bacteria > Chloroflexota > Dehalococcoidia > Lucifugimonadales > UBA3495 > VXOI01. The sequence continues at coordinate 1,082,998 of OY282565.1, read as the reverse complement.
GGACGTGCTGGGGCAGCCGGGCCAAGCGGCGGTGGCCCGGCTGGTGGGCGTCGAAAACCTGTTCCGTATGCGCGTCCAGTCGCGCCACCCCCGGGACGGCACTATGCGGCTGTCCGGCACCGGCCCCGAGGCCGGGTTTACTCTGGAAACGCCCCTAGGGGAAACATCGCTAAGGGAAACGCCGCCGGGCGACGGCCCATCCCTGTCCCACTCCCTTTCCGGCGAAGAAGAATGGGTGACGGTGGGCATCCGCGCTTCCGACATCATCTTGTCGTCGCTGGAGCCGGTGGGTTCGTCGGCCCGCAACCGCATTCCGGGGACGGTGGTTCGGGTGGAGCCGAGGCCGCCCGGCTACACTGTGGAGCTGGACTGCGGCGTTCCCCTGCGCTGCCAAGTGACCGGGGCGTCGCTAGAGGAAATGGGAATCCGCGTCGGGCAGCCCCTATGGGCCGTGTTCAAGGCGTCATCCTGCTTTCTGGTTCACGGCGAAGGCGAAAATCGGGCCTGAAACGGCGTTATAAGCGATTTCGGAATTATGCCGGCCGGGGCCGATTTTAGATTATTCCGTCGGTTCAAGCATATAAAATAGCGGAATCCTGCGAAATTGCGGGATTTTGCCAATTTTGGTTGCATATCCCGTATTTGTAGTTATAATGATGATCCAAGCACACATAACTTGGGGGCAGGTAATCCGGCGCCAACCCGTCCGGGGGTTCCCGGAATGGCCGTTGGCTGGTCTGCCCAGGCCGCAGACACAACCGGCCTATGTGCTTGAACGGGCTAAGGAGGTCACCAGTGGCTTTGTCGGACAAGACCCTGGTTTGCGTGGAATGTGGCGCCGAGTTCATATTCACCGCCGGGGAACAGGAGTTTTTCCAAGCTCGCGGGTTCGGGAATGAGCCCAAGCGCTGCCGTAGCTGCCGCGCGGTTCGCCGCACCGAGCAGCGGGGCGGTGGCGGCGGCGGCGGTATGTACCAAGACGGCCCGCGGGAAATGTACCCCATCGTTTGCGCCGAGTGCGGCAACGACGCCATGGTTCCCTTCCGCCCGCGCGGCGATCGGCCGGTCTACTGTAGCGACTGCTTCAGCCGGATGCGTGCCGAGTCCTCCTCCGGCTTCTAACTGCCATCGCGCCAACCAGCCAGGGGCCGCATCCTCCGGCCCCTGTGTCATCCTTACGCAAGCGGCCCGCTTTCCAGCCGCCTGGCAAGCACGGGTGGCTTCTTGGCGCGTCTTGACGCCCCCTTTCTTTCCGCAGACGATTGCAAAACCGCTTCCGCCGTCTGCCACCTTGCCCCGTTTGCTTCCCGTCCCGCCGATTGAACCCCCCGTTCTTTCCGGCTAGAATTAGGCGACGCGGGTTAGCTTGCCCGCCATCCTAGCCGCAAGGCCGGACTGCTCCTGATATGAAATTTCGAGACCTGCGGGAATACATCGCCTTCCTCGAACAAAAGGGCCAACTGCGCCGCATTTCGGCGCCGGTTGACCCGCGCCTGGAAATTACCGAAATCGCCGACCGGGTTATCAAGTCCGGCGGCCCGGCGCTGCTGTTTGAAAACCCGCAGGGCTACGACATACCCGTCCTCATCAATATGTACGGCTCGGCGCAGCGCATGGCCTGGGCGCTGGGCGTGGACGACCTCGACGGGCTGGCCGGGCGGGTGCAGGGAGTCCTTGACTTGGTTCAAGGCCCGCCCGCGGGCCTTGCTAACAAGCTCCGAACCTTGGGGCAACTGGTCAACCTAGCCTCTTTCCGCCCCCGCACAGTCACCAACCCGCCCTGCCAGGACGTGGTGCTTCAGGGCGAGGACGTGGACTTGTTCAAGTTTCCCATCCTCCAGTGCTGGCCGATGGACGGCGGCCAATTCATCACGCTGCCGCTGGTGATTACCCGCGACCCGGAAACCGGCGTGCAGAATTATGGCACCTACCGGATGCAGGTTTATGACCGCTGCACCACCGGGATGCACTGGCAGACCCACAAAGTCGGGGCGCACCACGAGCGCATCGGCCGCCAGCTTGGCCTCGACCGCCTAGACGTGGCCGTGGCCCTAGGCGGCGACCCGGCCACCATCTGGACCGGCTCCGCGCCCCTGCCGCCGGATATGGACGAAATGGTGGTTGCCGGTTTCCTGCGCGAGGAAGGCGTATCCTTAGCCAAAGCCCGCACCAGCGACCTGATGGTTCCGGCGGAAGCGGAAATCGTGCTTGAGGGCTACGTCCTGCTGAACGAACAGCGCAGCGAGGGCCCCTTTGGCGACCATACCGGCTATTACTCAATGCCCGACGACTACCCGGTGTTTCACGTCACCTGCCTAACCCACCGCAGCCGCCCGATCTACCCGGCCACCATCGTCGGACGCCCGCCTATGGAAGACTACTGGATGGGCAAGGTCACCGAGCGGATGTTCCTGCCGATGATTAAAACCATCCTGCCCGAAGTAGTGGATCTGAATATGCCCGCCGAGGGCGTATTTCATAACCTAGTTATCGTCTCAATGAAAAAGGAATACCCCGGCCAGGCCCGCAAGGTGATGCACGGGCTTTGGGGTATGGGCCTGATGAGCTTGGTCAAGGGCATCATCGTGGTTGACCACTTCGTTGACCCACAGAATATCTCCGAAGTGGCATGGCGCGTTACCAACAACATAGACCCGGCGCAGGATTTCGTGTTCACCACCGGCCCCATAGACGACCTGGATCACGCATCGCCCACCCCCAAGTTCGGCAGCAAGGTCGGCATTGACGCCACCGTAAAGCTGCCCCTAGAGGGCGGGCGGACGCGGGAATGGCCCCCGGACGTGGTGATGAGTCCCGAAATCAAGGCGCTGGTAGACCGCAAGTGGGCCAGCTACGGCCTTTCCTGACCGCCTACAACTGTATCCCAATGTATCCCCAAGCCCCGGAGCGAAATGCAGGCCGCCAACGCAATCCGCGCCCCGATAGTCAAGCTGCCCCGCTACTTGGGAGCGGTGCGTATTTGGGAGTCGCTCTACGCCCTTCCCTTCTGCTACATCGGGATGATGCTGGCCTCGGTGGACAGCGGGGGGAGCGGCTGGCCCGGCTGGAGCGTTTTCATCTGGATAACCGTGGCCCTTACCGGCGTCCGCACCCTCGGAATGTCGGCCAACCGCATCATTCACCGCAAAGAGGACGCCGCCAACCCGCGCACCCGGGGCCGCCACCTGCCCACCGGCCTGCTGCGCCCGGCCGAGGTCATCGGCCTAGCCGTCATAGGAACGGGCGTGTTTTTCTACGCGGCGTCGCAGTTGAACACCCTCACGCTGATACTGGCCCCGGTAGCCGCCCTCTACGTGGTCTTTTATTCTTTCACCAAATACGTCACTTGGGCCTGCCACTTCTTTTTGGGCTGGGCACTGGCGATCTCGCCCTCGGCGGCCTGGATCGCCGTGACCGGGCGCCTTGACCCGGAGCCGATGCTGCTGTCCTTTGCCGTGGCGATGTGGGCCGGGGGATTCGACGTAATCTACGGCTGCGCCGACTACGATTTTGACCGGAAATACGGCACCAACTCCATCGCCAAGCGGTTCGGCATCGGCGCGGCCCTAGGAACGGCCCGGACGATGCACCTGCTGGCCGCCGCCGCCCTGCTGGCCGTGGGCCTCTGGATGGAGCTGGGGCCGTTCTACTACGCCGGATGGGCCATCGCCGCCCTGCTGCTGGCTTTGGAGAACAGCCTACTCAAGGCCGATGACCTTTCCAAGCTACGCTCGCCCCTGTTCCAGTACAACAGCGTCATATCCGTATCGCTGCTGGTCTTTACCATATTGGCGGTGGCCCTGTAATGGCCGGGCCAATCATCGTCGGCATCACCGGGGCCAGCGGGGCGCTGATGGCGCGGATGATGGTGGACGAGCTGCTGCGACGCGACACGCCCACCGCCGTAGTCTGCTCCAACGCCGCCCGGATGGTCTGGCAAGAGGAATTGGGCCGTTCCTTCAACGAAACGCTGGTGGAGTGGCAGGAACACCCGGCCTTCGTCCACTACGCCCTCAACGACCTGCGGGCGCCCATCGCCAGCGGCTCCTACCCGGCAGCGGGAATGGCCCTGGTTCCCGCCAGCATGAACAGCATCGCATCGCTGGCCGCCGGAATCTCCGGCAACCTGCTGCTACGGGCCGCCGACGTCTGCCTCAAGGAACGCCGCCCCCTAGTTCTGGTGCCGCGCGAAACCCCCCTGCACAGCATCCACTTAGAAAATATGCTCACCCTAAGCCGAATGGGCGCCGTAATCCTGCCCCCCGACCCGGCCTTTTACCTCAACCCCGCCACCGTGGACGATGTAGTAAAATACATCGTAAGCAAAGTTCTGGTATCCTTGGGCATAGACCCGGCACTGCCGGAGAATATGCAGTACACCGGGGGGAACGGCTGATGGGACTAACTTACATCGAGGGGCGGGCCCAAGCGCCGGACGGCCGGGAAGCGACGGTTACTTTCTTGGTGGACAGCGGCATAGGGTATTCCTTGTTGCCTTACCGGGTATGGCAGTCGCTTGGCCTACAGCCAACACGCGAGGAAAGGTTCCCTTTACCTGACGGAACGGTAGCAATTCGCAATATGTCAAGTTGTTTCTTGAAGTTGCCGCAAGGCGAGGAGTACACCCCGGTAATCCTCGGCGAACCAGGCGACGACCAAGCATTGCTGAGTTGGGTTAGCCTAGGAAGCCTCGGACTAATGCTGAACCCCTTTAGCCGCACCCTTCACCCCATGCGGCTGATGCTGTGACCCGGCTGCTATGGCGTCGCTGACCGGCGCGGCCAGGCAGCGTTATGTTGCCGACCTCTTTTCCCGCATCTCCGGCCATTACGACCTGATGAACGACGTTATGACCCTAGGGATGCACCGGCGCTGGAAAGGGCGGACGGCGGCGCTGGCAACCCAGGCGCCGCCCGGCCCGGCGCTGGACGTTTCCACCGGAACCGGCGACCTAGCCTTTCAGTTGGCCCGCCGCCCCGGCGCAGACCGCACCGTAGCCGTTGACCTGCTGCCGGTAATGATTGCCCGCGCCCGGAACAAAGCGGCCCAGCGCAACACCGGCAAGAACGGCCAAGTAAGCCTGCTGGTGGGCGACGCCCTATCCCTGCCCTTTCCCGCCGCAACCTTTGCCTGCGCCACCGCCGGTTTCAGCCTGCGCAATATGCCCGACGCGCGGCAGGCCGTAGGCGAAATGGCGCGGGTAGTGCGCCCCGGCGGCCGCGTCGCCCTGCTGGAGCTGTCGCCAATGACCACCGGCCTCAAGGCCCGGCTGTTCCGCGCCTACTTCCACGGGCTGGTTCCCCTCATCGGCAACCTCATCGCCCGCGACCGCGCCGCCTACACCTACCTGCCCCAGTCGGTAGACCGCTTCTATCAAGCCGACGAACTGGCCGGGATACTGCGCGAGTCGGGCCTGCAACAGGTAAACTACCGCCGCCTCGGTTTCGGCACAGTGTGCATCCATTGGGGCGACAAGCCGGGGGGCGGCGGCCACCCGGTCGAATAGTCGAGAAAATTGCGAAATACCTTCCGCCGCCTGTCATTCCTCGCAAGCCGTCTGTCATTCTGAGCAAAGCGAAGAATCCCGCCTTGGGCGATGAGACCCTTCGCTTTGCTCAGGGTGACAAAGGGAAAATTCGGTACTGTATATCCCCACCCGTTTGCGTTAAACTTAGCAGCGTTGGCGTTCCGGCAACCCCTTTCCCCGGCAGCCCAAAACATTCATTCACGATTGAGCAAGGTTGGCGATGACCTCGATGATTGACAAATTGACTCCCCTGATTAGCCGCTACGAAGACATAGAGTCGGTTATGGCCGACCCGGAAGTGGCGGCCAATTATGAGCGGGTGCAGGAACTGGCCCGGGAACGGGCGTCCCTAGAGGACTTGGTAGGCATCGCCCGCCAATACTTGGAGCTGGTGGAAGAAATCGCCGACCTAGAGGCACTGATTCAGGAAGGTGGAGAGCCGGAACTGGCGCAGATGGCCCGGGAAGAGCTGGAAGCCAACCGGGCCCGGCTGGAGCGGGTCACCCAATCCCTGCGCACCGCCCTGATCCCCAAGAACCCCAACGACCAGCGCGACGTTATCATCGAAATCCGCGCCGGAACCGGCGGCGACGAGGCCGGGCTGTTCGCCGAAGACCTGTATCGCGCCTATAGCCGCTACGCCCAGAACCGCGGCTGGAAAGTCGAAGTAATGGACGCCAACCCTACCGAAGTAGGCGGATACAACAAGATAGTGTTCGAGATTCAGGGGCAAGGCGTTTTCAGCCGCCTCAAGTACGAAAGCGGCGTTCACCGCGTCCAGCGCGTGCCTAAAACCGAAGCCCAGGGCCGCATCCACACCTCCACCGCCACCGTCGCCGTCCTGCCCGAAGCCGACGAGGTGGAAGTCAAAATCAATCCCGAAGACCTGCGGATCGACATATTTCACGCCGGCGGCCACGGCGGGCAGAACGTCAACAAAGTCGCCACCGCCGTCCGCATCGTCCACGGCCCCACCGGGCTGACCGTGGTTTGCCAAGACGAGCGCTCCCAGTATAAAAACAAGCAGCGGGCGATGGCGATGCTCCGCGCCCGCATTTTCGAGGCGGAACAAGAACGACACGACGCCGAAATCAGCCAAGCCCGCCGCTCCCAAGTCGGCGGCGCGGAACGGGCCGAAAAAATCCGCACCTACAACTACCCCCAAGACCGCATCACCGACCACCGCAGCAGCGCCACCTTCCACGGCATCCCCCGCCTGATGGACGGCTATTGGGACGACATCATAGACCGCATGGTTCAGTGGGAAGAAGAACGCCTGCTCGCCCAAGCCGGCATATAATCCCAAACAGAAATCCCCGCCGCCGTCTCTGTCATTCTGAGCAAAGCGAAGAATCCCGGCTTGGGCGGCGAGACCCTTCGCTCCGCTCAGGGCGACAAAGGGCAATTTCGCAATCATCCCATATAATCCCAAACAGAAATCCCCTCCCCCTCCGGGGCAGGGTTAGGGTGGGGGCGCCGTCCCCCTCGTAACGAATGGCAAGCATCCGCGAAACAATCCGGCAAACCCACCAGACCCTCGACCAAAGCGGGATTCCCGACGCCCGCCTAGAGGCCGAGGTAATGGTTATGACCGTAATGCGGATGACCCGCCAGAACATCTTTTCCGAGCAGGAATCGGAAGTCGCGGCGCATCAGGCCCAAGAACTGGCGGGCGTCGTCGCCCAGCGGCTGGAGCGCGTCCCGCTGGCCTACATCCTAGGCTACCGCGAATTCTACGGCATCAACGTGGCAGTAACCCCCGACGTGCTGATTCCCCGGCCCGAAACCGAGGGCATCGTCGAGCATACGCTGTTTATGGCCCTGATGGGAATGGAAACGCGCGAGCTGACCATCGCCGACGTAGGCACCGGCAGCGGCGCCATCGCAGTCAACCTAGCCATCCACCTGCCCGCCGCCCGAATCTACGCCGTGGACATCTCCGAACCGGCCCTAGACGTCGCCGCCTACAACATCCGCGCCCACGCCGTAGCCGACCGCGTCCGCCTAGGCCACGGCGACCTGCTGGAACCCCTGCCCGAACCCGTAGACGTCATCGTAGCCAACCTGCCCTACATCCCCACCGCCCGCATCCCCACCCTCCAGCCCGAAGTCCGGCAAGAACCGCCAACGGCCTTAGATGGCGGCCCCGACGGCCTAGACCTAGTGCGCCGCCTACTAGCCCAGGCCCCGGCCAAGCTCAACGCCCCCGGCATAATCCTGCTGGAGCTCGACCCGGAGCAATTCCCCGCCGCCGAAGCCACAGCCCGCCAGCATTTCCCCAACGCCGAAATCACCGCAGAGCAGGACTTGACGCGGCGGGATAGGATTATGGTAGTAAATCGTGGGCCGGGATTCGACGAATAACCGCCGCAAAACATCTGTATAATAAGGAGTGTTATGGAAAAGGCTCAAGATAAAATCCCCCCCCCCCGCTCTACCCCCGCGTAAAGTAAGAAAATTCGCGCCGTTCCATACCAACGTCGCTACTTACGCGCTCATCATAGCCGGGCTGTTTCTGCTGGCGGCAGGGTGTTCGGCGCTTCCTGATTCCGCAAAATCCAGCCAGCAAATCGCGCAGGAAGCAATTGATTGCGCAATTGAAAATGACCCGGACGCGGGTTTAGGAATGGCGATGATGGGCGGCAGGGACGATGTCGCTGCGCTTATGGAACAGACTATGACAAAAGAACAAATCATTGCGGAACGCGACGCGGAATGCTCGCGTGCCGAGGCAGCAAAAACACAGGAAGCTGCGCGGCTGAATCCGCCAACGGAACTGCCGCCAACCCATACCCCGTACATACCACCGCCGCCAACCCATGCCCCGTACATACCGCCGCCGACTCCGACGTTGGCACCAACGCCGACACCAATTCCGCCCGAACTGCTGTCAATCGCGGTGGAATACGATCCTACGCAAACTCAGCGGGAACGCAGCACGCCCGTATCCTGCGCCAAATCACCCAATACGACACGGGAATTGAAAATCACCCGGCTTGAATCGCCCCAACAAATCGCGGACGCGCAAAGAAATATCTTTGTGGTGACAACGATACTAACGCGGGAAATGTGCAGCGGCCAAGTCCGTTCCGAGGTCGTGCTTGAGGCGCAAGGGGATGCGGCCGGGGACTGGACAGGATACCTAGCCGAGTGGCGCACACTGGACGGCGTAACCGTAGGCCATTCCAGCGGGCCCGATTTCGGTCTTACACTAGGAGCCGGGCAGGAACCCGATTACCTGCGGAATCGCCCGCTGATGGTCTATATGTACGACGCTTCAATGGCGGAACTGGCGCCAACTCCTTTGCCTGTCAACACGCCAACGCCCGATGAAACGGAAATCATATTCCGATACAACCCGGCAGACTACATCCGGCCACGCGGCCAAACTGAAGAATATCCCAAAACGCTGGATCTCAGAGAACAAAACATCATCATCAGCGACGTAAACGGCAATCGCTGGCAAGTGGCAGAGGTGAGTATAGATCGAAGTTGCGTTAAGTATATAAGGCGCAACTCCTGCTCTGGATGGTATTCATGGCACGAAATACTGTTATCCAACAATACCAGAAGCTGGCCGGATTTCACCGAGTATCAAGCCCGATGGGAAGCTGAAGACGGAACCACCCACGTTTTTACATGGAAACTCAGGGAGTGTGGATACTTCGGAAATTTACCAATCCATTGCGGACAGCAAGGGAAAGCCCAGTTCTTTTATCTGCACCCCGACACAATCGAGCGGAGTTGGACAGTGGAAATTTTCGACTCTTACCGGCGGTTACAGTAGCCACAGGGAAAAGCGCAATCCCGTCCGCAAACAGGGGCGCATAGTTTGCGCCCCTGTTCCTGTCCTTGCTTACAGCCCGGCCAGCTCCAGCGTAGCCACTTCCCCCGACTCCAAATCGGCGACCCGGATGGCGTGGTTGTTGGTGTCGGCAATGTACATCACCCCGTTGGCGATGCTCAGGCCGCTGGGTTCGGAGAAGCGGGCCTTGGCAAAGGGGCCGTCGGCGTGGCCGGACGCGCCAGCCCCGGCCACGGTAAAGGCCGCCCGCGTTTTGGGCAGCACCCGCTTGATTTTGTGGTTGTAGGTATCGGCCACATACAGCACGCCGTCCTGATAGGTAATGCCGATAGGATGCTGCAAGCGGACTCGGAAATCGTCGCCGTCTACGTCGCCGAACTCGAACAGGCCCAAGCCGATTAGGGTGCGGACTGAGCCGTTGGGGTCAATGTCGGCGCTACGGACGGCGCTAGTTTCGCTATCGGCGAAGTAAAGGCGGGGGCCGTTGCCGCTGTCGCCGACGGTGATGCCGCTGGGCTGAGCCAGGGCCGCCGTCGCCAGCGGGCCGTCGGTAATCGCCTCGCGCCCGCTGCCCGCGTAGGGGGCAACGATTCCCGTTTCCAGCTCCAATGCCCAAAGCTGGTGAATCCCGGCCATAGCGATGTAGACCACCCCGTTACGCAGGGCCACATCCCACGGAGAACTCAGGGCCGTCGTCCTGCCCGGGCGGCGCCCCTCCCGGCTGAAGCCCTGCTCGCCGGTTCCGGCGATGGTTTCCACCTGCCCGGCCAGCAGGTCAACGCGGCGGATAGCGTGGTTTTCGGTGTCGGCGACGTAGAGAACATCGCCGTCAACCGCCATTCCTTGGGGATGGTTAAAGGCCGCTTGAGCCAACGGGCCGTCGGACAGCCCCTCCTCGCCGCTGCCGATTACCTGCTGAACATCGCCGTCAAAGGATGATACGACGATGCGGTTGTGGTTGGTGTCGGCGATAAACAGCCGCCCGCCGGCCTCGTCGGCCAGCACCTTGCCGGGGAAACTGAGGGCGTTCTCCGGGCCGGGCGGCGGCGTGGTGGGCAGCGGCGAGCGGCGCAGGATTCCGGCGGCGTCAAACTCGGCCAGCATTTCCGCCATCAGGCCGTCGAACTGGTCAAATGTAAGCTCGCCCTCGTGCTTGCCGATGACGTTGCCGCGCGGGTCAATAAACATCAGCGTCGGCCAGGCCCTACAGGAATACTGCTGCCACACCCGAAACTCGGCGTCGTTGATTACCGGATGCTCCAGCTCGCACCGGCGCACTGCGGCAACTAGGCTGCCCGTTTCCTTTTCAGTAGGAAACTTGGCCGAGTGAACCCCCACCACCACCAGCTCGCTGGCGTATTTCCGCTCCAGTTTCCGCAACTGCGGAAAAATGTGCATACAATTGACTCAACAGTAAGTCCAGAAGTCGAGTATGACAATCTTGCCCTTCAACTCCTCCATCGTCAGCGGTCGGTCGGTGTTCACCCACTCCAGGCCATCGGGAAATTCGGGCGCGGCCACCTGCCCGGCGAAGGAACGGCTGGTCGTCATCGTAACCTCCGGTTTGCGCGATTCTGCCCTTTGCGTCATTCCCGCGAAATCGGGAATCCCCAGATAATTGTCTGAATCAGGATTTCCAGGATAATTCCCCAATCCTGCCCATCCTTTAATCCTGAAAATCCTGATTCAGACAAATTTTGCCATCCCCCAGCGGCAGGGTTATCCGACGGGAACGGGCAACAGATGCTCCGCCAGAAATTCCCGCGTCCGCGCCCAGGCCATTTCCGCCGAAGTGCGGTGATAGCGTTGGGGCATATAGCGGTTCATAAAGGCGTGGTCGGCGCCGGGATAGGCGTAGAAGCGATGCGGCTTGCCCAGCCGGGTCAACTCATCGTCCAGCCGCCGCATATCATCCGGCGATGGGTTGGCGTCCACCTCGCCGAAGTGAAACAGCATCGGACAGTTTATGCCGTCGCTCAACTGGAAAGGCGCCACTTCCCCGGCGCCCCAAGGGACAAATATGTTTCCGCCGTAGTGCGGGACAGCGGCCTTGAAGTAGGGGTTGGTGGCCGCGGCCAGCCAGACCACCCGCCCGCCCATACAAAAGCCGGTAATGCCCAGCCGCTCCCCGTCCACCCGCGCATGGCAGCGCAGGAAGTCTACGGCGGCGTTCACGTCGGCGATAATGTCCGGGTCGCTGAGCTGGTCGCGCTTGCTGCGCCCGGTCTGCTCCACCATTTCGTCGGTGATGCGGTGGAACAGGTCGGGCGCGGCGGCGGCGTAGCCCTCCCCGGCCAAGCGGTCGGCGTATTCGCGCACGAACTGGTCAACCCCGGGCGCGTGGTGAATCACCACCACCGCCGGAAAGGGGCCGTCCCCCTCCGGCACGCTGAAATAGGCCGCCATCTCCGCCCCGTCCACAGCAAGTTTTTGCAGCGATGCGGGCATATCAACTCCTAGCCTGTTCGGGGCAACCCCAAGAGCTGCCCCGGTATTCCGGTATCAAAGCGGTTGCGGGGGCGCCCGGAACCTCATTAGACCATCCCCAATGTAGGGGCGCCCCTTGTGGGCGCCCCCTTGTTAGCGCCCGCTAGGCGGCTACCGCAACGGCCTTCAGATGCTTGTCGAAAAACTCGATAGTCCTGGGCCAGGCGGCCGCAGCGGCTTCGGCGTGGTGCCGCTCAGGGTTGTTGAAGTCCATAAAGGCGTGGTTCGCCCCTTCGTAGGTATGGAATTCGTGGACTTTCTCCAGCCGGGTCAGCTCCGCGCCCAGCTTGTCCCGGTCTTCCAGCGACGGGTTGACGTCAATGGAACCGAAGTGAAACAGCATCGGGCAGTTGATGTTGGCGGTCATATCAAAGGGGGTCTGCTCGCCGTTGCCCCAGATGCCCATAATGTTGCCGCCATAGAAAGGCGCGGTAGCCTTAAAAATGGGGTTGGCCGCCGCCATCATCCAAGCAATGCGCCCGCCCATACAGAAGCCGGTCACGCCGATGCGGTCGCTGTCCACGTGGGGATTGGCGACCAGAAAATCCGCCGCGGCGTTCATATCGGCGATGATGTCCGGGTCGTTCAGGTAATTCAGCCGCTCCAGCCGCGGGCCGTCCAGCGCCTCCTGCGGGAATCGGTGGAACAGGTCCGGCACCACCGCCACATAGCCCGCCTCGGCCAGCCGGTCGGCCATAACCTTGTCGAACTCGTCCAGCCCGCCCACGTGAAAGGCGATGACCACCGCCGGGTAAGGCGCGGTGCCGCCGCTGGGAACCGCCGCGTACATATCCATTTCCGAGCCGTTGACTGTCAGCTTGTCGGTAAACGAAGGCATATCAAACCACCTCCCGGAATACTGCCAATCCCGCAATCAAGCGCGGGCCAAAAGGATTTTAACAGAACTGCGCCGCCGCCGCAGGCGCCGCACCCCATCGGGCAAGACACTGGATTTCCGATAGGCAGCCCATACCGCAATCGGGTACAATAAAACCAATCCCACAGGAGCCGCCCAATCATTATGACTACTAACGTAGAACCCCAGCCCGATACCGCCGTAGCCCGCATCATCGCAGAGCTAAACGCCAACCCGGAGCTAAAGCCCGTCCTGCTGCGGGCAATGCTGACCGAGGAATTCCTGCTGCTCCCCAACAAAGTTGACCGGCTGTTCGAGCTGTACGGCGAACTGGTCGCCAAAGTTGACCGGCTGGCCGAAATGTACGGCGAACTGGCCGACAGGGTTGACCGACTGGCCGACAGGGTTGACCGACTGACCACCAGGGTTGACCAATTGACTGACAGGGTTGACCAATTGACCACCACAGTTGACCAACTGACCACCACAGTTAGCAGGTTAGCCAACGCAGTTATCGATCTAGCCGACAGGGTTGCCGCCCTAGAAAATAAAGTCAACTGGATTATCGGGCAGCTAGGCAACCTGCTGGGCGAAAAATACGAGCGCCACGTCAGCCGCTTCATCCGCAGCAAGGCCCACTCGGATCTGAACATCCGCCGGGCCAAAGTGTTGCTGGGCGAGACCACCACGGATTACGAAACCCTGATTGAAGCCGCCATAGATGGCAGAGCGGCCGGAATCGTTACCATGGCGCAAACCGATTCGCTGCAACTGGCCGACTATGTGCTATACGGCACCGACCTGAACACCGGCCAGCCCCGCGCGGCAGCGGTGGAAGTCTCCATCACGCTGGAATGGCGCGACATCCAACGGGCCCTGGAGCGGGCCAACATTCTAGCTCAGATTATGGACTGCCCAGCCGTAGCAGCCGTCGTGGGAAACAGCATCAAGGACACTGACCTCCGCCGGGCGGAAGCCGACGGCGTCGTAGTGCTGATTATCGCCGACTAGCCAACGAAAACCCCTGCCTGTCATTCTAAGCAAAGCGCCTGTCATTCTGAGCGAAGCGAAGAATCTCGACTTGGGCGGTGAGACCCTTCGCTCCGCTCAGGGTGACAAGGGATCGCTCAGAGTTACAAGGGACAACTCAGGGTGACAAAGGGGAATTTCGCAATCGTCTCAATTGTCTGAATCAGGATTTACCGGATTATGGTATTTTCAGAATTTTCCAATCCGGCAAATCCTAATTCAGACGGAAACGCCCCCTACTAAATCAGCCCCTCCGCCCGCACTGCTGCCATCGTTTCCCCGAACACCCCGATGGTCTGGTCAATGTCGGCCTCGCTGTGGGTGGCGGATACTAGGAAAGCGTCGCGGCCCATTATGTCCACCCCCCGGTTCTGTAGGCCGCGCTTCATCGCGGTGACCGCGGGCGACGCCGTGACGCTGGCAATCTGCGAGTGGGACATTGTGCATATCCCCCGGTCGCAGTCGCAGTCGGCCAGTACCACGTGAATCATCGAAGCGATGCCGTGAGCGTGCCCGGGGATTTCCAGCCGCCCCAGTGCTTCGTTCAGTCCTGCCTTCAGCCGGGCCGCCATTTCGTCGGCCCGCTGGTTAATCGGTTCCGCCGCAATCAGCTCCAGCGCCGCGGCTCCGGCGGCGGCGGACAGCGGGTTGCCGTTGAAAGTGCCGGGATGGTAGACGCGGCGGGAATTGTCCCATTCCGGGTCGCCCCGGTGGGCAATCATATCCACGATGTCGGCTTTGCCCCCCACCGCGCCGCCGGGCAGCCCGCCCGCCACTATCTTTGCCATCGTAGTCAGGTCGGGCGATACGCCGTAGCGCACCTGCGCCCCGCCGGGCGAGGCCCGGAATCCGGTGACCACCTCGTCGAAAATCAGGATGACCCCGTACTGCGCGGTGAGTTCCCGCAGCCCCTTCAGGTAGTTGGGCGTATCGTAGGGAAGCTGGCCGTAATGGGCGCCGGTAGGTTCGAGAATCAGAGCTGCGATGTCATTGTCCTTGGCCAGCGCGTCCTCCACCGCCGGGAGGTCGCCCGCCGGAACAATCACCATCGTCCCCAAGCTGGACTGCGGGATGCCCGGCGCGGAGCGGTCGGAACCGGCCATAGCGTAGTCGTGCCAGCCGTGGAAATGGTCTTGCAACTTGATTACCTTGCTCTTGCCGGTATAAGCGCGGGCCAGCCGCATCGCCATCAGCGTCGCCTCGGTGCCGGAGCTGTGGAAACGCAGCTTTTCGATGGACGGCATCAACGCTTTGATCGCCCTGGCCCAGCGCAGCTCCTCGTCGGTGGACGCGCCCAAGTGGGTGCCGCGCTGAATCTGCCGCGAAACGGCCTCGGCGATGGCCGGGTGCGAATGCCCCAGCAACAACGCGCCGTGGCCCGACACATAATCCACGTATTCGTTGCCGTCCACGTCCCACTTGCGCGGCCCGGAGCCGTGGGTCATAAACAGCGGAAAGGGCGTCGCGTAGCGCGTATCGTGGGTGACCCCGCCGGGAAAGACAGCGACGCTTTCCTGATAGCGCTGCGCCGAACCCGGATGCTTGGCGATATAGTCCTCAAGAATAGTCGGCATACTGCCTCCTGCCGGTTTTCCCCGTCTTTACCCGGTTGGTAGCGTAACCCTGCCATTGTAGCGCGGCAGCGCGGCAGGCGCTACGCCGGAATTGGCCGGGCGGCGTGCTTGTCCGAATCAATATTCCCCAATCCGGCAAATCCTTTAACCCTGAAAATCCTGATTCAGACAAAGGCGCAACCCGGCGGCTAAAATGAAAGCAGGCAAGAATTGCCGCCCGTTGATTACTTATGAAGCACATCATTCACGCCGACCTAGACGCCTTTTACGCCGCCGTGGAGCAGTTGGACAACCCGGAACTGCTCGGCAAGCCGGTGCTGGTCGGCGGACGCCCCGAAAACCGCGGCGTGGTGGCTACGGCGTCCTACGAAGCCCGCCAATTCGGCGTGCGCTCGGCTATGCCTATGCGTACCGCCGTCCGCAACTGCCCCCAAGGCATCGTCATAGCGCCGCGCTTTACCCGCTACCGCGAAATGTCGCGCCGGGTGATGGACATTTTCCGCAGTTTCACCGAACTGGTGGAGCCGCTCTCTCTGGACGAGGCGTATCTGGACATCAGCGCGGCGGTCAACCAAGCGGAAGGCCGCTGGCCACTGGGCGTGGCCCTAGAGCTGAAACGCCGGGTAAAGGACGAAACCGGCCTTACCGTTTCCGTGGGCGTCAGCGTAAGCAAGTCGGTATCCAAAATCGCCTCCGACCTAGACAAACCCGACGGGCTGGTGGTAGTGCCGCCGGGCGATGAACCCGGGTTTCTGGCCCCGCTGCCCGTGGGCAAGCTGTGGGGCATCGGCCCCAAAACCGCCGAGCGGCTGAAGTCCGAGGGCATAGACACCATCGGAATCCTGGCCGCCCAGCCGCCGGACTGGTTCGCCCGGGTATTCGGGCAGCGGGCGGAAAGCGTCCGCCAGCGGGCCGTCGGCCTCGACGATGAGCCGGTGCATACCGAGCGCGTCACCAAATCGGTTTCCTCGGAAACCACTTTCCCCAACGACCTCAGCGACCGCGCGGAACTGCGCCGGGTGCTGGAAGCGTTGGCCGACGGCGTGGCCGGAAGCCTAGAGCGCAAAGGACTGCAAGGGCGCACGGTCACCGTGAAAATGCGGCTGGCCGACTTCGCCACTTTCAGCCGACAGACCACCCTCCCCGCCCCGTCCAGCGACGCCGCGCCCATCCGCGAAACCGCCTGGCGCCTGCTGGCCGCCGAGCTTACCCCCGGCCGCTCCTTCCGCCTGCTGGGAGTCGGCGTAAGCAACTTCGCCGAAGCCAACGCCGTCCGCCAGCTATCCCTATGGGAATACGGCTTAACCACCGAGGCCGCAAAGAGCGCAGACGATAATTAAAATCGAATCTCTGCGCCCCCTGCGCCCTCTGCGATTAACCCCTACCGGAACAGGTCGCGCTCGCCGGAGCGGAGCAGCCGCTGGATGCTGGCGTCCTCCAGCGTCTCAAAGGCGTAGCCGCGGATGATAGACACCGGAATGCCCAGGGCCTTGCCGGTGACCAGCTCGGCGGTGGCGGCCAGTTCGTCGGCCACGGCAATCTGCGTAGTGTGCAACACATTGCCGTAGGCGTCCAGCGACCCCACATAGTCCAGCAGCGGATCCATACCGGCCACGCCGATAGCCACGTTGGCCGCGCCGTTGCGCCAGGGGCGGCCAAAAGTGTCCGACACCACCACCGCCACATTCACCCCCAGCCGCGCCAGCACCGCGTCGCGGATGCCCCGGGCCGAAGCGTCCGAGTCGTCGGGCAGCAACGCTATGGTCTTGTCGCCGGGGATGTTGGATGCGTCTATCCCGGCGTTGGCGCAAAAGAAACCGTGCTTGGTTTCGGCGATGATTACCCCCCGGTCCATCCGCACGATACGGCGGGCTTCCCGCAGTATCATCTCCGTATGCCGCGGGTCGCGCCGGTGACCCTCGGTGATGGTCACCGCCAGCGGCGAGGCTTCCACCCCCTCAATGCTCATCACCTTGCCTTCGACCTTGGAAATCACCTTTTGCGTAACCACCAGCACATCCCCCTCCTCAATGGGCGTGCCTTGAGCCGCCGCCGCGTCCATCATCAGACCGGCCAAATCATCGCCGGGCCGCAGCTCCGGCATACCCCCAACCCCAATAACGCGAACTTCATTAGGCATAGCCATCACCTCGGTATTGTTGCAAGCCGCCGCAAATTAGCGGCTATATCCACAATAACACCTTACCGCCAATCTGATAAACACCCAAATAACGAAATTCCCTCCCCCTCCGGGGGAGGGTTAGGGTGGGGGCGTCCCACCACCCCCGCCATTCCGTCCGCCCCTGTCATTCCGCCCGCCCCTGTCATTCTGAGCGTAGCGAAGAATCTCGCCTTGGGCGGTAAGACCCTTCGCTTCGCTCAAGGTGACAAACAGGATTTCGCCCATCCTGAAAATCCTCGAATCCGGTAAATCCTGATTCAGACAAAAAATCGAAATCCCCCGCCGTTCCGCCCGCCCCCGCCATTCCGCCCGCCCCTGTCATTCTGAGCGTAGCGAAGAATCTCGCCTTGGGCGGCAAGACCCTTCGCTTCGCTCAGGGTGACAAACAGGATTTCGCCCATCCTGCAAATCCCATAATCCGGTAAATCCTGATTCAGACAAAAAGGGCCCAGCCTGCCGCAGCCAACCCCCGCGTGTTTCCGGCAATCCCCTGTGCTAAAATCGGTAAGTGCCCGGTGGGCCATCCACCCTGCTTGAGTAGGTGACGCCTGTGTCCACTTCAACATCCGGGGAATACCGCAAACGGGTCTACACTAAATTTGGCGACAAGGGAGAAACCAGCCTGCTCTACGGCGGGCGCATTTCCAAGAACAACCCCCACACCGAAGCCTACGGCATCACTGACGAAGCCGTATCCGCTATGGGGCTGGCCCGGGCAATGTCCGGCGATGACCGGGTAAAGGAACTGCTGCGCCGCCTGCAAAGCGAACTATTCACCGTGGCCGCCGAACTGGCCACCGACCCCGGCAAGTACGAGCTGTTCCAGCAACATTTCGCGCCGGTCACCCCGGAGATGGTGGAAAGCCTAGAGCAGGCCATAGACGCCTTGGAGCAGGATATGGAAATGCCCAAGGTATTCATCCTGCCCGGCGGCTCTCCGGCGTCGGCGGCAATGGACTTGGCCCGCTGCGTAATCCGCACCGCCGAGCGGCGCGTAGTAGCAATGGGCGAAGCCGGCCTGCTAACCAACGAACTCCTGCTATCCTACCTGAACCGCCTAGGCGACCTGCTGTTCGTAGCCGCCCGCTACGAAGACCGCGACCTGCCCATAGAACGCGCCACCGGCCAACGGGCGTAAGAAAAAATCGCGAAATCCCCTCCCCCTACGGGAGATGGTTAGGTGGGAACGTCCCGCCCAATAGAACGCGCCACCAGACAACGGGCGTAGGGAGAAAACTACGAAATCCCCTCCCCCTCCGGGGGAGGGTTAGGGTGGGGGCGTCCCGCTGGCAAGTTACCCAATCAGCCGCAAAACAACCCCAACCCCCCAAAGGACGAAATGAAGCTAGTCGTAGTTGATTACGAGTCAGGAAATCTGCGCAGCGTTTCGCGGGCGCTGGAATCCTGCGGCGTAGCCCCGCTGGTAAGCGGCGACCCCCAAGATTTGAGCAACGCCGACGCAGTGGCCCTGCCCGGCGTAGGCTCCGGCCCGGCGGCGATGACCGCCCTGCAACAACGCGGGCTGGTAGAGCCCCTGCGAGAGTTCGCCCTCAGCGGGCGTCCTTTCCTAGGCATCTGCCTAGGGCTACAACTGCTGCTGGACTGGACCGACGAAGAGGGCGGAGCCCCCTGCCTAGGCATAGTCCCCGGCCGCGTCAAACGCCTGCCCCCCACCACATCCGGCGGCACGGGATTCAACGGAACCCCGCCCCCAACGCTGAAAATCCCGCACATGGGCTGGAACAGCGTAACGCTGAACGCCAACCACCAGGCGTTGTCCGACATTGACTCCAACAGCTATTTCTACTTCGTCCACAGCTACTATGCGGAACCGGCGGACTCCGCCGGGGTACTAGGAACAACCGAGTACGGCCTGCCCTTTTGCAGCGTCTACGCCCAAAAGGGCATAGTAGCCACCCAGTTTCACCCCGAAAAAAGCGGCGCAGTAGGGCTACGAATCTACCGCAACTTCGTAGCAATGGCAGCGGAAAAATCCCGAGGAACGCCCCATCCCTAACCACCCCCTGTCTGTCATTCTGAGCAAACCGTCTGTCATTCAGGGCAAACTATCTGTCATTCTGAGCAAAGCGAAGAACCCCGCCCCGGGCGGTAAGACCCTTCCTTTTGCTCATAGAGGATACTAAGAAACAATATGGAAGTAATCCCGGCCATTGACTTGCGCGGCGGGCGGTGCGTCCGGCTGCACCAGGGCGACTTTGCGCGGGAAACCGTGTTTTCCGACGACCCGCTGGCTATGGCCCGGCACTGGCAGGAGCAAGGCGGGCGGCGGCTGCATCTGGTAGACCTAGACGGCGCGGCCACCGGCGAACCTGCGCACCTAGAAATCATCGCCGCCATCGTCGCCGCGCTGGACATTCCGGTGCAAGTGGGCGGGGGCATTCGCAACGCCGCCACCGCCCGCGCCTGGCTGGATACCGGCGTGGAGCGCGTAGTCATCGGCACGGCGGCGGTGCGCAACCCCGCGATGGTGGCAGACCTGTGCCGGGAGCAGGGCTGCCAACGGGTAGTGGTGGCCGTGGACGCCCGCGACGGCACCGTAGCAGTGCAGGGCTGGACGGAATCCGGCCAAATCACCGTGCTGGAAATGGCGCAACAAATGATCGGGCTAGGCGTAGCCCGGCTGCTCTATACCGACATCGCCCGCGACGGAATGCTCACCGGCCCCGACCTAACCACCAGCGCCCAACTGGCCCAAGAAACGGGAATGGCGGTGCTGGCCTCCGGGGGCGTAGCCTCAATAGAGGACATCCGCAACCTCGCCCAAACCGGCGTCGAGGGCGTAATCGTAGGCCGGGCGCTCTACACCGGCGCCATCACCCTACCCAACGCGCTGAACGCCGCCCACGCGGAAATGACGGATGGCCCGGAATCCTGATAATCCCATAATCCCGAAAATCCTGATTCAGACAATCCCTCTTAGCGGGAATGACGGATAGGCGTCAGTAACGAAATAGCCATACTAATCCGGCCCGGAGCGCGGAAACACCGACCGCAGCCGTGGCTTGGGTGATTCTGCGGCGGGCGCGGCAGCCGTACTCGCAGGCGTATCCGTACTCGCGTCAGCAACCGGCCCGTTGCCGTTAGCGCCGGAACCCGGCGCCCCGAAGCGGGCGGCCAGCCGCTTCTCCGATGTTTCCAGCCAGTCATCGCGCAGCACTTCCATCAGTATGAAATCATGCGCCATCCGCCGCACCTTGCGCACCGGCCGGAAACCCGACTTGGCGAAGCAGCGTTGGGCCCGCTCGTTCCAGTCCAGCGTATGCAGATAGACTCGCCTCAGCTCTATCTCGGAAAACATATAGTCCAGCAGCGTAGTCACTGCGTCATAGCCGTAGGAATTGCTCCAGTAATCGCGGTCGCCGATGACGATGCCCAGCTCCGCCTCGCGCTTGATGCTGTCGAGGTCATAGTACATACAGTTGCCGATGTACGTGC
Source organism: uncultured Dehalococcoidia bacterium (assembly GCA_958296445.1). Classification (GTDB taxonomy): domain Bacteria; phylum Chloroflexota; class Dehalococcoidia; order Lucifugimonadales; family UBA3495; genus VXOI01. Next base: position 1,062,082 of record OY282565.1, on the reverse strand, counting down.
CGTCGGCGGCGTCGGTGCCGAAGTGGTGCGAGCCGGGGGTGGGATAGCGCAACTGGTCCTGAAACAGCTTCAGATAGCGTTCATAGGACATATTCAAGGGATAGGCCGCGTCAAGACGGGCGATTTCCGGGTCGCTGCGCCAGCGGTAATCCTTCTCGGCGTCTTCAATCCGCTTGTCCCGCAGCACCACTTTTGCGCCCTTGAGTTCAACCATAACCGCCTTATCCTTGTCCTGACTGGATAACGGCAACCGCCCGGCGCAGCACACCGGCCTCGTTGCCATAGGCCATAGCGTCCAGTGCTTCGTCAACCCCAAACCACTGAACCACGTCAAACTCCGGGTCGTGCTGGTCTATATGGCCGCCCACCGGCGACATCAGGTAGAAATGCACCGTCTTATGATACCGGACATCGTTATCCCGGTCGGCGAACCAGTATTCGATGCTGCCCAGCGAAGCGCCCAGCTCAACCTCCAGCCCCGTCTCCTCCCGCACCTCGCGCAGGGCCGTCTGCTCCAGCGTTTCGCCGGGGTCGGGCGTGCCTTTCGCCAGACTCCAGCGCACCGGGCCGGGCGTCTGAAAGCGCCCGCACAAAACAGTTTCAAGGCGCCCGCCGCTATCACGGAACACCACTCCGCCCGAGGAAACTAGGCTCTCTACTTTGGAAGGCGTTTTCTCTGTCATCACCGCCCGTGTGTTGCGCTGGAATAACGCCCCCCGCCCAACCCTCGCCGGAGACGCCGGATGCCAATGCTGCGAGTGTCAATGCCGCGGGTATTGTAAGCGGCCCCGTTCTTGCCAGTCAATTAACCCGCCGCCGGGCTAACCGCCGCCGATGGCGGGGACGAAATGAACCTCGCTGGTTTCGCCCACCCGCTCCAGCATACCCATACGGGCAACATCGCCGTCTATGGCGACGGCCAGATTGGAGCGTATTTCGCCGTCTTCCACCAGCCGGGCCTTGATGCCGGGATATTGGGCCTCCAGCCCGTCAATTATCTGCCGGACGTTGCGGCCCTGGCATTCAATCTGCTTGACGCCGCCGGTCAGCGTTTGCAGCATAGTAGGAATGTAAACTTTCGCCACGGCCACCCTCCCGAAACAACGATTCGCCGCCGCCCGACAACAAAAACCGGAAAGCAACTCGCGTTTCAGATTACATTTCCGTCGGCAGCGATTCAAGTGCCTAGAGCAACCCCGGGTCTTCCCAAAAACCGCGCGGGGCGGGCATGAAACCCGCCCCGGCAGAACAAAACCGCTGCCAGCGTACTAGCCCCCGTTCCGCTCCCACTGCTCTTCCAGTATCTTGCCCGGAGTCATCGGCAGGCTGCGGAGCCGCAGGCCCGTGGCCTCGTGGATGCCGTTGGCGATGGCCGCCATCGGGGGGACAATCGGCACCTCGCCCACCCCCCGCACCCCGTAGGGATGGCCGGAGTTCGCCACCTCGACGATTACCGTGTCAATCATCGGCAAATCCAGCGAAGTAGGCATCCGGTAATCCAAGAAAGTCGGGTTCATCATCCGCCCGCTGTTGTCGAAGTAATACTCTTCGTTGAGGGCCCAGCCGATGCCCTGCACCGCGCCCCCCTGTATCTGCCCCTCGACATAGCTGGGATGCACCGCCTTGCCCGCGTCCTGAATCGCGGTGTAGCGAGTCACCTCGGTCTTCCCGGTGTCCGGGTCAACCTGCACATCGGCCAAATGGACGGCGTAAGAGTTGCCCTCGCCGGCCGGGTCAACGTTGGACTGGCCGGCCACCGTGCCGCCGGTGGTAGCCAGTTGGCGGGCCAGATCCTTGAACCCCAGACGCAGCTCCGGGTCGGACTTGTGGCGCACCGCCCCGTCCGCGTACTCCACGTCATCCTCGGCGGCGTCCCAGATCTTGGCAGCGCGGGACACCATCTGCGCCTTCACCGACTCGGCGGCTTCAATGGCCGCCAGCCCGGTGGCAAAGGACGTGCGGCTGCCGCCGGTTATAAAGGTAAAGCCGATGGAGTCGGTATCCACCACCATAGGCTTGACGTCCTCGTATGCGATGCCCAACGTTTCGGCGGCCTGCTGCGCGATGGATGCGCGGGTGCCGCCAATGTCCACCGACCCCATAATCAGGCTGACAGTGCCGTCGAAGTTGACCGTAATGACGCAACTGGACTGGAAGCCGCGGTTCATCCAGTAACCGGCGGCCACCCCGCGGCCGCTATTCTCGCCCTCCGGCGGCGTCCGGTAGTGGTCATGGTCGCGGGCCGCCTCCAGGCATTCCACAAAACCGATGCGCCGGGCCACCGGGCCCTCAATGCGCCGGGTGCCTTCCTTGGCCGCGTTGAGCAGCCGGAAATCTATGGGATCCAGCCCAAGCTGCTGGCACAATTCGTCCATCACCGTCTCGACGCCAAAGGCGGCCTGCGGCGAGCCGGGGGCGCGGTAGGCCGCTGTTTTCGGCTTGTTGACCACCACATCGTAGCCGTCCACCTTGCCGTTCTCCACGTCGTAGCAGGCAAAGGCGCAGGTCATCGCCTGCATCACCGGCGAACCCGGGTAGGCCCCGGCGTCCATCGCCACCTCCAACTGCACCGCAGTCAGGCGGCCGTCGTTCTTGGCCCCCACCTTGACCTTCATCCACGAACCGGGGGCCGGCCCCGACGCCTCGAACACCTCGGCGCGAGTCATCAACTGCTTGACCGGAGCGCCAGCCTTCTGGGACAGCGTGGCGGCGATGGCGTCCAGATAGGCCGTAATCTTGCCCCCGAACCCGCCGCCGATTTCCATCGGCGTAACCTTGATGCGCGACACCGGCAGCCGCAGCACATCGGCCACCGCGGCCCGCACGGCAAAAGCCCCCTGAGTGCTGGTCCACAGGTTAAGCTGCCCGTCGGTGTTCCAAAAAGCCGTAGAGTTATGCGGCTCAATGTAGCCCTGATGCACCGACGCCGTGGTAAGCTCCCGCTCGACAACCACGTCGGCCTCGCCGAACCCCTGCTCCACGTCGCCCTTCTCATAGCTCAGATGAGCGGCCACGTTGCTGGGCTTGTCGCCAATCTCGCCCATCGAGGAAGTCCGCAATTCCGCGTGGAGCAGCGGCGCGTCATCCCTCATCGCCGCCCGCACGTCAACCACCGCCTCCAGCGGTTCGTAATCAACCTCAATCAGCGCCAATGCCGACTCGGCCACATGGGCGTTGACCGCCGCGACCGCGGCAACCGGGTGTCCCTTGTACAGAACCTTGTCGCTGGCGAGCATATGGTCGGATGCGAACTTCAGCCGGTTGTAATCGCCGCCCAGCTCCTCTCTGGACAAAGCGGCAAAGGGCAGGTCTTTGGCCGTGATAACCGCCTTGACGCCGGGCAACGCCTCGGCCTTGCCGGTGTCTATGGAGCGGATGCGGGCGTGAGGATGCGGGCTACGCAGCACCTTGGCGTGAAGCAGCCCGGTCAGCTTGACATCCGCGCCATACTGGGCGCGTCCCGTCACCTTGTCCACCCCGTCGGGGCGCACCGGGCGCTTGCCGACGACGTTGTATTCCACTTCGGAAAGAACTTGATTCGATAGAGTCACTGCCGGTCACCTCTGTACTGGCAAAATCTCCCCCTTGGGGAAAGCCGTGGCGGTAATGTTTCCCGTAAGTCCGGGAACGACGACAGGGTTATAAGGGTTATATCGGAAAGGCGGCCCGGTTGAGAGCCGCCTTTCTGAATTGCCTTGAATCCGCTTGAAATGCCGCCGGTTACTTTTCCGGCGCGGTGCTGACCTGAATCACGGCGCGGACGATTTTGTCGTAGCCGGTGCAACGGCACAGATTCCCGGCCAGCCAGTGGCGAATCCGCCCCTCGTCGGCGTCCGGTTCGGCGTCCAGCAGAGCGCGGGACGCCAGCAGGAAACCGGGAGTGCAGATGCCGCACTGCAACGCGGCGTTCTCCAAGAAAGACTGCTGCAACGGGTGCAACCCGCCGGGCGAGGCCATCCCCTCAATGGTCTGTACCTCCCGGCCCTGGGCTTCGACGCCCAGCACTAGGCAGGAGTCAACGATGCGCCCGTCCAGCACAACAGTGCAGGCGCCGCAGTTGCCGTCGTTGCATCCCTCTTTGGTGCCGGTCATACCGAGGACATCCCGCAGCACTTCCAGCAAGCTCTGACGCGGCTCGCACAGAAAGTTGGTGTCCTCGCCGTTAATTTTTGCCTGAACGTGAACAACTCCGGGCATCCTCTAGCCTCCCCTGGCCCGCTCGACAGCGTTATTGAGAGTGCGGCGCGTCAACACGCCGATAAGGTGAATCCGCTGGCGGATGGTGCCGCGCATATCGTTAATGGGTACGGCGTCGGCCATCGCCAGCTCCGAAGCCTCCCGAATCGCCTCGTCGGAAACCGGCTTGCCCGCCAGGCTGTCCCCCGCGGCCCGGGAAAACACCGGCGTAGGCGCAACCGAGGCCAGCGCCACCCGGCCCGATACGAAATTCTCCCCCGAGGCGTCCAGCACTACCGAACTGCCCACCCCGGCCACGGCGATGTCCATTTCGTTGCGCGGAATGAACCGCTGGTAATTGGCGCCCGAATTGGCGACGGGCGCGGGAAAGGATACTGAAACCAGCATCTCCCCCTGTTGCAGCGCGTTCTGGCCCGGCGCGGTGCAGAAATCCTCCGCGGCTATCTGCCTGGTTCCGTTGGGCCCGGCGACGTTGCAGACGCCGTTCAGCGCGATGACCGCCGGTATGGAGTCGCCGCTGGGCGCGGCGTTACACAGGTTGCCGCCGATGCTGGCCCGCCCCTGAATCTGGATGCCGCCAATCAGCGACGCCGCGTCAACCAGCCCCGGATAGGCCGCAGAAATGGCCTCGTCCTGGTATATGCGATAGCATGGCACGGCTGCGCCCAGGGTCAGTCCCCCTTCCGGGCTGTAGGACATTTCATCGAGTTCAGGGATGCCCTTCACATCCAGCACCACATCGGCCAGCCGCCGCCCGGCCCGCATCATCACGAGGATGTCGGTGCCGCCGGCGATAATCCTGGCCCGATCGCCATTCTCATTCAGTATCGAAACCGCCGCCTCGATACTCTTCGGAGCTACAAAATCAAATGCTTCCAATTGCCCACCTCCTGCGGCCTGAATTATAGCACTACTCAACATAGGGTCAAGCGCAATCACGGGTCAAGCGCAATCCCCCCCCCGCAACCATCACGAAATCCCCCACCACCCCAAGCAACCATCCCCTCCCCCTACCTGTCATTCTGAGCAACTACCTGTCATTCTGAGCAAAGCGAAGAATCCCACCCCTGGCAACAAGCCCCTTCCCCCCGCCCAATCACCCACCCGCGCCCAATCACCACCCCCAGACCCGTACAAGACGATTAAAAATCCCCTCCCCCGGAGGGGGAGGGTTAGGGTGGGGGCGTCCCCCGTCCGTAATTCTAATCAACTGTCCGTCATTCCGAGCAACTACCTGTCATTCTGAGCAAAGCGAAGAATCCCACCCCCGGCAACAAGACCCTTCCCCCCGCCCAATCACCACCCCCAGGCCCGTACAAGACGATTAAAAAATCCCCCCCGTCTGTCATTCTGAGCAAAGCGAAGAATCCCACCTTGGGCAACAAGCCCCTTCTAAGAAAGTCGCCATCAAAACCTGCACCCCAACCCAACCCTTCACCCCCAGGCCGACAACTCCCCCCACCCACCCCCGCAATTTCCTGACACCTGCCCCTTGCCAACCCCGATTGCGCCCCACTAACATAATACCTGAATAACCGCCCACCCCAAACAACCCGCCCCAACCCGGCTGCCAACCCGGAACGGCAGAGAAATCAAAAATCCAGCCACCAACCCAAGAATGGGAGAAAATGGGGGGAAATGGGAGAGAAATCAAAAAATTCCGCCCAACCCAACAGCCCAAATGTCCAGAAATGTCCGAAAATGTCCGTGAAAATCAAAAAATCCTGAGCCCCAGAGGCAACCCCCCTATGCGCGAACCCCAGGCCCCCCGCCGAAAATACGCTCCACCCCTAGCCGTAGACGAAGCGTGCGATGCTGTATACTGCGAATCTATTTCCGCTATCTATCATTCCTAAGCAAGCCGTCTATCATTCCTAACGTCCCGGCAAGCGAAAGACAGCCCCCAGGAGCGTTCAATCCCTTGACGACCGGCCGCCCGCACAACCCAGCCGCCGCCCCTGCTGCTCCCTCGGCCCTGGAGCGGGCGTTGCGCCGCGACCGGGCCATCGTAGTCGCCGCCATCATCGTTATCGCCGCCATCGCCTGGGCCTATATGGTCTACTTGGCCGGAACCGGCGCGGGTATGGGCGATATGGGTATGGGCATGGCGATGGCCGATACGCGCTCGTGGAGCGCCGCCGACTTCGGCCTGATGTTCCTGATGTGGGCAGTGATGATGCTGGCGATGATGGCCCCCTCCGCCGCGCCGATGCTGGTGATGTTCGCCGCAGTCAACCGCAAGCGGCGGGAGCGGGAAGCGCCCTATGTGCCTACCGGGGTTTTCCTTGCCGGATACGTCATCGTCTGGACGGCCTTCGCCTTGGCGGCGACGCTGGGCAACTGGGGCCTGCACCAAGCATCGCTGCTGTCTTCGATGATGGGCGCATCCACCAGCGGGTACTTGGGCGGGGCGCTGCTACTGGCCGCCGGAGCGTTCCAGTGGAGCCCGCTGAAGTACGCCTGCCTCAAGCAATGCCGCACCCCAATGGGATTCCTGATGACCTCGTGGCGGGAAGGACGCCGGGGCGCGTTGCGAATGGGACTGGAGCATGGCGCGTTCTGCCTAGGCTGCTGCTGGGCGCTGATGCTGCTGCTGTTCGTGCTGGGCGTGATGAACCTGCTATGGATCGCCGCCCTAGCCGCCTTCGTGCTGGCCGAAAAAATCGCGCCGATGGGCGAGTGGGTAAGCCGCGCCACCGGCATCCTGCTGGCCGCCTGGGGAATATGGGCAATTGCCAACGCCGCACTATAAACCCCGCCCGCAGGCAAAGGCCGCCCGCCCGGCGTCCCACCCGCCCTTGCGTCAAAATCCGTCACTCCCCCGAAACGCCGTCACTCCAGCGAAACCCCATCATTACAGCGAAATCCAGTCAATCACCCTAAACCCATCATTACACCGAAACCCCGTCACTCCCGCGAAACCCCGTCATTCCCGCGAAGGCGGGAACCCGCCCCTACTCCGCGCCGCCCAGCCGCTCCAGAACGCTGTCCACCGCCCCGGCCAGAGAGCCGCAGCGAAAGGCGCCCCCGACGGCCCCAACCACACCCTCGAGGGGTATAGGCCGGGGCGCGGTTCCGGCAGCCGCCGCGCGAATCAACTCAAGGGCGGTTCCCCAGCTTTGCGAATCGTCCAACTCCCCATCCCGCTCCCCTTTGGGCAAGTTCAGACAGCAGACGCGCCCCGCCCCGTCCGGCGGCCCGGCTATGTCCCCGGTTACGTCCCCGGCTACATCCAATGGCACAACGGCCAGCAACGGAACGCTGCCCGGTTCCAACCCCAGCTCGGCCAAGAACACCGTCAGCGTGGTTGAGATTCCGTGCTGCCCGAAAATCACCAAATGGTGAAAGCCGCCGCCCAGCTCCTCGAAAGCCGAGCGGTAGCGCCGGAAAATGTCATGGGCGGCGCGGTCTTCCGGCGACACCAGAAAGACGGCGCACACCGGGAACCCGGCCGCCACGCCGTCCTTCGACGAACTCAGGATGTCCGGCGCGTCCAGCCCGGCTTTCCAGCGGGCCAGCTTGTCTAGGTCGTGGCGGTCGGCGTGGCTTGACTGTTCCTGCCGGGCGGTAGTCATCAGATACATCCTTTGGGAAACATCATTAGCCGCCGGTTAGCCCCCGGCCGGTTAGCCCCCGCCGGTTAACCATGGTCATCGAACTGCACCAGAATGCCGTCGGGGTCGTATACAAAGATGCTGCTGACCCGCCCATCGGGGGCGGTGAATGCTTCCAGCGGGGCCGCCAGCTCGACGCCCTTGCCGGTCAGCTCCTCGGCCAGAGCCTTGACGTCGGGAACAGTGAAGGATATATGGCTGATTCCCACTTGGTCCAGCTTGATCGGCCCGCCGTCGGGTTCCTCGCCGGGGTGGCAGGTAAGCACCAGCGACGGGGCGGTCTTGTCCGGCCCATAGCGGACGTGGGTAGTGCGCCGGGTCTTGCGGGCGTGCTGGTAGATGCTGGGCAACCCCCCGGTGGTAGTGTCCTGAACCTGGTCAAAGTCCACCGTCATGCCCAGAATGTCGCGGTAAAAGACCAAGGACGCCTCAACGTCGCGCACACAGATGGCGATGTGGGACACCATACTCGCTTCCATAGCCGTAACCTCCGGGTTCGATTATTTCTTTCCCATACTAAGGGCGGGCTAAGAAGGTGTCAAAAGAATGCCGCCATTGCTATTCCCAACCCGCGCTGGCAACGCCGCCATCGCTGCGCCCCCGTCATTCCCGCCCGCGCCCGGTCATTCCCGCTCAGGAAATCCCGTCGGCCAGCGGCCTCAGCATCGCGTAGATAACGTCGTTGATGGGGGTAGGCACTCCGGCGGCCCGGCCCGCGCGGACTACGGCCCCGTTCAGAGCTTCCAGCTCCAGCGGGCGGCCCGCCAAAACGTCGGTGTGCATCGAGGCTTGCAGGTCGGCCAGGTTGTCCTCGATGTAGGCCAGCGTAGTATCGTGGATGCCGGGCGGGAAGTTGACCCCGTTGGCGCGGCCCGCGGCTTCGACTTCCCGCAGGCAGCCCACCACCACCTCGCGCCACTCAGGGCGGGGCATCAGCTCGGCCAGGGTTTGACGGGCCATAGCGGTCACGCCGGCCATAGTGGCGATGAACAGGAACTTGGCCCACAGCCCGGCGCGTATGTCGGCGGCCAGCTCCGCCGGAACGCCGCTGGCGTTGAAGGCGTCGGCGATGGCCCGCCCGCGCTCCGGCAATTCGCCCTCTCCCTCCGGGGCAGGGCGTTCCGGGCCGTCCGGTTCGCCGAACACCACGCGCACCACGCCGCCGGCCTGGCTCACCACGCCGGGCGACGGCATTCCGGCTTCGATGTAGACCGCCCCGGCCAGCACCCGCCCGGCGCCGAAAGCCGCCGCCGGGGCCAGATAGCTGTCCACGCCGTTTTGCAGGCAAAGCACGGCAGTATCGGGGCCGACCATCGGCGCCATTTCCGGCACGGCAACGGCGTTCTGATAAGTCTTGACGGTAAGCAGAACCAGCTCCACCGGCCCAACATCGCCGGGGGCATCGGTGGCGGCGCAGCGGACGGTAAACTCCCCGGCATCCCGAACCACCCGCAGGCCCCGCTCCCCTATGGCCGCCAAATGTTCGCCGCGGGCAATCAGCGAGACGTTATGCCCGCCCCGGGCCAGCATCCCGCCGAGGTAGCCGCCGACGCTGCCCGCGCCCATAACCGCGATTCGCATTACAATTACCCTCATAGCAATCTTGTCTTGTTGATAAGCTGCCCTTGACAAACTTAAAATCCGCTGATACGCTTAACTGCGAACTACTGTGGTGGCTCGTCGCCACTCTGGGCAACCCGCCCGATGGGAACTGGAGCCGTCCAGAAGGAATGGAAATATGACTTTCGGAGATGTGATTACGCAAGCCCGCAAGGGCAGGCAACTGAGCCAGAGAGAGGTTGCCGCCAAGATACTGAAAGAGGACGGTATGGCGATTTCTGCACAGTACCTCAACGATATTGAGCACGACCGGCGCAATCCGCCTAGTGAGCATATCATAGGCCAGCTTGCCAAAATTTTGGATTTGGAGGATGACTACCTCTTTTTCTTGGCGGGCAGGCTCTCTTCAGACGTGCTGGAGCTATCTAGGGACAGGGAGAATATCAGCAACGCAATGAAAACGTTCCGCCGCAATTTGAGAGGAAACAGCCAATGAATTGGATAAAGGACAGGACAGGACGATTCCCAGAGCGTCCGTACTACGAACAAGATGAATTGGATAGCCTGAGTGAGGGCTTGATAGCCGACTTCCTGCGTGAACGATACGGCCATGTCAGTTTTCCGGTGTCTACGGAAGACCTGACGGTCTTAGTGGAAAACCACACCTCAGATTTGGACCAGTACGCCGACCTCGACCCGGAGGGAGAGGACGTGGAGGGAATGACCCTGTTTTTTAAAGACAGAGACCCTGCCGTCAAAATTTCCGAGCACCTAGACAGTTCTGGCCCCAGAAACAATCGGTTCAGGACCACCCTGACCCATGAGCTAGGGCACGTAAAGTTACACGGGTTTCTGTGGCAATTTCACCAACTGCCACTCCTCCCCAGAGAGGATAACGGATTGGGGCCGCGTTGCAAAAGGGCGGGGATTCTTGGCGCATCACAGACCGACTGGATGGAGTGGCAAGCCGGGTATATGTCTGGTGCCCTGCTGATGCCTACTACGTCGCTGAAAAAGCTGGTCAGCGCAGCTTTCAAGGAATGGGAGGTGTTTGGAAGCGTGGCTATGGGGTCTGGCGAATGTGCGAAGTTAATCAGCCGGGCAGCGGCGAAGTTTGGTGTCTCGCATGATGCCGCGCGGGTGCGCCTTTCCCAGTTCGGAATTATTACCGATCAGCATCGAGGCCCATCCCTGTATCAAAAATAAGGGGGTTGCTCTTTTTTTACTACTGCGGTACGCTAATCCGCGTATCAGCATATTGGCGGTCAAAATATCGCCTACACCACTGGCAACAGACACCCCATAGCCCATATTTTGGAGGCAAAATGCCAAAATTTCCTGTACCGCCCTTGGACGATGAGTCCTACCGGATGCTGATGGTGAAACTCTCTGCCTCTGGACGAATCAATTACTCGGAGGTGAACATCCTCATTGCCTATATCGAGAAACTGAAAGCGGGGAAGGGCAAGTAGCCTACAGAGTCTCCCAATAACGATTCACTACACGGCAGCTACCTGCACAATGTTGGGTATTAGCCTGCCCCTTGCTCCTCCCGCGGGCCGCGCCCGTTCCTTGACGGGCGCGGCCTATCTGCGTATTCTTGGGGGGGTTGGCCGGGGCAATCCCGCTCCAGTTTCCCCTTATCCCAGACTTCTCTCCCCCGGTAGAGGGGTCTTTGGGAACACCATCGTTAGGGAGATAGCGTATATGTCGCAGCAGCAGTCTCCGGCGCCGGTTCCGGCGCCTACTCCGCAGCCGGAGTCGGATTTTTACTTTTAAGTCTTGACGGTAAGCAGAACCAGCTCCACCGGCCCAACATCGGCGGGGGAGTCGGTGGCGGCGCAACGGACGGTAAACTCCCCGGCATCCCGAACCACCCGCAGGCCCCGCTGCCGTATGGCGGCCAAATGTTCGCCGCGTGCAATCAGCGACACATCATGCCCGCCCCGGGCCAGCATCCCGCCGAGGTAGCCGCCGACGCTGCCCGCGCCCATAACCGCGATTCGCATTGCGCTTTACTCCATTACCATATATCGCTATATTATGTGGCACGCAACCGCACAAACTCAATATGCGGTGTTATCCGCGACGACGTGGAGAGATATATGACGACCAACGGCATATCCGGCAATGGCGCAATGACCAACGGCGTTCACCCCAACGGCGTCAATGCGTTGATGGAGCTATGCCTGCCTATCACCGACCAGAGTTTATACGAAGAACTGAATGGATACCAAGAAGGCGAAGACCGGGTTAGATTCGCCATCTCCGCAATGAAGATAGGCGTCATTGCCCTGCAACAGGCCCAAGGCCGGATTGACGCCGACCGGGTGCGGCAAGAGGGCGACCGATTCATCGAAAATATGGGTTTGGCCCTTGCCGAGCATCAACGCGGCATAACCCAGCAGATTGGCGATTCCCTGAAAACCTATTTCGACCCGGAAAGCGGGCGGTTTAGTGAAAGGGTGCAGCGGCTGGTTGCAGAAGGGGGCGAACTGGAGCGTATCATCCGCGCTCAAGTCGAGGGAGATAGCTCCCGGATGGCGCAAACGCTAATGACCCACGTCGGCAAGGAAAGCCCTATGATGCGGGTTCTTGACCCCAATGCGTCCAACGGGTTGATTATCCAGTTTACCCAAGCCACGGAAAAAACTCTGTCTGACCAACGGGAACGAATCCTGCGCGAGTTTTCGCTGGACAACGGCGAGGGCGCCCTGAGCCGTCTGGTGGCGGAATTGAAGAACAATCACGGCGATGTAGGAAAGGCCCTTCAGGAAAGCATTCACGCAGTGACCGGCGAGTTTTCGCTGGACAAGGAAGATTCAGCTCTTTCGCGTCTGGTAGGCCGGGTCGAGAATGCCCAAAAGCAAATCAGCAGCGAGTTTGACCTGAATCAGGATAGTTCCGCGCTGGCCCGGATGCGCAAGGAGTTTCTGGAAGTCATTGAGAAACAGGATAAATCGAATACGGACTTCCAGGTCGAAGTGAGAAGCGCATTGGCCGCAATGGTTGCCCAAAAGAAAGAATCTCAAAGGGGCACTCAACACGGCAATGTTTTCGAGGATGCCGTTTTCGGGTTCGTCAGCGAGCGGTGCCAAAAGGCAGGCGATTTCGCTGAACACACCGGCAACAGCACAGGCCAAATCAGGAACAACAAGAAAGGCGATGCAGTCATAGAGCTTGGCCCTGAAGCCGTTGCAGCGGGGGCCAAAATAGTCATCGAAGCCAAAGAAAACGCTTCTTACAATCTGCAAAAAGCGCGGGAAGAATTGGAGGATGCAAGGAAGAACCGGGCCGCCGGTATCGGCGTGTTTGTTTTTTCCAAGCGCACGGCCCCCGATGGGCTGGATGCTTTCAACCGCTACGGCAATGACATCGTGGTAGTCTGGGACGCGGAAGATCCTGCCAGCGATGTGTTCTTGTCTGCTGGGCTGTCGGTTGCTAAAGCCCTCTGCACCCGCTCCAGGGCCCAAGACAATGAAACGGGGGCGGATTTCGAAGCCATAGAAAAGACCATCAATGAAATCGAAAGGCAGTCCGGCGGCTTGGACGAAATCACTAAGCTGACCACAACCATCAAAGGCCACAGTGAAACTGTTCTCAAACGCGCCGGTATAATGAGCGAGGGGCTTGTTCGGCAAATCGCCATCCTCAACGAAAAGGTCGCTGGCCTGCGCGAATCCGTAGGAACTAACGGATAGGCGCCCCAACTCCGGCTGCCCCCCCACAGGCCGCTCCCCCGTTCCTTGACGGGCGCGGCCTGTCTGCGTATGCTTGGCGGCGTTGGCTTGGGGCTGTGCGGCCCCGGCCGCAATACCCCGCACAGGGAGATGGAGATAGCGTATATGTCGCAGCAGCAGTCGCAATCGCAGCCCGCGCCGGTTCCGGCGCCTACTCCGCAGCCAGAGTCGGATTTTTACTTTGAGAAGTGCCGCGAGGGGGAGCTTTGGCTGCGGCATTGCAGTGCCTGCGATTCGGCCTATTTCTACCCCCGCGACATCTGCCCCGGCTGCTTTTCCCGGGATACGGACTGGATTCAGAGCAGCGGGCGGGGCGTCATCCATACCTTCGCCATCGTGCATCGGGGGCCGACGCCGCCCTTCCGCGACCGCTCCCCCTATGTGCCGGTCATTGTGGAGCTGGCCGAGGGGCCGCGTATGCCGTCTAATCTGGTGCAGTGCGAACCCGCCCCCGAAACCATTAAGGTGGGAATGGCGGTGGAAGTGGTGTTCGAGGCGTTGAGCGATACCATCACCCTGCCCTATTTCCGCCCGGCGGCCTAACATCCCGGCCACGCCGGGCGATACCCGCTCATCATTCAATAACCTCGGGCGGCAAGCTCAGGGTGAACGGCCGGGCAGCCAGTTCAGGACGGACAGTTGGGGGGCAGCAACGGGGGAATGTTAATGACGCTTAAAGGCAAGGTGGCCGTAGTTACCGGGGGGAGCCGCGGCATCGGGCGGCAGATATGCCTGGCGCTGGCCGAGGCCGGGGCGCAGGTGGTGGTGGCGTCGCGCACCGTAGCCGACGTTTCGGCGCAGTCGGAGTATCCCCGTTATGCCGCCGGGGACATCAACGAAACCGCCCGCGCCATTGCCGACGGCGGCGGGGAAGCCCTGCCAGTGGCCTGCGACGTTACTTCCGCCCAAGACCTGCAACGGCTGGTGTCGGAAACACTGCAACACTTCGGGCGCATTGACGCGGTGGTGTCCAACGCGGGCATTGACTGCGAGTCGCCGGTGACCGAGCTGGACGTAGAACTGCTGGACCGGGCTATGGCGGTCAACATACGCGGCCCGATTCTGCTCTGCAAGTACGTTCTGCCCGCGATGATGGCGCAGAAAAGCGGCGGCTCCATTTTCTGCATCACCTCGGGCGCGTCGCAGGGCTACCGGCCGGGGCGGGTGGGCTACTCGATGACCAAAGCGGCCCTGGACCGGGCCTACACCAGCCTGGCCGAGGAAGTGCGCCCGCATAACATCGCGGTCAACGTCCTCAGCCCCGGCAAGGTGGATACTTGGATGAACCGCCGGGGCCACTGGCCCGGCACGGAGCATATACCTATGGACCCGCCCGACTCCATTCGGCAGGCCGCCGTCTGGCTGGCCGGGGTCAAGGCGTCCGATTTTACCGGCCACCGCATCGAGCGGGCCGAGTTCGGCGTGACCTGGGGGCCGGGGATGCCGAATTAGGAACGCCGCGCAGACATTGAAGTTGTAGGCGCGGGCGCACGGCAGGCAGTGCGCCCCTACGGGAAACAAAGCACGGCGCGGCAGGGCAAGGGCGCACGGCTGTGCGCCCCTACGGGGAACAGCGATTACCAGACCTCGAAGATAAGATTAGGAGAGGGAGCGATATGACTACCGCACGCACCGTCACCGCCGAAATTTCGCCCAAGTTGGGAGAGCTGAGCGCCAATGTGCTGTTTGGCGACGTTTGGGAGCGCCCTGAGCTGTCCAAGCGCGACCGCAGCCTGATTACCGTAGCCAGCCTCATCGCCCTGTACCGCACCGACCAGCTCCGGGGCCACATTGGCCGCGCCCTGGACAACGGCGTTACCAAAGAGGAAATCTCCGAAGTAATCACCCACATGGCCTTTTACGGCGGCTGGCCCACCGCCGCCAACGCCGCCCGCGTCGCCAAAGAAGTGTTTGAAGAGCGGGGCATTTAGCTTTATCGCAGAGGGCGCAGAGATTTACGCAGAGGACGCGGGGGATTCAGACCGGCGGCATAGCCTCTGCGTTCTCAGCGCGTCCTCTGCGCTCTCTGCGTTGAAACCCATTTCCATACCGGGAGTTGACGATATGGCGCGTATGACTGGCGCGAAATTTATGGCCGACACGCTCAAGGCTTACGGCGTTACCCACGTTTTTCTGGTGCCGGCAATCCTGCGGCGGGCGCTGGCCGAGATGGATATGATTGGCATTAAGCGGGTCATTACCCACGGCGAGAAGGCTGCCGCGTATATGGCCGACGGCTATGCCCGCGCCTCGGGCAAGCCCGGCATCTGTATGGCCCAGTCGGTGGGGGCCGCCAACCTGGCCGCCGGGTTGCAGGACGCCTACTTGGGCCTGTCGCCGGTCATCGCCCTGACCGGACACAAGCGCAGCGACGAACAGTATAGGAACGCCTATCAGGAAATCGAGCATTCCCGCCCCTTCGCTTCGGTCACCAAGTTCAGCGCGGTGGTGGACAACGCCGAGCAACTGCCTCACCTGTTGCGGCAAGCCTTCCGCGAGGCCACTACCGGGGCGCCTGCGCCGGTGCATCTGGACATTCAGGGAATGACCGGCGATTTCGCCACCGAAGCCGAGGGCGACTTTGAGATTCTGCTAGAGTCCATTTTCGCGCAGCGCCCGGCTTTCCGCCCGGAGGCCGACCCGGAAAGCGTGCGGGCGGCGGCGCGGGCCCTGTCGGCGGCGCAACGGCCGGTGATAGTGGCCGGCGGCGGCGTCACGTCGTCCGGGGCGCAACAGGAAGTGGTGGAGTTGGCCGAGATGCTGTCCATCCCGGTGGCGACTTCGCTGAACGCCAAAGGAACCATACCGGACAACCATCCGCTGGCGGTGGGCGTGGTCGGCTCGTATTCCCGCTGGTGCGCCAACCGGGTGGTGGGCGAGGCCGACTTGGTGCTGTACATCGGCAGTCACACCGGCAGCCAGGTCACCAACGAGTGGCGGGTGCCGCAGCCCGGCACTCCGGTAATCCAGATTGACATAGACCCGTCGGAGCTGGGCCGCACCTACCCGGCCCAAGTGGCGATGCACGGCGACGCCAAGGCCACCACCCGGCGGCTGATTGAGGCCCTGGAGCCTATCGGCCCCCGCGGGCAGTGGACGGAACGGGCGCAGCAGTTGGTGCGGGAATGGCGGGAAGACGTGGCCCCCCGCGTCAATTCCGAGGCGGTGCCAATCATACCGGAGCGGCTGTGTCACGAAATCACGCAGTTCCTGCCATCCGACGCGATGCTGGTGGCGGACACGGGCCACGCCGGAATCTGGACGGGCAGTATGATTGACCTCAACCACCCCGGCCAGGGCTACATCCGTTGCGCGGGGTCGCTGGGCTGGGGGCTGTCGGCGGCTATGGGGGCCAAGTGCGCCCTGCCCGACCGTCCGGTGCTGTGCTTCAGCGGCGACGGCGGCTTCTGGTATCACATAGCCGAGCTGGAGACGGCGGTGCGAAACAACATCAACGTGGTAACGGTCATCAACAACAACAGCGCCCTGTCTCAAGACCAGCGGGGCGACGAGCGGGCCTACGCGGGCATCGAGGGCGGCCACCCCGAAGACCTGTGGCGGTTCACCGAC
This sequence comes from uncultured Dehalococcoidia bacterium, assembly GCA_958296445.1. Lineage (GTDB taxonomy): Bacteria > Chloroflexota > Dehalococcoidia > Lucifugimonadales > UBA3495 > VXOI01. The sequence goes on along the minus strand of OY282565.1, from coordinate 1,045,401 downwards.
ACCAACTTTGCGGCGGTGGCCCAGTCCATCGGCTGCTTCGGGATTCGCGTTGAGCGGCCGGGGGATATACAGGGGGCGCTGGAGCAGGCATTCGCGTCGGGCCGGCCGGCGGTGGTGGACGTGGTTACGGATCCGCTGGACAGCCTGGCGCCGGTGCCGTGGGCGCCGTAGGGGGCAGTTTCGTTTGGTCTCAAGCAATCGCTCAGGATAAATACTCAGAACTCGAGGGGGTTCCGTTTCGTTTTAGTTGATATGGCTCACATCAGATATTCCCTGTAAGAGACATCAACTAAAACGAAACGGAACCTTTATAAAGAATTGAAGTAGAGAGATAATATGTCAATTCAGCGTGAAAAACCGGCTTGGCATATTGGCGCGGCTATCGAAGCCGGAATTGATGAACAAGAAGCCCGGAAACGAATAAACGCAGGCGAGGTCATAGCGCCTGCCGCCGGAGTAGCTGTTGGCAGTGTCGCTGCGGCAACCGCTACTGGGCTTGGTGGTGTGGGAATAGCAATGGGCGGTGGCGCCATCGGTATCGGAGCGGCTACTGCGGTGGCTGCTCCGGCTGTAGCGGCAGGCGCGGTTGGTTATGGCATTTATCGAGGAATTCGAGAATTGAAAAAGATGAACCGCGACCGAACCATCCGCGAACTCATCCGGTACTTTCGGGAAACAACTCAACCACACCAAGTCGAGAGGATTTTCAGTATTGAAGGCATGGGACGATTGGAGGATGGCCGTCGCCCGCCGTCTCACTCCAGCGCGACTGCGACGCTGCTACTACTGGCTGAAAGCGAAAATTCTGTTTTCATGGGTCTGTTCTGCTCGCCAAAAGGGGAATTTGTGCTTACTTATGACTCGTCGCCACTCCATTGGGCATACGTCCGGTTGATTGGCAAGGACAAATTCAGCGGAGGCGGGAAAGATCTAAGGGGGCAGGATTTCACAGTGGATGACATCAACAACATGAAACTTTTGCTCCGAATGTTGGAACGCGAAGAGTTTCTGCAACGGCGCGAGATTGAGACTAGCGAGGAGTAAGTAATTGGGTATTTTCAACATGGGCTGACGCTTATTTCAGCCTTGTCAAATCCAGTAATGAAACCTGCGGATTGGCTGGCTGCCAAGTACGTTTGTGGTGTAAAAGTATACGCGAATCTCCCTACTATTGCTCCTCTCGGGCCCGCCCTAGAAACTCCTGCGCCGCCGCGTAGTTGCGGGCGCCGCCGCGGCGGATGGGGGGCATTAGGTAAATATCGTGTAGCCCGGCGGCTTGAAAGCGGCGGTATAGTTCTAGCGCGATTTTGGTGCCGGGGCGGCCTGCCTCTAGTTCCTTGCGTACATTGTCCGGGATGTTGCTGAATAGTATGCTGCCCGGCTCTAGGATTTGCAGGCCGTGGAATACCGGGACGGGTATATCGGCTCCGCTGTGGCGGTGGTAGCTTTCGCGGAAGCGGTGGGCGTCGTTGGGGTTGAATATGGGTTGGGTAATCAGGAAATTGGCTCCGGCGGCCACTTTTCGGGTTGCTAGGGTTGCTTCGCGGTCTATGCCCCGGCCTAGGTCTATGGTTGCGCCGATGCAGAATGTTGTTGGTTGGCGCAGTGTGCTGCCCCGGAAGTCTAGGCCGTTGTTCATTGCGCGGATGGCGGCGATTAGTTCGGTGGGGCGGTAGTCGTTTACCGGGCGGGTTAGGGTTAGGTCGCGGGCGTTGAAGGGGTCGCCTTGCGCTACTATCACGTTTTCCAGGCCCAGCATTTGGGCGCCGAGTAGCAGGGATTGGAGGGCCAGCTTGTTCATATCGCGGGTTGCGATGGTAAAGATGGTTTCTTTGCCGGTTTCGCGGCGGATGGCGGCGGCCAGCATCGCGGGGTTGGCGCGGACGGCCCGGCCGGGGTTGTAGGCTACGGATATGTAGTCGGCGGGGATGTCGGCCGCCCGTTGCGCCTCGTCGGTGCTGCCGGAACGGGGTGGCGAAAAGTCGCAAATGAAACCGGGGCGGCCGGTGGATTCGTAACAGCTATCAACAACTTTGACCACGGCAACCTTGACCACGGTTTGGCATTCCGACAAAAATTAGCCGGCCAGTCTATCACAGGGTGCCTTTGGATACCTGTTCAACGATACGGCTATGGTATTCGGGGCCGGTAAGCGTACAATCGCAAAGCTCGCCAAATTCATCCAGAGTAAGGCGTAGATACTTGGCAAGCTGACGGGCTCGGCCTTTGCCTACACTCCTAGGGGCCTTTCTTGCTCGAAGCATGAAACACTTTCTTGCCATCAACGAGATACCATCCGAAATGCTCTTTCCCAGAACGGAGGTTCAAACCGTTGTCGGGGTCGGCTTGGTTAAGCCTTTCCAGCTTATCAAAGCCCCGGTCTACTTCGTTGCCGTTAAAGGTTCGGGGCATTGTCAATCACAAGATTTTTCAAGACACGTTTCCACCGCTTGGGTAACGCGCCCAGTTTTTCATCCGGTGTAGCCATTAAGTCATCATACAAATCTTTGAGCTGAATCATTACGTCAGTAACTGCTTCCGGTTCAGTAGCCCCCTCTCCGACCATTTGGAATTCCGGCGCTTCGGCCAACATTTGGCCTTCGTCTTCCTCTATCAATACGCTGATGGGGCTGCGCAACAGGAGTTCGCCGGAAAGCCCGATTGAGTGGACTAACATCGCATTGCGATCTGTCGTTGAGGAAAGTCGGCCGAGGGTTTCGTCCAGAACACGATTAGCCCTGCCCATCAGGGATTTCAGGTCGCTTGTTTCGCTTTCCAACCGTGACAGACGCCATTCCAGGATGAACGGCAATTCTTGCGAAATCGCTGGACTTGGAGACATCAATGGCGCTTCGGGCAGCGGGACTCCAATGCCGGGAAAGTATCCCTGATGTATCGGGTATCCGGCTATCAAAAGGCCGCCCGAAGACAACATAGGGCGATTCATGTACCGGCTCACCACATACGCCAAGTCAGTATCGCCCGCTGGGTGAGAGTCTCCCACCGGGGCGCGAACACTGAACGGGGGCGCTGCTGAAATCAAGGGATTGACGGCCATAGAAACTCCCTGTGTTGGCGGATCGTGAAACAGGTATCATTGCGCCAGGACTTGGTTGCGGTAGGTTCGGAAGAGGTCTATGGATTTTTGTTCGGATAGGCCGACGAAGTAGCGGTAGCCGATGATGTATTCCATTACGTCGCGGGCGAGCATCAGGAGGTTTTCGCGGGGGTCGGATAGGTGGAAGAGGCTGTCTACGCCTTCTTCTAGGCCGACGTAGAGGGTGTCTTCCAGGAGCATGGCGTCGCGGCGCTCCATATCGTTGCGACGCATCCAGCGGGCGAAGACGAAGGGGAGTTGGGTGAGGGCGTGCCATTCTTGGCCTAGGTCGTAGCGGTGGCCGTAGCCCCGCATCCCGCGGCGGCGGCGTAGGGCGGCGTCGCCGGATATGACTAGGGCGTCGTGTTCGTCGGCGGTCTGCACCAGTTCCGGCACGTTGAGGCGGTACTTTTTGGCTAGGATGACTTGGAGCAGTTGCACTGTGGTGGGGTCAACTTCCGACAGGGCGACGCGCCCGTTGTCCAGTTCCTCGATGGGTTTGCGGGAGTAGAACAGGTTGCTGCCGGAGCGGGCCGCCGCCGACAGGCAGAAACCGGCGACGGGGGCGGCGTGGCCCTCTAGGTCGAAACTGTCGGTTAGGGGGACAGGGCCGCCGTCTATTTCGCCTTCGCGGATTGCCTCGGCCACTCGATTTAGGGGGATGTCGCGCAGTTGGACGCCGCGCCGCTCCATATCAATGTAAAAGGGCTCGAAACTGAGCTGAGTTACCCGGCCAACTTTAATCGCCATCTGTTTGCACCACTTGCCAGAGCTTTTAGGAAGGGACAGGGGCCGTAGGGCCTGCGGCCGCCGGTTTTGCGTTTGATTCCGGCATTGGATTTTAGGCAACGGGCAATTGCCAGTCAAGTTGACTGCGTTGGGTAGATTAGGGGGTTCGCCTTTGGGGGTTCGGGAATTTTTTGATTTTCCCGGACATTTTCGGACATTCCCGGACATTTGGGTTGGGCTGATTTTTTGATTTCTCTCCCATTTTCCCCCATTTTCTCCCATTTGGGGTTGGCGCATAGGGGGTTCACCTTTGGGGGGTCGGGATTTTTTGATTTCCCGGACATTACCGGACATTTTCGGACATTTGGGTTGGCTGAGGCTGATTTTTTGATTTCTCTCCCATTTTCTCTCAATTTCTCCCATTTGGGGTTGGTAGGCGGGTTGGGCGGGTTGGCGGGGTGTTGGGTTTGGTATGTATTATGTTAGGGAGTGGTTATCGGGGTTGGCAAGGGGCAGGTGTCATCAAATTGGTGTCGTCGGGGGAATGGGGGGACGTTCCCACCCTAGCCATCCCCCGGAGGGGGAGGGGATTTTGGGGTTTTCTGGGGCTTGGAGGATGGGGACGTTGATGTTGGGCAAAGGGTTGTGGATTCCCGGCTTCGCGGGAATGACGGGTTGGGGGCGCGGTGTGGCGGATAGGCTGGGGTGTGCGGTTGGATGTGCGGGTATGGCCGGTTGGGGGCGCGGTGGGGGACGGGTGGGGGCAGGGGTGGGGGGTGGGACTGCGGGGGTGGGGCGTTTGTAGTAAACTTGGGGGTAGGCGCTTTTTAAGGATGGGCGGGATGGTTTGGTTGCTGCGGCTTATGGTGATTTTGCCGGTTTTGGGTTTGGCGGGCGGCGGTTCGGGTTTGCTGGTTGGGGGGCTGGGGGGCGGGACGGGGGTGGTGGGTGCGGATGATGGGGGGGTTAGGGTGATGGAGGCTACGGCGGTTAGCCAGTTTCCCGACGGGATTTTGTTTCGGGTGGCCGCCGAGAGCGTGGGGGTGATTGATGAGGTGCGGGTGTTTTTCAGGAAGGCGGACCAGAGCGGGCGGCGGGCTTATCGCAGTATTGAGGTGGAGCCGGGGGAAAGGGTGGCCGGGGAAACGCTGCTGTCGGCGTCCGGGGGGGCGGATTATTTCCCGCCAGGGACTAAAATCAGCTATCACTTTGAGGTGCGGGACAAGGCCGGGGGGGTGGTTCGGACTGAGGAAAGGGAGTTTGTTTATATTGATAACCGCTTTGAGTGGCGGACGGTTTCCGGCGGGCTGATTACCGTTTACTACTATAGCGAGTATGTGGAGGAGCGGGCGCGGATTATTTTGGAGGCGGCCCGGCAGACTATGGACAATATGGTTGGGGTGCTGGGCATCGCGCCGACCGAGCCGCTGCGGATTGTGGCTTATAACAACTACCGCCATATGTCTATGGCGCTGCCTTTCCGCTCGCAAGCGGTGAGCGAGGGGCTGCGGGCGCAGGGGATGGCCTTTACCGATGAGCGGGTGCTGCTGGTGCATGGGTTCGACGCGACGGTTACGGGGACGGTTTCTCACGAGTTTACGCATCTGCTGGTGGCCGAGGCGGCGGGGGGAACGTCGGCGGCCGTTCCGTCGTGGCTTAACGAGGGGCTGGCGGAGTACGGCAATATAGACCAGACCGACGATTATGACGCGGCGCTGCGTTATGGGATTTATACCCGCCGCATCCGTCCGCTGTGGTATCTGCGGTCGTTCACGGGCGAGCCGGAGGATATTCTTATCGCCTACGGGCAGGGTAAGTCGGTGGTGAATTTTATGGTGCGGCAGTGGGGGGAGGAACGGATTTCCCTACTTTTTGACGCGGTTCGTGAAACTAATGATATAGACGCGGCGCTGCTGCGGGTCTACGGGGTTGACCAGCACGGGATGGACACTGCTTGGCGGCAGTCGCTGGGGCTGGATCCGTTGCCGTCGCCGGAGGAGCTGGAAAGCCGGATGCGGGAAGCCGCGGAATCCGGCGGGGCGGGGGGGGATGACGGGGTGGCGGAAGGGACGGAGGGGGCGGATGGGGCGGATGGGGACTCGGGGGAACCGGCGCCGCCGGTGGAATCTACGACGGTTTGGAATTCCGAGGCGGAAGGCGGGGATTCGGGGGGGACACCGGAGGCGGGGGCGGGGCAGGGGGGCGGCGGGGGCGAATCGTCGGGCGGGTGCTCGGCTCCGGTTGGCGGGGGGGCGGCGTCTGTCGGTTTGGGGATGCTGGCTATGATGGCAGGGCCGCTGGCTTTGGGGGGGGTGCCTTTGGTGCGCAGGCGGCGGGGGGAGTAGGGGGCGGGTTGGGGGTTGGGTTGCTGTTGGGGGGATTGCGGAGTTGTTCTTTGTGGTACTGAGCGGGGCGAAGGGTCTTGCTGTCCCAAGGTGGGATTCTTCGCTTTGCTCAGAATGACAGACGTCTGATGAGTAGGGGCGCCGGTTGCGGTGTTGCGGGGGTTACGCCCCCTAGGCCACACTGAGCGGAGGGAAGGGTCTTGCCGGGCAGGGTGGGATTCTTCGCTTTGCTCAGAATGACAGGTAGGGGGGGTTAGCGGGTGCGGGGGTTGAAGGCGTCGTTTATGGCGTCGCCTAGGAGGTTGAAGGTGAATAGTAGGATTATTATTACGCTGGCGGGGCATAGTAGTAGGTGGGGGGTTGTTTGCAGGACGGATAGGCTGCCGTTCTCGAAAATCATTACGCCTAGGCTGGGGGTTGGGGGCTGGATGCCGATGCCTAGGAAGCTGATGAGCATTTCGGCGCCGGCTACTGCGCTTAGGCTGGCGGATACGGTTACGATTATTGGGCCCATAACGTTGGGGAGGACGTGGCGGAAGAGTAGGCGGGGGGTGCGGCAGCCTATGGAACGGGCGGCGTCTACGTATTGCTCCTCGCGGGCCTGTAGCACTTGGCCCCGGACTAGGCGGGCCATACCGAACCAGGAAAATATGGCTAGGGCCAGGGAGAGGGCGAAGTAGTCGGCTATGCCTAGGTGGATTATGCTTATTCCTAGGGTGTCCTCGACTCCTCGCAGCCAGTCGCGCATCGGCTGGCGTAGGGTGGCGACCATAATCAGGACTAGGAACACTTCGGGGAAGGAAGTGCTTACTTCGCCCACGCGCATAATTATGGTGTCGGCCAGGCGGCCGAAATAGCCTGCTATCAGCCCTAGGGAGATGCCTAGGGCCAGGCTGCCGGTGGTGACGGTGACTACGGTCAGGATGACGGTGGTTCGCAGGCCGTAGATGACGCGGGTAAGGATGTCGCGGCCTAGGCGGTCGGTGCCGAAGGGGTGGGACAGGCTGGGGGGCTGTTTGACGTTGGACAGGTTTTGGTCGTTGTAGCCGTAGGGGGTGACTACGGGGGCCAGGATTCCGGCGCCGTAGAGGAGGAGGATTACGCTTAGGCAAATCACGCCTACGCGGTTGCCCATCAGACGGCGCAGGGATATGGTGAGGTAGTTGCGCCCCCACCTTTGGGGCGTTTCCACTAGGCCGGTTCCGGGGCCGGTTCCGGTATTAGAACGCAGCATTGCCTTGTCCCAAGCGTATCCGGGGGTCGAGGGCCGGATAGATTAGGTCTACCAGCAGGTTTACCATAACGAAAATGGTTGTGCCTATGAGCAGGGCGCCGTCTAGGATGGGAAAATCGCGGGCGAATATGGCTTCGATGAGCAGATTGCCTACGCCGGGGACGCCGAAGTATCGCTCTACTACAAAAGAGGTGGTCAACAGGCCGGACAGGGAAAAGCCGAGGTGGGTGACTAGGGGAATCATAGCGTTGCGGAGTATGTGGCGCAGGCGGACGGTGGTTTCGGGCAAGCCTTTGGCGCGGGCGGTGCGGACGTAGTCGCTGTTGATGACTTCGAGGGTGCTGGAGCGTACTAGGCGGGCGATTATGGCGACGCCGACGATGCCCATAACGACGGCGGGCAGGATAATGCGGGTATCAAAGAATCCGCCCCAGCCGTGGGTGGGCAGGATGCCCAGCCATTTGGCGAATATGAGCAGCAGTCCCGGCCCGGTTACGAAAACCGGCACCGATTGCCAGAAAAGGGTCATTGACACTGCCGCGGGGTCTAGCAGGGTGCCTTGACGGATGGCGGCGAACAGTCCGATGGGAACGCCTAGGCTGACGGATAGTATGAGGGCGGCGAGGTTGAGTTGGGCGGATACCCACATTTTGCTGCGCAAGAGTTCGGCGACGGTGCGGCCGCGGTACTTGAGGCTTTCGCCGAAATCGCCGCGGGCTACATTGCTTAGATAACGCCCGTACTGGACAAAGATGTTGTCGTTGAGGCCCAGTCGCTCGCGGATGCGCTCGGCGGCTACCGGGTCGTATTTGCTGCCCATCATTACTTGTACCGGGTCGCCGGGGCCGTAGCGGCCTAGGACGAAGGTTACGAAGGATACGATGAGGAGGATGACGGGGAGCCACAGCAGGCGGCGCAGTATGTAGGGGGCCATAAGCGGCGGCGGCTCCTTTTTTCATCGGTCGGGTTGGCGTTGCTTTTTGACGCTATGGCGCGATGGCGCAAAGGCGCGATGGGGGTTATTCCTCGGTTAGGTAGACGTAGCGTAGGCGGGGGATGATTAGCGGGGGCAGTAGGTAGTCGTGGACGTTGGGTTTGACTAGGAGCTTGCTTTCGCCGTCGAACCATAGGGGAACCCAGGGGGCGTCGTCTAGGATTTGTTGCTCGGCCTGATTGTATAGGGCGTAGCGGGCTTGGGCGTCGGTTTCTATACGGGCCTGCATCAGGAGGGAGTCCACTTCGGGGTTGCTGTAGTGGGTGTGGTTGTTGGTGCTTTGGCTGTGAAAGAGGATGTCTAGGAAGTTTTCGGGGTCGGGGTAGTCGGCGATCCAGCCGATGTCGAACATCTGGAAACGGCCTTTGTGGAGGTCTTTCAGGAAGGTGGCGTATTCGGTTTGCTGGAATTCGGCGGTGATGCCTAGGTTGCGCTCCCACATTTGTAGCACGACTTCCATATCTAGGCTGACGTTGGCGCCGAAGCTGCCTGGGGTGGTGATGGTGATGGGGGGGATGTTTCCTAGGTCATTGCCGTACTTGGATTCGGAGAGGAGTTGCTTGGCGCGAACCGGGTCGAACTGGTAGCCGCGGACGCTTTCGTCGTAGCCGGGGAAGTTGGGGGGTAGGATGCCGTCGGCGGGCTCTACTAGGTCGCCTAGAACGATGGAGGCGATTTCCTGTTTGTCTATGGCTAGGTTGAGGGCCTGGCGCACTTTGACGTCGTCGAGCGGGGGTTCGTTTACGTTGAGGCCGATGTAGTTGACGCTGAAATTGGGGGGGGCGGTGCGGAGTTCGGGGTAGAGGTCGCTGTCGGGGTCGCTTAGGCGGTCGAGGTCGGCTAGGCTTACGCCGGCGATGTGTATTTCGTCGTTTTCGTACATCAGCATTTGGGTGCCGCCGCTGAGGATAAATTCGACTTCCTCGAGGTTGGGGGGGCCTAGGTGGTAGTTTTCGTTGCGGCCCAGCTTGAGGGTTTCGCCGACGCGGTACTCGGCGAGGCGGAAGGGGCCGGTGCCGTTGGGTTCGCGGAACCAGTTTCGGGGGCTGGCGTCCACGTTTTCTTGGTCAAGGACAAAGCCGGTGGGGTAGGTGAGCTTGGCTAGGAAGTAGGATTTGGCTTGGTCAATGGTTATTTCGATGGTGTGTTCGTCTATCAGGCGGACGCCGGATATGTTGAGGGAATCGCCGGCCAGTTTTTCTTTGACGCCTACGATGTCGCCTAGGTACTGGTCTACTACGGGGGACTCGGTTAGGGGGTTGGTGACGCGCTCGAGAGACCACTGGACGTCGCGGGCGGTGACGGGCTTGCCGTCGTGGAACACGGCGTCGGGGCGCAGGTGAAAGGTGTAAACCCGGCCGTCTTGGCTTACGCTCCAGCTTTCGGCCAAGTCCGGCACTATTTCTAGGTTGCGGTCAATGGTGACCAGCCCGCCGAATACTTCGACGATGATGCGGGCGGAGGTGGCGTCGGTGGTGAGGTGCGGGTCGAGGGTGGGCGGGTCAACGAAAAGCTGCACAAAGCGGGCGGTGTTGCGGGGGCTGCCGCGGTTTTCGGCGGGGGCTGCGTCGTCGGCGGTTTGTTCTGCGGCGGCCGGGGGCTGGGTGGGGGCGGTGGTGGGTTCCGGCGCGGCGGTGGGCGGGCTGGCTTCGCCGCCGCAGGCCGCGAGGAGCAGCAGGGCGATGAGGGCGGCGAAAATTCCCATAGCCTTTATCGGGGTTATCGGGTTGATAGTTTTCATTCCGGCAATCCTGTTGCGTCCGCCATCGCGGGGGGCGGGCGGGGGTGGTGATGTTGGCGCAACTTTTTTACAGAATCGTGGTTGCTATTGTAGGCGTCCGGTTGCTCAAGTTTCAATTCGGGTAGGGGGCGGGATGGGTGGGGGATGGGGCGGATGCCCGGCTTAACAGGATAATCCGGCCGATGGGACGCCCCCACCCTAGCCCTCCCCCGGTGGGGGAGGGGATTTGGGGGTGATCGGCCGCGACGGCGGGCGGCGGGACGCCCCCACCCTAGCCCTCCCCCGGAGGGGGAGGGGATTTGGGGATGACGGGCCGCGACGGCGGGCGGCGGGACGCCCCCACCCTAGCCCTCCCCCGGAGGGGGAGGGGATTCAGTACTTGTAACGGGGGCTGGGATTTGTTAGCATAGTAGGGCGTGGCGAGCGTAGCCGAGTGGTCAAGGCGCCTGTCTGTGGCACAGGAGATCACGGGTTCGAACCCCGTCGCTCGCCCCAACTTTTTCGCGTACTGCCGCGCGCCTGTAGCTCAATGGACAGAGCACTGGGCTTCGGACCCAGGGGTTGCGGGTTCGAGTCCTGCCGGGCGCGCCATTTGCTTTTTTTGCCTTTCTCAATTCCGCGCCTTTCCTTTTCGGTCAATCCCGCCCTTAACCGGCTCAAGACGCGCGGGGTATGCCGCTTATACGCTATTTTGGGTGGGTTGGATTTGTGTTGCGGCATTGTTTGCCTTGCCGGTGGTAAAATAGCAGGCGATAGGCGCGGCGATTCTTGGCTGGCGGGGGGCGTTGGCCGGAATCGGGGCGCGGGTTAGGCCCTAGGAGGCTATGATGGCGATGCGGACTACTGCCCTTCGGCAGGCGCAGGATGAGCGGGAGGCGGCGCGGGATTATGTATTGCAGACGGCGGAGGATGCCGACGTAAAGTTTATCCGCCTGTGGTTTCCTGACATTCTGGGGAATCTGAAAGGGTTTGCGATAAATGCCGCCGACTTGCGCGACGCGATAGAGGAGGGGGTGGGGTTCGACGGGTCGGCGATTGAGGGATTCGCTCGCTGGGACGAAAGCGATATGCGGGCCTTTCCCGACCCGAACACCTTTGCGGTGTTGCCTTGGCGTCCGCAGCGCAACGCGGTGGCCCGGATGTTCTGCGACATTCAGCGGCCCGGCGGGGACGCCTTTGACGGCGATTCGCGGGCGGTGCTTAAGCGGAATCTGGAGCGGCTGGCCCGGATGGGGTATACGTATTACGTTGGCACCGAACTGGAATACTTTTACCTGAAAGGGGACGGCAAGGGGGCAGGGGCGGCCCCGGAGCCGCTGGATCATAGCGGGTACTTTGACCAGCTTTCGACCCAGCCGGCCAGCGATTTGCGCCGCGACACGGTGCTGAATCTGGCGGAGATGGACGTTCCGGTGAAGTATTCTCATCACGAGGCGGCGCCCAGCCAGCACGAGATTGACTTGCAGTATACCGACGCGCTGGCGATGGCCGACAGCGTTATGACCGCGCGGCTGGTGGTGAAGGAGCTGGCGCAGTTGCGGGGGGCCTACGCCACCTTTATGCCCAAGCCGATCCCGGGGGTCAACGGTTCGGGGATGCATATACACCAGTCGCTGTTTCGCGGGGAGCACAACGCCTTTTTCGACGAAGACGATGAGCATTATCTTTCCGAGGTGGGGCGCAAGTTCATTGCCGGGTTGTTGCGTCACGCGCCGGAGATTACGCTGGTCACGAACCAGTGGGTCAATTCGTACAAGCGGCTGGTGCCGGGGTATGAGGCGCCGGTGTACGTGTCTTGGTCGCACCTGAACCGGGCCGATCTGGTGCGGGTGCCGGCCTACAAGCCGGGCTACGAAAGCTCGATGCGGGTGGAGTACCGCGCTCCAGACCCGGCCTGCAACCCGTATTTGGCCTTTAGCGTGATGCTGGCCGCGGGGATGCGGGGCATCGAAGAGGATTACCCGGCGCCGCCCGCTATGGCGGGGAGCGCGGCGGAGATGAGCGAGGCGCAACGGCAGGCGTTGGGCATCCGGTCGCTGCCCAACAGTTTGGGCCACGCGATTTCGCTGGCCGAGGACAGCGAGTTGCTGCGCGAGGCTCTGGGGGCGCATATATTTCCCAGCTTTATCCAGAATAAGCGGATGGAGTGGCAGGAGTACTGCTCGCAGGTGACCGATTACGAAATCAGCCGCTATCTGCACCGGCTTTAGGGCGCGGCGGCACTGGGCGGGTAAGGAATAGGCCCCCGGTTTCCGGGGGCTTTGCTGTGTGCGCCGTGTTGCGGGGGTTATACCGAGTAGTCGCAGCCGCCGGGGTGGCTGGCGTCGGATTTGCCCCCGTCGGCGGCGACGGGCATAACGGCGGCGATGGTGAGCAGGGCAACGAAGAGCAGGGGAATCAGAATCCGGCGCATCGGCTTGCCTCCGGGTGGGGTGAGTGTGTGGTGAGTTTAGCGCGGTGGGTGGGGAAAAGCAAGGCGGCGGGGGGGAATGGGGGACGGGGGGATGCTCCCTTTATGACAGCTAACAGTTAGGGGGTTGAGTTTACGATGGTCAATCTGCTTTCGCGCTATCGGCTGGTGGCGGTTATCTTGTATAACATCGCCAACGTTATGGCAGTCTTGGCTTTGGCAATGCTGGCAGTATCTATCCTGATAGTGGCCTGCGGCCCTGCCGCCCAGTCTGCTCAGGAAAGCTCGGCGCCCACGGGTGCCCCTACTGCTCCTGCCGACACGCCAACGCCCCGCGTTAGCTTGCCGCCCTTGTCCACGCCACCGCCCACCATAGATTTCACTACGAGGGCCGGGATGGACATCCTGCTGACCGCGGAGGTAATAAAATATGAGAAGCGGCAGTCGGCGGGAGGCGTATCAGGCCAAGCCGAACCGGAACTTATACGGGTACGAATTTTCGTCGCCGGCGCCCAAGAGCGCGAAGCCATTATTGCTTTCCTAGACTTACACGGCGTCGAACACTCGATATCTCAGTATAAAGATTCTGTTCTATACGCCACCATCCCGGCGTCCCTGCTGGCCACTCTGGCCGCCCATCCCAGCTTTGGGGAAATGCATCGTACCATACCGCGATACCCGAATCTGAGCCAGGGGCTCAACAATCTGGCGGCTTGGTATGAGGCCGGCCTGATGCCCGAAGAAGATACCAACCCTACTTATGCCGCGCTGATGATTGGCATTGAAGGCGATGAGAATTACGACAACGTAAGGCAATTCCTGAAAGACAACGGCGCAGTAATGAGACACGAAGACGCCGACGCCGACGCCCGCTGGAAGCCTGTTTTGGTGGCCTTTGTGCCGGTGCGTCTGTTGCCGGCTCTGGCCGGCCAGACTGGAGTTCGGGACACTCACTCTGTTGGGTATCCAGTGCCCGAGGAGCAGCGTTTTACGAAAGAACCGATACCGGCGGCTTCGGGGCCGCGTTAATGCAAAACAGGAGGTTTGTAATGGCGCACAAAATTTCCTTAACTCGCCGTCAGCGCACCTGCACGCTTATAGGAGTTCCTGTGGTGTTGGCTTTTATTTTGGCTTTGATAATGCTCGTCACTGGATTTCTTGGCGATATCGGAACTGCGTTATCGTCAAGAATACAAGGGGTTGGACAGGGTTCAGTGGGCGAATACTTCGGCCCAGAATCCTTGGAGGAAAAGATTGTAGGATCAGATGTCGTAGCCTTGGCAAGGTTGATTTCAGTTGCTTCAGGGGTGGACATTCGCGATAGTAGCGGCACGGGGGCAGATACCAAGTATGTCGGAGCGTTAATTCACAAATTTGAGGTCATAGAGTATCTGAAGGGAAGCGGCGCCAGCGAATTGACAGCCGTTGTGTATGACGCAGGAAATGAATACCAAACTAGGCTGGGGGCCAATCTCTTTAGTCAAGACCTCAGCGACAAACGCGATACTCGCTGGGATGATCGGGAAGCTATCATTTTTTTGGCAAATAATCATCCATCTCTGCCCAGCAGCCAGCAAGGGAACCGTTACTGGTTTGGAATCATATATGGCGGGGAAGATTATTATACAATAGCCAGCCGTCACTCAAGAGACTGGTTGCCGGGCGCAGTATCAGGCAGGGTATCGGGGGCGTCAAGCAACGATGAACAGCAGTTTCTTATGAGTGTCCGGTCTGAAATGCCAAAATCAGGAGACAGTATTGTTGATGTAAGTGTTTCAGGGCAATCAAACTATAGGTCAACAATAACGCTGAGTGAACTAAAGAGCCAAATTGCGAAACTGGACAGAGAAGTCAATGCGGGCGATGGTTCAGAGGAATACCAGTCCTGTATTTATGAAAAATACACTTGGGAACGAAAACTCAAGTGGTATGAAAAATTTGCCCCTCCAGAATTTCTCCACGCTCATTATGAGCGATCAATTATCTCTGGCTTACCGGCAGGGAGCAGTATTTATACGGATGCAGGGGCAGGGTCTCGCAAGGATAGAAAGGACAACTTTTGGAATTTTTGGCTCGAAGGAAAAGACGCAGATTTGTTCACATATCAACACCCAGGAGTAGTTTATTTGCAGCGGCCTCTTCCTGCTGGAGAATTTCGGGTTTATTTCAATATTCAACCATATAAATATATTATATGCAACGCATATCCTGACGCGGAAAGGACGGCGCGTGAGCTTATTATTCAAGTAACCGCCTCAGAAGGCGCGGCGCACGAAGCGTTTTTCGACCCGTCCGCCGACGGGATTGGCGATGTTTTTCCCGCCGAGTTTCAGGTGGGCGGCGCGACGACGGCGATAACCGGGCTGGGTTGGGAGGATGGCTTGGTGACGGTGTCCTTGTCTCCTTATACTTCGCTGGCCGGTTATGCTTTGGACTTTATCGCGCTTGACGGGTCGGTTGTCCTGAGTCTTGGCTTTCCTCCCAGCTTGTCGGCGTCGGACGGCAGCAAGGGCTATATGGTCTGGGATGTGGCGGAGCGACCTTGGCAGGACGGTGACAAGCTGACGTTGCGCGTCCGCGAGGCGGAACCTACGCCTACTGCTACTCCTGCGCCGGTGCCTACGGCTACGCCGGCGTTGGCTTCGGCAACGGCGATACCTATACCCACGGCGACGCCGACGGCGACACCGGAACCCACTGCTGGGCCAGAGCCAACGCCTACGCCGATACCTGCACCCACGCCGACACCGACGCCGGAGGCGACAGTCGCGGCCACGCCCGAACCCGCGCCTACGCCGGAGCCGTTGCGGGTGAGCATTAACGTGGGCGATACCCAGCTCCGGGTGGGGGAGCGGGTGACGCTGCGGGCGGTGGTGTCCGGCGCTCTGAGCGGCGAGGTCAGCTACCAGTGGCAGGTGCAGGACGATGGCGGCCAGTGGCTCAGCGGACGGCGCACCAAGTCTGAAACTTCCTTTGGCCTGCCCCGTCCGGCTGTCCGCACGGTGCGGGTGGTGGTGACTCAGGACGGCCATAGCGCCGCGTCGGCTCCGGTTACTCTTACTTGGACGGACGGGTAGCCCCCGGGGTTGCGGGCGGGGGCGTATGGGGCGGGGGTTGGTGGGGGGTTGTATAATCGGGGGTAGTTGGCGGCGGTTTTGCCGCGGAGTTGGTATGGGGGGTTGACGTTATGGCCGGGAAAATTCGTCTTGGCATCATTGGGGCTAGTCCTACGGTGGGGTGGGCGCACCGTTCCCATTTGCCCGCCATCGCCGCCAGCCCGGAGTTTGAGCTGACCGGGGTTTGCACTACCCGGATGGAGACCGCGGTGGAGGCGCAGCGGCAGTTCGGGGCGCGGCTGGCTTTCGACGATTATCAGGATATGCTGGCGCACCCGGAGATTGACGCGGTGGCGGTGGTGCTGCGGGTGCCGGCGCATTATCAGATTACCAAGGACGCGCTGGAGGCGGGCAAGCACGTGTTTACGGAGTGGCCGCTGGGCCGGACTACGGGGGAGGCGGAGGAGCTGGCGGCGCTGGCCCGCGCTCAGGGGGTGCGGGCGGTGGTGGGGCTGCAAGCCCGCGCGGCCCCGGCGGTGTTGCAGCTGAAGCAGCTTGTTGAGCAGGGGTACGTGGGCGAGATTATGTCGTGTTCGATGACGCTGATTCGCGGCGGGGTGCTGGCGCGGCCTTCGGGTCGCACTTGGCAGCGCGACGATGCGCTGGGGGCCACTACTTTGACCATCGCTACCGGCCATTCGGTGGATGCGCTGCGGTTCGTGGCGGGGGAGTTCGCCGAGGTGTCGGCGATTGTGTCTACTCAATGCCCGCAGTGGCACGAAACCGATACCGGGGAGTACTTGGATGTGACTGCCCCGGACAACATTCTGATTAACGGGCGGCTGGCCGGCGGGGGGGTGGTGTCGGCGCACGTAGCCAGTATTCCTTGGGCGGGCAGCGGCTACCGGCTGGAGGTGTACGGGCGGGAGGGGACTCTAATTGCGGATTCGGAGGATTCGCCGCAGTTGGGGCCGGTGCGGATTCAGGGGGCGCAGGGGGGCGACGATTTGGAGGAGCTGGCGGTTTCGGAGCAGCACCGCTTTGTGCTGGAGGGGATGCCGGCGGGGGCGCCTTATAATGTGGGGCAGCTTTACTATATGTTCGGGGAGGCTATCCGGGGGCAGGGGGGGCGGCAGCCGGATTTCGATACGGCGGTGGAGCTGCACCGGCTGGTGGACGCTTTGCGGCGCTCGTCGGAGGAGGGGCGGGCGGTGGCGGTGGGGGGGTAGGCGTTCTTGGATTGCTTGGGGGGTTGCATCGGGCTGCATCGTAGGGGCGCACAGATGTGCGCCCTGTTCGTTGCGGGGTAGGACATTGGCAACGGCACGGTCTCTATTTGCGAAGAGAGGGGCGCACGGCTGTGCGCCCCTACGGGGGCGGGGGCGGGGTCATTCAGGGTTGCATCGGGCTGCATCGTAGGGGCGCACAGATGTGCGCCCTGTTCGTTGCGGGGTAGGACATTGGCAACGGCACGGTCTCTATTTGCGAAGAGAGGGGCGCACGGCTGTGCGCCCCTACGGGTGCGGGTGCGGGGTCATCCAGGGCCGCATCGGGTGGCGCGGCGTATGTGCGCCCTGTTCGTTGCGGGGTAGGGTGTTGGCAACGGCATGGTCTCTATTTGCGAAGAGAGGGGCGCACGGCTGTGCGCCCCTACGGGGGCGGGGGCGGGGTCATCCAGGGCCGCATCGGGCGGCGCGGCGTATGTGCGCCCTGTTCGTTGCGGGGTAGGACATTGGCAACGGCACGGTCTCTATTTGCGAAGAGAGGGGCGCACGGCTGTGCGCCCCTACGGGGGCGGGAGCGGGGATTTCTTGATTTTTTGGATACGCCCTTGGGTAGGTTCAGGGTTGGCGGGCTATTAGGAGAACCTGCACGTTTACTTCGTCGGCTAGGTATACTACGGAGCGGGCTGTGGGTTTGGGGATGTTCAGTTGTTGCCAGGTGAATGTGGTTTGGGCCAGTATGTTGATGGTGTTGCCGTCGTGCCGGGCGGTTACTTGGAATAGCAGCGGCGTTGTGGTGTCGCCTATTTGTAGGGAGCCGGTGAGTTCGCCGGTGGTTTCCTCGCCGTCGTAGAAGCTCTGGGGCAGGTCTGGGAGCCGGTCAACGGTGACTACGGCTTCTGGGGTGTTGGGGAACATTCGGTCGCGGATGTAGCGGTCGCGGAAGGTTTGGTCGCTGGTCAGCGAGTGCAGGTTTAGGGTGACTATAGACGGTTGGCCGTCTAGGTGGGCCTCGCCGGTTAGTTCGTTGCCGGAAATTACGGCGTCGAAACGGATGGGGGCGCGGCCTAATTCTTCTTCGACCTCGAAGGTGATTTGTGATCCTTCGCCGATTATGAATGTTTGCGCTTCGGGGCCGGAATTGGCGGCGGGGGTGGTGGGCGCAGGCTGCGGCGTGGCATCCGTTGGGGCGGGCGTGGCGGGCCGGGGGGGCGCTGATGTGGGGGCGGCGGTGGGCGGGGCGGTTGGCGCTGCCGCTGACGTGGGGGCGGTGGTGGGCGGGGCGGTTGGCGCTGCCGCTGACGTGGGGGCGGCGGTGGGCGGGCTGGTGGCCGCGGCGGTCGGCTCAGGGGTGGGGGACGGCGCTACTAGGGCCGCTACGGTGGCGGCCGGTTCCTCGAGGCGCGGGGGTAGGGACAGTTCTCCACTTATGCTGTCGCCCTGGGTTATTAGGCCGAAGCCTAGGGCCAGGGCTGCGGCTATGGCGATTACCGGCAGCCATTTCAGCAGGCCCAGGACGGGGCGCAGGAATAGGGATGCCAGCATTGGCGTCAAGAGGGCGCAGACGGCTACGATGATGGCCGCCAAGGGGATGGAGAAGGATGCTAGGCGATCCAGTTGGGTGTTTCCGGCTAGGGCGACGACCAGTATTACGACAAAGAGACCGGCCAGTATGATGCCGTACCATAGGATGCGGGCGGCCAGCCAAGTCCAGAGCAGGCCGGCGATTAGGCCGACTGCTATGGCGGCCACTGCTACGGTGGCGCTGTTGAACGCGCTGTCTAGGGGTGAGTTAAGGGGCAGCGACACTAGGGCCGCGATTATGGCGGCTACGGCCCCGGCGGTTAGCCCTCCTAGGAGAATCATACTTGGGGTTCCTCCTACGTGATTGCGGGGTTATTGCGGGATTTCTCTTTGGCGGTCTTGGCTAGGGGAAAGGGTCTGGCGGGCTAGGGTGGGATTCTTCGCTTTGCTCAGAATGACAGGTTTTTGCTCAGGGGGACAGATGGGGGTAGGGATTTCGTAGTTTTCTCCGGGTTTGTCTGAATCAGGATTTTCAGGATTCAGGGATTTTCGGGATTTCTTCCGTCTTTGGGGAAAGTTGCGGAATTTCCCTTTGGCGGTCTTAGCGAAGGGAAAGGGTCTGGCGGGCTAGGGTGGGATTCTTCGCTTTGCTCAGAATGACAGGTTGTTGCTCAGGGTGGCAGGTTGTTGCTCGGGGTGACAGGTTGTTGCTCAGGGTGACAGATGGGGGTAGGGATTTCGTAATTTTCTCCGGGTTTGTCTGAATCAGGATTTTCAGGATTCAGGGATTTTCGGGATTTCTTCCGTCTTTGGGGAAAGTTGCGGGGTTTCCCTTTGGCGGTCTTGGCGAGGGGAAAGGGTCTGGCGGCCTAGGGTGGGATTCTTCGCTTTGCTCAGAATGACAGATGGGGGTAGCCAGAATGACGGGGGGGCGGGGGTTGGCCCGCCCCTGGGGTGCTGGTTATGCGCTGGGTTGGGTGGTGGGTGTAGGCGGCGGACGGGTGGGGTTTGTGGTTTATAGGGCTATGGCGTAGCAGGCTCGGCGGGGGTCGGCGCCGGTGCTTAGGTGGCCGGTTTCGGGGTCGCGGACGGATACTGTGGCGCCCATGCCGCAGTCTACGGTTCGGGCTGTCTTGTGGCCTAGGGCGCGGAGTTCCTCGGCGGCGGTTTCGGGGATGGCGGGTTCTAGGTCTAGGCGGCCGGGGTGGTAGACGTGGGGGTAGAAGGAGTTGACGTTGCTCTGGGTCGAAAAGCGGGGGGCTTCGACGGCCTGTTGGGGGTCCATCCCGAACAGAATGACGTTGAGCATCAACTGCACGTTGGCCTGGGCCTGGTTGTCGCCGCCGGGGCAGCCTACGGTCATCACGGGCTGGCCGTTTTTGCTGATGATGTAGTTGACTAGGGTGGTGCGGGGGCGCTTGCCCGGCTCGACTACGTTGGGGTGGCCGTCCTCGCAGTTGAACATTTCGATGCGGGTGCTTAGGGCGCAGCCTAGTTCGGGGAAGAAGACCGACTTGGCGAAGGCGCCGCCGCTGATGGTGCCGCAGACCATATTGCCCTGCTTGTCCATAGCGGATACGTGGGTCGTGCCTTCCCGGGCCGAGGCGTCTACGGTGTCCGGGTCGGACGGGGACGGGATGGCGTGGCTGGGGGACGCTCCGTTGCCGCTGCGGGGTTTGGCGGAGTAGCGCCACGGGTCGCCCCCGGCGGGCTGGGCGGGGTAGGCGTTCTCCAAGTCAATCAGACGGGCGCGTTCCGCGGCGTATTCTTTGGAGAGCAGGCCGTCTATCGGCACGGCGGCAAAGTTGGGGTCGCCGTAGTGGGCTTCGCGGTCGCCGAAGGCCAGCTTGACGGCTTCGGCGACGGTATGGATGTAGGCCGGGCTGTTGTGGCCCATCGCCCGCAGGTCGAAACGCTCCAGCATATTCAACGTTTGCATCAGAACCGGGCCTTGGGTCCAAGAATCTTGGCCGTGGATTTCGTAGCCGTGGAAGGTGGTTTTGACCGGGGTTTCGTACTGCGATTTGTAGGCGGCTAGGTCGTCGGTGGACATTATGCCGCCGACGCGGGCCACGGAGTCGGCGATTTGCTGGGCGACGGGGCCGCGATAGAACACGTCGCGGGCGTGGCGCAGGCCGCTTTCGCGGGAACCAGAGCCGTTGCCGCTGGCGGGGAGCATAGAGCGCAGGGTGTTGGCTAGGCCGGGCTGAACCAGCAGCGTTCCGGCGGCGGGAACTTGGCGATGGTCATAGAACACGTCCCAGCCGCCCGGGGCGTAGAGGTCGAACTGCTGGGCGGTAGCCCCGGAGTCCAGCCGATCCAGCATATATTCGTAGTTGGGGATGCCGTCGGCGGCGTAGCTGATGGCCGGGGCCAGCACTTGGTCAATGTTTTTGGTTCCGTAGCGCTCCAGCAGGGAGATGAAGGCGTCCACCACGCCGGGCAGGGTGAAGGACAGGTGGGACTGGCGGTGGCCGGGGCCGGTGGGGATGCGCTCTAGGCCCTGGGATTGGTAGAAGGCGGCGGTGGCCTTGCCCGGGGCGGTGCCTTGTCCGCTGAGGGACAGCAGTTCGCCGCTGGCGGAGTCGTAGAGCATAAAGACGCCTTCGGCGGCTAGGGAGTAGGACGCGATGGGTTCGACTACGGCGGCGGCGAATCCGGCGGCTACTAGGGCGTCGAAGGCGTTGCCGCCGTTGAGCAGCATCCTCATTCCGGCCATCGAGGTGAGGTAGTGGCCGCTGGATATGACGCCTTCGGTGGAGCGGATTACCGGGCGTCCGGTGGATTGCTGGGTTAGGTTGCCTTGTTCGGTGTTTACTGCGGGCTGCTGGGTGACCATATCGGCTCCTGCTGTTGTCGGATGGGATGCGGGGGGTTCGGGTTCAACGCAGAGGGCGCGGAGATAGCGCAGAGGGCGCAGAGGTTGTGCCGTTAATCTGATTTATCTGCGTACTCTGCGATTTCTCTGCGCCCTTTGCGTTGGAAAATAGTTGCCGGTATTATACGCCGCTGGCGCCGTCTTTGCCGGGGAAGGGGAGGACGCCTATGCCGTCTACTAGGTGGCCGGGCATAAAGTATTCGCGGGTGTCGGGGCCGCCGAAGCCTTCGATGAAGGACTGGATTACGCCGTTGGATTCTAGGGCGGCGCGGACAATCTGCTTGTTGAAGTTGCTGATGTCCTCGCGGGATAGAAAGTCGTCTACCGGCAGCCACAAGCATTCTTGGATTTCGTCGGCCTGCATGGTGATTTCGCGGCTCAGGGGGCGCAGGCGGCCTACGAAGTAGATGTCGGATTTGCCGTAGCGATAGCCGTGCCAGTGGCGGAAGCAGGCGATGGACTGGAACTCGGCCTGGACGCCGGTTTCCTCAAGCACTTCGCGCTCGACGGCCTCGGCTAGGTGCTCGCCGGGGTGCAGGGCGCCGCCGGGCAGTTTGAGGGTGGGGGGGCGTCCGGCGACGCCGTAGATTTCGCGCACCACCAGCAGCTCGCGGTCGGGGGTCAGCACCACGCCGCCGATGCCGATGTAGTGGGTGGCGAAGTGGGGCAGCCAGGCGCCTTCCTGCAACAGGGCGGTGAGCATCAGGTAGTCGTCGCTAGTGTGGTGAAAGGTGAAGCCGCGATTGACTGCTTCGGGAATGAGGGCGGAGCGGGCGATAGGCACTTCCAGCCATACGGCCTTGAGGCCGTCGGCAGTCCACTGAGCTAGGGAAGCGTCCAGCCGCTGGGCGAATTCGGCGGCGCTGGCGGGCAGGGCGTCCGGGGCGGTGACCATGCCGCCGAAGGGGTTGGGCCTGGCTTCCAGTAGTTGTTGGGTGGCAGGCGATTGCGTCATTTTTCGTCACTCCGGGGGGCGTGGCGTCGGGGCGGGATTGGCGGGCGTTGCCCGGGGGCCGGGCGGGGGCCGCCGCACAATGCTACGGCGGATGGGCGGCGGCGTCAAATGGGGGGGTGGCGGGGTGGGGGGGGTGCGTTATTCGGGGCAGAAGGGTAGGTCGCCGAGGTTGGACGTAATCATATACAACTGGTTTAGTAAGCTTCCCGGTATGCACCCACTCAACTGGTTACCGTCGAGTTCCAGCCTTTCCAAATTGGCGAGGTTGCCCAACTCCGGTGGTAGATCTCCACTCAACTCGTTCCAATCTAGGCTCAGCGTTTCCAAGTTGGCAAGGTTACCCAACTCCGGCGGTATCTCCCCGCTCAAACGGTTCCTACCGAGCAACAGATGTCCCAAATTGGCAAGATTGCCCAACTCCAGCGGTATCTCACCACTCAACTGGTTACTGTTGAGGTACAACCATTTCAAGTTAGCGAGATTGCCCAATTCCCGTGGTATCCCACCACTCAACTGGTTACCGTCAAGACCCAGAATTTGCAAGTTAGCGAGGTTGCCCAACTCCCGCGGTATCCCATCACTCAACTGGTTACCGCCGAGCAACAGCCATATCAAGTTGGCAAGATTGCCCAATTCCCGCGGTATCCTCCCACTCAACTGGTTCCAACCGAGGTTCAGCGCTTCCAGGTTAGCGAGGTTGCCCAACTCCCGCGGTATCTCTCCATTCAACCCGTTCCGATAGAGGAATATTCTAATAATGCGGCCGCTGTCGTCAGTTGTGATGCCATCCCATTCGCCTACTGGTGCGTCGCTGAGCCAGTTTGTTTTTGTATTGGGCAGCCAGTTTGGGCCGTTCGTAGCGTGGTAGAGGGCTACCAGCGCTTCCTGGTCGGTTTCCGGCGAGGTGTACGCGGGTTGGGGGGTGGGGGGCTTGGCGTTGGGGGCGGCGAGTTCGGGGTAGGCGGCTTCTAGGTGCTGGAGTTCTTGCCAGCGGGCGGTTGTTGCTTCGTCAATTGGCTCATTTTTGGCTAGGCTTGCGGCTATTTCTTGGCGGAGGGTTGATATGCGGGCTTGTATCATTTTTTGGTAGTCGGCGGTCATTTTTGTTGGCGTCCTTGCTGTTTGGTGTTGGGCTTGCTTGACAGGAAACGGGCGGGGGCCGCCGCCCAATGCTACGGCGGATGGGCGGCGGCGTCAAATGGGGGGTGGGGGAAACGGACAGGGGCGGGGGCACGGGGGGCGGGCGCGTTATTCGGGGCAGAATGGTAGGTCGCCGAGGTTGGACTCAAGCATATCCAACTGGTCTAGCAAGTTTCTCGGTACGCACCCGGTCAACGGATTCATACTGAAAAACAGATGTTTCAAGTTGGCGAGGTTGCCCAACTCCCGCGGTATCTCTCCGCTCAACTGGTTATCGTTGAGAAACAGTATTCCCAAGTTGGCGAGGTCGCCCAACTCTCGCGGTATCTCTCCGCTCAATTTGTTCCAACCGAGGCCCAGCCCTTCCAGGTTGGCGAGGTTGCCCAATTCCGGCGGTATCTCACCGCTCAATTGGTTCCTGTAGAGCGACAGATGTTCCAAGTTGGCGAGATTACCTAACTCTCGGGGTATCTCACCGCTCAACTGGTTCGTATCAAGGTACAGCATTTCCAGGTTGGCGAGGTTGCCCAACTCTCGCGGTATCTCTCCGCTCAATTTGTTCCAACCGAGGCCCAGCCTTTCCAGGTTGGCGAGGTTGCCCAATTCTCGCGGTATCTCACCGCTCAATTGGTTCCTGTAGAGCGACAGATGTTCCAAGTTGGCGAGGTTGCCCAATTCTCGGGGTATCTCACCGCTCAACTGGTTCGTATCAAGGTACAGCACTTCCAAGTCGTCGAGGCTGCCCAACCACCGCGGTATCTCACCGCTCAACTGGTTATCGTTGAGATCCAACCATTGCAGGTTGGCGAGGTTGCCCAACCACCGCGGTATCTCACCGCTCAACTGGTTCGTATCAAGGTACAGCCTTTCCAGGTTGGCGAGGTTGCCCAATTCCGGCGGTATCTCTCCATTCAACCCGTTCTGATAGAGGTATAGACGAATAATGCGGCCGTTGTCGTCAGTTGTGACGCCGTGCCATTCGCCTACTGGCGCGTCGCTCAACCAGTTTTCGTTGTTATGCCAGTTTGGGCCGTCCGTAGCGTGGTAGAGGGCTACTAGGGCTTCACGGTCGGTTTCCGGCGAGGTGTGCGCGGGGCGGGGGGTGGCTAGTTCGGGGTAGGCGGCTTCTAGGTGCTGGAGTTCTTGCCAGCGGGCGGTTGTTGCTTCGTTAATTGGCTCATTTTTGGCTAGGCTTGCGGCTAGTTCTTGGCGGAGGGTTGATATGCGGGCTTGTATGATTTTTTGGTAGTCGGCGGTCATTTTTGTTGGCGTCCTTGCTGTTTGGTGTTGGGCTTGGTTGATGCGGGAGTCAGTGGGTTAGGGTTTCGGCGTCGCGGATGTAGGCGGCGGTTTGGCGGATGCGGCGGGCGGTTTGGTCGGCGGGTTCGCATAGACCTAGGTAAAAGCATTCTCCGTGAAGTTGGCTTTGGCGGGAGTAATAGCGGCCTATCAGGGTTCTTACTCGCGGGTCTTGGGAGAGCAGGGTGTTGAGCATTCGGGAGGTTTGGGGCGACTTTTCCGGTTCCTCGCCGGTGCGGGCTAGAATCAGCGCGTCGGTGGCCCGCTTGGTGGCGCACCACGCTTTTTCCGCTGCGTCGCGGATGTCGCCTTGGGCCAGCTTCTCTAGGGCGCTTTGGTGAACCGCGCGGGCGTCGGCGAAAATTGCCGCTACTTCATCGGTGGCTACCATATTGTCTTATCCTTTGCCGTTGTTGGATTGTTTTATTTTAACAGGCGGCCCGGTTTTGCGAAATTCGCCTTTGCCATCCTGAGCTAAGGGAAGGGTCTCTGTCACCCAGGGCGAGATTCTTCGCTTTGCTCAGAATGACAGACGGCGGGAGTAATTTTGCAATTATCTGCATCTTATTGTAGCAAAGCGGGTAAAGGGTTTTTGCGGATTATCTGACACTTGCGCCTTGCGTTGGGTGGCGGGGGCGGGGACAATGGGGGCGGTTATTTCAGGGGGACGCCCCCACCCCAGCCCTCCCCCGGAGGGGGAGGGGGCAGGTTTGGCGCGGCGGCAACTTTCGACAGGTACGGTATGGGCGGGTTTGGCGTGGCAGTTGGTTTTGGCGGGTGCGGTATGGAGCAGTTTCATCCGATAATCCGGGAGTGGTTCGCGGGGCGGTTCGCGGGGCCTACGGAGGCGCAGGCTTTGGGGTGGGCGGCGGTGGGCGAGGGGCGGCATACCCTTATCGCGGCGCCTACCGGGTCGGGCAAGACTCTGGCGGCCTTTCTTACGTGTATTGACCGGCTGGTGCGGCAGGGGCTGGATGGGAGTCTGCCGGATACTACGCAGGTGGTTTATGTTTCGCCGCTTAAGGCGCTTTCCAATGATATACGGAAGAATCTGGCTGCGCCGCTGGAGGAGATTGCTGCGCTGGCGGCCCTTCGGCAAGCTCAGGGTGACAGGGGTGCGGCTCAGGGTGACAGGGTTTATGCTGAGGATAACCGGGCTTGTGTTGAGGGGGGCCGGGCTTGTGTTCAGGGGGGCCGGGCTTGTGCTGGGGATAACCGGGCTTATGCTGGGGGCGATGGGGCTTATGTTCAGGGTGATGGGGGACGCCCTCACCCTAGCCCTCTCCCGGAGGGAGAGGGGATTTGCTTGATGGGGGAGGGGATTTTTCCGGGGGTGGAGGGGGATTTCCCGGAAATTCGGGTTGGGGTTCGGACGGGGGACACTAGCGCGGCGGAACGGCGGGTTATGGCGAAAAAGCCGCCGCATATTCTGATTACTACCCCGGAATCGCTGTATATTCTGCTTACTTCGGGCAGCGGGCGGCGCGGGCTGAAGGGCGTCAATACGCTGATACTGGATGAGATTCATGCCGTGGCCGATGACAAGCGGGGGTCGCATTTGTCGCTGTCGGTGGAGCGGCTGTGCGCTTTGTCGGAGGAGGCGGTGGTGCGTATCGGGCTGTCGGCGACGCAGCGGCCTATTGAGGAAATCGCGCGGCTGCTGGTGGGCAGCGATTCTATCGGGGCCGACGGCAAGCCCGAATGCGCTATTGTAGACACCGGCCATGCTAGGGAGATTGACTTTGCCTTGCAGTTGCCGGAGCAGGAGCTGGGGCCGATCGCATCGCATGAGCTTTGGGGCGAAACGCTGGACGCCGTGGCGGGGCTGGCGCAGGCGCACGCCACTACGCTGGTGTTCGTCAACACCCGCAAGCTGGTGGAGCGGGTTTCTTACCAGTTAAGCGCCCGGCTGGGCGAGGAGGCGGTGGTGGCGCACCACGGCAGCTTGTCCCGCGCTACCCGGCTGGACGCCGAGGAAAAGCTGAAAACCGGCCAGGTTAAGGTATGCGTCGCCACGGCGTCGCTGGAGCTGGGCATAGACATTGGCGATATTGACTTGGTTTGCCAGATTGGTTCGCCCCGCTCTATCGGGGTGCTGTTGCAGCGGGTGGGGCGCTCGGGGCATTCGGTAGGGGGCAAGCCCAAGGGTCGGCTGTTTCCTCTTACCCGCGACGAGCTGACCGAGTGTGTGGCGCTGGCGCGGGCCTTGCGACGCCGGAATCTGGATACTCTGTCCATTCCGTCTTGGCCGGTGGATGTGCTGGCGCAACAGATGGTGGCCGCCTGCGCTCAGGAAGAATGGGCGGAGGATGACCTGTATGACTTGGCCCGCCGGGCCTATCCTTATAGGGAACTGCCCCGGGAGAAATTCGACCAAGCCGTGGAAACGCTGTCGGAAGGGTTTGCGCGGCGGCAGGGGCGGGGGGCAGCCTACCTGCACCGCGACGGGGTGAACGGCAAGGTCAAGGGGCGGCGCGGGGCGCCTATCGCCGCTATGACCAGCGGCGGGGCGATACCGGAAAACGCCGATTACGATGTTATCGCAGAGCCGGAAGATACTTTTGTGGGGACGGTCAACGAAGATTTCGCTATCGAAAGTATGCGGGGCGATGTGTTCCTGCTGGGCAATAACGCCTGGAAAATCCGCAGGGTTGAGAGCGGGCGGGTCAGGGTGGAGGACGCTCACGGCCAGCCGCCTACGATTCCTTTCTGGCTGGGCGAGGCGCCGGGGCGCACCAGCGAGCTGTCGGATGAGGTGAGCGAGCTGCGGGAGGGCATAGACCGGCTGCTGGAGTCGGAGTCGGGCGCGGGGGCGGCCCGCGAGTGGGTGGTGACCGAGGCCGGGGTTGACGCGGAAGCCAGCCGCCAACTGGTGGCCTATATTGAGGAAGGCAGGCGGGTGCTGGGGGTGACGCCATCCAAGAACCGGGTGGTAGCGGAGCGTTTTTTCGACGAAAGCGGCGGGATGCAGCTAGTGATTCACGCCCCTTTCGGGGCGCGGATTAACCGGGCTTGGGGGATGGCGCTGCGGAAGAAAATCTGCCGCTCTTTCGACTTTGAGCTTCAGGCGGCGGCCACCGATGACGGGCTGAATTTCGCCCTCGGCCCCGGCCTTTCGATGCCCGTTGAGGATATATTCAATTATCTGAAGCCCGAAACTATTGAGGAAGTGCTGACGCAGGCGATATTGCAGGCGCCGATATTCGGCACCCGCTGGCGCTGGAACGCCACCCGCGCCCTCGCCATCCTGCGGCATACGGGCGGCAAGAAAGTGCCGCCGCCATTGCAACGGATGCGCTCGGATGATTTGCTGGCCGCGGTATTTCCGGCGCAGGTGGCGTGTCAGGATAACGCGCCGCCCGGCGATATTGAAGTGCCGGACCATCCGCTGGTGTTCGAGACTATGCGCGACTGCCTGACCGAAGCGTCGGATTTGGAAGGCTGCCGCGCGGTGCTGGCCGGCATACAGTCGGGCGGCATTGAGGTATGCGGACGCGATACGGTTCAGCCGTCGGTTTTTTCTCACCAGATACTCAACGCTATGCCCTACGCCTTTCTGGACGATGCGCCGCTGGAAGAGCGCAGGGCGCGGGCGGTGCCTTTGCGCCGGGCGCTGCCGGAGGATTCCCGGGATTTGACCCGTCTTGACCCCGAGGTAATCCGGCGGGAGTCGGAAAAC
This sequence comes from uncultured Dehalococcoidia bacterium, assembly GCA_958296445.1. Taxonomy (GTDB): domain Bacteria; phylum Chloroflexota; class Dehalococcoidia; order Lucifugimonadales; family UBA3495; genus VXOI01. The sequence continues at coordinate 1,017,097 of OY282565.1, read as the reverse complement.
GCCTGGCCCCGGATGCGCGACGCCGACGAACTCCACGATGCGCTGCTCACTTTGGGCGTGATGCCCGCGCCTTTCTTGGAGTTTCATATCGACGTATCAAAAAAGGGGGCGGCGGAAAAGAACGGGGTATCGCATCCGGTTATGGATGGGCTGCCGGTACGGGGCTGGCTGGAGCAGTTGTCGGCGGCCGGACGGGTGTACCGGATAGCGGCGAGGGCGGCGGACGGCGCGGGGCAAGCATTTGCCGCATGGGTGGCGGCGGAGCGGCTGGGTTTGGTACGGCGGGCCTATGATGGGCTTTCGGCCAGCCCAAGCAGGGATTTCGGGCCCGGCGGCGGAAAGGGAATGGGGGGGGCGTCGCTGCCGCTGTTTGTGGGCGGCGAGTACGGGGGCAGTAGGGAAGAGGCGATACTGGCACTGGTTCGGGGCTGGGTGGACAGCATCGGGCCGTTCACTGTGGGCGAGCTGGCGTCTACGCTGGCCTTGCCGGAAGACGATGTTGCCTACGCTCTGGGCCATCTGGAAAACGAAGGCGTGGTGCTGCGGGGGAGCTACCGGGCGGGCTTTTCGGCTGGCTCAGGGCGAGGGGGCGGGGAGTTTTGCGACCGCCGGATTCTGGCCCGTATCCACCGCTCTACTATAGATTCACTGCGTAGCCAAGTGGAGCCGGTGTCCCCGGCGACTTTCATCCGGTTCCTGCTGGAATGGCAGCACGTCGCGCCGGAAGCGCGGCTGCACGGCGAGGGCGGGCTGCTGTCGGTCATTGAGAAGTTACAGGGGTTTGAGAGCGCGGCGGGGGTGATGGAAGAGGAAATTCTGGGTTCGCGGGTCGCGGAGTACAGCGGGCTGTTGCTGGATAGGCTTTGTATGAGCGGCGAGGTGGTGTGGGGGCGGTTTTCCGCCCGCGTTGCCGCCCCGTCGTCCTCGCCCGGGGTGGGTGCGCGGGGCGGAAAGAAAGGGGGGGCGTTCTCCCGGTTCACGCCGGTGACTCTGGCTTTGCGGGAGTCGCTGGACTGGTTGCTGCCTTCTGGCGGCGGCGACGGGCTGGTTGGCGCCCCCAAGGAGGCGCTGGAGTATCTGCAACAGCGGGGGGCGTCGTTCCAGTCGGACATCGTTGCCGCCACTAAACGCCTGCCCTCGGATGTGGAGGAGGCACTGTGGACTCTGGCCGCGGCCGGTTTGTCTACCGCCGACGGTATGGAGGCACTGCGCCAGCGGCTGCGGGGCGCGAAACGCCCGGGCCGCCCGTCATTGGACAGGTTGAGGGCGAATGGGAGGGGTGGGTTCAGGGCTAATGGGAGTGGCGGGATTCGCGGCGTGCCGGGGCGGGGCGGGGCAACCGGGCTGGGCAGTGCGCCCGGGCGGGGCGGCATAGCCGGACGGGGCGGGCGGGGGTTCAGCCGCTGGTGGGCGCCGGAGGCGGTGGAGCCGGTGGAATCCGGGGAGGGACGGGCCGAGGCGGTGGCGCGGCAACTGTTGCTTCGCTACGGAGTTCTGTTTCCTGAGCTGCTGTCCCGCGATTCGCTGTCTATTAGATGGCGTGAGCTGGCGCGGGTTTTGCGCCGTCTTGAGGCGCGGGGCGAAATTCGGGGCGGGCGGTTCGTATCCGGTTTCGTTGGAGAGCAGTTTGCCTTGCCCGAAGCCGCCGATGCCCTGCGCCGCCGCCATAATGAGTGGCGCAAGGGCGAACCGGATGGGCGGCTGCGGGACGGGCGGCTGATTGTGGTATCGGCCTGCGACCCGCTGAATCTGGCGGGAATCCTTACCCCCGGGCCACGGGTGCCGTCGGTGCCGGGCAACCGCTTGGCCTACCGCAACGGCGTGCCGATAGCCGCAATGGACGGCAGCGAGTTCGTGGCCCTGTCTAACGCGCCGCCGGGCGTTGTGGAGCAGGCGCGAATCCTGCTGTCGGTTCCCGTCGCCCACGCCAACTTTCGTATGGGCCAGGAAGCGCTGGCTACGGCGTAGGCGGGCGCGTTCCCGGATACGCCGGGGAGTCGGATACGCCGGGCGGGAATGCTGCCGGTTGGGTTTCGTTGCAGGTGGGCGCCGCTCTTTTAATTGAAAAACAGTGGGCTGTGTGCTAACTTGGAAAGCTGAATCTTGGCTTTGTGGCCGGGGATGCCTTGCCGCAGGGGGCTTTTGGCAAGCTCAGGATGAGTTGTGACCAGTATTCGTTTTTCGCCCAACCCCAACCAGGCGCACCGCATAGACTGGCTGCCGTGGACGCGCTCCACCTTTGAGCGGGCGCAGGCCGAAGACAAGCCGGTGTTGCTATCCGTTTCCGCTCCGTGGTGCTACTGGTGCCATGTGATGGACGAAACCACGTATTCCGATACTGATGTCCAGTCCGTTCTGGCCCGCAGCTTTCTTGCCGTGCGGGTGGACAATGACCACCGGCCCGACATTAACGCCCGCTATAATGTGGGCGGCTGGCCTACCACCGCTTTTCTGACGCCCCACGGCGGGCTGATGGGCGGCGCGACATATCTGCCGCCCGACCAGTTCTTGGCGATGCTTATGGAGCTGGAAGGGGCATATAGGGCCGACAAGCCCCAACTCTACGCCCAAGCGCGGGATTTGTTGCAACGCCGCCGGGAGCAGGCCCGCCGAGTAAGCGCGGGGGCTGAGGTGGAAAGCTCTCTCACCGACCGCGTCTCCCGCATCGTGGCCGGGGCTTATGACGCCGCTTGGGGCGGGTTTGGCAGCGAACCCAAGTTTCCCAACCCCGCCATCGTCCGGTTTATCCTGCATCTTTACCGCGTTACCGGCGAAGAGTTTTACTCGGCTATGCTCCGCAAGACGCTGGACGGTATGGCGGGTTCCGCGATTTTCGATGATGTGGACGGCGGGTTTTTCCGGTACAGCACCGCCGCCGGGTGGTCGGAGCCGCAGCGGGAAAAGATGCTGGAGGATAATGTACAGTTAGCCCGCGTTTATCTGGACGCGGCCATTATTCTGCATCCGCTTCATCCTGAGCTTGGCGAAAGATACCGGGCGGTCGCCGGAAAGACCATCGGCTACTTGGTGAACCATCTGTATGACGCCGATGCCCGGGGGTTTCACGGCAGCCAGGGGGCGCATTCCGACTACTTCGGGCTGGATGCCGGGCAGCGGCTTTTGGCTGCGCCGCCGCCGTCTGATCCGTCCTGCTATACCGGCCCGGGGGCGCTGGCGGCGGCGGCGCTGCTGGACGCCTCGTGGAAGCTGGGGCAGCCGGAGTTGGGCCGCATCGGGCTGGAGGTTGTGGAGCGCATTGACGATATGGCCCTATCCGGCGTTTTCGGTCACGTTTACCCCGGCGACGGCAGCCCCGGCGTTCCCGCCCTGCTGTCGGATTGGGCCGGGTTGCTGGCCGGGCTGATGCAGGCCCATGCCTCGACTGCGGAGCCGCGCTATCTGGAGCGGGCGGTGGCAGTGGCCGCGATACTGGCAGACCGCTTTTTTGACCAAAGCGGCGGCGGGTTTTTTGACATAGAGGCGGATGGCGAGGCCGTGGGCCATCTCCAGGTGCGGGAAAAGCCGATGCCGGAGAATATGGCGGCGGTGCAGGCGTTGTTGCGGTTGCACCAGACCACCCGCAACGAAGATTACCGGGAGCTATGCGAAGCGGCCTTGAGCGCCTTTGTCGGCGTTTTCCGCGAGCAGGGGGAGTTTGCCGCCGAGTTCGGGCTGGCCGTTGATTTGTTCAGCAATCCGCCGGTGGAAGTGACGGTTGAGGGCGACCCGGAAGACCCGGCCTGCCGCGAGCTGCTGGACGCTGCGGTTCGTCTAGGCAATCCCAATCTGGAAATCAAGACGGTGGCGGCCGGCCCGGCGCTGGCCCACCTGTGCCTAGACACGCTTTGCCTGCCGCCGGTGACCAGCCCGGAAGCCTTGGCCGAGGCCGCCGCCGGGCTGGAGCATCAGCCGGTTAGCCCCTTTCAGGATATTTTGCGGATATTCCCCGGCTGAAATAGCTGGCGCCGGGTCTATGATGGGGCGGCATTTCATTGGCTTGGGGCTGGCTTGCTCAAACTTGCTCCCGTTGGAGGTTTTGCGTGCTGCGTAGCGCGGACTGCGGTTCCCTGCGGCTGGATAACGCGGATGTTGAGGTTACTCTGGCCGGGTGGGTGGGGCGCCGCCGCGACCACGGCGGTATTATTTTCCTGGACTTGCGCGACCGCTCGGGCGTGGTGCAGGTGGTGTTCAATCCCGACCCTTTGGCCGGGTCAGGGTTGTCGCTTGAATCCGCCCGTATCGCCGAAGAGTTGCGTCAAGAGTGGGTGGTGCAGGTTAAGGGGCGCGTCCGGCGGCGGCCGGCGGGCAGCGAAAACCCGGCTATGGATACCGGCGACATTGAGGTGATGGCCGGGTCGGTGACGGTGCTGAACCGCTCGCTGACGCCGCCTTTCTATATCGCCGACGATGCCGGGGCGGACGAAAGCCTGCGGCTGCGTTACCGCTACCTTGACCTGCGCCGCCCGGCGATGCAGCAGAACCTTATCCTGCGCCACCGGGTAGTTAAGTACATCCGGGACTTTCTGGACGACCGGGGCTTTTTGGAAATCGAGACGCCCATACTCATCAAAAGCACGCCGGAAGGGGCGCGGGATTTTCTGGTTCCCAGCCGGTTGCACCCCGGCACATTCTACGCCTTGCCGCAGTCGCCGCAGCAGTTGAAACAGTTGCTTATGGTGTCGGGGGTGGAGCGTTACTTTCAGATAGCCCGCTGCTTCCGGGACGAGGATATGCGGGCCGACCGCCAGCCGGAGTTTACCCAGCTAGACTTGGAGATGAGTTTCGTTGACCAGGAGGATGTGCTGGCTCTTACCGAGGAGCTTTATACCGGAATGATTGAATCGGTGGCGCCCCATAAGCGGCTGCGCAAGCCCTTTCCGCGTTTGACTCACGCCGAGGCTATGGCCCGCTACGCTTCGGACAAGCCGGACTTGCGCTTTGGGCTGGAGATGACCGACGTAACCGAACTGGCGGCGGAAACCGATTTCCGGGTTTTCTTGTCCACTATCGAGGCCGGGGGGCGTATCAAGGGTTTCGTCGCGCCGGGGCTGGCGGGGTATACCACGGCGCAGGTGCGGGAACTGGACTCCTTTGCGCGGGAGGCGGGGGCCGGGGGGCTGGCCCATATCCGCTACCGGGGCGACGGGGCGGAAATCCTGCAATCGGCGGGGCTGCGGATGCCCCCGGAGTGGCATGGGCGGCTGTCGGCGCGGATGGGCGCCGGTGCGGGGGATATGATACTGCTGATGGCCGGGCCGCCCGCCCGCGTCAATGTCTGGCTTAACGCGATGCGGAACCACGTGGCGGGGCTGCTGAATCTGGCCGACCCGGACGAACTGGCATTCGCATTCGTTACCGACTTTCCGCTGTTCGAGTGGAACGAAGACGCCAACCGCTGGGATTCGTCGCATCATCCATTCACTTCCCCGGCCGACGGGGAGGAGGGGCTGCTGGATGGCTGCCTTTCCGGGGGGGATTCGGGGGGCGGGCCGGGGGCTATCCGCTCCAAGGCATACGATTTGGTGTGTAACGGGTCGGAATTAGCCAGCGGCAGCATCCGCATCCATCGCCGGGAGCTTCAGGAAAAGGTTTTCGCTATCCTGGGGTACAGCAGGGAGGATGTGGGGGAGCGGTTCCGGCAGATTCTGGAAGCCTTTGAGTATGGGGCGCCGCCTCACGGGGGGATTGCTCCGGGGATAGACCGGCTGGTGGCCATCTTGGCGGGAACCAGCTCCATCCGGGACGTTATCGCCTTTCCCAAGACGCAAAGCGGTTCCGACTTGCTGTTTAACTCGCCGGCCGCGGTGGCGCCTGAGCAACTGCGGGAGCTTTCGATACGGGTAGATAGTTAAACGCAGAGGGCGCAGAGGTTACGCGGAGGGCGCAGAGATTGGTTTTCTTTGCGCCCTCTATTGTTTGCGGTTAGTCGTCGTCTGCGGCGGCGGCTTTTTCGGGGATGGCTTCGGATTCTTTGCCGTTGCGGTAGGCGAAACGATCAACCAGGTTGCCGATGCTGGTGCGGAAGCCGGAGTATTCCAGCTCGCCGTAGGGCAGCATGGCCGCGCCGGACCAGCCTTGGGAGCGCATTTGTATGCCCTTTTCTTGGGCTAGGTTGCGGACGTAATCCCAGGCTACGTTGTCGAAGAAGTCGGCGAAGGAATCGGCGAACTTGCCGTCGCGGTTCAGCGAGAAGCCGATGCAGGAAACTAGGGGCAGGCAGTACATTCCGGTCACCGGGGTGTTGATGGGGACGGGCATCAGGGGCATCACGTGGGAGCCGCGGGCGTCGCCGCCGATGTAGTGGGCTTTGGCGTAGGGGGAAATGAGCTCCTCGGGGGCGGGGAAGACGCCTTGATTGCGAACTAGGGCCACCGGGTCGTCCTTGCCGGTGTAGGTGCCGGCGATGTTGTGCATCCGGGTGGCGGAAACGGCGGCGGCGACTTGGCCGGTGTAGCGGGATACGATGCTGTCGATGCCGAACCGCTCGTTGTCGCGGAGCAGCACCGTGATTTTGTAGTAGTCCTCGGGGGCGTTGAGGGAAATGATGCTGTCGCCGTCGGTGTTGTCCATATCAATGATGTTGAAGGTGAAGCCGTCGCTGAGGCGGGGTAGCATCAGGCCGCCGCAGTACATCGGGTCGGCGAAGCCGAGGAACATCGGGAGGTTGTAGGCGCCGGGGCCGCACTTGTCGGCGGCGAGCACCATAAAGGATTCGGCGGGTCGCACGGGGTTGGTTTTGACGGGGTCGTGGTCGAACTCGATTTCGGCGACGGCGGGGCCGGCGCCGCGGATGTTGCCGGAGGGGGCGTCCACCAGCAGGTCTTGGCCGGCGCCATATAGCCCGTATTCGGATGCGATGGCGGTGGCGTTGATAAAGGCGCTCCAAGCGAACTGGTGGACGTCGGTATCATTTTCGCCGCGGGTGTGGGAGGCGACGATACAGATGTCGTCGCCGGTGTGGCCCACGAAAGCGTCAATGAGCAGGCCGCTTGCGATGGCGTCGGCGACGTCGCTGCGCACCGAGTCCATCATACGGCTGGAGGGTTTGGTGTGGCCCCCGATGGAACCCACGTCCGCTTTGAGAATGGATAGCGTGATTTTCATAGTCCTCCTTGACGGCAGTGCCGATACTAATTCGCTAACAAACGCCGACTGTTGCCAGTTGGCGGCTGTCGCCGATGCATCCCTGCCAGTGCCGACGCAGAGAGGGTATATCTCCCAAAGCCCGCAGGAATATCCCACGGGCGCCATTTATATCCCGGTCAAGCTCCACGCCGTCCGCGCCCCGTATCACGCGACGCCCGCCCAGATTGGCGATGATTTCGCCGCTCCAGCTGCACGTCTTGCTGGTATAGGCTTCGTTGACCACCAGAACCTGCTTTCCGGCCTGCCACGCTTTCCAAGCCAAGAATTGCCTGAAGCGGAAATGGGCAAAGGTGAGCATTGAACGCACGGATTTGGCGCGTAGCTTTCGCGCCCCTCGCCGCGCCATATCCGAGGTCTCAAAGGCCGGAATCAGAATCAGGTCAAAGTTGTCCACCAGCCAGCGGGCGGCTTGGTGGTGCAGCTCATCAACCAGATTCCCGATGCGGACGCGCATACGGTCGGCGGCGGCGTAGAGGTTGCGCTTGCGGAACCGCAGCTTTTCCAGCTTGGCGCGGGATAGCAGATTGTCCAGGTGAGCGCAAAGGCGTTGGATGCGCCCGAAGTCGCCTTGCCCGATGTGGCCTGCCGATGTTTCCGAAAAGAACGTCAGGAAGTTGCGGATTCCCGGGTCCAGCGCAACGACGCGCCCTTGGGTCTCGGTAACGCGCCGTTGCACCGGATAGGTCGCCGCCAAGTGGTATTGCCCGTTGTGCAGGGTTAGGCGGCTGTCGCCGTGAGCGGCGGGGATAGGTTCGGCCAGCCGTAGTTTTCCTAAAATCGTGCGGTATGCGCCCTGTTCGGATACGGCACTGCCGGGGATAAAGCAGCCTTGCCGGGGGGCTTTCCGGCTACGGAAGTTCGCTTCGGCCCAACCATCCCCAAGGCGCAGGCCGCGCTTTTTGTCTTGGGCCAGTTCCCGGTTGAATCGCTTGACGGCACTCATCGCCTTGCAGGCGTCGCGCACCCCGAAGCTGCGAATCTGGTACGGCGCGGCTTTCAGCCGGTCGGGGACGGCGTGGATGATGTCGGTCTTGATTCTTTTCCAGTTGGCGGCTTCGCCCGTGCGCTTCAGTCTGGCTATGGTTTCGTTGTAGCACCAGCGGGCGGCGTCAAACCATAGGCGTAGAATCCGGCGTTGTTCCAGTGTCGGATAGGCCCGAATCCGCCTTGATTGCGTCTTTGTAGCGGCGGAGTCCGTGCAGCCTGCAACTGAAAGTGTGCAGGATGGCGAGAATATCCTCGGTGAGTTCCTGTTCGGGGCTGTACTCTCGGTTGCCGAGAACCACGATTTGCCCGCCGTTGCGCTCAACGAGCCATTGGATAAGCTCGAATCCGAATCGGGCGAGCCGGTCGCGGTGGGCAACCACAACGCGGAGTTTATCTCCTCGGTGAAGTCGCTCCAGTAAGGCGACAAGTCCCTTGCGACGCCAGTTAAGCCCGCCGCCGGTGTCGGTGATGATGTCGGCGTCGGGGTATCTCCCCCGCATAAACTCAACCTGGCGTTGCAGGTCTTCCCGCTGCTTGGAGCTACTGACCCGGCAGTAGCAGACAAGGGTAGCGTCGGTTGATTCCCGGATGTAGGCGTCAACATCGTACCGGCGTTGCCCGGACGCTGTTTTGATTGACGGGATTCTGCCCTCATCTGCGTATCGCCTCAAGGTATTCTGGTGCAGGCCAAGCTGGGCGGCCGCTTTCCGGCCCGGTATGTATACCACGCCGCGCCCCCACTTCAGGATATTCCGCCCATTGTAGCACCTTCGTTAGCGTTTGTGAATCAACCCGCGCCTAAACGACAACCGCGCGTCAAACCGATTTGTCTGACGCTATTATATCGAAAGTACCCCTATTCCGTCATTCCCGGCTGTCAGGGTGAGGGGGGATTGTCTGAATCAGGATTTTCAGGATTATGGGATTATTAGGATTGGGCGTATTTGCGGCGCAGGGGCTGGGGTTTGCGCATAGGGGGTTCGCCTCCGGGGGTTCGGGATTTTTTTGATTTCTCTCCCATTTTCCCCCATTTTCTCCCATTTCGGCTTGGCGGTCGGGATGGGCGCGGATTTGGCGGGGCGGCGAGTTGTTTGGGGTTAGTGGGTATTATTTTAGGGAGTGGTAATCGGGGTTGGCAAGGGCTGGGTGTCATCAAATAAGGGTGCGGGTAAGGGTGCGGGATTCCCTTTTGCCATTCTGAGCGGGGCTAAGGGGGTTGCCACCCTAGGCGTGGGGATTCTTCGCTTTGCTCAGAATGACAGAGCTTTGCTCAGAATGACAGATAGTTTGCTTAGAATGACAGACAGTGCCGGGGGGACGCCCCCACCCTAACCCTCCCCCGGAGGGGGAGGGGATTTGGGGATTGTTCCGGGGGGCTGCCGGTTATTCCCGGGGTGACGGGGATGGCGGGTTGAGGGGAGGGGATTTGGGGGGTTGGGGGAATTTGGTGGGGGGAATTTGGGTTTTGGCGTTGCCTTAGCCGGAGAATTTTAGTATAGTCAAGGGGTTAGGGTGTTAGACAGCATTGCGGAGGCGCGGGATTTTTCTTGGAATAGAGTTAAGAGACCTCTTCCTCTATGGCCTGGCCTTCTTTGTTGCCTTCTGGACGGCGCGGGCCGCTTTGGCTAGGGGGCGCAGCCCTTGGGTTTGGGGCGGGGCCTCGCTGGTTTTTGGATTTGTGCTGCCCCTTTTCGATTCGCTGGAGCAGTTGCGAATTTTGGGCGTGGCGCCAGTGCTGTTTCTTATGTTTTTTGTAAGGCAGACGGAGCAGCGCGGGCAGCGTCCCGGTCATTCGTACCGGGAGGGGAATGCTTGCCCGAAGTGCGCTAGTCCTCATTCGCCGGGGCAGAATTTCTGCACCAAGTGCGGCTGGGATTTGGCGCACGAATATACGCCCGAAAGCGGGGATACGGTGCTGGCTTCGGAGATGCGCCAGCCGCAGGGTACGTCGGCGGCTACTATGGAGCGTCCGGCTGAAGCGGCGGCGGATGCGTCGGTTGCGGCGGAAACGTCCGTTGATTCTGCACCGGAATCTGGGGAAGCTGCGCCTGAACCTGTCGTTTCGCCTGCTTCGGGTGAAGGGGTAGGGGCGGATGCCGTGGAGCCGCCGGTTGCGGAACCGGAGCCGGAACCGCAACGTCCTTGGGGGATACCGCAGCCGGGGCCGGCGCCTACGGCGGAGGTTATGACTGCTCGCGGCGCGATGCTGTTGAGCGAGGGGAAGTTGCAGGAGGCGATAGACCAGTTTACCAAGGCCATCGCTCTTGACCCGAAGCATAGGGAGGCTTTCGAGCGCCGGGCCGAAGCCTATACCCAGCAGGGCCGGGGTGAGCGGGCGGCGGAGGATTATCAGCGGATTCAGGCTTTGAACGCGGGTTCCTAGCTTTCGGGGTTCTGCGAAATTCCCTTTTGTTGCCTTGCGCTTAGGGCGGGATTCTTCGCTTTGCTCAGAATGACAGTTGGCAGCAGTAGGCGGTTGGGCTGTGTGGCAGTTGGCGGCGGTGGGCGATTGCGTGATTTCCTTTTGACGGCCTGCGCTATAGGGATGGGGTTTGTTGCCCAGGGTGAGATTCTTCGCTTTGCTCAGAATGACAGTTGGGCAGGGGGATGGCGGCGGCGGGCAGGGTGACGGCGGCGGTGGGCGGAATGGTGGGACGGCGGTAGTAATTTCTCAAGGATTAACCGCGGCGATTGCGTAATTCCCCTTTGACGCCCTGCGCTAAGGGAAGGGGTTTTGCCGCCCATGGTGAGATTCTTCGCTGCGCTCAGAATGACAAAAGACCGCTCAGAATGACAGACTGCCAGAGTGACAGTCGGGCAGGGTGACGGCGGCGGCGGGCGGAATGACAGTCGGCGGAATGACAGTCGGCGAATGATTAACCGCGGCGATTGCGTAATTCCCTTTTGACGCCCTTAGCTTAGCTCTAAGGGGTTTGACGCACGTGGTGAGATTCTTCGCTGCGCTCAGAATGACAAAAGACAGCTCAGAATGACAGTTGGGCGGGGTGACAGTCATGCCGTATGACGGACGGCGGCAGTCAGAATGACAGTTGGGCAGGATGACAAAAGGGCAGAATAACGGATTTTGGTTCGGGGGGCGGGTTAGACTGCCATTATGTGGTAGCCGGCGTCTACGGGGATGGTTGCGCCGGTGATGCCGGTGGAGAGTTGGCTGCATAGGAATAGGGCGGTTTGGGCTACTTCTTGGGTGGTGATGTTGCGCTTTAGGGGGGCTTTTTCGGCGTGGGCGTGGCGCATATCGCGGAAGCCGCTGATTCCGCGGGCGGCTAGGGTTTCTAGGGGGCCGGCGGATATGGCGTTGACGCGGATGGCCGAGGGGCCAAGTTCGGCGGCGAGTTGGCGGACGGCGTGTTCTAGGGCGGCTTTGGCCGTACCCATTACGTTGTAGCCGGGATAGACCCGCTGGGATGCGTCGAAAGTCATAGCGACTACGCTGCCGCCGCCGGACATCAGGGGGGCGGCGTAGCGCACTAGGGGGAGCAGGGAGTAGGCGCTGACTTCCATTGCTAGGCGGAAACCTTCGCGCCCGGTGTCTACGAAACGGCCGCTGAGGTCGTCCCGGTTGGCGAAGGCTATGCTGTGGATCAGGAAGGAAATTTCGCCGAATTCTTGGCGCAGGGTCTCAAAGACTTGTTCGATTTGCTGGTCGTCGGTGGCGTCGCAGGGAAGCAGCAGGGGGTTATCCAGGGAGGTTGACAGCCTTTCTACACGGTCTTTCAGGCGTTCTCCCTGGTAGGTCAAGGCCAGGCGGGCGCCGGCGGCGGAAAGGGCCTGGGCGATGGCCCAAGCGATGCTGCGGTCGTTGGCGACGCCTAGTACGATGCCGTTTTTGCCGGACAGGTTGATGGGAACCACTGCGCTTTTCTCCGTTTCGGGGGGATTCGCCACAGGATTAACCACAGAGTACACAGAGGGCACAGAGTTTTTTGGGTTAGGTGAATTGGGGGGCTATGCGCTCTAGGAATGTGTCTAGCTGGCGTTCCGGGTCGGAGGTTGCTAGGCGGACTATCAGGGTGTTGGCGCCTGATTCGGCGTAGGCGGCCATCCGGTCGGCTACTTGCTGGACGCCGCCGAAGGGGCCCCATCGGGTTCCCCAGATGTTGGCGCCGTAGTAGCGGGTCAGCCAGTCTTCGGCGTCGGACTTGGCCGCGGCTTCGTCTTCGTTGAGGTTTACGGTTAGGTAGAATACGTTTTCGCGGCGGGTGGTGTCGCGGCCCATTTCTTCGGCTTTGGCGTCCACTTGGGCGATGACTTCGGCGAATTCGGCGGGGGTGTCGGAGATGGCGATGATGCCGTCGCCGACGCGGGCGGCGCGGTCAATCTGGGCCTGTTGCTGGGCGCGGTGATGGGTGGCGAGCAGCCAGGGGATGCCGCCGGCGCCGTTTAGGTGTTGGGTGGCCGCGGGGAGCATTGTGACGGAATCCAGCGAGAAATGCCGTCCTTGGTGGGTGTGGGGCTGGCCGGGGCCGAGGCCCTTGGCGATTTCGACGATTTCCTCGAAGCGGCGGGCGCGGCGGGTGGGGTCAACGCCTGCGGCGGCCCATTCGCCGCGCTGTTCGTCGTTGAAGGCACCGCCGACTCCGGCGCCGATGATAAGGCGGCCCCCGGAAATCAGGTCTACGGTCGCCATTGTCTGGGCCAGCAGGACGGGATGGCGCAGGGCGGGGAGCAGCACGGCGGTGCCGAGGCGCACGCGGGCGGTGCGGGCGGCCAGGGCTGCTAGGGTTGCCAGCGGCTCTAGGCGGGGCTTGGCGATGAGGCTGTCGCCAACCCATACGGAATCTAGGCCGGCGGCTTCTACTCGTTCCGCCATACGAAAAACGCGGTTGGCGTTGGATGGCTGTTCGCCGCGCAGCAACAGCCCTCTGGTGGGCAGGAGGACGCCTAGTTTTGGCTTGGTGGGGTTCATATTTTCACCATTATAGAGAAGGGTCTTGCCGCCCAAGGCGGGGTTCTTCGCTTTGCTCAGAATGACAGGTTGCTTGCTCAGGGTGCCAGATTGCTTGGTCAGGGTGCCAGATAGCGGAGGGTATCACCGCCCAAGGCCGGATTCTTCGCTTTGCTCAGAATGACAGGTTGCTTGCTCAGAATGACAAACATTCGCTCAGAATGACAGGTTGCTTGCTCAGGGCGCGGGCGTGCCGGTGGTATGCATCAGGCGTTCAATGAGGCCCGGTTCTATGTGCTGGTAGGATTCTAGGTCGTCGGCTACGTCTAGGTCGAAGCCTAGGCCGGGGCTGTAGGCGATGGCTACGGATGTTTCGAGTTTGGCGGCCTGGCGCAGGTGCTTGTTGAAACTGTTGCGGCCCAGTTCGGGCTTGAAGGGGACGCCGTGGGGGACGAGCATGGCGTTGGTGCCGCCGTCGCGCCGGGCGGGGGCGAGGGTGACGTTGCCTGCCCCGCGGGACGCCTGGATGAAGGAATGGATGTCGGAGGGTTTGACAAAGGGGAGGTCTCCGGCGATGTAGAGGGCGGAATTGCCGCGCTGAAAGGCTTGGTCAATGGCCTTGCTCAGGGTGTCGTTGAGGTTGCGGCCCATTTCCTCGAACCATAGGCCGCCTTGATTGCGGGCTAGGTGCTTTACGCGCTCGTCGCCGCCGACGACCCAAACGGGGTCTAGGGACGCTCCGCGCAGGGCGATTAGGACGCGGCGGAGCATACCGGCGCTGATGCTGGCCCGCTGGGCGGGGGTGAGGCTGCGGGCCAAGCGGCTTTTGCCCTCGGTAAAGGGTTTCATGGGTATGATGGCGGCTATGTTGTATTCTTGGTTAGGCATTTCGGCAACGAAATTCGGCGGGCGGGTTATTTTGGGTCTAGGGCCAGCACGGTTCGGGCTAGGTCTATGCGGTCTTGGAGCGACTCCATAATGGTGTTGGCGACTACCGGGCGGAGGCCGGCTTCGGCGACGGCCGGGGCTAGGGCTTGGTCTTGGCGGTCAATTACCAGCACGTCGCAGAAATCGCGGTAGAGTCGGGCGACGCCGACGGCGGAAACTTCTTGGCCCAGCCCGGCCATAATGCGGCCGGCGGGGCCGCGCACGGCGTCGTTGCCGACGATGGGGCTGACGGCGACGCGCAGGCCGGGGAAGGAGGCTAGGCGCTCTTTCATACCGGCGATTTCGACGATGGGCTGTACGCTTAGGGCCGGGTTGGACGGGCAGATTACCAGCATCCGCGCCTGGGTTTCTTTATCTAGGGCGGCGGCCAGCTCCGGGGACGGGACGGCGGCGGCGGCTCCTGCGTAGTGGACGGCGGATACGTGGGGCTGGGCCTGCTCGCGCACAAAGTATTCCTGCATGGAAAGGCGGTTCTCTGCTCCGTCGGGGGTTCGGGTTTGCAGGACGGTGCGAACCGGCTGGTCGCTCATGGGGACTATGGGGTGGGTTACGCCCAAGGCGGCGCAGAGCTGGGCGGTGACTTGGGACAGGGTGAGGCCCCGGTTGAGCAGTTGGGTGCGGCGGATGTGGGTTGCTAGGTCGCGGTCGCCTAGGTTGAACCAGGCGTCGGCGCCGTACTGCCGGAGCATTGCCAGGGCGGCGAAGGTGTCGCCGTCCAGCCCCCAGCCGGTTTGGGGGTTGGACAGCCCGGCGAGAGTGTACATCATAGTATCGAGGTCGGGGGAGACGTGGAGGCCGTGAAATTCCTCGTCGTCGCCGGTGTTGACGGCTACCAACAGCTCGCCGGGGGGCAGGCAGTGGGCTAGGCCGACGACCAGCTTGGCACCGCCGACGCCGCCGGCTAGGGCAAGAACGCGCATCGCGGTTCCGTTTTAACGCAGAGGACGCAGAGGTATCGCAGAGAACGCGGAATTTTGGTTGTCTTTTTCGGCGCTCTCTGCGTTATTCTCGGCGCTCTCTGCGTTCTGCTTGTGGCGGGGGTGCTCAAAGCGGTAGGTGTCGAGTTTGACTAGGCGGTTGTAGGAGCCGAAGATCTCTTCGACATTTTCGCCTACCAAGTCCAGCGGGTCGTGTTCTTCGTCGGTGTGGCTGAATACGCGGCGCAGTTGGTAGGTGGTGGCACGCTCGGCGGGGACACGGCCGGCGCCGCGGATCATACCGCGGAATTCGGAGGGGCGCATTAGCTGGCCGTGCTGGGCGCCGGCGGCGGTGGATATGCTTTCGTTAATGAGGGTGCCGCCGAGGTCGTTGACTCCGGCGGTGAGCAGGAGCTGGGACATCCGGGAGCCTTCCTTGACCCAAGACGCCTGGACGTTGGGGATCCAGTTGTTGAGCATAATGCGGGCGATGGCGTGCATCTTTACCACGTCCATTCCCGTGGGGCCGGGGCGCACGTTCTGAACTAGGTTTTTGAGGAACATCGGGGCTTCGGTGTGGACGAAGCTGAGGGGTACGAACTCGGTTATGCCGCCGGTCTGTTGCTGGATTCCGCGCAGCAGGGCCATGTGGCTGGCGAGCTGGGCGGGGGTTTCGCGGTGGCCGAACATCACGGTGGAGGTGGTGGGGATGCCGAGTTGGTGGGCGGTGGTGATTACTTCGGTCCACTGGTCAACGGTGATGCGCCCTGGGGAGATGCGGTCGCGCAGTTCTTGGTCGAGCACTTCGGCGGAGGTTCCGGGCAGGCTGCCGACTCCGGCGGCTTGGAGTCCTTCGAGGTACTCGCGGATGGTGCAGCGGGAGCGGACGGAGCCGTACAGCACTTCCTCGGGCGAGAAGCCGTGGATGTGGATATCGGGCAGGGCTTCCTTTATGGCGCCGCAGAGGCGGATGTAGAGGTCGCCTTCCATCTGGGGGGGCAGGCCGGCCTGGATGCAGACTTCGGTTGCGCCGTAGTCCCAGGCTTCTTGGGCGCGGCGGACGATTTCCTCGATGGGGAGGAAGTAGCCTTCCTCTTCGCGGAAATCGCGGCTGAAGGCGCAGAAGCCGCAACGCTTGATGCAAACGTTGGTGAAGTTGATGTTGCGGTTGACGACGTAGGTGGCGATGTCGCCGACGGTGCGGCGGCGCAGTTCGTCGGCAACCAGGACGGTGGCGTTGTATTCCGGGCCGGTTGCGCCGAAAAGCAGGGTGGCTTCGGCGGCGGAGATGTCCTCGGCGGCGAGGGCGCGGTCAAGAACCAGGGCGACTTCGGGGTTCAGGGTTCCGGCCAGTTCTTTCAGGCTGGCGGCCGGCCGGTCTTGGGGATTTTCAGCCCGTTCATCCTGCGTTTGTTGGCGGATTGGCTGCTCAGTTGTTCCCGACATATCGTTGGATTCCCCCTTGTACGTATCCGTCATTGTCGGCCATAGAGCGGGCTTTGGCCCGCAGTTGCGCGGAAAGGTAATCGCCGGTGGTGATGAAGTATTCGGGATATACCGGCAGTCTGGGCATTAGGCGGAAGCCGGCGGCTTCGGTCTGGGCTTTCAACTGGTTCAGGGCGGGCCATGGGGCTTCGGGGTTGACGAAATCTATGGTCAAGGGCGAGACGCCGCCCCAGTCGTTGATTCCAGCGTCGAGGTAGATGCGATAATTGTCGGCGCTGAGGTTGGGCGGCACCTGGACGTTGGCCTCGGGGCCAAGGATCAGCCGGGCGGCGGCCACCGACCAGAGCAGTTCGATGGTGTCGGCGTCCAGCTTACCGGCCATTGCGGTGCCGGGCTTGGCGCGGAAGTTCTGGACGATGACTTCCTGGATATGCCCGAAGCGGCGGTGCAGTTCCCGGATGGCGAGCAGGGATTCGATGCGGTCGTGGCGGGCGTCGCCTATACCGATGAGGATACCAGTAGTAAAGGGCAGCCGCAACTCTCCGGCGAGTTCGAGGGTTCGCAGGCGCACGCGGGGGCGCTTGCTGGGGGCGAATTCGTGGGGGCCGCCGGGGGCGTGGAGGGCGGGGGAGGTGCTTTCCAGCATTAGGCCCATCGAGGGGTTGTAGGGCTGGAGGGCGGCCATTTCGCGGCGGCTCATGGTTCCGGGGTTGGCGTGGGGCAGCAGGGTGGTTTCCTCAAGCACCAAGCGGTTGACGAAGGTGAGGTATTCTAGGGTGGTCTTGAAACCGCGCCGGGTTAGCCAGTCTTTGGCTTCGGGGTAGCGTTGCTCGGGGCGCTCGCCTAGGGTGAACAGGGCTTCGGTGCAGCCTAGCCGCTGGCCGGCCTTGGCGACTTCCAATACCTGCTCGGGGGCCATATAGAGCGTTCCGCCCTGGGATTCCCGGGCGGCTTGTTCCGGGGTTTTGCGGAAAATGCAGTAGCCGCAGAAGTCGCGGCAGAGATGGGTCAAGGGGATGAACACTTTGGGGGAAAAGGTGACGGTGCGTCCTTTGCCCGAATCGCGCATCCGGCCGGCGGCGTGGCACATCGAGGCTAGGGCGTCCTCGTCTGCGCCGACTAGGGCCCACGCCTCGGCGTCGGCCAGCGGGCGGCCCGAGGCGGCGGCGTCTAGGGCCGCCGGGGACGGGCGGGGTTGGGTGGCGGTGGATAGGGTGTTTGGCAGCGTCATAGAGATTCCGGCGGCTCCGGCTCCACGGGGGGCAGCAAGGATATGTCGTTTAGTCTGGGCGCGTAGTCCTTTGGTTGGGTGGTCAGCAGCCTCAGCCGCCTGGCTTGGGGCCGCGGCAGGGTCTGCGGCGGCGGGAATGGGGCGGCGGTTTCGGCCCGGATTTTTTCCATTTCCGCTACAAAGGTTTGGGTGGAGTTTATGGCGATTTGTAGTTCATCCTCGTACAGTTCATTATCGTAGTAGTTGATATGCATGGCAGCGGGGTGGCGGTATAGGCCAATCAGTTCCTCTCTTTGCTGCTCGATGGCGATGTAGGTCACCGCCGCGTTCAGCCGGTAATGCGCTTGGTGATACCAGCCCCATTTTTCGGCGACGGCCTTGACGGCGTGGGCGGCGGCGCCCCATGCCTTTTCCGACGCCTGGATGAGGTCGCCAAGGTTCAACTGCTCCTGCGCCTGCCGGAGGAGGCGTTGGCTGATGGCGGCGTAGCGGTCGGAGTGTTGCAGGGATTCCAAAGACGGGGTTGTGGTCATTTTCCTCTGTTTCAGGTCGGTATGGGGTGTTGGTTATTTTATGTCTTTCGGGGCTGTAATAGCAACGGGCGGGGGGCGGGGAGAAAATTGCGAAATTCGCTTTTGGCGGCCTGGGTGAAGGGAAGGGTCTTGCCGCGCAAGGTGAGATTCTTCGCTTTGCTCAGAATGACAGGTTGGTTGCTCAGAATGATAGGGGGCTTGCTCGGAATGATAAGGGGCTTGCTCGGAATGACAGGGGGCTGGCTCAGAATGACAGACAGCGGAAGTGATTTCGTAATTTTCTCGGGTTCTTAAAAGCCGTTCAGCATGGCCGGTGGTGGCTGGGGGCGGCAAGGGCGGCGGGGTGCGGGGCCGGGGTTAGGCGGGGTTCGATGGCGGCGGGAATGGGGGGACGGTTTCGGCCCGGATTTTTTCCATTTCCGCTACAAAGGTTTTGGTGGAGTTTATGGCGATTTGTAGTTCATCCTCGTACAGTTCATTATCGTAGTAGTTGATGTGCATGGCAGCGGGGTGGCGGTATAGGCCAATCAGTTCCTCTCTTTGCTGCTCGATGGCGATGTAGGTCACCGCCGCGTTCAGCCGGTAATGCCCTTGATGATGCCAGCCCCATTTTTCGGCGACGGCCTTGACGGCGTGGGCGGCGGCGCCCCAAGCCTTTTCCGACGCCTGGATGAGGTCGCCAAGGTTCAACTGCTCCTGCGCCTGCCGGAGGAGGCGTTGGCTGATGGCGGCGTAGCGGTCGGAGTATTGCAGGGATTCCAAAGACGGGGCGGTGGTCAATTTTCCTCTGTTTCAGGTCGGTATGGGGTGTTGGTTATTTTATGTCTTTCGGGGCTGTAATAGCAACGGGCGGGGGGATTCGCAAAAATTGCGAAATTCGCTTTTGGCGGCCTGGGTGAAGGGAAGGGTCTTGCCGCGCAAGGTGAGATTCTTCGCTTTGCTCAGAATGACAGGTTGGTTGGCTTGGTTGGTGATGGCGGCGGCGTCTTGGGCCGGGGTTAGGCGGGGTTTGGTGGCGGTGGGTAGGGTGTTTGGCGGCGTCATAGGGATTGCGGCGGCTCCGGCTCTATGGGGGGCAGGAACTCGAAATCGTCAATGGCGACGTCGCGGTGGCGGGGTCTGGTGGTCAACATTCTTAACCGCCGTCTCTGGGGGTTGGGCAGTTCGTCGAGGGATGGGAAGGCGGGAACCGCTTCGGCGCGTATTTTGTCCATTTCATCGGTGAAGGTTCTTGCGGCGTCTATGCCGACTTGGATTTCGTCCGCATCCCATTCGACTTCGTAGTAATTCTGATGCCGGTTTTCGACGTAGCCGAACAAAAGGCGAAGGTCGTTGCGGGCCCGGGTGTGGGCGATGTAGCTTACTGCCGCCCTGAGCCGGAAGTGCGACTGGTGATGCCAGCCCCATTTTTCGGCGACGGATTTTAGGGCGTGGGCGGATGCGCCCCAGACTTTTTCTGATGCCTGTATTAGGTCGCCTTTGTCCAGCTCCTCTTGGGCCTGATGGAGAAGCTGTTTGCCGACGTCGGCGTGGCGTTGGGATTTTGGGTATAGCGTAGGGGTCAATTTTCCTCTGTTTCAGGTCGGTATGGGGTGACGGTTATTTTATGTCTTTCGGTGGTGTGATAGCAACGGGCGGGCGGGGGGGCGGGAAAATTGCGAGATTCGCTTTTGGCGGCCTGAGCGGCGGCGCGGTGGGGGTTCCCGTGTTCCCGGAGATAAGACAGCACGAGTGCCTGCTCATCCCAGAGGTCCCGGTCTTCCGGGGTCAGCCCCGCCAGGCGTTTCTCTCCCCGGCCAGCACTAGTTCGCTCATCAGCCGCGCGCTCTCTTCTGCTTTTCTCACATCGTAATCCTCAACCGCCTGTTTCAGCAATTTCAGTTTAACATACTGCGCCGTTTTGCAATGGTCATAGGCAGCCTTTAGCTGCTCGTCTCCTAATAATCCAAACCTTGATGTGACTTTTAGAAATCCCTAAGACTTCTGCGAAATGGTTGGCTGGTACGCCCGACTGGAGGCAGTCTATCAGGATTACTTTCACCGCATTGTCGAGCAGTACCTCTTTCCGATTTTTGTTACGCCCTACCCTACTCCGCAAGGTGCAATTCCATTTTTACCTGCTGCCCATACAGCCGAAACTTTTCGGGTTCGCCTTTGCCCCAAGTCGCGGTCACCAAGACTTGAAATTCCAGATCCCATTCTTTTGCGATTGCGACGATTCTTCTGAGTACGCTGTCGGGCATATTGCCCTTCATCCGCAGCGCCATCGTCACAGCCGGTTTCGGATGGTAGGAATCGAGGACTACCAATGATTCGGAATAGTTTTCCGACGCGTAGGAATCTTTATCGAACCGCATTTGGATTTGGCTCATATCACCATCCTAATATGAGGTCGCCTTTGTCCAGCTCCTCTTGGGCCTGACGGAGAAGCTGTTTGCCGACGTCGGCGTGGCGTTGGGACTTTGGGTATAGCGTGGGGGTCAATTTTCCTCTGTTTCAGGTCGGTATGGGGTGTTGGTTATTTTATGTCTTTCGGGGCTGTAATAGCAACGGGCGGGGGGCGGGCGAGAAAATTGCGAAATTCGCTTTTGGCGGCCTGGGTAAGGCGAAGGGCCTTGCCGCGCAAGGTGAGATTCTTCGCTTTGCTCAGAATGACAGGTTGGTTGCTCGGAATGACGGGCTGGTTGCCGGATTGACAGGTTGCTGGCCGGAATGGCAGGTTGCTGGCTGGGAATGGCTGGTTGGTTGCCGGAGTGACAGGTTGCTTGCCGGATTGACGGGCTGGTTGCCGGATTGACAGGTTGGTTGCCGGATTGACAGGTTGCTTGCCGGATTGACGGGCTAGTTGCCGGATTGACAGGTTGCTGGCTCGGAATGACTTATTGGGCTAGGGCTGTGGGTTCCCGCTTTCGCGGGAATGACGGTGCGGGGCGCAATCATAAGGGCAGTTCCAGCGCACGTTGGGAATACCGAATTTTCTTTTCGGGATTCTTCGCTTTGCTCGGAATGATGGACGGCTTGCTTAGGATGGCGGGTTGGGGGGTTAGAAGCCGTGTAGTTTGGCTTGGTCGGTGGGGGTGGGGGTGGGGTAGGGGCGGGAGAGGTGTTCGTGGGCTAGGCGGGTGGCTACGCGGCCGCGGGGGGTGCGGTCTAGAAAGCCTAGCTGGAGGAGGTAGGGTTCCCATACGTCCATTATGGTGTCGGAGTCCTCGTTCAGGGCGGCGGCCAGGGTTTCCAGCCCTACGGGGCCGCCGTCGAATTTGTCTATGATGCTGCTTAGGAGGCGGTGGTCGGACTGGTCGAGGCCGAGGGGGTCTACGTTTAGCTGCTCTAGGGCGGCGCGGGCCACGGGGCCGGTGATGTGGTTGTCGGCCTTGACTAGGGCGTAGTCGCGGGTGCGCTTTAGTAGCCGGTTGGCGACGCGGGGGGTGCCGCGGGAGCGGCGGGCGATTTCGGATACTCCGGCGGCGTCGTGGGCGGCGTTGAGGATTCGGGCGGAGCGCTGGACTATTATGTTCATTTCGTCAACGTCGTAGTATTCCAGCCGCCAGACTGAGCCGAAACGGTCGCGGAGGGGGGCGCTGACCATCGAGAAACGGGTGGTGGCGCCGATGAGGGTAAAGGGGTTGATTCGCAGGTTTACGCTGCGGGCGGCCAGCCCTTTGCCTACCATCCAGGACAGAAAGAAATCTTCCATTGCGGAATACAGCACTTCCTCGACTACGCGGTTTAGGCGGTGGACTTCGTCAACGAACAGGACTTCGTTGGGCTGGAGGCTGGTGAGGATGGCGGCCATATCGCCGGCGCGTTCTACGGCGGGTCCGGAGGTTACCCGCACCGGGACGTCCATTTCGGCGGCGATGATGTGGGCGAGGGTGGTTTTGCCTAGGCCGGGGGGGCCGTAGATGATGGCGTGGTCTAGGGGTTCCTGCCGTATTTTGGCGGCGTCTATGGCGATTTGCAGGGTTTGTATGGTTTGGGGCTGGCCGACGAATTCTGCTAGGCGTTTTGGGCGCAGGGAGACGTCGGCGTCTTCTTGGAGGGGGTCGCCGGCCACCAGCCGCTCGGGCATTTTATTGCTCCTGGACGCCCCCACCCTAACCCTCCCCCGGAGGGGGAGGGGATTTAGGGGGCTGACTCTCCCCCGGAGGGGGAGGGGATGTATGGGCGAACCCTGCCGGGGCGGGGATGTATGGGCTAACCCTACTTGGGCGAGAGATTTATGGGCGGGAGGGGTACGCCCCCACCCTAACCCTCCCCCGGAGGGGGAGGGGATTTAGGGGCTGACTCTCCCCTGGATGGGGAGGGGATGCGGGGGGGTTATTGGTCTAATTTGCGGAATACTAGGCAGGCGTTTTGGCCGCCGAAACCGAAGGCGTTGGACAGGACTACGCGGGCGTTCAGGGGGCGGGCGTGGTTGGGGACGTAATCTAGGTCGCAGGTGGGGTCGGGCGAGGCGTAGTTGATGGTGGGGTGGACGGTGGCCTCGGTGATAGTTTTGATGCAGGCGGCGGACTCTAGGGCGCCGGCGGCGCCTAGGGAGTGGCCGATCATAGACTTGGTGGAGCTGATGGGGATGTGGTAGGCGCGGGGGCCGAACAGCCGCTTGATTGCTACGGTTTCTAGGGTGTCGTTCAGGGGGGTGGAGGTGCCGTGGGCGTTGATGTAGTCTACGGATTCGATGGTTTCGTCGGCGTCGGAAAGGGCGATGTCCATAGCGCGGGCGGCGCTGGCCCCCGATTCTTCGGGCTGCACCGGGTGTCCGGCGTCGCTGGTGCAGCCGAAGCCGGCGACTTCGGCTAGGATGGGGGCTTTGCGGGCTAGGGCGTGCTCCAGCCGCTCCATCACCAGCACGACGGCGCCTTCGGCGGGAACGAAGCCGTCGCGGTCGGCGTCGAAGGGGCGGCTGGCCTGCTCCGGGGCGTCGTTGCGGGTGCTTAGGGCCCGCATCACGGCGAAGCCTGAGAGGCCGAGCAGGCTGATGCCCGCTTCGGCGCCCCCGGCGAATACTACGTCGGCGGTTCCGCGGCGCAGGACGTCCATTGCTTCGCCGATGGCTTGGTTGGAGGCGGCGCAGGCGGTGGTGGCGGTGGAGTTGTAGCCTTGCGCTCCGAGGTAGCGGCTTACGGCGGCGGCGGCCATATTGGGCAGTATCATCGGGAAAAAGAAGGGTGACATTCTCATTCCGCCGCGCTCGGCTAGGATGCGGCAGTTTTCCTCGAGGGTGGGAAAGCCGCCGTTGCCGTTGCCTAGGATAACGCCTACGCGGTAGGGGTCTTCGCGGGATAGGTCTATGGCGGAGTTTTCGGCGGCCTGTAGTCCGGCGGCTACGGCGAGCTGGGAGAAGCGGGCCATGCGGCGGGCTTCGCGTCCGGGGATGTATTGGGCGGGGTCGAAGCCGGTGACTTCGCCGGAGATGCGGCAGGGGTAGCCCGCCGGGTCGCACAGGGTCATCGGCCCGACGCCGGAGCGTCCGGCGGCTAGGTTGCGCCAGAATTCGTCGGGGGATTCCCCTAGGGGGGTCATCGCGCCCATTCCGGTTACTACGATTTTAGCTTGTTTGGGGCTGGCTTTTTCGGCAGTCACAAATTCGTCCGGCGGCGGGATAGGGGTGGGCTTAGGCGGCCTTGCGGCTGTGGAGCTTCCGGTTGCGGGGCTTGCGGCGGCGGCCTAGGGAATAGATTTCCGGTTCAATGCCCAAAGCGGCTTCGCGGACTTCGGCGGCCATAAACAGGGAGCCGGTAGCGAGAACCAGGTCGCGGGGGTTGGCGGCGGCGCGGGCCTGCTCTAGGGCTTGCTGCGGGGTGGGGGCGACGGTGGTTGCGGCGCCCAGCTCTTGGAACATAGGGGCCAGTTCGTCGGCGTTCATCGCGCGGGGGTGCCTGGCCTGGGTGGAGAAAACCAGCGCGGCGGCGGGGGCCAAGGAATTCACCATTGCGGCCACGTTTTTGTCCGCCGAAAAACCGGCTATCAGAACCAAGCGGTCATAGTCGAAATAGCGAGGCAGGGATTCCAACAGCTTGTCCACGGAATAGTCGTTGTGGGCGCCGTCGGATATGACTGTCGGGTTGCGGCCTACCAGTTCCATTCGGCAGGGCCAGGATACGTTTCGGAACCCTTGGGCCAGGGTTTGGGGGGACAGGTTAAAGCCCTGGGTTTTGCTGATGGACTCGACGGCGGCTACGGCGGCGGCGGCGTTTTCCATCTGGTAGTCGCCCAGCAGGGGGAGGTCTAGGTCGTAGGAATCTAGCAGGCCGTGAACGGTCAGGGATTGGTAAGGGCGCTCGGGCGCGGAATTCAGGGCCGGGGCGGGTTTGGGTTCCCAAGTGACGTCGCGGCCGATGAGGGCGGGTTCGACGCCCACTTGGTCGCATACTTCTAGGATGGATGCTAGGGCTTCGGGGCGCTGGGGGGCGATTATGGGGATGGAGCCGGGTTTGATGATGCCGGCCTTGTCGGCGGCGATTTTGCCGATGGTGTCGCCTAGGATTTTGGCGTGATCCATACTTACCGAGGTTATGACGGATACGTCGGCGTCTACCACGTTGGTGGCGTCCAGCCGCCCGCCCAAGCCTACTTCCACGGTTTGGACGTCGGCACCGGCCTGGTCGTAGCAGTAGAAGGCCATGGCGGTCAGGAACTCGAACATAGTCACCGACATCGCTGCGTCGCCCTCGGGGCAGCGCAGGGGCCAGAGTTCGGTCACCAGTTCGGCGAAATGTTCTTGGGAAATGGGTTGGCTGTCCAGCCGGACGCGCTCGCGGAAGGTGTGCAGGTGGGGCGAGGAATAGAAGCCGGCCCGCAGGCCAGCGGCGTGAAAGGCGGCATCGCAAAGGGCGGCGGTGCTGCCCTTGCCTTTGGTGCCGGCGATATGGACGGCGGGGACGCGGCGGTGGGGGTTGCCTATCCGGTCGAGGAACTCCACCATCCGGCCCAGGTTGTAGATTACCTTTTGGCGCGGCCCGTCGGACCGGGCGCGTTCCGCGTCGAACAAGGACAGCAAGTTGGCAATGGCGTCGTCGTATTGCATCGCGCACCCCCAATAATGAGTTACTTAGGGACTTAGGGGACTTACGGGTATATCAAGCCGCCGGCCGGGGCGGCGGGGTTCGGGCCGGGGCGGAATCCTGGCGTCGGTTGGGCATAGACAGTCCGAGGGTCATCCGCAGGGCATCGCCGAAAGTGACTGCGTTTATATAATCAATGTTACCGCGCACG
Source organism: uncultured Dehalococcoidia bacterium (assembly GCA_958296445.1). Taxonomy (GTDB): domain Bacteria; phylum Chloroflexota; class Dehalococcoidia; order Lucifugimonadales; family UBA3495; genus VXOI01. Next base: position 991,762 of record OY282565.1, on the reverse strand, counting down.
GGCTTGGGGGTAAAGCCGAAAGCCTGCTCCAATTCGCGGCCTTCGGAGACGTTTCGGATGCCCAGCATTTTTATCTGGCCGACGGTGACCGGGGGGCGGGGCAGGATGCGCTCCATAACGGCGGCGGCGGGCAGGGCCAGGGGGGCGGGGATGTGTATGCGGCGGCGGCGTTTGCCCATTGCTAGGGCGGCTTCGTCCACTAGGTTGTTGTAGCTTAGGCGGTGGGGGCCGCCGAGGTTTATGGTTTTTTTCTTGACGGTTGAGTTGCCTACGGAGGCGGCGACGCAGCGGGCTACGTCGTCGGCGGCGACGGGCTGCATCCGGTTTTTGCCGCCGCCGATGACCGGGGTTAGGGGGCCTAGGCGCACCAGCCCGGCTAGGGCGGTCATAAACTCGTCGCCCTCGCCGAAAATGACCGAGGGGCGCAGTATGGTGTATTCCAGGCCGGAGTTGATGACTTCCAGCTCGGCCTGCCGCTTGGAGTGCAGGTAGGGGTAGGCGGGGTCGGCGGTTGCGCCCATCGCGCTTACGTAGACCAGTTCGCGGGCGCCCGCTTCTTTGGCGGCGGCGGCCACGTTGGCGGTGCCTTGCCGGTGCATGGCGTCGAAGGTCAGGCCGCGCCGGGGGCGGATGATGCCGACCAGATGGACTACGGACTGGACGTCGTAGAACGCCTGCTTCAGTGCGTCGGGTTCCAGGACGCTGCCGTATTGGATTTCGACGCTGCGGTGGTCGAAGATGCGCTCTTTTCCGGGCGAGTGAATCAGGCAGCGCACTTGATGGCGGCGGGCCATAAGCTCGCGCACTACGCGCCGTCCTAGGAAGCCGGTGGCCCCGGTGAGCAGAACCAGCAAGACGCGCTACCTTCCTTTGCCGGGTTTTCCGGCGTATTCGTGGGCGTTGGTTGCCCTTGATTCCAAGGTTCCGGTATGGAGTGCGGATTGTCAAGGCGGGATGGGCTGTTGGGGGGGGTGGGGGGTATTGGGGGGGGGGCGGTTCTTTGGCTGAATCGGGGTTTGCCTTTGCCGTTCTGAGCGAAGGGATGGGGCTGGCCGCCTAAGACGGGGTTCTTCGCTTTGCTCAGAATGACAGATGGCGGAAGTGATTTCGCAGTCGTTGCGTTTATTGTGTCCGATTGCCCAGAGGCGTTCTTGAGGGGTTTTCGGTTTTTTGTCTGATTCAGGATTTGCCGGATTTTAGGATTTTCGGGATTTTCCTGTTGGGTGAATTTTTTAATCTGGCCGATACTGATTTAGACGATTGGAGAATTACGGAATTTGCCTTTGTTGGCCTGAGCGAAGGGATGGGGCTGGTTGCCTGTGACGGGGTTCTTCGCTTTGCTCAGGGTGGCAAACGGCGGGGGAGGGGTGGCGGCAGCGGAAGGGATTTCGCAATCGTTGCGTTTATTGGGTTCGATTGCCTGGCGGGGTTATTTAGGGATTTTCAGTTCTTTGTCTGAATCAGGATTTGCCGGATTTTAGGATTTCCGGGATTTTCCTGTTGGGTGAATCTTTTAATCTGGCGGATACTGATTTAGACGATTGGAGAATTACGAAATTTGCCTTTGTTGGCCTGAGCTAGGGGGCGGGGCGGGTTGCCGAAGACGGGGTTCTTTGCTTTGCTCAGAATGACAGGGGGCGGGTGCGTTGCGGGAATTGCGGAATTTCTCTGCCGGTGGTGGGGGCGCACGGCTGTGCGCCCCTACGCTTTGCTTAGGGTGTTATGGAGGTCTGGGGTGGGGGCAGGGGATGGCGGGGTAAGGGGGATTCTTCGCTTTGCTCAGAATGACAGGGGGGCGGGTGCGTTGCGGGAATTGCGGAATTTCTCTGCCGGTGGTGGGGGCGCACGGCTGTGCGCCCCTACGCTTTGCTTAGGGTTATGGAGGTCTGGGGTAGGGGTAGGGTCTGGCGGGGCAAGGGGGATTCTTCGCTTTGCTCAGAATGACAGAGGGCGGGGCAGGGTGGCGGACATTTGAGTGTTCTTAACGTGTGCTGATATTGCCAAAACCATCCCGTCATTCCCGCGAAAGCGGGAATCCAGACGCTCCGGTGATGCAAAGGCCGTATTGGGCCAAAGCTGTGGATTCCCGCTTTCGCGGGAATGACGGTGCGGGGCGCAATCACAACGGCAATTCCAGGGCACGTTAAGAATACCGACATTTGCTCAGGGTGCCAGATAGGGGGCGGGGGTTTTGTGGTTTCTGTTAATATGGCGGGGGGCTAAGTTGATTATTGCTGGGGCGAAGCAGGATAGGGAGTTATGGCTTATGGCGGGGGATGAGCTTCATTTTGGGGCTAATTTGACTCTGGAGGTTGGGGAGACGGCGCGGCAGGCTCGGTGGATGGAGGAGCTGGGGTATGAGTATTTTTCGGCGGGGGAGCATTTTATGCGGGGGAGTCCGCCGGGGCCGTCTCATGCCGCGCTGCCGGTGCTGGGGGTGGCGGCGGGGGCTACTGAGTCCATCCGGCTGCTGTCGTCTATTGTGCTGGCGCCTTTTTATCATCCGCTGATGCTGGCGCGTATGACGGCTACGCTGGACGCGGCTTGTAATGGGCGGCTTACGGTGGGGGTGGGCATCGGGGGGAGTATCCGGCGGAATTCGAGGCGGCGGGGCTGGAGGTGAACCGGCGGGGGCGGCGCACGGACGAGTGCCTGGAGGTGGTGCGGCGGCTGTGGAGCGGGGAGCGGGTGGATTTTTCGGGGCGGCACTTTCAGTTGGACGGGGCGATGCTGAATCCGCTACCCGCGCAGCGGCCGCATCCGCCGGTGTGGGTGTCGGGGCGGCGCGACGCGGCGATGCGGCGGGCGGCCCGGTTCGGCGAGGGGTGGGTGCCTTATTTTTTCGACCCGGCCCGATACCGGGACAGCGTTGAGAAGATTCAGGGGTTCGCCGCCGAAACGGGCCGGAATCTGGACGGGTTTCAGTGGGGGTTTTTCCCTTACATTTCCATTTATCCTACCGAGGAAGAGGCGGCGGAGGTGGCGGCCCGGCAGCTTGGGGGGCAGTATCTGTATGGCGGGGAGTTTATCAACATTGTGCGGCGGTACTGTTTGCTGGGGACGGCGGAGCAGTGCGCGGAACGGCTGGGGGAGTATGTGGACGCGGGGGCGCGGCATATCGTGTTCAGCATTGCTTGTCCGCCGGGGGATAGGGAGCGGCATCTGGAGGATATTGCGGGGGAGTTGATGCCGTTGTTTGGGTGAGGTTGCTTGCGCGGGTTGGCGTTCTGAGCTAAGGGGGGGGGCTTGATGGCCTAGTCGGGATTCTTCGCTTTCGCTCAGAATGACAGGCGGGGTTGGTTGGCGGCGGGTAGGGTTGGCGGGCGGGCTGGTTGATGGGTGGCGGAAGTAATTTCGCAATTGTCACGTTTATTGTGTTCGATTGCCCAGCGGCGTTCTTGAGTGTTTTCGGTTCTTTGTCTGAATCAGGATTTGCCGGATTTTAGGATTTTCGGGATTTTTTCTGTCGGGAGGATCCTTGTAATCCGGCAAATCCTGATTCAGACGATTAGAGAATTGCGGAATTTGCCTTTGCCGCCCTGAGCGAAGGGAAGGGGGTGGCCGCTCAAGACGGGATTCTTCGCTTTGCTCAGAATGACAGGTAATGAGGGGGCGGTGCGTTGAGGGAATTGCGGGATTTTCTGCCGACGGTGGGGGCGCACGGCTGTGCGCCCCTACGCTTTGCTCAAGGTTATAGTGGTCTTTGTTGCTCTGGAGTAGGGAAGGGTCTGGCGGGGCAAGGGGGGATTCTTCGCTTTGCTCAGCAATGACAGGTAATGAGGGCGGGTGCGTTGAGGAAATTGCGGGATTTTTCTGCCGACGGTGGGGGGCGCACGGCTGTGCGCCCCTACGCTTTGCTCAGGGTTGTAGAGGTCTTTGTTGCTCTGGGGTAAAGGGGGAGATTCTTCGCTTTGCTCAGAATGACAAGGGGGCGGCTCAGGGTGGCAAGGGGGGTTCGGGGTTACAAAGGGGAATTTCGCAATCGTCTCCCCGGGTTGGCTAACTTGTCTGGGGGGACGCCCCCACCCTAACCCTCCCCCGGAGGGGGAGGGAATTTCGCAATTTTCCCGGTGTCGCCCTGAGCGAAGGGAAGGGTCTGGCCGCCCAAGGTGAGATTCTTCGCTTTCGCTCAGAATGACAGATGGCCTGCGCTCAGAATGACAGACGGCCGGGTTGATGGGCGGGCGGGTTGATTGGCGGGCGGGTTGATTGGCGGGCGGGGCGGTTGGCGGGCGGGGTGATTGGCGGGGGGGGGGGTGATTGGCGGGCGGGGTGGGGAATTTGGCGATTTTGTTGGTGAAAAGTCTGACGGCGGATTATGGCATCCTGTATAATGGATGGTGGAAAATGGGTTGTGGCGCCGCGCGGCGGTTTGGCGGCGGGGTGTATAATCTATCTGCTAATGGCTTTTGCGACATTTGAGTTGAAGGAGCGCATCCGGGGCCGCCCGGCAGGGGCGGGACAACGGATGAACGGGGGGCTAATATGTCTCGAATCAAACGGGTAATGCTGCTCCAGCCGGCCTCGACAGGCGGCAATTTTGAATACGTGGCGATTCCCCGCCAGGGTATGCTCTATCTGTCCGCAGCCCTTGCCCAGTGGGAAGGCCCCTTTGTGTACGAGCGGGAGATCTGGTTTGAAGACCGCTCGGGCCTGATGGACCCGGACAAGGATCTGGAAGGCGTGGACATTCTGATGCTTACCGCGCTGATAAACGAGGCGCCTAGGGCCTATCAGGTGGCGCGGCAAGCTAGGGAGTACCACCCGGACATTATTACTATCGGCGGCGGGCCGCAGATGAGCCCTCTGCCGGAAGAAGCCTTCGAGTACGGGCATTTCGATGTTATCGTACAGCGGGAGGGGGAAGACATTATCGGGCAGTTGTGCGACGTGTTGCTGGAGCGGCGCGGGCTGGGGCGCAACGAATACTTGGACAAGGTTCCGGGGATCAGCTATCAGCAGGACGGGCAGGTGGTCTACACCAAGCGGGTGGGGCTGGTGCGGCCCGACTTTGTGGAGCTGCCGGATTTCCGCTCCATCCGCGACCTGACGCCGGACAATCCGATGGCGGGCGGGGTGGTGGAGACCATCCGGGGCTGCACCGAGAAATGCACCTACTGTCAGGTGATACAGCAGTTCTTGGGCTACCGGCTGGTGTCGCGGGAAACGGAGTTCAAGCGGCTGGAGCAGTTGCAGGAATTGGCCTCGGACGGGCTGATTCATTCCTCGCGCAACGGCTCTTTCCAGGTGTTCGTTTCCGATGACCTGCACACCCCGCCGCTGCGGGCGGTGAAGTTCCGCAACGAGCGGCTGGAGCGGCTGAAGGGCTGGAAAGGGCATACCGACAATATGAACCTCATCATCCAGGCTAGGGCCGAAATCGGCCAGGACCCGGAGCTGGCCCAAGCACTGCAAGAAGCCAACGTGAAGATGCTCTACTTGGGAGTGGAGTCGGACAACGCGGAGAACCTGAAGGCGGTCAACAAGCGGCAGGAACCGGGGCAGATGCACCGCGACCTGGCGTATATCAACGAGGTGGGCTTCACTGTGGTGGCGATGACCATTATCGGGCTGCCCTATGACACCGAGGAAAGCATTATGGCGCTGGCCGACTGGGTTACAACGGTCAGCCGCTACCAGACGGCCAACTTCCTGACGCCGTTGCCGGCGACTTCCAACTGGAAGGGTCTGGCCCCGCTGAACGAGCATGGCGAGCTGCTGGCGGAAGGCGAGATGCGGCCTTATCACTTGTATACGGGCCGCCAGTTCGTTCACCACGATGAGCGTTGGACGATGCAGGAAAGCCGGGAGATATTCGACAAGTACACCTCGCGGTTGCAGGAAGTGGACGACGTATACCGGCGGGTGTTCCGTATTCTGCGGACTTACAAGCTGCGGCTGGCGGCCAGCGGGCGGGGGTTGAGCGACAGCGTGGCGGCGCGGCTGGGCGAAGCCGCCGAGACGCTGCGGGATTTGTCGCAGCCGGATTCACTGGCCGGGCGGGAGTTCGGGGAGAACATATCGGGGCGGGTGGGCGAGCTGGTGGAAACGCTGCGGGCCGTGTCGCAGCCGCTGGCGAACGTCCGGCGCGAGGCCGCCGAGGGCATCGGCTCCAAACTGAGCGAGCTTACCGAGTCGCTGAAAACCCTGGCCGACCCTAGCGTCACCAGCGGCAAGGAAATGGCCGCGGGGATTTCCCGCCGCATCACGGAGCTGACCGACGCCATTGACACCGCCCTGGCCGACCAGCGCAACGGGCGGAAGAAGGCGCCCGGGCAGGGCTAGGCAGGGGGATGGGTCTCATTGCGCGGGGCGGGATTCTTCGCTTTGCTCAGAATGACAGGGCTTTGCTTGGGATGACAGGGCTTTGCTTGGGATGACAGGGCTTTACGCAGGATGACAGACGGCCGGAATGACAGGGCCTTGCTCAGGATGACAGACGGCCGGAGTGACAGGGCTTTGCTCAGGGTGACAGACGGCGGGCTGATAAACCTTTGGCACTCTGAGCAATCCTTGTGTCACCCTGAGCGGAGCGAAGGGTCTGGCCGCCCAAGGTGGGATTCTTCGCTTTGCTCAGAATGACAGGGCTTTGCTCAGGGTGACAGGGCTTTACGCAGGATGACAGACGGCCGGAATGACAGGGCTTTGCTTGGGATGACAGGGCTTTCTCAGGGTGACAGACAAGGGGCAACAAAGCAGGGATTGGGGATGGGATGACAGAACACCGCCGCGTTTATATTACCGGAATCGGGGTAATCAGCCCTTTGGGGCTGGATTTGGCGTCAACTTGGGAAGGGATAAGGCAGGGGCGTTCCGGGGTTGACTACCTTACGGCCTTTAATACGGAGGGTTTTGATACGCGGTTCGGGGCCGAGGTTAAGGGTTTTGACGCCGAGGATTATCTGGAGCGGAAGGAAGCGCGGCGGATGGATCGTTTCGCGCAGTTTGCGGCGGTAGCCGCCCGGCAGGCTTGCCAGCAAGCCGGGTTGAACATTCAGGAGGGGATGGGGGATCCTTACCGGGTTGGGGTTATTGTCGGCAGCGGGATCGGGGGGATTTCTACGCTTTCTCAGCAGTTTGCGGTTTTGAGCGAGCGGGGGCCGCGGCGGGTCAGCCCCTTTCTGATTCCGATGATGCTGGGTGATATGGCGTCGGCGCAGGTTTCTATGGTGACCGGGGCGATGGGGGCCAATTACTGCCTGGTTTCGTCCTGCTCCAGCGGGGCGGACGCTATGGGGCAGGCGTGGGAGATGGTGCGGACGGGGCGGGAGGATATTATGCTGGCCGGGGGCAGCGAGGCGCCGCTGGTGCCGGTGGCGGTGGCCGGTTTTAACGCGCTGCGGGCCTTGTCGCGGCTGAACGAAAACCCGGCATTAGCCAGCCGTCCTTTCGACATAGCCCGGGACGGTTTCGTTATAGGCGAGGGTGCGGCGGTTTTTGTGCTGGAAAGCGGGGAGAGCGCGGCCCGGCGCAACGCGGAGCCGCTGGCCGAGCTGCGGGGCTATGCCGCGACGTCGGACGCCCATCATCTTACCGAGCCGTCCATTACGGGGGAGAGCGCGGCCAACGCTATGAGCATGGCACTGGCGGAGGCGGGCATCAGCCCTGCCGAGGTGGGGTATATCAACGCTCATGGAACCTCTACCCCGTTGAATGACAAGCACGAAACTAAGGCGATTAAGATGGCCTTGGGGGATGACGCCTACCGGGTTCCTATCAGCTCCAGCAAGTCCATGACCGGGCACCTGCTGGGTTCGGGGGGGGCGCTGGAGGCGGCGATTTGCGTTATGGCGATGCGCGACGGGCTGGTTCCGCCGACTATCAATCTGAATGAACCGGACCCGGAGTGCGATTTGGACTATACGCCCAATCAGGCCCGGCGTAGGGAAGTGAATGTTGCGATGAGCAACTCCTTTGGCTTTGGCGGCCATAACTCGGTGCTGGTGTTCGCCAAGCCGCGGCTGGCGTCATCCGAATACGGGCAGGCGTGACCATCGCGGGCGGCGCAAACGCGCTCCGATGGGCTTTTCCGGTTGCGCGGGATATTTCCGCCCTGCGCTCCGGGGACTTGCCGCCGGTCATCGCCCGGTTGCTGGCGGGCCGGGGGATTGTCAACGACCAGAAACTTCAGGAATTTCTGAATCCACCCCAGGAACTCCCTTATGACCCGATGCTGCTTTCGGGAATGGGTGCGGCGGTGGAGCGGCTGGGCCGCGCCGTAGAGCGGGGGGAGACGGCGGCGGTTTTCGGCGATTTTGACGTGGACGGCATTACCGGCACGGCGATTATCAGCGAGGGCTTGGATGCGCTGGGGGTGAAGGTTATTCCTTATCTGCCAAGCCGGGCGGATGAGGGCCACGGGCTTTCCGATGGCGCGGTGGACGGGCTGATAGACTTGGGGGCTTCGCTGATTATCACGGTGGACACCGGCATCACCGACGCTGGGCCGGTGGCTCGCGCCAAGGGCCGGGGCGTGGACGTTATTATCACCGACCATCACTCGCCGTCGCATGGGCTGCCCGACGCGGTGGCCTGCGTCAACCCCCATTTGCCCGAAGGCGAATTGCCCCTTTTCCGCCGTCATTATCCTTTTCGTGACCTGTGCGGGGCCGGAATTGCTTTCAAGCTGATGCAGGGGTTGTATGGGGCGCAAGGGTTGCCGTGGGATCCGGGGCTGCTGGAGCTGGCCGCGCTGGGAACGGTAGCCGATTTGGTGCCGCTGCTGGACGAAAACCGATACATCGTCGCGGAGGGCATCGGGCGGATGGCGGAAACGCGCCGCCCCGGAATCCGCGCTCTGTGCGAAGTGGCCCGGATTGCGCCGGAGGACTTGGACACCGAAACGATTTCGTACCAGATTGTGCCGCGCCTGAATTCGGCGGGACGGATGGGCGACCCTATGGACAGCCTGCGGCTGCTGACCGCGCAGTCGGACGAGGAAGCGTTATTGTTGGCCCGTCGGTTGGACGAGCTTAACCGGCAGCGGCGCGACGCTACCAGCGCGGCTATGGACGCGGCCTATGCTCAGGTGGAGGCTCTGCCGGACTTGCCGGCGCTGCTGGTGGTGGCCGATGAGGGCATCCGGCTGGGCGTGGCCGGGCTGGTGGCGGGGCGGCTGGCGGAGCGTTACCGCCGGCCGGCGGTGGCGCTTTCGCTGGCCGGGGCGGACGCCGTGGCGTCGGCTCGCAGTATCCCCGGGTTCAGCATCATTGACGCCATCCGCTCGGTGGAGCATCTGCTGGTGCGCTGCGGCGGACATTCGCAGGCCGCCGGGTTCACTGTGACGCAGGATGCTAGGGCGGAAGTGACGCGGCGTCTGGAGTCTTACGCCGCCGACCGCTTGGGGGCGATGGATTTGACGCCGACGGTGGAAATTGACGCCGTGGCGAAGCTGCCGGAATTCAACAGGGATGTGCGGGAATGGCTGGCCGCGCTGGAGCCTTTCGGGAAAGGCAACCCCCGCCCGGTGTTCGCGTCGCTGGGCGTGCGGGTGATGGGAGCGCATTATATGGGCGCATCGCAACAGCATTTGCGGCTGCGGGTGGAGCAGGACGGGGCGGAAATGACTGCGCTGGCTTTCGGGCAGGGCGATGCTTGGGGCGCGGGAATGGAGCGGCTGGATTTGGCCTATACGCTGATGGAGGACGCCCGGCAGCCGGGGAATCCGCTGGCTTTGCGGGTGACGCACTTCCGGGCGGCGGCGGGGGCTTAGGGGCTTTCGGTTCTGGGTAGAGGGGCGTTTGTGCGGCCTAGCCGGGTTGTCTTGAGTTTGGGGGGCGGGCCCTGTTATTCCCGCCCCTTTATACGTTGCATATCCCGTCATTACCGCTTGGGTTAGCTGCGGGCCGGGCGGGGGCCGGGGGTGGGGCGGACGATTTGGGCTTTCCAGACCAGTAGCGGGACGGTGATGATTATTACTATCAGGGCCACTATCTGGGCTTCGTTTAGGCCGCCGAAGTAGATGTTCTGCTCCACCCGCAGGAAACTGATAAAGAACCGCCCTACGGAGTAGGTGGCTGCGTAGAGGGCGAAAAACATTCCGTGGGGGCGCAGGCGGTGGCGCAGGGGCCACAGGACGGCCAGCAGGGCTAGGTCGAACAGTAGCTCGTAGGCTACGGCGGGATGGGTGGCCGGGCGGCCTACGCCGGGGCTGTCGGGGTGGGTGTAGATGACGCCCCAGGGCAGGTCGGTGACTTTGGCGAAATGTTCGCCGTTGATGACGTCGCCGATGCGCCCGATAGCCATTGCCACCAGCAGCGCGGGGGCGGTGACGTCGGCCAGGTGTCCGATGCGGGGCAGGTCGGCGCGGTTGGGCTGGCCGAACAGGAAGGCGAAGGGGCGCCACAAGGCTAGGAACCAGCGGGAGTTGCGAATCAGCAGATACAGGGAACCGCCGACAAATCCGCCGGATATGGCCCCGAATATGGCGATTCCGCCTTCCCAGACACGAAAGACTCTGATGAAATCGTATTGGTAGATTTCGTCCCAGAAGTCTATGACGTGGAGGGCTCGGGCGCCGATAATCCCGCCGATGATGGCCCACATTGAGGCGGAATACAGCACGTCGGTCACCATACCCTGGCGGCTGCCCCATCGCACCACCAAGAAAACGGCGACGGCGACGGCGACGAAGGTAAAGACGCCGTGCCAGGACAGTAGGAACCCCCCGGCGTTAATCAGGTTGGGGTTGATGCCGATGCTGATGCTGGCTAGGATGCTTATGCCGTCTATGCCCATTTAATCGTTCCCATTCCGTCGTTCCTGCTTTTGCGGGGGTTGTTAAACGCCGAGAACGCCGTCATTCCCGCTGAGGCGGGGGTTTGTTAAACGCCGAGTGCGCCGAGTGCGCCGAGTTTTTTTGGTTTTTTTGTCTTAGTTTTGGCGGGGTTGGCGTTTGGTTAGGGGTTGGTGGGGTTGGCTATTGTGGTTACAAGGTATACTGCGGCGCCCATTGGTTGCAAGGCTTCGGCGGCCGCGCGGTGTTCGGTTTCGGATGACGGGATGGCGAACATTGCGGGGCCGGCGCCGCAGAGATATAGGTCGGGGCCGCCGCGTTCTTGGGCGGCACGGCGCATTTGGGCCAGTACCGGGAATTCCCATTCGGCTACATCCTGAAATACGTTGTAGACGCAGCCGCGGATGGATTCGGCTACGAACTGCCCGCCCATAAGCAGTTGCACCAGACGGCGCGTTACCCCGCCGTCGCTGTAATGGGCCGGGGTAAGGCGGGAATACATCCGGCGCGTCTTGTAGCTGATGGCTATATCGGGAAAAACTAGGGTCAAGCGGATGGGCGGCAGGGGGGGCAGGGGATGGATGGATTCGCCACGCCCCTCGGCTAGGGCGGTGCCGCCCCATAGGAAAAAGGGGACGTCGGAACCGACACTAGCGGCGATTTCCGCCAGTTCCTCGTCGGAAAGGGAAAGCTCCCATAGGGTATTGAGGGCGCGTAGGGCGGCGGCGGCGTCGCTGCTGCCGCCGCCGAGCCCCATAGCCACGGGGATTCGCTTGCGTAGGCGGATGCTGGCGCGGGGCTGGATGCCCCGGCTGCGGGCCAGGGCGGCCGCCGCTTTCCAGATTAGGTTGGATTCGCCGGAGAGTTCGGGGCTGTCGCATTGGACTTGGAGCGTGGGCCAGTGGCTTATAGCCAGCAGGTCGGACAAATCAATGGTCTGCATAACGGTCTTGACTTCGTGGTAGCCGTCGGGCCGCTTGCCCAGCACCTCGAAGGCCAGATTCAGCTTGGCGCAGGCGGTTACGTTATACGGGTTGGGCGGCACTGCGGTTCATCTCCTGGGCCGTTCCCGTTTCCTGCCAGGCGGCGCAGACGGCGGCCCATTCTTGGAGGCTGAGGGTGGCGGGGCGGCGGCGGCCGTCTATGCTGGCCCGCTCCAGCACCGCCGCGCCGTCTGCCGGGGGGAGGCCCAAGCCGTGGCTGAGGGAGTTGCGGAGCTGCTTGCGGGGGGCGGAGAATCCGGCGCGGACAAGCGCAAAGAACGCCTCGCGGTCGGACGTTTCCACCGCCGGGCGTTCCCGCAGGGCCAGCCGCACCACCGCCGAGCGCACCTTGGGCGGCGGGCGGAAGGCCGAGGGCGGGACGGCGCAGATTAGGCGGGCCTCGGCGTAGTATTGGGTGGCTACCGAGAGCATACTCATAGCGCCGGGGGCGGCGGTCATAGTGTCGGCGACTTCTCTTTGCACCATAAACAGGGCCAGCGACGGGGGCGGCACGGATTCTAGGGTGCGGCGGATGATGGGATTGGCGGCGTAGTAGGGCAGGTTGCCGATGACATTGTAGCCCGGCGCGGCGGAAACTAGGGCGGGCAGGTCAACCTGGCGGGCGTCGGCGGTTATGCATTGCAGGTTGGCGGGAAAGCCGAGGCGGGCGGGCAGTTCGTCGCATAGCCGGGCGTCCAGTTCGACGGCCACCACTTGGCCGGCCTGCTGGGTAAGGCGGCGGGTAAGGACGCCGCGGCCGGGGCCGATTTCGACCACGGTATCGGCGGGGGTCAGCGCGGCGGCGTCAACGATGCGGGCGGCGATGCGGGAATCGCAAAGGAAATGCTGGCCCAACGATTTGCGGGGCCGGGGCGGCCCGGCGCGGCGGGCTTGGGCGGTCACGGAAGCCCCCGCAGCCGGGGTTTGGCGAGGGACAGGGGGAATAAAGGTGTGTTGAGCATAGTAAAGAGACCGCGCACCTCCCTTCGACAGTGACAACTGAGCGTGTCGCGGCGGACGCCTCGGGCCAGGCACTCCCACGGCGCCCGCAGGGGCCTGCTTACCGTTGCTTCCTTCCGGACCTGGCGGGGTTCACAAGTCTGCGTCGCGTGGGACCCGGCCTTCAACGACCTCCGGCCGCGATATAGGCCCACCGGGCAAGCCTCTGGGAGGGATTCAATCCCGCTGTAGCGGATTGCGGGTGCAGGGCACCGCTAGCTCCCCATCTAGTGCGGCCTCAGTTCCATAGTAGGTTCAACCGCCGCCGGTGTCAATTGAGGGGGCGGGTTGGGACGGCGGCTTTGGCTTTTTGTCTGAATCAGGATTTGCCGGATTTTGGGGATTTTCGGACAAAGAATCGGAAATTTCTCGGGAATGACAGTTCGGCATTGACAGGGGACTTTGGCTTTGGTAATTTGTGCTAGAACATAGGTTTTATGTCAGGGGTGAGGAGAGTATGGTTACGAGAAAAAAGATGCCAGCACGGCGGCGGCGGATTCTTGAGTTTCTGCAACAGTTTTACTCCGAGAACGGGATACCGCCGACGGTGCGGGACATTCAGCAAGCCTGCGACATCAGTTCCACGTCGGTGGTGGATTACAACCTGAAGCAACTGGAGGAGGCGGGGTATCTGAACCGGCGCCGGGAGGTGGCGCGGGGGATTGAGTTGCTGGACAATGAGGGGCAGCCGGTTTCCAACGCGCCTAGGGTGCAGATAGTCGGCTCCATCGCCGCAGGGCAGCCGATCCCGGTGTTTTCGTCGGAAGACGCGGCGGCCAGCGAAGAGTTCGACACGGTGGAGATTTCGCCCGACCTGCCGCGGCGTCACGGCAAGCTGTTCGCGCTCACGGTGCGCGGCACTTCGATGATAGACGCGCTGATTGACGACGGGGACGTGGTGGTGATTAAACCGGCGCATGAGGCGTCCAACGGGGAGATGGTGGTGGCCTGGCTGAAGCAGGAAGAGGAAGCGACGCTGAAAAAGTTCTATCAAGAGGGCGAGCAGGTGCGGCTGCAACCGGCCAACAGCACGATGACGCCGATTTACTGCGCGGCGGAAAACGTGGAGGTGCGGGGCAAGGTGGTGACGGTGCTGCGGAAGTACGGCTAACGGCGGGCGGCGGTGAGGGCGCCGTAGGTCGCCACCAAGAAAGGCACGCAGTAGGTGAGGGGTATTTTCCAGTAGAGGGCGTTGCTCCAATTACCGGAAAAGAGGTTGTCGCCCTGGTTCAGGAGGGTGAGGATGGTGCCGACAATCAGGGCGACGATGAGGGAACGCCGCAGCATCGGGGGGTGAAGGGGGGCGCAGCGGATGCATTTGACGCTTCCGGCGGTGGCGGGGGCCGCTCCCGGCGGGCGGAAGGCGAAGGCCCGCCCGGCCCGCGCCATGCGCCCGCAGCTATGGCAGGCAGTGGCGGCCGGGGCGCCGGGCTGCGCCGTTGCGCCAGGCTGCTCCAAGCTCAATCTCCTATTGGGTATAGGGCGGGAAACGGGGGCATTCTAGGGGCGGCAGGCGGGAAAGTCAACGCGGAGGATACCGCCGCTTGTGCGGGGCAGGGGCGCATTTTATACTTGGCGGGCTGGTTTGGCCGTGGGAACGGATTTGCGGGTTGCAAGGGAGGAGCGATGTACGATTTTCACACCCATACTTTTCTGAGCGATGGGGTGCTGTCGCCCATTGAGCTGATTCGGCGGGCGCTGGTGCGCGGCTACAAGGCGATGGCGGTGACCGACCACGTGGGGTTGGGGAATGTGGAATTCGTGGTTAAGACGCTGGCGGTTGACTGCGACGTTGCCAGCAGGCGGTGGGACATTCTGGCCTTGCCGGGGGTGGAGATTACCCACGTTCCCAAGGATGACATAGATTTGGTGGCCCGGACGGCCAAGGAGATGGGGGCGAAACTGGTGGCGGTGCACGGCGAGACGCCGGTGGAGCCGGTGGAGCCGGGAACCAACGAGGCGGCGATACGGTCGCCGTGGGTGGACGTTCTGGCGCATCCTGGGCTGATTACCCCGGACGAGGCGCGGCTGGCCGCCGAGCGGGGGGTGCGGCTGGAGGTGTCGGCGCGGCGGGGGCATAGCTTGGCTAACGGCCATGTGGTCAAGGTGGCGCGGCAGGCCGGGGCCATTATGGTGCTGGATTCCGACGCCCACGCGCCGGAGGATCTGCTCACGCCAGAGCTATGCCAGAAAGTGGCAAAGGGCGCGGGCCTCGACGATGACGAAGTCCACGCCCTTTTGGAGGATAATCCGCGGGAATTGCTGGCGAAGCTGGGGTTTGATTCGCTGACGCCGGCCTGAGCGGGGTTCGCTGGGCGCGAACCGGAACGTTCAGGATTTGCCGATGCGGAACATTTTGGTGCCGCAGGCCGGGCAGTCTCCCTTGGTGGCGGGGCGTCCGTTTTTCAGGGTCACCTGCTCTGGGTTGCTAATCTCCCGTTTCTCCCGGCACTTCAGGCAATAAGCCTCCATAATGAACCCCCTTTGTGAAATGCCTGTGATTTCCCGTGATTTCGCGGGGTTTCCCTGCTTCGCGGCAATTCCCGGTTTGTATGTACTTTAACTTAGAATATACAGTTGGCAACAAGCTGGAGAAAATTGGGAAAGTGCTTCCGCTGCCTGTCATTTGTCTGTCCAGTGCCGGGATTCTGAGCAAGCTGTCTGTCATTCTGAGCAAAGCGAAGAATCCCGGCTTGGGCGGTGAGACCCTTCGCTTTGCTCAGGGTGACAATGGGCCGGGCGGGGCCAGGGGGGAACGGGCGCCGGTGTTGAATACTTTGAGGGGTTTCCAGGAATTGCCGGCGCGGTCGAAGCGCACTAGGGCCAGAAACTGGCCGGCGGTGTTGTAGGCGCGGAACTGCTCTAGGTATCCGGCGGTGAGGTTGGGGCGGCCTAGGCTCACCGATTGGCCGTTGCGCAAAAACTTTTCGGCGGCGGGGCCTACAGTGACCGTTTTCAGGTCGCGCACTACCCAATCAACGGGGTGGAGGTGGCGACGCCAGCCGCCGGGGGTCTGGGCGTGGGCTTCCAGTTCCTCGGGGGTGATGCCGTCGGCGGAGGAAAATCCGGCGCAGCTACGCCGCTCTAGGGCGGCGACGTGGGCCCCGCAGCCTAGGGCTTCGCCTAGGTCGTGGGCCAGCGTGCGCATATAGACGCCGCGCCCGCACTCCACGTCGAGGGTCAGGATGGGCGGCTCCAGCCGGGTCAGGCGGATGCCGTGGATTTCGACGCTGCGGGCTTCGCGCTCCACTTCGATGCCGGCGCGGGCCAGCTTGTATAGCCGCTGCCCGTCCACTTTTACGGCGCTGTACATCGGCGGCACTTGGTCAACGACGCCGGTAAAGGCGTCGAGGGCGGATTCGACATCGGCCCGCGTGATGTTTCCCACGCTGCGGGTGGCGGTGATTTCGCCTTCGGAGTCGTAGGTGGTGGTGGACTCGCCGAGCTTGACGTCCATCACGTAGCGTTTGGATCCGCTTACAACGTAGTCCATCAGGCGGGTGGCCTGGCCGAAGCAGACGGGCAGGACGCCGCAGGCCAGCGGATCCATAGTTCCGCCGTGGCCCACCTTTTTTCTCTGGCCGGTGATGCGTTTCACCCGGCGCAGGGCTTCCATAGAGGTGATGCCGACGGGTTTGTAGAGGTTGATGAAGCCGTTGACCGCGGCCGGCTCGTCATTGTTTTTTGGCATAACGTTGTTTTTTGGCGTGGCGTTTGCTGGCATAGGCAAATCACTGGCTCCCGTTGGTTCGGGGGGCCCGGACGCGCCGCCGGGGTTCGGGGCGTTCCGTGTATTCGGCGACGGGGTATTCAGCGGCGGGGTATTCGACGGTGGGGTGTTCGGGGGGCAGGGCGTCCATCAGGCGCAGCACGCGGTCGCCTTCCTCGATGGAGTCGTCGAGGGCGAAGGTCAGGTGGGGGGTGTGGCGCAGGTTGACTCGGCCGCGCAGTTCCCGGCGCAGGAAGGACGCCGCGGAGCGGATGCCGTCGAGGGCGGCCTGGCGGTCGGCTTGGGGGCCCATAACGCTGAGGTAGACGCGGGCGCTGCGGAGGTCGCCGGAGGCGATGACTTCGGTAATGCTGATGACGCCGGCCAGCCGCGGGTCTTTGATTTGACGCGCGATGAGGTGGCTGATTTCGGAGCGCAACAGTTCGTTGACGCGGTCTAGGCGACGGGGCATCGCGCACCCCCAACGGAGGATACCGGGGCGTTGCCGATACTGGTTCCGGGTTCCGGCGGCGGGCGACCGGAACCCGGGGCGGTTGGGTTAGCGCCGCGCCCGTTCTTGGCGGTAGACTTCCAGTATATCGCCGGTCTGGAAATCGTTAAACCCTTGGAGGATAATGCCGCATTCCGTACCGGCGTTCATTTCGTTCACTTCGTCGCGGAAGTGGCGCAGGCTGGATATGGTGGTCTGGGCGACGGCGTTGCCTTCGCGGGTTACGCGCACGGCGCCGTTGCGCACCATGCGGCCATCGGTAACGCGGCAACCGGCGATTTGAGTGCCGCGCCGCCCGCCGAAGATTTCCCGGATTTCGGCCCGTCCGACGATGACTTCGGTGGACACCGGCTCCAGCATTCCGTGAAGGGACAGTTCGATGTCGTCAATTAGCTGGTAGATGATGTTGTAGGGGCGGATTTCGACGCCCATACGGTCGGCCAGCCGCTCGGCGCTGGGTTCGGCGCTGATGGAGAAGCTGATGATAACGCCGTCGGATGCGCTGGCAAGCAGCACGTCGGACTCGGTGACGGCGCCGACGCCGGTGTGCAGCACCCGCACCTTGGCGTCCTCGTCCACCAGACGCTCCAGCGAATGGCGGATAGCTTCTAGGCTGCCCTGAACGTCGGCCTTCAAGATGAGGTTCAGTTCCTTTACGTCTCCCAAGTTTACCCGGTTGACCACTTCCTCTAGGCTGAGGGCGCGGCTTTGGGTGATGCGGGAGCGCTCGCGGCGGCCAGTCATAGAGCGGGCTTCGCGGTCGCTGGCGGCGACGGTCAAGCGGTCGCCGGCTTCGGGGAGGGAACCGAATCCCAGAATTTCCGCGGGGGCGCCGGGGGGGACTTGGGCGATGTTTTTGCCTTTGTCGTCCATCAAGGCGCGGACGCGGCCGGTGGCGGTGCCGGCCACGATGTAGTCGCCCACGGACAGGGTGCCGTCGGCGACCAGCACGGTGGCGCTGGGGCCGCGCTTGCGGTCGAGCTTGGCTTCGATGATTACGCCCGAGGCCCGCTTGCCGGGGTTGGCTCGCAGTTCGGAAATTTCGGCGACCAGTTGCAGATTTTCCAGCAAATCGTCTATGCCTTCGCCGGTGCGGGCGGAGACGTTGACCGATATGATGTCGCCGCCCCAATCCTCGACCAGCAGCTCGTTTTCGCTGAGCTGGCGTTTGACCCGCTCGGGGTCGGCGCCGGGCAGATCCATTTTGTTGATGGCGACGACGATGGGGACGTCGGCGGCTTTGGCGTGGTTGATGGCTTCGACGGTCTGGGGCATTATGCCGTCGTCGGCGGCGACCACCAGCACGGCGATGTCGGTAACGCGGGCGCCGCGGGCGCGGATGGCGGTAAAGGCGGCGTGGCCGGGGGTGTCGAGGAAGGTGATGGGGCCGCCGCCGGCTTCGACTTGGTAGGCGCCCATATGCTGGGTGATGCCGCCGATTTCGCGGTCGGCGACGCGGGAGCTCTTGATGTAGTCCAGCAGGGAGGTCTTGCCGTGGTCAACGTGGCCCAGCACGACAACCACGGGCGGGCGTGGAATCAGGTCTTCGGCTTCGTCCGCGGCTTCTCCGATGAGGGCGGCGGCCCGCACTGCGGCGGCGGCGGGTTCGGGGGCCATGCTGGTGCGGATGCCGAAAGCGGTGGTGACTAGGGTGGCAACCTGGTAGTCAATGACCTGGTTCATACTGGCCATAATGCCGTTGCGCATCAACTGTTTGATGACGTCAATGGCGGACTGGTTCAGCACCTCGGCGAGGTATTGAACCGTCATGGTGGAGGGCAAGACCAGCGGGCGGGACTGTTGCCCTCCGCTGCGCCGCTCGCCGCGCTCCCGCCGGGGCCGCTGCCCTCTGCTGCCTCTTTCGTCTCCCGCGTCCGTGACCGCCATTGTAGTCGTAGTCATCTATTCGCTCACCTGCCAAAACCGGGTTAAGCTCGCTGGGGGAATCAGGAAACCGGCTGACCGGCCGGGGGGCGCAGGGTTTCCGGGGCGTCGGCCCGGAGGGAATCCAGGTCGCTTTTGGAAAGGCGGCGGCCCAAGCTGCGGGCCAGCCGACCCCGGCCTAGGGCGGTATCCCAGCAGTCCGGGCCGCAGACATAAGCGCCGCGCCCGGGGGCCTTGCCGGTGGCGTCCACGGAAACCTGCCCCTGGGGGGAACAGGCCACCCGCACCATTTCGCGCTTGGGCTTTTTGGCGCCGCAGGCGACACAAGTGCGCTCCGGGATATGCCGCTTTCGGGGCAAGGTAATTCCCTCCTCACCGTGTTGCTGATGGGACGGGACGGCTAACGCCGCCGCGAACCGCCGCCACCACCTCCCCGACGGCGGCCCCCGCCCCGGCGTCCGCCGCCGCGTATGTCTTCAACAATGTCCTCGGCGAACCGGATTTTACCGGCGTCGGGCGTCAGAACCGGCACTGCGGGCAATTCTAGGGCGCCATCGTCCGGCTCTTCTTCGTCGTCTTCCACGTCAATGACGGGCAGCTCATCGAGGGTAAAGGAGTCTAGGTCTTCGACGCTTAGACCTTCCGAGTCGCCGGAGTCTTCAGCGGGCGGCTGCTCTTCTTCGCGGATAAGCTCTTCGAGGATGCTTTCTTGGTCTATGTCGGCGACGACGGGTTGGGGTATGTCTTCTTCGGCGGCCGTTTCCGGCGTCTCGGGGGCGTCGCCAGCTACGGGTTCGGGGGCTGCGGATTCGGCGACGGGGGTTTCTTGGGCGGCGGCTTCGGCGGCAACGGCGGCCAGCTCCGCTTCCTGTTCTTCGGCTTCCAGTTCCGACATTATGGCGGCTTCTTCGGCGGCGGCGGCTTCGGCGGCGGCCCGGGCGGCGGCCTCTGCGGCCTTTTGGGCGGCGGCCTGTAGCCTGGCCTCGCGGATTTCTTCCCACTCGGTCATACCTTTGATGTCCAGCCGCCAACTGGTGAGGCGGGCGGCCAAGCGGGTGTTCTGGCCTTCCTTGCCGATAGCCAGGGACAGTTGCCGGTCGGGAACCACTACAACGGCAGTCTGCTCGGCCTGCATCAGCTCCACGTGAACCGGCTCCGAGGGGCTGAGGGAGTTGGCGATGAAAGTGCGGTGGTCGGGGTCCCAAGAAACGATGTCTATTTTCTCGCCCTGGAGTTCGTTGACGATGCTCTGGATGCGGTTGCCCCGGATGCCGATACAGGAACCCACGGGGTCAATGCCGGGCTGGTTGGCGGCGACGGCCACCTTGCTGCGGAGGCCGGCTTCGCGGGCGATGGCCTTGATTTCGACGACGCCGTTGAATACTTCGGGGACTTCGATCTCAAAGAGGCGGCGCAGCATATTGCGGTGGCTGCGGGAGACCATAATCTCCGGCCCCTTGGAGCCGCTGCGGACGCTGAGGACGAACACCTTGACCCGCTGGCCCTTGCGGTAACGCTCGGTGTTTACCTGCTCGTCGTGGGTAAGGACTGCCTGGGCCCGGCCCAAGTCGAGGGTGATGGCGCGTCCGTGGTCGGAGGTTTCGACGATGCCGGACATAATATCGCCCTCGTGCTGGGCGAATTCTTGGAACAGCAGCTCGCGCTCGGCTTCCCGCAGGCGTTGGAGGACGACCTGCTTGGCGGTTTGGGCGGCGATGCGGCTGGCGTTGTGGGGCAGCGGCTCGGCGGCGGCCACTTCGTCGCCGATGGCGGCGCCTTTCTTGATTCGCAAGGCGTCGGCAACGGTGATTTCCCGTTCCGGGTCTTCCACGATGTCCACCACGGTCTTGAGGGCGTAGACGCTGACTTCCCCGCTGTTGGGGTTCAGCGTGACCGATATGTTCTGGCCGGAGGCCGGATTGTCTTTCTTGAAGGCCGAGGCCAGGGCGACCTCAATGGCGCCAAGCACCTGTTCCATAGGCAGGTGGCGCTCAGCGGCCAACTGTTTCAACGCAACCATAAAATCGCTTTTCATAGTTCAGCCCCTACCCCGATTCTGGACGCAGATGGCAGGTCTCCGTCAACAAGAAAGCGGGCTGAACCCGCTTCCATACTGAGGAGGAACCATGTAAACGAAATTATAGCACTGCAACGGGGCCGGGGCAACCTTCCGGCTGGCGGAGAAAATTGCGAATTTCCCCTTTGCCGCCGCCGGGTCACTCGATTTCCGGCGGGTGCAGGTTGGTGATGCGGTAGAGCAGATCCATATCTAGGCTGTTGCGGACGGTTTGGGCCAGCTTGTCGTATTCGCCGTCGCGGGACAGTTGGCCGCCGGTGTCGGAGGGCGGGGGCAGTTGGGCGCCCTTCCAGGCGGCCAGTTGCTCCAGCAGGGCGCGGCGCAGGGCGTAGCTGTTAAACAGTCCGTGGACATAGGTTCCCATAGCCCGGCCGTTGGCGGAGATGACGCCGTCGTCGGCCGCGGGCTGGCCGGGGCGGCTGATGCGGAAGGGGCGGGCCGCCGCGCTAGTGGGGGTGGAGGAGCCCATGTGGATTTCGTAGCCCTCGACGGCGGCGTTGGCGGCCTGGGCCAGCAGTCCCGAATCCGCCGCCACAGTGCCGCGCACCCGGTGGGTTTCCTTGACCGGGGCGAAAACGGTATCCACCGGCAACAGGTTCAGCCCATCGGCTTCGGGTTCCGGGGATTCGACGCCGTGGGGGTCGAGGATGCGGCGTCCCATCATCTGGTAGCCGCCGCATATTCCGATGACCGGGGTTCCGGCTTCGGCCTGGCGGCGGATGTCGGCGGCGAACCCGCGCTCGCGCAGCCACCACAGGTCGGCCATAGTGGTTTTGGTGCCGGGCAGAATAATCAGGTCGGGCTGGCCTAGGCTGTCGCGGTTTTCCACGAAGCGCAGCCGGACGCCGGGTTCGCGCTTTAGCGGGTCGAAGTCGTCGAAGTTGGATATATGGGGAAAGCCCATCACCGCGATGTCTAGGGCGTAGCCGGTTTGCGACTTTAGTTGTTGCCGGTGTTCCAGCGATACGGAGTCTTCTTCGGCGATTTCGATGTCTCTATAGTAAGGCACTACGCCCAGCACGGGCTTGCCGGTGCGCTCTTCCAGCCAGACTAGGCCCGGCTCCAGCAGGGAAAGGTCGCCCCGGAACTTGTTGATGATAAAGGCGCCCACTGCGTCGCGTTCATGGGGGTCGAGGATTTCCATAGTGCCGATGAGGGAGGCGAAAACGCCGCCCCGGTCAATGTCGCCGGCC
This sequence comes from uncultured Dehalococcoidia bacterium, assembly GCA_958296445.1. Taxonomy (GTDB): domain Bacteria; phylum Chloroflexota; class Dehalococcoidia; order Lucifugimonadales; family UBA3495; genus VXOI01. The sequence goes on along the minus strand of OY282565.1, from coordinate 969,671 downwards.
AGCAGCACCGGGGCGCCGGAGTGGAGGGCCACCCGCATATTGACGATTTCGTTCTGCTTGAGGTTGATTTCCGCCGGGCTGCCGGCGCCTTCAATGACTACTACGTCGTACTGCGCCCGCAGTGTGTCCAAGGATTGGGCTACGGTCTGCCAGAGCATCGGCTTGGCGGTGGCGAAATAGTCGGCGGAGGCTTTGGCGGCGGGCCGCCCCAGCAGCACAACCTGGGAGCGGTGGTCGGCTTCGGGTTTGAGCAGGATGGGGTTCATTTCAACCTGGGGTTCGACGCCGCAGGCTTCGGCCTGCACCGCCTGGGCCCGGCCCAGCTCGCCGCCGCCGGGGGTGACGAAGGAGTTGTTGGACATATTCTGGGCCTTGAAGGGGGCGACGCGATACCCGTCTTGCCGGAAGATGCGGCACAGGGCGGTTGCCAGCACGCTCTTGCCCACGTGGGAGGCGGTGCCTTGCACCATCACCACCCGGCCTTGGGGCGGCGGACTCAGACGGCTCTGCAAACTTTTAACCTCGCATAAACCCAGCTTTTAGCGGCCGTTGCGGCGGGGCGGCAGTTTGTCGAGGGGGATGCCTTTATCCCGCGCCCATTGCTCCAGTTCCTGCTTGGTTTGGGGGATGCCCTCGGCCAGCATTTCGGCTATCAACTCTGCCTTGCCTAGGGCTTTCCTTGCCTCAATCATCTTTTTTCTTTCTTCAAGCGCCCAAAACACCATTAGCGGCCGTTGCGGCGGGACCGCAGTTTGTCGAGGGGGATGCCTTTATCCCGCGCCCATTGCTCCAGTTCCTGCTTGGTTTTGGGGAAGACGTCCTCGGCAAGCATTTCGGCTATCACCTTGGCGCGGCCTATATCTTCCCGATCCTTTATCATCTTTTTTCTTTCTTCCAGTGCCCAGAAAACCATTCTGACACCTCTCTCAAACAGCACGGCTGCCATAGCGTAAAGCACAGCGCCCAAGTCTACTAGGGTTGCCGCCAGATCTAGGCTTTCCCATCCGCGCTGCTCCAGCATACCACGGATTGGCCGGGGCGGTTGGGAACAAAGGGCGGGGGGCGGGGGCTACCACCAGATTTTGCCTTTGGATTCCTCGCGCAACTGGTCGTAGTCCCGCGTCCAGAGGTAGGTGCTTAGGTATTTCCAGCCGCCGTCGGCCAGTAGGCAGACGATGGAGCCGCGCTCCATACGCTCGGCTTGGCGGATGGCGCCGTAGACCACCGAGCCGGAGGATACGCCGGCGAAAATGCCTTCCTCGGTGAGCAGCCGCTTGGTGGTCTGGAACGCCTCGAAGCTGCCCACCAGCATCCGCGAGTCCAGCAGGTTAATGTCTAGGATGGGGGGGATAAAGCCGTCCTCTAGGCTGCGGAGGCCGGAGATGAAGTCCTCGGGTTCCGGGGCGACGGCGACGATTTTCACGGCGGGGTTGTGTTCCTTGAGGCGGCGGGCGACGCCCATCAGGGTGCCGCCGGTGCCGAGGCCGCCGACGAACATATCGACGTCGGGGACGGCTTCGATGATTTCCGGGCCGGTGGTTTCGTAGTGGGCCCCGGGGTTGCCGCTGTTGCCGTACTGGTACATCATCAGGTAGTCGTGGGGGCGCTTTTCGATGAGGGCCTGGGCCACTTCGATAGAGCCGTTGGTGCCGCGGGAGCCGTCGGATGCGATGATTTCGGCGCCGTAGGCTTCCAGCAGTTGCACCCGCTCTACGCTGACGTTTTCCGGCATTACCACGGCGACTTTGTAGCCTTTGATGCGGCCAATCATCGCTAGGGATATGCCGGTGTTGCCGCTGGTCGGCTCCAAGATAGTGCGGGCGCCGGTGAGTTCGCCGTCGGCCTCGGCCTGCTCAATCATCTTGAGGGCGATGCGGTCTTTGACGCTGCCGGTGGGGTTGGCGCCTTCCAGCTTGGCGAAAATACGCACGTCCGGCTTAGGGCTCATGCGCTGCAATTCCACCGTGGGCGTGCCGCCGATGGTGTCTAGGATGCCCTTGTATGTCAGCTTCGCAACCATTTATGACCTGTCCGGTAGCTGGCCGGAATGGGGGGTAAGGGTAAAGGGTACAAGGTAAGGGCGCCGCCGTTCATCCTTATAGCAAGATCGGGGATAGCAAGCTCGGGATGAGCGGCGGGCTGGGCCGGGGGTGCCTAGTCGGATGCGCCGACGGCGGCGGGTTCTTGGTGGGGTTCGGCGACGCCGCAGAAAACCTCGTAGTCTATGAGTTGGGTGACTGTGGGGGTGTCGCCGCACAGCGGGCAGTTGGGGTTGCGCTTTAGGCGCACCTCGCGGAAGCTCATATCTAGGGCGTCAATAATCAGCAGGCGGGAGGCCAGCGACTGGCCGATGCCGAGGAAGTGCTTGAGGGCTTCGGTGGCCTGGATGCTGCCGACCAGTCCGGTCATTGAGCCTAGGACGCCGGCTTCGGCGCAGTTGGGAACCATGCCCGGCGGGGGCGGCGAGGGGAACAGGCAGCGGTAGCAGCCCTTGCCCGGCAGGAACACCGTGGCTTGGCCGTCGAAGGTCAGGATGCTGCCGTCCACCAGCGGCTTGCCCAGCAGGTAGCAGGCGTCGTTGACTAGGTAGCGGGTGGCGAAGTTGTCGGCGCCGTTGATGACTAGGTCGTACTGGCCGATGATGTCCATAGCGTTTTCGGAGTTCAGCCAGGTTTCGTGGAGGACGACGTTTACGTCGGGGTTGTAGGATTTGATGTTGTCGTAGGCCGACTGGACTTTGGGGCGGCCTACGTCGGTGGTGTGGTGCAGCACTTGGCGCTGGAGGTTGGAGAGGTCAACGACGTCGAGGTCTACGATGCCGACGGTGCCGACGCCGGCGAGGGAGAGGTAGATGGCGCTGGGGGAGCCGAGGCCGCCGGCGCCGATGATGAGGGCGCTGGACTGCATCAGGGCGCGTTGGCCTTTGGAGCCGACGTCGCCCATTATGATGTGGCGGCTGTAGCGTTTAACCTGCTGGGGGGTGAGGGCAAGGGGCTGAGTGACCATAATGATGGTTCCTCCTGGCCGCCGCTGGGCGGCGGTGATATGGCAAGGGCCGGGCCGCGCCGGCAGGGGGCCGGGACTGGAACGGGGCCGGGCGGCCAAAGAAAAAACCTGCTCCTGCCCTCCGGGGGCGGCCCCAAGCGGGGCGGGCGCAGGTTTCAGGCGAAACGCGACGCAACCCGCCCCCCTATGGAGGGGTACAGGCGCAGGCGCAATCGCAACGGCTGGCGGGCAGGTTCATTGGTAGGGGGCAGTGTAGCGCGGGGGGGCGGGGTTGTCAAGGTTGGCTAGGGGATGGGAGGCAGGCCCAAGCGAGTAGACAGGGCTTTAATGTGCTATACTGGTAAGCAGTAGCCCAGCGGGTATTTGCATAGATGGAGGGCTTCATAATGCAATCCGTTATTGGACTCGGCGCGTTACTGGTTGCTACCTGCTGGGTGATTGTCATATTTCACCGCTTGGGGGTTGACATTCTCAACCCGTATATGGACGGAACTCTGCTTTTCGCCTATACAGTTGTAGCCATTTCGCTCTGCGGTATGGTCGGGGTTGTCGTGATATTTCTAATCCGAAAGTAAAACCGCCACAAAGCACACATTACCCCGCTTGATGATGGACAAAGATGCTCAACGCTTTGTTAAAGGACTTGGGTACTATTTCTCTGGGCGCCGCGGCGATTTTCCTTACTAGGGCAGTTCCACCATCCGGGTTTGCAGAGTTCAGATTTGAGATGATGGCTACCAGCGCGGCTTTGGCGGCAATAGGCATAGCTTTAAGGATTCTGGGCAATCGCCCAAAATAAAGTAGGTTTCGGGGCACTCGTCTTTTTGATTTTCCGGGCTTTTGCCAAACGCTAACCGCGGCGGGCTGGCCGTTATAGGCGCCAGTTGCTGCCGGAGCGGATGGTGCGGAGTTGGGGTAGCAGGGGTTGGGGGGGTAGGCCGAGGGCGGTTAGGTGGAGTTCGTCCAGTTGGCGGATGGTGGCGGGGCAAGCGTGGTAGAAGTTGACGTTCTCAAAGGTGTTGCCGCCGGTTCCTGAACGGCTGGTTACTATGTTTTCCGGCGTGATGGCGTCTATCAATTCCCGCCCTAGCCTCCGGGCTAGGGCGTTGGTGTTTGCATCATCCAGCCATCGGTCTGGAATGGTGATGCTGGTCATTTCGTAATCGTTGATGTGAAAGGCGTCGCCCCAAACACGCCACCAAGCATAGGCCACGTGTCCATTTAAGGCCGCCATCGCCAATTCCAGTTCAGCCTCACCGGCTAGAGAATGTACTATTTCTCCGCGTTGCAACATTCCGGCTGGAGTTGCCGTGATGAATTCGTAGACAGTTTGCGGGAACGCAATGGCATACTCGGTCTCACCTAGCGCGGCTAAGTTGCCGATGGTGCGCCGTTGCGCCTGCATTTCCGCTATCAGACGGCTAACGGCTTCAGACGGAATCCGCGGCCATTGATTAGTCAAGTTGGCGTGCAGCCTTGGCAGCATTGCCGGAACTCGGGTGTAACGTCGGTTAAGAAGGTATTGCTCCCTTTGGGATTTGGCCCATTTCCCGGTTCCGGTGGTTTCAATAACCGCCTGCCGGTTTCCGGTCACTGCCGTGATAATAGTAGTGCGTTGGCGGTTTTCGGGGTGCGCTACCGGGCTTTCGTGAAATGTCTTGTCCGGGCGGTTGTCTTGATGGCGCAACCGGATGCTATGGGCGCGTTGCTCAAACAAGCGGCGCGTTGCATTCTGGCTTTGCCCAAAAGCCAGCGAAAGCGGGACAACCAGGGTTACTACGCCGTCATTCTGCTTGACTAGGGTTAGGGATACTTCGCAAAACAGGTTGTACAGGTCGCCGCCGTTGGTGGTTTGGTACTGCTTGTTTTCACGAAGGCGTTTTCTTTCTGCGTTGCGCTGGACGGCTTTTTGGCCTTTGGCGATAAGTTCGTAGGGGGGATTGCCGATTACGACGTCGAAGCCGCGCCAGTCGGGGGCGTAGAACAACAGACGGGCGTCGGTGATGGCGTGGGCGGCGCCGGGTTCGAGCAGTTGGTAGCGGGCGAACCCGCTGATTTCGGGGTGGTCGGCGTTGCCGGTACGCTCCAGGACGTCAATCAGCCGTTGGCGGGCGTCGTCGTCTTGGGCCCGCACGGCTGATTTTTCCGCTTCGGTATGCGCGTTAAGCCACTGGCGGCGCACGTCGGCCAGTCCGGTCAAGGCGTTCTGGATTTCGGGGTTGGCGTCCTCGAGTCCGCCGGTCATTTCCGGGCGCCATTCGGGCCGGGCGATGGTTGCCAGGGTGTCGGCGCAGACGATACGGCCTTCTAGGTTGGGCAAGGGTTGGGTTGTCGGCAGGTCTCTTTCCGCCGCCATAATGGCGATAAACAGCCGCAAGCGGGTGATTTGGGTCGCCATTGTGTTGATGTCTTGGGCGTACAACTGCCCTTGGATGATGCGGCGGGTTAGGTCGGGGCCGGTGTCGCCCAAAGCGGCAAGGGCGGTTCGCAGGGCGTTGGCGGCGATGAGGGGGAACTCGCCGGAGCCAACGCTGGGGTCGAATATGGAAAGGCTGGCGATGGCCTGATGCAATTGCCGGGTTTCGTCGGAATTAAGGTGGGGCAGTTCCGCCTCCGGGTCGCTGAACAAGTCGCGCAGTTGGGCGTCGGTGATTCGCGGCGGGGCGTGGGGGCGGACGGCGGCGGCTAGGGCGTCTTTGACCATTTCGGTAGCTACGTCGGCGGGGGTGTAGTAGGTTCCGGCGGGCATACGGTCGGGGTTTTCCTGCCAGAACTCGGTAGCGGCAATCAGGTTCTCAAAGAGATTGCTCAACATTTCCGGGTCAATGGTTTGGTCGCTTTCGCCGGGGGTGTGTTCGGTGGTAGTCCAGTTGTAGCGGGCCATAATGGTAAACAGCCCCGGCTGCTGCGGGTCGGTGCCGAAGTAGTCGCTATCGTCTAGGGCAAAGGTTTCGTCGCCGGGGTGGTCGGCGAAAAGGGAGCCGTTCAGGAAGGGGGCATCGGCCAGGGCTTGTTGCACTGCGGGGGTTGGGTGTTCGGTGCGCTGGGATTCGGGGGTATTGAGCTGGCGGAACAGGAAAGTCAAGATAGCGGCGTGGTAATTGTCGGCGCCGTGCTGGGCGGCGAACCGTTCTTCAAAGGGTTCGTCGGGGATAATGCCGTCTTCCTTGAGGATCCAGGCGAACACGGTTCTTATCAGGTGGCGCAGCACTGTCTGGCGTCCGTCGCGGCTTCGTCCGGTCTGCTTGGCCCTAGTCCATCCGGCTATGGATTCGTAGAAATCTTTTCGGATGACTTGGGCGGTCACTGCGGAGGTCAGCCGCTCGGGGGTCACCTGTTGCTGGCGCAGGGATTCGCGGATTCGCTCTAGGCTTTTCAGCACCGACGGGGGCGGGTTGTGGGGGTCGAATTCGGGGGTCATTCCGGTGTGGCCCTGGTAGTGGACGGCGGCCCGGGCCCGGTCTATGACGCCATCGGCGTTGGCTTGATAGGCGATGACGGCGGAAGTGCGGCAGGTGGCGGCGCGGGCGAAGGTTCGGGCGGCCAGGGCGACATCGCCGCGGGTTAGTTCGGCGGGATTTTCCGGTTCGGGGGTGGCATAGCGGATGACGGCGGTGACGATGCGGCTGCCGTCAAAATCGGGCTGGCCGGTTCGGAGGCCGGCGGCGTGGCGCCAAGCGTGGCTTTCCCAATCGTTTTGGGCGGCGTCAAAAGCCCGGCCGGTGAGCGTCAACTCGTTGCGGATTTCCGGTTTTTGCTCCTGGGTTCTGGTTAGCAAATCCAGTATGCGGCTGGGGTTCCGGCCGCTGGCGACAGCTTCGGCCAGGGCCCGCGCCGCGCTGCTGGCGGCGGCTACGGGTTCGCGACCGGCGGGGACATTGCCGTGGCGCAGGACGTCGGCCAACTCTGCGAGCTGGTTGGGGGCGTCCGGGGCGGTGGCGTCCAGTATGTTCCATTCGCCGACGTGCCTGACGTCGTTAAGGTGGCCGGTGCGCTGGCTGACCCGGTAGCGGACGCCGTCGGTGAGGACGCCATAGGTATCTGGGCCGCTGGATATATGGTTTTGCAAGTAGCGTCTGATTTGACGGGCTGGGGTTTCGGTGCGGCTGGCGCCGCGGTCGAAGTCGGTTCCCAAGGGCTTGGCTTCTAGGATGATGCGGCTGGGGCGGTTGCCGAATATGCTAACTGGGCCGTCCCAGATGGTTTCGTCGGGGCGGTTGCGGTTGGCTTCCTGCTCGGAGCGGCGGTGTGTGGCTTGGTGTCCCAAGTATTCCAAGAAAGGAACGATGAGCAGTTTTATAGTGTCGTCTTCGCTGTACCCGCCGCGGGCCAGCAGTTCGGCGCGGTTGTCCCGCAGCGTTTGCAGGATTGCGCCGTACTGGTTTGATGCTGGGCTGGTCATCGCGTCACGGCCTTATACCGGGAATTATGCAACAGCATTTCACCAGCCGGGGCGTCTGGTGTAAAGGGGCAAGTGTCATCAAACTTGGGTTTGGGCAAGGGAAAGGCCCCGGCGGTTGCCGGGGCCTTTGCGTTGGCTTGCGGTTGGCGAGGGGGGTTAGCCGCGGCCGTTGCGTAGCAGGCGGCCGGGGAAGGCTCCGGTGGGTTCGCCGTCCTCGAAGGTGATTTGGCCGTTTACCATTGTGTAGCGGTAGCCTTTGGCTTTCTGGATGCGGCGCCATTCGCCGCCGGGGAGGTCTTCGGCTACTTCGCTGGGGAGGACTTCCAGCTTTTCGAGGTCGTAGATTACCACGTCGGCCGGGGCGCCCTCGCGGATGGCGCCGCGGTCCTGGAAGCCGCCGAAGTGGGCGGGCAGGTAGGACAGCTTGTAGTGGGCGTCTTCGAGGGTGATGACCTTTTCGTCGCGCACCAGCCAGGTGAGCATATCGGTGGGGTAGATGCCGGCGGTTAGGAATTTGACGTGGGCGCCGCCGTCGGATACGCCGGCCACGATGTGGTTGGAGTCCAGCACCTCGGCGGTGTACTGGGCCTGGTCGCGGCCTTGGGTGTCGGCATAGAACTCGGTGGCGAGGTCGTCCTCGACGCACATATCCAGCAGGGCGTCAATGACGTGCTTGCCCTGGTCGTCGGCGATCTGCTGTACCGTCAGACCGGCCTGGGGGCTGGAAGCCTCGGTTTCGTCGGGGGCCAGGGCGATCATCCGCCCGTCCACGACGTTGACCACGAAGGATTTCATCCGCAGTTCGGGGTTGGTGATGCAGCGGCCGCCGTCGTGCTCGTATTCGTAGGCGTGGGTGTCGCAGACGAAGGCGTCGCCCTCGTCGCCGATGGCGCCGCCCTGGTGGGGGCAGACCACGGAGAGCAGCTTGTAGCCGTCGCGGGTGTTGACTAGGAAGTAGTCGGCCCCGCCGACGTTGACCTTGGCGGGCATCCGGGTGAAGTCGGACTCGGCGCCGATGTCAATCCTGACCTTGCGGGTCATCACTTGGAGGCTGCCTACCGAGCCTTGAACCACCAAGGTGGGGCGAGTGCCGGAGTCCCACTCGTCCTTGAGGGCCTGGCGCATGGCCGGATCCTGCATCTTGGCCTTGCGGGTGGCCTTGTCGCCTAGGGTGACCTCGCGCCACATCGGGGTATCGTCAAAGAGGTTCCAGTCCTCGAAGGTCAGCTCGAAGCCGCCGCGGCGGGTGGCGCCCTGGCCGTAGACGCGCAGGCCGCGCTCGGCGCAACTCTCCAGCCAGCGGATGCGCTCGCGGTGCTGCTCCGGGTGTACGGCGTTGGGGGCGACGGCCTGGTACAGCACCGGGCGGCCGGAGACTTCGGCCACGCGCTCGAAGAAGTTGCGCGTCTCTTCACCCAAGGGGCGGCCGTCTTCGCCGGTTTCTTGGTAGGCCAGCTCGATGAAGCCCTCGTCGCGGTCGCGGAGTACTTGGGCGAAGGATAGAACCTCATGCTCGGAGAGCAGGTCGGTAATCATCGGGGTGCCGTCATAGTCGCGCTGCACCGAGGTTTCGCCGAGGACTTGGGCGGACCAGCCGCAGGCGCCGTGGTCCATAGCCTCGTGAATCAGGCGCACCATTTCTTGGATTTCGGCCTCGGTGGGGCGGCGGGTCTTGGCCTCGTCCCAGCCCATTACCCAAGCGTAGAGGGGGGTGAGCGGGACGTAGGTCAGGCAGTTGATGCCCTTGGGGGTGTTCTCCAAGCTGTTAATGAAGTCGGGGAAGGTGACCCAGTTCCAGGGCATACCCTCTTTCATGGCGTCGTAGGGGATGGCTTCGTTGCGGGTCATACTGAGCATGGCCCGGTCTTGGTCTTCGACGCGGGAGGGGGCGAAGCCGAAGCCGCAGTTGCCTAGGGCGACGGAGGTTACGCCGTGCCAGCCGGACAGGGTGCAGTAGGGATCCCAGAAGATCTGGGCGTCGTAGTGGGTATGGAGGTCAACGAAGCCGGGGGCTACGATGAGTCCCTTGGCGTCAATGACCCGGTCGGCGTCGCCGCCGTTAAGCCCGCCGATTTTGGCGATGCGCCCGTCTTTGATGGCGACGTCGCTCACGTAGCGGGGCGTGCGGGCGCCGTCAACGATGGTTCCTCCGCGGATAATCAGGTCGTAGCTTGCCATCGGCTACTCTCCTCGGATTGAATGGGGGATTGAATAGGAAAGGGGGTGGGGTTGCCAGGGACGCTACGGGGAATTGTAGTGATTGCCAATCGGGATGTCAAACTGCGCGGGGGTGGCGGGTTGCGTTGTGGTGTGGGGGTTTGGGGACGAAATACGTAATTTGACGCTTTTCGGGTCGTCATTCCCGGGAATGACGATGGGGGAACGGGCCGGGCGGTTAGGGGGCGGTGGCGGCTAGGCTTAGCTGGCGGTCGGCGAGGTCGGCTAGGGTGATGTTGCTCAACACTTCGCGGATGGCGTCTTCTACGGACTTCCATACTTCCTGCTGGGCGCAGGAGTCGGACAGCACGCAGTCGAGGGGGTTGATTAGGCAGTCTAGGGGGGAGCTGTTGGCGTCCAGCTTGGACATTACCATACTGAGGTTGATGGCGCCGGGGGGCAGGGCGAGGGAGTGGCCGCCCCGGGGCCCGCGGCGGCTGGCTACGAAACCGAATTTGTTGAGGGAAGCCATCAACTGGTCGAGATAGGCTACGGGGATGCCCTGCTTGGCCGCGATTTCCGCGGTCTGAACCGGGCCGTCGCCATAGCGCAGGGCCAGCTCAACCAGGGCCCGCACCCCATAATCAACGCGCATGGGGATTTTCATCTCGCCGCTCCTTAAAGGGCCTGAGCAACCGGATTATACACCAGAGCGCCGCGAGTTCCAAACCGGGGCCCGGTTTGCCCCGGTTTGCCATATAGGGCGCAGAGGACGCGGGGTTTTTTGGGGTTAATCGTCACCGCCGATTACTAGGAAGGTGCCGGTGGCTTGGGCTATCAGGCGGTTGCCGTCGGCGGTTACTTCGATGTCGGCTACCATCAGGCGGTTGGCGTTGCTGATTATCGTGGCGGTGGCGGTTAGGCGGCCGGAATCGGCGGGTTCGAGGAAGTTTATTTTCAGTTCGATGGTGGTTGTGCCTTGCCCCGGGGCCAGCAGGGAGCGGACGGCGCGGAAAAAGGCGGTGTCCACCAGCACGGCAATCAGGCCGCCGTGAACCCGCCCGGCGGCCTGCAAGTGGTGGGGGCGCACCGCCAGCGAAACGCTGCCTACGCCGCCCTCGGATAGGCCGTCTTGAATGCCGATGAACCGGGAAAAGGGGGAATCATCGTCGCCGGGCAAATCTGGCTCTCCTTAATATGATGGGTTCGAGAACAATGATTGATGCTTGCGCCGGGTTTTTCAGTTTACCGCACATCATAGCAGCGGGCGTTATAGCGGCGGGGGATGGATTCCCGCATTCGCGGGAATGACGGGTTGGGGCGGCGGGTATGGCGGGTTAGGGCGGTGGTTTTCGGATATAATAGGCGGGCAGTTTATATCTTGCTCGGTTGTTTGGCGCGATGATTAAGGGTGTTTTCATCGGGTTGGGGGTGGTTGTCCTGCTGGCCGCCATTCCTGTGGTTCACTTTATCGGGGTTCCCTTTGGGCCGTTTATCGCCGGGTATTTCGGGATTAACGCGGCGCGGGACTATCCGGGGACGCCGGGACGGAAGGCTTTGGCTTACGGAGTCTGGCTGGGGGCGGTGGTGGGCGTGATTGTGCTGGCGGCCGCGGTGCTGGTCACGATGCTGGGGGATTTCCAGTACCCGCTCCTGCTGTGGGGCGGGGCGGTAGTGGTCACTTTCTACTACGGCAGTATGTCGGCGCTGGGCGCGTGGTATTCGGGGCTGCGGGCCGCGGAAAGGGCGCAGCCGGCCGCCGGCCCGGGGCCGACGGCCAGCGGCCCTAGGCGTTAGGGCGCCGCCGGATGGCCGACGTATTCCGTCTGCTGCGTCCGTTGCAGTGGGCCAAGAACGGGCTGGTGTTCCTGCCTTTTCTGTTTGCAGTGGACGTTGCCTGGTCGGTGGAATCGGCGGGCGAGGTGCCGGAACTGTTGCTGCGGCTGGCCTTGGTGTTCCTAGGCTTTTGCGGTATGAGCAGCGGCGTCTATGTGCTGAACGATATGATGGATCGGGAAGCCGACCGCCGCCATCCGCTGAAGCGCCGCCGCCCCATCGCTTCGGGCCGGGTGGGCCTGCCGGCGGCGGCGGCGTTGCTGGCCGCGCTGGCCGGAACCGGACTGGCCGCGGTCTGGTACGTCAGCCAACTGCTGGCGCTGGTGGGGATGCTTTATCTGGCGATAAACGTGGCGTATTCGCTGGGGGGCAAGAACGTTCCGTTGCTGGACGTTTTCGCCGTCGCCAGCGGTTATGTCATTCGCGCCGCGGCCGGGGCCTTGACCATCGAAGTCGAACCATCGCCCTGGCTCTACGCCACTACCGGGGCCGGGGCGCTGTTCATCGTGCTAGGCCGCCGCTACGCCGAGGCGCGGCTGGCGGGCGACGATGCCGGACAGCAGCGCCGGACACTGGCCTATTACGCCGGGCCGTTTATTTCGCAACTGCTGACTATCTCGGCAACGGCGGCGCTGCTCAGCTATACTTTGTACACCATCGAGGCCGACAATCTGCCCGACAACAACGCGATGCTGTTTACCCTGCCGCTGGTGGCGCTGGGGCTGTTCCGGTATCTGTACCTGCTGAACACCAGCAGCCACGCCGAATCGCCGGAGCAGTTGATGGTGCGCGACCTGCCGTTGCTGGCCTGCATCGCCGCCTGGCTGGCAGTGTCGGCGGCGGTGCTGCTGCTCATCGGGTAGCGACGATTGGTAGCAACGATGGCAAATATGACGTGATATGTAGGGGCGCACAGCCGTGCGCCTTGTCCGGGGCAACACCCCGAACATCAGGAGAATCCGCAAGATGCAGATACAGCAAGCAACCGCGCACCCATCCGCCCGCGGCGCGACGGCCCCGGTGGTGGCCGTGGTCGCCACTACGCCGGAAACGGTGCAGGACGACATCGCCCGCGCTATGAACCTGGCCGGGGCCGCCCAATTCCTGCCGCCGGAAAACCGCACGCTGCTAAAGGTCAACATATCTTGGCAGCACTGGTATCCCGGCTGTTCCTCTACGCCGTGGCAGATTGAGGGCGTCGCCAACGCCCTGAAATCGCTGGGCCGCCGCGACCTGCTGGCCGCCCACAACGGCACCGTGGTGGTTGATTCCTACGAAGGCGAGGCGAATAACAAGCACAAGGCGGCCCAAGAGCGGGCGGGCCTGCCCGCAATCCACTTGGACAGCCCGCCCAACCGCTGGATTGACTACCGGCCCCGCGCCGAAATGCTGGCCCTGGACGACATTTTCCCGGAGGGCATTCAGATTCCCGAATGTTTCCCCGGAACCAACATCGTCCACTTGCCCACGATGAAAACCCACGTGTTCACCACTATGACCGGGGCGATGAAAAACGCTTTCGGCGGGTTGCTGCACCGCAAGCGCCACTGGACGCATTCGGTGATTCACGAAACGCTGGTTGACCTGCTGGCAATCCAGCAGGAAATACACCCGGGGCTTTTCGCGGTGATGGACGGCACTTTTGCCGGGGACGGGCCCGGCCCGCGTGCTATGCGCTGGCACATAAAGAACCGCATCCTAGCCAGTGCCGACCAGGTAGCCATAGACGCCGTGGCCGCCCGGATGATGGGCTTCGACCCAATGAGCATCCCGTTTATCCGCCTGGCCCACGAGCGCGGGCTGGGCTGCGGCGATGTGGCGGGCATAGACGTGCGCGGCGAGGACATCGGCGGGGTCAACTGGCGTTTCTCCGGGGTGGAAAACACCTTCGCCAGCCGGGGCCAGAAGTTGATTTACTGGGGGCCGCTAAAGCCGCTGGAGAATATGCTGCTACGCAGTCCGATAGTAGGCTGGGCCTTTCTGGCGTCCAACCTGTACCATAACGGCTACTGGCTGAAAACCAAAGGCCGCCGCCGCATCGAAGCCGCCCTGAAAACCGAATGGGGGCGGTTGTTTCAATCGTACTAAAGGCAATGGGTGAACGAAAATGCCGATAGCCAAGTTCAGGGTCACCAACGCCGGGCCGTTTGACGACATCACTTTCGAGTTTGATGAGCGGGTGAACGTGTTTGTGGGGCCGAACAATTCGGGGAAATCCACCGCGCTGCTGGCGCTGGCGGAGGCTACGGTTTATCCCTTTGATTTTCCGGCCAGATTCCTAAAGGGTTCCGGCAGTGAGTGGGAAATCGCTTTGACCGACGGCCAGAGGTTTAAGGGTGTACTGCCAGCCGATATAAGGGAGCAGCCGGGGAGGGCCGGGCCGTTGCCGGATATAGGGTTTTCAGCATTCGTTCCGTCCCTGCGGCAAAGCACCGAATACCGCGCGAAAGGCCCTTCGATTAGCTGGGCGGCGCAGTCGCCCGGGCCGGATTCGTCTGAAGGCAGCGGGCTTAATGCCCCCGAATTGCGCCAAAGACGCAGGCTTATGCCTACCGATGCCGTATTGGTGAGCGACGAATCGGTGATTCAGAAAATGGTTGACCTGGATTATGCCAGTTATCGCCGTAAGCAGCCTCAGATACGCCAGCTTATAGATACGGTTGCCAGAGTCGCGTCGGAAATCACTGAAGGCTACCCTCTTGAGTTTTTGTCTATTGGCGAAGACGACCTGGGGCTTTTCCCTGAGTTTCAGACTATTGACGGCAGCCTGCCACTGAACGCGCTGAGCCAGGGAACGCAGTCAATCGTCCAGTGGCTGGCCCGTTTTCTGTTCGGCTATGCCGAATACTATGATTATCCCGAAAAGTTGGAGGACAAGCCCGCAATTCTCATCGTGGACGAAATAGACGCCCACCTGCACCCGTCTTGGCAACGGCGGATTATCCCGGCATTGACCGGCAACTTTCGCAACCTGCAAATTTTCTGCGCCACCCACTCGCCGCTGATGCTGGCCGGGCTGGAGGAAGGGCAGGCGCAGTTGCTCAGCCGGGATGCGGACGGCGAGGTTACGGTTTCGCAAAACGCGCTGGACATTGTGGGGTGGACTTCCGATGAGATATTGCGGAACGTCCTAGACGTGCGAAACCCGTCGGACCTGTATACGTCGTCAATGGTCGAGCGGCTGGAAGAGCTCCGATTCAAGGAAACGCTCACAGATGTTGAGGCTGAGGAGTTGGAAAAACTCAGAAACTTAATAGGGCCGACTTTGTTGAGCGGCCCGGTAGTAGCTCAAATTGAGCATCTCAGCGACATACTGAAAGAAATTAAGGATAACACCAGCACCGCAACAGAGGCGTCTAGGCCAGTTGAGCCGACGAAACGCCAAAATCGGGCTAAGTCCAACTAATATGCACTGGGTTAACCGGGGAAAGGAACCGGGAGAGCTGAACGCCATCAGAGGACGTTATACGCCGCGTTGGGTGGCATATTACCCAAGTAGAATCGGGGTACGTCCAAGGGATTCACGTTGGCGGGATTTTCACAACGATATTGGCGCCGCATTCGCCGGACTTTGCGGCTATTGCGAAAAAACCACTAAGGGCGAGGTTGACCATTTCCGCCCCAAAAGCAAGTTTCCTGAGCTGGTCTACGAATGGGCCAACTGGGTCTTTGCCTGCGCAGACTGTAATCAAAAGAAATTGGACAAGTGGCCTGCCGGAGGCTACGTTGACCCTTGCGCCAGAACTTTACCAGCACGCCCGGAAGCCTTTTTCGATTTCGACACTGCTACGGGTGAAATACTCACCAAGGAGGGCTTGACGGCGCAACGACGCCGGAAAGCACTGCAAACCATACGCGATTTAGGGCTGAACGACGAGCATCATCTGAAGGCGCGCTTGTATGTTATAGCACTGCTAAAAGAGATAATCAGCTATATGCCCGATAATTACGTTGCGATTTCTGGCCGACTGCGCCAAATCATCGCCAGGGACAAGCCTCTATCCAGCATTGCCCGCGCCCTTCTGAATGAGCAGGGGTTATATCCTTAAAAAAGAGCAGGAACGTCAAATGGACATCGCTATCATCGGCCTTCCGCAGAGCGGCAAAACCACTGCCTTTAACGCCCTTACCGCCGGACACTATGCCGCGGCCGACGCGGGTAGCGCCGGGCCGGTGCAGGTGGGCGTGGTGAAAGTCATTGACCCGCGCCTGGACGCTCTGGAGCGGATGTATTTGCCCCGGAAGGTGGTTTACGCAGAGATTAAGTTCTGGGATTTGCCGCCCGCGCCCGGCGGCGGGGCGCATCGCCGTCAGACGCTGACCGGGCGGCACCGCAACATCCTACAAGGGGCCGGGGCGTTGCTGCTGGTGGTGCGGGCTTTCGAGGACGCCTTGCAGGGTCCCACCGACCCGGCCCGCGATTTGGCGGAGATGCTGAACGAGCTGGCGCTGGCCGACTTGGAAACGCTGGAGCGGGCCGAATTCCGCTTGGGCGACGCCCTGAAGAAATCCCGCCCCGCCGAGCGTCCGGCGTTGCTGCCCCAAGCCGACGCGGTGCGCAAGGCCAAAGACGCCCTAGAGTCCGGCATCCGGGTGCGCCGACAGGAGTTGACCCCTTCGGAACGGGCGGCAATGGCGGATTACCAGTTGCTTACCGGCAAGCCCATCATCGTCGCCTTTAATACTGGAGAATCCGGCGAGGCGCCCGCGCTCTCCGGTTTGGGCCTGCCGCCGGAAATGACTGGCGGGCTGGGCGAAGTGCGGCTCTGCGCCCGGCTGGAGGCGGATTTGGCGTTGATGCCCGAGGAGGAGGCCGAAGAGTTCCGCGATGCTCTGGGCATCAGCGAATCGGCCGTCGAGCGGGTCAAGCGGGTGTGCTACGACACCGTTGGGCTGGTGTCGTTCCTGACTGTGGGCGAGGACGAAGTGCGGGCCTGGCCGGTTCCCTACGGAATACCGGCACTGGACGCCGCGGGCGCGATACATTCCGACTTCACCCGCGGCTTCATCCGCGCCGAGGTCATCCGCTACGAAGACCTGATGCGCTGCGGCAGTCTGGCCCAAGGCCGCAAGGAAGGCGTGCTGCGCTCCGAGGGGAAGACTTATCCGGTACAGGATGGCGACGTTATCAACTTCCTGATTAACGTTTAAGGGCGTGTTCCCAATGCCCAACCGCTGGCAGGGGGCTTTGGCAACGCCCTCTGCTTACAGGGGGCGGGCGAAGCTGAGTTCGTGGCCGTCGGGGTCGTCTATGTGAAAGTAGCGCTCGCCCCACGGCGCGTCGGCGGGGGTGGTGGACGGGGTTAGGCCGTAGCCGGTTAGCCGCCGGTAGTGGGCGTCTACGTCGTCAACGTGGAATATCAGCCGCCCCCACCAGGCCGGCCGCTCTTGGCGGAGCATCAGGTTGATGTAGCCTGCGCCCACGCGAAAGCTGGTGAACGTGGCGTTCTCGCCGCCGTAGAGCAGCTCCAGCCCGACGAAATCGCGGTAGAACACCACCGACCGGGGCATATCCGTTACTGCCAGCGTAACCGCGCTGATGCTTTCCACGCCCATAACAAACCCTGCCGTCCGCGCCGTATATCGCCATTGGCCGGGGCGCTTTGTTGCCTGCGTTTCCGCCGCGCCCGCTCTATCTGCCGCGCCGTCGGCGGGGGCGCGACAGCCCCGGATAGGTTCGCTCGGTCAACACCCATTCCAGCCGCTCTTTTAACGCTTGCACTTCCGCCGGGGCCAGCAGCTTCAGCAGCTCCTTGAGGCGTTTGGGCCTGCTTTTCTGCGGGCCGGCAAGCCGGGCCTGTAGTTGGGCCAAGGAATCCAGCAGCGCCTCGGGGATTGGCTCTCCGCCGAAGTCCCAAATGACGGTGCGAATCTTGACGTCGGGATGAAAGGTTAGGCCGTGGTCAATGCTCCACAGCTTGCCGTCGCCGCTGATGATTAGGTGGTTGGGCTTGCGGTCGGTGCTGTTGGCTACTAGGTCGAAGCAGCAGACAGCCCGCAACTGCTCGGCGTGTTCCCCGGTCAGGGTATAGTAGTTTTCCCTAGGGTCGTGGTCAATGAACTGCTGAACCGACCCGACGCCATAGGGGCCGTCGCGGATGATGGTGAAGGGAACCAGGTTCCAGCCGAGGATGTCGCTGAGCAGATAGGCGGCATACTCGCGCTTGTAGAGGGTGCCGGTGGGGAAATCCCACAGCGGGGCCTCGCCGTCGCGCGGCTTGTAGATGCCCAGCGTTTCATCGCCGTCTAGGGCGACGTTGACGACAAATGTGTAGTTGGAACCCATGCGCGTCAACTGGCAGGACAAAATTTCGCCGCGACGCAGCAAGTCTTGGGCTTTCGTGTCGGAGGTCAAGCGGCACTGTCCGGTGCTGGCTGTTGGCCGTTAGCCGACTTCTAGGACGGTGTGTCCGTTGGCCCTAGGGCAGACGTGGCCTTCGGGGTTGATGGGCTGTCCGCACAGGAAGCAGGCCGGGCGTCCGGCGGCGCAGATGCGTAGCGATTCCTCGGCCAGTTGGCTGGCTTGGGCCATCGTAATCCAGAAGCTGACCGACTCGGCTTCTTGGCCGGATGGGGCGTCCTGCTCCTCGCCGCTGTCGCGCTCGTGGGCCTGCATATAAAAGGAGTTGGTTTCGCGGTCGTGGCTGAGGAACATCTGCCCGGCCCTGAAGTCAATGCTGGTTTCGCCGCCGGGCCAAGTCGGTTCTTGGGGGGCGCTTTCCCGCGCCCGCTCCTCGGCCGACAGCCCGCCTATGTAGTCGCGGAGGTAGACGCCAAGCTGAAACAGTTGCTCCTTTTCCAGCCACAGTAAGCAGAGAGCCGAACCGGCGCTCAACTCCAGCCGGAAAGTGCGCCGCCCCGGCTGCCCGAAAGTGGCCGCCTCAACCTGCGAAAGTCTGCCCAGAGAGTATTTTACCTGCTTCTCTTCCATAGGCTATATCATAGTAGCCTTGCCCCCCGGTGGCAAGGGCAACGGCCCGGCCGGGGCGGTTGGCAAATTCTTTTTCCCGCCACGGTTCTAGGGGACGCCCCCACCCTAACCCTACCCCGGAGGTGGAGGGAATTTTGCGAGCGGGATGGGGGTTGCTTCATCGGCGACTTTGCCATCCCCGCTAGGCAGCCGCGATTATGGCGGTTATAATTCCGGTTTTCCCAGTAGCCGCTCTTGGAGCAGGGGCTGGTTGGGGTTGATGGGCGATTGCTTTGGGCGGGGGCCTTGTATCCGGCGGATATTGTGATATATTACACAAACAAGCCGCGGCCCGGCTGGGAAAGGCTGTTGCCACCCAGCCATTGTCTATTTTCCGCGGCCCGCGGGGGTAGTATCCCCGGCGCTCAAGTTTCTCTGGCAGGGTATCGTTAAAGATATGGACCCGCTGAAAGAATTGGCTGGCAAGGGCCTTTACTCGCCGGAACAGGAGCATGATAGCTGCGGCGTTGGCGTCGTGGCCGACATCAAGGGCCGCAAGTCCCACCGGATTATTGAAGAGGGGCTTGAGGTACTGGTCAACTTGGGCCATCGCGGGGCGGCCGGCAGCGACCCGGAAACCGGGGACGGCGCCGGTATCCTGTTGCAGATGCCCCACAGGCTTTTCCGACGGGAAAGCGAGCGTTTGGGCTTTCAGCTCCCGCCCGACGGCGAGTATGGCGTCGGTATGGTCTTTTTGCCCCCTGAGCCGGAAGGTACGGACAAGGCCCGGTTCCTGGTGTCCAGCGTCATCCGCGAGGAAGGGCTGGAGTTGCTGGGCTGGCGGGATGTGCCGGTGGCCCCGGCCAAGATAGGGCGCGACGCCCGCCGCCGCAGTCCTCTAATCAGCCAGGTATTCGTCGGCGCCCCCCCTTCCTTTTCCCGCCAAGCGGGGGGAACAGACCCGGCCCAACTGGAGCGCAAGCTCTATGTGGTGCGGAAAGTCATTGAGCATTCGATGAAGGAATGTGGGCTTTCCGAGGAAGAAGCGGATTACTTTTACGTGTGCAGCCTTTCCTGCAACACTATCGTATACAAGGGCCTGCTTATGGCCCACCAGATTTCGGATTTCTACCTCGACTTGCAGGAAGAGGATCTGGTAAGCGCCTTTGCGCTGGTGCATTCCCGCTTCAGCACCAACACCCTAGGCCACTGGCGGCTGGCCCACCCCTACCGCTATCTGGCCCACAACGGGGAAATAAACACCCTTCGCGGCAACCTCAACTGGATGCGGGCCAGGGAGGGGATGTTCGAGTCGCCCCTGTTCGGCGAGGATATGGAGAAAATCCCGCCGGTTATGAACGTGGGGGACAGCGACACCGCCAGCTTCGACAACGCCCTGGAACTGTTGCTTATGACCGGGCGCGAGCTGGATCACGCCATGCTGATGATGATTCCCGAGGCTTGGGAACAGCATGAAACAATGCCCCAAGAAAAGAAGGATTTTTACGAGTACCACTCGGCGTTGATGGAGCCGTGGGACGGCCCGGCGATGATTGTGTCGTCCGACGGGCGCAACATCTGCGCCCTGCTGGACCGCAACGGCCTGCGTCCTTTCCGGTATCTGGTGACTACCGGCGGCAAGCTGGTGATGGCCTCGGAAACGGGCGTTCTGGACGTGCCGCCCGCCGAAGTGGAGTTCAAGGGGCGGCTACAGCCGGGCCGGATGTTTATGGTCAGCCTGGAGCAAGGCCGCATCATCGGCGACGAGGAACTCAAGCACGGCCTAGCCGCCCGGCAGCCCTATGGGCAATGGTTGCGGGAGAACCGGGTAAGCCTCGAAGACCTGCCGCCCGCCGCGCCCGAGCCAACCGAATATCGGACAAAATCCGGGGCCGACGACCTGCTCCGGCTTCAGCGGGCCTTCGGCTACAACGTGGAAGAACTGCGGATGCTCACCGCGCCGATGGCCGAGTCGGGCTACGAAGCCGTCGGCTCTATGGGCAACGACGCGCCGCTGGCGGTGCTTTCCGACCAGAACCAGATATTGTTCAACTACTTCAAGCAGTTGTTCGCCCAAGTGACCAATCCCCCGCTGGACGCCATCCGGGAGGAAATGGTCACGTCGCTGGAAGCCTTTATTGGCAGCGAGCGGAACCTTTTTGAGGAAACGCCGCTCCACTGCCGCCAGTTGATGCTGCGTTCCCCCATCATTGACAACGAAGAAACCGCCCGCATCAAGGCCGTGGACTTGCCCGGCATACGGGCGGTCACCCTGCCCGCGCTCTTTATTCCCCCAACGTCCGCGGAGGGCGGAAAAGGAAAGACGGGGCTGGAAGCGGCCCTTGAGGAGCTGCGCCGCCAGGCGTCGCAGGCGGTGGCCGACGGCTACAACATCATCGTGCTGTCCGACCGGGGCGTGGGCCACGGGCGGGCGCCCATCCCCAGCCTGCTGGCGGTGAGCGCGGTTCACCACCACTTGATACGGGAAGGCAGCCGCACCCGCGTGGGGCTGGTGGTAGAAACGGGCGAGGCCCGCGAGGTGCATCATTTCGCGCTGCTCATCGGCTACGGGGCCGGGGCCGTCAACCCCTACCTGGCCCTGGACACGGTGCAGGCGATGAGCGAAAGCGGCCAGCTAAACGGCCACAAGCCCGACTACGCCTGCAAGAACTTTATCAAGGCCAACGAAAAGGGCGTACTCAAGGTTATGTCCAAGATGGGCATTTCCACGGTGCAGAGCTACCGCGGGGCGCAGATTTTCGAGGCGGTGGGGCTGGATCAGGCACTGGTTGACGAATACTTTACCTGGACGCCTTCCCGGGTGGGCGGTATCGCGCTGGACGCCTTGGAGCGCGAAACGCTCCAGTGGCACAGCGCGGCATTCGACGCCATAGACCTGCCCGCCAACCGGCCCCTGCCGATGGGCGGGGCCTACCAGTGGCGGCGCGACGGCGAGCATCACCAGTGGAACCCCGACACCATCGGCATACTCCAGCACGCCGCCCGCAGCAATGACTGGAATTCCTACAAGAAGTTTGCCCGGCTTTCCAATGACCAGAGCCGCCGTATGGCGACCCTGCGCGGGCTGCTGGACTTCAAGAAAGACGGCCAAGCCATACCCATAGACGAGGTGGAGCCGGTCACGGAAATCGTCAAGCGGTTCGCCACCGGCGCGGCTTCCCTAGGCTCGATCAGCCGGGAAGCCCACGAAACTATGGCTATTGCGATGAACCGCATCGGCGCCCGCAGCAACACCGGCGAGGGCGGCGAGGATTACCGGCGTTATGCCCCGGACGCCGACGGCCCGTATCAGGGGGAGTCGCGCAGCAGCGCCATCAAGCAGGTGGCGTCGGGGCGCTTCGGGGTCACCGCCAACTATCTGATAAACTCCACCGACCTGCAAATCAAGATGGCCCAAGGCTCCAAGCCCGGCGAGGGCGGCCAGCTTCCGGGCCACAAGGTGGACGAATATATCGGCTGGGTGCGGCGCACTACCCCGGGGGTGGAGCTGATTTCGCCGCCGCCCCACCATGACATATATTCCATTGAAGACTTGGCCCAACTGATTCACGACCTGAAAAACATCAACCCGGACGCCCGCATCCACGTCAAGCTGGTGGCCGAGGTTGGCGTCGGCACCGTAGCCGCCGGGGTCGCCAAGGGCCACGCCGACGTGGTGCTGATTAGCGGACACGACGGCGGCACCGGCGCGTCGCCGGAGTCGTCCATCAAGTACGCCGGGCTGCCCTGGGAGCTGGGCATCGCCGAAACTCAGCAGGTATTGGTAGCCAACGGGCTGCGCAGCCGCATCGCAGTGCAGACCGACGGGCAGTTGAAGACCGGGCGGGACGCGGTTATCGCCGCGTTGCTGGGGGCCGAGGAATTCGGCTTCGCCACTGCGGCGCTGGTGGTCAGCGGCTGCATTATGCTCCGCAAGTGCCATCTCAACACCTGCTCCGTGGGCATCGCCACGCAAGACCCGGAATTGCGGGAGCAGTTCGCCGGGCGGCCGGAACACTTGGTTAGCTACTTTATGTTCGTCGCCGAGGAAATGCGGGAAATTATGGCGGAGCTGGGGTTCCGCACCGTCGCCGAGATGGTGGGCCGGGTGGACGCCCTAGACCCCCGCGAGGCTATCGATCATTGGAAGGCGCAGGACATTGACCTGTCCCGGATGCTTTATCACCAGAAGGCGGTCACGCCCGGCGAGACGGTCTATTGCTCAGAGGAGCAGGATCACGGGCTGGAGCGGGCGCTGGATCACCGGCTCATCGCATTGTCCGAACAGGCTTTGAGCGACGGAACGCCGGTGGAGATAACCTTGCCCATTCACAACTCCAACCGCACCGTGGGCGCAATGCTCAGCGGCCGCATCGCCAAAGCCTACGGGGAGGACGGGCTGCCGCCGGATACCATCCGCATAAACTTCACCGGGTCGGCGGGCCAGAGCTTCGGCGCTTTCTTGGCGCCGGGCGTCAGCCTGCGTCTGGAGGGCGACACCAACGACTATATGGGCAAGGGGATGTCGGGCGGGCGCATCGTGGCGAAGCCCCACCCCGAATCGGTTTTCACCCCGGAAGAAAACATCATCATCGGCAACGTGGCGATGTACGGCGCCACCGGGGGCCACGCCTTTATCAACGGAGTGGCCGGGGAGCGTTTCTGCGTCCGCAACAGCGGCGTCCGGGCCGTAGTTGAGGCTGTGGGCGACCACGGCTGCGAGTATATGACCGGCGGCGTGGTGGTGGTGCTGGGCGCCACCGGGCGCAACTTCGCGGCGGGAATGAGCGGCGGCATCGCCTTTGTCAACGACGCCGACGGCGACTTTCATATCCGCTTCAACGACGGCATGGCCGACTCGGAGCCGGTGGTTGACGCCGAAGACATAGCCACGCTGAAAGGACTGATCGAAGAGCATTACCGGCATACCGGCAGCGGCCCGGCCGCCCGGATTCTGGCCGACTGGGATTCGGCCTTGCCCAAATTCAGGAAAATAATGCCTCGGGATTACCGCCGGGTGCTGGAAGAGCGCCAGCAACGGAACTCGGCGGCCCGCGAACTGGAAGCCGTATCGAATGGGTAAACCCACCGGATTTATGGAGTCGGGCCGACAGCCCCCGGAGCGTCGGCCCATCGGCGAGCGCGTCAATGACTACCGGGAGCTTTACGCCCGCTGGCCGGAGGCCGCCGCCCGGGAACAGGGCGGGCGGTGTATGGACTGCGCCGTTCCCTTCTGTCATACCGGCTGCCCTCTGGGCAACGTGATTCCCGAATTCAACCATTTCGTCTATCTGGGCGATTGGGAAAACGCGTTGCGCACCCTGCTCTCCACCAACAATTTCCCGGAATTCACCGGCCGCATCTGCCCGGCCCCCTGCGAGGCCAGTTGTGTGTTGAGCATCAACTCCGACCCGGTCACCATTGAGTACGTGGAAAAGGAAATCGCCGACCGGGGTTATGAGCAGGGCTGGATTCGGCCCCATCCCCCGGCGGTTCGCACCGGCAAGCAGGTGGCGGTAGTCGGTTCCGGCCCGGCCGGGCTGGCCGCCGCGCAGCAGCTCAACCGGGCCGGTCACTGGGTTACGGTTTACGAGCGGGCCGAATACATCGGCGGACTGCTGGCCCTAGGCATCCCCGATTTCAAGCTGGATAAGGAAGTGCTGCGCCGCCGCCTCGCCATAATGGAGGAAGAGGGCATCACTTTCGAGGCCGGGGTGAATGTGGGCGCAGACCTGCCGACGGAGCAGCTTCTTGGCGATTTCGACGCCGTTTGTCTGGCCTGCGGCTCTACCGAACCCCGCGACCTGCCGGTTCCGGGCCGCGAGCTGAACGGCGTCCACTTCGCGATGGATTACCTTACCCAGCAGAACCGGCTTAACGCCGGGCAGCAGGTAGACTTGGAAGAGCGCCTTAGCGCCGAGGGCAAGCGGGTGGTCATCCTAGGCGGCGGGGACACCGGCGCCGACTGCTTGGGAACGGCCCACCGGCAGGGCGCGGAGCTGGTCAACCAGTACGAACTGCTGGCCGAGCCGCCCGTGAACCGGCCATCCGGGAACCCGTGGCCGCAGTGGCCCTTGATACTGCGCTCCTCGGCGGCCCACGAAGAGGGCGGAATCCGGGATTACGGCATTCTCACCAAGTCCTTTTCCGGCAGCGACGGCAAGCTGGAGCGGCTGCACGCGGTAAGGGTCGAGTGGAGCGTGCCGGAGAACGGCGGCCGCCCGGCGATGACCGAAGTGCCGGGCAGCGAGTTTGAGGTGGAAACCGAGCTGGTGCTGCTGGCTATGGGCTTTCTGCACCCGGAGCATAACGGCCTGCTGACCCAACTGGGCGTGGAGCTGGACGGGCGGGGCAACGTCAGCATCGGCCCCTATGACGAAACCGGGCGGATGTCCAGCGTTCCCGGCGTGTTCGCGGCGGGCGACACGGCGCGGGGGCAGTCGCTGGTAGTCTGGGCCATCGCCGAAGGCCGCGAAACCGCCCGCGCCGTAGACCTCTACCTGATGGGCGAAACCAGCCTGCCCCACTCCTTGCCTGACACGTTGTAGGGGCGGGAATCCCCCGCGCTTTACCGTCATTCCCCCGTACCCGTCATTCCCGCGAAAGCGGGAAGCCACGGCGTTTATAGGCGCATTCCGGCCATCTGGTTGGCGCGGGGGAAGCCGACGTTTTCTAGGTATTCCTGCATACTCAGCACTTGGACTGCGTTGGTGGTGCCGGAAACGCCGGTCAGGAAGCCGTGGACGATGGTGACTACGTCGTTTTCGGCGACCGCGCCCAAGTCCAGCGCCGATTGCAACACCAGATAGACCAGCTCGGCCACGTCGGGTTGCACCGGGATGACCCCCGTGGGCTGAATGCCCCAGCCGATGCACAGCTTGCGCAGCACGGCCGGGTCGTGGGAAAAGGCCAAGATGTCGTTGGCCGGGCGGAAGCGGGCCAGTTCCAGGGCCGCCCGCCCGGTGCTGGTCAGCACGATGGGCTTGGAGTCGAGGGTGCGAACCAGCCCCGCCGCCGCCCCCGTGATGGCCTGAGTGCGGTCGCGGGTTCCCATATCCTTATAGAAGGGATACAGGTCGGCCGATTCGGCTTCGTTGATGGTAGACACCGCCATCCGCAGTGCTTCCGCCGGATACTGCCCCATTGCCGTTTCGTCCGACAGCAGGATGGCGTCGGTGCCTTCCAGCACGGCGTTGCTCACATCGGACACTTCGGCCCGGGTGGGCGTGGGGGAAATTACCATACTGCGGAGCATCTGGGTGGCAATCACCACCAGCTTGCCGGCGGCGTTGGCCTTGTCCACGATAAGCCGCTGCACCCGCGGCACCCGCTCCATAGGAATCTCCACCCCCAAATCGCCGCGGGCCACCATCACCGAGTCCACTTCGGGGAGGATCGAGTCTATGTTTTCGATGCCCTCGCCCCGCTCCAGTTTCGCCATAACCAGGGCTTTGCTGCCTGCGGCATTGAGGTGCCGCCGCGCGTAATGGACATCCTCGGCGGTGCGGACGAATGATACCGCCACCCAGTCCACCTGCTGCTCCACGCCAAAGAGCAGGTCGGCTTTGTCTTTTTCGGTGAAAACCGGCTCGTCAATGGACACGCCGGGCAGGTTGACGCCCTTGTAGGACGACACCACGCCCGAGCTCAAGGCCCGGCAGTAGGCGCGGGAGGGCGCGACTTCGGTCACCGCCAAATGTACGCTGCCGTCGGCGATGAACACGGAGTCGCCCACCCGCAAGTTACGCAACACGCCGGGCTGAGGGAAGGGCAGCGCCCCCGGTTCGCCGGATTCCGCGTCCGCGGTCATCACCACTTCATCGCCCAAGTTGACCGGACGCGCTTCGTCCAGACGCCCCAAACGCAGCTTGATTCCGCCCAAGTCCTGGAGGATGCCCACGGTGCGGTTTTGCTCCCGCGCGAGCCGCCGGATGCGCTCAATGACTTCGGCGTGTTCCGCGTGGGTGCCGTGGGAAAAGTTGAGCCGGGCGCAGTCCATACCGTCGGCGATGAGCCGGTTCAGCGTTTCCTCGTCGCTGGACGATGGGCCGATGGTCACGATTATCTTGGTCTTGCGCATTTCATTCGCCTCGGACATTGGGATAGGCGCGGAACGGGATACCCTCACCGGCAGCGGCCCGGCATCCGCTTGCCGCAGTTTAATACATTATGTTGGCGGTTGCCGGGCCTGCCGCTAAGGTAAACTATGGTAGCTAACGGGCCGTTTACAGTTGTCTGCGGTACACTACGCGGGCCAGGGTTATGGTGCTGCCGTCGTCTTCCAGCCGCAGTATCGCGCACCAGTCCCACACCCGCAGGCGGCATTGGCCGGGGCGGCCTTTGAGTTCCAGCAGGTTCCCGAACCCGGTTTCGGCGAAGCGCTCCAGGGCCTCCAGTATCCACCCGCGAGCATCGGGGGCCAGAGCGGCGAAGTCGGCCTTGGCTAGGCTGGATAACCGCACTTTCGCGTTCATTCGGCCTCCAGCAATTCGCCTTTAACATCGTCCAGATAAACCCAGTTTCCCGCCTCAACGTCGGCCCAGCCTGCCTCGATGTCGAGTTGCTCTTTTGTTTCAGCGATGCGGTATTCTTCCAGCTCTTCTATTTCCGGTTCTATGTATTCTTCATGTACGGTCATAAAAGACCACAGCACCGGGTTGCGCCGCTTCAGGTGGGCCAGCAGCGTCCAGTGGGCCAGCTCCCATTCCTCTTCCGGCAGCCGGTCAATCAGTTGGTGTATGGATTCCCGGTCAACTTCTACCTCGTACATTGCTTTCCCCTGCGGCATTAACGCCGGTATGCTTCGCGGCGATGCCGCACTCTTAGAATGCGCATAATCTTTGCTGCGTTGTCAAATGTCATTATTGCCCGCCAGTTACTCACTCGTAAGCGCCACTCGCCGTTGCCCCCCTGCAACAGCCTCATGTCGCCTTGTTCGGTTTCGGCGTAACGATCTATTGCTGATTCTACACGGCGGCGGACTGGAGGATCCAAGTCCTTCAGGTCGTCCTCAGCCTGGCCGGATACCTCAACATTCCATATCATTAAGGCGCCATCAACCTTTCTTTGACTTCATCCCAGGTAAACAAGCGACCTTCTCGAATGTCTTCCATAGCCTCTTCGATAGCGATGATGTCCTCTTCCGTCAGCTCTTCGTCGTCTTCCGGCAGGGTCATCCTTTTCCACCAAAAGGAATCGTGCCGCTTCAGGTGGGCCAGCAGCGTCCAGTAGACTGATTCCCATTCCTCTTCAGGGAGCCAGTCCGCGAATTTGTGCAAAGATTTCCGGCCGATTTTGTTGGTTAGCATCGCTATGCTCCCGGCTGAATATGTGCTGAATGTTACCGGGGGCGGGTTCCGGCCCCGCCCCCGGTGGCGAGTTGCCGCATATTGGCGCGGCGGCGTTAGTTGCGGGCGCGGGCGGCGTCGTAGGTGTCGGTGGCGGCTTTCAGGCCGGCGAAGCGGTTGGCTTGCAACACTTCGATGCGCTCGGCGGCCCACTGGTTGGAGGTTTCGATACCGATGAGGGAACCCTGGAAACGGGGCATCACGTAGCGGGCCAGCAGTTCGTAGCTGCGATGCAGCTTGTCGCGGGGCGCCCAGTCCTCGACGCGAATCATAAACTTGCCGAATCCGCCGCTGATTTCCTGCAAGCGCTCAATGCCCGCGATGGCGTCGTCGGGGGTGCCGACTATCCACTGGTTGTTATCCACCATAAAGTCCACAATCTGCTCGCGGGGGACGTCCGGCACCGGGTTGCCCAGAGTGCGCCCGAAGTATTCGGTGACCACGCGGGCGCTGCCCTCGCGGATGTCCTCGAAAGCCTGCTTTTTCGAGTCGGCCAGGTGCATCCCCATCACGATGCCCCAATCCTCGCGGCGCACTTCCTTGCCATGCTCGGCGGCGGTTTCCTCGGCTATTTCCCACAGCTCCATCAAGGAAGTGCGACGGATGGTGTCGCGGGGGACGCTGAGGGAAAGCACCGCCGCGCCGTGCTTTCCGGCGGTGGTGACGCCGGCCGGGGACTCCACCGAGGCGACGGCCACCGGGACGGTGGGATACTGGTAGGGGCGGAGCTGGATTACGGCCTCGTTCAGCTCGAACCAGTCGCTCTTGTAGCTAATGGGGTCGGTTTCGGTCATCAGCCGCATAATGATGCCCAAGGATTCGTCCATCATCGCCCGCTGGTTCTCGGGCTTGATGCCCAGCATCAGCGCGTCGGAGGCCAGCGCACCGGGGCCGACGCCGAGGATAACCCGTCCGCGGGTGAGGTGATCCAACTGCACGAAGCGGTTGGCGACCATATAGGGGTGATGGTAGGGCAGGCTGACCACGCCCGACCCCAGCCGGATGCTGCGGGTGCGCTCGGCGGCGGTAGCCATAAACACCTCCGGCGACGCGATGGTTTCCCATCCCGCGCTATGGTGTTCGCCGATGTAGGCTTCGTCGAAGCCGAGGGTGTCCAGCCACTGAATCAGCTCCAGGTCGCGCTCCAGGGCCAGCGTGGGGTTTTCGCCTACCCGGTGGAACGGGGCCATAAAGACGCCGAATTTCATCTTGTAAGGAACGCTCATCGCCAATCCTCCCCGATTGGTTCCCAGCTTTCGCCCGGCGGCGTCCGTGTATTCCGGTTCGCCGGGGGCGTTGGAATCCCGGCTATTTTATCACGGCGCGGAAGGGCCGGGGGCGGCGGCGCTTAGGGATGTAGCGCTCCAATCGCGCTGGGCGACGGTTTGGCATCTGGCGGCCTCCCGGCAAACGTGGTATCTTTGTCGAACCGTCAAGAGGCTTACATTCTACTCTAGGGAGGGAGCGATATGCCCCAGATTAAGCACATCGCCATCGCCACCAACGACGCCGAAAAGACCGCCAAGTTTTACTCCGAGGTGTTCGGGCTTCGCCAAGTGGCCCAACTGGACAGCGACAACGCCAAGGGCTTTATGCTCAGCGACGGCAATGTCAATATGGCTATCTTGGACTTCCAGAGCGACGCCGTGGCCGGCGAGCGCGGCAAGGACTGGGAGGGCATTCACCATATCGGCTTCGAGGTAGAGAGCCTGGAGGAAATCGAGGCCCGCTTGTCCGCCAACGGCTCCCAAGAAATGGCGTCGGTGAACCAGGCCCTGCACGCCGGCAGCACCGGCCCCCGCCACCAGAACGTGGAAACCAAGTACGAGGGGCCGAATGGGGAGATGATCGACGTATCGCAGGTCGGCTGGGTCGGCACGCGGGGGTTCGACTAGGCCGAATACGGAAGGCCCGTATACGACAAAGCCAGTGCGACGTACAACCAGACAAGCCCGGCGGTCATCTGCCGGGCTTATTTTATCGATGCTGAGCTAGATTGTCGCCTAAAGACTCTAACCGGACTAACCACTCGTTGAACCGGGGACACTCGGTGCGTATAGTATCTAAGCCCATTGACTCGGCCAACAAACGACCATGAGCTATTTTGTTGTAGTGTGGAATTATTTGCTTAATCCGTTTGCTAGGGGCAGTTTCATAGCCATCATTGATAGCCTCAGGGGTTTGGAAATGCGAACGAATTTGGCGCAATTGCCTGATGTTGCTCTCAGATGCTAACATAGTGCCCGAAAAGGCATCTACTTGAGAGAACAACAAGCCTTCGAACTCATAACACTGAACGTAGGGTATGACACGAGTACCGCCTTGAGAAGTAGTTGTACTGCTGGTTACTGTTTCCAAGATAAGATTTTCTAACTCGTTCGGGGTTGTGTTCGCCTTGCCGTGAAACCCATAAAAATCTACTAGCGAGCTAACGCAGTCGAAATTCCGAAGCAACTTCGCCATCTCTGAAGCCAGTCTGGGTACTGTTACATTACCTCCTAGAGATATAGGAGTTAGATAAACACCTTTTGGCAGGAGATAGTCAGCAAGGGGATGCTGGACGAATTCCCGCTCCGTTGGACCTTCCACTACTATGGCTAGACGAGTCATGGATGTTCTCCGAAAAGGTTTTTTCGCCAGAGGTCTCCGGGGGTGAAATTGTCCTGCAACCAAAGTTCATAATCGCCAGAGCTCAGTTGGCGACACTTGGTTTGGCCGTCCTCGAGGTCCAGCACAAAAACTTCGTCAAGGCTAAAGTAATCCACCAGCAACGGTGATTGAGTAGCTACTATGATCTGTTTTTCTTGGGAAAGAGACCTTATCATCCCCCCGATTATGGAGATAGCAGCCGGATGAAGGCCGAGTTCGGGCTCGTCCAGTAATATGACGTTAGGCAACATTTCCGCTGGCAGATTGAGCAAAGTGACTAAGGCAAAAAAGCGCAATGAGCCGTCTGAAGTCAGGTGTGGTCCAAATATCTTATCGCTCCATTTGGATTTCCATCGCAACAAGACTTTGCCATAATCCTCTTCGATTACAAATCGGTCAAAACCTGGAAGTATACGGCTAATTTGTTTGCAAATTATCTCATATCGCCGTACATCTTGTTGCTCCAGGCGATTCAACACTGCCGCCAAATTTCCTCCGTGACGGCGGAGCTGGTGTCCTTCTGATATTTGCCAATTGTTCTTGAAGGCAGAGACGTCCGAGGTATCATGGAATTGATACACAGAACAACTGCGGAGCAAGTTGACTATTACTGATGCAGTCGTTGGATTCACAGCATGGTAGTAACTGCCCCCTTGCGAGGCTTCTACGATTTTTGCTTCCAAATGTCCACTGTCGAGATATTGCCATGGTGCTTCTGTCGGATGATAGCGGTCGCTGAATCGGAATGCCTCTTCGCTGAAAATGAAGCGGTCGGGATGGGCGTGGGAGAGCTTGAATCCGTATTCATTCCGTCCTCTGTCAGTGTTCAGGACAATTTCCGCTTCCATTCTAGGAGTAACGCGATTGCCACCGAACAGTTGATCGTCGGCACCCCCCTGGCGTGCAATGAATTCGCCAAGTTGTCGCGATCTAAGCATCCAACTCAGCATCTCAAAGAAACGCATAATGTTGGATTTGCCAGATCCGTTGGCACCAATAAGTGCTGTTGCTGCCGGTAGTTCGGAAATCTCTACGTCCGCTAGAGAGCGAAAGCCTTTAATCCGAACGGATTCGATCGTTGACGCTGGCATAAAACAATACTCCGCTGTCTGTTTATTTAGAAGCCCTACCCTTGCCCTTACATAAACAGCGCGTAATGCCCTACGATGATTTCCTGTTGCTCTTGGTCCCAGGCTGCTCTTTTTTCCGTTATCATCCGTTCCATTATGCCGATGTCGCCTAGGAAGTGGTCGTTCCAGAGGGTGTCGCCGAATTGCATGGCCTCTAGGTAGATGCCGAAGCCGTTCAGGATCATTCCGTTGCGGTTGGCCTGGTCTATGATGGACAGGCAGATGCCTTCGTCGTCGCCCCGGGAGCCGTCGGCGGGTTGGGCGTAGGCGTATACGCGCATTTCTATGCCCTGCGACACCGGGGCGTGGTTGACGAAGTAGGCGTTGCCGGCGGCGTTCTCTCCGGCGGGCGGGCCACCCGTCCTTTCCCACTGGCAGTTTTCGCCTTGCAGATAGCGGTTCAGGTCGGCGGTCTCCTTTTGCCTAGTGAAGCGCATCATCCAGTAAACCGAGCCAACAACCAGCAGGATGGCCGCAATGATGGCAATTACGATTCCGGCAATCAGCATTGCGTTTTACCGCCCCCTTTCAGACGAAAACTTCCAGCGTGTTCAGCGGCGCCGGCCGCCGCGCTCAGGCCGGCTTGAAAGCCAGCGACGGGCGCTCCGGGTCCAGGTCTGCCAAGTCCAGCGCCAGGGCCATTCCGGTGCGGATGGACTGCGGGTTAGCGCCATCCACTCCGGTGATGCGGGCGCTAATGCGCGGCCCTTCCTCTAGGGTTACGATGCCGCTGCAATAGGGGTTGTTGCGCCCGTAGCCCTTCTGCCCCCAATAGTCGGGAACCACCGATATGCAGGTGAAAGTGCTGAGCGTGGCCCGCCCGCTGAAGGGGTGCCAAGCCACGTCGAAGCTGCGGCAGGCGGCGCACATCGGGCGGGCTTCCGGCGACAGGCCGCCGCAGGCGTTGCAACGAATGCCGGTGAGCTGGCCGTCTTCCCGCAGCCGTTTGTAGAAATTGGCGGCGTTAAATTCGCTGGGCATAACCTCTACTCCCGCCGCAGCACGTTGACGACGCAGGTGCCGCCGGTGCCGCCGACGTTGTGGGTCAAGCCCACTTCCAGTTTGGACTTTTTGGCCTGCCGCTCCCCGGCCTCGCCGCGCAGTTGGTGATAGATTTCCACAACCTGGCCCACGCCCGACGCGCCTACCGGGTGGCCCTTGGATTTGAGGCCGCCGGAGGTGTTGATGGGGCGGTCGCCGTCTAGGGCGGTGCGGCCTTCGTCCACGGCCCGCGGCCCCTCGCCGGGGGCGAAAAAGCCCAAGTCCTCGCTGGCTACGATTTCGGCGATGGTAAAGCAGTCGTGAACCTCGGCCAAGTCAACATCGTCGGCGGTTATGCCCGCCATTTCGTAGGCTTGACGAGAGGCTTCTTTGGCCGCCGACAGCGAGGTCAGTTCGTCGGCGTCGTGCAGCGGCTTGCCCGACGCCTGCCCGATACCGGCCAGCGACACCGGGCGGTCGGTGAAGTTGTGGGCGATGTCGGCAGCCACCAGCAGGATGCACGATGCGCCGTCGGTGATGGGGGCGCAGTCATAGAGCCGCAGCGGCCAGGCAATCCAGGGGTTGGCCCGGTCATCGTTAAGGAAATCCAGCTCGGTCTGCCATTCGGGGACGGGCTGGCCGCGCTGTTCGGCCCGCGCCATACGCCGCTCCATCAGGTCGCGGATGGTGACGTTGAACTGGGCCTTGGGGTTGAGGGCGCCGTTGTTGTGGTTCTTGATGCCAACCTTGAGCAGATGATCGAGGCTGGTTTCGTAGCGATCCATGTGAGCTTTGGCGATGGCCCCGAAAATGCCGGGGAAGGTGAGCCCGGCGGGGACCTCATACAGCCCGTCGGCGGCGGATGCCAGCACGTCGGTGACGCCTTCGGTGGGCAGGTTGGTCATTTTTTCCATACCGCCCACCAGCACCACGTCATACATCCCGCTGGCGATCGCCATTGCGCCCTCGCGCAGGGCACTGCCGCTGCTGGCGCAGGCGTTTTCGATGCGGGTGATGGGGATGGGCGTCATTCCCAGCCAGTCGGCCACGATGGGCGCGGTGTGGCCCTGGGTCTCAAAGAGGTCGGACGAGTAGTTGCCCACGTAGGCGCATTCGATGTCGTCAATGTCTATGGGCTGGTCCATCGTCTGAATCATATCCTGGAAAGCCTCGACGAATAGGTCGCGGCTGTCCTTGTCGGGAAAGGCGCCGAACTGGGACAGCCCGGCCCCCACGATGGCGACCTGGCGCCCCAACCGGCGTTTGCGTGTTGCCGTTGCCATTATGATGCTCCTTAATATGGGTTGGTTTTCCGTCAGGCGAACATAAGGCGGCGGCCTTTGGGTTCCGGGATGGGCCAGCCGTCCTCTCTGGCTGTGTCAATCCAAATCTGGATAACTTCCTGCGCCATTGCCAAAGTAGCTTCCGGGGTTTCCCCGTCCGCCATACAGCCCGGGAGTTCCGGCACTTCCGCTATGTAATGGCCGAATTGGTTGCTCCAATATATGATGATTTCGTATTTATGCATCAAGCCACTCCCAAGCTGGGTAATCCTCAAAAATTTCTCGAATCTGCTTTACCTGATACCCCTTTGCCTTACTGCCGATGGGCTGGATGCTGATTATCTGGGAGAAACCGGATCTCGTGAAGACGTGATGGCTCCCTACGATTCTTTCATCGAATCCCATTCTCAGCAGCAATCCGCACAGCGCACTGAATCGGATGTTGAAATCAGATTGTCCAGAGAGTATGCGTCTTAGCAATCTTTCGTAGTTAGGCATAACGCATTATCGTTGGCCTGTCAATGTAACGTCAACCGGGCAGCGTCAACCGGCATCCGGCCCGCCCGAACCCTGCTCCACATACAGCGTTGCGCCCACCCGCGACACGGTGAGGGCCTGCCGGTAGCGTCCGTTGGGCGTGTCGCGCTCCGCTTCGTGGGTGGTAGTGCGCCGGTCTAGGGTGTCCGGCCCGCCATCGGGGGGTTCCCGCAAGGATTCCCGGAAAATTTCCCGCAGGACGCGGCCGTGCATCGTTTCGGCGCCGGGCAAGTCCAGCAGGCGCAGGATGGTGGGGGCGATGTCCACGTTGCCGGTGGGGGTTTCGACGGCGGCCGGGCCCTTGAAATCCGGCCCGCGGGCGAACAGCACGCTCCGGGTTTCGTGGCGGCTCATCGAGCCGTGCTGTCCCTGCCCCGGCGCTAGGCTGGTGGAGTAGGCGTGTCCGGCGAATCCGGCGCGGTTGGCGGCGGAGTCCCAGCGGAAAGACATTGCCAGGGCGGGAACGCGCGGCCCCTCTAGGCCGATGAGGGCGGCGGGCAGCGTCCCCGTGATGTCCCCGGCGGCGGCGGACGCCAGCAGCGGGCCGCACCAAGGCTGGGCGGTCAACCACCGGGCCAGCCGCCCGGCTGTGTCGGCGGATGCGTAGAACAGCGCCGACCCTCCGTTGGGGGCTACTGTGACGCCGCCCGATTCGCCGCCCGGCGGAAACCCGGCCTCGCGCAAGGCCGCTTCCAAGTTTATGACCCCGGATATGGTCGAATAGCCGTGGTCGGAAATCACCAGCACGTTGGCGTCGCCAGACTGCCGCTCCAGCCAGTCCAGCAGCCGGCCAAACTGCCGGTCGGCTTCCCCAAGGGCGCGGACGGCTTCCCCTGAACCTACACCGTGGGCGTGCTGGGCGGAATCGGGTTCGGAAAACCACAGCAGCGACACCGCAGGCAGCCGTTGCGCCAAGACATACTCGGTAACGATGTCCACGGCGCGGGACAGCTTGGCCGCTACCGGATACTCGCCCCCTATATCATTTCCATCTCTGGCGGGAAACAAGGGGGGGCCGAATCTGGCGGCCAACTGGCCGTGCAGCTCGCGGGGCAGGCAGAAGTCGGGATGGATGGTAGCGCCCCCGGCGTTGGCCCCGCTGTCGGCCCCGGCGTTAGGGTGTTGCAGGTAGGCGTTGCCCGACGTTCCGGTTCCCACGGCGATGTATTCCTGCCCGTGGCGGCCCAGAATGTCGCCCAGCGTGGGCCGCAGCAACACCGGAGTGCGGGCGGCCACTTCCGAAAGCGTCGGCTCTAGGGCGTTGATGGCGCGATGGGGGTCAAATTCGGGTATGACCAGCGTATTGCCGGTCAACCCGTGGGCACCGGGCTGGTGGCCGGTGACGATGCTGGCGACGTTGGCGCGGGTGACTGTGGGAAAGACGGCGTGATGGTTATGGCAAGCGACGCCCTCCGCGGCAAAGCGGGCCAGGGCGGGCATAAGCTCCGGGGTGACCTGCGTCGGTTGCAGCCCGTCGAACACTACTATAATGATGGGATTCATCGGGCGCCATTCCCGCCCAGAATAGCGGCTTGGCACATTTCGGCCCCCTGTAGCACTTCGGGAATCAGCGCGGTTTCCCAAGTGGTGTGAAAGGAACGGACGCCGATGCCGACGGGCAGGGCGGTAATGCCGCGCTCGATAAACACGTTGGCGTCGGAACCGCCGCCGGAAGCCTCCAGCGTGGGCGCAAGGCCGATGGCGTCTAGGGCCCGGCCAATCATCGCCACCGTTTCGTGCTGCGGCGCGACCCGGTAGGCTTGATAGGTGTTGCGTATATCCAGGGATATGCGGGCGTCCGGGTAGCGGGCGGCGGCCTCGTCGAACACCTTGCGGAACTGCCCTTCCAGCCAAGCCAGCTTGTCGTTGCTGCGGCTACGAAACTCGCCGTCCAGTGCCGCCCGTTCCGGGATGATGTTGCGCTTTAGGCCGCCCTCCAGCCAGCCGATATTGGCGGTGGTTTCGGCATCCAAGCGGCCCAGTGGCAAGCGGGTAAGGATGTCGGCGGCCACCAGCAGGGCCGACAGCCCCTTTTCCGGCTCCAGCCCGGCGTGAGCGGCGCGGCCCGTGATTTCGGCGGTTACGACGTTTTGCGACGGGGCCGACACCGTGACGCGATTGGGCGGCCCCTCGCCATCCAACACGATGCCGGTGCGGGCCGACAGCAGCCCGAAATCCAGATGATGAACGCCCACCAGCCCGCCCTCCTCGTGGCGGGTAAAGGCCACCTCCACGGCGCGGCGCGGGCCGCCCGACTCCACGGCGGCGGCCAACGCTTCCAATACGATGGCGACTCCGGCCTTGCAGTCGCCGCCGAGGATGGTTGTGCCGTCGGAGCGCAATATGTCGCCGTCCAGCGTCGGCTGAATTCCCCGGCCCGGCTCCACGGTGTCCAGATGGGCCGAAAGCAACACCGGCTCGCCCGCGCCGTCCAGCCGGGCTACGATGTTGTTATAGGCGTCATGCTCCACCGCCAGCCCCAAGTCCGAAAGGCGGGCGGTGACTTCCGCATCCATAGCGTCTTCCTCACCGCTGGGGCTGTCAATCCTGATTAGCTCAATCAGCGTTTCCGTAAGCCTTTGCCGGTCGGCCATATTCGACTCTCCTTGCGTGGGGCTAGGCACTGCTCCCAAATGGCTGTTTGTCCAATATGCGGGGGCTATGTCTAGCATGGTTAGTGAGTGTCAAAGTCGTTGTGTCCAATATGATGGGTGCCAAATATGAGGATGGCGTAAATCTCAAAGAGAGTCTGCTCCAATTGGTCGGTGATTTCAACCGCACGGAAAGTCATCGCTCGCACCCTCTCCCTTTGCTGGCGATATTCCTCTTCGTGGGCATTTACAAAGTCTTCGGTGTTTCCCTCGGGTTCGTTTAACTCCAGACGCAGCAATTTCAAGGCGAATGTCGCGGAATGGCGGTCTGAGCTATCCGCTCCATGCTCTCGAATGCGATTCCGCATTCGATTGGAGCGGCCTACGTAGATGGGGTTCCCATCTTCGTAGAGAACGTAAACGCCTTGTTGTGGGGCGCCTCTACGGCCTTCCCAAGTGAGCTCCTCGCTGTTCAGCAGGATTTCCATTATTGGATTCATCCTCTCAACAGCTTCTTGAAAAGCCACGTTCATCTTCGACCTCCGGTATGTATGTCTACGCCTCAATTCAGCCGGTTGATGCGCCGGGCTGCGCTAATCATACAACACCGGCGCCCCGTCCGGGGCGGGAAAGCTGTCGTCGTGGCCCAGCGCCCAGTAGAACGCCTTAACCAGAGCGCGGCTGTTGTCCGCGCCGCTGAAGCGGTGGTCGCAGCCCGGCGCCGGGCGGCCGGTGAGCGACCTGGCCGCCAATGGCCCGACGCTTACGATGTAGGCCAGCATCCCGGCGGGCGGGTCTTGGCTGCCGTAGCCCATAAATATATCCCCGGTGAACCGGGTGATTCCGTCGTAGAACGGGTCGCCAACGCTGTCATAGGCCGACAGCAGCAGCGCCCGGCGCACCTGCGGATACCGGAAGGCCACTGCCCCCACCGCCGACCCGCCCGAGGAAAAACCGGCCATGCAGACTTCCGGCGACGCCGCGCCGCACAGCTCCGCGGCCCGCTCCAGCGACCAGTCGGCGGCGTGGGCCAGGCTTTCGATGAGTATGCGGTTCCAGCTTGCGCCCCGGTAGGAATAGGCTTCCCATTCCAGTTGCACCTGAAAGTCGGGGCGCGGCGCGTTGTAGGTCACCGTCGCGCACAGCCCCAATTCCTGCAAGTGCCGGGCCAGCTTGCGCCACCGTTCCTGCCGCCCGTCCTTCAGCTCGCCCGAACCCGGCGATATGATGAGCAGCCGCCTTGCCGAGGCGCAGAGGTAGGCCGACAAGGGGATGTCGTACTCCACGGGTTGGCCTTGCGGGGTTTCGGTGCGGCGGGACAGCGTAGTTTCGATGACGCTCATAGCATACTCCCTCGCCCTCGCCTTAAAAAGGGAAAGGAAATTGCGGCTAGGGCAGGGCGGCGACGGCTTTGATTTCGACCAGAAATTCCTCGCGCACCAGCCCGTCCACCACCAGCAGGGTATTGGGCGGATAATCGCCGCCGGGGAATATCTCCGGGAACACTACGTTCCGCCCCTGTATAAAGCCCGCCACCGACTCGCGCCCTACCACGTAGGTGGTGAACTCCACCACGTTACTGAACCCGGCCCCGGCCGCCTCCAGAATGTGGCCGATGTTACGGAACACCTGCGCGGTCTGGGCCGCCGCGTCGCCGCGCCCCACCAGATCGCCCGCCGCGTCAACCCCAACCTGGCCCGCCACATACAACAGGCGTCCGGCGTTGACCGTCATTCCTACTGAGTAAGCCCCCAAGGGCTGCGGCGCCTGCTCGCTGGTCACCGCCGCCCGCTGCAAATCCGCCATCGCTATCGCCTCCATATCAATCAGTCTGCCAGTATGCCGCTGCCATTATAGCCGCATATTATCCGTAGGTTGGCCGTTTTTTAACGCAGCGGGCGGATTGCCGCAACATCCGCCATACCCGCAAAGCCGCCCCGCTGCGTCGCCGGGCGCGGCCTCTGCGTAAGGGCTTGTGCTATACTCGCCGCTATACGGACGCCGCTACCTCGGCGTGATATTGTGGAACGGATGCGAATGAGGATCCCTGTGCGCGTTTCCCCGGCAGGGCTGGCGTTGGCGGTGTTGTTCGTGGGCCTGCTGGCAGTGGCGGCGGGGCTGCGCTTTTATGACTTGCCGGAGGATTCCGTTAGGTATGACGAAGCGGTTGCCGCCGGTAATTCGGGGGGCGGCCTTTTGGAGGTAGTTGACAATACCCGCGGCAGGAACTCCTCGCCTATACTGTACCCCTTGGCGCTGTGGGCGGTTCAGAAGGTGGATGTTTCCGCTTTCAGCATCCGGGTTCTGTCGGCGGCGGCCAGCGTTCTTACAGTGGCAGCGATGTTGTTTTTGTTGCCGCGGCTTGGAGTTGCGAGGGGGGCCGCGTTTTTGGCGGCCCTGCTGGCGACGCTTTCGGTTGTTGCGATATATCACGCCCAGGATGCGCGGGAATACTCTGTTGATGCGCTGTTGGCCGTGCTGATGATAGCCGGGCTGCTGTGGTATCTGCGGGACGGGCGTAAGGGGCTGCTCTGCCTTTCGCTGTTCCTCGCGCCATTGTTGCAGTATGGGCTGGTCTTGTTCGGCGGCGCCGTGATTGGCGTTGCTGTGCTTCTTACCCCCCCCCCCCCCCCCCGACTCTTGAGGCGCCGGAACGGAACTTATACCTAAGCCGGATTCGTAATTGGCTCAAGCGGCGCATAGCCCTAGTCTGGCCTGCGGCGTGCTTTCTGGCCGGATGCGCCATAAGCTATGCGGTGACCTTGCGCTATCAGTGGCAGTCAAGGGGCTTCGGCTCGGATGACTATTTAGCAGAGTATTACTATCAGGGAAAACTGGATGCATACCCGATATTTGAGTTTTCAATTGGCGGGATTTGGGATTTATTGACGTATCATTTGCCGGTGGCTGTGGCGATAGCGGCGCTTGCCGCCTTCGCCATAATTCTGGCCGCAGCATTATTCAGAAAGTTTCAGGGAGGGTTGCAAGACCGGGCTATCGCAGTTTTATTTTCCTTTTGCATTGCAGTTTCCGTCGGCGCCGCCGTGCTGGGAATATATCCGCTTGGGGGTATTCGCCAAGTTATCTATCTGGGGCCGGTTGTTTTCTTGGCGGCCGGCGTGGCGTTCCATTGGACAGCCGATTGGCTGGCATCGCTCACGGGCCGGGGGTGGCTGGCTCCGGCGCTGGCTGTCGCGGTGGTTGGCGGGATAGTACTGGCCGGGGTGGGCGATATACGGCAAGACAGTCCGTACAAGACAAACGTAAACGTCAAATCCGTTCTTGCCGTATTGGAAGAACGGGTGCGGGAAGAGGATATGGTTTACGCAGTCTATGGGGCATACCCGGCCATCAAGTTCTATCAAGGAAAAGAGGAAAGCCCAGCCAATTACTACTATGGAAGCTACTGGTGCACGGATTCCGGCGAACCGTGTCTCCGTGGGATGGTCGATTTATTACTTTCGCTCTCTAATGTCCCCAATAGAATTTTCTTGGTACATACCCGCGAATCAATACTGGAGGAATTGGAACTGCTGGGAGAGCAAGTTTCAGTTGAGTATGTCATTGCTGCCAGATATTTCAATGTGACTCTGATTGAGAACGTCAAAGAGTCCGTCGAACCGGCGATCCGCGCCGTCCATGCGGCGTTGGTATCCGAGTATGAGGCGATTGTATCCGGCGAACCCGTAATTCGCTCCGGCTTTGACGTATATCTCAGCGAAAACACGCTGGTCTACGCCAAGGAGCCGTGCACCCGCGCCGACACGGAGGCGATGTTCTTTCTCGCCCCGTACCCGGTTGATGTAAACGACCTGCCAGAAAAGCGCCGGCAATACGGCTTTGACAACCTAGACTTCGGTTTCCGCGGGCGCGGCGTGATATTTGACGGGAAATGTATGGCGGCGGTGCCTCTCCCGGAGTATGATATTGCCCGCATCAGCACCGGCCAGTACGTGCGGGAGATAGCGGGTTTCCGCCACCTGTGGGAAGGAGAGTTCCTTTTCGACGAGGCGGAATGAGAGTAAGATAGCGAAAGTCCCCCCGGGGAATTGGGGGGCAGCCTTTCCCGCAGCAAAAACCGGATTATAGGAGTTGAGCGATGGCGGCGAAAAAGGGCGACGGGCTGTTGCTGGTATACAGCGACGTAGCCCCGGAGAATGACGCGGAATATAACCGCTGGTATAACGAGGAACACATCCCGGAGCGGCTTTCCATCCCCGGCGTGCTGGACGCCGCCCGCTACCAGGCGGCGCAGGGCGGCCCCAAGTATCTGGCGGTCTACGAACTCAGCAGCCACGAGGCTTGGCATTCCGAGGAATGGCAGAAGTGGCTGCGGGAACCTACCGAATGGTCCAGGCGTATGTCCCCCAGCGTCATCGGCACGGAATACATCCGCAATCTCTACCGCCGGGTTCACCCGCAGGACGTGCCGCCCGAAACCGCCGAGGCGGGAATGTCGCCGGTGCTGCTGGTGGGGCGGATGTCGGTTCCCGACGAGCTGGACGCCAAGTTTAACGACGCCTATAACAACGAGCGGCTGCCCCTGTGCCTGAGCATCCCGGGTTACATCCGCGCCCGCCGCTGGGAGGCGGTGATGGGCGCCCCCCGCTACGCCACCGTCCACGAAATGGAGTCGCTGGCCGTGGCCGAAAGCGAGGGCTGGAACAACTGGCGCACGGCGGTCACCCCCCTCTGGAACACCAAGGTTCGCCCCCACATGGTTCACGACACCGGCTCGCCCGGCGTCTACCGCCGGATATTCCCGGAGTAGGCAAGCGGCAAGGGCAATGGAAAGGATGCGAATGCGGATTCCCGTGCGAGTTTCCCCGGCAGGGCTGGCCTTGGCGGCGCTGTTCCTGTGCCTGCTGGCAGTGGCGGCGGGGCTGCGCTTCTACGACCTGCCGGAGAGCTCCGTATCGCATGACGAAGCGGTAGCAGCCAATATCTCGAGCGGCGCCCTCTCGGAAGTCATCCCCGGCACTCGTAACAGTAACTCCGCTCCTATCCTGTATCCCTTGGCACTGTGGGCGGTGCAGAAAGTCGAGAGTACGGCCTTCAGCGTCCGCTTTCTTCCGGCGGCGGCCAGCGTTCTGACCGTGGCCGTAATGCTCTTTTTCCTGCCGCGCCTCGGGGTGAGCCGGTGGGTCGCCTTTCCGGCGGCCCTGCTGGCGACGCTTTCGGTTGCCGCAATCGAACACGCCCAAGATGCGCGGGAATACTCCATTGATGCGCTGCTGGCCGCGCTGATGATAGCCGGGCTGCTGTGGTATCTGCGGGACGGGCGAAAGGCCCTGCTCTGCCTTTCGCTGTTCCTCGCGCCGTTGCTCCAGTACGGTTTGGTCTTATTCGGCGGCGCCGTAATGGGCGCCGCTGTGCTTCTTACCCCCCCCCCCCCCCCCCGACTCTTGAGGCGCCGGAACGGAACTTATACCTAAGCCGGATTCGTAACTGGCTCAAGCGGCGCATAGCCCTAGTCTGGCCCGCGGCGTGCTTTCTGGCGGGGTGCGCCATAAGCTACGCGGTCACTTTGCGCCATCAGTGGGAGGAAGGAGGCTACGGCTCGCAGGACTATTTAGGCTCGGGTGGCTATTTATCGGCGTATTACTATCAAGGAAAACTCGGCGTGCAGTCGCTCTTTGAGTTTTCGATTGATCGGATTTGGAGTCTATTGACCTATCATTTGCCGGAGGTTGTGGCGATAGCGGCGCTTGCCGCATTAGTGATTTTCTTGGTCGCAACATTCCTCAGAAAGTTTCAAGGCAAGTTTTCAGACCGGGCCATCGCAGTTTTATTTTCCTTTTGCATTGCAATTTCCGTCGGCGCTGCCGTGCTGGGAGTATATCCCCTTGGCGACATTCGCCAAGTTATCTATCTGGGGCCGGTTGTTTTCTTGGCGGTTGGCGTCGCTATTCATTGGACGGCCGGTTGGCTGGCATCGTTCACCCGCCGGGGATGGCTGGTTCCGGCGCTGGCCGTCGCGGTCGCTGGCGCAATAGCCCTGGCCGGAGTGGACGATATACGGCAGGACAGCCCCTATGTGACCGACCACACCGCCAAGGGCATTCTCGCCTTTCTGGAAGAGAATGTGAAAGAGGGAGACATAGTTTACACAGGCACCTATGCAACCCCTCTTATTAAGTTCTATCAGGATGGAAAATCGAGCAGCTACCACTATGCAGAGGCGGTATGTCGGCGCGTCTTCGAAGATTGCCTCAACGAGATGTTGAGTTTAGCCCTCACACTCCCTAATGTCCCCAATAAAATCTTCTTGGTACAGAGAAGCAAATTTATACCGGCGACAGCATCCGGCAAGGCCGGGGTTGCAGCCTCCGGCGAGGTCAGGATTAATTACGCGGACGAAACGAAGCGAGTAGGAGAGACTATCACCGCCTACGAGGTTGACGTTGGGCATTATAATTATCGATGGCAGCGGGCCGACGCCCGGTCCGGCGATGTCAATACGCCCGACGACGCCACTTGGAGCGACATCGAAGGGGCGCGCTATTTCAACTACACCCCGGCGAGCGAAGACGAGGGCAAGTTCTTGCGCGCCTATGTGTCTTACGAGAAGAACGGCATGACCTACCGGGTCGAGACGGAGGCCATAGGGCCGATAGAGGGCTTGGAAGTGCTGGGAGAGCAAGTTTCAATTGAGTCGGTCATTACTGACGGAGATTTCAATGTCTCTATGATTCCAAACGCCAAAGAGTTCGTCGAACCGGCGTACAAAACGCTCGTATCCGACTACGAGACTCTGGTATCCGGCGAACCTATAATCCGCTCCGGCTTTGACATATATCTCAGCGAAAACACGCTGACCTACGCCAA
This sequence comes from uncultured Dehalococcoidia bacterium, assembly GCA_958296445.1. Lineage (GTDB taxonomy): Bacteria > Chloroflexota > Dehalococcoidia > Lucifugimonadales > UBA3495 > VXOI01. Next base: position 926,014 of record OY282565.1, on the reverse strand, counting down.
GGAGCCGTGCACCCGCGCCGACACGGAGGCGATGTTCTTTCTCGCCCTGTGGCCGGTTGACGTGAACGACCTGCCAGCAAAGAGCAAGCCGTACGGGTTTGACAATCTGGACTTTGTTTTCAGCGGTCGCGGCGCGGTGTTCGACGGGAAATGTATGGCGGCGGTGACTCTCCCGGAGTATGATATTACCCGCATCGGCACCGGCCAGTACGTTGTCGTGCCAGGCGGTTTCTACCATTTCTGGGAGGGGGAGTTCCTTTTGGACGGGGCGGAATGAGAGAAGATTACTTCCGATCACTCGCCGCGGCCCTAGGCCTGGCGTAAAATTATGGAAAGGATGCGAATGAGGATTCCTGCGCGAGTTTCGCGGGAACGGCTGGCCTTGGCGGTGTTGTTCGTGGGCCTGCTGGCAGTGGCGGCGGGGCTGCGTTTTTATGACCTGCCAGGGAATGCCTTATGGTATGACGAAGCGGTTGCCGCCAATAATTCGAGGGGATCCCTCTCGGAGATAGTCCCCAATACCCGCTACGGTAACTCCTCTCCGATTATGTATCCCTTGGCGCTGTGGGCGGTGCAGAAAGTCGAGAGTACGCCCTTCAGCGTCCTGATTATTCCGGCGGCGGCCAGCGTTCTGACCGTGGCCGTAATGCTGTTTTTGTTGCCGCGCCTAGGGGTTGCCCGGCAGGCCGCGTTTTTGGCGGCCCTGCTGGCGACGCTTTCGGTTGCCGCGATATATCACGCCCAAGATGCGCGGGAATACTCTGTTGATGCGCTGCTGGCAGTGCTGATGATAGCCGGGCTGCTGTGGTATCTGCGGGACGGGCGAAAGGGGCTGCTCTGCGTTTCGCTGTTCCTTGCGCCATTGCTCCAGTATGGTTTGGTCTTATTCGGAGGCGCCGTGATTGGCGCCGCTGTGCTTCTTACCCCACCGACTCTTGAGGCGCCGGAACGGAACTTATACCTAAGCCGGATTCGTAACTGGCTCAAGTCGTGCATAGCCCTAGTCTGGCCTGCGGCGTGTTTTCTGGCGGGGTGCGCTATAAGCTTCGCGGTGACTTTGCGCTATCAGTGGGAGGAAGGGGGCTTCGGCTCGGATAGATATTTAGCGGCGTATTATTATCAGGGACAATTGGATGCGCTGTCGATATTCGAGTTTTCGGTTGGCGGAATTTGGGATTTATTGACGTATCATTTGCCGGTGGTTGTAGCGATAGCAGCGCTTGCCACATTCGCAATCATTCTGGTTGCAGTATTCCTTAGAAAGTTTCAGGGAGAGTTGCAAGACCGGGCCATCGCCGTTTTATTTTCGCTTGTCATTGCAGTTTCCGTCGGCGCCGCCGTACTGGGAATATATCCGCTTGGGGACATTCGCCAAGTTATCTATCTGGGGCCGGTTGTTTTCTTGGCGGTTGGCGTGGCGTTTCATTGGACGGCCGGTTGGCTGGTATCGCTTACTGGCCGGGCGTGGCTGGCTCCGGCGTTGGCCGTTACGGTGGTTGGCGCGATAGTGTTTGCCGGAGTGGGCGATATGCGGCAAGACAGTCCATACATAACACCGGAAAACATCAAACCCGTTCTTGCCGTATTGAAAGAACGGACGCGGGAAGGGGATTTAGTTTACGTAGTCGGGAGGGCAGGCCCGGTCATTCAGTTTTATCAAGAAAAAGAGGAAGGAGCGGCCAATTACTACTATGGAAGTTACAGGTGCGAGGATTCCGGCGAACTGTGTCTCCGTGAGATGGCCGATTTATTACTTTCGCTCCCCGATGTCCCCAATAGAATCTTTGTGGCCCACCATAGAAGAGCAACATGGCCGACAGTATCCGGCTGGGCCGGGACTACAACATCCGGCGAGGCTAGGCTTGTGGGAGACATTACTCTCAGAGCTTATCTGGCTAATGACAAGGCCCACCGGGCTGACGACAACCCGGTCCAGCCCTGGCTCTGGCAACGGGCCGACGCCCGGCCCGGCGATGTCAAGCGGCCCGACGACGCTACCTGGACCGACATCGAAGGCGCAAGCTCCTTCTACTATACCCTGACGGACGAAGACGTAGGCAAGTTCTTGCGTGCCTACGTATCCTATGAGAAGAACGGCAGGACGCACCGGGTTCAGACAGAGGCCGTCGGCCCGACCGCATTAGGATTTTTGGAATTGCTGGGAGAGCGGGTTTCAGTTAAGGCTGTCTTTGCTGACGGAGTGTTCAATGTCTATCTGATTACGTATGATAAAGAGTCCTTCGGACTGGAGGCCCGCTCCGCCTACGAGTTGCTGGTATCCGGCGAGCCGGTAATCCGCTCCGGCTTTGACGTATATCTCAGCGAGAACCGGCTGGCCTACGTCAGGGAGCCGTGCGTCCGCGCCGATACGGAGGGGAGATTTTTTCTGCATCTGTACCCGGTTGATGTGAATGATCTGCCCGGCCATCGCCAGCAGTACGGGTTTGACAACTTGGACTTCGATTTTGGCGGGCGCGGCGTGGTATTCGACGGGCGATGTGTGGCGGCGGTGACTCTGCCGGAGTATGATATTGCCCGCATCAGCACCGGGCAGTACGTGCGGGTGGGTGGTTGGATTCTACGCCTGTGGGAGGGGGAGTTCCTTTTCGATGGGGCGGAATGAGAGCAAGATTGCGAAATTCCCCCCGCCGCCGCCATTTTCCTGACACTTGGCCCTTGCCAACCCTTGGTGCGCCCTTTTAACATAATACCTGTGCAGCTCAAACAATCGGCCAGCCCGTGAAACCCAAACAACCGGCCAGCCCGCCAACCGTCCCCAGCCCGGCCGCCAAGCCAAAATGGCGGAAAATGGGGGAAAATGGGAGGAAAATCAAGAAAAAATCCTGAACCGCCCGGAGACGAGCCGCCCCCGGCCCCAGGATTCGCCGGATGGCGAACCCTGAAAATCCCCAAAATCGCGGCAATCCCGATTCAGACGATTGCGCCAAGAGACGGGCGGGAAGTTAAGGCTAAACAGCTACGAATCTGATACAATGCAGGGCAGATTGTAAATACGTTTTCGCGTAGCTTATACGCGCGATTTTGGCGGTTCTCCCTATGCAACAGACCTTACCGATTGCCCCCGAAGCCGCGCCCGCCCCGGCGCAGGACTACACCGCTCAGGATATTCAGGTGCTGGAGGGGCTGGAGGCCGTGCGCATCCGCCCCGGAATGTACATCGGCAGCACCGGGTTGAGCGGCCTGCAACACTTGATGATTGAAATTCTGGACAACGCCGTTGACGAGGCGATGGCCGGATACTGCACCCGCGTTGAAATGAGCATAAGCGCCGACGGGCTTATCAGCGTATCCGACAACGGGCGCGGGATACCCGTTGACCTTCACCCGGCCACCGGCAAGAGTGCCCTAGAAACGGTGATGACCACACTCCACGCCGGCGGCAAGTTCGGCGGCGGGGCCTACAAGGTCACCGGCGGGCTCCACGGCGTCGGGGCCTCGGTGGTCAACGGCCTGTCCGAATACCTGCGGGCCGAAGTCCGGCGCGACGGCGTTCTACACTCCCAAGAGTACGCCCGCGGCCTGCCCGCCACCGAGCTGGTGCGGGAGTCGAATACCGACGAACACGGAACGATGATTTGCTTCCGCCCCGACCCGGAAATTTTCAACGAAATAGATTACGATTTCGACGAACTAACCCGCCATTTCAAGGACATCGCCTATCTGAACAAGGGGCTGGAAATCAGCTTCATCAGCCATTGGCATTACGAGCGGCGGCAGGGCGACATCGAGCGCACCTACTTTTTCGACGGCGGCATCCCCAACCTAGTTCGCAACGACAACCGCAACCGCCGGGTGTTGCAGGCCATCCCGTTCTACTACGAAAAAACCGCCGACGACACCGCAGTGGAAGTGGCGGTTCAGTACAACGACGGCTATTCCGAGTCGGTGCATTCCTACGCCAACTGCATCAAAACGCCCGACGGCGGAACCCACTTGACCGGCTTTCGCTCGGCCTTGACCCGCGTTATCAACGATTTCGCCCGCAAGCAGGGGCAGCTGAAGGACGACCAGGCCAACCTCATCGGCGAGGACGTGCGCGAGGGGCTGGCCGCGGCCATCAGCGTCAAGCTCACCTCGCCGCAGTTCGAGGGGCAGACCAAGCACAAGCTGGGCAACCCCGAAGTGCGCGGCATCGTCGAGTCGGTGGTGGGCGAGGGCCTGTCGCGCTACTTGGAGGAAAACCCAAGCGAGGGGCGGCGCGTGGTGGAAAAGTGCCTGACCTCGCAAAAGGCCCGGGAGGCGGCCAAGCGGGCCCGCGAGCTGGTCATCCGCAAGAACGCGCTGGACGGCTCATCCCTGCCCGGCAAGCTGGCCGACTGCGCCGAGCGCGACCCGTCCAGGTCGGAACTCTACATCGTGGAAGGCGAATCGGCCGGCGGCTCGGCCAAGATGGGCCGCGACCGCCATTTTCAGGCCATCCTGCCCCTTAAGGGCAAAATCCTGAACGTGGAGCGCGTCCTCCAGCAGCCCGACAAGATTCTGGGCCACGAGGAAATCCGCGCTATGGTGGCCGCCGTGGGCGCCGGCGAGGGCGAGGACTTCGACCCCAATAAAGTGCGCTACCACAAGGTCATCATTATGACCGACGCCGACGTGGACGGCTCCCACATCCGAACCCTCATCCTTACTTTTATCTACCGCCGGATGCGGGGCCTCATTGACAGCGACTATCTCTACATCGCCCAGCCGCCGCTCTACCGGATTCAGAACGGGCGGCGCGTCGAATACGCCTACACCGAGGAACAAAAGGACGAACTGCTGGCGAAAAACACCACCCAGCGCAACCCCACCATCCAGCGTTACAAAGGGCTGGGCGAGATGAACCCGGAGCAGTTGTGGGAAACCACCATGAACCCGGACACCCGCCATATGCTCAAGGTAAGAATCGAGAGCGAAGTGGAAGCCGACAACGTGTTTACCACCTTTATGGGCGAAGTGGTGGCCCCCCGCAAAAGCTACATCCAGGCCCACGCCCGCAGCGTCAAGAATCTGGACGTTTAAGGGGGCGGCAAGGGCTTTCGGTTTAATATCTGTCATTCTGAGCAAAGCGAAGAATCCCGCCTTGGATAGTGAGACCCTTCGCTCCGCTCAGGGTGACAAAGGGCAATTTCGCAATCGTATCGGGCCGACAACCGCCCTTTGGCATTACGGCCAACATCGTTTATAATACGCTCCGTTCCGGCGCCGGGGGCTGTCCGCGCCCTGCCGGGGCGTAATCGCAGCAGGAGTAAACCCCTTGCCCGCCAAAAAATCAGGCCGTCAGGCAGTGAAACGCGCCCAGCGCAACCGCAGCGCCAAGACCGAAACCCGCACCATCGTAGGCCGGGCCAACCGCTCGCTGGCGTCCGGCGACGCCGATGCCGCCCAGACCGCAGTAGCCAGCGCCGTCCGCACCCTAGACCGGGCCGTCCGCAAAGGCATTCTCCACAAGAACAACGTCGCCCGCCGCAAGTCGCGGATGATGTCCAAGCTGTCCCGCCTGAACCAAGCCGCCGCCGAAGCCTGACGCCGCCCGCGGAATTTCCGGTTCGTTAGGCGGCGTTGGCAGTGGTAGAATGGGGCGGCTGAAATTGCTGGTGGTTGGTTATGTCCGTCAAGAAAGCCGTCATCCCCGCCGCCGGATTGGGAACCCGCTTTTTGCCGGTTACCAAGTCGGTTCCCAAGGAACTGTTGCCCATCCTCGACCGCCCTATGTTGCAATACGTGGTCGAGGAAGCCGCCGAGGGGGGCGTTGAGGAAGTCATCATAGTGACCGCCCCCGGCAAGGAGGGCATCGCGTCCTACTTCCAGCCGTCTACGGAACTGGAGCGGCGTCTGTCCGAAAGTGGCGCCCAAGATTTGCTGGACAAGGTATTGCAGGCGTCCCGTCTGGCTAAGGTGTCTTTCGTGATACAGGAGCAGGCATTGGGGCTGGGCCACGCCGTGCTTACGGCGCGGGAAGCGGTGGGCGACGAGCCTTTTGTGGTGATTCTGCCCGACGACATCGTGCATCATACGCCGGGGGTGGTGGCGCAGATGGCCGCGGTGTTCGACGCGGTAGGCCAAGGAGTGGTGGCGGTGGAGCCGACGCCCTGGGAAACGGTGCATAACTACGGCGTGGTGGACGTCGCGCCCGCGGCCTGTCCCAACTCCGGCCCACCCGGCCATCCTGAGCCAGTCAATGGACTTGGGCTGCATCAAGTGCGGGGGCTGGTGGAAAAGCCGCCGCGGGATGAGGCGCCGTCGAATCTGTCCATCGTCGGACGCTACATCCTGCCGCCGGAAATTTTCGACTGCCTGGAGCGCACCCGCCCCGGCGCCCGGGGGGAGATTCAGCTAACCGACGGGATGCTGCTGCTCTTGGAAAGCGCCGAACTCTACGCCTATGAGTTTCAGGGCGTCCGGTACGACGGCGGCACGCCCCTGGGCCTGCTCCGCGCCTCGCTGGAGTATGCCCTGCGCCGCGACGACACCCGCGCCGCCGCCCTCGAACTGCTGCGCGGCATTGACACGGCGTAGCCCCCCTTTCCCGCCGGGGGGATGGGATATAGTTCCCTCTCCCTCCGGGGGAGGGTTAGGGTGGGGGCCGTACCCGTTTCACCGGAACAACACACTAGAGGGCAACCACAAGGGTTGCCCCTACGGGTGGGCCGCGGTCACAGCAGGCGAGCGTCGGTTTTAGCCGGAACGGGAGTTGCCCCTACGGGTGGGGCGTACCCGTTTCACCGGAATAACGAATGGCAGGGAGCAGCCTTGACCACGATACAAAGCCAGCGCGAAAACGTGGAATCCCTGCGGGCCGCCCTGCTGGAACTGCTGGACGGGATGAACTATTGCCTAGACTGGAAGCCGGAGGAAACGGACTGGTCGGCGCGGGAGATTGTGTATCACATCCTAGACAGCCCGCCGGGGGGGATGGCGGCGGTGGTTCGGGGCATTGTTTCCGGCGAAATCAGCGAGTACGAAATCTGGTCCGACCGCTCCAACGTCACCGAAGCGCGGGCCACTCTGGATATGGCCGAGGTTGGGGCCGACATCGCAGCGTTTTTCGCCGCATTTGGCGCCGCGCTGGAGTTCGCTGCCGACGCGGACTTGACGGGCCGCCGCGTGACGATGCGCCAACGCACCCGCGGGCGGGACGAGGAGCGGACGCTGGAGGCCGTGCTGTCCGCCTTTGACCGGCACTGGCGGGCGCACCTGGAGCAGTTGGGCGAACTGCGGACGGCTCTGGGGTTCTAGGGATTACAAAACTTTTTCCGCAGGCTTCGATCTAGCCAACGGCGAGGCATACTAGCCTTCGCCGCCTACTTCCAGCAGGGTTAGGAAGGCTTCTTGGGGGATTTCTACTTGGCCCACCATCTTTAGGCGTTTTTTGCCTTCCTTCTGGCGCTCCAGCAGCTTGCGTTTGCGGGTGACGTCGCCGCCGTAGCACTTGGCTAGGACGTCTTTGCGGACGGCGCGGACGGTTTCGCGGGCGATGATGCGGCTGCCGATGGCGGCTTGGATTGGCACCTCGAACAGTTGGCGGGGGATGGTGGTACGCAGCCGCTCCACCACGCGGCGGCCCTGGCCCAATGCCTGGTCGCGGTGCAGAATCATCGAAAGGGCTTCCACGGGCAGATGGTTCACCAGCACATCCACCTTGACCAGCGGTGCCTTGCGGTAGCCGACAAAGGTGTAGTCCAGCGAGGCGTAGCCCTGGGTGCGCGACTTCAGCTGGTTGTAGAAGTCGGCCAGCATTTCCACCAGCGGCATAGTGTATTCCATCATCACGCGGGCGTTGTCAACGGAACCCGACGAAAGGCCGGCGACATCCTCGCTCTGGATGTACTCCATACGCTTGAAATCGGAGCGACGGGAGTGCATCAGCTCCATCAGCGTGCCTACGTAGCGGCTGGGGGCGACGATGGTGAGATCCAGCACCGGCTCCTCAATGTCGGTGTATTCGTTGGGCGAGGGCAGCTTGGCCGGGCTGTCCACCTTGATGACTTCGCCGCTGGTGAGCGTCACCTGATAGGCCACGCTGGGCGCGGTCACTATCAGGTCGAGGTCGTATTCACGCTCCAGCCGCTCCTGCACGATTTCTAGGTGCATCAGCCCGAGGAAGCCGCAGCGGAAGCCGAAGCCTAGGGCGGCGCTGTTTTCCGGCTCTAGGGACAGGGAGGCGTCGTTGAGTTGCAGCTTCTCTAGGGCGGCGCGGAGATTGCCGTACTGCTCGCCGTCGGAGGGGTACAGCCCGGCGAATACCATAGATTTCAGCGGCACGTAGCCCGGCAGCGGCTCGGTGGCCGCGGCGCGGTCAATGGTCAGGGTGTCGCCGACGGTACACTCGCGCACATCCTTGAATCCGGTGGCGACATAGCCCACTTGCCCGGTTTCCAGCCGGTCAGTGGGCCGGGGGGCGGGGGCGAACACGCCAACCTCAACAATCTCGGCGGTGCGACCCGAGGACATCACCCGGATGCGGTCGAGGCGGGATATGGCGCCGTCCTCTACCCGGATGTGGGCGATGATGCCCTTGTACTGGTTATAGACGGAGTCGAAAACCAGGGCCCGGGCGGGGGCGGCGGGCTGGCCGCCGGGGGGCGGGATGCGCTCCACCACGGCGTCCAGTATGGCCGACGCGCCAGTGCCTTCTTTGGCTGACACGAACAGCACTTCGTCGCGCCGGAAGCCGAATACCTGCTCGATTTCGCCGACCACCCGCTCGGGCTCGGCCTGGGGCAGGTCTACTTTGTTCAGCACCGGAATAAGGTCAAGGTCATACCCCATCGCCAGCAGGGTGTTGGCGATGGTCTGGGCTTCGATGCCCTGGCTGGCGTCCACCACCAGCAGGGCGCCCTCGCAGGCGGCCAGCGCCCGCGACACCTCGTAGCTGAAGTCCACGTGACCGGGGGTGTCTATCAGGTTCAACTGATAAGTCTGGCCGTCCGGGGCCTGGTGATACATAGTCACCGCTTTGCCCTTGATGGTGATGCCGCGTTCCCGCTCCAGCTCCATCTGGTCCAGGAACTGCGCCTTCATCTCCTGGGGGCGCACGGTGCCGGTGATTTCCAGGAACCGGTCGGCCAGCGTGGACTTGCCGTGGTCTATGTGGGCGATGATGCAGAAGTTTCTGATGTTTGACGGATTCATAGGCCCCAATGTTACCACGCCGGTGGGGGAATTTGGAATGCGGGGACGGAAATGCGAAAGACTGATTACAGGGGCAGGCGGCGGCCGGCTTCGTCTAGGCGTTTGCGGCGCTGGCGGGCGTCGGGCATTGCTCGCAGCACCACGGCCCAGAAGTCCGGGGAGTGGTTCATTACGTCCAAGTGGGCCAGTTCGTGGACGGCCACGGAGTCAATCAGTTCCGGCGCCATCATTGCCAGCCGCCAACTGAAGCGCAGGGTGCCATCGGAGCTGCAACTGCCCCAGCGCGTCCGTTGCTGGCGCACCAGCACGCGGGGCATTTCGCTGCGGCCCATAACCGGAAGCCAGCGGGCGACGCTGTCAGCCAGCAGCTCCGCCGCCTGCGCCCGATACCAAGATTCTAGGGCCGCCCGCACTGCTTCCCGCCGCTCATCCCCGGCCAGATTGCGGAGCGTCTGCACCAGCAGGCGGCCGCCGTCCAGCCGGGCCGACGGCTTTCGGATGTCGGCATCCTCGACCACCAGCGGCATATCCTGTCCTAGGTAGGGCAGCGTATCCCCGGTGACCAGCCGAAGCGGGGGCGGTTGCTGCACATCGGCTGCCAGCTTGCCGAGAATCCAGCCGCTTCGCTCCAGCAGGATGGCCTGAATTTCACGGTTGGGGGTGCGCCACGGGGCCGAAACCACCACGGCGCCCCCGGAAATGCTTATCTGTACCGTCTTTTTCCGGCGGCGGCTGCGGCGCAGGGTGTATTCGATAGCGCCGGAGTCGAGGCGGAGGCATTTTATGGTGTCTGGCATATCTGACAGTATAGCGTCTTATGCCTATGGTTGAACCGGGTCTCCGCCACAATATACGGCGTCTTCCACCGGCTCCCAATCGGGGGATGAGTCATCGCTGCTGACGCTCTCGCTGATGTTCGGAGACGGGCCGCCGCCGTCGAAGGTAGTGTAAATCTCCAAATTACCGTCCCGGCCGGTTTGGAAAACGATTTCCTCCACCGACGGGCCCCAACTGGAGACGGTGTCGGCACCGTCGCTGAAAGTCGTCTGCGACGGATTCACACCGTCATCATACATTGTATATAGCCCCCAATCGCCATCACGGTCGGAAGCGAAGGTTATGTATTCGCCTTCGTAATACCCCAAGTCGGGCCAGCGGTCGTTGTAGCCGTTCCCATCGTCGGCGTCGCCGTCCGTCAGGTTTGAGAGATTGGAGCCATCGGCATCGGCAATATAGATGTCCCAATCGCCGTCGCGGTCGCTGGAGAAGGCCAAGCGGCGGCCGTCGGACGACCAGGCCGGGTCGAGATCGGCGGCGGTGCTGGTGGCGAATCCGGTTAGGGTATGGGGATTGGCGGAAATGTCCAGCACGTAAATATCGGCGTTGCCGTTGCGGTAGGACACGAAGGCCAGCTTGCTACCATCGGGCGAGAGTGCCGGGGATTCGTCGTTAGCGGCGTTGTCGGTGAGTTGGGTAATGCCCCACGGGGCCAGGGTGAGCAGGTATATGTCGAAGCCGCCCGTTGCATCGCGGTTGGAACTGAAGGCCAGCCGCCCGCCGCTGGCCCACGCCGGTTCCCGGTCATCGGCGGCGTGGTTGGTGAGGTTGACCGGACGGGAACCGTCGCAGCCTATCACGTAGATTTCATCGTTCCCGTCGCGGTTGGTCTGGAAAGCAATCCGTCCGCCCGCGGGGTAGTCGGGCAAGACGACGGGCGTTGATGTGGGCGTGGGTTCCGGCGTGGGCTCCGGGGTGGGCTCCGGCGTCGGTTCCGGGGTGGGCTCCGGCGTGGGCTCCGGGGTGGGCTCCGGCGTGGGATCTGGCGTCGGCTCTGGCGTGGGTTCCGGCGTCGGTTCCGGCGTGGGATCTGGCGTCGGCAAAGCCGGTTGGCCGCAGGTGCCGGGGTGCGGCGTTGGTTCCCAAGCGGGGAAAGAGGCGTTGCCTGATGCGTCGTGGGTAACGTATTTTTGCTCATCGGCCTCGGCATTAAGCGCGGTATACAGTTCTAGGTTCGTGTTGCGGTTGTTGTGAAATACGAATTCATCGCCTGACGGCCCCCAACTGGGGGCGGTATCAGTTGCTGGGTTTTCGGTTGCCCGCTTCAGCTTTTCGCCGTTGGCGTACATTGAATAGACATCCCAATTCCCCATACGGTTGGAAGCGAAGGCGATTCTTTCTTTTCCCTGATGGATTTCTATGTCGGGCCAGCGGTCATTGTAGCCGTTCTCATCGTCGGCGGCGCTGTCCGTCAGGTTGGAAAGATTGGCGCCGTTGGCGTCGGCAATATAGATGTCGAAATCGCCATCGCGGTCGCTGGCGAAGGCCAGGCGGCTGCCGTCCGGCGACCAGGCCGGGTCGAGATTGGCGGCGGTGCTGGTGGCGGTGCTGGTGGCGAATCCGGTCAGGGTATGAGGATTGGCGGAAATGTCCAGCACGTAAATATCGGCGTTGCCGTTGCGGTGGGACACGAAAGCCACCTTGTTGCCGTCCGGCGACAGTGCCGGGGATTCGTCGTTGGCCGGGTGGGTGGTTAGACGGGTAAGCTGCTGGGATTCTAGGTCTAGCAGATAGATGTCGAAGCCGCCTGTAGCGTCGCGGTTGGAACTGAAGGCCAGCCGCCCGTCTTTAGCCCACGCCGGTTCCCGGTCGTCTGCGGCGTGGTTGGTAAGGTTGACCGGACGGGAACCGTCGCAGCCCATTACGTAGATTTCGCTGTTGCCATCGCGGTCGGACTGGAAAGCAATCCGCCCGCCTACGGGGTAGTCGAGCGTTGGGGTGGGGGTAGGCGTAGGCGTCGGCGTTGGCGCGGGAACAGGGGCGGGCGCAGGTGTTGGCCTGGGTGTTGGGGCAGGGGTTGGCTTAGGGGTTGGGGTGGGAGTCGGGGTAGGCATGGGAGTCGGGGTTGGCGTGGGCAGCAGCGTAATGTATACCTTTACGTGGCGATGGCGGCTCATTTGCAGTTGAACGCGGGAACCTTTTACGCTATCGGCCCCGGTGATTTGCATGGTGGAGTTTGGACGGTCAAGGTTCACCTCGAAACTTACCATTGTTCCAAGTGGATATGTTCCGTCGGGGTTGGGCAGATTGCCGAGGGACAATATCCCCAGCGGCACGTAGAATATGGTGTCTCTGGGCAGAACTTGTCGGCCGTTGATGAATAGAATGTGTCCGGGAGATGGCCGGGGGGTTGGCGTCGGGATTGGCACAAGTGTTGGCGCCGGAGCGGGTGTTGCTGTCGGCGTTGGCGCCGGGGCTAGTGTTGGCGTCGGCGCAAGTGTTGGCGCCGGGGCTGGCGTCGGTGTTGGCGTTGGGACGGGGGTGGGAATTGGAACGGTCGGAGCGGGCGGGGGGGTAGAGGTTGGCGTTGGTGCTGGCGCAGGGGCTGGGGATGCCTGGGGCGTTTCGGCGGGCGGGGTAGGCAGTCTGGGCGGGGCTGATGACAGGGTTAGGGGTTCGTCGGTAGGAGGGATGGTTGGCAGCGGGACGGGCGGACGCTCGGTTGCGCTGGCTGCCGGGGCATCGGCGTCTGCGCTGGCCGTGGCGTCCGGCCTGGCCGTGGTGATGAACAAGCCGAGGGCGTCGGTGGTGACATGAACCCTGAGCCAGGGAAGGTCCAGCATTGAGGGAGGCTCTTCCCAGGTTTGCGCCGAATCGTTGTAACGCTGAACCGTTAGGCGGTGCTGGTCGCCGTCGGCCAGATTGTAGTCCCGTTCAGTCAACCGCACCGTTAGGGTGGCGATTTCCGGCGGATGGCGCAATGGCGCTCCGCCGGGGGTATGGAGGGCCAGGTAAAAGGCACGGGTTGGCGGGGAATAGCTGGGCGGCAATCCTTCGGTGTAAGTGATAGGCAACTCCCGGAATACCAGCCGGGGGTTTGCGTCGGCTAGGCTTTCGTGCAGGGTTAAAACTACGGAGCCATCAGGGGAGGTCATCGGGGGAGGGGGTGTCGGCTCATCCGGCGCAGGCGGGGGAGGCAGGGTTCCGGGGATGGGGAACCAAGTCCGGGTGTCTTCAGCATCCGGCCCGGAACCGGCTATAAAAGCGCCTGCGGCGGCGGCAAGGGCCAGCGATGCGATTCCCAGCCAGAGGACAATAAAGAGCAAATGTCGGGGATTACTGCTGCCCCTGATTACCGTCGAGCGGAGTGGCTTATACCATCCGGGATAATTGCTACCTCGGGGGCGGCCCATTACGATGGGACAACAGAACTAAACCGGCCATAGCCAGCATCCCATCCCCATCAAACAACCGCATCCCTTTCTGCGCTTCTCTTCGGCCTGCCCGTAACTGCGTCGTCCAAGTGCTTATATCTTGCGCCATTGGAGGATTGTAGGGGTTGGGTTGGGTTATGTCAATACGGGCGCTTCGGGTTGAGAGAATTGCGAAATTGCCATTTGCCATCCTGAGCAAAGCGAAAGGTCTTGCCTCCCAAGACGGGATTCTTCGCTTTGCTCAGAATGACAGCCGCGGGAGGGTTAGGGTGGGGGCGTATCGGCGGATGCAGGATTCCCCGGCAAAGGAGCGGAGTTTTATCCCGGCCAAGGGGCAGGGCCGGTTTGCGGTGGGGGGCATCAACGCGGCGGCGGAAGGCTTGGGGTTCCCGCATAGGCGGTTCACCTCCGGGGGGGGCAGGATTTTTTTTGATTTCCCTGCCATTTGGCACCATTTAGCACCATTTTGGTTTGGCGGGCGGGTTGGGGGCGGTTCGCAGGCTGGCCAGTTGTTTGGGATTCACAGGTATTATGTTAGAGAGGTGCATTCAGGGTTGGCAAGGGCGAAGTGTCAGGGAAATGGCGGGGGCAAGGGCGAAATTTTCCCGGTGCAATTGCTCTTGGGTTAGATGACCTGGACAGGGGGCGTTCCCGCCCTAACCCTCCCCTTCGGGTTGAGAAAATTGCGAAATTGCCTTTTGTGATCCTGAGCGAAGCGAAAGGTCTTGCCTCTCAAGCCGGGATTATTCGCTTTGCTCAGAATGACAGCCGCGGGAGGGTTAGGGTGGGGGCGTACCGGCGGATGCAGGATTCCCCGGCAAAGGAGCGGAGTTTTATCTCGGCCAGGGGCAAGGCCGGTTTGCGGCGGAGGGGGGCAACGCGGCGACGGAAGGCTTGGATTTTCCGCATAGGCGGTTCACATCCGGGGGGTTCAGGATTTTTTTTTGATTTCCCTGCCATTTGGCACCATTTAGCACCATTTTGGTTTGGCGGGCGGGTTGGGGACGGTTCGCGGGCTGGCCGGTTGTTTGGGCTTTACAGGTATTATGATAGAGGGGTGTATTCAGGGTTGGCAAGGGCGAAGTGTCAGGGAAATGGAGGGGGCAAGGGCGAAATTTTCCCGGTGCAATTGCTCTTGGGTTAGATGACCTGGACAGGGGGCGTTCCCACTCTAACCCTCCCCTTCTGGTGGAGAGAATTGCGAAATTGCCTTTTGTCATCCTGAGCGAAGCGAAAGGTCTTGCCTCCCAAGCCGGGATTATTCGCTTTGCTCAGAATGATAGCCGCGGGAGGGGTAGGGTGGGGCGTATCGGCGGATGCAGGATTCCCCGGCAAAGGAGCGGAGTTTTATCCCGGCCAGGGGCAGGGCCGGTTTGCGGTGGGGGGCGTCAACGCGGCGGCGGAAGGCTTGGGGTTCTCGCATAGGCGGTTCACCTCCGGGGGGTTCAGGATTTTTTTTGATTTCCCTGCCATTTGGCACCATTTAGCACCATTTTGGTTTGGCGGGCGGGTTGGGGGCGGTTCGCGGGCTGGCCGGTTGTTTGGGCTTTACAGGTATTATGATAGAGGGGTGTATTTAGGGTTGGCAAGGGCCAAGTGTCAGGGAAATGGCAGGGGCAAGGGCGAAATTTTCCCGGTGCAATTGCTCTTGGGTTAGATGGCCTGGACAGGGGGCGTTCCCGCCCTAACCCTCCCCCAGAGGGAGGGGGGAATTTCGCAATTTTCTCCGGGGTGGAGAGAATTGCGAAATTGCCTTTCGCCACTCTGCGTGAAGCGAAAGGTCTTGCCGCCCAAACCAAGATTCTTCGCTTTGCTCAGAATGACAGACAATTGCTCAGAATGACAGACAGTTGTTGGGAATGACTGACAGCGGAAGTAATTTCGCAATTTTCTCTTAGGCTTCCGGCTTGGCGGCCCTCGCCGGGGGGCGACGTTGGGGCGGGAACGGCGGTGGGGCGGGGCGGGGTGGGGGGCGATAGCCCGGCTGGGGCGTATTTGCTATACTTGGCGGAATTGTACGGCTGGGGGTGTTGGTCAATGGCTACGGATAGGCAGGTCAACAGGATTACTATGCGGCAAATCAGCGGTTCGGCCCGCTCCAAGAAGGTGCGGGTGGACTTGGGCGAGGAGTCGGCGTTCACGGAGCTGCCCAAGCTGGTGAAGGTTGGCGACGCCAATTACTTTCTGGTAAAGGGCAGTGAGGGCTACAGAATGCTGTCCACCCTTTGCCCGCACCAGGGCGGCGAAGTGGAGGAAGTGGGCGAGGATGTGTTCGTCTGCGACACCCACGGCTATGAGTACGAAAAGAGCGACGGGCGCTGCGTCAATAACCCTAGTCTGCGAATGAAGGTGTTTCTGGTAACGCAGCAGGGGGGCCGACTGGTGGCCTTGGTGCCGGACGAGTAGGCCGGGCGGCCTTTGCTTATGGGGAAGGCTCAGGACAAGGGCATACCGGCGTAAGAGAACGTTGCGAAATTCCCCCTTGTCGCTCTTAGTGAAGCGAAAGGTCTCACTGCCCAAGGTGAGATTCTTCGCTTTGCTCAGAATGACAGATTGTCTGCTCAGAATGACAGACTGTCGGCTGAGAATTACGGGTTGCCTGTCCATAATGGCGGACAACTGGCTGAGAATGGTGGACTGCCTGCTCAGAATTACGGGCGACCGGCTGAGAATGGCGGACTGCTTGCCCAGAATTACGGGCGACCGGCTGAGAATGGCGGACTGCTTGCCCAGAATTACGGACGACCGGCTGAGAATGACGGACTGCCCTGCCCAGAATTACGGACGGCCGATTGAGAATGGCAGACAGCGGAAGTGATTTCGCAATTTTCTCACTTATAGGGAAGGCTCAAGACAAGGGTATATCGGCGTGGACGGAAAGGGGCGCATAAGTTTGCGCCCCTTTCGGGTTTGGGCTTGCCGTGCTGGGCGGTTAGCCTACTTGGTCGTAGCTGCGTAGCAGTTTGCCGGGTAGGGCCCCGGTGCATTCGTTTTCTTGGAAGGTCACTGTGCCGTTGACTAGGACGTAGCGTATGCCGGTGGGCATCTGGATTAGGCGCCTCTCTCCGCCGGGGAAGTCGGTGGCGAACTGAGGCTTGTCGTAGAGCAGACCCAGCTCGTCCATGTTGTAGATCATTATGTCGGCGTGGTCGCCTACGCGCAGGGTGCCGCGGTTCTTCATATCGGAGAACCAGGCGGGCAGGGCGCTCATTTTGTGATGGGCCTGCTCTAGGGACATCAGCTCCCGGTCGCGGATCCAGTGGCCCAAGAAGTAGACCGGCCAGACGCTGTTGACCAAGAAACGGGTATGCGCCCCACCGTCCGACACCGAGATGTGAACGTGGGGGTTCTTGAGCCTTTCGCCGGTGACTTCGTCGCCCCGGTTGTTGGACGGATGGGCGAATTCGGTCTCCAAGTCTTCGTCGAGGGCAATGTCTATGAAGACGTCCAGCGGTTCCTTTCCTTCCGCTTCGGCGATGT
Source organism: uncultured Dehalococcoidia bacterium (assembly GCA_958296445.1). Classification (GTDB taxonomy): domain Bacteria; phylum Chloroflexota; class Dehalococcoidia; order Lucifugimonadales; family UBA3495; genus VXOI01. Next base: position 909,188 of record OY282565.1, on the reverse strand, counting down.
CGGCGATGCTCAACCCTTCGTACTTCAGGTTGCGCTCGTGGGCCACTTCGACGACTTGCAGCCTGGTCCAGTCGGTGCGCGGGTGGGGGCGGTCAATGACGTCCTGCTTCATTCCGACGCGGACGCCGTCCTCGGACAGCTTGGCGATGCGCTCTTCTTTGGTGCCGACCAGGGGCTGCACCCAGTTGGGCATATAGTCGAACAGGTTGTACTCCGACAGCTTGAACTCGGAGATGGTCGGCACCGAACCAAGCTGGGCCACCACCGGCAGCCCCTCGGCGCGTACCTGCTCCAGCCAATCGTAGCCCTCATCGTCGCCCAAGACTACGTGGAGCGGGCGGCCGCTCATCCGCACCATTTCGGCCAGCATATCCCGCTGGGCCGGGCGGTCGTCGGATATGCCGATAGTCCAGCCGAGATGCCCGACGCCAAATTGGGACATTACCTGAGAGAGGGCCAAGAATTCTTCCTTGGAGGCGACGTGGCTGGGCAGCCAGCTACCGTCTTCCGGGCGGTCTTCTAGGTTCTTGTCCGCCGAAATGCCGAAAGCGCCGGCCTTCATCGAGTCGTACAGGATCTGCTTCATCTGGTTCAGTTCGGACTCGGTGACCGACGTGCGTTCCCGGGCCGGTATCATACCCAGCACGTAGCCGCGCAAGGGCGAGAAGGGAACCAGACAGCCGACGTTGACGCCCAAGCCTTGCCGGTCGAGGCTGTCCATATATTCAGGGAAGGTTTCCCAATCCCAGCGCATCCCTTGACGCATTGATTCTAGGGGGATGGCTTCGATGCGGTTCATCATCCGCATATTCAGGTCGCGGTCTTCGGGGCGCGTGGGGGCGAAGCCGAAGCCGCACTGCCCCACGGTCAGCGAGGTGACGCCGAACCAGCCGGACAGCGAGGCGTAGGGATCCCAGTTCAGTTGCGCGTCGTAATGGGTGTGCAGGTCTACTGCGCCGGGGGCTACGATGCAGCCGCTGGCGTCCAGTTCTTTGGCCCCGCCGGCGGCGATGCGCCCGCTAATCATCGCTACCCGGCCGTCTTTGATTGCCACGTCGCCGCGGAACCGGGGGATGCCGGTGCCGTCAACCACGGTGCCGCCGCGAATTACAAGGTCAAATTCGGGCATACTCTTGCCTCCATATAGCCGGAATGTCGGGTTCCGGCGGGTTAGAAGTACAGTTCAAGGGCAGTTTAGACTTGGCGTAAATATATGTCAAACTTCGGCATTGGGTTGCGGGTATTATTACGAAATGCGTTGCGTTGCTGCGTTTTGTTGGCTCAAAAGGGAAAGGCCCTGCCCATTTCGACGGGGCCTTTCCTTACCGGGGTATGAGGGGGCGGGGTATCGAGGGGGGTTAGCCTACCTGGTCGTAGCTGCGGAGCAGCTTGCCGGGCAGGGCCCCGGTGCATTCGTTTTCCTGGAAGGTGAGGGCGCCGTTGACTAGGATGTAGCGTATGCCGGTGGGCATCTGGATGAGGCGCTTTTCCCCGCCGGGGAAGTCGGTGGCGAACTGGGGCTTGTCGTAGAGGAAGCCGAGCTCGTCCATATTGTAGACCATTATGTCGGCGTGGTCGCCTACGCGCAGGGTGCCGCGGTTCTTCATATCGGAGAACCAGGCGGGCAGGGCGCTCATTTTCTGGTGGGCCTGCTCTAGGGTCATCAAGCCCTTTTCCCGGATCCAGTGGCCGAGGAAGTAGACCGGCCAGATGCTGTTAATCAGGAAGCGGGTATGGGCGCCGCCGTCGGACACCGAGATGTGGGAGTAGGGGCTGGAAATGTACTCGGCTTCGCTGTCGCCGCGCCCGCCGGCGGGATGGGCGAATTCCGTTTCTAGGTCTTCGTCCAGGGCCAGGTCGAGGAAGGCGTCCAGCGGTTCCTTGCCCTCGGCGGCGGCGATGTCGGCGATGCTCAGGCCCTCGTATTGCAGGTTGCGCTCGTGGGCCACTTCGACAACCTGCACCTGCGCCCAATCGGTGCGCGGGTGGGGGCGGTCAATGACATCCCGCTTCATTCCGACGCGCACGCCGTCCTCGGATAGCTTGGCGATGCGCTCTTCCTTGCTCCCAACCAGGGGCTGCACCCAGCTAGGCATATAGTCGAACAGGTTGTACTCGGACAGCTTGAATTCGGAGATGATGGGAACCGCGGCTTCTTGGGCGATGACGGGCAAGCCTTCTTCGCGGACTTCCTTGAGCCAATCGTAGCCTTCCTCGTCGCCGAGGATGACGTGGAGCGGGCGCCCGCTCATTCGCACCATTTCGGCCAGCATATCCCGCTGGGCCGGGCGGTCGTCGGATATGCCGATGGTCCAGCCGATATGCCCGACGCCGAACTGCCCCAACACCTGCGACAAGGCCAGAAATTCCTCTCGGGACGCTACGTGGCTGGGCAGCCAGCTACCGTCTTCCGGGCGGTCTTCCAGGTTCTTGTCCGCCGAGATGCCGAAAGCGCCAGCCTTCATCGAGTCGTACAGGATCTGCTTCATCTGGTTCAGTTCGGACTCGGTGACCGACGTGCGTTCCCGGGCCGGTATCATACCCAGCACGTAGCCGCGCAGAGGCGAGAAGGGCACTACGCAGCCGACGTTGACGCCTAGGCCCTGCCGGTCGAGGCTGTCCATATATTCCGGGAAGGTTTCCCAGTCCCAGCGCATCCCTTGACGCATTGATTCTAGGGGGATGGCTTCGATGCGGTTCATCATCCGCATATTCAGGTCGCGGTCTTCGGCCCGCGTCGGGGCGAAGCCGAAACCGCACTGCCCCACGGTCAGCGAGGTGACGCCGAACTGCCCGGACAGCGAGGCGTAGGGATCCCAGTTCAGTTGCGCGTCGTAGTGGGTGTGCAGGTCTACCGCGCCGGGGGCCACGATGCAGCCGCTGGCGTCCAGTTCTTTGGCCCCGCCGGCGGCGATGCGCCCGCTAATCATCGCTACCCGGCCATCCTTGATTGCCAAGTCGCCGCGGAACCGGGGGATGCCGGTGCCGTCAACCACGGTGCCGCCGCGAATTACGAGGTCATATTCCGGCATGATTGCCTCCTTTCAGTTTTCGTAACATCCGTTATCCACTGTGGCGAGTTTAACCACGCGGGCCGCGCCTGTCAAAATTATTCCGGCTGCGCGAGATTTCTAATTGCCATCGGTCGTTCTGGGCCGCTCAAAGAGTCTGCGGCGCGGGGGTTCCCGTATAGGCGGCCGGCTCTGGGGGTTTCAGGTTTTTTTGATTTCCCTGCCATTTGGCACCATTTCCCACCATTTTGGCTTGAGGGCCGGGTTGGGGGCGGTTTGCGGGCTGGCCGGGGGTATGAGCTTTGCAGGTATTATGTTATAGAGGTGTATTCGGAGTTGGCAAGGGCTAAGTGTCAGAGAAATGGCGGCCGGGTGACGCCCCCGCCCTAACCCTCCCCCTCCGGGGGATGGGATTTCGCAATTTTCTCACACTTTGGAGCGTCTTAACCACGGGAGCTTGGCCGGGTTAAGGGCTTGGGCGCGGGAGATTCAGCAGTCCGGGCCGATGCCGTATCTGAATGTTGGCGATTGAGACGGGACACAGCCGCTCAGCCGGTTTCCGCCGAGTTCCAGCCGTTCCAGCTTGGCGAGGTTGCCCAACTCCGGGGGTATCTCTCCGCTCAACTGGTTGTCGTTGAGGAACAGCCATTGCAGATTGACTATGTTGCCCAACTGCGGCGGTATCCCCCCGCTTAACTGGTTCCCGGAAAGGTCCAGCGCTCCTAGGTTGACTAGGTTGCCCAGCTCCGGCGGTATCTCGCCGCTCAATTGGTTGTCGTTAAGGTATAACGCTTGCAGTCTGGCCGTGCTGCCCAACTGCGGCGGTATCTCGCCATTTAACTGGTTCCCGGAAAGATCCAGCACTCCCAGGTTGACTAGGTTGCCCAACTGCGGCGGTATCTCGCCGGTCAACTGATTATCGGAAAGGGCCAGCCGGTACAGCCATTCCAGATTGCCTAACTCCGGCGGTATTTCACCACTCAAACGATTTCCGTAGAGGCGCAGCCCTAGCAGGTTGGCCATGCTGCCCAACTCCGGCGGTATCTCGCCGCTCAACTGATTATCGGAGAGATCCAGATTTCCCAACTCGGCCATGCTGCCCAACTCCGGCGGTATTTCGCCGCTCAAAAGGTTCCCGTTGAGACCCAAGTATGACAGGTTGGGCAGATTAGCCAACTCTGGCGGTATCTTACCGCTCAATCGGTTCTCGGCTAGATGCAGATATCCCAGATTGACTAGGTTGCCCAACTCCGGGGGTATCATCCCGCTTAACTGGTTCCAGTCGAGTGTTAGCTGTCGCAGGCTGGACAGGTTGCCTAACTGCGGCGGTATCTCACCGCTCAAGCAGTTCGCGTAGAGGCTAAGCCATCGCAGGTTGGGCAGGTTGCCCAACTGCGGGGGTATCTCACCACTCATGCAGTTCCAATCAAGGGTCAGCTCTTGCAGGTTGGACAGGTTGCCCAGCTCGGGCGGTATCTGCCCGCTTAGCCGGTTCTCGGTGAGGTGCAGCTCTCGCAGGTTGACCAGATTGCCCAACTCCGGGGGTATATCGCCGCTTAACCGATTCCCGTTGAGTCTTAGCTCTCGCAGGTTGACTAGATTGCCCAGCTCCGGCGGTATTTCACCGCTCAAGCGGTTCCTTCGGAGGGACAGCCATTTCAGGTTGACTAGGTTGCCCAACTGCGGGGGGATTTCACCGCTCAACGCTATGCCGGCGATGTCCAGTTCAATGACGGGGCCGTTTTTGTTGGTGATGACGCCGGCCCATTCGCCGATGGGCTTGTCGCTAAGCCAGTCTCCCCGCTTCAGATAGGCGGGCTGCCCTAGGGCGTTGTAGATGTCGGCCAGAGTTTGCCGTTCCGGTTCGGGCGATGCCGCCGGGGTGGGGGTGGGCGCCGGGACAAGGGTGGGGCTTGGCGCTGTCGGCGTTTCGGAACCGCAGGCCGCCGACAGCGCCAGGACAAAGGCGCACACGCTGAGGAAAAGCCGGATTAGGATTTTGGGCATTTCCGTTGTTCCTTATGCCTGGATAGCGCGGATAGGGGCGTTTCGCGGTTGCCGGGATGCCCATACGCTACAGGGGCGGGCGGCGCCGGTTGGGGGCGTACAGTTGCTCTAGGGCGGCACCGGCTTGTAGCACGGCGGTTTCCTCGAAGTGGCGGCCCACCAGTTGGACGCCGATGGGCAGGCCCCACTCGCCTATGCCGAAAGGCACGGACAGGGCGGGGGAGCCGGTGAGGTCGAAGGGGACGGTGCAGGTGAGGGCGTGGCGGGGCGGGGCGGTGTCAACCATATCGGGGGCCCGGGCGATTTCGTGGCGGCGGGCGTCGTGGGGATGGGCGACCACCGGGCCGGTAGGCAGGAGCAGCACATCGAACCGGGTGAACAGGGCGGCCAGACTGGCCCGCAACAGTTCTACCTGCTCCATCGCTTCCAGATATTCGCCGTATTCCGGGAGGGGGATGTTCAGGCGGCGTTGCATCGAGGGGGCCAGCAGATCGCGGCGGCCTTCGATGATGGGGTCTAGGTATCGGCTGCCCTCGGCGGCGAATATGCGGGCGGAAATCTGCTGTCCCGGCCAGTCCTGCCACCCGGCCAGATCCACTTGCTCGACGTCGCAGCCCAGCTCGGCGAGGGTGATGGCGGCGGCGGCCACGGTGTCCTGCACTTCGCGGTGAACCGGGGCGAAGGGGCCTTGGGCGCACCAGGCCACCCGCAGGCCGCCATCGGGCAAGCTCAGGGCGGGCGGCAGGCCGGGCAGCGGCACGGGCAGGGCGTAATGGTCTAGGCCGTCGGGGCCGGCCATCAGGCTCAGGGCGAGGGCGGCGTCGCCCACGCTGCGGACGATGGGGCCGACGTGCATAAAGCGCAGCAGCGTTTCGGGCCAGTGGCCGGTAAGGGGGATGCGCCCGTGGGTGGCCTTTAGGCCGACGATGCCGCAGTAGTTGGCGGGTTCGCGGATGGAGCCGCCCACGTCGCTGCCGATGCCTAGGGGCGACATTCCCGAGGCTACGGCGGCGGCCTCTCCGCCGCTGGAGCCGCCCGGGGTGCGCCCGATCATCCAGGGGTTTTCGGTGCGCCCGTAGACTAGGTTGTCGGTTTCCCACCACAGGGCGAATTCGGGCATATTGGACTTGGCGATAAAGATGCCCCCGGCGTCTTTCAGCCGCTTTACCACCGTGGCGTCGGAATCGGGGATGTGGTTCTCGAACAGCCGGGAACCGCGGGTAGTGACCACGCCGGCGGTGTCCACGCAGTCCTTGACGGTGAAGGGTACGCCGTGGAGCGGCCCCCATGTTTCGCCGCGCATTATGGCGTCCTCGGCCTGGCGGGCCCGCTCCATCACGCCGTCGGGGAAGGCGATGAGGGCGTTGAGCTTGGGGTTGACCGCCTCGATGCGCTCTAGGTGCGCCTGCGTCACTTCCACCGGCGACAGTTCCCGCTCGCGGATGCGGCGGGCTAGGGTGGTTGCGTCGGCGTAGATGATGTCTTCGCTCATTTTGGTGTGCCTCCTTATTCTTGCCTGTCGTTTCCGTAACTACCCGTCATTCCTGCGACGGCGGGAATCCATACGCCCTTGCGGAGGGATGCCCCCACCCTAACCCTCCTCCGGAGGGGGAGGGGATTTGTCCCCGTTATTTCCGCGACGGCGGGAATCCATACACCCTTGCGGAGGGACGCCCCCACCCAGCCCTCCCCCGGCGGGGGAGGGGATTTGTACCCGTTATTTCCGCGACGGCGGGAATCTATACGCCCTTGTGGGGGGACGCCCCCACCCTTACCCTCCCCCGGAGGGGGAGGGGATTTGTCCTTGTCATTTCCGCGACGGCGGGAATCCATACGCCCTTGTGGGGGACGCCCCCACCCTAACCCTCCCCCGGAGGGGGAGGGGATTTGTACCCGTTATTTCCGCGACGGCGGGAATCTATACGCCCTTGCGGAGGGACGACCCCACCCTAACCCTCACCCGGAGGGGGAGGGGATTTGTCCCCGTCATTCCCGCGACGGCGGGGATCCATACGCCCTTGCGGGGGGACGCCCCCACCCTAGCCCTCCCCCGGCGGGGGAGGGGATTTGTCCCCGTCATTCTTGCGACGGCGGGGATCCATACGCCCTTGCGGGGGGACGCCCCCACCCTAGCCCTCCCTCGGAGGGGGAGAGGATTTGTCCTCGTCATTCTTGCGACGGCGGGAATCCATACGCCCTTGTGGGGGGACGCCCCCACCCTAGCCCTCTCCCGGCGGGGGAGGGGATTTGTCCCCGTTATTTCCGCGAATGCGGGAATCCATACGCCCTTGTGGGGGGACGCCCCCACCCTAACCCTCACCCGGAGGGGAGGGGATTTGTGCCCGTTATTTCCGCGACGGCGGGAATCCATACGCCCTTGTGGGGGGACGCCCCCACCCTAGCCCTCCCCCGGCGGGGGAGGGGATTTGTTTGGCTAGTGGATGGCGGCGGCGGGGGCGGCGGCTCGCTCGTTTACCAGACGGCCTTGGTGGAAGCGGGAGAGGGCGAAGGGTTTGATGATGTCGGGGGTGTTGCCGGTGGCTATCAGGGCGGCGATGTTGCGGCCGGCGGCGGGGGCGGCCTTGAAGCCCCAACTGCCCCAGCCGCAGGAGAGGATGAAGCCGTCCAGCCCGTCTACCGCGCCCATAATGGGGGCGTAGTCGGGGGTCATATCGCAGAGCCCGGCCCATTGGCGCAGCACTTTTACGTTGGACAGGCAGGGGAACATTTCTAGGGTGTGGCCGGCCAGTTGCTCCATCGGCAGCAGCGCCGAGCGCATACTGTAGGACGGGTAGGGGTCAACGCCGCCGCCGATGACTACTTCGCCCCGGTCGGTCTGGTAGACGTAGGCGTGCAGGTTGGCCGAGGATATGGTTTTGTCGAGGAAGGGCTTGAGCGGCTCGGTGACCATCGCCTGTAAGGGGTGGGTGGTTAGGGGGAGGTCTACGCCGGCCAGACGGGCGACGTCGCTGCTCCAGCCGGCGGTGGCGTTAAGGACGATTTCGGCCTCGACGCGGCCCCGGCCGGTTTCGACGCCGGTGACGCGGCCATTGGCGCGGTCTATGGCGGTGACTGCGGTGAAGGGGTGCAGTTCCGCGCCGCCGCGGTCGGCGCCGCGGCCGAATCCCCAGACTACGGCGTCGTGGCGTATCACGCCGCAGGGCGGATGGTACAGCGCGCCGATGATGGGGTAGGGCAGCCCCTCGCGCAGGGTCATTGACGGCACCAGCCGCTTGATTTCGGCGGGGCCAATCATCCGGCTGTCCACGCCTAGGATGCGGTTAAATTCGGTGCGCATCCGCAGGGCGTAGACTGCGGCGTCGGTATGGCCCAAGTCCAAGCGCCCCATCTGGTTGAACAGCAGGTTGAAGTTCAGTTCTTTGGCTAGGCCCTCGTATAGTTTGACGCTCTGGTCAAAGAAAGGTATGCCTTCGGGGGTCAGGTAGTTGGAGCGGATGATGGCGGTGGTGCGGGCGCTGGCGCCGCCGCCTAGGTAGCCCTTATCGAAAACCGCGATGTCCTTGACGCCCAGCTTGGTAAGGTAGTAGGCGGTGGAGAGGCCATGCACGCCCCCGCCGATGATGACTACGCGGTAGCGGCTTTTGAGGGGCCGCGCCCGCCACATTCGGTTCTTGCGAAAAAGCTGAAACACTGCACCCTCCGGGTTTTATTAAACGCCGAGTGCGCCGAGAGCGCAAAGATTTTTATTTAGAAGTTGTTGACTACTCGATGGAGGCCGTGCTTGAGGATTTTGACATTGAAATTCATTAGCAGGCCGACTTTGAGGCCGGTTAGTCTCAGGTATGTCAGCAACTGCGTTTTGTGAATCGGCGCTATCGCGTCCACTGCCTTTAGCTCAATGATGATTTTCCGGTCAACCAGCAGGTCGAGGCGAAACCCGGCGTCCACTTCCACCGCCTTGTATTTGACGGGAGCCAGCTTTTGCCGTTCTACGATATGCCCTCGCTCGGATAACTCAAAGGCCAAGCAGTGTTCGTAGGCCGACTCAAGGAGGCCCGGCCCTAATTCGCGGTGTACTTCGATAGCTGCCCCGATGATGCTATTGGAAATTACGTCCAAGTCTTGCCGTTCAGTCAATTTTTCCTCCAAAATCTCAAAAAAACTTGGCGTTCTTGGCGTGCTCGGCGTTTAATTCGCACTCCTCAGCCCTAGCAGCGCTTGGGTTCCGGCGGGGCCGCCGCCTGATTCTTGGGCGGCTTGGGTTAGGGTTTGCCATAGGTATTCGCCTAGGTCGCGGGTGGCGTAGAGGTGGAGGATGGGGATGGCGTGGGCGTCGCGGCGCAGTAGCAGGGCGCGTATTTCGGCGATGCGGGTTTGGACGCAGGCTAGGTCGGGGAGGGCGCGGGGGGATACGTCCAGTCCGGTGACGCGGCTCAGCAGATCCGGCGTGGCCGGGCCGATTATCGCTACGCCGCAAAGCCCGGAGGTTAGGTCAACGGCGTGGGCGCAGGGGGCGGGGGTTTCCGGCGAACCGGCAGGGTTGCGGGACAGCAGGGCGTCAATCGCGGCGGGGGCTTGGTTCGGGGGCGTCAGGAGCAGAAATTCGTCGGGGGTTAGGCGGGCGGCCAGTAGCTTGCCGCCGCGCTCTAGGGGCGAGTTGGCTTCGGCCACGGCGTTGCGCTCTAGGGGGGAGTCGGCTTCGGCTGCGGCTCCGACGGGTAGGTTCGCGGCGTGGGGGAGCAGGGCTTGGACGGCTTGGGTTGCGCCTTTTCCTACTACCCGGATTTTGCCTATGGAGCTGGCGTCGGATATGGCGACTGTTTGGCGCAGCCAGGTTGCTTCCTGCGTTAGGTCGCCGTAATGGGCGGGGAGCTGCCAGCCGTCGGCGTCGGACATTAGGGCGCCCATAGCCAACTGGGCGTGATACATAGCGGTGCGTCTTTCGGGGGTAGCAGCGGACATTATTCAGCTCCGCAGCCGGAGCCCTTGCGGGTCATAGACCGGCTGGAGGGTTACGGTGGCGGATACCGGGCGATGGTCAATGAGCACTTGGATGGAGGCGCCTTCCTCGGCCAGGTGGGGCGGCACCCAGGCTAGGCCGAAGCCACGGCCTAGAGTGGGGCTGATGCGGGCGCTGGTCACGCGCCCGATGGGGCGTCCGCCGCTCACTACCGGCGTGCCGTCCTCGGGCACGATACGGCTTCCTGCGGTGGACGGGGGCATTATGAATCCTACCAGACGCTGCTGCGCCGGGCGGGCGGCGGCTATGGACAGCCCGCCCCGTCCGATGAAGTCGGCTTTGTCGAAGCGGACGGCCCATTCGGAACCTACGTCTAGGGGCGTGGATACGGCGTCGGTGTCTTGGCCGACGATGACGTGGCCTTTTTCCAGCCGCAGGATGCGCTGCGCTTCGAGGCCGAAGGGGGATATGCCAAATTCGCGGCCCGCTTCCATAATGGCGTTCCACATATATTCGCCATACTCGGCGGGGAAGTGCAGTTCCCAGCCGGTTTCGCCCACGAAGCCGATACGCAGCAACAGGGACGGGACGCCGGCGACTTCGCCGCGGGCGGAACGCATATAGCGGAATTTGTCCGGCGACAGGTCTATGGCGGTGAGTTTTGCCAGGGTTTCGCGGGCTTTGGGGCCGGCGACGTTGACTGCGCCGTAGGCGGCGGTGACGTTTACTATGTGGGCGCAGTTGTCGCCGCCGGCGTTCCACTGGTTGAACCATTCCTCTATGACATCGGCGTTGCCCGAGGTGGTGGTGATGAAGTAGCGGTCGGCGGCCAAGCGGGTGACTGTTCCGTCGTCGAGGATTACGCCGTTGTCGGAGGTCATCAGGCCGTAGCGGATGCGGCCTGCGGGCAAATCGGAAAAGCGATGGGTGTAGATGCGGTCGAGCAACTGCGGGGCGCCGATGCCTAGGGCTTCTAGTTTGCCTAGGGTGCCAACGTCTATGATTCCTACCCGCTGGCGCACGGCGGCGCATTCGTCGGCGGGGGAGCCGTAGTTGTGGGGGCGCAGCCAAGGGCCGGATTCTACCATTGTTGCCCCCAGTTGGCGATGTATCCGGTCCATCGGCGTCCGCTTTAGGGGCATCCGCTCGCGCCCGGCCAGAACCGCCAGAGGCACCGGGCGCCAAGGGGGTCTTGAGGTGGTGAACAGGTCGCCGCCGCCGGAAACTTCCGGCCTGTCCTTCGTTTCCCATTCAGCGCTGGAAAGCGGGCGGCGGGCGGCGCAGATAGCGGACAGGGCGCGTCCGCACATTTTGCCCTGGCAGGGGCCCATAGTGACGGTGGTGTAGCGCTTTAGCGTCTGAACATCGGCAAAGCCTTCGTCAATGGCCTGCGCGATGTCGTGGGCCGAAACATCCTCGCAGAAACAGACGTAGGCCCGCCCGCCCTTTCCGGCGGGCATAGGGGCGGGCGGCGCGGGTAGCGGTTCCGGCAGCGGGGCGGGATTGGGGGCGGGGTTGGCGGCCCGCAGTCCGGCATCGCGGCCTTGCCGGGTGGCTTCGTCCAGTCCGGTGGCACCGCTAACGCCGGTGGCGCACCCGGCTAGGGTTACGCCCGGCTGGGATACGCCCATCTGTTGTAGCAGGGCGTCCATAGGGTAGAGCGGGCCGGACATACATAGCAGGTCGCAGCGGATGCGGCGGCCGTCTGCGTAGCCCGTGCTGCCGACGGGGGCGGCGACGGCGGCCTTGAGGCGGCCCCGGCCAACCGCCCTTGCTATGCGATGCCCGGTCAGGATGGTTACGCCGCGGTCGCGCAGGGCTTGGGCGGCTTCGCCGGATGCCCCATCGGAAGCGTCCACTATTGCCGTGATGCGGATACCGGCGTCCAGCAGTTCCAGAGCGGTTTGGTATGCTTCGGCTGTAGCGGCGGGGTTGCCGGATATAGCCAGCACCGCCTCGCGTCCGGGGCGGATGCCGTACAGGGAGGCCAGACGCCGGGCCGCCGAGGTTAGCATTATTCCGGGCAGGTCGTTGTTGTCGAACAGCAGCGGCGTTTCTTGTACGCCGGTAGCCAGAACCACTTGCTTGGCCCTGACTCGAACCAGCCCGCCGGGGGTGTGGACGGCCAGCAGGTTGTCTTGGTACAGGCCGAAAGCGGTGGCGTCGTTTAGGGCGTGAATGTTGGGCGCATTGGCGACGGCGGCGGCCAGTTCGTCCTTTGGATTGCCTGCTTGCCTTGGATTGACCGCTTGAAGGCGGGTGTAGCGCAGGTGGCCGCCTAGGCTGGGCTGGTCGTCAATCAGGGTTACGGCGGCTCCGGTTTCGGCGGCGGCCAGGGCTGCGGCCATTCCGGCGGGGCCGCCGCCGACTACGGCAACGTCGGCGTGGAGGCTGCGGCTGCTGAATTCGGTATGGTGGGCTGCGTTGATGTCTATGCTGCCCAAGCCCCCGACGCGGCGGATGAGCCGCCGGGCCAGCAGCCATAGCGCCTTGGGGCGGTGCAGGGCCTTGTAGTAGAAGCCGACGGGCATCAGCCAGTGCAGACGGTCGAGCAAGGAAAGCAAGTCCAGCCGCAGCGACGGCCAGGCGTTCTGGCTGCGAACCCGCAGGCCCGGTTCCACGGGGCGGACGCAGGCGCGAACATTGGGTTCGCCGTCCACGGTCACTAGGCAGTTGGGGCAGTTTCCGGCGCAGCAGAGCAGCCCGCGGGGGCGGTGATACTTGAAGCTGCGGCTGAAAACGCGGGTTCCCCCGGCGTACAGGGCCGAGGCGACCGTGTCGCCCCGGAAGGCCCGCACGGGGCGTCCGTCGAACCGGAACTCCACCGGGGCGGCGCGGTCAATGGTTTCGCCCGGCTGGGGTTCGAGGCGGGACTGGCCGGGGTTGTTGCTGCTGGGCATAATTCCGCCCCTTGGACAGGCTGAGGATGGGGTAATCGGGCAAGGGGATGGGCAGATCTACGGCTGCTCGGATGGCGGCGGCTGGCCCGGCCAGAAGGTGGTTTGGACTGCGTTGGCGGTGGTATCGCGCAGGGCGTAGAACCAGCGGCCGCAGCCGTAGCGGTGGTTCCACCATTCCTGCTGGACACCGGCGGCGTTGGGGCGGAAGTAGAAATAGCTGCTCCAGTCGCTCTCCGCCGCGCCGGGGGCCGGGCGCGAAACAACCTCTCCGCCGAAGCGGAACTCGTCAACGCTGCGCTCCCCGCAATTGGGGCATTTCAGGAGGAAGGACATATATTAGCCCGCCGTTGTGTCAAGATTGGCGAACCAGGGTGAGAAAATTGCGACATTTCCCGTTTGGCACTGTGTGCGTGGCGAAGGGTCTTGCTGCCCATGGTGAGATTCTTCGCTTTGCTCAGAATGACAGGTTGTTGCTCAGGGTGACGGACTGTTGCTTGGTGAGAAAATTGCGACATTTCCCGTTTGGCACTGTGTGCGTGGCGAAGGGTCTCAGTGCCCAAGGTGAGATTCTTCGCTTTGCTCAGAATGACAGGTTGTTGCTCAGGGTGACGGACTGTTGCTTGGGGTGATGGGCTGTTGTTCAGGGTGACGGGCTGTTGTTCAGGGTGCCAGATTGTTGCTTGGGGTGACGGACTGTTGCTCAGGGTGGTGGGCTGTTGCTTGGGGTGACGGACTGTGCTTAGAGTGGCCGGCTGTTGCTCAGGGTGACAAAAGGCCAAGGGGACGGACGGCGGGAGTAATTTCACAATTTTCTCTCAGTCTGCTTTGCCGCTGGGGTCAAGCGCCATATTCTGCCGTCGGCGCAGGTTACTTTCCCTTCCTTCAGCAGGGTTTCGCGGGCGTTACGCAGGGCGCGGGTGACTGCCATATAATCAAAGTCCGAGTCATCCTGCGGCAAGTCGTCCAGGCTTAGAAAGGATGTTTTAGCTAGTTGGCGGCCGTCGGCGATGCCGCCTAGGGACTTGAGGGTTTCCAGGGTCACCAGCTTGTAGCGTTCCAGATCGGGAGATTCCATAAGCATTCTCCTTGTGGGCATTCTCCTTGTTTGTATTCCGGCGACGGGATTGGTGGGTTAGAACAGCATCAGGTAGCGGTCTATTTCCCAGGGGGTTACTTGGCGGTGGTATTCGCGCCATTCGGCTTCTTTGTGTTGGGCGAACTCGTTGTAGATGGGGCCTAGGGATTGGCGCACTACGGGGTCGGCCTGGAGTTCGGTTAGGGATTCGGCTAGGGATTGGGGCAGCATTCGCACTCCGCGGCGGCGGATTTCGTCTAGGCCCAGCTCGTAGAGGTTGCCTAGGTTGGGTTCGCCGGGGTCAAGCTGGCGGCGGATGCCGTCCAGCCCGGCGGACAGGTAGGCGCCGAAGGCTAGGTAGGGGTTGCAGGCGGCGGACATTGTGCGGTCTTCCAAGTGGCCGGGACCGGCGGTGCGTATCATCTGGGTGCGGTTGTTGTCGCCGTAGGACACGAAGGCGGGCGTCCACAGGAAACCGGAGGAGCTGCCGGTCAGGGCCGGGCCTACCTGCAACCGCTTGTAACAGTTGACTGTCGGCGACATTACGCAGCAGAGGGCGGGGGCGTGGTCGAATATGCCGCCGATGAAGTGGTAGGCCATTTGCGACAGCCCCAAGCCGCGCCGGTCGCTTTCGTCTAGGAACAGGTTTTCGCCGGTTTCGCTGTCGGCCAAGTGGTAGTGGATATGGCCGCCGCTGCCGGTGCGGTCAGTAAAGGGTTTCGCCATGTGGGTGGCGATGGCGCCGTACTTTTGGGCGTACTGGCTGGTCATCATCTTGAAAAAGGTGTAGCGGTCGGCGGTGGTGAGGGCGTCGGTGTAGTGGAAGTTGATTTCGTACTGCCCGTTGGCGTCCTCGTGGTCGGACTGGTAGGCGTCCCAACCGATGCGGCGCATCCCGTCCATCATATCGCGGAGATAGCCCATTACGTTGGAGAGGCCGTTGAAATCGTAGGCCGGCTTGCGGAGCAGGTCTACGCCGTTGGGATCCCAGGTTTGGATGGAGCCGTCGGGGTTTCTGGTGACCAGAAAATGCTCAGGCTCGATGCCGACGTTGAGGACGTAGCCCTCGGCCCGGGCGGCGTTGAGCAGGGCTTTGAGGTGCTGACGGGGGCAGTAGGGGTGGGGTTCGCCGTCCACGAACAGGTCGCAGGCGAAGCGGGCCAGCCCGTCCTCCCAAGGGGCGGGGGTATAGGAATCGAGGTCAATGCGGGCCATCATATCGTGGGAGTGGGGCCCCTGGCCCATGCCGATCATAGCGGCGCCGCCGAAGCCGGCCCCGTCGTACAGCACATCATCGAAATGCTCCACCGGCACCATTTTCACCTTGGGCGAGCCGTTGAGGTCAACGAACTGGGTCAGCAGAAAGCGGATGCCGTCGTCCTTCATCCGCTGCGCGATTTCTTCGCGGGTGGTCATAATACATCACCTGCCGGATTTTGTTTCGATGCCCGGCTAAGGCCGGGGCATTCGCTTTCGCAATAGTGCGCCCCGCTATTTTACACGATGGGGGGGCAACGGGGGCTTGGGGTTGCTAATCGTAAGCACGGCTGCGGTGGTCTACGGACTGAACGGTTATGCGGCGGTTGGGGTGATCCAGCGTATACCGCGCCCGGTAGTCGCCTACCCTGAGCCGGAACTGGCCCCGCAGGGGGCCGGTAAGGGGGTAGTGTTGCCAAGACCGGCCCCGGTCTGCCATTTCCAGCAGCTTTTCGCGTATTTGACTTTGTATTTTCTGATCCAATCGGGACAAGTTCCGATTGGCTCTGTTGGTGTACTCGAGAGAATACGGCACTATTCAAGCCCCAGCCGACGATACACCTCTTCCGCTGGAATGGTAGGTTCATTCGACGCCATCTGCCTTTCCATTTCGGCGATAAATTCCGGGCGAAACTCCAAACCCTCGTCGGGGTCGCTTTCCGACATCATATCCAGCCAGTAGGTAATCTGCACTGTTTTGTCGCTCACCGTGCAGACGCGGCGCAACAGGTCTATCACCTGCTCTTTGTGGTCGGCGAAGCGGTAGGTGTTGAACCGCTCCGCTATGGTAGGGTCGCGGGGCTTGCGTTCCTTGTACTGATCCAGCACCCATTCTAGGGCAGAGCGATTGCCTAGTTCGTGCCACCACGCCCGCACGGGAATGCCGGTAAGCGTGGTTTTTCTGTCTAGGATGATGATGTTGCGGTCTTTGTCGGGCCGCAGGATGGGCCGCCCCGCCGTGCCGGATTTCTCTACGCGCTCCAAGGGCCAGGGTTCGGCGGACTCAAAACCGATGTGCAAATCCAACAGTTCCCGGCCCAGCCGCGCCCATTCCCTGAAGTCCTGATACAGCGGCAGGCGCGGAAACTCTAGCAGCAGCTCAACTTCGTATTTGCTCTGGTAGGCCGGGTCGTGCAGCACGGCATAAACGTAGGCAAAGACATCCTCGGCGGTGATGCTGTCATCGCCATAATGTTCGTGGAACTTCCGCAATCCCCAATCGGTGATGTTGCTTACCCTCTGGCCGCCGGACGTGTAACGGTAAAGGGGCAGGCATTGGGTGTCGCCGGTAAAGTGATAGTCAACCAATTTGTCCGTCGCCAAAACATAGAAATCCTTACCGTTGACACAGACGTTGATAACTTTATTGGGTTGGCGCAAGTTTTCGCCAAACATTCTGTAATGGTTTTGGGTAAGCCTATCGTTCATTGCTTCTTCAGCGAAGTAATACTTCGCAACAAACGGACGGAATGGCAACCGGATGAGATTCGTTTCGGAATAAACAATCCGATCGCCGCGCCGAAACCTTTCTTGTAACGTGCTACTCCATTTGATGACTGGATTATATGATTTGTCGTCATTATCCAGAAATTCGTTGTAGGATTCCACAAAAAACAGTGTTTTGTCTTGCAAGTTGCGAGCATCGAAGTCATACACCCAATTATCGCGGTTTGACTTCGTGGCGTTGGAGCAAAAGCCAAATACGGCTTGCTCATCGTTGGCGTTCTTGGCGAGCTTTGTTTGTTTCACAGCAAGAGGCATTAGCTGCTCAAACTGGTTGCTAAACCGACTGAGCCAAGTGCCATATTTGTTAAAGACAATATCTTGGAATGGAATTTCAGAAACGTTGAGTTTCTTCAATTCCGCCAATTTTTTCTTGCCGGACAGTTCATCCTCTAGGGCGTGGTAATGGAGAAGCCCATGCCCTTGATGGGCAGTGCGCCTGACAAAGAAACCGATGGCGACTCCGGTCATTATCCCAAAGATATTGCCCACTCGCCCGTTTTTCCGTATATTGCCGCCCAAGTCAACAACATACAAATCGCTGAATTCGTCCAGCGATACTTTACGAAAGCCATCGTCTTGAAGTGCGTCAAGATAGGCACGGTTGGTTATAAACGCGATGATACCATCATCGGCCAACCTGTCGGACGCCCAGCGGATAAACCGCTTGTACATATCATATTGATGCGTCTTTTGGGCGTCGCTTTCCTCAACGTAAGTATCGTGGATGCGCTGGTCAATTTCGGGATAGGCGCGGTTTTCTGAGCCATCGCCCCATAGCGTTGCACTGTCGTTGTAGGGCGGGTTGCCGATGATGATACTGATGGTTTTTTCGTTTTGCTCTTGCAGGCGAAGCCAGTTTTCTTCGGAAAAGGCTCCCAAGTCAAGGCCGGGCTGCCGCGGAACTGCGTCGCCGGTGGCGCCGGATTGCTGCCAGCCCATATTATCCAGCGTGTCCACAAAGCAGAGATTGGAAAACTCTAGGTAGCGGCCTGTGCGCTCTTTGTAGCTGTATTCGATGTTGAGGTTGGCGATGTAGTAGGGGAGTATGGCGACTTCGTTGGCGTGGATTTCGTTGAGATATTTGTATTCCAGCCGGTCGGCGGGCAGGTAGTCAATGAGGCTGGTGACAAAGGTTCCGGTGCCGGTGGCCGGGTCGAGGATCTGGACGTTGTCGTCGGCCAGGGTGCGCCCGAAGTGCTTTTGCAGCAGATAATCGGCGCCGCGGATGATGAAGTCCACCGCTTCGCCGGGGGTGTAGACCACGCCGAGGCGGTCGGCGGCGGCGGGGTTGTAGGTTTGATAAAAGTCTTCGTAGATTGCCTTGAGGAAGTGCTGTTTTTCGCGGTAGTCGGCGATGTTGGCGGCGGCGGCGGTGATGGCGCCGTAGTAGGGTAGCAGTTCGCCGACGGTTTCGCGGCGCAGGCTGCCGGTGAAAAAGGTTTGGGCCAAGGCGTCCAGTTGCCGGGCGATGTTGTTTTCTTGATGGAACTGTTCTTCGGAGAACACGCGCAGGAAAATGTCTCGGGTCAGGATGTGCTGAATCAGCATTTCCTGAACGTCAAATTCCGACACTTCTAGGCCGATGGTGCGATGGCAAAGCTCAAGGAAGCTGTCGGCGGCGGCGCGGTAATCGAGGCTTTCGGCGGCGTTTCGGACGGCATCGCGCAGGGCGGCCAGGATGTCGGGCAGGTCTTTCTTGAACTGTTGCCAGGCTTGGCGAAAGTCCTCGACTTCCCGGGTAACGAAATTCAGGAACGACTGGAGCAGCCGGTGCAGTTGGGCGGGCTGGCGCATATCAACCCGCATAGCGACGGTGCCGCGCTGAAACAGGACGGCGGTTCGGGAGTTCTCAAAGACTATGTTGTCGTCGGGATAGCCGCTCGCAAATTTCTTTTGGATTTCGGCGTCTAGGTTGTCGTGCAGGTCTTTGGCTTCCCAATAGCCCCGGGCTAGGCGCATAGAATCCTTGACCGTGCCGTCGGGCCGGACGCCGCGGGTGGTGGGCAGTTCCGGCACCAGCTCCAGGTTTTCCCGGTGGGCGCGGGCGTAGGCCGCCAAGCAGGTCTGAAAGGCGGCGCGGATGCTCTGCTCGTTGTCGGAACCGCCGTAGTCAATCAGCCGCTGCTTGTCTTCGTAGTATTGCTGTATGTGGGGGTAATCAGGCATATATCCGCCGCTTTTTTCCGCCGATTTTTGCCGGGCTACCAGCCGAAAATTTTGTTGGTTCCGACTAGGGGGATGCGGGCCATTGCCGACGCCTCTAGGGTGAGGGCGGCTAGGTCTTCGGGTTCTAGGCTGTGGACGTCGCCCTTGCCTAGGGAGCGGGTTAGCAGGGTCATTTCCATCGTCATAGAGTTGATGAAGTTGGCTACGCGCTCGGCGCCTTCGTCGGGGTCGAGGCGGCGCATCAGCTCCGGGTTTTGGGTGGCGATGCCTACGGGGCATTTGCCGGTGTGGCAGAAACGGCAGTAACCGGCGGGAACGCCGACTTCTTCTTGGAAATTGCTTTCGGGGATTTCCTTGTTGCAGTTGAGGGAAATCAGGGCGCCTAGGCCGATGGCGACGGCGTCGGCGCCTAGGGCCAGGGCCTTGGCGGCGTCGGCCCCGCTGCGTATGCCGCCGGAGGCGATGAGGCTGACATGGCCGTACAGCCCCAGCTCGCGCAGGGCTTCGCGGGCAATAACGATGGCGGGCACGGTGGGGATGCCGCTATGCTCCAGCAGGACTTCGGCGGAGGCGCCGGTGCCGGCCAGCATACTGTCTATGACGATAGCGTCGGCCCCGGCTTTGGCGGCCAGCTTTACGTCGTCGTCCACCCGGCAGGCGCCGAGCTTTACGTGAACCGGCAGGCGCCAGTCGGTGGCTTCGCGCAGTTGCTCGATTTTGACTGCCAAGTCGTCGGGGCCGAGCCAGTCGGGATGGCGGGCCGGGCTGCGCTGGTCTATGCCGAGGGGGAGGTCGCGCATTTCGGCTATGTCGTCTTGCACCTTGACGCCCATCAGCATTCCGCCGGTGCCGGGCTTGGCGCCCTGCCCGACGACGATTTCGATGGCCTGGGCCTGGGCTAGGTGGTGAGGGTTGAACCCGTAGCGGCTGGGCAGCACTTGGTAAATCAGCTTTTCGGCGGCGTCCCGCTCGCCGGGCAGCATCCCGCCGTCGCCGGTGCAGCTGGCGGAGCCGACCATAGCGGCGGCCTTGCCGAGGGCGATTTTGGCGTTGGCCGACAGGGCGCCGTAGCTCATGCCGCTGATGTATACCGGCGTTTCCAGAATCAGCGGGTTTTCGGCGTGGCGTGCGCCGATGACGGTGCGGGTGTTGCAGCGTTCCTTGTAGCCCTCTAGGGGGAACCGGGTCAGCCCGGTGGAGAGAAAGGTGAGGTCGTCGAAGTGGGTGACCTTCTGGAAGGAGGAGAAGCCGCGGATGCGGTAGCGGCCCAGCTCGGCCTTGGCGTGGATGTCTTCCATAACCCAGGGAGACCATATCTGGCTGCTGTTCATAACCATAACGCGGGCCTCCCGGAATGTTTTTGGGGAATGATTGCCGGGGGATTATATCTTGAAATTGGCCGGTTGGCGAAAGGGGGGCGTCGCGGCTCTTTTCCCGCTACCCGGCGGGTGGCGATGGGCGGCGCATTACGCAATGCACGTGGCCGTAAAAGCCCCCGGCCAGGCTTGCCGGCGACGGGTGGGTGATGTCTTCTCGATTGCCCAACTTGCTGGTCCATTGCCCATCCTCTAGCTGCCTTGCCACGTGGGTAAACTGGCCGACAAAGGTTGTCGTTTAGGCGCGGGTTGATTCACAAACGCTAACGAAGGTGCTACAATGGGCGGAATATCCTGAAGTGGGGGCGCGGCGTGGTATACATACCGGGCCGGAAAGCGGCCGCCCAGCTTGGCCTGCACCAGAATACCTTGAGGCGATACGCAGATGAGGGCAGAATCCCGTCAATCAAAACAGCGTCCGGGCAACGCCGGTACGATGTTGACGCCTACATCCGGGAATCAACCGACGCTACCCTTGTCTGCTACTGCCGGGTCAGTAGCTCCAAGCAGCGGGAAGACCTGCAACGCCAGGTTGAGTTTATGCGGGGGAGATACCCCGACGCCGACATCATCACCGACACCGGCGGCGGGCTTAACTGGCGTCGCAAGGGACTTGTCGCCTTACTGGAGCGACTTCACCGAGGAGATAAACTCCGCGTTGTGGTTGCCCACCGCGACCGGCTCGCCCGATTCGGATTCGAGCTTATCCAATGGCTCGTTGAGCGCAACGGCGGGCAAATCGTGGTTCTCGGCAACCGAGAGTACAGCCCCGAACAGGAACTCACCGAGGATATTCTCGCCATCCTGCACACTTTCAGTTGCAGGCTGCACGGACTCCGCCGCTACAAAGACGCAATCAAGGCGGATTCGGGCCTATCCGACACTGGAACAACGCCGGATTCTACGCCTATGGTTTGACGCCGCCCGCTGGTGCTACAACGAAACCATAGCCAGACTGAAGCGCACGGGCGAAGCCGCCAACTGGAAAAGAATCAAGACCGACATCATCCACGCCGTCCCCGACCGGCTGAAAGCCGCGCCGTACCAGATTCGCAGCTTCGGGGTGCGCGACGCCTGCAAGGCGATGAGTGCCGTCAAGCGATTCAACCGGGAACTGGCCCAAGACAAAAAGCGCGGCCTGCGCCTTGGGGATGGTTGGGCCGAAGCGAACTTCCGTAGCCGGAAAGCCCCCCGGCAAGGCTGCTTTATCCCCGGCAGTGCCGTATCCGAACAGGGCGCATACCGCACGATTTTAGGAAAACTACGGCTGGCCGAACCTATCCCCGCCGCTCACGGCGACAGCCGCCTAACCCTGCACAACGGGCAATACCACTTGGCGGCGACCTATCCGGTGCAACGGCGCGTTACCGAGACCCAAGGGCGCGTCGTTGCGCTGGACCCGGGAATCCGCAACTTCCTGACGTTCTTTTCGGAAACATCGGCAGGCCACATCGGGCAAGGCGACTTCGGGCGCATCCAACGCCTTTGCGCTCACCTGGACAATCTGCTATCCCGCGCCAAGCTGGAAAAGCTGCGGTTCCGCAAGCGCAACCTCTACGCCGCCGCCGACCGTATGCGCGTCCGCATCGGGAATCTGGTTGATGAGCTGCACCACCAAGCCGCCCGCTGGCTGGTGGACAACTTTGACCTGATTCTGATTCCGGCCTTTGAGACCTCGGATATGGCGCGGCGAGGGGCGCGAAAGCTACGCGCCAAATCCGTGCGTTCAATGCTCACCTTTGCCCATTTCCGCTTCAGGCAATTCTTGGCTTGGAAAGCGTGGCAGGCCGGAAAGCAGGTTCTGGTGGTCAACGAAGCCTATACCAGCAAGACGTGCAGCTGGAGCGGCGAAATCATCGCCAATCTGGGCGGGCGTCGCGTGATACGGGGCGCGGACGGCGTGGAGCTTGACCGGGATATAAATGGCGCCCGTGGGATATTCCTGCGGGCTTTGGGAGATATACCCTCTCTGCGTCGGCACTGGCAGGGATGCATCGGCGACAGCCGCCAACTGGCAACAGTCGGCGTTTGTTAGCGAATTAGTATCGGCATATAGGGCAATTTTTTCGTAGCCTGGTTCTCTTGCGTCGCTATCGCAAACCGAGTAGCCCTCATTGGCGAACAACTGCATCACCGTTTCGATTCTCTGATTGCGGGGGAGCGACGGCGGCCAGTGGTCGCCCGGGTTTTGATAGCCCCACCAAGGGGCAGCAACCCCTACGGCCCAAGCGATGCAGTTGTATTCGTCCGTTGCTTCGCTGGTGATTTCATACCCGGAGTCGGCCAAGTTGGGGAACAACCTTTCTATCTCATGGAGCATCCGCTACCACCGATACCCTTGTTCACGACCCCATTCCAGCCATGCCTTCTGAATTTCCCTGACTTTATACCGAATCCAACCCGGCGCTCCTTCCACCTTGCCCCATGCTTCTTCCGGCGCCGGGTTTGCTCCGGTGATGATTTGCAGTGCCCAGAACCAATGCCCCCCATTCATTTCCATTTCCCGGAAAATCAGCGGTAGGGCGGCTTCTCCCATTTCTATAATCTGCCGGTATGCCGGATGATTGACTATGAAATAATCGTTGGAGTGAAAGGCCGTTTCTTTAATCCACTGCTTCGCCAACTCGGCGAAAGTGGCTTCCAGTTCCGCCGTTTCGGGCGTTTTCGGTTGCATTTCTATCCGCTCCGTTTCGGGTTAAGGGCCGCGCCGCGCCGTCCAGTTTGGGGAATGGCTGTGACGCTGGGCGGTTGTACTCAGTATAACGAATTGCGTACAATGCCGCTCACCGCGCTCAATATGCCGCCAAGTATACCGGGAATTACGGGGGTTCCGGCCACGGGGATATGACTGCCGCAAGACTGCTTACCGATGACGCCCGGCGTTTGGCCCAGGGCTGGCTTCAGGAATGGCTGCCCGGGCGGCTGGCCGCCGCCATTTCTCTGGGGCTGCCGGAGTGGGACGACCGGCTGGAGCGATGGCGGATTGCTTTGGTTTCCGCCAAAGAGCCAGGCCAGCCCGTTGGCGAAATTCAGATTGACCGCGACGGCGCGATTGTCCGCGCTCCCGCGCCTACTATGGTTGACGAGCGGCTGAATCTGGTTGGGCGCAACGGACATCCGGTACGGAACGGGAAAAAGTCCCGCATTTCCTTTCCGCCCGTCCCCAATAAAGTCATATTGGGCGACTGTAGGGCCGTGCTTTCGGAGTTTCCGGCCAGCAGCGCACAGTTGGTTTTTACTTCGCCCCCGTATTTCAACGCCAAGCCCGAATGCGCCGAGTATGTTGATTATCCGTCATACCTTGACTTCTTGGGCGAGGCTTTCGCGGCCTGTTATGACGCGCTGGCCGAGGGGCGTTTCCTCATAGTCAACGTGTCGCCGGTGCTGGTGCGGCGGACTTCCCGCAGCACTGCCAGCAAGCGGCTGCCCATTCCCTTTGACCTGCATCCGGTTCTTGACCGCATCGGCTTCGAGTTTATTGACGACATTATCTGGCGCAAGCCCGAGGGGGCGGGCTTGCATCTGGGACGGGGCCGCCGCTTTGCCGCAGACCGCCAGCCGCTCCAGTATAAGCCGGTCACCGTGACCGAGTATGTGCTGGTGTACCGCAAGAAAACCGGCCGGCTGATTGACTGGAACCTGCGCAATCACCCCGACCCGGAGGCGCTGGAGCGTTCCCGCATCTTGGGGGAGTACGACAAAACCAATGTTTGGGACATAACCCCGTCCAACCACGCGCTCCATCCCGCCGTGTTTCCCGACGAACTGGTCAGCCGCGTTCTGCGCTACTACTCTTTTGAGGGCGACAGCGTGCTGGATCCTTTCGCCGGGAGCGGAACCGTGGGCCGGGTGGCCGCCGGTATGGGCCGCCGGTTCATCCTTGTCGAAAAGCGGCCGGATTACTTCGATGTTATGCGGCGGGAGTTGCAACAATTGGCCTCGGCGCCCCCGGTGGACTTCGACGACCTTCAATACTACTGGAGCGCAGACCATAACGCCGAATCTGTATGACTTGAACTCCGCGCCGGGGATGCGGCAGATTGTGGCGGCGCTGTTCCAGGGATACAACTATCGCCTGTACACGGAGGGGCAAACGCGCAGCCAGCTTCTTGACGCCTACCGGCAGCTAATCGCAGTCAGACAGCGCTTGCCCGGCAATGCCGGATATGACGAGTGGCTGGCCGCCGCCCGCGCCGAATTTGACGGGAACGGGGATTTACATTGGTGGCTGCTGGGCCTGACCAACAAGACAGCGCAGAATCTAGGCGTACGCAGGCAAGACCGGCTTGATTATCTGGAGGAAATAGCCCGGCACGTCCAGGAAGTTACGGAAAACTCCCCGGATTTCTCTTTTGACGATGCGATGCTGATGATTTGGGCCGGAGCGGCTACGTTGACTGTCTGCGGTTCCCGAAAGTCGTCCGCAGGTAAAACGCTGGAAAGAGCGTTCCTGCGAGCCGGGCTTACTATCCTTGGGTTAGAGGAGGGCGCCGATTTCTGGCTTAATATGCAGCGGGACGCCGAAGTTCCCAGGGAGATAGACGTGGAAATCGCCAGCCGCCGCGGGCGCATCCGGGTTGAAATGGGTCTGATTGAACGGGGCAATCAGGAAGTTATCGAGGATAAAATCGAGCGCGTCGGCTCTGGAGGGATGGTTATATTTGACCGGATTGGCTCCAAGTCCAACGCCCCCCAGACGGCGGAAAACCGGCAGGTGGGTTTCATCCAAATCCGAAACAACCGCCCGCTGACGGAAATGCACAGCTTCCTGCATAGCCGGGTGAGCAAAGAGCTGGTTGAACCGCCGCCGGATTCCGAGAGCATCATCGCAGCGGTGAACGGGCTGCCGGATGAGTTGTTTGTCCCCGGGTTGCTGCCTGGCTAACGGAAATAGGCCATCATCCTATCTTGTCTTGCACTCATTCAGGGGGAAAAGCTATGACTGTACACGCTTCGCCAGACTCGGAGAACGGTATAACTCCCGACGTCATCACACTGTTGAATGACGTAGAATCGCATATTGTACAATACCTGAGACGGCCCGTTGATGGCGACATCATGGTCTGCTCAGACCCTGATGCCCCACACCCGCTTACCCGCTATACTCACGGCGCGGTAGTCGGTGATCCATTCACTGTTCGGCTTACGGCTCAAGGCAGGTACTGGTCTCAATACGCATACCAGTTTGCCCACGAGCTTTGTCACGTTCTGACTGGACACGAAGAAATTTCCCGCTTTGACAACAACCCTAACAAGTGGTTCATAGAGTCGCTCTGCGAACTGGCATCTCTGTTCACACTGCGACGCATGGCTGATCTCTGGCAGACGAGGCCGCCATTCCCTAACTGGCAGGATTATGCAAGGGAATTGCATGAATACTTCGAGGAGCTTGTGAATCGCCCAACCCGCCAACTTCCGCCGGGCTTGACGGTTGCGGAGTGGTTGCGAGATAAAGAGAATCTACTGAGAGAGGATGCGTATAGGCGAGAGGACAATGCCGTGGTATCTCTCTCGTTGCTAAACCTGTTTGAAGCCCATCCCCAAGGGTGGAACGCTGTCCGCTACCTGCCTAAATCCGATTCTGCCTTTGTAGACTATCTCGCTGAGTGGTATGAATCGGTTCCTGCGGATGATAAGCCATTCATAGGATTTTTGATGGGCGTATTTGATGTGGAGCAGCGGTCGCATCCTTTGCCATAACCCATCCAATTCTGTTCTAAATGGGTGATGGATTATTTCCGTGGTCTGGCTGTAGTTTTATTTTCCGCAGGAAACCATCATCCCATTTAGAACGGAACCCGGCTAACCCGAGCCCTAAGACCGGCGGGCGCCCACGGTCAAAGGGCCGATTTTTCCAGCCGCTCTAGGGAGTCGTAGTGGTAGAGGCGTTTGGCCGACACTACTTTGGTGAAGGTGCGCTGGCCGGTGATGCCTTGGGATTCTAGGAGGGATAGGATGTCTATGAGTTCGTCCTCGCTCATTTCCTCGGTGGTGGCGTCGGCGCCTAGGGAGGCGATGGTGCCGGCGACGTAGATGGCGCCCTCGTACATTGAATCGCCTAGGGCTTCGCCGGCGTCGCCGCAGATGATTATGCGGCCTTTCTGCATCATAAAGCCGGTTAGGAAACCGGCGTTGCCGCCGATAATCAGGGTGCCGCCCTTCATTGAGATGCCGGCTCTGGCCCCGGCGTCGCCGCCGATGACCAACTGGCCGCCGCGCATAGTGGAGCCGGCCGAGGCCCCGGCGTCCTTGGCGACGGTGATTTTCCCGCTCATCAGGTTGTCGCCCACGGCCCAGCCGGCGTTGCCCTCGATGACCACTTCCGGCCCGTCGAGCAGGCTGGCGGCGTAGTAGCCGACGCTGCCCTCGAAGCGGATGGAGCAGTTCTCGAAAATTCCGACGGCCAGATTGTGGCGGGCGTTGGGGTTGCGGACGGTTATCTCGCTGCCGGGGGCGGCCAGCCCTTTTAGCTGCGAGTTCAACGCTCTGGTGTCCAGATTGGCGGCGTCTATAGTAACCAGGTCATAACCTCGCTTTTCTGCGGCTCCACCCGGTCAATTTCCTGTCCGGCCATATCCGGGGACAGGATGCCGCGCAGAGCGATTTCCTCGGAGGCGATGGCGATAACGTCGGCGGTTTCCATAGTGACCAGCGGCTTGGCCGACCACTGGTCTTTGGCGTAGCCCAAGCCGTCGCGGGTCGCCACCAGATAGGTAAAGGTGCCGTCTAGGTCGTCCAGCGAGGCCCGCAGGGCGGCGTCCAGCCCCTCGCCCTGGGCCAGCTTATCGGCCAAGTAGGCGGCGATGAGTTCGGAATCGTTGCCGGTCTGGAAGTGATGTCCCCGGCTTTCGTACATCCGGCGCAGCTTGTGGTAGTTGGTCAACTGGCCGTTGTGAACCACGGAAACGTCGGGAAAGGGGTAGGCCCAAAAGGGTTGGGCGTGATTAACGTCAACCCGGCTTTCGGTAGCCATCCGCACGTGGCCGATGCCGTGGGTGCCGCGGATGGCGCCGACGCCGTGGCGCTGCTCCATAGCGGAGGGGACGCCCACGTCTTTGATGACCTCGGAGGTATGGCCGATGCTGTGCAGGGCGACGCCGGGGGTGTCCAGCAGGGCGGCGGCGAGTTCGGCGGTCTCGCCTTCGTAGTTGACTTCTAGGCGGAGAAACTGCCCGGTTTGGGCGCCGGAGCATACGACGCCGCCTGCGCGGCGCACGGTGTCCTCGGCCCGGGCCAGCACGGCGGCGGACTCGCGGGCGTCGCTGGCCCAGATGCGCACCAGCAGGTCGCCCTCCGTCCGCTCGCCAACGATGGTGACGCCGCTGGAGTCCCGGCCCCGGTGGGTAATAGGCTCCAGCATTCGGATGAGCTGGTCGCCCACTAGGGGAAGGCTGCCGCTGGTGTCGGGGTTCTTGTGAAGGATGCCGCTAACGCCGCACATATAAAGGGCCATCCTGCGTTTAGGTTGGGGGCAGTGTAGCCATACGCGGCGGATTGCGTCAAGGGCGGGGCGGGAACGCGGGGCGGGCGGATGGCGAGAGCTAAAGGGCGCAAAGGTCTGTCCGCGCCAGCAAATTTCGGTGGGTTGGGGTTACAACGCCAGTGTCTTGCTGAGTGGCGTAAGCATGGTGATCTATTTCCACAGTAGTATAAATGCGGCCTCTAGGTTCATTTATAATCTGTGGACTACTAAAATCTTTCTGAAGATCCAAGTCATTGGAAAATAGCAGCCTGGCGCCGCTTACCTTAGCCAGAGCGAGGACGTGGGCGTCGTTTGAGCGGCAGATTTGATGTGCTTCGAGATTCGCGGTCTCAGCTTCGACTTCGCCGTCCGGGACATCTTTTACGCGGCCATCCCGTCTTAATTCACCATACACCTTCATAAAATTCTCGTTCCTGCCTCCATCAGACAGTTCGCTTCTGAGTTTGCCGCCCAAGGCCAATATGCCTCCCTTGGGCTTAAGCAACCAATCGAGGAAGAATTTTCCGGCCGCCGACTGAGCGGCGCCAAATACTTGGTCTCTGACGTTGGCGTCAACTATAGCGCACATTTACAACCCAACGGAACGGCGGAGCTCATCCATGAAAAACCGGCGGTAACTGTCCGGCGGGTCTACAATAGTCGCCCGATCGTCCAGCCGCAACGAGTGGATGGTCACGTCCAAGTCATTCGGCTCAAAGTAGAGAATCGAAACATCCTTCGGCTTTAATTCGGTTTTTTGGTCGCGAATGTCCAGTAGAACGCGGTCGAGAATGTAGTCGCTATGCGTTTCCACGACCAACTGACGTCCCGGGCCGGCGATGGAGCAGAACAGCGTGCCAAGGGCGGCTTGGGCGCTGGGGTGTAGGTGAACCTCCGACTGCTGTAGCAGGAAAAGGCGCGGAGCTTCCGGGGCAAGCAGCCCGATTATGAGCGGCAGTGCCTGGCTTACGCCGTAGCCCACGTCCATCAAATTTCGCGCTGGCCCTTTCAGAGTACGTCCCTTTGATGTACTTCCATATTTCCTGATACGCACCTGGAAAGGGGAACCGGCAGAATTGCCCAGAGAGTTGACCAGAATCTCGTCAAACAAGCCGGACTGCTTGCCGAATTTTTCGAGACTGCCCTTAAGCCACTGCCATTCATTGGCGTCCTGGCGGAATACATTAGCCAAATATGCAGGTATGTATTCGCCTCCCGGGTCTGGGGAAGGGCGAATAGGGTCGTATGTCCGCTTGGGAGAGGAGCGGAGCGGCGCACCGGCGTAAGAATCCCCATAACTGTTTGTCAGTCTCAATAAGTCGTATATGGGGTGCCACTTTTCTGTCTCAAAAAGTTCGCCGGGAATTGCTGACCCACTTTCCGAATCGAACCTTGAGAACATAACCGGATTAAAAAGCTCAAACAACTGCGCTTGCTGTACAAAAAGATCCGGGACAAAAATCCGGCGTTCCCACTTCTCTGTATGTATGCCGAACCGGATTACGAAATTCTCGGCTTCGACCAAGTCAGATTCAATCCAGGCGTCTTTTCCGGCAAAATGGCGAACCACCGGAAAAGGAACGCCTTGCCGCTCCTTGAAAACCGCCTGAAAATTAACCGTTCCGCCGTCAGCCAGGGGGTGCAGGTGATCAAACCCGGCCTCGAAGGAGTCCGCCGGGCGGCTCCGCTCGTCTCGCTGATATACGATGTCCTCAAAACTTCCCAAGTCATACGGCGGCCGACGAAAATCGGGGGATACACCCCGGAAGGCGACATCCCATAGCACCCGCAACAACGCTAGGAAAGAAGTCTTTCCCGTACTGTTCTCGCCGACTAGGAAGGTTAGCGGGGCCAGCCGGGCTGTC
The DNA here is from genome assembly GCA_958296445.1 of uncultured Dehalococcoidia bacterium. Classification (GTDB taxonomy): domain Bacteria; phylum Chloroflexota; class Dehalococcoidia; order Lucifugimonadales; family UBA3495; genus VXOI01. The sequence goes on along the minus strand of OY282565.1, from coordinate 879,642 downwards.
TGATCTTGCCGGAAACAGCGGAAATTTTTAACGGTAACGTTTTCCACTACCAGTCCCATCCTGTTGCGGAATTAAGCAAGCTGCTACCGCTGGCGGTCGCGGACGTATTCGGCTAGGGCGGCTAGGGAGTGGCGGGCTTCGCCTTCGGGGAGGGTTTGGAGTTCGTGGGAGGCGCGGTCGCAGTAGTCGCGCACTACTTCTTGGCAGTCGCGCATAATGCCGGAGTTGTTAATCAGATCCAGGACTTGTTGTAGCTTGGCCGGGTTGTCGCGGTCCTGGAACAGGGCCGCTACCGGGTTGTCTTTGGGGTAGCGCTCTAGTAGCAGGATGGTGGGGAGCGTGAGGACGCCGTGGAGCAGGTCGGAGCCTACGGGCTTGCCTAGGTTGGACTCGTCGCCCTGGAAATCCAGCAGGTCGTCGCCCACCTGAAAGGCCATGCCGATGTGATAGCCGTAGCGCCGCAGGGCCTGCACTTCATTCTCCGGGGCGCCGGCCAGAACCGCGCCCGATTCTCCGGCGGTGCAGAAAAGGGAGGCCGTCTTGCGGTAGATGCGGTCGTCGTACCGCTCGCGGGCCTGGGTGGGGTCAAAGGCGCCGAAATACTCCATCAGCTCGCCGCTGGCTAAGTCCATAATGGTTTCGGAGAAGCGGCGCATTATGCGGATGTTTTCGGTGTCGCAAACAAAGGTGGCGGAGGTGGCGAATACGTAATCGCCGAACAGCACCGACACGTGATGCCCCCACAGGCTGCTGACGGTGGCCCGGCCGCGGCGGATGGCGGAGTCGTCCACGGTGTCGTCGTGGATGAGGGTGGCGAGGTGCAGCAGCTCCACCGCGCTTGCCATCAGCACCAGCTTGTCCGGGTCGTGGGGGTAGGAGTGGGAGGCCAGCAGCGTGATGGCCGGGCGGACGCGCTTGCCGCCGGTTTCGGCCACGTAATCCAGCAGGGGGCGCAGATCTTCGACGGCGGCAGGGGCGCCGTCCTGATTCACCCTGTCCTGATTTAAGTGACGGGCCAGGCCCTTGAGTTTGGACTCCACCTGCTCCAGCCCGGCCTGAACCGGGGCATAGATGGCCGCGGCGCGTTCATCCAGTCCGTACAGCATTCAGCGTCCCTGTAAGCCGGTTTCCGGTCATCCAGCAGTTCCGGGTCAGCCGGTTCCGGCGCCCAGCCGGGCAACTTCCTGTTCCACAACTTCCGGCTCCAGCTTGGCGTAGAGCGGCGACGGGGGGCGCATATCCCGTCCGCCCGCCACGGCGTTTATGGCCGCGTCGAAATCCCAGCCGCCATCGTCCACCCGTCCGTCCTGCCCCAAAAATTCGTGGAGCCGCTGGGAGCTGAACGGCATATAGGGGTGGAGCATAGTCTTTAGGCAGTTGATGACGCCGATGGTCACCCAAAGGCTGGTGGCCGCCCTTTGGCGTCCTTCGTCGCCTTGTCGGATGCTGCGCCAAGGGGCTTGGGCGTCTAGGTAGCGGTTGGCTTCTTGGGCCAGGGCGAATATGCGGGAAATGGCCGCCTTGAAACGGCAGGCGTCTAGGCTGGCGCCCGCCTCGTCCATCGCAGCGCGGGCCGAATCCAGCATAGCCTGGCTGTCGGCGTCCAGCTCGCCGGGGGTGGGGATTCGCCCCTCGAAGTTGCGGTAGGCGAAGGTTAGCACCCGGTTGACTAGGTTGCCGTAGGTGGCTACCAGCTCCTCGTTGTTGCGGCGGACGAACTCGCCCCAAGAAAAATCGGAGTCGGCAGATTCGGGCATATTGACCGACAGCAGGTAGCGCAGCGGGTCGGGGTCGTAACGCTCCAAGTAGTCGGGAACCCAGACGGCCCAATTCTCGCTGGTGGAGAATTTCCGGTTTTCTAGGCTGAGAAATTCGTTGGCGGGAACGTCATAGGGCAGGTTCAGGCCGTTGCCGTAGGCCATAATCATCGCCGGCCAGATGATGCTGTGGAAGGGGATGTTGTCTTTGCCGATGAAGTAGTAGGCGCGGCTTTCCGGGTCTTTCCAGAAATCCTGCCAGCTTTCCGGCGCGTCCTGGAGCTGGGCCCATTCCACCGCCGCCGACAGGTAGCCGATGACGGCCTCGAACCAGACGTAGATTTTCTTGGATTCGTAGCCTTCCAGCGGAATGGAAACGCCCCAGTCGAGGTCGCGGGAGATGGCGCGGTCGCGCAGGCCGTCGGACAGAAAGCGGCGGGTGAAGTTAAGCACGTTGGGCCGCCAGTGGGATTGCTGGCAGACCCATTCCAGCAGCGGTTCCTGAAAGGCCGACAGCCGCAGGAAGAAATGCTCCGACTCGCGGAACTCCGGGGTGTCGCCGCTGAGGGCGCAGCGCGGCTCCAGCAGGTCGCGGGGGTCCAGGGTGCGCCCGCAGGCGTCGCACTGGTCGCCGCGGGCCCGGGCGTTGGCGCAGTGGGGGCAGACGCCCTCTACGTAGCGGTCGGGCAGGAAGCGGACGCACTGCGGACAGTGGGCCAGCAGCATATTATCGGTGTAGATGTAATCCTTTTCCAGCAGCGTACTGAATATGTCGTGGGTTATGGACTCGTGGTTGGCGGTGTTGGTATGGGTGAACAGGTCAAAGGATATGCCCAGCTTTTCCCACGATTCTAGGAACAGGGCATGGTAGCGCTCCACCACCTCGGCGGGCGTAATCCCTTCTTGGTCGGCGCGGATGGTTATGGGGGTGCCGTGGGTGTCGCTGCCCGACACCATCAGCACGCGGCTGCCCTTGAGCCGGTGATAACGGGCGAATATGTCGGCGGACAGGTAGCAGCCGGCCACATGGCCCAAGTGCAGCGGGCCGTTGGCGTAGGGCCAGGCTACGGCGACAAGAATGCGCTCAGTCACAGGGCAAGTCCATTGGCCCGAAGGCGCAAAGCCTAAAGGCCCGAAGAATGATAATTCCGCAAAACACCGGGTATCCGGGGCAGGTATTTTAGCATACGCCAATGGCACAATGTACGCCTAAGCCGCCGGATTCGCCCCGCCGGGCGACGGGCCGGCATACTGAGCGTCAACCGAGGTGGCTATGGCAGTGCTGAAACGGCTGGGCGCAGTTTACTTGATTGGCGTCGCCGTGGCGATGGCCCTCTACTTTATCATCAACCCCTGGCACGCCGAATCTTACGACCCGGGGAACATCTGGGGCGTGCTGGACATTCTGATGGTCATTGCCTTGCCTCTGGCGCTGGACGTCAACTTCCGGTTCAAGCGGACGGTGGACGGGCGCGACAGCGGCGAGGGCATCACCCGGCGGTATCTGGAAGCCAATGTGGTTTTCTACACCACTGCGGCCTTAGCGATTCTGTTCCTGCACAACTGGTTTTCGACGCTGGTTTTCGGGGCGGAGCTGGACAACCACCGGGTCTGGATAATCTGGGCGACGTTGAACACGCTGCTGCCCCTGGCCTTGGGCGTCACCGGCTGCCGCCTGTGGCGCGAGGCTTCCGAGTCCTGACGCGGCTCGTCCCGGCCTACTATTTTCAAGGGGTTAAGGCGCCGAGGGGTTAAGTCAATGCCGGGTATAAAGAAAGCGGCGGGGGCGGCGCTGTTCGGTTACGCCGTCCTCTACACCCTGCAAGCTATATTCAGCGGCCTGTACGCCGGTGTTTTCCCGCCCCAGCAAGTCTGGGACGTGATGAACTACTGCACTGCGATGGGCGTACTAGTATCGGTGGCGGTGGTCTGCGCCCACAAGCGGAGTGTGGGGCGTTCCGGCGACGCGCCCGCCGGGCAATATATGGCGGTTCAGGCGGCGTTTTACGCCACGCTGGCCCTGCCCATCCTGTATTTCCCGCTATGGTTCTCCCTGCTGATGGGGGAGTCCGCCTCTGAAGCGCAAAACACGGGCTGGCTTCTGGTGTCCTTCCTCAACCCCTTGGTGCTGGGCAGCACCGGCGCGTTCCTGTGGAAATCGGCCCGGCGCGGATAGGCGGGGCAGCCAACATAGGGCGCGATTCCCGCAGCGTTCCCGCAGTCCGAAGTCTGGTAAAATTGGAATAAATGATGCGGGGCTGAACGCTATGGGTTTTATTCACGTCAACGTCGGCTTGTCCAATCCGTCGGCACCCGGCAGTGTCGAGGGAGTCCGGGTGCTGGTGGATACCGGGGCCACGTTCAGCGTTTTCCCGGCCAGACTGCTGGAGCGTCTGGGCATTCAGCGAAGGGGGCAGCGGCGATTCCGGGGATTCGGCGGCGTAGTAACTAGGGATGTCGGGGGCGCCGAAATAAGCTATGGCGGCGAAATCGCGGACATAAATGTGGTGTTCGGTGACGAAAGCGACCCGGCCATTATGGGCGTAACGGCGCTGGAAACGCTGGGCTTCCACGTGAATCCGGTGGATGGAACGCTGCACCGCGTCGAGATGCTGATTTGACGCCGAACCGCGCGGGACGCCGGGGCTTTACGATTCTTTGTCTGAATCAGGATTTGCCGGATTTGCGGATTTTCAGGATTTTTCAATCCGGTGAATCCTTTAATTCGGCAAATCCTGATTCAGACGAATATCCGAGTATGGTAGGATTGGAGCAAAGTACGCGGGGGCCGTGCGCTATGGGTTTCGTTCACGTCACTGTTAGCTTGTCCAATCCGTCGGAGGCCGGCAGGGCCGAGGAAGTCCGCGCACTGGTGGATACCGGGGCCATGCTCAGCGTTTTCCCGGCCGGCCTGCTGGAGCGTTTGGGAATCCCGCGAATGGGCCAGCGGAGGCTGAGAGGTTTCGGCGGTGTTATTACCCGCGCCACCGGAACGGTTAATATGGCCTACGCCGGTGAAGTGGCAGGCGTAACCGTGGTTTTCGGCGACGATGGCGACCCCACAATTATGGGCGTTACCGCCCTCGAATCGCTGGGGTTCCAAGTGAACCCGGTCGCGGGCGAACTCGACCGCGTCGAGATGCTGATTTGACGCCGGAACCGCTAGGGGCGCCGGGGCTTTACGGTGCTTTGTCTGAATCAGGATTTTTCAATCCTGTGAATCCTTTAATCCGGCGAATCCTGATTCAGACGATTATCCCAAGAATTGAAAAACCCTGACAAAGGCGAGACCCTTCGCTTTGCTCAGGGTGACAAAGAGGGATTTCGCAATCGTCTGAAAGGCGCTGGGTTGTTGACAGGGGTTGCGGGGGCTGTTAAGATTCCCTTTACGGAATCCGCGTAGAGTGGGAGTAGTAGCGGCGGCCTGCCTCAGAGAGCCGGCGGGTGGTGTGAGCCGGTGGCAGAAGTGCCGTGAACTCGCCCGGGAGCGGCCCGCCTGATTTCTTGTCCGGCCTCGCAAGGTCGGCAGGCAGCAGGGCGCGGCGGTTGACACCGTTAAACGTCGTCAAGTTGTCCCGTTTGCCGTATCGCATCGGGAAAGAAGGGTGGTACCGCGGGCTTTCACCCGTCCCTTCAGTAGGGATGGGTGTTTTTTTATACCCAACTCCCCGGCCGGTTGGGAACGTACCCCGGAACGGCGAATCCCGGCGATTCATCCTGTGGCAGGATATATGAAACTTAGCGGCGCTGAAATTGTTTGCGAGAGCCTCCTGAAAGAGGGGGTGGAAATCGTTTTCGGGCTGCCCGGCGGCGCGGTGTTGCCGCTGTACGGGGCGATGGCTAACTATCCGAAGCTGCGCCATGTGCTGGTGCGCCACGAGCAGGCGGCGTCTATGGCCGCCGACGGGTACGCCCGCGCCACTGGGCGGGTGGGCGTATGCTCGGCCACCAGCGGCCCCGGCGCCACCAATCTGGTCACCGGCATCGCCACCGCCCAGATGGATTCGGTGCCGATAGTCGCCATTACCGGGCAGGTGCCGCGCGGGGCCATCGGCCGCGACGCCTTTCAGGAAACCGACGTAACCGGCATCACGCTGCCCATCACCAAGCACAATTTCTTGGTTATGGAAGTGGAGGACGTGGCCCCGGCGATAAAGGAAGCCTTTCACATCGCCAGCACCGGCCGCCCCGGCCCGGTGCTGGTGGACATCCCCAAGGACGTGCTGCTGGACTTGCGCACGGAGTTTGTCTGGCCGGATATGCCCAACCTGCCCGGCTATCATCCCCCCGGCGCGGCCCCGGCGCGGCAGGTGGCCCAAGCCGCCGAACTCATCAACCGGGCCCGGCGTCCGGTCATTCTGGCCGGGCATGGCGTGCTTATTTCCCAAGCCTACCGCGAGCTGATTGAGCTGGCCGAAAAAGCCCAGATTCCGGTCATAACCACCCTGCTGGGCATCAGCTCCATTCCTACCGCCCACGTGCTGAATATGGGTATGCCGGGGATGCACGGGATGGCCTACAACAACCTCGCCATTGACCAGGCCGACCTGCTAATCGGCTTGGGGATGCGCTTTGACGACCGGGTGACCGGGCGGCTGCGCGATTTCGCCCCCAACGCTCAGGTTGTGCATATAGACGTGGACGCCTCGGAGCTGGACAAGAACGTCAAGGCCACGGTTCCGGTGGTGGGCGACCTAAAGCAGGTGCTGAACCAGTTGATTCCTCTGGTGCAGCCCACTGTGCATCTCGACTGGATCCGCCGTTTGGACGAGCTAAAGGCGCAGCATCCGTCGCTCTACATCCGCGAATCCGAGGAGCTGCTGCCCCAATACGTGCTGAACCGGCTTTCCGAGGTGGCCGGGGGCGACTGCATCGTGGTCACCGGCGTGGGTCAGCATCAGATGTGGGCGGCGCAGCATTGCAAGTTCAAGGAACCCAATACGCTGATAACGTCCGGCGGGCTGGGTTCTATGGGCTACGAAGTGCCGGCGGCCTTGGGCGCCCGTATGGGCCGCCCCGACAAGACGGTGTGGTCGGTGGCCGGTGACGGCGGCTTCCAGATGACTATGTGCGACCTGGCTACCGCCGTGGAGAATAACGTAGACATCAAGTTCGCCATCCTCAATAACCAGAGTTTGGGGATGGTGAAACAGATGCAGGACGTGTTCTATGACCGGGAATACTACGCCGTGGAGTATTCCGGCAACCCCGATTTCGTCAAGCTGGCGGCGGCCTACGGCATCGAAGGGATGCGGGTGACCCGCAAGGAAGAGGTGGACGACGCCGTCCGCCACGCTATGGAGGTTTCCGGCCCGGTAATCATAGATTTCGTGGTGAAGTCCGACGAGCAGGTTTACCCCTGGATTCCCGCCGGTGAATCGGTGCATGAAATGATTGAAGAACAGCCGGCCAGAGGAGGCCCCTACTAGCATGGTTCAACCCGCCAACAAAGGGGAGCAGAGCGCGTCCGGGCCGGAGCAGCACACCATTATCGCGCTGGTGGAAGACAAGCCCGGCGTCCTAACCCGCGTCGCCAGTATGTTCCGCCGCCGTGGTTTCAACATCGCCAGCCTGGCCGTCGGGCGCAGCGAAAGGGCGGGCCTTTCCCGTATGACATTCGTGGTCAACGGCGATATGGAAACCATTAAGCAGGTCACCCGGCAGCTTGACAAACTAATTGACGTCATTGAGGTATCCGACATTTCAACTCATCAGGTGGTGGCCCGGGAGCTGGCCTTGATTAAAGTGACCACCACGCCGTCCAGCCGCGGCGAAATTATGCAGTTCGCCGAGTTGTTCGACGCCAACATCGTGGACGTAAGCACCTCGTCGCTGGTAATCGAAATCACCGGCGGGGAGCAAAAAGTGAATTCTCTGGAGGGGTTACTGCGTCCCTTTGGCATCACCGAAATGGTGCGCACCGGCTTGGTGGCAATGGTGCGCGGGCAGGAAAGCGGCATAGACCTAGAAAACTTGGGCATTCCGCCCAGCGCCAACGGTCTGATACGGATGGACAGCGGGATATAAACTCTCACCCTCACCCCAGCCCTCTCCCGGAGGGAGAGGGAGTACAGCCCTTTCCCGAAACGGGTAAAAGCGGGTAAATAAGAATAAGGACGGAACAGGCAACGATGGTAAACGTTTACTACGACCAGGACGCCGACCTGGCAACCCTCGCCGACAAGACTATCGGCATCATCGGCTACGGCAGCCAGGGTCACGCCCACGCCCTGAACCTGAAAGACAACGGCCAGAACGTGGTAGTGGGCCTGTATCCCGGCAGTTCCAGCATCGCCGTCGCCGAGGGCGCCGGGCTGCGGGTGGCCGATGTGCCGGAGGTGGCGAAAGAGGCCGACGTGGTGATGATGGTCATTCCCGACCACGTCCAGGGCCGCATCTACCGGGAGCAAATCGCCCCCAACCTGAAGCCGGGCAGCGCCTTTATGGTGGCCCACGGCTTCAGCATCCATTACCGGGAAATCGTGCTGCCCGATGATATGGACGTGATGATGGTGGCCCCCAAGGCCCCCGGCCACCGGATGCGCGAGCTGTTCGTCGAGGGCGTCGGCGTGCCGAGCCTGCTGGCCGTCCACCAGGACGCCACCGGCAACGCCAAGCAAATCGGCCTGGCCTACGCCAAGGGCATCGGCTGCACCGGCGCCGGCGTGCTGGAAACCACCATCAAGGACGAAACCGAAAGCGACCTGTTCGGCGAGCAGTCCATCCTCTGCGGCGGCGTAACCGCCCTAGTCAACGCCGCCTTTGAGACGCTGGTAGAGGCCGGCTACCCGCAGGAAATCGCCTATTTCGAGTGCCTGCACGAACTCAAAATGATTGTGGACTTGATGTATCAGGGCGGCCACAACTATATGCACTTCTCGGTCAGCGACACCGCCGAGTACGGCTCGCTCAGCCGCCGCAACCGCATCATTGACGAACACGTCCGCGAGAATATGCGGGCAGTGCTGAAAGAGATTCAGGACGGCACCTTCGCCCGCGAATGGATCGCTGAAAACGACGAGGGCCGCCCCCGCTTTGTCCCTATGCGCGAAGCGGCGCAGACCGCCCCCATCGAAACCATCGGCAAGGAACTGCGGGCAATGATGCCCTGGATGGACCCCAAGTAGAGGAGTGCGGGAAAAGAAGTGAGCAAAGAGGGGGAACGCATTTCCCGCCACTCCTCACCCCTCTGCGCTCACTCGCTCCGGCAAGGAGAAATTTATGCAGCAGGAGACGATGAGTGTAGTTCACCATCGCACGCTGGTCCTGGCCGGGCTGGCTGCGGTGGACTACGCGCCCCTGCCAAGCCTTTCTGAACACCGCAGTTAGCGGCAGCGGCATTCCCGAACACTAATTCAGAAAGGAAACTTGAGGAAAAGAAAGAGATGGCTAACGACAAAGTTTTGCTTCTGGACACCACCCTGCGCGACGGAGAGCAGTCGGCAGGCATCGGTATGACCGGCACCGAAAAAATGGAAATCGCCCGGCAGTTGCAGCGGATGCAGGTGGACATCATCGAGGCCGGGTTCGCCGCCAGCTCCCCCGGCGATTTCGAGGCGGTGTCCAACATCGCCAAAGAAGTCAAGGGGCCGATCATCGCCTCTCTGGCCCGGGCCCATCCCAACGACGTTGACCAAGCCTGGCGGGCGGTGCAGCACGCCGAGCGGCCCCGCATCCACGTGTTCCTCTCCTCCTCGGAGATTCACCAGATGCACCAGCTCCGCAAGAACCGCGAGGAAGTGATGGAAATGGCCGTCACTATGGTGGAGCGGGCCAAGGGCTACTGCCCCGACGTCGAGTTTTCGCCTATGGACGCCACCCGCACCAACCCGGAATACCTGTACCAGATGCTGTCCGAGGTGATACGGGCCGGGGCCACCACCATCAACATCGCCGACACCGTGGGCTACGCCATCCCGTCGGCTACCGGGTTCGCCAACCTGCTCAGGAACATTCAGACCAACGTTCCGGGCATCGAAAACGTGGTTCTCAGCGTTCACTGCCACAACGACTTGGGGCTGGCCGTCGCCAACAGCCTGACCGCCATCGAAACCGGGGCGCGGCAGGTCGAGGGTTGCATCAACGGCATCGGCGAGCGGGCCGGCAACGCCTCTCTGGAAGAAATCATAATGGCCCTAGACACCCGCAAAGACCATTTCGGGCTGGACATCGGCATTGACACTACCCAGATTTACCCGTCCAGCCGGATGGTAAGCCGCATCACCGGAATGTCGGTGCAGTCCAACAAGGCGGTGGTGGGCGAAAACGCCTTCCGCCACGCTTCGGGCATTCACCAGGACGGCGTGCTGAAAGACCGCTCGACCTACGAGGTGATGCAGCCGGAGCGGGTGGGCGTGCCGGGCAACAGCCTAGTGTTGGGCAAGCTCAGCGGCCGCGCCGGCCTGCAAGCCCGCTTGGAGGCATTAGGCTACCAGCTTTCCCGCGATGAGGTTTCCCGGGTGTTCGAGTCCTTCAAGGAACTGGCCGACCGCAAGCGCGAGGTCACCGACCGCGACCTAGAAATCCTGATGGACGAGGAATCGCGGGAATCCAGCGAGCCGGTAAGCTACTCGCTGGATCAGGTGCAGTTCAGCGGCGGCGACCACGGCATCGCCACGGCTACGGTGCGGCTGATTGACCCCGAGGGTATCCCGGTCACCGACGCCGCCACCGGCAACGGCCCGGTCAACGCCATCTGCAACGCCGTAGACCGCGCCATCGGCGTCGCCAACCGGCTGGTGGACTTCAACGTGCAGGCCGCCACCGAGGGCCGCGACTCTCTCGGCACAGTCACCATCCGCATCGAAAAGGACGGCAAAACCTACACTGGCCGCGGCGCGGACACCGACATAGTGGTAGCCAGCGCCAAAGCCTACCTGAGCGCCGTAAACCGCCAACTGGCCTCGGACGAATCGGCCAACGTCCCGGCCCTGGGCTCAACGCCGGACTAGGAAATCCAATCAACAGGCTTGGAACGGCGGGGGTGCGCGGTTGTGCGCCCCCACCGTTATAGTTACTATTTTCACGATGGTTAAATCAGGTTAAAATGATTACCAACACAGAAAGGAGGGGGACATTGACAAGCGATGCGGAATCCGCCAATGAAATAGCCGCCCGTGGAGAAACGATATACCGGGAACAAATCAAGGACCTAGTAGAGGACACCCATCACGGAAAATTCGTGATAATTGACGTCGAGACAGGCGACTACGAGATAGACAAGCGGGATGCCTTAGCTTCAAAACGTCTGCTTGAACGGCGGCCAGAGGGCGTATTGTACGGCATACGGATTGGATTTAGGGCCGCCTACCGCATGGGCTGGAAGTACAGGTTGCCAGACAATGATTAACGGAAGGATTAACTGGCTTCTCGAAGCGACAGTATACGTTGAGATTCAAGATGCTGCGGGTGGTCTCCATCGTTTCGAGTGCATTTTGGACACAGGCTTCGACGGGGATATTGCACTACCGCTGGCCGCGATTCGGCGATTGGGGCTGGTACTGTCGGGACGCCGCTTTACTATCCTCGGGAATGGCGACGGCGTATTTATGTACACCTATGTAGGGACGGCGTTGTGGCATGGGGGGCAGACCCAAGTAACAGTTCTTCAGACAGCGGGCGAATCGGCCATCGGAATGTCCCTTCTCGAGAACAACACCATTACCATGCAGGTTTGGGATGGCGGAGACGTTCTCATCGAGGAGCGGGCGCGGCTTTAGCGGGCCATGCCGACGGGCGAATCCGTCAGCCGAAAATCCATTTAACCTGGCCGCCCGTCACACCAGCCGCATCTGGAAGCCCCCGGCGCCGTTGGCCCCTTTGCCGTCCAGATGCACCGCCGGGTAGCCCATTTGGCGGAGTTTGGCGGCTAGGTCAGGGAAGCCGTAGACTGTATAGACCCGTTGGGGTTTCACCCTTTCCACGTAGGCCAGCAGGTCGTTGTAGTCGGCATGGTCGCTGAAGGGCAGGCTGGCGTCGGCCGCTCTGTGCCAGGGGGCAGCGGCGCCTGACGCGGCCCATCCGGTAAGCTCCATAGTCCGCAGACGGCGGTAGCCGGATAGGGATGGGGAGCGGCGGCCCGGCGGGAATAGGGCTACCGCGCCCTCGGGCCAGTGGCCGTCAAAGGACGCCACCCGGCCGGGGAAACTGACCCCGCCCTCGCGGTAGGCTTCCACTGCCTGATATATTCCCGGTTCGGCCACTACCTCGAACCCGTCGGCCAGCAGGTGATACAGCAGTTCCTGCGCCTTGCCCAGCCGCCAGCCCAGGGCCACGGGACGCTCCCCGCGGGACAGCCAGGCCCGCAGCGTGCGCGAGGCGGTGGCAAGGGTCTGTTCCTGAGAGGGGAATGCGTAGCCGGGATGCCCGTAGGTGGATTCGATGACTAGGGTATCGCATTCAACGGCACGGAGCGGCTCGTTGGTGGGGCTGGGGCGGGTTTTGATGTCGCCGGTGTAGAGCAGCCGCTCGCCGGTGGACTTGGCGACGGCCAGCGTTTGGGCCGAACCCAAACAGTGGCCCGCCGGGTGCAGGGTGATGCTACAGGCCGGGGTATCCAGCGTTTCGCCGTAGGGTAGAACGACGGGGTCGGCGCCCTTCAGGTAATCGCGCAGCAACAGCAGGGTGTTGGGGGTGACCACGGGCCGCCGGTGCCGCCCGGTGTGGTCGGAATGGGCGTGGGATATGACGCTGAAATCTCGCTTGCGGCGCGAATCGAGCCACAAGTCCAGTTCGGGAACATATACGCCGCGGTCAAACACCACCTCCACGCCAAACCCCTAGCCCCTGCCGACGCTTAATGAGAAAATTGCGAAATTTCCCTTCGCCACCCTTAGCAATCCCCTTTGTTACCATTAGCAAAGCGAAGGGTCTCACCGCCCGAGCCGGGATTCTTCGCTTTGCTCAGAATGACAGACAGCGGAAGTAATTTCGCAATTTTCTCGCTTAATGCTGTCATATCCGCCACCGGGCCAGTATAACACCGCAGGCGGGCGGCAAGGAAAAGGCAAAAGGGCGTATTGTGGGGTATAATCGTTGCGGCGGCGGGCTGACGGCCCCCGCCGGAATCCAAAGGAGTGTGGTTATGCCCGCAGAAGTTGGCGACGTTGCCCCAGATTTCAAGCTGCCCTCTCCAGAGCATGGAGATATTACCCTCAGCCAGTATCGCGGCGAGAAAACGGTGGTGCTTTCCTTCCACGTTTTCGATTTCACCGCCGGTTGAACCAGCCAGGCCACCCTGTTCCGGCAGGCTCACAGCCGGTTCGAGGAGAATAATGCCCAGGTTCTGGGCATCAGTTGCGATACCGTACACGCCCACCGCGCCTGGAGTTCCGCTATGGGCGGGCTGCCCTACCCGGAGCTTTCCGACTTCCACCCCAAGGGTGAGGCCACCCAAGCCTACGGGCTTTGGAACGAGGAGCGCGGTGCCGGCAACCGGGCCATCATCATCGTGGACAAGGACGGAATCGTCCGGTTCCGCGAAACCTACGTGCCGGGCCAACTGCCCGACCCCAATGACATCGTAGCCGAGGTTGCCAAGCTCAACACCTAACCGCCGGGGGCAAAAAGGGGCTTGCCACCCGCCCATCCTTCGACAAGCTCAAGATGGGCGGGCGGCAAGCCTGATACGGACGGGTTTTCGCGGGCGCTTTTCAGCCGTCTTTTCCGGCCCGGCTATTTCCCGTTTATGACCCGGTTATGTCCTGCACTATGTAGGTTCGGGTGCCGTTGGGAACTATTATGACTACTTCCTCGCCGACGCTGCGGTCGAGGAGGGCCTGGCCTACCGGGGACTGGGTGGAAATCCGGCCCAGCCGGACATCGGCCTCGCGGACGTCCACCAGCGTATAGTGGAAAATCTTGCCGCTGGCGCCTTCCTTAAGGGTCATACGGGCGCCGACGGCGGAGCGGGTAATCAGGCCGTCGCTGTTTTCCGGCAGGATTTGGGCACTGGCGAGGCTGGATTCCAGTTCCCGGATTTCCGCCTCGATGCGTCCCTGCCGATCTTTGGCGGCGTCCAGCGGGGCGTTCTCCCGAAAGTCCTTGTCGGCCATTGCCCGCCTTATCTCTTCGGTAACGGCGATGCGGTCGTTCTTGCGCTCATCCAGCAGGGCCACCAAGCGGTCGTAGCCCTCCTGAGAAAGGTAGGTGCGCCCCTCTCCGGCGTGAGGGCCGGTACGGGCGGCGGCGCGGGATGCGCCCGCGGTCTTGCTGCGGGGCGGGCGCAGGTGCGAGGCCAAACGGATGTCAGTCCAGCCCTGTTCCTTCCAGAAGTCCAGGAAAGCCCGGATGGGCAGAAGCCGCTGCTGGGCGGAGTCGGCGCCGCTCTGCCCGATTCGCACGGCGTACTGGTTTATGTGTTCGGGCGTGACCCTGCCAACCTCCCGGTCGCCGCTCCAAGCCACGAATTTCCGCAACTCCAGAGAACCTTCCTTGGTAACTTTCTTTGCCTTCTTCGATTCAGTCTCGAACTTGGCAAGGGCTTCGGAGACTTTGGGGGTGGCGTCGGTTGTCACGGACTTACCTCCGCCGGGTTGGCGCCGCCAATTTTTGGCGGGAACCGCCCGGCTGCCGATTATTGATTCCGTTGGCTAGTTGCAGGCTTCCATAATTTTCGGGTTCAGGCCGGGGAAGCCGGACAAGTGGGCCCGGCGCTCTTCCTTCAGACGGTCAGCGTACTCCTGAATCTGTTCGTCGGTATAGAAGTTGGACAGGTCATATTTCCCGATGTCGAACCCCTCCACCGAAACCGGAACCTCAGTGCCAAAGAGCGGGTCTTCGCCCCATTGGGCAGTGTTGCGAAGGATGCCGCGAATCACAGCCGACATTTCCGGGATGGGAACCCGGGTGACCGGCTGCTTGACTGTGGCCCGCCCCTGCTCGTCGCGCTCCAGAATCTCGCCCACGCCGCCGGTGTTGAGCAGGTAGCACTGCACCTTGTCTTCATTGTTCTTGAGGAAATCGTAGAACCAGTTGCCTTCGTCGGCCTCGGAGCCGATGAGGAAGGGGTTGGTGCCGACGACGCGCACCGACTCTCCGGCGCGGCGCGGGTCACCGGCGGTGGTTTCCACGCTTTCGCCCAGCATAAAGGCGGCGGCGGCCTGTTCGGGGGTGAGGCGCGACACCAGCGGCAGAACGGTCATCCGGCGGGTGATAAAGGCCACCACCATACCGTCGAGCTGGTCCAGGGACGGCAGGTTGATGTCGCCGCCCACGTGTTCGCCGAAGCTGCTGCGGGGAATGACGGCCCGGCCGTTGCCGCCCAGCGACAGGTCGGAGTAGTCAATTTCGCCGTCGTGGGTCAGCATCACGTTCTCGAAAAGGGCTTCGGGGGAACGCAGGGCGCCGTAAATGAGTGCCTGCGTATCGGGGTTCATTCCCTCGGTCTTGAGGTAGAAGCCGCGCTCGGTGCCTAGGGCCCGCCCGTCCTTGCCCAAGGCCACGATGTCGTCCTGCAAAATGTCCATCACCTCGCCGGGCGCTCCCATATCGTGGCCGTGGCAGGCGTGGGTGGTCTTGCCGGTGCCGGAAAGCCCGAAAAACAGCATCCCGTAGCGCTTGGAGCTGCCGTCGGGCTGCTGGGCGGCCACCACCTTGGAACCGGCGTGCAGGCTGAGCAGGCCCTCTTCCTTGGCGTCCCACATCGCCATACGCAGGAAGCCCATTTTCACTTCGCCAACGTAGTCTATCCCTAGAATTACTGTGAGGTTTTCCTCGGGAAAAACCAGCACCTGGCGCTCGTTTTCGGGCCATTCGGGGATGCAGACTTCGTAGAGGTCGGGGCCGGGGGAGGAGGGGTCGTAATCGCGGAGGGTGTGGCTCCAGAGGCAGGCTTGACGCACATTGTCGGCCCGCTGGACTGACAGAAAGAGGTTGCACTTGGGGTTGAACTCCGAATTGTCGCCGATTGTTCGCTGAACCCGGAGTAGGGGCGCCCGCAACAGGTACTTGCGGACTTCCTCAAGCGTCTGCTCCCGGCGCTCGCTGATGCGCTGCTGGGTAGGGTTGAAATTCTTGGTGGCAACCCGGTCGCCGCCGAAAACCACCGCCACGCCGGCGCTGCGGTTGCGGACGTTGGAGTAAAAGCTGCGTCCGCCCGTGCTGGTGACCCGTCCGAACTTGTTCGCATCCGCGTCCAGCTCTTCTAGGCTAACGGTTCGGACGTTTCCCTGCTCCGGGAGGCTCTTTACGAAATCCAGGAAGCTCTCTGCCATCGGTTCCTCGCTGTGCCTTGCCAACCGCGTTGCGCGTCTGCCCCCTTACCGGCAATCCTGTACGGTATGACACTGCCAACGCCTGTTTTGCGATCAAATTCACGCCCTCGGAAAAGCGCCATAGGATAGTATCAGTTTCGGGAATGATTGGCAATTTGGGAATGCCTCTGCCCGGCCCCATTTCCGGCAAGCGGCGCAGGGGCGTAGCCAAGCCGTGCTATAATCGGGGCGGGATGCTCTCAAAAGGGGTAGACGCGATGACAACCAACGGCGATAGCCCGCAGCCGGGCGGCGTGTTCGAGAGGCTGGGACGCCTAGAAACCGCGGTAAGCGAGATTCAGGAAACGCAAGGCAAGATGCAGGGAACAATGGATGTCTTCCGGGAAACGCTGAACGATTTCCGAGTGACGCTGGCCCGGATGGAGGCTACACAGGAAGCCACCAATCGCTTGCTGGATACTCTCATTCAGCAGGTCGCCGAGATTACCCGCCAGATTAACGCCACCAACGAGCGCATTGACGCCATCAACGACCGCATTAACGAGCGCATTGACGCCACCAACGCGCACACTAACGAGCGGATAGACGCCACCAACCGGCGGATTGACCGGCTGCTCTATTCCGTCTGGGCCGTGGGCGCGGTGGGATTCGGCGCCTTGGCCGCCGCATTCCTCAATTTCTTTACCCGGTAGCCAACATCGCAGGAACCAGATTCAGCAAACCCGGAAACAACAGCATGGCAGCAACAGGAGGGTACGGATTATGAAGGCAGTCCAAATCAATGATTTCGGCGGGCCAGAGGCGATGCAGTATCAGGATGTCGCCGACCCAACCCCCGGAGAAGGCGAAGCGGTAGTGCAAATACAGGCGGCGGGGGTCAACTACACCGACGTTTACAGCCGCGCCGGCATCAACCCCGGCCCGCCGCTGCCCCGCACCATCGGCGTCGAGGGCGCGGGGGTGGTGACCGCCGTGGGCGGCGGCGTCAGCGAGGTGGCAGCGGGCGACGCGGTGGTTTATTGTAGCGTCAACGGTTCCTATGCCGAGCAGGCGCTGGTTCCGGCCTGGCGGCTCATCCGGCGGCCGGACGGCTTGGACGCCAAGGCGGGGGCGGCGGCGATGCTGCAAGGTATGACGGCCCACTACCTTTGCCATTCCACCTACGCCGTCCAGCCGGGCGACCGGGTAATCGTCCACGCCGGAGCGGGCGGAATGGGCCTGATTCTTACCCAGATGATAAAGATGCTGGGCGGCTATGTTTTCACCACGGTATCCACCGAGGAAAAGGCCGAATTGTCACGCCAGGCCGGGGCCGACCACGCCATCAACTACACTGAGCAGGACTTCGCCGAGGTAGTCAAGGAAGCCACTAGCGGCGAGGGGGTGCGGGTAGTGTATGACGGCGTGGGCAAGACCACCTTCCATCAGAGCGTTAGCTGCCTGGGACGGCGGGGCGTGATGGCCCTCTACGGCGCGGCCAGCGGCAACCCCGACCCCATAGACCCCCGAATGTTCGCCGCCGGTTCCCTCTACCTGACCCGCCCCGGCCTCGGCGACTACACCGTCAACCGCGCCGAACTGGAGCAGCGGGCCAGCGACGTGCTGGGCTGGGTGGCCGACGGCCAACTCAAGCTGCACATCGGCCACGAACTGCCCTTGTCCGAAGCGTCCGAAGCCCACCGACTGCTGGAGGGCCGGGCCACAACGGGCAAGGTGCTGCTGATTCCCTAGGGGCGCATCTCAGGGTCTTTCGGTTCTTGGGGCATTGTCTGAATCAGGATTTACCGGATTAAAGGATTCACCGGATTGGAAACATCCTGAAAATCCCCAAATCCGGTAAATCCTGATTCAGACAAAGAATCGAAAGGCTCTTTGGCTGGCCTGAAACTCGCCCCTATCCCGCGAATTCTTGCTATAATCCAAATATGACAGCGGCGCAGAGGAGGCTAACGTGGCAGCAGCAGTTGTGAGCAAGGACGAGGTGCTGGATGCGCTCAGGACGGTGTACGACCCCGAAATCCCGGTGAACGTGGTTGACTTGGGGCTGATTTACGACGTTCAGGTGAGCGAGTCGGACGTTTACGTGCAGATGACGCTGACCTTCCCCGGCTGCGGGATGGGGCCGTACATCGGCCAGCAGGCGGAATGGGCCATCCAGGAACTGGACGGCGTGGAGGAAGTGCAGATTGAAATGGTCTTCGACCCCCCGTGGTCGCCGGACTTGATTAGCGAGGAAGCCCGCAACCAGTTGGGCATCTAGCCCCGGCCTGAGCAATCCCTTTTATCGCCCTGAGCGGCCCCTTTGTCACCCTGAGCGAAGCGAATGGTCTCACCGCCCAAGCCGGGATTCTTCGCTTTGCTCAGAATGACAGGCGGGGGATAGCCAGGGCGGGGGCGTCCCGGAACCCCTATTCAGCAGCGCGGCGGGAGAGCTATGTCCACCCCCCAGCAGAATGCCCAGAACGCGCGTCTGGAGCAAATCAAGCGCAACTGGCAACAAAAGCGGCAAATCGGCGAGCGGCTGGGCAAAATCAAAACCAAAGTCGGCGTCTACAGCGGCAAGGGCGGCGTCGGCAAAACCACCGTGGCGGTGAACCTGGCGGTAACGCTGGCCAAGGAGGGCGCCCGCGTCGGCATCCTCGACGTTGATATAGACTGCCCGAACGTCACCAACGTTCTGGCCGCTACCGCCCGGCCCGACTACGTGGACGGGCAAATCATCCCGGCCGAGCAGTGGGGCGTTAAAGTCGTGTCTATGGCCTTTTTTCAGGAAAACGCGGAAGAGGCCATCATCTGGCGCGGCCCGATGATTCACAACGCCATCAACCAGTTCCTTCAGACCACCGAGTGGGACGAGCTGGACTATCTGGTGGTAGACCTGCCGCCCGGCACGTCGGACTCGCCGCTGACGGTGATGCAGACCCTGCCGATGGACGGCTTCGTGGTGGTAAGCACCCCCCAGGACTTGGCGGTGCTGGACGCCAAACGCTGCATCAATATGATTCGCAAGCTGAACCTGAATGTGGTTGGGGTAGTGGAAAACTACACCGGCGACATTTTCGGGCAAGGCGGGGGCCGCGCCCTGGCCGCCGAGGTGGACGCCCCTTACTTGGGCAGCATGGCCTTGCGGTCGTCCTACCGCAACAACGAAATGCCCACGGTGCTGGCCGACGAAGAGGTGCGCGAGGAGTACTCGGACATCGCCGCAGAATTGCGCCGTAGCCTGCGGGAGTTCGGGCGCGAGGCGACGTAATTGCTCGTTTTCCGCAGAAAAGGTTGACAAAACGGGGCATTTTAATAAAATGCCCCTGTTGTTTATGCGCTGTAGCGCATATCCGGCGATTGGATACTCAAAATAAGTCACGCGAGGTTTCTCCAAATGACAACTCCAGCTACCCCCCCCCCCCCCCCCCCCCCCGACTCTGACCCGGCGGATTCTGTCCCGGCGCCGCAGCCCGCGCCCGGCGGAGGGTCGCGGGGACCCTCGAGAGGCTTGCTGGGGAACAAGAAGTTCCTCGGCATCGCGGGCGGCACCGTCATCGCTATCGTCGCCGTCGTTGCCGTGGTGTTGTTCGCAAGAGGAGGCGGCAGGACATTCCCACAGGACTTCATCCTCAACAGAGCCTCATCCGTGGCGATAGTTGATGTCGCCGCGATTCTGGCCTCCCCGGAAATTCCCTCCCAACTGGCGAGCTTCAGTTCATTGGGACTGCCAGGGATTAACCCCGACGACCCGGAAGACTGGAAGGACCGCTGGCGGAACAAATGGGCCGATGATTTCTCGAAGGTATCGGGCGCCATTGGACTCGATGACATAACCGTTGCGGCGCTCCAAACGGATGCCGATGGGAAAGCTCTGGGCTGGGTTTTCACGGGCCAATTTGTGTTTGCCGACATCCGCGATTCCCTTGAGGATGCTGGCAGCGACTCAGACACGTACCTCTCCTTCGAGATATGGGACGACGAGATTGCGTTGCTGGAAGACGACGGAGTCCTTGTGGTCGGCGCTTTTGCGCGAGACCTGCTGAAAGCTCTCGACACCGACAGGGGCATCGCGGACGACTCCAGCGCACTGAGGCAGGCGTTGGACAGGTCTGAAGGGCTGATTATCAACGGTGTTTCAGGATGCAACAGCAACTTCTTTCAGGCTTCGTTGAACAGTTGCGACGCATTGGCCGAAGTGGTCAGTGGCGGAGACGCCGCCACCAGCCAAGTGACAGGCGTTTATGTTTTCGTCAGCGAAAATCAGGCCGAGTCCGGTCTGGATGATATTGAGGTTGCCATAGGGGAGCAAAACACCTATGACACAATACTCGACCAGATTGAAACAGACAGCCAACTGGTCACCTACGAAGCGTCTATCATCGGCCCCTTCATCGGCGGCGGCACGGGGGAGGGAGATAATCCGCAGGACCTTATCTTGGAAGACGCTCCATTCGTGACAGTGCAAAACGTCGCCGCCATTCTACAGACGGAGTTCCCAGACGGAATTCCCCAACAAATAATGCGATTCCGAATATTCACTGTGCCGAGCAGCCGCAGTTCAGACTTGGAAGATGCAGAAGAATGGAAGCAAGACTGGGCGGATGTCTACGCGGACACTATGCCCTATTGGATGGGTGAAGCCATTGCCCTTGAGGAAGTAAACTATGCGATGCAGCAAGGGTTCGGGGGAGGAGACTTAGTCGGCACTATCTTCTCCGGCAACTTTGACTTTGAAGACATCCGGGAAACGCTGAGAGATGATGAGGACGGCCCGGGCTTGAAAGATGGCGAATACCGCGGCTTCGAGGTGTGGGGAGATGATAATGAGATAGCCCTGCTGGAAGACCGGGGACTCATTGTGTACTCCGCAGGGTTTGTGCAAGAGTTCCTGAAAGCTCTCGACCGGGGCGGGTTCGTGGATGACGACAGTGCTCTGAAGAGGGCGCTGGACAAAACGGGGGATGTATTGGTACTCAGAGGTAACGCCAGTTGTAACAGCAGCTACTACTTCGATGTTTCGGGCATCAACCGCTGTGAAGCCAACGTGGATGCTGTCGAGGGCGGCGATGTTTTTGAATCCACGATATCAGGCGTCTATGTTTTCCGAAGTGAAAACAGCGCCGAGAGAGGCCGGGATGACATCGAGGACGCCATAGAGGAGCAGGACCGCTATGATGCCGACCCGGAAAAGGTAGAAAACAGCGGGGAGTTTGTCACTTTCCAAGCAACCATACATCAAGATTACGAATTCGAACCGCCGACAATGCCGACGACTACGATAGCGCCAACGTCGAGGGGTACGAGGGAACCAGGGCCATTCCCAACGCAAGCGCCGCCGCAGGAGGATAAATACCAGGTAGCCGTGGAATTCGTCCAGTGCGCAGTTCGGAATGGCCTTCCTTGGGTATTAGACCTTACGCGGCAATACGGCACATACAATGCTGCGCAGGTCGTAGGGGATGAAAACTCTCTTAACGATCTCTTGGACGCCCGCCGGAGGGAGTGCGGCTACTAATTCCGAATTCCGCTTGGGCAATGGCTGGGGGCAGGTTTGAGACCTGCCCTTAGTCGTCGGTGGCGGTGTAGGCTTCGTGGGGTTCGGGGTCGGTGTCTCTTTTTCTTGGGGTGCGGGTGGGGGGGCGCTCGCCTAGGGTTATGCTCATAAGGAGTTCTACTTCGCGGGTCATTGCTTCTTGGGAGTATTCGCTGGCTTCGCCCATGCGGCGGAACTTGCCGTAGCGGCGCTTCATCAGCTTGCCTTGGGACATCCGGGCGAGCTTGTTGAGCTCTCTGAGGATGGCGCCGTGGAGGGCGGCGCCGGCGGCGCGGGGGTCTAGGTGGGAGCCGCCTTGGGGTTCGGGGATTACTTGGTCGGCGATGCCTAGGTCTACGCAGTCTTGGGCGGTTAGCATCAGGGCGTCGGCGGCTTCGCGGTCGAGCAGGGGTTCGTGGAAGGCGCCGGCTAGGTTGTGGTTCAGCGATATGGGGGAATATACGGCGTACTGTTGCATCAGTATGCGGTCGGCCAGTCCTAGGGCGAGGGCGCCCTCGCTGCCGCCTTCGCCGATGACCACCGACACGATGGGGGTTGGGACGTCGAGCATAGCCGACAGGGTGCGGGCGATGGCGTTGCCGATGCCCTGCTCCTCGGCCTCTAGGCCGGGGTCGGCGCCTTGGGTGTCAACCAGGGTTATCAGGGGCAGCTTGAAGCGGGAAGCCAGCCCGATGAGCCGCTGGGCCTTGCGGAGGCCGTCGGGGTAGACGTGATAGCGCTCGCCCTCTAGCAGGGGGCGGCGTTGCTGGCCGATAACCGCGACGGGCTGCCCGGCCAGGAAGCCGACGCCGGCCACTACGGAGCGGTCGTCGCTGTTGAGGCGGTCGCCCCGCAGTTCGATGAAGGGGTCGAGCATCTGGCGGAAGTAGGTGGCGGCGGCGGGGCGTTCCGAGTGGCGGACGGCGGCTAGGGCGGCCCACGGCTCTACCGGCTCACATTCCTCGTCGGCGGCCCGGAACAGGTCGGCTTGTTCCGCCTTGTCCGGGCGGGTGCTTTGCTTGGCGCCTTGCAGGATATGGAGCAGGGCGGACAGCCGCACCCGCAGCACCTCGCGGTCAATGACGTTGTCCAGTAGCCCGTGGCCTACGTGGGCTTCGGCGGTGTGGGCGTCCAGAGGCAGGGGGATGCTGGAGGCTTCCCGCAGGGTGCGCAGGGGGGAGAGGCCAATGAGCGACTTGGGTTCGGCTAGGATGACGTCGGCTAGGTTGGCGAAGCTGGCGTAAGCCTGTCCGGTGGAGGGGTTAGCCAGCACTACGATAAAGGGGGCGCCTTCGTCGCGCAGGCGGTTGGCGGCGGTGACGGTTTTCGCCATCTGCATGAGGGACAGCACGCCCTCTTGAACCCGCACGCCGCCGCCGGAAACGACGGCCACCACGGGGATGCCGCTCTTGGCGGCGGCCTCTAGGGCGGTCGCCACCTTTTCGCCTACCACGCTGCCCATCGTGCCGCCCATAAAGGAGAAGTCGAGGACGATTAGGACGACGTCCGCGCCGTCGATTTTACAGCGGCCGGTGACGGCGGCTTCGGTCAGGCCGGTGCGGTTCTGGTCTTGGGCCAGCAGTTGGCCGTAGCGTCCGCGATGGGCGAAGGACAGGGGGGCGACGGAGCTTAGGTATTTGTGGGATTCCTTGAAAGTCGCCCGGTCGGCCAGTAGTTCGATGCGCTCGCGGGCGGTGATGGTGTAGTGGAAGCGGCAGAAGGGGCAAACGCGAAAGGTCAGGTAGGATTGGGAATCTCGGATTGGCTCATCGCAGTACAGGCAACGGTCGTGAACGGCCTGGCGGCGAGCGCTTTCCTCGCCTTCGGCGCGTCCGAATAGGTGTACCAGAAAGTTCGCCAGATTCCGCAAGCTCTCCTCCGGCGGAATGCCGTATTGCGGTTTGGCCCTTGCGCCGTGCAGTTAGTTAAGGGCGGTTACTCGAGGGCTAATGATACTAGGCTTGGGGCGGAATTGTAATACTTGTTGCGGTATGGGGGATGGCGAAATTGCGGAATTGTTTGCGCTGGCTGGCACTCTGGGCGGGGGGGCGGGGGGGCTAGGGGGATTTCGCAATTTTTTCTGGGTTGGGCGGGATTTTTTTTGATTTCACTCCCATTTTCCCCCGTTTTCTCCCATTTGGGTTTGGTGGGCGGGGTGGGTGGGTTGCTTGGGGTTGGCAAGGGATGGGTGTTGTCAAAGGGATGGGGGACGCCCCCGGCTTGGCTCTGCTCTGGAGGGGGAAGGGGTCGCTTGCGGGGGCGGGATTTTTTTGATTTCCCGGACATTTTCGGACATTCCTGGACATTTGGGTTGGCTGGGGGGAATTGCGAAATTGCTTTCGCTGTTTGTCTGAATCAGGATTTTCGGGATTAGCGGATTTTCGGGATGTTTCTAATCCGGCGAATCCTGATTCAGATGGTTGCGCCATAAATAAAAGGCTGGGACGAGGGGATTGCGTTTATCTGCGTATTCGGCTGTAAAGGGGCTGGGGTTGCTTAGGGGGCAAGGGGATTTGGCGATTGTCGGGTAGGGGCTGGGAGGGTTTGCGGCGGCGGGCGTTGATGCTACGGCGGATGGTTTGGGGTTCGCGCGTAAGGGGTCGCGCTTCCGAGGGGCGAGATTTTTTTGATTTCCCGGACATTTTCGGACTTTTTCGGACATTCGGGTTGGCTGGTGGGGCTGGTGGGGGGAAATTGCGAAATTGCTTCGGCTATTTGTCTGAATCAGGATTTTCGGGATTATTGGATTTTCGGGATTTTTCTAATCCGGCGAATCCTGATTCAGATGGTTGCGCCACAAATAAAAGGCTGGGATAAGGGAAGAATCGCGGCTTGAGCGGTGAGACCCTTCGCTTTGCTCAGGGGGGCAAAGGGGTTGCGTTTGTCTGCGTATTCGACTGTAAAGGGGCTGGGGTGGCTTGGGGTGGCTTGGGGGATTTCGCAATTTTTTCTGGGTTGGCGGGATTTTTTGATTTCTCTCTCATTTGGGCTTGGCGGCGGGGTGGGTGTTCTTAGCGTGTGTTGATGTTGTCGGAATCATCCCGTCATTCTTGCGAAAGCGGGGGGCCAGATGCTCCGGTGTGAGCAAAGGCCGTATTGGGCCGGGGCTGTGGATTCCCGCTTTCGCGGGAATGACGGCGCCGGGGCGCAATCACGGCGGCAGTTCCGGCGTATGTTAGGAATGCGGCGGGTTGCTTGGGTTGATAGATCTATGTTAGGGGGTGGTATTCGGGGTTGGCAAGGGGCGGGTGTCATCAAATTGATGGGCGCGGGTTTGCGCTTGGGGTCGGGCGTTGATGCGGCGGCGGAGGGTTTGCGGGGTCGGGCGTAAGGGGTCGGGCTTCGGGGCGGGATTTTTTTGATTTACCGGACATTTTCGGACTTTTCGGACATTTGGGCTGGTTGGAGGAAATAGGGGAATTGCTTTCGCTGTTTGTCTGAATCAGGGTTTTCGGGATTTTTCTAATCCGGCGAATCCTGATAAGGGGTCGGCTCCGGGGGGCGGGCTTTTTTGATTTCCCGGACATTTTCGGACTTTTTCGGACATTCGGGTTGGCTGGGCGGGCTGGCTGGAGAAAATTGCGAAATTACTTCGGCTATTTGTCTGAATCAGGATTTTCAGGATTAGCGGATTTTCGGGATTTTTCTAATCCGGCGAATCCTGATTCAGACGGTTGCGCCACAAATAAAAGGGTGGGACAAGGGAAGAATCCCGGCTTGAGCGGTGAGACCCTTCGCTTTGCTCAGGGTGACAAAGGGGGCGCTCAGGAGGACAAAAGGGGTTGCGTTTGTCTGCGTATTCGGCTGTAAAGGGGCTGGGGTCGTTTAGGGGGGCTAGGGGGATTTCGCAATTTTTTCTGGGTTGGGCGGGATTTTTTTTGATTTCACTCCCATTTTCCCCCGTTTTCTCCCATTTGGGCTTGGTGGGCGGGGTGGGCGAGGTGCTTGGGGTTGGCAAGGGATGGGTGTTATCAAAGGGATGGGGGACGCCCCCACCCTAGCCCTCCCCCGGTGGGGGAGGGGATTTGGTTTGGAGTTGATAGATCTATGTTAGGGGGTGGTATTCGGGGTTGGCAAGGGGCGGGTGTCATCAAATGGGGGACGCCCCCACCCTAACCCTCCCCCGGTGGGGGAGGGGATTTTTTGGGGTGGACGCGGGTTTGGGCTGGAGGGGGTGGAGGGGACGCGCCAGGCTTGGGCTTGGGCTGGAGGGGGTGGGAGTTTTTTGGGGTGGACGCGGGTTTGGGCTGGAGGGGGTGGGGGTTCGTGGGGACGCGCCCGGCTTGGGCTTGGGCTGGAGGGGGGAGGGGATTTTTTGGGGTGGACGCGGGTTTGGGCTGGAGGGGGTGGGGGTTCGTGGGGACGCGCCCGGCTTGGGCTTGGGCTGGAGGGGGTGGGGATTTTTTGGGGGTGGACGGTGGGGGTTTTGGGGGGGGTGGGTTTGCGTTTGGGGGGCGGCTGGCTTAGGATGGGGGCGGGCGTGGGGTGTGGTGGGGGGATATTGATGGGAGGGAGGCCGTATGCGGGTTTCTGATGAGACTTTGCAGGGAATTATCCGGGATTACAACGGGTTTGAGCTTTCGGCGGAGGAGCTGGAGCTGGTGCGGCCGGAAATTGATTTTTATCTGGCGCAACTGGCGGTATTGGACGATTTGGAGCTTTCCGGCGTTATGTCGGGGCGGCTGCTGCGGATGCCGTCGGGCGATGAGTCGGCGTCGGGGCAAGGGGGGGAGTAATTATGGCCGGGCGTGAACTGCTGTCATCCACTATTTCGGCGTTGGGGCAAGGGGGTGAGTAGTTATGGCCGGGCTGGAACTGCTGTCATTCGCTATTTCGGCGTTGGGGCAAGGGGGTGAGTAATTATGGCCGGGCGTGAACTGCTGTCATCCACTATTTCGGCGTTGGGGCAAGGGGGTGAGTAGTTATGGCCGGGCGCGAACTGCTGTCATCCACTATTTCGGCGTTGGGGCAAGGGGGTGAGTAATTATGGCCGGGCACGAACTGCTGTCATCCACTATTTCGGAGCTGGCGCCGCGGATTCGGGCGGGGGAGGTGTCGCCGGTGGAGCTTACGGAGGCGGCGCTGAATCACGCGGGGGCGATGCAGCCGAGGCTGAATACTTTTATCACGCTGCTGGGCGAGCAGGCTATGGCGCAGGCGCGGGAGGAAGAGCAGGCCATCGCTAGGGGCGAGTATAAGGGGCCGTTGCAGGGCATACCTATCGGCATCAAGGATAATCTGGCGACGGCGGGCATCCGCACTACGCTGGGAACCAAGGTGCTGGCGGATAATGTGCCGGAGGAAGACGCGGAGGTGGTGCGGCGCTGTAGGGCGGCGGGGGCGGTGATTCTGGGCAAGGAGAATCTGGAGGAATTCGCCGCGGGGGCTACGTCGAACAATCCTCATTTTGGGGCGGTTCGCAATCCGTGGGCTACGGAGCATATCCCCGGCGGGTCAAGCGGCGGGGGCGGGGCCAATGTGGCCGCCGAGGTGACTTTCGCGTCGCTGGGAACGGATTTGGGCGGCTCGGTGCGGCTGCCGGGGGCGTTCTGCGGGGTGGTGGGGCTGAAGCAGACTTTCGGGCGGGTGAGCCAGCGGGGGCTGCTGGTGACCAGCTTTAACGGCGACCATATCGGGCCGATGACCCGCTCGGTGGCGGACAGCGCGATTATGTTGCAGGCGCTGGCGGGGTATGACCCGCTGGATCCTAGCACGGTGCCGGTGCCGGTTCCCGACTATACGGCGGGGCTGGGCCGGGGGGTGCGGGGGCTGCGGCTGGGCGTGCCTTCCAATTACTATTACGAGGACTTGGAGCCGGATGTGGAGGATGCGGTGCGGCGGGCGATCGTTGCGCTGGAGGAGCTGGGGGCGGTGGCGGTTCCGGTGGAGCTGCCAGCGATGAAGTATATCGGGGCGGTTCGGATGGCGGCGATGTCGGACGCTATCGTGACTCACGAGCCGTTCCTGCGGGCCAGCAGGGAGGATTACGGGCCGGATGTGCTGTATCGCACGCTGGGCGGGCAGTTCGTGCTGGGCCACCATTATTCCAAAGCGATGAAGGCGCAACGGCTGATTCAGGAGGAGTACGCCCGGGTGTTGCAGGGGGTGGATTTGCTGGTGACGCCGACTACGCCGCTGTGCGCCCCGCGGATAGACGCGGCGTATGTCGAGCATTGCGGCGAAAGGCATAGGGTTCGCGGGGCGGGTTCGGGGCTGGTGTCGCGCAATACCAGCCCGCTGAACGCTACGGGGCATCCGGCGATAACGCTGCCTTGCGGGCTGAACCGGGATGGGTTGCCTATCGGGTTGCAGCTGATCGCGGCGGGGTTCCGGGAGGAGCTGCTGTTTCAGGCCGGGGCGGCTTATGAGGGGGTGTCGCCGTCGTTGGGGCGTCGGCCGGCGGTGGTGGGGGGGTAGGTTATTTGTCTGAGTCGGGGTTTGCCGGATTGTGGGATTTTCGGGATGGGGGAGGCGTGGGCGCACGGCTGTGCGCCCCTACGGTTGGGAAATCTTGGGAATCCTGATTCAGATAATCAGGATAAGAACCGAAATACCCGGGCGGTGGGGGAGGCGCGGGCGCACGGCTGTGCGCCCCTACGGTTGGGAAATCCTGATTCAGACAATCAGGGTACGAACCGAAATACCCGGGCGGTGGGGGAGGCGCGGGCGCACGGCTGTGCGCCCCTACGGTTGGGAAACACTGCTGGCACCGGAGCGTCTGGATTCCCGCTTTCGCGGGAATGACGGCGCGGGGCGTAATCACAACGGCAATTCCAGAGTACGTTAAGAGTACCAGAGTGACAGTTGGGGGGGTGTGGGTTGCGGGGGCGTGGTAGAATTTTGGGGGTTACACAACATTAACGGGCAGGAGGTTTGCTATGCCGGCGAGCTGGGTTG
Source organism: uncultured Dehalococcoidia bacterium (assembly GCA_958296445.1). Lineage (GTDB taxonomy): Bacteria > Chloroflexota > Dehalococcoidia > Lucifugimonadales > UBA3495 > VXOI01. Next base: position 851,257 of record OY282565.1, on the reverse strand, counting down.
ATATTGATGTTGATGGCGGCAGTATGGAGGGGTATCTTACGCAACCGGAGGGAGACGGGAGCCATCCGGCGGTTGTGGTGATTCAGGAGATTTGGGGGGTGAATTCGCACATTCAGGCGGTTGCCGACCGGCTGCCGTCGCAGGGGTATGTGGGGCTGGCTCCGGCTATGTTCCATAGGCAGGGGACGATGATCGCCGGGCTGCATGAGGAGTTGCAGACGGCGGTCGGGCGGATGCAGCAGTGCACCGACGCGGGGATACTGGCCGATGTGAACGCGGCGGTGAATTATCTGAAGGGGCAGTCCTTTGTCAACGGCAAGATAGGGATTGTCGGGTTCTGCTTCGGCGGGCGGGTGTCTTATCTGGCGGCGTGCAACATTGCCGATCTGTCGGCTTCGGTGGTGTTCTACGGGGGCAATATCGGTGTGGCCCTGGGCGACGGCGCGACGCCGCTGGAGCAGACGGGCAATATCAATTGTCCGGTGCTGGGGCTGTTCGGGGAGGAGGACGCTAATCCGACGCCGGATTTCGTGAACGAGATAGACGCGGAAATGACCCGTCTAGGCAAGGCGCACGAGTTCCACCAGTACGCCGGGGCGGGCCACGGCTTCCACTGCGAGGCCAGGGGCAGCTACCGCGCGGAGGCGGCGCAGGATGCTTGGGCTAAGGCGCTGGCTTGGTTTGACCAGAACCTTAAGGGGTAGGGGGTTTTCTTAGCGCAGAGGGCGCGGAGTTTTTGCAGAGGGCGCAGAGGGTTGGATTCAATACCATAATCCTCGGCGCTCTCTGCGCGTTCTTTGCGCTCTTTGCGTTGAAAACCGGGGCTACATTACTGAGCGGACTACGCCGCCGTCAACTAGGATGGTTGTGCCGGTGACGTAGGTGTTTTTGTCGGAGCATAGGTAGGTTACGAAATCGCCTAGCTCATCGGGGCGGCCAAAGCGGCCTACCGGGATGGCGGAGGCGCGGGCTTGTAGCACCGATTCTATGTCTTGGCCGGTTTCGCGGGAGCGGGTGTCGAATATGTGGCGCATTCGCTCGGTCATCAGGAATCCGGGGGCGACGTTGTTGACGAGAATGTTGTCGCGCCCTACTTCGTCGGCTAGGCTCTTGGCGTAGGCGACGGCGCCCATACGGGTGACGCCGGAGGTGACTAGGTTGTCTATGGGCTGGTAGACGGTGGAGGCTAGGATGTTGACGATGCGGCCCCATTGGCGCTGGCGCATATAGGGGGTGGATTCGCGGCCCATGCGGATGAAAAAGGACAGGGCCATATCCATAGCGCGGCTCCAGGTTTCCTCGTCGGTGTCCACTGCCCGGCCTTCCGGGGGGCCGCCGGAGTTGGCGACTAGGATGTCGAGCCGCCCGTAGCGGTCAACGGCGGACTGGATCAGCCGTTGGATGTCGTCCAGTTGGGAGAGGTCGCCGGGGACGGCCAGGACTTCGGCGCCGGTGGCGGCGCGGATCTGTTGGGCGGCGGCGTCGAGTTCTTGGGCGTTGCGGCTGCAAATGACGACTGTGGCGCCCTCTTGGGCGAGCGAATCGGCGCAGGCGCGGCCCAGCCCTTTGCTGCCGCCGCCGATGACGGCTACCCTGCCGGTCAATCCCAAGTCCATAACGCGGCCTCCCGGTGGCGGATTGGGGCTATGCTACCAAGCTGCGGTGTTGGTGGCAAGCTGCGGGGGTTAGCGGTGGGGGCGCATCCGCTCCCTGATGGTTTCCCGCACCCGCAGCACCGAGATTTGCAGTTGCTCGAAATCGTGGGCTACGGCGCGGATTGATTCCAAATCAGTGTTGCTGATGGCGTTGTCCATCGCGGTTATCTTGTTTGTTTCCAAATCCTCAAGGAGTATTATTACTTCCCGCAAAGGCGCTCCCAGCGGCGACTCCCGGTTGATATGGTACTCTCTGAAAAGGCCGCCTAGGGTTTGCCGCTTTTCTGCGATTAGCGGCTTAAGTTGCTCCAGTTCGTTGCGGAGGGCGGAAACTTCGGCCAGTGTCATATCGGGTTGAATACGGGCAACCGTTTCGATGACTTTGGTTAGAGCTTCCTCTATTCCCACATCCTCGAACTGAGTTCGGAGCTGCTCCAGCAGGGGCGCGACTATCTCATCGGGCAGGGTGTTGCGCCGACGCACTTGAAACAGCCTGTCTTGGTCAATTTCGCCGGATACGCGAAATTCTACGGAGGCCAGCCCTTTTGCGGCAACGGTGAATTCGCTTGTTGCCGTCTGTCCCGGCTCCAAGTGTTCCCGGTCTAAACGACTGCGAGTTTCCGCTCCCGTTACGTCCAGCCTTACATTTCTGAATCTGATGTCCGGTCTGCCTTCGCTGGCTGGGGCGGTGTTGGTGATTCTGACCTGCACTCTGACCAGTTCTCTGTTGCGTTCCTCGTCTTGCTGGGGCAATATGGCAGACTCGACTGCCAAGTAAGACTCTAGGGTGCGCCAGAATCCCAGCAGTGCTTAATCCGCCGGGAGCGGGTGGGCGTCGTCGTCGGGGGCGGGCGGCGGGTCTCCCGGGGTGTTCAAGACTGCTTGCGGGATGCTTCCCTGCCGGTCTAGGTTGTCCTGAAACAACCGGTCAATCTCCAGTGCTTCTCTGCGGCGTAGTGGAATCAGGATTTCGCGCATTGCCTGGACTGACTGCATTATGTCCGGCGCCGTCCAATGGGCGTCTAGGACGTGGGCCCATTCGTTTCGCCTTGCGGAAAGGTGGCTGAACAACTGCAATGTATAGTCAATGCTGGTGAACTCGCCGGAAAAGGCGGCGGCGTGGTTTTTCTCCACGATGCGGGCGAAATGGGCGGTATCCAGAAGCTCCGTCATATCTTCCGGCTGCCCTTTTTGCAGGTCGCGCTCCAAGTTTTCCCGCTGGTTGTCGCCTATGGCGGATAAGACGCCGCGCTCCCACCAATCGGCGCCGTAGGCCGATTGCAGGCGTTCCGCGATGGCGGCGCGAATTCCTTTGATATAGACCCGGTGCGCCCGCGTGAAAATTTCGTAGGCGTCTTGTTCCATAGTTTGCCTCGGGCGGTTAGCGGTTTGGGATTATGAAAACTGCTACGCCGCGGCTTTCGGCTAGGGTTTGTTGGGGTTCGGGGATGTTGTCGGTTGCCAAAGCCGGCATTGATTCGGCGCCCGATATGGCGGCCATAATGTTGGCCCGCCTTGCCGCCCGCTCGATGTCGCTATTATCAACGGTGAGCGAAACCTCGACTACTATGTGGCGGTTTTGGTCGTCGGATATGATGATGTCGGATTCGTGCAAGTCGTCCAGCTCTTCGTCTGTGGCCGTGCCTGATTGGATGGCCCTGGCAATCAGGCGGTTCAATTCAGGGGTTTTCTGCAAGAATTGGGACATAGCGATGACTGGGTTGTCCAAACTGAAACGGCGCTCAGCCCGGAACAGAACGCGGTTGATGATGCTTTGTTCGTAGCCTTTGCCTTCCAAGTTGCCTACCCTTCCTTCTAAGCGGTTTAGCCGCCCGTCCGACCGGCGGGCGTGTTCGTCAGTGCGCCGGGCGTGGTCGTTGAGGGCTTGCAGGTTCTCGTTCACTTGGCGGAAGTTTTCGTCTGTTTGCCGAGCGTGGTCGTTGAGGGCTTGCAGGTTCTCGTTCACTTGGCGAAAGTTTTCATCAGTTTGCCGGGCGTGGTCGGTTAGGGCCTGTATGCTCTCGCTCATCCGGCGGAAATTTTCGTCTGTTTGCCGGGCGTGGTCGGTTAGGGCCTGTATGCTCTCGCTCATCCGGCGGAAGTTTTCGTCTGTTTGCCGGGCGTGGTCGGTTAGGGCCTGTATGCTCTCGGTCATTTGGCGGAAGTTTTCGTTGGTGGCCTCGATGAATAGGGCCAACTGGCGTGGCAGGTTCAGCAGGTCGTCACCTAGCAGCAGGTTGCTGATGGTGGCCCGCCATTCGGGGCGTTCTTGCAGGATTTTTACCAAGTCGCCGATGTCGTTGATGGTTGTCATACAGTTTTTCTCTTGGTTACGCCGCCTTAGTTTTAATGGGGTTATTAGCGGGAACCATTGGGATGTTGCTTATGCATTATAGCCTGCTTTGCGAATCAATGCGAGTTTGCTGTGGTGCTGGCGGCGACTTGCTAGGGTTGGTTGGCGGGGGGTGGGGTTGTTGGGGTTAGGGATATGGATAGGGTTGGGGCGTCGGGGGCGGGGACGGCCCATTGGGCTGTGCGGTGGCCTGCTACCCAGGCGATGCCGTTGGCGCAGATTAGCAGGGGGATGCCTTGCTAGGGTTGGTTGGCGGGGGGTGGGGTTGTTGGGGTTAGGGATATGGATAGGGTTGGGGCGTCGGGGACGGGGGCGGCCCATTGGGCTGTGCGGTGGCCTGCTATCCAGGCGATGCCGTTGGCGCAGATTAGCAGGGGGATGCGGTCGCGGTGTTGGCGGGGGATTTTGGCGTCGGTCAGGAAGTCTTGGAGTTTTTTGTGGCCGGTCATTCCCGAGGGTTGGAAGCGGTCGCCGGGGCGGCGGGTTCGTAGCGTGGCGGTGGCGCCTAGGGCGTCGCGGTTGAGGAGGGCGGTTAGTTGTGGCGGGTTGGGGGCGGGGTCGGGGCTGGGGTGGGCTGGTTCGGCGGCGGCCAAATCTGCGTAGGGATTGGTGCGGGCGGTTAGTTGCAGCGGATTGGGGGCGGCGGCGGGGGCATTGGGGGCGGCGTGGGGGGTTGGGGGGGGCGGTTCGAGGGTTTGGAGGGTTAGGCGCCAGTTGCCTATTTGGTGGGTGATTTCCTCGCCGGGGTGGGGGGGGAGGGTAATGTCGTATTCGCCGGGGAGTTCGGGGAGGGTTGGGGGGGCGGGTTGGCGGGTTAGCAGCAGGGTTGCTGCTTGGCGTTGGGCGCGGACGCCGCGGGGCAGGTTTAGGGCGCGTCCGCCTTGTTGTTGGCGCAGCAGATTCAGCATTGCCTCTAGGTGGCTTTCGCTTAGGTTGCGGGGGTCGCCGGCTACGGCGGCGTAGGCGCGGCGCAGGGCTTGGCGCCGGAGCGCGGGATGTAGGGCGGTTAGGGCGTTCAGGTTGAAACTTATCGCGCCGTCGTTTTCGTTGGCGATGGCGGGCCAGTGGCGGGCCAGTTCGTTCTCGATGTAGTCCACTTCCTCGGCGGCGGCGCGGGATAGGCGGGTCAAGGCTTGGCGGACGCGGGGGTTGTAGTCGCGGGACAGGCGGGGGATTAGGTCGTGGCGCACTTTGTTGCGGGTGAAACGCCACATATAGTTGCCGGAGTCTTGGCGGTAGGGCTGGTTTAGGGCGCGGCAGTAGGCGGCGGTGTCGGCTTTGGATGCGCCTAGCAGGGGGCGGAACAGTAGGGGGCCGGGTTGGGGTTCGGGTTCGGGCCAGGGGGTTACTTCGGGCGTTCCGCGCAGGTTGGGCAGCCGGGGGCCGGGTTGGGGTTCAGGACTGGGGGGTGCTTCGGGCGTTTCGCGCGGGCTGGGCGGCCGGGGGGCGGGTTGGGGTTGGGGCCAGGGCCAGGGGGCTATTTCGGACATTCCGCGCAGGCCGTGTAGGCCGGAGCCGCGCAATAGGTGGAGCAGCACGGTTTCCGCTTGGTCGTCGGCGGTGTGTCCTAGGGCTATGGCGGCGGCGCCGACGGATGCGGCTACGGCGGACAGGAAGGCGTAGCGCATTTCGCGGGCGGCCTGCTCGAAGGACGAAATGCCTCGCTGCCGCTGGTAGGCGATGGGGTCTTGTTTGTCTATGCTGGCGGGCAAGCCTAGTCGGTCGGCTAGGCGTTGGACAAAGGCGGCGTCGTGGTCGGCTTCGGCGCCGCGGAAATCGTGGTTCAGGTGGGCTACGTGGAGTCTTAGCCGGTATTCGCGGCGCAGGTGGTGCAGGCAGCGGAGGAGGGCGGTGGAGTCGGGGCCGCCGGATGCGGCGACTACCAGCGTGGTGCCGGGGGCGAATCCGGCGCGGCGCAGGGAGGCGGATACTTGCCGGTCCAAGGCCGATGGCTGCTCCAGGCCCGGCGGCTGCTCTGGGCCCGATGGCCGTTCTAGGCCCGGCGGCTGCTCTGGGCCCGATGGCCGGTCTGGGCCTAGCGGCTGCTCTGGGCCCGGCGGCTGCTCTAGGGTCGGTGGGCGTTCTGGGCCCGGCGGCCGCTCTGGGCTTGATGGCGGCTCTGGGTCGGATGGTGTGGGCATAGCGGCGGGGCTACCGATTTTCGGGCGATAGGTGGCTGTTGCAGTTGTAGGTAATCAGGCGGCGGCCGTTTCCGTCGCTCTCAAAGGTGGAGAGGGAGCCTAGGGACAGGGACATCCGGTGAAAGTTGTATAGCGGGATGTCGAGGATGGCGCAGATGATGGTGCGGATGGTGAAGTTGTGGGAAACCACTACTATTGCCGGGTCGTTGGCGTGGGCGTGGGCTTGTTCGATTTCTAGGATGACGCTCCAGGCGCGTTTTTGTAGTTGGGCTAGGGACTCGCCGTTGGGCATTATTACGTCGGCGGGGTTGTTGCGCCAGGTTTCGTATACTTCGGGCCAGCCGGCCCGCATTTCGGCGCCGGTGACGCCTTCTAGGTCGCCTAGGCTTAGTTCGCGTAGGCCGGGGTCGGCGGTTAGGGGGGCGCCGGTGGTTTTGCGGACTTCCTCGGCGACTTGGAGGGTGCGGGTTAGGGAGCTGGCGTAGAGGGCGGCGGGCTGCCAGGCTAGGGCGGCGCGGGCGGAATCGCGGGCTTGGGCGAAGCCGCGCGGGTTGAGCGAGACGTCGGTCAAGCCTTGGAACTTGCCCAGCTTGTTCCATTCGGTTTCGCCGTGGCGTAGCAGGTAGAACTTCACCGGGCATCCTCTGCGGCGGCGCCTTCGGGGGTTCGCATCAGCTCCACTTGGTCAATGCGCACGCCGTCCATTGCTTTGACGGTTAGGCTCAGGTTGCGGTATTCGACCACTTCGCCGGTTTCGGGGATGCGGCCTAATTGGGCCAGCATAAAACCGGCTAGGGTCTGGTAGTCGCCCTCGGGGAGGTCTAGGGACAGCTCTTCGTTGATTTCGGATATGCCTACGGCGGCGTCAACGCGGTAGCTGTTGCGGCCCAGGGGGGTGACTACTTCGTCGGGGGCGCGGTCTTCGTCGCCGACTTGGCCGACGATGACTTCGAGTAGCTGCTTGGTGGTGGCTAGGCCGGCGATGCCGCCGAACTCGTCGAAGGTCAAGGCTACGGTGTGGCGGCCCTGGCGCATTTCGGCGAAGGTGTCGCTTACGTTTTTGGTTTCGGGGACGATGTAGGCTTCGCGCAGCAGGGTGGTGACGTCGCTCTGCGGGGTGATTTGGCCGGTACTCATGCTGGACAGGACGTCTTTTACCGACAGGATGCCTACGACGTTTTCTTTGGTTTTTTCGTAGACCGGGAAGCGGGTATGGCTTTTTTCTTGGTAGATTTCTAGGAATTCGGACAGGGTGGCGCCTTTTTCGAGCCAGACGATTTCGGGGCGGGGGGTCATTACTTCGCGCATTTGGCGGTCGCCGAAGCGGAACACTTTTTCCAGCATATCGGCTTCTTCGGCTTCGACGGTTCCGGTTTCGGCGCCGGCGGCGATGAGGCTGCGTATTTCGGCTTCGCCGACCTGCTGGGGGGCGCCGGTGATGCCGAGGGCGCGGCTGGCTAGGGTGGTGAACGCCTGGAGCAGGGCGACGGCGGGGGACAGGGTGACGCCGACGGCGTAGAGGGGGCGGGAGACGGCGAAGGCGACTTTTTCGGAGCGGTGCCAGGCGATGGTTTTGGGCAGGGTTTCGCAGAAAAGTAGGAGTACGAGGGTGACGCCGATGGTGGACACCACGACGGACAGGGAGGGGTTGCCGATTATTTCGACGATAAGCACGGTGGCTAGGGCGGCGGCGGCGGTGTTGACAAGGTTGTTGCTGAGCAGGACGGTGGCTAGGAACCGCTCCGGCCGCTGGATCATCGCGGAAACCCGGTTGGCCCCGGAGCGTCCGGTTTGGACTAGGTGGAGCAGCCGGGCCCTAGGCAGGGCGCTGAAGGCGGTTTCAGATGCCGAAAAGAAGGCGGAAAGAATCAGGCATAACGCAAGCAGGCCCCATCTCCATGAGTCTCCGGCATCCATATTTTCGCGTTACCTCCCGGAAGTGGCGTTTGGGTTCGCCCCGGGGTTTGCCGGGGTTGGGGTGGGCTGAGGGGTGGGGTGTCTGGAGGGAATGATAGCATTGGGGGGGTGGGGGTGTAAAGGCGGGGGGGTTGGGGGGTGGGTTGGGGGGTGGTAGGGGGCGTTGCTCTGCGGTTGACATAAGGAGGGGGCAAGGTGGTACTCTATCGCCATTAAACGCCCATATCAAACGGAATGGATGGGGTCGTAAATAATGGCGTCTGAGATGAGCTTTATCCCGGAATGGAACGAAGATGGTTTCTTGCCTGCATTTGATCCGGCGGCTCCTACTTCTCGCGAAAGATCTCCGTATAGCATTTCGCTTATTGACTTAATAATGGGATTTGGGGATAGCGAGGCTCGCCGGGGTCTATTGTTAGGTTTGCTGAATTTTCGCTCTGAATTGCACCAAGTCGGATTTGTTGATGGTTTTCAGTGGATTAACGGCAGTTTCACAGAAGATATTGAAGCCAGAGAAAATCGCTCACCCAACGATATTGATGTGGTTACATTTCTTCGTATACCCGAATGGTGTACTGAGGAATATCTCGATTTGGTGTATCAGGGCCGGTTTGAACGGAGTATGTTAAAAAACAAGCATCACATTGACTCATTTTTTGTCCAGTTAAATCAGACTACCTCACAAGAGATAGTCAATGAGTCAACATATTGGTACAGCTTATGGTCGCATACTCGCAATGGGGAATGGAAAGGTTATTTGCAAATTGATTTGGGCGGCGCTGATGATGAAGAGGCGCGGCTTCAACTTGACCAACTGAGCGGAGAAGGAGGAGGTCAAGGGTGAATGTTCACGAATACCGCTTTCTTTTGTCGGAGCGGGGGACTCTGAATAGGCTGATTAGTCAGACATCTTCCGGCAATGTGCTTGGGCGGATGAGTCTGAAGTCTCGCCTGCAACAGGTGGAAGAGGAGCTGGAGGCTTATGAGGGGTTTTCGCCGCGTCTGGTTAATGCGCGGCTTACTTTTCGGGGCAGGCCGGTGGTGAATAACCGGGGGATTCTTGCCGACTTTGGGACTGAAGCCGTCAAGTTTTTTGACGAAGCCATTACTCGAATCTGCGCCGGTTGGAGTTCCTCACTAGCCGCTAGTGGCCGGATTCCAAACAGCGCAGAGTATAAGTTGATGATTACGGGGACGGCTACCGGGTCTTTTGGATTCCAGGTTGAAGACGCGGCGCAACAGCCTGCCTTGGCAGGCGAATCTTCCCCGGTTGAGCTTGCCATAGGGAAATTCAAGGAAATTTTGGAGGCGTCCATAAGAACGGATGACGAACTGGTGGAAGCGATAGCCGATACGGACCGGCGGGCACTGGACGCAGTGCAGGGTTTCCTCAAGCTAATGGCGGATAACCGGGCGATGTGCGCTCTGGAATTTCAAGGGGATGAGTTTCGTTTCAGAGATCCTGACCAAGTGCGCCGCAGCGAAAGCCGGTTGAGCAATGACAACATTATAGAGGAGGATGTGACCCTTGCCGGGCAGTTCCAAGGGTTTCTGCCTTATAGCAGGCGGGCGGAATTTCTGGTAGCGGAAAGCGATGGGAAATTTTTGCGGGAGGCGGCGGGAACAGTGGTGTCCGGTAGGGTTGAGAGGGCAGTGGCCGATACGAGCGACATCAACGAAATGCTGAATCAGGATGTTAGGGTTATGGCCCGGGCTAGGCGCGTGGGACAGGGGCGGGCCCGGTATGTCATTACCCGATTGCTAGACTTGGAGGCTTAGCGGGGGCGGGCGCACGGGTGGGCGGCCTTACGATTGTTGGGTTCCGTTGCGTGAGGGGGGGGGTCGTTATGTCGCTGTTGTCTCCGGCGTGGGCGGCCAGGGCCTCCACTCGGATATAAACGCTAATTCTGTTGCGGACCGCATTTGAGCGTCGCGGCTCTCCATAGCAGAATCAGGCAGTTCAATTTCAGCGTGATATGGATTATCCGGCAATGGAGAATCTATTACTCCGTAGCCCTCAGCGCGGACTTTTTCGGCGGTAACTACCGCCCATCCGTAAAAATTTCTGGAAGGGTCGCGGGAAAGGGCAACCCTTTTTGAGTTAGCAACGACGTCAACTATCGGAGCGATGTTAAGACGATCCACCGATATTTTCCGCTTGCCCGCCCTTTCCAAGAAAACTTCCATCGGAACCACTCCCTTGTTGGCCGCCTTCCGGCGCTGGGAGCTTGAAAATACACTTCGGCCTAGTTCCTCCCATTCGCTCACTGGCCCGGGGTTGCCGACCGGATTTGCGTCCAGTGCTGTCATCGGGACGGTTCTTCTCCCAACTCAAGCAGTGCCTCGCGAATAAATCCGTCAGGCAACTTGCTTGCCGTAGAGTAGCGGGCCCGCCGGGATTCTTTGTTTATGGTGGCTAGGCATAGCACACCGCCATCGGAGCCGCACATCACCACTGTTATACCAACATTGGCGCTGCGGGTGTCAATGGCAATGTAGCCATCCGACACCGGATAGATCGAGTACTGGCGCGGCGAAATGCGGTACATTGCTTCCAGCAAACGTTTGGCGTTGTTAAAGGCTAGGTCGGAGGGTATCTCGAGGCCGTCTTCTTCTGCGTCGGCTGGCACTTCGCTGAGTTCTTGCAGGGCATTTGCCAATTCAGGGGGGATTGGCGAGGGCGTTTTATCGGTCTTGCTTTTGTTTTTGGAGCGGGGCCAGTTGTAGTAAAACAGCGCCCCAAGGCTCGCCACAAGGCCGAGGGCGCCGAATGAGACCATTGCCATTCCGATGATGGGGGCAAGGGATTTCATCGTGCGGCACCTCTCTATTGTAGTTGTTTGTTTGTTTCCATTTTCTTGGCGGTGCTGCTGAACGTCGGCTAACCTGCGCTGCCTAGGGTTTGGGCTGTAGGGAGATATTCAAACATCTCTCTATATTTTCGTCCGGCGCTTTGCTCTATCCGTAGGCGGTCTTCTTCTGGAAGTTTTCCGTAGTCGTCTGGTGATACGTACAAGAACACCCACTCCGTTGCTAACTGCGCTAACCAATGGGCAGGCTGCGTGTTTTCCAGCAGATCTTTTATGGCCTCTGCTTCGCTGCGTACCGCTGATTGACACATCCATTTGTCTACCCACCATAGCGGCTTGGGACGGGCAAGAGTAGTAGCGATGATTGCGCAGCTACCCTGAATGGTAGGCAGTATAGAGACTGCAATATGATGTCCATTACGCTGTCGGATACTTGTTCCGGCAAGCCGCAATTTAGGGGATGTCATTGTTGCAAATGACACAACCCTACTCCTATCCGATTTTTTGCCGACAGTTTGCCAACGGTCTATTTCGTGTTCTAGCTGGTTTTCGACTGTGGATTGCGTTGCTCCGAAAGCCCACGCTATTTTAGCTATCTGTCGTAGCTCCGGGTGTTTCTGTATATGTTGATGGATTTCAGAGTCATCGTCAAAATCCTTCCGGGCATATTGCTTGTGGCCTTGATAGATGGCTGTGTGTGCGGCTATTGTTCTCAAGGCCAGTTCAAACTGAGTTTCGGGGTCTTGAGGGTTGAATCCTACTGGGTCATCGGCAAGTTTGAAAATTTTGCCGTCGTGATATTGGCAGGCAAAGGTGAACTTGAGTTCCTTGTGGTTCTTTCGCAACGGAACAGGTGGGTATTTTTTGATGTCGAAGTATGGTGGATATAGCTGCCACTCTCCAGCGCGTAGCAGATCAATTGCTAGGTGCCCTAATGCCCGCACAGATAGAGGCCAAGAGAGCACTTGGCCTCTCTTGTTAGCTATGAGTTCGAGGAATTTTTCTCCAATGACATGAGAGTTGTTCATCTCATTGTGCTTTTCCTCTGAGACGCAAGGAATTAAGCATTCTTGGTTGCTCTTTTGTAGTAGGTCGGCTATTTTGTCTCACTCGCCCTTAAGATGTTCGATCTTTTGTTCGGCTTTCCTTTGAATCTCACTAGTGACATTAGGTTTTCTGTTTTGGAGTTTATGAGGGTGGCGCATTATAGCTCACTCCATTGCTGCTCAACTAGGCGACGTTGCCATTGTACCACGCGGCCTGCGGCGGCGTCTACCCCCTTGCCACTGCCGCGATTTCCTCTGGCGTAAGGCCGTAGAGGGCATATACCTGGCGGTCTATCTCCGCCTCTAGGTCGGTGACGTTTGCTTGGGGGTTGGTTGCTTTGGCCCGTAGTATTTGGGTTGTTAGTCGCTCTAGGGGGCGGCGTTGGGTTGCCGTTAGGCGGGGGATGGGGATTCGCTCTACGGTGACTATCGTCCATTCCGTCAATCCCATTCCGGTGGTTGCCGCTGTGTTTTGTATGTACCAGGTTATCAGCGAGCTGTTGAGGACTGCGCAAAGGTACTTTAATGATTTTCCGGTCATTATGTAGCCTTTGTTGTTGCAGTAGGTTTCGCTGTCCGAATAGGCAAACCGGCCGGTTTTTGCCATATCGGCCCAGAACAGTTTTTCTTTGGCAAATTCTGCGTGATAGGCAGTGGCATCTTGTACCTCGAACCACGAATGGCGAGCTTTTCGACGAGACCGTATGCCGCCCGGAAGCATCCTGCCGGTTGGCTCTAACCGCTCTTGCCCAAAAGACAGCAAATGCTCTTTTACTGCCGGATAATTATCAATGTCAATTTCCAGTGCCGGGAAAGTCGTGATCAGGTACAACCCTGTCCACCGTGATTGATAGTTACGAATGTCGCGGCCTCGCAGTACGGGCTTGATGATTTCTGCGGATTTGGGGTCGGCGGCTATTAACGCTTGGCGGGTGTCGGCGTCAATGATGAAGGCGTCGTTTAGGCCGGTGGTGACGCCGCGGTAGATTGTCACATCCCAATTTTTCAGCGGGGTGCCTGTTGCTTCTATTTTGTCCATTACCGACTGCTCTACGGGGGACAGCAGAGTCCACGGTTTTTCTGCGTGGGGGCGCAGTTCGCTCCATAGGGGTTCATCGGGGGGGAAGGTTTTGTCGGTTAGACGGTCCATATCCACGCCTAGGCCGGGGGTGGCGCTTTTGCCGTGGCGGACAATCAGGATGCTGGCGTCAACGATGGCCTGCTCGAAGACGTCTTTGCCCATTTCCAGCAGGCGAACCGGGGTATGGCGCTCGGCGAACCAGCGGCGGGTGGATTTGCCGTATTCCGCTTTGAGCCAACTGTTGGATGTGATGTAGGCCAGCAGGCCGGTGTCCGGTTTGAGCAGTTGGCAGCCTTTTTCGTAGAACAATTGGTAGATGTCGCCGGTGCGGGCGTAGGTGGTGAATCCGGCGTTTTCGTAGAGGTTGCCTAGCTTGCCGCCGTCTTTTTGTAGCTGGATGTAGGGGGGGTTGCCGATTACGATGTCGAAGCCGTGGGGGGCGCCGAACATATATTCGGGGTCGAACCATTGGGCGGCGGGGGCGTTTTGGTCGAAGGGTTCCCATTGGGCGATTTGGTTGGCGGAGGCGGCGGGGAAGCCGGCGGATTGTAGTTGTTTGGCGAGTTGGCGGCGGAGGCGGGCGTCGGTTTGGCGGCAGTTTAGTTTGGTTTGGCGGGTGTTGGCGTGGAAGTGGCGTTCCCGGTTGGCGGCGATTTCCTGTTCTAGGTTGGTTACGGCGTCGGTCTGGCCTAGGGTTCTTTGGGTTGGGCGTTGGAGGGCGCGGAGGGTGTCGGCGGCTACGAATCGGGTTTCTAGGTTGGGGAGGGGCTTGATGCCGTAGTTGTCGGCGTGGGGGTTGGGCTGCTGTTCGATGGCTAGGGAGATGAAGAAGCGGAGTTTGGCGATTTGGGCGGCGATGGGCTGGAGGTCTACGCCGTAGATGGTGTTTTGGATGAGGTAGAGTTTGCGCCCGTAGTCGGAGTTGCGGTATTTCTCAAAGATGTTGCTGATTTCTTGGAGTTCGTCGGCGCGGGCGTTGGGGTCGTCGGTGTCGAAGGCGTTGGCGGCGCGGTTGGCGGCTTGTTCGCGCTGGATTTTTTCCCAGGTGCGGTTGTGGGGGTCCAGGCGTCGGAGGGCGAGGGTTAGTTTGTGGAGGATGCCCATTGGGAAGGCGCCGGAGCCTACGGCGGGGTCGAGGGTTTTGAGGGCGGCGATGGCGCGGATGATGCTTTCTTGTTCGGCGGGGGTGAATAGGGTTTGGGGGGCGTCGAAGGGGTCATCGTAGTCGAGCAGGCAGCGCAGGCGGCCGGGCCAGGGGGCGGGGTTGTCCGGGTCGGGGTGGGCTTTTTGGGCTAGGGCGGCGGTTAGGGCCTGGTCGGCCATATAGTCTACTACGGGACGGGGGGTGTAGTAGGAGCCGGTTTCTTTGCGGGCGGTTAGGCTGGTTTCGGGGTTGACGGCGGCTAGTAGGTTCTCAAAGACTTTGCCTAGGAGTTCGGGGTCTAGGGCTACTTCCTGTTCGGCGGGGGTGTTTTCCTCGACGGTGAATTTGTAGCGGTTGAATAGGTTGATTAGGCCGGGGTCGGGGTCGGCGCCGGGGTCGCTGAAGAAGAGGCGGTTGGGTACGGAGCAGTCGGCGCGGTGTTTGGGGTTGTCGGTGAAGCAGTCTACGCGGAGGCCGCCGCTGCCTTTGGCGGCGTAGCTGTCTAGGCAGTCGAAGAGGCCGCCGTTGATGAAGGGGGTTTGGGCGAAGAGCCGGAGGAGGGCGTCGGGGTCGGCGATTTGGTCTTGGTAGCGGTAGACGGAGAAGTTGCGGTGGTCGTCGCGGGTTTTGGCACTGAAGCGTCGGTGGGCGGTTTCGGTGTTGAGGGTGGCGAAGAAGAGGTTTTGCAGGATGGCGCGGTAGTAGGAATCGCCGTGGGCGCGGTCGTAGTTTTTTAGCAGGGGGGCTACTTGAGTTTCGGTAAAGAGGGGTTCGGCGACGAGCCCTTTTTCTTTAATGAACCAGACGAAGAGGAGGCGGGTTATGAGGCGGATTACGTGTTCCTCGGCTTTTAGGGTTTGTTTTTGGCTACGGGCTTCTTGGGCGGGGGAAGGGGTATCGGGGAACCGGGCTTCGCGGGTGGCCCGCTCGAACCAGGCGAAAAGTTCGCGGTAGAAGCGGCGGTTGAGTTCCTCGGTGTCTAGGGCGTCGAGCCAGGCGTCTAGGAGGCCGTCGAAGTTGGGGGGCTTGGCGTTGATGTGCATCCAGCGTCGGCGTTGGGGGAGGGAGAGTTGGTCTAGTATATCTAGGTGGGCGCGGTGGGGGCTTGAGGGGTTGATTTCCCGGATTAGGGAGACGCTGCCCAGCACTTGGCGGCCGGGGCGGGTTTTGTTGGGGCGGCGGTGGACGAAGGCCAGGGTTATTAGGTTGTCGTCGTGGGTGCGGAACAGGACTACGGCGGGGATGGGGATGCGCTTGTTTATTTCCCGGGCGAAGGCGGCGTATTGGCCGCGGGGGTAGTTGGTTTGGCGTAGTTGGACGGCGGCGAAGAGGAAACTTTTGTTG
Source organism: uncultured Dehalococcoidia bacterium (assembly GCA_958296445.1). Taxonomy (GTDB): domain Bacteria; phylum Chloroflexota; class Dehalococcoidia; order Lucifugimonadales; family UBA3495; genus VXOI01. The sequence goes on along the minus strand of OY282565.1, from coordinate 835,766 downwards.
TTGCCTTGGCTGAAGGCGGGGGCGGCGTCGAGCAGGCGGGCTTGGGGGTCGGCGGCGTCGGGGATTTCGGCGTCGGTTAGCTGGAACAGGATGCGGGCTTCGGCGGCGTGTTGCAGGAAGGCGCGTTCCGATTCCGTGCCGGGTTGGGGCGCGGGAAAGGTTTTGACGAAATCGGCGGGGTGGCCGGTCTGCCCGTTTAGGCGGCGGTCGCTGCGGTAGCCTAGGGTTTGTAGCAGGGCGTCGGCGCCGGCGGCTAGGCTGCCGTTGGCTAGGGCGGACAGGGCGGTTTGGATTTCGTTGGTTGCGCTGGGGGCGGTGATGTTTTGGTGGTTCATCGTTCCTGCTCCATAATTACCAGCCAGGTTATTAGCTCGAAGGCGTCGGGGCTGTCGGGGGCTTCGGCGGCGGTGGGGAGCCTGAAGTTGGGGTCGCCGAAGAGTCCTAGGCCGGCGGTTTGCTCGCGGTTGTGCTGGGTTTGGATGTCGGCGATGGCGGCGGTGAGGAGGCGGTCGTATAGGGACATATCGCGGCCTTGGTCGGTTTCGCGGTCGAATCGGTCGCAGAGTTGGGTTAGGGGGGCGGTTTGGCCTATGGCGGCGGCCTCGAAGACGGCCAGGGTTTGTTGCAGGTTGGCGCAGCCGAAACGGATGGCGCCGTCGGGCAGGATATAGACGAAGTAGTAGGGATGCTTTGGGCTGGCGGTTCGGCTTCCGGTTTCGGCATTGCCGGGGTTAGCGGGGGCGGCGTTGCGCTGTCGGAGGCAGAATATCACGCCGGGGGCGGCTTTGCCTGCATTAACGTTGCCGGGGGCGGGGGCTACGGCGTAGGCACCGGCGGGCATTGCTTCGAGTTCGTCTTTGTTGCGCTCTAGGTAGCGTAGTAGCTGGGCGATGAAGTGGTCCAGGGTGAAGTCGCCTAGGGTGGGGACGTCGTCGAGTTCCTCTAGGGTGAGGGCTTCGTCGCGGAGGCGGCGGAGTTGGTTGTTGCGGAAGGTGAGTTCGGTTTGGGCGTCGGCTTCGGTGAAGGGGTCGGCGTCGCCGCTGGCGGCGATGTCGGCTAGGGCCATCCGGGCCTGCACGCGGCTTTCCAGCCGGAGGTAGACGTCCATATCGGGGGTGGGCCAGTAGTTGACCATTTGGACGGATGGGTTGCGGCTGCCGATGCGGTCGATGCGCCCGAAGCGCTGGACGATGCGGACTGGGTTCCAGTGGATGTCGTAGTTGATTACGGTGTCGCAGTCTTGCAGGTTTTGGCCTTCGGATATGCAGTCGGTGGCAATGAGCAGGTCTATGTCGGGGTTGGCGGGGGCGGGGGGGCGCCGGCGGGCGGCGGGGGCGAAGTTGGAGAGGATGGAGTTGAAGTTGTTGGGGCCGACGGCGGTATGGGTTTCGTCGCCGGATACCATAGCGATGTTGACGCCTAGGCCGGCGGCTAGGGGGGAAAGGTTGCGGTAGAGGTATTGGGCGGTGTCCTTGAAGGTGGTGAATATCAGCAGCTTGCGGTTGGGGCTGCCGTCGCGGTCGGCGGGGGGGTGGGCGGCCTTGTCGCGGACGGCCTGGCGGATGGCGGCGAGCTTGCCGTCGCGGTCGGGGGTGACGGCGCTTACCTGTTGGAGGGCGTCGGAGAGGGTGGATTTGTCGCGGCGCAAGTCGTTTTGCCAGCGGGGTAAGTCCAGCTCGGAGAGGCGGTAGGGGTTGCGGCCGCGGTTGACGAAAAACTCGTCGTCGTCGTTATCGTCGTCGGGGAGGACGTCGTTATCGGGGAGGACGTCGGGGGTTGGCGGGTTATTGGCGGATTGGCTGGCTTTTTGGTGGCGGTCTATTTTGTCCAGCAGGTCGTCAATTTTGGCGATGGTGCGCTTTAGGGTCAGGGTAAGGGAGTGGGCGGAGCTTTCTAGGCGTTTGAGGAAATTGGTACGCATCATTCCGGCTAGGAAGGTTTCGCTGTCCTGCTGGTTGAAGTTGTATCGCTGGCGGGCGGCGGCTAGGCCGGCGAGGCGGTCGGGGTCGGTGACGTAGGCGGAGGGCTGGTAGACGGCGAGGCGGAACTGGCCGATGCGGTCGGCTAGGTCTTTGTAGGAAAGGCTGCCGCCGGTGTCGGTGGGCGGGTAGTGGTTGACGGGCGGGGCGTGCTGGGGGAACCGGCCGATGCGCTCCATTTCGGCGGCGTAGAACTGCTCTACCAGCCGCCGGGAGCGGGAGATGGAGACGGCGTCGAGCAGGCGCAGGAAGTCGGCGCCTAGGTTGTCCAGCAGCAGGGATTTATCGCGGCGGGGGCTGCGTCTTTGGCCGGTTTCCCATTCCTTGAACTGCTTTTGGGCGGCGGACATCAGGGCGCGGATGTTGCCTACGCCTAGGGTTTGGCGGAAGGCGTCCTCGCGCTTTTCGGTCATCAGGTAGATTTGGTTGCGGAGGTCAACTAGGGAGGTGTTGACGGGGGTGGCGGAGAGCATAAGCACTTTGGTGCGGGCGCCGCCGGCGATAACGTCGTCGAGCAGGCGGCGGTAGCGGCGGCCGTCGTCGTTGCGGAAGTTGTGGGACTCGTCTATGACTACCAAGTCGTAGTTGCTCCAGTTGAAGTTGGCTAGGTCAATGCTGCCCGTTCTGCCGGAATCCCGGGACAAGTCGGTGTGGGCCAGCAGGGTGTAGCCGAAGCGGTCGTCGGGGAAGGGGTTTTGGATGTGGTTGTTGGCGGCCTGATAGAGGGACCAGTTTTCCTCGAGTTTCTTGGGGCAAAGAACCAGGACGCGGTCGTTGCGTAGCTCGAAGCGCTTGATGACGGCTAGGGCGGTGTAGGTTTTGCCCAAGCCTACGCTGTCGGCTAGGATGCAGCCGTTGTGGGCTTGTAGCTTGGCGAGGACGCTTTTTACGCCGTCTTTCTGGAACTCGTAGAGGGTGTTCCAGATTTGGCTTGCGGTGAAACCGGCGGCGTTGAGGGCGTCGTCGTTGGCCTGCATCGCTTCAATGTCTTTGCGGAAAATTTCGTAGAGGGTTTTGTAGTAGACCCGCTCGGGGGCGTAGTCTTGGCCGATGCGTTTGAGGGCGTCCAGCACCCGCGCTTTGACGTCCTCGGTGCGGCGTTGGTCGCGCCATAGGCGGTTGAACCATTCTTGGAGTTCGGAGAGGGTGGCGGGGTCGTCGGCGGCTAGGTTGATTTCTAGGTTGGCTTGCTGGCTGCCGCCTAGCCCGCGCTTGGTGAAGTTGGAGCTGCCGACTATTCCGGCGGCACCGTTGGGGCCGCCGGTTAGGTAGAGCTTGCCGTGGAGGAAGTTGGACTGCCGGACGGAGCGGATGTTCACGCTGTCGCGGGCTACCCAGGCGGCGCACTGCTTCGCCAATTGGCGTTGCCGCAGGATGTGGTTGGGGGCCAAACCTTGCTCGGTTAGCTCGAAGGATTTGGGTTCCTGGGCTGCGGGGTCTAGCTGCTCTACGGATGTTGGGTCGCCGAAGAGGAAGCGCACCCGGGCGACGCTTTCCAGCTCCTCGGCCAGCAGTTCGTAGCCGTAGACGGTGAAGTAGGCGGAAACGAAATCGAAGGCGTCGGCGCGGCGCAGGGTGCGGCGCAGGTGGTCGGCGACAGTGGCGGTTTGGTTGTCTAGGATGTGGCGGCGGTCGGGCATCGGTTTGCTCTCCATTTCTTGATTACGGGCTCTTGATTACGGGCGGGCGGGCGGGCGGCCCCGGGTTTGAGTGTCCTTTTATTGTCATTGAAATCGCCGGGGACGCAATGCTATATTCGGGCCAGGGTTCCGGCGTTATGGCTTACGTATTTGCGGCGGATAGCCTAGTTTAGAGGCGGATGGGCGTATGGCTTTGAGAATCTTGGGGATTGAAACTTCTTGCGACGAAACGGCGGCGGGGGTGGTAGAGGATGGGCGGGTGTTGCGCTCGAATGTCATTTCGTCGCAGGCGGAGTTGCATTCGCGGTACGGGGGGGTGGTGCCGGAGGTGGCGTCGCGGCAGCACGTGCGCGACTTGGCGCCGGTGCTGGAGCGGGCGGTGGAGTCGTGCGGGATGGGGCTGGAGGATGTGGATGCGGTGGCGGTCACTTATGGGCCGGGGCTGGCGGGTTCGTTGCTGACCGGGCTGAACGCGGCCAAGGCTGTCGCATATAGTTTGGGGAAGCCTTTTATTGGGGTGAATCATCTGGAGGCGCATATTTATGCGTCGTGGCTGACTCCGGCGAATCCGGCCGATGCCCCGGGGTTTCCGCTGGCTTGTCTGGTGGCGTCGGGGGGGCATACCGACCTGCTGCTGATGGAGGGGCATGGGGTTTACCGGCTGGTGGGGCGCACCCGCGACGACGCGGCGGGGGAAGCCTTCGACAAGGCGGCCCGCATACTGGGGCTGGGGTTTCCCGGCGGGCCGGAAATCCAGCGGGTGGCGCAGGGGGCGGCGGGCGGCTTTTCTTTGCCCCGCGCCTGGATGCGCGATACGCATGATTTCAGCTTCAGCGGGCTGAAAACGGCGTTGTTGCATCTGGCGCAGGGGCAGGGGGTGTATCCCGCCGATTCGGAAAATGCGCTAGACGACGGGGCGATGGCGGCGGCGGTGCGGGAGCTGGCGGCGGCCTTTCAGGAGTCGGTGGTGGATGTTATATCGGTCAAGCTGGTGGAGATGGCCCGCAAGTACGGGGTGCGGGGGCTGGTATTGGGGGGCGGGGTGACCGCCAACGCGCGGCTGCGGGAGGAGATTCTGCGCCGCTCGCCGCTGCCGGTAATCATCCCGCCGCCGGTGCTTTGCACCGACAACGGGGCGATGGTGGCGGCGTGCGCCTATTACCAGCACCAGCGGGGCGAGCAGTGGCCGCTGGAGCTGGACGTTGAGCCGGGGCTGCCGCTGGGGTGATGCGTTGCCGGGCTGATGCGCCGCCGGGCTAAACAATCACCGGGCAACTTCGTTCCGAACCTATCCCGGCGGGATGGGGGGCTTTTCCGCGCCGGGCGCATCGGCGGGCTGTTGCGCTACCGCCTGCACCATATCAACGAAATCGTAGACTTGGCGCACGTCCAACGCGCTGCGGAAGGGGAAAACGAATTCCACTCCGGGGCCGCGGAAAATTACTGCTCCGGCGGGCCGGGTGAAGTAGTTTTGCGACACTACCAGCAGCCCGGCCAAGATAATCAGCAGCGCAATCAAGGGGGCGACGTCTATGTTCAGCACCGGGACGTTGGGGCCGCTGACTTGCCCGGCCAGCCAGTAGCCGACCAGCAGGTAGAGGAATCCGCCGCCGGCCATCAGCAGGAGGCCCTGGATTATCGCGCCCCAATTGCGCTGGCCGGTGCGGATGGAGAACTGGCTGATTTCCGACGCCATCGCCAAGTGAGTATCCCGGAAGCCTTCCACGCCACGGAAAGCTATCAGGCGCCGACTGGTCAGTATTAGGGCCTGGCCGGAGGACGGGAGGGTGGCGGAAAGGCCCTGGCCGGGGAGCAGGGCCTGGACGATTTCCTCGCCGGGGGCTAGGGATACGCTGCGGATGCGAACCGGCTCTCTGGGTTTAACCGGGGCTTGCTCCGCGACGGCTTCGGGTTCGTCCGGTTCCTCGTCCCACCATGGGGCGGGCCAGATGCCGGGTTGGAATTGCGGCGGGGGGGCCGGCCCGGCGGCGTTCAGGAACGCATCCATTAGCGCGGCTGGGCCGGGAGCGTCTTTGCGTTGCTGGAGGGCCAGAAATTCGCCGGGCGCCGACGGCGGGGGCGGGGTTAGCGGCGGGCGGGCGTCGCCGCCGGACGGCTCCGGGCGGACGGGCAGGTTCTGGGCATCGAGGAACTCGCCAGGCGCGGTCGGCGGCGGGGGCGCCAGTGCGCGGCGGACGACGGGCCGCCGGCTTTCGGGCCGCCGGGTGGTTTGTTCTTGGGGGATTTCTTTGCTGTCGTTCATATCGCTCGCGGGGTTAATGCTTGGGCATCAATAGTAGCATACGCCGGGAATGGGGCGGCAGGGCTTTTGGGGTTTTTGTCTGAATCGGGGTTTTCGGGATTCGGGGATTTTCAGGATTTTTCCCATCCGGCGGGGCTTTTCGGGGTTTTGTCTGAATCAGGATTTTCAGGATTCGGGGATTTTCAGGATTTTTCCCATCCTGTGAATCTTATAATCCTGAAAATCCTGATTCAGACAATTGCCTCAAAAACTGAAAGGCCCTGGGCGCGAAATGGGATTTCGGAAACTCCCTTTTGTCACCCTGAGCGAAAGCGAAGGGTCTTGGCGCCATAGGGGGGGATTCTTCGCTGCGCTCAGAATGACAGTGGGGTTGCTTGGGGCGCGAATAGAGGTTTGGGAAACTCCCTTTTGTCACCCTGAGCGAAAGCGAAGGGTCTTGGCGCCATTGGCGCCATAGGGGGGGATTCTTCGCTGCGCTCAGAATGACAGTGGGGTTGCTCAGAATGACAGAGGGCCAGGGCGACAGGGCGACAGGGCGGCAGGGCGATAGAGAGCGCAGGGCGACAGGGCGCAGGGCGACAGGGGGCGGAATGGCAGGGGGCGGATGCAGGTTTGCAATCGGCTGGGCGCGAAATGGGCGGTTGACAGTGTTGGCGGCCTGTGGTAGGTTGTTCGGGAATGGCTGTGATGGAGACGAGTAGGTTAGGGTTGCGGGCATAGCGAGCCTGGTATGGTGGAAGCAGGCGCATCGAACCTAGCTGAAAATCACTCTGGAGCCGCCGGCTGAAAACCCTTTCGGCATCCTTGGCAGGTTCGGGATGAACCGGCAAGCTCAGGGAAATAGCCGTTGAGCTTGGGTGAGCGCGGGGCTAGTAGGTCAGGCCGGGGTTCGCCGTCCGTTAGCAACGGCGGGGCATGATAGTGCCTGTCGAGAGAGGCCCTGACGCTGTTGGGGCAAATAGGGTGGTACCGCGGGAACAGCAGAGTCCCGTCCCTATGTGGGGGCGGGCCTTTTTTATTGCCGCCCGGCGACCCCTCATCCGGCAGGAAAAGGTCTGACGGCCTGCGCGGCCTGGGCTATATGTTTAATCGCCGGAGGCGTTGCTTTGGAAGTCAACGGGAAACTAACAGGGAAGCTAAAGGGCGCGGAAATCATCTGTGAAAGCCTGATCCGGGAAGGGGTGGAAATCCTTTTCGGGCATCCGGGCGGGGCGATACTTCCTTTCTACGATGCGCTGTGGGCCTATCCGCAGTTGCGGCATATTCTGGTGCGTCACGAACAGGCGGCGGCCCATGCCGCCGACGGATATTCGCGGGTCAGCGGCAAGGTGGGCGTTTGCGTCGCCACTTCCGGCCCCGGGGCTACCAATCTGGTGACCGGGATAATGGGGGCCAAGGCGGACTCGGTGCCGCTGATTGCGATTACCGGGCAGGTGGCGCGGACGGCTCTGGGTTCCGAGGCGTTTCAGGAGTGCGACATCTGCTCCATCACCTATACCTGCACCAAAAAGAGCTTTATGGTTATGTCGGCCAATGACTTGGCCCCTACCATCCGCGAGGCTTTCGTCATTGCGCAGGAAGGGCGGCCCGGGCCGGTGCTGATAGACATTCCCCGGGATGTGCAGCTTGAAATGGCCGATGCCAGTTTCCCGGAGATAGAACCGCCGCAACCGCCGGAGCTGCCCGAGGAAACGCGCCAGGGGTTGCAGGCCGCGGCCCGGCTGCTGAACGAAGCCGAGCGCCCGGTAATCATCACGGGCCACGGGGTGCTGGCGTCGGGCGCGTCGGCCCAACTGCAAGAACTGGCCGAGGCCACCGGCATACCCGTAATCACTACGCTGCTGGGGTTGAGCAGCTTTCCCAGCGGCCACCCCCTGAATCTGGGGATGCTGGGGATGCACGGGATGTATTGGGCCAATATCGCGGTGGATGAGGCCGATCTGATTTTTGGCGTCGGGATGCGGTTCGACGACCGGGTGACCGGGCGGGCGGCCACTTTCGCGCCCCATGCCCGCATCATTCACGTGGACATCGAGCCGACCCAAATCGGGCGCAATGTGCCGGTGGAGGTGGCCCTGCCCGGCGACGCCAAAGCGGTGATGCGGGCGTTGACGCCGCTGGTGTCGCACAGCCCGCGCTCGGACTGGATGGAACACATCAACCGGATGCGCCGGGAACACCCGTCCCTTGCCATCCCGCCGTCGGACAATCTGCAAACCCAGCACGTTATGTCCAGCCTGAACGGGGTGTTGCAGGAAGATCCGGGGGCTATGGTAGTGACCGGCGTTGGGCAGCATCAGATGTGGGCCGCGCAGTTTCTTTCGTTTAACCGGGCCAATACCTTTGTGTCGTCGGGCGGGCAGGGGGCGATGGGGTTCGAGGTGCCGGCGGCTCTGGGGATGCAGGCGGCCCGGCCGGGGGCGACGGTGTGGAGCATCGCGGGCGACGGGGGCTTTCAGATGACGCTACAGGAGCTGATTACGGCCGCCGAGGAGAAGCTGCCGGTAAAGTATGCTCTCATCAACAACGGGCATTTGGGGATGGTGCGGCAGTGGCAGGAAATGTATTTTGAGAATCACCTGAAAGCCGTGCCGGTGCCGGGGCCGGATTACGTGAAGCTGGCCGAAGCCTACGGCGTGGGGGCGCTGCGGGTGTCGGAGCAGGAAGAAGTGCTGCCCGCACTGCGGCAGGCCAAGGCCCACGACGGGCCGTTTCTTATCGAGTTCGTGGTGGATCAGTCGGCCAACGTCTACCCGATGGTGCCGCCCGGCGGTTCACTGGCCGACACGCTGGAAGACCCGGCCCTGGCCCCCAATGCGCCGGGCGGGTAGGGTATTATGATTTAACGCCGGGAGCGCGGAGAATGCGGGGGTTTTTCATAGATCTCTTTGCGTACTCGGCGCCCGCGGCGTTTGATTGTTTTGGAGACGGCTATGGAGAAGGTTACGATTCAGGAAGCGTCCCGCCGGTTGAATGTGTCGCAGCGGGACATACGCGAATATATCCGCCGGGGCAGTCTGAAGGCGGAACGGGACGCGGATTCGGCGACGGGCCGCTGGCTGGTGGAGTTGCCGGGCGACGGGTGGGAAGACGATTTCAAGTCGTATCTCAACGATATGGCCGCCGGGCAAACGCCGTGGTGGTGGGCTTTTGAGGCCAAGACCGGAAAGGTTCACTACCTGCTACAGGTGGGCATCGAGGAGATTATGCCTGACTTTCTCTGCGGGCTGCGGGGCGAAAACCTCTATCCGGCCACGGGCCACGCTCACGGCGACCGCTGCCCCAACTGCCTGCGGGCCGCCAACGAGCAGGGGCTCCCGCTGTGGGACGAGGGGTAGCGCGGGGCGGGCAGCCGTTCCGGCGCCGCGCTGTGGTATTATCAAGGCATCCCTTTCGGCAGTGAGGACGCATGAGCGCGGAAATGTATATGATACTAGGCGTTGGCGTCGGACTGGCGGGGCTGGTGTTGACGCTGTTCGTTGCCACTTGGCAGATGATGAATTCCCGGTTCAACGAAGTGAATGCGCGGTTCAACGAAGTGAATGCGCGGTTCAGCGAGGTGAATGCGCGGTTCTTGCAGATGGAGGAGCATATCCGCCAGCTAACCGCCATCGTCGCCGCGTTGGCGGAGCGGGTGGCCCGGCTGGAGGGACTGATGGGGGTGCGCCAAGAAGTCGACGGGCGGGGCGATGATTAAAAGGCTCTGCAAAGGTATCATCAAGGCAACCCTTTCGGCAGAGAGGACGCATGAGCCCGGAAATGTATATGGTACTAGGCGTCGGCGTCGGACTGGCCGGGTTGATTTTGACCCTGTTCATCATCACTTGGCGGATGATGGATTCCCAGTTCAACAGACTCAGCAGCGATATGAATGCCTGGTTCGACAGCATCGGAGGCGAGGTGAACGCCCGGTTCGACAGCACCGGGGGCGGTAATTAAAAGGCTCTCCGGCTAGGCGGGAACCGGGCTTGGGCGGCAATTATCGGGGGCAACCTTATTGGTTGCCCCTTTTGCGTGGCCTAGTCGGCGGCACCGGGGGTTGGGGGCGGCGTCTAGCCCCCGCCGCCGCCTACGCTTACGCCGGGTTCGGTCATATTTTCGGGGTTGAGCAGGGTGTCCAGTTCGGCGTCGGTTAGCTGGGTTTTTTCGCGGGCCGTTTCGCGGATGGTGGCGCCGGTGGCGGCGGCTTCTTTGGCGATGGCGGCGGCGGCGTCGTAGCCGATGGCCGGGGCTAGGGCCGTTCCCAGCATCAGCCCTTTTTCCACCATATCCGGGCCGACGGTGGTGGCTTCGATGTCCCGGACGCACTGGTCGGCGAAGTTGTTGGCCGAGGCCGCCAGCAGGGATATGGACTCTAGGATGTTGTGGGCCGCTACCGGCATCATCGTGTTGAGTTCAAAGTAGCCGCCTTGCCCGGCCAGGGTTACGGCGGCGTCGTTGCCGACAACCTGGGCCACTACCTGCACCACCGACTCGGCAATCACCGGGTTGATTTTGCCCGGCATTATGGAGCTGCCCGGCTGCACCTCGGGCAGGGCGATTTCGCCTAGACCGGCGCGGGGGCCGGAGGCGATAAAGCGGATGTCGTTGGCGATTTTGTGCAGGCTTACGGCCACGGTTTTGAGTTCGCCGCTGGCCTCGACTAGGGCGTCCAGCGACGATTGGGCCTGAAAGTGGTTGCCGGTTTCGCGGATTTCCACCCCGGCCGCTTCGGACGCGAAGGCGCAGGTGCGGGCGGAAAACTCCGGGTGGGTGTTGACGCCGGTGCCGACCGCCGTGCCGCCTAGGGCCACCTCGGCCAGGGCTTCCTGCGTCCGTTGCATCCGCCGGATGCCGTAGCGGGCCTGCCCGGCGTAGCCTAGGAACTCCTGCCCCAGGCGCACGGGGGTGGCGTCTTGCAAGTGGGTGCGGCCGGTCTTGATGATGGGCCAGAACTCGGCGGACTTGCGCTCCAGCTCGGCGGCCAGAGTTTCCAGTCCGGGTATCAAATCCTCTTTGATGGACAGCAGGGCCGCCAAGTGAATGGCGGTGGGTATGACGTCGTTGGACGACTGGCCCATATTGACGTGGTCGTTGGGGTGAACCAGGCGGGAACCGAGGTCGCCGCCCAAAAGCTGGCTGGCGCGGTTGGCGATGACTTCGTTGGCGTTGGTGTTGGTGGAGGTGCCGGAGCCGGTCTGGAAAATGTCCAGCACAAAATGGCGGTCGAGCTGGCCGTCTATCACTTCTTGGGCGGCGGCTACGATGGCGTTGCCGGTCTGATGCTCCAGCAGGCCCAGGGCCATATTGCTGCGGGCGGCGGACTGCTTGATGAGGCCCAGAGCGCGGATGAAAGTCCGGGGAAAGCGCAGGCTGCTGATGGGGAAGTTAAGCACGGCTCGCATGGTGGAGGCGCCATACAGGGCATCGGCCGGCACCTCCATTTCGCCCATAGAGTCGCGCTCGATTCTGACGTTGGGGCTGGCGGTCATGGCGGGGCAATCCTCAAAAAAGATTTTCGGGATTATTGAATTCCAAGTTGTATTGTCCGTGATTTTTCAAAAACCACTGAGCATGATTTTTAAGATATTCCTTCCTGATGCTGGTGGTTCTCAAGTCGTTAGGGATTCGCAACATCCTTGGATCAATGCTATCAAACCCACCGAAAGGCGTCGCAAGTCGCTCTTTCGTCATGGCAACATATTCAGGATTGATTTCAAATCCAATAGCAGACCGATTGAGCTGCTGGCAAACCCGCAATGTTGTACCGCTGCCAACGAATGGATCTAACACCAAGTTTCCTTCATTACTTGATGCTAGAACCATTCTTTCTATCAAACCTTCAGGTTTTTGTGTGGGATGGTTTTCTCTATTTGTGTTACAATAGTGAACATGGGAAAATTCCCAAACATCACCGGGGTTCGCTCCTCGCATATTATTTCTAGCTCTGTAGTATTTTTGGGGGATTCGCACAGGGTCCAAGTTGAATGTGAAATTTTTTGATTTGGTAAACAATAGTATATCATCGTGGCGCGGAGAGAATCCGAGAGTTTTCCCTATTCCCTGTGTGTAGTGCCAAACTATCCAACTGTTAAAAAGCAACGCTAAATCTTTGTCCATGATACTGTACAAATAAGAAATAAACCGGACGCCCATAAACACATATATAGCTCCGTTTGGAGTTAGCACTCTTTTGGAGTGAGAAAGCCATTTTTGGGAAAATTCCAAATAACTCTCAGAATCCCAAGAGTCATTGTTGTTTCCATAGTTTTTGCCCAAATTGTACGGCGGATCTGCGATTACCAAATCAACAGACTCGTCTTCAATTGTCTCAAACAAATCCAGTGCGTCGCCAGACAGTATCTCGATATTATTCATTTTGTCCATCCGTTCTGCTTTGCATAGCGCAACCAGTTGTCGAAGCCCTTTGCTGATGATATACACTTTCTGTCAAGTAATTGACAAAATTCCCAAGTGTTACGTTGCTCAAGGGCAACGTAATGTATATCTTTTATTTGTATCTGGCCGCTGCCTAATGCTGAATTATATTGTATGTCGGAGTCAGCGATATATTTTAGGTCATACGCTTTGAAATCAACAACTTCCATTACCCCCATCATCATTTTTGTGTTCTTGTCGCGCGTACTGAACACACTATGTTTGATGGACAAAATAACAAATATATAGTCTGGATCTCTTATGTAGGCTGTCCGTATGCGTGCAAACGAAGTTATGTTAGGGGACTTTCCACTGTTAGGAATGTCTCTCGATGTTGCTTTCACATCCACGTAACCTGAAATGGAGGACATTCTTTTTCTGATTACTTCAAACTGAAGTATTACATCTGCCATATTAAGACGCTCTCCTGCCTCAACATTTATCAAATGGTATTGGTTGTTCTCATCTTCAAGGGCGTCTTGAAACATTTCAAGTGCCCATGCTTCTATGAAGGGCCCCGCGATTTTATTTACGTTTTCCATAGGAATGCCTTTCTTCAGATTAGTGTTGATTACTATTTTGTTCTTACCAGCATCCATTGCGTCTTGGATAATCCCCTCCACTGAAGCGACAACAAAATCCGAACATTCTTTATAATCTTCGGATTCAACGGGAATCTTGAATGTCAAGTCATCGTATGCCATCAGTATCTTCTCTCCTCTCCGCCAAAGTAGGGATTGGTCTGATAATCTGTCGCGCATTTTAGCATGGGAAGCGCAGTGGCGCAACTGGAGGATGCCAGAAACGAATCAAATCCCCCATTAACAACGGCGATAGACGGCCCTGACCCAGCTTTTCTCTGCGAGAAGGGCTTAGCCACCCCAGTAGGGCTATGGTGGATCAAGGAAATCGTGCTACAATGGCGGCAGTTCCTTTGCTGGAGAGTTTCCGGTTTGGCTACTGCGGTTCGTGTTAGATATGCCCCCAGCCCTACGGGGCAGCCCCACATCGGCAACATTCGCACTGCTTTGTTCAACTGGCTTTTTGCCCGGCGCAACGGCGGGAAGTTTATTGTCAGGATTGAGGATACCGACCAGACGCGGCTTACGCCGGGGGCCGTCGAGGCCATCCTCGACGGGTTGCGCTGGCTCAACATAGACTGGGACGAAGGCCCGGAAGTCGGCGGCCCCCATTCGCCCTACGAGCAGTCGCGGCGGCTGGAGGTCTACCGGCGGATGGCGGAGCAGTTGGTTGACCAGGGCAACGCCTATTACTGCTATTGTAGCCGCGAGGAGCTGGAGCGGCTGCGGCGGGCCAGCCGCGGGGCCGGGGCCGCGCCTTATTCCGGCGGGGGTTGCAACTGTCGGCGTATGGGCCGCGCCGGGGCCGTCGGGGAACCGGAGGGCGACGATTCCCGCGTCGTCCGTTTCGCTATGCCCGAATCGGGCGTTACGCAGGTTCGCGACCTGATTCGCGGCGATGTGGAATGGCGCAACGAATTGCAGGAAGACTTTATCATCCTGAAGTCCGACGGATTCCCTACCTATCACTTGGCGGTGGTGGCCGATGACCACCTTATGGAAATCAGTCATGTGATGCGGGCGGAGGAGTGGCTGCCCAGCACGCCGCGCCACTTGCAGCTTTACAGCGCCCTCGGTTTTCAGCCGCCGGAGTTCGCCCACTTGCCGATGATTACCGGCACCGACCGGGCCAAGCTGTCCAAGCGCCACGGGGCGACGGCCATCGGGGAATACCGGGAACAGGGCTATCTGCCGGAGGCGCTGCTCAACTTTATGGTGCTGTTGGGCTGGTCGCTGGACGGCAGCACTGAAGTAATGCCGTTGCAGACCATCATTGACCACTTTACCATAGACCGCATCACCAAGTCGGCGGCCATCTTTGACCAGGATAAGCTGCTGTGGATGAACGGGGTCTATATCCGCGAACTGGACGCCAACGAACTGGCCCGGCGGATGACGCCTTTCATTCCCCGGGAGCTGGACGGGGATGAGCAGGATTACTTGGGGCGCATCGCGCCGCTGGTGCAGGAACGGCTGAAGCGGCTGGACGAATCGGGCGAAGTGACGGCCTACTTTTTTGGCGAGCTGCCGGACTATGACCCGGCCACGCTGGCGCAGCGGGGGATGGACGCCATAGATGCGCTGATCGCTCTGCAACTCGCCTTGGATGTGATTAACCGCGATACTAAGGATGGTAATTTCGACCACAAAAGGGTGGAATCGTCGCTGAAGAGTGCCGAGCAACGGTTGGAACTTTCCCGTCGTCAATTTTTCGGGCTGCTGCGCGTCGCCGCAACTGGCCGGGCGGTATCGCCGCCACTATTTGAGACTATGGAAGTCCTGGGCAGGAAACGGGTACTTTTCCGTTTGTCGCAAGCTATAGAACTTCTGCTCCATCAGCAGAGTTATTTAGAGAAGAGTTATTTAGCATTGCCGGAGATGCTCAATCATCTAAATCGGAGCACCGCTCCTGCAATCCTAGCGATGTCAAAGTGTCTGAGGCCAGAAACTGACAAAGCAATACTGCTTATGGCAGAACGCTTGAGGGCCCGAACCGAATCTGCGATTCGAAAGTTTGTCAAACACCTGACTTTGGAACGGGGAAATGTCACGGAAATCCAAAGGATACTTGAACTCATACCGAAGAAAGATGACGCCCTTATTAAAGAGGTTGCTTGGCGCTTAGACGGGGGACATTATCAGGCAGTTTTGAACTGGCTTGAACAGTTGCGCTTGGAAGACCCTGAATTCAGATACTCTAATCGGGCGGGCGAGAATGACACAAACCGGCATTTCGGCGGGTAGCGACTTTATTCGCGCCATCGTCGCCGACGATAACCGCAGCAACAAGTTCGGCGGGCTGGTCATTACCCGCTTTCCGCCGGAACCCAACGGCTACCTGCACATCGGACACGCCAAATCCGCTTGCCTCAACTTCGGGCTGGCGGCGGAGAACGGCGGCCAGTGCAATATGCGGTTCGACGACACCAATCCGACGCGGGAAGAGGTGGAGTACGTCAACTCCATCCTGGAAGACGTGCGCTGGCTGGGCTGGGACTGGGGCGACAACCTGTTTTACGCCTCGGACTACTTCGAGCAGCTATACGAAATGGCCGTTGACCTTGTCCGCAAGGGCAAAGCCTACGTTGACGACCTCACCTTTGAGCAGATACGGGAGTACCGCGGCACTCTCACCGAGCCTGGGCGGGAAAGCCCCTACCGCGAGCGCCCCATAGCCGAGAACCTAGACTTGTTCCGGCGGATGCGGGCCGGCGAGTTCGACGAGGGCAGCCGGGTGCTGCGGGCCAAGGTAGATATGGCCTCGCCCAACCTGAACCTGCGCGACCCGGTGCTTTACCGCATTCTGAAAGCGTCGCACCATCGCACCGGCGACGATTGGGTAATCTATCCGATGTACGATTTCGCTCACGGGCAGTCGGATTCCATCGAGGGGGTTACGCATTCCATCTGCACTTTGGAGTTCGAGGGGCATCGCGCCCTGTATGACTGGTTTCTGGACGAGCTGGACATTTATCACCCGCAACAAATCGAGTTCGCCCGGCTGAACCTCACCTATACCGTGCTGAGCAAGCGGCGGCTGATTCAGTTGGTGGAGGGGGGGTATGTCAACGGCTGGGACGACCCGCGAATGCCCACGCTTTCCGGCCTGCGGCGGCGGGGGTATACCCCCGAGGCCATCCGCGATTTTTGCGAGCGCATCGGCGTCGCCAAGCGCGACACTTGGACGGACATCGCGCTGCTGGAGCATTCGTTGCGGGAAAACCTGAACCGCACCGCGCCGCGGGTGATGGCGGTTCTTGACCCGGTGAAGCTGGTTATCGAAAACTACCCGGAGGGGCAGGTCGAATACGTAGAGTCGGAAAACAACCCGGAGGACGCCGCCGCCGGTCATCGCCTGTTGCCCTTTTCGCGCACGCTGTATATTGAGCGGGACGATTTCGCGGAAACGCCGCCGCGGGGCTTTCACCGGCTTTCACCGGGCCGCGAGGTGCGGCTGAAGGACGCCTATTACGTTACCTGCACCGGCGTGGTGAAGGACGAGGCGACCGGCGAGATTACGGAGCTGCGTTGCGTCTACGACCCGGACACCCGGGGCGGCACTTCCGCCGACGGGCGGCGGGTGCGCGGCACATCGCATTGGGTTTCGGCGGAGCATTGCGTAGAGGCCGAGGTGCGGCTTTATGACCACTTGTTTACGCAGGAAGATCCCAGCGACACGCCGGAAGGGGGCGCGTTCACCGACAATCTGAACCCGGATTCGCTGCGGGTGGTGGCCGCCAAAGTAGAGCCGTCGCTGGCCGGGGCGCAGCCCGGCTACCGCTGCCAGTTTCTGCGGCAGGGCTACTTCTGCGCCGACAAGGATAGCGCCCCCGACGCGCTAGTGTTCAACCGCACGGTGGCCCTGCGCGACTCGTGGGCGCGTCGGGGGCGCGGGGCATAGGGATGGGTAGCACATAGAAAACAAAAGAAATAGGGCAGGGTTGAAACCCTGCCCTATTTGCGCCCTTTTTTGTTTAATATAATATCACTCCACCCGGCAAGATCATTAAAAGATTCCGATCGTGAAAACCGCAACGACCCGATTAGCGAGTTGATTTCGCTGATGCCCAGTGGAATCATCGATTTGATAAGAGGAGATATTGCCTTCTCACGAGTGTTGGCTCTTACTGAAGGCAAGCCTCCATCTTCTGCGAAATAGCGAATTTCACGCAACGTTGGCAAGACAGTTTTGGACTGGAGTGCATCATAAAAGCTGTTCAAGACTTCGTATTTTTCAGGGTCACCAATTTTGATATTTTCCAACTCCGCTTTTGCGGAACGCTGTGGGCTATGCTTCTCTTTGCCGCTCTGCTCAAATCCGATTTCTTGGGCAACACTAGAGCTTTT
Source organism: uncultured Dehalococcoidia bacterium (assembly GCA_958296445.1). Taxonomy (GTDB): domain Bacteria; phylum Chloroflexota; class Dehalococcoidia; order Lucifugimonadales; family UBA3495; genus VXOI01. The sequence goes on along the minus strand of OY282565.1, from coordinate 818,539 downwards.
CCGCAAGAAATCGACCCATACTTGGATGGTTTCCGGCGAAGACAAAGAGTCGGCCAGTCTCTCAAATGACTCTGTGCCGTACTTGTCGAGCAACTTGGCTATGTCTATCAGTAACTTTATTTCTTGTTGCGCAGTCATAACCCAACTCGCATTGCAAATTCGCCTGCAACAGCTCTGAACTCCTCCATTAACCAATATCTAGCATATGATGTGCGAGATATAGAGCTACTTTCGCGGGCTCCTTTAGGGTAAGAACGAGAATAACTTATCTCGTTATCGAATACATACCAGCTATTCTGAGAAGCGATTTGACGCACTTCTCTTTTAGATATGCTCTCTTCTGGTGAGTATCCTGATGTAGCATTGAACACAATTCCGGCCAGATGAAGCTGAGAGTCTGGGAATTCATCGCGAAAATCCTCTATTGACCTCACAAGCAAATTAAGCCCAATTGTCGACAGATACTCAGGCTTGACCGGAACTAAAATGTGATCGCTTGCCAAGTAAGCTGCAATGGTAAACAACGACTCGGTAGGTGAACAGTCGAAGAGGATAAGGTCGTATTCATTCTCTACCTCTGATATAAACCTCGCCAACAGATGTTCTTTTCCGGCGGGACGTCTCAGCGTATCCGCTAACTCCAGTTGTGCAGGAATCAGGTCGAGCCTGCCGCCAAAGCGGTTTCCTGTAACGTATCTGATAATTGAATCTGGGGACAATGAGGGTCTGACAGAGTTTTCGGGAGTCCTCGTGAATTGCTCAAAGATACTCCAGACTGTTGGAGAGTTTGCTCTGTATACTATATTTTCATATATGTGCACGCCAAGAAGATATTGGCTTGCGTTAAATTGAGGGTCCAAGTCAACCACTAGGACCCTTTTCGACGCATCAGTAAATTCCCATGCGAGGTTTACCGCAAGCGTGGATTTACCTACACCTCCTTTTCGATTGACCAGCGCCACTTTCACAGCCATTTAATTCACCTCTGTAAAAACTGCTCGTAACCTACATTGTTCTGGTAGATTTGTCAAGAAGAGTCAACTGGAGTCACGGCAACGCGCCGGAACGCATAGCGTCTAGGTCACCTTCCCATCCGATACCCCGCAGGGCGCGGATTTCGTCGGCGGACAGGGGTTTGGCGGTTGGCGGTGTGTAGGCGGGGGTTCGGCGGCGAGCTTGCGGAGGGCGAGGTTGATGGCCTCGCCTTTGCTGGCTAGTTTGTAGCGGCGCATAATTTCGTGGCAGGCCGCTTCGTCTAGGTCTGTGCTGATGTGCGCCATAGGGTTCTCCTGATTGGCGGCGTTTCCGGTAGCTGTTGGCCGCCGCCGGAACGCATAGCGTCTAGGTCGCCATCCCAGCCGATGCCCTCAAAGGCGCGGATTTCGTCGGCGGACAGGGGTTTGGCGGTTGGCGGTATGTAGGGCGGGGGTTCGGCGGCGAGCTTGCGGAGGGCGAGGTTGATGGCCTCGCCTTTGCTGGCTAGTTTGTAGCGGCGCATAATTTCGTGGCAGGCCGCTTCGTCTAGGTCTGTGCTGATTTGCGCCATAGGGTTCTCCTGATTGCCGCGTCGTTTCCGGTGGTTGTTGGCCGGGGCGCTAATCCCCGGCTGCGGCGCCTGCTGCGGGGGCGGGGGCGGTTTGGTAGCGCACTGAGTATTTCTTTTCGTTGATGGTGTATGCGGCTATGGACGCGGGAATCAGCAGGGCGCCGGCGAGGGCGAAGGGCAGCAGGTAGGAGCCGGTCCGGTCGAACAGCACTCCCGCCAGTATGATGCTGACAAAGGCGCCTACTTGGTGGCACAGGAAGGAAATTCCCGAAATGGTCGCCAGCGCCCGCAGCCCGTAAACCTCGGCAGTCAGCGACGTGGTGATCGGCACGCTGGCAATCCAAGAAAAGCCGGCCAGTATGGCGAACAGCCAAAGGCTCGTCACCCCCGGCGATCCTAGGAAAGGAATGGTGAACTTGTCCACCCGGAAAGACCCCAACGGATCTCCTGCCATGCTGACTCCGCCGTAGCCAACTTCGCCTCCGCCCAGAAAAATACTGTCTACCGAAAGCAGGCCGCCTATCAATACTAGGTAGGCGATGCCTCGCACGGCGTAGACCGTCCCTAACACGTTCTTGCGTCCAAAACGGTCGGCCAGCCAGCCGCCGCCGATGGCGCCTATCACGTTCAGGCCCGTCAGAATGCCAAAGATCAGGCCGGCCATCGTGGGCGAAACTCCCACTTGTTCATCGGCGTAAGCCACGAAGTGGACGGATATGAGACCTACGGTCACGCCGCAAACGGTGTAGGCGGCGGAAAGGTTCCAGATAGGCGGCGAGCGGAAACACTGCCGCCACTGGTCAACCTCGAACATACCGCGCGAGCGCACCGGGGCGCTGCCCGCCGCGCCGGAAGGGGGGGCTGGGTCTCCGTCGGGCAGCAGGCCCATCTGCGCCGGGTTGTTGCGCAGGAATATAAAGCCCAAAGGCAGGGCCAGAAAAGTTACGATCATACCCAGAGCAATCCAAGACACCCGCCAGTTGAACAGCTCTACTATGTAGGCACTGAAGGGAATCAGTATCAGCCCGCCCAAGGATGTGCCGGCCGCCACCAGCCCCAGCACCGTGGTGCGGCGCTTCACGAACCACCGGGCCAGCAGCGGCGCTAGTGTGCCGATGGACGCGCCGCTCATCGCGGTGGACAGCACGAAGCTGAACAAGAACACTAGGAAAAGGTAATGGAAAGTCAGGCTCAACCCGGCGGTGGCTATGCCGGCCACCAGCAGGCTGATGAGAATGACCTTGCGGGAGTTGAATTTGTCGAACAGGTGGCCCACTAGGGGCTGGGTAATCCCGTTCATCAGAAAGCCGATACCGGCGGCGACGGATATAGTGGTGCGGTTCCACTCAAAGGATTCGCTCATCGGGATTACGAAAACGCCAAAGCCGTTGCGGGCTCCGGTGGTGACTGCGGCGATGAACATAGCGGTCACCACGACGTACCAGCCATAGTAGGCGCCCCGGCGTTGTGCCGCCGGTTGCGCGGCTGGCTGATTGTTTGGAATCATCCCTACTCCGTCCGGCCTTCCCAGCGGTAGACTTGAATGCGGTGGCGGCAGCTATCGGCTACCAGCAGGTTGCCGCGCCCGTCGAGTTTCACGGATGTCGGCCCCCAGAACAGCTTTTCCACGTTGGCCGACTCCTCGCGGTCGGGCGTTGTTCCGAAACCTCCGGGCGGGGCAACGGCGGGCGACAGGTCGGCCTCTAGGCGCAGGGCGGCTTCCTCGGGGTTGGCCTGAAAATACTCGTTGGCCCAAGTGGGGGTTTGGGAGTCGCCCCGCAGCGTAGCCAGCAGTTCGCCCTCGGGGGACAGCACGCGCACGCGCTCGTTGCCCCAGTCGGCCACGTATATTATGCCCTCGGCGTCAACACACAGCCCGGCGGGGCGGCGGATGCGCCGCTCTTGGGGGATCGGGGCGCCGGGCCGGGGGAATTGGGCCAGATACTGCCCGGCGGCGTCCAGCTTCTGAATCCGGTCGTTGCCCCAATCGGATACGTAGACGCTGCCCGCGCTGTCTAGGGCTAGGCCCCAGGGCGTGTTGAAGCGGCCCGGGCCGTCGCCGAATCCGCCCCAGCTTTGGAGGAAGCGGCCATCGGCGGTAAACATCTGTATCCGGTGGTTGCCGCTGTCGGCAACCAGCAGGTTGTCGGCGGCGTCCACGGCGATGCCCGAGGGGCGGTTGAGCTGGCCGGGGGCGGCCCCGGCTTCGCCCCAAGTATCCAGAGTTTCGCCCTGGGTGTTGAATACGGTGATGCGGTTGAGGGCTTCGTCGGCCACATAGAGGCGGTCGCGGCGGTCGAAGGCGAGGGCGCTGGGCCACCAAAATTCGCCGGGGGCGGTGCCGCCGGCGCCGAATTCGCCCAAGTATTCCTCGTCCACGGTACACATAGACACGCGCTTGTAGGGCAGGCGCAGGGGGAGTTCCGGCCCGGCCCGGTTAAGCACATATATCACGCCTTGGGAGTCCAGCGCCAAATCTACCGGGTTCTGGAACCCGCGGCCCTGGTTGGAGAGCGAGCCTACGGTGTGGCTGTAACGAATGGCTGCGGTGGTGGTGGTCATATCAGGGAATCATCCTATCGTATTCGTCGTGAGGGCCAACCCAATACCAGATTATCAGGCTACCATCAATCCTGCCCATCACCCGGTAATTTGAGTCTATCCTGGCGGAGCAAAGGTTTCTCGTCCCTTGTACTCGCTTGAATTTCAAGCTGGAGTGCCGCGGGTTATCTTTGAACAATGCGTATGCTCGCCGGACTTTGCGTTGTATCTCAGGATTCAGTTTCCTGAACGCATCCCAAAATTCGGAGCTTGTGCGTGAAATCACTTCCTGTCGTCCGGCGACCGATAATCGTCTTCTGCGGTTAGCGCAAGAAACTCGTCCAGGGAGATTGTTTTCCCCTCTTTGTAGGATTTCAGTGCGCCCTCCGCTAGTTTTTCCAGCACTTCCGGGTGTTTGGCGAAGGACTCATCCCACCGCATCGAGTCCTTGATGGACTCGAGCATATCCCAGACGGCGCCGTTTTGGTCGGGCTCGTCTAGGGTGATTAGCTTGCTGAAGGCTTCGGCCCACATTTCGTCGGTTTCGATTTTCTTTTCGATGAACTTCAGGATTTCTTTTTTGACGTCTTGGGTGAGCAGCATAGGCATCTCTCCGGGGTGTGGGGGTGTTGCGGGCTAGGCCATCTGGTATTCGCGGGTGGAGACGATTAGCTGGAGCAGCTCGGCGACGCGCTGTTGGGCGCAGGGGGCGGCGTAGGACGGCTCGAAGCGCAGTTCGCCTTGGGTTGCGGCGTAGGCGGTCAGCTCGCGGCGGGTGGCTTCGGACACTTCCAGGGCCCCGGACAGGGCGAGGCAGGCGTCCACCAGTTCGGCCGGGGAGTAGGTTGGGCGGTCGTCCCGCAGGCGGCGGATGACGCTCTGGACGCCGGGCTGGGCCGGGTCGCCGATGAGCAGGGCCGCCGAGTTGACGCGCTCCATCAGCGTGCCGGTGTCCACCCATTCGGCGCCGGTGTGCCAGCCTTCGACGGTGGGGGGGTTCAGGATTTCTTGGCCCATAAAGTTGGCGTCCAGGGCTAGGTTGACGATGCTCCAGTGGGGGGCGCCGAAGGCCCCGGCCATCCGGGCCACACCGGCCACCACTTCCGCCGGGCTTTTGACTTTGGAGTAGCGGGCCTTTTCGGAGTTAAAGAAGTCGGACAGGAATATGACTCGCAGGGCGGAGCGCACGTCGCCCCCGGTGCGGCGCAGGTCTTCGGCGATGATTTGGGTCGCCGCTTCGTCCGGGCGGTCGGAAACAAAGAAGGCGTGGAGCTTGCCGGCCAAGAACCAGCTACTGGCGGGATGGCCGCAGATGATGTCCAGCACGTCCTCGCCGTTGAAGCGCCCGGTCTGGTTCAGGAAGGTTTTGGGGCTGTCGTCGTGGTCTTCGGGGCGGTACTGAAACTGCCAGTCGAGGCGTCCGTGGGGCCAGATGGAATCGCGGGAGGCGCGGACGCTCATATAGTCTTGGTTGGCGATGGTCCAGCCGGTGAAAGCGCGGGCGGCGGCCTTTACGTCGGCTTCGGAGTAGGCGCCGATGCCCATAGAGAACAGCTCCAGCAGCTCGCGCCCGTAGTTTTCGTTGGGGGCGTCCTTGTGGTTGTCCTTGTTGTCCAACCAGAAAATCATAGCCGGGTCGCGGGACAGCTCCGACAAGAGGTTGCGGAAGGTTCCCAATCCGTGGCGGCGGAAGGTGTTGGTCTGGTTGACTACGGCTTTGGCGTGGTTGAGCTTGCCGTAGGCAGTGGCGAACAGGCCGTGCCAGAAAAGGGCGATTTTTTCTTCCAGCGGCCGGGGTGAGTTAATCATCCGGTAGAGCCAATAGGATTGGGAGCTTTCGATGAGCATTAAGCTGTTCTGGTCTACGTGGTAGCGGCGAAAGAGGGCGTCGTCCCACTCCGGGGCGTCTTCGGGACGCAGCAGCCGCTCCACGGTGGCCTCGTAGCCTTGGGAGAGGCATTGCTCCAGTTCGTCGAAGGTTGCGCCGAATCCGGCCCGCCGCAACAGGTGGGCCATTTGGGAGAGTTCGCTCTGTCCGTATGCCTCGCTCGTCCGTATCATCGCCTTGCTCCTTGCGCCGTCCAAGTCTGGCGGTAGTATAGCACTGAACGGGCGGATTCGGGCCGGTTGATTGCGGCCAACCGGCCATTATCATCGCCAAGCCGTCGTTCCGGCGGGGGCGGGATTCCACGCGCGGGGGCGGGCGCACGGCTGTGCGCCCCTACATTGGGTCGTTCCAGGGTCATTCCGGCCAACCTGTCGTTCCGGCGGGGGCGGGATTCCACGCGCGGGGGGCGGGCGCACGGCTGTGCGCCCCTACACGCCCCTACATAGGGTTATTTGGGGGGCATTTGGTCATTTCCGGTGTGGGCGGGCGGGGTGACGATTTTTGTATAAATTTTAAGAAATAATTTAGATTATTATCAAATTCAGCTTGACAATCCGGTTATCAAGGCTTTAACTGCTAGGCTATGCGCGGTGGTTCAGGGGGGTATGGGCGGGGCCGGTTGGCCCTTTCCCGGCCCGGACGCCCCGCTTTTTGGGAAATCCTGTAGCTAGGAGGTGGATATAGCGGCTGCCCCTGCCGGGCGCGGCCCGGCGTCTAGGTTGTTGCTGCGAGGCGCCGCCGGATTTTACGGATGCTGTCTTTCTTTTTCGCAGTATTACTTCCTCTTCCAGTATCCGCAAGCCGTCCGGTGTAACCCTTTCGCGGCCTTGGCCGGGTTTGGCAGCGCGACCTTGGCAAACCAGAGAGCAGATAAAGGGTTATGGGTGGTTGATGATGTCAACAAAAGTGAAAATCATCAGTGACGGAGTAATGAAGGTTGACGGCGGCTCTATGTTCGGCCCGGTGCCCAAGGAGACTTGGGAGAGCAGCGTCGCCACCGACCGCAAGAACCGGATGACCCTGGGGCTGAACTGCCTGTTGTTGCAGGCGGGCGGCCAGAACGTGCTGATAGATACCGGCATCGGCTCCAAGGACACAATGGACATTGACCGGGAAAAGCTGGGGCTGGTTCCGAGCAGGCTGCTGCGGGGACTTAAGGCGGCCGGCCTGACGCCCAAGGACATTAACGCGGTAGTCCTGACCCATCTTCATTTCGACCATTCCGGCGGCTGTACGCGGCTGGACCGGGCGGGCAATCTGGTGCCTACTTTCACCAAGGCCCGGTACTATGTGCAGCAACGGTGCTGGCACGAGGCTTGCCATCCCAACGAGCGGGCCAACCGCTCGCATAGGGCCGACAATTTTCTGCCCGTTGAGGAGCGGGGCCAACTGGAGTTGCTGGACGGCGACCGGGAGATTCTGCCCGGCCTGAACGTGGTAGTAACCGACGGTCACGCCTCGGGGCATCAAATGGTGATGTTCAACCACGGCGGCGAGCGGGTGGTGTATCTGGGCGACATCGTGCCGACGCCGCATCATCTCAACTTGGTAGCCATTTCCGCTTTCGACAACTCGCCGGAGGTGACCCTGGAGCAAAAGAAGGAACTGCTGTTCCGGGCCGAGCGCGAGGGATGGCTGCTGATATTTTCCCACGGCCACGATGTGCGGGCCGGATATTTGGAGCGGCGCGGCGGAATGGGCTTTCTCCGGGCCGTGGACATTTAGGCTGTCCGGGCATCAAGCGCAGTGGTTGCGCTACGGAATCGCCGCCCCGATGTTATTGGGGCGGCGGTTTTTTTTGTTGCAGGCGGGGGTTTTTGTCGCCCTAGCCTTGAGCGAATGTCTGTCACCCTGAGCGACCCTTTGTCACCCTGAGCAAAGCGAAGGGTCTCACCGCCCAAGGTGGGATTCTTCGCTTTGCTCAGAATGACAGGTATATGCTCAGGGTGATAGGTATATGCTCAGAGAAGTGTCTCACCGCCCAAGGCGAGATTCTTCGCTTTGCTCAGAATGACAGATATATGCTCAGAATGACAGGTATATGCTCAGAGAAGTGTCTCACCGCCCAAGGTGGGATTCTTCGCTTTGCTCAGAATGACAGGTATATGCTCAGAATGACAAGGGGCTGGTCAGGGGGAGGGGATTTTTTATGCGTTCACTACTTCGGCCAGCAGCCAGTCGCCGTCTAGGGCGGTTAGGCGGGCGTTGGTGATTTGGTTGGACAGGGGGGTGTCGCTGGGGGCGCGAACCCGGAGGTAGTTGTCGGTTAGGCCGGACCAGAGGTTTCCGTTTCCGGCGGCCCGCTCCCATAGGGTTGGGCGGATGGTTCCGAGGCGGCTTTGCCGGAAGTCGTGGCGGGATTGGGCCGACAGCGTTAGCATTCGCCCCATCCGCGCCCGCTTTTCCGGCTCCGCGACCATTGCCTTGAAGTGGGCCGCCGAGGTGCCGGGGCGGGGGGAGTAGGGGAAGGCGTGGATGTCGGAGAACTGCATCGTGGCGGCGAAGGCGATGCTGGCGTTGAAGTCGGCGGCGGTTTCGCCGGGGAAGCCTACGATGATGTCGGTGGTAATTCCGGCGTCGGGATGCATCCGCCGGGTCAAGGCCACTGATGCGGCAAACTGCGTTGTATCGTAGCGGCGGCGCATTGCCCGTAGCGTCGAGTCGCAGCCGCTCTGTAGCGGTATGTGGAAGTGGGGCATCAGCCGCGGGTTGCGCCACAGCTCCAGTAGCGGCGCGGTGATTTCGTGAGCCTGTAGGGATGATACACGCAGCCGCTCTACGGCGGTTTCGGCCAGTATGCGCTCCAGTAGCCACAACAGATTGGCGTCCGGCAGGTCAAAGCCGTAGCTGCCCAACTGGGTGCCGGTCAGGGCCACTTCGCGGCAGCCTGCACCCCCGCTTTCGCCGGATATGTGGCGGTTGATTTCGGCGATAATCGTTTCCGGCGGGATGCTGCGCTCGCGCCCCCGCACTTTGGGGACGATGCAATAGGCGCAAACTTGGTCGCATCCTTCCTGAATCTTGACCATCGCGCGAGTGCGGCCTGCGGGCAGGGGTATGGATTCCCGATTTTCCGGCGGTGGCGGGCTTTGGGCTTCCAGGGCGGCGTGGGCCGATTCGGGCAGCGACGGCTTGCCGGTGTTGCCTATGACCAGCGACACGGCGTCCAGCTTTTCCAGCTCGGCGGGGGCCCGCTGGGCGTAGCAGCCGGTGGCGATGACGACGGCGTTGGGGTTGCGGCGGCGGGCGGCGCGGAGGTACTGGCGGGCCTTGGCGTCGGCGGCGGCGGTTACGGTGCAACTGTTCAGCACCACCACATCGGCGGCGGCGGACGGCCCGACCACGCGGTAGCCGGCCTCGCTGAAGCGGCGGGCCAGGGTCTGGCTGTCGGCCTGGTTCAGCTTGCAGCCGTGGGTGTGTATGGCGACGGTGCGCGGCGGCGCGGGTTGCTTATTCGTCATCGTCCCTGTTTATCCGTCTTTGCCGGGGACGCCGGGGGCGGGCGGAACGCCGCCGCGGCGTTGGCGTATCAGGGTTATCGTAAGAATCCTGGGATGCCGGTTCATCCGGGGAAGCCGGGGGATTATCCAGGGGGAGCATATCCCACAGACGCTCCACTGCCGAGGTTACGTCTTCTAGGATGGCGATTAGGCGCTGGGCTTCGGCCCGGGATTCGCGCATCCGGTCGGCGACGTCGGCGAAGGAATTGAGGCGGCTGAACAGGTCGCGGATGCGGCGGTCGTTGCGCTCGCGGCCTAGGCTTTGGGCGTACTGCTCCACGGCTGGCCGGTCGTCCACATCGTCGCCGCGGCTGAGGGCCACGCGCTTGACGGCTAGGGTGGCGCTGCCCCACAGCAGTTCCTCGCAGCGCAGCCACCGGCTTTGCCGCGCTTCGTTCATCGCGTCGCGCAGCAGCCGGATGCTCTGGCCGTGGTAGCGCGTGAGCCGCGCCCTTTGCTGTTGGGAGGGTTGGGACATATTGGTTCCTCGCTACATTCTACCGCAAAGGGGGCGTAGGGGGCAGGGGTTGGGGTTAGTCGCCGGGCCAGCCTTCGGGTTCTTTGCCGTCGGCTAGGGCGGAGAGGATGGCGGTTTCGGCCTCGTCGGTTACCCACTGCGACCAGATTTCTTGGTTGGCGTTGAGCCACCACAGGGCGGTGGCTTCGTTGTTCGGGTTCCCGTTCTGGAGCTGCCAGCGGACTGCCGTTTTGTATACGTTTACGTTGAAATCCCAGCGGCGCAGCATTTCGACTACATCGGGGGCTTTGGCGGGCAGGTCGGGGTTGACGGCAATGAGGACGGTGGAGTCTTCGTAGGCGCAGGCTTTGGTGGTGAACCAGCACTGGTCGCTGTAGGGCGGCTCTTCCAGGCGCACTAGGTCCAGGCTGAGGGACGGGGCGTTGGTTCCCCACTGATAGCCTAGCCACGGCTTCCCTTTTTCGTAGGCGCCATAGAGGTCGGCGCTGAGGGCAACCGCGTCGCTGGCGGCGACAACTTCTACGTGTTCCGCAAGGCCGTAGGCTTCCACCTGCGCGGTGTTGATGCCCTCGCAGGCCCAGCCGATGACGCAGGACACCAGCCGCGCCTTGTCGCCGGTTTCCCTGGTCTTGAACAGGTCTTTGTATTGCTGCTCTTTCAGGTCTTCAACGCTGTCCAGCTCCGGGTACTGCTCTTGCAGGTAGGCCGGAATGACGAAGGCCGATTGCCAGTCTTGGCCTAGGCTTTTGCCCACGGATAGGACTGCGCCATCGGCGCGGGCCTTTTCCCAAGCCTCATCCAGGTTGGGCAGCCAGATTTCCATAGCTACGTGGGTGTCGCCTTTTTTCAGCCCCTCGAACAAGGGCAGCGTGCCGCCGAACTTTACGTCCGTCGGATAGCCGTAGCCAAACTCTAGGATGTACTGGGCGATGCGGTTTTGCAACAGGGCGCTGGCCCAGTTAAGGTCGCCAAAGATAACGGTTTCTTTCGGGCCGGCCGGCGGCTCGACTTCGACTTCGACGACGTGGGTGACTCGAACCTCTCTCTCGACCACCTTAGTCACCACTCTGGTGACTTCGACTTCTCTAATCTGGGTGACCGGGACTTGCCTTCTCTCGACTCTTGTGACCTCTTTCTCGACCTCGACGAGCCTAGTCACTTCCACCGTCTCGGTCGAACCGCAGGCGACGGCGGCAATCATAGCCAACAGGGCCACTATTACCGCCGGGAGAATGAATCCGCTCCGTATCAGCAAGATAATACTCTCCGCACCGGGAAGGGTCTTGATTTCAGGATGGTTCCGGCGATTCCGCATTGCGGCGCAAAGGGCCGGATGGGGCGGGGGCCGGAACAGGAAAGGCGGCCCGGTCAGGCACCCGGGCCGCCTTTGATTGCGCCTTGGTTATGCCGGGTATGGGTTACTCGTCGGGCCAGCCTTCGGCTTCCAGGCCGGCGGCGAGGGCGGCCTGGACGGCGTCGGCGGCGTCGGCGGTTACCCAGCTACTCCACAGATCCTGGTTGTTTTCCAGCCACCAAATGGCGGCTTCGGAGCGCGTGGCATCGGGATTGGCGTCAATCCACTGGAAGACCGGCTTGTATACCGGAATGTTGAACTCCCAGTTTTGCAGGAAGCCGACTACTTCCGGCGCACGGGGCAGCAGGCTGGGATTGACAGCGATCAAGACCAGAGATTCGTCGAAGTGGCAAGCCTTGCCGGAATCCCAACATTCTTGGCTGTACGGCTCCTCTTCCAGTAGCACTAGGTCCAGCTTGAGGGCCGGGTCGCCGGTTCCCCACATATAGCCCAACCAAGGCTCCTGTTTCTCGTAGGAGCCAAAGAGTTCGGCGAACATAGCATCCTGAGATCCTGGCTTGATGACATACAGGGAATCGCTCAGCCCGTAGGTCTCGATTTGCTCATCGTTGACCAGTTCGCATGACCAGCCGGGGACACAGGCCACCAACCGGGCCTTGCCGCGGCTGTCGTCGGTGGAGAACAGTTCCTGGAACTCGGGCTTCATCAGGTCTTGCGGCGTCTTCAGGTCGGGGTATTGTTCGGCGATGTAAGCCGGGATGACAAAGGTGCTCTGCCAGTCCCCGACGAGGCTTTTGCCGACGGAGACGACTTCGCCGAGGTTTACCGCTTCTTCCCAGCCGATGTCCTGGTTGGGCAGCCAAATTTCCATGGTTACGTGGGTGTCGCCTTTTCTTAGACCCTGGAACAGGGGCAGGGTTGCGCCCGGCACCACGTCGGTGGGGAATCCATAACCATGCTCGACTATGTACTGAGCAATGCGGTTCTGGACTTCTGCGCTGGTCCAGTTGAGGTCGGAGAAAATGATGGTGTCTTTCGGGCCGGACGGGGTCTCGACTTCGACGATTTGGGTGACCGGAACCTCAACCCGTTCCGTGACTACCTTGGTGACCTCGACTTCCCGCTCCATAACTACCGTGGCTTCGACCACACGCTCCTCAACCACCCTTTCGGTCTCAACGACAATCTGGGTAACCGGGACTTCCTCTCTCTCGACTCTTGTGACCTCTTTTTCGACCTCGACGACCCTGGTGACTTCGACCGTCTCGGTCGAGCCGCAGGCGACGACGGCAATCATGGCCACAATGGCCATCAGCACCGCTAGGGGAATGAATCTGCTCCGTGTCAGCAAGGCAATACCCTCCGCCCTTATGGGCTTAAATTTGTAGGATGATTCCTGTCGCAATTCAAGCGGGAATCAGTGGCGCCCTTGGGGGACGCCAATTGCTCAACTTATATCAGTGTCAACCCTGTTGTGTCAAACGGCGGGGGGTGCGGGATTCGGGTTTGTTGCCCCTGAGCGGCGGCTTTGTTGCCCAAGGCGGGAGATTCTTCGCTTCGCTCAGAATGACAGGGGGATCGCTCAGAATGGCAGGGGGATCGCTCCTAGAATGGCAGGCGGTTAGGATGACAAGGGGGATCGCTTAGAATGGCAGGGGGGACAGAACGGCAGTCGCGTTTGCTATGGGCGCGATTTCAGCCGGTCGAGGGACGGCAGCGGCTCGTCAAACGGCTCGCCTTTGGCTTTGCTCTCCAGAAGCCGCTCGTACCAGTCCTCACACAGCTTTTGCATTTCGGCATGGCCTTCGGCGTAGGCTTTCTCCAGTTTTTCCTTGCGTTTCTTGGCAATCCATTTGTCCGTTTTTTCGCGCAGGACGTCGGACAGCATCAGCGGTGTACCTCCCTAGTCATTAAGCGGCAGCCGTGCTGCTATGGGCGTGATTTCAGTTGAGGGACGGCGGCGGCTCGTCAAAGGGCTCGCCCTTGGCTGCGCTCTCCATACGCCGGTTGTTCCAGTCCTCCCACAGTTTTTGCCTTTGGGCGTGGGCTTCCTCTTGGCCTTCGGCGCGGATTTTCTCTCGTTCTTCTTTGCGGCGCTTGGCAATCCATTTGTCCGTTTTTTCGCGGAGGACGTCGGATAGCATGGCGGTGTACCTCCCTAGTTCCGTTGTTACGAAGCTGACGCCCGCCGATACTATTATGGTGGGCGCCAGGCGCAGGATGATGGCTACGAGGGCGTCGTGAATGTCACCCGGGGGGCGGTGGGTGATTCCGTGCCAAACCACGTATCCCGCCCCTATTATGGTGAGCGCGGTGAACAGGGGGAAGTAGAGGGCTTTCCACTGCTCCGATACGCTCCAGATTGACTCCCTTTCGGGCGGCGGGCTGCCGCCGCCCGGCGTTTCCGGTTCTTGGGCCATCCGCGGCCTAGTGTCCTTCCTGAAGGGCTTCCTGCCTGCTGCGAGCCGCCGATTGGGTCAGCCGGTCGAACACGATGGCGATAAGCACTATGGATAGACCAGCGATGACGCTGTTGCCCGGGTCTTGGCGCTGCAAGGCGCGGAACACGTCTTCGCCCAGCCCGCTGGCGCCCACCAGAGAGGCGATGACCACCATTGACAGGGCCAGCATAGTCGTCTGGTTAATGCCGGCCATAATGGTGGGCAGGGCCATAGGCACCTGGACTTTGGCGAGAATCTGGGTCGGCGACGCCCCAAAGGAGCGGGCCGCTTCCACCGTGGCCTCGGATACCTGCCTGATGCCCAAATTGGTCAGCCGGATGGCGGGCGGCACGGCGTATATGACCGTGGCGATGACCGCCGGAGTGTAGCCTAGGCCAAAGAACAGGATTCCAGGCACCAGATAGACGTAGCTGGGCATCGTCTGCATCCCGTCCAGAATAGGCCGCAAGATGCCGTCTGCCCGGTCTGACCTAGCCCCGAGAATACCTAGGGGCATGGCGATAACCACGGAAACCACCACCGAAAATATGATGATTGCGATGGTTTCCACAGCACTGTCCCAACGGTTCATAAGCCCGATGAACACGAAGCTCACCAACGCCAATAGGGCCAGCCTCCAGCCGGCCATTATCAGAGCGGCAACAGTAACGGCCAGTATTGATACCGGCCATGGGACCCATTTCAGCGCGTCTTCCAGATTCACCATAGTTACGGTGATTGCCTTGTCTATGCCGTCGAACATCCCTCCCCAGTTTCGCACCAGCCAAGTAGTCCAGTCCTTAATCTCTACGGATATGAGCCGGTTAATTTCCACACTCTTTTGAGTGCCGTCTTCCTGCCCTTGGGGAACCTTGCTGGGGAATTCCATGTTCGGGCCCCAAGCAATCAGGCATATAATCAGCGCGACGAGTACCACCGCCAGGGCGGCAACCCATCGCATAATGCCCGCTCTGCGGCCGAACCGTTGCGGAAAGGCGGATAAGCCGCCCCCAAGAAGGCCGCCGGAGCGTTCCCCGGCGTCCAAATCGGTCTCGTATCCGGTATTGTCGCGTCCGGTATCGTCGCGGGTTATATCTGCCACTGCTGCCTCCAAGGGGTGGGGTGTGTTGCCGGGGCCGGTTGGCCTGTCTGGATTCCTAGCTTTCGGCTTGCTCCGGCTCCGTTTCCGTTGCGGCCTCGGCGGCTAGGGCCGCGTTGGCGGCGGCGTTGGCTTCATAGTCGGGGTCGGTGGTGGAGGTTTCGGCTAGGGCTTCGGCTAGGGCGCTGCGGTGGACTTCGCCGACCAGCAGGTTGTCGGCGTCGGTGACCGGGATGGGGTAGTCGCTGGACATAGCGCGGGGGATGAGCAGATCGAAACTGGTCGTAGGGCTGACTGCTTCGTATTCCCGGTCTACGTAGTTCATCGCTTCGTCCATACGCCGGACGCCGGCCCGCAGGGCCTTCTGGGCGTTGGTGATGGTGAGCAGGCCGAGGTAGCGCTCGCGGCGGTCAACGATCCAGGCGGCGTCGCCGTCGCTCTCGCCGATGGTGTGGAGGGCGGCGCGGGGGCCTTGATGCCCCATAACGGTGGCCTTGGGCGGCACCATAACCTTGCTGGCGGTCAAGACGCTTTCCAGCCGCACGTCTTGGGTGAAGTCGCCCACGTATTCGTCCTCCGGGCGCAGCACGATGTCCTCAGGGGAGCCGATCTGGGCCACGCGCCCGTCGTGCATGATGGCGATGCGGTCGCCCAGCTTTAGGGCTTCGTT
This sequence comes from uncultured Dehalococcoidia bacterium, assembly GCA_958296445.1. Lineage (GTDB taxonomy): Bacteria > Chloroflexota > Dehalococcoidia > Lucifugimonadales > UBA3495 > VXOI01. Next base: position 803,061 of record OY282565.1, on the reverse strand, counting down.
CAGGTCGTGGGTGATGAATACGATGGTCTTTTGCAGTTCTTCCTGGAGGCGCAGCAGCTCGTCCTGCATCTGGCGACGGATTAGGGGGTCTAGGCCGCTGAAAGGCTCGTCCATCAGCAGTATGTCGGTGTTCACAACTAGGGCGCGGGCTAGGCCGACGCGCTGTTGCATTCCGCCGGAAAGCTGGCGGGGGAAGGACGCTTCCCAGCCGCCCAAGCCTACCATACTGAGGATCTGGCGGGTTCGCTGGTGGCGCTCGGCTTCGGGGACGCCCTGCACTTCCAGCCCCCAAGAGGCGTTATCCAGCACGTTGCGGTGGGGCATCAAGCCGTAGTGCTGGAACACCATAGCGATTTTGCCGCGGCGGAACTCCATCAGCTCCTTGTCGGCCATCGCGGTGATGTCGTTGCCGTCTATGACGATGCTACCCGCGGTGGGGTCAATGAGGCGGATGAGGCAGCGAACCATAGTTGACTTGCCGCTGCCGGACAGCCCCATAATGACGAAGGTTTCGCCGCGCTGCACCTCGAAGGAGACGTCGTGCAGGCCGATGACGGCGCCCATCTGCGACTGGATTTCGGCCTTGCTCTTGGCGATGTTCTCCGGCGCCAATACCCGTTCCGGGTTCTTGCCAAAGACTTTCCAGACGGAATCCACCTTGATGATGGGGGCCGGGCTTTGGCCGCCGGATTGGGGTCTGGGCTGGGTTTCCAAATCTGCGCCGTTCTGGCTGGCGGTGGTAGCCATAATGGTCGGCCTCCGGTGCTGGCTGCGTTTGGGCCGTTTCGATGGGGTTGAATGCTAAATTAGGGCGATGTATGCCGTTTGTCAACAAATGGCCGTGGGAAAAGGCCGTGGGAAAGGCCCGCCGGGGCGGTTTGCCTGCGGCGTTTGCGCCGGGATATATAATAGGCGCGACTGCCGCCGGGCCCAAGGGCGGGCGGTGGCTTAATCGGCGTGTTTGGAGGTTTTGGCGATGAAGTACGATTACATTGTGGTAGGGGGCGGGTCGGCCGGCTGCGTGGTGGCTACCCGGCTTTCGGAAGACCCCGGCAAGTCGGTGTTGCTGCTGGAGGCCGGGCCGGACTACCCGGAGTTTGAGCATCTGCCGGACGACCTGAAGCGGGGCTATAACGTGTGGCGTTCCGCCTACGGCCCCCACAGTTGGGACTTGCGGGGCATCGCCAACTCGGCGCAGAGCGAGCCGATGATAATTCCGCGGGGCAAGGCCACGGGCGGCTCCAGCGCCATCAACGGGCAGGTGGTGTTCCGGGGCGTGCCGGAGGACTATGACAATTGGGCCAGTTGGGGCAACGACGAATGGGGGTTCACCAGTTGCCTGCCCTATTTCCGCAAGATGGAGAACGACTGGGATCATCCCGGGGACGATTTTCACGGCGACGAGGGGCCGCTGCCGATTCGCCGTTTCAAGCGCGAGGAGTGGATACCCGTTTCCACTGCCTTTTACGATGCCTGCGTCGGCGTCGGCTTTCCCGAAGACTCCGACCAGAACTCCCCGGACTCCAACGGCATCGGCGTCCGCCCGCTGAACAACATTGACGGCGTGCGGATGAGCACATCGCTGACCTACCTGTCGCAGGCCCGCCACCGGCTGAACATCACGGTGCGCGGCAATGTCACCGTGCATCGGGTGCTGTTCGAGGGCAAAAAGGCCGTGGGGGTGCAGGCGGAGAGCGGCGGCGAGGTTTTCACGGTGGAGGGCGAGCAGATAATCCTGAGCAGCGGCACTATCGGCTCCTGCCAGGCGCTACTGCTTTCCGGCGTGGGGCCAAAGGACGAGCTGGCGGCCCACGGCCTCGCGCCGGTGCATGACCTGCCCGGGGTGGGCAAGAATTTCTGCGACCATCCGGCGGCCTATATGGTGTTCCGGGGCTACGGCGACCCGGCCGACGTGGAAACCCCCACCATCCAGGTGGGGCTGCGCTTCAGCACGCCGGGGTCGCCCACCCGCGCCGACTTTCAGATTACGCCGACGCTGATGACCAGCGAGCACCGCCCGGCCAGCGTCAGCTACGAGGGCGACGAGTTCCACTGGGGCTTGAGCGTGGGGTTGCAGAACGCCACTTCGTCCGGCGAAATCACCCTTACCACCGCCGACCCCCACGTGCAGCCCCGGCTGGATTACCAGTTGTTTTCCGCCCCCTACGACCGGGAGCGGATGCGCGAGGCACTGCGCACCGCCATCCGCATCGCCGAACACCCGGTAATGGCGGCCCACATCGCCGAGATGCTGAACCCTACCGAGGCCGACTTCGCCTCGGACGATGCGCTGGACAACTGGATGCTGCGCAACGCCTACACCCAGCACCACATCACCGGCACCTGCAAGATGGGCCCCGCGTCCGACCCGATGGCGGTGGTAGACCAGCACTGCCGCGTCCACGGGCTGGAGAACCTGCGGGTGATTGACGCCTCGGTGATGCCGGACGTAATCCGCGCCAACACCAACGCCACCACTATAATGATTGCCGAGCGGGTGTCGGACTGGGTTAAGGAAGGGAAGTAGCCCGGCCGCCTGTCCCGGGGTGTTCAACGCAAAGGCGCAAGGACGCAAAGGGTTGGGGATTTAGTCACTGCGTCTTTGCGCCATTGCGTATTTGCGTCAAGACAAACGCGGTCAGCCGCCTCTCAGCCGCTCGATTACCGCTTCCAGTTCGCGGACTCGCGCTTCGGCCCTGATTCGCGCCTCTCTTTCTTGGGTTAGGGTTTCCTGTTCTTGGGCCAGGGCTTCCTGTTGCCGGATTCGGGCCTCTCTTTCCTGGGCCAGGGTCTCTCTTTCCTGGGCCAGGGCCTCCCGCATATCATCGTAGGTAGTTATGTGCCGGCCGGTATGCGGGTTAATCCACAGCAGCGCCCCGTTCTGCCAGCGCAGTATCAGGTCGAGGATCGGGCTGTATCCTTGCAGAGCGCCGTCCTCTGTAGTTTCGATGGGGATGGGCTGGAATCGCCCGTTGACCAGCCGGTCGCAGGCCAGCCGGGTTCCGTGCCAGCGTCCGGTTTCGTCGAAGCGCCAGTATTCGGCGATGCCCAGTTTCTCGTAATCGTCGCGTTTCGCCCCGGTGTCCACCGCTCCGGTGCTTGCGGACGCCACTTCCAGCACGAAGTCCGGGGGCTTGCCCTGCCGCGACACTATGTAGCCGTTGTCCGCCCGGTACATTTCCGGGCTGACGTTGCGGGCGATGAACAGATCCGGCCTTCGGCGGGTTATAGTGTCGTCTCCGGGGGCCAGGGTGATGTACAGATCGGCGCCGATGAGGGTGGTCTCCCGGTCGCCGAGGTATTGGCGGATATTCTCCGGGTGTCCCCGGTCAAAGACGTGGGTGTAGTTGGTCATATTCTCGTCCGGCGCCCGTTCCGGCGGGTACGGCAGGCGATAGGGGGATGTTCCGGCGACGGCGGGTTTGGCGGTGGTCATATCGGGCCTCTCGGGGCATTCCTGCCTTTCGGGATGCGTTGGGGAATTGTAGCACGGACGGGGGCGGGGGGAGCCGCTGTTTGCGCCGTGACATGGCGCATCGCGCGTCAATTGTTGGTGTTCCCTGTTGGGCCGCCGTCTCCGTCGTCTGGGCCGCCGGGGGGGTGCGGGGTTTCGGCGGGGGCGTTTTCGTTGACCGACACCCTGGGCCACTGTCCAGGGTGCAATCGCGCCCGGCCTGGAATTGCTGATTCTATTGCTTCTTTCAATGACGCCTCGTCGGTGACGCCGACGTACTCTATCGGCGTGCCATCAATGTTGCGGATTGAGCCGCCGTCAAGGGGAATTATATTCCATTCTTTGGGTGCGCCATAGCTTTTTTCGTCTGGATTGATTCTCATACCGAACAGATAGCGTTGCCCAACTTGCGGGGATTCCTTGCTGTGAATCCCGCTTTGCCGCAGATTGGGATTGGCTGATATGTTACCATCGTCCAGCAAGATTTGTTCCAAATTGAGAGTATAATAGGTCACCGTGATAGCAAGATCCGGGAATCCTGCTTCTTCCGGCGGGTGTGGCGTTCCCGAAAGCCTGTATGGGCCTTCTTCAACCGGCGCCGAAATCTCTGAAACAGTTGCGATGGCTATGGCGTCAACCCGATTCACATACCCTTGTATGTCTTCGGGGTAAGCGTAGGGCCAAGGCGCGTGGGTGTATCCCGTCGGCACAGGGTGTCCCCAATCTTCCAGTTCTATTTCATGGGAAGCCGGGGATGACTGCCCGAAAGGAGATGGAGTAGCCCGGCCAAAGAGCGCAATGAGGCCCAAGGCTGCTAGGAATACCAGAATTGTTATCACTGGCCGGGAGATGATGATTTTCCGCATTTTTCAGCCTCCTTGTTATGGGGTTATGGGTTGGCCGTCTTTGGCCGGTCAATACATAGAGTTAATGTCTCTGATGTCGTGGGACTGCAATGTATCTGGCGAAAGGGGACGGGGCGGGGTATATTCTGCGCTAATTGTTCGTGTTCCCCGTCGGGCCGCCGTCCCCGTCGTCCGGTGCGCCGGGGGTTTGCGGGGTTTCAGGCGAGGTGTTTTCGTTGGCACGCCATTTCTCTTGTATGGGCCACTGGTTCACTGGCAAATAAACCCGGTCTGGCATCGCTTTTTTGACTGCGGACTTTAGCGAAGTTTCGTCGGTCACTCCCTCGTAACTTGGCCCTCTCCCGTCAAAGTTGCGAATCGCGCCGCCGTCCAAGTGAATGAGATTCCAGTTGGCGGTCGCGCCGTAGCTTTTGCCGTCGGGATTGACGCCCAGGGCGAACAGGAACCGCTCTCCCACTTGGGGGCGCATCGGGCTGTGGTCTCCCGACAGCCGCAAGCGGGGGTTGGCGTGCAGGTTGCCATCGTCCAAGAAAACCTCGCCCAGTTCAATATCGTAGTAAGTCATCCTGAACCGTAGCAGCGGGATTCCCCGGCTTTGGTCGCGGGCATCCTCCTCTGCCGTCCAATCGTAAGGTTTTTCGTCAACCGGATCTCCGACTGCCGTAATCGTGCCAGTGAAAACCGCGTCATTGCGGTTCACCAAATCCTGCACACTCTGCGGCGAGATATAGTAGCCCGACAAAGAGGATCCTGTGCTGCCGGATAGGGTTCTGCCGACAGTAGGCTGCCTGACCTGTTCCGTTACAGGCGTTGCATCTTGCGATGCAGTTTCGGTTGGCGTGGCCGTCCGGCAAGCGGCCGCTGCGCTGAGTAGAATCACAATTGCGAATACTATCAACGCAATTGGGGGCGTTATATGATCTTTTCGCATTTTACCTCGCTTAGTATGCGGGCGTATCTTGGCGGATGTTTGGCGGGAATCATAGACAAAGGGGCGGGGTATTCCCGCCCCTTGCGCCGCGCCGGGCGCATCCCGCGCTAATTGTTGGTGTTCCCCGTGGGGCCGCCGTCTCCGTCGTCTGGGCCGCCGGGGGCTTGCGGGGTTTCGGATGGGGCGTCTTCGTTGGCCTGAACTCTGGGCCATTGATCCATTGGCAAGGCGACTCGGCCAGGGACGGCAGATTTCACTGCTTCTTTCAATGACGACTCATCGGTTATTCCTACATATCCCGGCGAATTGCCATTAAAGTTGCGGATTGGGCCGTTGTCCAGAAATATCAAATGCCAGTCGTCGGTCACGCCGTAGCTTTTTCCGTCATAATCCACGCCCAAGGCGAACATGAACCGCTCTCCTACTTGTGGACGAATCGGGCTGTGGTTGCCGGACAAGCGCAGGCGTGGATTTGACTGTACATTGCCATCGTCCAGTAAAACCTCCTCGATTGTGATGTCGTAAAAAATCGAGTGAATGTATGGCAAAGGCAGGCCGCGATCTGTCGCCCATTTGTAATCTTCTTCAGTCGTACCGGCTGGTAGTATCCCAACAAGATCTGAAACCGACGAGATCGTCCCGATGAGGATAGCGTCAACCCGGTTCACAAACTCTTGGATGTTCCGGGGCTGTCTGATAAAATCCGCCACAGGGAATCCTTTCTCCAGATGCAACGTCCTGTCAACAGGCTGACTTGTGGGTTGCAGGTTTACAGACAGTTCTTTGGACGGCTCGACTGCTTGGCAAGCGGCCAAGAGAAAGGGGGTGATGATCGCGATTAAGGCCATTGCCAGGATGGAAACTTTATGCATTTGGATTACCTCATATTGCGCCGCGCCGTGGCGCATCCCGCGCTAATTGTTGGTGTTCCCCGGCGGGCCGTCGCCCTCGTCGTCCGGTGCGCCGGGGGTTTGCGGGGTTTCGGCCGGGGCGTCCTCGTTGGCACGCCATTTCTCTTGTATGGGCCACTGGTTCAATGGCAAATAAACCCGGTCCGGCACCGCTTTTTTGACTGCGGACTTTAGCGAGGTTTCGTCGGTCACTCCTGCGTAGCCCGGCGATTCGCCGTCGAAGTTGCGTATTGCGCCGCCGTCGAGGGGTATCAAACACCAGTCGCCGGCCACGCCGTAGCTTTTGCCGTCGGGATTGGCGCCCAGGGCGAACAGGAACCGCTCTCCTACTTGGGGGCGGAGGTTGCTATGTCTGCCGAACAGCCGCAAGCGCGGGTTGGCAACCAAGTTGCCATCATCAAGAAACACATCCTCCAAGTTAATGTCGTAGTAGACTACTTCCCTGCGGGGCAACGGAAGTCCGTTTCGAGAGAAATAATCGTCGTCGCTTGGATCGTGATTGTATGGTTTTTCCGAGATTGGTTCGGATATTGTCTCAATGGTTCCGATGAAAACCACGCTCCGCCGGTTGACGACATCCTGTATACTCTTTGGCGGTATGAGCAAGCTCGACAATGGCACCGCATTTTGTCTTGCCAAGGTTCTCATTTTCGGCAGGGTGTTTGAGTTGGCGTTTTGACTGCTCCCGTTATTGACAGCCGGAAATTGTTGGCGCTGTTCGCTTGCCTGTGGTTCAACTCCAAAGCCGGAGGATTGGCAAGCGACGACTGCACTGAGTAGAATCAGAATTGCGAATACTATCAACTTCTGCCACCTCAGCGATTTCGGCGTGTTGCGTTCTTGCGCTTCGCGTAAATCAAGTTTATCCGCTTATAATATCCTATAGCAACACTTGGAGCGTTTGTGAAATAAAGCACTAGCAGTTGCCCAAAGGAAGGTGATTGTGAAATAATATACAATGTTTTCCGGTATGGGGCAGCAATATCAGAACGGGAAAACCACGCCCGCTTGCGGGGCAGCCCTCAACCCCCTATCGGAGAGATAGGTATTATTGGCGGGCCGACTCTAGCGCGGCTTGCAGGTCGGGGGGCAAGGGGGATGCGAACCGCAGCGGCTTGGCGGTGGCGGGGTGGGCGAAGGCTAGGCGGTGGGCGTGTAGGAAGTGGCGGGGCAGCAGCGGGCTGCTTTTGCCGTATACCGCGTCGCCCAGCAGGGGGTGGCCCAGCCAGGCCAGATGCACGCGGGCCTGGTGGGTGCGGCCGGTGTGCAGTTGCAGCTCCAGCAGGGCGTGGGCGCCCGCCCGCTCCAAGACGCGGTATCCGGTGCGGCTTTCGCGGCCCCCGGCGGTCACGGCCATCCGGGTGCGGCGGCGCGGGTCGCGTCCGATGGGGACGTCTATGACGCCCGATTCCGGCGACGGCACGCCTTCGGTCAAGGCTAGGTAGCCTTTGGCTACGGCCCGGTCTTTAATCTGTTGCGACAGATTATGATGGGCGCGTTCCGTTTTGGCGGCAATCATCAGGCCCGAGGTGTCCTTGTCTAGGCGGTGGACGATGCCGGGGCGAATCCGCCCGCCGATGCCCTGGATGTCGGGGCATAGGGCCAGCAGCCCGTTGACCAGAGTGCCGTCGGGATGGCCGGGGCCGGGATGCGCCGACAGCCCGGCGGGTTTGTCTATCACCACCAGCTCGGCGTCTTGGTAAACCACGGTCAAGGGGATGTCTTGGGCCACGGCGACGGCCGGGCGGGGCGGCGGCACCGAAACCAGCACCCGGTCGCCGGGGCGGACGCGATGGGCGGGCTTTACCGCCGCGCCGTTGACCCGCACCTGCCCGTCGGCGATGAGCTGGCGCAACCGGCTGCGGGTAAGCCCCAGCTCCAGCCCGGCGAGGTAGTAGTCTAGGCGGGCGTCCGCGCTTTCCACCAGTATGCGGTGTTCGGATTCGGGCGTATCCGGGGGGGGCGTTTCCATCCTAGCCATCCCCATCCGGGGGCGGGGGTTTCGGCTCTGCCCCGGTGGCGGGCAGCACCCGCTCGCGGACGCCGCAGGCGGTGCAGCGCCAGCCGCCGCTCTGTCCGCCGCGGGGCGGGAGGGGGCGCATCTCGCCGTCGCAGATCGGGCAGTAGTCGGGAGCGTCCTGCGGCAGGCTCGGGGGAAACGGGGGTTGGGCGTCGCCGGGTATTGGGGGTTGGGCGGGCGAGGCGCGTTCCGACATTATGAACAGCCAGGCCAGAATCACTAGGCCGGTGACGATGCAGGCGTCGGCTACGTTGAATATAGGCCAGGGGCCGATGTCCACCCAGTCGGTAACGTGGCCCAGCCGCACCCGGTCCAGCAGATTGCCGAAGGCCCCGCCCAACTGCAAGCCGAGGCTGATTCGCAGCAGCCCGGTGGGGAACCGCTGGCTGCGGTAGAGCAACACCAGCACGGCCACGCCAACAAAGGAAACCAGAATAAAGGCCGTGTTCTGGCCTTGGAAAATCCCGAAAATGCTGCCGGTGTTGAAGGTGTGGGTGATGCGAAAAAAGCCGTCGGCGGGAAAGGACTGGTACAGGCGCAGGAACTCCCGCACCAGATATTTGGAGAACTGGTCAACAAAGAAAACCAGGACGGCAAGCTGAATCAGGATAAAGTCCCGGTAGATGGGCGGGCGCGGGACGGGTTGCCCTGAGCCGGTCAAAGGGGCGGCCTCTCCTTGCCGGGATGTGCCGGAGCGAGTGTCCACGTAATTATGCGCCGCTACTTCAGTTGCTCGACGAAAAACCGGGCCACTTCCGGCACCAGCCTGCCCTCGTGTCCGTACCAGAAATGGTCAACGCCCTCGAAAATGCGGCTTTCCGGCTCCCGGTCAAAGGTTTTCAGTTCGTCGGCCAGCCGGTCGGGCTCCACCATCCGGTCGCGGTCTCCGGCGACGACCAGCGCGGGCAGCTTGCGGGTCTTGAGCGGGCTGCCGCTGACGTAGCGCAACGCCGGGGAAACTAGGGCCACCGCGTCGGCCTCTTTGTGCAGCGCATCGTGGCGCAGGATGACGCCCGAACCGAAAGAGTAGCCCACCAGCCCGGTCTTGCCCCGGGTGTCGGGCCAGGCTTTGATTAGATCCAGGGCGCCCAGCGCTTCCTGATATTCCGTTTCGCCCTGTCCATGCTCGCCCTGACTATCGCCCACGCCCCGGAAGTTGAAGCGCAGGGTGACAAAGCCTTCCTCAGCCAGCCCTAGGGCCAGGGCCAGCACTACGTTGTTGTGCATCGAGCCGCCGTGCAGCGGGTGGGGGTGGCAGATAACCACGCCGGGCCACGGCCCGCCCGTGGCGTCGGGCTGGGCAATCACGCCCTCAAAGCTGAGACCGGCAGTCTGAAAAGAAACGGCGCTCTGTCGCAAGGCACTCACCCCCCGCAATATGCTGGCACACCGGGGCCTACCGGACTAATCTTAGGCGGGGCGGCGCGGTTTGGCAAGGCGCGGGCGGACGGATGAGGAAATTCCGCTACTCTTAGCCTAGACGAATCCAGCCGCCGGGCTGCCTGATTTCGTATACAGAGCAGGTTTGCGAAAATCGTAGCATAAATGCCAGCTCTGAGCAGGAATGGCATGGCCACGCGCAAACTGCGCCGGAACCGGCATCCTTCCGAACGCTGCCGCTATTTGAATATGAGCATCCGGCAGCGGTAAAATGCAGATGCTACCAGGCAGGAACCACCGCCCCGGCCTTGAACCGCTCCGGTTTACCACTACAAGCAACGTCCACAGGCACCGCTTCAGGTATCCGCCCCCTCAAGACCGCACCGGACAATCCCGGCCCCCGGTAAGCCCAATCATTCCGGATACCTGAAATTCCTACGTCTCAAACCTTAACTCAAAAGAATCATCGCCGGAAAAATAGAAATCCCCGCTCCTCGACTGACACTTGGCAGTTGCAATTCGCCGCGAAAGATAGTACATTTGTGCTGTCTAAAGGGGAGCCGCCAGAGGTGCGAACTCCGGCGGCTCCTGCACCCACCCGGAAGGGACGCTTCCCAGTGGCGCGCCGGAATAGTAATTTACCCGGGCTTGCCGCGCAAGTCTCTAACAGCGGCTATCGACTCCTGAAAGACGTTCTGGACTGTTTCTCGGCCTGCTCCAGAGAGCTGGCTGCAAAGCTGGACAGTTCGCACAAAACAGGCGGCAATCCCGGGTATCCGGCGCGGCAGATGTTGCGGCTCCAGGTCCTGAGGTATCTGCTTAACGAGCGCTACGCTAACCGGTTCCTCGAACGGGTTCGCAATGACCCGCGCCTGCTGAAGCTGTGCGGCCTGAGCCGCGCACCCTCGGAGGTTGCCTTCAGCCGGTTCAAGAACCACCGGCTCGCTCCAAATCAGGATGAGCTGACTCCGATCATCGCGGCAGTAGTCGAGGAGTGCGCCGTTGAAATAGAAGAGTTGCGGAAATCCGGTGTAATCCCCGCCGATGCCCCCGCCTTGGGCGAAGTCCTGGCGGTAGACGCCACCGACATCCCGGCCTATGCCAACCGCCGCCGTAATCCTCCCACGGATCGCGATGCTGCTCCGGGATACCGCACGGCCAAGAACAAAAGCCCCCAAGCCGGGGCCGACAATAAGGAAATATTCTTCGGTTACGACGCCGACGTCATCAGCGACGCCCACTACGGCCTGCCCCTGTATATCAACGTGCGCCCAGCCAGACGTAACGAAGGCCCCAGGCTCCGGGCGGATCTGGATGCTGCCCTCAAACTTCACCCCTGGCTCAAACCCCGCTATCTGACTGCCGACAAGGGGTATCATGCGGGGTATAACTTCCAGCACATAACGGACTTGGGCATCACGCCGGTTATAGCGGTTCCCAGGCCGCAGAAAGACAAGAAGACGGGAAAGCGGCTGTACGGGGGGTTGTATGACGAGAAGGGCCTGCCCGTCTGCTTCGGGGGCCAGAGCATGGATTTCTTGGAGACTTCCCCGGACGGGAAGCACCGGTTCCGTTGCCCGGATGGTGGATGTCATCTGAAAGGCCGGACTGACTGGAGCCGCTACTGCGACTTCGAGTATGCGGAGAAGCCCGAAGGAAAACTGCTGCGGATAATGGGAACAGTGCACCGGGCCAGCGCGGAGTGGAAGAGGCTGTTCAAGAAACGGACTTCCATCGAGCGGTACTTTGCCAGCGCCAAGCATTCCCGGCTGCTAGACCGGCACCAGTTCCTGGGGCGGGAAAGGGTGAGACTGCACGCTACGATGTCGGTGCTGGCCTATCTGCTGACAGCGTTGGGGCGGCTGAGGGCCGGGGACTACCCTAATTTGAGACAGATGGACATAAGGCTGCCCCGGGCCTCATCAGCAGCAGGACCCGGCCAGGCGCAGGAGTGATCCCACTACCCACAGCAGGTTGGCGGCCAGCAGGCCGTTGGCAACCATCTTTCCTCTTCAACTCCCACTAAGACTAGCCGACATACGCCCATTGCCATATAATCCCGCCCGTCCAGCAAAGCGATGCCGTACACCGGATGCCTTCCGGCATAACCGCCACAACCACCCCCCATCGAGGCCGCAATGACCGCAAACACCCTGGAAGACCGCCGCAAACTAGTCCAATCCTACCTAGACGAGATGGCCCGCCAGCCCGGCGCGGAACACCCCGCCGCTCTGCGCCAAATCGCTGCCCGCGTCCTGGGCTTCACCCCAGTTGACAACGCCATCATCGTCGTTGACCACCCGCAACTGCCTAGCACAGCCACCGTGTCGGCGCCCTGCCCAACGACTTCGGCCCCGACTACCTGGCCGTCCACTTCGACCTGTCGGCAGGCCAGGCCAGCAGCCAGCGCAACTACGTCACTACCGCCCAAGTGCAGGCCGCCAACGCCATCGTGCAGCGTTACGCCGGAGACCTGCGCTACCCACTGCTGGTCTTCACCCTGCCCGGCGGCGGCGTCCAGTTCGTAACCGGCGACCCCGTTCCCGGCAACCGCTACCGGCTGCAAGACATCATCCGCGTCACCGCCAACCGCAACGGCGTCAACCGCACCGCTCTGGATTGCCTGGATCAGGCGGGCAACGCCATCGCCAACGGCGTCGTCCCGCGGCGGGCATTCCGCGACAGCTTCAACGTACAGCCCGTAACCGAAGTGCGCTTCCGAGACTACAAAGACGCCTACGGCGACGCCATGACCCAGATGTCCGAGGTAATGCCCCCACCAAAGCCGAGGAGCTCACCCAGACCCTGTTGAACCGGATGCTGTCCATCCACACTGGACGCCAAAATCTATGACCAGCAAGACAAACTGGCGCAATAGAACAAACATACGAATCAGCTTCAGGCAAGGCGGGCCAGATGTAGCCGCACCGGTTGACAAGAGTGCTATCATAACTTCGCAATAGCTCGAGAAGGCCAAATTCAGACTGCATCCAGCCAAAGGCAAAAAGAGAGGCACTCACCCATGACCATCAATCGTATCGAAACCAACAAGCTAAACCTCGACAACGTTCTAGGCGAAATCGGGACCGGCAGAGTGCAACTACCTGACTTCCAACGCGACTGGATATGGAAAGACGCCCAGATCAAAAGCCTGCTAGCCAGCGTTTCGATGGGGATACCCATTGGAACCCTACTCACGATAGAAGCCGACGACCAACTCAACCACCGGCCCTTCGCAGGCACTAACCTGACAGAAACTTCATCCCCCAGAACTTTAGTGCTGGATGGTCAACAGAGACTAACAGCCCTGTTCCAAGCGTGCCAGTCTGGCCAACCAGTGACAACGAAATCCAAGAATAACGATGCTCAACGGCACTACTACTTCGACATTAAGAAGTGCATCGAGGAAACAGACCGGGAGGAATGCGTCATCTCAGAAAATGCTAATCAACCAAAGTACAGCAAACCTGAGGAGCAATATCAAGACGAAATTTTCCCGGCGCAAATGATGTTTAACCAACGGCCTTGGCGTGACGGATACTTGGAATACCACGGGCAAAGTGAGTCAAAAAGACAACTGTTCTACCAGTTTGAGGACTCGGTCATACGCAACTTCGAGAGGTATCAAATACCAGAAGCGCGAATGTCCAGTATAGAGCTGGAAGTTATAGCCATCACCTTCGAAAAGACAAACGACCGAGGCACCAGGCTGAACGCCTTCGACATCATCACAGCAAAAATGACACGCGAAGGACTCAACCTGAGAGAAGATTGGAACCGGCAGAAAAAAGCTCTATCAGCAGAAACAGTATTGAAAAAAATAGACGAGACCCATTACATCAAAGCCATCACACTGCTGACAACGAACACAAAACAGCCAAGCACCCGGCGCAAGGATATGCTGAAACTGAATCGTACAGAATACGAACAGTACAGTCAAGATATAACAAAGGGATTCCTAAGCACAGCAAAACTGCTGCGAGAACTTGGCATCAACAAGACGGGAGAGCTTGTCCACATACCCCAAGCAATTGTAATGGCAGCCGTCTATGCCCAATGCAGCAAAAAGCAAACCGACACCATCCAAGCCCGGAAAACCATCGAGCAGTGGTACTGGATCACACTTCTGAACGAATCATACGGCGGCAGAGCAGCCGACGAGCAAATGCCCCGCGATTTCCTAGAGCTTACCCTTCAGCTAACCCAAGGGCCTTTAAACCGGCCCCCCATCTATGCTGAACGCCCGTTCAACGCAGACAGACTACGCTCAGAGAGGCAGAAAAGCCTAACCATCGCCATACAATCCCTGATAAAAAGGAAGAACGATCCTCTCGACTGGATAAAAGGAACACGTATCAGAATGATGGCAGAGAACACCATCGAAATGCACCACATATTCCCCAAAAAATGGTGCAAGGATAACAACATAGATAAAGGACAGACAGAGTCCGTAGCGAACCTGACCCTAATCGACGCCGAGACCAATCGGATCATTGGGGGTAAGGCCCCTTCCAGCTACCTAAAGGAACTACAGAAAAGAGCTGGCAATATCAGCGACACCCAAATGGACAAAATACTGGAGTCGCACCTGATACCAGCCAAAGAACTCAGGGAAAATGACTTCAAGGCGTTCCACGAAGAGAGGACTAAACGTCTGAAGGAACTGATTGCCGGAGCGATAGGCCCCAAGATGATCCGGTAAACTGCGGAAGCCCCCATCACACCATACTTCCCAAGACGCACCAAAAACAGAAAGACAATCACCTATCAGAGGAAACCATGACCATAGCATCCAGCCCCAGCTGGCACTTTGCTCCCACAGGCGGAGGAGCCGAGCAAGGAAACAGCGCCGGCCAGCACCACTTCACCAACGAAGCAGTAACCCAGACAGTCCGGGAAGTCCTACAAAACTCAGTAGACCATCCAGATCCCGGGATAGACACCATCGAAGTGAAATTCCGGCTGATAGAGCTGCAACCAGAAGACGCCGGAATGCCCCAGCTAAAAAGGCACATAGAATCATCCCTACTGGAAGTAACGAAAGACAAGGACACGGAAGCCGTAAGGCACTACCAGCGGATGATAAAAACCGTAAGCCAGCCAGTCATTCCATGCCTGGCCATAACCGACAGCGGAACCACCGGCCTACAGGGAATAAACTGGCGAAACCTGATATTCCGCGAAGGAACACCGACCAACGCCGAAGGCCGGACCAAAGGCGGCTCATATGGATTCGGCAAAAACGCCCCATTCAACCTCTCAGAGTGCAACACCGTTCTTTACAGCACACGCTACGTCAGCACCGCCAAGAAAGGACGGGTCGAACACCTCGCAGGACGTTCGCAACTGGTAACTCACAACAACCCGGAGCAACCAGAGGAGCGGTTGCAACAGACGGGATTCTGGGCAATCCACTCAGAGACACCGAACCAGCCGGTGCAAGGGACGGACATCCCACAACCCCTAAGACTGGAGCAAAAGGGAACAGGAATTTTCATAGTCGGATTCGACAAGGACATCTACCCGAACTGGGCAGCAGAGACCGCCCAAGCAGTAGTTACGCAATTCTTCCACGCCATTCACACCCGCAGGCTCGCAGTCGTAATCAAGGAAAACCCATACGCCCTACCCCGAGTAATAGACTATAATTCCCTCCCCATAGAACTGGACAACCTTCCCCCGGACAGGCCGACACGCCACTACTGGCAAGCCATCACCGACAATGACCCCGTCCTGACCCAGCCGTCGGGACGCCTGGACCAAATGGGCCAGCTACAGGTCTGGATCAGCACAGCCAAAGGAGCACCCCGACGGACTGCACACATCAACCGCCGCGGAATGCTGATCACCGACGAGCGAACCCACTCGACAAACCCCTTTTACCCCAGCGGCGGCACAGGATGGCCAGAATGGTGCGCCGTAACGATAGCGCAAGACGAGAGCACCGAAGCCTACATCAGAGCGATGGAGCCTCCGGCCCATGACGCAATCAAGTATGGGCAACTGCGCGACAGCAACCGCAAAAGGGCAGCGGAGCGCGAAGTCCGGGCACAGAGAGAGCAGATCACCCGCCTGATTAAAGAACGCATCGAAGACACGCTTACCGAAGCCAACAGCAACGTAGAAGAACTGGCAGAGCTGTTCCCTGACTTGCCGGACATCAGACAAGGAACCCACGACCTCAAATGGAAGGAAAGGCAATACCACGAACCCTCCAGCAACATAGTAGACGAAACCAGTGCGATAGAAGACCCGGACAGCGAACCCGGAACACTGGACCCTGAAGGAGACCACCGAGAAAGCAGCGAGCGCGAGGATGAAAACGACGAAAACTTCAATGAGCCGGAAATCCCAAGGACTAGCCCGAAACCAGACGAGCATACGATACGCCATGCCCGGATAATCCGCACCGGGCCAGACGAACTGGCTATGACCTTTACCACGCCTCCACAACCCACCGGGACAATCCGGTTCAGAATCAAAGCCGCCGGAGAGCAGTATCAGAAATACGAAGAAAGCATCCCGCTCGCCGGAATAACACAGACAGGAAGTCTGCTGACAAAAGCGGGACTGAATGGCAACATTATAGAAGTGACCGCACCGCCGGACACACCCGTAACCTTGCGCCTGACCTTGGATTCCGGGACAGCACCCTACCACAGCTACTCCATCGCCCAGTTCCAGACGGCAGGACAGTAAAGCCATGACGACGCAGAACCAGCGGGACCTCCCCCACCCGACACTCAAGCCAGCCCGAAGCGACTACCTGGAAAATTTCTTCTTCAGGGCCGAACCGTCCGCCATCCGGCGTTCAACCCAAGCAGGAGAAATCAACATAGCGCTAAAGTACCTGCTCAACAGCCCAGTGCTACAAGATCTGATAGAAAGAGAGCAGGCCCACTACCATACTCTAACGGAGTGCATAGTCACCCACCTGAGAGAGTCCCACCGCTCCATCAAGAACGCGCATACCATAAGGATAGAGACTAAGAGATACCATGGACAAGTACTGATAAAACCTTTCATCGTAGCCTCCCAAAGCATCGAAAACATCTCCAACGACGACTGGAAAGCTGGAGTAAAAACCCTACTGCCCCACGGCGCCAACGTACCGTCGGGGGCAATTTTAGCCATAGGCAAGGAAAAGAGCTTCGATACGGACACCACAACAGAACTGGAGAGCTACGTGGAAATCACCCCGTCGCAGGCCGTAAGGCAAAAAAGCTACAAAATTGACCTGTCCGGGCAACGCATTGTCATCCTGATCCATCCGGAAGACAAACTTCACATAGACCAAGTACGCCAAGACGAAAACTCGCTACAGGCGCTATTCCCCTCGATGTACCAGAGAGCCATTGAGGAAGCTGTCAGGCTTCATCGCAAAGAAGAACACGAAGGTAAAAGATGGGCGGTGAGAATAGCCGACAAGCTTGGATCCCACGGCTTGGACTCCAGCGACCCGGAGATGCTGGAAGCCAATTCCCTAGATTACGCCCAGCAGATAATGGACAATCCCCTGACCCGCATTATAGAATCAGCAAACCGAGCAAGCGAAGAGTAAAATGCTGCCGAACCCTATATCCGTAATGAGGCTTACAACCGAGGCAATGGACGCCCTGCGGTCGGTGGCACGACAGACCCCCGAGGTCTGGCAAAACCCACAGACCGACTTCGGGAAACTCCTAGAGTCTCTCAACATCCCCAATTACGCCGAACCCACCGGCCTGTTCGCTCAAGGCGAGATCAGTATGCCCCCGGCAACACAGTACAACCGGACATCCAAAGCCCGGGCCGACCAGCACGCCCTCAAGTTCCGCGAGAATATACCGGACATCACTCCGGCACACATGGCCGACCCCATGCTGCTAGCCTGGCTAAGCTGCTTTCACCTGCTGGAGTTCGGCATCTCCCGATGGCCCTTGCCAAACGCCGCCAATCCAACCAGCCACACCCTGCTCCACTACCTGCCGGAGAGCGGACGGGGCATCACCGACGCCAGCGTGGCAGGAAGAACGCTGTGGGTCGCAGAAATCGCCCAAAGAGCCGCAGACAGCGGAAAATCATTCACCGCTAAGCAGGTGCTGGATCATTTCTCTCATAACCCGGAAGACTACCACAACTGCACCGGATACTACGTAATGCGCTCCCCCAACGTGCTGGCAGAGTACCTACGGGAGCTAATGACCGGCGCAGAGGGAATCAGCAGGGAAGGATCGAGAGAAATGGCAAGAGACCTGAACCGGGCCGCAGGCGCACGGTTGCTCGATTCTCTAAGCCGGAAAGAGATACAAGAAATCACCATGAAATCCGCCGACCGGCTTATGCGCCAGACAAAATATGTATCCGACCGGACTAAACTGCGGGGAAGGCATAACCTACAGGTACTCAGCCTAGGCGCAGGCGTCCAGTCAACAGTCATGGCTCTCATGGCTGAACAGGAGTACGAGGGCTTCCCCAAACCGGATTTTGCCATATTCGCCGACACCGGGTGGGAACCCAAGGCAGTTTACGACCACCTAGATTGGCTGGAACAGCAACTAAGCTACCCTGTGATTCGGGTAAGTAATGGCAATATCAGGGAAGACATCCTGCGAGGAATTAATCCTGAGGGACGGAAATTCATAGACATACCGGTATTCGTGGTGAAGGACGACGGAAAACACTACGTCGGAACACGGCAGTGCACTAAGCAGTACAAGCTAAAACCGATCCACCAGTACCTCAGACAGCACCTGGGCCTGAAAAATGGCCAGCTGACACCGAAGGACCAGCAGGTAGATATGTGGCTGGGCCTGAGTATCGACGAAGCTGCACGGGTGAAACCCAGTAAACAGGCCTGGATAACCCTAGTCTACCCCCTACTGGAAAGAGACATATCGAGGGCACAACTGTACCAATGGTTCCAAGAGCGCTACCCCGGCCGGGATCTGCCCAAAAGTGCCTGTATCGGTTGTCCCTACCATACAGACCGGATGTGGGCCAGCATGAAAGAGAACGACCCGATCTCATTCCAGGACGCGGTCAATATCGAATGGGCTATGCAGAACGTGCCGCAGAGCCGGGGGGCACTCACAGGAACCGCGTACCTGCACAAATCGCGGCTCCCACTGAACGAAGTCAAATTCAACACCCAAGGAACGGAAGTCGACAGTATGCAAGAAGAATGCGAAGGGCTTTGTGGAATCTAACTCAATGAGAGGTAAAGGTACAATTATGAAAATCCACCACATTGCCGCCCGCAGCAATCTAGAGCTGGCCTACTGGCTGGTAGCCAACGGCATCATGCAAGTGAAAGTCGCAATTCCGAGGCAACCACATATTCCACAACGGGCATTGTCGCCGCCTGACCCAAAAGCGCACGTCACAGAAATTCCGATGACACCACCCCATAGCGCAATACAGACCGGCGATGCCATAATGAACCTGCTATTGACCAAAGACAGCCTAGCCGCCACCGATTAACAGAGCAATCATCTCCCTGATCAGTGCAACACTAGATTGCCATCCAAACATAACGGATTAGGTCAAGAGTTGATCCATCTTAATCAGGCAAGCTCCTGCGAACTTCGTAAAGCAATCAACCCGCCGTCAGGGCGCATCCTACTTTTTACATAGATTTACCGAGGAATTATGGTTGAAAAAGCTACAAGATGGAATGCTGAAGCCCACACGAATCTACACGCGATGCTGAGGATAACCCAAGCAATTACGGCGAGCACCGTAGAGGATGAACTGGCCCAGTTAGAAGACCAATGTCCTTCCTTCCGGAAATTTGCGGATAACTACGGTTTCGTCTTCGGGTACAGCGAAGCACTACAGGCAAGCCTGAATAGCCTGATGGAACCGCTAATAGGAGAACCAACAGCTTTTGGGTACGAGGCCGACGAAAATCTACAAAAGTGGTTCTTTACCAGAGAAGGCGGCTCGCAAGCCATCCCTGTGGCCACCGAGTCGTCGGACCAAGACCTAGCGAACATATTAGCGACAATAAATGGCCTCATGGCAGGTTGCCGCAGGGCAGGAAATCGTTGGGGAAATCTCACGAAAGTGATGCGAGATATACAAGGGTTCACCCAAACTGTTCTAGAAACACTTCCTGAGTACCAAGTAACGAGCAAACAAACTGATGTCAGTGCAGCCGCCAGCACGTCTGACATCATCAAACAACGGGCCGCAGACTGGCTGGCCGGGCCACTGTGGGACGGCCGCGCGATAAGCAACGCGGTCGAGTTCATAAACCCTGGAGGCAGCAGACGCCCCATAGATATATACCGGGACGAAGAATCCGTGACAAATATACTCACACCACTGGACGAAGACTACAGACTGTGGCTCCCAAAACCACGCCAAGAACATCCGTCACAGCCATTGGGAACAATAGCGGCACTAGCCTTCGCTACCGCAGACCTGCAGAAAGGAAGCATTGGCGAAACGTTCCCGTACTCGCTAACCAGAGATATATGGACACTGATGCAGTCCATAAAGGCAAAGCTGAACGGATTCCTCAGGTACTACGAACACGCGGAGAACCAACTAATTACACCGAACAGGATAATCAAAATATCAACACCGGAATTAACGACTCCACCCGAGCCAGTGTATTCACAGCACAGGCGGCTGGGCATCATACTAGGCAGAAACCGCCGATTGGTAGCAGCCGCCAACGAACTCAGCTACCCGCTGGTAGAGACCATCTTGCACGGCATATGCTCCAAGTTGCTCCCAAACAGCCACGCCAACGTACTATGGATACGCAGTATGCGAGAAGACAATCCATATACCAAAATTACAATCGCATTGGAAATGCCATTGATAGGGATAATCTCGGACCAAACCACTTGGTGGTGCTTCTACGGAGTGGCCGGCACAGGGGTTTCAGATCCGGAAATCATAGGCTCAGAAGTGCGCCTAGAACGCCTGCTAGGCAGGTATGAACAATACGTCAAAGTCACGGACGTCGGTCCACTCGACGATGACGAACTAATACAACTTCTGTCGCCTCATGGCTGGAACGAACTACGAGCGGCTCATAAAAGAGACGTTGAAACTAACGCGGCCCTGCGAGCGGCTTTTTCGGAAACAATCGCGACCCTGTACTTAACTGCACAAGGCTACAGCACAGTCCGCAACAGCATGATAGTGAACAACCCGAAACGAGAGATTGACGCGGTAGGAGGGCAACACCGGGAGGGTGAAAACCAAATCTTGGTAGCCGAAGTCAAGGGGCGCTCAACGCAAGATCAAGGATTGAAAGAATCATACGAACGATTCTGCGAATTAGTGACTCGGTTACAAGAGGAACCTAAAGATATCACCACACTCCTCGGACTGCCAGAGTGCCCGACAACGGTGCGGGGAATCTACATCAGTCTCAGCGACGCCGAAGAATTAGGAATTCCCCAGCGTAGAGATGTCCCACTATGGGGATTCGACACACTCTGCAAAGAACTGAGAAAAGCCCGAATCCCATCAAGATACATAGAACTTCTAAGAAAGGAAAATATCGTGCGGCTCCTCCATTTATCCAGAGACGACGACTGGATGATGTTCACCCACGACGACAGTGATGGAAAACCAACGCAATAGAGATCCGCAACCTCACCTACCCCGTCACGTCCGGATCCCAGAAACCTGAGCCACAGGAATTGACAACCAGGAAATCGAAAACATACGATTGAACCCTCAAACTCAAGGCCATCCTAAGGGACCGGCCTTGCTGTCGAAAACCGGACGCAGACGCTGACAAGGAGGACTGGAAAGAGAAGCCCGGACAACCCCAAGAATACCGCGGCGCAGCCGAACCCTGAGGGCTGCGCCGACCAGCGCCGTCACCGGGATTCTCCTGCCTGCGAAATCAAGGAGAAGCCTGATGACAGGCAAAATCGCGAAGGTCCTGCTCCGGCTGGGCAAAAAGCTGGGACTGGACAACTCTGAGAAAACCCGGGAGAGGAAAGCCCTACAGGAAAGGGAAGCCATCGCCACCATCCCGAGGAACGTGGCCAGAGCGTTCTTCCCGATATTCATCGTGGCCACGGCCCTAGGAATGGCGGTGGCAACCGTCCTGACCCTGAGGGATCCGGGAACGGAGACCACCATATCCGTGGTAGGCGTCATGACGCTGACCACCAAAATCCTGAAAGAATTCTCCTCAATCGCCCCTGGACTGCTGGCAGCAACCATACTGCTGAGCTACCCCATTTCACTAACAGGAGGAACCATCATGGGAGCCTTCCAGGTAGGCTACAACTTCATCGACCGGATATGGGGTGAGGCCGCAATGGAACGGCGGTTCCGAAAAAACATCGGCCCCGAATACATCGAGCAAGGACGCGCCGAAGGGTACGCCCAAGGAGTTGCCGAAGAGCGGGAACGCCAGAGGCGGGAAAAGGAAAAAGGGGACCCTACCGGACAGTAAACAATCCGGCCCTCCACACAGCGTCAAAGCCCGGTTCGCCCGGCAGACTTCAATGTCTGCCGGGTTTCCTTGTCACCCGGAATCTACAGGAACAACCCCTTCACGAAAGCGACTGGCAAGATCAGAACGAACATCAGCAGAGCCAACAGAACGTTGACCAGCCCGGACAGAAACCACGGAAGTGCGGACCATAAGACAAACGCCGCCGAAAGCCCGCAGACGGGGTACATCACCGCGGGCTCCCACCGGCGCGAGGTCAAGAACCCCGACAGCCCCAGAACCGGCGCAAGCAACAGCCAACTCCTCCGGCCCCCGGAAACCATCCGCCCCCAGAATCCCGGAGCAGGCCCGAAAGCCGACGGACGGGGATCAGAGTCGGTTGCCAGCCAAGCCAGAACCACAATCCCCAACAACATCGCCAGCCCAAGAAATTCCTCGAACCGGACCACCAGAACCCCCCTTACCCAACGCTTCATCCCGCCGTCACTCAATTCTAAGCGCAAGAGGACTACGGAAAGACTCGGAAGAAGAGGAGACACGATAGAAATCTCACGCACTCAGGAAAGACTCAGCAGGGCCCTGAGCATCGTTGACCGCGCAGCCCACGGGAACAGCGAAGCCAAGTACACCGTGCTTACCGCCGAAAACGGAACTCTACAGCTCCGGGCAGGCGACCCCGACCTGTCCATGACAACCTGGATAGGCTGCGACGTGAACCAAGAAGGCAAAGCCGCCCTATCGTCCGAACTGTTCACCCAAGTGGCCAAATGCCTGAACCGCACCCGCGTTGACCTCGACCAAGACCCGGAAAGAAATCTGATGAGGGTCACGGCCGGCCGTAGCATCAGCAACATCTACGTCAATGCCAACCCCGATAAAACGGCGGATCCCCCGGCCCTACAGGATGAAGTATCCTTCAAGGTGGACACCAAAGTTCTGTACAAGGTCATTCAGCGCACCTACTTCACCACAGAGAAGGGCGAGACAAGGCCCATGCTGAACTCCCTCAACCTGAGAGCCAACGGGATCAAACTGAACGTGGCCGGCGCAGACGGATTCCGTCTGTCCATCCAGGAAACGGAGCTGGCCGAAGCCACGGAGCACGACCTGAACGTCAATATTCCCAACAAGACAGTAGTAGAACTGGCGAGGCTGTTGCCAGCCGCCGAAGGCTCCGTCACCCTCGCCTTCGGCAACCACAAGTCAGACAACGGGGATGACCGGGAAGAGAGCGAAAACCCGGAGATCACCCACAGCCTGTCCACCATGAGGATCCCCAGCGAAACCGTAAAGATACACTCCCGGCTGACCCTGGGAAACTTCCCCAATTACACGGAACTAGTACCCTCGGACATGGAGACCCGGGCCACCGTCAACCGCAAGGACCTAAGTGACACTTCCCCATAGCGCATACCCAGTGCGAGCCGACACAATGGTTCCACCAGCGGTCGCCGATACCAAAACCGCTGGCAACAGAGCCAACCATGCCCGAACGCCAAGCGCCGCCGCTCAGCCCGCCCCGGCAACGCATCCTGGAGTACCTGCGGGCCTACCGCGCCCAGCACTCTTACCCGCCCTCCATCCGTGAAATTCAACTCAATTGCAGCATGAGCAGCACATCAGTGGCGCACTACCACATCAAGCAACTGGAACGCGGAGGCTACATCACCCGGCGGCGCAACGTCGCCCGTGGCATTACCCTCAACGACCGAGTACCAGCGTCCTCGTACTAGTGGCAACAATCCACGGCGGAAACGCCCGGCCTTGCCGCCATTGCATCCAGCAGGCCGTCCATGTGCGAAATTGAGTCGCCGCTCTCCAAACGGCCGGCCTAATTTCGCACACTTCCAAGCGCGCGGGTAAAGTCGGCATACAATCCCTTATTTTATGTCCGGCCAGGATGATTCCAAAATTCCCCTAAAGGGCAGAATTCTTCACCGCATCAGAATCATTTGCCTAGACGTTTTTCGTCAATATAACGACTGATTCAGGCCAAGTTAAAGGCCGAAACCAAGTAGTGGATTTTTCTCTTAAGTGCCGGAAGCCCACAAACCCCCTTACCCCCCTCCGGCACGCAGTCGGACGATTCCCAACGAGCCGTAGACCTAAGCCGACACGCGGCAGTAGACGCAGCAGGGCCGCCCCGGATAACCGGGGCGGCCCTTAGCTATAAGGAGCAGGAACGATAGGGGCTTCGCGCCCCACCGGGCCAATTTCCCAACCCGCAAAATGCCGGGAATCTGCCACCGGCCGACCTATCCCCATCGACTCCTTACCTCAGCGCGGCGGCGGGTTCGGGCTGAGCTGAGGCCGGAACCGAGTAGCGGATTTTTCTTTTCTCGGTATTTCTTCCCCCTGCGACTCCAGCTACTGACTTCCGCCATCGAAAGCCCCGCCGATTTCAGCGAAGCAGACAGTTTCAGCCATTCGTCGTAAGGGTCAGGAACCGGCAACTGGCCCAGAACTCGCTGCAACTCCGCCCCGCCGTGTCCCAAGAACCGCCGGCCGCTTTGGTTGCCGCCCTGCGCCGCTGCGGTTCTTCCTTGTGTCGCAGTCGCCGGTTTACCTCCGCAAGGGGGCGTCCAAAGCGAGGCCAAGCGCAGCCGCCCCGGCCGCATTGTTCCTTGCCACAAGAAAATCGGCGTCCGCCTGGGCTATACCGTAGAGGGGAAGCCGGCCGGCGCCTTGCTGCTACCCGGACGGGATGGTGCCGCCGTCAGACCCCAGCGCATTTGGGAATGGACTAAGGCCGCGGCCATAGCGGCAGGGCTGGACACTGACCGCTTGGGGGCGCACACCCTACGACACTCTGCAGCCAGGCATTGGTTGGAACACGGCGTGCAACTCAACGAAGTTTCAGCCTGGCTGGGCCACGCCAGGCTCACAACCACAATGGCTTACCTGCAGCTCAACGCAGGAGGCAGCGAATCTATGGACTTGGTTCCCTAGCGGGGCCAGAGGGAGAGAAATGGGACGGATAAGGAGAATTGCCTTCCGGGGGGCAGTAGCAGGTTCCGTGGTTGTCTTACTCGGGATCCTAGGGTTCGGCATAGCGGTTAAGCCGCAGGGCGGAGCGTTCACGCTCTATACGCTCATGACGGCGGCGCCGTTGGTCCTAGGTCTGTACAGCGCGCTATTCGCGCCACTGCCTGGCGACCAACAGGATCAGGGGGCCCGGGGCAGACGCCCTGAGAAACGGAAAGACGCAGACAATAGCCAGCTTAGGGATTCCGGCAGGGAAGAATAAAAACCGGAGGTACATTCGGATGCTGAAACTGGCGGTTATAGCAGCGTTCCCAGTTCTGTTCGTAACTCTCTTCGCGCTGATGGCGCTTGGCGTCATACCGGAGCCTAGCCGGGGGCTCGTTCCGGTAATGGGCTGGTAAACGGCGGAGGTAAGACAATATTGGCAAAAGCGAAAGGTATCTTGATGCTCCTGGCGGTGGACGCGGTAGCTCTGGGGGTCGCGTTTGGATTTGGCGGCAATCCCGGTGAAATTTACGCCCATATTCACGTGGGGCGGATAACCCAAACTTAGGAGAGAGAGAATGCTTAGGCTAATCAAACGGGCATTGCCAGTAACGGCGAAAGCCGGGGCGTATCTACTGGCCAGCGCCGCATTCATCGGCGCACTGCTACTGCTACCCATGAGCGGGGGAGAGACTGGCACGCTGATTTTCTCGATAGGGCTACTCCTAGCTGCCGCCGCAGGGTTCGTGGCAACAGCCTACTGGTACCTGGGGCCGGAGAACTAGAAAAACCGGAGGGTTGAAGGATGTTAATAAAGCTGATTATCGCCCTGCCGTTGCTGTCCATCCTCGGCATAGGCGCACTGATGGCGTCTGAGCAAGGCAGGCAATACCTGTATCTGTTCTTGACCGGCGGGATGTAGCTGGAGTTGCTGGTACTGCGGCAAAAAATCCCACACCGGAGGCAATGATGGTTAAAGGACTGAGAATAGCAGCGCAACTGACGGCTTTGGCGGCTTTAAGTCTAGGACTGGTGCTAGGAACGGTGTTGCTGGCAGATGTCCTACAAGGGGTTGCGACAAGACTGGCAGGATAAGGAAGGTGAATGATGGACCCGATCCAGTTCTGGACGAACTGCTCAAACGGCTGCTCGAATACGCAGACTACGCAGCCGCGTTAGCAACCTGCTGCTGCTAGGGAGTAGCGTATGGCAAAGCCCCGCCCCTTCCGCCGTCTGACCAACCCCATCCTGAACCATCTGCAGGATGCCGTTGACTACCTACGGATTCCCGACTACCAGACCTATGCCATACCAGACGACCCCGACACCCCCGCGCCGCCAACCCGCTATCCCGGTTCCTTATACGTCAGTTGCAATTCGCCCCAATGAGCGAAATTCGTCACTGAGGCGTCTGAGTCATGCTGACAGCTTTCGTCAACAGCTGACGGATTCAGACAGGGTTAAAGGGCCGAAACCGAGTAGCGGAATTTTCTCGGACGGATGGGGGCAACCGGACGGGGGCAACCGGACGGGGCCGATTGTCTGAATCAGGATTTGCCGGATTATTGGGATTAACCGGATGGGGGTAATCCTGAAAATCCTTAAATCCGGTGAATCCTGATTCAGACAAAGAATCGAAAGGGATTGCCGCCAACCGGCCGGGGGCAACCACACCGGGGGCAACCGGGCGGGGGCAACCACAAGGGTTGCCCCTACATCCGGCGGCGTGGCCCC
The DNA here is from genome assembly GCA_958296445.1 of uncultured Dehalococcoidia bacterium. Lineage (GTDB taxonomy): Bacteria > Chloroflexota > Dehalococcoidia > Lucifugimonadales > UBA3495 > VXOI01. Next base: position 776,380 of record OY282565.1, on the reverse strand, counting down.
GGCCCGGTAGGGGCAACCCTTGTGGTTGCCCGCCCTGCCGCCCGGTTGCCCGTCTTGCCGGATGGTTGCCCGCCCTGCCGCCCGGTTGCCCGTTTTGCCGGATGGTTGCCCGCCCTGCGGGTTTGCCGCCACGATTCCCCATTTCACCGCAATACTGATAGAATAGGCCCGATTCGACAATAATTCCGTTTCACATAATAGTAGAGGGCCGGATGACAGCGATTGACCTGCGCAGCGACACCGTTACCCAGCCGACCGAGGAGATGCGGCGTGCTATGGCCGCCGCCGAGGTGGGCGATGACGTTTTCGGCGAAGACCCGTCCATCAACGAATTACAGGAGCGCTCCGCCGCCCTGCTGGGCAAGGAAGCCGGGCTGCTGACTTCCAGCGGCACGATGAGCAACCTTATCGCCACCTTGGCCTGGGGCAGCCACGGCGACGAAATCATTATGGGCGACCAGGCGCATATGTTCTGGAACGAAGGGGCCGGGCAGGCGGCGCTGGCCGGGGTGCAGACCCGGCTGGTGCCTAATGACGAGCAGGGGCGCATCAACGCCGACGACGTGGCCGCCGCCATCCGCCCGCCGGGCAACCTGCACTTCCCCCGCACCAGCATGGTATGTCTGGAGAACACCCACAACCGTTGCAGCGGCGGCGCATTGACGCCGGCCGACACCAAGGCCGTCTGCGACACGGCCCACGCCGCGGGGGTGCCGGTGCATCTGGACGGCGCCCGCATTTTCAACGCCGCCGTCGCCCTGGAAGTGCCGGCCGCCGAACTCACCCGCGACGTGGACGATTTGAGCTTCTGCTTGTCCAAGTCGCTGAGTTGCCCCGTGGGGTCGGTGCTGGTGGGGTCGCAGGATTTCATCGCCCAAGCCAAACGCTGGCGCAAGATGCTGGGCGGCGGGATGCGGCAGGCCGGGGTGCTGGCCGCCGCCGGGCTGGTGGCCCTCGACACGATGGTAGACCGCTTGGCCGAAGACCACCAGAACGCCCGCCGCCTAGCCCAGGGCCTCGCCAACATAGACGGCCTGAGCGTAGACCCGGAGCGCATCCAAACCAACATAGTCTTTTTCGAGGTTGACGAAAACCTCGGAACCGCCGCCCAGCTAATCGCCGCCCTAGAGCGCCACGGCGTCAAGGTATCCTACCCCGGCAAGCAATCCATCCGAATGGTCACCCACCGCCACATAACCCCGGCGGACATTGAGGAAGCACTGTCGCGCACCTCCGCCGCCGTGCGGGAAGTGCGGGCGGGCTAACATCGTTCCCCTGTCTGTCACCCTGAGCAAAGCGAAGGGTCTCACCGCCCAAGCCGGGATTCTTCGCTTTGCTCAGAATGACAGGCAAAGGGAATACAGGAATGGCGAATATGCTGGAAGTTGACCGGATATACCACGCCGATGCCTTTGAGTTACTGCCGCACATTGCGGACGAGTCCATTGACTTGATAATCTGCGACGGCCCTTATGGGGTTACGGGCAACGATTGGGATAGGGTGAACTCTATTCAGGAATTTAACTTGGAGTTGATAAAGATATTCGCGGCCAAGATGAAAGATGGCGCGGCCTTGTATCTGTTCGGGAAACCGGACTGCGTTGATTTCATAGATTATCGCCCGTTTCTTAATCTGCGCTCAAAAATCGTCTGGTATCAGCCCAGCCGTTTGGGGCAGGGTAGAATCAGCTACACCAACAATTACGATATTATCTGCTACTTCATAAAAGGCAAACGCCCCAAGACTTTCAATCTGGACGAAATACGGGTTGCCCAATTGGTGGAACTGGAGCACCGGCTACGCTGCGAGCGGGTGCCGTCCGTAACCAACGGAAAATTCGGCAAAACCAAGTTTAATGACGAAGGCAAGAACCCCGGCGACGTTTGGGGCGATGTAAAGCAATTAACTTATAAGTCAAAGGAACTGGTCAGCCGGGAAGCCCTGAACACCATCCAAAAGCCGGAAAAACTCATAGAGCGGCTGGTAAAGGCCAGCTCGGTTGAAAACGACCTCGTACTGGACCCTTTCGCGGGCGTTGGCACTTGTTCCGTAGTGTGCCGCAGGCTTGGGCGGCGCTTTATCGGAATCGAAAGGCAACGGGGTTTTGTTGAAACGGCCAACGCGCGACTGTCGGAAGTGAGCCTTGCGCTTACAGCCCATAGTTTGTAGAGGAAAGAAATGCCTGACATTGTTATGGATAAATCCCGCACCGCCCTGCTCATCGCCGACTTTTATGAGGCGATGATGACCACCATCCCCCACGCCGTAGAGCGGGATGTGGTGGCGAAAACCGCGGCGTTGCAACGGGCGGCGCGGGATGCGGGGGTTATGGTCTGCTACTGCGCTACCGTGTTCCGGCCCGGCTACCCGGAGATTGGCGCCCGCAACAAGACATTTGGGCAGCGCAAGGCGTCGGGGCAGCCGGCGGTGTTCGACCCGCTGGCGGTGATTCACCCCGCCGTCGCCCCCGCCGAGGGCGAGGTGGTGGTGGGCAAGCACCGGGTCAACGCGCTGTACGGCACCGGGCTGGACGTGGCGCTGCGGGCCAACGATATTCACAACCTGATTATCTTGGGCTACGCCACCAGCGGCGTAGTGCTGTCCACCGTGCGCTACGCTTCAGACTTGGACTATAACCTGTTCGTGGTTGAGGACTGCTGCTCCGATTCCGACGTCGAGGTTCACGACTTTTTGACCGGGCGCATATTCCCGCGGCAGGCCGAAGTGGTGCAGTCGGCGGACGTTATCGCGGCACTGGCGGGCTGATGGCCGGGGAGCGCCCCAACGGGGGCGGCCGGCCTGGACGCCGCCGGATTCGCGCCCGGCATATCGCCATTCTGGCCCTGGCTATCGCTGTCGGCCATGTGATTTACGCCGCCCTACGCGACCATGTGTTTAACGGTTCCCCTATCCTATCCTGATACTGAATCAGAGCCGGGCCGGGCCGCCGGAACGGGAGTCACCGGAAATCCGGCGGCGGTTCGCCGCGTATCGCAGCGCAAGGAGATGACCCGGATGGATTTACCGGCGCACAGGTTCTTGGAACAGCGGGGAATCCCCCACCGGCGGCTGGAGTTTCCGGCGGAAACGGAGAAGGGGGCGGCCAGCGTGGCCCAGGCACTGGGATACGCCGAGGCGCAGATGGTCAAGACGCTGATTTTCGAGACCGCCGCCGGGGAGCGGGCGCTGGTGATGCTGGGCGGCGACAAAAACGCGGTGTCAGGACGGCTGAAGCGGGCGCTGGGTTCCCGCAACATCCGGCTGGCCGACCCGGCCGCGGTCAAGGCGGTCACCGGATACGAAATCGGCTCCATCCCGCCCTTCCACTGGCAGCCCCCCGGCTTCCGCTCCATAGTGGACGCCTGCCTGATGCGCGAGGACGAGCTGGGCGTAGGCGCAGGCGTCTGGGGCCAAGAGATAATGCTCACCCCGGCCAATCTGATACTGGCTTGCGGCGGGGAAGTGTTTGACCTGAGCGGGGCGGCGCAGGAAAGAACGGCTTAGTCGTGATATGATTCAATCAAGCTGGATTACGAATCTTTGGCGGGAATATGCGAATAGGGACATCCGTGCCGGATGATGTTTTCTTGGAAGCCGGGAACTTGGCGAAACGCTTGGGAATATCAAAAAGCGAGCTTTTCCGCCAGGCGTTAGTGGCTTATATCAAAACCAAGTCAATAGCGGAAACATCCGACCCCGGCAATGTTCGGGAAAAACTGGACGCGGTATATTCTCAAGAGTCATCGGAATTGGATGAGGCTTTGCTCAAGATGCAGTGGGCATCCCTTCCAAAGTAAACGTCTCGCAGATTATACGGACGGGCGTTGCCAGCACACCCTAGACAGAGTTTGCAGGCAACGCCCGCACCGCTTCTATCACGGCGCGGGCTGATTCAATCAGGCTTTCGAGAGACTGCCGCCGCGGAAGGTTTATGCGTTCTGTTTGATATGTGAGGCGGTTGCGGGTGCGGCGCAAGGCAGATAATCTTTCACTCGCGTCTACCGATATATCTTTCAAGACGTTAGCCACTTGCGCGTGAGCGTTAGCATTTCCCACTGCACTTATGTAGCGTTTGCCAATTAGTTCATCGCGGGCGGCTAAAAACGCTGCGTAATAGGCCCTGTCTGCCGCAGACCGGCGTGAAGCTGTGTCTGCGGACAAAGCTAATCCGGCAGCCAAAACAAGATACTCTTCCGGCGCAACGGCGCCAAAGCTACGGATTGCTCTCGAGATCATAATGTATCATTGTCGCAAAAATCTCTTTCTCCAGCCCTGTCAGCTCCTTTTGTTTTGCTCCGACAATTCCCTTTATGTAGTCTTCCCAAAAGATTTTTTCCGCTTTGGCACTGGAACAGTCGAAATCCATCACCAGCACAATGTATTCCCAATCTAAAATCTCATAATCCTGATAATACTCGACGCTGATTCTTTTCAGCGGCCACTGGTATTCGGAAGCTACTCGCTTGGTATGCTCCAGCCATTGGTCTAGCAGAGGCCGGCCGACATCACCCAGCAGCCGGTTGGCTACAGCCTGCTTTGTTTTCCATATTATCGGTATTTCTGTTGATTTCGCCATAACTCGCACTTTTCCTAATAAGCCTTGTCTGAGTTTTCTGAGTTTGCTATTAAATTTCGCCGCCCCACCAGCGGCGCAGCCTTTCGCCCATCGCCCGCTCCGCCCCCTCCGTGCCCGGGTGATAGTAGCGGCGGCCTTGTAGCGATGGGGGCAGGTATTCCTGCTCGGCGAAGTGGCCTTCGTAGTCGTGGGAATACTTGTAGTCCCGGCCGTAGCCCATCTGTTGCATCATCCCGGTTACGGCGTTGCGCAGGTGGAGCGGCACCGGGTCGTTGGGCAAGCGGCGCACGTCGGCCATCGCCTCGTTCAGGGCGGCGTAGGCCGAGTTGCTCTTGGGCGCGGCGGCTAGGTAGACGGTGGCCTCGGCCAAGGGTATGCGCCCCTCGGGCATACCGATGAAGTGGGCCGCCTGTTGCGCCGCCACCGCCACCGCCAGAGCCTGCGGGTCGGCCAGCCCGATGTCCTCCGCCGCCAGAATCACCAGACGGCGGGCGATAAACAGCGGATCCTCGCCCGACTCAATCATCCGGGCCAGCCAGTAGAGCGCCCCGTCGGGCGACGAGCCGCGCACCGACTTGATAAAGGCGGAAATGGTGTCGTAATGGCTGTCGCCCGCCTTGTCGTACACCGGAGAGCGGCGTTGCAGGGCGTCGGCGATGGTGTCCAAATCAACCAGCCGGGCGCCGTCTTGCCCCGGCCCGGTGGCGAAAGCGGCGGTTTCCAGCGCGTTGAGGGCGACGCGGGCATCGCCGTTGGCGATGTTGACCAAGTGGGCCATAGCGTCGGCGGCGACGCTTACCCCCATCCCGCCCAGGCCGCGCTCCGGGTCGGCGGCGGCGCGGTTGACGATGGCCTCCACTTCCTCCGGGGCCAGGCTTTGTAGCGCGAAAACCCGGCTGCGCGACAGCAACGGCGCGATAACCTCGAAGGACGGGTTTTCGGTGGTGGCGCCGATAAAGGTCACTGTGCCGTTTTCCACGTGGGGCAGGATGACGTCCTGCTGCGCCTTGTTGAAGCGGTGAATTTCGTCAACGAACAGGATGGTAGCCTGGCGGTGCATCCCGCGCCGGTCGCGGGCCTCGCCCACGATGCGCCGCAGGTCGGCCACGCCGGAAGTGACGGCGCTTACCGGCTCGAAAGCGGCTTGCGTGGCGGTGGCTACCAGACGGGCCAGCGTGGTCTTGCCCGAACCCGGCGGCCCCCAAAGGATGAACGATGGCAAGCGCCCGGCGGCAATGGCGCGGAACAGAACCCGCTCCCGCCCCACCACCTGCTCTTGGCCCACGAACTCGTCGAAGCTCTTGGGCCGCATCCGTTCCGCCAAGGGCGCGTTCCGTTCCGCGTCCAGGCGATGCTGCCGCTGGAATAGTGATTCGCTGGAACTCAAATTCACCCCCACCCTAATCCCGAGGGGGATGGGTTTTGTGGTATGCCCGGGGGACACCCCTGACCCTCTGCCGAGAAAATCCTGTCATTCTGAGCAAATCCTGTCATTCTGAGCAAAGCGAAGAATCCCGGCTTGGGCGGTGAGACCCTTCGCTCCGCTCAGGGCGACAAAGGGGCCGCTCAGGGCGACAAAAGGGATTGCTCAGGGTGACAAAGGGCCGCTCAGAGCGACAAAGTAGATTGCTCAGGGCGACAAAGGAAAATTTCGCAATTTTCTCCTCTACCGGATGATTAGGGTATTTTCCGGCGGGGGCGGTTTCAGTCGGCAAAACGGGGCATCACCTTTTCCGCGAAAAGGCTCATTGAGGCTTTCACGTCCTCGTGGGGCAGCATCCCGCCGGTGTTGAACCAGCAGATAAACCCGTCGGGGCCGTACATTCCCTTGAACTTGTCTAATTTTTCGGCCACCTGCTCCGGCGTGCCGACGGCGGCGTACTCGTTCAGCACGGTTTCGTAATCCAGCGTTTGGGCCCGCGCCGAGCCCCGGCCGGAGCCGCCCCGCAGGGTGCCTAAGTAGTTGTTGATGGTCTCCTCGAACCCGTTGCGGGCTTTCCTTTCGTCTTGAGCGACATTGACGTGAACGGTCACATTCACGTCCCGGTCTGCCGGGTCGTGGCCGTTATCCGCCAGCTCGCCCCGGTAGGTTTCCAGCCCGGCCAACGCGCCCTGAGACGTGACGATAGTCGGCGCCACCAGTATGTTATGCCCCAACTGCCCCACGAGGTTGAAGGTGTCGGCGCTGTTGGCGGCGATGTAGACCGGCGGGTGGGGCTTCTGGATCGGCTTCGGCGCGATGGTGATTCCGTCGGCCTGGTGGTACTTGCCTTGATAGCGGTAGCCGTCCTGCGCCCACATTCCCAGCACCATTTCCAGCCCTTCCAAGAAACGCTCCCTTGCCTCTTCCTGGTCTACGCCGTAACCCTGAAAGTGCGCGGGAATGGCCCCCCGCCCAATGCCAAAGATGGAGCGCCCGCCCGACAGCACATCCAGCGCAGCCGCCTCCTCGGCCAGCCGGATGGGCTGGTGCAGCGGCATCAGATGCACCGCAGTGCCGATGCGAATGCGGCGGGTGGTCTGGGCGATGGCGGAGCCAACCATAAGCGGCGCGGGCATCACCGAAAAGCGCGGGTTGAAATGCAGTTCCGCCAGCCAGGCCGCGTCGAACCCCAACTCGTCGGCCAACTGCACCTGGGCGATGGTGTCTTGATAACGCTGCGCCGGAGACTGCTCCGCCGCGCAGGGCATCTGGTAAAAAACGCCAAACTTCATGGACAGCCCCTCATACATCGGTGTCTGCCCGCCATTCTACACCACATTGCCCGGCGCGATGCTAATATAGGATAACCGAATGAGCTTACAAGCTGGTCAACCGGAGAGAGCAATGGAACCACAGCATCAAGGGCCGGAAAAATACGCCGCCTTAAGCCGCCACTACATCCAAAAGGCCGACGAATACCTGCAAGCCGGAGACCGGGTGCAGGCGTCGGAAAAGGGCTGGGGCGCAGTGGCCGAAGCCATCAAGTCCATCGCCGCGCAACGAGGCTGGAACCACCAGAGCCACCGTCTAATAAACGACGCCGCCTATCTGCTATCCGAGGAATGGGGCCGCCCCGACGTGCTGATTCTGTTCACCGCCGCCAAAGATCTGCACATCAACTTTTACGAAGACAACATTGGACTGGACCACATCGCCGCCATCGTCGGTAACGCCAAAAACCTGCTGCGGGAACTGGAAACCCTGCGCCAACAACCGCCCCAACCGCCCGTAATCGCAACCCGCGACCAGCGCAACCGATGGCGGCGCCTCACCGGCGAGCTGCTGCCCATAGACGCAGCTCCGGGGCCGGACCATCCCCAGCCGGCATAAATCAAAGGCAACCAAGCCAGAGGGAGCGATGCAACAGCCGAATCACGAACCGGAAAAGTACGCCGCCCTAAGCCGCCACTACATCCAAAAGGCCGACGAATACCTGCAAGTTGGCGACCGGGTGCAAGCGTCGGAAAAGGGCTGGGGCGCAGTAGCCGAGGCCATCAAGTCCATCGCCGCGCAACGGGGCTGGAACCATTGGGGCCACCGCCTGCTCAACGATGCCGCCTATCTCCTAGCCGAGGAATGGGGCCGCCCCGACGTACGAACTCTATACCGCGCCGCAGAAAGCCTGCATATCAATTTCTACGAAGACAATATGGAACTGGACGACATCGCGGCCAGCGTCGGCGACGCCAAAACACTGCTGCAAGAACTGGAAACTCTGCGCCAACAACCGCCCCGCCCGCCCGTAATCGCAACCCGCGACCAGCGCAACCGATGGCGGCGACTCACCGGCGAGTTGCTGCCCATAGACGCCGCCCCGGGACCAGACCACCCCCAGCCATCATAAACCAAAGGCAGCCCAGCCGGAGGGAGCGATGCAACAGCCGAATCACGAGCCGGAAAAGTACGCCGCCCTAAGCCGCCACTACATCCAAAAGGCCGACGAATACCTGCAAGCCGACGACCGGGTGCAAGCGTCGGAAAAGGGCTGGGGCGCAGTAGCCGAGGCCATCAAGTCCATCGCCGCGCAACGGGGCTGGAACCATTGGGGCCACCGCCTGCTCAACGACGCCGCCTATCTCCTAGCCGAGGAATGGGGCCGCCCCGACGTGCGGACTCTATACCGCGCCGCAGAAAGCCTGCATATCAATTTTTACGAAGACAATATGGAACTGGACGACATCGCAACCAGCGTCGGCAACGCCAAAACCCTGTTGCAAGAACTGGAAACCCTGCGCCAACAGCCGCCCCGCCCGCCCGTAATCGCAACCCGCGACCAGCGCAACCGCTGGCGGCGACTCACCGGCGAGCTGTTGCCCTTAGACGCCGCCCACGGGCCAGACCATCCCCAGCCGGTATAAATCAAAGGCAGCCCAGCCAGAGGGAGCGATGCAACAGCCGAATCACGAACCGGAAAAGTACGCCGCCCTAAGCCGCCACTACATCCAAAAGGCCGACGAATTCCTGCAAGTTGGCGACCGGGTGCAAGCGTCGGAAAAGGGTTGGGGCGCAGTAGCCGAAGCCATCAAGTCCATCGCCGAGCAACGGGGCTGGAACCATCAGGGCCACCGGCTAATAAACGACGCCGCCTATCTGCTGTCAGTAGAGTGGGGCCGGCCTGACGTGAAGGTTTCGTATGACGCCATCGAAAAGTTGCACATCAATTTTTACGAAGACGATATGGAACTGGACGACATCGCAACCAGCGTCGGCAACGCCAAAACACTGCTGCGGGAACTGGAAACCTTGCGCCAGCAACCGCCCATCCTGCCCGTAATCGCAACCCGCGACCAGCGCAACCGATGGCGGCGACTCACCGGCGAGTTGCTGCCCCTAGACGCCGCCCACGGGCCAGACCACCTACAGCCGGAATAAATCAAAGGCAACCCAGCCAGAGGGAGCGATGCAACAACCAAATTACGAACCGGAAAAGTACGCCGCCCTAAGCCGCCACTACATCCAAAAGGCCGACGAATACCTGCAAGCAGGCGACCGGGTGCAAGCGTCGGAAAAGGGTTGGGGCGCAGTAGCCGAGGCCATCAAGTCCATCGCCGAGCAACGGGGCTGGAACCATTGGGGCCACCGCCTGCTCAACGACGCCGCCTATCTGCTGTGCGAGGAGTGGCAACGGCCCGACCTGATGTTTCTATACGACGCCGTAGAAAAGCTGCACATCAATTATTACGAAGACGATATGGAACTGGACGAAATCGGGGGCCGCATAATCACCGCAAAGAACTTGCTTCAGCAACTGGATACCTTGCGCCGCCAGCCGCAGCGCCCGGCCTCTATCACCACTAGATCAGAGCGCAACCGCTGGCGGCGACTCACCGGCGAGCTGTTGCCCATAGCGACGGGCGAGGGCGAATGACGACCTGCCCCGCCGGGGTGCGCCTTGCCGCCGGGTGGGGCAAGCGGGCGGCGGTTTATTTCAGCAACTGTAGTACTAGGCTGGTGACGGCCGTAATCAGCCCGCCGCCTGCTATTCCTATCAACACCATCAGCAGGCGATGCAAGTCATCCATTCGGCGGTTCAGGCCGTTTAGCTCGCCCCGTAGCTCGCCAATTTGCCAGTAAACTTGTCCGTTGGATGTTGTCATTGCCCGGTGTGCCTCCGTTATCAAGTGTATCCATATTAACACCGGGTTGATGATGGCGCTATCCCTACTCGCTCCACGAGAAAATTGCGAAATTCCTTCCGCTATCTGTCATTCTGAGCAAAGCGAAGAATCCCGGCTTGGGCGGTGAGACCCTTCGCTTTGCTCAGGGTGACATTCGCTTTGCTCAGGGTGACAAAGGGGAATTTCGCAATTTTCTCACTCCATATAGCAGGATAGCAGGCGTTTTCTACAGGGGTATGTTGCCGTGCTTTTTGGGGGGCAGGTTGTCGCTCTTGGTCTGGAGCATTTCTAGGGCGCGTATGATTTGGGGGCGGGTGTCGGCCGGGTCTATCACGTCGTCCAGGAAGCCGCGGCCGGCGGCTATGTAGGGGGTGGTGAAGCGTTCCTTGTAGTCGTCTATCAGCTCGCGGCGGGTCTGCTCCGGGTTCTCCGATTGGGATATTTGCTCCCGGTAAATGATGTTTACCGCGCCGTCGGCCCCCATTACGGCGATTTCGGCGGCGGGCCAGGCTAGGTTGACGTCGGAACGCAGGTGCTTGCTGCTCATCACGATGTAGGCCCCGCCGTAGGCTTTGCGGGTGATGACCGACACCTTGGGAACGGTGGCCTCGGCGTAGGCGAAAATCAGCTTGGCCCCGTGGCGGATGATGCCGCCGTATTCTTGGGTGACGCCGGGCAGAAAGCCGGGAACGTCCACAAAGGTGACCAGCGGGATGTTGAAGCAGTCGCAGAAGCGGACGAAACGGGCCGCCTTGACCGATGCGTCAATGTCCAGCACCCCGGCCAGGTAGGCGGGCTGGTTGCCGACGATGCCCACGGGCCGCCCGTTCATCCGGGCGAAGCCGACGATAATGTTGGGCGCGTAGTTCTGATGCACTTCCATAAATTCTTCGTGGTCTACCACCTTGTACACCACGTCGCGCATATCGTAGGGGCGGCCGGGGTCTTCCGGCACCAGATAGCGCAAGTCCGGCTCGCGGCGGCCGGGCGGGTCGTCCGCCGGGTCTTCCGGGGGGTCGTCCATATTGTTGCCGGGCAGGTAGCTGAGCAGGTGGCGCACCTCGTTGATGCACTCTTCCTCGGTTTCGCAGACGAAATGGGCCACGCCGCTGCGGGTGGCGTGGGTGGCGGCGCCGCCCAACTCCTCATGCCCCACTTCCTCGCCGGTCACCGCCTTGATAACGTCGGGGCCGGTAATGTACATCTGCCCGATTTCCTTTACCATAAAGATAAAGTCGGTGATGGCCGGGGAATACACCGCGCCGCCGGCCGCCGGGCCGACGATGACCGTAATCTGCGGCACCACGCCGGAGTACAACGTGTTGCGCAGGAAAATATCGCCGTAGGCCGCCAGCGACAGCGCCCCCTCCTGGATGCGGGCGCCGCCGGAGTCGTTCAGCCCCACCACCGGGCAGCCGGCCTTGGCCGCCAAGTCCATCACCTTGCATATCTTCTGGCTTACCACCTCAGACAAGGAACCGCCCATAACGGTAAAGTCTTGGGCAAAGGCGAACACCTGCCGCCCTTCCACCTTGCCGTAGCCGGTCACCACGGCGTCGCCCAAAGGCCGCCGGTCGCCCAAGCCGAAATCGGAAGTGCGATGGGTGACAAAGGGGTCCAGCTCCTGAAAGGTGCCTTCGTCCATCAGCCGCTCCAGCCGCTCGCGGGCGGTGAGCTTGCCCCGCCGGTGCTGCTGGTCAATGCGGTTCTGCCCGCCGCCCAGCCGCGACTGGCGGCGCATGGATTCCAGGTTTTCCAACTGCCGGTCAATCTGCCGTTGCTCCGCAGTCACGTAGCCTCCTGCTCTATCGTCCGACTCTCTCTTGCCGCCGCCCGCTTTTCCCGCCGCATTTTATCGCGCATATCCGCTAGACGCTATGCCCGATGATAAAATTGCCGGGCATTTCCTATCTTTGTCTGAATCAGGATTTTCAGGATTTGCGGATTTTCAGGATGTTTCCAATCCGGTGAATCCTGAAATCCGGCAAATCCTGATTCAGACAATCGCCTCAAGACCCCGAATGACTTGGGGTAAAATTGGGATTACCGGCCCAACTTCCCGTTGAAATACGATGCCGCAAGGCCGCTGATATGCCTGCTGGAATGACCACCCTAACCGCCCTCACCGTCGCCAACGGCGAGCGCCTTTCCTGGGGGCGCCGCACCTACGTTATGGGCGTGATCAACGTCACGCCCAACGATGATAAAATTGCCGGGCGTTTCTATCTTTGTCTGAATCAGGATTTTCAGGATTCACCGGATTGGAAACATCCCGAAAATCCGCAAATCCGGCAAATCCTGATTCAGACAATCGCCTAAAGACCCCGAATGACTTGGGGTAAAATTGGGATTACCGGCTCAACTGCCCGTTGAAATACGATGCCGCAAGGCCGCTGATATGCCTGCTGGAATGACCGCCCTAACCGGCCTCACCGTCGCCAACGGCGAGCGCCTTTCCTGGGGCCGCCGCACCTATGTTATGGGCGTGATTAACGTCACGCCCGACTCCTTTTCCGGCGACGGGCTGGGCGGGCAGGATGCGCGGGCGAATGTCCGGGCCGCGGCGGAGCAGGCGTTGCGCTTCGAGGGCGAGGGCGCGGACTTCCTCGACATCGGCGCCGAATCCACGCGCCCGGGGCATAGCCCGGTGCCGGAATCCGAGGAGCTGCGGCGGCTGTTGCCCGCGCTTGAGGCGGTGGCGGCCCGCGTTGCCATCCCCATCAGCGTTGACACTTGGAAACCGGCGGTGGCCCGCGCCGCCCTTGACGCCGGGGCCAGCATCATCAACGACATCTGGGGGCTGCGGCCGCCCGAACCCGCCCCGGGGCCGGGCGTGGCGGAAGCGGCGGCGGCCCACGGCGCCGGGCTGATGCTGATGCACAATCAGCAAGGCCACCACTACGAAAACGGCGGCCTGCTGGACGGCATCATCCGCGGGCTACAACGCAGCGTCGAAATCGCCCTAGCCGCGGGCGTCCCTCGCGCCAACCTGATAGTTGACCCCGGCATCGGCTTCGGCAAGACCGCCGACCAGAACATCGAAACCCTGCGCGAGCTGGGCCGCTTGTCCCGCCACGGCGACGCGGGCCTAGGGCTGCCCCTGCTGGTAGGCACATCGCGCAAGTCCACCATCGGGCGGCTGCTGAATCTGCCCCCGGAACAGCGCATCGAAGGCACCGCCGCCACCGTTGCCCTCGCCATAGCCGCCGGAGCCGACATCGTGCGCGTCCACGACGTCCGGGAAATGGCGCGAGTCTGCCGGGTAAGCGACGCCATCATCCGCAACTGGCGCCCCGACGGATGGCTGCCAACCTGATTCGCCATCCCCGGCAATATACGAGAAAATTGTGAAATTCCCCTTTGTCACCCTGAGCAAAGCGAAGGGTCTCACCGACCAAGCCGGGATTCTTCGCTTTGCTCAGAATGACAGGCATTCGCTTTGCTCAGAATGACAGGCATTCGCTTTGCTCAGAATGACAGGCAGCGGAAGTAATCCCGTCATTCCCGCGCAGGCGGGAATCCGGCAGGAACGGCAGAAAATGTCAGCGAAACCCGACGAAATCATCGCCTATCTAGGCTTGGGGACCAACTTGGGCGACCGCTGGGCCAACCTGCGGGATGCGCTGCGCCTGTTGGCCGCCGCGCCGGGCGTCCGGCTGTTGCGCGTGTCGCAGGTATACGAAACCGAGCCGTGGGGCGTCGCCGACCAACCGCGTTTCCTGAACTGCGCCGCCGAGGCCGCCGTCACGCTGGAGCCGGAGCCGCTGCTGCTGCGCTGCCAGGCCGTCGAGCAGGAAATAGGCCGACAGCCGGGGCCGCGCTGGGGGCCGCGTCTGATCGACGTGGACATACTGCTCTACAGCTCCCGGATAGTGAACCTGCCCCATCTGGAGATTCCCCACCCCCGGCTGCACCTGCGGGCCTTCGCCCTGATACCCCTGGCCGAGTTGGCCCCGTCGGCGGTTCACCCGGCCCTGAGCCGGAGCGTCGCCCAACTGGCCCAAGACGCCGGGGGGCAGGACGGCGTTACTCCCATAGGGGCGGTTGACCCGTAGCTTAGTGCCTGGATTAGCGCTCGGCTGGCCCGACTGCCAATTTAAGGTTGACAATCCCCCTACATTGGCGCATATTTTAATGTGTTTGCGCGTGTTCTTTTAAGGCAATCCCCTAGAAATACCCTAAACATAATAAGGAGCCAACGATGGCGGACAAGCAGCTAACCTTTGATTCGGAAGCCCAAGTAAGCCTGCTGAGCGGTGTGTCGCAGTTGCGGCGCGTCGTCGGCCTGACCCTCGGCCCCAGCGGGCGCAACGTGATGCTCAGCCGGATGTTCGGCAACCCGGTGGTGTGCAGCGACGGCGTCACCATCGCCAAGGAAGTCGAGCTGCCCGACCCCTACGAAAATCTGGGGGCCCAGTTGGTCAAGGAAGCGGCCTCCAAAACCAACGACGCCGTGGGCGACGGAACCACCACCTCGGTGGTGCTGGCCGACGCCATCGTGCGCCACGGTTTCAAGAACGTGGCCGCCGGCGCCAACGGAATGAGCCTGCGCATCGGCATCGAGGCCGCTGTGGACGCAGTAGTGGCCGAACTCCGCGATATGGCCATCCCGGTGGAAAACCGCGAGCAGATTGCCCGCGTCGCCGCCCTGTCCGCCCACGAGGAAGCCATCGCCGAGGAACTGGCCGACGCCCTAGAAAAGGTGGGCCGCGACGGCGTGGTGACCATCGAGGAATCCAAATCCTTGTCCGACGAACTGGACTTCGTGGAAGGCGTCCGCATTGACCGCGGCTATCTGTCGCCCCACTTCGTAACCGACACCCAGCGGATGGAAGTCGCCCTCGACAACCCCTCTTTCCTGCTCACCGACCAGAAAGTCAGCTCGCCCAACGACCTCATCCCCATCCTCGAAAAGATGGTAGGCGCCGGCCGCCGGACGCTGGTTCTGATTGCCGAGGACGTAGACGGCGAAGCTCTGTCCACCCTAGTGGTCAACAAGGTGCGGGGCATTCTGGACTGCGTAGCCGTCAAGGCGCCGGGGTTCGGCGAGCGGCGCAAGGCCCTGCTGGAAGATATGGCAATCGTCACCGGCGGCACGGTCATCAGCTCCGACCGCGGGCTGCGGCTGGACACCGCCGAGTTTGAGCACCTCGGTTCCGCCCGGCGGCTGGTCGCCACCAAAGACGAGTCCACCATCATTGAGGGCCACGGCCCGGAGCAGGGCGTCAAGGACCGGCTGGACCAGCTACGGGTGCAAATCGAGGAAACCACCTCGGATTACGACCGCGAAAAGCTGCAAGAGCGTATGGCCGCCCTAGTGGGCGGCGTGGCGGTGGTAAAGGTCGGCGGGGCCACCGAGCCGGAAGTGAGCGAGCGCAAGTCGCGCACCGAGGACGCCCTGTCCGCTACCCGCGCCGCCATCGAAGAGGGCATCGTCCCCGGCGGCGGCGTGGCCCTGATTCGCGCCGGCCACGTGCTGGACGGCGTTATCCGCTCCCTAGAGGGCGACGAAGCCCTAGGCGCCCGGCTGGTGCGCGACTCCCTGAGCGCCCCCTTGTCGCTGATTGCCGAAAACTCGGGCTACGAGGCCCCGGTGGTAGTCAATAACGTCCGCTCCGGCGAAGGCGACTGGGGCTTCAACGCCGAGTTGGGCGAGTACACCCACCTGATTCAGGCCGGCATCATAGACCCGGTAAAGGTCACCCGCTCGGCCCTCGAAAACGCCGGCAGCATCGCCGGAATGATGCTAACCACCGAAGCCATCATCACCGAAATCCCCATCGAAAAGCCCCTCCCCGCCGATATGCAGGACTTCATGCACGACTAGCGGTGCGGCATTAGGCAAATTCCGGCAACCATCGGCCCGGATTGGCGAAAGCCCGTCCGGGCCAATCCTTTGGGGCGGCTATGAAAGGCAATCCGCTGAACCGCGAGGAAATCCGGCATCTGATAGTAGACGGCAGCCCGCCGCTGATTGCGGATTACGTTGACCTTGAGGCGCAATTGCAGCCCAACGGCTTTGACTTGACGGCAAGGGCGGCGGCGCGGTTCGTTGCGCCGGGGCAGCTAGGCGCATCGGACGCCGATAGGGTGCTGGCCGGCGCCGCGCCGCTGGAGTTCGGCGCCGACGGGTGGCTAACCCTGCCGCCGGGAGCGTATCTGATAACGTTCAACGAAGCTGTCAACCTGCCGCGGGACTTGATGGCGCTGGGCCGCCCCCGCTCCAGCCTGCTGCGTTGCGGCGTATCGCTACACACGGCGGTGTGGGATGCGGGCTACCGCGGACGCTCGCAGTCGCTACTGGCGGTGCATCACCCCGCCGGGTTCCGGCTGCAACGTAATGCGCGGGCGGCGCAACTAGCGTTTTTCCGCCTGTCTACGCCGCCGGGCCGGGGGTATGCGGGGCGGTATCAGGGAGAGGGGCTGTAGGGGGCAAGACGCCGTTGGCCTCGCGGTAGGCGTCGCGCACGACGGCCAGCATCTCATCAGACCATTCGGCCAGGTAAGTGCCATAAACATTCAGAGCATTGGGTTCAATGGCTTCTTCCAAGCGATTCATTGATTCGCGGGCGTGTCTTTCCCATGCACCACGATAAAACCCAATGCTCTTGCCATTCGGATTAGTGATGTAAGCATTGATCAACCTAGTATTTGCTCCTGGCAGGTTGACTCTCAATACGGTGTTAGTAGACCCTTGCCGTGTCATAGGGCGAGCCAAGCCTTCTCTTTCCAAGTAATCAGCCAAATCACACAGGCGGGTCAGTTCTTCTTGGGCCCTTTCGGGCATATCGGCGATACGCTGTCGGAAAACGTCACTTCCCATTGTATTCGTTACTTGGCTCTGCTGTCTGACTTCTTCTTGCCTAACCCGAACTTGCGTTTGATAATCTCTTGCGTTGGGCAATGGAATATCAAGACTTGTATCCAACAACAAGCCATTGCCATCGCTATAAAGTTGCAGTTTAACGCAACTAATGTCCATACCGCCATCACGCAACCATAAAACGCTGGTAGTCAACTCTTTAGAGAACCCTGCGGATGCCAAGATTATGCGCGGACGTTCAGTGCGTATTTCCGCATCCGCTTCGTCAGCAGCATCCAAATGATTGAGGACTTGAACTCGCGCGTCTTCGTCAATGCCGCGTTTCACCAAGTATTCACGATGCGCGGTAATAACCTGATTCAGCGTCATATTGGATACCATCGCAGCGTAGCGGATGGCCTGCAACTCGCTGTGGTCGCCAGTTTGTGTCCGCTTCAGTTCGATGACCACTAAATGGCCTTTGCTGTCCAACGCCAGCAAATCTATGCTACGGCCAGATTCTTTCCAATTGCTGTACTCTTCTGTGATGATGAACAGCCCCTTTTCTAGGGCATCGGACTGGTCACGTAGCAGTCTCTGCAAGTCGCCCCGTTCCATCAAACTTTCAGACTCAAAGTTGGTAGACGGCACTGGCTCCAGCTTGTCGGCACCCCAGCGATACAGCGGCATTTTCCAATCTCCTTAGTGTCTGATTGGCGGAATCATACCATCCGCGCTATCATTGGGCAATGACGGCAACCCACCTGAAAGCCACCATCACCGCCCAAGCCCGCGCCGCCGGGTTCGACCTCGTGGGCGTCACTACTGCCGACGACTTCGCCGCCGACCGGGATGCCGCCCTGGAGCGTATCCGCGCGGGGCGGATGGACGGGCTGCCGTGGTATACCGAATCGCGGGTTATGCGGGGAACGCGCCCGGCGGAGCTGCTGCCGGGGGCGCGGTCGGTCATCTGCTTGGGGGTGAGCTATCTGGTGGATGGTTCGGCGGATGATGGTTCGGCGGATGCGGACGATGATTGCGGCGCCGCGGCGGCCGGGCGGGTGGCGCGGTATGCGTGGGTGCGCGATTACCACCGGGCGATGAAGCGGCGGATGCGGGAGTTTGTGCGCGGGCTGGAGCAGGAATTGGGTTCGGCGGTGGCGGCCCGCTGGTATGTGGACGACGGGCCGATGCTGGACCGGGCGGCGGCTAACCGGGCAGGCATCGGCTGGTTCGGCAAGAATACCAACATCCTGACGCCGGGCTATGGGTCGTGGGTGTTTCTAGGACAGGTCATCACCGATTTGGAGCTGGAGCCGGACGCGCCGCTAAAGAAATCCTGCGGCGCCTGCGTCCTATGTATCGAGGACTGCCCCACCGGGGCCATCGTGGCGCCCTATGTGGTGGACAACGCCCGTTGCATTTCCTACCTGACCATCGAAAACCGGGGGCCGATTCCCCGCGAACTCCGCCCGCTGATGGGGGATTGGGTTTTCGGCTGCGACATCTGCCAAGACGTTTGCCCGGTAAACCGCAAGGCGCGTCCGGGCGTTTCAACCCCAAAAAACTCTGCGCTATCCGTGTCCTCTGCGGTTAATGGTTCCCCAGACTTGCTGGAGTTGCTGGAAATGTCCGAGGATGATTTCCGCGCCCGTTTCGCCGGAACTTCGATAATGCGGGCCAAGCGGGAAGGGATGCAGCGCAACGCCTGTGTCGCCTTGGGCAACCTAGGGCCGCCGCTGGCCGGGAGCGGTGCGGCGGTTCCAGCGT
Organism: uncultured Dehalococcoidia bacterium; assembly: GCA_958296445.1. GTDB lineage: Bacteria > Chloroflexota > Dehalococcoidia > Lucifugimonadales > UBA3495 > VXOI01. The sequence continues at coordinate 757,630 of OY282565.1, read as the reverse complement.
TGGGGCGCGTACTGAGCGGGGCCGGGCCGGTGGTGCGGGGCCATGCGGCCTGGGCCTTGGGGCGCATCGGCGGCCCGCAAGCCGCGGCCCTGCTGTCCGACGCCGCCCGCGCCGAAACCGACCCTGGCGTGCAGGAGGAAATCGCGGCGGCACTTCAGTATCTCGGCGAACCGGGGACGCCCCCACCCTAACCCTCCCCCGGAGGGGGAGGGGATTAGGCGAATATCCGCGGGAGATTTGGTTTTGCGCCGCTAACGCCGGGGCGCGGGCGGCGGGGTTTCGGCGGCGGGTTTGCGGGCGCCGGAGCGGCGGCGGCGTTGCTGCGGGCGGGTGGGGATTATCGGGGTTGGTTCGTAATCCCCGGCGTAGTGCAGCTTTTTCATTTCCTCTTCGATTAGCAGGAAGTCGCTCTTGGGCAGCAGGTGCAGGTTGCCTTGAAAGGCCATATACCAGTCCTCGGGCGCCCAGCGTTTCACGTAATCCAGCCTTGGCGCGATGAGGTTGGCGTCCATAAACTGCTCATCCTGCAACACGATTTCGGGACGGATGTTGACCCGGAAGGGAAACCCGGCCCGGCCTTCCTTCTCCCAAATCGTATCCTCGACCTCGAAATAGCCCGAGGTGGCCGTGACCGTGGCGGCGAAACAGCGCCGGTGGCTGAGATACATCAAAATGCGGTCGCCATCGGAAATACGCTGAACCTTGCGGCGGTGCTGCGCTTTCAGCCCCATCACCGAGAACCCCAAGCCCTGGGTAATCCTGAAATTGCGCTCATTGTTGATAATCATCCAGAAGTTGCTCGGCATATCCCCTCTGGAGTTCGGCATTGAAATAAATGAGTATTTTAGCACGCCGGGCCGCTAGTGTTGGCCGGGAAAACGGAGAAAATTGCGAAATTCCCCTTTGCCGCCCTGCCCCTTTGCCGCCCTGAGCAACCCCTTTGTCACCCTGCCCCTTTGTCGCCCTGAGCAACCCCTTTGTCACCCTGAGCGTAGCGAAGGGTCTCACCGCGCAGGGCGGGATTCTTCGCTTTGCTCAGAATGACAGACGGCCAGAATAACCGGGAATGGGCGGGGCGGGGCGGGAACCGGCGGTATGCCCCGCTTGTGGCGGGGGCGGCGGTATTGTAGTATCAGGCCCATCATTTGCTGGATTTTTGGGGGTTTGTTGTGACTTCTAACGGGTCTGCTCCCCGGGACATCGCTATCGTGGGGGTTGCCGAGTCCGACGTTATGGGCAATGTGCCGGGCAAGTCGTCGTTGCAGCACCACGCCGAGGCCGCCCATAACGCGCTGGCCGACGCCGGGCTTTCGATGCGCGACATTGACGGCATCCTGACCGCCGGGTTTTCAACTCTGGCTACGGCGGAGTATTTCGGCATCGAGCCGGTGTTCACCGACAGCACCTACGTCGGCGGCTCCTCTTTCGTCATCCACGTGGCCCACGCCGTAGCCGCCATCCGCGCCGGTTACTGCGAAACGGCCCTGATTACCCACGGGCAGGCCGGGCGCTCAACGCGGGTGCGCGTGCCAGCCGACGGGAACCTGCCGGCGGCAATGTATGAGGCCCCCTACGGCATCATCGGCGCCCCGGTCAACTACTCAATGGCCTGCACCCGCTATATGCACGAGTATGGCGAGGAACGCACGCGGCAAGGTATGGCGGAAATCGCCGTAGCCACCCGCAAGTGGGCCAACCTGAACCCGGTAGCCCAAATGCACGATACGCCAATGAGCTTTGACGATTACCACAATTCGCGCTGGGTGTCCTGGCCCTTCCACCTATTGGACTGCTGCCTAGTCACCGACAGCGGCGCGGCAGTAATCGTCACCACGGCGGAGCGGGCCGCCAACTGCCGCAAGCAGCCCGTCTGGGTGCTGGGCGGCGGCGAATCCCACGACCATAACATCGTAAGCCAGATGCCGTCCTACACCGTCACCCCGGCCCGGGAGTCGGGGCCGCGGGCCATGGCCCGGGCCGGCCTGTCCCACGATGACCTAGACTTGGCGATGATTTACGACTCCTTCACCTACACCGTAATGGTCACTCTGGAGTCGCTGGGCTTCTGCGGGCCGGGCGAGGCCGCCGACTTCGTAGCCAGCCAGCGCACCGCGCCGGGCGGCGACTTCCCGCTGAACACCAGCGGCGGCGGGCTGTCCTACACCCATCCGGGGATGTACGGCATATTCCTGCTGGTGGAAGCAGTGCGCCAGCTCCGGGGCGAATGCGGCCAGCGGCAGGTGATGAGCAAACGCGCCCCCGGCCAGCCGGCCCAAACGTCCATCGTCAACGGCACCGGCGGCTCCCTGTCATCCACCGGCACCGTGCTGCTGGCGGCGTAACCCCAAGCCCCGCCGTTCCCGCCCGCCCCGGCGGTCAAATTCCGTTCACCCTTGGACCAGCTCAGGGACAGCGGAATTTGCCCGCCGGGGCGTTTCCTGTAAGCGGCAGGGGTGAATTGGCCGCAGTTCAATTTTGGTTAAATTCCGAAAATTCCGCACACGCTCCAATCGTAGCGGGCGCGGCGGGCTGTGCTAGTATCCGCCGCAGTACTGGACAGGCATCCCGCCCAAAGCAAGGGCCAACGGGCGATGACTTGTTCATCTGTTTTACGCTTCGGCGAAAGGATACGAGTTTATGGAGCGCACTATTTCCTCTTTCCTACAGCATCTCCTTGTGGAAAAGGGTTTCTCCCAGAACACCTGCGACGCCTACCGCAACGACCTGTCCCAGTTTTCCGAGTTCCTGACCCAGAGAGGCGGCGGCCCCGGCGACGGCAAGGGTGCCTATGACTGGACACGGGTGGACATTGACACCCTGAACCAGTACATCACCGACCTGAAAGACCGCAAGGGATACCGCAACGCCACCACCGCCCGCAAGGTGGCGTCGGTCAAGTCCTTTTTCGGATTTATGGCGGAAAACGGCATCATCACCGAAGATCCCTCAGAATCCCTAGGCACTCCCAAGGTGGGCCGGTCGCTGCCCAAGTTCCTCACCGAGGACGAAATCACCAAGCTGCTGGAAGCGAGCTACAAGCCCGCCACCAACGAGGGGCAGCGCGACGCGGTGATTATGGAGCTGCTCTACGCCACCGGCCTGCGAGTGGGCGAGCTGGTGTCGCTGAACGTGGCCGACGTCAACACCGAGGAATCCTATATCCGCTGTCTGGGCAAAGGATCCAAAGAGCGCATCGTCCACCTCTACCCCAAAGCCCTGCAAGAGCTGATGCGGTATATGAAAAACGCCCGGCTGGCGCTGCTGGGCAACCGCAAGCAGGAACCCGCCCTGTTCGTGAATCACCGGGGCGAGCGGCTGACCCGGCAATGGGTATGGTCAATCCTCAAAAGCTACGCCCAGGCCGCCGGAATCAAGTCGAGCATCACGCCCCACACGCTGCGCCACAGCTTCGCCACCCACCTGCTCCAAAACGGGGCCTCCCTCCGCCACGTCCAGGAACTGCTGGGCCACTCCAGCATCTCCACCACTCAGGTTTACACCCACCTAACCAGCCCCTACGTGCGCGAGGAATACGAAAAGAGCCACCCCCGGGCCTAGCTGTTCCCAACCCAAACCGGCAATGACCAAGCCGCGCCCGGCGTAATTCCCCCTCAATGACCAAGCCGCGCCCGTTGTCATTCCCTAGCTGCGCCATTCCTAGCTGCGCCATTCCCCCTGCCTCATTCCCGCGCCCCCCGTCATTCCCGCGCAGGCGGGAACCCACGGGTGGGGCGCGGGAATCCACGTTGACCATAACTGCCCGGCGCTAGACTGCCTTTTTGCCCGGTTTGCTGGTATATTAGTTAGTGAACTTCCGAAAATACCGCCGGAGCGCCCCCGCCCTTTGGCGGGCTGAACCGGGCCGCCCGGCGTCCGTACCCTCTCCCCGAGGTGTATTGTTATGGCTGGCAAATCCCGCCGGGTCGCGGCCCGGCAAGGTGAATTGAGCCGCCGCCGAAAGCGGGCCCAGCGCGGGCCCAGCGGCATCCCCGCCGTCCCGTCGCAGCCGCAGCAGAACGGCGGCGGAGCGGCCGCTACTGCCGTGGAAACCGCCGTAAGCGTCGCCGCCCCGGCCGCCGGGCAGCCGGCCGCCCCGGCGCCGACGGCATCCGTCGCCGCGGCCCGGCGTCCGTCCTCGCAGAACGCCGTTCAGCCCCGCGGCGCGGGCCGCATCCGCGGCGAGCGCCCCGCCGCCTACAACTACGTCGGGGCTGAACTCCGGCGCATCGGCATACTCTCAACCGCGGTGCTGACCGCCCTCATCGTCCTCGCCATCGTACTGTAATATCCTGCCGCGCAGGCTTTTATGCCGCTTCCTCTGGCCGAACAACGGCTTCAGGCCACCCCGGAACGCCCCGGCGTCTACCTGATGAAGGACGCCCGGGGTGCGGTGCTGTATGTCGGCAAAGCCAGTGTGCTACGAAACCGGCTCCGCAGCTACTTCGGCTCGCCCGCCGCCCAGCCCGGCAAGACCCGGCGGATGATGGGCCACGTCCGCGATTTCGAGTACATCGTCACCGACACCGAAGCCGAAGCCCTGATTCTGGAAAACACCCTGATTAAGCGCTACAAGCCCCGCTACAACGCCCGCCTCAAGGACGACAAGACTTACCCCTACCTGAAAATAGACCTGAACGAGGACTTCCCCCGCGTCTATATCACCCGCCGGGTGGTCAAGGACGGAGCCCGCTACTTCGGGCCTTTCGCCACCGCCAACACCGTCCGCAAGTCTATGGACTTGGTGAAACGGCTGTTCCCCTACCGCTCCTGCACCAAGACGATTACCGGCGCCGACCCGCGCCCCTGCCTTGAGTATCACATCAACCGCTGCGTAGCCCCCTGCACCGGCTACGCCAGCCGCGAGGACTACGCCAGGGTCATCGAACAGGTCATTATGTTTATGGAGGGCGACACCGACGCCGTCACCCGCGACCTAGCAGAGAATATGACCCTGGCCGCCGAGCGGCTGGAATTCGAGCGGGCGGCGGTGCTGCGCGACCGCATCAAGGCGGTTGAGCGGGTGGCCGAGGAACGGCGCATTAAGGTGGACTCCAACCCCGCCGCCGGGGGCAACTTGGCCTGGCAGGCCGGTATGGACGTAATCGCCCTAGCCCAAGGTTCTGCCGAGGCTTGGGTGGAAGTCTTTTTCATCCGCAAGGGCAAGCTCATCGGGCGCGAGCATTTCTTTATGGACGGCGCCCAGGATGACACCCCCGGCGTGGTTATCGGCCAGTTTATCAAGCAGTTCTACGGCTCCGCCCTGACCATCCCGCCGCGAATCATCGTCCAGCATCCATTGGAAGATCAAGAGCTGGTGGCCCAGTGGCTGCGCGGGCTGCGCGGCGGGGCGGTGCAACTGGTGTGGCCCCAGCGCGGCGTGAACCGGCAACTGGTGGAGTCCGTGGCCGACAACGCCCGCCAGGGCCTGGCCCAGCACCGCATCAAGTGGCTGGACAACCAAGACATCATCCAGCAGGCAATGGCCGAGCTGGAGGAAGAGCTTTCCTTGCCCCTGCCCCTGCGCCGGATGGAGTGCTACGACATTTCCCACATCCAGGGCAGCAACTCGGTGGGCAGTATGGTGGTCTTTGAGGAAGGCCGCCCCAAGCGTTCCCAATACCGCCGTTTCAAGATAAAGACGGTGGACGGCGTGGACGATTTCGAGAGTATGCGCGAGGTGCTGCGCCGCCGTTTCAAGCGGCTGGCCGCGGCCCGCCAGTCCGCCGGCAACAGCGAGTACGCCGATGGCGCCGGCGCCCTTCCCGCAGTGCAGGACGGCTGGGCCGCCGTTCCCGACCTAGTGCTGATAGACGGCGGCAAGGGCCAGCTTTCGGCGGCCCTTGAGGTTATGCTGGAGCTGGGGCTGGACGACATCCCCTTGGCGTCCCTGGCTAAAGAAAACGAATGGCTTTTCGTGCCGCACACCCCCGAACCCATCATCCTGCCCCGCGACTCGCAGGCCCTCTACCTAGTTCAGCGCATCCGCGATGAGGCCCACCGCTTCGCCATCACCTACCACCGCAACCTGCGCAGCAAAGGCAGCCTCGGCTCGCCCATTGACCTGGTCAGCGGCATCGGGCCGAAACGCAAGCGAATGTTGCTGCGCCGTTTCGGCTCCCTCAAGGGCATCAAGGAAGCGGCGCTGGACGAAATCGCCGCTGTCCCCGGTATGACCCGCTCCCTCGCCATCCGCCTCAAGCAGACGGTCTAGCCGCCCGGCCGCCCCGGTTGCCTCGGTTCGGATGTTACATTTATGTAACGCGGAACTGCCCCTGTGTTCCCTTTTCCGCCCCTTTCCGGTGTAATAAAGCTGGCCGGACGGGTAAATTGGTAATGCAAGTACTTGGCATCAGCCGCCGCCCGGAGTATTATACAAAGCAACCGGGCAAAGCAACCGGGCAAGGCGACCGGCAAGGCAGCAGGGCAATCCGGCAGGGGCCGCAAAACCGCCGGGCTTGATGTGTGAGAGATGGTGAAATTATCCATATCCTTGCCTAACAGCACCCAGATTACGCTGGAATCCGAGGAATCGGAGTTCATTCAAGGCGTATTGGGTATGGTGCTGAACGGCTTTCCCCTAGCCGCCGCGCCGGGGAATACACCCGCGCCCGCCGCCCCCCCCGCCGTACCCAACGGACAAAATGGCGAACACAACGCCGATGGGGAAAAAAGTACGGATGTAACGCCCGCGCCGCCCGCCGCTCCGCCCCCGTCCAACGGCGCGGTTGCGAACCGGCAGCCCTACGGCGGCGAACCGGCGCAGGCCGCCCCGCCCGCCCCTGCTCCCCCCGCGCCCGCCCCCGCCGTCAGCGCCGCCGCCGGGTTCGCCGCGCCGATGCTTCCCGCCAACGAAGCCGACGACGACGGGCTGTATCTGGAAAGCCAGACGCCGGAATCGCGCTCGGACTACATCGCCTTCTGCCAGGCCATCAACCCTATGGGCGATATGCGCCGGGTGGTGGTGGCGGCGGAGGCGGCCAGCCGCTTTTTCCAGGCGGAAGGGGTGAACGCCGACGAATTGGGCGAGCTGTTCGACCTAGCCGGCTGGCGCCGGGCCAACAGCTTCACCCAAACGCTGCGCAACGCCGCCCGCTCCAAATTCGGCTGGCTCGAGCGCATCCCCGGCCGCTCCGGCCGCTACGCCGCCACCGACCTAGGCCGCTCGGTGACCCTGGGCGGGTAGGGGCGTGGCGATGATCAGCGATGACGAAACCGGCCAAATCCCTAACCCCGTGCGAAAAACCCTCTGCGATTGGGGAATAATCCAGAACGGCCAACAGGTGCGGCCTCTGGTACGGAGCAAGCTAAAAGGGCTGCTTAAGCAATACGGAAAGCGTGGGTTGCTATCCGGCTTGGATATGCGCGGGATTGACCTGCGGGGAATGGACTTGCGAAACTCCATTCTCTCCGGCTGCAATCTGGAAGGCGCAATAGCCATGCCCCTGATAACCCTCAAAAGCGGCAAAACCCTGCCTATCGGAGATTTGGCCTACCCAGCGGCGCTCAACGACTGGCACACCGGCAACTTACACAATGGGATAATGTCGGTTCAGCCCACACAGCTTGACGGCGCTCACCTGAATTTGGCAAACCTGTCGCGCTCCGATTTCCGGTGGGCCAGCCTCAACCAAGCCATTATGATCAGAAGCAACCTTCAAGGATCCGACCTGTCTTATGCCGACTTGAAAGAAGCCAACCTAGATTGGGCCAAGCTGAATGACGCCACGTTGCAGTACGCGATATTAACGGCGGCCTCTCTGAAATCCGCCCGGATCATCGACTCCGACCTGAGCCACGTGAATTTGCAGGACGCCAATTTTATCGGCGCCTTCATTTCGCCTGGAACCCGGCTCGAAGCAGTGAATTGGGGAAAAGATTATATTAACGCCTTAGAATATAATGGCGACTATCAGGCAGCGATAGCTCAATATCGCCAGATAGGAGAGTGGCACGAAGCGGCCGGATTTTTTAGCATTGCCAGCAAGTTCCGCTATAGGGAAATGGAAGCCAGGCGCAAGGCTCAGCTGAAGTCATTGACTGACGAATTTTCGGGACTGCGCACTTTTCTGACGCAAGTTTGGAAAGGTTTGAGAAGAAGCGGCAATAACGGTTAATTGCCTAGTGATGTGTAACTCGTGAATAGGTTACGGGGATTCCTGTCATCATTGGGACGATGCCTCAAGCCTTTGCTGGTTCCTTTCCGAATCGCGGGCAAGGTTATATCGGCTTCTTTCTGGTTCGCGTGGAAGTTATTGCTCGCTTATGGCGAAGAGCCGGGCAGGATTCTGATTGTCATTGCCGCAGTATTTGTAGCTATATGGTTATTATACTGGCAGTTCGGCTACTTCGTGCTGGAGTCCGATGGCGAAAATTCGCAAATCGGACATCCGGCATTGAAAACGGCACTGTATTATAGCTTGGTATCCTTTACTGCGCTGGGTTACGGCAGTTGGGCGCCGGAGCCAACCGGATGGGCCAAGTGGGTTGGCACAGTGCAACCTTTTATCGGAATTTTCTCCGCCGTCATTCTGTCAATATGGGCTACAAGGCTGTTCAGAAGGCACAATCGAAATTAGCGGGCTTCAAAGGGGAAAACGGCAATGCTCCAAAACACGCAGTTCGGTATGTCCGGCCCCACCGCGCCCGGCAGTGCGTCGGGCGACGGTTTTGAGATAGTCACCACCGCCCCCCGGGTGGCCCTGGCGGTTACGCCCCATCCCGACGACTGCGAAGGCGGCTGCGGCGGGGCGCTGGCTAAGTGGGTCAAGGAGTTCGGCACCGAAGCCGTGGTGGTGATGTGCACCAACGGCAACAAAGGCACCTCGGAGCGCGGCCTCACCCCGGAGCGGCTGGCCGCCACCCGCGAGGTCGAGCAGCGGGCCGCGTCGGACATCGTGGGCGCCAAAGACATCGTGTTTCTGCGCTATCCCGACGGCGGCCTGGAAGACACTATGCTGTTCCGCAGCCAAGTAACGCGGGAAATACGCCGCTACCGCCCCGACCTGATTCTGTGCATTGACCCCTACCGCAGCACCAGCCACACCCACCGCGACCACCGGATGAGCGGGCGGGTGGCCCTGGACGCGGCCTTTACCTACGCCTGGAGCTACCGGCATTTCCCGGAGCAAATCACCGAGGAAGGGCTGCAACCCCACCGGGTAGAGCAGGCGTATATGTGGGGCAGCGAGTCGCCCGACGTGTTCATCGAAATCAGCGACTACCTAGAGGCCAAAACACTGTCCCTAGAAGCCCACGCCAGCCAGATGTCCCCGGCCACCACCGAGGAGCGCCTGTCCCGCATCGCCAACAACGCCGGCCGCTACAAGGAACTGACCGGCCTAGACCACACCGAAGCCTTCCGCCGCATCCGCTTCGGCCTCGGCAGCATCGAATGGCAATTCCTGTATTCCTGATTAACCCCAGCGAAAACAACTCTGTGTTCTCTGCGCCCTCTGTGGTTAATCCCCGGTTAATCCCCCCGGTTAAGCTGCTCGACGGCGCGGCGGTGGCTGGACAGCAGGCCCGGCACTCGCGCCGGGTCGGTGCGGCCCCAGCCGCACTCGCTGGCTACGCCAAAAACGGGCAGGAAGGCGCGGGCGGCGGCGCTGCGGGCGGCGTCACCGTCGGCGTCATCGTAGTGAATCAGCCCCAGAATCACCCCGGCGCCCTCGGGCAGGTTCAGCCCCTGTAGCGGCTGGAAATAGGCGGCGTCGGCGCGGTCTTTGGGAACCGGCAGGTGCAGAAAGTCCAGCCTACGATTCAGCCCAGCGGCCAGTCCGTTGCCCATTTCCACCAGCACGCCCATATCTTGGGGCATCACCAGATGCTCGTCGGCGGGCGAGCCATAACACAGGTGATAGCCCAACTCCACCGCCTCGGGAACCCTCCCGCCCAAGCGGGCCAGCTCGTCAAAAACCTGCTGCTTGTAGTTGGCCGGACGATGGGAAAAGTAGTCCTCGAAAAGCAGCACCTCTTGGCAGACATCCCACTGGATCGACAGCCGGTCGTGGGGTATGGCGTCCAGTATGCCGTCCAGGGCCGCCAGCAGAGAGCGCTCGTAGGCTGGCAGATAGGCGTCGCGGGCGGCGGGGCTGACGTACATATAACCCGTAGCCATCGGCGTGGGCAACGACACCTGGAACCGGGTTTGCGGGCCGATGACGCCCTCATCCCGCAGCCGGGCATAAGTGGCGTAAGACGCCGCCGCCGCTTCCGCGTAGCCCGTGGGAAAGCGCACCGCGTCCGGGTCCGCCGACGGCTTGAAGCGCAGATAAGGCGTTTCCCGCAACAGAACCCCGTCCCACTGGTACACCGCGAACAGCCCGGCGTCCGGGTCCTCCTCCATATCCGGGTGATTCCACAGCATATCGCGCTGGAACCAAATCCAACGGATACGCTCCCCGGTCTCGCCATCGGGAATCCGGCGCAAGTGCGGCCCCAGCGCGGCGGCCGCGGCGCGAAAAACGGTTTCGGCATCGGCCAGCGGCACCGAGCCGACCAGATGGGCGTAACTGTCACCGGAAGTCATAATCGCCTCCCATAATCGGCCCCTAGCCGTCTGTCATTCTGACGTCGCCTGTCATTCTGAGCAAAGCGAAGAATCCCGCCACCGGCGGTCATAATTGTTCCCTAGCCGCCTGTCACTCTGACGTCGCCTGTCATTCTGAGCAAAGCGAAGAATCCGCCACCGGCGGTCATAAAGGCCGGATTCCCGCCTACCCCAGCTCCCGGAAACCGCGGATGATGCGCCGCAGCTCCGTCTCATTGGGCGGCTTTTCCGAATACAGCGTAAAGCTGGCCTCGTCCACCAGCCCGCCGTAGCGCCGGGCGAACTCAGCGGCGATTTCGTCGTACTCGCCGGACACGGAGAAGGCGGCCAGCATTTCGTCGCTGACCAGCTCGCCCATTTCCGCCCACTGGCCGCGCAGGGACATTTCGTGAAGCCGCTGGCCGATTTCCTCAAAGCCGTGGGCGGCCAGCACGGAGTGATAGGTGCGGGTGGAGGCGTAGAAAGCGATGCGGCGGCGCACCTCAGCCTGGGCCGCCCGCAGCGACGCCCGGTTGGGGCCGGTGATGAGGAAGCCGCCCCCGCTGACCGCAATCCCCCCGGCGTCGCGCCCCGCCCGCTCCGCCCCGCGAACCAGCGCCGGGCGCACCACATCGCGCACGTACTCGGGCGACGTCAAACTGTGCAGCATCAGCCCGTCGGCCACCTCGCCGGCCACTTGGCAGTTATAGGCGTTGACCGCGGCGGTGAACACGGGCGGCGGCGGGTATTCGCCGGGGCCGGGACTAAAGAACGGCGTCATCAGCGAAAACTGATAATATCTGCCCTGAAAATTCAGCCGCTCGCCCGTTTCCCACGCGGCCCAGATGCTGCGCAACGCCTGCACATACTCCCGCAGCCGCGGCCCCGGCGATTCCCACGCCACCGAAAAGCGCCGCTCAATATGCCCCTTCACCTGCGTTCCCAGCCCCAGCCGGAACCGCCCCCGCGACAAATCCTGCAAATCGCGGGCGGTATAGGCAACAATCATCGGCGACCGGGGAAAGGCGATAGCAACGCTGGTTTGCAACAGCGCCCGGGTGGTAGAGGTAGCGGCCAGCGTAAGCGGGATAAACGAGTCGTGGGCGGTTTCGTTCTTGGACAGCGCATCATACCCCACCGACTCGGCCCAAGCGGCCTCGGCGGGAATGGCGGCCAAAGACGGGGCGGCCAAGCGATGGGTGACTCTCATAACACGGACTCCAGGCTGACTTGCGCAGCGGTTTACCGGCGGGTTTTGCCTATGATACCATCCATATCCTAGAGGAGGGTATTATGGAATCCGTCGGCGCATCCTATTTCAAAGAGCATTGCCTAGAGTTGCTGGCCCAACTCGACGCCCAAGGCTTGGTCATCACCCAAGACGGGAAGCCCATCGCAAAAGTCATCCCCCACGAGCCCCCCCCCAGCGAGCCCGAGGATAAAGAATGGAAATCGGCCGTCCTGAATGGCAGCCTGCGGGGTAAGATTAAGATCCACGGCGACATCTTTTCGACTGGAATTCGGTGGGATGCTGAATCTGGACACCCACATAGTAGTTTCCGCGGTTATGGACGAACTTCGACGCCGAGCGTACAGCTCCCGCTTAACCGTCCAGTCCTGCCGCGCCGTTGACGGCGAGCGTATCTCCACCACCAAGTCGGGCGCACCCGGCACGTTATCCTCAGTGATGATATGCAACGCCGCCGCGCTAACCGGCGAAAGGGTTCAGCAACGCCACGCCGAACTGCCGGAAATCGCGCACGTTGCGGGTTACTACCGTGAGGTTGTGGACGATGGCGGTGGCGGCAATCATAGCGTCGGCGTTGAGAGTATTGGATTTCCTGTGCTTAATTCGCGCCCACACCCGAAACGTCCGATAATCCATTGCCAATACTGAAAAGGAAGTGAGCAATTTTTCCAGCCATTGCTCTATTTCGTCAGCCTTGGCTGTATCCTGTTCCCGGGTAATCTCTATCCCTGCCTGTATTTCCCCGAATGTAACTGCCGCCACGTAGAGATTATGGTTAGGCACGCTGCCCATCCATTCCAAAACTGCTCCGTGAGGCCGCGCCCGCCGCAATTCTGAAATTACATTCGTGTCAAGTAGGAACATCCCATCACTTGAAAGTTGGACGTGAGCGCCGCCAGCGACGCTTGGGGCGCGGCGGGACAAGATCCTCGGTTCGCGGCTCTGGGGCAAGAAGTACCTCCTTGATGTCCGGGTTGGCCCTCAACTCCAGCCGCCGCCAATGCTCAAAGGGCAACAACGCCCCCACTTTCACGCCATCCTTGACGATAATTATGGGGCCGTGGGCGTCGCTTTCCGCCAGCATTTCCTTGAACCTAGTTTCAGCTTCTTCAAGCTGCCACTGTTTTTCCATAATTTCCCCCGTCCATAAAATAGTCTGCGCGTCATCCTGATTCCGTTCGTGATAGTATCACCCCCGGAAAACCTCGGCCAGCGCGATGCTGAACCCGCTCATAACCGCCGAGTCCAGCGTATCGCCCTCGCCATAAACGCCTGCAACCTTCAGTTCCCTGCCGTCAAGCAGCAGAACGGCGACGGTAGCGGCTTCCGGGTCCACCAGCCAGTATTCCTTGACCCCGTGCCGGGCGTACAGCTCGCGGTTAACCGTCCAGTCCTGCCGCGCCGTTGACGGCGAGCGTATCTCCACCACCAAATCGGGCGCACCCTGCACGTTGTCGGCGGTGATAATGTGCAACCGTTCTTTGGAAACAAACAACAGATCGGGCTGCACTGTATCGGTATCCGACAGCACCACGTCGAAAGGCGCCAAATAGATTTTCCCCAAGTCGTTTTCCCGGGCGAATAAATGCATTGGCAAGCCCAAGTCTACTTGCACTGCCTGATGCGCCTCTTTTGGTGACGGCGGCATAATCAACTCTCCGTCTATAAGCTCCCACCGCTCCCCTTCGGGGGTTTTGGCATAGTCTTCGTAGGTGAGCTTGAGTTTGGGCGTTTGCGTGACCATACTGCTTGCCCTCCGCTACCTGATTCAGGGGCCGCATAATCGCGGCTCCGTTGCCATTATTTCGGACAGCCCACGGACATTAAACTCAACGTCGTAGACATCCATATAGTCGTACAGATTTAAGACTTACCCCCGGAAAACCTCAGCCAGCGCGATGCTGAACCCGCTCATAACCGCCGAGTCCAGCGTATCGCCCTCGCCATAAACGCCCGCAACCTTCAGCTCCCCGCCATCCAGCAACAGAACGGCGACGGTAGCGGCTTCCGGGTCCACCAGCCAGTATTCCTTGACCCCGTGCCGGGCATACAGCTCCCGCTTAACCGTCCAGTCCTGCCGCGCCGTTGACGGCGAGCGTATCTCCACCACCAAATCGGGCGCACCCCGCACGTTATCTTCGGTGATGATATGCAGCCGCTCTTTGGAAACAAACAGCAGGTCGGGCTGCACTACGTCCGTATTCGAGAACACCACGTCGAAAGGCACGAAGTAGACTTCCCCTAACCCCTTTTCTTGCGCGAATAAAAACATCCGGGTTCCCAGCCAAGCCCTTGCTGATTGGTGCGCCTCATTGGGTACATCCCCTTTAAGCAACTCGCCGTCTATGAACTCCCAGAGCTCGCCTTCGGGAGTCTTGGCGTAGTCGTCATAGGTGAGTTTCGGCTTTTGTGTGGACATACTATTTCACCTTCACTTATATGCTTCAGGAGCCGCATAACTGCGGCTCCATTGCCATTTTTTCCTATAATTTCCTTCCTTTTGTATCACCTTCGGAGAATTGAGTAGGTTTTTACACCACGCCCGCCCCCGCATTTGCATCCAATTACTGTTTCCTGACCGTGATCAGTACCATGGTCAACCACGACGAAACCCTCTGAGACGCTCTCTACGTAGTGCTCCCTGTTGTTCATAAACGACCAGCCATCATTCTCGGAGAATTCGGCTTCGCCAGATCTGCCGCAGTCCAGGCACTCCAGGCCCCTACGATACCTGTCCCTTGCCGACATAGGATGCTCCTATTCTGTAGATTCCAAGAGAGGACATCATACAACACGCTCTACCTTGCCGTCCAGCAACAGAACGGCGACGGTAGCGGCTTCCGGGTCCACCAGCCAGTATTCCTTGACCCCGTGCCGGGCGTACAACTCGCGCTTAACCGTCCAGTCCTGCCGCGCCGTTGACGGCGAGCGTATCTCCACCACCAAATCGGGCGCACCCCGCACGTTATCCTCGGTGATGATATGCAGCCGCTCTTTGGAAACAAACAGCAGGTCGGGCCGCACGGTGTCGGTATCCGACAGCGCCACGTCGAAGTCAAAATATACTTCACCCAAATCCTTTTCCTCAGCGAAAAAGGACATTCTGGTTCCCAGTTTTACCTGATTCCGCTGGTGCGCCCTTTTAGGTGACGGCGACATATTCAACTCTCCGTCTATCAACTCCCACCGCTCCCCTTCGGGGGTTTTGGCATAGTCTTCGTAGGTCAGCTTGAGTTTGGGCGTTTGCGTGACCATACTGCTTGCCCTCCGCTACCTGATTCAGGAGCCGCATAACTGCGGCTCCGTTGCCATTATTCGAGATAGCCCGCGGATATTGAACTCGGCATTGCGGGTTTCGTCCAGAAAATCGGTCACTCGGACATATAGAATGTTGGATCGTTTGATTGTTTCGATAAACCTATCCGCATCACTGGAAACTTTACCGATAAGCTCATTGTTCGATGAGATGAGCCAATTTGTCTCTTCTGCTGGCCGATTGTCAAACCTAATGCTGCTTGTAATTTCGTCTGAGAACAGATTGCCCATCAAAGGGATGCCCCCCCAATTTATTCCCACACCACGGCCACCGCTTTCATAACAAATAACTGCTAAAAATGGCGGGTCATAAAATGCTCCCGAATTGTGGTCTATGGCTATCGTAAAAAACGATATGGACTCCTCATCTGTAAGGCGATCTTGGTTAACTTCGGACTTCATCCAAACGTTCGGAACGGGGGTAGCAGTAGGCGTCGGACGTCGAGTGGGTACAGGAGTGGGACGCAACACACGCGGCCGGGGGGTTGGCGTAGCCACGCGAGTCACCGGAACTTGCCGGGTTACTTCCACTTGCCGAGTAACTGGCACTTCACGGGTAATTTCGACTTCCCTGGTTACTTCAACGTTGCGGGTTACTTCGATTTCCCTAGTAACCTCAACTTCCCTAGTCACTTCGACTTGCCGGGTTACTTCGACTTGCTGAGTAACCGGCACTTCACGGGTAACTTCGACTTCCTGTGTTACCGGAACCTCCACCTGCTGAGTTACCGCCACTTCCACTTCACGGGTGATTTCGACTTGCTGAGTAATCGGCACTTCACGGGTAACTTCGATTTCCCTAGTCACCTCGACTTCCGCGGGCTGCGCCGCCCCTTGACAAGCCACCGCGGCCAGTAGCCCCGCCGCCAATCCAACGGTCACGATAACTTTCTTGCCTTTCCCAAAAACGCGATTCAGTTTCCCCGCGACGAACTTGCTGAACATTAAAGCGCCCCCTCGTGGCTAGGATGCAATCCGTCACAACCGCATCGTTCCCTCACGGGTCCACTCAGGGGCAAACAGCACCCTTCGTTAGCTCCCCGGAGCCGGGGAGCTAACCCGTGATTGGAACAGCCCGGAACCCTCCGGGCGCGGTTGTGACGCCGCTATTGTACCACAGCGGCCTTGAGCGGCGCGGGCTGCCGCGATATAGTTTGTAGCCGTATGAATGATATGAACGACGCCCCCAACTTCGCCGCCTACACCGTCTCCATCCACTACGACCGGCGCCTGTACCGCCAGGACATCGCCGGGTCGGTGGCCCACGCCCGGATGCTGGCCCGCCAGGGCATCATCAGCGCCGAGGACGCCGCCGCCATCGTGGACGGGCTGGGCCGCGTCCGGCAGGAAATCGAGGACGGCGCCTTTCCGTGGGACGCCTCCCTGGAAGACCTGCACATGAACATCGAGCGGCGGCTCCACCGGCTCATCGGCCCGGCCGCCGGGCGGCTCCATACCGGACGCTCGCGCAACGACCAGATTGCCCTAGATATGCGGCTGTACACCCGCGAGGCCGTCGCCGACGCCGTGGCCGGGCTGCGCGGCGTGCAACGGGCGCTGCTGGGGCTGGCGCGGCGGTATCAGCCGGTGGTGATGCCCGGCTACACCCACCTGCAACGGGCGCAGCCGGTGCTGTTCGCCCACCACCTGCTGGCCTATTTCGAGATGTTCCAGCGCGACATCGGGCGGCTGGACGACTGCCGCCGCCGCGCCGATGTGCTGCCCTTGGGCAGCGGCGCCCTGGCCGGCGTCCCCTACCCCACCGACCGCGAGTTTCTGGCCCGCGAACTAGGCTTTTCCCGCATCAGCGCCAACAGTATGGACGCCGTTTCCGACCGCGATTTTGTGGTGGAGTTTATGGCGGCGGCGGCCCTGTGTATGATGCACTTTTCCCGGATGTCCGAGGAGCTGATATTGTGGGCCAGCGGCGAGTTCGGGTTCATCCGCTTGGCCGACGAATTCACCACCGGCAGCAGCATAATGCCGCAGAAGCGCAACCCCGATTTCGCCGAGCTGGCCCGGGGCAAGACCGGCCGGGTCTACGGCGGGCTGATGGCCCTGCTGACCACGCTGAAAGGGCTGCCCCTGACCTATAACCGCGATTTGCAAGAGGACAAGGAAGGCTTTTTCGACACGGTGGACACGCTACAAACCACCATCGCGGTGTTCGCGGCGATGCTCCCCGGCCTAGAGCTACAGACGGAACGGGTGGAGTCGCTGGCCGGGGAAAGCGGGATGCTGGCAACCGACCTAGCCGACTATCTGGTGGGCAAAGGGGTGCCGTTCCGCGAGGCCCACGGCATAATGCGCGAGCTGTGCCGCCACTGCGACAGGCAAGGAATCGGCCTAGCGGAGCTGCCGCTGGAGCAGTACCAACGATTCTCCCCCCACTTCGACCGCGGCGTCTACGGCATCACGGCGGCGGCATCGGCAGCGGCCCGCAACAACCCCGGCGGCACCGCCCCCCCCCGCGTAGCCGAAGCCCTAGCCCAAGCAGAGCGGGCGGTGGCGGAGTCGGAATCCGGGGCCGACTACTAATGCCGCATTGTCAATTAACGTGCGCTGTGCTATGTTTGCCACAATCCCATAGCGTCAAATATGATTGGAGCATAAAATGAACGCCGGAAAGTTTAGCGATACGCAAATCGTTACTACGCCGACATTCGATTTCTTGGCCGGGTATGCCAAGTCTTGCAATTCAAGAATGCTTGTCGGCAGTCCATACGTCAATGATGGCCTATATGATTTAGCTAATCTTGTTTCCAAAGACGCATCCCGAACCCTGATTACTCGAACAGACCTGCGCGATTTCGCTGTCCGAGCATCCAGCCTAGACAGCCTGTGCCTATTGGCGCGGGCTGGAATGACTATTCAGAGCATAGATAAAAGCAGCTATTTTCACGCCAAAATGTATATCTTTGACGACGATTTTGCGTTAGTGACATCCGCAAACGCCACCTATTCAGGACTGCGCCGCAACGCAGAATGTGGATTGGGAACTAGCGATAAGGCACTAATAAGGGAACTCACAACTTTATTGCTCAGCGGATTCGGGGCGCCCGAGCCGCCGCGCCAAATGGAGTTGGCGGAACTTCAGGGTTTGCAAACCGCCCTCGAAAACATCGAAGTAGCGCTGCCCAAGCCAACGGACAAGACTCTGGCAGGCGACAACGAACTGGTAGACGAAGCATCGTATTACATATCCGACCGGGATGCGTTAATGGCGAACTTCGACGGCTGGCAGAAAATTACCTTAAATGCGGTGCTTAATATGCCCGAAGCCAAGTTTGGATTACAAGAATTGCTTAACGTGTGCGAACCTATAGCAGCCATACAGTACCCGGAAAATAACAACGTCCGGGCAAAATTGCGCCAGCAGCTACAATTTCTGCGCGATTTTGGACTGGTCGAGTTTGTCCGCCCCGGACAGTACAAGCGCACGATGAACCTGAGCGACTCCCAATAATCAAAACTATCAAAGAGTTCGATATGGCCCCTGAAACAACTTCCGGCCCCAAAGCCCTTATCGCCCCCTCTGTGCTGTCGGCCGACTTCGGGCGGCTGGCCGAGCAGGTGCAGGCCGTCACCGAGGCCGGGGCTGACCTGATTCACGTGGACGTTATGGACGGCGTGTTTGTTCCCAACATTTCCTTTGGCGAGGTGGTGGTGGACGCCATCCGCGCCGCCACCCATTTGCCGCTGAACATCCATCTGATGATTCAGGAGCCGGACAACCTGCTGCCCACGTTCATCAAGGCCGAAACCGACCAGATTCTGGTCCACGCCGAAGCCTGCCGCCACCTGCACCGCACCGTGGCCCGCATCCGCGAGCAGGGGAACCAGGCCGGCGTCGCCATCAACCCCGGCACGCCCGTGACCGCGGTGGAGGAAGTGCTGCCCCTGCTGGACATAGTGATGGTGATGTCGGTCAACCCCGGATTCGCCGGGCAGTCCTTTATCCCGGAAAGCGTGGGCAAAATCCGTCGGCTGCGGCGCATCATAGACGAAACCGCCCTGCCAGCGCAGGTAGAAGTAGACGGCGGAATCAAGGCCGACTGGACGGCCCAAGAATCGGTCAAGGCCGGCGCCGCCATCCTAGTAGCCGGCAGCGCCATCTTCAACAACCGCGAAACGGTGCCGGAGGCAATGCGCGGAATGCGCGGCTGCCTAGCCGGGCCGCCCTAGCGGTCAAGCAGCTCGATAAACTGGGCAGCCGTCAAGCCAGCCTTTTTGATTTCCTTTCGGAGAAGGCTACGGGAAACTTCCCGGTGATTGGGAATGTTTACGTTATACTGCTCGCCCGGCTTGCTCAGTATTATGTGGCTGCCCCGTTGTCTCGAAAACCGCCAGCCGGCTCGCTCAAACGCTCTAACGGCCTCTCGACCGGAAACGACCGGGATCGGAGGCAATTTACACCAGCACTCGAGCCGGCACGATGACTTCGACAATTTCGAGAATCATCGGCAATTCGCACTCAACGCGAAATTCCAAAATTTCCCTTACTTCATCAGAGATAAGTTCCGGGGTTTCCGCCATCGGCAACGGAATCAGCGACGGATTGCTTTCTTTATCTTCCTCATATACCTCAAGCATACCCTGTATAGCGTCAACTATCATCACAAGCGCCTCTGCCCGGTCATCGCCCTGGCTGGAGCATTGAACCGCCGGGCAGTGAACGGCAAAGACGCCCCTTTCGTCCTGCTCCAGTATCACAATAAATTTCTGCGCCCCTTCTTCCATTACAACCCCCCGAAAATCGGATACTGGGGAACAAATCGAACAAACGGCACAGCGGTTGCCGTGGCCGCAACTAACCGGCGGTAAATGGCGCGAGCTGAACATCCAGCGCGGCTGCCTAGCCGGGCCGCCCTAGCGGCCAAGCAGCTCTATAAACTGGGCAATAGTGAGACCGGCCTTCCTAATCTCTCGCGCAAGAGTGTATTTCGAGACTTCGCGGTGATTGGGAATGGAAAGGGTCGGAACGGCTCCTGCCTTTTTCAGAATCATGTGGCTGCCTCTTTGCCGCATAAACCGCCATCCGTCCCGCTCGAATGCCCGAACTGCCTCCCGGCCTGATACTACCGGAACAGGTGGCATCTTTACACCGGGATCCTTGCTGGCACAGTAACCTCTGCGAATTCAACAATCAAAGGCATTCCGCACTCCGCGCGGTATTCCAGTATCTCGCGCACTTCTTCCGCCAACAAATTTGGGGTTTCTTGCAGTATAAACTCCAAATCAGGCTCTTCCTCTCTGCGTTCCTCAATCACCTCAAGGACGCCTTCAATAGCATCCACTATCATCACCAACGCTTCGTCCCGGTCTTCCCCCTGGCTGGAACACCCAGGCAACGCCGGACAATGGATAGCGTATCCGCCCCTTTCGTCCTGCTCCAGTATCACGATGAATTTCTGCGCCCCTTCTTCCATTACAACCCCCGAAAACCGGATATTGGGGAACGACTCGAACAAACGGCCACAGCGGTTGCCGCGGCCGCAACTAACCGGCGGTAAATGGCGCGAGCTGAACATCCAGCGGGGTTGCCTAGCCGGGCCGCCCTAGCGGTCAAGCAGCTCGATAAACTGGGCAACGGTCAATCCGGCTTTTCTGAGTTCGCCCAGCAATGTGCCAACCCCGACTTCGCGGTGGTCAGGAATGGATAAGTGGTTACGCACTTCCGGCTTTTCCAAAACCATGTGGCTCCCCCTCCGCCTAGTAAACCGCCAACCCGCCCGTTCCAAAGCGCGGACAGCCTCACGCCCCGATACTACTGGCAATGGCGGCATCGAGTTAAGCCGCTATGAGAGCCGGTACGGTGACTTCGGAAAATTCGATAGCCAAAGGAAGCCCATACTCCACCCGGTCTTCCAGAATTTCCCGCACTTCTTGAGCCAGTAATGCCGGGGTATCGGCTAACGGAAGGCCGTCAACAACGGTATCCCCTTCCCGTTTCCTGTCCTCAATCACTTCAAGCACGAGTTCAATAGCTTCCCTAATCATCGCCAAGGCATCCTCGCGATCCTCGCCTTGGCTGCTACACCCCGGCAATGCCGGACAATGTATGGAATACTTCCCGCCCTCCTCCAGCTCCAGTATCACGGCAAATTTCCTGGATTCGTTGGGCATCAACAAACTCCCAGCGCCACAGCGAAAACGCCGGGCGCCGACCGACAAATTCCCCGCCTGACGCCCGCGCTATTTAAGCGCCGCGAATGCCTTGCGGACTTTGGGGGACTTGTGCAGGGAGCGCAGGCAGCGGCTACAAATCTTGACCGTGAACGGCGTTCCGTCGCGATCCAGGGTCTGCTTGTGGACATTGGCCTTGAACCGGGTCTTGGTGTGCCGGTTGGAGTGGCTGACATTGTTGCCGCTCATCCCGGACTTCAGGCAAATCTGGCAACGCATAACGGTATCTCTCTGCTACAGGCCGCCGCCCTTACTGTCGGCAACCCGGATTTTCCTATTCAACAGGCGATTCAGATTATCACACGCCCGCCGCCGATTACAAGGACGGCCTACTCTGCCTGTCATTCTGAGCGAAGCGAAGAATCCCGGCTCGCGCACCCTACGGCCCGGTAACAGGCAGCGACGGATACGATGGCGACGTAGCGAAAGGCCGTTCCGGGTCAACGCGGCGGAGCAGGTAGGCTTCCGACGCCATTATCTCGCCAACCCGGGCCGGAAATCCCTCGAAGCGGTCGGCAAAGGCCCGTATCAGGCGGCCCGACAAGGCGCCGCAATCGTCGCTGCCCAGAAAAACCGCCAGCTCCGCCGCACGCTCGATAGACGCCCCCAGCCCCGAGGTCACCTGCACGCCTCGCTCGTAGGTCGCCGTGTCGCCGACAGCCAGCGCCAGATCCCGCGTTCCTCCCACATCCGGGTATGAATCGAGCCGGGGCTGATGGCGTTGACCGTGATCGGCGTATCCGCCAGCTCCAGCGCCAAGTTTTCCGTCAGATTCACGATCCCGGTTTTGGCCGCGTCATAAGCGGACATATTGGGGCCGCCGACGCCGGACATATTGACGATGCGCCCCCGCCCCCGCTCCAGCATCCCGGGCAAAACCGCGCGACAGCCGTAAAACACCCCCATAAGATGCACCGCCACCGTGCGGGCCCATTCCTCCGGGTCATTGTCCCAAACCCGGCCCACCGGGCCGATGTTGCCCGCATTATTCACCATAACGTCTATCGCGCCGTAGCGTTCCAGGGCCAGAGCGACGGCCCGCTCCACCTGCTCGCGGCTGGACACATCGGCGGCGGCGGTAATAACGTCGCCGCCGAACCGCTCCGCGACAAGCCGCGCCGTATCCTCCAGCTCGGCGGCGGTGCGGGCCGACAGCGCCAGCCGCGCCCCCTCCGCCGCGTAGGCCAGCGCAATCGCCCGCCCGATGCCGCGCCCGCCCCCCGTAATAAAGGCGACGCGCCCATCCAGCCTTTTCCGGTCAGCCATCCGCCCGCCTCCTGAATACCGGCCCGAATCAAACGCCGGGATGGTAAAATCGAAGCATATACTACACCACTTCTTTGGCTCCGATAGCCGGGCCACAGGCACAGGGGGTTGCGCGATGCCGGACACACAGGAAACGGTGGCCTTCACCAGCATGGCCGAAGGCACCCGCGAGGATTACGAACTGCTGGAGCGGCTGGAAGCCAGATTCGCCGCAGGCACCGCAGACCGCGTTCTAGCGCAGCTCCGCGCCCTAGACGGGTCGCTGTCGGGCTACCAAGTTGACCGGCTGGAGCATTCGCTACAATGCGCCACCCGCGCCCACCGCGACGGGGCCAGCGAGGAGCTGGTAGTCGCGGCTTTGCTCCACGACATCGGCGACCTGCTGTCGCCCTACAACCACAGCGAGCTGGCCGCCGCCGTGCTGCGCCCTTACGTTTCGGAACAGACCTACCGGATTGTGCGGCATCACGGCCTGTTCCAGAGCTACTACTACGCCCACCACATCGGCGGCGACCGCCACGCCCGCGACGCCTACCGCGGCCATCCGTGGTATCAGGACGCCGTGGACTTCTGCCACCGCTGGGATCAGCCGTCCTTCGACCCGGACTATCAATCGCTGCCCCTAGAGTTTTTCGAGCCGATGGTGCGGCGCATTTTCGCGCGGGCGCCCTTCAGCCAGGCCGGGCGGGCAGAGCGTCCTTAAGCTCCTCGCTGCTTTTCCAAGCCGGTTGCGGCGTTTCCCGCCCCGCTTCAGGCACGTACTCCGACGTCTCCACGAAACGGTACTTGTGGACGTAGCGGGGGCAGTTCTTGTATACCTCGGTGACTTCCACCCGCACGATGAATTGGGCTTCCGCGTATTCGGCCAGCAGCTCGTCATCGTCGGCAATCCGCGCCACGCCCTGAATCCGCAGCCGCTGGCTGCCCTCAAAATCCACGAACAGCAGCCCCACATTGGGGTTGCGCAGCAGGTTGCCCATAGACTGGTACTTGCCGTTGCCGTCGTAGTTGGGAAAAGCCAGCGTCGAATCGTCCACCACCCGCACAAAGCCGGGAGCGCCGCCCTTGTAAGAGCAGGTAGGCAGCCCCCGATCGTCGCAGGTAGCAAGAAAAAACATCCGCGCTTCCTCAATAATGGCCTTGGCCTCGCCGCCGATGATTCCGGTCACTCTATCCTTCAGCCGGTCGGCCAGCCGCCGCGTGTCAAAGCGATCCTGGAGTTGCCGGTTCCCATCATGGTAGTCGTGAACTTTCATATCCTTTCCCCTTTCCTGCCCTTTCCCCGATTACCCGCCATCCCAAATTGCCCGCCGATTCATTACTCATCCGCCTTTTCCGTTCACCCCGCCATCCCCGCATTACCGCGCCATCCCGCCAACTACCCGCCATTCCCGCGCAGGCGGGAATCCACAGAGACCAGGGGATAGACGAAAGAAAATTGCGAAATTACTTCCGTCATCTGTCATTCTAAGCAAATGTCCGTCATTCTGAGCAAATGTCTGTCATTCTGAGCAAACGTCCGTCATTCTGAGCAAATGTCTGTCATTCTGAGCAAAGCGAAGAACCCCGCCTTGGGCGGTGAAACCCTTCCCTTCGCTCAAGGCGCCAAAGGGTAATTCCGCAATTTTATCAAACCAAGATTGTCTGAATCAGGATTCCCCCATCCGGTAAATCCTTTAATCCTGAAAATCCTGATTCAGACAAACTGAGAGGTAATTCCGCAATTTTCTCCTGACACCTCGCCCTTGCCAACCCCGAATACCACTCCCTAAAATAATACCTGTAAAGCCCAAACAAACGGCCAGCCCGCAAAGCATCCCCAACCCGGCGGCCGCCAAGCCAAAGTGGTGCCAAATGGTGCCAAATGGCGCGAAAATCAAAAAAAATCCTGCGACTCCCAAAGGTGAACCGCCTATGCGGGAACCCCAAACCTGTCCGACGCAAACCGGCCCTGCCCCTAGCCGGGGTATCCTGCATCCGCCGGGCCGCCCCCACCCTACCCCCCCGGAGGGAACGCGAGTTTCGCCATCGTCTCATAGATTCCCGCCCTCGCGGGAATGACGAAAATAGCCTGAACCGGCGGCAACACAACCTAGCCCCCCGGCAAGCGGGCGCGGCGTATCCGCACCGTGGCCTGTTCGATGGACGAGCCGCGCACCGGCGGGTTGGGCTTCTTGACCGTCACCGCCACGGCGTCCACCGGATACTCGGCCAGCACCCGGCCGGCAATCGCCTCGGCCACGGCTTCCAGCAGGTTGCGCGGCTCCCCCTCCATCACCGCCCGCACCGTCCGGTAGATATAAGAATAGCTGACCGTATCCTCCAGCCGGTCCGACCGCCCGGCGCGGCTCAAGTCCAAGTCAACAGTCAAGTCAACGACGTACCGCTGCCCCAGCGTCCGCTCCTCGGGATTGACGCCGTGGTAGCCGTAGAACTGCATCCCCTGCAACAGAATTTGGTCGGGCATAACGCCTCCGGGCCGCCCTTAACCGGCCTGGCCGATAGCGTCGGCCAAGGCCAGCAGATTTTGCGCCCGCTTGACCACCGGCACGTCAATCATCCGCCCGTCCAGGGCCAGAGAGCCGCGCCCGGCGGCCTCCGCGGCGTCCCAGGCTTCGACCACGCGGCGGGCGTATTCGATTTCCTCAGCCGACGGGCTGAAGGTTTCGTTGATGATTTCCAACTGCGCCGGGTGGATGGCGAACTTGCCGGTATAGCCCATCCGCCGCGCCCGCCGGGCGTCGTCGCGCAGGGCGTCGGGGTCGCGGAACCGGACAAAGGGGGAGTCAAGGGCGCCGACCTCACCCGCCCGGGCCGCCACCGGCACCATCGCCCGCGGCACGGCCACCTCGTCGCCGCCGTCGCTGCGCTCAATGCCCATATCGTTGGTGAAATCCTCGGCCCCGAAAGCGATGGCCGCCACCCGGGGCGACGCCTCGGCGATGGCCCGGGCGTCCCAAACCGCTTTGGCGGTCTCAATCCAAGGGATGATACGCAACGAACCGGCTTCCAGCCCGGCGGCCGGCTCCAGCGCCGAGAGCAGCCCGTCGAGAGTGCGGACATCGCGCACCGACTCCACCTTGCCCAAGCTCACGCCGTAAAGACCGGGGGCAACCACCCTTTCCAGCTCCGCGCGGGTAAGCCCGGTGTCCAGCGAATTGACCCGCACCATAACCCGCCGTCCCGCGCCCCCGCCCCCATCACGCAAGACAGGCACCCACTCCCGCGCCATATCCCGGGCATTCCCCTTCTCCCCCAACGGCACCGAATCCTCCAAGTCCACCATAATAACATCGGCATCAAAGGAGCGAGCCCGCTCCAGCATCCCGGCCCGGTTGCCGGGAACAAAAATCAAGCTGCGGATTGGTTGCATCATTCTGCCTTCTATAGTTGATATGGCGGATGTATTTCGTCATCCGGCACTTTCTCGATTTGGTGAGTGACCGGGTTCACCTTGAACCGCAAGTTTTGCAGCAGTTCGTAGCCGAGCAGCGGCGTGGGCGCAGGCACCATGATTGCGGTGAATTCCTCTCTCATAAGTTCGCCATCAGCGACGTATGTTTCTACATCCACCATTCCGGTCGCACTCATCAGCTTGACCACTCCCCGGCCCCGGCGAAGCCCTAGCGCTTCGATTTCCTCTTGCGGGAGGGCCAGAAATGTTGAGCCGGTATCAACCATGAAGCGGTACTCCCGGGTCTCATTTTCGCCAAATACTCTTGCCTGAACTTCGGCTAGTCCCATTTAGGACAGACCTCCTGTATTTTATGACTGGCTATCTGTTAAGAGCAAAAGGAGCCAATCTTTCCAGCAGTTTACGAGGAGGGTTCCCACTGCTATATCCACCGCTTTTCCAAGAATTACTATTCAGCCAAGGTGTAGTTTCTCCCACAATACACAACAGCTCATCGTGAGGAACCAGATACCAAACATCGTTGGCCGGAAAGTTCATATATAAGTCTTTACCTTGATATTTCTTGTAGATTCCCAAACGGCCTTTGAGCTGGACTTTCAGAGTTTGTTCTCCGTCTTTATGGTAGGCTAGGAAATCGGCTCCTTGCCAATCATCAGACAGTTTGATGCAGTTGAAGCCGTAATCAGCGAGTAAGGCTGCCGACTTCTGGAAGTTGTATATCTCTTGCTGTTTCGCAGAGAGTTCGCTGTAATTTATCCGCTTCAACTGCATACTCGCTCTCCCCAATTAATGCGCCGTCAGCCCGCCTACTCCATATCCCCCGGTTGTCCGCCCATTTAGTGTCCACTTTCAGCGTGACGCCCAGACTCATTGCTGAGGGCATTTCGTCGTACACCAAGGCTTGCAGCGCGTCTATTTCGTCCGCGGTATCTCAAATATCAGTTCGTCGTGAACCTAGAACAGCATCGGGTCGCATTTACCCGGAGAAAAAGCGAGAATTTGCCCAGCCCCATCCCTCACAACTGATATGGCGGATGTATTTCGTCATCCGGCACTTTCTCGATTTGGTGAGTGACCGGGTTCACCTTGAACCGCAAGTTTTGCAACAGTTCGTAGCCCAGCAGTGGCGTGGGCGCAGGCACCAGAATCGCCCCGAACTCATACCCCATAAGCTCGCCATCAGCGAAATACGTCTCCACATCCACCATTCCGGTAGCACTCATCAGTTTGACCGTCCCTCGAGCTCGGCGAAGCCCAAGCGCTTCGATTTCCTCTTGCGGGAGGGCCAGAAATGTTGAGCCGGTATCAACCATGAACGTGTACTCCCGGGTTTCATATTCGCCGAACACCCTTGCCTGAACTTCGGTCAGTCCCATGATACGACTCCTTTTTGAGTATTACGCCGCCGTCAGCCCCCTACTCCATATCCCCCCAGTTGTCCGCCCATTTCGTGTCCACCTTCAGCGTGACGTCCAGACTCATTGCGGCGGGCATTTCGTCGTACACCAGAGCTTGCAGCGCGTCCATTTCGTCCCGCGGGGTCTCGAATACCAGCTCGTCGTGAACCTGTAATAGCATCCGGGTTCGCATTTCCTCGGCGTCCAGGCGGCGCTGCACCCGCACCATCGCCAGCTTCATTATATCGGCGGCAGTGCCTTGAATGGGCATATTGATTGCCATGCGCTCGGCGCCGCCCCGGGTGTTGAAGTTGGGGCTGTTGATGTCGGCCAGATAGCGGCGGCGGCCCAGCAGCGTCTCCACATACTGCTCGGCGCGGGCGCGGGCCTTGACTTCCTCCAAGTAGCCGCTGATGCCGGGATATTTGGCGAAATAGGCATCTATAAACTCCCGCCCCTGCTCGCGGCTGAAACCCGTCTGCTGGGAAATGCCGTGGGGCGACAGGCCGTAGATTACGCCGAAGTTCAGCACCTTGGCGATGCGGCGCATCTCCGAATCCACTTCGTTGACCGGCACCTCGAACATCAGCGACGCGGTGGCGCTGTGAATGTCCTCGCCGCGGCGGAAGGCGTCCAGCAGCCCCGGGTCCTGGGACATATGAGCCAGCACCCGCAACTCAATCTGCGAGTAGTCGGCGGAAAAAAGCTGCCAGTCCGGCGCGCCATCGGCCACGAAAGCCCGGCGCACCTGACGGCCCAGCTCAGTGCGGACGGGGATGTTCTGTAGATTGGGGTCGCTGCTGGATATGCGCCCGGTGGCCGAGCCGGTCTGGTTGTAGCTGGTATGCACCCGCCCGGTAGCCGGATTGACCATTTCGGGCAAGGCGTCAACATAGGTTGACTTCAGCTTGGCTACCTGCCGGTACTCCAGAATCCCGTCCACCACCGGATGCAGCCCCCGCAGCGACTCCAGCGCGTTGGCGTCGGTGGAGTAGCCCGTCTTGGTGCGCTTGGTCTTGGGCAGCCCCAATTCTTGGAACAGCAGACTGCTCAACTGCTGGGTGGAGTTTATGTTCACTTCGTGGCCGATGGACTGGTATATGTCGGTTTCAATCTGCGACAACTGCCGGTACATATCGGCGGACATTTCGTGAAGCACGCCGGCGTCCATCCTGATGCCGTGCCGCTGCATAGTAACCAGCACCGGCAGCAGCGCCATCTCAGTATCGTCCATCAGCCCGCGCAGGCTGTCCCGTTGCAGTTGCGGCTCAAAGGATTCGCGCAGGCGGAAAGTCATATCGGCGTCGGCCGATGCATAGTCGGCGGCGGCGGCGATGTCCACTTGGTCAATAGTGACCTGCTTGCGCCCCTTGCCGATAAGCTCGGTGATGGGCGTCATTTCGTGGCCCAGAACGTCCAGCGAAAGTTCTTTCAAGCCAAGCTGGTTGTAGCTGCGGCCCAGCAGGTGGGCGGCGATCATAGTGTCGAAATCCACGTTGGCGAATCTGACACCATAGTTCGCCAAGACCGTCATATCGTAGTTGGCGTTATGGGCAGACTTGGCGATGTCCGGCGACTGGAACAGCGGGCGCAGGGCGGCCAACACCGACTCCAGCGGCAACTGTTCGCCCTCGCGGTGGCCGACCGGCACATACCAAGCCCGGCCCGGCGCGATGGCGAAAGACAGCCCGGCCAGTTCGGCCCGCATAGCGTCGAGGGCGGTGGTTTCGGTGTCAAAGGCGAAACTGCCCGCTTCCTCTAAAGCGGCAATCATCGCGTCCAGTTGCTGCCGGGTCTGCACCACGGCGTAATCGGTTTCCGGCCCGCCCTGGCCCTCCGGGGCAACAGCGGCGGCGTCCGGCCCGTCGGGGTTGGGAACGCGGGCTATGACGCTGTAAAACTCCAGCTCGGTCAGCAATTCCACCACATTGCGGCGGTCGTAACGCCCGAAGCGGCACTGCTCCGGGTCCAGTGTCACCGGGGCTTGGCGGTCTATGGTCATCAAGCGGCGGTTCTCGAAGGCCCGCTCGCGGTTCTCGCTCAACGCCGCCTTGACGCTGGGCGGCTTTACCGCCTCCAAGTTTTCGTAGATGCCCTCCAGACTGCCGTATTCGCCCAGCAGAGCGGATGCCCGTTTCTCACCCACCTTGGGGACGCCGGGGATGTTGTCGGAGCTGTCGCCCACCATCGCCTTGAAGTCGGGCTGCTGGGCGGCGGTCAGGCCGGAGTAGCGTTCCGCCAGTTCCGCCTCGTCATACACCTTCCTATCCTGGATGTTGGAAGCCAGATCAACCCGCACGCGGGGGGAAACCAGTTGGAATGTGTCGCGGTCGCCGGTGAGTATCACCGAATCAATGCCCGCCTCCTCCGCCTGCCGGGTAAGCGAGCCGATAACGTCGTCGGCTTCCCACCCCTCCAGCTCGAACACAGGAACGCCGAAAGCGGCCATAAGCTGCTTCACCCGGTCGAACTGCGGACGCAGCTCCGGCGGCGAAGGCGGACGCTGGGCTTTGTATGCCTCAAACTGCAAGTGCCGGAAGGTGGGCGCCGAGGTGTCAAAGGCGATGGCGCAATAGGCCGGGTTCCATTCCAGCAACGCCCGCAGGAACACATTGGCGAACCCATACACGCCCGTAGTGTCCTCCCCGGTGGCGCTGCTGGTCAGATTGCGCTGGGTGGATATGGCGCGGAAAGAGCGATGCACCATAGCGTGGCCGTCCATTATCATCAGGAGCGGCTGGCGTTCCGGGGCAGTGAGGGGCATAAGCATAGGCGTAGCCATTTCCGGCACCTCGGCAACGATAGACTGGCGTTGCCGCATTATACCCCAGGGGCAAGGCGCAAGTGCGGGCAAGCGGGCGCGGTATCGGCAATTACCGCGAATCCCGCGCCGGGCGGCGGGGGTGGCGAAACACGCCCGCCAGCGGGATGGCAAGGCCGGGCAGCAACGGCGTGGTCAAGGTGGCCGAGACGTCCAGCACCCCCCGCTCCACATACTCACCGCCCCGCAGTTCCAGCAGCGTAGCGGTATCGTTCAACGAGTCGAAAATCCAGTATTCCAGGACGCCCGCTTCGGCATATAACCGCAGTTTACGCACCAAGTCACGACTGCGGTCGGAGGAAAGAATTTCGATAACAATGTCCGGCGCCCCCTCAACCGTCATCTCAGTGACAACAGCCCTGCCACCTTGCAGAATGATGGCTATATCAGGAGACAGCAGGATACGGCGCTCCAATGACAAAGCAACGATAACATCGTGAAACAACTCGGCTGGCGGCTCGGCAAATCCCTTGAAGTAGCTCTTGCAATGCCAAATCAGCTCACCCTGCAAATACTGGTGTCCAATTCGCGGCCTAGGCATTATGTACAGCTCTCCCGCGTCCAGTTCCATCTTCCGCTTGTCGAACGTATCCGGCAACTCCAAGAACTCTTCGATGGACAGCCGCGCCCCGGTGCGCGGTTTCAGCATCGCCATAACTTACTCCAAACCTGCCAAAATTTTCTCCAGCCGGGGGTTGAAAGCATCCCTTTCAATCGGTATCGGCAATTACCGCGAATCCCGCGCCGGGCGGCGGGGGTGCCGGAACACGTCCGCCAGCGGGATGGCAAGGCCCGGCAACAACGCCGCGGTCAAGGTGGCCGAGGCGTCCAGCACCCCCCGCTCCACATACTCGCCCCCCCGCAGTTCCAGCAGCGTAGCAGTGTCATTCAACGAATCGAAAACCCAGTATTCCGCGACGCCCGCTTCGGCATACAACCGCCGTTTACGCACCAAGTCACGATTGCGGTCGGATGAAAGAATTTCGATAACAACGTCCGGCGCCCCCTCAACTATACCATTCCGCACCATCGCCGCGCCCCCTCTAAGAACGATAGTAAGGTCGGGAGACAAAAGGATGCGGCACTCCAGCGCCAAAGCGACAATGACGTCAGGAAACACATCGGCCGGCGGTTCGTCGAATTCGTCAAGGTATCTGTCGAAATAACCGCCAATCCTGAGTTGCAAAAACTGGTGTCCGGCTCGCGGCCTAGGCATTATGTACAGCTCCCCCTCGTCCAGTTCCATCTTCCGCTTGTCGAACGTATCCGGCAATTCCAGGAACTCTTCGATAGACAGCCGCGCCCCGGTGCGCAGTTTCAGCATCGCCATAACTTACTCCAAATCTGCCAAAATTCTCTCCAGCCGGGGGTTGAAAACATCCCTATCATAACTTGGGCTTGGCGCACCGCAGAGTAGGTGAAAAACCGACGCCCTAGCCGCGCCGTACTCGACGGCAAAATTCCGCCAGCAACGCCTGCTGGCCGTCGCGCTGGATTACCCCGCACTCGCGGGGCCAAGTTTCGCCGCAGGTGACCGCCTCGCGCCACGGAGCGCGGGTTATCAAGGCCATTATGCCCGGTATGCCCGGGTTCTGCGTATCCAATTCCGGCCTGCCTTGCTGAAAATATCCAGCGGTGACCTATATTAGCAGTATTAGCAGGCCGCCGGATTCAGCGCGGCGGGAAGTTTCGCCATCGCGCCCGGTTTGGTATCATTAGCCGCAAGGCCGCCCCAACTCCAACCGCCCCGTGGCGCGAGGCCGTTATGACTTCCCCAGCATCCAAGCCCGCCGCCCCCTTCCTGCCCTACCGCAGGATTCTGCCCGAGGGCTATGTCTGCCCCACTCCCGAATACCGGCGCGATGATATGCTGCAAGCTGAACCCATTGACGAATCCGGCCACCTGCTCCGCGACCATTTCTCCCATCAGCCGCACACGCTGGTAGACACCGGCGGTTTCGTTTTCTACGACCCCAACGATATGCGCCGCCGCCGGGTGCGCCCCGATGTGTACATCGTTTTCGGGGTGGACACCGAATCCATCTTTGCCCGTGACGGATACATCATCGCCGAAGCCGGCAAACCGCCGGATTTCGCCCTGGAAGTGGCGTCGCGAACCACCCGCCGCACCGACACCGGCCCCAAGCGAGACCTCTACGCCCGGATAGGCGTCGGCGAATACTGGCGCTTCGACCGCACCGGCAGGCGTCTCTACGGCGCCCCGCTGGCCGGCGACACCCTAGCCGACGGCGAGTACCAGCCCATCGAACTAACCACCGAAGCCGACGGGATGGTATGGGGCTACAGCCCGGCACTGGACTTGTGCCTCTGCGCCAGTGGCCCGCGCTTAATGTATTACGACCGCAAGACGGGCGCCTACATCAACAACATCGCCGAGGAAAAAGCCGCCCACCTACAGACCGCCGCCGAGCGCGACCAAGCCGTCACCGAGCGCGACTCGGAACGCGCCGCCCGCCTGCTCACCGCCGTTGAGCGCGACGAGGCCACCGCCGAGCGCGACGAGGCCGCCACCAAGCGCGACGAGGCCAAGGCCGAGCGCGACACCGCCCAGTCCGAGGCCGAGCGTCTGCGCGAGGAGCTACGCCGTCTGCGAGGCGAATAGCCCCATCCCCGTATCCCTGCGCCCCATTGCCCGCCGTGCTAAAATACCGGCGTTATGCCTGTATATGAATACCGTTGCGCCGACTGCAACGCCGTCAGTTCCCGGCTGGTCTACAGTTGGTCGTCCAGCAGCCCCGTGGAGTGCCGCCAATGCGGCGGCAGCGACCTGTCGCGGCTGATGTCGGGCTTCGCCATCCGCAAATCGTGGGGCGACAGCCTGAATTGGGTTCCCAGCCGCGAAACATCCAGCGACGTTGACGAAAACAACCCGGCCAGCATCAGCCGCTATATGGGCCGCGTCAAGCGCGAAATGGGCGGGCAAACAACCCCGGACTTCGACCAAATGCGGCGGGAGATTGGCGGCGGATCCGGCGAAAGCCGGGAATAATCCGATTGTTTAAGATTAGCAAGCACTGTTTTATTTTTCAGACAACCATTCCCGGAGGCCCAATGCCCATATACGAATACCGTTGCCAAGACTGCGAGCGGGTATCGTCCTTCTTTGTCCGCTCCATCGGCAACGAAGTCACCGCAGTTTGCTCCCACTGCGGCAGCAGCGAAATGGCGCGGCGGATGTCGTCCTTCGCCACCGCCAAATCGGTGGCTTCGGTGCACGAGCAGTTCGCGCCGGGCAGCGAGCATCGTTCCCCGGAGTATTACCAAGACCCCCGCAACATAGGCCGCAACGTAGAGGCCGCTTTCCAAAAATACGGAATGGAGATGCCCCCGTCGGTGCGCGACAACATTGACGCCGCCCGCCAGGGCGAAACTCCCAAAGGGCTTGACTTGTGACCAGCGAAAGACCCGCCAGCAACCGGCCCAGCCACTACTCGATGCTTCACCACTGCCTGAACGCAGTAGCCACCGCGCCCCCCGCGGCCAGTACCCCCGCCCACCGGGGGCTGGCGGAGTTGCTGCCGTCGCTCCCCTCGCCTCTGGCCCTAGCCGGGCCCGGCGACGCGCCCCCGCAAACCAACGAACAAGCATTGTCCTTAGCGGCGGCGGCCCAAATGCTTCTATACCAGCTTGAAACCGACGAAACGTCCAGCCCCATCGGATGGGAAACTACCGGGCGCATCCGCCACGCCCTAGGCGAACTGTCGGCCCAGTTGGGCGCAGCCCTCCGGCGGGAAAAGGCGGAACAGGTGCGGGGCCTCTACGTAATTATAGACCCCCAAGTCACCGGGGGCCGCGAACCGCTCGACATCGCCGTCGCCGCGGTCAACGGCGGGGCGCGTATGCTCCAACTGCGCGACAAGCTGCGCGACAAAGGAGAATCGCTGCCCCTGGCAATGGCCTTGCAGGAACTATGCCAGCGCCACGGCGCAATGCTCATCATCAACGACCACGCCGACGTCGCCGCCGCCGTAGGCTCCGCCGGGCTGCACGTGGGCCAGACCGACCTGCCGGTAGCCCAGGCCCGGCAAATTCTGCAACCCCATCAAGTCCTTGGCCGCTCCAACCGGGAATTTGAGCAGTTGGTGGAATCCCAAGAAATGGGCGCCGACCACGTAGCCTTCGGCGCCATCTACGCCACCACCAGCAAGGGCGTCGCCCGCTCCCCCCAAGGCCCCGCCCGGCTGCGGCAGGCCAAGGAACTGGCAACCGCCCCCCTAGTCGCCATCGGCGGCATCAACCTGCACAACCTGCCCCCGGTGGTGGAAGCCGGCGCCGACGCCATCTGCGTCACCGCCGCCGTGGCCCTAGCCCCAGAGCCGGAAGCCGCCGCCGCCCAAATGACCGCCGCCATCGAATCCGCCGGAGGACGGGTCTAATGCCGTCAAGATACAGCGCCGACTTGACCGAAATCGGCAACCGCGCCATCGAGCAGCTCACCAGCCGCAACCGCGACCGCGAGGAAGGGCTGGCCGTGTCCCGCGAGGTAATCCGCCTTTCGGCCAACGCCATCCGCGCCGTCCACCGCTCCGATTTCAGCGAAGCCCGCCGGCTGATTGACGCCGCCCAATCCCGCCTGCAAGCCGCCGAACACATCCGAACCGGCAACCCCCTAATCTACAACGCGGGCTTTATGAACGACGCCCGCAAGGAATACACCGAAGCCAACGTCACCCTGGCCGTCATCTCCGGCAACGCCATCCCCACCGCCGAGGAGCTGGGCATAGACCCCCCGGCCTATCTCAACGGCATAGCCGAAGTCATCGGCGAACTCCGCCGCTACATCCTAGACGCCCTACGCAAAGAAAGCACAGGCAGCCCTAACAGCGTAGAACGCTGCGAGGAGCTGATGGAAGTAATGGACGAAATATACGGCGTGCTGGTAACAGTAGACTTCCCCGAAGCCGTAACCGGCGGCCTGCGCCACACCACCGACGCCATGCGAGCCGTCCTAGAGCGCACCCGCGGCGACCTAACCATCGCCCTACGCCAACGCGCCCTAGAATCCCGCCTAGCCGCCTGGCAGGAACACCGCGCCAACCCCTGAGCCTTCCCTTTCCCCGCTTCTGTTGCATTTTGCTGGGTGGTTAGCATCGTTGCTGGGCAAGGATTCGGACGAGCGAAATAGCAAGGAGGGATAATGCAAGGCAAAGAACTTTTCGCCACAGCGCGAGAGTATTCGTTCAATGATGCGGTGGACGCCATTGCGGGCATTCGTCGCTGGGGATATTTCCTATCGTGCGGCAACCCAGACTGCACCGACCATCGGGCGGCGGCTGAGCGGCTGGTGCTGTTCCTACGCGCCAACCCTACGCTGATGCCTCCCCCCAAAAGGTACGGGTGGCCTTGCCTGCGAAAGATGGTCAACGACCGCTATCGGGAATGTCAAGGGGTGGAAAAATGCGAAGCCTCCGATGGTCTCTCCGTCCTGCTTGACCACAGGGATGTATTCCGCGCCACAGGGCCGGATGGAGTCAATCGGCTGGTGATAATTTCCCATCCGTATGTCGAAAAAGCAGAGGAACGTATCTGGCAACCTGCTGACAAGCCCGAGGTTCGAGTGAGGTTTGGATACCGGCCTGAACAGCTTAGCTGGCGTAACCACGGGGACGGCGTAGGGTATGCGGTTGCGGTTGGCGAGGAACTGAACTTCGATTACATACCGCCTTCCACTGAGAAGACCAGTTGGCTACATACGCCGAGTTGTGGCGTGGACTGGTGATTACCGCCTACCCAGCAAATGGAACAGAACCCGCTTCATATTCC
Organism: uncultured Dehalococcoidia bacterium; assembly: GCA_958296445.1. Taxonomy (GTDB): domain Bacteria; phylum Chloroflexota; class Dehalococcoidia; order Lucifugimonadales; family UBA3495; genus VXOI01. Next base: position 721,669 of record OY282565.1, on the reverse strand, counting down.
GCCCACGCCGCAGGCAGCCCGGAGGCAATGATGCTATCCACCTCAGCAACAACCGCAGAAACCCTAGAGCGCTTCTACCAAGACCTGCGCGGCTACAGCGCATCGCCCCTCTGGCTGGTGCAGGAAGAGGCCCTAGTCGCCGAACCCAAGAGCAAGGCCCTGCCCCACCTGTGGCGGTGGCGCGAACTGCAACCCCAGGCCCTGCGGGCCGGCGACCTCATCGGCACTGCCGACGCCGAGCGCCGGGTGCTGATGCTCCTCAACCCCGGCCTGAACCGAATGGCTACCACCAACTCAATGTTCGCCGGCCTGCAAATCGTTATGCCCGGCGAAGCCGCCCGCGCCCATCGCCACACCCCGGCCGCCCTGCGATTCATCATAGACAGCCAAGGCGGCTCAACCACCGTCAACGGCGACCGGATTCCTATGTTCCCCGGCGACCTGGTACTGACCCCCAACTGGACTTGGCACGACCACGCCAACGACACCGCCGACCCCATCATCTGGCTGGACGGGCTGGACATCCCGCTGGTGCATCTGCTGGAAGCCGTATACTACGAACCCTATCCCGAAGACGTCCAGCCGGTCACCCAGCCCACCGACTCGTCGCTCGCCCGCTACGGCGCCGGCAGCCTGCGCCCGGTATGGGAAACTAGCGGCGCGGCCCACTCGCCTTTGCTGCACTACCCCTGGACGCAAACTTGGGCAGCACTACAGCGGCTGGCCCCGGAAGTGGACGGCAGCCCCTTTGACGGCGTGATTATGGAATACGCCAACCCTAACACCGGCGGCCCGGTAATGCCCACCATCGCCTGCCACATCCAAATGCTCCGCCCCGGCGAATCCACCAAAGCCCACCGCCACACCGCCGGCGCCATCTACCACGTAGTCCAGGGCCGCGGCCGCTCCATAGTCAACGGCCACCCCCTAGAATGGGAAGACAAAGACGTTTTCTGCGTACCCGGCTGGAACTACCACGAACACGCCAACGCCTCAACCACCGACCCGGCCGTACTATTCAGCTTCACCGAAGCCCCGGTACTACGCGCCCTAAGCCTGCTCCGCGAACAACCCCACCCCCAGGGGCATCAATAGCAAGCAGAAAATCGGGAGTGCGGAATGTCCGGCGTCCCCCAATTCCGCACCCCATACCATTGTCCCCCAATTTCGCACCCCATATCATTATGGAGACAGCTATCTAATGGCGCAACAAAAACTTTTTGTGCATTCGGATACAAAAGGCAAGAAAATATCCATCGAAGCTAAGCCTACAGGCTTTAGACTTCAATATGACCATCCCAATGGGAAACTCTATCAAGGGAACGCCATTGACTGGCTATGTTCTCTTGAAGACGCAACAATTGACTTGATTTTTGCCGACCCGCCGTACAACATCAAAAAGGCGGAATGGGATAATTTCGAGAGTCAGGAAAAATATATTGAGTGGTCAATGCAATGGATCTCGGAAGCTGCCAGGGTGCTAAAGCCCGCTGGCACAATGTACATTTGCGGGTTTTCAGAAATACTCGCAGACATCAAACATCCGGCGATGAAGTATTTTTGTTCCTGCCGTTGGATAGTATGGCATTATAAAAACAAAGCCAACCTCGGGAATGACTGGGGGCGTTCCCACGAAAGCCTCATACATTTCCGCAAGACAAAGACCGTGAAATTGAATATAGACGACATCCGAATATCTTACGGGGCGCATACCCTTAAATATCCGTCGCATCCCCAGTCTGAAACAAGCCAATACGGAAATAGCGGCCAACGCAAAGATGTATGGACGCCCCATCCCCGCGGCGCAAAACCCAAAGACGTAATAGACATTCCCACTACCTGCAACGGTATGGGAGAAACAACTCCCCATCCCACCCAAAAACCGGAAGAGCTGGTCAGAAAATTTATCATGGCCTCCTCGAGAGAAGGCGAAACCGTTCTGGATCCTTTCGCCGGTTCAGGAACCACCCTCGTGGCTGCTCAGCAGTTAGGGCGAAATTGGCTCGGCTGCGAACTGAACTCAGAATACAATACCTGGGCTATGGAGCGACTGGACAACGTGCGATGTATAAGCGTAGACAAATGGATCGAATATGACCGAAAAACAGCCGACCGGAGAGAAAGCATCAGATGAGTTTAGACAACCTCGTAGCCATTGCTTCAGACAAAGAAAACTTTCTGTCTCTCAATGATTACACCGACTTTTGCTCAAGGTATCTGGATTTTTCAGCTCAAAATTTACAGGCGGTTATTATCTCTTTGCCATTTTCCTGAACAGCGTGCAACGGAAGAAAACAAGGCGGGAGAATCAGTATGGAATAAACACCACGTTTTTGCCAGGACATTTCAAAGGTTTCACCATCAAGCTCAACCCACTGGACGGCGTGTATTATTGCGATATACGCCCTAATATGCAAGCGGATGCGATATTGAAAGACCACATTCAAACGATTGACTATTTTTTCTGCTCCGACCTTTGGAAGTTGCTGGAAAGAAGTGACTGAATGGAAATAACCTTTCTAGGCACCGGCGCGGGGATGTCGGTCACCCGCGCCCACACCGCCATTGCCGTCCGCTGCGACGACGGCGCTACCCTGCTGCTCGACGGCAGTTCCGGCAACTCCGCGCTGCGTAACGGCGAGGCCGTCGGCATCGGCCCGGCGGACTACGACCACGTGCTGCTGTCCCACGACCACCCCGACCACCTGTCCGGGCTGATGTTCATTCAGGGCCGCCGCTCCCACGTCACCACCGAGGAAACGCCCCTGCCGGTCTACGGCAGCTCTCAAGGACTGGATGGACTGCGCAAGGCGGCGGTAGCCACCCGTATCCCCGACATACGGGAACTGTCGCCCGTCGAAGGCGCGGCCTTCAACCACAGCGGACGCGAAGTGCTGCGCTGGCGGGAAGCCCCGCGCGGCCACCGGCTGGAGCTGGGGCCCGATACCGTCGCCTGGTCTTTCGACGTCGACCACATCCCCGGCTCCATCGGCTGGCGCATCGAATCGGGCGGCGTAGCAGTGGTTTTCTCCGGCGACACCACCTACAGCCCCAGCCTGGTCGAAGCAGCCCAAGGCGCCGATCTGCTAATTCACGAAGCCCTGTACACCGACGCCGCCCACGACCTAGCGGTAAGCCGCCTGCACTCCACCTCCGGGGACGCCGCCCGCGCTGCGTCCCGGGCCTCGGCGGCCCAACTGATTCTAACCCACCTAGACAACCCCTTCCACGAAGACCAGACCCCGCTGCTGGAAGACGCCGCCCGCCACTACTCCGGCCCGCTCACCGCCGCCTACGACCTATACCGGATAACCCTAGACCGACAGCAATAGCATCGCCGGGCAACCACAAGCAGGGCAACCACAAGGGTTGCCCCTACGGAACAACGTACCCCAAAATGCAGGGGCAACCCTTATAATTACCCCGGCGTGGGTTGCCCTACACAGCAACGCGCCCCAAAACGTAGGGGCAACCCTTGTGGTTGCCCCGGTACGGCTGCCCCGGCGTGGGTTGCCCCTACACACCAACGCGCCCCAAAATGCAGGGGCAACCCTGGTGGTTGCCCCGGTGCGGTTGCCCCGGTGCGGCTACCCCGGTGCGGTTGCCCTACACACCAACGCGCCCCAAAATGTAGGGGCAACCCTTGTGGTTGCCCCAGCGCGGTTGCCCCGGTACGGTTGCCCCGGCGCGGTTGCCCCGGTGCGGCTGCCCCGGCGCGGTTGCCCCGGCGCGGTTGCCCCGGCGCGGCTGCCCGCCTACAGCGCGGCTGCCCCGCCCCCAGCCCAATCCAGCCCTGGAGACCATCGTGGCATCAACAGTTTCCCAGAACCCCCGTTACGAGGCGCACGAAAACCCGCCCTTCCCGGCGGCGCTAGGCTATGGCGCTCAGTTCAGCCTGATAGCCTCCGCCACCCTGCTGGTGACGCCGGTAGTGGTCGCCAAAGCGTCGGGAATGGGCGGCTCCTACCTAGCATGGATGGTTTTCGCCTCTCTGCTGGTCTGCGGCCTGTCCACCCTGATACAGGTGCGGCGCATCGGCCCGGTGGGCGCCGGGGCCGTCCTGCCTATGTTCACCGCCGCCTTTTCCATCCCCTTCTGCATCACCGCAGTAGTGGACGGCGGCCCGGCCACCCTCACCGCCCTAGTCATCGTAACCGCAGTCACCCAACTGGTTATCTCCCGGTGGCTGTTTATTCTAAGGCGAATCGTGACGCCCACAGTAGGCGGCACGGTAATGATGATACTGTCCATCACCTTAGCCTCAGTAGTTCCCCGGCTACTGGAAGAAGTATCGCAGGACACACCGGTAGGGGCGTCCTTGACCGCCCTCGCTACCCTAGCAGTGATTGCCCTGTTCATCCTCCGCGGCTCGGCGGTGCTGCGCCTTTGGGGCCCCGTCGTCGGCTTGACCATCGGCTGCGGAGTGGCCGCGGCCTTCGGCTTCTACGACGCCGGGTGGTTGGCCGACGCGCCCTGGATCGGGCTGCCCGGCGACTGGCCGGGGCTGGGCCTCGACTTCGGCATCCCCTTCTGGACGCTACTCCCCGCCTTCCTCTTTCTCGGCGTGATTATCTCCATCCAGTCCAACGGAGAATCCATTACCCAGCAGCGGGTGGCTTGGCGGCAAGAGCGGGCCGTTGACTTCCGCCAAGTGCAGGGGGCCTTGGCCGGCGGCGGAGTCACCAACCTGCTGGCCGCCATCGCCGGCACCGTCCCAAACATCATCAACCCCGGCGCCGTTTCCTACACCTCCACCACCGGCGTCGCCTCCCGCCGCGTCGGCTACTGCATCGGCTTCCTGTTTATCGCCGTCGCCTTCCTGCCCAAGCTGTCCGGGCTGTTCAGCGCCATCCCCGGGCCGGTAATGGCCGGATACCTCATCGTCCTCTCGGGAACCCTGTTCGTTGACGGCGCCCGGCTGGTCATCCAGACCGAACCCAACCGGCAAAAGGTTCTGGTCGCCGGAATTTGCTTCTGGATCGGCGCATCCTTCCAGTTCGGCCTGTTCTCCCTCCCCGGCGTCGGCCCGGTATGGGGCAACCTGCTAAAAAGCGGCATAACCACCGGCGGGATAGCCGTCATCGCAATGATTCTGTACCTAGAGCTTACCAACCCCAAACGAATGCGTTTCCAGTCCCGCCTCCACATAGACGCCCTGCCCGAGCTCAACGCATTCATCGCCCGGTTCGCCGCCCGCCGCGGCTGGGACGACGCAATGAAAGACCGCCTGAGCGCCGTAGCCGAAGAAACCCTCCTAACCCTAGCCCCCCTAGACTTGGAAGGGCTGCTCGACGAAAGCGAAGAAACCGAAGCCCCCCCCGACAACCGCACCCTAGTAGTTCTAGCCTCCGGCGAAGGCCCCATAGCCGACCTGGAGTTCATCGGCGGCGGCGGCGAGGGCAACATCGAAGACCAAGTACGCCAGCTCCAGCAGCACGACTCCGAAAACCCGGCCGAAAACGAAATCTCCCTCCGCCTGCTCCGAAGCTACGCCATATCCGTGCGCCACCAGCAATACCACGACGCCGACCTAATCACAGTCCGCGTAGGCCACCCCGGAACAAGCTAACCCCCGCCGCCAACGCCGCCGCCATCCCCATACCAATACGTAATCTCAACAAATGTGCTACCCTGCCAACAGTCACCCCGCAAAACACCCACAACGAAAGGAGATGCAGTTATGTTTAACACCCTAAAACTCGGGAGGGGGGGTAGAAAGACTCTTACCTCCAACCTGCCCGGCGCAACCGCTGTCACCCTCTTAATCCTCCTCTTGACCGCCGCCATCGTCGCCTTCCTCCTTGCCCCCCCAAACACCGGCGCCAGCAACCGCCCCTCCCAACCCCTCCTCTCCCCGCCCCCCCTCAGCGGCAGCATACCCCAAGCGGAAAAGACGCCCATTGTTTTTGGCGAGCTGAATTGGGAGAGTGTGGCGCTACAAACCCGCATCGCCCAATACATCGTGGAAATGGGCTACGGCTACCCCACGCAAGCCGCTTTCGGCGAATCAGTGCCGCCGCTTATCCAAGCATTGGGAACCGGCGAAGTCGATGTTTTGATGGAAGTTTGGCTGCCGCCCTCCGAAGAGTTTAATTCCCTAGTAAACAACGGCGAGGCAGTTTCGCTCGGAGAAAGCCTAAGCAAAGATTGGCAATCCGCCTTCGTAATTCCGGCCTACCTGCAACAGCAGTATCCCCAACTTGACCACGTCAATGACTTGAAAACCCCGCAGTTTCAGGCCCTGTTCGCCACCCCGGCCAGCGGCGGCAAGGCGCTGCTGGTGTCTTGCGCCGCCGGCTGGGCTTGTGAGAGCATCAACTCCGCCAAAATCACGGCATACGGCCTGTCTGCCCACGTTCAAACTTCAACCCCTATTTCTCTGAATGCGCTGTTCGATAGCGTCTTCAACGCCTACGAACAAGGCGATCCCTGGCTTGGGTATATGTGGCGCTCCGCCGACCCGGCGCTGCTGCTGAACTTGGTCCGGCTGGAAGAGCCGGCCTACACCAGCCAGTGCTGGGCCACTGATATGGCCTGCGCCTATCAAGACAGCACAGTCGTGATTGGGGCCAACGCCAATCTCCCAACTCGCGCCCCCGATGTAGCCGAAATGCTGCGCCGCTGGAACTTCGACACCGACACCGTGTACCGCCCCATATTCCAATGGTGGAACGCCAACCCCGGCGCCGGAGTAGAGGCAACCGCTTTGTGGTGGCTCAAAAACAACCGCGGCCTTTGGCGCCAATGGGTTACGAATAATGCGGAGCAACGCATCCGCCGCGCCCTGACCTGCAACACAATGCCGACCGGCTGGAACCGCAACTCCGGCCAATGCCCGCCCGAGGAACCTTACGACCCCAAGTCCGCCCACCCGGAGATTTACGTCAACGAGCCCCACGGAATGTCGGTATCCTGCGAAAGCGTAGACGGCGGCACAAACCTAGCCTTCGACTTGGGCACCTACAACAAAGGGCTGTACCTGTGGATGTCCTACTGGCACAACGATCGGTACGCCACCTTTGACTATCTAGGATTTGACACGCCAACCCTAGTACGCGAAGGCCAAACCGCCACCGTCCTAGTAACCACCGACCCGGCCAAAACCCGGTTCCACCTAGACTCCTCCGACACAGTCCCCCTCGCCAACCTGCTACTAGGCTACGCCGACTGCCACACCGACTAAGCAATCAGCGCAAAATCCCCTCCCCCTCCGGGGGAGGGTTAGGGTGGGGGCGTCCCCCGGGCAATTCCGCAATCCCCCCGTCGCAAATTCCCCAAAATCCAGCAATCAGCGCAAAATCCCCTCCCCCTCCGGGGGAGGGTTAGGGTGGGGGCGTCCCCCCGGGCAAGTTAGCCAATGCCGTCCATCATCCTAAACAAGCCGTCTGCCATTCCAGCCGTCCGCCATCCTGAGCAACCTACCTGTCATTCTGAGCGCAGCGAAGAATCCCGCCTTGGGCGGTGAGACCCTTCGCTGCGCTCAGGGTGACAAAAGGAAATCAGTACGCCAAAGGGCAATTCCGCAATTTTCTCAAACCAAGACTCCCTAAATCAGAATTTCCCCATCCTGTAAATCCTTTAATCCTGAAAATCCTGATTCAGACAAATTGAGCGCAAAAAAATTTGATGACACTTGCCACTAGCGCCGGAACGCCAACTAGACATAAAGTTCTAGTGAGCCGAGTACCGGACAAACCTGACAACTCGACTCCCCGCCATCCGGGGCGAAAACCCGGGCCAAGAGCGGGGCCGCCGAGGACTAGGAGGAGCGCGTGTTAGCTTGCACCCATTCCTGCGCAACGGTTGGACTTGAGGGTTTCATCATCCGGGTCGAGGTTGACCTGTCCCCCGGCATCCCCAAATTCAATATGGTGGGCCTGCCCGACACCGCGGTGCAGGAAGCCAAAGAGCGGGTTCGCGCCGCCCTCCGCAACAGCGGCTGCGAATTCCCGATGCGCCGCATCACCGTCAACCTAGCCCCCGCCGACCTCAAGAAAGAAGGCCCGGCCTACGACCTGCCCATCGCCATCGGCATCCTGCTCAGTTCCGGCCAACTGGACGCCACCCCCGCCGGCGCCGTGTTCCTCGGCGAGCTGTCCCTAGACGGCAGCCTGCGCCACACCAACGGAATCCTGACTATGGCCTCGGTAGCCCGCGACCAAGGCTACCATTCGGTTTTCGTCCCGGCGGTGGACGCCGAAGAAGCATCCCTAGTTGAAGACATCACCGTATACCCCGCAACCACCCTCGATTCGGTAGTGCGCCACCTCCGGGGAGAAAGCCTGCTAACCCCGGTGCGCGGCGACGGATGGGCCAACATCCTCAACTCGCCCACCGCCGACGCCCTGCCCCCGGCGGCCGACCCGATGAACCTAGCACACATCCGCGGCCAGGATCACGCCAAGCGGGCCCTCGAAGTCGCCGCCGCCGGTTTCCACAACCTGCTATTCAGCGGCCCCCCCGGCAGCGGCAAAACCCTCCTCGCCCGCTGCCTGCCGTCCATCCTCCCCCGCATGGCCCCCCAAGAAGCCCTAGAAGTCACCAAAATATACAGCGTCAACGGCGCCCTGCCCAACGACAACCCCCTGATGCTCCAACGCCCCTTCCGCTCGCCCCACTACACCATCTCCAACGCCGGACTGGTCGGCGGCGGACGCTCCCTGCGCCCCGGCGAAATCACCCTCAGCCACCGCGGAGTGCTGTTCCTAGACGAACTCCCCGAGTTCAACCACGCGGCCCTAGAATCCCTGCGCCAGCCCCTAGAGGACAAAGTAGTCACCATCAGCCGCGTAGCCGGCAGCGTCACCTATCCCGCCAGCTTTATGATGGTCGCCGCGATGAATCCCTGCCCCTGCGGTTTCCACAGCCACCCGGTAAAGGAATGCGTCTGCACCCCGGCCAGCGTCGCCCGCTACCAAAAGAAAATCAGCGGCCCCCTGCTCGACAGAGTAGACGTGTTTGTCGAAGTGCCGCCCGTGGAATACGAAAAACTGGTAGAAAACAGCCCGTCCGAAGACTCCAGCCGCCCCCGCCAGCGGGTAGAGCAGGCCCGCGAAGTCCAGCGCGAGCGGTTCCGCGACGACGGCTTTCTCTGCAACTCGGAAATGGGCCCGGCCCAAGTCTGGCAGCACTGCCAACTGGAAGACGGCGCAAGAAGCCTGCTCCAGACCGCCGCCCAACGCCTAAGCCTCTCAGCCCGGGCCTTCCACCGAGTCCTGAAAGTGTCCCGCACCATCGCCGACCTAGGCAACGCCGAGCGCATAGCCGTACCCCACCTAGCCGAAGCCCTCCAATACCGGGCCCGGGCCACAATGGGGTAGCCCAGAGAAAATTGCGAAATTACCCCGCTGTCCGTCACCCTGAGCAAATATCTGTCATTCTGAGCAAAGCGAAGAATCCCACCCTGCGCCGCCAGACCCTTCCCTTCGCTAAGACCAACAAAGCCGCCTGTCATTCTGAGCAAATACCTGTCATTCTGAGCAAAGCGAAGAATCCCACCCTGCGCCGCCAGACCCTTCCCTTCGCTCAGACCGACAAAGCCGCCTGTCATTCTGAGCAAAGCGAAGAACCCCACCCTGCGCCGCCAGACCCTTCCCTTCGCTCAGACCGACAAAGGGGAATTTCGCAATCGCATCGTAGCCCACCCGCCAACAAACGCCGCAGGCCGCCCCCGGCCCAAACGCCGGGAACGGCCCGCGCAATACGCCGCCACACCGCCGTCAGTTCTGCGGCATCATACCCATTCCGCCCATCCCGTCCATTCCCCCCATAGCATCGAAAAGCTGCTCAATCATCTCAAAGCTGAGACTCATCCTAGTGGTGACCGCGTTGCCCGACTGCGTGACCTCCATACTAGAAGCCAGCTCCCCCAACTCCGGCGACGTCGAAATCAAGCCCAGCATCGCCACCAAGCCCTCGGTATACTCCATAGAAGCGGTCGCGGCAGCGGCATCATCAAACAACGAAACCGAAGCGATTTCTATGCCGTCGCCGCTCAACAGCAGGCCCGTAGCGTTCACCGGGGACACCAAGGCACTCAAGTCCAGGGCGCCCAACAGCCCCTCTTCCGGCATAAGCCCCGCGCCATCGGCCATAAGCGTTTCCAGAAACTCCGGCGGCAGTTCCGTCACAATGCCCAAGTGCCGCTCGCCCAAAGACTCCAGCGCATCAATAGCATCGCCCGACGCGGGCGGCGCAGCCCCGGCGGCCACGTCAAGCATCGCCTCCACGCTGGACTCCGTGCCGTACACCATTGCGCTAGAGCCGACAAAGGCAATGCCCGCATCCTCAACCCTGTAGACGTTATATCCCCGGTAGCTGGATATTCCATACTCCGCGCCTTCGGAGTCTTCCAGGCTGGCGACGACTTCGGCTTCGTCAAACTCTCCATACAGCACCAAGCCGAAATCCAGCTCGAACCCTACTTCCTCATCCGCCGACGCCGCCTCTTCCGTTCCCATAAGGCCCATTCCCATGCCCAGCAGCGCATCAATGGGCATAAACATCTGGGCATAGGTCACGGAGTACAGGTCAACGCCGGTATCCGCCTCGAAATCATCCGCGAATGTCTCCAGCTCTATCCCGTTGGCGTCCATCATCATCTCCATCAAAAACGAAGACGAAGCAAGCAGAGCGGCGGGATTGGCGTCAACGATAAACCCGGTAGCCCCCTCCGGCAAAAGCGAATCGCCGGGTTCCATCCCCCCGGCCATCCCTTCCGGTTCGGGCGCCGGAGTAGCCGTAGCCGTCGGCGCAGGCGCCGGAGTAGCCGTAGGCGCAGGAATGGCCGTAGCCGTAGGCGCCGGAGTAGCCGTAGCAGTAGGCGCAGGCACCGGCGTAGCCGTAGGCGCCAGCGTAGCCGTAGGCACGGGCAGAGGCGTAGCCGTAGGCGCCGGCGTAGCCGTCGGATCCGAACCGCAGGCAATAACCAGCAACGCCGCCAAGGCCATCCCCAGCACAGCAAGTCTAGACCGAAGCAAGGGGGCAAAACTCATAACCGCTCCAAACCGATAGGGATAACGGCATTTTACTATGCCACATCATACTACGCCGGAAATTCCGCCGCGGATTCCCGCATTTCCCAACAAACAGCGTTCCCACCCGCCCCCGCTCCCGGCCCGCCCCCTTCCCGGCCGCCCCCTGTCATTCCGGGCACCCCCTGTCATTCTGAGCGCAGCGAAGAATCCCCCCCTATGGCGCCAAGACCCTTCGCTGTCATTTCAAGCGCCCCCTGTCATCCCAAACGCCCCCTGTCATTCTGAGCGCAGCGAAGAATCCCCACCTATGGCGCCACGACCCTTCGCTGCCATTCCGAGCGCCCCCTGTCATTCCAAGCGCCCCCTGTCATTCTGAGCGCAGCGAAGAATCCCCCCCTATGGCGCCAAGTCCCTTAGCTTTCGCTCAGAATCCCAAAAGGCAGTTCCGCCCGCCCCTACCAAGCGCGATTGACCCGCAAGGGCGGCAGGCATATACTCGCCTAGCAACCCAACCCACCGGCCCAACAAACCGGCGCAGCGGCCCGGCAATCATCCGGCCCGCGGCCCACCTGCGGAGGAACCACGCTGGAACCCTTGGAAGTCGCCCAGTTCATCGTAGACGTCGCCTCGGACAAGCTCGCCGAGGACATCGTATTGCTGGATTTGCGGGGGCTCGCCCCCTTCGCCGACTACTTCGTAATAATGTCGGCAGAGTCATCAAGGCAGATAGAGGCCCTAGAGCAAGACCTAACCCAAACCCTCAAGGAATCCAGCGTTTCCCGCCACCGCCGGGAAGGAACCCCGGCATCAGGCTGGGTGCTGCTGGACTTCAGCGACGTAATCGTCCACATCTTTTCCCCCGAAGAGCGCGAATTCTACGACCTAGAGCGCCTATGGCGCCGCGCCCCCCAAGTCGTCCGCGTCCTGTAACCCCACCGCCCCTCTGCCAATCCCCCGGCGGCAGGTATACAATAAGAGACAGGGTCGTATGACTAGACAGGAACAGGATTCCGAATTACGTCGGGCGGTTGGCAGCCTTGAGGCCAACGTAGGCCGCCTAATCGAAGGCCAACAGAAAATCGAGCAGCGAGTTGACCGCCTGCTCTACGCTGTCATCGCCGTCGGCGGCGGCGTCATCGCCACGCTAATGACCGCGGTTGCGGCCTTAACCATAACCCTAGTCCGCGGCGGCCCCTAGCCGGAAAAACCGCCGCCCGCCGTTCACGGCTCCACAATCCAGTCATCGGTACTGCGGGCGTAAGACAAAATTTCCTCCGGCTGAAAAAACAAAGCCAGCTCCCGCTCCGCCGACTCCGGGCTGTCCGACCCGTGGACGATGGTGCGGCCTATGTCCACCCCCAAATCGCCCCGGATGGTTCCGGGGGCGGCATTGACCGGGTTGGTGACGCCCATAGTGTTGCGGACGATTTCCACCGCGTTGTTGGACTCCCAAGCCATAGCCACCACCGGCCCGGAAGTTATAAAGCTGACCAGCCCGGCAAAAAACGGCCGGTCAACGTGTTCCCCGTAATGGCGATGGGCCAGCCCCTCGTCAACCCGCATCAGCTTAATCGCCGCCAGCTTCAGCCCCCGCCGCTCCAGCCGCCCAATAACCTCGCCAACCAGCCCCCGCTGCACCCCATCAGGCTTCACCAAAACCAGTGTCCGCTCCATTTACCATCTCCCTGCCAAAATATCACTGCCGAAAACCACCCAAACCCGTAGGGGCGCACAGCCGTGCGCCCAACCACCCGGCGCCATCAATCCACCCCTTACCCCAAAACCGCAGGCACGCACAACCCCCGGCGCCATCAATCCCCCCCTCCCCCCGGCCTTTCCGGCCACAAACTCCAAACCATCAAGCCCGCCCACCCGGCCAGCCCCGCCCCCAGCAGCCCCCAGACCCGGATGTACACTGCCACCGCCAGCGCCGCGCCGACCAGCAGATTCAGCGCCAAAATAGCCCCCTTGGGGTGTTTATCCCGGTACACCGCGATGAACGACGGCAAAAGACACACCGCCAGTCCAATAACCATCAAAGCTATTCTATACATATCGCGTTTCCCGCGCCTTCAAGGGCATCATCCTTACCTCAAACCTCCCCCGGCAAGATAGAAAACCACTCTAACCCTCAACCGTCTTGGTTAGCTGGATTTCAACCCCGCGCCGCTCCATATCCCACAGGAACGGCGCCGGATCCAGGGCCTCGGGCGGGTGTACGCCGGGGGCGGGCAGTTCGCGGGTAAGCAGCATTCGCCCGCCCACCGCCAGCGGCGCCGCGATGCCCTCGGCGTCCTGCTCCGTCGGAAAGGCCCAAGTCAGCGTGAAGCGCGTAGCCCGCCCGTACAACTGGCCCATCGCCTGCATCTGCCAAGGCAAACCGGGCGGCTCCCCGCCTCCCGGCTGACCCGGATACAGCGGCGACCACGGCCCGGAAAAGAACGCCGCGGCAAACCCGGCCGGGCTGACGAAACCCGCCGGAGTCTCTACCGGCTGCCCCCCGGCCAATCCGTAGCGCACCAAATCGCCCATTATTCCGTCCATTTCCCCGTCGGCGAAACCCCGATGACTAGACACCCGTACCAGCGACGGCATACTGCCCGGAAGCGTAACCGGCTGCAACCCCACAGTACAGCAACGGACGCGGCCCCACGGCGGCGGAAAGGCCACATCCTCCCACTCGCTCATCGGCGCAACGTGCCGCCAATCCCCTTCCCGCCACACCAGCGCGGGCGAGCCGAAAGCCGCCAAACGGCCCCGCCACTGCTTGAAACCCCGGCGGCGCAGGTCGTCAATCCGGTAAAAGCGGGCCTCGTCCATCCGGTTGAGCCGCTGCCCCAAGTAGCGGGTCAAGGCGTTGACCTGACCGGGCGACGCCCCCAAACCCGGCGCCACTCCCACCCCCCTATATCCCGCCAGCGCCGCCAGATACTCCGAATCGAACACCGCTTGCAACGATTCCGGGTCATCGTTGGCGTCGGCGTAAGACACCCCCGCCTCCACCACGCTACGAATCACCGCCAGCAACGCCGACGGTGGCAGTTCGACAGTATTCAGCACCAGAGCCACATCGCCCAGCACCCGTCCCAGCGATTCGTCATCGGAGCAGTCCAGCCGTAGCGGAGCGGCCTTGCCGCCGCAAAGTTCCGCCGCCGCCGCCGCCCGCTCCATCCGCCTATCGGCCACGATAACCCGCCCGAAAGCCCGGTCGCGCCCCAGCCGACGCGCCACCGCCCGGCCCACCGCGCCGCACCCCAGCAGCAAGGCCGCCCCGTCACGCATCGCAGCCCCCGTCACTCGGAAAGCTAAGGGCCAACGGGCAGACGCGGCCCGGCGGCGTCACGCGCCCCGCCCGCGCCGCGATGACGCCTGCGCCCGGCGGTCGCGCCGCTTGGGCGTCCCGATGTTGGGCATCCGCAGATAATAGGGCTGCAAAGCGTCCAAATCATCCGTTTCGCCGCGCTCCAGCCGCCCCCAGGCCAGCGACGCCAGCGAACCGGCCCTTGCCGACGGCGGCGTATGGCACAAAACCGCCCGCCCCCCCAAAACGCTGCGGACGCTTTCGGCCCACGGCGGCATACCCTCGCCGCAGAACAGCCACAACCCATAAGCGCCGCCGGTTTCCGCCGCCCGAAGTTCGTCCAGCAGCTCCTCGGGCCCGCTGATGCGATCCTCCCGCAGCCTAGTTCCGCCGGGGGCGATAAGCGCCGACGCCGCTTCGCCCCGGCCCGCCTCCAGCAGAACGCACACCGGCAGCCCGGAATCGCGGCAAGGATACGCCTCCAGCTCCAGACTGCCAACGCCGATAATCGGAATACGCGCCGCTAAAGCCAGCCCTTTCGCCGCGCTAAGGCCGGTTCGCAACGCGCTGAACCCCCCCGGCCCCAGCGCCACGGCCACCGCGTCCAGCTCGCCGGGCCGGACGCCCCGGCCGTCCAGCAACTGCGCCACCGCCGGCATAAGCTCAGTGCTGTGGTTCACCCCGGAACGCCAAGAACGCCCGGCCACCAACCCCGGCCCGTCGGCCAGCGCCACCGATGCGCTCCGAGTAGATGTGTCAATGGCGAGGAGCATATATCACTGCGCCCCGGCGTCTAACGATTCGACACCGGCAAAGGATAAGGCGGCCAATTCCTCCAGCAGCCCGCCGTATCGGGCCGATTCGGTATCCAGCACAATCTCCCTGACGTCGCCCGATTCGCCGTAGCTGAACTCCAGCCACAGCGCCTCCTCCGGCAGCAACTCCTCGGCCCGCTCCGCCCACTCGATAACGCAGACGCCGCCCCCGAAAAGCTGCTCATCCAGCCCCAAATCCCAAGCCTCCGCCGCACCGCCAATGCGATACAAGTCAATATGATGCAGCGTAAGCCGCCCCTGATGGCGGGTCATCAGCACAAAAGTAGGGCTACGCACATACCCCTCAACGCCCAACCCCCGGGCCAAACCCTGCGTGAAACAAGTCTTGCCCGCCCCCAACGGCCCACTCAGCAAATACACATCGCCGGGCCGCGCCTGCCGCCCGACAACACAGCCCAACCGCCAAGTCTGCTCCGCCCCCCCGGTTCGCAAAGTAAGCGTCAACGCCGCCGATTCCCCGTCGCCCATTCAACCCCCGGTAAGGCTATAAGCAAGAAAAATCCTCCCGCCGCAAAAAGTATAGCTTTCGCGCCCCCCCGGTTCAATCCAACCCAACGCAATAGCCCCAATCGCCCGAATCAGAACTTGCCAAATTTCAGAATCCCCCAACATCCCCCATCCCGAAAATCCTCTAATCCCGAAAATCCTGATTCAGACAAAAACCCAAAATCCCCCATCCCGAAAATCCTGATTCAGACAAATCACCCCCCAAAATGATCCCACCCCCCGCCCGACAGCGAAAGCTCCCGCCCCGCGCCGTCCACCACAGCCACCCTACCCGTCCCCCCCGCCCCCTCGGGCGGCGTGATTACCCCAACAACCGCGCTGCCCTCGCCAAGCTGCGGGATAAGCGGCTCCACCACCTCCGGCGGGCCGGTAAACAGCAGCACATAATCCTCGCCGCCGCCCAGAGCCAGCGGCAGAAAGCCGTCGGGAAACTGCCGCCGCAGCAACGGATGAACCGGCGCGGCATCGGCGTAGACCCGGGCCGAAACCCCCGACGCCCCACACAGCTTGCCCAAATCATCCACCAGCCCGTCGCTAACGTCCATCGCGGTCACGATTCCCCCTTGCGACAGCAGTTGCCCCGCCCGCACCGCCGGAGCGGGCCGCCGGTGGGCGTCGCGCAGAAAGTCGGCGGCCTCCCCCGCGACATCCGGGCATTCCAGCAACAGCCGCAGCCCGCCCGCCGAACTGCCCAGCCAGCCGCTCACCGCCACCGCGTCGCCCGGCCGGGCCCCCGAGCGCAACAACGGCGGACGCCAAGCAACCCCGGCCAGGGCGGTAGTCACGAAAAACACCGGCGAGCGCACAATATCGCCGCCAACCACCGCCAACCCGTACTCCTCGCCCAGCTCCAGCATCCCCCTATACATCTCCTCAATATCCGCCACCCAAGTATCCGGCGGCAGCCCCAAAGTTATCAAGGCATACGACGGCAGCCCGCCCATAGACGCCACATCGCTGACATTGGCGGCAACCGCCTTCCACCCCAACTCGCGCCACGGCGTAGTGCTGCGGGTAAAATGCACGCCCTCAACCATAGTGTCGGTAGTAAACAGCTCGTTGACCCTTTCCCCACCCAAGCCGCCAACCTGCCAAACCGCGGTATCATCCCCGGTATCCACCAGCAACGGAAAGGCCCGAACCGCATCATTCCCCGCCCCCCGGCCCGTAACCATCCGGTTAAGCCGCTCGATAACCCCAAACTCGCCAACATCTCTAACCATCATAACCCCCCGATTATAGCCCATCCGCAACCCCCAAAGCGCAACCCAACGGCAATTGGCGGCGCAAATCCGATTGCCAGCAGTTGACAACCCGAATCCGAACTAATTAGTATGCCCAATATATTCAGGCAATACCGCCATCGTCGAAATTCGCAACATCCCGCAACGGATTCGACGTTGCCCGGCCAGGGTTATCTCAATCTTAGGAAGTAACGGATGTTAAACGCCAAGCTGTTCCAGATTTTCGCCCTACTATCGGCGCTGGCGCTGCTGAGTATCCTCGCGGTAGCCTGCGGCTCCACGGCAACCCCCGTCCCGGCGCCAACCGCAATGCCCGCAGCCACCGAAGCCCCCGAACCAACGGCAATGCCCGCGGCTACCGACGCCCCGGAACCAACCGCTGCGCCAACGCCAACGGCAATGCCCGCGCCGTCCGCCGACGAAGAGGTTTTCAAGCTGAAGTTCACCTCCCCGGTATCCCCGCCGCCTTTCCTGCTCAGCGAAGTCCAGAAGTGGTGGGCCGACGAAGTGGCCCGGCGTAGCGGCGGCCGTATCGAGTGGACTGATTTCTACTGGTCGGGCTCGCTGACCAAACCCGGCGAAACCCTTGAGGCCGTCGAAGTCGGCTTGGCCGACGCCGGAGCCGTTATCTATCCCTACTACCCCGGCAAGCTGCCCTTGGGCAACTGGACTTACGCCGTGCCTTTCGGCCCCGGCGACCCGGATATGATTCTCGAAGCCACCATCCGGTTGTATAACGAGCTCCCCGCTCTGAAAGAGGAAGTCGAAAACTACAACCTAGTGTTCCTGATGCCGACGGTCATTGACACCTACAACCTGACCTCCAAGGATCCCATCGTAACCTTCGAGGACTTCGACGGCATCAAGATCGCCTCCATCGGCTCCTACCACCCCAGGATTCTTGAGGGCGCCGGGGCCACGGCCATCGCTATGCCCGTGGGGGAACGCTACCAGGCGTTGCAAACCGGCGTTATCGAAGCCGAATTCCTGCCGTGGGACATCTCCCACTCCTACAAGTACCACGATTTCAACAAGCACATCACTTGGGTTGATATGGGCGCGGCAATGCCCGTGGGCCTAGGCGTCAACAAGGACATTTGGGAGAGCCTGCCCGCCGACCTGCAACAGTTGATGCGGGACGTAGCCGACGAGGCCGTGGAACTCAACGCCTCGCTGATTCTGGAGCGGCGCAACGCGGCCATAGCAGAGTGGGAAGAACTGGGCATAACCCGCCACGATATGCCCTTTGAGGAAAAGCAGAAATGGGCTAATGCCCTGTCCGACATCCCCGGCGAGTGGATCGCCGAAAACGGAGCCACCGGCGAAGAGGTGATGGTGAGCTATCTAACCATTCTCGAAGAGCTGGGCCACGAATTCCCCCGCGAATGGGCCGCCGACTACCGCTAGGCCAAAAAGCGCAATCCCCTCTCATTGAGAGAGGGTAAGGGTGAGGGCAAAACCCAAGAAACAAAGCCGCATTCCGGCGCAAGAAACACCCCCTCACCCCCGCCCCTTTCCCCAAAGAGAGGGACTTCGGAGTTGAAATGGACTTGCGAGAGGCAGGCCGCATCCTTAACCGGATTCTTGGCTGGATAGTCAACTCCAGCGCTTTCGGCGCGGCCAGCATCGTCGTCATCCTGATGGTGCTGGTGGTGGCCGACATATTTGGCCGCAAAGTGCTGAACCAGCCCGTGCCGATGTCCTACGAAGTCGGCGCCTTTATGCTGGTTTTCATCGTATTTATGGGCCTGGCCTACAGCCAGCGGCAACGGGCCCACATCCGGGTGGAGTTCCTCACCCTGCGAATGCCCGAAAAAGCCCGCGCCGTTATGGACCTAGTGGCCTTTACCTTGGGCATCGCCATTTACGGGGCCATTTTCTACCAGACTTTCAAGTGGTCTTACCACTCCTTCCAAATCGGGGAATACGTGGCCGGGCTGATCAACATCCCCAAGTGGCCCTCGCAATTCGCCGTCGCCTTCGGGGCCCTGCTGATTTCGTTGCAGTTCCTTTCCGACTGGGTTAACCGCCTAGCCGAGGTGGTGGTGCTGTTCCGCCCGCCCCGCCCCTCATCGGAAACCCTGCCCGCCCCCGAACCAACCGGCGAACCCGCAACCCCCGACTAACCGCCCTTAACATCGCAAACACCCGCGCCCAACCCCTCACCCCGGGGAACGCAAACCACCGTAGGGGCGCACAGCCGTGCGCCCTCTCCCCGGGGGAGAGCAAACCACCGTAGGGGCGCACAGCCGTGCGCCCTCTCCGGCGGAGAGCAAACCATCGTAGGGGCGCACAGCCGCGCACCCTCTCCCAAAAACAAATCGTTTAAGGTCTGGCAATGGACGATCTCTACTGGGGAATCATCGGTTTCGTAGCGGTTCTGTCGCTGATGGCGCTGGGCGTCCACGTCGGGCTGGCCCTAGCGACCACCGGCTTTATCGGTATGCTGGCGATGACCGGCAAGGTGCAGTTGGCCCTCGCCCTGTTCACCACCACGCCCTACTCCACCACCAACGTCTACGCCTTCGCCATCCTGCCCCTGTTCATCATTATGGGGCTGTTCGCCATGCACGCCGGGCTGTCCGCCCGGGCCTTCGACGCCGCCTACAAGTGGGTGGGGCGCCTGCCGGGCGGAATGGCTATCGCCACAACCTGGGCCAACGCGATGTTCGCCGCCTGCACCGGCTCCAGTGTCGTGGCCTGCGCCGTGTTCACCCGCATCAGCCTGCCGGAAATGAACCGCCGCCGCTACGACAAAGCCTTCGCCTGCGGCACCATCGCCGCCGCCGGAATGCTGGGTATGCTGATACCCCCCAGCGCCTTGATGATTGTCTACGGAATCCTTACCGAGCAGTCCATTGGCAAGCTGCTAATCGCAGGCGTCGGCCCCGGGATTCTGCTAACCCTGATCTTCACCGCCGGCATCGTCGCCGTCGCCACCCGCTACCCCGACCGCGCCCCCCGGGCCGACTACGCCCCGCCCTTTATGGAGCGGCTCAAGGCCACCGTGGGAGTGGTCGGCATCGTCATTCTGGTAGTGGGCATCATCGCCGGAATGTACACCGGCATATTCACCCCCACCGAGGCCGGGGCCGCCGGCGCCGCCGGCGCCCTAGTGCTGGCCCTGATAGCCCCCTTCGTGGAGCGGTGGGTTTTCCGCACCGAAACCGCCTCCGCGGCCTCCACCGCCCCGGCCGCAACCCCCGCCAACGACGATTCCGGCGCGGAACGCCCCCCAATGGCCGAGGGCGCAACCCATCTGGAAAAGCCGGGGCTGAACTGGGAGCGTTTCAGCCAAGCAATGAAAGAAGCCGCCCAAACCTCGGCCCTAGTATTCTTCATCCTCATCGGCGCAATGATTTTCGCCCGCTTCCTGGTTCTCACCGGACTGCCCGGCGAATTCGTCGAAATCGTCCACGCCGCCAACATCCCCACCCTGCTCATTATGATTCTGTTTCTGGTGATGTACGTCTTCCTAGGAATGTTCCAAGACTCCATATCTATGATGTCCATCACCCTGCCCATCGTGCATCCCATCATCGTCGGCTTGGGCATAGACCCGGTTTACTTCGCCATGCTGGTGATAATGTCCATCGAAATCGGCCTGATTACCCCCCCGGTGGGCCTGAACGTCTACACCGTCCGCTCCGTAGCGGTGCAGATGCCCGAGGGCAAAGACTTGACCCTAGAAAGCATTTTCCGCGGAATCCTGCCCTTCTTCTTCCTGTCCATAGTCGCCCTGATAATCCTGATAGCCTTTCCGCCCATCAGCACCTTCCTGCCGTCCCAGATGTTCGGCTAGGCGTCCGGCGGCGCGGCCCCCTAATATCGCGGATGACCCCGCCCCGAATCCCGCGCCGCTTCCGCCGCCCCAAAGCCGACCTCCGCCTCGACCCAGAACCGCCCGCCAGCCCTGAGCTTGTCGAAGGACAGCTTGTGCGCCTGCAAGTCAAGCTGCTGCCCCTGGAACCCTTCCAAATACGCCGCGGACGCCTGTACCTATCCCTGCTAACCACCCGTTTCGCCCCAACAGTGCTGGACGGCTACCACGAACACACATCGGAAAAGGTATACCAAACCGCCATCCTCTGCGAAAACACCGCCGCCCATACCGGCAATCCCCTGCTATATTCCGCGGAACTCTACCTGCCCGATACCCCGCCGCCCGATTCCCGCCCGGTAAGGCAACAATGGCAGGCAAAGGCAAAATTCGAGATCGCCGGATACCGCCCACTGCAAGCCGCCCGCCCCCTACACAACGCAACCCCCCAACCAAGCAACGCGCCCATAGTGGACGGCCGCGGTTTCCTCCCCCTCTGATAACGGACTACCCGGCACCCATCCGCCGATTTACCTCGTCCCGCTCCCCGGCGGAACCCGAAAAATTATGTTCCCATCGGGTTCGTGCGAGTGAGAAACAAAGGCATCCACCAACCGCCTGATTTCCGACACAGTCTCCGCGTGCTGAGTGTCCATCCTTTCCGCTAGACGGGCATAATCCGCCTTCACTTCCGTGCGCAAAGCATCCACTTTGTCCAACAACCGGGCATTGTCCGAGTCCATCTTGTCCGACAGCCGGGCATTATCAGCCTTCGCTTCCGCGTGCAAAGCATCCATCTTGTCCGACAGCCGGGCGTTGTCCAAATCCATTTTCTGCGACAGTTGGGCATTATCAGCCTTCGCTTCCGCGTGCAAAGCATCCATCTTTTGCGAAAGCAGGGCATTGTCCAAATCCATTTTCTGCGACAGCCGGGCGTAATCCAAATCCATCTTTTCCGACAGCCGCTGGCCCTCGGCAGCAGTCATCGCTCTGTTGGCCGCCAGCCCCTCCTCCAGCTTCCCTTCCAGCCTGCCCAGCCGGTAGTAGACGATGGCGATGGAGCCAATCAAAGTCGCCAGGGTCGCCCAGGCAGACGCAATCAGCGTCACGATTGCGGTGTCCTGCATAGCCTTTCCTCCTTAAAAACGCCGGGGACACAGTATAACGCGCCTATCCAACGTGCCGGGTCACGGCCTCCGCCAAAGCGGCGATGCCCCGGCGCGGAACCGTAATAACCCGGTCGTCGCCCTTGGCCGGGAAATGGGCCGAAACGCGATGGTCCAGCACCGTGCTGGCCCACAGCACAATAACCTCGGCCCATTCCCGGTCCGAGCGCAGCAGCCGGTCGGGGCGGGCCGCCTTGCCGTCCACAAACCGCCACTCAATCCCGCCGGGCGACTTCCCCTGAATCTCGCGGCACTTGTTCTCAGTCCCGCCCACCACCAGCACCCGCGACAGCCGGGCCGCCGCCAGCGCCCCCGCCATCCGCGCCAGTGCGCTGCTATCCCGCGAACCGCCGCACACCGAGCAGTGGGGCTGCTCCACCAGCAACGGCGGAGTCCCCGGCGGGGCCCCCCGGGCCGCCGTCCGGCAGTCACCGTTGCTACAATGCCACAAAAACGACTCCGACAGCGCCTCCAAAGCGTCATCCCGCTTATACCGCGCAATGCGCTGCCGGTTGGGCCGCGTCATAAGGCCCCACTCGGCCAGCGACTCCCGCGCCAACTGTTGCGAAGCGCCGTCGGCAATGCCGAACTCCCTGAGCATCTGCGGAATGGGTATATCGTTCACGGAGCGCCTTTCCAACACAGGATACCGCCGCCAACCATCATAGCACGCCCGGCGCCCGCCGCCCCCGCCCTACTCCCCCGTCGGCCCGGTGCTGGTCACCACCTCGAAAGACAGCAAGTCGGCGGCGGTGCCGATGGGCGAACCGCTGCTCTCGCGGCTGGCCTGCACGTGACCCTGCTGGAAAGCCTGGCTGTTAAACCAGTCCTGAAAAGCCTCCTCCGACTCCCAGCGGGTGTAAACGAAATAGCGGGTTTCGCCCCCCACCGGGCGCAGCAGCTCGAAACCCTCAAACCCCGGCGCGTTCTCCACCGCAGCGGCCCGCCGCGCGAACCGCTCCTCCAGCTCCCGGCCCCGGCCCTCCGGCACAGTGATAGCGTTGATTTTGACCACGCTCACGATTTCCCTCCTTAACTCGGCGGATTTCCCCCCGCCGGCTGTTCCGTCCACCGGAAAGTATAGCCTACCGGCGGGCCGCGGCGGGCCGCCAAGCGCGAATTTGGACGAATTTGGGAAATGACGGAAAAAGGGTGTTGACAAACGGCGCAAGGCCGACTATGATACTCGAACTTGACCACTGCGGCGGCAGAAACCGCCCAGCGGCCAAGCACCTTAACAACTGAATAGTGGAAGGAAGCTAGGTAAGTTCTGTTTAGAGAGTTTGATCCTGGCTCAGGGTGAACGCTGGCGGCGCGCTTAATGCATGCAAGTCGAACGTGCTTTCGGGCAAGTGGCAGACGGCTGAGTAACGCGTGAGTAACGTGCCCTCCGGTGGGGTATAGCCTCGGGAAACTGAGGGTAATCCCGCATACGATCCGGTATGCCCCGGCTGCCGGATGAAAGCCTTCGGGCGCCGGAGGAGCGGCTCGCGTCCTATCAGGTAGTTGGTGGGGTAAAAGCCTACCAAGCCGATGACGGGTAGCTGGTCTTAGAGGACGATCAGCCAGAGGGGGACTGAGACACGGCCCCCACTCCTACGGGAGGCAGCAGCAGGGAATTTTGGGCAATGGGCGAAAGCCTGACCCAGCGACGTCGCGTGGGGGATGAAGGTCCTAGGGCCGTAAACCCCTTTTCCCGGGGAAGAGAAAGGACGGTACCCGGGGAATAAGCTCCGGCTAACTACGTGCCAGCAGCCGCGGTAATACGTAGGGAGCAAGCGTTACCCGGAATTACTGGGCGTAAAGAGCGTGTAGGCGGCTTGGTAAGTCTCTTGTGAAAGCTCCCGGCTCAACTGGGAGAGGTCAAGGGATACTACCTCGCTTGAGGGCGGTAGAGGAAAGCGGAATTCCCGGTGTAGCGGTGAAATGCGTAGATATCGGGAGGAACACCAGTGGCGAAAGCGGCTTTCTGGGCCGTGCCTGACGCTGAGACGCGAGAGCGTGGGGAGCAAACTGGATTAGATACCCAGGTAGTCCACGCCCTAAACGATGAATGCTAGGTACAGGGGGTATCGACCCCTCCTGTGCCGAAGCTAACGCGATAAGCATTCCGCCTGGGGAGTACGGCCGCAAGGCTAAAACTCAAAGGAATTGACGGGGGCCCGCACAAGCGGTGGAGCGTGTGGTTTAATTCGATGCTAAGCGAAGAACCTTACCAGGGCTTGACATGTCGGTAGTAGAACCCCGAAAGGGGAACGATCCGGGGGTAACTCCGGAAGCCTTCACAGGTGCTGCATGGCTGTCGTCAGCTCGTGCCGTGAGGTGTTGGGTTAAGTCCCGCAACGAGCGCAACCCTTGTCGCTAGTTATCTTCTCTAGCGAGACAGCCTCCCACAAGGAGGAGGAAGGTGGGGATGACGTCAAGTCATCATGGCCCTTATGTCCTGGGCTACACACACGCTACAATGGCCGGTACAATGGGCTGCGAAAGCGCGAGCTGGAGCCAATCCCACCAAAGCCGGCCTCAGTTGGGATTGCAGGCTGAAACCCGCCTGCATGAACGCGGAATCGCTAGTAACCGCAGGTCAGCATACTGCGGTGAATACGTTCCCGGGCCTTGTACACACCGCCCGTCACGTCATGGAAGCCGAGAACGATTGAAGTCGCTGAGCTAACCCGCAAGGGAGGCAGGCGCCGAGGTCGGGTTTGGTGACTGGGACGAAGTCGTAACAAGGTAGCTGTACCGGAAGGTGCGGCTGGATCACCTCCTTTAAGGAGCATACGGCCCCGCCCGTTGCCCCGGCATCGCCGGGACCGGGGCGGCGCCCAACTCCCAGGTCGATCGGTGGGTGTCCCCCTCCCGAAAGCCAATGGGCCGCAAGGCCCCGCGATCGAGCGCATCAGCGCTCCCAGGCCCACGGAGAGGTTCCCTGAGAAAGTCCACCGAACCCCCGGTCCAAAGCCGGGGAACCTGTTAACCCCTCTTGAACAAAACCAAATCTCCCTTCCACTATTCAGCGGTTAAGGCGCAAAACAAAAGCCGGGCTCAACAAGCCCGGCTTTCAACTATACCCGCAGCATCCCTCGCCCAAAGAAAAAACGGCCAACCGGAACGTTCTAATAAAATGTCTGCCATTCTAATAAAATACCTGCCATTCTAGTAAAATGTCTGTCATTCTGAGCAAGCTGTCTGTTATTCTGAGCAAAGCGAAGAATCCCGCCTTGGGCGGCGAGAGCTTTCGCTCCGCTCATGGCGCCAAAGGGGAGTTTCGCAATTCTCTTGATGGTGGAAGACAAGGTATCCGAAGAGGCGATACAGGAACGTGAAGACGAAATGACGGAACGCAACGGACGTATTTTCCAACCCTACGGCGAGCCGGCCGGCCCCTTTGGCCCCGACCGCTTTTGCCTCGAATGCGGCCATTCCCTAGAGCGGGAACCGGATGACCTCATATACCGGCTGTCGCACGACCCGCCTTCCCTAACGGAAGTGTTGGAAAAATTGCGGGCGCAAATGCCGCGCCTGCGAGAAGAAGAGGGCATCACAGCCCTCTATATCGTAGGCAATTATGCCGCCGGCATCGCCACGAAAGACAGCATCATTGACATCGTGGTCGAAACCGATCGGCATCTGAGCTGGGGCGGAGTCGGCTTGCAGCATGAGCTGGGCAAGTTGCTGGGAATTGAATGCCAACTGCAAGGCGACAGCGTCATCACCGGCAAGCTCAACGAACCTCTCTCCCAACACGCGGTTAAGGTATAACCCCACCCCTACCCCGGCCCATCCACCTCCAGCTCCCGCACCTCCAGCCCCTCAAGCAGCCCCCACTCCAGCCTCTCCCGACCCTCCGCGCCCGCCCAAGCCAAGAACCCCTCCAGCCGCTCCCGAGCCTCGGCCAGCGCCTCATCGGCCGTCTCCCCC
Source organism: uncultured Dehalococcoidia bacterium (assembly GCA_958296445.1). Classification (GTDB taxonomy): domain Bacteria; phylum Chloroflexota; class Dehalococcoidia; order Lucifugimonadales; family UBA3495; genus VXOI01. Next base: position 695,898 of record OY282565.1, on the reverse strand, counting down.
TGCGCCGTCAGGCAATAGCCCCGCGTCACCAAATGGCAGGAAAAGTAGGGCATCACCGCGGTATAGCCGCCGTCCTCATCGGGAAACACAACCACCGTCACCTTTTTCTTATCCAATTCCGCCAGCTCCTGGATTAGCGCAAAACATTGGGGCGGACTTTCCGTATCCGCCCCAATCGGTTCCGCCTGCACGCCGCCAGTGTACCACACGCCCAAGCTACTGCGCCGTAAACCCGCCGTCCAGCACCAGCTCGCTGCCGGTCATAAAGGACGATTCATCCGACGCCAGAAACAGCACCCCGTTGGCGATGTCGTCCACCGTCCCGATGCGGCGTATGGGAGTTTCGGCGACACGGGCGGCGCGATATTCCGGCTGGCTCAGCATCCGTTGAGTCATAGCGGTGTCTATGTACCCCGGATGCACCGAGTTGCAACGAATCCCCTCAACCCCGTACTGAACCGCCGTGGACTTGGTCAGCAGCCGCACCGAACCCTTGGACGCGGCGTAGGCCACCGACGCCCCGCTGTTAAAGCCCAGCCCCACCAGCCCGGCAATGGACGATATGTTGACGATGGAGCCGCCGCCCGCCGCCCGCAAGGCCGGGATGGCAGCCCGGGTTCCCAGAAAAACGCCCTTGCTGTTGACGTCCATTATCCGGTCCCAGATTTCCGCCGGAACATCATGCAGCGGCGCGGCGTCCGGCCCGCCCGTTTCCGTGCTGCCAATGCCCGCGTTGTTCACCAGCACATCCAGCTTGCCGTATCGCTCAACGGCCTGCCCTACCGCGTTCTCCCACTGCTCCAGGTCGGTAACGTCCAAGTGTACAAAGCTGGCCTGCCCGCCCAATTCCCGGATTTCGGCCTCCAGCTTAAGCCCCTCTTCGTCCAGGATGTCGCCAATGACCACCGCCGCCCCTTCGCGGGCAAACAGCCGCGCCTCGGCGGCCCCCTGCCCCCGCGCCCCCCCACTGATGAGAGCAACTTTACCTTCCAGTCGCATCCTAATCCTCCGTTATAAGAGCAACCGCCGCATCAAGGATTGCCGCGTCTTCTTCGGACTTGGCCGGTTCGGGACGGGGCGGCACGTCAACTTCTACCGTGCCAACCACCACGTGTTCCGAATAGGCATTATCCAAATCGAACAAATCCCAGTCGGTAGGTTCTCTCAAATTCAATTCCAGGCATTCCTTCGCCATAGCAAGGGCATGGCCGACCGTATCCCCCTGCGTGGTGCAATGGGGAAAAGTCGGCATAATCGCAACGTAGCCGCCGGATTCGCCATCGTGGAACAGGACTACGGTTACTTTCTTCTTGACCGTCAAAGAACCTCCGCCGCCCGCTGCGCATCTTCCCCAAACTTCCAATCAGGCCCCGGCGCGACCGGAAACTCAACCTCTACCGTCCCAACCACCACGTCATCCGAATATGCGTCCAGCGCCCACAAGTCGAAATCGTCAGGTTCGCAGAGCGACAACTCCAGCGACTCTTTCGCCATCCGCAACGCATCCTCCACAGTATCCCCCTGCGTGGTGCATCCGGGGAACAAGGGCATATAAGCCACGTAGCAGTCTTCGCCGGGGTAAACTACTACAGTGATTTTCTTCGCCGCCATTTACGCGTATTCCTCCATCAAAGCCATAAGCTGCGGGCCGCTCATCCCGCATTTTCTGGCTACCGAATTAAATGTGCCAGGATCCAGTGCCGGATCTGAAACAGGCACCGACACTGGATAGCTGCCATCAGGCTTTGACAGTCTAACATGACTGCCCCTTTGTCTGACACGCACCCACCCCAACCGCAGCAGCACCCGGATAACCTCCCTAGGCCGGTAACGGCGCGGCATACCGCTATTTTACCCCAACCGCATCACCCGCCATCACCCCCGCCGTGAACCGCTCCAGCACCCCGGCCAGCCGTTTCGGAACCTCCACGTTGGGGCTGTGACCGATGCCGTGGAATATGTGCAGATGGCGCGTAGCCTCGGGCAGCCCCAGATATTCGGCCACGATATTGTCCACGCCCACCGTGGTGTCCCGGTCTCCCCCCACCACCATCGTAGGAACGGCAATCTCCCCCAGCCGGTCGCGCAGCCGCAGAGCGCCCATCGAGCGGCGCCCGCCGATGGCCCGCTCAATGGGATTCCGCAGGATTATAGCGTTCACTTCGTCCACAAAGTCTTGACTAACATGAGCCGCCTGAAACCCCATATCGCCCCGCGTCAAACCGCCCTCGGCGAAAGAGGCCCGCAAATCCTCCTCCCAATTGGCCGCCAGCGTGCGCCCGGCCAGCGGCGCCGAATTCAGCAAAACCAGCGCCCGCAACAACCCCTGATGCTCCATAGCAAACTGCGTCACCGTCGCCCCGCCCATAGAGTGGCCCACCAGAACAAAATCTCCCAGCCCCAGCGCCGACACCGCGTTATGCAAGTCGGCGGCGAAAGACTGCACCGTATAATCGTCCTCAGAGCCGCCCCGGTCGGAATCGCCCGCCCCCCGGTTGTTGAACGCGATTACCCGGAACCGCCCCGACGCCGCCAGACGCTCCATCGTGTACCGCCACAGAATCGCCGACGATGCGTAGCCATGCACCAGAACCACCGTTTCCGGCCCGTCCCCTTCCTCCAAATACTGCAACCGGACATCCCCGGCCTGAACGAATCCGCTTTCCATAGTGCGCCCCTCCCGGTATTTTCGTGTAAGGTATGCCTGTAAGCTATCATTGTGTAAACCATAGCTGGTACTGCGAAGTGCCGCCCATTTGGAGTATCCTAGCACGAACCGGGCGCGAACCGGCAGATACCCAAGTTTTGGCGCGGAAAATCCGCCAAGGGGAGTTATTATGCGACTGGAAGGCAAGGTAGCCCTAGTAACCGGCGGCAGCAACGGTATGGGCGCAGAGGAGTGCCGCCTGTTCGCCCGCGAGGGCGCAAAAGTTGTCATCGGCGACATCCGCCAAGAGGACGGCCAGCGAGTCGAAGCCGAAATCGCCGAATCCGGCGGCGACGCTATGTTCGTCAACCTAAACGTGGCCGACGAGGATTCCTGGGTCGCCGCCGTAGCCCAAATCGTCGCCCGCTACGGCAAGCTCGACGTCCTGGTCAACAACGCCGGCATCAGCGGCAGCGGCGAAACCGACTTCCGCAGCACCGACGCCTGGGATCGCCTGCTCGACATCAACGCCCGCGGCGTCTTCCTAGGCACCAAACACGCCGTCCCCGAAATGCAAAAGGCCGGCGGCGGCTCCATCGTCAACATCTCCTCCATCTCCGGCATCGTCGGTCAAGAAGCCGTCCATCCCGCCTACAACGCCTCCAAAGGCGCCGTGCGGCTGCTCACCAAAGCCACCGCAGTGCAACACGCCAAAGATGGCATCCGCATAAACTCGGTGCACCCCGGCATGATGCCCCCAATGCTGACCTCCTTCCAGCGCGGCGACACCCGCCGCGAAAGGCTGATTAACGACGTCCCTATGGGGCGCGAAGGCCGCACCATCGAAGTAGCCAACGCCGTCCTGTTCCTAGCCTCCGACGAAGCCTCCTACATCACCGGCACCGAGCTGGTAGTAGACGGCGGCTTCACCGCCCGTTAGCCATCTCCCAAAGTAGATTACGCAGAGAACGCAAAAACCACCCCCGACAACCCAAAATCCTCTGCGCCCTCTGCGTAACCTCTGCGCCCTCTGCGTTAAAAAAGTCTGTTTGTAGAGAGGAAACAATGGGATTCCGGGTGCTATACCACCTAACCACCGCCAACATCAAAGGCATTCCCGACGAAGCCCGCTGGGCCGAAAGCATCGGCTACGACGGCCTATGCACCGAGGAAACCGGCCACGACCCCCTCCTGCCCCTAGCCCTGGCCGCCACCGCCACCTCGCGGGTAACCCTAGAGCCGCGCGTAGCCATCGCCTTCCCCCGCTCCCCCATGGTTTTCGCCTACGCCGCTATGGACTTGCAGGAACTTTCCAACGGCCGGTTCCGCCTAGGGCTGGGAACCCAAGTCAAAGGCCACATCGAGCGCCGCTTTTCCGCCCAATGGACCTCCCCCGGCCCCCGCCTGCGCGAATACGTCCAGTCCCTCCACGCCATTTGGGACGCCTGGCAGAACGGAACCCGGCTGGCCTACCACGGCGAGCATTACAACTTTTCCCTGATGACCCCTTTCTTCAGCCCCGGCCCGTCCCAGCAGCCGCGCCCGCCCGTGTTCATCAGCGCCGTCAACGCCTACAACTGCCGCGTCGCCGGGGAAGTCTGCGATGGCCTGTCCCTCCACCCCCTGATTTCGCCGGAATTTCTGAAACAGCGGGTGCTGCCCCCCATCGCCGACGGCGCAGCCCGCGCCGGACGCCCCCCAAACGCCGTCAACCTCAGCGGCTCCGGCTTCATCATCACCGGCCCCAACCCAGCCGTCATCGAACAGCGAAAACACGCCGTCCGGCGGCAAATCGCCTTCTATTCCTCCACCCGCACCTACTCCACAGTCCTAGAAACCCACGGATTCGAGGACGTAGGCGTCCGCCTGCACGAAATGTCCCTAAAAGGCCAATGGGATGAAATGGCCGGCCTCATTACCGACGACATCCTAGACAAGTTCACCATAGCCGTGGAATACGCCGACCTAGCCGCCGCCGTCAAAGAACGCTACGGCGGCCTGCTCAACGAAATAGTCTTCGGCATGGAAACCCCCACCGAGGACGACCGCCAACAGCTACAAAAAATCATCGCAGCACTACAAGAGTAGCCAGCCCAAGCCCCGGCCCGCTCAACCGCGCCGGGGCCAACCCCCAACCTCCACCGCCGTCAGGAAATCCAACACAGTGCGGTTAAACAACGCCGGCTCTTCCAGATTGATAGCGTGGCCGCTCTGCGGGAAAACCGCCAGCCCGCTGCGAGGAATACACCGTTTCATAAACAGCATCGGCTCCAGGCAAGGCTCGTCCTCATCCCCCACCATCAGCAGCGACGGAACGGCCAGCCCCTGCATCCCCTCCTCCAGTTGATACACCGTCGGGCGGCGCATCTGCACGCCCCCCATCGTCAGCGACGAACCCTGCGCCGAATGTCCGGCGAGCCCGTCGCGGAATTTCTGCCAGCCCACCGGATCCTTGCGCCGGAACTGCACCCGCGCCGGCCCATTAGCGTAGCTGTCGGCGAACCCGGCCATACCCTCATCCCGTATCTGCGCGATGCTTTCCCGCCACGACTCCAGAAACTGCTCCGGCTCGGTCGAGCCCGTTCCGGTAGACGCCACAATCAAGGCCCGGCACATTTCCGGGTAAGCAATCCCGAAACTCAAAGCAACCCCGGCCCCCATAGACAGCCCGCCCACATACGCCCGCTCCACCCCCAAATGCCCCAGCAAACCCCGCAAATCGGCCACCAGCCGCTCCTGCGAATACGCCCCCGGGTCATCCGGCACATCCGACGGCGGATATCCCCGATGACAATAAGTAACAACCCGGTAACGCCGGGCAAAAAAATTAACCTGCGGCTCCCAACTGCCAATATCCCCGGCAAACTCATGCCCCAGAACCAAAGGCGCCCCCTCACCCGCAACCTCGTAGTGTATCTTCACCCCATCATCAGCAACGAAAAAAGGCATAACCATTCTCCTGTCTGTCACCCTCAGCGAAAGTCTGTCATCCCGAGCAAAGCTCTGTCACCCTCAGCGAAAGTCTGTCATTCTGAGCAAAGCTCTGTCATCCCGAGCAAAGCTCTGTCATTCTGAGCGCAGCGAAGAATCCCACCCCACCGAACCAAGGCTTGTATCCGGCAACAAAAACCCCTACCCTTGCTCCAGCCCCATCACCCCATCGCCGGCCCGCCACAAGCCCGATTATAAACCACGGAGGACATTATGCTGAACAAAGTCCACCACGTCACCTACGTTGTCGAAAGCGTAGACGACATGGCAACCTATATCGAGCGCAACTTCTCTCTAACCCCCATATCCCGCGACGAATTCGATGACCGGGGCTTCAAGTCCATCCTCTACCGCATCGGCGAAACCCTAGTAGACTTTTTCGAGCCGCTGCGCGACGACACCCCAATGGCCCGCCAGTTGCAAGCCACCGGCCCCGGCGTAATGCACGTAGCCTGGGGCGTAGATGGCATAGACGCCATATTCGCCGACCTCAAATCCAAAGGCAACGACCTGCGCGGCGACGGCCCATCCGTAAGCCCCTTCGGCTACCAGACCCTCAACATCGAAACCGCCAGCTCCCACGGCATCCACTTCCAGTTGGCCGAGGGCGACCCCGCCTAGTATGCTGACCGTAGCCGAACTCCGCGCCGTTTCCGCCGCCCGGCTGGATGACGCCCAAGCCCTCTTCAACGCCGGGCGGTATGACGGCGTAGTTTACCTCTGCGGCTACGCCGTAGAGTTGGCCTTGAAAGCCCGGATCTGCGAAACTATGAATTGGGACGGCTATCCCGCAACCAACCGCGAGTTCCGCGATTATCAGTCTTTCCGAACCCACGACCTAAAAGTGCTGCTCCGCCTCAGCGGACAAGAAAACAGAATCATCGAGTCTATGACCAATACCTGGCGGGCAGTGAGTCAATGGAGCCCTGATCTGCGATACCGGCCCCCCGGCAGCGCCACCCGGTTGAGCGCAGCCCTTCTAATGGAGCAGATGAAGCTCGTCAAGGAGTCAATATGAAGAGCAGAAAAAAATTTACCAAAAACCTCGTAGCAACGGAACAGGATCTCTCAGACAGACACGGCGACTTTTCGCTATTCGCGGCCTGCTTCCGGGAAGACACCATGCGCGACATTTGGGATTTGGTGGTGTCCGCCCCCTGGCTGCCGCAGGACACAATGGACTCCTACACCCTGATTATGGATGGTGTCCGGCGCAATATGGCGAAAGACGAAATGTTTGACCTCCACGCCCTACCCATACTGGAACCCGACGATTCCCGCATCCAAGAAATTCAGGAAGACTACGAAGTCGAACACGGACTAGTCGAACTAATCCTCTGCCAGCTCTTCGATATGGATATGGAGCGCGTCTACATCGTCACCGCCAAACGCCGCGAATCCCCAAAGGCCGCGGAGGTTGTTTAACGGAGATTGTTTAGCTGATAAAATACGCCCTGCCGGGCGTATCTTGGAGGCATTGTGAAGCCGATACTCGTCAACTACAAACCCACGATTGAAGGGCTGGTTAAATTCGAGCGTGAATTTTCCGAGGAGCATGGCCCTTTCGTATTCTTCGGATTCCTGTGGACAGCCTACGACGATTATCTCCAATCCGGCAACGATTGGAACGTAACCGCGGCGGCCCCGTGGTCAACCGACTACCACAACCCCGCGCGGAAAGCCTATTCCAAAGGCGTCAGCAAAGTGCTGAAAATCGAAAAGTGGTGGAAATTCCCCGGCAGTATGCTACTGGCACCCGATTCCCCCGGCCTGACACCAATCCAAGATGCTCTGGAAATCGAGCATGACCTAGTTGAGCTAATCGACGTAGAATTGTTCGGCAAAGAAATCCGCCGCGCCTATATCATCACTTGCCAAAGGCTTTCGCCCGCGACAGTGGCAGGAAGGAATTAACACTATGCAATACGCCACCCTAGGCCGCACCGGCCTAACCGTTTCCCGCGCCGGATTCGGCGGCGGCGGCATCGGCCAAGTCTGGGGCCCCACCACCGAACAAGAAGCCATCCGCTCCGTGCATCGGGCCCTGGAACTCGGCATAACCTTCTTCGACGTAGCCCCGGCCTACGGCGACGGCAAGGCCGAAGAAGCCCTAGGCAAAGCCCTACAAGACCGCCCCGAACCCGTAGTAATCGCCACCAAAGTGCGCCTCCGGGCCGACGAAATGGACGACATAGCCGGGGCGGTGCGCCGCTCCGTAGACGCCAGCCTAACCCGGCTCCGGCGGGATTCCGTAGACGTCCTGCACGTCCACAACCGCTTCACCCAACACCGCGGCGAGGCCCCCAACTCCCTCTCCGCCGATGACGCCCTCGGCCCGGTGCTGGACGCCTACAAAGAAATGCAACAATCCGGCAAAACCCGTTACATCGGCCTCTCGGCAATGGATCACCACGTCCCAACAATGCGCCGGATTATAGAAAGCAACGAATACGACACCGTCCTGGCCTACTACAACCTGCTCAACCGCACCGCCCAAGAACCGCCCCCGCCCGCCGCCGACATATTCGACAACGGCCAAATCATACCCCTAGCCAAAACCCTAAATATGGGCATAATCGGCATCCGCTCCCACGCCGCCGGCGCCCTCACCCCGTCCCTAGACCGCCCCCCCGCCCCCAACGACTCCCTAATGCAATCCGACCTCCGCAAAGCCGCAACCCTAACCTTCCTGCTGGACGGCCCCATAAAAACCCTATCCCAAGCCGCAATGATATACAGCCTAATGAACCCCAACATACACACCACCGTCCCCGGCATAAAAAACACCCCCGAAGCCGAAGAAATAGCCCGCTGCCCAGACCTCCCCCCCATACCCCCCGCTCACCTAACGCGGCTGGACGAGCTGTACCAGCGCGATTTCCGGGAGTAGACTAGTATCATCCGGATCCCGCCGAATCGCCGGGCATAGGCCACCAACCACCCCAACCCAACTGCGACTATCTATGCCCAAGTAAATTCGTAGGGGCGCACAGCCGTGCGCCCTTTACACCCAGCAAAACCCCGGAACCGGGGGAGACTCACCACGGTCAACGTGCGCCCCTTTACCCCCGGCACAAAAACCCCCTACACTCGCCCCCAACCCTCCATGCAAACCGCTCCATCCGCCCCAGCATCACATCCAACTGATACTACGTATAACCAAGCAAATTCGTAGGGGCGCACAGCCGTGCGCCCTTTACCCCCACCAAAATCCCGGAACCGGGGCAGACTCACCGCGGCCAACGTGCGCCCTTACGCCAATCATAAACACCCCCTACGCCCGCGCCAAACCTCCCCTCGCAAACCGCTCCAGCCACTCCAGCCCCGCCGCCAACTGCTGCTATCTATGCCCAAGCAAATTCGTAGGGGCGCACAGCCGTGCGCCCTTTACACCCACCATACTCCCCGGAACCAGGGCAGCCCCACCGCGGCCAACGTGCGCCCTTACGCCAATCATAAACACCCCCTACGCCCGCGCCAAACCTCCCCTCGCAAACCGCTCCAGCCACTCCAGCCCCGCCGCCAACTGCTGCTATCTATGATCAAGCAAATTCGTAGGGGCGCACAGCCGTGCGCCCTTTACACCCACCATACTCCCCGGAACCAGGGCAGCCCCACCGCGGCCAACGTGCGCCCCTTACCCCCGGCACAAAAAACCCTACACCCACCATCACCCACCCCCCTACACCAACCCCCAAACCTCCCCCGCAAACCGCTCCATCCGCCCCAGCATCACATCCAAATCCTCCGTCTGCCGCAGGAAATCCAGCACCAGCGAACCCACCCCCATCGCCGCATACTCCCGCACATCCGCCGCAACCTGCCCGGCGTCGCCCACAAACGGCAACCGCCCATCGCCCGCCGGAGCGTCCAGCAGCTCAAACTGGTGCGTCCGGTAAATCGTCTCGATTTCCCCCGGATCCCGCCCGAACCGCCGCGCATAGCCCGCCAGCCGCTCCAGCCCCGCCGCCAACTGCTGCGGCGTCCCCATCGGGAAAGTAGGATTGGAACCCAGCGGATACCAGCCATCAGCCAGTTCCGCGGTGCGGCGCAGTGCCGGGCGGCTCTCCCCGCCGACCCAGATAGGCGGATGCGGCTTCTGCACCGGCTTCGGCAGAAAGCTGATGTTATCAAAGCTCACATACTTGCCCTGAAAATGCGGATCGTCGCTAGTCCAAAGCTCCTTGAACGCCCTGATGTACTCATCAGTGACCGCGCCGCGCTCCTCGAAAGGCGGCAGGCCCAGGGCCTCAAACTCCTCCCGCATCCAGCCCACGCCCACGCCCACCACCAGCCGCCCGCCCGACAGCACATCCAGCGTCGCCAGCGCCTTCGCCGCCACCAGCGGGTTACGATGGGGAACGATAATGACGCTAGTCACCAGCCGGATACGCGACGTCTGCCCCGCCAGAAACGCCAGCAGCGTCAACTGCTCCATAGACTCCCCCGACGGACTCCCCGGAAACTCGCCCCCCTCGGTGTAAGGATAAGGCGAAGCAATGTTTCGCGGCACCAAAATATGGTCGCCGGTAAACAGCGCATCATAACCCAACTCCTCGCCCCGGCGGGCAATCCGCCCCAAAATTTCCGGCGTAGCCAAAGGCCCCCGCCCCGGCAGCGTAAATCCATACCTCATTTCCCGCTCTCCTTCTGCCCGTCTGTCATTCTAGCTGCTTGTCATTCCGCCCGCCTGTCATTCCGCCCGCCTGTCATTCTGAGCGGAACGAAGAATCTCGCCTTGGACGGCAAGACCCTTCGCTTAGCTCAGGGTGCCAAAAGGGAATTTCGCAATCATCCCAACTTACTATTCTAATCCCCCCGTTCTCTGCGATTCTGCCCGGCAATTCCCTTACAACATTCCTTCAGCTATGCCGGTAAATTCCAACCATTTGTATGAATCAAGATTAAAGAATTAACCGGACAAGACAATTCCTGAAAATCCTCAAATCCGGCAAATCCTGATTCAGACAACTTCCCCCGCCCCTACCACGCCCGCCGCAGCACCTCCAGCACCTGCGCCGCCTCCGTAACCGCAACCGCGTTGGTCTCGCAGCCCCGGTCGCCCAGCACCAGCGCCGCGATCTCCGGCAAATCCCCCTCCGGTATCTCCAGCTCCCGCAAACGATGGGGCATCCCCAACCCCAAGATAAAATCGTCCACAGCCCGCGCCGCCAGCTCCGCCGCCCCTTCATCGCTCATCCCGGCGATGTCATAACCCGCGGCGCGGGCCAGCAGCCCCTGTTTGGCCGCCGACGCCGCCCGGTTATACTCCATAACATAGGGCTGCGTAACGCATGACGTATACCCGTGTCCCACCCCATACTTGACCCCAACGATATGCCCGATGGCATGACTAAGCCCCACGGCGAAGTTCGGCGCCCCCATCATCGACATCCACGCCGCCACCAAGCACCGCAGCCGCGCCTCGGCGTCCCCATCCGCCTGCCGCGAGCGGGGCAGCGCCTCAAACAGCATTTCCGCCGCCGACAGCACCGGCGCGTCTATCGCCGGCTGATTCCCCCTACAATACAGCCGCTCGATACAGTGATCCAGAGCCTTAACCCCGGTAGACAGCCACAGCCAGTCCGGGGTTCCGGCAGTCATTTCCGGGTCAAGCACAATAAGGTCGGCATAAAGCCGGGGATGCCCCACCCGAATCTTATGCCCCTCCCCGTCATCCAGCACATTGCCGCCGCCCATATTGAACTCCCCCGCCGACAGCGTAGTAGGGATGGACACCTGCAAAGGCAGCGCCTTGCCGTCCAAATCGGGGCGCATCATCCCGTCCTGCCGCCGCCCCTGTTCCCGCAATTCCTCCACCGTGGCGACCCCCTCCGCCATCAGCACCGCAATCATCCGCGCCGCGTCGGAAATAGTGCTGCCGCCCACCCCCACCAAAGTATCCGCGCCCAAAGAAACCGCCAAATTGGCCGCCTCCACCGCCGCAGCCAGCGGCGCCCGCTGCGTAAGCCCCGAATAAACCCCCACGACCACATCCCCCAGCGCCTCCCGCGTCCGGCCCACGGCATCCGTCCGCTCCGCCACGCTACGCCCCGACAGCACCAGCACCCGCTTTCCCCCCAAATCCGCCACCTCCCGCCCCAACCCGGCAACCTTGCCCCGTCCAAAGACAACGCGCGTAGGAACCGCCGGATTAAACTCCCCGCTCAGACTGCCGTATGCGGTCATAACCTTAGCCCCCAACCTCGAAATCACCGGAACAGAATCACCGGAACAACCCCGCGCCCGAATCAGCCCCCGCCATCCTAGTCCGCCAGCGGTATAATGATGGCGAAGCGCGGCTCCGTGCCAACAACGCGCGTAGAATGGCCCGTGCCGGTAAGGTCTTCCGCCATCAGCACCGTCCCCGGGCCATAATGCTTGACGGTCCCATCGGGCGTCCCAACCTCAATCTCGCCCGTAAGGGTAATGCTGTACTGGCGGCGCGGCGCAGTATGAAAGTCAAGAAAGTACCCGGGTTCGTAAACCCTGAACATTATCCCCGGAGTGTTGATTACCGCCGTCGAAAGCCCATGCGCCCCCTCCGTATCCACGAAGCCCTCCATCTCAAACTCCCGCTCCTCAATAACCGACTGCCCATCATCCCCGGTATAAACGTGCACGAAAGTAGCCATAATCCCCCCATACCTGCCTAAATTTTCCCTGAAAATACGCCCGTCCCGCCCCATCCCCCCAACCCAGCAGCCTACGGCCAATGTTACAGCAATTCAACCCGCCGTCAAGGAACCCCCCGCCCATCCAGTCCGGGTGCTATACTCCCAAGCAAACCCAACCGTCCCCGATGACCGTCCAGGAAAGAACCTAATGTCAGAGCAGCCAAACCTGAACCCCGAATCTTCCGCCGTCCAAAAACACCTAGAAATAATGCAAGGCGTAATCCAGCGGATGGCCGAAAACAGCCGCTCCTGCAAGCTATGGTGCGTAACCCTAGTCGCCGCCACCCTGGTACTGGTAGCCCGCACCGGCGAACCCCAACACGCCCTCATAGCCCTAGCCCCGGCCGTCCTATTCTGGATTCTCGACTCCTACTACCTCTCCCTAGAGCGCGGCTACATAGCCTCATACAAAGCCTTCGTAAAAAAGCTTCACCGCTCAGAGCTAAAAACAACCGACCTTTACCGCATATCCCCCGGCGGCAACTCAACCCAAAGGTTCCGATGGGCCCTGTTCCAATCATTCTCCACCTATCCCTTCTACCTAGTCATAGCCGGCACAATCCTGCTAACCTGGCGATTCGTAATTTAACCCCGTCATTATTTAGCCCCGTCCCCCCCATCCAGCGCCCCCTCCACCCTACGCCGCAGCCCACGAACCCAAAAGCGCAGCAACACATCCGACGGCGCAGCCAGCAACGACCGCGCCATCATCCCATAAACCCACCGCCGCCTCACCCGCGAAGGACGCCCCGGGTCCAGCCAAGCATCATTACGAGCCAGCCTCTCCAGCGTAGCCAGCCCCAGCAAAATCGGCCACAAAACCGCCAGCCGCAACCGCAAACAGCGGCGCGGCGTAGCCAGCAGATACGCCTCCGCCGCCTCGAAATGCCCCAGCGCAACGCCAATCCAAGCCGTAAGCGCCGCCCTAGCCCGGCCAGCATTGGCCGGATCCAGCAAATCCACCGGCGCCAGCCCCAGCCGCGCCAGCTCCGGCTCCGGCAGATAGCACCGCCCGGCCCGCAGATCCCGCGGAACATCCCGCAGCACATTAGTCAGTTGCAAAGCCTTCCCGAACCGCACCCCCAGCGCCCCCATCCCCTCGGCGTCCCAGCCCGAAAGCCGACCCTGATGCGCCATCGCCACCGACGTCCAGAACTCGCCCACGCACCCCGCCACCAGATAGGTATAGCAATCCAGCTCCCCGGGCGTTTTCAAGGCCGCCACGTCACCCGAACCCTCGGACGGGAAAGTAGTCAAATCCAGCTCCATCCCGCGCGTCAAAGTAACGACCACGGAACGAATCCGGGCACCGTCCGATTCCGGCAGCTCCTCCAGCAACGCCAGCACACTGCCCACGCTGCCCAGCAACGCCCTTTCCCCCCCGGTAACGCCCTGCCCGGCGCCCGGCGGCGCAGCCCCCGGCCCGTGAACCGCCCCCACAATACGGCTGATTTCCGCCACCGACACCGGCCCCCGCACCTGAGCGCGAAAGGCCAGCAGCCGCTCCAGCCGTTCCCCCGGGGGCAGAGCGCGGGTATCGGCGATAGTATCGGCCGCCCGGGCCAGCAGATACGCCACCGCCACCTGCCGCCGCACCCCCCGCGGCAACACCCGGATAGTAAGATAAAAAGAGCGCGAAACCCCCTTCAGCAGCCCGTCCAACGGCAAGCCACGCCCATACACCGGCATCACCCGCCTGATGCGCCGTCACCCCGCATAGGGCGACGGGATTTGCTCGCGCACTACCCCGGCCAAAGACTCCGCCACCAGCTCCGCCACCGGCAGCCCCGCCTCCAGCCGCTCCACCACCGGCAGCCGGGCCCGCGTTTCCGGGTGCTTCGGCACAAACAGCGAACAACAATCCTGGTCCGGCTGAATCGAAATAGGAAAAGTGCCGATGTTCCGCGCCATCCCCACGATTTCCTCTTTATTCAGCCCGATGAGCGGCCTTAGCACCGGCATAACCGCCACCCGGTCAACCACCGCTATGTTATCCAGCGTCTGCGAGCTTACCTGCCCGCAGCTTTCCCCGGTCACGATGGCCTTCGCCCCCGCCCCCTGCGCCAGAGCCTCCGCGATACGCAACATAAACCGCCGGTACAGCAGCACCCGGTAAGATGGTGGCGTTTCCACGATAACCCGCTTCTGTATCTCCGACAGCGGCGCCAGAAACAGCTCCGAATGACGCTGGTGACGCCCCAAAAGCTGCGCCAGCTCCGACGCCTTTTCAATGGACGAGCGGTCAACCAGCGGGTAGCTGTGAAAATGAACGAACAAGGCCGAGCAGCCCCGCTTCATCATGTGCCACGCCGCCACCGGCGAATCAATCCCCCCCGAAAGCATCACCGCCACCCGCCCGCTGGCCCCCACCGGCAGCCCCCCATACGCCGGAGTTTCGTCAAAATAAAGCAGTATCCCCCGCGCCTGAATATCCAGATATATCGAAAGCTCAGGATTCGACAAATCAACCCTAGCCCCCGTCAACCCCTCCACAAACCGCCCCATCTCCCGGTTGACCTCCGGCGAAGTCATCGGAAACCGCTTGTCCCCCCGGTTAGTAACCATACGAAACGACCCGAACCCGCCCGGCGCCAGCCGTTCCCGCAAGGCATCCCGTATCAGCCCCAGATCCTGCGGAAACTCGTATGCCAGAAAAAACTTGGCGACCCCAAAACAGTCCCGCACCCGTTCCCGCACCTCCGCCCAGCGACTTTCGTCCTCCAGCGTAAGGCCAATCATCAACTGGCCCTGCCAAACCCGGCTAACCCCCGCCCCCCCGGTAGCCAGCCGCAAATTCTCCGCAAGCCGCCGCATAAACCAAGGCCGGTTCTTCCCCTTCAGGGCCAGCTCATGAGTCTTGACAATAACATGAGTTTTCACCCCCCCATTGTACACAACCAACAACCCCAACTGCACACCACCAACAACCCCAACCCAGACCCAAAACCCCCACCCCCCCGGAAAATCAAAAAATCCCCTCCCCCTCCAGGGCCAGGCCGGGCGCGTCCCCCCAAGCAACCCACCCACCACCCCAAGCAACCTACCTGTCATCCTGAGCAAAAATCTGTCATTCTGAGCAAAGCGAAGAATCCCACCACAAACCGCCAAACCCCTTCCGCCCCCCGCCACCCCAAGCAAGCCTACCTGTCATTCTGAGCAAAAATCTGTCATTCTGAGCAAAGCAAAGAATCCCACCACAGCCCGCCAAACCCCTTCCGCTCTCCACCACCCTGAGCAACCTACCTGCCACCCCAAGCAACCTACCTGTCATTCTGAGCAAAGCGAAGAATCCCACCACGGCCCGCCAGACCCCTACCGCCGCCTGCCACCCCAAGCAACCTACCTGTCATTCTGAGCAAAGCGAAGAATCCCACCACAGCCAGTCAGACCTTTCCCTTACCTCAAAGCGACAACAATTGTCCGAACCAAGATCCCCCATCCAATAAATCCCCTAATCCCGACGCAGACAAATCAAGCGAATATAGACTCCTTGATAGCCTGCACCGCGTGCCGCAACCCGCTATCCTCATTCATTTCCCCGTTGATTTTCCCCGCCCCGTGAATCACCGTCGAATGGTCGCGCCCCCCCAGCAGCCGCCCCACCTGCGTCGGCGGCAACTCCAGCTCGTGAATCAGCAGATACATCGCCACCTGCCGCGGCACCGACACCGACCGCTTGCGATTGCGGGCCACCAGCTCCTCCACCGCCAGCCCGTAATAATCCGCCACCTCGCTAAGAATCCGCTGCGGCTCAATCGACGAGCGCGTCTGCTCCGGCGTAACATCGTTCAGAATGCGCTCCGTAGTATCCAGCGTAATATCAACATTCATCAACTGCGCGTAGGCCACCATCCGGTTCAGGCTCCCCTCCAGCTCCCGGATATTGCGCTGCACCCGCTTGGCGATAAGCTCAATCACCGCATCGTCCAGCCCCACGTGCATCTCATCGGCCTTATTCGCCAAAATCGCCATCCGCGTCTCCAAATCCGGCGGCTGAATGTCCGCAATCAGCCCCCACTCGAAACGCGAGCGCAGCCGTTCCTCCATCAGCGGCAGCTCCCGCGGCGGACGGTCCGACGACACCACCACCTGATTCCCCGAGTTATGCAACTCATTGAAAGTATGAAAAAATCCCTCGTGCGTCTGTTCCTTCCCGCTGAGAAACTGAACGTCGTCCACCAGCAGCATCTGCACCGAGCGGTAACGCTTGCGAAAATCCTCCGTAGTGCGAGTGCGAATCGCGCTGATAAACTCGTTGGTGAACTGCTCCGAAGTAACATACAGCACCGACATACCCCGCAAAGCGCAGGTGCGCCCCACCGCCTGGAGCAGATGCGTCTTCCCCAACCCGGCCCCCGAATACAAAAACAGCGGGTTATAGGCCACCCCCGGCGTCTCCGCCACCGCCTGCGACGCGCTGAACGCCAGCCGGTTGGAAGGCCCCACCACAAACGACTCAAACGTATACCGCGGATTCAGCGACCGAAACTCAAACAGCGGCTGGTTCGCCTCCTGGCTAACCCCCGGCGGCAGCTCCGCCCGCTCCACCGCGTAGGAAATCCCCTCCGACTTAACCCGCAACTGCAACTGAATCGGGCCGCCCGTCACCTTCTCCAGAGTGCGCTGCAAAGCGTGAAACATCCGCCGCTCCAGCCACTCCACCGCGAAAGGCGTCGGCGCCTCCACCACAAACGCCGGCCCCCCGTCCTCAACCCCAATCCGCCCCACCCCTTCGGTAGGCTTCAGCCAAGTCTCAAATATGGGCCGCGGCAACTGCAACTGCAAATCGCCCAGCACCGCCCGCCAGACCTCCCTGGCTGATGTATCGCTCATTCCGCCCTATGCTCCCCGGGACTCCCAACCCACGCCCCCCACACCGCCGCGCCCCACATTAAGTCTGCCGGTTAAAGCCGCCAAGCGGGTCGCCGCCGCCCAAACCCCCGGTAAACATAAGCCCGTCCCAACCCGCCGCGCCAGCAGAACAGGCCGAAATTACCAACCCCAACCGCCCAGTGTCAACGCACCTCAAAGCCCAATATCCCCCGGTTTCCCCAACCTTTCCGCCCGAATCTAAGAACCATCCCAACCCCGTATCTAACCCCCAATCCCAACCCCAATGGGTATCCCCCACCAACCCCGTGTTCCCCATAAACTTTATGTCCACCCACCACCCCCAAGAAAACCGCCCGAATCAGGATTCCCCGGATTCCCGGATTCGCCGGATGAAAAATCCCGAAAATCCCCAAATCCTGATTCAGACAATCCCCAAATCCGCCAAACCCCCATCCCGAAAATCCTCTAATCCGGTAAATCCTGATTCAGACAAATCCCCCAAACCCCAATTCCAACCCCATCCCGAAAATCCCCAAATCCTGAAAATCCTGATTCAGACAATCCCCCACCCAAAGCATTTGCGGCAACGGCCTGCGTTGGCTATAATTAACCCCGTTGTGTCCGGGGCCGGGGGCCGGCCCGACCACATTTCAGGGCCTTGAAAACCACGGGGCCGGCGCACTTGGGAGATACAATGCCACCTCGAAAATCCCGCGCCCGCGGCAACGGCGCAGCCGACGGCGCCCTGCCCGCCAACCTCTCCGGCGACGACCTCGCCGACTACTACCGCCGCATGGCCCTCTGCCGCGCCATTGACGAGCGCATCTGGGCCCTCAACCGGCAAGGCAAAGTGCCCATCGCCGCCTCCAGCCAAGGCCACGAAGCCGCCCAATTAGGCAGCCTCCTCGCCGCCGAAAAAGACGGCGACTGCTTCCTCTTCCCCTACTACCGCGACCTAGCCCTAAAATTCGCCGCCGGCATCACCGCCGAAGAAGTTATGCGCTCCTTTATGGGCAAAGCCGGCGACCCCTACAGCAACGGCCGCCAGTTCCCCCTCCAAGGCGCCGACCTCCCCCGCAAAATCATCCAAATCTCCAACGTAGTCGCCGCCGGCCTAACCCAATCCGTCGGCTACGCCCTAGCCTGCAAAATGCGCGGCGAACAAACCGTAGTCCTGGTCTACTTCGGCGACGGCGCCTCCAGCCAAGGCGAAACCCACGAAGCAATGAACTTCGCCGCCGTCCACAAACTCCCCGTAATCTTCATCTGCGAAAACAACCGCTACGCCATATCCGTCCCCCAGCGCAAACAAATGGGCGTCGAGGAAGTAGCCAGCCGCGCCGCCGGCTACGGCTTCCCCGGCTTCGCCATTGACGGCATGGACTTTATCGGCTGCTACGAAGCCACCCGCGAAGCCATCAACAGCGCCCGCGCCCAAGGCCCCGTACTCCTCGAAATGAAAGTAGAGCGCTTTATGTCCCACACCACCGACGACGACGACCGCCGCTACCGCCCGCCCGACGAAGTAACCCAAGCCCGCCAGCGCGACCCCCTCATCACCTTCGGCAACCTGCTGCTAGAGCAAGGCGTCCTAACCCAAGAACAAATAGACCACGCCGCCGCCGACGCCCTAGCCGCCGTAGACGCCGCCACCGACGCCGCCGACAACGCCAGCCCCCCAGACGTCTCCACCCTCCACCAAATGGTCTATTCCGGCTAACCCCCATAATCCCCTCCCCCTCCGGGGGAGGGCCAGGGTGGGGGCGAACCCCAGCAAAAGCAAGACTCAACCAAGCAGCCTTAAACCCATAGCAGTCAAACCCCTTTAGTCCCCTCCCCCTCCGGGGGAGGGTTAGGGTGGGGGCGAACCCCTAGGGAACAAGCAAGACTCAACCAAGCAGCCTTAAACCCATAGCAGTCAAACCCCTTTAGTCCCCTCCCCCTCCGGGGGAGGGCCAGGGTGGGGGCGAACCCAAGCAAAAGCAAGACTCAACCAAGGAGCCGCAACCCGTGGCAGTCAAAAGCGTAATCGAAGCCGTCCGCGAAGCCATCCGCGAAGAAATGCGCCGCGACCCCACCGTATTCGTAATGGGCGAAGACGTAGGCGCACGCGGCGGCGTATTCCTAGCCACCCAAGGGCTGATGGAAGAATTCGGCGAAGACCGCATCATAGACACCCCACTAGCCGAAGCCTCCATCGTCGGCATCGCCCTAGGCGCCGCCTTCCGCGGCCAGCGCCCCCTACCCGAAATACAATTCTCCGACTTCGTCTGGCCCTCCGTCAACCAGCTCATCGGCGAAGCCGCCCGCTCCTGCTACGGCACCAACGGCGCCGTCCAAGTCCCAATGACCGTCCGCATCCCCTACGGCGGCGGCATCCGCGGCGGCCTCTTTCACTCCCAAAACGTCGAAACCCACTTCTTTCACACCCCCGGCCTCAAAGTAGTCACCCCCTCCACCCCCTACGACGCCAAAGGACTGCTAAAAAGCGCCATCCGCGACAACAACCCCGTAGTCTTCCTAGAACATAAAAAAACCTACCGCCTAGTGCGCGGCGAAGTACCCGACGGCGAATACACCCTCCCCCTAGGCGTAGCCGACATCAAACGCCCCGGCAACACCCTAACCATAGTAAGCTACGGCCTAACCCTACACTACTGCCTGGAAGCCGCCCAAGAAGTAGCCCCCGAAGGCATAGACGCCGAAGTAATAGACCTCCGCACCCTAACCCCCCTAGACCGCGAAACCATCCTGACCTCAGTCCGCAAAACCGGCAAACTCCTAATCGCCCACGAAGACAACGTAACCGGCGGCATAGGCGCCGAAATCGCCGCCCTAGTAGCCGACCAAGCCTTCGAGTACCTAGACGGCCCCATAGCCCGCGTCTGCGGCCCCGACGTCCCAACAATGCCCTTCGCCCAAACCCTAGAAGACGCCTACATCCCCGACCCAACAAAAATAGCCACCGCCCTACGCCGCCTAGCCGCCTACTAAACTCGCACCCACCCATCCCAAACCAAACACCCGGCCATCCCAACCAGCACCTTGTCATCCCGAACAGCACCCGGCTATCCCAACCAGCACCTTGTCATCCCGAACATCACCCGGCCATCCCAAGCCAGCACCCGGCCATCCCGGCCGCGCCCCCTGTCATTCTGAGCGCAGCGAAGAATCCCACCCCTAGGCGAAGCGACCCATCCCTTAACCCAGAACCCACACCAGCACCCGGCCATCCCAACCAGCACCCGGCCATCCCGGCCGCGCCCCCTGTCATTCTGAGCGCAGCGAAGAATCCCACCCCTAGGCGAAGCGACCCATCCCTTAGCCCAGAACCCACACCAGCACCCGGCCATCCCAACCATGCACCCAGCCATCCCAACCAGCACCCGGCCATCCCGGCCGCGCCCCCTGTCATTCTGAGCGCAGCGAAGAATCCCACCCCTAGGCGAAGCGACCCATCCCTTAGCCCAGAACCCACACCAGCACCCGGCCATCCCAACCAGCACCCGGCCGCGCCCCCTGTCATTCTGAGCGCAGCGAAGAATCCCACCCCTAGACGAAGCGACCCATCCCTTAGCCCAAACCCCAATCCAAAAGCGCGAGTGGTGAGCAATTGGCGGTAACGGTACAACTCCCCCACGTTGGCGAATCCGTAGTAGAAGGCACCATCGGCAAATGGCTAAAGCAGCCCGGCGACACCGTGCGCCGCTACGAGCCGCTGGTAGAAATCGTAACCGACAAAGTAACAATGGAAGTCCCCTCCCCCGTAGAGGGCGAACTCCTGCGCCTGCTGGCCGCCGAGGGCGAAACCCTCCCAATGGGCGCCCCCATCGCCGAAGTAGGCGCCCCCGGCGAAACCCCCGGCCAAACCCCGCCCCCGGCGCCCGCAACAGCCCCGGCCCAACCCGCCCCCCCGGCCCCGGCCAGCACAACCGGCTACCTAATGCGCGACATCACCCCCGTAGGCCCCACCGGCGGAGCCGCCGTAGAAGCAATGGAGCCAACCCAAACCATCGCCGCCCAACCCCCAACCCCAACCGCCCCGGCGGCCCCGGCCCCAGCCGCCCCGCCAACAACCCCCATAGCAACAACCCCGCCCAACGGCTCCCCCCGCCTATCCCCCGCAGTAAGGCGGCTCGCCCGCGAACACTCCATAGACCTAACCCTGATTCAAGGCACCGGCCTAGGCGGCCGCATAACCCGCAACGACGTCCTCAATTTCCTAGAAACCCCACTCACCCCAACCATCACGCCGACGCCACCGCCCGCGCCAGCCCCCACCCCGGCAACCGCGCCCACGCCCACGCCCGAGGCCATACCCGGCCCCGACGAAGAGCGAATACCAATCTCCCCAATACGCCGAATGATAGCCGACGCAATGGTGCGAAGCGTAACCCAAATCCCCCACGCCTGGAGCGCCAAAGAAGTTGACGTCACCGGCCTAGTAGCCCTGCGCCAAAGCGTCCGCGCCGACTTCGAAAAGCAAGAAGGCGTCCCCCTAACCTACCTGCCCTTCGTAATCCGCGCCCTAATCGAAGCCCTGCGAAAATTCCCCACCCTGAACGCCACTTGGGGCAACGACGCCATCATCCTAAAACGCCGCATCAACCTAGGACTAGCCGTAGCCGCCCCCAACGGCCTAATAGTCCCGGTAATTCACAACGCCGACCGCCTAAACCTAGCCGGCCTGGCCCACGCCGTCCACGACATCACCAACCGCGCCCGCAACAACCGCCTCCGCCTAGACGACGTCCAAGGCGGCACCTTCACCCTAAACAACACCGGCGCCCTAGGCTCCTTCGCCTCCGGCCCCATCATAAACCACCCCCAGGCCGGCATAATGACCACCGAAACCATCCAAAAACGCCCCGCCGTCCGAAACGACGCCATAGCCATCCGCTCAATAATGAACATCTGCCTATCCTTCGACCACCGCATCAACGACGGCGCCGAAGCCAGCGGCTTCCTAAACACCATAGCCACCCGCCTAGAATCCACAACCCCCCAAACCCCAATCCACTAACCCCCAACCGGGAGAGTGCTAGTCCCGTCCCCCATTCCGAGCAAATGCCTGTCATTCTGAGCGTAGCGAAGAATCCCACCTTGGCCAGTACGACCCTTCGCCACGCTCAAGTCCACCCCGAGGGCGTCCGTCATTCCGAGCAAATGCCTGTCATTCTGAGCGTAGCGAAGAATCCCACCTTGGGCGGCAAGAACCCTTCACCACGCTCAAGGCCACTCTGAGGGCGTCCGTCATTCCGAGCAAATGCCTGTCATTCTGAGCGTAGCGAAGAATCCCACCTTGGGCGGCAAGACCCTTCACCACGCTCAAGGCCACTCTGAGGCCATCTGTCATTCCGAACAAATACCTGTCATTCTGAGCGTAGCGAAGAATCCCACCTTGGGCGGCAAGACCCTTCACCACGCTCAAGGCCACTCTGAGGCCATCCGTCATTCCGAGCAAATGCCTGTCATTCTGAGCGTAGCGAAGAATCCCGCCTTGGGCGGCAAGACCCTTGACCACGCTCAAGGCCACTCTGAGGCCATCTGTCATTCCGAGCAAATACCTGTCATTCCAAGGCCGTCCCCCATTCCAAGGCCGTCCCCCATTCCGAGCAAATCCCTGTCATTCTGAGCGTAGCGAAGAATCCCACCTTGGGCGGCAAGACCCTTCACCACGCTCAAGGCCACTCTAAGGCCGTCCGTCATTCTGAGCAAATACCTGTCATTCCCAGGCCGTCCCCCATTCCCAGGCGTCCCCCATTCCGAGCAAATGCCTGTCATTCTGAGCGTAGCGAAGAATCCCGCCTTGGGCGGCAAGACCCTTCACCACGCTCAAGGCCACTCTGAGGCCGTCCCCCATTCCGAGCAAATGCCTGTCATTCCGAGGCCGTCCCCCATTCCAAGTCGTCCCCCATTCCGAGCAAATGCCTGTCATTCTGAGCGTAGCGAAGAATCCCACCTTGGGCGGCAAGAACCTTCACTACGCTCAAGGCCACTCTGAGGCCGTCCCCCATTCCGAGCAAATGCCTGTCATTCTGAGCGTAGCGAAGAATCCCACCTTGGGCAGCAAGAACCTTCACCACGCTCAAGGCCACTCTGAGGCCGTCCGTCATTCCGAGCAAATACCTGTCATTCCGAGGGCGTCCCCCCATTCCAAGGGCGTCCCCCATTCCGAGCAAATGCCTGTCATTCTGAGCGTAGCGAAGAATCCCGCCTTGGGCGGCAAGACCCTTCACCACGCTCAAGGCCACCCCGAGGCCGTCCGTCATTCAGAGCAAATACCTGTCATTCCGAGGCCGTCCCCCATTCCGAGCAAATGCCTGTCATTCCGAGCGTAGCGAAGAATCCCACCTTGGGCGGCAAGACCCTTCACCACGCTCAAGGCCACTCTGAGGCCATCCGTCATTCTGAGCAAATACCTGTCATTCCGAAGCCGTCCCCCATTCCAAGGCCGTCCCCCATTCCGAGCAAATGCCTGTCATTCTGAGCAAAGCGAAGAATCCCACCTTGGGCGGCAAGAACCCTTCACCACGCTCAAGGCCACTCTGAGGGCGCCCGTCATTCTGAGCAAATACCTGTCATTCCGAGGCCGTCCCCCATTCCCAGGCATCCCCCATTCCGAGCAAATGCCTGTCATTCTGAGCGTAGCGAAGAATCCCGCCTTGGGCAGCAAGACCCCTTCACCACGCTGAGGCTGCCAAAGGGAAATTTCGCAACTTCTCGGTTAGTGTAAGGCAAAGGATTACGAAATCCTCCTTTACCACCCTAAGCAAAGTGCCCCCCTGAGCGCCCCCTTTGTCACCCTGAGCAAAGCGAAGGGCCTCGCCACCCAAGCCAAGATTCTTCCCCTAGCTCAGAATGACAGACAGCAAAAGCAATTCAGCGATCGCCCCAAAACCGGCAACCCACAACCCACAACCGCCGACGGTGAACGTGTCCAACCAAAAAACCTGCCGCTACCAATGGCTAGGAACAATAGAATACCTCCGCGCCCGCGCCATACAAGACGAACTGGTACAGCGCGTCCACGACGGCCGCTCCCCCAACACCCTGCTGCTGCTCGAACACCCCCACGTCTACACCCGCGGCCGCCTAAGCCCCGACGACCACCTCCTAACTCCGGCCGACCAACTAGCCGCCGCCGGCATCCCCATCCACGAAACCGACCGCGGCGGCCAAATCACCTACCACGGCCCCGGCCAACTGATAGGCTACCCCATCATAAACCTCCGCCAATCCGGCAAAGGCCCCCTACAATACGTCCGCGCCCTAGAGCAAACCATAGCCGAAACCGTATCCCATTTCGGCATCCCAGCCCACACCGAACCCGGCCTAACCGGCGTCTGGACCCCCAACGGCAAAATAGCCGCCATAGGCATAAAAATAAGCCGCGGCATAACCTTCCACGGCTTCGCCCTAAACATAAACCCCGACCTAACCTACTACCGCCACATAATCCCCTGCGGCATAACCAACCGCCCCGTAACCTCCCTAGCCGCAGAACTAAACACAACCCCAACCCCAACAAAAGTCCGCCCCACCCTAATACAAACCTTCGGCACAACAATGGGCTGGCAGATGGTAGAGTACAACAGCTAAAATGATCCAAACAAGATTGATTTATACCACAACTGTGTATATAGCTTCAGCTATCTCCTCTATGAAAGAGACAGCATCATCAACCATAGCCAAGTCAATCGGCCACAACCTGCTCCCAAAAGGATCTATATCTGCCATGTGCGCGATTTGATTTCGGCGGCTGACAATCAGCATTATCTTTTCCCGTGTGTATTGCGGTGTTACATTCAGCAAGACAGAAACCCTGTTCCATAATGGCGTATTTGAGACAAGACGGACAGCATCCGCGATATTATCGGGTGTCTGAAAACTCTGATGTCCGTGCCTGGCCCTTATTTGGTCCTCCAGCCAACTGTCGTCTTTTGGAGCATTTAGAGCCTGCAGTGTCCGGCTCATCGTGACCTCAAACCGCAAAAAAGCGTCTGTTTGGAGACGCTTTCCGCGATATGCTTCCATCATTCCTAATCTGACCAACTCGTGAATATAAAGGTCCAGCGCGCTTACGGCCATTAGCCACTCAAAGCGTAACAAATCGGATAAATCCAATGCCTGAGTGGTCTGATTATTAAGCGCTTGATATATGGAACCTATTGAGCGAGTGCGTTGGATATTGGCGCGAAACTGGTCAATCGCTGCTTGCATAACTGGTCAGCTCAATTACCTTGTCGGCAAGATCTGAAAAAATCTCCTTGAACCTATCGCGGGAATTGGCGGCTGTAGCCAGTACCCTCCCGGTTTGGCCTATCTGCTCGTCGGTTAATGCGAATACTGGTGTCCGGGTTGCCTGGGACTTTGCGATGAGCGAGTTGAAATCAGGAACGCTTGCCAAGCAATAATCGTCAATCTGCTGCTGGACGTAGCAATCGCTGGAAAGCATCATGCCCAGCTTCCTTAATTCAGGTGTCAAAGTTTCGAGCACCGCTTCGTTTATTTTGTCTATCCATGCTTGAAAAGCACTGGCAGGAGCACCCCTTCGTGGACGATAATTTTGTACTACCGTTCCCAAAAATTTCGGTTTGACCGCTGGGAATGGATAAACAGCATCTCGAAGAACTGGCAGAGAACTTGCCCGTTCCGACCATCGCTCCCAATGCGGGATTACTCTGGCCAAAGAATTTATGGCCATCACAGAAAAATAATCAGGGGAGGTAGGGACAACAAAAAAGTCGCTGGTCATAAGTAGATTTTGATTGACTGAACTCAGGCTGGGGTTCATATCAATCAACACATAATCTGCCTCATACTTCTCTGCCGTCCGCTCAATCAGAGCAGAAATTGACCCTGGCAGATTCTGGAGCGTCTGTATCGAGCCGGAAAGTTCTTGGGCAATGCCTAGGGTGACTTCGTATTCGGACAGCCCAATATGCCCCGGAAGCAGGAACAAACCCTCTTGTCGCTCCACCGGGAAACATTCAACAGGTTTAAGAGGAACTGGCCTAGACTCAAAAGCGGGGGCCAGCCCGGATTTCAAGTCATGGCCTTCTCCCCTTTCGTACAGATGCTCAATCTCATCATCGCCCCCTCTGAAATCAAGCACCAATCCAGTCAAGTTGCACTGCGGGTCCGCATCAACCAGAATTACCCTTTTGCCTTTGACTGCCAGCATCCAACCCAAGTTAAAGGTAGTTGTAGTCTTGCTCACACCACCCTTGTGGTTGAATAATGAAATTTTCTGAACCATAGCCGCCTCCAGATAGCCTTTATCGACTCTTTACTCAACCCTAGCACAAGCCTCGATTAGGCGCAACAACCCCCACCCCCCTTTGACACCCCCGCCCTCCATCGCTAAACTCCCCCACAAAACCAACACCACTGGAGGCCCACCAATGGCGGTATCGCGCAAGATCCGGCAGTTTATGGCCGAAGGCGGCTGGATCCGCCGCGTCTTCGAGGACGGCCTAGCCCTAAAGGCCCGCATCGGCCCCGAAAACGTCTTCGACCTCTCCCTAGGCAACCCCGTCATCGAACCACCCGCCCAATTCAAGAACGAACTCCGCCGCCTAGCCGACCACCCAACCGCCGGTATGCACCGCTATATGCCCAACCCCGGCTATATGGACACCCGCCAGGCCATCGCCAAAACCCTCGCCGCCGAAACCGCCCTACCCTTCACCGGCAGCCACATCACTATGACCTGCGGCGCAGCCGCCGCCGCCAACGTAGTCCTGAAAACCATCCTCAACCCCGGCGACGAAGTTATAATCCTCGCCCCCTACTTCTTCGAATATCTCTACTATATAGACAACCACGACGGCGTAGCCGTAATAGTCAACACCGGCGACCGCTTCCGGCTAGACCCAGACGCCATCGCCCAGGCCGTCACCCCCCGCACCCGCGCCGTCATCGTCAACTCGCCCAACAACCCCTCCGGCGTAGTCTACTCCGCCGCCGAAATCTCCGCCCTCGCCCAACTCCTCAACCGCAAGCAGGCCGAACACGGCACCGAAATCTTCCTCATCAGCGACGAACCCTACAAGCGCATCATCTTCGACGGCATCGCCTTCCCCCAAATCCTGCCCGCCTACAACAACTCCGTCATCGTAACCTCCCACGCCAAAGACCTCGCCCTACCCGGCGAGCGCATCGGCTACATCGCCATCAACCCCAACCACCACGGCAAGGACGAACTCGCCAACGGCCTCAGCTTCTGCAACCGCACCCTAGGCTTCGTCAACGCCCCCGCTCTCATGCAACACGCCGTCCGCAACCTCCAGGGCGTCAGCATCGACCCCGGCTACTACCAGCGCAAGCGCGACTTCATGCACACCGCCCTAAGCGAACTCGGCTACGACACCGTAAAGCCCCAAGGCGCCTTCTACCTCTTCCCCAAATCCCCCATCGAGGACGACGTAGCCTTCGCCCGCCAACTGCTGGAATGGAACGTCCTAGTAGTCCCCGGCCGAGGCTTCGGCGCCCCCGGCCACTTCCGAATATCCTACTGCGTCGAGGACTGGGTACTACAAGGTGCCGCCGACGGCCTAGCCAAAGCCGCAGCCGCCTAACCCCACGCGCCCGTAACCCGTAGGGGCGCACAGCCGTGCGCCCGCCCCCGTCACGCCCCCACCGCCGCCAACACCCGCACCGGCGGCTTAGGCCGCGGTATCAGCCAATAGCTAACCGCCGCCAGCGAATAAATAACCGCCAGCGGCACCAGCGACCAAAAATAACTGTCCGTATAGTCATACACCAGCCCCATCCAAACCGGCGTACTCATAGACATCAACTGATCCGGCAAATGCTGCCACCCCCGCAAAGTCGCATAACTCCGCCGCCCAAAGAAATCCCCCATAATCGCCCAAGCCAGCGGATTCGCCGTTTCCGACGCCGCCAGCAGCACCACAAACAGGCACGCTTGCCACAACGCCCCGCTATGATTCAGCAACGCCGCCAGCGACAGCGCCCCCCCGACCATCGCCACCGAACTCAACCGCTGCTTCGACCAGTTATCCCCCAGCCAGCCCACGATAGGATTCATCACCAGCGAACTCAGCGACAGCAGCCCCACCAGCAACGCCGAAAGCCGCACGCTATCGTCCTCCGCACGCCCCGACCCCATCAAAAACCACACAATGACCGGCGACAGCAAAAACTGCATCCCCGAATGTACCGTATTCCGCAGCCCCACCGCCCACACCAGCAGCCAGAACGCCGGCGTCTTCATCGCCTCCCGGGCCGTAAAATCCGGTTCCCCCGGCGCCGGACGAAACACCCCCCGCCCGTGCCCCACTCCCCGGCCCGCCCCCGGCCCAGCCGGCGACCCACCCCCCGTCACCCCCCCGGATTCCGCTATTCCCCCGACTTGAGGAAAAGGAGACGGCCCCGCCGGCTTATCCCCGTCCGGCAGCATCCCCTTATCCTCCGGCGAGCGATAAACCAAAAACGACAGCGGCAGCACCACCGCCAATATCGCCGCCCCGGAAATAAAAGCCGCATTGCGCCACCCGATTTCGTAAACCAGCAGCCCAATCACCGGAGCGATAAGGATTCCCCCCAGCGGACTCCCCATCCCCGCCACGGCCATAGCCAAAGCCCGGTGCCGACGGAACCACTGGTTGATTGCAGGCATAAGCGCATTGTTATACCCCGCCCGGAAACCCAGCGAAAGCAGCCCGACAAACACCAGCAAAAAATAAACATAATTGCTGGTCAGCCCCAGCAAAATAAACCCCACCCCCGACGTCCCCCCGCCCAGCACCATAATAAAGCGCGGCCCGAACCTGTCATTCAGCCACCCCATCAGCGGCCCTTGCAGCCCCCCCTCCAGCCGCCCCAGCATCTCCGCCAGCGACACCACCGCCACCCCCACCCCCAGCTCCTTGCTCAACGGAGTAACATAAAAAGTAAACCCCCTATTAAACGTCCCGTGCTTCAGCGCATCCGCCGCCGCGGAAATCGCCACAATCCACCAGCCGTAGAAAACCCTCTGCGGCAGCCCCAAAAATCCTTTCACTCCAGACCCAAACAAGCCCCGAAAACCCCATCCAAATCCGCAACTACCCGAGAAAACCCCCAGTATACCCCCCAACAACCAACAATGCCCGCCCCACCCCCCGCTGAGAAAACCGCAAATCCCCTCCCCCTCCGGGGGAGGGTTAGGGTGGGGGCGTCCCCCCGTACAGGTCAGCCAATCCCAGCAACAATCCGAATCCCCTCCCCCTCCGGGCGAGGGCCAGGGTGGGAACGTCCCCCCCGGTCAGGTCAGCCAATCCCAGCAACAATCCGAATCCCCTCCCCCTCCGGGCGAGGGTTAGGGTGGGGGCGTCCCGCCCAGCCAGCATACGACGCAAAAAACGTAGGGGCGCACAGCCGTGCGCCCCTCCACAAACCCCCAACAACCCCCACGAAACCCGGAAACCCCGCCCCACTACTCCCCCAAATTAACCACAATGTTATCCGGCCCCCGCGACAAAACCGCCTCCGCGGGTTCGTCATAAGGATTCCCCTCGATATGGTCGAAATGGGCCGGCACAAAGATGAAATCCCCAGGCCCCGCCTCGACATACTCCTCAAACCCCTCCCCGTAATAAACCCGGATATGCCCCTTCAGAACATAGGCCGCCGTCTCCGCCTCCCCGTGATTATGCGGCGGCCCCATAGTATTCGGCACGCACTCCACATGACCCAGCCAAATCTTTTCCGCCCCCGCCGTATTCCCGTCAATCCCCGGCTTGCGAATCATACCCGGAGTCTGCGCCGTAGACTCCGGCGCCGCCACCCCATGCACCACCTTCAACTCCCTGCCCTTGACAAAAGTGCTCATAAACCCTCCAAAAAAATCACCTACCCGCCGCCATAATACCCCCCCAACCCCCCAACGGCAACCCACCCCAGTCACCCCCAACCCCCCCCGCACCCGTAGGGGCGCACTGCCGTGCGCCCTCACTCCCCGCAACCACGACTAAACCCCCAAAAAATCCCCACCCCCCGGCAATTGATGACACCAACCCCTTCCCAACCCCGATAACCACTCCCTACCATAAAACGTGCCATAACCCAAACAACCCGCCCGTAATCCCAACCCGCCCACAATCCCGGCCCAACCCGTCATTCCGAGCAAGCCCCTGTCATTCTGAGCAAAGCGAAGAATCCCACCCCAAACCGCCAGCCCTTTCCCCATCGCCCATAATCCCGGCCCAACCCGTCATTCCGAGCAACCCCCCGTCATTCTGAGCAAAGCGAAGAATCCCACCCCAAACCGCCAGACCCTTTCCCCATCGCCCATAATCCCAACCCAACCCGTCATTCCGAGCAACCCCCTGTCATTCTGAGCAAAGCGAAGAATCCCACCCCAAACCACCAGCCCCTTCCCATCCCCCCGCCCCCCGTAGGGGCGCACGGCAGTGCGCCCGTCACCCCCGCAACCACGCCCGAACCCCTAACCCAAAAACCCCGCCATCCCCAACCCCCCCCGCAATTTGATGACACTAACCCCTTGCCAACCCTGATAACCACTCCCTACCATAATAACGTGCCATCACCCAAACAACCCAAACAACCCGACCAACCCGCCAACCCGCCCAACAACCCAAATGTCCAAAAATGTCCGAAATTGTCCGGCAAACAAAAAATCCCGAACCCCCTGCGGAAACCCGCGCCCTTATCCTGCCAATCCTTTAATCCTGAAAATCCTGATTCAGACAACGAAACGGCGGGAAATGGCGGGAAATGGCAGGCAAAACAAAAAATCCCCAACCCCTTACGAGGAGACCCCCAAATGAGCCTAAAATCCATCCGCAACCAAATCAACGCCCTACGCCGAAAATTCGCCTTCCCCCTAGCCGTCCTCCGCCTCCGCCGCATCTCCGAGGAATACTGCCACGACTGGCACACCGCCCTAACCGACAACAAACCCCTGCCCGAAGCCCACCCCTTCATCCTGCGCATCGCCAAAGAAGTCCTACCCCTAAACACCTTTATGTCCCTCCACCACTACCTGAACCGCCACCGCGAAAACAAAACCACCCCCGAACCCCTAGCCATCGCCGTAACCCTGCTCCCCCAGCACGCCAACACCGGCCTACTGCCCCGCCTGTTCGCCGGAGAACTAGCCCCCCGCAAACCCGAGCCGAAAACCGAACCTAACAAATTCTTTTCCCTAGATGAACTCCCGCCCCGAAAACCCGCGCCCCGGCGCCACCGGCCCGCCCAACGCCAACCCAGCCCGCCGCCAACCCCGTCAGCGGCCAAATTATCCACGCTTCACATAAGTTATCCACGAATTACCCGCCGGTTATCCACGAACCCCCCGCCCTTTCCGGCAAACCCAACCCCCGCTGTCAACGGTTATGGGCCGCCCGCCCAACGCCCAATTGCCAATCCGCCCCAAGCGTGGTTTACTTGCCGTCAACAACACCGCCGCCACTAAAAAACCCGTCACTAAAAAGAACAACGCGCCGGGGGGCCACAATGAACTTGACCTCCAGAATCGCCGAATACATCACCGACACCGGGCTAGAGGATTTCCCGCCCGACGCCATTGACGCGGCCAAAGCCGCCATCACCGACTGCCTCGGCTGCGCCCTGGCCGGCTCCCGCGAACCCCTGGCCGACGTGCTGTCCGGCTACATCCAGGGCTTGGGCGCGGCCCCCGCCGCCACCGTCATCGGGCGCGGATTCAAGACCTCATCCCCCGACGCCGCCCTAATCAACGGGGCCCTCTCCCACGCCCTCGACTACGACGACGTAACCTTTATCACCAAAACCCACCCCAGCGCCGCCCTGATTCCCGGAGCCCTCCCCCTAGCCGAGGAAACCGGCGCCACCGGCGGAGAGCTCCTGCTCGCCTACCTGCTAGGGTTCGAGGTAGCCTGCGCCATCGGCGACGCCATCAGCCCGGCCTACTTCGACGACCTAGGCTGGCACCCCACCGGCCCCCTCGGCGCCCTAGGCGCCGCTGCCGCCGCCGCCCGCCTGCTGCGCCTCAACCCGCAGCAAACCGCTATGGCCCTTTCCTTAGCCGCCTCCCAAGCCTCCGGCCTGCGCCAGAACTTCGGCACTATGACCAAGCCCTACCACGCCGGCGCCGCCTGCCGCGTCGGCGTCAACGCCGCCAAGCTGGTGCAAGCCGGTTTCACCGCATCCGCCGACGCCCTAGAAGGACGGTTCGGCTTTATGCGGGCCTTCTCCGGCGGCAGCGGCTACGACCCCGACAAAGCCGCCGCATCCCTAGGCACCCGCTGCTATATGATAGAGTCCGGCATCGAAATCAAAAAATACCCCTGCTGCGGCAGCGCCCACCTAGCCCTAGACGCCACCTCCCGCCTGCTCCAACGCCGGCCCTTCGCCGCCGAACAGGTAGAGCGCATCGAAGTCCTGGTTGACTTCGACCCGCCCCGCTCCCTGATCCACTCCCGCCCCGCCGACGGGCTAGAGGGCAAATTCAGTATGCAATACTGCCTAGCCGCCGAAATCCTAGACGGCCAAATCGCCCTGTCCACCTTCACCGACGCCCAAGTAATGCGCCCCGAAGCCCAAGACCTGATACCCCGCATAGAGATGCGCCGCCACCCCGGCCACGAGGGCCAAACCAGTTGGACCGAAGCCCACAACCTAGTCCAAGTACACCTCAAAGACGGGCAAACGCTAACCGAGCGGGCCGACCGCGCCACCACCGGCGCCCTCCGCGGCGTAACCCGCGACGACGTCCGCGCCAAATTCCGCGACTGCGCCACCCCAGCCCTAACCCAACCCAACGCCACCGCCGCCCTAGCAATGCTAGACACCCTAGAAGACCTAGGCCCCGTACCCCCCCTAGCCGAACTACTAGGCGGCTAAAACCCCGCCCGGCTGATAACGCGCACAATAAAGATGTTTTCAGGCCCGTTCTGGAATACTATCGTGAAAGGAGGCCCGTATACAACTTTATAAACGTCACCCTCGTAAGGAATCTCAAAAACTGTCTCAAAATCAACTTCGGGAGCATCAGCTATAAACAGCAGTTGCTCCCACAACTCAAAAACCTCTTGTGGATTACCGAGAGCCCGGTAGAAACGCCGCGCTTCCGGGCGAAATCTGACAAAGCCCTCGTTCTCTCCCATTCGCTACCCCTCAATCCCCATATCTTTCCTAAGCTCACTCCAAGTCATGGTAATTGAAGGCTCCCCGTTCCTTTCCGACTCTATACCCCGCGCCAGCAACAAATAGGTCTCAGCAAACTCCCGGTCACTAATACGCGCCGGCCGTTTCACCCAACGTATCTGCGCCAGAATAGCGCTAATCACTTCATGCTCCGTCATACCAACCCCCGCCTGCAAAGGATAATTGACGCAAACCATATCATACCCGCCAAAGACAAGCCATAGGCTGCCCGGCGGCCGGAAACCCGCAGCCGCCAAACAGCCCCCGCCGCCCTACTGCGCCGTCACCCCGCCGTCAATCACCAGCTCCGCCCCGGTCATAAAGGACGATTCATCCGATGCCAAGAACAGCGCCCCGTTGGCGATGTCCTCCGGCGTCCCGATGCGCTTCAGCGCAGTGCGCCCGATGGTTTCCTCCCTGCTGCCCGCGTCGGGCCACACCTGGTCGCCCATAGCCGTGTCTATCGGGCCGGGATGTATCGAGTTGGCCCGGATACCCTCAACCCCATACTGAACCGCCGTTGACTTGGTAAACAAACGCACCGCCCCCTTGGACGCGCTATAGGCCGTGCTAGTGCGGCTGCCCACCAGCCCGGCGGTGGACGATATATTGACGATAGAGCCGCCGCCCGCCTTCCGCATTTCCGGTATAGCCAGCTTGGTGCCGAGGAACACGCCCTTGGCGTTAATGTCCAGAACCGTATCCCACTGCTCGCCGCTGGTGTCCAGCACATGACCGCCGCGCCAGATAGCGGCGTTGTTGACCAGCACATCCAGCTTGCCGTAGGCCGACACCGCCGCCTCGATAGCCTGTTGCCAGTCGCCCTCGCTGGATACGTCCAAATGAACATACGTAGCGTCGCCGCCCAGTTCGTTTATCTCGGCGGCCACCGCCATCCCGTCTGGATCCAGCACATCCGCGATAACCACCCGTGCGCCCTCCCGCGCAAAGAGCCTAGCCTCCGCCGCCCCCTGCCCCCTGGCCCCGCCGGTAATCAGCGCCACCTTACCATCCAGTCGCATACCTACCCTCCCGGCCATCCCTAAGATAACCCCAAATGGACAGCCAAATCCGTAGCCCGCAGTGTAGCCACACCCCCCGCCCCCGGTCAATTAACAACCCGCCGCCCCACCCCCCAACCTTAACGCCAAAGGGCAAACCTGATAAGGTACTGATGTTACAAGCGTTTCGGCTGAAACGCCGGACAGGGCAATGCGTTGCAAACGTCGCCAGAGTCTACCAAATGGCAACTGTTCCGGCGAAAGCGGTAAGCCGCAGTTTCCTGCTACAATACCCCCACCGCAAACACCCGACCCAACCGCGCCGGTGAACGCCTTATGACCACCACTGCCATTGAGCAAAAACTGATAACCGCCGACGAACTGCTGCTGATGCCCAAGATTGACGGGCGGCGGTTCGAGCTTATCCGGGGAGCGCTGATTGAAAAAATGCCTGCCGGAGACCCGCACTGCGAAGCAGTGAGCATGACCCACATCACTTTGGGCAACTATACTATTTCCAACGACTACGGAGATGTGCGAACCGGCGAACCCGGCTACCGTCTGGAGCGTGGCCCCGACACCGTGCGCGCCCCGGATGTGGCATGGTTTGCCCCCGGAAGGCTGGTCAGAGGCAATCCGGGATTCCCCGAAATGGCCCCCGACCTTGCCATCGAAGTAAAATCCCCCGGCAACTCTTGGCCCGAAATCGCCGCCAAAGCCTATATGTGGCTCAGCTACGGCTCGCAACAGGCTTGGGTAGCCGACCCGCCTACCGCAACCATCACCATCTACCGCCTCAACACCGCGCCGGTCACGCTAGGCGAGGACGATACCCTAGACGGCGGCGAACTGCTGCCCGGATTCTCCACCCCGGTATGGCGGATGTTCCGGCGCCAGCGATAGCCGCCGCCCCACCCGCCCCTTGCGGCAGAGTCATTATAAGGTAATCATTGACAACACCCGCCATCCGCCACTAATATACCCTTAATCCAGTATGGACGCTGGTGCCGCCTTGCGCCGCCGCGTTCAGGCTCATACGACCGCGAACCAACCTTAATACAGGGAGGGAAATCATGGGCGACCAGGACATCGCATTGATGGCTCACCTGATGCGCCGCGCCGGTTTCGGCGCGACCCGGGAAGAGCTGGAGGCCAGGGCTGCCAAAGGCTACGAGGCCACCGTCGAAGAACTGCTCAACCCCGAAGACCAGCCCACGCTCGACCGCAACGAAATGATGCGCTACCACCCCTGGACCTGGCGGCCCGGCACCCTGCCCGGTATGGGCGCCGCCGAATGGCTCCACGATATGATCAACACCCGCCGCCCCCTGGAAGAGAAAATGACCCTCTTCTGGCACGGCATCTTCGCCACCGGCGTCTCCAAGGTTGACCATTACGACGACGTGATGGATATGATTGTCAAGTTCCGCGAGAAGGGCATGGGCGACTTCCGCGAACTGCTGGTGGAAATGGCTAAAGACCCGGCCATGATCTACTGGCTGGACAACTGCGAAAACCACGCCGACGCCGTCAACGAGAACTGGGGCCGCGAACTGCTGGAACTGTTCAGCATGGGCGTCGGCAACTACACCGAGGTGGACGTCCGCGAGTGCTCCCGCGCTTTCACCGGCTGGACTATCGAACCCAAGCTGCCGCGCGGGCCCATCGGACGCCACGACTGGTTCTTCGAGTACCGCCCCGAAGACCACGACGACACCGAAAAGACCTTCCTCGGCCACTCCGGCAACTTCAACGGCGAAGACATCGTGCGCATCATCAGCGAACACCCCGCCTGCGCCGGGTTCATCGCCCGCCATCTCTACAACTTCTTCGTGGCCGACGAAGCCCAGGTGCCGGCTTGGTCGGTGACACCGCCCAACGACCCGGAGGCCGTCGAAACCCTCGCCAACGCCCTGCGGGAAAACGGCTACGATATGCGGGCCACCCTGCGGGTGCTGTTCAACTCCGACTTCTTCAAGAACGCCCGCTTCGCCCGGCTCAAGAACCCCACCGAAGTGGTCGTCGGCACCCTGCGGATGGTGGGCGGCGCCGAGTTCCCGGCCCCCGGCATCGGCGACCTTTCCCGCCAGCCCAGCTATATGGGCCAAGACCTGCTCAACCCCCCCAGCGTGGAAGGCTGGCACACCGGCGCCGAGTGGATTAACAGCGGCTCACTGATGCGCCGCGTCAACTTCACCGCCGAACTGGTGGGCGACGTCTCCCGCCCCGGCATCCGCGATATGGTAGACCGCCTCGAAGCCCGCGGCGTCCGCACCGCCGCCGAAGCCGTGGACGGCTGCCTCGACCTGATGGGCCCCCTGGAAGTCACCGGCGAGAGCCGCGACGAGCTCATCGGCTTCATCAGCGAGGGCGGCGATTTCGCTTGGGGAACCACCGAGGACGTGGCCTCGTCCACCCGCCGCGTTTCCGAGCTGCTCCAGCTCATCGTTTCCCTGCGTGAGTACCAGTACGCCTAACCGAGGAGTGACCAGTGGGGAGTGAGCGCGGCGAAACCCGCCCCGCTCGCTCCTCCCTATCGTTCCCTCACTTCTCATAAAACGGAGGAATGCCCGAAATGACCAGCACCAAGAAAGACCCGGTTCTGGTAGTGTTCCAGCTCACCGGGGGCAACGACTACCTGAACACCGTCATCCCCTACAGCAACCCCCTGTACCGCGACAACCGCCCGGTCGTCGGCATCGCCGAAGACCGCGTTATCCCCATTGATGACAAAATCGGCTTCCACCCGGAGATGGCCCCGCTCAAGCACGTCTATGACCGCGGCGATATGGCCATCATCCACGGCGTCGGCTACGCCAACTCCCCCCGCTCCCACTTCCGCTCTATGGACATCTGGCACACCTGCGAGCCGGAAAAGCTGGGAACCGAGGGCTGGCTGGGCCGCGCCACCCGCGACATTGACCCCAACAAGGAAAACGTCCTTACCACCGTCAGCTTCGGCCCCTCCCTGTTCCGCGCCCTGGCCCTGCCCGGCGTGCCGGTGGCGGTAGTGGACGACCTCGACAACTACGGCCTGCTGCCCGGCATCTCCGGCGAACAGCGCACCAAGGTGCTGGATCGCTTCGCCCGGATGTATTCTCCGGCCATCGGCTCCAGTGCCGTGATGGACTATATGGGACAGACCGGCCTAGACACCCTAGAGGGTGCCGACATCCTCAAGGAAGCCCCCCGGATGTACTCCTCGGATGTCGAATACCCCGACACCCCCATCGCCAAGAAGCTCAAGGGCATCGCCCAAGTCCACATGGCTAACTTTGGCACCCGCATTTTCTACGTCGACCACGGCAGCTTCGACAGCCACTCCAACCAGACCGGAATGCACGACAAGCTGTGGCACGACGTCTCCCACGGCTTGGCCGCCTTCCTGGACGACCTGAAGGAGCACGGCGTGGACGACAACGTGGTGGTGCTGGCGTTCACCGAGTTCGGACGCCGCACCCACGACAACGGCTCCGGCACCGACCACGGCGCCGGCGGCGCGGCCTTTATGTTCGGCTCCGGCGTCAAGGGCGGCCAGTACAGCGAATTCCCCTCTATGGCCGAAAAAGACCTGGAGCAGGGCGACGTGGTTCCCAACTACGACTACCGCGGCCTCTACACCACCATCCTCGAAGACTGGATGGGCCTAGACGCCAAGCCGCTGGTCGGCGCAACCTACGAAAAGCTGGGTATGCTGTCCTAGCCGCAGCAAACCCCGCCGGAATCCAAATCCAGGGGCGGGCCGCCAACCCGCCCCTGCGCCACGCCCCTCTACCCTTATCCGGGCCTCTACCCCCATCAGGGAGGAAAATCAATGCTTACTGAAACAGTGGCCGGCCGCACCTATGACTACAGCCACAACGTAGGTCGCGGTGCGCAGACCGGCATGGGCTTCAACACCCCGGTAGCCCTGACCATCGGCGCCGACGGCGTGCTATACGTCGCCAACCGCGGCAGCGAGTCCATCAGCAACGTGGGCTGGAACCGCACCGGCGTCGGCCAGCGCATCTCCAAAGTCACCCTAGGCGACTCCTGGGGCGATGAAGAGTTCCTCGGCGAGTTCAGCCGCTACGGCAACAATGACGGCCAGCTCATCTGGCCCGCCGGCATCGCCGCCGACAATGACGGCAACCTCTACGTGGCCGACGAATGGCTCAACCGCGTCTCCGTGTTCGACCGGGAAGGCGCCTACCAGCGCCACTTCTCCACCCTCCAGCCCGGCGACCCCGAAACCAACGGCAGTTGCGGCATCGCCATCTCCCCCGGCCGGATACTCTACGTCACCGACGGACGCAGCAACCAAGTGCGCCGCTTCACCACCGCTGGCGAGTTCCTCGGAGCTTTCGGCAGCCAGGGTTCCGGCGAAGGCGAGTTCGATTCCCCTTGGGGCATCGCCATTGACGCCGACGGCTTCGTCTACGTCGCCGACTCCGGCAACCACCGGGTGCAGAAGCTCACCCCCGAAGGCGCCTTCGTAGCCCAGATAGGCCGCCCCGGCAACAAGCGGGGCGAGCTTAACTACCCCTCCGACGTTGCCGTTGACCCCGAGGGCGACGTGTACGTCTGCGACTGGAGCGACAACCGCTGGGGCAAGGGCCGGGTTCACATTTTCGACGCCGACGGCAAATTCCTGACCAGTCTGGTCGGCGACGCTCAGCAGCTTTCCCATTGGGCCCAAATGACGGTGGACGCCAACGCCGACTACGCCAAGCGCCGCCGCGAAGTCCGCACCACCGAGCCGGAATGGACCTTCGCCCAGCCCACCGCCATAGAATACGACGCCGCCAACGGTCGCCTCGTAGTAGCCGACACCCAGCGCAGCCGCCTCCAAATCTACAACAAGCTGGGCCGCTACATGATACCCCAGCTCAACCTCTGATTCCCCCACCGCGCCAATGCAGAAATGCAACATTCCGCCGGGCGATAACCCGGCGGAATGTTTAATAATAGGCACAGGATGCTCAAGGCAGAGGCTTAATATGCTCCGTCAGCCAAGGAAGCAGATTTGAGAAGTTGAATTCTCCTGCC
Organism: uncultured Dehalococcoidia bacterium; assembly: GCA_958296445.1. Classification (GTDB taxonomy): domain Bacteria; phylum Chloroflexota; class Dehalococcoidia; order Lucifugimonadales; family UBA3495; genus VXOI01. Next base: position 656,563 of record OY282565.1, on the reverse strand, counting down.
TCGAACAGCCGCATAAAGAAAGCAACGGCCGCAAAAGGCTCAAAATCTATAAAGTAGCCATTTTCCAGCAAAAACATTTCGCCGACAGCCGTAGCAGTCCGCTTGTTGCCGTCCCAGAAGGGCCGGTTATTGTATATGCCGTCCATAAGCGCGGCAGCTTCGGCGGCAATGCTGCCAAAATCCTCTTCCAGCAGACGTAGAAGCACCCTCGATAGAGCCCCCGGGTCGCGGATTCCGGGTTCGCCCTCAAAACGAATCATCTCGGCGTGGATAATGGCGACATACTGAATAGAGAGATACCGGCGCATCATTCAGATACGCGCCTATGCAGCTTGCGATACTTCGCTATAACCGCGTGAAAGTGCGGTGTAATCTCCCTGTCATAGCGATTTGATTCAATACCCGATTGCTGGACAAGGTACGCACTCATCGCCTCTTCCAGAATTTCCCGGAACTCGCGGCCTTCGGTAGCTGCAATATAGCGCATACCGTCGAGCAATGCCGAATCAACCTCGACGGAAAGCCCTTTCCGTTTTACCGTCACCATATCCTTCATCTCCATTACTGCGTTCTAGGAACAGAGTTCCCGGTATCGTGCCGGGCAAAATGAGCCACCACTTCATCATCCGCGCCGTTCCTGGAGTTTAGCTTGGCGTACTCCCGGAATGCGTCTTCGGCCACCGCGTCCAGCTCCCGCCCGTCGGCTTCGGCAATCTTCCGCAGCCCGGTCAGCAGCCCCGATTCAACCCGAATAGTAACCTCTTCCTGTTTCACTGTTGCCATATTCCGCCTCCGTGCCGCATTATCGTATCATATTTCCCTAAACCGAGTTCAAGGCTGGTACAGCTTATGGAGCCTGACCGCGAGCAGCACTTCCTCCGCATGGCCGCGGAGCAACCCGGTATCCTCTGCGCCGACGCCCCCACCGAAATTCTGGATGCTTGCGCCGCCGAGGTGGAGCCTACCGACTTTCTGGAGCAGTATTTCGCCGCCGGGCATTCCGCCTGGCTGGCCCTCAAGCACGGGCGCAGCATCAACAAGCCCCAAGTATTGCTGAACCAGGCCATCCTCGTCCTTTACCGCCGCGCCTGCCTGCTCAACACCGCCCGGCTGCTGGCCCAGCCCAGCGAGGACGCCGCCCAGCCCTTCTTTTCCGACGAGGGCCTGTATTAAACGCCGAGGGCATAAATAACGCCAAAAAAATTTACTCCGGAAACCCCGGCGTCCTTTGCGCTCTCAGCGTTCAACCCCCATTCGTAGTACAATCATCCCCAAACCTGCCCCGAACCTGTCGCCTGGAGGAATGATGCAGGGCAAAACCGCCATCGCCAGCATCCTCAAGCAGGAAGGCGTGGAACTCGCCTTCTGCTTCCCCAACAACCCCTTGATTGACGCCATCGCCGCGGCCGGCATCCGCCCGGTCATCGCCCGCATGGAGCGCGGCGCGGTGAATATGGCCGACGCCTACAGCCGCGTCAACAACGGACACAAAACCGGCGTCTGCCTAGTCCAGGCCGGCCCCGGCATCGAAAACGCTTTCCCCGGCGTGGCCCAAGCCTTCGCCGACAACGTGCCTATCCTGATGCTGCCCGGCCACGAAGGCTCCAGCCGCACCACAATGACCTCCGACTTCTCCGCCACCCGCAACTACAGCGGCGTCGCCAAGTGGGCCGGAATGATTAACTCCCCTGAGCGCGTGCCGCAGATGCTCCGCCGCGCCTATACCCAGCTTCGCGCCGGCCCGCCCGGCCCGGTAGTGCTGGAAACCCCGTCCGACGTGATGAACGGCGAAATTGACGAATCCCTGTTTTTCTACCAGCCCATCACCAAACGCCGCACCGCCGCCGACCCGGCCGACGCCGCCCGCGTGGCCCGCCGCCTGCTCGACGCCGCCCGCCCGGTCATCTACGCCGGGCAAGGCGTCCTTTACGCCGAGGCCACCCCCGAACTGGTGGAGCTGGCCGAACTCCTCAATGCGCCGGTTATGACCACCACCCTAGGCAAGAGCGGCTTCCCCGAAAACCACCCCCTGGCCCTCGGAACCGGCGGCAACACCGGCACCCGCGCCGTCGGCGAATTCCTGCGCAAGTCCGACCTAGTTTTCGGCATCGGAACCAGCTTCAACAAAACCCTGGCCTCCGCCCCCGTTCCCGCAGGCAAGGCGGTAATCCAGTCCACCGTGGACGACCGCGACCTCAACGGCGAGTACGGGCTGGACGATATGCTGCTGGGCGACGCCCAACTGGTGCTGCGCCAGCTAATCGGCGAAGTCAAGAACGCCCTAGGCGACCGCGGGCGGCGCCCTGCCTCCGGCCCGGCCCAGTCGGAAACCGCCGCCGAAATCGCCCGCATCAAGCAGGAATGGCTGGCCGAGTGGATGCCCCGCCTCACCTCCAGCGACGTCCCCATCAGCCCCTACCGCGTAGTCTGGGAACTGAACAACGGGCTGGACAAGGCCAACAGCATCGTAACCCACGACTCCGGCAACCCCCGCGACCAGATTGTGCCTTTCTACGAAACCACCACCCCTCGCGGCTACATCGGCTGGGGCAACTCCACCCAGCTAGGCGCCGGCCTAGGCTACGCTATGGGAGCCAAGCTGGCCGCCCCGGAAAAAACCGTAGTCAACCTGATGGGCGACACCGCCGTAGGTATGTGCGGCACCGACTTTGAGACCGCCAGCCGCAACCGCATCGGCACCATCACCGTCATAATCAACAACGGCGCTATGGGCGGCTACGAAAAGAACATCCCCATCGCCGTCGAAAAATACGGCTCCAAGTTCCTAACCGGCGACTACACCAAAATGGCCGACAGCCTCGGCTGCCACGCCGAAACCATCACCCAGCCCGCTGACATAGCCCCCGCCCTAACCCGCGCCCAAGCCACAGCCGCCACCGGCCAACCCGTAGTCCTCGAAATCATAACCCGCGAAGAGCCGGTCTTTTCGCGGTATTACTAAGGGAGATCGTCAATGCCCACGAAACACGGCAAAGCTGACAAAGGCAGTCAAAAGTGGTTGCAAATTCTGGTCAACGACTGCCCGAAATTGCTTGACCGGGAGATTTGCGGCAAGCTGAAATCGTCGCCCGGAAAAATTCAATGGCTGTCCCCTCTGAAATGTGACGGCTATAAAGAATACAGGGACTCGGAATTTTTGGACAGGCTGGAAATCAGCCTGTCCAAATTTCCCCGCAGCAGATTTTGGCCTGAGCTGGGGCCGAAATGGGATGGACTTGGAAAGGCGGATAAGGGACAAATACTGCTGGTCGAGGCCAAATCGCACGTAGCGGAACTGAGAAGCACACTGGGAGCCAAAAACCCCATCTCTTTGACAAAAATACATTCAAGCCTTAATGAAACCAAAGGATACATACACCGATCATCAGAGTACGCGGTAGATTGGACGACCGGCGTATATCAATACGCAAACCGTCTCGCTCACCTTTACCTTTTTCACAAGCTAAACGGCTTGGACGCCTACTTGGTGCTGTTATATTTCCTCAATGACAGAGAGATGGCATCAGGAGATACTTTCGTCCCTGCCACACCTGCGGAATGGGAATCAGTCATTCGGTATCAAGACAGGATTATGGGAATCCGCCAAAGACACCCACTTAGCGACCGCATCATTCACGCCTTTATTGACGTGAAAGACATTGAGGCTAGGCAATGACCCGCACCATAACCGACCCGCCTGCCGCCAACCGGGGCAGCCGCAAGTGGCTGCAAATCCTAGTCAGCTGCCGCCCCCAACTGCTGGACGGCGCCATCGCCCAACGGCTGCCCCAACCGCCCGGCGCCGTTGACTGGCGCTCGCCCCTGGCGTCCGACCACTATGCCGAATACCGCGACCAGTCCTTTGTAGACCGGCTGGCCGGTTCCCCCCATTTCCGGCAGCCGTCGCCGCAGACGCCCGGCGAACTGTCCGATTTCTGGCCCCGGTTCGGCCCCCAATGGGATGCCCTAGCCGTCACCGACAAGGGGCAAATCCTGTTAGTAGAGGCAAAGGCCCACATCCCCGAAATGGTCACCGCCCCATCGCAGGCCCGCGGCGAATCTGCGCGGCAACAAATCCAGCAAAGCCTCAACGCCGTCAAGACTTTCCTGAACTCCAAATCCCCGGCCGACTGGTCAACCAGCTTTTACCAGTACGCCAACCGCCTAGCCCACCTGTACTGGCTGCGGGAGCTCAACGGCCACGACGCCTGGCTGGTAAACCTCTTTTTCCTGAACGACGCGGAAATGAATGGGCCTAAATCCGTTGAAGAATGGCAGGCCGCCATCCGCTTGCAGGAAACGTTTCTGGGAGTGCGGCAAGGCCCGCAGGCCAACTACGCCCTGAACCCGTGGGTTGGGGCCTACGTCCTCGACGTTTTCATCGACACCAACGATATTCCCGTCCGCTATCCGCCGCCCATTTAGCCGTAAAGGAGCCGCTGCTATGCCCGACAGATTTAGCTACCAAGAACTGTTCGCCGCCGGAGTGCCGGAAACGCCGCCCGGCAAAACCCGCCATGCCCGCTACGATTTCGCCGTAGCCTACCCCAACCCCGACACCCTACCCCTGGACGGGCTGGCCGACGCCGTGCGCAGCGTGCTGTCCCGCGAGGGCCGCGACCTAGCCTACTACACCGACCCCGGCGGCTACCCGGAACTGCGGCGGCTGGTGGCCGAGCGGCTGGCCCGCAGCCGCAATATGACCGTAGACCCCGACGGCGGCCTAGTACTGACCGGCGGCTCCGGCGAGGCAATCTCTATGGTAATCCAAGCCCTAACCGACCCCGGCGACACCGTGCTGACCGAGGAGTTTCTATACCTCGGCACCCTCCGCTCCCTGCACCGCTACCAGGCCAACGTGGTGGGCGTCAAGTGCGACGAATCCGGCATCATCCCCGAAGAGCTGGACTCCACCATCCAGCGGCTAAAGGCCGAAGGCCGCCGCGTCAAGTATCTCTACACCATCCCCACCTTCCAAAACCCGCTGGGCTGGACTATGACCCTAGAGCGGCGCCGCCAAACGCTGGAAATCACCCGGCGCCACGGCGTCCCGGTGTTCGAGGATGACTGCTACATAGACCTGCGTTTTGAGGGCGAGGACGTAGTTTCCTTCCACTCGCTGGACGACACCGGGCAGGTGATCTACGTCGGTTCCTTCTCCAAGACCATCGCCCCGGGGATGCGTATGGGCTACCTGGCGGCCCCGCCCGAAGTCATCAGCCGCGCCTGGGCCTTCAAGATGGGCGGGGCGGTCAACCACTTCGCCGCCCTCACCATCGCCGAATACGTCAAGCACGGCGGGCTGGAGCAGCACGTGCAGGAGCAGAACGAGTCGCTGCGGGTAAAGCGCGACGCCATGCTGGCCTCCCTAGGCGAAAACTTCGGCAACGCCGCCACCTGGACCCGTCCCGAGGGCGGCCTGTACATCTGGCTGACCCTCCCCGAGGGAGCCAACCTCGAAGCCATCCAAGAGCAGGCGTTCCAAGAAGGCGTAGGCTACTACTCCGGCACCCAATTCTCCCCCGATGGCCGCGGCCAAAACTCCGCCCGCCTATGCTTCGGCTACCCAACCCCCGAAGAAAACTACCAAGGAATAGCGGAACTAGCCCAAATCCTAGAACGCCACGGGGTAATCAACTAACCACCCCCACCAACACAACGTGCCGGGGCCAGCCACCCCGGCCCCCCGGAGGCCATATGCCCATAGACCCCAAAGAATACACCTACCTATGGAAAGACCGCATCGTAAGCCACCCCCAAATCCTCGGCGGCAAACCCACCATCAAAGGCACCCGCCTTTCGGTGGAATTCGTGATGGATCTGATGCGCAGCCCGGGCGGCACCACCGAATATATGCTGGAGAACTACTCCGGCCTAATCACTAGGGAAGACATCAAAGCGTGCCACGAATACACTAAGACCGGCGCCCAACTTTCTCTTGGCGGATGGGAAAAACTACAACGGGATATGGATGAACAGGAACGCCTAGAGGAACGGCAGTGGCGGGATGCCGGCTACCCGCTATGGGAAGAAAATGCGTCTGCTGGCTGACGTAAATATGCTGGCGGAAGCTGTCTCCCAACTGCGGGCAGCCGGTCACGACGTGTTATGGGCCAAAGAAAGCAATGCCGAGTCTTCAGACTTGGAACTGTTGCGGCAGGCCACGCGAGAGCAACGCACTCTATTCAGTTACGACACGGACTACGGCGAGCTGGTGCGCCTTAATGGCGAACCCGCCCCATACGGGGTAATTCAGTTCCGTATTCGCCGGAATGTGCCGATTGAAGTTCAAGCGGTTTTCATCTCCAGCACAATAGCCATCTGGGAACCCTGGCCCCCCGGCATCTGGACAATCCAGATCCGCCACAACCCCGGTTAAGCATCCAGCACACTTTGGCCGAATCTCGCAACAAAACGAAAGGGCCTCTTTCGAGACCCCCCGTCAACCAAACCAACACAACCAACTGCCGCCATCATAGCACGGCAACATAAGCCCGTCAATCCTTCCGGTTCTGGGGTATTCTTAACATAAGCGGGCATTGGATTTATAATTGGCTGCCAGTCCATTAGCAGGAGGCCTAGCGATGGCGCGGGCCCGGGTTTACCGCCATGATGTCCGCTGCCCCGGCTGCGGCTCTAATTGGATGCGCAAGGACGGGTTCTCCGGCGGCCGGCAGGCTTACCGCTGCGGGGACTGCCGCCGCCGCCACCTGCCCGGCGGGGCTTATCTCCGTCCGGGGCCGGAGGTCAAGGAACGGGGCATTGATTTGTATCTGGAAGGCAACAGTCTGAGCGCCGTTGGGCGGATTTTGGGTTACAGCGCCGCCGCGGTGCAGGGGTGGGTCAAAAAAAGGGGCGCCAAGCCCTGAGCGGGCTGCGGGAGCGGGGCCGCCGCCGGACGGATGGGGCGGCGGGTTTGCGCTTGGCGGCGGTGGTGTCCTGCGATGAGATGTGGAGCTATGCGGGAGCAAGGCGCGGGGACAAGCGGAGGGAGTGCTGGATTTGGACCGCAGTAATCAGCGAGGCCGACGGGAGCCGCTGGGTGGATTTCGAGGTGGGCGACCGCAGCGAGGCGCCGTTTCTGCGGCTGTACCAGCGATTGCCGGAGGCGAAGCTGTACCGCAGCGACGCTTACCCGGTGTACCGCTGGTTTCCGCCCGGTCGTCATGCGGTTGGCAAGGGCGGGGCGGTGAATTGGAACGAAGGGTTGCATTCGGCGTGGCGGGGCAAGCTGAACCGTCTGGCGCGCCGGACTAAGGGATACACCAAAAGCGCCGCAATGCTGGCGTATTCCCTGGCCCTGGTCTGCTGGCGGCAATGGCTGAAATCCAATACCCCCGCACGTTAAGAATACCGGTTCTGGATTTCATTAAAACTCTTCTTGCCTGCTAATCATTTGAAGCAGCTCCTCATACAAACCGACGCCATCCTTGACTAGCACGACAATAGCGTCATAGGTGTGCGGCATTTGGGCCTCAATCAATCTGCCGCAGATACGTTGAGGGAACCTACCCCTCCGGCTCCTCCGGGTTCTCCAAATCCAGCATCGCCAGCAACCGCCCATAGCCAATAAACTGCCCGGTTATCATCCCCAGCTCGAAAATCTCGGCGTCGCTGAACTCCCGGCGCAACTCGGCAAAGAAAACGTCATCCACGTTCTGATGCTCGGTAGCCATCCGCTCGGCGAAACGGACGGCCAGCTTCTCGCGGTAGGGCAAATCGGCGTCCTCCAAGTGGGCCAGCGACGCCACCATTTCCTCAGTCATACCCTGCTGCACCGCCGGCACAGCGCGGCCCAACTTTCAAGTGGCGCACTGGTTAAGGTCGGCAATCTTCAGCCGCACCAACTCCTTCAACCGGGCCTCCAGCAGCCCCTCCAGCTTCAGGGGGCCATAGAAAGCCCAGAAAGCCTCATACGCCTTCGGCAGATTCCCGGCGGCGCGAAAGATGGCCGGATTCAGCTTATGGGCTTCGGCATCCTTGGCTATCCGGCGGAGTCCGGGCGTCAACTGCTCCGTTGGCACCAGCTTTATCCGGGCCATACCTTTCTCCTTTTGTCCAACCACAGAGAACCCGGAGGCCACAGAGCGCCGTTTATAACTTTCTCTGCGCCCTCCGTGTTCCCTGTGGTGAAATCGTACCCCTAGACCACCGGACGGTCGGCCACCGCCGGGTCCACCTTGCGCCGCAGGAACTGCCCGCCGCCGGGCGACGCGGTAAAGCTGCCGTTCTCCACCACCACCTTGCCCCGTAGGATGGTAGTCACCGGCCAGCCCTCAATGTCGCGGCCTTCCCAAATGCTGTAATCCGTGATATGGAAATCGTCCTTAGTCAGCTTGCGCTTGATGCTGGGGTCAATCAGGCAGATGTCGGCGTCGCTGCCGGGGGCCAACACACCCTTGCGCGGGTACAGGCCCATAATCTTGGCGGCATTGGCCGAAGTGACGTCCACAAACCGTTGCAGCGTCATTCCCTGCTTCGACACGCCCTCGCTATAGGTGATGCCCATACGGGCTTCGGCCCCGTTGTGGCCGCCGGTCACATCGGAAATCGTCCGCCCCGCAATCTTGGTCTCCCACGACGTGCAGTATTCGTCGGTCGCCATCGTCTGCAGCCCGCCGTTGATGATGCCGTCCCAGAGCGACTGCCGGTCGGCCTCGGACTTCAGCGATGGATAGGTATGATACTTCATACCGTTTTCTTCTTTGTAATTGTCCTGGTTAAAGCAGCAGTAATTGTGCAACGTCTCGCCGTAGACCGGGCGGCCGTTGGCCCGGGCCTCGGCGATGTTCTGCACCCCATGCAAGGCACTCACGTGGACGAAGTACACCGGCGCCCCCGTCCACTCGGCCACCCGCAGCACCCGGCGAAAAGAAACGTCCTCCGACTCGGCGCTATGCACCAGCGGCATATTGTGCCACTCGGTGCGCTCTTCGCGGGTGAGCTTCTGGTACATATGCTGCACCATATCGTCGTCCTCGGCGTGAACCAGCAGCATCGCGCTGAGCCGCTGGATTTCCTCCATCAGGTCGTGCAGGTGGCCGGTGCCGACCATCCGCGGCTCGCCGGTAGTGGCGGGCGGGCGGATATTGGTAGTGAAAATCTTGAAGGTGGCGAAGCCGTCCTCCACCGCCTCGTGCAGCGAGCCGATGATTTCTTGGGGAATCTGGCCCAGCAGCATCAAATGGTGGGAATAGTCGGCATAGGAATTGCCCTGCCAAACGCCGGTGCGCTCGGCGATGGCCTGCGGAATGTCAATGCCCGGGTACTGGATGGCAAAATCCAGCAGCGTGGTAGTGCCGCCGTACAGCGCGGCGCGGCTAACCTGCTCCGGCGGAGCGGTCTTCAAATCGCCGTGGCCCATAATGGGCGCCGAAATATGGGCGTGCGGTTCAATCCCCCCCGGCACCACCACCATGCCGGTAGCGTCAACAATCCGCCCGGCCTCATCGCCCAGCGCCCCCGGCGCGGCCACCGCCGCAATCCGCTCCCCCTGCACCGCCACATCCCACTCCCCCACCCCCATAGGGGTAACCACCTGCCCGCCGCGAATAATCAAGTCCAGCATCTCAAAGCCTCCTGTCCCTTGGGGTTGGCGCAGCGCGGCGGCCCGCGCTGCCGGATTGAGTATTTCGGGCAGTTTAGCACAACGCAGGGGAAATGGGGCAAAGCAAAACTACTGACATCCAGCGGTTGAATATCTTACCCAGCCTGCTAGAATCGCCTTATCTTTTGCTATGGGCTGCTTTCAGTCTTGCTAAGATTCCGCCATTGCGCCGGGAAATAGGTTCTTGCCTTATGCAGTACGCTGTGTTCCTGCCCGGCCGGTATAGGCTCCAGCCGGAACCTGCCGGATTCCCAAATGGCGCTTTCAGCAAGAGGGTAGTATTTCAGTTGCCCTCCCGATTCACCGTACCACTCAAAGATAGTGCCGTCCGAATCGGTTCCCCTAAGATGGCGGGCAACACGCTGGGTGCCTTCTTTTGTGGCAAGTGTTGGAAAACCCCATTCCAATCTAGCCGGTTCGGGGAGTGTTATGGTGAACTGATGAAGCTGATACCAACCGCCCCTGTTCCAAGAAAGGATTAGATAGCAACTTTTAGATAAATCAACGTTGCCCCCTTGCTCCAAGTTGGAATCTTGATGCCATTGGAATACTAACTCAATTAAAGCCTTTCCAACATCGGCCGGATATTCCCTATAGTTAGACTGATCAATATGTTTAGTGTTCAAGTAATCCCAGAATTTTCCGGCGGAATTTGACAATTCAATCGTAACACGCCCGTCTCGGTCAATCCTATGCAGTTCTCGGCGCATCTTGCAGGAAACGCCAAAGAATACTCCGGCCCTTTTAGGGTCAGGCAAACGGACGTCGAATATGTCTTTGTTTTCGGACGCAACGCCGCCAAAGGCCAAAGCTACCGCTCTCTCAAAATCCCGCCATCCCGGTAGGGTTGCGACGCCGCTCGCCAGCATCCCCGTGCCGTCTTGGTACGTGCTGAGAATCAGCCGCAGCCGTTCAATTTCCCCTTCGGACGGCGGCCTCTCGGCAAACGGGACGCCGGGAATTGTCGCCGTTTCGCTTACGATTTCCGTCGGCAAAGCTATCTCAACATCATCCTTGACTAAATCGTCAACGGATACGCCGAACAAATCGGCTACGGCAAGCAGAAACGCCACCGACGGGGATTTTCTGCCTACTTCAATTTCGCTGATATACCCGTGGGTCTTATACCCCAGAATGTCCGCCAAACCCTTAAGTGTTAGACCTCGGCGGTTTCGGAGACCCCTCAGTTTTTCGCCAAATCTTCGCATTTCTCTAGCTATCCGCCCTTGACGAGACCGGCAGAGGCCGCTAAAATGTCTCCAATAGAGACATAACTGTCTGGCCATGTTATGGAGTTTTCGTATATGGATTCTAAAAACGCCGAGGAGCGCAAGGCTATGCTGAACAGCCCGTTCAAGTGGGTAGGGGGCAAATCCCGCCTGCGCAAATTCATCATTCCCATAATTCCGCCCCATACCTGCTACGTCGAACCCTTTGCCGGTGCTGCCTGGGTGCTTTTCGGCAAACCCAAAAGCGACGTCGAGATAATCAACGACATTGATGACGAGCTAGTCACGTTCTTTCGCGTGGTAAGGGAAAAGCCCGAGGAACTTATCGCATCCTTTGAGTGGGAACTGGTTTCCCGCGCCGAGTTCAACCGGCTGGCTAATCTTGCCCCCCAATCCCTTACCGACATCCAGCGGGCCCACAGGTTCTATTACCTCATAATGGCAGGATGGGGCGGTGAAGCCCGCTACCCCCGGTTCCAGACCAGCATCCGCGACGGCGGCCACGGCAACCGGCTGGTCGGCGCCCTGAAATCCCTGCGCCAGCGCATAACCCCTATCCATCGCCGTCTTCAGACAGTCCTTATCGAAAATATGGACTGGCAAGACTGCGTGGAGCGGTACGACAGCCCCACAACCGTTATGTATTTAGACCCTCCATATCTGGGCAACGGAGCGAATTACAAATTCAATATGCGCGGCAAAGACAACCATCAGGCCATCGCCAGACAACTTGCGAGGGCAAAGGGCTATTGGATTCTTTCGTCCTACGATACCCCTGAAATAAGGGAATTATTCTGCGGATACGAAATTACCCCCATTCAGTCATCTTCCGGTATGCGAACTGGCAAATCGGAACGGCAAGCCGGCAAACACCGCACCATCAACCAAGAAATCCTGATAACCAACTTCACGCCGCCAATGTCTGAAACCCCGATAATCCGTGTAGGCGGGGAAAACAACGGCGACACAAACGGCGGGCGGCAGTCGGATATGTTTCCCGATGGCTCAATGATACAGGAAACCCCAAGCCATTACTCACAATGATACCACGATACCACAAGGGAAATTTCCCAGACGGGCCTACGGCAAATCCATTGTCCTAATCCCCCGCCACCCCCTGCGTCTGCGCCTCCGGCGGCAGCTCCCGCTCCCAGTCCGGCAGTTGGTGATGGCCGGTGGAAGGCAGCAGCACAATGGACAACACCCCCATCAGACTCAACGCCAGCGACAGCCCCATCGTCGCGTCAAAGCTCCCCGTCCAGTCGCGCAGCCAGCCGCCGATCAGCGAACCGGCGGCCATCCCGATTCCCGCCCCCATCATCTGCCAGCCGTAGGTCGTCCCGATGGGCGCGCTCCCGTAATACTGCCGGTTGATTATCGGAAAGGCACTCATCTCCCCGCCGAAGCCAATGCCGAACAGCACCGCGAACAGATAGAAATGCCACGGCTCCACCGCGAAAAACAGCAGCCCGATGGGCAGCGTCTGCAACGTAAAGCAGACTGCCATCACCCCCTTGCTCCCCACCCGGTCGGCCATCACCGGCACCGCGAACCGGGTCACCGTGCTGGTCACCGACATAGTGACAAAGGCCCCCGCCGCCAGCCCCGGCGACACCCCCTCGGCCTCGGCAATCGCCACCAGATAAACCAGCACGATAGCGTGTCCGGCGCAGCCCCAGAAATGGATGCCGATAAGGTTCCAAAAGGCGGCGGTGCGCTGCGCCTGCTTGGCAAAAACCCGCGTCCGCAGCTTGGCTATCTCGCCCCCCTGCACCTGCCGCACGGGTTCGCTTTCCGCCGCCCCCAGCGGCCGCAGCCCAATCTGCGCCGGCTCGTTGTAAAAGAGCCGCACCAGCCCCAGTATGGCGACGCCGCCAATGATCCCCGGAACCCAAAAAGCCGCCCGCAGCCCGTCCAGCCCCCCGCCGAACCACGCGATGACCAGCAACATTATCGGCACCGCCACCAGCGGCCCAACCCCCTGCGCCGACTGCAACAGCCCCATCCCCGTGCCTAAATTCCGCTTGAACCACAGAGTCACCGACGCAGTCAACGGCACCTGGAAAATCCCCATAGACGCGCTGAGAATAATCCCGAAAAACAGGTAAAACTGCCACAAACTGGTCATAAACCCGGTAAGCACCATCCCGGCGATGAACAGCAGCGCCCCCACAGTCATAGCGACGCGGGCCCCGTAGCGGTCGCCCAGCCACCCGGCCGACGGCCCCAGCATCCCGGATACAACCCATTGCAACGCAAACCCGAACCCCACCGCCCCATAGCTCCACCCAAAGGAGTCCACCAGCCGCGGAATCAGAATGCTCGACGACGAGCGAAAGGACGAGCTGAACAGCCGCATCACCGCCGCCACGCCCACAATCACCCAGGCGTAATGCACCGGCCGTCCGGCAATAATCAGGTCCCTAAGCCGAAAGGAATACCGGGGCGCAGTTTTCATACAACACAGCCCTTGAGCCACCAAAGAAAATCAAACGCGGAAGGCGATTATAGCCTAAACCCGCCACAGAACGGTTGCAAAGCCATTCCCGTCCAACCCGTCATTCCCGCCCGCCATACCGTCATTCCCGCGCAGGCGGGAACCCTCTGGTACAATACAAACGGCGCATCGCCCCCACCCCACAGGCAGGAGCCGCCAATGACCACCACCGCCAACCTCCGCACCGGAACCCGAATGTCCCTCGACGAGTTCCTGGCCCTCGGCGAAACCGACGGCAAATGGGAGCTGGACGACGGAGTGCTTTATATAATGTCATCCGGCACGCCCGACCACCAATTTCTGATAGGCCGGTTCCTCTGGCATTTCCAAAACTACCTGGATGCGTCAGAGACACCGCCAGCGCAGATCATTCAAGAAATGACCACCATCCTGTCCCGGGAACTCCAACGCGCCCCCGAACCCGATTTACTCATCATCCTCAACGAAAGCCAAGACATCGTTGGCCCGGTGCGAGTCGAAGGCGCACCCGACATCATAGCCGAAATCCTATCCACCGACCGCAGCCGCGACCTGGTACGCAAGCGGCAGATCTACGCCGAAGCAGGCGTCCGCGAGTACTGGCCCATAGACCCCCGCAACGACACCGTCACCCAACTGGAGCTGCAAAACGGCGAATACATCCAGCGGGCCGTGCTGAACGCCGACGACACCCTAACCACCCCGCTGCTACCCGGCCTGTCCATCCCCCTGTCCAGCATATTCCGCCACCGCCAGCGCCCGCCCCGCCGCGAGTAAAGCCCGGCAACGACACCCCCGGCTGAACCGCCGCCGCCCCCACCCTACAGACAGGAGCCGCCAATGACCACCACCGCCAACCTCCGCACCGGAACCCGAATGTCCCTCGACCAGTTCCTAGCCCTCGGCGAAACCGACGGCAAATGGGAGCTGGACGACGGAGTGCTTCATATAGTGTCATCCGGCAGCCCCGACCACCAATTCCTGGGCCTAGAATTCTCCCGCCGCATCCTAGATTACCTAGACGGATTCGAGGGCGTCCCGGCCCACCTCTACCAAGAAATGACCATCATCCTGTCGCAGGAACTCCAACGCGCCCCCGAACCCGATATAGTCATCATACTCAACGAAAACCGGGGTATCGTTGGCCCGGTGCGAGTCGAAGGCGTGCCGGACATCATAGCCGAAATCCTCTCCGCCGACCGCAGCCGCGACCTAGTGCGCAAGCGGCAGATCTACGCCGAAGCGGGCGTCCGCGAGTACTGGCCCATAGACCCCCGCAACGACACCGTAACCCAACTGGAGCTACAAAACGGCGAATACATCCAGCGGGCCGTGCTGAACGCCGACGACACCCTAACCACCCCGCTGCTACCCGGCCTGTCCATCCCCCTAACCGACATATTCCGCCATCGCCGCCGCCCGCCCCAAGACGAGTAAAGCCCGGCCCATATCACCCCCAAGAAAAAGAGACCCAAAACCCCTCAAATTCGCCCCGCCCGGCTGTTGACAAAAGCCTAAGTAAGGATATAATACTAGTTTACTGATTTATGCCTAGAGAAATGCCTCACCACCACAACCCCTCACTTTCGCCCCAATACCTACTTGCCCTCCGTACTGACCCGCCCGCGCCCTAGAAATCCCCGGCCTGAGCCGGCCTTGAGCTTGCCCTAGGCCCCCGGCCGCCGCTATTCTCGGTAAGGAGATTAGGAATGGCTTTGCCTCCTGCCCCCATCCGCAACGGCAACGGGCATTCCCTGCCCGCCCACAATGACCGCACTTACGCCCGCATCCCCCAGGTGCTGGACGTCCCCAACCTGATTGAAAGCCAGATCCAGTCCTACGCCTGGTTCCGGGATGAAGGGCTTAAAAAGGTTCTCGAGGAAGTCTCGCCCATCCAGGACTACACCGAAAAGAAGTATGAGCTTCACTTCCGCGAGCATAAATTCGGCGACCCCAAGTATTCCGCGCAGGAGTGCAAGGAACGGGAGATAACCTACTCCCAGCCGCTCTACGTCACCACCCACCTAGTAGTCAAGGAAACCGGCGAAATCAAGGAAATGCCCATATTTATGGGCGATTTCCCTATGATGACCGATAACGCCACCTTCATCATCAACGGCGCCGAGCGCGTCGTCGTCAGCCAGTTGGTGCGCTCGCCAGGCATCTACTTCACCACCGAGCGCAACCCCACCAGCAACCGCGGGCTGTGTATGGCGAAACTCATCCCCTCCCGCGGCGCTTGGCTGGAGTTCGAAACCAGCAACAAGGACATCCTCTCAGTCAAGGTCGACCGCAAGCGCAAGGTCTCCGCCAGCACCTTCCTGCGGGCCTTGGGCGTCGCCTATGACGACCAGATCCTGGCCCTGTTCGAGGATATAGACGACCACGAAAGCCACCATTTTATGCAATCCACCCTGCGCAGCGACCCGACGGAATCCCGCGATGGCCCGTTCCCCGAGGAAGCCCTGCGCAATCTGTGGAATGAAAAGTGGCTGCATGAAGGCGATGAGTTCGACCGGGACGCCGCCCACCGCATCGCCGCGGCCCAAGTGGAGTTTTACCGCCGCCTCCGGCCCGGCGAACCCCCCAGCCTAGACAACTCCCGCACCCTGATTAAAAACCTGTTCTTCGAGCCGCGCCGCTACGACCTAGGCAACGTGGGCCGCCACAAGCTCAACGGCAACCTAGGCCGCCCCGCCGACTACAGCAAAGAACGGATACTCACCCGCGACGACATCATCGCCGTCCTCCGCAAGATGATTGCAGTCAATCAAGGCCAGGGCCAGGTTGACGACATTGACCACCTAGGCAACCGCCGCGTCCGCGCCGTCGGCGAGCTGGTGCAAAACCAGGTGCGCGTCGGCCTGCTCCGTATGGAGCGCATGGTCAAGGAAAAAATGACTCTGGTAGACCAGGATATGGCCTCGCCCCAGGCCCTAGTCAACATCCGCCCTGTAGTGGCCGCAGTGCGCGAGTTCTTCGGCGGCTCCCAGCTATCCCAATTTATGGACCAGACCAACCCGCTGGCCGAGCTGACCCACAAGCGCCGCCTCTCCGCCCTCGGCCCCGGCGGCCTGTCCCGCGAGCGGGCCGGCTTCGACGTCCGCGATGTGCACTTTTCCCACTACGGGCGCATCTGCCCCATCGAAACTCCGGAAGGCCCTAACATCGGCCTGCTCAGCTCCCTAGCATCCTACGCCCGCGTCAACGAATTCGGCTTCATCGAGTCGCCCTACCGCGTCGTGCGCCGCGAGCTTTCCAAAGACTCCGCCGACCTCCGGGGCCGCGTGGTGACCGAAGCGATAATCAACCCGGAAAACGGGCATATCATCGTCAACGAAGGCGTAGCCATCGGCGCCAACCGGGTCAACGCCATCCGCGCCCTGCCCCAAGGCACTATGATTCCGGTAAAGCCCTTTGTCGCCCAGTCCCCCCGCAACGGCGGCCCCGACGATTCCATCGTCTGGCTTTCCGCCGACCTAGAGGAGCAGTACAAAATCGCCCAGGCCAACGCCCTGCTGGACGAGCGCAACCAGTTCGAGGACGACCGCATCGAAATCCGCATCGGCGACCAGTACACCCAAGGCTCGCCCGCCGAAGCCCACCTGATGGACGTCTCGCCCATGCAGATTATGAGCGTGTCGGCGGCCCTCATCCCCTTCCTGGAGCATGACGACGCCAACCGTGCCCTGATGGGCTCCAATATGCAACGCCAGGCCGTGCCGTTGCTGCGCCCCCAGGCCCCCACCGTCGGCACCGGCATCGAAAACCGCGTCGCCCGCGACAGCGGCCAGATGGTCACCTCCCGCGTCAACGGCGTGGTCACCTCGGTCAACGGCCGCCAAATCGTGGTCACCGACGCCGCCGGCGAGGAACACGTCCACCCCCTCATCAAATTCTCCCGCACCAACCAAGGAACCTGCTTCGACCAGCGCCCCATCGCCACCCGCGGCGATGTGGTGCAGGCCGGAACCGTGCTGGCCGACAGCTTCTCCACCGAAAACGGCGAGCTGGCCCTCGGCCAGAACGTGCTGGTGGCCTTTATGTCTTGGGAAGGCTACAACTACGAAGACGCCATCATCCTCAGCGAGCGCCTGTACCGCGATGACTACTTCACCTCCATTCACATCGAGCGCCACGAAATGGAAGCCCGCGAAACCAAGCTCGGCCCCGAAGAAATCACCCGCGACATCCCCAACGTGGGCGAAGCCAACCTCCGCGACCTCGACGAGCGCGGCATCATCCGCATCGGCGCCGACGTAGGCCCCGGCGACATCCTCGTCGGCAAAGTAACCCCCAAGGGCGAAACCGAACTCACCGCCGAGGAAAAGCTCCTCCGCGCCATTTTCGGCGAAAAATCCCGCGACGTTAAAGACACCTCCCTCCGCGTCCCCCACGGCGAGCGCGGCAAGGTCATCGACGTCAAAGTCCTGAGCCGCGAAAAAAAGGACGACCTCAACCCCGGCGTCAAGGAAGCCGTCCGCGTCTGGATCGCCCAGACCCGCAAAATCTCCGTCGGCGACAAAATGGCCGGCCGCCACGGCAACAAGGGCGTCGTCGCCCGCATCCTCCCCGAAGAGGATATGCCCTACCTCGAAGACGGCACCCCCGTTGACATCATCCTCAACCCCATCGGCGTCCCTTCCCGCATGAACCTAGGCCAAGTGCTCGAAACCCACCTCGGCTGGGCCGCCCGCGGCCTCAACTTCCGCGCCAACACCCCGGTGTTCGACGGCGCCAGCGACGCCGACATCGAAGACGCCCTAGCCCGAATCTGGTTCAAGGAGCGCGAAGACGTCATCCTCACCGGCGGCTCCACCGACGCCCAGCGCAACACCGTACTCCGCTGGCTGGCCGAGTACGGCCTGCCCCCCCAAGAAATGCTCAACCGGATTCTCGACGAATCCCAACTAGGCTTCTCCCGCGAAGCCTGCCTGCGCCTGTGGCTGGCAATGGACGCCGGCCGCGACCCTTGGGGCCTGCCCCTCCAGGCAATGCACGATATGGCCCTGGAAGTCCACCGGCAGCGGGGCATCGCCCCCCCCACCTTCGGCAAGTTCACGCTCTACGACGGGCGCACCGGCGACGCATTCGACCAACTGGTCACCGTGGGCGACATCTACATCCTCAAGCTCATCCACTTGGTGGAAGACAAGATTCACGCCCGCTCCACCGGCCCCTACTCGATGATTACCCAGCAGCCCCTCGGCGGCAAAGCCCAGTTCGGCGGCCAGCGCTTCGGCGAAATGGAAGTATGGGCCCTCGAAGCCTACAGCGCCGCCTACAACCTCCAAGAAGTCCTTACCGTCAAATCCGACGACGTAGCCGGCCGGGTCAAAACCTACGAAGCCGTGGTCAAAGGCGAACCCATCGGCCAACCCGGCGTGCCGGAATCCTTCAACGTCCTGCTCAAGGAACTCCAAAGCCTAGGCTTGGCGGTGCAACTGCTCAACGAAGAAAACCGCCCCGCCGTAAGCCAAGACATCGGCGACGAACTCGGCCCCGGCCTCAACGGCGACCCGGCCATATTCCAGTCTGTGGAGGCGATTTAGTTATGGTATCAATGGCAGACAGGACGGAAACCGCGCCCACCAACTTTAACGCCATCCGCATCTCCATCGCCTCGCCGGAGCAGATTCTCAACTGGTCCCACGGAGAGGTCACCAAACCCGAAACCATCAACTACCGCACCCTCCGCCCGGAGAAGGACGGCCTGTTCTGCGAGCGCCTGTTCGGCCCCACCAAGGACTGGGAGTGCTTCTGCGGCAAATACAAACGCATCCGCTATCGGGGCGTCATCTGCGACCGCTGCGGCGTCGAAGTCACCCGCGCCAAAGTGCGCCGCGAGCGTATGGGCCACATCAAGCTCGCCGCCCCCGTCGCCCACATCTGGTTCAGCAAAACCAACCCCAGCCGCTTGGGCCTGCTCCTCGACCTATCCCCCCGCAACCTAGAGCGCGTCCTTTACTTCGCCCAGCACATCATAATCTCCGTTGACCAGACCGCCCGCCAGGAAGCCATCGAAGCCGAGCAGCTCAAGTACGACCTCGACATCGAAAAGCGCCGCGAAGTCGCCGCCGACCGCCTCGCCGACCTCAACGTCGACCTGCTCCGGTTCACCGGCGGGCGTCGGCCGGAAACCAGCAACCCCGCCGTCGAATTCGCCCCGGAGGGCGGCCAACCCGTCCCCGAACTAATGGAAATCCAGCAACAAATCAACGCCGTCACCAACCAGCTCGCCACCGAAGAAACCGATCTCGCCGCCCAACTGAAGCTGGCCTTAGACGACCTCAACGACCTCCAGAAAATGCGGCTCCTAGCCGAATCCCGCTACCGCGAACTGAACGACCGCTACCCGGACGTGTTCCAGGCCGGTATGGGCGCCGAGGCCATCATCGCCATCCTGCGGGCCATAGACCTAGAAGCCCTCCGCGACCAGCTCATCACCGATATGCACTCCACCTCCGGCCAGCGCCGCCAAAAGGCCATCAAACGCCTGCGCGTCGTCGAATCCTTCCGGCAGAGCGGCTCCCGCGGCGGCAGCGGCAACGACGGCACCCGCGTCGAGGATATGATCCTCACCGTTATGCCCGTCCTCCCCCCCGAACTGCGCCCTATGGTGCAACTAGACGGCGGCCGCTTCGCCACCAGCGACCTCAACGACCTCTACCGCCGCGTCATCAACCGCAACAACCGCCTAAAGCGGCTGATGTCCCTAGGCGCCCCCGAAATCATCATCCGCAACGAAAAGCGAATGCTCCAAGAAGCGGTGGACGCCCTGATAGACAACGGACGCCGCGGCCGCCCTATTCAAGGCAGCCACAACCACAAGCTAAAGAGCCTGTCCGACCTGCTGCGGGGCAAGCAGGGCCGTTTCCGCCAAAACCTGCTGGGCAAGCGCGTGGACTACAGCGGCCGCTCTGTCATCGTTGTCGGCCCCGAACTCAAAATGAACGAATGCGGCCTGCCCCGCCGCATGGCCTTAGAGCTGTTCAAACCCTTCGTAATGCACCGCCTAGTAATGCTCGGCATCGCCCCCAACATCAAGAACGCCAAGCGGATGGTGGAACGCGCCCGCGGCGAAGTCTGGGACATCCTAGAGGAAGTCATCAAAAACCGCCCGGTTCTCCTGAACCGCGCCCCCACCCTACACCGCCTCGGCATCCAGGCATTTATGCCGGTGCTGATCGACGGCCACGCCATCCAGATTCACCCCCTAGTCTGCTCCGCCTTCAACGCCGACTTCGACGGCGACCAAATGGCCGTCCACGTCCCCCTATCCAGCATGGCCGTCCTCGAAGCCAAGGAAACTATGCTCAGCACCCGTAATATGCTCTCCCCGGCGTCGGGAGAACCTTTGGTATCCCTGACCCTGGATATGGTGATGGGAGATACTTACATCAGCACCGAAAAAAGGGATGATATTGGGGCCGGCCGGCGATTCAGAGACGCCGATGAAGCCCACGCGGCTTTCGAAAGAGGCGATATAGAGCGTCATTCCCCCATCTACGTGCGCCACACTAAAGGCACTGGCGACGATTGGCGCCTTACTACCTTGGGCCGGATGATGTTCAACGAAAAATTGCCGGAGCAAATAGATTTCCAAAACAAATCTTTCACCCGGCAGGAGTTGAACAAACTCACCCTGGAACTGCATCAGAAAATGTCCAACGATGAGTTGGCGGAGACCCTGGATAACATCAAGGATATGGGGTTCCAACAGGCCAGGGACTACACTATATCCTTTTCCATCAACGACATCATGGTGCCGCCCGAAAAGACCCAAATCCTGGCCGACGCCCAAGAAAGCGTAGACCAGTACCAAGAAGAATACAACATGGGTCTCATTTCGGAAGACGAGCGCTACGCCAAGGTCATCGAAGCCTGGGCCGATGCCACCGCCAAAGTCGGCGAATTGGTGCGCCGAAACATCGATGATTACTACCAGCTATACGGCATCCTAGGCACAGGCGGACAAGAGCTCCGGCATTACCAGGCCCTCGGCTACGGTAGCCTCAGTGCTATGGTCATCTCCGGCACCAAGGGCAACGCCACTCAGATTAACCAGATGGCCGGGATGCGCGGCCTAATGAACCGCCCCCGCGGGCGGATCATCGAGTTGCCGGTGAAGTCCAGCTTCCGCGAGGGCCTGTCTCCGCTGGAGTATTTCATATCCACCCACGGCGCCCGCAAGGGCCTCACCGACACCGCGCTGAACACCGCCAACAGCGGCTACCTTACCCGCCGCTTGGTTGACATCGCCCAAGAAGTCATAGTGCAAGAAGATGACTGCGAAACCGGGGATGCTCACAACATCCCCGTCAACGCTGGCGGCGATCGCGCCAATGACCTTAAAGACCGGATTAAAGGCCGGTACGCCGCGGCAACCATCGCCGACCCAGACACCGGCGAGATTCTGGTATCGGGGAACGGAATCATAGACATACCCCTCGCCGAGAAAATCCAAAATGTCTTTGAGCAGGCCCTCAACAATGGCGCAATCGAACCCGAAGATGCCGTAATCCCGGTCCGCTCGCCCCTGATCTGCAATGCCCGGCGGGGCGTTTGCCGCAAGTGCTACGGCTGGCTTTCCGCCACCGCCAAGCCCGTCGCAATCGGCCAAGCCGTAGGCATCATCGCCGCTCAGAGCATCGGCGAACCCGGCACCCAATTGACTATGCGCACCTTCCACACCGGCGGCGTCGCCAACGTGACCGACATCACCACCGGCCTGCCCCGGGTCGAAGAGCTGTTCGAGGCCCGCATCCCCAAAGGCGCCGCCATAATCACCGACATTGACGGCGAAGTCGAAATTCAGATCGGAGAGGATACCCGTGTCATGCGGGTGGTATACAGCGAACCCGTCCGCGAGCAATACCCCTTGCCCGACGGCGCCCAAATCCTAGTGGAAGACGGGGATATAGTGGATCCGGGGACGATACTGGCGTCCGTTCCTAAAATCCAGCAATACCCCCTGCCCGACAGCGCCCAAACCCTGGTTGACCCCGGGGAAGAAGTACAGGCCGGAATGATACTGGCATCCGTCCCTCAACGCGAACGGCACGCCCTGCCCGCCGGTGCCGAAGTCTTGGTTGACGACGGGGAAGACGTGGCAGCGGATATGATGCTGGCCTCCATTCCCAACAGCGGCAGCGACGGCGAATCCGCCGCAACTCCGGTCACTGCCGCCACCGCCGGACGGGTGGAAGTCACCGGCGATGCCATCACCGTAGTATCCGCAGACGAAGAAATCACCGCCGCCGAATCCGGCCGCGTGGAAATCTCCAAAGACGCCATCACCGTTATATCTGTCGGCCAAGAAATCGCCGCCGCCGAGTCCGGGCGCGTGGAAATCTCCAAAAACAGCGTCACGATAATCTGGGAAGACACGGAAACCCATGAATACGTCATCCCCGGCCCGGCCTACATCCTAGTCAACGCAGACGATCGGGTCAACGCCGGCGACGCCCTCACCAGCGGCCCGCTGAACCCCCACGACATCCTGCGCGTGCTGGGCAAAGAAGCCCTGCAAGAGCACTTGGTTAAGGAAGTGCAGGAAGTCTATAAATCCCAAGGCGTAATCATCCACGACAAGCACATCGAAATCATCCTGCGCCAGATGCTCCGCCGGGTGCAGGTCAAGGAGCCGGGCGATACCGATTTCATCCCCGGCGAAGTAGTAGACAAGTTCGCCTTCCAGGAACAGGTGGAGCGCGTGCTGGCCGAGGGCGGCGAGCCAGCCACCGCCGAACAGGTGCTGTTGGGCGTCACCCGCGCCTCCCTGCGCACCGACAGCTTCCTGTCCGCCGCCTCCTTCCAAGAAACCACCCGCGTGCTGACCGAAGCCGCCGTGCGGGGCCAGCAGGACTATCTCCTCGGCCTTAAGGAAAACGTCATCATCGGGCGGCTGATTCCGGCCCAAGTCGAAATCCCCGGGATGGCCGACCTGCTCAATCCCCAGCCCTTGCCCGAACTGGCCGCCGTATCCCCCGGCTGGCTGCGCGGCCCCGCCGAAAACGACGACGCCGAAGCCGCCGAAGCCGCCCTCGGCATCCTCGGCCTCGAAGCCGACGACGATCGCATGGCCGAAACCCGCATGGCCCAAGCCATCGCCAGCCGCTACGCCAAGGAAGACGCAGCCGACGACGAAGATGACGAAGACTTCTTCGATGACGACGAGGACGACGCCGAAACCGGCGACGCCCCACCCGCCATCACCCCAACCGGCGACGCTAAGGAATAACCATCCCTTCAACACAGCGATAACGCAAAGGGCGCGGACAACCGGAATAACTCCGCGTTCTCCGCGCCCTCTGCGTTAAAAAACCGGAGAGGGTAACTCCGTGGCAAATTTGGAAGTTGACCTAACCCCCCGCCACCCCCAGGGACTCCGGCTGGCAAACCCGGTAATGATTGCCTCCGGCACCCTAGGCTATGACGGCTATGGCCGCGGCCTAATCGGCAACTACCCCCTGCACCAACTCGGCGCGGTCATCCCCAAAACAGTCACCCGCTGGCCCCGGGAAGGCAACCCGGAGCCGCGCTGGTTCCCCGATTCCTACCGCCAGGCTTGGGAATCCAAAGCGGACGAACCCGACGGCCTCCTCTTCCTCAACGCCATCGGCCTGATAAACCCCGGCATCGAAACCGCCGTCCGCGAGTGGACGCCCCAATGGGCCGACTGGAACGCCACCGTCCTGCTCAGCTTCGCCGCCCACAGCGTCGGCGAATTCGGCGAAATGGCCGCCATCACCAACGCCGCCGTCGGCATCAGTGCCCTAGAACTCAACCTTTCCTGCCCCAACATCGAAAACGGCGCAATGTTCAGCCACAGCCCGGCCCTCACCCGCGACGCAGTGGCCGCAGTCAAGGCCAATTCCCCCCTTCCGGTGATTGCCAAGCTGGCCCCCAACGTACCGGACATCACGGAAATAGCCAAAGCCGCAGCCGACGGCGGAGCCGACGCCCTCACCATCTGCAACACCCTGCCCGCCATGAGCATAGACCTGCCAACCCGCCGCCCGGTGCTGGGCAACATCACCGGCGGGCTGTCCGGCATCGGACTGCGCCCCGTATCCCTGGCCCTAGTCTACCAAACCGCCCAGGCCCTCAAAGAAATCGGAGCAAACATCCCCATCATCGGCGTAGGCGGCATATTTAACGCCCAACACGCCCTAGAATACATCCTAGCCGGCGCCGCCGCCGTACAAATAGGCAGCGCCAACCTAATCAACCTAAACGCCCCCTGGCGCATCCTAACCAACCTCCAAAACTACCTAACCAACCACAACATAGCCACCCTGTCCCAACTGCGCGGCACAGTCCACCCCACCCCCACCCATTAAGCCGCCACTCCAAACCAACAACCGCCAAAACCCCGTAGGGGCGCACAGCCGTGCGCCCGTCCCCCCGCATACCCCCACCCCCCTACGCTACCCCCGCCTTCCAATGCTAAAATATATCCAGCTCACCCCCACCCTTACACAGGAAAAACGCCAATGGTCACCGTCCTCCAAAAAATACTAGGCGACCCCAACGAAAAGGCCCTAAAAAAGCTGGCCCCCGCCAAAGACGCCGCCAACAAGCTGGAACCGGAGTTTCAGCGCCTCAACGACGAACAGTTGTGGGCCAAAACCGCCGAGTTCCGCCAACGCCTGGAAGCTGGCGAAGGGCTGGACGCCCTGCTCCCCGAAGCATTCGCCGCCGTCCGCGAATCGGCCCGCCGCAACCTCGGGCAACGCCATTACGACGCCCAGCTCGTCGGCGGCGCGGCCCTGCACCACGGCAAAATCGCCGAAATGAAAACCGGCGAAGGCAAGACCCTAGTGGCGACCCTCTCCGTCTACGCCAACGCCCTGACCGGCCGCGGCGTCCACGTGGTCACCGTCAACGACTACCTCGCCCGCCGCGACCCGGTGTGGATGGGCCCGGTCTATCACGCCCTCGGCCTAACCGTCGGCTGCCTCCAGCACGACGCAGCCTATCTCTACGACCCGGAAATCACCACCGGCAAAATGCCTTCCCTGCGCCCGGTATCCCGCGCCGACGCCTACCGCGCCGACATCACCTACGGCACCAACAACGAATTCGGCTTCGACTACCTGCGCGACAATATGTCCCCTTCCCAAGAACTGCGCGTGCAGCGCGAACTCCATTACGCCATCATTGACGAAGTGGACAACATCCTCATTGACGAAGCCCGCACCCCCTTGATTATCAGCGGCCCGGCCGAAGAGCCGGTTCAGGAGTACCAGAAATTCGCCCGTCTGGCCCCCCGTCTGAAAAAGGAAGAAGACTACGCCATTGACGACCGCACCCGCGCCATTTCCCTATCCCAAGAGGGAATCTCCAAAATGGAGCAGTGGACTAACACCACCAACCTATACGAGGAGCAGAACTTCCACCTCGTCCACTTTATGGAGAACGCCCTCACCGCCGAAATAATGAAACAGCGCGACAAGGATTATGTCGTCCGCGACGGCGAAGTAGTCATAGTTGACGAATTTACCGGCCGCCTCCAGCCGGGCCGCCGCTGGTCCGACGGCCTGCACCAAGCGGTAGAAGCCAAAGAAGGACTGAAAATCCAGCGCGAAAGCGTCACCTACGCCACTATCACCCTCCAAAACTACTTCCGTATGTACCAAAAGCTGGCCGGAATGACCGGCACCGCCGCCACCGAAGCCGACGAGTTCTTTCGCATCTACGGCCTGGAAGTAGTCGAAATCCCCACCAACCGCCCAATGCATCGGGAAGACAATTCCGACCTGGTGTACCAGACCAGAGAAGGCAAGTGGAACGCGGTCACCGAAGACATCGTAAAGCTCCACGAAACCGGACGCCCCCTGCTCATCGGCACTACCTCCATCGAAGACTCCGACTTTCTCAGCCAACGCCTCCTAAAACGCGGCATCCCCAATCAAGTCCTGAACGCCAAGAACCACGAGGGCGAGGCCAACATCATCGCCCAAGCCGGCCGCCTCGGCGCCGTAACCGTCTCCACCAATATGGCCGGCCGCGGCACCGACATAGTGCTCGGCGGCGCCGACACCCACCGCCAAGACTGGCAGGCCGAGCATGACCGGGTGGTCGAGCTGGGCGGCCTCCACGTCATCGGCACCGAACACCACGACGCCCGCCGCATCGACAACCAGCTACGGGGCCGCGCCGGCCGCCAGGGCGACCCCGGCAGCTCCCAATTCTACGTGTCCCTGGAAGACGAGCTGATGCAACGCTTCGGCGGCGAGCGCATCAAAACCGTTATGGGCTGGACCGGCCTTGAAGCCGACACCCCCGTGGAAAACAAGCTGGTCACCAAATCCATCAGCGGCGCCCAAGTCAAGGTCGAGGGCTATCACTTCGACATCCGCAAGCACCTGCTGGAATTTGACGACGTCCTGAACAAGCAGCGCGAAACCATTTACGGCGACCGCCACCAAGCCCTCGGCGACGGCAACCTGCGCGAAAAAACCCTAGATATGCTGCGCCAAGAATTAGCCCGTCTGTCCAACCAGTACCTGCCGGGCCGCCACTCCGACAACTGGAACCCCGGCGGGCTGATTGACGAATTGGGCCGGATTTTCCCCCTCCCGCCGCAACTGGCCCGCGAAGATGACTTCTACCAGTACAGCCGCGAGCAGATTGACGCCATCCTGTCGCAACACGCCGCAACCGCCTACGACCAGCGGGAGCAAGACACCGGCTCAGAACGGATGCGGCTCACCGAGCGCTTTCTGCTGCTCCGCGCCATAGACTCCCACTGGGTGCAACACTTGACGGCAATGGAAAATCTGCGAACCGGCATCGGCCTCCACGCCTACGGCCAGCGCGACCCCCTGATAATGTACCGCAGCGAAGGCCAAAAAATGTTCCACGCCCTCCAAGAACGCATCCAGCACGACGTAGTGCGAATGCTGTTCCACGTGTCGGTAGACCCGGAGCTGGTCACCGCCGAGCTGGGCGGCAACCGCAACCGCCGCCGCAACAACGCCGCCAACAGCCCAATGCCAACGGCCAGCCCCCAGCCCAACGGAACCGCCAAAGTAGGCCGCAACGCCCCCTGCCCCTGCGGCAGCGGCCGCAAATACAAACGCTGCTGCGGCAAAGCAGCCTAGCCAACCCCCGCCCCGCCGCAGTACAATAATAAACGGGCCACAACCCACCGAACAGGAGGCGCGAAATGAACCCCAAGCTAAAAATAACCGCGCACATCCTGGTATTCCTGGCCGCCCTCGCGGTGTTCTGGGTTGGCCTCGGCCTCGGCCTACAGTACAGCATCGCCATAGGCCCCCTCAACATCGCCACCGTAATGCTAATCGCCGCCACAGCCATAGCCGCGCTCAACATAGCCTGGATCGCCCGCGACCAACAACAACGCAGATAAAAACCAACCCGTAGGGGCGCACTGCCGTGCGCCCCTTACCTTTCGCCGATACTTGGAAATCCTAGGCGTCTAGCCGACCACAATGTAGGGGCGCACTGCGTGCGCCCTCACTTTTCGCCGCAAATCCCGCCGAAACCCGCAAAAACCAAGCCTGCAAGTTCTTTATCCGAATCAAAATTTTCAGATTCAGACAAAACCGGCCAGCAAGGGTTACGGACAGCACCTGCCCATCACTCAGGACTGACTCATCAATCCGAAAGGGTTTGCGACGGGAACAACCGCCGCAAAAACCCCATAATCCCCCCGGCCCGACGCGATTCCCCCGCCCCATGCCCGCCGTGTTCCATAGGAACCACGCCTTCCCCCGAAAGCACGTGTTCCGGGTTGCGGTCAAAGGCCACCTTGCACCCCGGCCCGCAAAAGTAATAATCCGTCCCCTGATACTCGCTGCGCCCGCCCGTCGGATTTTCCGTATTGACTTCCATCAGGCACACCGGGTCAATCGCTACCGCCATCCCTGGCACCTCGTTTCCATATTCTGAGACTATATGAGAAAACTGCGAAATTACTTCCGCTGTCTGTCATTCTGAGCAAAGCGAAGAATCCCGGCTCGGGCGGTGAGACCCTTCGCTTCACTCAGGGTGACAAAAGGGAATTTCCCAATTTCTCCTATATCGCCGCCCCTCGCAGCCGCAGGGAGTTGGTCACCACGGTCACCGAGCTGAAAGCCATAGCCAGCGCCGCCAGCACCGGGTTCAGGAACCCTTGCTGCCCAAAGAAAAACTCCAGCGACCCAGGCACCCCGCCAACCGCCTGAAAAACCGGAACCAGCGCCCCGGCCGCCACCGGAATCAGCAACACATTGTAGAAAAACGCCCCAACCAAATTCTGCTTAATCGTGCGGATACTCTGTCGGCTAAGCTCCAGCGCCGCAGCGACCGCCCCCACATCGTCCCGCATCAGCGTTATATCCGCCGACTCGATGGCAACGCCCGTTCCGCCCCCCATAGCCAGACTTACGTCCGCCTGCGCCAGTGCCGGGGCGTCATTGATGCCGTCGCCCACCACCGCCACCACCCGCCCCTCGCCTTGCAGCCGCCGCACCACCGCCGCCTTGTCCTGTGGCAGTGCCTCCGCCTCAACCTGCTTGATGCCCAACTGCCGGGCGATAGCCTGAGCCGTAGTCGCATTGTCGCCGGTAAGCATCACCACCTGCAAGCCCATCGCCCGCAGCCGCTCCACCCCCTCGGCGGCCCCCGGTTTCAGCGTATCCGCCACCGAAAACACCCCCGCCGCCCGCCCGTCGGCGGCCAGAAATACCGGCGTTCCGCCCTCGGCGGCGAACTGCGCCGCCGGGCCGTTCAGCCCATCCAGCGCCACCCCCGACTCCTCCATCAGCCCGCGGTTCCCCAACAGCACCGTCGAACCATCAACCACGGCATAAACGCCCCGGCCCGGAATAGCCCGGAAATCATCAACCGGCAGCGGCTCAATGCCCCACTCCTGCGCCCGCCGCACAATAGCCTGCGCCAGAGGATGCTCCGACCCGCGCTCCGCCGAAGCCGCCAGCAACAGCAACCCCCGCTCCCCCTCCGCCAAGCTCAAACCTGACGAAGCAGAATCCGCCCCCGCAGAAACATTGCCTTCAGCAGAATCCGTCATTCCCGGCGCAAACCCCGTCATTCCCGCGAAGGCGGGAATCCAAACCCCTAAATCCGCCGCCGCCGAACTAAGGGCAACCGCAGTAACCGCCGGTTTCCCGGTGGTAAGCGTGCCGGTCTTGTCCAGAATCACCGTCTCAACCCGGTGCGCCTTCTCCAGCGTCTCCGCCTGCCGTATCAACACCCCCCGCGCCGCGCCTTTCCCCACGCCGACGATAATCGCCGTAGGCGTTGCCAGTCCCAAAGCGCAGGGGCAGGCGATGATAAGCACCGCCACGAACACCAGAACCGCCAGAGTAAGCGCCGGCGACGGCCCCAACAGCAGCCACAGCAGGAATGACGCCGCGGCAACGCCAACCACCGACGGCACGAACCAGGCCGAAATCCGGTCGGCCAGCCGCTGGATTGGCGCCCGCGAACCCTGCGCCTCCTGCACCAGCCGGATAATCTGCGCCAGCGCCGTTTCCTGCCCAACGCGGGTAGCCCGATAGTACAACGCGCCATAGCCGTTCAGCGTAGCCCCGTACACCGAATCGCCGGGGGCCTTCTCCACCGGCATACTCTCGCCGGTAAGCATAGACTCGTCCACCGCGGAATGCCCGCTAGTCACTTCGCCGTCCACCGGAATATGCTCGCCGGGCCGCGCCAGCAACAGGTCGCCGACAACCACCTGCTCCACCGGAATTTCGGCCTCCCCGTCCTCCCGCAGCACCGTAGCGGTAGCCGGGCGCAACTCGATAAGCCGCCGCACCGCCTCGGAAGTCTGCCCCCGGGCCCGCGCCTCCAGATAGCGCCCCAGCAGAATCAGGGCGATAATAACCGCCGCGGTATCGAAGTACACCCCCCGGCCAACTCCGGCCTCCGACAGCGCCCCCGGCGCCAACGCCCCCAGCAGCACCACCACCGCGCTGTACCCGTAAGCCGTAGTGGTTCCCAAGGCTATGAGGGTGTGCATATTCCCTCGTATCAGAAACGGCGCCGACCCGTGCCGCAGTGCCCCGAAACCGGAACGGTAGAAGCTCGCCCCGGCCCAGAACTGCATCGGCGTAGCCACCGCCCACAGCAAAAAGGGATAAAACCCCAGCCGCATCCAGTCCGAAACCCAAGGAAACCCGTCGAAAGACCCCAGAAACAGCAGAACCGCCCCGCTGGCAGACACCGCCAGCCGACGGCCCAAAACCCGCATTTCCCGCGTTTTCGACAGCCGCTCCAGTTCCCGCTGCCGGTCGCCCGCCTCCTCAACGCTGTACCCGGCGCCCTCCACCGCCCGGCGCAAATCATCCAGGCTGGCGACGCCGGGCATAAAGTCCACCGCCGCCCTTTCCACGCCCAGATTAACGCTGGCCCGGGTCACGCCGGGAACGCCATTCAGCGCCCGCTCCACGTGATAAACGCAAGCGGCGCAGGTCATCCCGCCGATATTCAGCGAAGCCGAAACCGTACCGCCGTCTTTTACGCCCGCCGCCATATCCCCGCCGGACTCAGCAAAGCAATCCCCGTCAACCAAATCACGCCTGAACCGCCGCCATATCCCGCCGGACTCAGCAAAGCAATCCCCGTCAACCAAATCACGCCTGAGCCGCCGCCATATCCCGCCGGACTCAGCAAAGCAATCCCCGTCAACCAAATCACGCCTGAGCCGCCGCCATACCCCGCCGGACTCAGCAAAGCAACCCCCGTCAACCAAATCACGCCTGAACCGCCGCCATACCCCGCCGGACTCAGCCCCTCATTACGCCGCCAAGCCCTGCGCTTACACGCCCTCGACAAAATAAAAATCGCCGAAAGACGCCTTCATCCGCAGCTCCCGCAGCGGCGCATACTCCGGCGAGTAATACCACTCCTTCGCCTTCTCCACGCTCTCAAACTCCAACACCACAACACGGACCGGGTTGTAATCCCCCTCCACCGCCTCCGTAGCCCCGCCCTGCACCAGATACCTCCCCCCATAGGCGGCAACCGCCCCCGGAACCTGCCGCACAAACTCGGCAAACCCTTCCGGGTCGGTAATAGTGCTATTCCCAATCACATAACCCGCCATCTCTGGACATCCTCCGGTATGTTTTGATTTGCCCGCCAAAAAGCCGACAAGGTATCCCAACCTATGGATGCGAAATTTGCGAAATTCCCCTTCCCCACCATTGAGCAGTCCCCTTCGTCACCCTGCGCAGGCCCTTCCTCTCATCACCCCGCCAAGCCGGAAACTGCCGGACGAGCAACCTTGAGAGGTGGACTCAGCCCCTCATCACGCCACCAACCCCCCGCGCTTACACGCCCTCGACAAAGTAAACATCGCCGGTAGACGCCTTCATCCGCATCTCCCGCAACGGCGCATACTCCGGCGAGTAATACCACTCCTTCGCCTTCTCCACACTCTCAAACTGCAACACCACAATGCGAACCGGGTCGTAATCCCCCTCCACCGCCTCCGGCGCCCCACCCCGCACCAGATAGCTACCGCCAAAGGCGGCAACAGTCCCCGGCACCTGCCGCCCATACTCGGCAAACGCCTCCGGGTCGGTAATCGTGATGTTCCCAATCATATAACCCGCCATCTCTGCGCCTCCTCCAGCTAATAATTTCGTTGTACGCCGACAACAGCGTAGCACTCCGGCGTCCGGTAATCAAACCGGCCCGGCCCTTGCGACATCCCCTCGTCGCCCTAGCAACCCTCCCGCCACTCTCGCACCCCCCTTGGCACCCTCGCAAGATTCCCCTTGTCACCCTTGCGGAATTACTTCCCCCGTCTGTCATCCTGAGCAGGCTACCTGTCATCCTGAGCAAAGCGAAGAATCCCGCCTTGGGCGGTAAGACCCTTCCCTTCGCTCAGGTTGACAAAGGGCAATTTCGCAATCGTCTCTCGTCTCAGTTTGACGCCTGAACCAGCTTTATGGTACCATACCCCTATAGGCACAAGCATCCGGGCAGGAGCATTGCCGGTATGCCAATTAGAAAGTACGATCGGGCCGAGCAGGTAGCGGAAGCCAATCGCATCCGGGAGGAGTTTGAGCGGGGCCTTGCCGCGAACAACAAAACTACCGAGGAACTGCTTGACGACCTCCGTCAATTCAGCGAGGACTGCCAATATCTGGGATACAACTGGGACGCGCTGCTGAAGCGATTCCCCGACCTTTGGGTAGCGGTCTACCGCGCCGAGGTTATCGGCACAGCCCCAACCCAGCAAGCACTCATAAAGCAGGTTTCCGACCAAGGAATCCGCCCCGGCAAAGTCGCCATGAAATTCCTGAACACCAACCCCCCTCTTCTGGTTGTGTGAGTCCAGTGGCGATTCAGGGATACTACTTGTCCCGGTCAAACCCGCTGTCCCCTCTGTATGTGGAAACAACAGTTAGGCTAACCCGCCTCGGCGTCCAAGACACCGTTGATTTTCTCATTGACACCGGAGCGGATATGACCTGCCTTCATCCCCAAGATGCCGCAAGGCTGGGCGTATCCTATGACCGGATCCAACCGATGGGAAGTGTAACATCCGTCGGCGTCGGCGGCCCCCTCGAATACTACCGCGAGGAAGCGACGCTGATATTCCGCGACCAAGACGATACGGAATTGCTGTTTTACTGCCACATCCACATCAGCTTATCCCCGGCAGTAGCGGAATTGCCGTCACTGCTGGGGCGCGATTTCCTGAACCGCTGCTCCCTGCTGGCCGATAATCCAGAAAATCAAGTGCTGATTACCCCGGCCAACACCATCAGCGGCGTCATTCTTCCGGCATAAACTTCCAAGACGATCGCAAAATCACTCCCGCCGCCTGTCGTTTCGAGCGTCATCCGTCATCCTGAGCACCCCCTGCACTCTGAACGTCATCTGTCATTCCGAGCGCCGTCCGTCACTCTGATCCCCCTCTGCCACTCTGAACTCCCCCTGTCATTACTGAGCGCCCTCTGTCATTCTGAGCGAAGCGAAGAATCCCGCCTTGGGCAGCCAGACCCTTAGATTCGCCCAGGGCGACAAAAGGGAATTTCGCAATCATCCCAACTCCCCGCGCAAACAAAGGGAGCGGTGATGTTCCGCTCCCGTCCCTTTCCAAAAGCTCGCCGCTCACACGTACCGCGGCTCCACATCCCGCGGCAGCCCAAAAGCGTGCTTGCCGATTAGCTCCAGCGCGTCGAAGCCTCCTATGGGGTGTATGGGGCCGGCCCGAACATCCCGATAGTAACGCTCCAGGGGCAGCCGCCGCGCCAGCGCCGCCCCGCCCACCATATCCATCGCCTTGTTCACCACATCCATAGCCGCCCGCATACAGAAATACTGCATCGCCACCGCTTCCACGATGGTAGCGTCGTCGCGGTTGTTTATGTCTATCAGCCGCTCGGCGATTTTCAACTGCCAGGCCCAGCCCGCATGAAGGGCGATGTCCATTTCCGCAGCCAAAAACTGATGCCCGGGATAATAGCTCTCCGGGTGTTTGAACGGCAGCCGGGTGCGTCCCCGCGTCTGGTTGATGGCGAAATCCCGGGCCGCTTTGGCAATGCCCAAGTACACCGAACCGAAGCTGCCGCCGTGCCAAGCCCACAGGCCGCGGGCGAATTTATCCCACTCCCAGAGATTATGCTTGAAAACGTGGTCTTCTTCGACAAACACATTTTCCAGCCGCCAGCTATGGCTCTGGCTGGCCCGCATCCCCATCGTGTCCCAGTCATTGAGGCAGACCAGCCCCTCGGTGTCCGACGGCAGGACGAATATCAGGCCAATCTCCCCCTGCTCCGGGTCATCATAAACCGCGGTGCAGCCGAACAGGTCGCCGATGGGACTGTTAGTGCCGAAGCCCTTGTTCCCGTTGACCCGAAAGCCGCCGTCGGTTTTCTCGGCCTTGACCGTGGTATAGCCCATCCCGGTGATACCCTTGAAGCTGTCCACCTGCGGGTCGGTAATCGCCCCGAAAACGACGAGCTGCTCGTCGGCGATTTTCGTGAGCATCTCTTTCGGCCCGTCCTCGCCCAAAGCAATCAAGTCAGTCATCACAAAGGGCAGCCCAAAGTGCATATTGACGGCCAGAGTGGTCGCGCCGCAGCCTTGGGCCAAACGGTTCTGGGCGATGCAAATATCCAGCAAGTCCGCCCCGCCGCCGTTACAATCGGCAGGAATGGGCATAGCCGAATACCCCGACGCCTTCATTTCCGCATAATTTTCGTAGGGAAACTTGCCCTCCAAGTCATATTCCGCGGCCCGCTGAGCGAAAGTATCGGCGTGCTGGGCCGCCAAGTCATACCACTTGCGTTGCGATGGGGTAAGCTCTTGCGCCATAAACTCCTCCCTTTCGCCTGTTGTGGGCCAGATTCGGCCCCAAACGCCTGCGCCAGTATTCTATCGCAACCAGACAAGGCCCGTCCAACCACGCCTAAACGGGGGCAATACTTTACGAATCCAACCACAGGCCCAGACCGCCGCTCAGAGTTACGGCGCGGGAGCCGGGATTGCGGACGATGCATCCGGCCTCAAACAGCGCAGCGGCAATTGCCCGCCCCAAAGCGCCGCCCAAGTGCCACCGGCGCTCAGTCCAGTCCAAGCAGGAAAAAGCTACCGGCCGCCCAACTCCGGGCGCAGGAACCACCACCCCCCGCTCCGCCAAAGCAACCGCGCCCACAACGGTCGGCGCATAATAAACGCGGCCAGCATCATGCGACACCTCCCCCGCCTCCAGCCACTCCCGCCGCAACAGCTCCTCCAGCAAACCAACCCCAACCACCCCGGCCAAATGCCCGTAGCAAGTCCGCCCCCGGCGCAACGGCGTATCCCGCCGCACTTCCCGCAAGGCTTGCCGACTGACAGCATCCCGGCGCATAGTCTTACCGCCAAAGAAGCAAAATACAACCGCAACTAATAAGGGCGCGAAACGCAGGCCGGACAATCGCAAGGGTCATTCTGGTTCCGGTAGTGATGCAACCCATGAACCACCCCGCCCTCGCTGTCAAACCAGTTGCCAATCACATCAAAAAACTCGCCATCGCCCCTTTCGTATTTCCGCCATAGGGCGTAGGCGACCAAATCAGCGTACTGAATGCCCCGAGTAGCCCGGGAATCCACGAAAAAAGGTACATCAACCAGGTTGGGCGTCGTTCCCCAGCGATGGCCGATGGTTCTGAATTCGGATGCTAAGGATTGCAGGCGGGTTTCCAAGGATGATTTGTCCAGAACAATCAACCCTCTCTGCGGATTTCCCTGATGGTACAATCGACGGAGAAAAAGGTCGAATCTGCTACAAATCTGCTCAAAGGCGTATTCAACCGGGTCTTCGGGAGAACGCGCATTTTTGTCTACTACTACGCCAAAAAGCCTCCGCTGAATTGGAAAAAGAGATTGGGCGGACTTCAACCCGTCCGTTATAACCGCGCGACGCTTTTCTAAAGTTAATTTTCTCCACCAGCTACCCTTACGAGCAGCCAAAATTGCGTTGGCGTGAAGCTCCAGAGCACCCGGTTCAGGATGACCGAGGCCCGTCGCCAAATCGTCCAACCCTTTCTGGAGCCAGTACGCTTGCCGCTCGAACA
Source organism: uncultured Dehalococcoidia bacterium (assembly GCA_958296445.1). Taxonomy (GTDB): domain Bacteria; phylum Chloroflexota; class Dehalococcoidia; order Lucifugimonadales; family UBA3495; genus VXOI01. The sequence continues at coordinate 620,698 of OY282565.1, read as the reverse complement.
CTGCGATTCCCGCCAAAATAAGATGCTTTTCCGCAGAATTTTTGACGGAACCGGCATCATCCAAGTAAAGCAGATACATTACCAGCCTCTCAGCGATAGGCAAAGAAAAAGGCAGCCGAGTGAGAACCATGCCTCAGCGGGGCGCTTAAGGCGCCCCTCCCAACTGCTATAAATAACTTACCGCGCTTTTACATCGTTGTCAATGCTTTAAGCAAGCAAATTCCGCGCCAAATTCACCCACCCCCAATAGCCGGCAAAAAATGCACCTCGCTCCCCTCCCCCACCCGCTCCAGCAGCCCCAGCAGACTCGTCTCCCCATCCACCACCACCGCCAGCCCTGGCAGCAGGTCATCCTCATCCACGTCCATCAGCAGCTCCCGTGAGCCCGGGTACTCCCGCTCCAGATTGTTAATCACCTGCCGCACCGTCGCCCCCGGCACCACCACCTGCTGGCGCCCCCCGGTAAGCGTCTGTACTCGCGGCGGCAGCCATACTTCCGGCATTGCGCTATCCTCCCCGAACCTTGCCAGCAATTTGCGGGGCGGGCCGAATATCCGCCCGCCGTACTAAACCGCCGGGGCGGGTTCCAACCCCCGCCCCGGCCAACTGCGCCCTTGCTCCCTACTGCCCGTTCTTGCTCCACAGTGCTTCCAGCACCTTGTCCGGCGATATGGGCAGCGAGTCCATCCGCACGCCGATAGCATCGTACACCGCGTTGGAAACGGCGGCCAGCGGCGGCACCAGCGGCACCTCCCCCACCCCCCGCAGCCCGTAGGGATGGGCCGGGTTCGCCACCTCGACGATTACCGTGTCAATCATCGGCAAATCCAGGCTGATCGGCATCCGGTAATCCAAGAAACTGCTGTTCAGCATCCCGCCCTGCGCGTCGAAGCGGTATTCCTCGTTCAGCGCCCAGCCGATGCCCTGCACCACGCCGCCCTGTATCTGCCCCTCCACATAGCTCGGATGAATCGCCTTGCCCGCGTCCTGAACCGCGGTATAGCGCAGCACATCCACCTTGCCCGTCTCGGTGTCCACCTCCACGTCCACCAAGTGAACCGCGATAGAAGGCCCGGCCCCCGGCGGATTGACCCCGGCCCGCCCCACGATAGGGCCGCCCGTGCCTACCTGCCGCGCCGCCAACTGCTTGAAAGTCAGCCGCAACTCCGGGTCCGACGTGTGTTGCAACACCCCGTCGGCATACTCCACGTCGTCCACCGGAATATCCCAGATACGGGCCGCCCGCTCCCGCATCTGCCGTTTCACGTCCTGCCCCGCTTCGTAGGCCGCCCAGCCCGACTTAAACGTCGCGCTGCTGCCCCCGGTGTTGGAAGTGAAACCGATGCTGTCGGTGTCCCCCACCTGCGGCTTGATGTCATCCATCGAAATGCCCAGCGCCTCCGCCAAGTGCTGCGACACCGCGGCGCGGCTGCCGCCGATGTCCGGCGAACCCTCGGTCAAGCTCACCGACCCGTCGGAATTGACCACCGCCAAGGCGCTTGCCGGGCCGGTATTGTTGCCCCAGAAACCGCTGGCGATGCCCCGGCCCCGCCGCTTCACCCCGTTGGCCTCTGCGCCCGCCGCAGAGCCGTCCAGCGGCGCGGCGTAATGCGGATGATCCTTCAGCGCCTGCAAGGTTTCGATATAGCCCACCTTGGGAGTCATCGGCCCGGTCACCCGCCGCACCCCTTCCTTGGAGCTGTTCAGCAGCCGGAACTCCAGCGGATCCATCCCCAGCTTTTCGCACAGCTCGTCTATCGCCGTTTCCATCGCAAAGGCCGACGCCGGCGCCCCCGGCGCCCGGTACGCCGCCGACTTGGGCCGGTTGATAACCACGTCGTAGGCTTCCAGATAGGCGTTGGGAACGTCATACTGCGCCATCATGCACTGCGCCCCAGGCGAAACCGGCGAACCGGGGAACGCCCCCGCTTCATACACCAGCCGCGACTCGGCGGCCACCAGCTTGCCCTCATTCGTCGCCCCCAACTTGACCTTTATCTTCGTGCCGGAAGTCGGGCCCGTCGCCTCGAACACCTCCTTGCGCGACATCTGCACCTTCACCGGATGCCCGCTCTTGCGCGACAGCAGGGCCGCCACCGGCTCCACATACAGCACCGTCTTGGCCCCGAATCCGCCCCCGATTTCCAGCGGTATCGCCTTCACATCGGCCACCGGAATCCCCATAAACCGGGCCGTATGATCCCGGACGGTAAACTGCCCCTGGCTGCTCGACCAGATAGTCAGCTTCCCGTCGGCCCCCCATTGCGCCGTCCCGGCGTGGGGTTCGATATACCCCTGATGCACCGGAACCGTAACCGTTTCCTTTTCAACGATTACATCGGCGTCCTTGAACCCCTGCTCCACATCGCCCAACCGGAACTCGAAATGGTTAGCGATGTTGCTCCCCGCGGTGTCATCGTCCTCATCCAGCAGCCCGCCGGGCCGCAGCGCCGGATTGGACAAACTCGCCAGCTTTTCGTGAAGCGCCGGAGCGCCCGGCGCCATAGCCTCGTCCGCGCTCAACACCGGCGGCAGAACCTCGTAATCAACCTTGATAAGCTCCAGTGCCTGCTCCGCCAAATGCGGACTGGCCGCCGCCACCGCGGCAATGGCGTGGCCCTTATACAGCGCCTTCCCCCGCGCCAGCACATTGGTGCTGAGAAACCCCAAATTCTGAATCGCGCCCTCGGCCAGATCCGACAGCCGCCGCGAGGTTTCCGGCCAGTCGGCCGACGTCACCACCGCGTGAACCCCCGGCAAGGCTTCCGCCTCGCTGACATCCACCGACTTGATAACCGCATGGGAATGAGGGCTTCTCAGTATCTTCCCGTAAAGCAGACCCGGCAGATTCTGGTCGGCCCCATACCGCGCCCGGCCCGTAACCTTATCGGCCCCATCGGGCCGCACCGGCCGCGTCCCAACCACATTAAACTCTTCGTTGGACAAAACAATGTTCGGCTTATAATCCAGCATCCCCGTCTCCTGAAATCAACTCACCCAAGCAAACCTAAGGCAACCACCCTATACTATCACAACCCGGCAAACCCCATTACCAACCAACACCCCCTCACAAAAATCGCGAACCCCCTATCACTCCCGTCCCCCCCCATCCCGTAGGGGCGCACAGCCGTGCGCCCCCGCGTATACGGCTGAACGGACTTGGGGATTTGCGAATGTCAGCAGTCAAAGCGTGCGCCCCCGCGTATACGGCTGAACGACGCGATTGCCAGAACAGGAGTGGCGCCGCCCCGTGCGCCCCCGCGTATACGGCTGAACAATTCTCGCCGAATCGCAAAACCACCCCCACCGTCCCCCCGCGCATACGGCCAAGCCTGGCCCATTATTACGCGCCGAATACTTGCGAAGACCGTCCCCCCCACGCATACGGCCAAATCCCCAAAAAAACCACCCCCGCGAAATCCCAACTGATGACACCAGCCCCTTGCCAACCCCGATAACCACTCCCTAACATAATAACTGCCATATCCCAAACAACCCGCCCGTAATCCCGGCCTCCCGGTCATTCCGGCCCGCTTGTCATTCTGGCCTGCCTGTCATTCTGAGCAAAGCGAAGAATCCCGCCCGCCAAACCCAAAATGTCCGAAAATGTCCGAAAATGTCCGGCAAAACAAAAAATCCCAAATCCCCCGGAGGCAACCCCCCAATGCACACCCTAACAATCCATCCGCCGCCAAGCAGACGCCCTCCGCCGCAAATACGCCTTCCCCACCTCCGCCGCCTAGCCGAGGAATTCTGCCACCAGTGGCACGCCGCCTTCATCATCGGATATAGCGCCGTTCATAGTTACTTCGTCGGCAATTCCGTGAAGGCTGCTTATATCCCGTGGGGTGGCAACAGCGGTTGCCCGAATTAAGCCCAGTTCAGTACGCAGCCGATGGCGGGCGCAGCCTGCGGCGCGGTTTTCGTAGTTCGTGCCATCGAGGCGGCTACGGTTCCGCTGATCTGGATTACGATAGCTTTCAGGCTTTCCAGGTCTGCTCTCAGCCCTTGCTGGCCCTGCCTCAGATCTACTGGCCCGCTTCGAGGGCCTCAAGCCTTCTGTCCGTCCTCTGGGCGTATTCCAAGAATTCTTTACGGTAGTCTGGCGGCGGCGTTGTCCTGTTTTATGCTCGCGCCGTGTCCTAGGTAATGCTCCTGCACCCATTCCCTGAGTTTCTTTTGCTCCTAGGTTTAACCGTACTTATTACTGTTGCTGGGCTCGAACTTCCTTTGCTCTGCTGACAATGAACTCCGCGTCGGCTACGGTCCGGTTCAGGAAATCTTCCTGCTCGGTCAGTATGGGCTGCAAGCGCACCTCCTGGTACTCCTTCACGCCGGCGTACTCGCTGTAAATTTCGGGGGCTATTGCCAGCCGGAAGTCCCTAAGCTCTGGGTCGCGGTAGCGTATGTTGCTTAGTAGTTCCCTCAAGTCATGGGCGCTGCGATATTGGGTGCCGTGGGCCTCCAGCAAGGCTTTCATTCCATGATCCAGGGTTTGCTGGGCCTGCTGGCTTATCAATATATCGTCGAGTCCTAATCCCATATTTATCTGAAATGAATTCAGAGGCATCTCCGCGTGGCGCAACCGATTGTCATAATTGGTCCAGTTGTATTCGTATTCCGTTTCCTGGTCTTTGTAGTCGGCAGAGCTGTACCCATTGGGATTCCGGGGCATTACTATTCCCTCTCGCATGGCGGCGGTTCCCACGCTGTTTATGTAGCGGCGGTTATGCCGGAAAGTCTCCAGCGTGCGCCATACCAATTGTACTGGCACCTCGCGTCCGTAAGTTTTTTGAGCTTCGGTCTCCGCTGTCACGGTGGCCGATTTCTTGTCGGCTTCACTGGGTTCGGCCGCCAGCACGAGCATGATATCTATGTCGGATTCCCGTTCCCGGTAGTCCCCCCGGGCCCGGGAGCCAAAGAGGATAACCAGTTCGGGATGCTCGCACTGTTTTACTTATTGCGCTACTTGCAACGCTCTGGCGTCAGGGTTCTATATCCGCTTCGTCTCCTAGCGTTGGTGCCGTTTCCCTTGGTGAAACTCAGCTCTGGCATCTTTCGACTCGTCCGTAAAATTCGAGTAATATACGGTGTTTTCGTAGCTGGGAACGTGTCCTGATTTTCCACGAGATTATAGTACGAATCGATTCTGGATGCTCGTCTGTTACCGCTTGGCTATGGACGCGACGCCGGGGCTTTCCGCTGTATCCGCCGATGGATGGCTGTTTTCCGGTTCTCCTTTTCCCGTCTTTCGTTGGGCGCCATTGCGCTTTGCGCCTGTTTGATTTTGTGGCGGGCTTCGCAGCGCAAGGTGCGCCGGGTTCTTGCGGGTTCGCCTCAGTCTATGCACTTCCCTCTAGACGTATGGCAAACGGCGCAGGTGGGGCGACCCCGGTTCGGCATCAGCCCCGCATCCGGTAGTGCAGGGCCATCCGTAAAACGCCATATTTTCGTCTCCTCCGGCTTAACCGCGCCAGTCTTTTTGGGCGCGGCCCCACTTGTTGGTCAGTAGCAGCTTCAGCGTGAACGGTTCGACGGCCTTGCCTTCGTCGAACCGGCCCACGAATTCTTGGATTTCTTCCGATGCCCGGTAGTCGGTCGGCTCCCAAGGGTCGTAATCGACAGGTTCGGCCATGAGGCATTCCATGCTGGTGAAGGCACGTCTGAAGACGGGTTTGCCGTCTTCGCCGACGAATTCCTTGAGTGCTAGCGTTATCGGGCAGGCGTCGGGTTCGCCTCGTTCTCCTCTGGCTATGTGATCCGCGGTCACAGGGACTCGGTGCGTTCTGATGTGTTCGGCCATGATTCTCACTCCACGGCAAGGTCGAGTACTATTTTACGCTATTCCGTGCGGCGGCGCATTTCCGCGCGGGTGCCGTGTTAGCACGGATATTTCGATTCTCATTTTGTTCCGGCGCCGGTTAATCCCGCTGTCGTCTGCCGTGGGTTCAGGATACCTGTTCCAGGCATTCCGTGCATTGACACGGATAGACCCGTTATTCGTCGGCGTAGCCGTAAAGTTCCAGCACCAGCATGAACGGCGGTGCGCTATTGTCTTGCAGGTAGTGCCAGAGTACCGAGTCGTTTTTGACACCGACGTCAGCTCCGGCCAGACTGCCCGCTGATAAGAAGGTTCAGAGTAAAATTGGGAACGGCATCAGCCCGGCGATAGCGTCCTTCGGGCAGTTTCACCAGCAGGTCAGGGCGCCCGCCGCAGTCCGGGGTTTCCTGCTCGGTGAAATCGCAGTATTCGGTCATTCTGGCCAGCTCCACCACCCGGCGCAACTGGATTTCGCCCCACTGCCCAGCCTTCCGGTTATCGGTGAGCGCGGCGGCCAGCCGGGACGTTTCTACCACTAGGTTCCTGTTCTAGGTGGTGAGGGACTCGATCTGCGGGTTCAGTTTCGAGTAGTTCTCCGACAGGGATTTCACCAGTTCTTGGAAGCTACCGTGGTGTTTCCCGAAGTTTTCCTAGACCCGCCTAAGGAAGTTTTCGCTATTGGTTTGCAGCGACTGGGACGAGACGGCGGCTTTGGCGGTTTCCACGAACTGGTCTCTGGCTTGCTCCACGATGGCTTGGGCAATGCGGGACTGCTCCATCTGTCTGTTAAGGCCGGAGATCTCTTGGTCTTTGTCCGCGATTTTCTTGGCCGAGGATGCTTGTACACAGAACCAGCATATTACGGCCCCCGCTCCTGTGCCTGCGGTCAGACCGATGCTCAAGACTATGTAGTCCATTCCTGTCCTTCCTCTCAGATTCTAAGGAGGGTGTCTGGGGGAGTAACGGCGGGATTGCCGGGGGCCGTTTTCAGGATTTATGCTAGGAGTGCGTTGGGCGTATTTCCGTCTTGCAGGTTATTGCTGAACCTCGGTGACCAGTCCCATGTCTCTGAGAAGTTCCCAGAGGAAGCCTTGAATGCTGTCTATGGGGCCGTCGCTGTTTTCGATCATGGCGGCGATGCGGCGGCGCAGCTCGGCGTTCTGCTCTTCGGTGAGGGAGTCGGGATGGGGGAAAGTATAGAAGCGGCTTTCGGCGTGGTCTTGGTGCATATTATTCATCCAGTCCAAGAGCCTTCCTTCGGTGTAGCTCCAGACCGGGTCATTTCTGTCGGCCATATCTCTATTCTCCTTTTTTGCCTGCTTGGACTTGGTTCGCGCGGAGGCCGGGGCGCGGCGTATGGCGCCTTTCTATTGTACTCTTTCTTTTTGTTCGCTTGGGCTTACGCTGGCGCCGCGCGGGCGTCCGGCTTTTCCTGCTGGTTGCGGCGGCGTGCGCGGCGGTTTTGCCTGCCGTTCTGCCGGTTCTTTCCGGCTTGGCAGTTCTCGCATATCGGGGCGTCGGCAGAGCGGTAGGTGCTACACTCCGGGCATTTGATGATGACCCGGTCGAAGCGCATCAGCCAATGGGCCGCGCAGAGAAAGTGGGGCTTTCTGGTTCTTTCGGGACATTCGTAATAGGCGCAGGGTACGCTGGTCTGGTGTGCCGTCATTTCGGCTCCGTGGCTGTCCGGGAGGGTACGAGCCATTTTCCAAAGTTTGAGCCAATTCTTGGGCTGAGGCGGGGGGGCAGTTCGGGGATCAGCCAGTCGACGGATTCGGCGAAGAGGTTCACCAAGTCGGCGAGTTCGGCTATCTCATCTGTGTCCAGATCTTCCCATTCCCTTATGTATTAGCCTGCTTCCAAGAGTTCGTCCATTTGGGAGATTTCCGACAGGAACCGACGGTAGAATCTTTCCATGTCTTAGAAGTAGACTTTGTCTCCGTCCGGGATTAGGAGGGTTCTAGGCCGGTGGTCTTGACTGGTCATTCTGAGTCTCCCTTCTTGGTTTTGACGGGCGGGATCTGCGGAAGCCGTTTCGGTGTTCCGTTCTGGCGGATGATTTCTTCCAGCTTGTCCCACCATTCCAGGGCTGCTTCGATGCAGGCTTGGCAGTCGAGGAGGTTGTTATTGATCCGGTATCCTGTCTTCTCCTTAGATTTGAAGGAGAGGATCTCAAGACGTTGAAAATCGGTTCTGTTGCATTTGGTGGGTAGACGATATGCTGATTCAATAGAACCGACCTATCCCATTCTGAACAGAGGGCGCAATGCGTTATGTCAGTGATTCAGAGGTCGCGGAGATTCGCGCGGATCTTCCTTTCGATCCGCCTTGGTTGGAATACTGCTTCGAGGCGGCCAGATGGTGGGATATGTTTCCTATTTCCCTTTTTAGAATTCAAGCCGGGCTTACTTTCGACCTGGCAAAAGCATACCCGAAGGGCCACCCTCGCCAGTTAGCGATTAGAGAAAAACAGGCCGCCGACCAGAGGGTTCGCTACCGGGTTTCCAAGCTGGACATACATTGGATAGGTGAGAGACAAAATTGGCGTTGCATCTACTGCGACGTAAAGTTGACGGACAAGCGCAGCCCCAAGGTTGAAGGGGCGGCGTACACCCACGATCATATCATCCCACTTAACCCGAGGTTAGGCGAGCCCGCCGGTGAAACAACCGAGGAAAATATCCAGCTAACTTGCCGGAGGCGCAATATCAGGAAAGGCAATATGTCCGATGTTGCCAAGCCTTAATGTCGCGCACGTTTCACCCCGGCCACCATGGGCTGCCCGGCCCGAACCATTCGGCATCGGCGCCGTCGTATTCGTATGCGGCCGGGTCGGTGGTTACCAACCGGCTGTTGCCGTCGGGCTGCGTGACCGTCCAGTGGGGGCCGCCGCGATGTTCCGCGGCCCAGCCGCCGGGCAGCAAGCCCGGTTCGGTTAGCGCGCGTTGGATGTCGTTCATCGTTATGGCCGGGTCAGGCGGCGCGGTATGTTCCAGCGTGCTGTTGAGGACGTCCAGATTGAGCCGAACCTCGCTGGCAATGTTCTGGACGGCGGCACGGGTAGCCTGCCGGCCGCCGTTGGCGCGGATGATGGCGGCCATGCGACCGGCCGAGGCCGGGTCATAAAGAATCGGCTGGTACGTTCCCACTTGGCCGTGGATGGCTTCCAGTCTTTCCAGCATTGCCTCGTAGGCGTCCCATTCGGCGGTGCCGGCATAGAACAGGTTGACGATGTCCACCACCGGGCGGGCTTGGCCAATACGGTCGATGCGGCCAATGCGCTGTTCCAGAGTCATCGGATTCCAGGGAATGTCGTAGTTCACCATTGCGGAGCAGAATTGCAGGTTCAGCGATTCGGACGCGGTTTCGGTACAGATGAGCAAGCCGGCGTCGGAGTCCCGCAGCGCCTTGATGCGCTGGGCGCTGCTGCCTTGCGCCGGGTCATCCTGCCCGGAGAGTTGGACGATGTTGCGGTGGCCGTGTTGCGCTAGCCGGTGGGACAGGTAGAGCATCGTGTCCCGGAATTGGGTAAAGATGATGACTTTGTGATGACCGTCATCGGTCAGATGGGCCAGCCGCTGGCGCAGTTCGCTGAGTTTGGTGTCCCGGCGTTCCAGCCGGTCGGCATCATGGGCAGCCTGTTCTAGGCGTGCCATGGCACGGGGTGTCAAGGTGGTGCCGGGTAGAGGCGCGTCTGGGTCGTCGTCTATTTCCTCATTGTTGAGACGGGCGAGTTCCTGCCAGGCGGCGGCATTGGCTTGCTGGCGTTCCAGATTGGTTGCGGCAGGTTTGGGCGAAGGCGCGGGGCGAGGAACCCAGCCGCTTGCGGTAGGTAGTCATTATGAAGCCCAGTGCTGTAGCGTTGATGCCCGGCGCGCCGACGTACACTTCGTCTACCAGAGCATCGATGTCGTCATACAGCCTCTGTTCAGCGGCATTCATTGTGATGGCAACGGGATGAACTTGCCGGTCGGGAACTACCGCTTGGATGCGACCCTCACGGGCGTATTGGCGCAGGGTGGCGCGGGTGTGGCGGGACATCAGCCGCCGTGCCGGGCCGCGCTCGCGCATCAGTTGGGCAGTATTGGTTATGGTCGCTTCGTCCAGCCGGCCGGTAACATAATTAGCGTTGTGGCCGTGAATCAGGCTTTCGTCCCTTGCTCTTGGGTTCGGGGAGTGAGGCCGATAGACATCCGCCATAAAACGCCAGTGGCTAGTGTCCAAAGGCGCGTCGGCATCGTAAAAGCGGCGGAAGTCCTCGGCCGTCCAGCCGGTGGGTTCCAGCAGTTCCAGCAGGGCGTGCAGTTCCGCTTCGTGCATCTGCATTGGCGTGGCAGTCAATAGCAGCAGGCTGTCGGTATGCTGGGCCAGCTCCCGCAGTAATTCCAGGTATTGGTTGGGCCGGCGCCGGCTGGTGTTGGTTACTTCAGAGAAGCGGGCGCGGTGGGCTTCGTCCACGATGACCATATCGTAGCGCGGGTGGCTGTTCAGGAACTCATCCTTGTGATGACGCAACCACTGGTAGGATGCAATCAGCGTGCTGGCGGCCCAGGGCGGGTTTGGTGCGTCAGTTGTGGCGCCGTCGGGATGGGCCAGCGTGGGACGGCCGCCGGTGTCGAGTACGGGGATGCCAATGTTGAACTTGCGCTGTAGTTCCTCCTGCCACTGGCGACAGGCTGGCTTGGGGGCCAGTATCAGCAAGCGGGATACACGGCCCTGGTTGATGCGGAGCTTAGCTAAGATGCCGGCCTGGATGGTTTTGCCCAGGCCCACTTCGTCGGCCAGCAGTAGCCGGTCGGGGCCGGAATGGGCGGCATGGCGGTTGAAAAAGGCGGTCTGGTGAGGCCAAAGTGCGGCGGGAACAGTGGCGATGGTGGTAGCGGGGTCATTGTGGACAGCTTCGCGGATGCGTTCCCAGTAAGCCGCCCGTTCGTCGGAAGTAACCGCCGGCGGCGGTTGTTGGCGGTTGCGGGCATCATATTCCCGCAGGTAGGCGTCATACTCATCCGGTAACGGAATGACATAGGCTCGTTGGCTGTGGCCGTGCCATAGGGTTTCAAACTGCTCAACCTTGCCGAGGGCGCGTTCCTGGTCTTGCCACGAGGTGAACACATCAAAGGACTCGTAATTGTCCTGCGCTCCGGCTCTGGTTTCGTTCAGGCTGCCGTGAAAGGCGATATAGTTGCCCGCGGTGTCGGCGGCGATGCCGATTTTGTCGTGAAAGATGGCGTCATTGGGGACGATGGCAACGCGAATGTCGAGGCGGTTTTCGGCGACCAGCCAGGTTAGCAGGTCAAGGACCTGCTTTCCGGCAATGTCATCGGGGGTTACGGCGGTCAAGTCGGACGGGGCCACATCCTGGCGCAAGATGGCGGCGGCCTGCTGGCGACCGGCGACGATGGCGGCGTGGATTTCCGGCGTAACTTTGTGGTCGCAAATCAAACGGATGCGCCCGCCGTTAGCCAGCAGACCGGCCACGCCACGCGCCGCCGTCTTGAGTCCGTCCACGCTGAAAGTGTAGGTAGTGCGGTCGTAGCGGACGGCTTGGGCGAGGACAGGTTCGTAGAAGCCGGATACGAAGTCCGCGCAGTTTTCCGGCGTGTACGCCATCAGGAACCGAATTTCGGTGAGTGGCATTGGCGCGATGCTCCGATCGTTGGCGTTGCCGGGTTTGCTACTGGCGATGCTGCATTGCCGCCGCGCCCGCGAGTCAGGGCGCGGCGTGGCTCTGCATTGGAACTTAACTGTTCGCGTTTGAGCTTCCCGCGTCAGCTTTGTGTAAAACAGCACGCCAGTACGACTTTTTGCCGTAACTGTCGCCACTTGCGAAAATATCCGCGGTAAGTTCCAACGCTAAGATAGACCATCCTTGGACGAGGCACTCGTCCAGAGCTTCCTCAAAAGTCTTCCCACCCCTTGGTTTGCCGTCAGCCATTATGCGGTAGTTGGTCTCCTCCAACAATTGAATCATTGCTTGCATCTCCTTCAATGGGCTAGATTAGCCGGGCTTGCGACCGGCTCGCCGCATTACCACGGCCGGAGATTGTCCGGCCGCGTCGCTCTGCGGGCGCCGCTGTTACTCACTGCCGCTGTCGGTTCCAATCAGCCGCTCCTGCTGCGGCCCTTCCGCCTCGTACAGCAGCGCCTGCAATGCCCGCGCTCCCGCTTCGTCGGGGTTGCCCGGCTTGCGGATTTTGCGCAGGGCGTCAAAGGTGGTTTGGAACTCCCCGTCCTGCCAGCGGTGGCCGTTGAAGCCCAGCCACTGCTTGGCGGCCTCGGCGTTCTGCCGGTCGGCGATGGCGATGGCCGTATGCACCTGGTCCAAGGGCGTGACCGCCGGGCGGTCGGCGGAGATTATGCGCTCCGTCCAGCGTTCCGTGGCTGCTTTCAGCGTTACCTTGCCGTTCTTGCCGGACAGTATCCGTTTGGCGTCGCTGCCGCCCAAGTCTACGCCGATGGCGCGGGCGAACAGGTTGGCCTCGTCAAAGGGCATCGTCGCCCCGCCCGCCCCGTCCTGCGCCAGAATGTAAAACCAAGTCAGCGGGTCGGACAGGCTTTGCCCTTGCCCGTTGGCAATCTGCGCCGCGCGAAAGGCGATCACTTCTTGGCGGGCTACCGCCAGCGCATCCTCCGGCAGCACGGCAAAGGGGTCATCGGGACGGTCGGGGTTGGCGGTATCCCGCCGGGTTCCCCAGTTCTCCGAAACCACTTTCAGCGCCGTGCCGTAGGATGCGGTATAAATGTCCACCGGATTCAGGCCATACTCCAAGAGATTCGCCACATCGTCCTTGACGGCCCGGGCCACATCCTGCGCCACTGCGTGCCACGGCTTGGGGCGGCGTTCCCCGGCCGGGCGGCAGACCAGCAGAATGGTGGAGCGGGCTGCCGCCTTGTCCCGTATGTGCAAAGACGACTCGGCCTCGGTTTTTACCGGCCAAGCCCGGGTGATGTTGAAACCCGCCTCAATCAGCCCGATGGTCATTGCGTTCCAGGCGTCGTTGGACTTGTGGGTGAACATCACCACCATTATGCCGTCATCCTTTTTGAGGACGCGGTGACATTCGCGGAAAATTTCGTCCATCTTGCGCTGATAGTCGCCGGTAGCCAGTTGCGCGGCGGTGACCTTGCCATTGCCCCGCCGGCCGGCATTGGCGGCGTCGGCCTGCGGCTTGAAACGGGCCGGGCTGGCGATGGCCTCGTTCACCTTGTCGGCCAGGTGGTCGGCAAAGAGGCCGTCATCCAAAACGTAACCGGCAGTGCGCTTTAGCCAGACGTAGAAAAAGTCGGACAGCTCGGCGTAGTTGACGTTGTTGTGATAGGGCGGGTCAAACACGATGGCGTCCACCGAGTCGTCGTCCAGATCCAGCATCCGGGCATCGCCGTTGACTACCATTGACGGCGGGGCGGCGCCGCCGTCGGCGGACGGGCGCAAGGCGGCGTCCATCAGCGGATGGCCCGGCGGGGCCGCGGGAGAGTAGCCGGACATTGTTACAAGCTCGTCCACACAGTCGCCAACGTCATCAAGCGCCCACTCCAGTCCGAGGCCGCGTATGGCGATGGACATTTCAGCGTAAGACCACTTCATACCGAAATCGTGACTGTCGAAAGTGCCAACAACTATGTCTTTGGTGGAATCCCATCGAGTTATCAGGCTGTCGCGATTTATTATCTTGTCCAACGCCAACGCCACGCAGCACCAAGCCGCGCGGCGGGCATCGTCCAATACTCCGTTGGCCCTGTCCGCGTCCACCAGCTCCCGGAACGCCTGTACGCAGTAGCCGAGGGCCAATTGCTGGCGGGGGCTGAACATATTGCGCCACGGCGTCATTCCGTAGATTATTGGGCGCTGGTCGTTGCCCTCCGGGACGGGTTCGTTGGGCAGGATGTTGTCGGCATCCCAGCGTTCCCGGTTGGCTTCCAGCAGGGCGGCTATATGGGCTGAATTGTCATCCTCCGGGCGTACCGGGCGGAACTCCCGGTTGGGGATATGGGCGCACTCTTTGGGGCGGCGGATGTTGACCCACTGGCCGTCGCGCTTCTGCTGCCACTGGTTTTTGACGATGACGCAGTAGAGCTGCTGCCCCAGCCGCCCGGCCTGGGCTTCGGCGGCGATGTAACCGGCGGCGGTAGTCGCCCCGCAGCCGGGGTAGGGGCAGATGGCCTTGCCTCTGGACACAGTGCCGTTGCTCTGTCCCCTAGCAGTGTCCGCAATCTCAAACGCGCAGACACCCAGGCTGATATCAGGAACCAGCCGGACGCCCTTGCCGCTGCCGTCGAGCCGCCAGTTGGGGGACAGAGGAATCAGGCTACGGCAATCAGGACATCGTATGGTTCGCGAAATTTTTGGAATCGGGCCGGTTTTTGTTTTCGTTGCAGTTTTCGTTCCCGGGCCCGGGTTCGGGTTCCGGGGGGTAGACCCGGTTATTCTCAATCAGCTCCCGCACCCGCTCCAGAAAGCGATTGCTGACCTCCCGGTATTGAGCGGCCAGCGCCGGGCCGAACTGTTGAGGCCACTGGCAAGTAGCCCGCAGGATGAGCGCGGCAACAGGGTTAAGCTCGTTGGCGATGGCCGCAAGTCCCAGCCGCCCGGCCTCAAAAGGAATGCTGCCGCCCCCGGCGGTAACGTCCAGCACCACCGGGTCGGGAACGGCCAAGTTGTCGCGGAACCACTCCCGCTCCGCATCGCTAAGGTTGTGGGTGAAGGCGCGTTTGTTGCTGAATTTGACGTCCGACCACTGGCCGGACGCTTTAACTTCGTCCATCATCCGCCGCTCATCGGCAACGGTTTCGGTAGTGCCGATGGCGCTGATGAACCGGCTATGGTCGGCGCCGGGCTTCAGCAAGGCGGCGGCAACGGCGGCGCGGCTAACCACCAGAGGCCGCCGCGCCCACCAGACGTGGAGCTGGTTGACCGGCGGATGCCCGGCCAAAGCCCCACCCTCCCGGACAGCTTCCACGGAAATTTGGTTGATGGGCAGCCAGTTTTCGATTAGGCGGGGGGTGGCAGAGGGCATTGCGCCGCTCCTGGCTGGATTTGTCGAGGAGCTTACCTGGTTCGGATCCTACTACGCCTCCTACCGCTTTTCCTGCGAGGGGCACCCCGGAGTGCTCTTTTTGTTGCTGCCTTAATAGCTTTGAGTTTGGAATGTCCAAGATTCCGGGTTCCCTTGTAGGCTCCTCTAATTCCGTTTGCCATGGATACCTCCTAGATGGCGATGTTGTTTGTACATGATATCACATATTTAGAATATAGTGAACATTTTTATAAACAAAAGAGAAAATTGCGAAATTACCCTTTGCCACCCTGAGCAAAGCGAAGGGTCGCACTGCCCAAGTCGGGATTCTTCGCTTTGCTCAGAATGACAGACGACGGAAGTAATTTCGCAATTTTCTCATACTTGCCTGCTATTCTGGCCTAGTTATTACCAGCACGCCGCGGGAATCGGCGAGGCGGCGGTTGGATTCGGACATTTCGGAGCAGATTACTAGGGCAAGGGGCGTTTGGCCTGTAATCGCTTGCAGAGTGGCGGCCCGCTTGGCGGCGCGGGCGATGTCGGCCTGGTCGGCGGTGATTGATATTTCGGCGGCTAGGCAACGGGGGCCGCCGGGGGTGTCCAGCAAAGCGGCCAAATCGGTGTACTCCAAATCAGCGCCGTCGGACGGGCTGATGCGGTTGTCGCTCTCGGCGGCTTCGGTTAGCTCCATCAGCCTAGAGGGGCCGTCGTCGGTGGTTCGATGCAAGACTTCGACAACGGCGGCGTTGAGTTCGCGCCGCATAGTAGGGGCAAACCGCCTTAGCACTTCCCGCTCATAGCCGTTGCCAACGATGTTGCCTAGCCTGCTGCCCATGCGCGTCATCTCCCTCGCCATTCCGCCCGTGCGCCCGTCAAGGCGGGCGCACGGCTGTGCGCCCCTACGGATATGGACAAAAGCAGGGGGCGCTTATGCGTTTTCAATGTCCATTAGATAGAGGGTTTGCTTTTCGTTTCCGGCAAAGTCCAGTTCGATGTACTCCAGGCAGTGAAAGCCGTAGAGCTTGCCTACTTCCAGGCCGTCCAGGCTGGGGCTGCCTTGGTTGATTTTGCCCTTTACTACCCCATACTCGTTGAGCAGACTCCAATCGCCATGTCCGCTGTTGACCCCCTCAAACTCGCCAACAATTGTTACCTCTTCGGTGGTAAGGCCGGTGACACCGGATAGATCTGAGGCCAGCCGATGGGCGTCGGCTTCGGTTACGCCGCCATAGCTGGCCGTCTTTAAGCCCGGGTAGGCCCAAGAGTAGGATAAGCTGGTATTGTTGGCGGAAAGGAATTCCATCAGCTTGATGTAGGAGCCGGCCAATCGGCCTTTGTGCTTTCGCAAACTTTCCTGCGCCGTGTCCGGGTCGTCGGCAGTGGCAAAAACTTCGTCCAGCCGTTGCAGGCCCCGGGCGAGTTCACTGTAGCCGAACATATCCGGCGGCTTGGCGGCTTCGAGGATGACACGATAGGAACCGGGCGCGGCGGGAACCACAACGTCCATCAGATGGCCGTCACTGGTATCAATGGCGTTTCTGTCCTGGGGCGAAAGGTCGCGCACCGCGCTCTGGTAGGCGTGTTTGACGACTGATTGCATTTGTAGCAACAGGCCGCCGAGGGTGGTCATTCGGACGCGATGGCCGTAGGCGGCCTCCGGCGGTTCGACGCTAAACTCGAAAACGACGTTGTGGCGGGCGCGGGCCTGCGATAGGGCCAGGTCGTCAATGGGCGTATCGTCCAAGGTGTAGCCGTCAAGAGGCAGGAAGCCGGTTTCCTTGAGGGAACCGCTTTGCGGTTCCAGTGCCAGAGATTCTCCAGGGTCTCCGTTGGTCAGCGTCAGGAACCATTCCCCGCCGGGGGCTTCCAAAAATAGGGTACGCAGGTCAACCGTGCTAGAACGAAACTGGCGCAGGCGTTCCGGCCGGACGCCCGTCACCAAGTAGCGGTCGTAATCGCCCACCGTGTCAATCACCATTCCAATGTAGTGACCGCCGATGGGGTCGCACCCCTCAAATACTTGCACGCCATCGTAATAAACGAGGATGCCGGTAGGCTGGATGGTTTTCATAGCCCCACCATTCGACAGTTTGCCAGGATGTCGTAGCCAGCCAAAGGCCACCAAGTGTGATGCGAGCGGCTGCCTGTTGGCAAGATGCGCCCGGCGCCCCGGGACAAGATAATTTCACAGACCATTGAACCCTGCAAGTTGCCGCCTTGTGACCTTCTTTCCGCCTCGCGGCGATCGGTGAGTACAGACAGCCCCCGCGCCTGACATTCCGTTACATTTCGGAGTACCAAGCGCGGTTTTTCCGCCCGTTGCGAGCGGAAATCGTCATCCGTCGGCGGGTTGCGCCGCACTAGACGATAGACGGTAAGGGATGCGGTGATTTCCTCCGCATCATCAGGCGGGCATCCGTCGGGCAAAGTTTCGCGGTAAGTCATAGCAGCTCTGATGGGCGGTTGCCCTTATCCTAACCGGGCGATTGCCCGGCGTCAAAGGTTCGGGGGCTGGGCCTTTATGCGTAAATCAGCTCCAAAGCCTGCATGACTTTGCGGGGGCGGTGGCGGTTGGTGTGCAGGGCGTACCACCAGCCGGCTTCGCAATCGTGCATCCGGGCGATGGCGTTGGCGAGGACGCTGCCCCGCCGGGCGTCTTTGGCGTCCTTGACGGCGTGCATCGCCAGCAGCATCTGGTTGGCGCAGTATTCGTTGACGGCGTGATACTCGCCCGGCGGCAGGCCGTCGGCCGCGGTGCGCAGCCGGTTGCCGGTGTGGTCGTACAGGATGTCCGACAGCGCCGGATACACCACATCCCGGTCGGCGCCGGCGAGGGTGAATATGCGCTTGCCGCCGCCGCGCCGCCCTTTGCGGGCCAGGGTGACGGCAATGCGGGGCGAGCCGGTCTGTGACTTGTCCAGATAGACGGCATGGGTAGCGGGCGGCGGGTGGTAAAGCATCGGAGCTTGTCCTTTCGGGTTGGGGGTTAGGCGTCCGGCCGGCGGAATTGGACTTCCAGCGTTACCTGATGGGTATTGTCTAGGTCGTGGAGCATCGTCTTGACGGCATCGTCTGCGTTGCCGATGGCGACTTGGGCATCGACCTGGGTGGCTCCGGCGGCGCGTTGCATTTGTTCGCAGGCCCGGCGGCATTGCTGCCACTCTTCGGCGGTTTTGCCAGTGACTTGCAACGCGAACCCGTTAGCATCAAATTCGTAGGTGATGGCGACGGCGGCGCCGTTGGACTGGGCTTTGGACGCCATATCGTTGAGCAGGGCAATGCCGGTGCCGTACAGCGTGGCGTCGTCAATGTCGCTCCAGTCCAGCCCGTCGGACCGCATACGGGTTTGCAGTTGGGATACCACGACTTGCCCGGTGGCGGTCTGCGACGAAAAGCGCGGGTTGTACGCCGGGCGAGGTTCGCCGTCCGGTTCCGGGACGGGCGGCGGCGGTGGCGGCTCCATCTGCGGCGCGTGTTCCTTGAGCCAGACGCGCATATCGTCTTTGTACGATACGCCGCTGCCGCTGCCGATTTCCAGCCCTTGCGGGGTTCGGATAACAACTGTCTTGGCGTCGCCGTCCCGGTTGGCCGCGTCCAGGGAGCGGTCGAAGTCGGCGCGTTTCAGGAACATAGGGCGGCCGGGCGTGCGGGTAAAGCGGCTGTGGAGTTCCCCCACCGTCATTCCGGCTGAACCGGCGCGGGACAGGCCGGCGTTTGCCCACACATTGGCCCCCAAAGCCGGGTTGCGGGGATGGGCCATTTTGCCGACGGAGCTGCCGGTAAGGAAATCAACGACGGTATCCTGCCCGCGCCCTTCCCGGTCGGGGAATTGCAGGCGCACGTCGGCCAGGCCGTGGGGCTGGATGCTGGGTTCCGGGTAATACAGGTTCACCCAGTTGCGCTGAATGCCCTGGAACACGGCCTTATGGCTGGACTGCCGGATGGTTTCCAGCGTGTTGCGCTGGTATTCCAGCAGCTTGCGTTCTTGGGCATCGCTTTGCAGCATTTCGCTGGCTGCCTTGTGCCGGGCTATCTGTTGCTTGATTTCAGTAAGGTCGCCATTGTCCGGCACTAGGAACAGGGCGTTGTTGCGATATTCGCGGGGCGCGTTGCCGCTGTTGCCGTCGCTGTGGCGGTACAGGTTGTCCAGCTCGACATCCCGGTCGGCGCTGCGCCTCGTAATGTGGTCGGGATTGATGATACCGATGTGAACCAGGTTGGGGTCATCCGGCACGTTGTTGGCGCTGCTGGGGAACACGGTTACGCCCATGCCGTCTTTGCTGGCTAAGGCTTCCAAGATGGCCTGTTTGATGGCGTCTTCCCGGTTGTTTTCGCTGACGGCGCCGGCCCGGCGTTCCACCTCCCGGCGCACATTGGCTTGCCGGTTGAAGCGCGTCGTGCCGGCGTCCGGGTTGTCGTCAATGTACAGGCCGTTGTCCTTCATATTGCGGACGGCCTGCATCGCCACCGAGTCGTCGGGTTCGGCGGGGCTGATGAGTCCGTTGACGATTTCGGTATCCGCCAGCCCGTTGTTGGCGGTAGGCGCGAGGCTGCCCAGCAGGATGATGTTGGCGGCGCGGCAGGCAGCGGGGCCGAAACGCTTGGCGGTGGCGTTGGGGCCGGTGACGTCGGCCTGTATGGCGGCGTCCAGTGCTTGGTGGCCGGTGCGGTTCACCAGTTCCTCACGCACGGCTGGGACAGACACATCCAGGTGGTAGGGATGAATCAGCGGTTCGGCAATGGCCGTTCCAGAGTGAATGACGGCGGCGATGGCACGCAGTGTGCCGCGCACCCGCTGGAAGTCGTTGTTGTTCGCCAGCCGCTCCGTGATAACCCGCAGCGTTTCCGGGTGGAAAGGATAGCAGTCGTAAAACCGCTGGCGAGCGTCCGTATCCGACGGGTTGTAGCGATGCCAGACGGCGGAGTAGGCGTCGGCCACGGCGTCGCGCTGTTCGCTAGTTTCGGCGTTGACGAACAACCGACGGCGCAGGATAGCGGGAAAGTCGCCGGTTTCAGTAGGCGTATAGTCCCGCGCCGTGCGGGAAATCACGGATTCCACATCCTGCATCACCTCATAAACCTGCTGGGTTTCGTCTCTATATGCGTCGTGACCCGGTTCCGGCGTAGTAATGACTATCACGGCGCGGCTGCTGTTGGACACCGCCTTGGCGATAGCGGTCAGGGCATTGCGCAGCCCGTCGCCGGCCCGGCGCATACCGCCGTCCAGTTGTTTGGCGGCGGCCACCCAGCGCACCAGCTCGTCCAGCAGTATCAGCGTGGGGCGGTCGCCAATCAGTTCCTGGAACCCTTCGGCGCCGGGGTCGGTGAACAGGTCATCGTGCTGCTTAAGGGCATCGTAAGCCGCCGGGCCACCCAAGTGGTAGGCCAAGAATCCGGTAAGGGATTTGGCGCGGCGGCCGGCGCCGTCCAAGTCCATGCCCCGCAGGACATCGGCGTTTTCGCCAGTAAAGCAGACCAGACGGACATCATCCACGGCCAGGTCAGCCGACAACAGCCCGCCGGTAGCCCCTGAGCTCACCAACTGCGGGTGTTTGGCAACGGCGGCCAAGGCGATGAGGGTATGGGTTTTGCCGCCGCCGAACACAGAATTGAAGCGAATGACAGCGGGCGCGTCGCTGGTATGACCATTGCGGAGACGGTCAAAGATTCCCGTTGCGACGCGGCGCATAGCGCCGGTGGCGTGGGTGCTGGCAAAGAAATCGGAGGCCGAGACGGCGGTGCCGATTTCGCCGCCCAGCGCGCGGTGCAAGTCGGCGGCGTAGTTCTGGCTGGTTTGCTCCGGCGGGCGGGGCGTACAGGCTTCTAGCACAGGAAGCAGCGCAGGCATTTTTGCTCCTCCGGGTCGGTGCCGGCGTCCGTCATCAGCGGAACCATCGGTTTCGGGATGTGACAACAGATTGCCGCCGGTGGGGCTTGGCGGCAGTATCGCTGGTGGTGGCGGCTAAACGGCTTTGCTGACTAGTGCGGGGGCGTTGCGATAGGAGTCGGCTTTGGGTTGCCGCATCCGCGGCGTGTTCCAATAGACTAAGGCCGCCGGAGTTCGCGCTCCTACGGCCTCTGATTGCCACCCGGACCGCAAAACCCTAGATGGCGATTACAGATAATATATTACTTGTTAGGCAGGCGAAAGCGCAATTTTCTGACTTGGCTGACTTGAGGGTCAAACTTGATGGGTTGCCTTTGGACTCGGCTGTGGCCGCTCAGGAAGGGCCGCCCCGTACTGGGCGTAAGCCTTGTTCCCGCCGTCCTAGTTCTCTTGGCATACTTGCCTGCCTGTGCTTTGGGCATTGAGAGCCTGTCTTGATTCTTGCACCGCTTGGATAATGACCCGGCTCTGCGCGCCGTTTGCGGCATTGACGGCCGGTTGCCCAGCTATGCTACTTTCTGGCGAGTTTTTGACCTGCTGGCCGGTATGCAGGATCTGATCGAAGAATGTTGCGGAGATTCCCTGTATATGACATACCACTGCACAAGATTGTTACTATTGCCAAAGAGAGCGATTCGCCTTTGCTACGGCCTCTGCTTATGGAGATGGAGGCGCGGTCTGTCTGGTTCCGCTTGTCTGCTGGCACGGTGGTCACTGCCGACAGAGGCTATGATTCCCTGAGCAATAACGAATTCGTCCATAGCAACGGTGGAGTTCCGGTCATTTATAAATGTCGGCCACAAGGCGGGAAGCTGCACGATGGCATTTATAAGACGGATGACATTCCCACCTGCTTGGGCAGGGTTGCAATGGATTATGTGTATACCGAACCGTCAACGGGCCGTCATCCGTACTGTTGCTCGGCAACTGAATGTAGACGGAAAGAGCGGGGTAGAGGCTATGCAGTCTGCGGCGATGAGTCGTGGGAAGAACCAGAATCGGACATCCGGTTGTTTGGCGGGCGCATCAGGCGGAACAGCCCTAAGTGGCAGGCAAAGTACGGCAAACGCTGGGGTGTGGAGCGGGTGTTCGGCGGCTGGAAACAGCAGGGCCGTCTGGAGCAACGCCGGTGTTTCGGCTTGCGACGGGTGAGGGCGCCCGTAAAGTTGCAGATTCTGATGATTCTGGCGGATGCGCTGGTCCGGGCCAAAGCCGGGGGCTATGATAACAGGATACGGGCATACCGTCGGGATGAGTTGGTCGCGGAGTAATACGGCGGTTGCTGATGGATCACTGTATGACCGGCAATCCGATGGGGTTGCTGGTCTTTCTTTTTGGACCGGCGCCTTTTCCGGCGGTGCTGTCCGGTTGCTGCGCCAGTGTCTCCGGATGACGAAATTCGTCCGTGTGGTTGCCAGAATCAGCAACCTGCTTCCAGCAACCCCGAGTTTTAAATAGCCCTAAGGTACACGCCGGGATTCCGCTGGGGCGGGTCAGCACTTCGATGACCATTAACGCCACGGCGTCGTTGCTGCTTTGCTTCTATATCGCCGCCGCCGCCCGGCAAGGCGTGGCCCCGGAGCAGATAAGCGGCACGGTGCAGAACGATATACTCAAGGAATATATCGCCCGGGGAACCTACGCCTATCCGCCGCGTCCTTCGATGCGGCTGGTGGTGGATGTGTTCAAGTATTGCGCCGAAAGGGTGCCGCGCTGGAACACCATCAGCATATCCGGCTACCACATGAGGGAGGCCGGGGCCACGGCGGTGCAGGAACTGGCCTTTACTTTCGCCAACGCCATCGCCTACGTGCAGGCGGCGCTGGACGCGGGGCTGCCGGTAGACGGCTTCGCGCCCCGGCTGTCTTTCTTTTTCGTGGCGCAGAATAATTTGTTTGAGGAAGTCGCCAAGTTCCGGGCCGCCCGCCGCATCTGGGCGCGGATAATGCGCGACCGCTTCGGGGCCAAAGACCCGCGCTCGATGATGCTGCGCTTTCACACCCAGACGGCCGGCGTTTCGCTGACTGCTCAACAGCCGGACAATAACGTTATCCGTTGCGCGGTGCAGGCTTTGGCGGCCATTCTGGGCGGCTCGCAGTCGTTGCACGTCAATTCCCGCGACGAGGCGCTGGCTTTGCCCACCGAGGAATCGGCGCAGCTATCGTTGCGCACGCAGCAGATATTGGCCTAGTGGCAGCGGCTTGCGGGACAAGGGGTGTTTTGTCTTCCCTCGGCTAGGCTTCGGAACTCCTCTGGGTTGGCGTAACCCCGCCAGTCCTACTAAGAGCAAAGACAGCAAGGCCAGGTCGCCGACGGCTTTTGAGCCTGAGCCGCAGCCGTTGCCGGATGGCGTCCTTGGGGTGGGGGTGGCCGCCGGAGTGGGTGTTGGCTTCTCCGGTTCGGGTGGCGTGGCTGGCGCCGTCGGCCTGATTTGCGGTTGCGACAGGCGATTTGGGACATCGGACACGTAGAGAGTCTTTGATTCCGTTTCCCGGTACGTTGTTTTAGTGTCGTCTCCGAAGTACCACTCCAGTTCCGCTTTGACATCGAATACGCCGGGTTCGTTAGGTGTCATAATCAACATTATTGCCTGTTGGCCGCCTTGGGATGACACTTTGTAAGTACCTTCGCACTGTCCGACGCAGGATTGCGCCAACCCTGTTCCAGTGATTGACCATCCGCTCGGTGTTTGTATTATTAGTTTCACTGTCATCTCAGGCTGAGATAATGAGTTCGTAATAGCTAGATTTGCCGTTATGGATTCGCCGGTTCGGACATCTGTCTTGGAGAACTGTAGGTGGAATATAGGCTCTTCTCTCTCGATTACGTTTTCCGGTGCTGGCGTTTCCGGTGCTGGCGTTTTCGTCTCTGACTTACTCTCCGATTTTTCTTGTTCCTCTTCTTCCACATGGGAAATATCCGAGCAACCGGCTTGGTTGCAGGCGGTTATCCAGTAGTAATTTTCCTCTTCGCCGGGTGTTCTGTGCAGGTACTCCGTTCCATTTATCCGGTCTGCTATCAGCTTACAGAGGACAGGTTCTCCATTTTCTTCCAAGTCGCATCTGGAGCTGAAGTAGCTATCGTGATAGACCCGATAGTATTGGGCTTTCGTTACAGGGATCCATTCTATTCTAATGCCGCTCTGATTTCTTTCCGTCTTCGTTACGGACGGCGATTCAGACGGGCGGTTGTCCTTGAATATAACTGCGGTGACTTCAGAGCAGCCGCCGCTGTTGCAGACGCTTATCCAGTAGGCGTTATTGGTCTGCGGCCTTATGCTGCCCGGGTTGGGCCGGTTGTGCAGGTATTCGGTGTCCCGCACCTCGGGATCTACAAGATGACAGAAGACGGAATTTTCGCGGCGGCAGTCCGCTTCCGGCGATTTCCCGTGGTAGATTTCGTAGTGGGTTGCGCCGGGCTGCGGAGACCAGTTTATTCCGGCTTTGCCGTCTTCCCATACGAACTGGGTATCGTCCTGGTTGAGGGGCCGGGGGCTGGTGTCCCTGAATTCTGCTGGGCCGCCTTCTTCCACCGGGGAGCATTGTCCGGCACTGTTGCAGGCAGTTATCCAGTAGTGGTTTCTGTCTATCTCCGAGTGCGGGGCGCCGTGCCGGTATTCTGTTGCGGCGATATTCGCCCCCAATTTCGCGCAGTAGTCTATTCCTTGACTACCCAGAGCGCAGGGGGAGTTTGGGGAGCTATCGTAGTATACTTCATAATAAGCTGCTCCCGGTGAGGAATTCCACCTTACGACCGTTTCGCTCCATTCTAGGATGAAGTGGGCGTTCTCCGGCGGCGGCGGATTATTTTCTTGGGCCAGCGTGCTTGCGTAGTCTTTCCCTGTTGCCAGAATGATTACCAGAACGGCTATCGTAATACAAATTATCTTAATACCTTTCATTTCAAGTTTTGTCTCCTGTAATTTACGGTATTGCACAATTAAAGAGGGGCCAGGCGGCCCCTCAACCGTGCTTTTATCTGGACCAAACGGCGGTTTCTTGAGTGCTACCTCAGCACTACGCAGACGCGGTTGAAGTCATCCCACGCCTGTTGGATATAG
The DNA here is from genome assembly GCA_958296445.1 of uncultured Dehalococcoidia bacterium. GTDB lineage: Bacteria > Chloroflexota > Dehalococcoidia > Lucifugimonadales > UBA3495 > VXOI01. Next base: position 595,916 of record OY282565.1, on the reverse strand, counting down.
GCGTCCTTGATTGCGACTTCCTGCATAGTGGCTTCTTTCCAAGATGATGAGCCGCCCAGGTCTATTGTGCGGGCTTTCAGGACATTCCAAGCGTCGGAGCATTCCGTTTGGTAGCCGGCTTTGCGGCCCTCCAGCTTGGCTTCTTCCGCTCTCAACTCCCTTAGTTTTGTCGTGTATTCCTCTTTGATGCGGTCGGCTTCCGCGGTAGCTTCTGTTTTGATGCGGTCGGCTTCCGCGGTAGCTTCTGTCGCCTGCTGTTGAGCCTGTTGCGCCCGGGCGTTAGCGGCGTCGGTTTGCGCTTTGTATCGCCGGTTCTCCGCGGCCAGCTTTTCGCGCTCTTCTTTAGTGTCTTCCAAGACAGCCTGATGCACAGTGTCTTTGAAGTTTTCCCGCTCCTGTTCAAATTGCCGTTGCTGTTCCCGCAATGATGCAAATTCTTGAGTGGTTTCCGCTTGCTGTTGGTCCAACAAACTTCGGCGTTCCTCGTAGCTTACTTCCCGTTCCCGGGCTTCGGATGCTAGTTTGGCTTCTACTTCTTTCGTGATTTCCGCCCGGAGCGCGACTGTGTCCACCGTGCGTTCCGTTAACGTGCTTGATGCATCCATGAGAGCTGCGTCACCTTTGATGTTTTGCTGGACAATATTTTGCACCTGTTCCGAGATATCTGCACTGCTGTCCAAGGAGGCCAAATTTGCTTTCTGCAACACTTCCTGGATTCTATCCAACTCCTTTTGCTTGGCTGCTGTCTCTTCTCTAGCTGCCTTTTCGGAGTTTTCCGAGGTTTCGAGCCTTTGCTTCAAAGTCGTATTTTGGGTTTCCGTGATTGCGAATATCTTGCTTATTGGGGCAATAATCTGGGCTGAGACCTGTGATTCCAAGCAGTTCTTGGTCAGAATATCATTGGCGGGCAGGGATGGGTCTTCCAAGGACGCAACGCAGGCTGAGGCTTGCGTTCTTATCAGTGCCAGTTCCGCTTCGGTTTCCGATTTGTCCTCGTTCGCCCTTTTAAGATCCGCTTGGGCATTATTTCGTTCATTTTGGGCATTATTCCGTTCACTTTGAGCCGCTGCCAGCTCTGCCTCGCTGATTTGATTCCCGGAGCAGGCTGCCAGGGTGACAATTCCCAGAATCAGCAACAGCGATGTGAAACGGGCTGCCGCCGTTCTGATTTGTTTCTTGAGCATCTTTATCTCCATCCAGTTTTGGGACTAGGCTTTGCCAGGCATCCGGCGGGAGCCGTTTCCGGCGGCCCCCGCCGTGGATATGTTGCGGGCCTACGGCCGGTTGCGCCTGCGCTGCCAGCCGGCCAGCCCGGCCAGTCCCAGCAGAGGCAAGGCCAGCAGCGCCATATCGCCGGCCCCGTTGGCCGCCGAGCCGTCCGGGCTGAGGCTGCAACTGGCGCCGGGATCCCCATCGGTTCGCGGTGCTACGGTGGCTGCCGGGGCTGGCGCCGCCGGGGCCGCTGGCGCTGCGGTAGGCACTCGGGTAGGGAGAGCTTGCACCGGGCGCGAGGGCGCGGAGCTGAACGGGTCAAGCGACGGCGCGTTGACCGTGAATGAATGGGTAAGGGAAACCGGGTTGAACAGGTCTTTGTTGCCGGCCGGCCAGTAGACGCCGCTGAAATGGATGGTAAACCGCCCGATTTTCTCCGATTTGATGTACAGGTTAATCGGCTGGCTCTGGCCCGGAGGCACTTGGAAGGAGCCGCTGACTGCGCCGGCCCCGCTGTCTGTGGCAAAACCTTCGCCGTAGATATGAATTCCGCTGGGTAGCGAGACAGTCATATCAACTGCCATGCTAGATTCGTTGAGGGCCGGGTTGCGGAACAGCACTTCCACGATGCCGTCCTTATCTTGGCTTATCACGTCGTTCACTGGACGCAGCCGCACCGTCGGGCCAACCCGGAAAGCCGACAGAAGGTCTGGCGGGGGTGTCGGGGTAATCGTAGGCGTGGGTGTGGGAGCAGGCGTGGCAGTAGGGACGGGCGTGGGCGTGGCAGTAGGGACGGGCGTGGGCGTGGCAGTAGGCGCGGGCGTAGCCGTGGGAACAGGCGTGGCCGTAGGTACTGGTGCAGGCGTGGGCGTGGCCGCAGGTGCGGGCGTAGCTGTGGGCACCGCCGTGGCGGTAGGCGCGGGCGCAGCCGGGGTAGGGGTCGAATCCTGCGGCCCGGCGCTGCTGGCGGTAAGATTCAGTAGAGTAATCGCACCCATCTCGCTTACAATTTTCTCAGCGGCAAGGAATCCGCCGACAGTGAAGGTTACGGCCTGGCCGGGTGGTGAAGCTAAAAGATTGATGTATTCGCCGGAGCCGTCTACTCGTACCGAATCTGTGACGGCGCCGTTTACCAAAGCTGCCACTACCGTGCCTTCCGGGGCAGGATTCCCGTCCAAAGACACGGAACCGTAGAACTTATGGGGCGGTTGCTCTTGGGCTAGGGCGGATTCCCCGCCGCCCCCGATATACAACCCGCCCAGAACCAATGCGGCGATAGCCAACGATATGGAGAGTGCGATGAATCGTCCGGTTTGCCGGATACTCGCTTGCTTTATGACCATAACACCGTCCTGAATTATTGCAATTTATCCGTAATTTCGTATCTGAACCGCTGATTATGCGACGCAGGCAAGTTTACCATTATGGGGAATTTTCAGCAATTGCGGCTTTGGCTGCCATTGGCCAGCGCAAAAATCAGCGGCTTCCCGCCCGGGCTTCGCCGACGTTACGAAACCGGAAATTTATGCCGAATCCTAAGGTAACGAGCAACTGGGCATCGCGGCGTAGCGCGGGTTAGCGGGCGTTCAGCAGCGCGGCCGGTTGGTAGTGGCCGGTGGCGCCGGACGGGATATGCTCGTAGGTCTGGATTGGCCCTAGGGTGTTGGACAACCGGCCTATTAGCATCGCCAGTCCCGCAGGTGCGGCGGTGAATATGTGGACGCGGCCGGTGATTCCATACTCATTCCGGGCGTTGCGGGCGGCGGCGATGGTTTTCTTGGCTACGTCCAGAGCCTGGCCCGGCGATGTCAGCATGGCGCTTCGGGCGATGTCCGCCCGCCGCACGTGAACCAAGGCGCGGAACGGCGGGAGCTCAACCAAAGACGCGGTCACTGCGTTACCGACATCGTTGTTGACGGATACCATCACGGCCAAATCCGCCGCATCCAAATTGCCGGCGTATGTTTCGGTGGCGAACCAGGAATCCTCACAAGCGGCGTTCAGTCCCCAGATTTGCGCGCTCCCGTCCGGCATCTGCTGCTTCCAAGCGATGTCCAGTCCGGCGGTAGCCATAAACTGGCAGCCCAGCGCCGTTGCCGCCGACAGTGCCGGCAGCCCGCTTGCCAGTAGCTTTCGGCCGGGAACGGTTTGTTGAACTATCCGCCCAACATCTTCCAGAGCGGGCAGCAGTTTATCTTGCCAGTCCGCAGACGACGCTTCGCGGTTTTGTATGCCGCCGAAGCGGTGGCTCCAGTCAATGGACAACGCAGTCTCCGGGCTTTGCCCGGCGGTCTGTCTGGTATTTAGGATTATACGCAACGGCTCATCCGGCGAGAGGCGGCGGTCAATAGATTGCAGCCGTTGTTTGAGAACACTATTAGCGACTTTCGCTATGTCCGCTTCACTAGCGGGGTCTGATTCCACCTTGATAGTGTTCCAGCGGCTAATGTCGGCGGCGCCAACGCCTGTCCCGATGGCCTTTGCAACGCCCGCGTAGTCCAGTCCGCCGGCCGCTACCGGAACGATGAAAAACCCGTCGTTGCGCCCGTGCCGCTCAAGAGCTACGGGCGCCTCTACTTTCCTTATCATTCCCGACTCCGCCGTTTCCGGCGTTACCCACAGGATAGCGTTGGCGGTGTGGCGGTCGCGGAGGATGCGCCGCAGTTCGTCCTCTGTGGGCTCGGTGTTCATATCGTCAACGTCGCGCCAAGTGGGGATGCCGCGCTCGCGCTGGGCGGCAATGAGCCGGGCGGCTTCATCGCTGCGGCTACGGCGGTAGCTGAGGAAAGAGCGTCCGGTGGGGTCGGTCGCAGGGCCAGTCATTGATGCTCTCCTTGGCAATGGGCCTGGCCTTTGGGCAGGAGCGTAATGTACGGTTCACCGGCAAAGAAAACGTGCGCCCCGGCCGTGCCGTTGGCGCCGAGAAGCAACAGGATGGGTTCGGGGCAACGGCTTGGGGCGTCTTTGGCGATTTCCTGCATTTGCTTGACATCGGCGGCACTGGGCCGGACGGCGCCGCCGGGGTGGTAGTGCCATTCGCCCAAGTAATACTCCCGTTTTCGCCACAGGCGGCTCAGCATATCATTCAGCCCTTGCGTTCCCCGGTAAAACCGGGTTCGCCCGTGTTGCGAGTCCGGCGGCGGCCCGGCGGCGCGGGTTATGACTGCGGTATCATGCCCGGCGTTGTAGTAACCGGTAAGCACGCCGCCGGTTTCCAGCGGATGGGATGCGGCGCAAAGGGCGTGCAGCCGCTCCAGTTGGCGGTTGCCGATAACCAGGCCAAAGCGGCCATCGGCGGAACGGAACTCGGTTTTACCGGGGCATTTCATCGCGCGAAACGTCTCTGATGCCGACGAAGTTTCCGGCGGCGTCCGTCTGTCGCTCGAACACGGCCAGAACCGGCGCGTCCGGCGGGTTGACGACGGCCTGCTCGATGAGACGCACCGCGGCGGCGGCCATCATCCATACATCGTCAATCCGGGCGGGATGGCGGGGATGCCAGCAGCCGGGGCCGTCGCGTGGCAAATCGTCCACGTCGTATTGGCTGCTTTCCAGTTGTAGCCAGGGTTGCAGCCGGTCTCTGAAATCCGCATTGGGGAAGGCCGGCCCCCGCGCGGTAAAGCAGAACAAACGGCAAGCGTGTATACCCAAAGATACGGATATAAAGGTTTTGGTTCCGCCCCACTGGAAATTGCCCATTGCGGCGGCGGCCTTATCGTCCCCGGTGGTGTCAATGACAACATCGCAGGCACTGATTTTGGCGGCGCTTTCAACATTATTTTTGGGCGGAAAGGCAGCGTCAATCCCGGCGATACTGGCGTGCAGGGTGGCGGCGTTCAATCGGGCGGCCAGAGTTGACGCCTTTGGCCGCCCGATGTCCGAAGCCAGCAGGGTATGGCGCACCAGATTGCCGGCTTCGATACGGTCGGAGTCAATGACGGTTATCTCACCGACACCGGCGCGGGCCAGCATTTCGGCAAGAACGGAACCGAGGGCGCCGGCGCCGATGATAAGTAGGCTGCTGCGGGCGGCATCGGCGGTCAGTCTGCCCCGCACGGAAACCTCATCGTAATGCCAGTTTTCGGTTGGCAGCCAGTCTAGGGCGGCAATGTCGCAGATTTTAATATGCTTGTACGCCTGCCATCTGCCTTGTTCGTTGTTGCGGAATCCCGGCAGTTGCCAAGCGGGGTTGTCCGGCAATCGCAGCGCCAACCAGTGCATCCGCAGATTCGGCCCGCCGATTTTATCGGGTATGGGGAAGCCGATGAGCAGCGGCGTACTGGCAATGGGCCGCCCGCCGACTGCCTGCCGCAAAAGGGCGTCTAGGTTGATGACCTGGCTTTGGCAGGCTTGCCGGAGTTCGCCCCAGGTTGCGGGCAGTTGCCAAGGCGGCAGGATAGGCACGCTGTCCGTTCTAATCCAAATCGCAGGCGGTGCTTCGTCTTCGCCGATGGCTTTGCGCCATTCCTGCTCAACCGGAGGCCGGTTTCGCTTGGCATTGAATCGGATTACGGCGGGGATGGATGAGTCGGGTTTCAGCATCCTGACTTCGGCGGTTCCACAAAGGTCGGCGGTTTCCTGCCATTGGGCCAAAGTTGACGGCCCTTCGCAGAAAGCGACTTTTGCCACGTCGCAATCGTTGCGATTCGGGGGATCCGGCAGCTCGAAAGGGTCTCCGGGCGGGGCGAGTTCGTTGCACGACGCCAGTTCCAACCATTCTTGCGCCCGCTCCAGATGCCAGGCTAGGTTGCGCTCCGGTTCACCAGGCTCGACATCGTACCCTTTGCGGCGCAGGGGAGCGATGTTCGTCCAAGTGCATAGCTTCCCCGTGCGCCAAGGTTCTTGCGCTTTGCCAACGCCGTTGTAGTTCTGATGGGGAAAGGTTTGCGTTATCCCGCCGACTTTAGCCGGGTAAATGCTGATATCTCCATCGGGATAGTGGGCGTCAAGGAGAACATACCAGCCGGTAACGGCAGGTATCGGGCTATCCGGCGGAACGGATGCAGTAATCCGGCAATGGATGGCCCAGCATTTCGTCGCCGAGTCCCATGCCGGTTCGTCTATGATAATGATGCCGGGCAAATCGGCGATGGCCGACAGCCCGGCCCGTAACGATTCCGTAGGTTGCTTGCCCATAGCGGACTACCCGAACCGCCCGCCCTTTACTTGGCTGGTCTGATCCCGTTGAGTGAAGCCTTTTTGGGTGGGACGCACCGGGTAACGGGGGCCAAAAATTTCGCTCCACAGCTTCGCGCTTTCGCCCTCGTCCGTGCTACTGATAGCCTTTCGCGCGACATTCGCCGAGGCGCCGGATTTTTTGTGAAACTGGCTGAAGTCGCTGGCCTTGATGCGGCTAAGAACGTTTTGCTCCGGCACTCCCCGGTCGGGCAGACTAGGCACAGCGTTGGTGCTTGCCGCCAGCCGGTAGCGGCGTTCGATTTCTTCCAGGGTTTCGGTGAACCCTTGGGCCAGGCTGGTAACACCGTTGGGGCAACAATCTCCGACGATATGCTCCAGCGGATAGCTGCGGGGGTGTTCCTGCTCAGGGTGTTGGATTTGCCACCACCACTTGACCAGCTTCACTATGTGGATGTAGTGGCCGTTGGTGCTGGCGTTCTTTTCATGCGTCCACCGGATTTGTTCCAGTGGGTGGGTGCGCTGCCAATTGCGGGCTTCCCGGTCAGGAATCCACAACGGCGCGTTTTTCCAGGCGTTGCTGGCCCTCGACGGAATATCGGCGGCGTCATCCTCTTTCATAAACTCCAGAATGGCCCGTCTCTCCTCTTCTGACGGGGCCGAGGTGAGCACTACATCCAGCTTGACTTTGGACATTTCGATGCCGATGGAGCGGCCCTTCTTTTTCCATTTGCCTTTGTAATGCCGTTCAAGGAACGGGACAAGGATGTTCATTGCCGCTTCGGGAGTGTATTCGCGCCGGTCCATCCGGGTTACGACCACGATGTCCACATCGGGTTTGTCACCGGTTTCGGGACGAATGCCGGTGTGCCGACGGTAACTGCCTTGCAGCAAGGTTCCCACAATCAGCAGCTTGAGGTCATCGTCGGCCATCAGCCGTTCCCGCAGGCGGATGTGGGCGTCCCGTAGCTCGCGCTGTTGCGTGTCGGTGGGCCTGATTTCTTTAACTAGCTCTTGTAACTGATTTTCGAGTTCCATTGAGATTCTCCTTGCACATCTTTGTTGGATTCCGGTGGCGCTCGGGGCGCGTTGCCCCCCGGTTGCGATATAGGTTCGGCGTTGCTAGAATCGAACCGTTCAGGGGCATTATTCCACAAGTGAAACTCAATTGCAAGTCTGAAATTCCGCGTGGGCTTTCTTCGTTTCGGCAGGAGGAATGCTATGCCAAAGGACGGGTTTGATATGGGCGGTTTTTATGCCGCTCTTGACGGTCAGAGAGTGGCTAAGGGGTTGACTTGGAAGGAGGTTTCAGAGCAGTCCGGGGTCAACCAGTCAACCCTTACTCGGATTTCGCAAGGCCGTCATCCCGACGTGGACGGGCTGGCGCTGTTGCTGGCATGGTCAGGGCTTGATGCCGCTCCGTTTTTGCCGGGTGGAAATCCGCCTGAACCGTTGGCCCAAGTGGTGGCTAATCTCAGGGCCGATCGGAACTTAACGCCTGCGGACGCGGATGCCCTTGCCGCGATTGTCAAGGCAGCCTACGAGCAGTTCCGGGGCCGGGGATAGCGTGGCTTTCCAGCGTGGGTTCAAAGCTAAGGCGAATCGTATCGCGGTTGGTATCCGGCGGCAGATGGGGCTTGCGGGTTCAGATCCGCTTGACCTTTGCGCGTTGCTGGGTAAGCTCAACATTGTCGCTAGGCCGATTTCGTCTTTTGCAGACCAGTGTCCTGAGCCGGTTTCCCATTTGTTGAAAGGTGGTGGCAGAGGTTTCTCAGCCCTGTCTTTTTCTTTCGGCGATGGCAACCGGATGATTCTTTTCAACGACAGCCATAGCTTGGCGCGTCAGAACAGCGATTTGGCCCACGAGCTGGCGCATCTGTTGCTGGCCCATCCGCCGGAGGAGATTTCCGCTTGCGCCCGTTGCCGCAGCTTCGATCAGGAAGTTGAGAACGAGGCGAATTACTTGGCCGGTTGCATCCTTATTACCAATCAAGCGGCTTGCCGCATTGCTTGGGCCGGTCTCGATTTGACTGTGGCGCAAGAGTTGTATGGCGTGAGTGCTGAGATGCTTAATTACAGGCTGAACGTAAGCGGGGCGCGGAAACGGGCGGCGCGTCGTTGACCGGCGCATAGCATTCAGGGCAAGGTTATTCCGCTTCGTCCGCATACTGCCCGTAGCCCAGGCCGCGGACGTGGGGTTCCTGGTGTAGCAACTCGCGCAGGCGGGACAGGTCGGCCGGGTTCCAGCCTAGGGCGTCGGCTACGGCCTCGTCCCATAGGCGGCGCACCTCGCACTCGCCGTCGCGGAACTGCGGGACGGCCACGCCCTTTGTCCGCTCCCAGCAGTCGGCTAGGATACGGCGGATGCGGGCGTCCTTGACGTTGGGGATGCGGATGTTGCCAGCTTCAGCCGTACTGTACGATGGAAACTCGATGGTTCGCCCGGGGTTTTGCATCAATTGCAGACGCCCTGCCGTCGAGTTGACAAATACCGCGATAGATTTTGCTTCTTTTGGGGACAATCCAGTTACCGGGATCCAGCCGTTGCCGACGTATTTTTCTTCGTCCGCGGTCGCGGTGAGGCGGGCTGTGCTGTTGCGTTGCCTAGCGCTGATTAGCAGATACCCGGCTTTTTGCAGGATTTTGTCCGCTTCAGGGTATGTGCCGCCGTTGGCTTGGCGTATGGCTTCGTTGCGGTTCTTGAGAAAATTCCACTACCCGGTTTCAGCTTATGCTTTAGCCTGAATCCGTCGTCATATTGGCGAAAGCCGTCCATAAATCCAGCCCGACTAAGTGACAAATTCCGCTGTTTTGGGCGGATTTTGGAAGTGCCCCAGCGGGACGCAAAATAGGGCCGTTCCGGGTTGCTATGCTGATGCCGTTTCCAGTCTTACCCTGACCTTATCGCTGGTGGCAGCCTAGCCAGAGCCGGCGCCAGTGTCAAGCATTGTCAAAAAACGACCCGTTATTCCGGCGCTACCTGCAAGACAATAGCGCGCTACCGTTCATGCTGGTGCTGGAACTCAATGGCTACTCCGGCGAACAGCGGGCCTATCCGTGTCAATGCTGAAATGCGCCGCCGCACGGAATAGCGTAGAATAGTACGCAATCTTGCCGTGTAGCGAAAACCAGCGAAAACCGTGGCCGAACACATCAGGACGCACCGCGTCCTCGTGACTGCGGACCACATAGCCAGAGGAGAACGGGGAGAACCCGATGCCTGCCCGATAACGCTGGCCCTCAGGGAATTCGTCGGCGAAGACGGCAAACCCGCATTCAGCCGCGCCTCCACCAGCGCGGAAACCCTCACAGCAAAGCCGGTCGATTATAACCCATGGGAGCCGATCGACTACCGGGCGTCGGAAGAAATCCAGGCGTTTGTGGAACTGTTCGATGCGGGCAAACCCGTCGAGCCGTTCACGCTGAAGTTGTTACTGACCAACAAGTGGGGCCGCGCTCAAAAAGACCGGCGCGGCTAGGCCGGATGAGACGAAAATATGGCGTTTTACGGACGGCCCTGCATCACCGGATGCGGGGCTTATGCTTAACCGGGGTCGCCTGCCTGCACCGTTTACCACACACCCAGAGGAAAGTGCATAGACTGCGGCGAATCCGCAAGAACCCGGCGCACCCTACGCTGCGAAGCCTGCCACAAAATCAAACGGGCGCAAAGCGCAATGGCATCGGACGAAAGAGGGGAAAAGGAGAACCGGAAATCGGCCATCTACCGGCGGATACGGCGGAAAGCCCCGGCGGCGTCCTCGGATGGCGCTGCGCCTGCTGCGGACACCCCCACCGCGCAAATTATCCAATCGGAAACCCGAAACGCCGGGGGTAAGACCTGGGAAATACTCTCCTGTACTCCCATCGCGGCATTCCCGCCGGCAGCAAGCGACCGTTAAAACCGTTGACCTAACCGATGGCGGGCCGGTAACATCCCCGCCAAAAGCAGCCCGGCCTGCCGGATCCCAAGGTTTGCCCCAATTGCAAGAGCTGTCAGTGGAACACCCGGCGGATACGTCCGCCCAAAGCCAACCCCTGCCGTAACGGCCCGGCGCTGGCCTGCAAAGCCGCCTGTCAACGAGCAGGAGCAACCCCTCCAATGCAGGACAGCCAACTGAACCACATATCCAATCTCATCTGGAGCGTCGCCAACGATGTTTTGCGCGATCTGTATGTTCGCGGCAAGTACCGCCGCGACGTCATCCTGCCGATGACCGTCTTGCGCCGCCTGGACGCCGTGCTGGAGCCCACTAAAAAGGCCGTTCTCGACTGCAAGAAACTGCTGGACGACGCTGGCATCCTAGAACAAGACGGGCCGTTGCAAGACGCCGCAGGCCAGGCTTTTTACAATACCTCGCCTTTTACCTTGCGCGACCTGCGCTCCTGCCCCACGCCGCAACAGCTCCGCGCTGACTTTGCAACCTACCTGACTGAACGGCTTCTTGCCCAATGTGCAGGACATCTTGGACAACTTCCAGTTCTGCAGCCAGATGGGGCGGCTGTCGGACGCCGACGCTCTGGGCGCCCTCATCGCCAAGTTTCTGTCGCTGGACATCAACCTGAGCCCGGAACCGGCCTGCCACAGCGACAGCTCAATACGGCTGCCCGGCCTAGACAACCACGCTATGGGCACCATCTTTGAGGAGCTGGTCCGCCGCTTCAACGAAGATAATAACGAGGAAGCCGGCGAACACTGGACGCCCCGGGACGCAGTGCAACTGATGGCGCAGTTGGTGTTTGAACCCGTGGCCGGTGAAATCCTTTCCGGCGCTTATACCCTTTACGATGGCGCCCTGGGTACCGGCGGTATGCTCACCGTGGCCGAGGAGACGCTGGACAAACTAGCCTCGGAACGCGGGCAGCAGGTTTCCATCCACCTGTTCGGACAGGAAATCAATTCCGAAACCCGCCTTACGGCAAGAGCTGGAAGACCGACTTGGACAAAATGGGCGGCAAGAACGGCATCAGCGATCCCCGGTTCATAATCAAGCACGCCGACGACCCCGAATACTCCCTCCTAACCCGCGTGAGCGACGGGCAACTGCTGTTCCTCGCCAATATGCTCAGCAAGATGAAACGCGACACTCCCCTAGGCAGCCGCATCGCTGAAGTCCATAACGGCAGTTCCCTGTTCACCGGCGACGCCGGGCAGGGCGAAAGCAACATCCGCCGCTGGGTTATTGAAAGCGACTGGCTGGAGGCCATCGTCGCCCTGCCCCTCAATATGTTCTACAACACCGGCATCGCAACCTATATCTGGGTGCTGACCAACCGCAAGCCAGCCCACCGGCAAGGGTCCGTCCAGTTGATTGACGCTACCGGGTGGTACACTCCCATCGGCAAGAACCTAGGCCAGAAAAACTGCGAGTTGGCCCCGTCCGACATCCGCCGGGTCTGCGATGCCTTTTTGTCCTTTGAGGAAACGGAGGAGTCGAAAATCCTGCCCAACGCTGCCTTGGGCTACCATAAGGTCGTTGTCAACCGCCCGTTGCGGCTGCCCGGCATCAACCCGGAACGGGCCTACTACTCGCCCGCTGAAATCCGCAAACTGCGCCAAAAGACCGCGCCGGCGCCCGAGTCTCCGCCCGTCATCAGCCGGATTCACCGCGGCAGCCGCGCTCCCGCCCCGCTGCCCGGGCGGTTCCAAGCCGTCATCGCCGGTAGACCGGCCATCGTGGAATACGCCGCCGACCCCGGCCTGCGCGACACTGAACAAATGCCGCTGCTCTGCGAGGGCGGCATCGCCGGCTTTCTGCGACGGGAAGTGCTGCCCTATGCCCCCGACGCCTGGCACGACCCGGCCAGCGTCAAAACCGGCTACGAAATCAGCTTTACCCGCCATTTCTACCGCCCCCAGCCCCTGCGTCCCCTAGCGGAGATACGGGCTGATATAATGGCCCTAGAGCGGGAAACGGAAGGGCTGCTGGGGACAATTGTGGGGGAATGATTGGGGATATCCACCGGGCAATTGACGCAAGAGAAGTGAAAATGCCGCTGCCGCTTGAGTTCGTTGTCGCGGGACGTCCGGTGTCTCTGCAAGCCAGTTCCTGGGGCCTCAGGCGCTGGCGAGAGCAGGTAGGATCCGCCGCTCAAAAGTATTGGATTGAAGCTCCGATAAACAAATCCGACATTATGGTTACTATTCTGTGCTTTCTTGACGGCGCCCGGCCCGATGTCGACAACATACCCAAGCCAATTCTTGATGCGCTGAAAGGGCTGGTATATGATGACGACAGCTTGGTGAGCGATCTAATCTGCCGTGTCAGGCACATCAGCGGCGATGCGCAGAGGGTAGGGAACCTGCCATTGCTTGTACGGCAGTCGCTGGGCGATTTAGACGAGTTTCTCTATGTGCGGCTGGAAGTTTCACCGGGGTTGGAGGCGCCGTTTTGATTAGCGAAACGACTATCAATGAGCAACGGGTTGCCGGTATCGTCGCCGACGAATACCGCAAAATGGGCTACGATGTTGCCCAAGGGGTCGAGCTGGATTTTCTGCCTTCCTTCCGCGCCGACCTGCTGGCGCGCAAGGGCGACGAAGCGATTATCGTCGAAGTCAAAACACGCGCCGGACTGACGCCGCCGGAACAGATAACCGAGCTGATGGAAGCTGTCAAATCCAGGCCGGGCTGTAGCTTCGAGCTGGTTCTGGTGGGCGAACCGGAAAAGGCGGACGCGCCCGCGCCGGATGCCGCCCCGCTCAGCGCGGGCAGCATCATTGGGCGGCTGGAGCAGGCGGAACGTATGATGGCCGAAGGCTCCGCCGACATCGCTTTTCTGCTGGCCTGGCCGGCAAGCGAGGCGGCGTTGCGGGCTCTGTTGGCCGAGGCCGGCGTCCCCCCGGAACGAATGGCCGCGCCCAACGATGTTTTCGGCCAAGCCGTGTTTCACGGCCTGATGTCGCAAGAAGATTACCGCCGCTTCTCCGATATGCGGAAGTACCGGAACGCCATTGTCCACGGGTTTGAAGCCGAAGATTTTGACAGCCCGGTGGCATCCACCCTGATTGGAATGGCGCGGCAATTTGCCGCATACGACCCGCAACGCTATTGGGATATGCAGGAAGCCGCTACGGGATCCGTCTGGCTGGCCGGCCCATCCGTCCATTCGACGAAATGAAACTGAACTTGGATGACATCTCCGGCCGTGAGCGGCTCCGTTCTGCCGTCAACGCCCGCGGCTGGCAATTCCAACCCTGAAACCCACCGACGGATGGAGCGCAACCGCCTATGACCGCACCCGCCCTCTTGCCCTATCCCCGATACCGGCCCTCCGGCATCCCCTGGCTGGGCGATGTGCCGGCCCATTGGGAAGTGCGGCGGTTGCGTAACTTGGCCGATATGCGGGTAAGCAATGTTGACAAGCACTCCAAAGAGAAAGAATTGCCCATCCGTCTTTGTAATTACGTTGACGTGTGCAAAAATGACCGCATTACTGCTGACATACTATTTATGCGTGCCACTGCTACTGCCGAGGAAATCGCCCGCTTTCGGCTGGAGTGTGGCGACGTTCTGATTACCAAAGACTCTGAAGTCTGGCACGATATAGCAGTGCCAGCACTGGTAGAACATACAGCCGACGATTTAGTTTGCGGTTATCACTTGGCGTTGCTGCGCCCATCACCGGATACCCTGAATGGGCATTATCTCTTCCGCGCATTGCAAAGTGCGGTAATCGCCGGCCAGTTTCATATAGAAGCCAACGGCGTAACACGCTACGGACTATCACACCAAGCCATCAAATCAGTCCTTTTGCCCCTCCCCCCGCCCGATGAGCAGGCCGCCATAGTCCGCTACCTAGACGATGCCGATGACCGCATCCGCCGCTACACCGGCGCCAAAGCCCGCCTGATTGCCCTGCTGGAGGAGCAGCGGCAGGCGGCCATCCACTGGGCCGTCACCTGCGGCCTCAACCCCGATGCCCCGCTCCGGCCCTCCGGCATCCCCTGGCTGGGCAGCGTGCCGGCCCATTGGGAGGTGCGGCGGCTGAAGAATATCTGCCGCTTTGGGTATGGCGATTCTCTGCCAGATGAAGCCCGTATGGGCGGCAGCATTCCGGTTTACGGTTCTAATGGTCAAGTCGGATGGCATAGGCAGTCAAATACCAAGGGTGAATGTATCGTGATAGGCCGTAAATGGTCTTTTGGAAAAGTTCACTACTCTGCAGAACCAGTGTTTGCGATCGACACAACATTTTTGATTGACCATAGATGTACCGAAGCAAATATACGCTGGCTGTACTATTTGCTTGATTGTCTGAGATTGGACGCAGTTTCCAAAGATTCTGCAGTACCCGGTCTCAACCGAGAGGATGCTTACCAGCAGATAGGCTTGTATCCCCCGCCCGACGAGCAAGCCGCCATCGTTGCCCACATCGACCAGGCCACGGCGGAGATTGACGCCGCCATCGCCCGCGCCCGCCGCGAAATCGCCCTGATGGACGAATACCGCGCCCGCCTGATTGCCGACGCCGTAACCGGCCGGCTGGACGTCCGCGCCGCCGCATCCTGCCCGTCGGGAATTTGACGCCGGGCGCAGGGGTTGGCTAATATAGTGACTGTCCAGCATAATGATGTTAATGATAGGTAACATCCGTAAAACATTGCAGGACAGGCTTGGCGTGGCGGCGCTGTTGTCTGCGTCGAGGGAGGCCCTTTGATGACTGCCGATACCAACGAGCGCGGGCTGGAGCTCCGCATCTGCGAAATCCTTACCGGCCGGCCCTGGCCGCCCGGCGGGCCCACGGCGCCGGGCTAGGAGGCGGAGGGGGCGGCCGCTTGCGGCGCTGGCTGGAGTTATGGCAGTTCCAGCGATTATGACCGGGAGTATTGCGTTGACTTGGCGCAGCTCTCCGCCTTTTTGAGTGATACCCAGCCGGAAATCGCCGCCGCCGTGTCGCTGTCCAGCGACACGGCGCAGCGCGGCCAGTTCCTGAACCGCCTGCGGCAGGAAATAAACAGCCGGGGCGTTGTGGATGTGTTGCGCCGGGGCGTGAAACACCGGCAGCACGGCATTGCCCTGTATTACGCCTGCCCCACGCCGGGCAACGAGGCGGCGGCGGAACACTACGGGCGGAACCGCTTTACGGGGACCCGCCAGTTGCGCTACAGCAATGACCGCGGCCAGCAGGCCCTCGACCTGGGGTTATTCGTCAACGGCCTGCCCGTAGTCACAGCCGAGCTGAAAAACAGCCTTCCTAGGCAAACGGCGGCCGGTGTGGCAGAGCAGTACTGGAACCACCGCAACCCCCGCGAACCGCTGTTCCGGCTGGGCCGCTGCCTGGCCCACTTTGCCCGGGACGGGCGGGCGGTTTTCGATTCCGTTATCGTCGCTACCGATAGGGTGGCGCTGGACAGGCAAATCAATGCTACCATCCGGCAGTTCACCCAAGTGAGCGCCACGGTAGGCCACGCCGAAAACGCCGGCGACCTGCGCCGGTTCATCAGCGAAGGGCGGAGAATCATTATTACCACGGCGCAGAAGTTCCCCTTTGTGCTGGACGAAATCGATATTGAACCCCAAGGCCGCAACTACGCCATCATCATTGACGAAGCCCACTCCGGGCAGGGCGGACGCACATCCTCGGCGATGTCGCAAGCATTGGCCGGCGGCGGCGATGATAATAATGATGACGACACCTTTGAAGACCAAATTAACCGCATCATTACGCGGCGTCGCCTGCTGCCCAATGCCAGCTATTTCGCCTTTACCGCCACGCCCAAGAACCGGACTCTGGAACTGTTCGGCGATGCGTTGCCCCAGCCCGATGGGGCGGTGAAGCATCGGCCCTTTCATAGCTACACGATGAAACAGGCCCTCCAAGAGGGCTTTATTCTGGATATGCTGGGCAGCTATACCCCGGTAACCAGCTACTATAACCTAGTCAAAAAAATTTCCGGCGACCCGGAGTTTGACGCCAAACGCGCCCAAAGCAAGCTGCGCCGGTTTGTAGAAAACCACCGCTACTCCATCAGCCAGAAAGCGGATATTATGGTGGCTCACTTACACGATGCCATCATTGCGCCCCGCAAAATTAACGGCGAGGCGCGGGCGATGGTAGTAACCGACGGGGTAGAACGCGCCATTAAGTATTATCACGCCGTCAGCGAATGCCTTGCCGGGCGTAACAGCCCGTACCGGGCCATTGTCGCCTTCTCCGGCGAGCGGGAACACGGAGGCCGGATGGTCAGCGAGGCGTCGCTCAATGGATTCCTGTCGTCGCAGATTGAAGAGCGAATACGGCAAGACCCATACCGTATCCTTATCTGCGCCGACAAGTTCCAGACCGGCTACGATGAGCCGCTGCTGCATACGATGTATGTGGACAAAACACTATCGGGCATTAAGGCAGTGCAGACATTGTCCTGCCTCAACCGGGCCCGCGCCGGTAAGTATGATGTGTTCGTGCTTGACTTTATGAACGACGCCGAGGTTATACGGTACGCCTTCGCCGACTACTACCGCACTACGTTGCTGGCGGACGAAACCGGCCCGGACAAGTTGCACGACCTTAAGGCGCGGCTGGACGGGCGCGGAATTTACACCAGTCGGCAGGTTGAGGAATTGGTGGCGTCATACCTCGGCGGCGTAGGCCGCGACACGCTGGACCCGGTTCTGGATAACTGCGTCGCGGCATATCTGGCGGAGCTGGACGAGGACGGACAAGTAGATTTCAAGGGTTCCGCCAAAGCCTTTACCCGGCTATATAACTTCTTGGCGCAGGTGTTGCCCTACGCGCAGCCGGAATGGGAAAAACTCGCTATCTTTCTAAATTTTCTAATTCCCAAACTGCCGGCGCCGGTTGAGGATGACCTGTCGCGGGGTATTCTGGAAACTGTGGATATGGACAGCTACCGGGCGGAAAAGCAGGCTACAGTCAGCATAAGTATGCCGGATGATGACGCCGAAATTGACCCTATCCTGGCCGACGGCGGGTTCGTTAAACCGGAGCCGGAGCTGGACACGCTTTCCCGCATTTTGTCGGATTTCAATAACATTTGGGGAACGCTGTTCACCGATGCCGACCGCGTAGGCAATCTGATAGCCAACTTCCCCATGCAGGTGGAGGCCGATACCGCCTACCGCAACGCCCGGCGCAACTCCGCCCGGGAAAACGCCCACGTCGAACACGATGCCGCGCTGCGCCGGGCGATAATCAACTCGTTGCAGTGCAGCACGGAGCTATACAAGCACTACACCGAGAACGCAGACTTCAAGCGTTGGTTGCATACGCAGATATTCGCGGCAACCGACGCGGCAGTTGCCAAACAATGCGAATCGCAGGCATAGATTTCCCGGAACCGCTGCTAACCGCCCTCCGCGATGGACGGCTGGTAATTTTTGCCGGAGCCGGCGTGTCTATGGGACCGCCGGCGCGCTTGCCCGGTTTCCGGGAATTGGCGCGCCAAGTCGCCGAAGGCACCGGAAAAACCATCGGCGAGAACGAAGCGGAAGATCGATTCCTCGATAGGGTGAAAGCGGGCGGCCCGAATGTCCACCAGCTCGCCGCCGACCTCCTGAAAGGCGACAATCTCCAGCCCGCGGAACTGCATCGCCACCTGCTCCGGCTGTACGCGAAAGGCGAGGATGTCCGCATTGTCACCACCAACTTTGACCTGCTGTTTGAACAGGCCGCCGCCGACATTTTTCCTGATGCGCCGCCGATGGTATTTCACGCCCCGGCACTGCCGCTGGGCCGGAGATTTCAAGGCATCGCGCACATCCACGGGTCGGTAAGCGAACCGGGAGAAATGATACTTACCAGTGAAGACTTCGGACGCGCGTATCTGACCGAGGCCGACGGATGGGCTCGCCGCTTTCTGGTTGACCTTTTCAGCAATTTCACCGTGCTGTTCGCAGGCTACAGCCACAACGACACTATAATGACTTACCTGACGCCTTCAGTACCCCGGCATAATGACAACCCTCTATTCACTCTCATCGGCGAGAAAGACGGCACACAAGAACGCTGGAAAGCACTGGGAATAACCCCCATCCAATTCCCCCAAGCACAATCAGACGATTATAGCCAATTGGACAAAGCAGTTGCCGACTTGGCCCATTATCTCCAGCGCGGCGTCCTAGACTGGAGGAGCGAAATCACCCGGATTGCCAGCGGAACGCCGCCCCTCGACGAAGAATTGTCCGGCATTATAGACTACGCCCTCAGTGACCCGGTACTGACTCGCTTCTTTGCTGACACTGCCGAGTCCCCTGAATGGATTGACTGGCTCGACCGGCGCGATTACCTGGCAGCCCTGTTCGCCGACAGCAGCCTCAAAGAGCAAGAGGAAATACTGGCCGGCTGGTTAGCCAACCGATTTGCCATAGCGCACACCGATGCGCTGTTCACGGCCATACGCCGCCACGGCGCGAGGTTGAACCCGGTCTTTTGGAACCGGCTGGGCGGGAAAATAGGCCATCCCACCCAAAACACCCCCGACGCGGAAATCCTCACTCGCTGGGTTCTATTCCTGATAAGCGACATCCCGGCACAGGTTGACAGCTTCATATTACTTAGGATGGCGGAAGCCTGCGCCGGAAACGGAGCGCTGGTTCCTCTGCTAATGGTGTACGACGCAATGACGGCCATCCTTAACCGGCCGCTGACCCACGGCTACCGTTGGAACCACTCGGAGATCAGGCATTACCGTATGCGGGAAATATGGAAGAAATGCCTCAAATCCAACTTGCCGGAAATCGCTGAATCTCTGCTTGAACGAACTGTCAGACGGCTGGAAGAACGCCATTCTATGCTGAAAGCGTGGCGACACGGCAACGACACTTGGGACAGCGACAGCCATGTCCGCTCAGCTATCGAACCTCACTCGCAGGACAACTATCCCAAAGAATGCGACACGCTGATTGACATAGCGCAGGATTGCCTGGAATGGATATCCGCCAACCGGGTCGGTGCTGCCCGTCTATGGTCGGAGCGCTACGTCACTTCCCAAGCCCCGCTGTTGCGTCGGCTGGCAATCCACACCCTGACGGCGCGAACCGACCTGTCGGCAGACGGCAAAATCGCCTGGCTGCTGGAGCATTGCGACATCCACGATATCGCCGCCCATCACGAAATATTCAGAGCGGCCGGAGACGCCTATCCCCAATCCGGCCCGGAACAGCGGGAGAGTCTGGTTAAAGAGGTGCTGGAGTACCGCTGGCCGGACGAGGCAGCCCCCGGCCGCGAAAGCAGGTCAGCCCACCGTCATTTCACTTGGCTGCATTGGCTAAACAAGAAAGCTCCCGACGATGCGCTGACCGGGAACAAATTAAGATCCATCCGGGAACAATATCCCGATTTTCTGCTGTCGGAACATCCCGACTTTACTCACTACTGGTCCGGTTTTGGACGAGTATTCGGCAAACCGAGCCCGTGGAGCGTGCCGGAATTGCTCGCAATCCCACCAGCGCAATGGCTGCCGATGGCCTTGGCCCAGCAACCGGGTGAGCCTGAATTCGATCCCCGCGACCAGCTAATCGACAACGTTGAGGAAGCGGCCAGACAGCGCCCTCGCTGGGGCATAGAGTTGGCAACGGCGATGTCCCAAGCCGACGAATGGGATACCGCACTCTGGAATGGGGTTATAGACGGATGGAGTAAGGCCCATCTGAACGATGACGAACTTGCCGACGTCCTTGCCGTTATCTCGACGGATGAACTCCACGACAAGCGCGGCAACAAATTGGCTTATGTTATGAATGAACTAATCGGTAAGAACCGATTGGCGTTCAACACCGATACTCTGGCTTCTGCTAACAACGTGGCGCGGAATCTTTGGCAGTATATGCCGTCCGAAGACCACGAAACCAATGTCGGCTGGATGCACCGGGCCATCAACCACCCGGCTGGCCGCTTGGCCCAATACTGGGTTTCAAGCATCGCACGATGGCAGGAGCTGCAAGAATCGTCATCCGTCGCGCTGAGTGACGAGTACCGGGATATTCTATCTGAGATAATGGCGAACCGTGAACTGCCCGGCACCTTGGCGCGGGTTGTATTTAACTCGCATCTGTCATTCTTGGCATCTATAGACGAAGAGTGGGTCAGGCACAACCTGATACCGATTCTATCTCCGAATAATGGCGAATTCGAGTCGGCTTTGAACGGTCTAACCTACTATGGCAGGATGTATCCACAAACCGCCGAGTTGTTGCGCGAGCTGATTCTCAACGCTGTAGAACACGTCCTCAAAATGACCGATGATAAACAGATCGGACAATTCGTCTGGCTATACACAACGCTGCTTGAATGGTTTGTCAACGGCCCGACCGACGAATGGATTACCAAGCTTTTTGTCCACGACAACGCCGAGGCTAGGCGTCTATTTGCAGAGCGCATTGGACACATCCTCCGAGCGTCGGATGAAATCAAGCAGAGGGAAATGTGGGACGCCTGGCTAAAAGGCTATTGGCAAAATCGCCTGCTGGGCCGCCCAGTACCACTGGATAATGCTGAGATCGAGGTAATGTTGGAATGGACGTCCTATCTAACGGCAACCTACCCCGAAGCTATCAAGTTGGCAGTGCAGATGCGGCCTATACAACTGCAACACGGAATAATGCTCCACGAACTCGCTAACTCAACGCTGCCCACAGAGTATCCCGAAGCAGTAGCGAAACTGCTGATCCACATCGGCAAAGTGCCACAAAATCTTTGGCTATGGCACGGAATCAAGGAAGTGATCGACAAGCTGCTTCAGTCCAACCTTGATTCGGAAACAGAAACGAGCATCAAGGAACTCACCGCCAAAATTGGGATGCCATAGGCGCTAAGACGACTTTGCTCTGAGTTGCCCACGCCATCGGCAAACCGCAAGCCTCCTGACCTTCCGCCCATGATGGCCCAGGCGAAAGCCCTCCAGTACCAGGACATTATGAACAGCGCGACGGATGACAAAGCATTCCCTGCCCCTGCTGTAACTATTGCTAACGTCCGATGCGACCTCCCTAAATCCGCCCTGCTGCCCGGCAGATGGGCAGCGGAACAACGTGGCCGCCCCACTGGCTGTCCATCCGGCCTGACGCCCGCAACCGCCCAGTAACTACCGGCCTAGCCGTCTGCGAATACGCAGGCGGCAATGTCATATAGCTCGAGCCAAGTAACCCGTGGTGACTAGGCTGAACGGCCGCTGCACAACCCCGCTCATCACTTCCAACACTAACCACAAAAACGATTTGCGCCACACAAACGGAGCAACCAGCAAAACCAAGTTAGCCTGCTGGAGTTTTGAATAACCATATATCATAGAGCAAGCGCAGGGTGGGTTTAGTTCAAGACACCCTACTAGTCTCCGTCTGTATAAGATGACCTCGGCATTTTGACGTGCATACGCCGCATCCCCTTATAGTCGTCGGCCATCAGCCGGGTCAACACCGGCATCGCGGAGCGAAGCTCGACCTTTTCCTGCTTCAGGTGCTGGTGCCAGTCCAGCAGTCGGGGTGCTTAGTGCTGCTGAACCACCTCTCGGAACCACTCCGCATTATGATACGATTTCCGCAAACTTGCTCTGCCCGCGAAATTCGGCGGTCGAGTGCTGAATTCGTCTCGAATGGGAATAGCGGAATTTTCTTTTACTCTGCGTGGCGGGTGGATAGGGGCGGCGCTTGCCGTCGTGGGCGGATGGTTTGGCGCACCGCCCTAATCCGGGGGATTGCCCGGCGCGTTCTTAGGGCAACAAGCAGTCGGCGGAACTCTCTCGGAAAGTTGGCCGGGTCTACTGTGGCTTCAACCTTGTATATGAGCGGCGGCCCATTGGCGCCACGGTTCGCTTGCGTATTGAGGTTCGGGGCGCCATTCAACTTGCACCTGAAAGGTAATCCCATCTGTCTGCGACGCTTCGGCGGCCAAGGTTTGGTAGTCAATGGCATGATGGTGCGCCTGCTCGCAGCCGCTCAGATGCTCTATCCGCAAGCTGTCCACAGGCGTGTGTATCGCTCGCAATTGCCCGATATGCCAGACGGAAAGGGCGGCCTGCTCCAATCGTCAGGGCGGATGAATCGGCACAGGACGTCATATTGGGGAACAGGCATAGAGGACGGCTAACCCCGGAACCGGGCGATTAGCTCTGTGGCGGTGGCGGACGGCATCCGTTGCGCCAGCTTGTCCTGCCGGTCATAGACGCTGGCGTCCAGGGCGCCATCCGGGGACAGTTCCGTGAGTATCAGGCGGCCGCTGGCCGTCGCAGGTCAAAGGACAATTCCCCGTCTGCGTCCAGCAAAACATCCGGGTGCGGTATAGGGGACAGCGCGGCGTTGGCTATGTCTGTCGCCAGCCTTACCGCATCGGGATCCGGTTGCCGTCCATCCAGCCCCTTGGCGATGTCTGTTGCCATCCTGCGCCATCCGGGTAGCCGCCGCGTCCCCGCCAGGCGCGTCTGGTATCGTAGTGACCAGCTCCTTTCCTGCGTGCTGATTTACCGAGGCCGTTGCTCTAGCGGCCGTTTCACAGTCTGGGGTCTACCGGCTCCGATTCGAGAGCCAGCACGGCGAAGGCGCACTGGTGGATTCTGTGGAGCGGCTCCCGCTGCGCGAAGCGGTGCAGCCCTTCGATTCCCAGCGAGAATTCCCGCAGGGCCAAGGATCGTTTTGCGCCCGTGTTCCTGCGGCGGAGCCTTTCGATGTTTTCCGGCATATTGTATTCCGGGCCGTAGATGATGCGCAGGTATTCCGGCCCCCGGCATTTCACCGCCGGCTGAACCAGGCCGTTCCGTCCTGTGGCGATGAAGTTTTCCGGCTTTACCACCATTCCCTCGCCGCCGTCTGCTGTTAGTCTTTCCCACCACCGGGTCGCTTCCGCTTCCGTCCCCGGGTCTTCTAGGTTGACGCTGCGGCAGCTAGTGGCGGATACGAGTTCCGGGTCGGCTCCGGCGAGCTTCCTGGCCGTTTCCATGTGCCACTGGTGGGAGCGGTTGACGTGAACCTGCCCTTCGCTGGCCAGCAGGTGAAAGGGCGCCAGTTTGACGCCTTCCAGACCTTGCACCGGCCAGCAGTACCGGGCATAGACGGCGGCCATTCTTTCGGCGGCGTCCCGCCGGGCGGCGTTTCTGGCGGCGGCGCTGTCTGCGGGCATTCCCCGGCTCTTGGCCTGCTCCAGCAACGTTGCGGCTTCGGTCAGACTCTGGCGAGCGGCCGCCGCGGCCGGCGCGTACTGCTCCCTGACCAGCCCTTCCCCTTTCAGCGACCAGGGCATCAGCTCACAGTCCAGCAGAATCCATTGAGTATCCAGGCTTTCCCACAATCCGGCGGCCCCGGCCGCTTCCGATATTCGGTTGAGGAATGCGGCTTCGGTTTCGCGGTCGTGAAAGAATCTGCGTCCGGTGCGGGTATAGCAGATTCCCGGCGTTTCCGTTTCGATGCCGAACCTATCGGAGGCCGCGGCGGCGCTCTTCGCCGCTATGACGACGGCGCGGGAACCCATGTGTTTTTCTTGGCAGACCAGTTTCGTGATTCCCTGCCTGCGGTAGTATTGGAATGCCTGTTCCGGGTGCTCCAGCAGTTCGCCTTGCCCCGCTGTTTCGCAGGGGGACATAGTGGGCGGGACGTAGACGAGCCACCTAGGGTCTACCGTGAATCTGCTAACCGTTTCTAGGGCGGCGGCGGCGTTTTCTTCTTGTATTCTGACCGGGCCGGTCAACGCGGTTTCTATGATGCTGGATCCGGCGACGTCGGAAAGTTGCAGGGAGTGGGGGTTGGGGCGCGTTTCCCTCTGGGGCAGGATGGGTTTGGGCGATTCGCGCCAGACTTTTATGGCCGGCACGGAGATCATTTCTTTCTCCGGGTATCTGAGGGCGGTGAGGGCGCCGCCGAAAACGCAGCCAGTGTCGAGGTTGATGGTGTTGTTGAACCACTGGGCGTCCGGCACCGGGGAATGGCCGTAGACCACGGAGGCTTTCCCCCGGTATTCCCGGGCCCAGTCCACGCGCTCCGGCAGCCCCCATTCGTCGGTTTCGCCGGTGGTTTCGCCGTACAAGGCGAACTGGAAGGCCCTTTCCGATTCCCGGCCTTGGTATTCCTCTTTAATCCCGGCGTGGGCCACCACCAGCCTTCCTTGATCCAGGACATAGTGGGCATCCAGCCCTTGCAGGAACTCTAGGGTTTCCTGCCGGAATTCGGGAGTTCTTTCCTCCATTTGGGCCAAAGTTTCGGCCAGCCCGTGGCTTACGGTCACGTTCCGCCCCATCATTTTGCGCATCAGCTTGTACTCGTGGTTGCCGGCTAGGCACAGGGCGGTTCCCGCTCCGACCATTTTCATAGCCGTTTCGAGGACGCCCGGGCTGTCCGGCCCCCGGTCAACCAAGTCTCCCAAGAATACGGCGGTGCGGCCCTCGGGGTGAGCGTAGGCGCCGCTTTCGTTGACACGGTAGCCCAGCTTCGCCAGCAGTTGCGCGAGTTCGTCGCGGCAGCCGTGGACGTCGCCAATGATGTCGAAGGGGCCGGACAGTCCGGCGCGGTTATGCCGGTTAGGTACGCGGCATATTTCGGACTGCTCGGCCTGCTCGGGGCCTTCCAGAACGTAGACTTTCTTGAATCCTTCTTTACGGATGCCCCTCAGTGACCGGCTCAGTTCCCTTCGCTGGCGGGAAATGGTATGTCTGGGGGTTTTCCGGTCGGTTCTGGCTTCGTTGCGTTCTTGGCAGGTTCGCTCGTTGATATTGAACACGATGGCGATGGCCGGGCAATCCCGGCTTTTTGCCAGCTCAATCAGGTTGCGGCGGGCGCGTTGCTGCACGCTGGTGGCATCGGCCACGGTGAGGCGGCCCCGGCGCAGGCGGGCGGAGGCGATGGCGTTCAGTATCTCAAACGCCTCGGAGGTGGCGGTCTGGTCTGAAATGTCGTCCGAGACCATAGCCCGGCACTGGTCGGAGGACAGGACTTCGGTGGGCAGGAAGTGGCGGGCGGCGAAGGTGGATTTGCCTGCCCCCGAGGGGCCAATCAGGACGGCCAGGGATGGCACCGGCAGTTCGATGTTCATAACTGTATCTTTCTCTCTACGGCTTCTTTATCTTGGCGAATGCCGCCATCTGGGTGGGCGGGCCCAATTCCGGGTCTTCCGGGCCTACCGGGATGAACCCGGTTTCGTACCCGTAGGCCGCAGCGGTCTTTTCCGCCCATTCCCGGAATTCCTGCCTTGTCCATTCGAACCGATGGTCCTGGTGCCGCGTTTCCCCTTCGGCCAGACGGAATATCCGATTGTATTCCCGGTTGGGGGTGGTGATTATGACAGTGTCCGGCGCGGCGGCGCCAAAGACTGCTTCGGCGAAGCTGTCCAGCCGGTCCGGGTCTATATGCTCAATCACTTCCATAGCCACGGCGGCGGCGTGTCCAGCCAGACGTTCATCCCGGTAGGACAAGGATCCGTGCAACAGGCTGATTTTGGCCTGCTGGACTTCGGGCAGCCTGCCGGTTCTCCTTTTGGCCCTTTCCAGCGGATTCAGCGCCGTTTCCAAGCCGGTTATCCGGGTTATGCCCGGTTCTTTCGCCAGTGCTGTGAGCAGGCGTCCTTCGCCGCATCCCAAGTCGGCCACGGAAGCCGCGCCCGCTTCCTTCACGGTTTTGATTACCGCCTCGGTTCTAGCATCGGCCAGCTTCATCGGCTTTTCCATATCGGCTTCCTTGTCGGCGGGCGCCTCCCCTTCAGACGTCTCCAGGTCGGGGGACGGCATCCGTTCCATAGCCTGCTTTACCAAGTCGCGGCGTTTTTTCAGATACCGGCTGGCGATGACTTCTTTCTCCGGGTGGTTTTCCAGCCATCCCTCCCCGGCCCGCATCAGTTTGTCTATTTCGTCCTCGGACACCCAATAGTGCTTTTTGCCGTCCAGCGTCGGCAGGAGGGCATACATCTGTCGCAGAGTTTCCTGTAGGGTTCCGTTGCGGCGCAGGGTCAGCGCGGCGTAGGGGCCGTCCCCCCACTGGGGAAACGCCGGATCCAGCAGGGGTTTTTCGATTTCGACCTCATACCCTAGAGGTTCGAACAGTCTTCTCAGGAACTTTCCCTTTTTGCCGCACGGCACGGACGGCAGGCGTATTTCCAGGGGAATGGGGGTGACGGCCAGTTCCGGGCGGTCTTTGGTTTGCCCGGCGCAGGCGCTACGGAACACCCTGTTGATGGCATAGGCCAGATAGGATGAAGCCGCATAGGGGCGGTCGTTCACGTAATCTTCCTGCAAGGGAGAACCCCTGCGTCCTCTGGTCAGCTTGACCGGGTCTATGTCCAGCAAAAGAGCTGCGGTGCAGCGTTCCTCGCTGGCCTCCGGGTAAAAGACAGTGGCGGTTCCGTGGGGCAGGTCGAACTCCTGCACCTTGTCCGGGTGCTTAACCAGCAGGTATCCCAAGTCGGTAGCGGGCCTGTGGGTTGTCGTTATGCTGATTATCATTCCGATATATCCCCGTCTGTGCGGGGAAACCCTTTTTTGAATTGTCAGGTTGAGCGGTAGCGCATAGTGCAATCTGGGCTGGCGGAGACGATCCACAACGACATATCGGTAAGTGCCGTATGGCTGCTACCGTGAGCAGCAAACTGGTAACTGCCGACGAGCTGCTGGCGATGCCTAAGATTAACAGGCGGCGGTTCGAGCTTATCCGGGGAACGCTGGTGGGAAAATGCCTGCCGGAGACCCTCACAGCGAAGCAGTGAGCATGACTCATATCACTTTAGGCAACTATACCATTTCCAACGCCTACGGAGATGTGCGAACCGGCGAACCAGGCTACTGTCTGGAGCGTGACCTTGATACCGTGCTCGCCCCCGACGTTGCCTGGTTCGCGCCCGGACGGTCGCAGCGGGGCATAAGGGGCTACCCGGAAATCATCCCCGATTTGGCAATCGAAATCAAATCGCCCGGCAATTCTTGGCCCGAAATCACTGCCAAAGCCTATGTGTGGCTCAACTGCGGCTCACAGCAAGCGTGGGACGCTGACCCGCTCACCGCAACCATCACCGTCTACTGCCTCAACACCGCGCCCGTGACTCTGGGCAAGGATGACGTTCTCGACGGCGGGGAACTGTTGCCCCGCTTTTCCATTCCCGTCCGGCAACTGTTCCGGCTGGTGTAGTCCCGGGCGGCGCTATTCCAGTTAATGGATGGACTGCTCTTTTTCCGTTGGACAAAAGTCGTCGTTGTGAGATGGTTAGGCCAGTGTAAGCCACTGAAGGGGGTTCTGGCGATATAGGTTGATATGGATGTACCGTATTCCAGGTTGCCCGGGGCATTGGTCCATCCTGCGGCTCACCCGGTTGGTTTCCTGTTCTTCTTGGGTTCGATTACTATCGGCTCGCCCAGAGGTGGGTTAGGCCTAGCCCGTAAACTCCGCCGAAGTAGGATTGCTGTTGCGGGTTGAACTGGACCTAGTCGAGGACTTTGCCGCCACTCTCCGGTCGTCAGCCAGTATGAACACTCTTTCTTCACGGCTGTCCCCTAGGGCCTGCTTCCTGTCTGGCCTGTCTACCGGGCATACTGAACCATCTTTCCAGATAGTTGTAGCTTATGCTGACCCGGAAGTTCCTGCCGATTTCTTCGTATCTGTAGTGGCGGTACAGCTTGCTGTTGCCTTCCGTTTCCATTTTCTCAAGGCCCTGTTCGCCTTGATGTTCCGGCCGCTTGCGTCGGAACCGGTATAGGAGGCCCTGTTTCAGCTCTTCTTGCTTCAGGCCATCCAGTAGCCCACCTGTCTGCTGAGGCGAACCTCGCTGCAGTTTTCTGTATTATGGATATGTCCAGCCCGGTATTCACCGGAACCTGCGGGGGAGATTCGGGCATCAGCCCGGGATCCCTCTGTCCGTTGTCCCAGAGTAGGATCAGCGCGGTGCCAACTACCTCGGAGATGATGAGTGCCGTCAGCGCTAATCACAGGTTTTCGTCCTTGATTGCAGTCCGGATGACTCCGATATGGCAACTCTTTCCCGTTTTCATTTCCTACTGTTCCGCTCCTGCCTCTGGTCTTTTTTTCCGGTCTCTCCGGATGGGTTGGGCCGCTTTGCCGTCCGGCGTGGTCTGCCCTTTGTGGTAGCTTGTGCCCGATTGTCCATCTCCGTGTTACCCTCCGAAACCCGGTTCGGCGCGGCAGCATGGCCGTGGGGTTTTTCTTCTCTATCCCGTTTTGCCGGAGGCGGCTGGGCTAGTTCTCACCTTCGGCAATCAGCGTTACGCGCGACTGTTACTCCTACACGGCGGCCAAGCATACTGCGGCGGCATTATGTGCGGGAAATCACTCGTCCGAATTGGTCTCTGCCAGAATGCTTAATCGCCGTGCTGCGCCTCTGCCGAGGAGTTGGCGTCTTCGGCGTTCCGGTTTACTGCTGCCGATTCCGGCAACTTCCCTTGGCCTCTCAGCAACAGGGCAATTAACTTTGCTGCTAACACGGCCTTTTCAAGCTCAGTCAACATATCGCGCAGGGCCGTCAGTTGCGGTTCCCCAGTGGTTCCGTTTCGCCCATCGGCTTGTATCCTGCGGCCTCTCTAACCCATGGGCGGCAGCAGTTCTTGATACAAAATATGGGAGGCATTCCCGTAAGCTCTTGTTGCCTTGTGAGCGGCGCGTTTACTTCTTGGGGTAGTGCCTGGGGGTGTCTTCCCGCTCTTTACGATGCCTTCACGCTTCAGGCTAACCTATGGCGGTCAAGAGCCAGGACGACGTGGGCCAGCAGGCTGATGCCCAGCAGCCACCCGGCTTCCTAAAGTTCCTCAGTGACGTTCCGGTCGGCGGCGCTGGGCGTTGGGTCTCCGCTCAGATGACTGTTCGCGATGGCGATGTTCGGAATTCCGGCGATGACGGCAGATTTCAGGACTTCGTCCGGCCTTACTGTGCTGCTGTTCACGTTCCCGCTGTATACCATTCGGTGGCCTACCAGCCGGTTCCGTGTTGACAATCAGGGTGGGCAACTCTTCTTAGTATGCTTGTCCGATGGCAGGGAACACTGCGTCCGCTATGTCCTCCGGGGCTTCTGCTCCAGATTAAGGAAAGAACGGTAATGGACGAATCTTCCAACTGGATGCGTCTTGGATGCATTATGGGAAACTGCTGCGAGATTCCGGGTGACTGCCCGGACTGTCCAGAGGGCTATCGCCAGACACTGGAGCCGCTAGAGAACGAGCTTTATCGGGCGGAACGATGGCGAGTTGCTAGGGCGTCTTTAGATGCTGCAAATGCTGCGGTGGTAGCTGCCGAGCTGGAATGGAGGAGAGGTACGGCTAGCCATGAGCGAGTGCTAGCCGCTTGGGATGCCTACTCAGATGCGCTTATGGAAGAGCAGAAAGCAAGGAACGCGGTGCACTCTGTGGCAATATCACTACTACGTCAAGAAGAGCGCCGAGCCCGCTACGGTTAGCTGTAATGGGAAAGGGTGTCCAACCTTGATTAGCTTTTACCAAGCTACCCAGCAAATGGAACAGAACCCCTCCGGGCAACGGATGGTTTCGGTATCGGCGGGCGGCTCTTTCAGCCGAAGGATCAGGACGACGGCAGCAGTCAGTGTGCGACACTATCGGAGCGGCAGCCCCATCAGGTGGGCCATTTCGTCCGGCAGCAGGCTCGCCAATTCCCTGATGCCCGTCCGGTCCAGCAACTGCCCTGCTTTCCGGTTGGCTATGCCGAGCAGGGCCGCCAGCAGTTGGGCATCCGTCAGGTGAGCCTCATACAGGCTACGTAGAGGGTTGTCTGGCTCCAGTTGCTCCGGCTCGGCCTGGGGCGTCGTTATATCGCCGGTCACGTATATGGGCATGACCTCTCTTCCATCTGCCGAAAGCCGTCTCCGCTAGCCGGTTCCGGCAGGTCAAGTTATCGGCTTTCTCCGGATCCTGTACTAGGGTTGGGGCTGGTCGTTCAGGCCTATGGTTTTCGGTTTCGGCTCTCCTGCGCCGTAACGAGCGCGGCGTTAGTCATAGTCAGATCTTTCCGCCGTTGTTTCCGCTGAGTTCCTCTTGGGATCTTGGAGTTAGCCGGGCCGCGGCGTCAGTATATCCAGCCACTGAAGTTGTTCTCGCAGGGATTCCACTAGTTGCTCTTGGAGCGGCACGTCCACCCCGATGGAATCGACCTCGAAGTCAAAGGCTTTCTAACGTGTTCCGGGCGGATGACCCCGGTGTCGCATCCCTTGTCCGCGCCCTCGACCCGCAGGCCTGACACTCTCCGGCCGTCATTTTGAGCTTGTAGCGGCAGCCCATCAGGCCGCACTGCACATTGTCGGGCGGGGCGGTTTTCCTGACTGTTCGAGCTTGCCTGTGGTGTTCTATGCCCACAGTCCCGGTTACGCCGTTAGGTTTGGCCGCCTTGGCGCCAGAGTTGCTCTTCGAGTTCGCGGACGCGGGCTTCGGCGGTGATGCGGGCCTCGCGCTCTAGCCCGAGTGCTTCGCGCTGGTCGTCGTAGGTTAGGATGTGGCGGCCGGTTGCCGGGTCGTGCCATTCCAGCCGCCCCTGATGCCAGCGGATGTGCAGGTTCAGGACGAGGCTGTATCCCTGTATGACGCCGCCGGGCAGTTCCTCTAGGCCGATGGGATGGTACTGGCCGCTCACCAGCCGGTCGCCGGCCAGCAGGGTGCGGTGGTATTGTCCCGTCTCGTCGAAGCGCCAGTATTCGGGGATGCCCAGGGCGGCGTAGTCCTTTCGCTTGTCTACGACGTCAGTGTGGCCGGTTCTGCGGGATGCGATTTCCAGCACGAAATCCGGCGGCTTTCCCTGCTCTGAAATGATGTAGGCGTTGCTCTGGCGGTAGGCTTCGGGATTTACGTTGAAGGAGATGAGCAGGTCGGGGTAGCGGACGCCGGTGAGGTCGCGGGTGAATTCGGGGCTGAGGTAGTGTTCGCCTGATACGATGGTGGTTTCGGGCCGGCCCAAGTGGTGGGCCAGGTGATGGGCGTTGCCGTTGGCGGCCAGGTGGTCGAAGCTGGTCATATCATCGGGCTCGCGGTCGGGAGGGTCGGGCAGCGCGTAGCCGCTTTGGGGTTGGGGATTTTTGGCGGCGGTGTCGGCGGTGGTCATTGTGAACCTCTGGGCGGGCGATTGGCGGCGGTGGCCGTCATCCGGCGGGGGGGCCGGTGGTGGACGGGATTATACCCGTGTTGGACGGTGCGTTTGGGGTCAGTTGTCTTGGCGCCGGAGTTGTTCCTCGAGTTCGCGGACGCGGGCCTCGGCGGCGATGCGGGCTTCGCGCTGGTCGTCATAGCGGGCTTCGGCGGCGATGCGGGCCTCGCGCTGGTCGTCGTAGCGGGCCTCGGCGGCGATGCGGGCCTCGCGTTGGAGCCTGGCTGTCTCGCGCTGGTCGTCGTAGGTTAGGATGTGCCGGCCGGTTGCCGGGTCGTGCCATTCCAGCCGTCCTTGATGCCAGCGGAGGTGCAGATTGAGGACGGGGCTGTATCCTTGGATGACGCCGCCGGGCAGTTCCTCGATTGCGATGGGCTGGTACTGGCCGTCCACCAGCCGGTCGCCGGCCAGCCGGGTGCGGTGGTGCTGCCCCGTTTCGTCGAAGCGCCAGTATTCGGGGATGCCCAGGGCGGCGTAGTCTTTTCGCTTGTCTACGACGTCAGTGTGTCCGGTTCTGCGGGATGCGATTTCCAGCACGAAATCCGGGGGCTTTCCCTGCTCCGCGATGATATAGGCGTTGCTGCGGCGGTAGGCCGCCGGGTTTACGTTGAAGGCGATGAGCAGGTCGGGGTAGCGGACGCCGGTGAGGTCGCGGGTGAATTCGGGGCTAAGGTAGTGTTCGCCAGAGACGATGGTGGTTTCGGGCCGGCCCAAGTGCTGGGCCAGGTGGTGGGCGTTGCCGTTGGCGGCCAGGTGGTCGAAGCTGGTCATATCGTCGGGCTCGCGGTCGGGAGGGTCGGGCAGCGTGTAGCCGCTATGGGGTTGGGGGTTTTTGGCGGCGGTGTCGGCGGTGGTCATCGTGAACCTCTGGGCGGGCGATTGGCGGGGCTGCTTGTCCTTCGGCGAGGGGGTGGTGAACGGGATTATATCTGTATCGGATGTTTTGGCGGTAGGGTGTTGCCGCCCTAGCCGGGATTCTTCGCTTCGCTCAGAATGACAGATAAACGGACGGCCAGAATGGCGGGCGGGCGTGATGACAGGGGGGTGGTGAATGGGGTTATACCCGTGTTGGGTGCTGCGGCGGTAGGGTCGTCTTGCCGCCTAGCCGGGGTTCTTCGCTTTGCTCAGAATGACAGACAGACGGGCGGAATGGCAGACGATCGTTCAGAATGACGGACGGCCAGAATCGTGGGCGGGCGGCTGGGATGACGGACTGGTGAAATGGCAGGCGGCGAAAGTAATTTTGGAATCGTCTCGGCTTTTGGTTAGGTGAACAGGCGGGGTATCAGTTCGCCTAGGGCGTAGCCTGTGCCGGCGGATAGGGTGCCTATGCTCAGGATTTCTAGGCCCTGGAGCAGGGGGGAGCGCTTGACTAGGCGGCCCTTGAATATGCCTAGGGCGAAGAGGCCGGTTAGGGTTGCGCCTACGGATACGGCGATGGCTTGGCCGCCGGTTAGGAAGAAGTGGGGGAGCAGGGGGACGGCGGCGCCAGTGATAAAGGCCAGGCCCATAGCGAGGGCGTCTTTGGCCGGGCTGGTGGTCGGCTCGGGGCTGATGCCCAGTTCTTTTTCCACTAGGGTTTTGAGCCACAGATCGGGGTCTTGGGCGATTTCGTCGGCCATTTGCCGGGCTTCCGGGTAGGTCATTCCTTCGCGCTGGAACAGGACTACCAGCTCGGCCAGTTCCTCGGCGGGGTTGGCGGCGAGTTCTTGGGCTTCGCGTTCAATTTCGGCGCGTTGCACGTCCTGTTCGGCGCGGGAACCCAGCAGGGCGCCGGTGGCCATGGAAATCATACCGGGCAGGGCGCCGGCCAGTCCGGCTACTAGGACGGTGGTTTGGCTTTCGACGGCTACGGCTAGGCTGGTGACCAGCGCGACGGTGCTTAGCAGGCCGTCCTGGACGCCGAACACTACCTCGCGCAGCCGCCCCATACGGGCTACCCGCCATCGTTCCCGCTCCACTTCGCGGGCGGCGGTGTTGTAGGTTTCCCTATCTAGGGCCCGGCCGGCGGCCGCGGCCGCTTGGGACGAGCCATCGGGGGCGGGCGCAATGGGCGGCGGCGCAGGATGGGGGCGGGCGGACTGGGCGGCGAGCTTGGATTCCAGAGTGGCTAGGGCTTCGGTGAAGGCTTCGAGGTGGCGGCGTTCCCGCTCCATCGCCAAGGTGAAGGAATCGGCGGCTTCCTGATTGCCCTCGGCCAGTGCTTCCCGAATCATCCGGGGGTAGATGGTGGCGGCTTCCTGGGCTTCGCCTTCGATGATTCCGCGCAGGTTTTCGAGGGTGGTTGCAAGGTCGCCGGAAACGCGCAGGTGGTTGATGCCGTGCACCGTTTCGGCGCCGGCCACTTCCTGGAAAATCTGGGCAATCTCCGGGTGGCCCTCTTGCATGGCCCGCTGGGCATAGGCGTTGTATTTCAGGTTGGCGAGTGCTTCGGCGACTATGGCGTTCCAAAGGTTCTTTTCGGTGTTGGTCAGGTTGGAAGGATTGGCGGTCATATTCCCGCGATGCTCCCCGTCAATTATTTCTTGAATATATTGTATCAAGAAATATCGCGTATAGGGGGTTTTCGGCGGGGGAATACGAAATTCGTTGGGCGCTAACCGCCGGGGGAGGCGTGGTGGGCAATCATTTTCCAGCCGTCGGCGGTGCGGGCGAAGATGTTGGTGGCGAAGGTGGAGAAGTTGGCGGCGCGGCCCTGGACTACGCTGGTGACGCCCTCGACGCAGGTGACGCAGCCGAAGTCGCCCTGAACCACCAGGTTTAGGTAGCGCACGGAGAACTGCATCAGGTTGGCGTTGTCGAAGATGCGCTCCCAGCTTTCGCGGATGATGGGCCAGCCAACCAGGGGCGTCCAGCCGGGATGCACGCAGAGGGCGCGGGCGGAGGTTTCCCAGACTTCTTCCATGCGCTGGATGCTGAGGGTGTTGAAGGCGTCATAGAAGCGTTGGTTGGCGGCCCGGATTTCTTCGACAATTTCGGGTTCTTCGTTCAGCATATTTCTCTTTGGAGCCGCTTTATAATGAGATAATTGCGGAATTTCCCTTTGTTACCTTGGGCAAAGCGAAGGGTCTCACCGCCCAAGGCGAGATTCTTCGCTTTGCTCAGAATGACAGACGGTTTGCTCAGAATGATAGACAGCGGAAGTAATTTCGCAGTTTTCTATGCTAAAGCTATGGCGTTCTTCCGGCGCGGGCGGCCCAGTATTCCCAGGCGCGGCCTAGGGATGACGGGCGTACCTGGCTTTGGGACATTAGCTGGATTTCGCCCGGCGAGAGGTAGGTTACTTCGCCGAGGGGGAGGGAGGCCAGCAGGAGGCGGGCGTTGACTTGGAGGTATACCGCGGCCATTACCGCTTCTTTCAGGGCGCTGCCGGTTACTACGCAGCCGTGGCCGCGCATCAGGGCGGCGCGGCCACGGCCCAAGCAGGCGGCTAGGTCGCGGCCCTGCTCCATAGTGGTGACCAGCAGGCTGGTGTCGCTGAAGTTGTCGCGGATGTCCCACACGGGCAGGCGGTCGCCGATGATGGCGGCTAGGTGGAACATTGGGCGCAGCGGGGCGGCGGTGACGCTGAAGGGCAGCACCGCCGGGGAGTGGTTATGCACCACGGCCTGCACGTCGGGCCGCGCTTCGTATATGCCGCCGTGGATGGGGCGCTCGGAATACATCGGGCGGCCCTGCCGGTTCAGCGGCTCGCCCTCTAGGGTGTACTCCATCAGGTCGGAGGTGTCCACCAGCTCCGGCGCCCGCGACTGCGACAGCAAGTAATGGCCGGGCCGCTCCGGGTGGCGGATGCTGACGTGGCCGAAGGCGTCCACTACTTCCTCGCGGGCTAGGATGCGGTTGGCGGTCACCAAGTCTTCCAGTTGGGCCGAAAGCGTGTTCATAAGTTAAACGCAGGGGCGCAAATATCCTTTTGGTTCCCCCTGCGTCCTCTGTGCGGGATTCGTCCCTGGCTTGAGAAAATTGCGAAATTCCCCTTTGCCATCCTTGAGCAAGGCGAAGGGTCTCACCGCGCAAGGCGGGATTCTTCGCTTTGCTCAGAATGACAAACACTTGCCCAGTCCGACGGGCATTTGCTCAGACCGATGGGCATTTGCCCGGAATGACAGGCAAGGGGAATGATGTTGGAATCAGGGTGATGGGCGCGGCCTAGTGGGTGGGCGAGAAGGAGGCCGGCACCATAATTTTGTTTTCTTGGCTGACTAGGAATTCGCGGGTGGGCGGGGGCCAGTGGGGGGACTTGACCGCTTCCTCGCGGATGCGGTTGCGCTCTTCCAGGTCGCTGTAGGGCCAGATGTGCACCCACTTGTTCAGGCCGCCCAGCTCGGTGTACCAAGCGGCGGCCAGCGGCGAATGCTCTTCGCGGTGCGGCACGGCGGCCTCCCAGCGCTTTAGCACCTCGCCCATGGCGCCGGTCTTGTAGGTGTAGGAGCGCATCTCGTAGATGCTGCCGAGGGCCTGGTCGCCGCCTAGGGGGCGCATGAAGGGAGCGGGAATGAAAATTTCCGACTCCATATTGATGTACATATCGGGGTCGTTCTTGGGCGGCCAGTTGGGGTCTTGGGCGGCTTCGGCCCGGATGCGGGTGCGCTCGTCCATGCTCTCGTAGGGCCAGACGTGGATGACCTGGTTGAGGGGGCCGATCTCGGTGTGCCAGAAGGCGGCCAGCGGCGAATACTTCTGCCGGTGGGGCAGCGCCTGGGCGAAATTCTCCTCAAAGGTCGGCACACTGCCGGGCTTGAGGGTGTAGGTGCGGACTTCGTAGATCATCGCGGATTCTCCTGCGCTGTGTGGGTTCCGTCGTTTTGGGGGGTTCGTCCTGCGCTAGTGTAGCAAATGCGCCGACGGCGGGCAATTGACCGGGGCGGGGCGGGCGGGGCGGATGGCGATGTTGAATCCTGAGCGGATGGTGTAACATTCCAAATAGGGGGAGGAATGGACATCAAGGACTATCCCGAAAAAACGACGGGGGCCTATACTTTCGCTGAAGCTGCCCGGATACTCTTGGCTACCCACCCGCCGGGCGACAGGAACGGCGGGGACGGGCAGACCGCTTCCGGGGGAAAGGCGGGCATTTACTCGCGCTTGCGGTATTGGGTCAACACTAACGTGGTTCACGACGGGCTGGTTAAACATTCAGGCCCGGAAAAGTTTATCCACTTCCAAGCTCTGGTGTCCTTGCGGGTTATTTCCCTGCTGTGGGCCCGGGGGATTAGCCTGCAAGCTATACGCAAGGGCGAAAAGGGGCTTAGGGAAGAGCTGGGCGTTCCTTGGCCTTTCATTTCCGAAACTTTCTGGCGCCGCGAGGCGCCGCTTTTTCCTGAGTTCGCAGCCCCGATTGGCGCATCGAAGCACGGGCCGGAGGCGATGTGTTTCTTGGAGGAATGGCTGTCGGAAAACGCCAGCGGCCTCAAATTCAACGAATACGGTTTGGTCTACGCCTGGCTGCCCGCCCGAAATATCGTTATTGACGGGCGGATTATTTCCGGCCGTCCCAGCGTGTCCGGCAGGCGAATCTGGCCGACGGTAATCAGGGATTGCCTAGAATTTGGTAGCGGCTTAGAGGAAATAATGGGCGGCTACAACTTGACCGAAGAGCAAGTCGGTGACGCACTGGCTTGGGAAAAGCGGATTGATGCCGCCATCCTCTGAACCGTTCTTTCTGATGGATGAATCTTTGAACCCTGGGGTTGCGGCGGAAGTAGCCAAGAGAAAATTGCGAAATTCCCCTTTGTCCCCCTGAGCAAAGCGAAGGGTCTCACTGCCCAAGGTGGGATTCTTCGCTTTGCTCAGAATGACAGACAGCGGAAATAATTTCGCGTTGAACGTTTGGCGGGAAAGCTGGACGACTCGCCGCTGGAGTGGGAGCGCGTCGCATTGGGCTGAAGGGGCGGCGCGTTAGAAGAAGTTGCTTACGTTTTTGGCGAGGAGGACGGTTTGGTCGAGGACTATTTTGCGGTAGGCTACCTTTAGGCGGCCGGCTTCGCGGCGGAGGATGTCCTCGCGGCTGCCTACGTAGAAGTCCTGCTCGGTTTCGCCGCGGGTGCGGTACATAATGAAGTTGGAATAGACTTTCAGCTCGGAATCGCGGCTGGCCGGTTCGATTTCGATGTTGGATACGAAGTGACGGGTGCGGGAGGGCGGATCCTCGGCCCAGGCCATGCCCGAATCCAGCCGGTCTACGCGGCGGGTTAGGGAGTCCTTGTCCTCGTCGAGGATTGCCAGTTCGCCCTCGCCGGACAGCTCGCCTTCCTCGTAGCGGGAGCCGTCTAGGATGGAGATGGCCTTGCTGGAGGCGGGGTAGCGGGTTGACCTTACCGGCATCCAGTAGCGCACGTCGTCGGTCAGCAGCTCCAGCCATTGGTGGAATTGGCGGGCGTCCAGCAGGCGGGCTTCACGGTATAGAAACTGCTCTACTTCCCGGATGGTGTCGTCACGCATTGTTGGCTTCTCCGGCAGGAACTTGTTTGGGCGTGGGGGAATGTTATTGCGGCCAGGCTTGGGAGTCCATTAGCTGGCTCCAGCGGCGGTAGAAGGCCCGGTGGTTGTGTTCGCTGAGGCGGTAGTCGCTGGCCCAGCCTTGAAGGTCGGGGTCGAACCTTTCGTGGCCCAAGCCCATAGCGATGTTGAGTTGGTGGCGGCGGGCTACTACGCCGCGGCCGGCTTCGCTGCAACCCTGCCAGTTGTCCATATCGTCCTGCTCGAAGGCGCCGGACGGGCCGAAGGCCCGCAGGGCGGTGATGCGGAAGGCTTCCTTGACTTCGGGCGGGGCGGCCTTGTCCACGTATACCGCCGAATGTATTTCGGTGCGGCCCGGGCCGCGGGGCTGCCAGATGCGGAAGGTGCGGGCCACGCTGCGGAGCAGGGACAGGTTGGGAAAGATGGTGCCGGCGTGGGGTTTAATCAGCCTCAGGCGCTCGCCCATCCGCTGGGCCACTTCGTCGCGTATTTGCTCCTCGTAGGCCAGAATTTCCGGCACGGCCGGGTCGGATGGGTCGTCCGGGCCGAGGCCGACGATGCAGTGGCCGTTGCCGGGGGATAGCACGGCGCCCTCGCGGGAGGGGCGGGAGCGGAAGTCGCCGCCGAACCCGGTGGTTACTGCCGACAGGTGGCTCCAGCCGGTGTGGTATCCGTCGCCGCCGAAGTTTTCGGCGGGCATTTTCCAGTTGGCGGGGATAATCCACTTGTGGATGCCGCCGATGACTTCGATGCCTCCCTCGCGCCGGTCGAAAAAGACGTCCAGATACCAGGCGGCGGCGCCCAAGTAGTCGAGTAGCGGCGGCGCGTCCGCGTCGAAGGTGGCGAACACCAGCCCCTTGTAGCTGTCCAACTGGGCTACGGGGATGAGGCCCCATTGGGAGCGGTCGAGTTCGTTGTAGTAGGCGTCCTGGAGGTTGGGAACGGCCTGGAGCTTGCCATCGGCGCCGAAGGCCCAGCCGTGATAGGCGCAGATGAAGGCGGCGGCGTTGCCGGATTCGGCGCGGCAGAGGCGGTTGCCCCGGTGTCGGCAAACGTTGAGGAAGGCGCCGACTTTTCCGGCCCGGTCGCGCACTACCAGCACCGGATCCTCGCCCATATAGGTGGTTAGGAAGTCGCCGGGGTTGGGGATTTGGGATTCGTGGCAGAGGAACAGCCAGCAGCGGGCGAAAATCTGCTCCAGTTCCTGCCGGTAGATTTCTTGGTCGCTGAATATGCGGGGGCTGATTACCCCTTTGCCGGTGTCTACCAGAGTCGCCATTTGCGTCGCTGCCATAAGGAAACTCCTAGCCTTTTGTTGGCGATTGAGGTTTCTTGCCGGATGCCGCGATGATGTGTGACAAATTCCCTCTCCCTACGGAGGAGGGTTAGGTTGGGGCGTCCCCCTCAACCGTTGCGGCGGCGCAGCCTCAGGGTCACGTAGGTGATGGCCGACGACGTTATCAGGCTCAACACGCCGCCGATGAGAATATCAATAGGCACCAGCGCGCCGGGCCACGTCTCCGTCATCATGTATATCGGCACCACGTAGGTGGCATAGGCCGCGCAGCCGAACACGAAGCTGTTTCTCGCCGCTTTCAGCAGGCTTTCCTCCCGCAGGGCCGGTTCGATGGCGAGGACGCTGTTCGCCAAGCCAATCAGCAGGAAGAATACCAGCGCGGCGAGCAGCACGAGGCCGCCCAACTCATCCCGTCCGAACTGATCCCGCACTACATCGTGGCCGCTGGCTTCGTAGAACCGCTCGTACATACTCATCGCCGGAGGAGAGAGATTCCACGCTATGTCAATGATGGCGTAGACCAAGAACGCCGCTACAAACCTTGCGTATTGCATTGCCACTCCGTTGTCACTGGCCTTTCCTTAAGTCCGAACTGTGATTTATTTGATTTTGCCGATTGCCATGATTTTTGATTCGAGAATCATGGCATCAGATGAATCACGCGAACACAGTTCAGGCGATTACAGCTCGGCCCAGCTATCGGCGGCCATTAGCTGGCCCCAGCGGCGGTAGAATTGGCGGTGGTTGCTGTCGCTGTGGCGGTATTCGCTAGTGATGGCGTCGTAGTCGGGGATAAAGGATTCGCGGCCCAAGCCCATCTGGTAGTTGAGCATCTGGCGGCGGGCGACCACGCCCCGGCTGGTGACGGTGCATTCCTGCCAGTTGTCCATATCGTCCTGCTCGAAGGTTCCCGATGGGCTGAAGCCGCGGATGGCGGTCAGGCGGATTTCCTCTTTGATTTCGGGCGGGGCGGCGCAATCAACGAAGGCCCAGGACCAGATTTCGATGCTGTCCGGCCCTTTGGGGTGCCAGACGCGGAAGCTGCGGGAGCTGCCCCGCACTATGGAAAAGTTGGGAAACACGGTGCCGACGATGGGGTTCAATTCTTTGGAGCGAGGGCCTAGCCGGGATTCCACTTCGGGGCGGATTTTCTTTTCGTAGTCCCGGAGCAGCTCGGTGGGGTCGCCCGATTCGTCGGCGCCGACGGTGACTAGGCCGTGGCCGTTGCCGGGGGACACGGTGCCGCCGCCGCCGGCCGGCTGGGTGGTGACGCCGACGCTGAAACCGCTGCGGATGGCGGACAGGTGCGACCAAGAAACGTGGTAGGCGTCGCCACCGAAGTTCTCAGCGGGCATTTTCCAGTTGCACGGCACGACCCATTTGTGGATGCCGCCGATGATTTCGGCCCCGCCCTCGCGCCGGTCAAAGAAGGCGTCGAGATACCAGGTCATAGGGCCAAGATAGTCCAGCAGGGGCGGGGCGTCCGGGTCGAAGGTGGCGAACACCAGCCCCTTGTAGGTGTCCAATTGGGCGACGGGGATGAGGCTCCACTGCTCGCGGTCGAGTTCGTTGTAGTAGGCGTCTTGCAGGTTGGGAACGGCCTGGAGCTTGCCGTCGGCACTGTAGGCCCAGCCGTGATAGGCGCAGATAAAGGCGGCGGCGTTGCCGTCGGAGGCGCGGCACAGGCGGTTGCCCCGGTGTCGGCAGATGTTCAGGAAGGCGTTGATTTTGCCGGCGCGGTCGCGGGTGACCAGCACCGGATCCTCGCCCATATAGGTGGTGAAAAAGTCGCCCGGCTTGGGGATCTGGGTTTCATGGCATAGGAAGAGCCAGCAGCGGGCGAATATGCGCTCCAGCTCCTCTTGATAGATGTCGGGTTCGCTGAAGATTCGCGGGCTGATAAGGCCCCGATCGGTGTCTACCAGCGAGGTGACGTTTGCGATTACCATACTGTTGCGTCTCCCTCCCCGTTATGCCCGTCTAGGGCGATGCCTACGGGGGCTGAATGGCATTGTATTACACGCGGGCGGAAAAGATAACCCGGCGGGGGTTTTCCGGCGGGGTTGGGCGCACGGAATTAAACGCCGAGTGCGCCAAGCCCGCCAAGGGTTTTGGGGCGGTGTTGGGCGCACGGCTGTGCGCCCCTACGGGGTGAGGCGGGAAAATTTTGGGTTGTTGGGGTTACTCTGTTGGGCGGTGTATTGCTATGGTGTCGGCGTGTTGGCGGGCTAGGGCTACGGTTTCGTCGGTGTCGTTGGCGTTGCCCATTACGCAGATTATGGCCCATAGCCCTTCGCGGGTTTCGCGGGCGGCGCGGTTTACCAGTTCCTCGCGGTTGTTGGGGTGTAGGGTTAGCCGGACGCCGCGGACGTAGGGGGCGGCTACGGCTAGGGCGTCGGGGGCGCCGATTACGTAGTCGGCCATATTCAGCAGGTCTTTGACGGCGGCGGGCAGTTGGGCCGGGTCGCCGTTGCCTAGGGCGGCGATGTTCAGGGCGCGTTCTTGGGAGCGAAAGGCGGCGACGTATTTGCGGGTAAGCTCAATCTGGCGGGCGTGGCTGGCTTCGTGACCTGCCGAGCGCTCCAGCAGTTCCAGCAGGGTCAGGCCGGGGAAGGAGTTTTCCGGGTTGGGAGGGGTTGCAGGGCGGGCCAACTGCTCCGGCGAAAGCCCGGACAGCAGGCCGCGTAGCCGCTGGTGGGTGGCTTCCTGATGCTCCAGTTCCTGCCGGAAATGCTCCTCGCGGCTGGAAAAGGGGGGCAGCATTTCCCTTTCCCCGCGGGCGATTTGCTCTAGGGCGTCTATGTACCGCTCGGAATCTAGGTGGAGCAGCACTTCGCGCACCGACCAGCGGGAACCTAGAAAGGCTTCCTCGGGGTTCAGTCCCTCTAGGGAACGCAGGAGGGTTTGATGCCCCTCGTCCAAGCGTTGGAGCGCGGCGTTGCGGCGTTGGATGATTGATTCTCTTTCTTGAGGGTTCAATGGTGCCTCCAGTGTCTTTTTTAACGCAGAGAGCGCAGAGGGCGCAGAGATTAGGCCGCGCAGGCGGATTATACCCGGCGGATGGGATGGCGGCGATGATACAATCTTGGGTATGAATGATGGTAATGGAATGAGGGGCGCGTCGGTTTCGGCGGCCCGGCTGCGGCGGATGCTGGATGAGCTGGCGACGGAGGCGGGCGCGGGCGCAAGGGCGTCGTCGCTGTACTTGGCGCCCGGCGGGCGGGGCGACTGGCCGGGGTTGGCGGGGCCGGACGGGTTGGGGTGGGCGGCTGTTGTGGGGGAGTTGGGCCCGGCGGCGTTGCGGGACGGGTGCGGGCTGGTGGGGCTGCGGGTTGGCGGGCGCGGGCTGCTGATTGCGCCGCCGTTTCCGGTGGGGGAGACGCGCTTGGCGGCGGGCTGGGACGATGGCCCGTTGCGGGGGATTCTGGAGGCCGATGTTACCGTGGGGGTGGCGCTGGTGCGGCTGGGGCGTTTTTCGGTGGCGGTCTTTTGCGGCGGGGAATTGGCGGGGTCGAAAACCGATTCCCGGTATGTCAAGGGCAAGCACCATGCCGGGGGAACGTCGCAGTTGCGCTATACGCGGGTGCGCGAGGGGCAAATCAAGCGGCTGTATGACAAGGTTTGCGAGGCGGCGCAGGCGCAGCTTTTGCCGCCCGCGGCGCGGCTGGACTATCTGTTGCTGGGCGGCGAGCGGTTTACGCTTAACGGCCTGCTGAAGCAATGCCCGGCCCTGGCCGCGCTACAGCCCATCACGCTAGGGCGGCGGCTGAACATCCGCGACCCGAAACGTGATACCCTGCCCCAAGTGGCCGCGATGCTCACCGAGAGCCGCGTTTGGACGATTGATTTCAACGCCGAGAGCGCAGAGATTACGCCGAGGACGCAGAGATAAATATAATCAACAAAACTCTGCGCTCTCGGCGTAATCTTGGCGTCCTCGGCGTTTAACAACCCGGTAAATTAAGGAGAATCTGGATGACGCTGGGCGGTTTTGAGCAGGGCGGGCGGTTGCTGGAGTTTGACAAGGTGCTGGAGCAGGCGGCGGCGTATGCCAGCACGGTTTTGGGGCGGGAAAGGGTGCGGGGGCTGGAGCCGGCCGCCGACCTGCTGGAGGTGGCTACCCGGCAGCAGGAAACCACCGAGGCCCGCCGCTATATTGACGGCGGCGGCTCTCTGGAGTTCGGGCCGGAGCAGGACATCAGCGAGCTGATTCACCGCGCCTTGCTGGGCGGGCTGTTGCGGGGCGAGGAGCTGTACGCCGTCCGCGCTTTCGCCCGCGCCGCCCGCTATGACCGCAACGAACTTAGCAGTCAAGGGAACCTGCCGTTGCTGTCCAGCTTAGCCAGCAACATCCCGGAGCTGGGCCACTTGGACAGCGAAATCGGCGCGGCCATCAGCCCGGCCGGGGAAGTGCTGGACTACGCCAGCCCGTTGCTGGGGCGGCTGCGGGCCGAAGCGCGGCAGGCGCAAAGCCGCCTTAACGAGGTTATGGAGCGCAACCTGCGGCGGTTCCAGCGGGCCGAGGTGGTGCAGGAGCCGCTCATCACTCAGCGCAACGGGCGTATGGTGTTGCTTATCAAGGCGGAGATGCGGCCCCGCGTCGCCGGTATCGTACATGACGTTTCCGACAGCGGCGCGACGGTGTTTGTTGAACCTATGGCCGCGGTGGATTTGGGTAACCGCTGGCGCGAGGCCCGGCTGGCCGAGGAGCGCGAGGTGGAGCGGGTGCTGCGGCAGCTTTCGGCCCGCGTCGGCGAAACGGGCGAAGACCTACTGCTGGCCCTAGACATCGTGGCGCGGCTGGATTTGGACGTCGCCAAAGCCCGCTACTCGGCGGCTTTGCGGGCCACGCCGCCGGTGATGGAGGATACGGGAAGGGACGCCGGGGAAAGCGGCGGCGGG
The DNA here is from genome assembly GCA_958296445.1 of uncultured Dehalococcoidia bacterium. Classification (GTDB taxonomy): domain Bacteria; phylum Chloroflexota; class Dehalococcoidia; order Lucifugimonadales; family UBA3495; genus VXOI01. The sequence goes on along the minus strand of OY282565.1, from coordinate 551,892 downwards.
GATGCTGCCGGACGGGGCGGCGCTGGCGGTGAAGGTGATGGGCCGCGCCGGATGCGCCTTAGCCGCGCCCGCCATCCGCTGCTGGCCGGGGCCGCCCCGTCTAGCGGGAACGGGGCCGTGGTTCCCATCAGCCTGTCGCTGGATTCCGAGCGCGGCGTGTTGCTTATCACCGGCCCCAACGCCGGGGGCAAGACGGTGGCGTTAAAGACGGTGGGCCTGCTGGCGATGATGGCCCACGCCGGGTTGCACGTACCCGCCGATGACGCCCGCTTTCCGGGTTTCGACGGCATTTATGCCGATATTGGCGACCAGCAGAGCATCCAGCAGTCGCTTTCTACGTTCAGCTCCCATATCACCAACCTGCTGGATATTATGCGCCGGGCCACGGCCCGCTCGCTGGTGCTGGTGGATGAATTAGGCACCAGCACCGACCCCGAAGAGGGGGCCGCGCTGGCCAGCGCCGTGCTGCGCCACTTCCAGCGGATGGGCGTCTTTCTGGTCGGCACCACCCACCAGCGCGGCGTGGCCCGGGTGGTGCAGGAACACCCGGGGATGCTCAACGCCAGCGTAGACCTGGATCCGGCCACGCTGGCCCCCACCTACCAGCTAACGGTGGGGCTGCCGGGCCGCAGCTATGCGCTGACCATCGCCTCGCGGCTGGGGCTGCCCCAAGAAATTATCGAAGACGCCAGCGCCGGAATATCGCCGGTAGAGCAGGCCACCGAAACGCTGCTACAGGAGTTGCAGCAGGAACGCCGCACCGTGGAGCGGCTGAAGGACGAGGCGGAGTCGTCGCGGCTGGCGGCGGTGAAGCTGCAACAGGAACTGGAGACGCAACTGGAGTCGGTAGAGGCCACCAAGACCGAACTGGTGGAGGAGGCCCGCCGCGAGTTGCAGTTGCGAACCGGCGGCATTCTGGACAAGCTGCAACAGGCGGAGCGGGCCGCCGAAGCCGCCGGGCGGGCTTCCGTGTCGCCTGCCCCGGCCCGTTCCGGGCTTGCCGGAGGACGCCCCGCCGGAATCAGCGAAAGCCAACGCGCCCTGCGCGAGGTGCAACGGGAGCTGGACTCCGCCGTTTGGCAGCCCATTGAAATCAGGCGCACCCCCTGGCAGGAACGGCTAAAGAGCGGCGACCGGGTGTATGTCCGCGGCATACCGCAGCCGGTGGAGGTAATCGCGCCGCCGGAACCTTCGTCGGGTTCGGGGCAGGCGCAGCGGGTGGAAGTGCTGCTGGGAACGATGCGGGCCAAGGTGCCGGTGTACCAGTTGCAGAGCCGGGCGGAAGCGCACCCCGCCGCGGCCCGCCACGGCGTCCATTTGGATCGGGCCGCTGGCCGGGCGGCCGCTCCGCGAAGGCCCGACCCGGAAATGGACTTGCGCGGCCTGCGGGTGGACGAAGCCGTGGCCCGCGTGGACACGGCCCTGAACGATGCGGCTTTGGACGGCGCGGCAATGCTGCGCATCATCCACGGCAAAGGCACCGGGGCCCTGCGCCGCGCCATCCGCGACTACCTTTCCCGCCATCCGCTGGTATCCGGGGCCGCCGACGGCGAAGGCCCCGGCGGCGAGGGGGTGACGGTGGCGCAGTTACGGTGACGGTGGCGGGGCGTTACGGCTCGGTGTCGTATACGATTTTCCCGTCCCGCCAAGTCGCCACGTAGCCGTCGTTGTCAATGGCCCGCTTGCGGGCCTTCTTGGCAGCCCGCTTCATGGCGGCTAAAGTCCCGGAATCATCGGGATTCTCTTGGTCGGCGGTTTGCTTGCTGTCCGGCTGTTCTTTTGTCGTCATAGTTCACTCCCTTTTTTCCAAAAGCAGGGGGGCGGTTCCTGAATTATCGTACAACTCCCAATTATCTACAATATCCCGGTACAGGAACAGGAAATTGCGCCAACCGAGCTCAAATCGTCGGCGAATGACATCCTCCGGTATATGGTGGCCGCCCTCCCGGACGCGCCGCCTAACCCGGTCAACCGCCATGTCTGCGGAAGGGAGCCGTAGGTAATACAGCTCCACGCGGTATCCCCGCGCTTGCCACTGCGGGATGGAGCGGGCATAACCCCGCCCGCTGAGGGTGGTCTCAATAGAGAAACTTTCTCCCGCCCGGACGCGCTCATCAATCATTCGCAACATCAGCCGCCCGGCCCGCATCGCCTCGTTCTCCGGCTGGAACGGGTTCAGTCCGGCGGCTATGAGGTCAGCGTTGATAAAAGTCGGAACGTTGGCTTCGTTAGGTAGAAATTCCCTGGCGAAGGTGGTTTTACCGGCGCCGTTGGGCCCGGCGATCATCAGGATTTTCTTGGGAGCGGTCATTGCTTATTGTCCTTGGAACCACGGCTGACGGCGGGCGGCGAAGGCGCGGATGCCTTCCTGTAAGTCGCGGGTCAGGGCGGTTTGGGCGAAGGTTTCGGTTTCGGCGTCCAGTTGCGATTCTAGGGTGGAAGCCCAGGAGCGCTCGTAGAGTTCTTTGACGCGGGCGTAGGCGATGGTGGGGCCGCCGGCCAGGCGGGTGGCAGTTTCTAGGGCGTGGCGGGCCAGTTCCTCGTCGGGGCAGACTTGGCTGACCAACCCAAGCTCTAGGGCGCGGGGGGCGCCGATGGGCTGGCTGGCGAGGTAGAGTTCCATAGCCCGGCCCTCGCCCAGCAGACGGGGCAACAGCCAGGTAGAGCCGCCGTCGGCGGGCGCTCCGATGTTGGCGTAGGCCATCAGGAAGCGGGCGTTCTGGGCGGCCAGGCGCAGGTCGGCGGCTAGGGTCAAGCTGAAACCGGCCCCCGCCGCCGCGCCGTTCACCGCGGCCACTACCGGCTTGGGCAGCCGACGCAGCGGAAGCACTACCCGGTGATGCAGCGAGTCGGCCAGTTGGCGGATGTGTTGCGCGATGGCCTCCGGCCCGCCCTGCTCCAGGGTGTCTACAAGCTGCTTGACGTCGGCTCCGGCGCAGAACGCGCCGCCCGCGCCGGTGAGCAGCACAGCCCGCACGGTGGGGGAAGCGCAGGCCGTCACCGCCTGCCCCAGCTCGCCAATCATCGCCGGGGTAAGAGCGTTGCGCGACTCAGGGCGGTCGAGGGTGATGACCCCGACGGCGCCGGATGTGTGGAACTTTACGGATTCGTCTGCCATTGTGGGCGCTCCGTTGGGTTGGATTGTGGGATAGAGTAGCGACTGGATGGTTATCTGCCGAAGTTGTCGCCGAACAGCACCCGCCATTTTCTCAGGCTTTCACGCTCTTTGTGTTCATGGTATGCGTCGGTCATTTTGTCATAGTATACCTTGAACATCCCTCTGAAGTCGTTGTACTTATCTTTGTCCCAATGCCCGTCTGAGAGACGCTCCGATTTTAATTTTGGATTGCGTATCCTAGGCGTTGGCGGGGTGTGTTGCAGAAAGGAATTTATTCGCCTTGACACGATTAACAACGTGTCCGGTAAGCTGTTGAATTTAGCTTTGGCTTTAGCGCTGTTTTCGTTGTCATGTACGTTGTTTCCGATGAGGGTTGTCAAGAGAATTGAAGGAATGGAGAAGTTTCCTTTGTGGTCTCTCATGTACTTCAACAGCCTTGTTGCCAGCTTGAGGTTTCCGCTGGTAATATTGGCTTTGGCATTAAACCAATCCCGGTACGCTATGCTGCTGGTCAGCTCAAATTGATTCGTGTTCCTGTTGCAAATTAAATGCCGTTTTCCTCGGATAATGCATGGGACAACATCAAGATGGAAATCCCCGGCGTATTCAAGGGTCACGCATTTGGTTTTCGGTTTCGCCTTTCCCGCCAAAGTTCTGTCTTTTTGGAAGCAGTTGTAAACTTCGGATAAGTAATTTCTGGCTTTCTTGTCTTTACCTGTTTTCATGTAGAGCAGAATGTCGGCGTCGTATTCATTGCGTTGATGGGGTTTGATGATAGTCTTCAAGGCATAGGAACCTTGCAGCTCGACTCCATCGAAAGAGTCCAAGTTTTGACTCAAAAATTCCTGCACTGTCCTGACGTTGCGATGCAAGCGGTCAATCCCAGATTGATTGACATTGACTTCTTTGACGAGGAAATCGTGAAATTCTTTTTCGTGCTTCATTTTGCTACCCTCCTCCATTGGAAGTTCTGGATTCCCGCGAAAGCGGGAATGACGGGGAAATGTCAACAGAATCTAGCGGTACACACCGTCCATATACTCGCTGATTTCCTCAAGGCCGAAGCCGTCTATGGCTATTTCCGGGGCCCAGGTTACTTGGTCTGATGACCAGCGGACGGTGGGGCGGCGGTGGGCGCCGATGGCGATGATGTTGTTCAGAACGCGCTGGGCGTTGTCGTTCATTCGCAGGGTGTTGGGCTGTAGGGGGGCGTCTAGGCGGCCGTCTTTTATCAGGTATGAGTCGGCTATGACGGTGCCGCTGAAGTCGCCGGAGGTGATGCCGTTGACCGGGTAGGTGTACCAGATACGCCCGATGTATATGCCGTTGCCGACCCGGCGCAGCAGTTCGTCGCTGGGCAGGCCGTTGGCGGCTTCGACTACTAGGTTGGAGGCGATGGTGGAGGGCGGGCTGCCGAAGTTGCGTCCGCCGCCGTTGCCGGGGCGGTAGCCGTTGCGGGGGGCGATGGCGGCTAGGGCGTCGGACGGGTCGCGGCCCAGCTTTTGGCGGGCGTTGGGGTCTTGGCGGATGCGCCGGTAGTTGTAATAGTCCGACAGCAGGCCGGTTAGCTGGCCGCGGCGAATCAGCTCGGTGCGCCCGGCGGGCAGCCCCTCGTCGGTGATCAGGCGGGATCCGGGCGGCCCTTCGGCAGGCTCAGGACGAGCGGGGGTTAGTTCAGGGCCAAGCAGGGGGCCGTCGTCGTAGATGCTGATTTCCGGGGAGGCGATGTCGCGCCCCAACCGGCCCAGGAATGGGGAGGCGCCGGCGTAGAACATTTCCACGTGGAGGCCGGGCATTATAATCCACTCTAGGATTTCGGCCACGGGCTGCGGCCCGAGGATTACGCGATAGGCGCCGGTGGGGGCGCGGCGTCCGCCGCCGTATTCCAGCCCGGCGGCGGCCACGGCGTTGCGGGCGGCTTCGGCGGCGGCCTGGCCGTCGAAGCCGGCCAGCCGTCCGTTCACCGACCAGCCGCTGCCCTTGCCGTTTTGCCGCTCCACCATCGCGGTGGCAAAGGCCATTAGCAGCGTGTTCTGCTCGCTCTGCACTTGAGGCAGGTGGGTGGAGGCTACCGCCATCCGCGACTGGAGCAGCACCACGTCGCCGCCCAGAATCAGCCCCAAATCAGGGATGCGATCGGGCTGTCCGGCCAGGGCCAGCAGATCCTCCGCCGAACCGAAAGCGTCCAGCGCCCGGTCCATCATACGCCAGCCGGTATCCACCAGTTGCTCGCTGTTCACGTCCATTATGGCCGGGTCGTAGCTGCCGCCGGGCGGGGCCGATGGGGGATTGGGGGGCGGGATTATATCGTCGGGTTGGGGCAGCGATATAAACTCCGGGTCGGCGACGGCCCCGGCGCGGGCCTTGTCCAGTGCCCGCTGTACGCCCGCGGGCGAAAGGTCGTTGGGTTCGCTGCCGAAGCCGGTGCGCCGCCCGCCGTTCCCCGGGGCGTCTGTGCCGGGGCGGAAAACTACCCGCAGCCCCAAGCCGAAGGATTCGGTGGACTTGGGTTCCTCCACGCCGTTGCTGGGGATGTGCGAGGTGTAGTTGAGCCGCACGGTGAGGTTGGCGTCCGCCGAGGCGAACACCTCCGCCGCTTCCACGTCGGGCTGGGTTGACACGTACTCCAGGGCCTCGCTAATGGCGGCGCGTAGCCGGTCAAGAGAAAGCATTCCGGTCATACCTTTTCACTGGTTTTGTTCCGATATGAAACGCAACTTCTCCACAAAGAGCTGCACGTCTTGGATTCCCGACGTCACCATCTCGACGGGATGCCAGTTTTCGTAGAAGTTGATATGTAGGCTCCCGGCGACGTGAAAGAGATTGAGTAATTGCCTGTCCCCGGTTTCCCGCATCAGCGAACCTACTGCCTGATATAGCTGGGCGTGGCCGTTATGGGCCCAGCCTCGTTGCTCTGCGACAGCTTTTACCATCAGCGCGGCGGCGCCCCAGCCTTTTTCCGAAGCCTGAACTAGATCTCCCTGCTCTAGGTACTCGTAGGCTTTTCTCATAAAGCCGTCGCTGGCATTCAGGTAATCATTATGCCGGTTCATAAGCGTTGCTCTTGTGATTCATACATTTGGGGAATGAAGGGCCGAATGTGGCGGATATTCGGCTACTTCAGCAAGCCCGGCACAGGAACGAGCTGCTCGTTGGGTGTATCTACTGCCAGCAACAGCCCCTGCAAAGCGTAGGCCCCCAACAACGCTTCGGCGTCATCGTTGCCAAAGACAACCAGAGTGATTTCCGATTTTTCGCCGACCCTAATCCAGGTACGGCCAACGTCCCGCAGGATTTGGCTGCCGTCGGCCATAATGAACGCTACCCGGTCATGCGCCGGCACTCTCAGTTCTTGCAAAAGCGTAGCCGGAATCACTGTGTAGCTGGCCCCGGTGTCTACCATCGCGTTCACGGATTCGTAGCGAGTTCCGTCGGGGTTGCCGATTTCGATAGGGACTGAAAACGTTCCCATTTGCTTATCCTGAGGAGTGACTTGGTTTCCCTTGTGGCGCGTTGTTGCGCCAAAGGCTCATTTCCCGGTTTAGCCCGGGCCGGTGAGTCGGGCTGTGCCGCGCATTGTGGGGCCGCCGTTGCTCATTCGTTTGGCCTGCATTGGCTGGCCTTTGCCGCAGTTGGGGATGGGGTTGACGCGCAGGTCGTTGCCTACGGCGTCTATGGAGCGGAAGTAATCGCGGCTGTCGGCGGTTATGCCGCCGTCGCGATAGAGCCGCCCTAGCTGTCCGTTCTCGATTTCGTAGACCTTGACGGCGGTGATGCGGAAGTTTTCGCGGGATTCGGCGATGGACGGGGTGCGGTGTCCTTCAATGTAGTAACCGCGGTCAACCTCGGCGATGATGTCTTGAGGGTTGCGGTCGCCGGGGGCGAAAACGGTGTTGGTCATACGAATCAGCGGCACAAGCTGGGCTTCGGTGGCCCGGGCCGAGCCGTTGGGGGACACGCCCATAATGGCGGCGGTCTGGCGGTTGTTGAGAAATTCCTCCAGTACGCCGTCGCGGATGATGTAGGCCCGGCGGGCCGGGGTGCCTTCGTGGTCATACCGGAAAGAGCCGTAGCCCTCCATCAGCGGGTCGGAGAAGGCCGACACTAAGGGCGACGCTATCTGCTGGCCCAACTGATGGTCGCGCAGGTCTTTCAGGAACCAGGAGCGGCCGGCGTAGCCCGTTTCGTACTTTAGGGCCCGGTCAAGCTCTGAGGGATGCCCCACCACTTCGTGAACCAGCAGCGTGTTGAAATGGGGATTGGTTACCACCACCACATCGCGCTCCGGCGGTTTGAGCGGGGGCGCGGCGGCGGCCTCCCGCGCATCCGCCGACAGTTGGCCGCAGAAGTCCACGAAGTTGGGCAGCTTGATGGGGCCGTTATCGTAGTCGTCGGCCAGAATCTCCCAGCCGCGCTGGTGGCCGGTGAAATCGTACAGCTCGAAGTTGCCATGCTCCCCGGAGCAGACGGCGATGGCGAAACCCTCGGTCTGGGCAAAGGTCTGGTCAATGTCGGCCCCGTCGGAGCTGATGAAAAGCTCCCGCAGCAGTTGGGCACTGGCCGATGCGGCGCAGTAGACTACCTGGCCCCGGGTATCCTGCAAGGCGCGGCAGCCGTCCACGGCCATTCGTATAACGGCGTCCAGCGGCACGCTGCGGGGGTCTATGGCGTAGGCGGCGGAAACGGTGTCCACGGCGGGCGGAACCGGGGCCAGTTCCGAGTCGCTTAACGAACCGCCCAGCAGGGGGTATCGCTGGCGCATCCCTTCCTTTTGGGCGGCGCTGGCCTGCGCCCGCCGGTGGGCCTGCTCCAGCCCTTCCCATACCACGGCCTCGATATTGGCGGCATCGGACTGGCCCAGCACGCGCCCGTAGTAGCCGGCCGCGCTGGCCCGTTGCGGGCCGCCGCCGGATGCGCCGGAAATGGCGCGGATGCCGAAATCGAAGGAATAATCTTCGCTCCCGGCCTTGGGGGCGCCGTTTTCCGCCACCGCGCCCTTTTCCTCGCGCACCTCGATGCGAAGGTCGCAGTAGCGCAGGCCCGGCAACCGCTTGGCCCGCTCCGCGATGAGGGATCGCAGGCCGGGTCGTAGCGTGTCCAGCGTTTCGGCGCTGATTCGCGGCGGCATAGGGCTAGACCTGCCCAGATTCGATGGCCCAAGAGTCGGCAGTGGCTTGGGCCACGGCTTGGGCTACGGCGCGGTCCAGCGACCACGGGATGACCCGCTCCGCCGTGGGTTCGGGTATCAGTGCGGCGAGGGCTTCGCTGGCCGCCAGTTTCATATTGGTGGTGATGCGGGGGGCTTTGGCGTCCAGGGCGCCGCGGAACACGCCGGGGAAAACTAGGCTGTTGTTTATCTGGTTGGGAAAGTCGCTGCGGCCCGTTCCCACTACTGCGGCGCCGGCCGCGGCGGCGAGGTCGGGCATTATTTCCGGCACCGGGTTGGCCATAGCGAAAACGATGGCGTTTTGGGCCATAGAGGACACCATCTGCGGCGTGACCATATCGGCCACGGCTAGGCCGATGAACACGTCGGCGCCGCGCAGGGCTTCGGCGATGCCGCCGGTGCGGTTCTCCGGGTTGGTGGTTTCCAGCATAGCGGACTTTACCGGAGTAAGGTCGGCGCGGCCCCGGTGGATGATGCCGACGCTGTCCACCAGCACGATGTTGGTTGCGCCGTAGTCCAGTAGTAGCTTGGCCGAGGCGATGCCGCCGGCCCCGGCCCCGGCGAACACGAAGGACGAATCCTCGATGTCGCGTCCGGTGACGCTAAGGGCGTTGATGACTGCGGCCAAGACGGCGATGGCGGTGCCGTGCTGGTCGTCGTGAAAGACGGGGATGCCCAAGTCTTGCAGGGCGTCTTCGATCTCAAAGCAGCGGGGAGCGGCGATGTCCTCAAGGTTGACGCCGCCTAAGCTGGGGGCGATGGCGCGGACGGTCTGAATGATTATGTCGTTATCTTGGGATGCGACGCAAATGGGGTAGGCGTCCACGTCGGCCAGGGTCTTGAACAGGATGGATTTGCCTTCCATCACGGGCATGGCGGCTTCGGCGCCGATGTTGCCGAGGCCGAGGACGGCGGAGCCGTCGGTGACCACGGCGATGGTGTTGCCCCGGTTGGTGAGGTTGTACGATTCGGTGCGGTCGGCGTGAATCGCCATGCACACCGAGGCCACGCCAGGGGTGTAGGCGATGGACAGGTCTTCCAGCGTTTCCACCGTCATCTTGGAAGTGACGCTGACTTTGCCGCGGCTTTCCCGGTGCCGCCGGATGGCCTCCGTTCCGTAATCCGTTGTCATGGTATGCACACTCCTGACGTGGTTGAGGTTGGGTTGCGCCCATTAACAAAAATTGGCTACTTCAACCGATGATAGTTAGGGGCTGTTTAATGGAAGCAGTATGCTTTCCACAACTTCCAGAATTTTGACTATCAGATCGAAATACCGATGAACATCCCCGATAGTAAAATTTGATTGTGGCTCGCCGCGATGCGCCAACGCCATTCGATTGGTTATAATGCTACCCAACGCCTCCTTACTCTCTTGCTCAACAGAATTATTATACAAACTTCTGTAAGTACCGCTGAATCCACTCAAGAGATTTGCGATGTCTTCGGACTTTGGATTTCTGAACTGTCGAGCGATTGAAGATTTAACAAATTCTTGCAGTTCTGAGTCATTTGATATACGAGCCCTTTCGATAACTAAATGCTCAATACAATCTTCAACTACGCCGGAAATTAAGACACTGATATACCCGGCCAGATGCCCGCCTAAATCAGCATCGTTTCTCGATTTTTCTGAAGCGTACCGAAGCATTTCCTCGATTTCGGAACACCGTCTGGTCACGTATTCGTTTTGTACCATTACTCAAAAAGCATCCTTTCCGCCAGTTGCAATCGGGTTTTCACGGTAGCAACCGCAGTAGTCCCGGATGTCGTTGCATTAATGAAATCGAGACAATCCTTGAGCTTTGCGTAGCGTTCTTTAATGTCGTGTGGAGTTGTTTTTGACTTCCCGAAAGCCACCATCACCGAATCGTATACGGCCACATTGATCCCACGCCGGACGTGAAACGGACGCTCGCCCAGACAATCCGATACGCGGCGCACACAATCTAGGAAGATGTGCTGGGCATCTCCAGAATTAGAATCCCATTGGTGCTTTCCCATGTAGTCGCTAATGAATTTCTTCATTGGCTCTGAATAGCCATCAGAACTTTCGTAGAGAGCCAAGAATCGCGCAATCAACTCGACGTCTCGCATCCGTGAATCTGGATTTGGGGTGCCGAAAATGCTTCTCCAAGCTGAATTTTTGTTCGCTTCCATTAGCATATTGTTGAATGGCCCATGGTATGAACTGTTCCGTATCTCTTGGGGGGTTAGTGCTGTCCCGCCTGTGTTCAGCCGCTCAAAAATCTGATAAATGCATGAATGGTCGTTTTGGGGTTCCCGTTGTTCGATATTGACAACTCGCAACACGGAAGTGAGCAACATTCTCTGCTCCCAATGTTCCAAGTCATTGAAATTCTTGTTTTGCCAGTGTTTATCCACTCCAGTTAAACGGAAGGGCTTTCCCTCTGGAGGCAATTCGTTCTCGAAAAATCCAAACAAGCTACGCAGCCGTTGCTGTCCGTCAATAACCAGTTGGCTAGGGTTGGCTTCTTGCCAGCCTCGACCTTGGCCTTGGACAAACACAAAGATGCCTGGAACCGGCAAGCCCATCAGGAACGACTCAATCAGCTTACTGGCTTGGGCTGGCTTCCACACGAACCCCCGCTGGAATTCCGGGATGATGATGTCTCCTCTCCTCCACCTTAAATGCAGAGTTTCCAAATCCGGGTCGGACGGGTATGACCGGATTTGATAAACGGGAGTTCCTGCGTCAATGTCTTCTTCCTCAGACTCAATTTGCTCGATAGTTTCTTCTGATTCTGTCGTCATGTTCTCACCTTACTCTTCCAATGAGGAGCCCTAGTCTTTAAGATACCATAGTATCAGTCTATGATACCATTCCGCCAAGCAGTGGAACAGGGCATAGTAGGCCGTGCTGACCGCCCGCCGGAGGTCGGTTTCCCGTGGTCTGCCCCGTCTGGGCTGTTCCGCCAGGCGTTTGGCTGTGGCGATGAAATCAAGAGCGTCCACGCAAAAATCTTGGCCCCATAATCTTCCATTCGGATTTCTCGATGTATGAGATGGTGAGAAAGTGATGTACGTAGGCCTCATCCAATTGCGGCTGGATGAGGCGAGGCATTGAAACCGTCCAAACCGGGTCGAGCCTGGTTTGGTCCCCGTCAAAGACGACGAGGACATGGAGGTATTCGTCTCCATATTCATCGATCTCCGGCATGACCTCGATGGGGTCGAACACAAATTCGCTCGCGAACCGCTCCCGGAGGGCCTGCCCAACGATTTCCGTTATCCGGCCCAAGTATTCTTGGGTTAAAGTTTTCTGCATCATAGCCGATTCTCGACTTGGCGGCTTTGTTTCCTGTTTTGTCCGGGCTGGGAGCTGCGCGGTTGCGGGTGGCGGCTCCCAGCGTTGGAACGCGACCGGGCGGCCTGCCCCTACCGGGTCACGGCGCCTTCCGACGCCGATGACGCGAGCTTGGCGTACTTGGCTAGGGCGCCGGTGGCGTAGTTGGGGGGCAGGGGCTGCCAGGCGGCGCGGCGGTCGGTTAGCTCTTCTTCGGTGAGCCGGACGTTTAGCTGGCGGGCCGGGATGTCTAGGGTGATTTCGTCGCCTTCCCGCAGCAGCGCGATGGGGCCGCCCACCGCCGCTTCGGGGGCAACGTGGCCCACCATCGGGCCGTGGCTGGCGCCGGAAAAGCGGCCGTCGGTGACTAGGGCCACGTCGTCGCCCAACCCCTGGCCGACGATGGCGGCGGTGACCGCCAGCATTTCCTGCATTCCGGGGCCGCCTTTGGGGCCCTCGTAGCGGATGATTACGATGTCGCCGGCCTTGATTTCGCCCCGCTGGATGGCGCGGAAGGCGGCGGGTTCTTGGTCGAATACCCGCGCCGGGCCGCGGTAGACCCGCTCTTGGTGGCCGGCCACCTTGATGACCGCGCCATCCGGGGCTAGGTTGCCCCGCAGGATAGCCAGCCCGCCGGTGGGACTGCGCGGCGTGTCTACCTGGGTGATCACCGGCTGATCTTCGATTACGCTGATGCCCTCTAGGTTCTGGGCCAGGGTGCGGCCCGTTACCGTCATAGCGTCGCCGTGGAGCAGGCCGGCCTGGAGCAGCCGCTTCATCACCAAGGCGATGCCGCCGTAGCGCGACAGGTCGGCCATCACGTAGCGGCCGGCCGGCTTCATATCGGCGATGTAGGGCGTGTTCTGGCTGATGCGCTCAAAGTCATCAATACTCAGCGGCACTTCGGCTTCGCGGGCGATAGCCAGCAGGTGCAGCACTATGTTGGTGGAGCCGCCCATTGCCACGGCGACGGTGATGGCGTTCTCAAAGGCTTGCTTGGTCATAATGTCGCGGGGGCGCACGTCTGCTTCCAGCAAGCGCATCAGGGTGCGGCCGGCGTCGCGGGCCTCGCCCAGCTTGCGGGGGTCAATGGCCGGAATGGAGGCGTCGCCGGGTAGCGACATACCCATTACTTCGATGGCGGTGGACATCGTGTTGGCGGTGAACAGGCCGGCGCAGGATCCCTCGCCGGGGCAGGCGACGCACTCCAGTTCTTTCAGCTCTTCGTAGGTGACGTCGCCTTTGGCGTAGGCGCCCACGGCCTCGAACACGTCCTGAATGTTCACGTCCCGCCCGTTATGCTGGCCGGGCATAATGGAGCCGCCATACATAAATATGGCGGGAACGTTGAGCCGGGCGATAGCCATCATACAGCCGGGCATATTCTTGTCGCAGCCGGCGATGGTGACTAGGCCGTCCATCCGCTCGCCGAAAGTGACCAGTTCGATGGAGTCGGCGATGACTTCGCGGCTGACCAGCGAGGTTTTCATCCCTTCGGTTCCCATTGATATGCCGTCGCTGACGGTGATGGTGCCGAACTGGAACGGCACGCCGTCGGCGGCGCGGATGCCTTCCTTGACGCCTTGGGCGAAGCGGTCGAGGTGGACGTTGCAGGGGGTGACGTCGCTGGCTAGGTTGGCGATGGCGACGAAGGGCTTTTCCATATCCTGCTGGGTGATGCCCATAGCCATCAGCATAGCGCGGGCCGGCGCTCGCTGGGGGTCGTGGGTGATTTCGGCGCTGCGGTGCTTGGCGCGGGCGGGCTTGGTCAAAGTCATATCCTGACCATCCTTAAGTCCTGAAAATCCTGACAGGGGCGGCAATGTCTGTGGCGCAATTATAGGTTGCGACATAATGCGGCACAAGGCGGCGCGGGGGTTGGGGCGTCATTTCCGCCCGCCGGGGTATAATGGCGCGGTTTCCGATTCCGCGGGTATGCTGAGGCCGCTATGAAAAACGCCGGGGTGGTGGTTCTGCTGGCTGCCTTGTTGCTGTTGGTTATCGGCTGCGCCAATTCCACGGCTACGCCAATGCCCGCGCTTACGCCCACGGCTATGCCAGTGACTACGCCTACGCCTACGCCATCCCCTTGTTCTAACGGCGTGGCTGTGGCGGAGACGGAAAACAACATCGGCTTGGTGAATGATTGCGAGGCGCTGCTGAAAGCGCGGGACACGCTGGCCGGGGGCGCATTGCGGAACTGGAGCTTGGATGTTCCTATCCGCCAATGGGATGGCGTCGCGGTCGGCGGCGCCCCGGCCCGCGTTCAGAAATTGGATCTGGAGAGTTGGGCGTTAACCGGGGAAATACCGGCGGAGTTGGGCAATCTGACGGGCTTAGAGTGGCTGGTGCTCCACCACAATCAGTTGACCGGGGAAATACTGCCGGAATTGGGCAATCTGATTGGCTTGAAGGCACTGTCTCTTGGCTACAATCAGTTGACGGGCGATTTGCCATCGGAAATTCTCCGTTTGCCCAATCTGGCGAATTTGGAAGTTTCCTATAACCAACTAACGGGCTGAATACCGGCGGAGTTAGGCCATCTGGTAAATCTGGAAAGTCTGCTGTTGGCTGGCAATGAGTTGTCCGGCGAAATACCGGCGGAGTTGGGCAGGCTTACGAATCTGAAAACGTTGACTCTGGACGGCAACCGGCTTACCGGCTGCGCCCCGTCGCAGTGGCGGGAAATCGAAATAATTAAGGTGGATCTGCCCTTTTGCCCGCCGTAGTAGCCCCGGCTCAGCCGCCGACGGAAAGACGTTTTTCGTAGAAAAGACTCAATGGGTCATTCCCGTAGTCGCCGAAGGGCCCAATCCGGTAATACCCGCTCTTTTCGTAGAGGCCGACGGCTTCGGGTTGGTGGATGCCGGTCTCTAGGCGCATCAGGATTACGCCCCTGTCCCGCGCCAGGTTTTCGATGTGGCGCAGCAGTTGTTTGGCGTAGCCGCGGCCGCGGTAGGTGTTGCGGACGTACATCCGCTTGAGTTCGGCGTAGGCACTGTCGGGGGTTTGCGGGTTGGGGAAAAACTGCGCTCCGGCGCAGCCTGCGGGGGCGGCGCCGCGGTACAGCACGAAAAACTCGACTTTCTGGGCTATCAGCTTTTCTACGTTGTATCCGTGGCGGCTTTCCGCCGGGTATAGGGGCGTCAGGTAGGCGTCCAGCTCGGCGATTAGCTGCGCTGCGGCGCCGGATGCGGGGTGTTCAGGGCGGATGATGGCGGCGGGTTCGCTGTTTTCCATTGCCTAAGTCTAGCACGCGCGGCGCGGAATACGGTTACGTTCCGCGCAGCCGGGGGTCCATCACGTCGCGCAGGGCGTCGCCTAGCAGGTTTACGCCGAAGACGGCTAGGGACAGGGCTATGCCGGGGGCTATGGCCAGCCAGGGGGCGTCTTTGATGTAGGCTATGCCGCCCTCGGCCAGCATTCCGCCCCAGCTTGGCACGTCGGGCGGGACGCCTACGCCGAGGAAGGTGAGGGTGGCCTCTACTATGATGGCGTAGCCTAGGTTCAGGGTGAACAGGATGATAAAGATTGCCATGCAGTTGGGGATGATGTGGCGGATTACGATGCGCAGGTCGCCGGCGCCCAAGGCCCGCGCCGCGAGGACGTAGTCCATTTCCTTTATCGCCAGTGCCTGGGCCCGCACAGTGCGGATGGCGCTGGGGGCCAGCACCAGAACCAGGGCGAAGATGATGTTGTTTACCGAGGATCCCAGCACCGACATTATCGCCAGCCCTAGAATGATGCCGGGAAAGGCGATGAAGGCGTCTACGAAACGCTGCACCACCAAGTCTATCTTGCCGCCGAAGTAGGCACTGAGGGCGCCGAGGAACGCCCCGGCGGTGATGCCGATGGCGATGCTTACCAGCCCCACGTACAGCGAAATCCGGCCCCCGTAGAAAAGGCGGCTAAGGACGTCGCGCCCCAGCGAGTCACCGCCGAGCAACAGTTCGCTGCTGGGAGCGGCGAGGATGCTGCCGCCCCGTATCTCGTAGGGGTCTTGAGGCGATATGAGCGGCGACGTAACGGAAATGAAAATCAGGATGAGCAGAATAGCGCCGCCGATGGCCCCCAAGGGTTTGCGGCGCGAAAAATCGGCAATGCCGGACAGGGCGCGGGAGTACCACGGCAGCTTTAGATACTGCCTGTCGCCTTCCCGCGAAACTTGCGGCAACCCGTTTAACATTATCGCTCCTGACCTTTGGACAGCCTATTGGGAGAAAATTGCGAAATTTCCCTTTTCCACCCTGCCGCCCTGAGCAAGGGGAAATGTCTCACTGACCGGGGCGAGATTCTTCGCTTTGCTCAGAATGACAGAGTTTTGCTCAGAGTAACCGGCAGCGGAAGTAATTTCGCAGTTTTCTCTATTGGCGCTAGGCGTACCGGATGCGGGGGTTCAGCCAGCCGTAGAGCAGGTCAACTACTAGGTTAAGACCCAAGACTATCAGGGCAATCATCAGGATTACTGCCTGGACTACCGGGTAGTCGCGGATCAGGACGCTATCCACCAGCAGGGTTCCCACGCCCGGCACCACGAATATGGCCTCAATCACTACCGCGCCGCCGAACAGCCGGCCCAACTGGAAGCCGACGATGGTCACTACCGGAAGGAAGGCGTTTTTGACGGCGTGGCGTCCGATTACCACCGCCTCTTTGAGTCCCTTGGAGCGGGCGGTGCGGATATAGTCCTCGTGCATCACCTCCAGCATAGTGGAGCGGGTGAGCCGGGCGGCAAAGGCGGTGTTGAAGTAGCCTAGGGCCACCGCCGGGAATATCATCTGTTGCAGGTTGATCAGCGGGTTTTCCCAGAAGTTGGCGTAGTCCAGCGGCGGCACCCAGTTGAAGTAATTGCCGAGAACGAACAGTATCAGGATGCCCACCCAGAAGGTGGGCAGGGCCACGCCGGCGATGGTGAATATCTTGGCGGCGTGGTCGAACCAGGAATCCTGCTTCACCGCCGACAGAACCCCCAAGGGGACGGCCACCACGTAGGAAAGCAGCAGGGCCATAACGGCAAGCTGAGTGCTGACCGGGAAACGATCGGTCATCAGTTGAGAGACCGGGACGCGGAAAAAGTAGGACTCGCTCAGGTTGCCTTGGAACAGGTCACGGATCCAAGTGCCATACTGGATATGCAGGGGCCGGTTGGTTCCCAGCTTTTCCCGCACGACGTCTAGGTCTTCTTGGGTGAAGCTGCCCTCGGCGCCGCCCAGCATGGCGATGGCCGGGTCGCCCGGCAGTATCCGCATAATGGCGAATGCCAAGAAAGACGCCAGTATCAGCGTCGGGATAAACAGGGCCAGCCGTTGAAGTATGTAACCCGTCATACCCTTGATTCCACGCCTGACGATTCCGGGGCTGGTGATTCCGGGTTATGCCTGCGAGGGCGGGCTGGTTGAATCCCCCTGGCCCGGTTGCGGCGGGCCAGGGGGATTCGGTGGGGCTAGGGCTATCGCTCCATCCAGAGATGCTCGGTGCCCATACCGTACTGGACGGTCTGGCGCGGCACGTAGTTTTTGACGTGGTTCGGCACAATCCAGCGGGGGTCGCCATACCAGTAGTATTGAATCATATGGTGTTCGCCCTTAAGGATGATGGCTTCCGCCTCCCGGATCAGGGCCTGCCGCTTGGCTAGGTCGGGTTCGCTTTTCTGCCGCTCGAAAATATCCCGAATCATCGGATCTTCGTAGTCAATGGGGTTGCGGGGCGCTCCGGCTAGGTAGACGCCGCTCATCAGGTCGTCGGGGTCTACGATGTTGGGGCCGTTGTGGACGCTTACGAAGTGGCTGAAGTCCACGCCCTGCTCGGCGGCGATGGTGGCGGCGGTGTCGGTGATGTTGATATTCAGCTCAATGTTCAGGATGTTTTGAAGCTGCTGCTTGAGGATGACCGGAACGTTCTTGTTGGCGGTGTAGGTGTGATAGTTGGCGGTGAAACCGTCGCCGTAGCCGGCCTCGGCCATCAGCCGCTGCGCCTCGGCGATGTCGTCGGGGTGCTTGGTCAGCCCGTCCACGCCGATAGGGTCGCCCAGGTACAGCTCGCCGCTTTCGTCCACGTAGCGGAAGCCGGGCCACTTGGCGACTTCCTCGTCGCTTGAGGCCCATTGAGTGCCGGGGAAAAAGGGCTGGCCCATCTTGGCGAAGCCCAGCTTGTCTATGTCGGCCAGTTCCTTGCGGTCAATAGCCAGAAAGATGGCGCGGCGCACCCGGGGGTCGTCAAAGGGCGGGGCCGTCCATTTCATATTGGTCAACCCTTGCAGGGTGAACCCCGGCGAATACACCACGCCCAGCCCCTTGGATTCCCACTCGTTCTTGAAAGATACCATATCGGTGAGGGGCAAGAGGGAACCCCGGTGGACAATGTCTATCTGGTCGGTCATAAAGGCGGTGACGAAACGGTCTTTGTCCTTGATGACAAAGGTTTCTTTTCCGTCGGCGAAGGGCAGGCCGTCCTTAAAGTAGTTGGGGTTTTTCTCGAACACCCAGCCCTGGCCCAGTTCGTGGCTTACGAACAGGTAAGCACCGGAGCCGACGATATTGGCCGGTTCGTCGAAAAACTCCTCAACGTCCGCCCGTCCCTCCAGTACGTGTTTGGGCTGAATGGACATAAAGTCCACAGCCAAGAAGGGCAGGAAGGCCGCCGGATTGGGGAATTTGGTGTTGACTTTGGCGGTGGCGGGGTCTACGGCCTCGGAGCCGTCGTAGTAGGGCCGCAGGTTTTTCACGCGGGGACGGGATACGCCGTCCTCAACCATGCGGTTCAGGCTGAACACCACGTCATCGGCGGTGACCGGCTGGCCGTCGGACCATACGGCGTTTTCCCATATTCTGAAAGTTACGCTCAACCCGTCGGGGGCCCATTCCCAGCTTTGGGCCAGGTCGCCGACGATGGTTTTCTGGTCGGTGGGGTCATACATCACCAGATTGTTGAACAGGTCGCGGGAAGCGGCGGGGCCGGGGTTGCAGCAGGATTGATGCAAGTCCCAATGGTCGGGCAGCACGGCCTCGGCGTTGCGCAGGGTGCCGCCGTGCTTGGCCTGCGCCGCGAAGGAGGCCCAAGGCTTTTCGGCGGCGGACTCCACGACTCCGGGGGTAGGCACTTCGACGGTGGCAATCTGCGGCGGGCTGGCCGGGGTTGCTGTGGCAGCCGGCATGGCCGTGGGCGCGGGCGTGGCGGTGGCGCCCGCCCCGGAAGGGGCGGCAGGCGCCGCCGTGGGCGGCGGGGCCGCCGTCGGCTGCTCCGCGCTGCCGCAGGCCGCCGCCGCGATAGCCGCCAGCATCACGGAAACGGAAATCAGTATTCTGATATTGAACTTGGACAGTTTGGACATATCTTGCCCTTTCAAGTAGCTGATTACGATTATATTTTGGGGAATCGCTTTGGTATGGGCGACATAATAGGCGGCGGTTGGCGGGATGTCAACTTGGGCTGTTAGCCATAGCCCCGTCATTTCGGGCAGCCCCGCCATTCCCGCGAGGCAGGAATGACGGATCCGGTAACGTTCCCACCCTAACCCTCCCTCTCCGGGGGAGGGAATTTTGCAATCGCCGGGGGCTGGGGTTACGGGTCGAGCCAGATATGTTCGGTGCCCATTCCGTACTGGACGGTCTGGCGGGGGACGTAGTTCTTGACCCGGTTGGGGACAATCCAGATGGGGTCGCCATACCAGTAGTATTGAATCATATGGTGTTCGCCCTTGAGGATTATGGCCTCGGCTTCGCGGATCAGTGCCTTGCGTTTTTCTTGGTCGGATTCGCCTTTCTGTTGCTCGAAAATCGCCCGCAGTTCCGGGTCTTCGTAGTCAATGGGGTTGCGGGGCGCCCCGGTGAGGTAGACGCCCAACAGCAGGTCGTCGGGGTCTACGATGTTGGGGCCGTTGTGGACGCTGAGAAAATGGCTGAAGTCCACGGCCTGCTCGGCGGCGATTACCGAAGCCACGTCGGTGATGTTGATGTCTATTTCGATGTTCAGCGTTTCCTGCATACGCTGCTTCATAATGACCGGGATGTTCTTGTTGACGCTGTAGGTGTGATAAGCGGCCTTGAAGCCGTCGGGGTAGCCGGCCTCGGCCATCAGCCGTTGCGCCTCGGCGATGTCGTCGGGGTGCTTGGTCAGCCCGTCCACGCCGATGGGGTCGCCCAGGTACAGCTCGCCGCTTTCGTCCAAGTAGCGGAAGCCCGGCCAGGTGGCGACTTCCTCGTCGCTGGAGGCCCAGTCGCTGCCGGGGAAAAAGGGCTGTCCCAGCTTGGCGAAGCCCAGTTGGTGGACTTCGGCCAGCTCTTTCCGGTCGAGGGCCAGAAAGACGGCGCGACGCACCCGGGGATCTTCAAAGGGCGGGGCCGTCCAGTTCATATTGAACAGCCCTTGGATTGTGGCCCCCGGCGGATACACTACGCCCCGCCCGTCTGCTTCCCAATCGTTCTTGAACGACACCATATCAATGAGGGGGATCGCCCCGCCGGCGCCCCGGTGGGATATGTCCATTTGGTCGGTCATAAAGGCGGTTATGAAACGGTCTTTGTCCTTGATTACGATGGTCTGTTTGCCGTCAACAAAGGGCAGCCCCTCTTTGAAGTAGTTGGGGTTTTTCTCGAACTCCCAGCCCTGCCCCACGTCGTGGCTTACGAACAAGTAGGCGCCGGAGGCTACGATGTTCTCCGGGTTGTCGAAAATTTCCTCGGCATCCTCGCGTCCTTCCAGCACGTGTTTTGGCACGATGGACATAAAGTCAATGGCGAGGAAGGGCAGAAAGGCCGCCGGATTGGGAAAGAGGGTGTTCACCTTAATGGTGGTGGGGTCTATAGCCTGAGAACCGGCGTAATAGGGGCGCAGATTTTTAACCCGGGGCCGGGATACCCCTTCGGCGACCATACGGTTCAGGCTGAAAACCACGTCATCGGCGGTGACCGGCTGGCCGTCGGACCATACGGCGTTGTCCCAGATAGTAAAGGTGACGCTGCGCCCGTCGGCGGCCCATTCCCAGCTATTAGCCAAGTCGCCGACGATGGTTTTCTGGTCGGTGGGGTCGTACATCACCAGATTGTTGTACAAATCGCGGGCGGCGCCGGGGCCGGGGTTGCAGCAGGACTGGTGCAAGTCCCAATGGTCGGGCAGCACCGGCTCGGCGTTGCGCAGCAGGCCGCCGTACTTGGCTTGGGACAAGTAGGAATCCCAAGGCTTTTGGGCGGTTGAGCGCACAACGCCGCGCGTTGGCACTACGACGGTGCCGACGGCGATGGGCGGGGCGGTGGGGGCCACCACCGGCGCAGAGGTGGGGGCGGCGGCCGCGTCGGTTGCTCCGGCCGTAGACGCCGCGGTTGCCGCCGCCGTCGGCGCGGGAGTAGCCGTTGGGGCAGTGGTCGCCTGCTCCGCGCTGCCGCAGGCCACGGCAGCCACCGCCGCCAGAATCACGCATACTGAAACAAGAATGCTTGCCCTGATTTTTAGTGCTTTCATTATACTATTCCCTCAATATATTGCTGATTACGATTATTATTTGACGGATTATATGACAATAAGCGTCATAATAGGGGGCGGATTCCGGGATGTCAACCGGCATCCGGCGGAAAGGCCCGGCGCGGGAAAGGCAGGCCGGCGCGGCAGGGTTGCGCGGCTGGCGGATTTCCTTTAACCTTTTGGGCGGTTCAAGCTCGTTTGGAGAGCGCAGGAACAGGCAACAATTTGAGATATGGAGGGGCACGATGTTTAACCCCCTAGGATGGTTCAAGCCTGCGGTGGCCAAGGCGCATTGCGACATTCCCTGCGGCATATATGACCCCATCTCGGCGAAAATCGCGGCTCAGACGGTGCAGAAGATGGTGCTGCGGATGCAGAATCTGGAGCATCCGGGGCCCGGCTCCGAAATGGCGGCGCACCAAGCCTTTGCCAACACCTTCAGCCGCTACGTGCAGGTGAAGGAAGAACACGCCGAGAAGTGCAAGGAAGAGCTGCGCATCCTGTGGGCCGATTACGCTTGGCCCAACACCGACGCCGGCGAGATTGCCGCCAAGTTCAACGCCGCCATCAAGCTGGCCGGCCAGTGCAAACAGACCGTCAGCATGGAGAACGCCGAGAATCTGGTGGCCGCCTGCGACGACATCGCCGCCGCTTTCTGGGCCACCAAAGGCCAGGAATACAGCGACCCCCTAGCCGCCGCCCGCTACGGCGCTTAGGGCGGGATTAACCACAGAGAGCACAGAGATTCATCAGGTTCGGCTTTGGGCAAAAAACAGGGGAGCGGGTATGAAACCCGCTCCCCTGTTTTTCTCTGTGGTTAATCCCCGGGATTAGCTGCTTTCGGCGGTCTGCACCGGGAACTGCCTGGCCCGCTTGGCCTCGGCTTTGGGCAGGCTTACGGTCAGGACGCCATGCTCGTAGCGGGGTTCCGCCTTGTCCTGGTCTACAGTTTCGGGCAGGCGCAGGGAGCGTTGGAAAGCGCCGGTGCGCCGCTCGCGCATCAGGTAGGCGCCGTCGCCGTTCTCGGACTGGGACGCCGTTTCGCCCCGGATGGTCAGCACGTTGTCCTCGATGGATACCTGGATGTTTTCCGGGGCCACGCCGGGCAGGGAAGCCTGGACGAGGAAGTTGTCGCCGTCGGCCACCACGTCTAGGGGCGCGGCCCAAGCCTTGATTTCCGGGTGGCCGGCCGGTTCGCCGGGGGCCGCGTCGAAACGCCGCCACATCCGGTCCATAGTATCCTGCATCTGGCGCAGTTCACTGAAAGGGCTTCTTCGCTGTAACATCATTCCTTTTCTCCTCTCTTGTCCGTTTCGGTTTAGCGATTGACTGGTACACCCTCACCCTGGAGAGAGGGGACTGGCCCGGCGGCGCCTAGAAGTAGTAGCAGACGCCGGGGGCGGGTACGCGGTAGGCCAGCGCGGGCCGGACGGGCTGCCGGACGCTCTCCCGGCGCTCGGCCTCGGCCAGGATGTCCGAAACCTGCCGGGCCACCCGGCCGCTCAGTTCCGCGCTGGTTTCCGCTACTGTGGCGCTTGGCTGGGGCTGAAAGTCTTTCACTGCCATCGTTGCCGCCTCCGTGCTTAACTGTATGACAAGACTATATCAGTTGATATGAATTGTGTCAACTACCTTATCATATATCAACTGAAATTGACTCAATCCGGGTAATCCGTCGGATACCCCGTTGACACTGCGTTTCCCGCGGGGTATAAAATGGGCAGGTTGGGGCCGTCCGGTTAGGGGGCGACGATGACGACGCAACAGACGCGGGGCATTTACCTGATTAGCGTGGTGGCGCAGACGCTGGATATGCACCCGCAGACGCTGCGGAAGTACGAGCGGGCCGGATTCGTCGCGCCGCTGCGGATGGGGGCGCTCCGCACCTACTCCGACGAGGACGTGGCCCGCCTGCGGCTAATCAAGCATTTCGTGGACGATATGGGCCTGAACCTGGCCGGGGTGCAACTGGCCCTGAAAATGACGTCGGAGCTGCTGGCCCTGCGCCAAGAAACGGCGGCCGCGGGCGCATCCGTCGAGCGCGTGGACGGGATGCTGGCAACGCTGGGCGTGCGGGTAGTGCCGCGCCGCCAGCCGTCCGGCGATGCCGCGCCGCCGGGCGAGGCGTGGTTCAAGGTGAACCCCGGCGAGGCGGTGGAGTTCGATTCGGGGGCGGGGGATGGGGTGGGCGGCTCCGTCTAGTTGCCGTCGCCGGAGTTCAGGCCGGTTAGCGGGGTTAGCAGTTCCAGCAACTCCGCGATGGCTTCCAATCCTTCGCCTATGTCCCGGCCATTCAGATGTCTTTTGCGCTGGTAATAATTGACGTGCAGGCCGCCAGCGTTGTCGCGAAGATCTCGGATGCGGACGTTGCCGGTCAACTCTCTGGCCCGGTACAGCACTTGGTTGAAATCTGCGTGATTGCGGTATTCCCAGCCTTGGGCCACGGCGACGGCCTTGGCAATGTGGGTCGCGGCGCCCCAGCCTTTTTCCGAGGCTTGATGCAAATCTCCGACGGCAAGGTAATCCCGGCCCTTGTCCAAGAATTCGCGGGCTTGGGCCGCGTATTCGGCCACTTCTTCGGAGTCGTGGGCAATCATTGATTCTCTCTTTCAGACGGCGGAGCTGCCAGCTCTGCGGCAGAAAACGGCGGCCGCCGTTGGCTTTGTCTAGTTGCTATTCCCGGTAAGTCTTGGGCCGGTCAAAAATCCGACCAGCGCTCCTATCAGAACGTAGAAGGCACTCCACATCTGTTCGATAGAGGATTCAACTGCGCCGCCGGGTTTGTCCAACGAATCCGAGTAAACCGACAGGGCAACTGCCGAACCCAAGCACAGGACTGCAAGCACGGTTATGCTGGTAAGATCCCGGACTTATAACCCGCCGAATGACGCTTCCTTACTCACTGTCCAGCCAAACATCTCCCGTGCGGTAGTCAACTCGCATGGGTTTACCGAAATGCCGAAAAGAAAAAATTATCATTCGCGCCGACGCAAGAAGCCACGCGACAAAGGGATGTTTCACGCTTCCCCTGGGACGGTCGGTGGCCGGGGCATCAATTTGTTCCGCCATCAGACAACCCCTTTCGCCCCATTAGTTGCCAAGTTTGCCATACCTCATTGTAGTTAATAGCCCAGCAACTCACAACTCCGCCAAAGCGGCCCGCGTTAGGGCGTCCACCACCGCAGGATGGGCGTGTCCCAGAACCAGCGGCCCCCTAGAACCAAGGTAGTTAATATATTCCTCGTATGTTATGCGGCGGTGTCTAGGGGATTATGCGGACTCGGTAATTGCCGGGCGTGCCTTCCAGTCCAATGGCGCCGGAGGGGCGCGGGTTATCGGCTAAAGACAGAATCGCCGCTTCGACTTCAGCATAGTCATCCGGCGGAATACTTTCCATCTGTTCCCGGACTTCGTCGCTGGTGAATCTGATTTGATAACGGCCACCACCGGCAGGTTCGCCATCTTCGGAAGGGTCAAAGGGTATACCCTCGCCGGGGGCCATTCGCGGGATTCAGATATTTCCATCATCGCAAGGATGTCTTCCATGTCTTCCCATGCATACTGAAAACCGGGCGCGTCCATCGGCGGCATAAACCGACGGAAGTAATCGAACTGAATGATGGGTTCCCAACGGTTTTGGAAAAAAGAATTGTATTCCCGAAAGGGTCGGCTCAGGCAATGTTCCTGCTTTGCATCCAGATTCAGCTCCCGCAGGCCGCCAGCTTCGTCGGCATCAGAGTACGCGAAAAAGGCGGTTGACGGCAGCACCCACATACCTGCGATTTCGTCCCTGTCGAATTCTACGCAGAGGAAAAATAGTTCCGGGCGCGGCTGGAACCCGGCGACGGCAAATCGCCGTCCATCCACCGCGCCGTTGCCGGTGGATGGGACGGCCCGCAACTCTAGGCGGCATCCCATAGGCGTAGTGGCCCGGAGGCTGCCGTCCACGGCGCGGTAGGGCAGGACGCCGCGTTTCAGCAGTTCGCCAAAGGCGTGACGCTCCGCCCGTTTCTCTTGGGGATTGGCGGTTTTAACGCTGTTGTTCATATAATCGTCTCTGCTATGGGGACGCCCCTCGCCCTAACCCTCTCCCGGAGGGAGAGGGGATTTTGGATTTTACTCCCGCTGCCAGCGGGCGATGTCTTTGGCGAAGTAGCTGATGATGATGTCGGCGCCGGCGCGTTTGATGCCGTTGAGCAGTTCGGTGGTTACCGGGCGCTCGTCAATCCAGCCTTGCTGGGCGGCAGCCTTGACCATCGAGTATTCGCCGCTTACGTTGTAGGCGGCCAGGGGGTGGTTGAAGCGCTGGCGGGCTTCGCGTATGACGTCCATATAGGCCATCGCCGGTTTGACCATCACGATGTCGGCGCCCTCGGCGATGTCGCTCTCGATTTCGCGCATCGCCATGCGGGCGTTGGCCGGGTCCATCTGGTAGGTCTTGCGGTCGCCGAACTGGGGCGTGGAGCCGGCGGCGACGCGGAAGGGGCCGTAGAAGGCCGAGGCGTACTTGGCGGCGTAGCCCATAATGGGCGTGTCGTCATAGCCGTTGGCGTTCAGGGCCTGGCGGATGGCCCATACCTGCCCGTCCATCATCGCCGACGGCGCGGGCAGGTCGGCCCCGGCCTGCACGTGGGACAGGGCCGTCCGGGCCAGTAGCTCCAGCGTGGCGTCGTTGTCCACCCGCCCGTTGTCTATGACGCCGCAATGCCCGTGGTCGGTGTACTCGCACATACAAACGTCGGTGGACACCAGCATTTGCGGGTGGTCGCGCTTGATGACGCGCACCGCTTCCTGCACGATGCCCTCCGGGTCGTAACCCTCGGTTCCCAAAGGGTCTTTCTCGGCGGGCAGGCCGAAAAGCAGCACGCCGCCGATGCCCAATTCCGCCGCTTCGCCCACTTCCGCGGACATCACGTCCAGCGACATCTGGTAGCAGCCGGGCATCGGCTCGATGGGTTCGCGCATCCCATGGCCGTGCATCACGAACATCGGGTAGATGAACTCTTTGGGCGATATGCGGGTTTCCCGGGCCAGATTGCGCAGCGGCTCGGAACCGCGCAGACGGCGCAGCCGGGTGTCGGGATAGCTGGTCATATTGGCGCTCCTTTTTTGGGGTTGTTAAACCGGGATTATTAAACGCAGAGGGCGCAGAGGTTACGCAGAGGGCGCAGAGATTTATTTTTTATTTACTCTGTGGCCTCTGTGTTCTCTGTGGTTGAAAAATGATTGATTAGGGATTGGGCTAGTCCTTCTACGGTGTGTTGTTGGGCTTCTAGGTCTACGCGCAGGCCCAGCTCGCGGGCGGTGGCGGCGGTGGTTGGGCCGATGCAGGCGATAAGGCTGCTTGACAGGGCCTCGCGGCCTGTATCGCCATTGGCGTCGAGCAGGGCCAGCAGGTTGCGTACTGTGGAGGAGCTGGTGAAGGTTGCGATGTCTATGTCGTCGGCGAAGGCGCGGGCGGCCCGCTGCGCCGCGTCCGGGGCGGGTATGGTGCGGTAGGCGGTCACCCTTTCCACGGCGGCGCCGAGGCGTGATAGCCCGTCGGACAGTTCGTCGCGCCCGATGTCGGCGGCGGGCAACAGAACGGATACGCCGGGCCAATGATAGGCCGACAGTTCCTCTAGGGCCGCCGCCGACACGGAGCGGGAGGGCGTGAAGTCGGCACGCAGGCCGCGGCGGGACAGCGCGGCGGCGGTGGCCGGGCCGATGGCCCCCACGCGGGCCGTTCCGAAGGCGCGGGCATCCCGCCCCTGCGCGTCCAGCCGGGCGAACACCGCATCCACGGCGTTGACGCTGGCGAATATGACCCAGCCGAAAGCCGCCAAGCGGCTCACGGCGTCATCCAAGGGGGCGAAATCATCCGGCGGGGCGATTTCGATGGCGGGCAGCTCTACCGGCTGCGCCCCGGCGTCCTCAAGTAGCTCGCACAGCCGCGACGCCTGAGTGCGGGAGCGGGTGACCAGCACGCGCTTGCCGAACAGGGGGCGCCGGTCGAACCAGGCCATTTCCTCGCGCAGCCGCACTACCTCGCCGATGACCGCCACCACCGGCGCGGCCAGCCCGGCGGCGCGGCCCAATGCGGCGGCGGTTTCTAGGTTGCCGGTTACGGTTTTCTGGCTGCTCCAAGTGCCGCGCTGAATCAGGGCCACCGGCGTATTGGAGGGAAGGCCAGCCCGTTGCAGGGCGTCCAGTATCTTTTCGATGGACGCCCAGCCCATCAGCGTCAGCAGGGTTCCGCCGTGGGCGGCTAAGGAACGGGCCAGTTCGCTCCATCGGGCCGCTGATTCGGGCGCGTCCGGGCCTGCCTCGGCCTGGCTGCCGCTGACCACGGTGAACCCGGCGGAGATGCCCCGGTGGGTGACCGGAATCCCGGCGTAGGCCGGGGCGGCCACTGCCGACGTCACGCCCGGCACCACCTCGAAGGGTATACCGCCGCGGGCCAGGGCCAGTGCTTCCTCGCCGCCGCGCCCGAAAACGAAGGGGTCGCCGCCTTTCAGCCGCGCCACGGTCAGCCCGGCCTGCGCCCGCTCCACCAGCAGCGCGTTGATGCCGTCCTGCGTCAACGCCTGCCGCCCCCGCGCCTTGCCCGCGAATATGCGCTCGGCGGTTGGGGGGGCGTAGTCCAGCAACGCCGGATGCGCCAGCCGGTCGTAAACCACGACGTCGGCCCGCGAAAGCGCGTCGCGGCCCTTGACGGTGATAAGGCCGGGGTCGCCGGGGCCGGCGCCAATCAGGTAGACTTTGCCTGCCAACGGATTTCCTCTTTTCCGGGGGGATTAAACGCCGAGAGCGCAGAGAACGCCGAGGTTTTTCTGTGCTCCGTCGCCTTGCGTTTAATTTCCCTTAGTCAAAATTTATGATGAGGTCTCTGCCAAACTCCAATCCAGCCACTTCGCAGGCCAGCCGTATGATTTTCTGTTTAGTAGAGTTGTTCCAGTTTGTGCCGATAAACCATCCGCACTTTAATTGCCGGGATGCATTGTCGCAGAGGTCGGGTTGGTCAGGATAAAGTTCGTATTTGTCTTGTGCGATGTATCTTCGCGACCGACCGTGCTTCCGCGCAGCGAATCGCTCAGGAAACGTTGAATCATTTCCCGTCAATTCTTCAAATACCTCGACTAGTACTTCAGTGCCATTCCTGCACGGATATTGTTCGCCTTGCAAGACAAATCCCGTTTGTCCTGTGCTTCGCGGAGGAGCAGGCAACCACGGCTGCCTGCTGCTAACGACTTGGGGCGACACGGGAGGAACGGGTGATGTCGGCGCTTGCTTGCTAGTAACGGTTGGGCCGGCATTCCTTACGATTGACGAGAGAAACGCGGCGCAAGTATCCGAATCCGGCTTGTAGCCGCACAAATTCTCCACCTTGTCGGCAAGAAATTCCACAAGCACATCATCGGCTTCACTGAGCAGCGTATCCCACGCTTGCGGCAAAATTCGCTCTATTTCACGCTCACGGTTGGCGTCCTTGTAGTCGGATTGGGCGTTTTCAAAGGCTACGCCGGATGCGACATCGGTGTGAGAAAGGTATCTGTTGAGGCGATGGGAACATTCGGCCAGGTCACGCTCCAGCAGGTCCAACTTATAGACCCGGCGCTCCTCGTAAGTTCCTTCTCCAGCGGGAAGGTAAAAATTCCATTCTTGCCCATCGGTAAGCACAGCTAGGGGAACACCATGGTGAAAGGCGTATTCGAAAAGCTGCCGTTCCCCACTGCCTGCTGCGCCAACGCGCTTGACTTCCAGGAAAACTACGGGCTGTCCGTTGGAACGGCAGAGGGCGTAATCAACGCGCCGTCCTTCAACCGTATATTGCGGGGATACAATGGAAGTGTCGAACACCGGCCATTCCAAGGCGTGGAGTATGGGGAGAACTGCCCCGTTAGATACCGTAGCTTCATAAGGGAAAAGCCCTTTTGGGAGCTTGTCCCGTATTTGCGAAATGGTGTCGTCAAGCGACATTGTGGCTGACCTCCAAAGTTGTCTGTCAGGCTTCCGGGGTGTCGGATTGTTCCAGCCAAGGGTCTTTGCCGGTTAAGGTGGCGATGCGTTGGACGATTTGCTGAACGTCGGTTTCTACTTGGCGGCGGAGTTCGGTATGGTTGCCGAGGGATGGCCCTGGTCTTCGGCGGTAGATTTCGCCTCCGGCATAGCCACTGAGCAGTCTCAGGGGGGACTGTAGCATATAAGTAAATCCGGGGGCGGCCCGGCGCATATCGCGTTCCAGTTCCTCTAGGTCGTGGATGCGTTGGTAGCGGTGTCCGCTGGCGGAAATAAGCGCTTTTATCGCGTGTTCCAAGGATTGCTGGGCCTGTTGGCCTACCAGAAGGTCGGGCTGGCCTAGCTGCACTCCGTCAGACAGCCCTCGCAGGTGCGTTCTTGCGTGGTACAAGCGCTCGGTGGTCGTGTTCCATTCGTCTGAGTAATCTGCGTTGGGGTATTGTTCGCTGGCCGGGCCGCCGTTCATTGTGATGCCTTCCTCTGCGGCTATTGCGCTTACGTCGTTGCGGCTGCGGCGCATCCGGTCGAATTCGTCAGGGGTGAACCAGCACAGGTCTACGGACACGGGCATTCCGTATAGGGCCTGGGCCTTTGTTTCGGCATCGCGGCGGAATTTGTCCCGGACTGCATCGTAATCGCCGTCGAGGTAGAGGATGGACTGATGAACCAGCAGCAGGTCTATGTC
Organism: uncultured Dehalococcoidia bacterium; assembly: GCA_958296445.1. GTDB lineage: Bacteria > Chloroflexota > Dehalococcoidia > Lucifugimonadales > UBA3495 > VXOI01. The sequence goes on along the minus strand of OY282565.1, from coordinate 522,161 downwards.
GGAATCTTTGCGGTAGTCGCCGCGGGCGCGGGAGCCGAACAGGATGACGTCCTGCGCCCCGGTTTCGCGCAGCACGGCTTGGCCTACGGCTAGGGCGTTATTGTCATAGCCGTGCATATCATCCTCTGCGTTCTTGGCGCTCTTTGCGTTTAGTTTTCGCCCCGGGCGGCGCGGAGGAGGTCGGCGCCGCCGCGCTCGGCTACGGCTAGGTAGGCGTCGGAGGCGAGTTGGCGGGGGTCGTGTTTCAGGCCCTCGACTTTGGCGGTGAAGGTGCGGGAGCCGTCGGGGTTGCTTAGAAAGATGGTCATCAGCAGTTCGTGGCCCATAGAGCGGGCGTAGGCGCCTACGGGAATCTGGCAGCCGCCGCCCAGGGTTTCGAGAAAGGCCCGCTCGGCGGTGGTTTCGTAGCGGGTGTTGGCGTCCTCGGCGGCGGCCAGCAGCTCCAGCATCCGGCGGTCGTCGGCCCGCGTTTCGATAGCCAACGCGCCTTGTCCCGGCGGCGGCACGAACCGTTGGGGCGAAAGATACTCGGCCACGCGGCCCTCCAGCCCCAAGCGGGCCAGCCCAGCAGCGGCCAGCACTGCGCCGTCGGCTTCCTCGCCGTCGGCCTTGCGCAGGCGCGTTTCCACGTTGCCCCGGATGGGCGCCACCGTTACGTTGGGAGCGTAGCGGCGCAGTTGGGCGGCGCGGCGCGGGCTGCTGGTGCCGATGCGGGCGCCGTCGGGCAGTTCCTCCAGCGGGCGGTTCCAGCGGTTGACCAGCGCGTCGCGGGGGTCGCGGCGAGGCAACACTGCGGCCAGGGCCAACCCGTCGGGCAGCTTGGTCGGCATATCCTTCAGGCTGTGAACCGCCAGATCCAGCTCGCCGGACAGCAGGCGCTCCTCCAGTTCGCCGACGAATACGCCCAAGCCCATACCGGCCAGCGGCGCAGACTGGTTGGCGTCGCCCCGGGTGCGGACGGATACGACCTCGAACTCCAGCCCCGGATGGCGGGCCTTTAGCCGGGCGATGGCTTCGTCGTCCTGAATCAGCGCCAGGGGGCTGCCCCGGCTGCCAACCCGGATGGGGCGGCTGGCGGTCATTGCGCTTTTCCTTTTTTGGTTTAACGCGGAGGGCGCAGAGGGGGCGCAGAGTACGCAGAGGGGGTTTTGTTTTTTAATTTCTGGGTTGAGTATCGTTAAGTAGCCCGTTCAGCAGTATCTCTAGAGCCTTGGATTCTTGGCCGGTTTGGGCCATTTTCAGCAGTTCGGGGGTAAGGCAGGACTGCCAGAGTTCCGGGTCTACGGTGGTTAGCAGCCCCCTTTCGCGCAGGCTGGCGCGGGCGGCGGCCATTACGCCGGCCAGGTCGGCCCAGGCTAGGTCGCTAGAGGCTTGGAGCGACTCGCGCAGCTTGCGGGCCAGGGCAGGGGATACGCCGCCGGTGGAGATTGCTAGGGTGACCGGCCCGCGCTGGACGATGGACGGGGCGATGAAGCTGCAATTGGGCGGGTCGTCTACTGCGTTGAGCATCACTCCCCGGGTTTCCGCTTCCTCGAAAATGCGCCGGTTCACTTCGCGGACGTTGGTGGCGGCGATGGCGATGAATGCGCCTTCCAGGTCGCCGGGGCGGTAGTGGCGCTGCTCCCAGTGGAGGGCGCCGTCCGCGGCGAACCGCCGGATGCCGGGCGTGGCGTCGGGGCTTATGACGCAGATCTCCGCGCCGGAGTCCAGCAGGCGGGCGATTTTGCCCTCGGCCACGCCGCCGCCGCCGATGATGACGCAACGGCGGCCGGTAAGGTTCAGGTAGACCGGATAGTAGGCGGTCATACTGCTGTCCGTTTTTTTGACGCTATGACGCTATGACGCAATGGCGCAATGGCGCAAAGAAGTGTCAGTTCATTGTTGCCAGATATTCGTCGTAGTCGGGGACGAAGTAGCGGACGCGGGTTTTTTTGTATTCCCGTGTGCTGTAGAGGGCCAGGCGGTCGGTTATGCCGGTGGCTTGGCTGATTTCTTGGCTGTATTCCTCGCAGCCCTCCGGGGTGGTGGCGTGAACCATGGTGAAATGGGTATAGGGCCAGTCGGGGAAGGTGGGGCGCTCGTAGCAGTGGGTGACTGCCTTGTGACCGGCCATAATCATTCCCACTTCCTCGGAGCGTTCCGGCGGCACTTTCCAGACAATCATCGCGTTGGAGCGGAAACCGGAGCGGCGGTGGTGCAGCACCGCGCTGTAGCGGCGCATTATGCGGCGCTGCTGAAAGTCCTCGGCCAGGGCGAACAGTTCCGGGGTGGTGATGCCCAGCCGCCCGGCGATGGGGTCAAAGGGACGGGAAACTAGGGGCAGATCTTCCTGCATTTCGCGGATGGCCTGCTTTTCCCACTCGGTTACGGGCTGGGGCTTGTTCCAACTGTCGGCTTCCGCCTTGTCGAACCCGTCGGGGCTGAAGTTGTAGGACGAACCCTGCTGCTTGACCATATCGAAGTTGACGCCGATCTTGAAAAAGCGGATGGTAGGCATAATGCGGGATTCCAGCGCCCCGGTCTTGTGGCCCATACGCTGCGCGGTAGCCTCTAGGTCATGCTCCGGCGGCACGGCTAGGGTGAACCAGAGATTGTAGTAGGAACCTTCCCGGGCGTAGTTGTGGCTGACGCCGGGATGCCGGTTGATTTCCATAGCCGCCTGGTGCAGGGCGTCGGGCGGGAAAGCCATCGCCACCAGCGTGGTCTTGTAGCCTAGCCGCCGCGTGTCGAATATGGCGCTGATTTGCCGCAGCACGTTCTGCCGCTTCAGCTCGGTAAGGCGGGCCAGCGCGTCCGGCTCGGAGATTTCCAGTTGCCCAGCCAGCTCCAGATAGGGCTGCTCCACCATCGGGAAAGGGGCTTGAATCAGGTTGAGCAGCTTGCGGTCGATCATATCCATATTTATTACCTCGAGTTTTTTATCGCAGAGGGCGCGGAGGACGCGCAGAGGGCGCAGAGGTTATTTTGGTTGTTCTGCGTTATTCTCTAGAGTCCTCTGCGTTAAAATTGGCGGCGGTGGTGTGGCGGGCGGCGCGTTGGTAGGAGGCGCAGACGCCGACCAGCACCCGGTCGGAGGTTTCTAGGATGCGGGGCCAGGAACCGGCCGGGGCGGTGTCCAGCACCATAGTGCGAAAAAAGACGAAGGCTTCGGCGGTGTCGGTTAGGCCAACGCCCCGATCCGACATTTCCGAGCCGTATTCTTGGCCCAAGAGCCGGGCTTCGGCCAAGAGTTCCTGTTGCTGGCGGCGCGGCCCCGGCTCTTGTATCAGCAGGGAAAGCAGACGCCGCCCGAAAAGGCGCATCCGGTCGCGGCCCTCGGGCTCTACGCTTTGGAACCAGGGTTGCTGGGTTACGCTGTTGCGGGTGAGGCCGCGGCGGATGCGGCGCAGGGCCGGGCCTTCCGGGTGTTCCTCGCGGGCGTGGCCGGGGTGGGCCGGTTCGGCGCCGTCCGGGGCTGCGCCGGTGAGCGACTCCACATCGCGGCGCAGGAAGCGGCGATGTCCGCCCGGCGTGCGGTACACCCGCAGATAGCCCGCATCGGCCCACTGCCGCAGCGTCGTGCTGCTGACGTCCAGCAGGCGGCAGGCGTCCCGCAGCGACAGCCACTCGCCATCGCCCGCGGGCTGATTGTCCAGTGAACGCGGCTTAACCAACAGGCCCGGCGCCCCGCTCTAGAATCTGTAAAAATCTGAAAGAATCCCAACCGGGTTTTTTCGGTGGTGGCGGAAAGACTAGCATATCGTTGCCTGTTGGTCAAACCGGCGACGGCTTCGGGGTGGGGGTTGTCTGAATCGGGATTTTCGGGATTATGGGATTTGCCGGATGGGTTTTGTCTGAATCAGGATTTTCAGGATTAACGGATTTTCTGGATGATGCGAAATTTCCCTTTGTCGCCCTGGGCGGAGCGAAGGGTCTCTGTTGCCCAAGGTGAGATTCTTCGCTTTGCTCAGAATGACAGGGGCGCTGCGTTTAGGATGACAGGGGGCGGATGCAGTTTTGCAATCGTCTGTTGAATGAGCGGAATCTTGAAAATCCTTTAATCCTGAAAATCCTGATTCAGACAATTTCCTTGGGGATCCGCCCACTAGCCGGGGATGTCGTCGTAGTGGTGTTCCTCGGAGATTATGCGGTTTTGGCGGAAGGCGGCTATTTGCTCCGGGGTGTAGGCCAGCAGGTTGGACAGCACTTCCTCGTTGTGTTCGCCTACTTGGGGGGTGGTTCCGATTTGGGCCGGGGTGCGGGAGAAGTGCCAGTAGTCGCCGGATACGGCTATTTCTCCGGCTAGGAAGTCGGGGACTTCCACCATTGCCCGGCGCTCCCAGGGGTGGGGGTCTTCGGCGGCTTGGGGGATGGTGTTGACCGGGGCGGCCACTACGTCGTGTTCGGTGAAGTGGGCGATGGCCTGCTCCATTGTCTTTTCGGACAGCAGCTCCCGGACGGCCTGGTTGACCAGTTCCCGGTTGTTCAGCCTTTCGTGGCGGGTGTTGAAGCGGGGGTCTTCCAGCCATTCGGGTTTGCCTAGGGCGTTGCAGACCCGGTGCCAGTGGTGCTGGTCGCCGGCCGACACCAGCACCCAGCCCTCGCGGCAGGGGTAGATGCCCGACGGCGGGGCGGTGGTGTCGCCGCGGCGGGGGGGAATCTTGGTGCCGTGGTAGGCGGTTATGGGGATTTCGGTCATTGAGTAGCCGGTGTCGGCCAGGCAGACGTCCATTGACTGGCCTAGGCCGGACGCCTCGCGCTCGTGGAGGGCGGCCAGGGCGCCGATGGCGGCGTGGAGGGCGGTTATGCGGTCGATGATGGGGACGCCGGTGCGGATCGGGGGCATACCCTCTTCGCCGGTTACCATGGTGATGCCGGACATCGTTTGGCCGATGGGGTCGTAGCCGATGTTGTCGCGGTAGGGGCCGAACTGGCCGTAGGCGGAGACGTTGACCATAATGATGCGGGGGTTTAGGTCTTTCAGCACGTCGTAGCCGAAGCCCATATTTTCGATGGTGCCGGGGCGGAAGTTTTGCACGATGACGTCGGAGACCTTGACCAGCTCGCGCAGGACTTCCTTGCCTTCCTCTTTGCGGAGGTCGAGGGAGAGGGATTTTTTGCCGGAGTTGTACTGGACCCAGTAGGAGGACTGCTTTTTGACCCAGGGGCCGTGGTAGCGGGTTTCCTCGCCGCCGAGTCTTTCGATTTTGATGACTTCGGCGCCCATTCGGGCTAGGACCTGGGCGCAGCGGGGGCCGGCCTGGTGGCGGCCTAGGTCAATGACGCGGACGTTTTCGAGGGGGTGGTTCAGGGCTGGCATATTGGCGACTCCCTTTCCCGGCCACCGCGGGCCGGGAATGCGGTTGGCGTTTGGGGCATTCTACGGCCCACGGCGTTTAGGGGCAAGGCGGGAACGTTTCCGGGGCGGTTAGGGATTGGGGGGCGGGTTGGAACAGCCAGACTTCGGTTTGGGACGGCAGGGCGGCGGGGGAAATTTCGGCTTGGTGGGATGCTAGGCGGCGCACTGCGGGTTGGCGCTCCAGCCATTGTTCCGGGGGGAGCAGGCCGCTTTCGGGGGCGGTCAGGCCGGGGATGGCGTAGTGCATCGGGATGACTATTCGGGGCTGTAGGCGGTGTATCAGGGAGTCTACTTCATCGTAGGTTAGCAGGTGGATGGAGTCGTCTACGGTTACTAGCAGGACGTCTATGTTGCCTACGGCGCGGGTTACTTCGGGCGGCCAGTGGGCGCGGTTGTCGCCTAGGTGCAGGAAGGTTAGGCCATCGGTTTCTAGGCGGAACATTATGTTGGGGAAGTCGCTCAGGCGGGGCGGGCCGGAGTGGTAATCGCCGATGCCGCGAATCCGGAGGTCGGCGGCGGCGAATTCGCCGGGCATTCGCAGGGTGGAGGCGGACTCGGGGAGGCGTCCGGCGGCGGCGTGGTCAAAGTGGGCGTGGGTAATCAGCCCGATGTCGCAGGCGACGTCGGGGAATTGGCGGGTGAACCAGTAGCGGTCGGCTTGGTTGCGGTAGGGGTCGGCTACTACGCTGAGGCCGCCTGGGGTGTCGAAGCGGAAGGCGCAGTGGCCGTAGTAGGTTAGGTTCATTGTTTCCTCTGTTACCCTTGGCGAAGGGGATGGTCTTTGTCGGCTAGGGTGGGATTCTTCGCTTTGCTCAGAATGACAGGGGGCGGGCCGAATGACAGGGGGCTTGCTCAGAGTTACAGACGGCGGAATCAGAGTGACAGACGGCGGGCTGGATGGCGGTTGCCGGGATTCCCTTTTGGCGGACTTGACTAAGGGTAGGGTCTTTGTTGCCCAGGGTGAGATTCTTCGCTTTGCTCAGAATGACAGGGGGCGGGCTGAATGACAGGGAGCTTGCTCAGAGTTACAGACGGCGGAATCAGAGTGACAGACGGCGGGCTGGATGGCGGTTGCCGGGATTCCCTTTTGGCGGCCTTGGCGAAGGGTAGGGTCTTTGTTGCCCAGGGTGGGGTTCTTCGCTTTGCTCAGAATGACAGGGGGATTGCAATGACAGGGGGATTGCTCAGAGTTACAGACGGCGGGCTGGATGACGGTTACCGGGATTCCCTTTTGGCGGCCTTGGCGAAGGGTAGGGTCTTTGTTGCCCAGGGTGAGATTCTTCGCTTTGCTCAGAATGACCGGGGGCTTGCTCAGGGTTACAGACGGCGGGCTGGATGACGGTTGCCGGGATTCCCTTTTGGCGGCCTTGGCGAAGGGTAGGGTCTTTGTTGCCCAGGGTGGGATTCTTCGCTTTGCTCAGAATGACAGGGGGCGGGCTGAATGACAGGGAGCTTGCTCAGAGTTACAGACGGCGGGCTGGATGGCGGTTGCCGGGTTGGCGGGTTGCCGGGCGGGGTGGGGTTAGAATAGGAAGTTGAAGGGGCCGGCTAGGAAGCGCCATAGGAATTCCCATTTGCCTAGGGGTTGGGCGTCGGGTTCGGTGAAGAAGTACATCAGGGTGAATAGCAGCCAGATTAGGGAGGTGGGGATTTGTAGGCAGCCGCAGCCTTTCTTTACTTTGTTGCCGCTTCGGTTTTCTTGTTGGGCGGGGCGGGAGTCGTACATTTTGGGCTTCCTGGGGGTTGGGATTTGGGATTCGCGGGTTAGCGCGGGGGTTGGCGGGCGATGGGCCTGAACCGGGTTGGATGGGCGCGGTGGGGGTTAGCTTAGGAGTTGGCGTGCGATGGTTTGGCGCTGGATTTCGGAGGTGCCTTCGTAGATGGTTAGGGCGCGGACTTCGCGGTAGAGGCGCTCGACACGGCTGCCTTTTTGGAGTCCGGCGCCGCCGTGGATTTGGACGGCTTCGTTGACGATGCGGGCGGCGGCTTCGGTGGCGAACAGCTTGGCAAAGGAGGCTTCCTTGATGACGATTTCTTGGCCGGAGTCCTTGAGCCAGGCGGCGCGGTAGGCGAGCAGGCGGGCGGCGTCTAGGGAGACGGCCATATCGGCCAGCTTGAATTGGGTGGCTTGGAAGTTGCTGAGTTGCTGGCCGAACATAGTGCGGTTGCGGGCGAAGTCGAGGGCGGATTCGTAGGCGGCCTGGCCCATTCCGACTGCGGCGGCGGCTACGGTGGTGCGGAAGGTGTCGAGGGTGCCGAGGGCGAGGCGCAGGCCCTGGCCGCGCTCGCCAATCAGGTTGCCTTGGGGGATGCGGCAGTTGTCGAACACTGGTTCGCCGATGGCGTGGGGGGCCATCAGCTCGAGCCGCTGGGAGTCGTCGAATCCGGGGGTTCCCTGTTCGACGATGAAGGCGGACAGGCTGCGGCTGCCTTGGCCGGGGTCGGTCTTGGCGAATACGGTATAGGTGTCGGCGTCGCCGGCTTGGCTGATGAATTTCTTGCGCCCGTTGAGTGCCCATTCGTCGCCGTCGGGGGCGGCGTCGGTGGTCATACTGAGGACGTCGGAACCGGCGTGGGGTTCGGTGAGGGCGAAGGCGGCGATGGATTCGCCGCGGGCGATGGGCGGGAGGTAGAAGGCTTTTTGCTCGTGGCTTCCGCCGAGGGTGATGGGAAAGCTGCCGAGCCCTTGCATGATAAAGTTGGTGTCGGCCTGGGCGGAAACGCGGGCCAGTTCCTCGCGGATGATGCAGAGGTTGATGACGCGGATGCCGTAGCCGCCATAGCCTTCGGGTACGGTGTAGCGCAGCAGCCGGGATTCGGCGAGGATTTCCATAAGCCCGGTGTGGACGCGCCCGGATTCGTCGGCTTGCGCGGCGATGGGGGCGATGCGCTCCTCGGCCAAGCTGCGGGCGCTGTCTTTCAGGGCCCGCTGTTCGGGGGTAAAGGCGAAGTCCATTAGACGCTCCTTTACTTTGGCGTTGGGCGTCTATTCTATCTTATTGTTAAGGGCTGTGGGGGCGCTTTGGTTGAGGTTCCCGCCTGTGGGGTGGCGGAGGGTTTCGCGTAGTTGGCGGGTGATGTTGCGGGTGGGGGGGTCGATGGCGCGGGTGCGTTGGGGGCGGTTTCGGGGGATGATGCCGAAGGGGGGCGCGGGTTTGGGTTTGGGGGTTAGTTCGCCGGCGAATAGATGGGTGAAGAGTAGGCTGTTGGCGTGGTTGGGGAACAGGGTTACGGCTATGGCTCGGGGTTCGGGGGTGGTTTTGTTGTCGCGGTGGCGGTTTAGGTAGTGGTGGAGGGACATAAAGGTGTTCAGGGGCATTACTTCTTTGGCGATTTTCAGGATGAAGGGGTGGGTTTCGGGTAGGGGCTTGTTGTCGGTTAGGGCGGCGTGCCAGTCGTGGCAGTATTCCTCGGAGATGCGGCGCAGGCGCAGGACGGCTAGGGGGAAGGCGAATTTGCGGCGTAGGGCGTTGATTTGGTTGCGGATGGATTTTAGGCTCATTGGGGGGTCTCCTCTTGGGGGGTTGGGGATTTTTTTGTTTTTCCTGCCATTTCCCGCCGTTTCCTGCCGTTTTGGGGGTTGATGCGGGATTTTCGGGATTGGGGGATTGGCGGGGTAGTTTTGGCAGTTTGGGGGTTGGGGATTTTTTTGTTTTTCCTGTCATTTTCTCCCATTTTCCGCCATTTTATTGTCTGAATCAGGATTTTCAGGATTCAGGGATTGGCAGGATAGTTCCGATGGTTTTGGCAGTCCGGGGGGCGGGTTAGGGGTATAAGGGCGCGGGTTTTTTGTTTTGCCGGACATTTTCGGACATTTGGGTTGTTGGGCGGGATTCTTTGCTTTGCTCAGAATGACGGGGGAATCGCTCGGAATGACGGGCGGGTTGGGATTATGGGCGATGGGGAAAGGGCTGGCGGCTTAAGGTGGGATTCTTCGCTTTGCTCAGAATGACAGGGGGGCGGGTTGGTCGGGTGTTTGGGTTATGGCACGTTATTATGGTAAGTAGTGGTTATCGGGGTTGGCAAGGGGTTGGTGTCATCAAATTGCGGGAGGGGTGGGCGCCGGGGGTGTTGGGGATGGCAGGGGTTTTTGGGTTAGGGGTTCAGGGCGTGGTTGCGGGGGTGACGGGCGCACAGCAGTGCGCCCCTACGGGGTACGGGATTACGGGCGGGTTGTTTGGGTTATGGCACGTTTTATGGTAGGGAGTTGTTATCGGGGTTGGCAAGGGGTTGGTGTCATCAATTGCCGGGGGGTGGGGTTTTTTTGTTGGGGTTGGGTCGTGGTTGCGGGGGTGACGGGCGCACGGCAGTGCGCCCCTACGGGGGGCGGGATTACGGGCGGGTTGTTTGGGTTATGGCACGTTTTATGTTAGGGAGTGGTTATTGGGGTTGGCAAGGGGTTGGTGTCATCAATTGCGTGGGGGGTGGGGGTTTTTTGTTGGGGGTTGGTCTTGGTTGCGGGGGTGTGGGCGCACGGCTGTGCGCCCCTACGGGGGACGGGGGGTGGTTGGGGTTATGGGGGCGGGTGATAAGGCAATTGGAAAATTCGGGTTATAATGCTTTGTAACTTTGGGGTAAGGGGGTAAACGTTGGTAGCGACCTATCGAGTAGGGGAGATATTTGATGACGCGAAAGGGATGCAGCGGGAGGCGCTGGAGCGGCTGGCGGCCGGGGATGTGCGCGATGCGGCGGAATGGGCTTGGTGCGCTGCTAGGCGGGCTACGGATGGGCTGGTTTTGGCCCGGACGGGGTGGGAGCCGGAAAATTCTAGGGAGACTTCCGTGGGGTTGCGGGAATTGTCGGGCAGGGATGGCGGGGTTCGCGGTTTAAGGCTGGTGGCGCGTTATTATACTCGGCAAGGGCATTTGCATGGGGATTGTTTTTGTTGCGGCCTTTGCGAGCCTGTGGATGATACTGAGCGGCGTATTCGGGAAACTGCGGCTTATGTTGCGGACGCGGAGGGTCTGGCGGGTTTCGTTGGTTGATTTTGCGGTTTTTTTGTTGGGGTTTGGTCGTGGTTGCGGGTGGTGGCGGGGGCGCGGCGGTGCGGCCCTGCGGGGTACGGGTGGCGGGATAGGGAAGGGTCTGGCGGGCTAGGGCGGGGGGACGTTCCCACCCTAGCCCTCACCCGGAGGGGGTGGGGATTTTTTGTTGGGGTTTGGTCGTGGTTGCGGGTGGTGATGGGCGCACGGCTGTGCGCCCCTACGGGGTACGGGTGGCGGGTGGCGGGATAGGGAAGGGTCTGGCGGGCTAGGGCGGGGGGACGTTCCTACCCTAGCCCTCACCCGGAGGGGGAGGGGATTTTTTGTTGGGGTTTGGGGGTTTGGTCGTGGTTGCGGGTGGTGACGGGGGCGCGGCGGTGCGGCCCTACGAGGGGCGGGGGGACGGGGAGGGTCGGCGGGCCAAGGCGAGATTCTTCGCTTTGCTCAGAATGACAGGGGGGTGCTCGGGATGACAGGGGGGCGGGTGGTGACGGGGGCGCGGCGGTGCGGCGGTGCGGCGCTATGGGGGGTTGGTGGGGGATGTTATGGGGTTAGGGGGATTTCTTTTTGCCAGATTGGGGGGTTGTTTGGGGTGTATTGGCCGGTTTGGATTTTGGTTATGGGGTAGTCGGGGAGGGGGATTGTTGCTAGGCATTTGTTGGTTAGGGTTGGGATTTTTTTTGCGGGGGCGAAGGCGTTGGCGTTGAAGTCTAGGTTGTCGAAGCCGTGTTGCCGGCGGTGGGCGGGGAGGCTTTTTTGGTCGGCGGGGTAGAGGGCCAGGAAGAACCACGGCTGGGTATCAGCCGGAAGGCAAGGGTCTTTGAAGTAGGTTAGTTCTTTGCCTATTAGGTAGACGTTGAAGTTGGCGGTTATGTTGGGAGTTAGGGATTGGATTTGTTGGTATCGTTCCTTGATGGCGGCTAGGGCGGCGGGCGCGGGGGTGGGCGCTTCTGCGGGATTGGGGGTGGTGTTGGCGGGCGCGGGGGTGGGCGCTTCTGCGGGGGTGGCGGCGGCGTCTTTGGCTTTGTCGGTGAGATAGCTGAAATAGGCTAATGCTATGCTGGCTGCGATTATTGCTAGGCAGGCGATTAGCCAGGGCGTGCGGATAGAGTTTCGGGCAGGGGCGGCGGTTGGCGGGTTGGGATGGGTCGCCGCAGGGCTGTCCAGGCCGGGTTGGATGGCGGGGGGGAATGGGGTGCCGCTGGTTGGCGGGTTGGGATGGGTCGCCGCAGGGCTGTCCAGGCCGGGTTTGATGGCGGGGGGGAAGGGGGTGCCGCCGGTTGGCGGGTTGGGATGGGTCGCCGCAGGGCTGTCCGGGCCGGGTTTGATGGCGGGGGGGAATGGGGTGCCGCCGGTTGGCGGGTTGGAAGGGGTCGCCGCAGGGCTGTCCGGGCCGGGTTTGATGGCGGGGGGGAAGGGGGTGCCGCCGGTTGGCGGGTTGGGATGGGTCGCCGCAGGGCTGTCCGGGCCGGGTTTGATGGCGGGGGGGAAGGGGGTGCCGGCGGTTGGCGGGTTGGGATGGGTCGCCGCAGGGCTGTCCGGGCCGGGTTTGATGGCGGAGGGGAATGGGGTGCCGCCGGTTGGCGGTTTTGGTTTGGTTGGGAATGGAATCCGTAGTTTTAGTTTGGACGGGAATGGAATCCATAGTTTTAGGGCGGGCGGGAATGGGATCCATTTGGTTGGCAGTTTTAGGGTTGCGAGCTGGCGTTGGGTTGGGTTTTGGGCTAGGAGCAGATTCAGGGCGTAGAAAAGGCAGGCGGCGCTGAACAGGTATTCGGGGATTTCGCTGATTTTGTAGGCAAAGATGTAGCTGCTGTTATTTACGTAGGTAATGGCTAGGGTTAGGGCGAAGGTGGCGGCGGTGGCGGCTAGGAGTTCTTTGGGCTGCCGGGAGATTAGGGCGTAGACGGCGAAGAGGAACAAGAGGAATTTTTCTCGATGGGTGATAAAGGGAAAGAACTCAAATAGCTGCCACTGAATCCGCTCAGCACGGAGGGAGTCCAGCGCGATTGGCCGGTAGGACAGGAATGTTAGGAAGGCGAATATGAGCAGGATTGACGGCAAGGGGATTCCGAACAGGGTTTTTTTCCGGTGAAAGAAGGCGGCGGCGGTTATTATGCAGAGGAACATTGTCCCTTCGCGGTAGATTGCGTCGAATTTTCCGCCGCTGCTGATGTTGTGGATATTGAACTCGCTTTGGGAGTTGAAGGGCCGGAGAGACAAGGGGGTGTCGAATCCGATTATGCGCTGGCCCCAACTGATTTCTTCGGCGGCGGCGAAGAGGAAAGCGGCGGCGGCTAGGATGTAGAGGCAGCGCAGGGGGAATCGTTGTTCCGCTAGGGCGGTGGCGAATAGTATCAGGGCGGTTAGGAGGAGCCAGACTGCGGTTAGAGACTCTACCCAAAAGTCTTCTTGGATAAGGGCTTCGTAGCCGCGGGGGGCGGCTACGGAGAGGTAGGCGAAGAATAGGGCGTTTAGGCAGATGAATAGGTAGCCTAGGGCCGGGATGTTGCGGTTTGGGGGGGCAAGAGTCGGGGGGGGGGGGGGGGGATTTTGGGGGGAGCGCGGGTTTGGGGGGGTTGTTTGGCACATCCGGGCTCCGGGTGGTTTGTTGCCGATTTTTTGTTTGGGGGGATTATACGGCGTGGGGTTGGGGTTGGACAAGGGGTTGGGGGGTGTTGGGGATGGGGGGGTTTTTGGTTAGGTGTTCGGGCGTGGTTGCGGGGGTGACGGGGGCGCGGCTGTGCGGCCCTACGGGGGACGGGGCGATTGGGGTGATGCGGGGGGTGTTGGGGATGGTGGGGTTTGGGGTTTGGGCGTGGTTGCGGGTGGGGACGGGCGCACGGCAGTGCGCCCCTACGGGGTGCGGGGCGATGGGGTGATGCGGGGGTGGACAGACCGGGCGGGGTGGGTATGGTATGCTTTTGTGGATTTGCGTATGGGGGATGGACGTTTTTGCTGGTTAGTTTGGTTCGGGTTGTTTTGGGGTTGGTGCTGGTGGCGCCGCTGGTTGTTTCGGCGGCGCCGTGGCCGGAGACTTTGTTTCCTTTTGTGGTGGGGAAGGCGGTTTGGAGCCGGTCGCTGATTGAGGTTGCGTTTGGGCTGTGGGTGGTGCTGATTCTGCGGGATGCGGCTTACCGGCCGCCGAAGTATTGGCTGGTGGGGATTTTCGGGGTTTACCTTTTTTTGGCGCTGATGGCGGGGGTGTTCGGGGTCAGCCTTAACCGTAGCTTGTGGTCTACTTTTGAGCGGATGGCCGGGTGGGTGGCGCTGGCGCATTGGTTCGTTTTTGTGCTGATGCTGATTTCGGTTTTTCGGACTTGGGCGCATTGGCGGTGGCTGCTTAATTTTAATGTGGGGGTTAGTCTGTTTCTGGGGCTGCTGGGGCTGTCGGAGTATTTTGACTGGGGGTGGGTGAGCTATCTGCAATCTACGGATGGGCGGGTGGCGATAACTTTTGGCAATCCGACGTATGTGGGCGGGTATGCGGCGGTGAACGCTTTTGTGGCCGGGGCGCTGCTGGCGGGTTCGTTGGTGCGGCGGGCGGATGCGGGGGAGGGCGCGGGGCGGCGGGAGCCGCGGGGACGGCGGCGGGCGCGGCAGCGGCGGACGGGGGGGCGGGCTTCGGGGGGCGGGGCTTGGGGGGATGCGGGCGTTTGGGGCTGGCGGCTGTTCTGGGCGGCGGCGCTGGTTTTGGATTTGGTTATGCTGTCGCTCAGCGCGACTAGGGGGGCGATGGCCGGGCTGGGAATGGGGCTTATCGCCTTTAGCGTAGCCTACGCTTTCTGGGGCCATTCGCGGGGGTGGCGGCTGGCGTCGGCGGGGGTGGCGGCGGTGCTGGTGGGGCTGGCTGCGGGGGCGGTGGCGCTGGTTGCGGCGGGGCAGAGCGTGGGCGAGGGCAGGGAGGGGGTGTTCTGGCGAGTAGTTGACCCGGCCCGGACGCGGCTGAGCATTGAGGGGCGGATTACGGCGAATCTGGTGGGGATTGACGGGTTTCTTGAGCGGCCGTTGCTGGGCTGGGGGCCGGAGAATTTTACCGCGGCCTATGACCGCTATGCGCCGGCGGCGGCCAGCAGCAGTAAAAGCCTTTATTTTGACCAGGCGCATAATAAGATGGTGGAGGAATTGACGACCAAGGGCGTGCTGGGGACGTTGGGTTATTTGGCGATATGGCTGTATTTGCTGTCGGTGTTTGTTCGCAAGGCGGCTTTGCTTGAGGGCGACCGGCGGCTGTTCGTTGGGCTTATCGGGGCGGGGCTGGTCTGCTATTTCACGCAAAATCTGTTTTTGTTCGATACGCCGGGGACGCTGCCGCAGTTGCTGGTTTTGATGGGCTTTGCGGTGTTTGTTGATTCTTTGCCGTTGCCGGAAAGGGACGGGGCGGTTGCGGGACGGGGCGGGTTTTTGGCGTCGCTGGTATCGCCGCTGGTGCCGGCGGGGGCGCGGGTGGTTGCTCGGTTGCGGGGGGGCTGGCTGGCGTCGGGGGGGCGGCGGGGCTTGGCGGCGGCGCGGTTTGTGGGGCTGAACGGGGTGGCGGGGATGGGGCTGGTGGCGGTGCTGGTGACGGCGTCGGTGTTTTTCCTTAATGCGCGGGTGTATTCGGCTTCCAACTGGGCGTTGGCGTCGCTGGGTTCGGATTCGGGCTGGGAGGAGATATTTGATTCTTTTGAGAATTCGGTGGCGGCGTTTCCGCCGTTGGGGAACGAATCGCGGGTTATGCTGTTTGAGAGCATCGGGAATCAGTGGGATACGCTGGCGGACGGGGGCGGCGGGGACGGCGGCGGGGATGGGGGGGATGTGCTGCGGTTTGTGGAGCGGCAAGGGGCGATGGGGATAGCGGCGGAGCCGGAGAATCATCGTTTGTATGCGGGGATGGCGTCGGTTAATCAGCAGGCGTCGGTGGGGGAGCCGGAGCGTTTGGCGCGGGCTAGGGAGCTGGTGGATCGGGCGCTGGAGCTGGCGCCGAACCGCTCGGAGATGCAGTGGCTTTTGGCGGTGCAGCTGTTGCTGGAGGGCGACCCGGAGGGTGGGCTGGCGGTGGTTGACCGCTATCTGGCGGAGGCGCCTAGGGCGGCGGGGCGGTTTGCGGGTTTGCGGGGGGATTTGGAGCGGGCGATTGAGGCTAGGGAGGAGGGGGCTGGGGGGGAGCGGTAGGGGCGTTGGGGGTTGGGGGGTGCTTGGGGTGTTGGGCGGGCAGGGGGGTTGTTGCCTTGGGGGAAGGAGTCTGGCGGCCCATGGTGAGATTCTTCGCTTTGCTCAGAATGACAGACTGTTGCTTGGAGTGACAGGGGGTTGCTTGGGGTGACGGGGGGTTGCTTGGGGTGACGGGGGGTTGCTTGGAGTGTTGGGCGGGCAGGGGGGTTGTCGCCTTGGGGGAGGGTTCTGGCGGGCCAAGGTGGGATTCTTCGCTTTGCTCAGAATGACAGACTGTTGCTTGGAATGACAGGGGGTTGTTTGGAGTGTTGGGTGGGCTGGGGGGTTGTCGCCTTGGGGGGAGGGTTCTGGCGGGCCAAGGTGGGATTCTTCGCTTTGCTCAGAATGACAGACTGTTGCTTGGAATGACGGGGGCGGTTAGGGTGACGGGGGGTTGCTTGGAGTGTTGGGCGGGCTGGGGGGTTGTCGCCTTGGGGGGAGGGTTCTGGCGGGCCAAGGTGGGATTCTTCGCTTTGCTCAGAATGACAGACTGTTGCTTGGGATGACAGGGGGCGCTCGGGATGACGGGGGGCGCTTGGGATGACAGGGGGTTGCTTGGAGTGACGGGGGTTGCTTGGAGTGTTGGGCGGGCTGGGGGGTTGTCGCCTTGGGGGGAGGGTTCTGGCGGGCCATGGTGGGATTCTTCGCTTTGCTCAGAATGACAGACTGTTGCTTGGGGTGACGGGGGGTTGCTTGGAGTGTTGGGCGGGCAGGGGGGTTGTCGCCTTGGGGGAAGGGGTCTGGCGGCCCAAGGTGGGATTCTTCGCTTTGCTCAGAATGACAAATTGTTGCTCGGGATGGCAGGGGGTTGCTTGGGATGACGACAGGGGGCACTTAGGGTGGCGGGCGGTGCTTGGGATGACGGGGGGTTGCTTGGAGTGTTGGGCGGGCAGGGGGGGTGTCGCCTTGGGGGGAGGGGGCTGGCGGGCCATGGTGGGATTCTTCGCTTTGCTCAGAATGACAAATTGTTGCTCAGAATGACAGACTGTTGCTTGGGATGACGGGGGCGGTTAGGGTGACATAAGGACAAGTGACGGGCGATTTGGGTGACAGACTTTTGCTTGGAGTGACGGGCGGTTGGGGTGACGGGGGCTTGTTTGGAGTGACGGGCGGTTAGGGGGACGGGGGCTTGTTTGGGGGGGCGGGCGGTTGGGGGGTGGTTTCGCTGTTTTGTGGAATAATTGGGGGCGAAAGTATTTACCGGGGGATGGGTTCCCGTGTAGTATATTGGTTGTGCGTTTGGCGCGATTGTGGCCCGGTGGCTGGTGGGGTGGGGGGGCGCCGATAGGCGTAAGAGTATGAGGACGGTGCCAGTGTTTAGAGAGGATTCCCCGGGGTTGGACGGCTGGCAGCCGGCGTTTTTGGATGATGCACTGGCTTTGGCCGGGGCGGATGGCCGGGGCGGGGTTTGCGTTTGGCTTACCGGGCTGCCTTGCTCGGGCAAGACTACTACGGCGCTGGCGCTGGCGGCGGGGATTGTGGGGCAGGGGCGGCAGGTTACGCTGCTGGACGGGGATATTGTGCGGGCTCAGTTCGCTCGGGGGCTGGGCTTTTCTAGGGCGGAGCGGGACGCGAATGTGCATTTTGTCGGCCGGGTGGCGGCGGAGATGGCTTGGCGGGGGGGGATTGTTATCTGCGCTCTGGTGAGTCCTTATGCGGCGGCCCGGGACCGGGTGCGGGGGCTGGTGGAGCCGGCCGGGTTCGTTGAGGTGTTTGTGGATACGCCGCTGGAGGTGGCCGAGGCGCGGGACGTTAAGGGGATGTACGCGCGGGCGCGGCGGGGGGAGATTGCGGGTTTCACCGGGGTGAATGACCCTTACGAGGCGCCTTTGCGCCCGGAGATAACGCTGGATACGGTGGGCCGCACTCCGGCGGAGAACGCGGCGCGGATCGCCCGGTATATACAGGAAAAGGGGTGGCTGCGCGACGGGGCGGCGGGGGCGGTTTTGCCGGAAAATTTTGTTTTGGCGGCTGGAAAAGGGAATACATAATCTTGTAAAATTCGGGTGGCAGCAATTGCCCGTTATTGGCGCGGCGGGGTATCATAGGGGGCGCGTTGTTTTGCTTTGCCGCGGTTGGGCAGGCATGGCGCAGCACTAAATTGGGGCTTAGCACTTAAATTGGGGCTCAGGGTGGCAGGTTTGTGGCTGAACTGCATTACGATGATTCGATAGCCGCGCCGTTGGCGGGGGAGGCGGCTCCTCGCTGGGATGGCTACAAGCGTCCTATGGATTTGGCTATCTTGGGCGCGTCTTTTGTTTTCGCCTTCCCGGTGTGGGTTCTGCTCTGGGGGGTTATTTCGCTGGCTATCCGGCTTACCGACCGGGGGCCGGTTTTTTACGCGCAGGAGCGGATGGGGAAGGGCGGGCGCGTGTTTCGGATGTTCAAGTTTCGCACGATGGTGGTGAATGCGGAGGGGTCTACCGGGCCGGTGTGGGCGAGCAGCGGCGACGGGCGCGTTACCTGGGTCGGCAGGGTGTTGCGCCGGACGCATCTGGACGAGCTGCCGCAGGTTTTCAATGTGCTGCGGGGGGATATGAGTCTGGTTGGGCCGCGGCCGGAGCGGCCGGAGCTGACGGATAAGTTCTGCCAGGAGATTCCGCATTTCCGGCAGCGGTTGCGGGTGCGGCCGGGCATCGCGGGGCTGGCGCAGGTGCGGGGGCGGTATGATACGCATCCGCGCAATAAGCTGCGGTATGACATTGTGTATATTGAGAATTTCTGCGCTTGGATGGATGTCAAGCTGTTTGTGCAGTCGGTGTGGGTGGCGTCTACTTCGATTTGGGAGTCGCCGGGGGGGAAGGCTGCGGGGCGGCCGCGGGATGGGGGGTAGGGGTTCTGTTGCATTTGCTGGGTAGGAGAAAACGGGATGGTTGCGCCCACGCCTGAAATGGCGCCGTTGGAGTATTTGGCCCGGGCTGACCGGGAGTTCGCCGCCGGTAACTGCCGACAGTCCGCGTTTTTGTTCTGGAAGGCTACGGAGGCCGTTTTTGTGGAAATGGCCCGGTCAGGCGGATGGGAGTCCGGCGACCTGATTGCTGTCGCCAAGGGCTTGGAAGCGGATAAATCCGTTCCCAAATACTATTTCCGGGGCGCCCTTTCCACTGGCACGCTGTTGCGTGACCACGCTGAAATGGATGTGCTGGAGGACTGCGAAGTGGAGTTCGCCTGCTTCGTAGCCCGGGAGTTTATCCAGTGCCACCCTGAGCAAAGCTAAGGGTCTTACTGCCCAAGGTGAGATTCTTCGCTTTGCTCAGAATGACAGACATTTGCCAGAATGACAGACGGCTTGCTTAGAATGACAGACATTTGTTCAGAATGACAGACGGCTTGCTTAGAATGACAGGCGGGGGAGTAATTTCGCGGTTTCCTCGTCGCCTGTTCCGGTCATTCTTGCTTCCTGCCTGTCATTCTCCCGCGGGCGGGAATTTGCGGTTGGTTATTGGGGTTTGAAGCGGACTAGGAAGCTGGCTTCGCCTAGGGGGATGCCGTCGAATAGGATGGCGGCGGAGTGCTGGCCGGGGGCCTGTACCGGGATGCGGAAGGTTTTTATCCAGCGCTGGAACAGGATGCCTTCGTCCCATTGGACGCGCTGGGCCGGGGGGGTCTCTAGGGGGACGCCGGGGGTTTTTAGGGCGACGAACAGGTGGTGGTCGCCGGGCAAGGCGCCGCCGATGCAGAAGGCTAGGTTGACGTCAACCTCGGCCAGCACCGGGCCGGCCTGTCCGCCGGGGGGCGGCTGGGGCAAGTCCAGCAGGTCTACGATGCTTTTCAGGGTCAGTTCGCCGTCGGCGCCTTCCTCGGTGCCGCGGCAGAATAGGGCGTATTTCAGATAGGGGTCGTCAATGCCTGTTGTCAACCGGGGCCTCCGCCAATGCTGGTATTCGGGGGCTTAATTTTATCACGGGTTGGGGTTCGGCGCAGGGGTTGGGGCGGGGCGGGTTTCTCTGGTGATTCGTGCTTGTGGGGGAATCCGCAGGTTTTTGCGTGGCGGCGATGTTCGGTTTGGTGGGGTTTTCTGGATTCCGGCTTTCGCCGGAATGACGGGGGATTGCGGGGGCGTTGGGTGGGATGCGGGGGTGTTGGGGCGTTGGGGCGTTGGGGCGTTGGGGCGTTGGGTGGGATGCGGGTATGACGGGGGAACGCCGGAATGACGGGGGATTGCGGGGGTGTCGGGGGATTGCGGGGGTGTTGGGTGGGATGCGGGGGTGTTGGGTGGGATGCGGGTATGATGGGGGATGTGCGCGGGGGTTTGTAGAGGCGTAGGGAATATCCATACGGGGGTGGACTTACTGAAAATGATGCCGCGGTTGAATTATAATAGGATAAAATTGCGAGATTCCTCTTTATGGCCCTGGGTTAAGGTAAGGGTCTCACCAGCCAAGGTGAGATTCTTCGCTTTGCTCAGAATGACAGATGGTTGCTCAGAATGGCAGACGGCGCTTAGGATGACAGACGGTTGCTTAGGATGGCAGATGGCGCTTAGGATGACAGATGGTTGCTCAGAATGGCAGACAAATGGCGGCCAGCGGAAGTAGTTTCGCAATTTTCTCATAATAGGGGCGCAAAGCGGCGTTAGGAGGTGTCGGTATGGCTTTGAGCAGGGAGCAGTTTGAGGCGGGGATGAGTACGGAGGAGTATATCGCTCAAATCAAGGTGAACAAGGATCCTTTTGTGGCGATTTACAATGCGGTTGAGATTCCGGCGGCCGCCGCGGAGTGGGTGGGGGGGCTGGGCAGTCCGGTGAATCTGGCGGTGTTTACCGCCGACTGGTGCGGCGATGCGGTAAGCACTACGCCGGTTATCCTGCGGCTGGCGGACAGCAGTCCGAATGTGAATTTGCAGGTTTTTAACCGGGATGATGATGTTCCGTTGGCGGATACTTTTCTGCCGGAGCACCGGGCGGGGACGGTGCCTATTTTCGTGGTGCTTGACGGGGAGATGAACGAGGTGGCGCGGTTTGTGGAGACGGCCAACGGGCTGGTGCCGCAGATTGACGCGATGGACGAGGCGATTAACCGGGAGACGGCGGAAGCGGGGGATGAGGCGGCGGTTCGCAATGCCCGGCGGGGCCGCCGGACGGCGCATCGGGTGGCGCACGCGCAGGATTGGGGGGAGGTGATACTGCGGGAGTTCCGGGAGGTGGTTGACGCCGGGCTGCGGTCGGCGCCGGGGGAGCGGCCGGCGGTGGGGGGGACTAAGTGGCCGCCGGAGGGTTAGGGGCGGGGTGGTTTGGCGTTGGCGGATGGGTTTTTTGCTTTTGTTGCCCCCGGTTTAGGCCGGGGGCGGTTTTTTGTTGCGGGTTGGTGGGGGTTGCTTGTTGTTGGGGGGGATGGGCGCACGGCTGTGCGCCCCTACGGGGTGAGGTTTCCGGTTAGGGGATTGTGCCGAGGTTTCGGTAAGGTGGTTGTGGCGGGGTTTTGGGGGTTAGGGGTCGTCGTCGCGCCATTCGAAGCTTAGGTTGGTGTAGCGGACGAATACGCCGCCGCCGGGGGCGCCCATTGGGCCGTTGGCGGCTAGGATGGCGATTATGTGTTGCTGGCCGGGTTCGGGGTTGTTGGCGATTTCGATGCGCTGGGGGCGGTTGAAGCCCTCGAAGGCGCCGCGTTCCCGGTTGCATTCGCCGTCGATCCAGATTTCGCCGTAGTCGTCAACGCAGGTCTCAAACATCAGGCGGGTGCGGCGGGGGTCGCGGCCGCCGACGGTTTCGGGGACGGTGATGCGGATGCGATACCAGACGAAGGAAAAGCCGGTGACGTAGGCGCCGTCGAAGCTGGCCCAAAGGCTGGTGTCGGGGCATATTTCCCATGCGGAATCGTCGTAGTCGGGCAGGCGGGCCGGGCTGCCCGGGGAGCGCTCGTCCAGCCCGTAGTTGGCTTCGCCGGGGGTGTAGCCCTCGGCGTATTTCCACTGGGCCTGCACTGCGGACTGGCCGGCGCTGCTGTTGATGTCTATGGGGAATCGCGGCATATTTCCTCCTGAAGGTTACGGTTACGCGATGACGCTATGGCGCGATGACGGGATTTGCCGGGGGTTAGATTCCGGTTATTTTTATGCCGGAGTGGGTGCGGTAGATTCGGTTGATGTTTACCAGCAGGGGGGTTATTTGTTCGACGTATTTGGCGTTGGCTAGGGCGCCGCCGTCAATGCCCCGGAGGTGGGGGATTTTGTTGGCTAGGGCTATGACCTGCGCTTTGGCGTCGGGGTGGTCGGAGCAGACTACTACGTCGCCTTGCATCGGGATTTGGGGGTCTTGGAGTTCCTCGGCACTGACGTTCTGGAAGGCGGCGACTATTTGGGCGGTGGGCAGCAGGTCTTGGGCTTCTTGGGCGGCGGAACCGGCGGGGACTGCGACGGCGCGGGCGCCTTTGCCGCGCTCGAAGGCCATGGGGGCGATGACGCTGACTACGATTTTGCCGTCGAGGGAGCCGGATAGCTGTTCCAGGGTGGACTGCTGGCCCTCGTAGGGGAAGGCTAGGAACACTATGTCGCCTGCGGCGGCGGCGGCGGGGTTGTCGGTTCCGGCGATGGCGGCGCCGGGGGCGGCGCCGGCCAGTTCGGCGGCGGCTGCTGCGCCTCTGGCGGCGTCGCGGGAGCCGATGGTCACGGCTTCTCCGGCTAGGGCCAGGCGCAGGGCTAGTCCTTTGCCTTCGGGGCCGGTTCCTCCCAAAATCGCGAGCATCGCTCCTCCTGTTGCCTTGCGTGAGGGTGTCGGGGGGTACTATACAGCCTGCGTTGCCGGGGGGAAAGGGGCGGCTACCCTGATTTCGCACCGAGGAATGGGCCATTGTCGCTTCACTGGAAATTTTTTGGTATACTGATGTAAAATCAGTCTGAGGGTCTGCGAGGACGAAGATGCTGGATCAGTACCCTGTTGCCGATTTTCTGAACTGGCTGGACGAAAATACACTGAAAATTAACCGGGAATACCAACGCTCTGCAAAAGTATGGTCGACTCCCGCCAAAGCCTATTTTATTGATACAATTCTGCGCGGCTATCCTATCCCCAAGATATATCTGCGAACACGAATACACGCGGCAACCCGACGGGCATACCGGGAGGTTGTGGATGGGCAGCAACGATTGACAGCTATCACATCTTACGTCAATGATGAGTTCTCTTTGGGAAACAGCGTTGAAATGTATGGGGAATTCGCTGGCCTAAAGTATTCTCAATTGGGAGAGGCACAGCAAAATATACTGGGATATATGATTCCGGTTGAACAACTTATGAATGTGCCTGATTCAGTGGTGATCAACATTTTTCAGCGATTGAACACGTATAATTACAACTTATCCAGTCAGGAGCTACGACATGGTAAATATCAAGGCGCTTTCAAGAATGCAGTGGTTGAAGCCTCACATCGTTGGGATTATCTATGGAGCAACTATCGGATAGTTGGCAACCGAGCCAGAATTCGAATGGCCGACGATGAGCTAATGGCACAAATGTTTGGTATTTTACTTGAGGGGGTTACAGACGGAGGTCAGACGAAAATTGGAAGGCTGTATAAAATTTATAATGACGAATTTCCGCAGAGTATCGTCAAAGGCGTAGACGACACGATTCGATATATCCTTGATAATTTGGAGGCTGTGCTGGAGACTGAGATCGTCCGGGCTCCGCACTTTCTGATGTTGTTTGCGTCAGTGGCCTATGCCCGGCTGAGTATCCCGAAAGGCGATATGGGCGATGATATGCCGATGAGGAATCCTGACGCCCTTACGGACGTTTCCGAGGCTATATCCAATCTCAGCGTGCTGGCTGAAGCTTTAGAGCAGGATACTATGAGCGTACCGTATCACCTGACAGGATTCAAGGAAGCCTCATCTAGTTCTACCCAGCGCATAAGGAGCAGGAGGATTCGGTTTCCGTGGTATTACAAGGCGTTATTGCCTTTTCCTGTCTGAATCGTGCGTCGGATGGGACTAGCGCACATTTACTATAGGCTGGAAAGGCGATGCTATCAATTGACGGACTGGCTGGACGTTTGGCCTTACCAGGAACGGAATGGACGGATTGCCGTAGAAAAAATCCGTCCGGCTTTCCTCGCCAACAGGTTGCAGGTTTTATGGGGTGAATTCTGTTGTGAGCTGATTGTCCGCTCGGCAATGGGCAAATGCCACACCCGAACCGGGAATCCAATTCCCGGAGTTCCGGGCATCAAGAAAGTATCAGACATCGCCAAGATTGCCGGAAAGCCTTTGTCCGGGATTAACGCAAAATGGGAAAATCCGAGATATTCTATGGATTTTTCAACAAGACTTAGCATCGCCAATCAAAATGAGGTAAACATAGGTCTTTCGGCAGCAAATCCGTCCAATTTGAACGATCTCAGAATACTTAGAAATTACGCCATTCATCTCAACCGTTCCACCGGCCGGAATTATGCTATAATGATTCAGCGTTATGGATTGGCGGGCATAAACCCGGATCGGTTTATGCGCCATAAATCTGCGGGCAGAACTATTTTGGAAATCTGGATTGAAAACCTTTTGGATTCAGCGTGGAATGCGGTAGAATAATGCTCCCGCCATTTTTCTGATTGGGAGGTGTCCTGGCGATGGTTGACCTTAGACGGGCGGCCGCGGTTGTGGGCGTCCACGAACACGTTACGCGGTATGCTCCCGACAAGAGCGAGCTTCAGATTCAGGGGGAGAGCATTATCAAGGCTCTGGAGGATGCCGGGCTGGACAAGGGCGATGTTGACGGGCTGTTTACGGCGTCAATGTCGGTGCGGAACAGCGGGCTGAATCTGGCCGATTACCTGAATATGTATCCCAAACACGTGGACAATACTACGGTGGGCGGCGGGTCTTTCGAGTTTCATTTGGCCCATGCGCTGAACGCGATTTATGCCGGGCGGATTAACTGCGCGGTGATTACCTACAGCACGCTGGCCCGTTCCGGGGGCGTTTCCGTCGGCACGGGCGGGGTGAGCCGGTTCGGGCATCCGCGTTTGGATCCATCGCCGGACAGCTTTGAGGAGCTGTACGGGCTTACCACCGTTGGGCTGTATGCGATGATTGCGCAGCGGCATTTTCACCAGTACGGGACTACGCCGGAGCAGTTGGCGGAAATTGCGGTGGCCGTGCGGCATCACGCTTCGATGAATCCCGAGGCGCTGTTCCGCGATGAGATAACGGTGGAGGATGTGTTGCGCTCGCGGGTGATTTCGTCGCCGTTGCACTTGATGGACTGTTGCGTGATTACCGACGGCGGCGGGGCGGTGGTGGTGGCGTCGCCGGAGGTGGCGCGTAGCTGCCGCCATAGGCCGGTGTGGGTGCTGGGAACCGGGGAGGCGGTGGCGCATCAGGGGGCGGGCAAGCGCGACCTGATTTATGTCGCCGCCAAGCAGAGTCAGGGGCCGGCCTTTGCCGGGGCTGGGGTGACTCAGGCCGATATTGATATGGCGATGATTTACGATTCGTTCACCATCACGGTGCTGGAAACGCTGGAGGATTTGGGCTTTTGCGAGAAGGGCGAGGGGGGGGAGTTTGTGAGCGGCGGGCGGCTGAAAATCGGCGGGGGGCTGCCGATTAACACCGACGGCGGCGGGCTGTCGTCGAATCATCCGGGGATGCGGGGGATTTTCCTGCTGATGGAGGCGACGCGGCAGTTGCGTCACCAGTTTGAGGGCACGCCGCGGCAAGTGCCGGATTGCAAGATTGCTCTGTGCCACGGCACCGGGGGCGCTCTGGGTTCCCGACACAGCGGCGGCACCGTGATTTTGGGGAGGGATTAGTTATGCCCGATTGGAACAAGCCGCTGCCAACGGTGGTGGGCGAAACTCGCGCCTATTGGGACGCCTGCCGCCGCGGGCAATTGCTGATTCAGCACTGCGGCCAGTGCGGGGAGTACCAGTTTTATCCTAGGGGCATTTGCGCTCATTGCTGGACGGAGAACCCCGGCTGGGTGGCGGCCAGCGGCAAGGGGACGGTGTGGACTTATACGGTGACTTACCAGAACCGCACGCCCGGCTTTGACCAGGGGCCTTATGTGCTGGCGCTGGTGGAGCTGGAGGAAGGGGTGCGGATGTTCAGCAATATAGTGGAGTGCGACCCGCGGGAGGTGAGCATCGGAATGGCGGTGGAGGTGACTTTCCAGCGGGCCACGGACCAGATTTCGGTGCCGTATTTCAAGCCTGCGGGGTAGCGGGATAGGCCGGGCGGTTTTGCTTTATTCGGTCTGGGGGTCGGCGCCGGAGCGCAGTTCGTCGCAGCGCTCTTGGTCGGCTTCGGCTAGTTCCGGCTGGTCGTTGAACAGGTAGACTAGGGAGCGCTGGCCGTAGTAGAGGCCGTTTTGGGGGGCTAGTTCGATGGCGCGGGTGAGGTCGGCGATGGCGTTGGCGTAGTCGCCTACTTCGTACCAGGAACAGCCGCGGTTGTACCAAGCTTCGGCGAGGCCGGGTTCCAGTTGGATGGCGGTTGAGTAGTCCTCGATGGCGCGGTGGTAGACTCCGTTGCGGCTATAGCGGTTGCCGCGGTCTAGGTAGCCGGTTGGGTCGGTGGGTTCTTGGGCGTGCCTGCGGTGAAATGTCATCCTGCCCCCGTTGCGGTGAAAACCGGGCTGCTTTCGCGGTCAAAATTCCGGCTGAGTGCTTTGGGATAGGGTATTATGGCCGTATGACGCAAGCAACCCGTTATCGTATGTATGTGGATGAATCCGGCGACCACGTTATGGAGCCGTCCAAGTGGAGCAGCCCGGATGCCCGCTATTTGGGGTTGACCGGGGTCGTTATGGATAGCGAGGTCTACCGGACGCGCACACACCCGGAGTTTGAGGCACTGAAGCAGGAATTTTTTCCTCACGACCCGGATGAGCCGGTGGTTCTGGTGCGGAACCGAATCATTAAGAAACTCGGCCCGTTTGGCGAGCTGAGGGACCCGGAGCTGGCGGCGCACTGGGAGCAGCGAATCATCCGGTTTCTCAACAATCACGCCAGCCAAATCTTTACCGTTGTGATTGACAAGCAGGCCCATCAGGGGCGAACCGGCTCGGCGGCGAGTCACCCTTACCACTACTGCGCTGCCGTCTTGACGGAGAGGTACGGGGACTGGTTGCGAAACGCGGGGGCGACAGGCGACGTAATGATGGAATCCCGAGGCAGACGGGAAGATATGGACTTTAGAGCAGGCTTCAGCCGGTTTATGCTTGGCAGCCTGCCGGAAACTCAGGAATCGCAGCGGAAAACCGGCAGCAGCTTACTAAGGCTGAAGAGCAAGGAAAATAACATAACCGGACTTCAATTGGCCGACTTAGTTGCGTATCCGTCTATGCGGGGGATACTGCTGGAAAACGGTTTCCCCTTAGCCAATCCGCCCAGCGCGGCAACCCGACAGTTCATTGAAGCGATTCAACCCAAGCACGGGCAGAACGGCAAGGCGTTGTTGCCTTAAGCGGACTTGGGAAATCAGGAAACAAAAAAGGAGGCTTTCGCCTCCTTTCCTGCGCCAGTCTCTACGGACTGACCACTTCGCCAATCTCTACGGACTGACTGCCTCCAGCAAACTGGATAGCTAGGATTATAGCAATCCGGTCAATGAGTGTCAAACTTTGGCAGCAAGTCTCCGGCCGCCTACATCACCGAGCGCACTAGGCCGCCGTCTACCAGTATGGTGGTGCCGGTTATGTAGGTGGAGCGTTCCGAGGCTAGGAAGGCTACTAGGTTGGCGAGTTCTATGGGCTGGCCTACGCGGCGCAGGGCGGTGTCGGCGGCGCGGTTGGCTAGGGCTTCCTCGACGGTGATGCCGAGTTCGTTGGCGCGGGCGGTTACGTTGGACATCATCCGCTCGCTGAGGATGGAGCCGGGGCAGACGTTGTTGACTAGGATGCCGTCGCGGCCCACTTCGTCGGCCAGGCTCTTGGCGTAGGCGACCACGCCCATTCGGGTGGCGCCGGACAGGGCCAGGTTGGGGATGGGGTTGTAGACGGTGCTGGCGAGGATGTTGATGATGCGTCCGCCGCCGCGCTGCCGCAGGTGGGGGATTCCCTCGCGGCACATCCGCCCGAAGAAGATGAGCGAGCGTTGCACCGCCGTTTCCCACTGCTCCTCGGTGGCGGTGGCGGAGCGGGCCAGGGGCGGCCCGCCGGAGTTGTTGACCAGCACGTCGATGCCGCCGAACTGCTCTAGGGCCGCCGAAATCAGGCCGGTTATGCTTTCCAGCTTGTCTAGGTCGGCGGGGTAGGCCAAGACTTCCGCTCCGGTGGATTCCCGGATTTCGTCGGCTGCCTGCTCTAAATCGGCGGCGGTGCGGCTACAGATGACGACTTTGGCCCCTTCCTCGGCCAGCACTTGGGCGCAGGCCCGGCCCAGCCCTTTGCTGGCCCCGCCGATGATTGCGACTTTGTCCGTCAACCCCAAATCCATACGTAAGACCTCATTCCGCCCCGTGTGCCGGGGGCGGCCAGTGGAGTGAACCGCGGCGATTATATCAGCCCGGTCTGCCCCGGCCAATGGCGCGGCAATCGGTCAATATCGGTCAATATATGACAGCGGGAGGTTGACCGCCTTGAAGGGCCGCATTATCCTTGCCTTATGCCGCGCCGGGGCTAGGCGCGGATAGCGGACGGAGGTTGCGGGGATGCAGAACACGAAAAACGTAATGGACTGGATTAACAAGCGGCGGGATTTGCCGCTGGGCTGGTTCGCGGGGCTGGACAGTTCCGAGCTGTGGCTGGAGTATCAGAAACGGAGGCCGGACATCGGCTTTGAGATTTTCGACAGCCCGCCCATTCAGGTTGACATCCGCTATCTGAAAGTGGACAGAGGAGCAACGCCGTCGGAAAGGTCGGTGCGTATAGATTGGGAGGGGCGCGATACCGGCTTTTTTTCGCCGATGGAATCCATAGACGCCGAAAAGGGAACCATCAGGGTGCTGGTGTGGGACATTGGCCGGGAAGCTATCCTGTTCCGAGTGCCCGGGGAAGATATGAACGCTACCGGCACCCAGCTTTGGGCTTCGCGGGAATGGCTGGAGCGGGTGAGGGTGGCATGAGATTGGCCGCCAGTGCCATTCGGAGCGAAATTGACGCCGGGAATCTATCTTTTGACCCGCCGGTGAATTCCGAGTTGATTAAAGACAGTTCGGTAGACCTGTCATTGTCGGAAAGATTTTATTCGCTGGAACCGGCTAGGGATTTGGAGCGGGTCGGTGTCGCCGGGGCCATAAATCTACGGGGCTATGAGTGGCCGAGTTTCATTCAGCAGTTTGGACAAGAAATCATTGTCGCCAGCGGCGATTTTCTCGACATTCCGGTTCAGCAGTTGATGCTGGGGTATACTAAAGAGAGGGTGCTATTGCCCCAGCACCTCGGGGGGCGGGTTGAGGGCAAGAGCAGTATTGCCAGAATCGGGTTGTTTGTTCATATTTCAGCCCCAACGGTTCATCCCGGATTTCATAATCAGATAATGCTGGAGTTTTATAACGTTGGGCCGCTGCCTATCCGGGTGCGGCCCGGCGACATTATTTGCCAGCTTATATTGGAGCGGATTGAGGGGGATGGGCTTTATCAGGGGCAGTTTCAGTCTTGAGCGTGCGCCGCGGTCTGCGGCCGGGTTGGTGAGCGGTGGTTCAATCCCTTGACGATGGGCAAATGCGTGAAATTGAGCGCCACGCGGTGGAGTTGGCCCGCGGCGCCGGGGGGATTCTGGCCGCTCACTTTGGGCGGCAGATTGCGGTCGAGTTCAAGGATGAGCAGCAACGGGACCCGGTGACTGCCGCCGACAAGACTACGCAGGCGTTTCTGGCCGCCGAAATCGTCCGCCGCTTTCCGAGCCACGGCATCTTGGGCGAGGAAGCCACCGAGGAAGAGCAACAGTCCGAGGAGCTGGCCCGCGATACCCTGTGGGTGCTGGATCCGCTGGACGGCACTACCAACTTTCTTAACGGGCTGCCGGTTTTCGCGTCGTCCATCGGCGTGTTGCACCGGGGCTGGCCGGTGGCGGCGGCGTTGTATGTTCCTTGGCCTGCGGCGGGCGGCGGGTTTGTGTTGCACTGCCGCAGGGGGGGCGGCGCCAGAATCGCATCCCTGCCGGTGTCCGGCGGGGGGGCCGACGATGCGCCGGCGCGGGTGCTGGAAACGGAGCGGCCTATTCCGAACCGGCTGATTGGCCTGCCGGGGTATTTCGGCGTGGCTAACCGCTTTACCGGGGGGCTGGCGGGCAAGGCGGGCGAGCCGCGCACTACCGGGAGCATCGCCTACGAGCTGGCGATGACGGCCCGCGGCGTGATGCAGTACGCCATTTTCGGCGCCCCCCGGATGTGGGATATGGCCGGGGGGGCGCTGGCGGTGCAGGAGGCGGGCGGCACGGTGATGACCCGCTTCCGGGGGGAACGCCGCTGGCATCCGCTGGAAAGCCTGGCGCCGTCGTGGGAGGAAAAGACGCCGACAATGAAGGAGCTGCGGGCCTGGACGGCGCCGCTGGTGGCCGGTAACCGCCACTTGGCTCCGCTGATAGCCAACAATGTGCGGCGGCGGTTCAGTCTGCGGGCGCGGCTGCGGCCACTGGCGCGGGCGTTGCGGGGGCGGCGAGGCCGGGCGCGGCGGTAAGGGGCTAATCCACCAGCGGCTGGAAGTCCGGGCCGGACATGGGTTGGTGTTCGCCCAGATCGCCGGACAGCTCAATCAGCACGCGATGCTCGGAAGGCACGGGCATCGGATTGACTTGAACCACCCGCGCCCGGCAAGAACCGGGCGGCTGCGCCAGGGCCAGGGCCAAGTCGTGGGCCAGATAGCGCGGCGCCCAGCCAATCATGTGGTAGTCGGTGGTCTGAATCTGCACCGCCAACTCGCCCAGCGGGTTGGTAAGCTCCAACGCCAAGTGAAGATCATCGTCCGTAGCCAGTCTGTCCAGCCGTTCCTGCGCCGCCGGGCTGACGTGCTTCCCGCCGTGGAGAAAGAAGCGGCAGGAGAAGCCGCCATCGTCTTTCTTGACGATTTGCCGGAAAACTTCGTAAGAGTCGGTTAAGCGGCGCCCCTCACTTACCGCCATCATATCTATGGGGTCGCTGTCTTCAGTCAAGGCTAGTGACTTCAGGTAGTCCTTAAAGTCAGGGCGGCTGGGCCGCATAACCCGGTTGCTGAACAGCGAAAATAGTTTCGATGATTTGTAATCCCCTTCCAGCCGGGGGAAAGCTACCAGCAGCGGGAATCCAGCTTCTTTCTTTGCCCGCTTGGCCCCGCCGATGTAACGGAAACGGTATTTTTCGCTTTCAATATCGGCGTCTAATCTGCCTATGGGGAACCACTGCCGCTTAACCCCCTTGTCCTGCCAAGCTAGGAACAGAGTTTTTTCTGCCATATTAGATAACCTCTC
This sequence comes from uncultured Dehalococcoidia bacterium, assembly GCA_958296445.1. GTDB lineage: Bacteria > Chloroflexota > Dehalococcoidia > Lucifugimonadales > UBA3495 > VXOI01. The sequence continues at coordinate 491,328 of OY282565.1, read as the reverse complement.
GCAACTGGGCGCAACTGTAGCGCATTAACTGAAAAGCAAAGGTTCTTGCCGGGGGTGTCATACAATCTTCCGGTATGGAATTCAGGATTTGGCGCAACGCCGGTTCGTCCAAGTTATCTAGTTTGGCAATGGCCGGACGGAACAAATCCGGCCATTCGGCAGCCGCCAAGCGGATTAACTCCAGCGGACTTGGGCCGCGCCTGCCAATGTTTTGCCAGAAAATTTGCCCTCTTCCTTTTTCCACGTAGTTGCTTACTTGATTGTTGGTTAATACTCGCTCTCTATACTCATCCAGACGAATATAAAATCCGGTTTGGGGCCGGTTTTCATTAACGCTGCGGGAAATGAGCGGGGCAACGGCTTGCCGCCGTTGCCCCTGCCGTAAGCGGCGATTCCACGACTGTTGACTATCGCCCCAAGGCGTTGACCGGCACTAACGTTTCGGCTAGGGGGTCTATGCCTAGCCCTAGGATTTCCAGCGTGGTTGCGCCTACCAGCGGCATTGTGTCGTCGGGGGCGAACATTACCGGGACGGTTTTCTCGCGGTTTTCGATGCGTATGCGGGTTTCGCCCAGCGGGTATTCGACAATCCGGTTGTCGGCCAACTCGAACTGTCTGGTCTCGTCGCGCTCTATTCCCAGCTCGTCCAGCAGGCTCTCCGGCAGCGATGAGTAGCTGGAGCCTGTGTCTACCAGGGCGTCTATGTGAGCGTACCGCTCACGGAAGCGGTCGGATACCTGAATCGTGACGTAAAACGTTCCCATTACATACCTCCTATGCCGTGTCGGGGGCCCAGCCCCAGGGGCGGGGGCCCCAGGCGGCCTCGTAGGGTTGGCCGCGCTTGATTGACATTACCGGGGTTACGGCGCGGTCGGCTTTGCGGGAGTCGCCGATTACGTCGTAGACTATCCAGTCGCCTTCCTGGATGTCTAGGATGGATAGGTCGGCTTGCTTGCCGGGGTGTAGGGTGCCTAGGCGGTCGGATATGCCTGCGGCTTGGGCCGGGTTTTCGGTGCACATTGTCACAATTTGGTCGAAGGTGAAGCCCATTGCTAGGAAGCGGGTCATCATTTCGGTCATGCTGTGGACGGTGCGGGCGCGGCCGGGGAGGGTTAGGTCGGTGCTGATGCAGTGGGGCAGGACGCCTTGGTCTATGACGCGCTCGCCCACGGCGAAGCTGAAATTCATCCGCCCGTGGGCGGTGTCCAGCCAGACGCCGCGCTCGTGGGCCTCGCGGGCTTCCGGCACCAGCTTGCCGTCGGCGTCCAGCACCCCGCCGGGGTTGGCGGTGAAGTAATGGGTAACGATGTCGCCCTGCTCTAGGATGGGCAGCAGTTCGCGGATGACGTTGGCGTCGTAGCGTTTTTCGGTGTCGCCGATGTGAACCATCAGGGGGACGCCGGCCTCTTTGGCGGCCCGCTTGGCTAGGCGGGGCATTTCCATTCCCATAATTTCTAGGGCGGGGGATACCATCCGGGCTTTGACGCCGGAGATGATGCCCCGGTTTTCGGTGATGGTCTGGATGGTGTGGTCGAGGTCAATGCTGGCGGGGCTGAAAATGTCGGGGGTGGTGGCAAGCCCGGTGCGGCAGATGTGGAGGAAGCAGATGATTTCGGTGTCGGTGTTGGGCAGGATGTGGCGGGGGAAGCCGCCGAAGGTGTCGCAGCCGGAGCTGCCGGCGTCCACCATCGTGGTGACGCCGGCCCGCACCCCGCCGATGTTGGGGTCTACCCCGTTGGCGTTGACCCCGGCGAAAACGTGGGTGTGCAGGTCTATCAGGCCGGGGGTGACTACCTTGCCCTTTACTTCCAGCACCTGCGACGCCTCGGCGGCGGGGATGTCCGGGGCGACGCGGGCTATCTTTCCGTCCTCGATAGCGATGTCGTTGACGCCGTGGATGCTCTGGGAGGGGTCAACTACGGTTGCGCCCTTAATCAGCAGGTCGTACATTGTTTTTCTCCTACGTGTGGTGGGGGCTGGCGTCGTGGGGGCGCACGGGCGGGCGGGCGATTCCGCATCGGCGGGGGCGTGGCACCCGTAGGGGCGCACAGCCGTGCGCCCGATTTCGGGGGGCCAGCGGTGTTTCAATAGCCAGCGGCCAAGGCAGGCCACGGACAGGGCGCACGGCTGTGCGCCCCTACGGGATATTGTCTTTCGGTATAACCTGCGTCACCTCTTTTTGGCGGCATTGGGCGCACGGCTGGGCGCCCCTGCGACGGATTACGGATGGGGGCGGGGCGCGGGCCGCCGGTGGGGCGCCGAAATAATGCCGTGGGCGCCCCTAGGGGTGGTTGCGGGGCTGGTTGTTGAACATTTCGCCTACGGATTGGCCTTTGTGGATTCGGTAGATGGCTTCGCCTAGGAGGGGGGCTACGGACAGGACGGTGAATTTGCCGTTGCGCTTTTCGGGGCCTATGGGGATGGTGTCGGTTACTACTATTTCGCTGAAGGCGCTCTGGGCCATTGTTTGGGGGGCGTTGCGCGACAGTACGGGATGGGAGGCGCAGCAGAATACCTGCTTGACGCCATGCTCCAGCAGGGCGAGGGCCGCGTTGGCTACGGTGCCGCCGGTGTCTATTTCGTCGTCGAAGGTTAGGGCTACTTTGCCCTGGACGTCGCCGATGACGTTCATCAGTTCGGTGCGCCCGCTGTTGTCGGTGCGGCGCTTTTCGATGATGGCTAGGGGGGCGGACAGGCGTTCCGCCACGTCGCGGGCCTTTTTGCTGATGCCGATGTCCACGGCGACGACTACCAAGTCCTCGATGGTCTTGTCGGCGAAATACTGGGTCAGGATGGGGACGGCGGTAAGCTCGTCCACGGGCATATTGAAAAAGCCTTGAACTTGGGGGGCGTGGAGGTCTACGGTGAGCATCCGGTCGGCGCCGGCGGCGGTGAGCAGGTCGGCAACTAGGCGGGCGGTGATTGGCACGCGGGGCTGGTCTTTTTTGTCGGTGCGCCCGTAGCCGTAATAGGGGATAACGGCGGTGATGCGCCCGGCCGACGCCCGCTTGCAGGCGTCGATCATAATCAGCAGCTCCATCAGGTGGTCGTTGACCGGGGCGCAGGTGGGCTGGACGATAAAGACGTCGCGCAGGCGGACGTTTTCGAGGATGCGGACGAAGGTGTTGTCGTTGGCGAACTTGAACACGTCGGCGTTTCCTACCGGGATGCTCAGGTAATCGCAAACCGACTGTGCCAGCTCCTGGTGGGCGTTCCCGGAAAACACTACCAGCTCGTCGTGAATACTGACCATCTCCGGCCTCCTGCCAACGGGGATGCTGAGTCCGGGGCCGGTTCGGCGCGAAGGCGGCCCCGGGGAAGGATGGGAAAGGGGGTTGAACACGCGGGGGGATTATAGCACACGGCTGCGGCGGGGCGGGTAGGGGCGGGGCGGCGGGCTGGGGGGAATCTTTGGATTTTTGTCTGTGGCAGGGTTTGCCGGATTTGAGGATTTTCGGGATTGGCCGGATTTTGTCTGAATCAGGATTTACCGGATTTGAGGGATTAAAGGGATGGGGAAATTCTGAAAATCCTTAAATCCGGTAAATCTTGAAATTGCTAATGAAATGAATACAGGGTATAATTATTCCAAATGATGAAAAGAATATACATCCACCAACAACCTGAATGGCCTCGCCTGCACTGGGGGGGTGAGGAACTGGCCCGCAGTCTGGCGGAAATGCGCCACAAGCAGGGACGGCTAATCGGGCGCATGGAGTCCATCGGTTTCAGTCTCCAGCAGGAGGCTATGCTGGAGACGCTGACTTCGGATGTGGTGAAGAGCAGCGAGATTGAGGGTGAATTTCTGGACACCGGGCAAGTCCGCTCCTCGGTAGCCCGGCAGCTTGGTATGGACATTGGCGGTCTGCGGCCTCCTGACCGCGGGGTGGAAGGCATCGTTGAGCTTATGCTGGACGCCACGCAGAATTACGCCCGGCCCCTTACTGATGAGCGGCTGTTCGGCTGGCACGCCGCGCTGTTTCCTTCCGTGTGGAGCGGGCCGAGCGGGATGACGGTAGGCAGCTACCGAACTGAGGGAATGCAGGTTGTATCCGGCCCTATGGGGCGGCAGCGGGTGCATTATGAGGCCCCGTCCCCTGGCCGGGTAGAGGAAGAAATGCGGGCGTTTCTTGACTGGTTCGACGCCCCCGCCGACACCGACGCGGTGCTGGTGGCAGGTTTGGCTCACTTGTGGTTCGTTATCATACATCCCTTTGATGACGGCAACGGACGCATTGCGCGGGCCATAACGGACATGGCTCTGGCCCGCTCGGAAGGTATTTCGCAACGTTTCTATAGTATGTCATCCCAAATTCGTCTGGAGCGCAATTCATACTACGATGTTCTGGAAAGTACCGGAAAGGGATTGACGGACGTCACCGAATGGATGATGTGGTTTGTGGCTTGCCTGAGCCGGGCCATAGAAAGCGCGGATGCTACTCTGGCCGCTACGCTGAACAAGGCGCGGTTCTGGGAGCGCATCGCAGGGGTTCCTATCAACGAAAGGCAGAGCAAGGTAATCAATTTGTTGCTGGGAGATTTCCAGGGCAAACTCACTACGTCCAAATGGGCAAAAATAGGTAAGTGCTCCCAAGTCACCGCCTTTCGGGACATCTCAGGCTTGGTTGAGCGGGGCATTCTGGCCCGCAGCACGGAGGGTGGGCGCAGCACCAGTTACTGTTTGGTTAATGACGGGTAGGTTGCTGTGCTATCATATCCCCGGCGACAAGGGCCGGTTTTGAGGGCCGGTTTTTTAAGGATAGGAGGGACGGTTTGGAGGTTTTGCTTAGTTCGCCGCGGGGGTTTTGCGCCGGAGTGGTGCGGGCTATTGATGTGGTGGATGTTTGCCTGCGGCGTTATGGGCCGCCGGTGTATGTCAAGCATCAGATTGTCCATAACCCCTATGTGGTCAATGAGCTGGAGAGCCGGGGGGCGATCACCGTGGAGGAAATCGAGGAGGTGCCGGAGGGTTCGCTGGTGGTGTTTTCGGCCCACGGCTCGCCGCCGGAGGATTTCGAGAAGGCCAAGGCCCGCAATCTGCACGTCATTGACGCCGTTTGCCCGCTGGTGACCCGCGTCCACAACGAGGCCAAGAAGTACAGCCGCGAGGGGCGGCGCGTCCTGCTGGTGGGCCACCGGGGGCATCAGGAGGTGCGGGGAACTATGGGGCAGGTGGAGATGACGCTGGTTGACGATAACGCCCCGGCGGAGCTGCCCGGCTGGGGCGACGATGAGGAAATCGCGGTTCTTACCCAAACCACGCTTTCAGTGCGCGATACGGCCCGGGCCATTGAATCAATCCAGACGCGGTTTCCGCAGGCACTGGTTCGCAACGACATCTGTTACGCCACCACCAACCGGCAGGAAGCGGTGACCCGGATGGCGGGCAGCGTGGATTTGGTGCTGGTCATCGGGGCGCAGAACAGCTCCAACTGCAACCGGCTGCGCGAGGTGGCGGCGGCCCAGGGCGTGCCGGCCTATCTGATTAACGGCCCCGAGGAAATCGCCCCGGAATGGCTGGTAGGCACGGAAAAGGTGGGGATAACGTCGGGCGCGTCCACCCCGGAGGTGCTGGTGGAAAGCGTCATCGCGGCCCTTTCCCCGGAGCGGGTGACTATGATCAGCGGCGTCGAGGAAGACGTTTCCTTTACTATGCCCCGGGAACTGCGGTAATTATGGCCCGGTGCCAAAGCCCGGTTGCACAGGCTGCCGGTCACGGGAAAATTGCGAAATTACTTCCGCGGTCTGTCATTATGGGCAAGCTGCCTGTCATTCTGAGCAAAGCGAAGAATCCCGGCTTGGGCGGTGAGACCCTTCGCTTTGCTCAGGGTGACAAAGTGGTTGCTCAGGGTGACAAAGGAGAGTACGGGGCCGGGGGGGACGGGCGCACGGCTGTGCGCCCCTACGGGAGTGGCAAAGGCGAGTACGGGGCCGGGGGGGACGGGCGCACGGCTGTGCGCCCCTACGGGAGTGGCAAAGGCGAGTACGGGGCCGGGGGGGACGGGCGCACGGCTGTGCGCCCCTACGGGAGTGGCAAAGGCGAGTATGGGCCGGGGGGGACGGGCGCACGGCTGTGCGCCCCTACGGGGGCGACAAGGGCGAGTATGGGGCCGGGGGGCACGGGCGCACGGCTGTGCGCCCCTACGGGAGTGACAAAGGCGAGTATGGGGCCGGGGCTTGATGTCGGCTAGTGGTGAAGGGCAGGGGGGGCCGGAAGCCGGGCCGGCGGCGCGGTTCGGGTCGTTGCGGCGGCGCATATTTTCCTTGCCCGCGCTGGTTTCGTTGCTGGTGGCCGGGGGATTTCTGGTGTTTCTGGTCACCCGGTTCGACGTTGATTTGGCGGTGACTTGGGAGCGGGTGCGCGGGGCCAATCCTTGGCTGCTGGCCGCGGCCTTTGCCGTCCACTACACCACCTTTATATTTCGCGGCGCCCGCTGGCGGATACTGCTTTTGCGGGCGGCCCGGCTGGACGGGCGGGACAGCACCCCCGGCGTGCTGTATTGCAGTCAACTGGTGTTGCTGGGGTGGGTGGTCAACTCCATCGGCTGGCTGCGGCTGGGCGACGCCTTTCGCGCCTATGTGTATCAAGAGGAAAACGGGGCGACTTTTTCCGGCACCATCGGCACGGTGCTGGCCGAGCGGGTGCTGGACGCGGCGCTGGTGGCGCTGGCGCTGCTGGCCGTGGCGCCGTTTCTGATTGGCGCGGGCGACGGCAATGTGGCCTGGGCCGTGCTGGGCGTGGCGGCGGCCCTGGCGGCGGCCCTGGCGGCGTTGCTGGCGGCTATGGTGTGGGCGCAGGGGCCGCTGTCGCGTCGGTTGCCGCGCTGGCTGGCACCCCATTACCGGCGGTTTCACGACGGGGCGATGGTGGGGTCGCACCGGCTGCCGGAAACGACGGTGCTGGGCCTGCTGGGGTGGATGGCCGAGGCGGGCCGGATGTATCTGGCGGCGATGGCTTTGGGGTTTGAGCTGAATCCGGCGGTGGTGATATTCCTTACCCTAGCCAGTTCTATGCTTACGCTGGTTCCCACGCCCGGCGGCGTGGGGGCGGTGGAGTCGGGCGTGGCCGGGCTGGCCGTGCGCTTGGCGGCGCTGGTCAAGGAATCGGCGACGGCGCTGGTGCTGGTAGACCGCTTTATTACATATATCAGCGTTATTATTGTGGGCGCGGTGGTCTTTACAGTCCGCCCCGTCATTCGCCGCCGCCGGGCGTTCATCCTGAGCTTGCCCAAGGGCGGATGGTCGAGGCGGGGCGGCTGAGTTACTGGTGAAAATCGAAGCTGCCTTCCCAGATAGGGGGCTTGCCGGATAGGAAGTGAATATATCCGGCATAAGGCCGGTACTGGCCGGTGCGAATTTGGCTGATGTCATAGCCGGGAAGCTCAATCACTGCAACGCATTTCCCGTCGCTCCGGCTGACGCAGTTCGTGGCTCCGAAATCGAGGTTGTCATAGCCCCTGCTGTGGCTGTGCCCGGGGAGGTCGTTTGCGTCAGCCGGGATTATGTGCAGAAAGAAGCGCGTGCCCGGGTCATCCCTGACCTGCGCGTCTTTGGCGTAGATCAGCCGGTTTTCGTGGATATATACGTCATAGTGGGAGCTTATTATAGGCTCGCCTGTTTTCTTGATAACTCTGTTTATGGCGCTCTCGCCGTGTATGCGGTAGCGGTATATTTTGCCGTCAACGCTTTCAAACACCAATTCAACGTCGGGCAGGGCTTCAATTTGGGGTGTGAGGTCTGGGTATCTTGACGTGGCTTATTGCCAAAGCATATTGATGTTACTGTACTACCTGGGTAAAAGCAAATTTTGATAAGGATATAAGGGGCGGCCAATGCTCTATACTGCCAGCTTTTACGAACCGGGGCATTGGGTTGGGGAGCGTTACCGCATATCGCGGGCGCATCCGCGGGGGCGCAAGGCCGACTGGCAGGTTCAGCCGGCGTTGTATCCGTCCCGCGCTCTGCTGGCTGGCTACCGGCAGGGCGGCCTGAGTTTTGCCGACTTGGATGCGTGTTATCGGGACGAGCTGGATGCGACTTGGCAGCAGGACGCCGCCTTTCGCGCTTTTCTGGAGGGACTGCCCGCCGCGGGCGACTTTACGCTGCTGTGCTTTGAGCCGGCGGGGACGCCCTGCCACCGCCGCTCCGCCGCCGCCTGGCTGCTGGAGCGAGTGCCCGGCCTTGACTTGGGGCGGCTGCGCTGAGTTGCGGGGGGCGGGCCGGTTCGCGCCGACAGGGGTGTTATGCGGTTAGTTGCGGGGGCGTAGGGGGGCTAGTCTGCCGCTTTCCTGTATCTATCCGGCTACCAATATACTATAATTGGGGTATATTATGGATTCTATGCCTATGTGGTTAATGTATATGCAGGCGGGCGCATACGCCGCCATAATGTTTGCTGTTCTGGGGGTGCCTCAAGTGCTGTCCGGCTACTTCGACAACAGAGCACGCCGGCGGGACCATCTGGAAATGGAATCCAGCGCGGAACGCCGTCATCGGGAACTCCTCGAAGAAAGGCGGGAAGAGCGCCGCCGGGAAGAGGAGCGACTCCATCGGGAAGAGGAGTGGCGCCGCCAGGAAGTGGAGCGACTCCGTAGGGAAGAGGAGCGGCGGCGCGAGGATGAGATTCGGCGGCGCGAGGATGAGAACCGGCGGCATCGGGAAATGATAGCCCTGATGATCCAGATGAACAACCGCTCAAATGGCAACGGGGAACAGGGCCAGAGCGATGTTATCCGCGCCATGCAGGAAACCATTGATGCCCTTGAGTCGGAAAACGAGCGGCTGCGGCAACGGAACGGGCAGAACGGCGGGGACGGCAGCACCGCGGAATAACCGGGAAAATTGCGAAATTACTTCCGCTGTCTGTCATTCTGAGCAAAGCGAAGAATCTTGGCTTGGGCGGTGAGACCCTTCGCTTCGCTCAGGGTGACAAAAGGCTCAGGGTGACAAAAGGCGGGGTGGCCCCCGGCTACTCGCTGCCTACGGGGCGCTCCATTAGTTCGGCGGCGGCTTCGCGGGGGGACAGGCCCTGGTGCAGGATGCGGTAGGTGGTTTGGGCTATGGGCATTTCGACGCTGAGAGGGGCGGCCATTTTTAGGGCGGCTTCGGTGGCGTTTACGCCTTCGGCTACGTTGTCCATAGCGGCGCGGATTTCGGGCCAGGAACGGCCTTGGGCCAACTGTTCGCCCACGTAGCGGTTGCGGCTGAGGCGGCTGGCGCAGGTGGCGATAACGTCGCCCACCCCGGCCAGCCCGGCGAAGGTCAGCGGCAGGGCCCCGGCGGCGACGCCCAAGCGGGCAATCTCGGCTAGGGCCCGGGTGATGAACGCGGCTTTGGCGTTCTCGCCGAACTCCAGCCCGTCGCAGATGCCCGCGCCTAGGGCTACGATGTTTTTCAGGGCGCCGCCCAGCTCCACGCCGGTCAGGTCGTTGCTGGTGTAGACCCGGAAACGGCTGGACAGCAGCGCCGCCTGCGCCCGCTCCGCCGCCTCGGGGGTGGCCCCGGCGATGACGGTGGACGCCGGTTTGCCGTCGGCGATTTCCTTGGCTAGGTTGGGGCCGGACAGGGCGCAGATGCCCGGGTGCAGACTAGCGGGCAGTTCCTCGGCCAATGCCTGGCTCATTCGCAGGGCGGTGGGCAGCTCCAGCCCCTTGGATGCGCTTACGACTACGGTATCGGCGGCTAGGTGGGGGCTAATCCGGCGGGCGTTCTGCCGCATCCGGTGGGACGGCACGGCGATGACGGCCAGCGCGGCCCCGGACAGCGCGGCGGCGGCGTCCGCCGATACCCGCAGCGAGGGCGGAAAGGCTATGCCGGGCAGAAAGCGGGCGTTCTCCCGGGCCGATTCCAGCCCGGCGCTTTCGGCCGGGTTGCGGGCCAGCAGCGTAACCGGGCGCCCCTCGTCGGCCAGCACTAGGGCCAGAGTGGTTCCCCAGGTGGTTGCGCCGACTATTACCGTCTGGCCTGCTTGTTCTGCTTGGTATGCCAAGAGAAAATCCGGTTTTAACGCAGCGGCCGGGCCGGATAGTCAGAGATTGGGCTGATAATCAAAATACTCTGCGGCCTCTGCGTGCTCGGCGTTGAAATATGCCTACTCCACCGGCGCGGCCGGGGCGCCCATCCGTCGCTCGTTGCCTTGGCGGATGCGCTGGATGTTGTCGCGGTGCTGCCAGATTATCATTACTGTGGCGGCCCCGGCGAACAGCATATAGGTGCTGGAGTACCAGCCGGCCAGGGCCAGCCCGATGAGCGACGCGGCCCCGGCCAAGACTCCGATGATGGAGCCTAGGGAGATGTAGCGGCTCCAGAAGGCGGCGGCCAGAAAGCTGGCGGTCGCCACTACCGCCGGAACCGGGGTCATCATCGAAAGGCCGCCCAAGGCGGTAAGGATGCCGCGGCCGCCCCGGAATCCTAGGAACACGGGCCAGTTGTGGCCTACTAGGGCGGCTAGGGCCGCGGCCACTTCCCCCGTGCTGGAGCCGGTGATTTCCCGGGCCATAACCACGGCCAGCACGCCCTTGCCGACGTCTAGGGTCAGCACTGCCGCCGCCGCTTTGCCGCCGCCGGTTCGTAGCACGTTGGACATTCCGGTGCGCCCGCTGCCGTAGCCGCGCACGTCCACGCCCATCCGCCAGCGCAGCAGCATATAGCCCCACGACAGCGACCCCAGCAGGTAGGACAGGACAATGACCGCGGCGTACTGCCAGCCGGGCGGCTGGCCCGGCAGGTACAGGACGGCGGCGGCGCCCGCCCCGGCCAGCAGGGGAATGGCGGCGGCCTGAATCAGCAGCGGATAGGGTAGCTGTTTCATTGTTGTCTGAAAATTAGGCGGCTTGGCGGAAAACTAGGCGCAGGTGGGTGCTGTCGAATCCGAAGGCGTCCCGGATGCGGTTTTCCAGATAGCGTTTATAGGTGTAGTGTATCAGCCGGGGGTCATTGACCGTAAACAGAAAGGTGGGCGGGTTTATGCCAACTTGCCGCACGCGGTTGATTAGGGCCCGCTGGCCCCGGTTGCGCTTCACCATCGGGGGGTGATGCTCGGACATAGCGTCGGCCAGCATAAATTGCAGGTCTCGGCTGCTTACCAGACGGCGGCGCTCGTCCCAAAGCTCCATCGCGGTGTCCATCAGCCCGCCGATGCCTTGTCGGTGCAGGGCCGAGGTGAAACGCACCGGCACGTAGGACATAAAGTGCAGGCGCTGGCGCATTTCCGCTTCGGCTTCGGCGCGGGCGTAGCGGCCTTGCTCGTCGCGCAGGTCCCACTTGTTGACTACCACGATGACGCCGCGGCCCATCTCCCAAGACAGCCCGGCGATGTGGGCGTCCTGCGCCGTTGCCAGTTCCGAGGCGTCCACTACTATCAGGGCGATGTCGCAGCGGTCAACGGCGCCCACGGCGCGGATGACGCTGTACTTTTCGATGCCCCGCTCTACCTGCCCGCGGCGGCGCATTCCGGCGGTGTCCACCATCACCACCTCGCGGCCGCGGTAGGAAAACTGCGTGTCTATGGCGTCGCGGGTGGTTCCGGCGGTGGGGCTTACGATGGAGCGTTCCTGCCCCAGAATGGCGTTGAGCAGCGCCGATTTGCCCACGTTGGTGCGCCCGACGATAGCTAGGTTCAGCTCCGCATCCGGCGGGGCGTCCTCTATTTCGTCCGGGGAGTCGGGGTAGCCGCCGGTTCCGGTTTCCGTTTCCTCGCTGCTATCGCCTTGCTCCTCGATATGGGCGAGTACCTGCTCCATCAGCTCATAAATTCCGTAGTTGTGATAGGCACTGATGGGGATGGGGTCGCCCATTCCCAGCCGGTAGAACTCAGGGGTGTTGAATTCGCGGTTGTCGTTGTCCACCTTGTTGACTGCCAGCACCACGGGCTTTTGGGCGCTGCGCAGGCGTCCGGCGGCGATAATGTCGGATGGGGTTACGCCGTCGGCTACGTCGGCCAGCAGGATGATGACGTCGGCGTCGGTCATTGCCATTTCGGCCTGTTCCTGGACCCGGGCGCGAATCGGCCCCTCCGGGGCGGACTCCAGCCCGCCGGTGTCCAGCAGGATAAAGCGGCGGCCTTCCCAATCGGTGTCGGCCATCAGCCGGTCGCGGGTGGTTCCGGCCACATCGGACACGATGGCGTGCCGCCATCCGACGATGCGGTTAAAGAGGGATGACTTGCCCACGTTGGGGCGTCCGACAATGGCGATGATTGGCAGGGGCATCGGTTGTTACCTTGACGGTTTTTTTGACAACGGGTTTTTTTAACGCAGAGAGCGCAGAGGATTCGCAGAGGGCGCAGAGATAATACCGGGAGTCATAAATTGTCTGCGTCCTCGGCGTTGAAAAGGTTTAGGGATTAGGTGTCGTTCAGCAGGAACTCCAGCAGGGCTTTTTGGGCGTGCAGGCGGTTATGGGCCTGCGGGTAGGCTACGGACTGCGGATGCTCCAGCATACCGGGCGGGACTTCCTCGCCGTAATGGGCGGGCATATCGTGCATGAACAGGGCGCCGGGGCGGGCTTGGGCCATCAGCGCCGGGTCTACGGTGTAGCCGGCGAATTGCTGGCGCCGCTGCGCCGCTTCGGTTTCTTGGCCCATACTGGCCCAGACGTCGGTATAGACCACGTCGGCGTCGGCTACCGCTTCGGACGGGGAGCGCATAATTCGCGTCCGGCCGCCGCGGGCTTCGGCGGCGGCCACCGATGCGGCGTCCAGTTCGTACCCGTCGGGGGAGGCGCAATGGAAGCTCATTCCCACCGCGGGCAGGGCCAGACACAGGCTGCGGGCCACGTTGTTGCCGTCGCCGATGTAGGCCAGGGTCAGCCCATCAAGGCCGCCTTTATGCTCGTAAACGGTCAGCAGGTCGGCCATAATCTGGCAGGGGTGTTCCCAGTCGGACAGGGCGTTAATCACCGGAACCGAGGCGTAGCGGGCCAGTTCCTCTAGGTGCCGGTGGCTAAAGACGCGGGCCACGATGCAGTCTACGTAGCCGGACAGCACACGGGCCACGTCGGAAATGGGCTCCCGCGCTCCCAAGCCGACTTCCTCGCCGCCTAGATACAGGGAATAGCCGCCCAACTGCGCCACGCCGACCTGAAAACTGACTTTGGTGCGCAGCGACGGCTTCTCAAACAGCAGCGCCACCGACTTTCCGGCCAGCGGCGCGGCGCGGCCCGGCGGCCCGGCGGCGGCCTTGCCATCGGCGGCCCGCTGCACCAGCCGCCGGGTTTCCGCCGGGGACAAATCGGTGACGGATGTGAAATCCCGCTTTTTTGACATAACTGTACGCCCCTTGCCTGAATGTTATCCGAATGCCGCCATCGGTTCAAGCGGGGGGCGGGGGGCGGTAGTCTTAACGTGTATTGATATTGCCGAAATCATCCCGTCATTCCCGCGAAAGCGGGAATCCAGACGCTCCGGTGAGCAAAGGCCGTGGGGGGATTGTCTGAATCAGGATTTGCCGGATTTGAGGATTTTCAGGATTTACCCCATCCGGCGAATCCTTTAATCCTGAAAATCCTGATTCAGACAAGGGCCGTGGATTCCCGCGAAAGCGGGAATCCAGACGCTCCGGCGAGCAAAGGCCGTGGGGGGATTGTCTGAATCAGGATTTGCCGGATTTGAGGATTTTCAGGATTTCCCCCATCCGGCGAATCCTTTAATCCTGAAAATCCTGATTCAGACAAGGGCCGTGGATTCCCGCTTTCGCGGGAATGACGGTACGGCGAGGCAAAGGCCGTGGGGGGATTGTCTGAATCAGGATTTGCCGGATTTGAGGATTTTCAGGATTTACTCCATCCGGCGAATCCTTTAATCCTGAAAATCCTGATTCAGACAAAGGCTGTGGATTCCCGCTTTCGCGGGAATCCAGACGCTCCGGCGAGCAAAGGCCGTGGGGGGATTGTCTGAATCAGGATTTGCCGGATTTGAGGATTTTCAGGATTTCCCCCATCCGGCGAATCCTTATAATCCGGCAAATCCTGATTCAGACAAGGGCTGTGGATTCCCGCTTTCGCGGGAATGACGGTGCGGGGCGGAAATGACGGTGCGGGGCGGGAATGACGGGGGGCGGCGCGGGAATGACGGGCGGGCGGAATGGCGGGGGGCGGGAGTAATTTCGCAATCGTTTGGGGGCTATTGGTTGACTACCGCGTTATCGCTGATTAACATAGTTCCGCATACTCACAATGCTCACATTACGGGGTCGGGCGTGACGCGATATGATGTTAGTCGAACGTATGCAGACAAAATCGGCCATATTACCCGAAACCAGGGTTCTTACCCACGATGTGCCGGAGTTTCGCGACCTTTCCTATCAGGCTTACCGGGCCGAGTTGCGGGCCTTGCGGGTGCATCTGCTTTCGTTGCAGGAGTGGGTGGTGTCCGAGGGCCAGCGGTTAGCCATCGTGCTGGAGGGGCGGGACGCCGCGGGCAAGGGGAAAACCTCCACCGGCATCACCCACTACCTCAACCCCAAGTCGGCCCGGATTGTTACCCAAGGGACGCCTACGCCCCAGGCTATGCGCAACTGGCTGGGGCGGCATTACAAGATGATGCCGGAAAAGGGCAACATCGTAGTCTTTGACCGCTCCTGGTACTCCCGCGCGATGATTCAGCCCACTATGGGCTACTGCTCGATGCGGCAGTACGATTACTTTATGAACCGGGTCAACGAATGGGAGCAAAGTCTGGTGGATGAGGGGATTTCCCTGATAAAAATCTACCTTTCGGTGTCCCAGGAGTCCCAGGATCTGCGGTTCAAGCTGCGGCAGGGCAGCGAACTCCAGTATTGGAAATACTCGCCCAACGACCGCAAGGCCGCCGAGCGGTGGCAGTTGCTAACCTATTTCAAGGAGCGGATGTTCGCGGTCACCTCGACCGATTACGCCCCTTGGGTAATCATCAATTCCGACAACAAGCAGCAGGCCCTGCTGAACGCGATTCATTGGCTACTGGAGCGGTTCGGCTACGAGGAGCTGGGGCTGATTCATCCGTCGCTGCGGGACGGGGCGGAACCGGAGGAGCTGCTGGACTTGACGGTGGACGGGGTGCTTTTCCCGGGGCTGAACCGGGATCAGGTGGCGATTATGGAGCGGTTTTTTATCCATGAGGGATGAGCTGCCGCAGATGGCGGCCGCCGGCGGGCTGGTGCTGGCCGACGGCCACGCTCTGTTGATAAGAAAGCATCATCTCTGGGACTTGCCCAAGGGCAAGCGGGACGGCGACGAACCGCCGGAGCTCTGCGCCATAAGGGAAATTTGCGAGGAAACGGGGCTGAATCCGGCCCTGCTCTCCATCCGGGAACCCCTTTGCCGCTCCAGCTATATTTCCTATTACTCCTACGGCCCGGTGAACAAGACGGTGGACTGGTTCCTGCTGGACTACGCGGGCAAGCTCACCGACCCGCTGACCCCGGAGCTGTCGGAGGACATAGACCTGTGCCAGTGGGTGGCGGCGGGCGATTTGGCGGATACGGAGCCTTTCGCCCGCTTGTACCTGGCTCCGGTGTGGCTCGCCATCGAGCGGGCGCTGAACCCCTCGGCGGCGGGGTAGGCCCGGGCAGACCCGGCGGGCGGGCGGAAACGCCCGCCGTTTTCTGCTATTATAAATACATCGGTATCCGATGGATTTCCTCTTATTCCGACGGAAGCGAGGCTAGAATTATGCCAGGCCCAGACCTGAAGGCCGGACTGAAGGGCGATACGCAAACCGTGGTAAGCGAGGCCAACGTGGCCCCCCACGTTCCCAAGTTCAGCACGCCCTCGATGATTCAGTTGATGGAGCAGGCGTCAATGGAAAGCGTGGCCGCGCACCTGTCCGCTGGTGAAACCACGGTGGGGTTCGAGGTGAATGTGCGCCACTTGGCCCCCGCCGACATCGGCGACACCATCCGGGCCAGAGCAGAGCTGACGGAGGTAGACCGCAACCGGCTGACTTTCCGGGTCGAGGCGTACCACGTGCCGGAATCCGGGGGGGAGCGCAAAATCGGGGAAGGCACCCACCGCCGGGCCGTCATCCAGTCGGCGGCCTGAAGTCGAGAAAATTGCGTACTGCCCCTTTGTCACCCTGAGCAAAGCGAATGTCGCCTTGGGTTCCCCCTTTGTCAACCTGCGCCTTTGTCCGCTCTGCCACTTTGTCACTCTGAAGCGGCCCCTTTGTCACCCTGAGCGGAGCGAAGGGTCTCACCGCCCAAGGCGAGATTCTTCGCTTTGCTCAGAATGACAGGGGGTTGCTCGGAATGACAGGTTTCTCTGAATCCCGCCGGGCCAAATTCCCCGCCGCCCGCCTGTGTGCTAAAATCCGGTTATTATCCGATGTTGTCCGGGAGCGGCGATTATGGCGAATATGGAGCACGTGCAACTGGTGCGGCGGGGCCGGGATGTGGTGGCCCGCTGGCGGGAAGCCAACCCCAATGAGTCATTCGACCTGAACGCGGCCTATATGAGTTACGCCCGCGTTCCGCAGGTTAATATCAGCGGCTCCGACCTGCGCCACGCCGATTTGATGGGCGCGGTGATGCGGCGGGCCAATCTTTCCGGCTGCTTTCTCAACCCCTGCCATCTGTATCATGCCGATATGCGGGAAGCCAACCTTACCGGCGCCCTTTTCAACGGGGCGAATATGCGGGGGGCCGACCTGCGGGGGGCCGACCTGACCGGGGCCGACTTGGATCGCGCCATACTGTCGGACGCCAACTTGTCCGGGGCGAATCTGACCAACGTCAATCTCCAGCGCACCAGTCTTATCGGGGCCAACTTGTCCGGGGCGAATTTTACCGGCGCCAGCTTTGCCGGGGCGTCTCTGGTGCGGGCCAACCTGTCGGGCGCGACGCTGAACGGCGCCGACTTGTTCCAAACCCAAGTCTGGGGCTGCGACTTGACCGGGGCCGACTTAACCGGCGCGGCGCTGGGCTACACCGTGTTTCAGGACTGCGACCTGCGGGCCGCGGCCGGGCTGGAGCAGACGCGCCACGACGCGCCCAGCACTATCGGGCTGGATACGCTGTACCGTTCCGGCGGGCTGGTTCCCGCCGCTTTTCTGGCCGGGGCCGGGGTTCCGCCGTCGGTGGCGTCTTTCCAGGAAACCATCGCCGCCGCGCCGCCCGCTCTGACGGAGTGCTACATAGCCTGCCGCGACGGCGACGAGGAATTTGCCCGCCGGTTGAGCGACGGCCTGAGCGCGTTGGGGGTCAGCAATTGGGTGTTTTCCGAGCGAGTGCGGGGCAGCGCGTTGGTATCGCGCCTAAGCTCATCCGATCAAGAGGAAGTGGAACGGTGGCTGCGCAACTATGACAAGCTGATAGTGGTAGCCTCGTCCCGCGCGATGGATACGGAAGCCATCCTTAACGACATCACGGCGGCCCGCAACAAGCAACAGTCCGCCGACCGCTGGCTGCTCTATTTCGTAGCGCCCGACGACGGGCTGAAGCGCCCCAGCACCCGCGCCGCCCGCACGATGGCCGCCGAAAACGTCATATTCGACCTGCGGCCCGGCGACCCAGCGACCTACGAGGCGGAGCTGGCCAAGCTGGCCGACGCGCTCCGTCAGGAGCAGCCCGCCAGCGCCGCCGCGCCGGTGGCGGATTTCCAGCTATAGCCGCGGCGGTTTTGGGGGGGTGTTTCCAAGCTTGGGCGGTGACGCCCTTCGCTATCATCTGCGCTTAAGGCGTTTCCGGCGGGCCGGGGCTTTGCTGGCGGCGAAGCTGGGCCTCCAGTTGGCGGACGCGGGCTTGGGCGTCGTCGCGCTGTGCTCGGGCAGCGTCGCGTTGGGCTCTGGCAGTGTCGCGCTGGGCTTGGGCGGCATCTGCGCGGAACTCGGCGGCGCGGCGGGCGGCCCGCTCGTCGTCGAAGGTGGGCAGGTAGCGTTGGGCCGCCGGGTCGTACCAGCGCAGTTCGCCCTTCTCCCAGCACAAGTCCAGGTTCAGGACATCGCTGTGGCCCCAGTAATGCTCAGCGTCCGTCCGGTGGATGGTTATGGGCTGGTATTCGCCATCCACCAGCCGGTCGCCGGCTATGTGCGTGCGGTGGACGCGGTAGAATCGGCCGCCCGTGGGGTCGAACCGCCAGTATTCGGGGACGCCCATCCCAGCGTAATCCTGCCGCTTGACGGTTTCATCGCGGTATCCGGTTCTTTCCGAGGCGATTTCCAGCACGAAATCCGGCGGCTTGCCCTGCTCGGGGATGAGGTAGCCGTTGCGGGCCAGGCCAGCTACCGGGTCAACATTGAAAGCGATGAGCAGGTCGGGATAGCGCACGCCCTCCCAGTCTGGGGTGAGCATCAGGGCCGCGGCGATTTCGCTGGTGATGATGGTGGTTTCCGGGCTGCCGAAGTGGTCGGCCAGGGAATTGGGGTAGCCGGGGAAATTGACCTTAAAGAAAGCAGTCATCTCATCGGGCGGCGGGGGGGCAAACTGGATGATGTCAGGCGCGTCCAGCACCGGGGCAACGGGCTTCAGCATCATAACGGGCCTCGCGGCGCAAAGGTGGGATAAGGCAACGCGGCCATCATACCACGCCAATATAAGAGAAAATTGCGAAATTGCAACCGCTGTCTGTCACTCTGGCGTCTGTCATTCTGGCTGCCTGTCATTCTGAGCAAAGCGAAGAATCTTGGCTTGGGCAGTGAGGCCCTTCGCTTCGCTCAGGGTGACAAAGGGACGCTCAGGGTGAAAAAGGGGCGGGGCGACAAAGGGCAATTTCGCAGTCGTCTGCGCTTAAGGCGTTTCCGGCGGGCCGGGGTTTTGCTGGCGGCGGAGCTGGGCCTCCAGTTGGCGGACGCGGGCCTCGGCAGCGATGCGGGCGGCTCGCTCGGCGTCGGCGCGATTAGACTCGGCAAGGCGGGCGGCTCGCTCGGCGTCGGCACGATTAGACTCTGCAAGGCGGGCGGCCCGCTCGTCGTCGAAGGTGGGCAGGTAGCGTTGGGCCGCCGGGTCGTACCAGCGCAGTTCGCCGTTCTCCCAGCACAAGTCTAGGTTCAGGGCGTCGCTGTGGCCCCAGTAATGTTCGGCGTCGGTGCGGTGGATGGTGATGGGCTGGTATTCGCCGTCAACCAGCCGGTCGCCTGCTATGTGCGTCCGGTGGACGCGGTAGAATCGGCCGCCCGTGGGGTCGAACCGCCAGTATTCGGGAACACCCATCCCAGCGTAGTCTTGGCGCTTGACGGTTTCGTCGCGGTATCCGGTTCTTTCCGAGGCGATTTCCAGCACGAAATCCGGCGGCTTGCCCTGCTCCGGGATGAGGTAGCCGTTGCGGGCCAGCCCGGCGGCCGGGTCAACGTTGAAAGCGATGAGCAGGTCGGGATAGCGCACACCCTCCCAGTCTGGGGTAAGTAGCAGGGCCGCCGCGATTTCGCTGGTGATGATGGTGGTTTCCGGGCTGCCGAAGTGGTCGGCTAGGGAATTGGGGTAGCCGGGGAAATTTACCTTAAAGAAAGCAGTCATCTCATCGGGCGGTGGGGGGGCAAACTGGATGATGCCCGGCGCATCCGGCGCGTCCGGCGCCGGGGCAAAGGGCTTGGTGGTCATAACGGGCCTCGCGGCGGGCGCAAAGGTGGGATTGGGGCAACGCGGCCATCATACCACGCCAATATAACCGTCTGCACTTAAGGCGTTTCCGGCGGGCCGGGGTTTTGCTGGCGGCGGAGCTGGGCCTCCAGTTGGCGGACGCGGGCTTCGGCGGCGTCGGCGCGGTTGCCCTCGGCATCGGCGCGGGACTCGGCGGCCATGCGGGCGGCCCGCTCGTCGTCGAAGGTGGGCAGGTAGCGTTGGGCCGCCGGGTCGTACCAGCGCAGTTCGCCGTTTTCCCAGCACAAGTCTAGGTTCAGCACGCCGCTGTGGCCCCAGTAATGCGCATCGTCTATCCGGTGGATGGTTATGGGCTGGTATTCGCCGTTCAGCAGCCGGTCGCCGGCTATGTGGGTGTGGTGGATGCGGTAGAAACGGCCGCCGGTGGGGTCGAACCGCCAGTACTCGGGGACGCCCATCCCAGCGTAATCAAGGCGCTTGACGGTTTCGTCGCGGTATCCGGTTCTTTCCGAGGCGATTTCCAGCACGAAATCCGGCGGCTTGCCCTGTTCGGGGATGAGATAGCCGTTTCGGGCCAAACCGGCTACCGGGTCAACGTTGAAAGCGATGAGCAGGTCGGGATAACGCACACCCTCCCAGTCTGGGGTGAGCATCAGGGCCGCCGCGATTTCGCTGGTTATGATGGTGGTTTCCGGGCTGCCGAAGTGGTCGGCTAGGGAATTGGGGTAGCCGGGGAAATTGACCTTAAAAAAAGCAGTCATCTCATCGGGCGGCGGGGGGGCAAACTGGATGATGTCAGGCGCGTCCAGCGCCGGGGCAACGGGCTTGGTGGTCATAACGGGCCTCGCGGCGGGCGCAGATGGAATGACGGCTGCGGGATGCCGTAATCCGAGTTTATGGCCGGGCCGCCGCGCCGTCAACCCGGTTTGGATGCGGGCCGGGGGGTTGTCTGAATCCCTCAATGTCACCCTGAGCAGAGCGAAGGGTCTCACCGCCCAAGTCGGGATTCTTCGCTTTGCTCAGAATGACAGGGGTTCGTTCCGAAGGACAGGGCTTTGTTCCGAAGGACAGACAGCGGAAGTAATTTCGCAATTTTCTCAATATAAGGGCGGGCATAAAGCCCGCCCCTACATTTCCGTGTGCCGGGCGGCCGGGGTTAGCGGCTGATGAAGTTGAACTGCTCGAACTGGCCGTGGACTATAGGGTCGGGGTCGAGGGCCAGCCAGCGGTCTAGGATGGTGGCGTAGGTGGAGCGGAAGTCGGTGGTGTAGGCCAGGTCGCCCTCGGACAGGTCGGCCTCGCGCAGCGACGGGTATTGCCCGTACAGCCCGCCCTGCACCGAGCCGCCGAATACGAAGGCCACGCCGCCGGAGCCGTGGTCGCAGCCGGTGCCGTTGTCGCGGACGCGCCGCCCGAACTCCGACCACACCAGCACCAGCGTATCATCCCAAAGGCCCTGCTGCTTCAGGTCTTCGGTGAAATCGCTGATGGCCGTCGAAGCGTCCTGCCACAGCTTGGCGTGGGACTGGAGCTCGTTGCTGTGGGTGTCAAAGCTGCCGTGCTGGGCGTAGAGGATGCGGGTGCCGAGGCCGGCGCTCATCACTTGGGCCGCGCTCTTCAGGCTTTGGGAGATGGGCGTGTCGGCGTACTCCACGCCGGAGGAGTACCGCTCCGGCGCGGTGCGGAGGATGTCGGCGCCCATCAGGGCCTGGGAGCCGTTCTCGCTCAGGGCCTGGGCCACGATGTCCCGGCCCCCGGCCGGGCCGTACATCCGGCCTAGGGCGTCTAGGGCGTGGTGGCGCACGTTTTCGTCGTCAATGTCGGGTAGCAGGCCGTAGGTTTCTAGGTTGCCCACCGAGGCCACCGGCACGCCCTTGCAGACTAGGGCGCGGGGCAGGCCGCGCCCGAAGTTGACGCCGGTAAGGACGTTCTCGCCTTGGGCGTCGAGGTCGCGGATGGCGGCCCCCAGCCAGCCCTGGGTGCCGATGCTTTCCGGCTCGGCGGTATACCAGATGTCCCGCGAGCGGAAGTGGGAGCGGTTGGGCTGGGGGTAGCCGATGCCGTTGATGACGGCCAGCTCGCCACTGTCCCACAGATTCTTGACCGGGGCCATATTGGGGTTGAAGCCGTATTCGCCGTTGATGGGCAGCACTTCCGGTTGCGGTATGCCGATGCCGGGCCGGTAGTCGTAATACAGGCCGTTGTTGAAGGGAATCAGGGTGTTCAGGGCGTCGTTTCCGCCGTTCAGCTCGATGACGACCAGAGACCGCTCGCGTTTCGTCGAAACCATAATGTTCAGCTCCTTTCGTTTAACCGCGGAGTTCACGGAGATTTTATGGTTCTTGCCGGTGTGCCTAGTGTTCCCGGCGTTCCCGGTGTTTCCGGTATTCCCGGCGGTTAATTTTGGGGTTCGCTGCGCCGGTAGACCTGGAGCCGGTGGCGGTTGGTTTCGGTTACGTAGAGATAGCCCTGGCTGTCCAGCTTAACCGAAACCGGGCACCAGAAATACTTTTCGATGTGGGACGATTCTTCGTGGGGGTCGTCCACGAAGTAGTCTATTTCCATATCTAGGTCGGCGGTGGCGCGGGCGGCGGCTTCCTCGACGTTGATGCTGAGGAAGTTGGAGGCCCACGGCGACAGGGTGGCTTGGCCCCGCAGCGACTGCACGAAGTTGCCGGCGGCGTCCAGCACCTGCACCCGCTCGTTGCCCCAGTCGGCCACGTAGATGTAACCGTCGCGGTCAACGGCCACCGAAGCGGGGCGGGTAAACTGGCCCTCGCCCCGGCCCGGGGAGCCGAAGGCGGCCAGGAACTCGCCGGACGGGGAAAATTTCTTTACGCAATCGTTGCCGAAGTCGGCGACGTAGAGGTTATCCTGCGCGTCGGCGGTCAGCCCCCAAGGCAGGCTGAGGCCCTGCTGGCCATCGCCGCCGATGGACAGCAGGAAGCGGCCGTTGGCGGTGAATTTCTGCACCCGGTTGTTGTAGGTGTCGGCGACGCAGATGTTGTCTTGGCTGTCGAAGGCTAGGCCCGAGGGCGTATCCAGCTCGCCATCGCCGGAGCCGGACTGCCCCCAGTGAAACAGGTAGTAGCCGCTTTCGTCGTAGGCGGTGATGCGGTTCAGCTTTTCGTCGCTGATGAAAAAGCGCCCCTGGCTGTCCACCGCGCCGCAGGCGGGCCAGACGAACTGCCCCCCGCCGTGGCCGTAGCCGCCGAAGTTGCCGTAATATCCGCTGTCGCCGTCGCACATAGTGACGCGGATGCCGCGGGCGGTTTCCTCCTTGCTGCGGCTGATGACGTAGAGGCGGTCGTTCTTGCCCACGGCGGTATCCACGGGATAGTAGAACCCCCGGCCTTCCATGACCGTCATGCCCATAGTGTGGGAGTATTCCAGAAACCCGGTTCTCTGTGCGGTGGTCATAGCTGCGCCTCGAAAGTTGTTTTTGGCGGGGCCGGTCAGAAGGCCGGCTCCCAGATAGGGTTCAAGTCTAGGGTGAAGCCCGGCAATTCCGGTTCGCCGGAAAGGGATTGCGGGCGCTCCAGTGTTTCGACGGGCGTATTGGGGCGGTAAATGTGCGCCCGCAGTTCCAACGGGTCGATCAGCCAGCCCAGCCGGGCGCCGTTGGCGATGTACTCGTCCATTTTGCGGCGCACCACGCTCAGTCTGTCGGAGCTGGAGCGCAGTTCTATCACGAAATCGGGGCAGATTTGCGTAAAGCCGCGTTTCTGCTCATCGGTCAATTCCGCCAAGCGGGTTTTGAGAACCCACGATGCGTCGGGAGAGCGCAACGCGCCGTTGGGCAGGGTGAAACCGCCGGACGAGTCTACGGCTATGCCCCTGCCGTCGCCCTCGGCCCAGACATCCAGACGGGCGGTAATTCTTGAGTTCCGTTTCCCGGTAATTATGAGTGCAGGGGGCATTAGCTCCAGTTCTCCCTGGGCGTTGAGCTCGATGCGAATGTCGGGGTTCAAGGCGCACAGTTCTTCCAACTGCGCGTCCGTTAGCCGCACGGCGGGGGCCAGCCGCAGCACTATGGGGCCATACGGCTCTACCGCGGCCGCCGTCGGCTGCGTTTGCGTTGAATCCTGTCGCGGTTTCAAGCTCTGCGTGGTCACCGGGACACCACCATATCATCCGTTTTTGGCGGGGGCCGGTTAAAAGGCCGGCTCCCAGATAGGGTTCAGATCTAGCGTGAAGCCGGGCAATTCCGGTTCGCCGGAAAGGGATTGCGGACGATCCAGTATTTCGACGGGCGCATTGGGGCGGTAAATGTGCGCCCGGAGTTCCATCGGGTCGATCAGCCAGCCCAGCCGGGCGCCGTTCTCCATATATTCGTCCATTTTGCGGCGCACCACGCTCAGTCTGTCGGAGCTGGAGCGCAGTTCTATCACGAAATCAGGGCAGATTTGCAGGAACCCGCGTTTCTGCTCGTCGGTCAATGCCGCCAAGCGGGATTTGAGAACCCACGATGCGTCAGGGGAGCGCAACGCCCGGTTGGGCAGGGTGAAACCAGTGGACGCACTAAAGACTAGGCCACTGCCGTCGACTCTGGCCCAAATGCCCAAATCTGCGTTAATGTTGGATTCTTGGTTTCCGGTAAATCCGAGTACAGGGGGCATTAGCTCCAGTTCTCCCTGGGCGTTGAGCTCGAGGCGAATATCAGGATTCAAGGCGCACAGCTCTTCCAACTGCGCGTCCGTTAGCCGCACGGCGGGGGCCAGCCGCAGCACTATGGGGCCATACGGCTCGGCCGCGGCCGGCACGGGCTGCGTTTGCGTTGAATCCTGTCGCGGTTTCAAGCTCTGAGTGGTCACCGGGACACCACCATATCATCCGGTTTTGTCGGGCGCCGGTTAAAAGGCCGGTTCCCAGATAGGGTTCAGGTACAGGGTGAATCCGGGCAATTCCGGTTCGCCGGAAAGGGATTGCGGGCGCTCCAGTGTTTCGACGGGGGTATTGGGGCGGTAAATGTGCGCCCGCAGTTCCAGCGGGTCGATCAGCCAGCCTAGCCTGGCACCGTTGGCGATGTATTCGTCCATTTTGCGGCGCAATAGGCTCAGTCTGTCGGAGCTGGAGCGCAGTTCTATCACGAAATCAGGGCAGATTTGCGTAAACCCGCGTTTCTGTTCGTCGGTCAATTCTGCCAAGCGGGATTTGAGAACCCACGAGGCATCGGGGGAGCGCAACGCCCGATTGGGCAAGGTGAAACCGCCGGACGAGTCGAAGGTTAAGCCCCTGTTGTCTGCCTCGGCCCAATTGCCCAACTGTCTGTTAATTCCGGAGTTCTGGTTTGAGGTAAATATGAATGCAGGGGGCATTAGCTCCAGTTCTCCCTGGGCGTTGAGCTCGATGCGAATATCAGGATTCAAGGCACACAGTTCTTCCAACTGCGCGTCCGTTAGCCGCACGGCGGGGGCCAGCCGCAGCACGATGGGGCCATACGGCTCGGCCGCGGCCGGCGGCGGCTGCGTTTGCGTTGAATCCTGTCGCGGTTTCAAGCTCTGCGTGGTCACCGGGACACCACCATATCATCCGTTTTTGGCTGGCGCCGGTTAAAAGGCCGGCTCCCAGATAGGGTTCAGGTCCAGGGTGAATCCCGGCAATTCCGGTTCGCCGGAAAGGGATTGCGGACGCTCCAGTATTTCGACGGGCGTATTGGGGCGGTAAATGTGCGCCCGTAGTTCCAGCGGGTCGATCAGCCAGCCCAGCCGGGCGCCATTCTCCATATATTCGTCCATTTTGCGGCGCACCACGCTCAGTCTGTCGGAGCTGGAGCGCAGTTCTATTACGAAATCGGGGCAGATTTGCAGGAACCCGCGTTTCTGCTCATCGGTCAATTCCGCCAAGCGGGTTTTGAGAACCCACGATGCGTCGGGAGAGCGCAACGCCCGGTTGGGCAAAGTGAAACCAATGGACGGACTAAAGACTAGGCCTCTGCCGTCTGCCTCGGCCCAATTGCCCAACTGTCTGTTAATGCCGGATTCCTGGTTTGAGGTAAATCCGAATGTAGGGGGCATTAGCTCCAGTTCTCCCTGGGCGTTGAGCTCGAGGCGAATGTCAGGGTTCAACGCGCACAGCTCTTCCAACTGCGCGTCCGTTAGCCGCACGGCGGGGGCCAGCCGCAACACGATGGGGCCATACGGCTCGGCCGCGGCCGGCACGGGCTGCGTTTGCGTTGAATCCTGTCGCGGTTTCAAGCTCTGAGTGGTCACCGGGACACCACCATATCATCCGTTTTTGGCGGGGGCCGGTTAAAAGGCCGGCTCCCAGATAGGGTTCAGGTCCAGGGTGAATCCGGGCAATTCCGGTTCGCCGGAAAGGGATTGCGGACGATCCAGTATTTCGACGGGCGTATTGGGGCGGTAAATGTGCGCCCGCAGTTCCAGCGGGTCGATCAGCCAGCCCAGCCGGGCGCCGTTCTCCATATATTCGTCCATTTTGCGGCGCACCACGCTCAGTCTGTCGGAGCTGGAGCGCAGTTCTATCACGAAGTCAGGGCAGATTTGCGGAAACCCGCGTTTCTGCTCGTCGGTCAATTCCGCCAAGCGGGTTTTGAGAACCCACGATGCGTCGGGGGAGCGCAACGCCCGGTTGGGCAGGGTGAAACCAGTGGACGCACTAAAGACTAGGCCACTGCCGTCGACTCTGGCCCAAATGCCCAAATCTGCGTTAATGTTGGATTCTTGGTTTCCGGTAAATCCGAGTACAGGGGGCATTAGCTCCAGTTCTCCCTGGGCATTGAGCTCGAGGCGAATGTCAGGGTTCAAGGCGCACAGCTTTTCCAACTGCGCGTCCGTTAGCCGCACGGCGGGGGCCAGCCGCAGCACTATGGGGCCATACGGCTCGGCCGCGGCCGGCGGCGGCTGCGTTTGCGTTGAATCCTGTCGCGGTTTCAAGCTCTGCGTGGTCACCGGGACACCACCATTCTGACTTTCTTGGCCTGATTCGCTGGAGCAGAACGCCTCCGCCCGCCGGGGTGGGGATTGCTTATGACCGCTGAAATTCTTGGGTGGCGGCAACCATCTGGAGTACGTCGGCGATGTGCTGGCGGGCGGGGGTGTGGCCCGGGCCGTTGGGCGTTTTGGACAGGCTGCTGGCGGAGAAGCGGACCAGCTCGCGGCGGGTGGCTTCCTCTACCGACAGCGCCCCGACTTCCTCTAGGCAGGCGTCCACCAGCCGCTCCGGGGAGGTGGTTTCGCTGAGTTGGGCGTTGATGCGGTCAATCATCGCCCGGATGCCCGGCTTGTCCGTGTCGCCAATCTGCTGGCTGGCGAAGTTGATGCGCTCCACCAGCGTGCCGCTGTCCAGCCAGTCGGTGCCTTGATGCCAGCCTTCGACGCTGGGCGGGTTGTTGAGTATCTGCCCCATATAGGACGCCTGGTTGTAGCGCTCCAGGATTTCGTAGCGGGGCCGGTCAAATTCGCCGGTGAGCCGCAGGACGCCGGCCACCAGTTCCACCGGACTCTTGACTTTGGTGTAGCGGGCTTCCGGCGACTGGAAAAAATCGGAGTTGAAAAGCGTCCGCAGCATCGCGCCAATGTTGTAATCGTTGTCGAAGTAGGCTTGGGTCAGGATTTCAATGGCCTGGGGGTCGGCGGGCGGGGTGTAGGGCCACTCCGGCACCGGCGGCTCGTCGGCCACGAAGAAGCTGTAGAGGTGGCGGGCGATGAACCGGGCGGTGGCGGGCTGCTGGCAGATGATGTCTACGATGTCGTCGCCGTTCCAGTTGCCGGTTTCACCCAAGAACGTCTTTTCGTCGTCGTCGTGGTCTTCGGGGTGAAACTCGAAATGCCAAGAAATGCGGCCATAGGGCCAGTCGGAATCCCGCTGGGAGCGCAGTTCCATATACCGGCGGTTGGCGATAGTCCAGCCGGTGAAGGCGCGGGCGCACTCCTTGATATCCGCTTCGGTGTAGTTGCCCACGCCCATAGAGAACAGCTCCAGCAGTTCCCGCCCGTAGTTTTCGTTGATGGCGCCCTTGTGGTTGTCTTGGTTGTCCAGCCAGATAATCATAGCCGGGTCTTTGGACAGCTCCAGCAACAGGGTGCGGAGGCTGCCCGTAGCGTGGCGGCGGAACATCCGGGTCTGGTCGGAAAGCGCTTTGCCATGGATGACTTTGGCGTAGCCGGTGGCGAAAATGCCGTGCCAGAACAGGGTCATTTTCTCCTGCAACGGGGTAGTGGTGGTCGCCATGCGGTACAGCCAGTTTTCGCCGGGGGCCAGGGGGCCCATCATCCCGGAAAGTTCCGGGTGGAACCGGCGCACTAGGTAGTCGCTGATGCGCCGCTCTTCTCTGGGGGCCAGCAGTTCTTCAACGACAGCCGCATAGCCCTTGTCGGCGCAGGCGGCCAGTTCTTCGCGGGTGGCGCCGAACCCGGCCCGGCGCAGCAGGTGGGCGATCAATTCAACGTCAACTTTTGTTTCCGGCATATTCCCTCTCCTGATAGAAGCAATGCCATAAGGAATAAGCGCATTCTAGGCATTTCCCATAGGCGCGTCAATCTGCCATGCCAGTGTATCGGATTTATTCAAGCGCAGATACGAAAGCGGGCCGGATTTTGTTCCGGCCCGCTTTTCGCTCGGCGGGTGCCTTGCTTGCGAATTAGGATTGTCGAAAACTAGCCTGCGCGATACAACTTTTCGTAAGCATCCAAGAGCTTGGAGGAGTCAAATCCATTCCGTTCGAGATTGCGGACTAGATCACTGGTTGAAATGTCCCAACCTTCCTGAATTACTACTGTTTTGGTATCGTCCGCCGGATCTACAAATACGGTGGCTTGGCCGGTCCGGTAGTCTTCGCGTAAGCCAATTTCCGCAAGCAAGGCGTTGACTTCGATGCCGGTGAGGCTAGACGGCAACGGCAAGCGGCACCTCTATTTCCCGGAGCACCATGCTGGTGAGGGGTGGATCGCCAGCATCTTCCACTGCCCCAAAGCTGTGCTTTACTTGATGGGCGTCCAAAAATTTCCGCAGCCTAGAGTCGTCGCCACGGAAACTGCTCAGCAACGCACTGATGGCATCATTAACGGCGGCCTCTCCCCCCTGCTCGGTTTCGGAGTAAACCGTGAAACCGAATTCGTGGACGTAAAAAGCCCATCTGTCCTCGCGTTCTTCCGTAAGGACGGATACGTCCATCCTTAGAGTAGAATACTCTGGCATACTCCCTCCTTTTATTTGGGCTTATGGGCAGGGCAAAGGATCCCTACCCTGTTCACCGACTCCGTTCAAGGAATCTTTATGAATGATATTTTACCTGAATGGAATGAGACGTCAACGGAAAGGGGGCGGCGAAACGCCGCCCCCCGTGATTCCGACGGGTTGCGATGCGGGGCGAAGGCTAGATGTAGTCTTCTTCCTGCATCATGCCGATGTTGTCGCGGGACTGTTGCAGGCCGCGGGCGACCTCCGTGCGGAACTCTTCCAGCATATCGTCGGAGATGACGCCGCCGTTGTCCATGGCGCGCTGGCGGAAGTTGTCGAAGGCGAACTCCTCGGTGTCGCCGTGAGGCATAGCCGAGAAGAATTCGCGCTCGAAGACCGGCATTTCGCCGGGGCCGAAGTAGCCCTTGCCCTCGAGTTCGTAGCCTTCCAGGTCGTGGGTGCCCTTGCCCAGCACCTGGCCGGTGGCGGCGTAGTGTTCCATCACCGTCGCCATGCCGTACTTCTGGATCGGGCAGACCTTCATGCAGATGCCGCAGCCGAGGTAGCGGGCCATGACCGGGCGGCAGCGCTTGAAGTAGAGCTTGTTCTTTTCGATGCCCCGCCACCAGATCTTGTCGCGCATCAGGGCGCGGCCCGGGCAGCGGTTCACGCAGACCTGGCACACCTGGCAGAAGGCGTGGATGCCGTAGTCCACCGGCGAGTCATGGGTGACGTTGGCGTCGGTGGTGATAATCATGATGCGGCAGCGGGAGCCGACGTGGGGGGTCAGCAGGTAGCCGCAGGCGCCTAGGGAGCCGAGGCCGGCCGCAACGAACATCGGGATGTAGGGGCCGGTGTTGTCGTTGGGGCTGTGCACCTGCGCCCGGTAGCCGAGGGACTGGATGTGCTTCGCCAGCTCCAGGCCGGCCGCGCCCTCGGTGCGGTAGGTGCTGGAGTGGACGATCTCGGCGTCAATGCTGGGGATGGTCTGGGTCGGCTCGAAGTCCTGTTCGTAGGCCAAGCAGATGGCGTTGGGGAACTGGACCCAGTCCTTCTTGCTCTGGTAGGTGTAGCGGTGGTCGTAGGCGGTGATGCCGACTTCGATGTAGCCGAGTTCCCGGGCCTTGTTCTTGATCGACTCGGTTACGTCTTCGCCGGTGGGCTCCGCCGTCGGTTCCTGCTCGCTGGTCATGCGGGCGGCCAGAATCAGGGGCTGATTCAGGCGGTCGTGTTCCTTGCGGATTTCCCGCATCTCGACGTGCTGGTCGCGGATGGCGTTGGCCCAGTCACGGGATGCCCGCTCGGTGATGTTCATGGTTTCCAGGGGGTATTCCCTGGCGTACCAGTCAACTTCGCGGCTGGTGAGGGGAATCCCCGGCACCGATTCCAGCTCTTCGGGGACCTGGATAGTGACGGGCGAGTCGCCGTGGTACTTGCCAGGCCGGACGACCTCATGGCCTATCTTTAGCATACCTTCCCTCCAAAATATAATGCACCGGGCAACGGGGGGTTTGCCTTATGCGCCACAATACCCCCTTTTGCTTTCGATTGTCAACCCTATGTCTACCGGGTTTCCATATTCGATAACGGCATACAGATTAACGCCGACGGGAATATGTATCGGTATGCGTCACCGGAGCGCCGCTTTATATGGATAATCCGTTCCCGTCCCGCCCTTGTTCGCCGCCCCCGCCGCGCCTAGCCCCCGGTGCGTTACCGTCGCGCCGCCGTCATTTGATAAGGATACCCTGGAACTTGCCGTTCCAGTGGACGACGATGGGTTCCCGGGCCACCTTTTCGGCGAAACGCCGGAATTCCAGATTGTCGCCTTGTCGCCAACGTCGTCGGAGACCAGAATCCCGCCTTCCCGCAAGGCTTGCCAGATGGCGGCGTAAGCGAAAGCGCGGCCCTGGGGCGACTTGTCGGAATCGTAGTGGGCCAAGTCTACCGGCGCGGCCTCACGCAAGGCGCGGGGCAGTCCCTCCCGGTCGGCCATCGGGAACAGCCGCCACTGATGCCGCAACGGTTGCGGCACTACACACCCAACCCAAGCGTCTGAATCCATCCACTGCCGGAGGCCACCTCGGGGGGGGGGGCACGCTAAAAGGGTGAGGCAGGTTGGTGCTGTAAACGCGGGCGCCTTGCTCTCCCATAACCGGCAGTCCCCGAACCGACAGCAGGAACGCCAGGCTGCTCCATCCCAGCGCTACTCCGGTTTCGACGATGCTTCGCGCCCCGATGGCCTTGCTCAGAGAATACAGCAGGTCTATGTTGCCGGCGCCGCCGAGGTTCACTGGACAGTCCGCCGCCCGGCTGGCGGCCTGCCGGAACTCTTGGGGATGCTGCTCGCCGATGCCGGTCAAGACGAAGGGGAAAGGCAGGCAACGGGCCAAGTCTTCGCCGGATACGGCCCGGCCGGCGCACCAGGCCAGTGCCGCGGCGTTCTCTTCCGCCTGACGCCGGTGCGCCCTGGCCCGGCCGCCGGAAACAAACCGCAGTCCGGTAACGTACCGGAACGCCATGCGCCACAGCTCCGGCCAAAGGGCCAAGCGGGGCCAATACATCACGGCCACCCGGAGGAACCAGATCAGGCGGGAAAATAGCATAAGCCCCTGCCGCGCCTAGCCGCCGGTGCGCCGCGCTATCATCGCCGTTGCCAGCGGGCTGGCGCCGCTGCGGACGGTTACGTCCACTAGGGACGGCTGGCCCGAGGCCAGAGCGCGGCCTACGGCTTCCCCTACATCGGACGGGCTTTCTACGTGTTCGGTGTAGCCGCCGATGGCGTCTACCATCCGGTCGTAGCGGATATGGCGCAGGTCGGTGCCTACGGCGCGGCCGTAGTAGGCCACCTGAAAGGTTTTGTCTATGCCCCAAGTGGCGTCGTTGCCCAGCACGGTGGTGATGGGGATGTTGTGGCGGATGCAGGTGTCGTACTCCATAGCGTAGAAGCCGAAGGCCCCGTCGCCGATGAACACCAGCACCTTGGCCTCGGGGTGGGCCAGCTTGGCCGCCATGCCGTAGGGAATGCCCGCGCCCAAGTGGGAGAGCGGCCCCAGCCGCATAAACCGCCCCGGCTTGCGGGCCTTCATATAGGCCCGGCCCCACTGCACATAGTCGCCGCCGTCGAAAATAATTACCGAATCGTCGTCTAGGTGATTTTCCAGCCCGGTATAGACGTCCAGCGGGTGCATCGGGGCTTCTCCGGCGGCGTGGCCCCGCAGCTCGGCGTCCCAGGCGTCGCGGTCTTGCCGTAGCTGGCTGAGCCAGTCGGCCTTGCCGTCGCGGTTGCCGCCATCCTTGTCTAGAGCGGCGGCGAGCTGCTCCGTGACCGCCCCCAAGTCGCCTTGGATACCCACGGCGACGCCGCGGTTGCGCCCGATTTCCGCCGGGGACGGGTCGGCCTGAATCAGCTTGGCCTCGGCGGAGAACACCCCGCCGTAGCGGTAGCGGTGGTCGAGCCGCTTGCCCAGAAGCAACACGGCGTCGGCCTCGCGGAAGCGCCGCGCGGTGGGGTTCAGGGCGCCGTCGGCGTAGCCGAAGCAGAGCGGATGCCGGTCGTCGAGCAGCCCCCGGGCCTGCTCGACAGTAAATACCGGGGCGTTGGCGGCTTCGGCCAGCCGCTCCAGTTGCTCCGGGGCCACCGAGTAGCGGGCCGGGTTGCCGGCGATGATGACCGGCCGCCGCGCCCCGCGCAACAGGGCGGCGGCGTCCTCGATGAGGGCCGGGTCGCCTTGGGGCCGCCCGGTGGGGCGGTATTCTTGGGGCAGATACCGGGGCAGTTCGTCCTCGCCGATTTCCGCATCCTGCAAGTCTATGGGCAGGGTGAGGTGCACCGGGCCGGGGCGTCCGGTGGTGGCGGCGCGAAAGGCCGTCGCCACGTATTCCGGGATGCGCCGGTGGTCGTGAACCAGCCACGAGCCTTTGGTCACCGGGGCGGCCATGCTAACCTGGTCAATTTCCTGAAAGGCGGCCATGCCCTTTTCCGGCAGCTCGGCGCAGCCGGCCACGAACACCACCGGGCTTTCCGAGGTGTAGATGGCGGGCAAGGCGGAGATGGCGTTGGCGAACCCCGGCCCGCCGGTGAATATGCCGCAGGCGGGCCGCCCGGTGATGCGGGCATAGCCGTCGGCCATGTGCAACGCGGCCCCCTCGTGGCGGGCGTCTATGAACTGGATGCCCTCATCCTCGGCGGCGTCCACCAGCGGCAAAATGGTGTCGCCCACGATGGTAAACACTTTCTCGATGCCTTCCTGCTTCAGGCAGCGGATGAACAGGTGCGCCCCGGTAAGTTTCGGCATTTGGGTTTTCCTCCCAGGAATTTTCGGCAGGGTTTTTCGGCGGGATTTTCCGGCGGTGCGCGGCGCGGCGCGGGTCTAGCGCGGGCGGCGGGGCTTGGGTTTCTTGAAAGCCAAATCGAACTTGCCCATCTTTAGCAGGGCCAGACGAGTCCGCAAATCAATCGGGTCCAGGTTCAATGGAGGGTATTTGCCAAGTTTTTTCTTAGCAGCCATTCGGCTCACCTCCTCCTCGTTATTCCGGTTCCAAAGACAATTCTTTGATTGATTTTTCCACCGACAGCGACGCATTCTCTAGTTGCTGAACATACCCTTGGTAGATGGCATTCAGTTGGTTCATACTCGTCTGGCCGAGGAAGCTGGCGCCTTTGTCAGCTTCGATAGTCAGAATGTCGGTGAAGCGGCTACCGACTCCCGGCGCCCGCTCGCTCCGCCGCTTGGCGACGTATGCCAGCCAAACGCCCCGGTTAAGGGAAATATCAGGCGAATAATCGGCCTCGGTCAAAAACCCCTCGGCGTGCGGCAGTCCGCTGCCAATGGCGGCGTATCCGATTGAGTCGAAACACCTAGCGGTTCCGGGGTCGGAAATCTCGTATAGATGGGCGCCGGATGAGTCGATACCGGCTATCAATAACTCTACGCCGAGTTCAACCGATTGATACTCCGACGAAAGCGCTAGGATGAGAGCGTCCGACAAGTTTTGTTGCTTCTCCAGAAAGGTGTCATAGTCCATACCGACGCGCCGCAGAACCGATTTTTCCGCAAGGGCTTGCCGGTGCTGAATGAAACACCCCTCGACCGCCGCCGCTACGTCACGGACACTGGCTTGGGCCATGCCCGCTATTGAATCGGTAGCGTCCCTTAGCAAATCAGTGTGGGCCAGGGCATCCCCGGCGGTTAGGGCAGAGAAACTCGCGCCAATAAGCTCAATCTTGCGAGTCCTCTGCTCAAATTCCAGGGCCAGAGATGCGTCGCTGACCATACGGTCGGCCACTGCGACAACGCTTTTCCCGCCATCGCATACCAGAGCAAGACAGATAGTCAATTCGGAGCCGCCTTAAAGCGCATTCCATCTCCCTTAATGATATACGATAAGTTGGCGGATTCAAGACACGCGGGCGGCGTACCGCCCGGCCCGGCGCAGCCCGTCCGCCCCCGCCGATTGCCCGGAAAGGGCCTTTCAGCCGGTTACTACTGATTGCGGGGCGGGGCTAGAATGGGCGCATCCGGCCAGCGCGGGAGGGCGTGTGAGCATTCTGGACGACCTTGTCGCAGAACACGAAGAGAAGCTAGAGCAGTTGAAGAACGGTTGCGCTGACGGCGGCGGACGCCCGGCGGCCAACGCCATCGAGGAACTGGGGAAAGACGGGGATTTTTTCCGAAACAACTATGCCGCTTTGCTGGCGCAGTACCCCAACCAGTGGATTGCCATTAAATGGCAGCGGGTAGTGGGCGCCGCCGCCAACTACTTTGAGATGGCGGTTCAGCTCGAAGAAAAGGGAGTCGCCTGCAATGAGACGCTTTGGGAATATATGACCGAAAATCAGGAAATCCTCATAGCAAGTCTCTGGGATATGGACGATG
Organism: uncultured Dehalococcoidia bacterium; assembly: GCA_958296445.1. Taxonomy (GTDB): domain Bacteria; phylum Chloroflexota; class Dehalococcoidia; order Lucifugimonadales; family UBA3495; genus VXOI01. The sequence continues at coordinate 456,800 of OY282565.1, read as the reverse complement.
ATTAGCGGGAAATTCACGGATGCCGGGGTGCGCCGTGTCCCATATCTTACCTGCGAGTTCGAGTTCCCCCAATTCCCGCACCTCGGAACCAGCAGCATTGACCTGCTCATAGATACCGGGGCCGACCGTACAGCCCTTTCCCGCACGATGGCCGAAAGTATCGGCCTTGACTTGTCAATCCTTCCCGACGGCGGCACCAGCACCGGGGTTGGGGGCGTGACCGCGGTAAGAATGGTCGAATCCGCTCTGTCGGTTCAAGGTTACTCCGTCACGCTCTGGGTACGGATTCAGGAATCCCGGCATCGGGCGCCGTCCATTCTGGGGCGCGACTTTATGCTGAGTTTCGCCCTCTTTATGGAAGAACGCACTGGCCGCGTCCTGTTCCTTGACCCGGACGACCTTGACCGGCTGGGGCTGTCCGCGCCGCCGGTAAATCCATAAATCGTTGCGCTCTCCGTTGAATAAAACCACCCTCTACATCGTAGGCACCCCCATCGGCAACCTGGAAGACCTGTCGCCGCGGGCGGCCCGCGTGCTGCGGGGGGTTGCGGTGGTGGCCGCCGAGGACACGCGGGTGGCGCGGCGGCTGCTGAACTCGCTGCCGGATTCCCCGGCCCGCCCGCGGCCCCGGCTGGTCAGTTTCCACGGCCATAACTGGCAGGAACGGCTGGATACGGTGTTGCAGGCCCTAGAGTCGGGCGATGTCGCGCTGGTGTCCGACGCCGGTATGCCGGGGATAAGCGACCCGGGCCGGGAGCTGGTGGCCGCGGCCGCGGCGCGGGGGATTCGGGTGGAAGCCGTGCCGGGGCCGTCGGCGGTTACTGCGGCTTTGGCCGTTTCCGGCCTGCCCGCCGACGCTTTCCAGTTTCTCGGCTTTCTGCCCCGTCGCCGTAGGGAACGTCGGGAACGGCTGCGGGAAGCCGCCGCCAGCCCCTTAACGCAAGCCCTGTTCGAGGCCCCCCACCGGCTGCGGGCCACCCTGGAAGACATCGCCCTCGTCTTTGGCGAGCGGCCCATCGCCGTATGCCGCGAGCTTACCAAGCTCTACGAAGAGGTTTTTCGCGGCACGGCGTCCGGGGCACTGGAGCATTTCGACGCGCCGCGCGGCGAGTTTACCCTAGTAATCGCCGGGGCGGCGCCGGAAGCCCCCGCGCAAGCCGACGCCAACACCGACGGCAGCATCCGCCGTTTCCTGCTGGAGCGGCGGGCGGCCGGCGTCCGCGCCCGCGACGCCGTTGCCGAGGCGTCGGCAACCCTAGACGCCCCCCGCAACCGCGTCTACCAAATCTGGCTGGAAATCCGGGATTGAGCGGCGTCCGTTGCCGGGGGCGGCCGTTATTGCCGGGGCCATTCATCATTACCGCGCCGTCCGTCATTCCCCGCGAAAGCCCGTCATTCCCGCGAAGGCGGGAATCCACGGCCTTTGGACGATTGCCAAATTACTCCCGCCGTCCGTAATTCTGAGTCTGGCCGTCTGTCATTCTAACCCCGCCCCCCTGTCATTCTGATTCCGCCCATCTGTCATTCTGAGCGGAGCGAAGAATCCCGGCTTGGGCGGCGAGGCCCTTCGCTTTCGCTCAGGGTGACAATAAGGGCCGCTCAGGGTGACAGTAAGGTTCGCTCAGGGTGACAATAAGGGGCGCATATCAAGGGGCGCATATCCGCGTTGGGTATGTGCTATTATCGCGGGCGGGCGGTTTACGCATTCCGCAATCTTGGCTGTGGCCTTTGGCTTGCTCGGGGAGGCGGCGTTTCCGGTTTGAGATTTCCTGACATATTTGGCAGACGGGACGGTTCCGGCGTTTTTTATGGCTGGTGGCTGGTGATTATCACCGGGCTGGTTATGGTTATCGCCACCGTGCCGCTGTTTCATGCTATGGCCGTCTGGGCGGTGGCCCTGGAGCGGCATTTCGGCTGGACCCGGGCCCAACTGGGGCTGGCCCTTACCCTTACCCGCGTGGAAGGCGGGCTGATCGGCCCGCTGGAAGGCTACTTGGTGGACCGGGTAGGCACCCGCCGGATGGTGTTAATCGGCCTAGTTATCTTGGGCGGGGCCTACATTTTTTTCTCCCGCGTGGAAAACCTTTGGATGTTCTACGCGGCCTATATCCTGATGGCGGTGGGCCAGGGGCTGGGCAGTTGGATCCCCCTGATGACTATGCTCAACAAGTGGTTTTCCCGCCGCCGCTCCTCGGCCATCGGCTGGGCCAACGTAATCAGCCGTTTCGGTGCGCTGCTGCTGGTGCCGGGCATCGCCTGGTGCGTGGCCGACGCCCCCGGCCGCATCGGCTGGGCGACGACTGCGCTAATCATCGGCATCAGCATTCTGGTGCTGGCCGGGCCGCTGGCAAGCCTGATTCGCAACGACCCCAAGGACTACGGCCTGCTGCCCGACGGGGAAACGCCGCGCCCGGCCGCGGCCGCCGGTTCGGGCGCATCCGGCCCGAACCGGCAACAGGATATGACCGCCGCCGAAGCCCTGCGCACGCCCGCTTTCTGGCTGATCGCCTTCGGACACGGGCTCACCTCGATGGTCATACTGGCGATTATGACCCACCTAGGGCTGCTGATGGTGGACAAAGGCTATAGCGGGCAGGACGCCGGGTGGGTGATTTCGGTTTACACCGGAGTCGCGATGGTTTTCCAGCTAGTGGGCGGCTACTCGGGCGACCGGCTTTCCAAGCGGTTGGGGCTGGCCTTTTTCACGTCGCTCCAGGCCGTCGGCGTGCTGATGCTGGTCATTGCCCAGACTTTGCCGATGTTTTTCGTTTTCGGCGTGCTGTTCGGGGCCGGGTTCGGCGGGCGCAACCCGCTGACGGTAGCCATCCGCGCCGATTACTTCGGGACGAGTTCTTTCGGCAAGATTCTAGGGTTTTCCACGGTGCCGATGAACCTGTTGCTGCTGATTGCCTCGCCCTTCGCCGGATGGATGCACGACCGCTACGGGAGCTATGAGCTGGCCTTCCTGATACTGGCCGGCCTGAACCTGCTGGGCGCCGTCTGCTTCCTAGCCGCCGTCCGCCCCCGGCCGCGCGGCCCCCGCCCGGCGCCGCCCGCGGCCTTTGCCGGAAATCAAGGGGAGCGATAAAATTATGCCGCGATAAAATTATGTTGGCCCAACCCGAAATCTGGATACCCGCCGTTGCCGCTTTTCTTGCGGCGATTCTAGGGGCTTTTATAGCGTGGCTGCTGGGCCATTTCAGCCTTTGGGGAATCTGGAGGCTTGCCCGTCGCGTCAGCCCCCTCGTTTGGATAAAATCGAAATGGCGGCGTCGTAGGGCAGCGCGTATTCCGTTGCGGGCGTATCCGGCAACCGGAAAGGATGGCGGTATGAGGCAGTTTAAGGTAGAGGAAATTAACGCGGTTGACGCCAAAGGCAAAACCATCGCAGGCACTATCGAGCCGGTGCCTTTCGGCTACTGGCTGGATTCGGAGAAGGGTACGGGAAAGGCGTATCTTTTCGGCCTTACCCGGCATGGCCGGGCCTTGGCCCGCGCCGACCGTTTGCATCTGGTGGTGACGCCGTCCAGCGGCGTCCCGGCCCCGCAGGATGTGCAGGTTAAAGTGCTGTTCACCGACATATTCGACGTGGAACGGGTGTCGCGCGGGGACTACTGGGACGATATGCCGCAAAGATACAGGTTTCGCGCTCAACATAAACTGGCTGATGAGCTGATGGATCGGGCCGGGCCCGGAGGCGCAATTTCCTTGGTTCAGCGGGAACTCTACCCCTACTCGGGCGTGACTTTCGCCGTTTCCGAACTGGACGAGCTGGAGGCCCTGTTTCCGCCGGAGTAGCGTCATCCGCCCTGTGGCAACGATCCCTTAATCGGGCGGTTTTCCCGGAGGATAATATGCGCAGGTTCAAGATAGAAAAAATCCGGGCTTATGACAATAAAGGAAAAAGAATCGCTGGCACCATTGAGCTGGTGCATACCGAATACCATTTGGATTCAAGCAAGGGGCAAGGCAAGCTGTATCTGTTCGCGCTGGCCCGCCAGGGCCGGGCGTTGGAGAAAGCCTACAGCCTTCGCTTGGATGTGACGCTCGCAACGGATGATGGGGAAATTCGGAATCCCGAGGAAGTGGCGGCTAAAGTGCTGTTTGTAGATGTTTTCGGGGCAGAGCAAGTGACCGGCGGCGATTATTGGGACGAAATGCCGGAACGTCTGCGAGATGATATACAGGATAGGCTGGCCGATGAGTTGATGGAGCGGGCAAGGCCGGAGATTAGAGTGTCACTGTTCCAGAATCAGCGGGAACTCTACCTCTACCAAGGCGTAACCTTCGCCGTTTCCGGGCTGGACGAACTGGAGGCGCTGTTTCCGCCGGAGTAGCGTATAGGAGGCGACATAATGGCTCTGGGACGCTTTGGCCTGCCGGGAACGCCCCGCGTTTTTTACGGCTGGCGGATGGTTGCCATCGCCGGGGTGGTGATGCTTGTGGCATCCGTGCCGCTGTATGGCGCTCTGGGCGTCTGGATCGAGGCCCTGGATCGGCAGTTCGAGTGGATGATCAACAAATTGGGGGGGGGCTGTAAACATTGTCATTGGCGGCGTCCTTGGCTTCGGCTTCTTACTGCCGGGCTTGCTTGTAGGCTATCTCAGCGACCGCTTCGGCCCTCGCAGGGTAGTGGTGGCCGGTCTATTTATTCTGGCCGGGGCGTGGGTGTTTCTCGGTCTGGCGCAGAATCTATGGATGTACTTCGGCGCCTTTGTCTTTATAGCGGCCGGGGGATCTCTGAGCGGCACGATACCGCTGATGACTATTATCTGCCGCTGGTTTGTGCGCCGCCGGGCTACCGCCATCGCCGCGGCATCCCTAGTCGCGCCTATCGGGGCTATGGCAGTCGTACCTTTCATCGCTTGGAGCGTGAACCCGAATCCCGGCGAGGCGGGATGGCGGTTTACTGCCCTTGAAGTGAGCGGGTGCGTCCTGATTGTAGCCGCCCTGGCTTTCGCCCGGCTGCGCAACCGGCCCGGAGATATGGGACTGCTGGCCGATGGCGATACTCCGGTGCAACAAAGCAGCTACTCAACGGCTCAAGCCCTGCTCTCCCGCTCCTTTTGGTTAATCGTTGTTGGCGAAGCCCTAGCATCATCCAGTGTTCTTACGTCCCACCCATTTTCTATAACGCGCGGTGCGGGCCTTACGTCGGCGGACTGGCAAGTTTTCGGCTCAATACAGTCAACCGTTGCTATAGTTTTCTACTTGGCGGGCGGGCTGGCGGGTGACCGTGTTGCCAAGCACAAAGCAATGGCCTTTTTCACCCTGTTGCAAGTTGCGGGATTTGCTATGCTAACCGTGCTAACCGTTGCAAGCAGTTTGCCAGCGTTCTATCTGGCCGGCGCCTTGCTCGGTATGGGAACCGGGGGGCGTCTCCCGCTTAATGTAGCGACCCTCGCCGACTATTTCGGATTGGATTCTTTCGGCAAAATTCTGGCGTTCTCCATCCTGTTTTCGAGGCTGCTGGCGGAGTTCTCCGGCCCTCCGGTGGTATGGTGGCTGTACGACACTCAAGGCAGCTACCTCATCCCGATCCTGGCTTTGGCCGGGATGTCGCTGCTGGGCGCGTTCCTTTTCCTGAAAGCGCGGCCCCCGCAGCCGCCGGGCGCCGCCGCGCCGCAAGCCGCGCCGGGCTAGGCGGGAAGCCACAGGGACAGAGAAACGCGGCGGGCTTTCAGCAGCCCGCCGCGTTTTCCGTGCGCCCGGCGTCGAACCGGCAACCGGCCCTATGCCTCGTCAATGGTGATGTTGTTGATTGCCAGCCGCTGGTTGGGCGTGGACGGCTCGCCGCCGCGCCCCCGGGACACCGGGGAGCCGGCTAGGGCGTCCAGCACGTCCTCGCCGCCGGTAAGCATCCCGAAAATGGTGTAGTTGGGGGGCAGCCCCACGTTGTCGCCGTGGACAATAAAGAACTGGCTGCCATTGGTGTTGGGGCCGGCGTTAGCCATCGCCAGCGTGCCTTTGACGTAGCTGCGGGTCACCGGCTCGTCCTGAAAGCGGTAGCCCGGGCCGCCGGTGCCGTCGCCCTTGGGACAGCCGCCCTGAATCATAAAATCCTTGATGACCCGGTGAAACTGGTTGTTTTCGTAGAACCCGTCGCGGGCCAAGAAAACGAAGTTGTTGACCGTCAGCGGGGCATCGGCGGCGAACAGCTCCAGGGTAATCACGCCCGCGCTGGTGTCCATCGCGGCGGTGTAGGTCTTGGCCGGGTCGATCCCGGTAGGGGGTGGGCTGGAGTATTGGTTAGGCATCAGCAACCTCCGGCAGTTTAAGCCCGCCAATTGTAACACCTGAAGCCGGTACAAGCCCGGCGCCCGGGGTTTTGGGCGGGATTGTCTGAATCAGGATTTGCCGGATTAGAGGATTTTCAGGATTGCCCCCATCCGGTAAATCCCATAATCCTGAAAATCCTGATTCAGACAAAAAACCGGGCTTTGAGCGGGATTGTCTGAATCAGGATTAGCCGGATTTGGGGATTTTCAGGATTGCCCCATCCGGTAAATCCCATAATCCTGAAAATCCTGATTCAGACAAAAAACCCGGCCTATGACTTATAATAGATATACAGGAAACTTAAAGGGGGCGCCGGAAATGGACATTCTTAAGGGGATGGGCGCCGGGGGCCACGAGCAGGTAGCGGTGTTCTCCGACCCCGGCACCGGACTCAAGGCAATCATCGCCATCCACGACACCACCCTCGGCCCGGCCTGCGGCGGCACCCGGATGTGGCCCTACGGCAGCGAGGATGAGGCCGTCAACGACGTGCTGCGCCTTTCCCGCGCTATGACCTACAAATCGGCCGCCGCCGGGCTGCACCTAGGCGGCGGCAAGGGCGTCATCATCGGCGACCCCCGCGCCGTCAAGTCCGAAGCACTGCTGCGGGCCTACGGGCGGTTCGTGGACACCCTCGGCGGACGCTACCTGACCACCACCGACGTCGGCACCACCAGCCGCGACCTCGAGTATATCAAAGAGGAAACGCCCCACGTTATGGGCCTGCCCCTGTCGCTGGGCGGCAGCGGCGACACCGCCATTATGACCGGCTTGGGCATCTATATGGGAATGAAAGCCTGCGCCAAAGAAGTCTGGGGGCAAACCGGCCTAGCCGGGCGAACCGTCGCCGTTCAAGGCTTCGGCAAGGTGGCGGGCTACCTGTCCCAACACCTATTGGACGACGGGGCCAGCCTGGTTGTCACCGACGTCTATGACGACGCCCTAGACCGCGCCCGCGATATGGGCTTGGCGGTGGTCGCGCCCGATGACATATACGGCGTGGACTGCGACATATTCGCCCCCTGCGCCCTAGGCGGCGTGCTGAACCCGCAAACCATCCCGCAGCTCCAATGCCGGGTAGTGGCCGGGGCGGCCAACAATCAACTGCTCAGCGACGCCGACGGCGAGGAACTGCACCGCCGCGGCATCCTCTACGCCCCGGACTACATCGTAAACTCCGGCGGCGTCATCAACGTCGAGGCCGAAATGGGCAAAAGGGGCTACAGCCCCGACCGCGCCCGCGAAAAAACCGAGCGCATCCACGAAATTATGGGCAGCGTCATCAAAACCTCGCAGGCCCAAGAAATCTCCACCGCCGCCGCCGCCGACCACCTAGCCGAAGAGCGCCTAGCCTCGGTGCGGGCCATCAAGCCCACCCACCGCCCCTGCCGGTAAGCCGCGCCGCCCGGTAGCCGCGCCGCAACGTAACGTAACCATCAGGAGCTTTTATGACTGCCCCGGAGCTTGCCGAAACTTGGGAAGCCGTGAATGATTATCAAGAGCAAGCCCGCGATTTCTTGGCGAAAAGCCGGGAATACCTAGCCGCCAATGACCTGCATCAGGCGTCGGAAAAGGGCTGGGGCGCGGCGGCGCACATGACGAAAGCCGTAGCCGAGGCCCAAGGCTGGGAATACGACCGCCACCGGGATTTCAGCATCGTCCTAAACCGGGCCAACCTCTTAACCGGCAACGACCGCCTGCTCGACCTGCGGAGCAGAGCCAACGAACTGCATCAAAACTATTACCAGCGCAAAAGGCACCTGAACGCGGCAATCATCGGCAAGGACATAGAAAGCGTCGCGGAGCTGCTTGACCTGCTGGCGCCGCTAATTGCCGCGGACGCCCCGCCCAACGGCGCCGGGGCATAGGCGCCGTCTGCCATTCTGAGCGCAGTCTGTCATTCTGAGCAAAGCGAAGAATCTCACCTTGGGCGGTGAGACCCTTCGCTCCGCTCAGGGTGACAAAGGGGCAAGACGCCCTACCCGCAACCCGCCCCCGTAGCGACACGCATAGCAACCCGCGGCAGCCAGTGGCGCGGGCGGGGTTCCAGCGGCTGCCGTACCACCTCGAACCCGGCGCGGCGGAACAGCGGTTCGGTGCCGAAATAGGCGTTGTCGTCGCCAGTGCGCTCGCCGCCCGCGCGGGGGTACGCCTCTACCGCCGGGGCGCCGTGCTGTCCGGCGTAGGCCACGGCGGCCCGTATCAGCGCAACGGCGATGCCCCGGCCCCGATGCCCCTTGCGGACAGTGACGCAGGGAATGACCCACACCGGCGCGGCGTCCACCGGGGGCGTGGCCCGGGAGCGGACGATTCGCGTCAACTCATCCCTCGGAGCGACCGCAACCCAGCCGACGGGTTCGCCGTCCTCAAAGGCCAGCAGCCCCGGGGCGGGCCGGCGGCCGGCCAGACGGGTCATCGCCTCCCGCTTGCGGGCGCTCTGATTCCCCTCGCCGGGCAGCTCCCGCGTCTGCGCGTCGGTCAAGCGCGGAAACATACACCAGCACCCGGCGCCGAAATTCCCCCGCAAGACCGTTCCCAAGTGATGAATAAGCCCGGCGGTCAAAGGCTTGAACTCAACGGCGGCGCGGTCTGCATCGGTCAATTGCCGCTCCTGTTGCCAAAGTGTGCGGAATACCTGCCAATGACGAGGGGCGCTTTCGCCAAGCGCCCCTGCGTTGGGTAGCCGGGTGTGCGGCGGCGGTTAGCGGGCCTGCGAATCGGCCTGGAAACCGGCGTCGCGGTGGGCGCCGTCGCAAAAGGGCTTTTCCGCCGAGTGTCCGCAGCGGCACAGGCTGACCCAGCGCCCTTCGGGAATGGAGTAGCTGGCGCCGCTCACGTCCACGATTTCAATGGGGCCGGTGACGCGGTTGGGCCCGTTTTCCCGGATTTCGATTTTAACGTCTGCCACGGTATCTCCTCCGCCTGTTCGTTGTATGCCTAGGACTACGCCAACAGTGTAGCAACCGCCCCCGCCATTGTCCAATTGGGGGCAGATAACCCCGGAGCGTCCGGCCCTTTGTCTGAATCAGGATTTACCGGATTATAGGATTTACTGGATAAGACAAATCCTGAAAATCCCTGAATCCTGAAAATCCTGATTCAGACAATCCCGGTTCAGACAAAGCCCCTATAACCCCGAAAATCCCAATCCAGACAATCCCGCCCCGTGCGGATAACGCCGCCCCTAGTCCGCGGGCGTCTGCGCCGGTTCGGGGGGCGTGGGCGCGGCGGGTTCCGGGCGTTTGCGCTCGCCGCGGATTACGGCCAGAACCACCCCGGTTAGCAGCATCCCGGCCATCAGGAAAAAGGCCCACTTCAGCCCGGCGACGAAAGCCCCGGCCACCGCTGGCGAAACCGCGTCCAGGCTCGGCTCCACCCCGTAGCTCCCCATAGTGACCACCACCACCGTAGTCGCTACGGCGATGCTGGTGACGTTGGCCGAGTTGCGGATTAGCTGCGTCAGCCCCGCCACCACTCCGTACTGGCTGCGCTCCACCGCGCCGAGGATCGAGCTGTTGTTGGGCGAGTTGAACAGTGCCATCCCGCAACTCTGGAGCATCAGCATCAGCACGATAAACACCACCGGCGACGTCCCGGTAAGGTTGGCGGCGATGATGACGCTGGCGGCCATAGACAAGGCCAGCCCCGAAACCGTAAGCGCCCGCCAGCCGAAACGGTCGGACAGCCGCCCGCACACCGGCCCCAGCAGCACCATACACAGCGCGGGCGGTATCAGCAGCAGCCCCACATCGCGCGGGCTTATCTCCAGCACCCGTTGCAGGTAGAAAGGCATCATAAAGCGGGATGACGACATTCCCATAAACGACAGCCAGCTTGCCGCCGCGCCGATAGCGACCAGTTTGCGCCGGAAAAGCCGCAAGTCCAGCATCGGCGACTCCGCCCGCAGTTCCCACCAGATGAACCCCGACAGCAGGGCCGCGGTGGCCGCCACGCCCAGCAGCACCGCCGGGGAATCCCAGCCCAGCCGGTGGCCGTTGCCCACCACCAGCAGAAAGGCCAGCAGCGCCAGAGCCGACAGTGCCGCGCCGGGCCAGTCGAACCGCCCCGCGGCCCGCTCCGCCGCCGTCTCCCGCGCCGGGCGAAGCACATACCACGAAATCAGGATGGTCAATATGCCGATGGGAACGTTGACGAAAAACACCGACCGCCAGCCAAAGGCGGCAACCAGCAGTCCGCCGATGGCCGGCCCGGCGATGGCGCCGCTGCCCACCACGCTCATGTGAGTGCCCAGCGCCTTGCCCCGCTCGGCCCCGCTGAAAGACGAAATGGTGGTAGCCATCCCGTTGCCCTGAATCATCGCCGACCCAATGCCCTGAAACACCTTGGCGGTAATCAGCCAAGACAGGTTGGCGGCCAGCCCGGCCAGGGCCGACCCGGTAACGAAAATAATCAGCCCGCCGATGTATACCCACTTGCGCCCGGCGATGTCGCCCAGCCGCCCCATAGGCAGGATAAGGGCGCTGATAGCCAGGGCGTTGCCCACCACCACCCACTGCACCGTAGGCAGGTCGGAGCCGAAATGCTCCTCAATCTCCGGCAGCGCAATCAGCACCGACCCGTTATCCACCACCGACACAAAAGTGCCAACGGCAATAGTGGCAAACACCCACCACTTAAACCCCGGCCCGGTTCTTATCTCACGAAGCAAGCTGAACGAATCTCCCTTAATATCAAGCGCAGAGGCGCGCCAAGCATACCCACGCCAGATACCAGCGGATCACTGACGAGCCGGGGTTGACATGGCAGGGCTAGTCCATTAGAATATCAGAAGTAGTATAGATAAATCGAATACAAATTATCAAAGAGTACCGCAATGATCGAGAGAAAGACTGAAAACTCGGAACCCCCAATTTCGCCCTCCGGCAAACACGACCTGGACTGGCGTGAAAAAATCGCCCTCGCCAAACGGGAGCGCGAAGCGGCGCGAAAGGCCAGGAAGGGCAAGCCGGTCACTTTCCCACGCCCGGCTATACGCCCTCGAGGAGACAGGAATGATGGGCAGCTTCGACACCGTGTCTAACCCTCCGCAAAGCCCGCTCTTCCGGGCTAATAACGCAGACCGCTATGAGCGGCAGTCTATGATTGCCGCTTATGAGCAAGACTATGCGTGCCGGTTGGCCGTAATGGCAGGCCCTATCATTGACGAGAGTATCACTCTGTTTGAAGATATTATCTACGACGCTGACCCCAATGAGGACTTGCATCTTATGCTCGACTCACCCGGAGGCGATGGCGAGGCGGCGATCAGGTTGGTACGCTCGATCCAAGCGCGTTGCCGAGAGTTTACGGTGATTGTGCCCAACCAAGCCAAGAGTGCCGCCACATTGCTGGCTCTGGGATCTCACCATATTATGATGGCACCAGCCAGCGATTTAGGGCCAGTGGATGCCCAGTTTATCCTAGGAAACCGCTATATTTCCGCCAAAGACATCATTGCAGCCGTTGATAACGCCACCGAGAGGGTAGAGGCAACCCCAGATACATATCCTTACTACGTCTCGATGCTAGGTGATATAACCGCGATAATGGCGCAACAAGCCCGGTCTGCCCTTGGGCGATCTCAAGATTTGTTGCTTGAGGCTTTGCGGAGCAATCCCGATAGAACTGAAAAGGACATAACCGTTCTCAGCAATGCGCTGAAAGAACCGCTGATTGACCGTCCGCAATCTCATGCCGCCCTGTTTAGTGCAGGTAGTGCTTTGGAATCGGGTCTCCCTATTACCAAGCCAGACTTGGGCGGTGAACAATGGCAATTGCTTTGGCGTCTCTGGACAATGTATTTTCTGATGGGTCCCACAAAGCTCATATTTGAAGGACGGCGAGCATCCCATATTTTGGATTACCCCACCCTGAGCAGCGGCGAGTAGTCCACAACACCTCGCCCCGCCCTTGACCGCCGCCGCCCGGTTCGGTTAAATTCCCTGCTAACGACACTGAATTTGGAGCCGTGTTATGCCTCTGTACGAATACCACTGCCCCAACAAGGCGCCATTCTAGCCGGAGACCTGCGAAACTATGAAAAACATCACCGTGTCGGTAGACGACGAAACCTACCGGCTTTCCAGAATCAAGGCCGCCGAGAACGGAACCTCAGTTTCGGCGCTGGTTCGCAATTTTCTGCAAAACCTGGCCCACGATGACGCCAAGGCGGTGTCAGCCAAAGACCCGGCTTCAGAAACCAATCTGGAGCAACGGCGCAGAATCCTGAGAGAAGTCGCCGCGGACTTTGAGAAGCGGGGCATAGGGCTGCGAATGGCCGACAATCTGCCCCGGGAAGAGCTGTACCAGCGCAATGCGATTCGTTGACACCAATGTGCTTCTCTACGCCGTAAGCCGGGCACCCGAGGAGTCGGGAAAACGCCTCCGCGCCCCGGTCAACCACATCACCGCCGCCAACCACTATCATTCCGTCCAAACCCGTCATTCCCGCGAAAGCGGGAATCCAGCAATGTCTGCGGTAAGAGAACGTCACCGGCCGATACGCCTTTGGATTCCCGCCTATGCGGAAATGACGGAACTGCGGGCCGCAACGCATCCATCGTCTTGCCCCGCCCTTGACCGCCGCCGCCCGGTTCGGTTAAATTCCCTGCTAACGACACTGAATTTGGAGCCGCGTTATGCCTCTGTACGAATACCACTGCCCCACGTGCAGCCACAAGTTCGACAAGCTCCAGCCGATGAGCGCCACCGGCGCCGACTGCCCCAACTGCGAACAGCCCGCCAAGCGGGCCATATCGGTGTTCGCCCGGGTGGGGAACGCATCGGAAGAGCAGTCATTCAGCCCCGGCCCCCTGCCGCCCCTCGGCGGTGGCGGCTGCTGCGCCGGCGGCTGCGGCTGCGGACACTAGGCCGGGATTTCCCGCCCGCCGGGTTGCCCCTTTCCCTTTAGCCGCGCCGGGTGACCGCACCGGGGCGCGGATACTGGCAGTTGGCCGGTTATCCGCGCCCTTTCGCTTTCGCCGCGCCTTGCCACCGCCGCCAGGCTAGGTAGCCCCCGCCGGCCGCCGCCAGGATGACGCCCCCGGCCAAGGCCCGCAACGCAAACCATATCGTAGCGTCGAACCAGAAGCCTTGCGGAAACAGCAGAACCAAGTAGTCGGTGCGCGGGTCCAGCTTCCAGAAATCGTTGGCAAAGCTAATCCGGTGGAACAGCAGGAACAGCGTATCGAAGCCGACCGTCGCCAGCAGGCCGAAGGCCAGCAACAGCCCGGCGGTAAGCCCGCCGCCCCACAGCGTCCGGCGGGCCAGCGTGGGCAGGTATTCGCGCCGCCTGCGGGCGAACCCCGCCGCCGCCACCCCCGCCAGACACGCCGCCGACACCGCAAAGGCCCCGTACACCCACCACAGCAGCCGCTTCACATCGGCCATGTGGATGACTTCCTTTTCGCTGAACAGCTCCCGCTCGGCGCCGAACACGCGGGCCTGCACCCTCAGCGGCTCGTCGCCGGAGTTGAAGTAGGCGCGGATGTCCACCGCCACTTGCCGCAGGCCGCCGGGCGTGATGCCGCTGACCCAAGAAATGCGGTACTTCTCAAATCCGCTTTCGTAGAGGCCGATGTTGTTGAAAGCCCAAGTTATGCTGCCGGTCACCAGAAACACCGGAACGGCGACAATAAACAGCGCGGCGGGCAGCCAGCGCAGGCCGCTTGCCAGCCGGTTAATGGGGCTGCCGGAATGAAATGCTGATTGAAACATTGGCGTGACTCATTATAATCGCCCTATGAAAGAATATGAAACCAACGGCCAAATTGACCAATTCCAAACGCTGGTGGACATCGTGGCCCGACTGCGGGCCCCCGGCGGCTGCCCCTGGGACCGAGAGCAAACCCACCAGTCGCTCAAACGCAACCTGCTGGAAGAAGCCCACGAGGCCCTGGAAGCCATAGACGCGGGCGACCCCGGCGTGCTGTCGGAAGAGCTGGGCGATTTGCTGGTACAGATCGCCTTTCACGCCGACATCGCCCAAGAAGCGGGCCGCTTTGACATCGGCGGCGTCATCGAGCGCATCAACCGCAAGCTCATCCGCCGCCATCCCCACGTTTTCGCCGGAGAAACCGTAGCCGACGCCCGGGAAGTCGAGCGCAATTGGGAGCGCATCAAGGCCGCGGAACGCAACGCCGCCGGAACCCCCAAGTCCCCGGTGGACGGCATCCCCGCCAGCCTGCCCGCCCTAGCCGCGTCGCAACTCATGCAAGACCGGGTGGCCCGCGCCGGTTTCGAGTGGGACGACGTCTCCGGCGTGCTGGACAAGGTGGCCGAGGAAATCGAAGAGTTCCGCCAGGCCAATACGCCGGACGAGCGGGTTCACGAATTGGGCGACATATTCTTTGCCCTAGTCAACCTGTCTCGCTGGGCCGACGCCCACGCCGAGGACGTCCTGCGCCAGGCCAACGCCCGCTTCGCCGCCCGCTACCGCGCAATGGAGCAACTAGCCGCCCAACGCAACCTAGACTTCCAAGCCCTACCCCTGCCCGAAAAAGAAGAACTATGGCAAGAAGCCAAACGGCTGCTCAATGCATAACGCCGAAAGACGGGCCTACGCCCGGCGGGTAGTGTCCAACCCCGGCTATCATTACATTCTGAGCAAGCACCTGTCATTCTGAGCAAAGCGAAGAATCTCACCTTGGGCAGTGAGACCCTTCGCTTTGCTCAGGGTGACAAAGGGGTCACTCAGGGTGACAAAAAGACAGGGTAGAAAATGGGGATGTCGCAATTCCCTCAAGAAACAGCTTCGTGTTGTAGTTGAAAACGACCGGCTTGTAACTGCCTACCTAAATTGGCGTCTAACCAAATAATTCAGGAGATTATAATAATTATGGAAAAACCAAGAATCGCTTACTACCCAGACAGTGACACTCTGGTTCTGGACAAGAACGAACCGCGTTATGAAGGGGAAACAATCGCCCCGCAGCTTTGGGTTGCTTACAACCGGAACAACGATGCGGTAGTGTCGGTTACGATTGATTCCGCCGCTACGCTGTTGAAGCCGTATCTATTCCCCGCTGATGGACAGAAACCCCAACGCGGCGGCGTTAGCCGCGGGTATCTGCAAATTCGCTA
Source organism: uncultured Dehalococcoidia bacterium (assembly GCA_958296445.1). Lineage (GTDB taxonomy): Bacteria > Chloroflexota > Dehalococcoidia > Lucifugimonadales > UBA3495 > VXOI01. Next base: position 441,440 of record OY282565.1, on the reverse strand, counting down.
CACCCCGGAAAATGACACACTGGAATTGCAGACAGGCCAGCCGCCCTATGTAAGAAAAATCGTTATGCCCGGCATCTGCGTCAACTACGACCCGGACGGCTGGGCAATGGCAGTGACCATTGAACCCGCCGCCGATCTGCTGCGGCCCCATCTGTTTCCCGGCGCGGGAATAAAAGACGCAGCCCCCGCCGCAGGCAGCCCGGCGGCCTAACCATCCCCCGGCCAGCCGGCCAGATAGGCCGGATCCAGGTAGTATATCCCCCCGGTAAGCATCCGTTGCAGGCCGCCGGCCAGCCCGGCCAAGGCCGCCGTTTCCGTCGAGGAACGCCCCATCAGCCTTTGCGACAGGCTGCGGCGGGGTTGCAGCAGCCGGGCCCGGGGGCGCGTATGCCCCGCTTCCGCCGCCGCCTGTAGCGCGTCGGTAAAGTCGCCGATATGGTCAATCAGCCCGGTCTCTATCGCCCGCTGGCCGGTCATAACCTCGCCCGTCGCCAGTTCGCGGACGGTTTCCTCGGGCAGCGAGCGGCCCTTGACCACCACCTGAATAAAGTTGCCGTAAATCTCCTCAATCAAACCCTGAAATCTCTCCGATTCCTCGGCGGTGGGGCTGCGCCAGAACCCGGTCATATCCTTGTACTTGCCGCCCTTGAAAATCGAAAACTCGATACCGGCGCGTCCCAGCAGTTGCTCCAGCACCGGGCGCAGATAAATGACGCCGATGGAGCCGACCAGCGCCGTGGGCAAGGCGAAAACCTGGCTGGCGGCGCAACAGAGGTAGTAGCCGCCCGACGCCCCGATGCCGCGCACGTAGGCCAGCACCGGCTTGCTTTCGGCCACCCGCTCCAGGCTGCGGTGCAACGACTCCGAAGCCGAAGCCGACCCGCCCGGCGAATCTATATCCAGCAGCAACGCCCTATAGGACTTGCTCCGCGCCACGTTCTCAAAGATGCGTCCGTAGGCGGCTGCCCGAATCTGCGAACCGATAACGCCGTGCATTTCCACCACCGCAACGCCCGCCCCCCGGCCAATACCCAACGGCATAGCTATAATCCCCTGAATTGCGAATACGCCCCATCGCGCTCTGCCTATCCTATATTGTAACCTACCGGCCCCACCCGCAACCTAAGTATAGCCGTTAAAAATCCCCTCCCCCTCCGGGGGAGGGTTAGGGTGGGGGCGTCCCCGGGAATAAGGAAAAGCCCCGGCCAACCGGGGCCTTTCCCTATATCGTCGCTATGCCGTGCCAGAAACGGCCAGCTCACCCGGCGTTGACGTCTATGGGGCATTCCGGGGTTCCCTGCTCCGACTTGCGGAATGCGGGAATGACGTGCTTGCCGAACATTTCGATGGATTCCATCACTTTTTTGTGCGGCACCGTTTCCGTAGCCATCAGGAATTGCAGTTGGTCTACGCCGGTGGCCTCGTGCAACCGGGCCGCCTTGATGCACGATTCCGGGTCGCCGGCCACGATGATGCCCCGCTCGGCCATAGTCGCGGCGTCGAATTCCTCCCAAACCTTCTGCGCCAGAGCGCTGCCGCCGGACAAGTCCAGGCCCGAGCCACCGTTGCCGCCCTGCTCCGGCACGTCAATGTAGCGGGAAAAGTTTTGCGCCAAGTGTTCGGGAACGCCGCCCCACTGCTCCAGCAGCCGGGCATAAACGTCCTTCTGGTCTTGAACGTAAGGACGGCCCGGCCCGAAAAAGGTCTTTAGCGACTGGGCCGACATTTCCTTGGTGGCCGCGTCATCCTCTCCGCACAGGCCGAAGCAGGACGACAGCCACTTATTGTTGGCGAAGGCCCCCACCGGGTTGGATTCCCTGATGGCCGTCTTGTATTCCCTGATGGACGGCTCCAGCACCGACGGGGCGTTGACGCCCAGGGCCATTGAGCCGATGCCCTTCTGCGCCGCCAGTTGGTAGGTGGCGGGCTGGAGCGCGGCAACCCAGATCGGCGGGTGCGGCTTCTGGTAGGGCTTGGGCAGCACTTGGCGCGGCGGCACTTTCCAAAACTTGCCGTCCCACTCGAAATAGTCCGACTCCCAGATTTTGGGAATCATCGCCAGCGACTCCTCCCACATCTCCCGCGTGTTCCGCGGGTCAATGCCCATCCCCAACTGCTCGTAGGGGGCGGAACGTCCGGTGCCGAACTCGACCCGCCCGTGGGAAAGGTGATCCACCATAGCCACCCGCTCCGCCACCCGAACCGGGTGATGGTAAGGCAGAATCACCACGCCGAACCCCAACCGGATGCGCTTGGTCAGCCGGGCCAGGGCGCCGAAAATAACCTCCGGGCAAGGCGACTCGGAAAAGGTGGTCAAAAAGTGGTGTTCGACAAACCACACGGCATCGAACCCCATCTCATCGGCCAGAATGCACTGCTCGATAGTTTCCTCGATAACGGCATGGTCGTCCAGCATCGGCCGCTGCATCTCATAAGCCAGCGAAAACTCCATCACAAACCTGCTCAACACAAATTAAGCCCCGCCCGCCATTCTACCCCCAGCAAAGCCGCACGGCAACCAGCGGGCGCGGATGCCCCAAAGCTGTTAAGGCTTGACATCCGGCGGCAAAAGGAGTAACTTAGGGCTACTCCCCCCTACGCTTCGGCTATGGGGTCGAGGCCGCCTTTGTGGTGGCCTCTGTGTTTTAGGGGGCGATGCATTGCCGGCAATGTACTAATCGCCCCCTACGGCAACCGGGGGCAGACGGAAACGCCAACCCCGGCGCCGCCCCGAAAGTTGACACACCGGGGAATGCGTGATAAATTTCTTATATGCCCCCCCTATCACTTCGCTGGTAGGGTCGAGACCGCCCTCACGGGGGGCGGTCTCTGTCTTTATGATTTAGGAGCGCACTTGCTCACCAACATATACATTGACGGTTTCAACCTCTACCATCGTGCGCTGAAAGGCACTGAGTTCCGATGGTTGGACTTGAGAAAGCTGGCCGAAACCCTTTTCCCGGGTGACGTCATACAGCTCATTTGCTATTTCACTGCTTTGGTTAATCCCCGTCCTGGCAACCCGAATCAACTTCGACGGCAACTAGTGTATCTAAGGGCCTTGCGCACTTTGCCGGGGTTCGATGCCCATTTCGGCGCCTTCCGGCCCCGAATCAAGACCCGTCCGCTGGCCCGCCCGGTTCCGGGATTGCCGAGATACGTCGAAATCCTAGATTCCGAGGAAAAGGGATCGGACGTGAACTTGGCGATGAGGCTGTTGGTTGACGGCTTTGCCGGAGCTTATGAGCAGGCTGTCGTAGTGACCAACGATTCCGACTTGGCCGGCCCCATCAAGCACGTGCGGGATGAGCTTGGCCTGCGGGTAATCGTGGTCAATCCCGACCACCGCAACAAAAGCAACCAGACCCTAGAGAACGCCGCCACCTACGTCAAACGCCTATGGAAAAGCCACCTGCGCCGCAGCCAGTTTCCGCCGACGCTCCAAGACGCTCAAGGCGTCATCACCAAGCCCGCCGCGTGGGACTAGCCCGCCCCCCCTACCCCAGCAGCGCCACTTCCCGCTGCACCGGCGACGACGGGTAGGGCCCTTCCTCCGACATAAACACGTCTATTTCGGAGCGGACGCCGAACTCCGGCAGGTAGATGCCCGGCTCCACCGAAAAGCAGACGCCGGGGATGATGCGGCGGGTGTCGTGAGTCTCGAACCCGTCCAGATTTACCGCCTCGCTGTGCACCTCAAAGCCGATGCTGTGTCCCAAGCGGTGGGTGAACCAGTCGCCGTAGCCCCGGGCGCCGATGTAGTCGCGGGCCACCCGGTCGGCCTGCCACCCCTGCACCACCGCGCCCCGGCGGTGGGCGTCCTGCAAGTACTCCACGGCGGCGTCCCTGGCCCCGGTCACAATGTCGAATATCTCCTGATGCCGCGCCGGAACCCGGCTACCGGCGTAGGCGCACCAAGTTATGTCGGCATAGACGCTGCCGGGGGCGACGCCTTTGGCCCACAAATCTATCAGCAGCCAGTCGCCGGGCCGGATCGGGCTGTGCTGCGCGGCCGACGGCTCGTAATGCGGGTCGGATGCGTTAGCGTTCACCGCCACGATGGGGCCGTCGGGCGACGCGATGGCTTCCTCGGCGAACCGCTGGCGGATAAATTCCGCCAAGTCAAACTCGGTCACGCCCCGGCCCAACCGCTCACCAGCGCAGGCAAAGGCTTCGTTGACAATGCGCCCCAGCTTGTCGGCGGTTTCGCGGTGGTCGGCCAACTGCTCCGGCGTCCAGCGGTGGGTGGCCGCCTGCATCAGGTCGGCGGACGACACCACCTCCACGCCCAGGCTGCGCACCAGCTCCACCGTCCCCGCGTCCACCCGGGAAACGCGGGGCAGCTCGTTCATCGGCGAGTATTCCATAGCCAGCCGCCCTACCCCGGCAACCAGCCCCCGCAACGCCGAAACCAAAGTTTCCCGGTTGCGGTAAACGATACAATCCACCCCCGACGCCGCGAACTTCCCCGCATCCACATGATGCGTCAACAAAGTAGGCGCCCCCCCAACGGGCAGGTAGAAATAGCAGGGCCGCGTAACGTGCCCCGATGGCCGGATAACCTGCCGGAACACCGGGTTGGATTCCCGGTAGTCATACACCAGCCACCCCGGCGTTTCGTCCTGCGCCATAAATTCTTGCGCGGCCCGGTAAACCGGCTGAAAATCCCCTGCTACACTGTCCATAACTGCCCCAACTGCTCCGCTATATTATCGGCGCCCCGCCAACCTATTATCGCACACTTGCCGGGATACGGCATTTCAACCCTGTACCCTACCCCCCGCCATCCCAAAAACCCCGTAGGGGCGCACAGCCGTGCGCCCGTGCTATGCCCTTTCAACCCTTTGTCTGAATCAGGATTCTCAGGATTTGATGATTCTCAGGATTCCCCCCATCCGGTAAATCCGTTAATCCTGAAAATCCTGATTCAGACAATCCCCCTAAACGCCCAAAACCCCGGCTCACGCTCGCCCGCCATTACCGAATTTCCTGCCGCATCCCCCCATCCAAAACCACGCTCGCGCCGGTAAGGAACGACGCCCGCTCGGAGCATAAATATGCCGCCAAATCGCCCACCTCCTCCGGGCGGCCCAGCCGGCCCATCGGAACGTGAGCCGCGGCCTGCTTGTGCAGCTCCTCCAGCGTGGAGTCCTCGGCCTGGCTGCGCTCCTCCAGCTCGGCGGCCAGCGTTTCGTTCAGCACCGGCCCGTGGATCAGATTGTTGACCGTGATATTGAATGGCGCCAGCTCGTTTGCCAGATTCTTGGCGTAGCCAATCAGCGCCATCCGGTTGGAACTGGCAAGCGATGTTTCCCCGGCGGCGTCCCGCATATCCGCCGCCGATGGCCCGGGGAGCAGCTCCGGCAACAGATTCACGATGCGCCCCCAGTGCTGCTGCTTCATATACGGCACGACTTCCTTGGCAAACCGGATGGTGCTAAGGAAGCCCTGGCTCAGCGACGCAAGGATAGTGTCGTCGGGCAGCTCCGATGGCTTGTCCGCCGGCTGATAGCCCATGTGGGTCACCAGTATATTTATCTGCCCGAAGCGGCTGACCGTATCCCGAACCACGCGGCGGACATCGCGGACGTCGGTAATGTCGGCGGGAATGGCGAGGACGCGCTGCTGCGAGCTGGCGCGGGCCAAGTCAATCTCGGCCCGCCGCAGGGCGGTCTCAGTGCGCCCGCAGATAGTAACGTTGGCCCCTTCGTGGGCAAACGCCAAGGCGATGGCGCGGCCCAGACCGCGGCTGGAGCCGCCCACGATGGCAACCCGGTCTCTCAGGCCCAAGTCCATTGCCTTACCCCCGTTAAATGGGGATTATTAGACTGAATTAAACGCCAAGCTCGCCAAGAAAACCTAAAGAAAACTCGGCGTTCTCGGCGCTCTCGGCGTTTAAATAACGTCCCGCCCCCGCAGCCCCTCGATTTCGCCGCTAGAGTAGCCCAGCCCGGCCAGTATCTCGCCGTTGTGTTCGCCCAGCAGCGGCGGCGGGCGGTCCAGGCCGCCGGGGGTGCGGGAAAACTTTACCGGAATCCCGGTCTGCTTGATTTTGCCCACCGTGGGATGCATCATTTCTTGCAGCATATCCCGCGCCTCGATTTGCGGGTCGGCGAAAACGTCGGCCAAATCGTTTATCGGGCCGCAAGGCACGCTGAACTTTTGCAGCGATTCCACCCACTCCGCCACCGGCCGGGTGAGGAAAACCTGCTGCAAGTACGGCACCAGTACCGAGCGGTTGGTCACCCTATCGCCGTTGGTGGCGTAATCCGGGCTGCCCAGCCCCTCCAGCTGCATACCATCGCAGAAACGCTCCCAGATGCGCTCCGAGCCGACGGCGATGTTTATGTATTTCCCATCCTGGCACATAAACGCCTGATAGGGGCAGAGGTTGGGATGGGCTGCCCCCAACCGGCGCGGCGGCTGGCCCGTGGCGAACAGATACGCCGCCTGATAGGTGAGCCAGGCCACCTGCCCGTCCAGCATCGAAACGTCAATGTACTGCCCCTCGCCGTCCCGGGCGCGGTGATGGGCCGCTGCCATAACCGCAAAGGCCGCCCACATTCCCGCCCCGATGTCGGATACGGCGATCCCTACCTTCTGCGGATCGCCCTCGGGTTCGCCGGTAAGACTCATCAGCCCGCTGATGCCCTGCATAATCTGGTCATAGGCCGGCAGGCGGTGGTAGGGGCCGTCCTGCCCGAAGCCCGATATGGAAGCGTAGATTATGCCCGGGTTGACCGCCTTTATCGCGTCATAGCCCAGCCCGAACCGCTCCATCACCCCCGGCGTGAAGTTCTCGACGATAACATCAGCGTCGGCGGACAGCTTCAGGAATATCTCCCGCGCCTCGTCCTCCTTGAAGTTCAGGGTCAGGCTGCGCTTGTTCCGGTTGATCGACAGAAAATAGGCACTCTCGCCCTCGACAAAGGGCGGCCCCCAGTGGCGGGTATCGTCGCCGCTGCCCGGAATTTCGATTTTGATGACATCGGCCCCCTGATCGCCCAGCATCAGCGTACAATACGGCCCGGCCAGCGCCCGGGTAAGGTCAAGCACTTTCAGCCCTTCCAGCGCCTTCATTCCCTGCCAATCTCCTCAGAACGGGCCAAGACTCAATACCTGATAGCCCGACCCTATTCTACCGGCGAAGTCTTACGGGAATCTTACCACAGGCGGGCATATTCTCAACCTGGGCAACACCGGGCAACCGCCAAAAATCCGCTATAGCGGCTGTTCAGCCCCGCCCCGGGGGCGATTCCCGCCGCAGCGTGGCCGCGTCGGTCAAGTGTATCCGGCAGCCGCCCGTATCCGCCGGGTCGAAATAGATGAGCTTGTAGCCCATAAAATTGGTAAACGGCGCATCGCTAAGGAACCGGAATCCCCGCGCCCGGTGTTCCGCCACCACCCCATCCAAATCATCCACCGCATAGGCCACATGATGAACCGGCCAGCCGCCGCCGTCCCCCGCCAAAGCCGCCGCCGGGTCGTCGGGCCGGATAAACTCCACCTCAACACCCCCTGCCTGCAAAAACGCCACTTCCCCCAAACCACCCACAACCCCCCGCCCGGTCACACCCGCCCCAAACACCCGCCCATAAACCGCGATAGCGGCATCCAGGTCGGGAACCAGATAGCTGACGTGATGAATGTCGGAAAACATAGCTGCTCCTAAATTTGGAGTGCGGCCTAATTGTCTGAATCAGGATTCACCGGATTAAAGGATTTTCAGGATTCTCCCCCATCCGGCAAATCCCCCATCCGGTAAATCCTTTAATCCTGAAAATCCTGATTCAGACAAAATGCCCTATCCGGCGAATCCTTTAATCCGGCAAATCCTGATTCAGACAAAAACCGGGAACCCCCGCCGGTTGCCCTGCCCCCCCTGTTGCCCTACAGGGGCGCGGGGCATATTATAGTGTTTCGCTGCGAGAGAACGAGACCCACGGCTCGCAGATGCTTTAGGGAGAGTAACATGGCAATCGGCAGCACATACAAGGTAGTCGAGCTGGTAGGCTCCTCCAGCGAAAGCGTCCAACAGGCCATTGACGGGGCCATCGCCCGCGCCGCCCAGACCATCCGCAACCTAGACTGGTTCGAGGTTCGGGAAATCCGCGGCACCATTGACGGCGGCGCCGCCAACTGGTACCAAGTCAAGCTCGGCATCGGCTTCCGCGTGGATTCCGGCGAGGACGTAAGCCAGGACTAGGCGGGCCAGGACTAGGAGCGGCGGATGGCCGGGCCGTTTCTGCTCAGCCGCAACGGGGTGGTCATCGTCGCGCCGCCCCAGCGGGTCTTTGACTATCTGGCCGATATGACGCGTCACGGCGAGTGGAACCCGGAACCCGATTTCCAGGTCACCGCCCGCCCTGACGCTCCTCTGCGCGTCGGCTCAATCTACCGCCGCGAGCGCACCGGCGAGATGCAAGGGCCGCTGATTCTCCGCGGCGGTATGGGCGAAAGCCGGGTAACGGTGGTCAAAACCACCGCCATCACCACCTACCAACCGCACACCGCCCTAGTCTTTGTAACCAGAAACAGCTACAACGGCCTGCTCCACAGCGCCGAAACCCTGTCCTTCACCTTCCGCCCCCAACCCGATGGCACGCCGCAAAGCGCCCCCGAAGGCACGATGGTCACTATGGTATCCGAAGTCGAGGCAATGGTGCCAAGCGCGTTCATCGGCCCGGTCTACGCCATCCGCATGGCCCGGGCCGCTTTCCAGCGCCTCTTGGGGCAACGCTTCTCCCGCCGCTTCCCCAATATGGCCGTAGGCCCCCACCTGGCCCGCATCAAAGAAACCCTAGAATCCGCCTGAACCCCGGCAACCCCCGCCCGTCACCCGGTAACCAGAAACAGCACGCCAAAGGCCGCCACTATCACGTTGATGCCGATGACGAACACCTTTTCCGGTATCCGGCGCAACGCCCTAGCCCCGAACCAAGAACCGCCAATAGCAATAACCCCAATGGACAGCCCCAAGACCGCCACCAGCGGAGTAAGCAAATCGCCGGTGCTGTAGACCGCCAGCTTGGGAATCTGAATCAGCAGCATACTCATAGAAAAGGTCGCCATATATTCCCGGGGCTTAAGGCCGTAGGCGATATAAAACAGCGACGTAAAAGGCGCAGGCACTCCCACCACCGCCGCCAGAAACCCGGCCGACGCCCCCAGCGGCGGGAACCCCCAAAGCCGCATCCGCACCTTCCGCGACCACGGCAGTTGGGCCAGCACAACCAGAGCAATCATCGCGCCGCCCATAAACCGGGTCAGCAACGAAGTATCGGCGCTAATAAACAGCAAACTGCCCAGAATGGCAAAAGGGGTAGTGCCGGCCGCGAACCACGCCACCACTTTCCAGTTCATCGCATCGCGGTTCAGCCAAATCCGCGCGACGGTTCCCATAATCTGCGAAATGGTTATCACCGGCACCGCCACTGCCGGCCCATAAGCCCAAACCAGCACCGGCAGCGCCACCACCCCCCCGCCAAACCCCGCCACCCCGGCAATGGAAAAGCCAACAACCGAGGCGGCAAAAATAACCGCAACCTGCCAGATTACAATATCGCCCAGCGTAGCATCCCTTCCTGCCCAGAATCAGCGCCCCATAATATACCCCTTTTGCCCGAATCAGGCCGCGCAAATGTTAAAATCGCCCCCGCCCTAGTACAATACATCCCAACACGCCCCGGCAACGGAGGAAAATGGCAAACCTGACCGCCACGCAACGAATCGGCGCCCTAGTTCCCGCCACCAACCCGGTGGTGGAACCCGACTTCTACCGCGTTGTCCCCCCCGAAATCACCGTCCACTTCGAGCGGATGTGGAACGGCAGTTGGGGCGGCCAGCCCGAAACCCCGGCCAACACCGGCCACCGCCTCAATATGTCCAGCAACGAAGCCAACGAAATAGACTGGGCCCTGTTCGGCTTCGACGTAAACAAAATGAACGACGACGTAGCCCGCGGCGCCGGTTCCCTAGCCAACATCGGCCCCAACCTGCTGGTCTACGCCTGCACCTCGGGAACCTGGCACAAGGGCTATATGGCCTACGACCGGATGATGGCGGAAACTATGGAGCAAGCCAGCGGCGTCCCGTCCATCACCGCCGTAACCGCCTGCATCGCCGCAATGCGGCACATGGGCAGCCGCAAACTCAGCATCGCCGGCCCCTACCGCAACTTCCACCTGCGAAACCGCCTAAAGCCCCTGATGGAAGAAGCCGGCTTCGAGGTTCTAAGCGCCGACGGCGAACCCTGGATGCAAGACTCGATGAACCCCCGCGAAATAGACGCCGAACCGCCCCAAACCATCATAGACTTCGTGCCAACGGTAGCCCAAGAAGAGGCCGACACCATCTTTCTCCCCGGCACCGCCTGGCGGGCCCTAGACGCCGCCGAAGCCCTAGAGCAAAAACTAGGCAAAACCGTCATAACCGTAAACCAGGCCACCATCTGGCTCGCCCTACGCCGCCTAGCCTGGCCCCACCCCATAGCAGGCTACGGCTCCCTGCTACGCAACCTGGAGTAAAGAGGAATTTGACAAATATGGCAATTGTGAGTACAATGCTCAATTGTACTCCGTCCCCCTCTTGTGGCAGGCCGAGTCGCGACGGCCGATAAAGTCAACGGGTGTTGACCAAGCCCACTGGAGGGGGCATTTTATTTGACGGGCTGTGGGCTACGGGAGCCACGGGTATGCTTGCCTGAATCTTTCCGACAGTTCGGGCGGCATTAGGGCCAACCCCCATCCTTCCAAACCGGCGTTTGACGGGCCTCTCCAAAGGCGTGGCTCCAAGATATTCAAATACCTCGGCTCAAAATGCCCCCATTTCCGGTTAGGCTCCAAGGCCCGGAACGCTGCATGGGCCAATCCGTCCGCGATGTCCAGCCCGTGGGCGCTGCCTTTTCTAATCCCCTGAATCTGATAGGGCGAAACGGCTTGCGGTTCTATCCCAGATTGCGCTTTTGTCAGCATCAGCCGCACCAGAGAGGCAAGCTCTACCAGTGAGTCAATCTCTCCGAGATGGAGATTCCAACTGCTTTCAAAGTAGATGTTGGCGGTTTCCTGTAATTCCCTAGCATAGGACAATACTCTTTCGATTATGTGTACTGCCGTGACATCGTAGAATAATCGCGAGTCGGATACCGACGTCTCAGTAGTATCGCTGGCTACGATTACTCCAGTCCACGGCATTTTAGCTATCAGGTTCAGGGCGCCCACCTTGTCGTCGTGGGAAATATCCCGAAAATGAAGATAATTCCCTCGTTGCCGGTCAACTCGATCCCTGACTTCCTGAATGGCCGACTGCACTTGCTCAATATGGTTGTCCGCAATCATCGCACAGCCAAAGACCAGCCATCTGGAGCCTTTGCCACGGGTTCCTATATCTCCCGATTCGTCAATGTAAGCGTACATTTCCGGCAATGTCCAAGCGGGGGGAATGATGGGGGAGAAGAGAGCTGGTGCCGGGAGAGGGGATCGAACCCACACACCTGTCAAGGTAGCGGATTTTAAGTCCGCCGCGTCTGCCATTCCGCCATCCCGGCCGGTGTTGCCGCTGGGGTGTGCGCTGTCTGCGAGGCGGGGCCGCTGTTCCGGCGCATAACGAGCTTGGGGATAAGGGGGCCAAGCAAAGGGTAGTAGAGGAAAACCGGAGGAAAAAATTGGAGGCGACGGGCGGATTCGAACCGCCGAATAGAGGTTTTGCAGACCTCCGCCTTAACCACTTGGCTACGTCGCCTAATCTGCCCGCCCCAAGACGCTGGAACAGCGTCCCGCCGGGCCGGTTCTGGTGCCGAGGGCGGGATTTGAACCCACACAGGCGAATGCCCACGGCCCCCTCAAGACCGCGTGTCTACCAATTCCACCACCTCGGCCTAACCAGCTAAAACCCTATTATAGCACCCTTTCCCCCCACGGCAATACCCCGCCAAGGGATTAAGACCACCGCAAAATCGCATCCCGCCCCTGTCATCCCAAGCGAACCCACTGCCACCCCAAACCGCCGTCATCCCAAACGAACCCACTGCCACCCCGAAACCGCCATCATTCCAAGCGAACCCACTGCCACCCCAAGCCGCCGTCATTCCAAGCGAACCCACTGCCACCCCGATCCGCCGTCATCCCAAGCGAACCCACTGCCACCCCAAGCTGCCGTCATTCCGAACCCCCGTCACCCTGAACCCCTGTCATTCTGAGCGAACCCCCTGTCATTCTGAGCAAAGCGAAGAATCTCACTCCACACCGACAAGACCCTTAGCCCCGCTCAGGACGACAAAGGGGAATTTCGCCATCGGCCCAAGGGATTCAGGCCAAAAAATTTCAACTATCCGGCCAATCGTCTGAATCAGGATTTCCAGGATTAGAGGATTCGCCTGATTGGGGGAAATCCTGAAAATCCTCTAATCCGGTAAATCCTGATTCAGACAAAAAACCCGGCAAACCCCCTAATCCCAAAAATCCCGAATCAGACAAAACCCGGGCAAAGCCCCCCAATCACGCCGGCTCCGCCACAAACACCGGAATCCGCCGCGACGTCCGGTTCTGGTACTCCTCATAAGGCGGGAACGCCGCCACTGCCAGCTCCCACAGCCGCGCCCGTTCCGCCGCGTCCGCAACCTCGCGCACCCGCATCGCATACACCTCGGCTTCGTCCCGAACCTCCACGCTGCCGTCGGCCCGCAGGTTATACACCCAAACCGGATTCTTGGGCGCCCCGCCCTTAGAACCCACCAGCACGTAGTTATCGCCGTCCTTAACCCGCATCAGCGGCGTCTTGCGGATTGCCCCGGTCTGATTGCCCCGGTTGGTCACGATGATAACGGGCAGCCCGGTATCGCGCAGCGTAGTTCCCTCAACGCCGCCGCTGCCCTCATAAAGCTCCACCTGCTCCCGCACCCAATCCGAAGTTGACGGCACATACTCAGCCATAGCTCGCTCCTCCATCCTGATTCCCCTTAGACTTGCCACCCTATCATAGCCCGAATCGCCGCATTCCTCTAGGGCTGCCGCCGCACCCTTTCTTGCCCGGCCCCCGGCTTTGATATAATATCCCATCGCAAGGACAATCGGATGGAGGGATGACGATGGGCAGTTTCGAGCAGGCATTCAGCGACGTAGAGCGGGCCGCCGCCTCAACCGCCAAATCCGCCGCGGATTTAGGCAAGCTGGCAAAAGCCCTAGAAAAGGCGGCCAAAGACGGGAACATAGCCGCCATCAAGCGGGCGCAAGCCAGACTGGACAATGCTCTGAACGCCCTGCGGCAGGAAACCGCCAACGCCGTCGCAGCTTGGCCGCTCCAGGAAGCCGAAGAAGAGGCATATCTAAGGGATGGATACGCCGCCGAGCTGCGCTCAATCGCCGACGGAAAAGGGCTGAACATTTACGAACAAGACGGGCGGCTGATTTCGTCCCCGTCGGTGCTACAGGTGCTGCCCGGCTCCAGGGCAGTGCGGATTGACCGGAAGCAGGTATCCAACATCAGGCCCTCTCACTTGGCCGAGGTTCTGATTAAAAACCAGAAAACGCCCCCGCGCTTTCAATCAGGGCGTTTTCTGGAGTCGCTTTACGATACTTATAAACTGGTCATTGAAACGCCGGTAGCCCCTTTGTCCGAAAACCGGCAAGAGGTTGTGGCTCCATTGGAAAAAATTTACCAGGCTTTTACTTCCCTGCCGGGAAGCGATCGCGAATACGGCAGGATGGACTTTGCCCGGGATATTTACCAGTTGGATTCCCAAGGGTTGCGGCAAACCAGGTCGGGAATGAAAGTGGATTTCCCGGCTTCTACCGGAGCGAGAAGCTCCCGGGGCGTGTTTTCTTTCGTTGACTCGCATGGACGGGTGATTTCCTACTATGGAATCCGATTTTCCAAGAGTGAGTGATGCAGAACACAATTTCAGTCAAAGACTGGCTACAAACAATCGAATCCGAATACCTAACATCTTTCATCAAGGACGGCGGCGCGTCCGTGAAATTTGCCGTTGCGCCGGATAGCGTGAGAGCGGAGTTTTGCGACATCGTGGAAAAGCGTTGCCGTGAACTGGATTACGCCGTAGTCAGGCTTGATGCGACAGAGACGCGGTTTCATATGCCACAGGACATTTTCTTTGGGATGGCTAATCAAGTGGACTGGCGGTATCTGGCCCGCCGTCTGATTGTCGGTATAGCCGACAAAATGGGCTATCAGGCGCATAACGCCGACTTGTCCGGGGCGGAAAATATATTCAAGTCCATCGGGGAAACTAACGGCATTGATGCGCAATACCTGTCTACCAGCTTGTCGCCTGAATTTCAGAATCAGGTTTTTAGAAATCAGAAAATGTCCAAAGACTTTCGGGTGGCGATGTCGCATCTTTGTCAGCGGGAAAATACTGGAGAAGGCGGAGAGTACGGCGCCCAACCCCTACTCGACTGGTTGAAAGGACATAACACCAGAATCAGCAGTGTCCGGCAGTTTCACATCGCTTCTGGAGTCAACCGGAACACGGCCAGATACTTCATCGAATCAGCTTTGTACTGGTTCCAGTTTGTCGGGCATACCGGAACGGTGATACTGCTGGACGGCTCTCGGGTAACTCTTGCCAGAAATCCGAGAGATGGCAACAGGTATTACACCAAAGCAATGGCGATGGATCATTACGAACTGCTCCGGGAGTTCGTGGATGACACCGACAGGCTGACGGGAAGCCTAATAGTCTTGGCAACAAATGAAGATTTCTTGGAACAAAGCCCGGCCTCTAGAGGCTTCGGCATCTATCCGGCGCTTATGACCAGAGTGATGGATGATGTCCGGGACAAGAATTTGGTCAATCCGGTAGCATCCCTAATCAGGCTGTCATAAAAAATAGGGCCGTCACAAGCGACGGGAAAGCGGGTGCGATATGGACAACGCCGACGCCATCACTTGCCGTTGGGCCTTGGAGGCTCTCCGCAACGGAGTGCCTAACAAGCAGGCCGTCGAGTTGCTGGGCAGCAATCAGACTAAAGCGCAAGATCTCTTTTCTGAATTACTGAATCAATCGTCAGACCAAGATAATCCTCCTGACCGTGGGATTGGAATGTTGGTTTCCGGTGATTTTGGGGCCGGAAAATCACATTTACTTTCCCATCTGGAACACGAAGCGTTGGAACGAGAATTCGTTTGCAGCCGAGTGACTATCAGCAAAGAAACGCCCTTGTTCAGTTTGGATAAAGTTTACAAATCCGCGATTGAACATGGGCGTATACTCAATGCAACCGGGCGTCTTATGGAAGAAATTGGACTCAAGCTCAACAACAGAGGTTCCAGAGAGTATGATACTTTTTCTCGCTGGGTGAATTCCGAAGACAGCGGGTTGAGCCAGGTATTCCCGGCAACGCTGATGATTCACGAAAGGCTGAACGATTTTGATTTCAATAACGAAATCGAATCGTTTTGGTCGGGAGATCCCATGCGGATCGCCAGAGTGAAAGAGGGTCTAAGGACTATCAGCCAGCAGAGCAGTTACAACTTCAGAGCGCCGAGGGCCAGCGAATTACCCCCGCAACGGCTCCGTTTCGTCACGGAACTGATAAAAGGCGCAGGGTACAAGGGCTGGGTTGTATTACTGGACGAAATCGAGCTGGTTGGCTCTTACAGCCGGTTACAACGCGCCAAGTCATACGCGGAACTTACCCGCTGGCTGGGCAAGGCCGAAGACGAAGCATATCCCGGGCTTGTTGTCGTTGGCACAGTGACAGATGACTTTGAGCTAGAGGTGCTAGGGAATTCCGGTAAACAAGACTTGAGCAACGCAGCACCGGAACTCCAAAGACGCAACGAATACATCCTTGCCGCAAGGGCGGAAACTGGTATGCGCATTATTCAGCGCGATACAATCCGGCTTGAGCAACCGACCGAGGAAGACCTGCGCGATACTATCGAAAAACTGCGGCAAATATACAGCGTCGCCTACGACTGGGAAGCACCGCAACTGGAAGTAAGAACCAGCGGCGCCGGCTACCAGAACCGGATGCGCTACAAAGTCCGCTCCGCAATCAACGAATGGGATTTGTTGCGGCTGTATCCCGATTCGCAACCGGAAACCGAAGAAACCGAGTTCCATTTCGGATATGAAGAGAATACCGACTTGGAAAAAGAAGCCAAAGACGACGCCGAATAACTTGGCAAACCACGCCGGAGTTTTGTTATGCCCCCCCTCAACCCCGCCGACATCCGCGCCCTCACCTTCGATATGTACGGCACCCTGCTGGACTTGGAAGCCACCTTCGCCCCCGCCTTCGACGGCTTCCTGCGGGCGCGGGGCGCGGCCCTGGACGCCGCCGAAATGGTGCGCACCTGGGAATGGGCCTACCTGCACGAGGGAATGGTAGACACCTTTCTCGGCGGCCCGCGCACCCCCTTCGAGCAGTTGCGCCGCTCCACCCTGTCGCAGGTACTCGCCCGCTGCGCCATCGCCCACAGCCGCGACGACATCGAGGAACTGCTAACCGTCCGCGCCGCCCCGTCGCTGTTCCCCGACGTCATTGCCAGCCTGTCCGCGCTACGGGGCCGGTTCACCCTGGCCGTGCTGTCCAACGGCGACCTAGCCGCCCTAGAGCGCATCGTTTCCGGCCTAAATCTGCCCGTAGACCGGACGATTTCGGTGGAGCAGGCCGACTGCTACAAGCCCGACCTGCGGGTGTACCGCCGCGCCGCCGAACTGCTGTCCCTAGCGCCGGGCCAAATCCTGCACGTCGCCGCCCACGCCTGGGACATCCGCGCCGCCCAAACCGCCGGAATGCGCGGCGCCTACGTCGACCGCCACCGCATCCCCTACGCCCCCTTCACCGGCCACAGCCCCGACCTAGAAACCGCCACCCTCCCGGAGCTGGCCGCCATCTTGACCTGAACCGCGCCGCGCCGATACCCGCGCCGATACCCGCGCCAATACGGAGATAAAACAATGTCCACCCGCTACGGCATAGACCTAGTGCTGGAACCGCCATTCACCGCGAAAGCCTACCAGACGCGCCAGATTGTCTGCGGCCAATACTCGTCCTGGGCCGCCGAAATGCAGATGCTGCGGATGCCCCTCACGCCCTACTTCCCCTGCCCCGACGCCCGCCTGCCCATCCTGTCGGCGCAGGTAGAAAGCATCGCCCAGGAAACCCGGGAGCGGGAATCTTGCGCCTTGCGCCGGGCCGGAATCGCCGCCGACGCCGCCAGCAACGGCGTGATGATGGAGTTCGACGCCCCGCCGCCGTTGCTGGAGCTACAAAGCAAGGCGCGGGCGGCGGCGCAGAGCCATTCGGTAGGGCTGTACCCATCGGAACCGTTCCGCCCCCGCATCGCGCTACTAGAGTACGGAGTGTTCCCCCAAGCCATACTCTCCGACGCCGCAGAGTTCGCCAACGGAGTAGCATCAGCCCTAGAAATACCCGAAACAACCCGCCCCTGGCGCCTGCTACTAACCCGCTACAACTCCAACGCCGCCAACGACGACTGGAGCAACGGCCGCTGGGCCGCCGACCTATCCTGGCGCCAACTATCCAGCCACCCGCTATATGCCTGAACCGCCCTCTTCTCCCAGCAAGGCTTCAATCTCTAAAGACAGGATTGGCAGCTTTATCCGAAGCAAATCCCAAACCAGTCTGTCATCTACGGAATCGTACTGGTGAATAAGAATGTTGCGAAAAGCAATGATTCGCCGGTATTCAGTGATGCAAGAGGCAATTACCGCATCCAAGTTAGCCAGTTTCGACACGGCTTCGCCTATGATGCCAAACTGCCTTTCCGTCGCGGCTCGCAACAAAGGGTCAGCCGTATAATCTGAGAATGTTTTGCCCGCCGTAAACTCTAACAGAGACTCGGCGGCTTGTTGAATATCGTACAAGTAACGCCTAGTCTCAGGCCGCATAAACCGGCGTCCTCGTTTCCTCCACGGATTGCCGGAAATAAGGATTCCTGATAGCCGAATCGCTTACCAGCTCCACAGGCAGCCCAAAGAGCGACTCCAAAGACTCCAGCAGCCCGAAATACGCATCAACGTAGTAACCGCCGGGCGGCAAAGGCTGAAATTCCACTAAAAAGCTAAGGCCGCATTCCCCCGTCCGGCAATCCGCAATAGCCGCATCGCCAAACAGGTCAAGCCGGGACACAGCGTAATAGACGCAAAACCGCGCCAGTTCCGACGTTCGTTCTGCAACGTCTGGGATCATCGCGCGTCCCCCGTGCCTTTTTGATTCCATAGAATACATCCCTGCGCCTCCCGAGAAAATTACGAAATTCCCTCCCCCTCCGGGGGAGGGTTAGGGTGGGGGCGTTCCACCGGGCAGGTCAGCCAATCCAAGAGCAATTTCAGAGACAATCGCAAAATTACTTCCGTGGTCTGTCATTCCGGGCGCCTGTCATTCTGAGCAAAGCGAAGAATCCTGTCCTAGACGGTGAGACCCTTCGCATCACTCAGGGTGACAAAGGGGAATTTCGCAATCGTCTCGGCAGTTCCCGCCCCCCTACCCCGGCAACTCGCTAGTCAACGGCGAGATCAAACTGCGTTTGCAGGTTCAGCCAGAATTGCGGTTCGACACCGAACCAGTGGCCGAAACGCAGGGCCATATCATCGGTTATAGAGTGCTTGCCCGCGATAATCCGGCTGACGCGATTGGGCGGCACGTCAATCTGACGGGCAAAGGCGGTGGGAGCCACGCCCAACTCCGCCAGCTCGTCTTTCAGAATCACCCCCGGATGTACTGCCCGCTTTAACATCGCCTACACTCTCCGCGCCTCCAATTATACACCCTTGATTAGCGCCCGGCGCAAGGTTGCGGTATCATTCAGGTAGCACTCCCACCCCCCACAGGAGAACGCCCAATGAAAGCCACCACCAAGCTGCGGCAGATGCTCAACTCCGGCGACATGGTTGTCGCCCCCTTCGTCCTCAACGCCCTCCACGCCAAAATCGCCCAGTCCGTCGGGTTCGGCGCCGTCTATATGACCGGCGCCGGCACCGCCGCCGAGCGCGGCTTCCCCGACGTCGGCCTGCTCACGATGACCGAAATGGTCGCCAACGCCAAATACATCGCCGACGCCGTGGACATTCCCGTAATCTGCGACTCCGATTCCGGCTACGGCAACCCCCTCAACGTGATGCGCTCGGTGCGGGAATACGAAGCCGCCGGCGTCGCCGCCATTCACATCGAAGACCAAGTTTTTCCCAAGAAATGCGGCTTCTTTGAGGGCAAGCAGGTCATCCCGGTGGAAGACCACGCCCAGAAAATTCGCGCCGCCCTCGACGCCCGCACCGACCCCGATTTCGTCATCATCGCCCGCTGCGACGCCTACGCCGTAACCGGCTGGGAAGACACCGTCCGCCGCTGCCAAGCATACGTCGAAGCCGGGGCCGACGTCGTGTTCGTGGACGGCATCAAAAGCGAGGAAGACATCCGCAACTACGCCCGCGATATGGCCGGACTGCCCCGGATGTACAACGGCGACCTGATGAACACCAAAGACGTGGCCGCCCTAGGCTACAAACTGATGATTTGCGGCAGCACCATCTGGCTAATCTACCAGCAAGTCAAGGACTCCTTCGAGGAACTAAAGTCCACCGGCGCCGTAGACCCCAAGCGCTTCGCCACCCGCTGGGACGTAGCCTCCCTGCTCGGCCTAGGCGAAATCTACGAACTGGAGCGCAAATACGGCGTAAGCGAAACCGTCCCAACTAACGTGTAGGCACGCCGCCGCAACGCACGCTATAATGACGGCGCAAACCATCCAACCTAACCGGCAGGCGGGGCGCAAAATGACCACAAAGCCAAAGCTAATAACCGCCGACGAATTGCTGCTGATGCCCGACGACGGTATGCAGCACGAGCTAATCCGCGGAGTGTTGACCGAAGATATGCCGCCAGGAGACGAACACGGGCTAACTGTAATCAGAATCGGTATGCTGTTCGGCAACTACTCCGAGGAAAACGACTATGGCGATGTGCGCGGCGGCGATTCCGGCTTTCTGCTGGAGCGCAACCCCGACACCGTGCGGGCCCCGGACGTAGCCTGGGTCGCGCCGGGCCGCCTGCCGGGGCCGGTCATAGGCTACCCGGCACTAGCCCCCGACCTAGTCGTGGAAGTAAAATCGCCCGGCAACTCCCGCCGCGAAATGGCGGAAAAAGCAGAGATGTGGCTAAGCCACGGCAGCCGCATCGCCCTAGTCGCCGACCCCCGCCGCATAACCGTCACCGTCTACCGCCCCAACCAACCGCCCCAGGTACTAAACGAATTCGACACCTTCGACGGGGCCGACATCCTCCCCGGCTTCACCGCCCCCGTCTGGCGCTTCTTCCGCCGCCGCCCGTGAGCCGTAAGAGCAATGGGTTGAGACGGGCATTTTACCGGCGTGGCGGCGGTAGCGACGTATTACTGTTTGACTTCAGCGCAACTACGACGATGACGGCAATCGCGATTACGATTACTACTACCAGCCCAATGGTTATCAACATCCAGATGTTGACCCCGCCATTGTCCTCTGGGGGAGCGGGTGACAAACTAGCCACTCGCTCAGCTATTCTTGGGTATCCTTCTGATAGCAATTGGGAAGCCAAGTCCAGCACCTCTTCAGGTGGCGCGGTTTCAATGTCGCGTCCAACTTCGGTGATAGCTTGGTGTGCTTCTCTATAGTCATTGCTGGCAGCAGATACGTTGTACGACACTACCCTTTCCCGGTCATCAGCGCTGGTGATGATGGTTATTTCCAGCAGCCGGAACTCTTGGGGTATCTGTAGCTGGTGAATGTAACCCTGCGGCAGGTCTTCCTGCTTTTCTCCACGGGGTGTACGGCCCCTGAGTTCGACTGTACCTACCACGCCGCTGATGGCGCCTTCCACACTCCTATTGCCTGGGTGGACGGTTGCGCTCCCCAGCACGACACCAGCAGGCTCCTCAGTCAGTTTGACCTCCGCCCGCCAGTCGTCCAGCTCGGAGTCAAAGGAAACGGTGTTTTTGGCGGAGGCAGTGAAAGTAAAGTTACACTTCCCTAGAATGGAAGTTTCTTGGGGCAGGTAACTGATGCTCTCCGGGTCGAAAGAGCTGTTAGGCACGCCGTCGTCGTCATAGTCGAAGTCAAATTCGCACCACTTATTGCTGACGACGATTGGATCGGAGCCATTTTGAGGCGGCGGTGCGGCGATAGCGTACTGCCCCGACACTATAGCCATCAAGGCGGCTACAGCTAGGAAGACGGATTTTAGGGCCAATCTATGGCGTAAAAACATCAGCCATTGGCCTCCTCTACTGGCTTTGTCTGCGACAAGGCCGGTTCGTTGATATTCGCGTCTGAGAACACTTTTGTCTCCTATTCTGAATCAGGCATTTCGATACCATTGATGGCAAAAGAATTCGCCCCTGTCTGTTCTGTTTCCTCCCATAATTTCTGGCCGGGTGGCGGCGGCTTTACGCCATAGTACTTCAGGTTCTCTATATGTTCCTCTTCCTTGCCTGTGATTTCGTCATAGTTCTTTTTCATCCTCTGATAGGTATAGACGTCCTTGAAACCGTCGGACTCACGGATGCGGGCCAGGTACAAGAGAGTGCATTCCACAGGAACATCATAAGCTGCGTCCCTAGTCTGCCAAAATAACGGAGAACCATCCTGCCTTATTTCGTAGCTGGATTCTCCAAAGGAGCCAGCGGCGCCACGTCGTTCTTTGTTGAGGAAATACTTTATGTTATCCACAACCGGATGCAAATCCCTCGTGAGCCTTGCGTTTTGCGTTGAAGATACCAAGACAGTTATGATTTGCTCGAAAAACGCTTTTGAGCCATGCGTGAATGAGTCGCAATCGGGACGGGTTAGGTAAAGACTGATACGTTCTTCCATGCTATCGCGCAATCGCCCCATAACACCCGTATCCAAAAAACCAAGAATGGCCGCGTCCTCTGTGGCCCCAGCAACCCTTTTGCGTAGTTCTTTCGGCAACTGGATTTTGACGCAGTAAGGCTCAACTGAATATCTGAAATTTTCTGGCACCTTATCCTTGCCCTGAATCTGTCCATAAATCTCTTCGTCTTTTCCCTGGACATTCTTCAGCGATTCCGCCACCTGTCCGCGAGTTCCGCGCTTGAATACGCCTGTCAAACCGCCAATATCTGAACCTTTCAATTCATTGACGGGATTTTGCATCTCGCTGAACCAACCCCGGATTATAGGATCCACTTCCTGTTGTAAATCCTCTGTCATATCTTCAATGGCCTGGATGAACATCCGCTTCTTCAATCCGGGGCTTGCCTTCAGCCACCAAGAGTCTTGATATTTATGCCAAGGCAACATACTCCGGTAGCGTTCGATTCTGGCCGCTGAATTGTATCGCAACTCGGATACTAAGTGGGCCAAGCCAACTTCCCAACGGCCCCTTCTCAGCATCTGAACGGCTTCCATCACGTCCCCGTTGTTGGCCGCTCCCTTGAAGAGCAGAGCCGTTGCCTGCGCCGCCACCCGGTCCAGTGCCGGCCAAACTTCTCCAGGGGATAGGTCATGCTGCGCTACTTCTGCCCCACCGTCAAAGACGATGTTGATATCAAAACATTTCCAGTACTCGGTGTCGTCGGCCTGGGCGGTCAGGGGGAGCCCCAAGTCCATTTCCTGCCGGGCTACGTAGCCCCGGAAAACGTTCTCGCTTTCGCCGGGCTTCAGCCCCTCATGGGGTAGAGAATCCGTGGGGGGGCACAGTTCAACGCCACACACCAGCAATTGGTTGCTCTTGTTGGCTTGCGCGAAGGCATCACGCAACATGGCACCCAAATACATACCAATGGTCCCGGAAGTAGGCCCTTCAGGGCAATAGGGGATGACTACCAGGAGCGGATCCGAATGGCTGTCCAGAGCCGAACGGTTATTATTGAAATACCTGGTCCATTCGTTCAAAACCCGAGTGCATCGTTCCTTCAAGAGTGCCCGGCACCAAGCGCCGATACAAGCCGGGCTGTCAGCCAATACTGTCTTTTCCTTGACAGTCGGATGCGTTTCGTTCAATAGGGCCAGGGTTCGATTGGTTTCCGGTTGAATTATCTCGCATACTTCGATAAGCTCCTCGGGGTTGCTCCCGAACATCCATGCCATTTCCTTGATGCGGCTATTGGTCACAACCGCTTCGGTGTTGATGTGGTCCAAGCCTAACGGAACCAACTGCCGGTATCCTTGCGCGTTAAACTCTTTTACGAAATAAGGCAAGGCTTCCAAGCCAGCTTTGCCGGCCGCCATCACTTTCACTGCTGCAATACCCATTCAGCCCTCCTAACAAACGACGCGAACACTTATGTTAATCTTGAGCATCGATACGCCTTGATGAAAGCAGAAGTTGCCAAACAGAATAGCACAGCACTTAATCGTTGGCAACCTGTAAATCGCTTGATTCTAGGCGGTGTGTCTTCAACGCGGAGTACGCAGAAAATAGGCAGAGGCGCCCGCCTCCCGGATGGGTAAACTCACGCGCCCTCTTGCGATATACTGCGAACCCTCTGTCTACCCCCCCCGGTGCCCCTGAAACTCGCGCTCCGTAGTCTCCGCCTCCACCTGCTGGTACTCCGGCAGGCTGATCAGTGCCTCCACCTCCGCCCGCATCTGCGCCACTTGCGGCGCGTTAATGCCGATATGCCCCGTGTCGCGCAGGCTTTCGTAGATTCGGCGGATGCCGTCCACCGCCGCGATTATGGACGACGTAGCGTAGATCAGAAACTGGCAGCCCAACTCGCGGTATTCCTCAACAGTAATGTCGTCGGCCCCGGCGATTACCATCAGCGGCACATCCGGCACCCCGCGGCGGAAGGTCGCCAGATCCTCCCTACTGCGCACGCCCCTAGGCATCACCAAGTCAACCCCCAACTCTTTGAGCGCATTGCCCCGGCGGATAGCCTCATCCATATCGCCCTCCACCGCAGTAAAAGCGTCGGTGCGGCCCACTATTAGAAAGTCGGGGTCGCTGCGGGCCCGCAGCGCATAGCCGATCTTCTGGAGAAAGTCATCCATCGGGATAACGTGCTCCAGCCCGGCGTGGTAAGACGCCCGCTTGGGAAAGAACTGGTCTTCAATATGAATCCCGGCCACCCCTGCCGCCTCGAAAGAGCGCACCGTGTGCATAGCGTGAACCGGCTCGCCATAACCCGCATCGGCGTCGCAAATCACCGGCAGCGGCACCGCCCGAACCACCTTTTCCGCCACCCCAAGCTGCTCGGTCATAGTCATCAGCGGCTCAGTAACCGCCAAGTGCGCCCCCGAAATATAACCGCCGCAGTAAACCGCCCCGAACCCCAGCGACTGCACCAGCCGCGCCGACACCGGGTCATAAGCCCCAGGCGCCACAATCTGCTCCCCCGAGTTAATTCGCGCCCTCAAATCGCTACGCAATGACATAGTTCCACCCTCCCAAAATGAATAGTATTAAACGCCAAGAGCGCCAAGAACGCAAAGAAAACATAAAAAACTCTGCGCCCTCTGCGTAACCTCTGCGCCCTCTGCGTTTAATAAACCTTTGCGTTTAACTTACTCCTGCGGAATCAGAGGCGTCACTTCCCGAGTAAACCGCTCCATATTTTCCTGCAACGACGCCACGCTGTCGCCCTGCGGGAACCCAATTATGAAGTTGGACACCCCCAAGTCCATATATTGGCGCAGGTCGGCGGCGATTTGCTCCGGGCGGCCGTTCATCCAAGGACGCGAGCCGTCGGCGGCGTTGCTGAAACGCACATCGGTGCTGAAAGTAAGCTCAACCGCGTTTTCGTCCCGCCCCGCCCGAACCGTCAGACGGCGCAGCCGGGCGATGAGCCCCGCCAGCTCCTCGGGCTCCAGAATCGCCGGCGGACGCAACCCAATGGGCATCCAGCCGTCGCCATGCTGCGCCGCCCGGCGAATCGCCGGCCCGGTATGCCCGCCAATCCAGATCGGCGGGTGCGGCTGCTGCACCGGCTTGGGCGAAAAGCCGCTCCCCGAAATCTGGTAAAACTCGCCGTCAAAGGACGGCTCATCCTGAGTCCACAGCTCCTTGTACAGTTGGATAAACTCGTCGGTGACCGCCCCGCGCCGCCCGTAGGTGTCAAGGCCCAGCGCCTGAAACTCCTCCTCCATCCAGCCCACCCCGGCGCCCAGAATCACCCGCCCGCCCGACAGCACATCCAGCGTTGACAGCATCTTGGCAGTCAGCACCGGGTTGCGGTAGGGCAGGATAAGCACGTGCGTGCCGAGGCGAACCCGCTGCGTGCAGCCCGCCAAGAAATTCAGTGCCGCCAGCGGCTCAAAATAGGGCTGGTCGGGCAAGAAAGTCGCCACCCCGTCGGCGGCATAGGGATAGAAAGAACTGACCTCCCGAGGCAAGATGACATGGTCGCTGACCCAAATGTGGTCAAAACCCAAATCGTCGGCCCGCTGGGCCAGAGCGCGAAGCTCCTCCGCCCCGGCCATAGGGCCGCGGGTAGGAACGGAAGTGCCGAAAGTAACGGGCATAATGTCCTCCGCTATGCCGGAAAATTTCGCCGAAGCCGAACAATAGTGTAGCAGAATGGCCGGGCCGCGTATGCCTACGCGAAAATTGCGAACTTCCCTTTTGCCCCCCTAAGCGCCCCCTTGTAACCCTAGATCACCCCCTTTGTCACCCTGAACGCCCCCTTTGTCACCCTGAGCAAAGCGAAGGGTCTAACCGCGCTTACGGCCCAGGCCGCCGCAAATCCGCCCCATCAGGCGATCGCCCTTTCCCGCGTTTCATTCCGGCACCGCCACGGCGCGAACCCGCCCGGCGCGAAAACCGGGGCGCCATTCGCGCCAGCCCCTCGGCGCAGGCCAGCCCCACCACCCCGCCCACGGCATCCAGCATCAAGTCGGCGAAACTCGGCGACCGCCCCGGAACAAACGCTTGATGCGCCTCGTCGGATACGGCATACAATATCGTGAACACCAGCACCGCGCCCCACAATGCCCGCGGCGCAAGCCTCTCGGCACTCCGAAAGGCCCGGTAGGCCAACGCCGCCAGCACCGCGAACAGGCCAAGATGGGCCAGTTCAGCGGTGAAAGGCAGCCACCCAAACAGCCTGCCCAATTCGTCGGTCTCTCCCCCGCTGAGGCTAGACCACGCAAATATGCCCCCCATCCAAAGGAGCAACGGCGCCCAATAAACAGTAAACCGCCGGACAAACTCGATCAAACTTATATTTCCCAATGATAAAAATAGCGGCATCGCCGAAGTTGGAGCCGCACAGCGGAATGACCGGCGTTGTGACCCGCATACCGGAATCCCCGGGGTTGTAAGCCGCATACCGGAATCCCCGGGGTTGTGAGCCGCGTAGCGGAATAGCCGGGCATCCCATCCTCACCGGGCAACGGCGCCCACCGGCCCGGCATCGGCGGGAAACAGATAGCGCACCACCAACCAGGCCAACCCCGACACCTCCGCCAGCGTCCCCGACACCACCGTAGTCGCAACCCAACGGTCCAGCGCCATCACCCCCAGCCCCAGCAAAAAAACCACCACGGCAACAAAAATCAACTGCAACGTCAGCAGCGTTATAATAACCACCGCATACCCCAGCCGAAGCCTACGCTCCCCACTCTCCCGCGCCTCCCTAGCCTGAATCTGCTGGATCCTCTCGTAGGCTTCTATGTCCTCGGGTGGAATTGCGCCAAACGGCACAGGTTCACGTCCATTTCTTTCCAAATCAGCCCCCGTTTGCCGGATCCCAAAGATTCAGGTCGGCAACCCTGTACCCAATGGCCTCTTCCGTTACGCCAAACATCCGCGCCAAGCTGGGAATGTTGGGGTTTCTGGCCCACTCCTCCCTGACGAATTCCATTGGCATCAGAAGCTCCGTCGCAAACCAGTTCGCCTCGATTTCCCGCATCAATTCCTCAGAGACCAGCCCTGCCGACGGCTCTCTCTCCAAAAACATATCTATAAGCCGGTCTCGCACCTCTCCGTCCTTTATCACATTTCCCTCCATCAGATGCAGAAAATAATGACCGATTTCGTGAGCGATAGTAAAACGCAGCCGGTAGGGTAAATCCAGTTTCGCCGCGAAAATTCTGCCGCCGCCGCCCTTAGCCGCAATCATTCCGGTAGTGGAGCCATCGGGAAACTTGGCATACTCAACGCTAATCCCCAGCCGGTTAGCAACCTGTATAGGATTCACCGGCAGCCGGTACAGCCCAACCCGCTCCAGCTCCTTCCGCACCCGGCACTCCACCTCAACCCGCCGCTGCTGCTCCCCAATCATATCCGTCCCCCGCCAATCAAACTCCCCACCACCAACATTCCCGCCCAGCCAATTATACGAAAAAACCGCGAAATTACCCCCGCCCCCTACCATTCCGCCCGCCTGCCACCCTGCCATTCTGAGCAAAGCAAAGAATCCCGCCTCGGGCGGTAAGACCCTTCCCTTCGCTCAGCGCAACAAAAAGAAACCTCGCAATTCCCCCTAACCATCCCCCTCCCCCAACCGCCCATCCCGGCGCCGCTTGCGAACTACATAACTCCCCCCGATGTAATCGTGCCAGCCCCGCTTGCGGGAATCGAACCCAATCCAAAAGTACCCCAGCCAGATAATAATTTCCGACACAAACTTGCCCACCAGCTCCCGGGCTATCACCCGATACCAGGCCGGTATATTGCCGTTGGCGTCCACCACCTGAATCCCCAGCAGCCGCTTGCCTATCGTCTGCCCCCACAGCGCGGTCAGCGCCACCCCGTAGACCACCGACACCCCCCAGACCAGCAACAGAAAGCTGTAATTGACAGTGTTCAAGGCCGCCGAAACGTCTTCCGCCGCCGCCCCGTCGCCATCCCCCGAAGTGCGGGATACGCCGATAACAAACGCAATCAGCGCGGCTATCACGTAGGTAATAATCCGGTCGGCCACGAAAGCGGCGAACCGTATCCAGAACCCCATATACTCCGCCCCTTCCCGGGGCGCGGACGACGCAACCGCCACATCCCGCCCGCAATTGGGACAGAAACCGGCGCCCGATGCCACCGACGCCCCGCAGGCCCGGCAGCGCACCCCCCCGCCGTAACCCGCCGCGGCCCCCCCGGCATAGGCCGGAACCGCCGCGCAGTCAAGGCAAAGCCCGTCCGACGCCCGGAAGTGCAGTTGACACAGCGGCGTCACCCCGCACCTCTGGCAAGTATGCCCGCTTCCCCAAGCCACTCCCACCCCGCAGCTCCGGCAATAAGGAATGTAATCCGGCGGCGCCGCATCCCCCCGCCCCCCCGCACCCGCCAGCGGACGCCCGCAAACCCCGCACACCCGGCTGCCCGGCTCCGCCGCGGCCCCGCAGTTTCCGCAAAATGACGCCCCCGCTCCAAAACCCGATTCACTGGTCATCGCTCCAAAACATCCTCTCGCATCGCAATTTGCCCGCCACCAGCATACGCGGCCCAACCCCCCCGCTCAACCCGCCCCCCCGGACGTAGGGGCAACCCTTGTGGTTGCCCTGCCTTGTGGTTGCCCCGGCCGTGTGGTTGCCCTGCCCGGAAAATCAAATCCCCCTCTATCTACCCGCCCACAATTTTACATAACGCAAAAACCCGCTATAATCCATCCCCGCCGCCACACATCCGGCGGCGCGAATGGCAACAGCAGGGCAGACGTGCGGTGAAGGATATGCCATAGGGAACGAAAGTGAGCGCAGCAAAGGGCAGCCGCCCGCGATTCGGGCGATGGCTCAACCGCGGCCGGGCCGCGCTTTGGACGCTGCTACTCATCCCCCTCCTAGCCGGATGCGGCCTGCTCGCCACCCCCGAACCCGACCCGACGCCTACCCCTACCCCGCCCGCTACCCCACTTCCCCCACCCCCAACGCCCAACCCGGCCCCGCCGACGACAGGCACCCCGTCCGTAGGCGGCCTAGTGTTGCAAGCCGCCGTAGCGCCAATCCCCCCCAACCTGCCCGCTTACGACCGCAACGATTGGAGCCACTGGATTGACGACGACCGCGATTGCCAAACCACCCGCCACGAAGTCCTGATTGCCGAATCCGCCATCCCCGTAAAATTCAACTCCCCCGCCAAGTGCCAAGTAACATCCGGCCAATGGCAAGGGCCCTACACCGGCGAAACCGCCACCAACCCCCGCGCCTTAGACATCGACCACCTAGTCCCCCTCGCTAACGCCCACCGCTCCGGCGGCTGGGCCTGGAGCCCCCAGCGCAAACGCCAATTCGCCAACCACCTAGCCTACGACAACCACCTCATCGCCGCCATCGGCTCCGCCAACCGCTCCAAAGGCGCCAAAGGCCCCGACGCCTGGCGCCCGCCCCGAAAAAGCTACTGGTGCACCTACGCCATAGACTGGCTCACCGTCAAAAACGCCTGGCAACTAACCGTAACCGAAGCCGAATACGCCGCCCTGCAAGAAATGCTCAACACCTGCGACACGCCCGCCCTGCTACAACGCACCGATGGCCGCCCCCCGCCCGCAACAACCCCCGCGCCCGCCCCGCCGTCCTCCGGCCCGCGCTACGACCCCTTCGGCCCAGACCGCGACTGCGGCGATTTCGACACCCAACAAGAAGCCCTAGACTTCTACCTAGCCGCCGGCGGCCCCGCCCAAGACCCCCACAACCTAGATGCCGACGGCGACGGCCAGCCCTGCGACTCCCTCCCCCGCTCCCAAGCCCCCGTCCAACCCGCACCATCCCCGCCCAACATTTCCGCCTACATCATCCCCATAGCCTTCACCCCCGCCCAAGCCCAACCCACGCCCACACCTGCCAAACCCCCTGCGCCCATTCCTACGCCAATCCCAACCCTTACCTCCACGCCCACGTCCACACCCATTCCAGAGCCAACCCCTACGCCCACGCCTGCACCAACCCCAACCCTTACGTCCACGCCAACCCTTGTACCTCAGTCCATGCCAACCCCCACGCCATTACTTGCGCCTACACCAGCAGTTACGTCCACGCCAACCCTTGTACCTCAGCCTCAGCCCACGCCAATTCCCACACCCA
Source organism: uncultured Dehalococcoidia bacterium (assembly GCA_958296445.1). Classification (GTDB taxonomy): domain Bacteria; phylum Chloroflexota; class Dehalococcoidia; order Lucifugimonadales; family UBA3495; genus VXOI01. Next base: position 411,496 of record OY282565.1, on the reverse strand, counting down.
TTCCCACGCCAACCCCCGCGCCCGCACCGGCAGCCACCCCAACCCCAACGCCCCCACCCGCCGTCCCGCTGCTAACAGTGCCGGAGTTCGCCGGAATGTCCTTAGACCCCTACGGCCTAGAACGAAGCTGCGCCGACTTCGCATCCTGGTGGGAAGCCCAGAATTTCTACCACGCCGCCGGCGGCCCAACCACCGACCCCCACCACCTAGACGCCAACAACAACGGCATAGCCTGCCAATCCCTACCCAACGCCCCGGATAATACCCCAACCAACAACCCATCCGGCCAACCAACCCCAACGCCAACCCCCACCTTCACCGACCGCAACTGCAACGATTTCACCACCTGGCAAGAAGCCCAAGATTTCTACCTGTCCCAAGGCGGCCCAACCACCGACCCCCACAACCTAGACGGCAACAACGACGGCATCCCCTGCCAATCCCTACCCGGCGCCCCTGACAACAACCCATCCGAACCAACACCCCCAACCCCAACGCCAACCCCCAAACCCACCTTCACCGACCGCAACTGCAACGACTTCACCACCTGGCAAGAAGCCCAAGATTTCTACCTATCCGAGGGCGGCCCCGACGACGACCCCCACCAACTAGACGGCAACAAAGACGGCACAGCCTGCCAATCCCTACCCGGCGCCCCGGATGATAACCCATCCGAACCCCCACCCCCAACACCAACCCCCTAAACCCATCTTTACCGCCCAAAACTACGACGATTTCAACACCTAGCAGGAAGCCCAAGATTTCTACCAATCCGAAGGCGGCCCTGACGCCGCCCACCACCACCTAGACGCCAACAACGACGACACAGCCCCCCAATCGCCGCGCTAACCCGGCATCGCCCCCCAATCGCCCCGCTAACCCGCACATTCCCACCCCATCCCCGTCATTCCCGCGAAGGCGGGAATCCATCCGCCAACGACATCAACCGCATCGCCCCCCAATCGCCGCATTAAGCCGAACATTCCCGCCCCCACCCCGTCATTCCCGAGAAGGCGGGAATCCATCCGTCAACGGCATCAACCGCATCGCCCGCCAATCCCTACGCTAACCCGCCCACTGAAATCCCGGCCAATCAACCCCAGAAAAACCCCAACCAAATCTCTGCGCCCTCTGCGCCCTCTCTGCGCCCTCTGCGTTTAAACCCCGGTTAAACCCCAACCGAAACCCCGGTTGTGCCTTTCAGCAACAATGTGCTAGGCTGGATACAGAGGTAAGTTGCCGTTATGAATGAGCGTTTCTCCCCCAGACGGGTTGCCGTCGCCATGAGCGGCGGCGTTGATTCCTCGGTAGCCGCGCTGCTGCTACATCGCGCCGGCTGGGATGTAGTCGGCGTCACCATGAAGCTCTACAGCCTAGACGAAGCCGCCCTCCCCGCCGACCATCAAGGCTGCTGCACCCTAGACGACGTAGAGGACGCCCGATCCGTCTGCCGACGGCTAGGCATCCCCCACTACGTCCTGAATATGGAACAAGAATTCCGCGACCGGGTAATGGACTACTTCGTGGCCGAATACCGCCGCGGGCGCACCCCCCACCCCTGCATCGCCTGCAACGACAAAATAAAATTCAGCCACCTATTTTCCCGCGCCGACGCTTTGGCCGCCCAATACGTCGCCACCGGCCACTACGCCCAAATCGGCCAAACCCCCAACGGCGCCACCCTCAAAAAGGGCGTTGACCACGCCAAAGACCAGTCCTACGTCCTGTTCGGAATGACCCAGCCCCAACTATCCCGCACCCTCCTGCCCGTCGGCGGCTACCGCAAGGACGAAATCCGCCAACTAGCCCTAGACGCCGGACTGATTACCGCCGACAAGCCCGACAGCCAAGACATCTGCTTCATCCCCCTAGGCGACTACCGCGAATTCCTCCGCCAGCGAGCCAATGGCATCCCCGGCCAGATTACCGACCTAGACGGCGCGGTAATCGGCGCCCATCAAGGCATCGAATACTACACCGTAGGCCAGCGCCGCGGACTAGGACTGCCCCTATCCCAAGGCGAGCCGCGCTACGTAATCCGCCTAGATCCCGCCGCCAACCGCGTAATAGTCGGCCCCGAAAGCGCCCTCTACGCCGCCGAAGCCCAACTCTCCGCCGTAAACTACATCAGCGGCCACCCCCCCGCCGCCCCCACACCCGTATCGGTAAAAATCCGCTACAAGTCCCACGAAGCCCCCGCCACCCTACACCCCCACCCCAACGGCGCCCAACTACACTTCCGAGACCCCCAACGGGCCATAACCCCCGGCCAAGCCGCCGTCTTCTACCACAACGACACCCTACTAGGCGGCGGAATCATCGAACCCCCGGAACAGCCGCCGCAACCCCTGTCGGCACACCCGGACAGTGCTAAAATACCGGCATGAACCCCAATGAACAACCCGGCGAAAGGGAAAGCCGTTTGCGCCGCGCCTTTGATAACCTGCCCAAAAGCAGGTATTGGCGGACAACCGCCTACAACCACATTGGAAGCTATGGATTAACGCCTGAAATAGTTGCTGCGACGCTGGAATCCCCCACCGACACAGCCTTTCAGAATCGCAGAAAAGGCCGACGCAGAGCGTTTTTCAGATACTATCCAAAAGACGCAGACGAAGTAGCTCATTTGGATGACGCCCGAGGAGGAGCATGGTTCCGGGTTGTACTGGATGAAAACGGAGCCTTATACACGGCTTTCCGGGATAATTATACTGAAAAAGAAGGGGGCCGCCCATTTTGGCAGACGCCGGACACGACAACAAATTTTTAACCCCGAAATCCCCGGTTCCTTTGACCCCAGAATGTTTGACTCCCGAAATAAAATACGATGAGGAGTCCGACACTTTATGGATCGGAAACGGGCGCCCCGTCCCAAACGGAATGGATCTTTTCGATGGTTGCGTAGTGTTTTTCGACAAAGACCGGATAGTAAGCGGCATAATGCTCGAAGACGCCAAAGAATTATTGTTGCCGCTCCTAAACGGCCAAGCCAAACAACAAACAAAGCAGCACCCCTCAGAATAAAGGATTTTTCCATTACAAAATGCCCGACCTCTCCCTAGAACTAGCCCTATTACGCCAAGGCGTCCGCCCAATAGCCGGGGCCGACGAGGCCGGCCGCGGCCCCCTGGCCGGGCCCGTAGTAGCCGCCGCCGTAGTCCTGCCCCCAACACTCACCGGGCGCGAGGACTGGCTACAACTGCTGGACGACTCCAAGCGGCTGCCCCCCGCCCGCCGGGAACAGGCTTTCCTGGCCGTTCAGGAACACGCCCTAGCCTGGGCCGTAGCCGCCATCCCCCCCGCGGAAATCGACCGCATCGGCATAGGCGCCGCATCGCTACAAGCAATGCTACAGGCCGCCCACGACCTAAGCGTCCAACCCGCCCACCTATTGCTCGACTACATCCCGGTGCGCCAATGCCCCTGGCCCTACGACGCGATAGTCAAGGGCGACAGCCGCAGCTACAGCATCGCCGCCGCGTCCAACGCCGCCAAAGTAACCCGCGACCGCATTATGGGCGACTACGAACAGACCTATCCCGGCTACGGTTTCGCCCGGCATAAAGGCTACGCCACCGCCCTGCACCTAGCGCGGCTGCGCGAAATCGGCCCCTGCGACATCCACCGCCGCTCCTTCGCCCCCGTCGCCCAAGCCCTACCCGGCAACCCCCAGCCCGGCAGCCCCCAAAGGCCCGCCCGGTGACCAACAGCGCCGGCCTAGGCCGATGGGGCGAGCGTCAAGCCCGGCTACACCTAGAGGCCAGAGGCTACATCATCGCCGCCACCAACTACCGTTGCCGCGCCGGAGAAGTGGACATAGTAGCCATCCAAGGCGATGAAACCGTCTTTGTCGAAGTAAAAACCCGCCGCGGAACCCCTTTCGGCCCAGCCGAGGAATCCATATCCCCGACCCGCGCCCAGCGACTAGCCGACGTAGCCCAAGAGTTCCTGCAATCCCGCACCCCCGCCGGATACCACTCAACCACGCCCTGGCGCATAGACCTCATTTGCGTCAACCTAGACCGCCGCGGCCGCCTACAGTCCGTCAACCACATCCGCCACGCCGTAGAATTCTAGCCCCCGCCCTAAATCACCAGCGTAAGCCGCCCAAGCATCCCGCAAGACACCGCCAGCAAAGCCACCACAAGGGCCAGAATCAAACACCCGGCGCGGCGATTCAAGGCGTAGCCCCCTCCCTTGGTGCGGCTGATGCGGCCAGGCGGTTGATTTGCGCCGCCAAGTATCCCGCGCCAAAGCCGTTGTCTATATTGACCACCGCCACCCCCGGAGCGCAACTGTTGAGCATCGCAAGCAAAGCGGCCAAACCCTCAAAGCTGGCCCCATACCCCGCGCTGGTAGGCACTGCGATAACCGGCGCCGACACCAGCCCGGCGATAACCGACGGCAGCGCGGCGTCCATCCCCGCGGCCACCACGACAACCCGCGCCGCCCGAATCTCCGGCAGCCGCTCCAGCAGCCGGTGCAACCCGGCCACCCCCACGTCCGCGATAAGCCCCGCCTCCTGCCCCATCAGCCCGGCGGTAAGCATCGCCTCCCCCGCCACCGGCAAATCGGCGGTGCCTGCCGTAACTACCAACACCCCCGGCAACCCATCCGCCGATTCCGCCGAATCCCCCAACAACGGTATAACAATCGCCCCGGCCAGTTCGTGATACTCCGCCTCCGGCGCAATCTCCCGCACCGCAACCCAAGCCTCGCGCCCCGTCTTGGTCACCAGCACCGGATACCCCCGCCCCCGCAACGCCGCCACAATCCCCGCCACCTGCTCCGGCGTCTTGCCCTTCCCCAGCACCACCTCCGGCGACCCCGTCCGCAACGGCCGGTGGTGGTCAACCCGCGCATACCCCAAATCCTGATAAGGCCAGTCGCGCAGCCGCGCCACCGCCTCCTCAATACCAAGCCCCCCGTCGCGCACCTGCTCCAGCAACCGCGCCAAACCATCATTAGTCATTATCCCAACATTCTAACCCCAGAAAGCGCAGAAATACATAAATAACTCCAAAAAAAACTCTGTGCCCTCTGTGTCCTCTGTGGTTAATCCCTCCCCAAAAGCTCCCGCCGCGCAACCTCGGCGGCCCGCTGATAAACCTCCTGAAAAGGAATCCCGGTTTCCAGCGCGATACGGCGGCAGTCATCCGGTTCCGGGGCCGCGCTGACCGCCGCCGACGCCCCATCCGGCAAGGGCAACGACTTAACCTTAACGCTAACCGCGCCAAACCCGGTCTCAATAGTAACGCTATGACGACGGGCCACATAGCGGTCAGCCGCGCGGGAACGCACCCCCAGCGTAGGCGTTTCCCGCAGCATCAGCTCCACCGCCGCCCGCTCCAGCCCCGGCGGAACCAGTGCCGACAGCACCACGCCGGGGCGGTTCTTCTTCATCTGCACCGGCGTAACCCACACATCCAGCGCCCCCAAAGCAAACAGCCGTTCCTGCGCGTAGCCCAGCGACAACCCCGTAGCGTCATCCAAATTCGTCTCCAGCAGCACCACATCGGCCGGCCGGAAAATCCCCGCAATCCCCCCCACCCCCGGCAGCGTCGCCCTATCATCCGCCCCCGGACTGCCCGCCATATCCCCCAACCACAGCCGCAGCGCATTGGCGAAACCCGGCGGATCCTTAGTTCCCAGCCCGACGCCCACCCGTTGCGGCGAAAAAGCCGGACGCCCGAACCGCGCCAGCGTAGTAATCAGCGCGGCCCCCGTGGGCGTGGTAAGCTCGCCCGCCCCGGCGTGGGCCGGACTGTCCGCGGCCACCGGCGCCCCCGCCGCCGCCACCAGCTCCAGCGTCGCCGGCGCCGGATTCGAGTACCCCCCAACCCGTCGCGGCGGCGCCGACTCGCCCAGCACCAAAGGCGCGGCATACACCGCATCAACCCCCAACTCCCGCAATCCGATACTAAACCCCACCACATCCACCAGCGTATCTATGCTGCCCAGCTCCTCCAGCTCCAGCACATCCTCCGGCTCCCCATGAACCCGCGCCTCCGCCCGCCACAACGCCCGCAAAACCGCCCCGGCCCGCCCCTTAACCACCGGCTCCAGCCCACTCTCCTCAACAATCCGCAACAACGCCGCCGGAGAATGACGCCCCCGGTTGTCCAGCCGAACCCGCAGATGAACCCCCCGAATTTCCCCGCGAGTTTCCTCCGCCGCCTCAAGGCTGTACCCCCCCACCCCCAGCTTACCCAACTCCCCCCGCAGCACATCCAGCGGCAGCCCCGCATCAACCAGCGCCCCCAGCAACATATCCCCGCTGGCCCCGCCAACAGGCTGAATATAAGCAATCCTCACAGTCCCCAACCTTTCCTTATATTACCCATAGCCCCGTCATTCCCCGCCCAACCAACCTAATGCGGTGACGAACCCCGCCCCTTCAACACCTCATTCAAGCTCCCCGACCGCAGCCCGGCCAAATCCAGCGAAACCCACAAATACCCGATCCCCTTCAGCCCGGCAACAATCTCCTCCCGACGCCGGAAAGCAATTTCCATATCCGCCTCCGACGCTTCGACCCGGCACAGCTTGTCGTGATGCCGGGCCCGCACTTCCCGCAGCCCCAAACCGCGCAGAAAATCCTCCGCCCGCTCAATCTTCGACAGCGTTTCCACCGTCACCGGCGTCCCGTATGGCACCCTCGACGACAAGCAGGGCTGCGCGGGCTTGTCCCAAACCGGAATCTCCAGCCGCCGGGCGATGGCGCGAACCGCCGCCTTATCCAGCCCCACCTCCAGCAACGGACTGCGGGCCTGATGTTCCGCCGCCGCCGCCATCCCGGGCCGGTAATCCCCCCTATCATCGGTGTTGGCCCCATTGACCACCCAAGCGTAATTTTCCGCCCTAGCCAGCGCCGTCAAGCGGGTATACAGCTCCGTCTTGCAAAAATAACAACGGCGCGGCGAATTGGCCGTATACCCCTCCCGCTCCATTTCGTTAGTGCGTATAACCCGGTGCGCGAACCCGAACCGCCGCGCCAGCCCCTCCGCCTCCGCCAGCTCCCGAGCCGCCAGCGCCGGCGACGCCGCAGTAACCGCCAGCGCCCGCCCCCCCAGCGCCCTATGCGCCGCCACCGCCACCAACGCGCTATCCACCCCCCCCGAAAAGGCCGTAACCACCGACCCCATCCCGCGAATAACGCCCTCCAGCGCCTCCAGCCCCCCATCCAAACCATCATCCATCATAAGCTCAACATTCACCCCAAAATTCCCCTGTGCCACCCGTAAATAAACTTGCCACCCCGAATAAACCTGTCACCCTGACCAAATTTGTCGACCTGAGCAAACCTGTCACCCTAAGCAAACTTGCCACCCTGACCAAGCCTGTCACCCTGAGCGGAGCGAAGGGTCTCACCGCCCAAGCCAAGATTCTTCGCTTTGCTCAGAATGACAGGCAGCGAAAGTAATTTCGCAATTTTCCCAGAAATCCCCAAAAACAAATCTCTGCGCCCTCTGCGCCCTCTGCGTTTAATCCTCCCCCAAGCCTGTCACCCTAAGCGGAGCGAAGGGTCTCACCGCCCAAGCCAAGATTCTTCGCTTTGCTCAGAATGACAGGCAGCGAAGTTACTTTCGCAATTTTCCCAGAAATCCCCCAAAAACAAATCTCTGCGCCCTCCGCGCCCTCTGCGTTTAATCCTCCCCCTCGCTAAGAAACGCCGCCACCGCATCGGCAAAGGCATCCGGCTGCTCCAGCATCAACAAATGCCCTACGCCCGGCAAAATTTCCGTCCGCGCCCCTACAATCAGCCGCTGAAAATCGGCGGCATAAGACGGCGGGTTAATCCGGTCCTCCCCGCCCCACAAAATCAAAGTAGGCGCCTTGATACGATAAGCCCGGCGGTGCAGCCCCCTATCGGGCAAAGGCCACAAAAACTTGCCCGCCGCGGCGATGTCCTGCATCCGGTCGCGGGCCAGCGCATCCCGCAGCCCCTCAATCGAACCGGCCCCGCCGGGCGTAGCAGTCAACCGCTCCAGCAACTCATCGGCATTCAAAGCCAGCAGATCCGCCACCGGCTCATCGTCGCGCCAAACCCCCGCCGGCGAAACCAAAGCCAGCCGCCTCACCGACAACGGCGAAAAAGCGGCCATCTCCGCGGCCACCATCCCCCCCAAGAAATGCCCCACCACGTGGGCCCGTTCCACCCCCAAAGCCTCCAGCAGCTCCAGATGATACAGCGTCAAATCCGTAAGATCCGCCAGATGCTCCAGCCCGCTGGCCGCCCCATACCCTGGCAAAAGCGGCGCATAAACCGTAAACCGCCCCGAAAGCCGCTCCAAAAACGCCCCCCACCCCTTCTGCCCCACCGCCCCATGCAAATACACCAAAGGCGGCCCATCCCCCCCCACAGCAACCTCAGCACAAAAATCCCCACCCCGCAAATCCAACCTAACAATCTCAACCATCGTCACTCCACAAAGGTTTTGTTAAGGAATTATGTACTTGTACGCAGCTCTGCCAACCTTCTCGCACTCAGATTCCCATCCTAATCTGTCCGCTTTCCTGCCTGTCGGTCACCTTATCCCAAAATTCAGATCCCCGCTCGTTTTTGCTGGCAAAAATTAGTTGATACAAAGGTAACCCCTGCGAATTTTTGACTCCAATTTGGTCTCTTACATATTTGTAGCCAATGCCATGGAGTTCCTTTTTATAAGAATCCAACAAAGCACTGGTTGGCGTCGCCCAAGGATCTTGCCGAGTCATGGCTAATTCAAACGATTCCCTATATCCACTGCCATTCATGAACTTATCCAATTGTGGCAATTCTCTCCGCCAATTGCGTTTGATGAATACAGTAGGGAAATTTATGACCAAATCAATCCTGCGACTATCAGTGAGAGTCGCTAACGTCTCAAAAGCAAAATCCCACCCCCACGGATCAAGAAAGGCGAGGCCGAGCGAAGTCATAGAATCCGGCAAATCGGCCATCAACTTAGCCACTGCTGAATCAGCACTGCTAGGGTAGTAGTGAAACCTATCCAGTTCTTTCAAGCCAAGACCGCGGATGCGCTTCCTCAAAGCATCCAAGCATTCAAGGTTACCATCCACGAAGAAACAATCGGTAAACTGCACTCTTGATTTGGCAGCCAGTATCGGAGAGCCATCAACTTCTTCCCCGGACTCTTTGATTACGCACCTTCCCGGCCCAGCAAACAAGTCAATATAACAACGACGGTTCCATTTATGCTGCATTCCGCTGTTGAAAATGTTTATTATACGCTCTATCGCAAACTCCTTTTCCTTAACGTGATCTGACACAGCCAATGCTGGTAACCCGTCCGATGCGGTAACCAAATCTTGTCCTCTGGATCCACTGTTGGGTTTGTTATTTGCCATTATGTGCTTCACCTCGCTCCATCCTCACGTTTTCAATACAATCTGCGATGTTTTACAATAGCTGTACTGGCATCTCATCCCAAATTCTACCATCCAGCTCTCGCCCATGCTTTTTCTTGAAAACACCACCCCACTGCTTGAAATAGAAAGGTATTTCACCATTGGCGCACTGTTTCTGAATATCGCGTGCCCATTCCGCTTCCATCAGCCTAGCTCCAGGGCCGGACTCTCCGCCCACTATAACCCAATCTATGCCATCAAGGTTCAATTCGGGCAATGGGCCAAGTAACGGCTCCAGCGACAGGAATTTTACCGCCGCGCTGGTTTCTCGCAATAGGTCTATGCGGGGGATGTAGCTACTGGATTCCACGCTCACCCCCAACCAGATTTGCGGCGGCCAAGGCAATTCGCCATTCAACTCGACTACCCGCTCTGGTCGCTTTGTCAGCACTTGGTAGCGGTGCCAATGGGCTTGCTCCATCACCTCAAAAACGTCTTGCACGAACTGGTCCGGCACTAAGTCGTGAAACAGGTCGCTCATCGAATTAACGAAAATCGTCCGCGGCTTTCGCCATCGCAACGGGACATCCAAAGTATCGGGATGGGGGATCACCTCAAAGCCGTTGCGGTACTTGGCTACCCCGGCAGCCCGAAGCCGTCGGGACATCCGCTCGGCATAGCAAAATTTACAACCCGGACTGACCTTATTGCAGCCAGTCACCGGGTTCCAAGTGGCATCCGTCCATTCGATTTTGCTGCCAACAGACATAGGTTACCCAAACCAAATCATAGACACGATTTCAACGCCTGCGTAAAGTTTAGGCTACCTTATGCCCCCACGCAAGGGGCAACTGTCATCAAATTCACAACCCCCCATACCACTCCGCAATCGCCCCCCCAATCTCCCCCGGTGAATCCTCCTGCACGAAATGCACCCCCGCCACCGTAACCTCCCGCTGATTCGGCCAAGCGCGGCAGAACTCCCGTTGCGGCCCGGTCAAAATAGCCCCCGGCTCGGCGTTGACAAACAGCTTCGGCGTAGCCGTCTGCGAAAGCCACTCCGCATATTCGGCGACTATCGCCACCACATCCGGCGGCTCGCCGTCAATAGGAATCTCCCGAGGCCACGCCAACGTAGGACGCCGCGACTCGCCCGGTTCGGCGTAGCGGCGGCGGTACACTTCCATAGCCTCGGCGCTTATACCCTTCAACGTACTCCCCGGCAACACCCGCTCAACGAATATATTGCGCTCCAGAACCATACTCTCCCCGGCCGGAGAACGGAAACCCTGAAACACCTGCCGCGCCGCCTCCGGCCACTCATCCCAAGTCACCGGACGCACAATGGCCTCCATATAGGCCAGCCCCCGCACCCGCTCCGGGTGCCGCCGCGCCCAGTCAAACCCCAGCGCCGAACCCCAATCGTGAACCACCAGCGTAACCGCCCCCTCCGGCAAAACCGCCCCAAACCAGGCATCCAAGTAGCGGCGATGGTCAACAAAGCGATAGCCCCCATCAGGCGCCCCATCCGACTCCCCCATCCCCATCAAATCAGGCGCCAAACACCGTGCCACCGGCGCCAAGTGAGGAATGACATTCCGCCACAGATAAGACGAAGTAGGGTTGCCATGCAAAAAAACCACAACCCCCTCCCCCTCAACCAGAGGGCCGCCGGTATCAACATAAGCCATCTCCGCCCCGCCCCCGGACACGGGAACGCGGCGCCGTGAGTAAGGGTCGCGAGCGGAAATCGAAGTATCAGTCAAAGACGCCCTCCTTAAAATTCATACCTGCTGATGTCCAGCGAAGGGTGAAATACCCCCAAGATTATGACGTCCCCGTTTTCGTGGACTAAGTAGGCTATCCGGTAATGGCCGTAAAGAATGACCCTCACGTGGCGACTGGACTTCGGGTAACGCCGCCCCAATTCAGGAAAGCTCTCTAGCGACTGGACTCGCTGCCGGATTCCTTCAACCGTCCGCAAAGCGGCCTGCGGGCTATCCTCGGCAATATATTCGTATATGTCGCGCAGCCAACGCTGGGATTCCTCGCTCCAAACTACTTGGCCCATAACCGGATTCGTCGACCCATTTCGTCATCCGTGATAACCCGCCCGGCATCCGCGTCGGCCAACCCCCGCTGCACCATAATATGAAAGAGCAGCTCCCGCACAATTTCTTCCTGAGAGCTGCCTTCCGGTTGCTCTTCAATCAGTTGAATCAACTCTTCCTTGGCGGTTGACATTCGCAAATCCTCAAGTCTTGCCTTGCGTGGCCGCTTGGCCGCCCCCCTCAACCAAAGGGCCGCCGGTATCAACATAAGCCATCTCCGCCCCGCAGCCGGATACAGGAACGCGGCGCCGGGAGTAAAGGTCACGGGCGGAAATCCCGTCGGATGTTGTCATTTTACTCTGGAACCCGAAAGAATATAGTGCCGTCGGTATCGGTGTCGTGGCCGTGAGCGCGCCACAAGCGGATTTCAGCTATGATTTCGTTGTGGCGAGCTATGGCGCGTTCCTCCGCCGACGTATATCGAGCGAGAGCGCGTTCCTCCGCCGACGCTTCGCGGGCAAGAGCGCGTTCCTCCGCCGACACTTGCCGGGCTTCCAACTCCGCATAGCGGGCGGCAGTGCGTTCCTCCGCCGACGCTTGCCGAGCCTCCAACTCCGCATAGCGGGCGGCAGTGCGTTCCTCCGCCAGCACTTGCCGGGCTTCCAACTCCGCATGGCGGGCCGCCGCCCGCTGCTCCGCAGCCGCTTCTCGGGCTATAGCCCGTTCCTCCGCCGACGCTTGCCGAGCCTCCAACTCCGCATAGCGGGCGGCAGTACGTTCCTCCGCCAGCACTTGCCGAGCCTCCAACTCCGCATAGCGGGCGGCAGTACGTTCCTCCGCCAGCACTTGCCGAGCCTCCAACTCCGCATGGCGGGCCGCCGCCCGCTGTTCCGCCGCCGCCTCCCGGGCTATGGCCCGTTCCTCCGCCGACGCTTGCCGGGCTTCCAACTCCGCATAGCGGGCGGCAGTACGTTCCTCCGCCAGCACTTGCCGAGCCTCCAACTCCGCATGACGGGCCGCCGCCCGTTCCTCCGCCGCCGCCTCGCGGGCTATGGCGCGTTCTTCGGCTGCCGCCTCGCGAGCCAAGGCCCGCTCCTCAGCCGACGAATGCCGGGCCGCCGCCCGCTCCTCCGCCAGCTCGTACTGCATATCGGAGCGTTCCCGGTTCGCCAGCGTTTCCGCCTCCAGCTTCCCCAGCTTAGCGTTGATGCGGCCCCAGGCTGCAACCAAGGCAATCAACAAAGCCGCCGACGCGGCAACGACCGCCGTTACTATCGCCACAGGTACGGTCATACCATTCATTTCTCCGCAGCGGGCCGAGCGCCCCCGCCCCTTACGCCCCCACCGCCGCCGGCGCGTTGGGGTTCGTCACCCCCTCCGGCCACCACCGCGTTTCGTACCCCGGCCAGATGTCCCGCACGTAAGGCATCACCTCCCGCGCGAACAGCTCCGTATTCTTCATCGCCAGCTCCTTCGGCATATCCCCGAACTGCAACAGCAGCATCAAATTGCCCACCCGCAGCTCCTTGATAGCGTGCGTCAAATGCTGCCGCACCGTCTCCGGCCCCCCCACAATCACGTTCCCCGCCTCCAGATAATCGGTCCAAGTGAACTCCTTGAGCTGGTCCTCCCGCGACTGCGTAGTAGTGTTCGACACCTGCGAATTGTTGCTCCGCACCGAGCGGTAGCCCGGCGGATTGCCAAACCCCGAATGAATGTGCAGGCACTTCTTAAAGAAGTACTCGATCGACTCCTTATACTCCTCCGCTTGCCCGTCGGTTTCCGACACCGCCACCAGCTGCAAAAAACCGGCGTGGTACGGATTAAACTCCTTACCCTGCCGCTCCATTTCCTCCCAGAACCCGTCCAGCACCGCCTTGCCCACCTTGTAGCCCGAATAGCTCAGGTAGCAATATACGTAATCGTTGCGGATCGTCCAGTCCCAAGTCTCCAGACTCCCGCTGCCCGGCACCCAGATCGGCGGCCGCGGCTGCTGGTAAGGCCGCGGCCAGACATTCACGTACCGCTGCTGGTTATACTTCCCGTTAAAGGAAAAAGGCTCCCGCTCCGTCCACGCCCGCACCACCAAATCGTGCGCCTCCTGATACTTCTCCCGCAGCGTCACCGGAACCTGCCCGTACCCGAAAATCGTATCCATCGCCGTCCCCAGCGGAAAACCCGCAATCAGCCGCCCCCCGCTCAACACATCCAGCATGGCGAACTCCTCCGCCACCCGTATCGGCGGGTTATACAGCGCCAGGCTGTTCCCCAGCACCACAATCGCCGCCTTCGACGTCCCCCGGGCCATCGCCGACGCCATCAAATTCGGCGACGGCATCAGCCCGTAGGCATTCGCGTGATGCTCGTTCACGCAAATCCCGTCAAACCCCATCGCCTCGGCAAACTCCAGCTCGTCCAGATAATCGCTATACAGCCGGTGACCCTGCCCCGGATCAAACAGCGAATTGGGCACATCCACCCAAACGCTGTGGTAATCTTGTTCAAAGTTCGCCGGCAGCCCCTGGTACGGCATCAGATGAAAAAAGCACAGCTTCATAACCAACACAATCCTGCAAGGCGTTTCCCCAGATTCTACACCCAACCAACAATTTTCACCACAAAGACCCAAAAACAAAAAACTCGGCGTTCTCGGCGCTCTCGGCGTTTAATTCTCCCCGTAACCCCCAAAAACAAAAAATCTCTGCGACCTCTGCGCCGCCGCTGCGACCTCTGCGTTAAAAACCCCCCGTAAAAGGAGAACGATGAAAGACCAAATCAACCTAGCAAACACCCTAGCCCACCACATCCGCCAAACCGCCAGCGCCCTAACCCCCGGCCAACTGGCCCAACCCAGCGCCTGCGAAGGCTGGCAAATCCAGGACGTCCTAAGCCACCTAATCGGCGGCGCCGAGCGCCAGACCGACAGTATGCGCCGCGGCCGCAACGGCGACTCCGGCCCGCCCCCCGACTTCACCCCAATGGACAGCTCCGCAATGTCCGCCGCCAACGCCCAGCGCGACATCCAGCGCCGCCAGCGCTTGGGCCCCGCCCTGATAACCGCCTTCGACACCGCCTACAACGCCCTCCGGCAAGAACTCGACGCCCTAGGCCCCAACGACTGGCAAACCCCCTGCTGGCACCTCCGCCGCGGCCCCATCCCCGCCTCCGACTACCTAGAACTCCGCATCCAGGAACTAGCCATCCACGACTGGGATATGCGCCGCGGCCTAGAAAACAACCCCCAGCTCCACCCCGCCAGCATCGCCACCCTGCTCGAAGCCGCCCCCAAATGGCTCCGTATGTGCTTCCGCCCCGCCGAAAAGCTAACCGCCCCCCAAACCTACGAATTCGACCTAGCCCCGCCCCACGCCGCCACCATCACCGTCCGCGTAACCGGCGACACCTTCGACCTACCCGCCTCCACCGACGCCCCCGACCTACCCGCCCCCAACAACGCCCCGGAACGCTGGACAATCTGCGCCGAAGCCCCCGCCTTCCTCCTCTACATCTACGGCCGCATAACCGCCCAAGACGCCCTAACCGCCAACCAATTCGCCATAACCGGCAACCCCGCCCCCCTAGACCACTTCCAAACCCGCTTCCGCGGCGTATAACCCCCGCACCCCCCAAAATCCCCTCCCCCTCCGGGGGAGGGCTAGGGTGGGGGCGTCCCCCGAAAATCCCCAACACCCCCTCCCCCTCCGGGGGAGGGTTAGGGTGGGGGCGTCCCCAAACATCCCCAACACGCCCACCCCTCCCTTGTCCAACCCCGCCCCCAAGCCGTATAATCCCTCTCAAACAAAAAACCGTAACCCAAAAACCCGGGAGCCCGGATGTGCCAAACAACCCTCCCAAATCCGCGCTCCCCGCGTCTACCCCCCCCCCCCCCGACTCTTGCCCCCCTAAATCGCAACATCGCGGCCCTCGGCTACCTATTCTTCTCCCTAAACGCCCTCTTCTTCGCCTGCCTGTCCGTAGCCGCCCCCGGCGCATACAACACAATAACCTACGAGGACTCCTGGGTAGAGTCCCTAACCGCCGCCTGGCTCATCCTGACCGCCCTGACACTGCTCGCCGCAGCCCTAGCGGAACAACGATCCCCCCAGCGCTACATCTACATCCTAGCCGCCATCGCCTTCCTGTTCGCCTTCGGCGAGGAAATCAGTTGGGGCCAGCGAATAATCGGATTCGCCACCCCCGATTTCCTGCTGAACATCAACCGCCAAGGCGAGGTCAATCTCCACAACATCAATATCACCCACGCAAAATTTGAAGTAATCTACCAAGTAGGCGCAACCCTACTGTGTATGATAACCGCCGCCGCCTTCTTTATCCGAAAAGACAGTCTGTTCAACATCCCATTGCCGTCAATCCTGCTGGTATTGGCCTTCCTAACCGTCCTGTCCTACCGCACAGTCGAGGCAAACATCCTCAGCTTCGACTTTATTTCCTTTATCACTGACCAAGAAAAAGCCCTCCTGCTATTCTTCGCCATCTACGCCCTAATCTCCCGCCAACCCAAAGAGATCCTTGCCGCCACCGCCGCCGCCTTCGCCCTTATCCTAGCTATCGCCTACGTGCATCATCGCAGCGACATACCTGCCGGCAACTTTCTCGAAACCCACGAATACCTATTCAGTACCGTCTGCTTTTTCTACGCCCTAGACCTGCTCCTAACCCAAAAACCGGCCCAACGCCGGCTCGCAACCACCTTCACCGCCCTAAAACTGCCAACCGGCCGAATCCCATTCCCCCCCAAACTAAAACTGCCCGCCAGCCGAATCCCATCGCCGCCCAAACTAAAACTGCCAACCGGATGGATCCCGTTCCAACCCGCCACCAAACCCGGCCCGGCCGACTCTACAACGGCCCGTCCCAACCCGCCCAACGCCGCCCTAGCCCGAAATCTTACCCCAACGCCCTGGCTAATCGCCTGCCTAACCATAATCGCCGCCAGCAGCGGATTAGCCTATTTCGCACATTTCACCGAACAAGCCAAAATCGCCGCCATCGAGGAAAGATACCAACAAATCCAATCCCTAACGCCCGACATAACCTCCAACTTCAACGTCTATCTAACCGGCAAAGAACTAACCTACTTCAAAGACCCCTGCCGTCCGGGAGACACCGACCCCAACTTCTTACTACGCATCACCCCCGCCGACAACGAAAGCCTGCCCTACGACCGACAGCGCCACGGCTACGAAGCCCTAGACTTTCCCAGCAAAGCCTTCGACCGCGCAACAAAAATCCCAACCCTAGACAACAAATGCCTAGCAATAATCCCCCTCCCAAACTACCCCATAACCAACATCCAAACCGGCCAATACACCTCCGTCATAGGCTGGATCTGGCAAGCGGAAATCCCCCCGTCCCCCGCAGGGCCGCAAACCTATGCGCCCAACACCGCCACCCCCGCAGGGCCGCAAACCCCCGCGCCCAACACCCCCGCCCCCGCAGGGCCGCAAACCCGTGCGCCCGCCACCCTAGCCGCCATCAAGGAACGATACCAACAAATCCAATCCCTAAAGCCCGACATCACCGCCACCTTCAACGTCTACCTAATCGGCAAAGAACTAACCTACTTCAAAGACCCCTGCCTACCAACCGACACCGAACCCCGCTTCCTACTGCACCTAATCCCCGCCGACCCAAAAAACCTACCCGCCCACCGCCAACAACACGGCTTCGACAACCTAGACTTCAACGCCAACGCCTTCGACCAAGCAAAAAAAATCCCAACCCTAACCAACAAATGCCTAGCAATAATCACCCTCCCCAACTACCCCATAACCAAAATCCGAACCGGCCAATTCACCCCAAACCAACCCCCAATCTGGCAAAAAGAAATCCCCATAACCCCATAACACCCCCCCCGCAGGGCCGCACCGCCGCGCCCCCGTCACCACCCGCAACCACGCCCGAACCCCTAACCCAAAAACCCGGCCATCCCCAACACCCCCGGCGCCCACCCCTCCCGCAATTTGATGACACCAACCCCTTGCCAACCCCGATAACAACTCCCTAACATAAAACGTGCCATAATCCAAACAACCCGCCCGTCATTCCGGCCCGCCCGTAATCCCGCCCCCCCTGTCATTCTGAGCAAGCCCCTGTCATTCTGAGCAAAGCGAAGAATCCCGCCCTGAGCCGCCAGCCCTTTCACCATCGCCCATAATCCCAACCCCCTGTCATTCTGAGCAAAGCAAAGAATCCCACCCTGAGCCGCCAGCCCTTTCACCATCGCCCATAATCCCAACCCCCTGTCATTCTGAGCAAAGCAAAGAATCCCACCCTGAGCCGCCAGCCCTTTCACCATCGCCCATAATCCCAACCCCCTGTCATTCTGAGCAAAGCAAAGAATCCCACCCTAAACCGCCGGCCCTTTCCCCATCGCCCGTAACCCCAACCCGCCCGTCATTCCGTCCAAGCCCCTGTCACTCCGAGCGATTCCCCTGTCATTCTGAGCAAAGCGAAGAATCCCGCCCCACAAACCCAAATGTCCGAAAATGTCCGAAATTGCCCGCCAAAACAAAAAATCCCGCGCCCCTTATACCCCTAACCCGAACCCCCGAACTGCCAAAACCATCAGAACTATCCCGCCAATCCCCCAATCCCGAAAATCCCGATTCAGACAACGAAATGGGGGAAAATGGGGGAAAATGACAGGAAAATCAAAAAAATCCCGCGCCAACCCCAAAACGGCAGGAAATGGCGGGAAACGGCAGGAAAATCAAAAAAATCCCCAACCCCTTACGAGGTGAACCCCCAATGAGCCTAAAATCCATCCGCAACCAAATCAACGCCCTACGCCGCAAATACGCCTTCCCCCTAGCCGTCCTCCGCCTGCGCCGCATCTCCGAGGAATACTGCCACGACTGGCACGCCGCCCTAACCAACAACAAACCCCTCCCCGAACCCCACCCCTTCATCCTGAAAATCGCCAAAGAAGTCCTACCCCTAAACACCTTTATGTCCCTGCACCACTACCTAAACCGCCACCGCGAAAACAAAACCACCCCCGAACCCCGAGCCATCGCCGTAACCCTGTTCCCCAACCACGCCAACAGCCTCCTATTCACCCATCTGTTCGCCGGCGAACTAACCCCCAAACCCAAACCCGCGCCCCCTTTCGGCATCATCCCCCGCAAACGCCCCCAGCGCACCCGCGCCATAGACCCCCACACCCGCGCCATCACCCGCCAACTACGCGAAACCCTCCGCCACCCCCGCCGCTCCCGCGTAACCCCCCACCCCGTAGGGGCGCACAGCCGTGCGCCCACAGCCCTTTAACAAAAGAAAAGCGAAAAACGCCAACAACCCCGAGCCGCCCCGATAAGCTACAATGGGGGCCGCCCGGCCCGACCGAAAACCCCTATGCCGAAATCTGCGGGCGCCGGGCCATAAGGAGTTGATCCGTTGAGAGACGCCGCCAGAGACGTTGTAGTCATCGGCGCAGGCATCGTCGGCAGCATCAGCAGCTATCTGCTGTCCCGCAGCGGCCTGCGCGTTACTATGCTGGAAACCGACGCCCTAGGCAGCCACGCCTCCGGGTTCGCCTTCGGCGGCCTCGACCCCCTCAACGGCCACGGCCTGCCCGAACCCCTGCTCGATTTCAGCCTCTACTGCTTCGGCCGCCACTGGGCTATGGCCCGCGAACTGCAACGCGCCACCGGCATTGACCCCAACTTCCAGCCCCGCAACCGCCTCTACCTAGCCTTCGACGACAACGACGTCTCCCAATACGACGCCAACGTAGCCTGGATGAAAGACGTCTCAATGTTCGACGTTCACTGGGTAGACGCCCCCTCCGCCCGTCGGCTGGAACCCAGGGTCAACCCCGAATGCGTCGGGGCGCTCTACCAGCAGGGCGCGGCCTCGGTGGACGCCTACCGCCTCACCCTCGCCGCCGCCCGCGCCGCCGAGCGCCACGGCGCCGAACTCGTGCTACAACGCGCCACTGGCATCGAATACCACGGCGGCCGGGTGGACGCCGTTACCTGCCCCGACGGGCGCATCGAAGCCGGCGCCGTAATCGTCGCTATGGGCCCCTGGTCCCAGATAATCACCGACTGGTGCGGAACCCCCCTCCCCGTCGAGCCGCTAAAAGGCCAAATCCTGCGGATGCGCTACGACGGCCCGCCCCTCAACGCCGCCCTCAACTACCGCGGCAACTACGTGGATTCCAAATCCGACGGGCTGGCATGGGCCGGCTCCACCGAGGAAGAAGCGGGCTTCAACGCCCACCCCGACTCCAAAGGCCGCGACGCCATCCTCTCCCACCTGTCCCGCATGGCCCCCGACCTAGCCAACGCCGCCCTAATGCAACACACCGCCTGCCTCCGCCCCGTAACCCCCGACGGTATGCCCATAGTAGGCCGCCTCCCCGGCTGGGACAACCTCTACATAGCCACCGGAGCAGGCCGCAAAGGCATCCTATGGAGCATCGGCATGAGCGACATCATCACCCAACTAATAACCCGCGAAGACACCCAAGTAACCGGCGCCGAACACCTAACCCCAACCCGCTTCACCTAACCGACTAACCATGCCAACCCGCCATCCAACACCCGCCATTCAAAGCAAATGTCTGTCATTCTGAGCAAATACCTGTCATTCTGAGCGCAGCGAAGAATCCGTCCCTGTGCGGTGAGACCCTTCGCTTTCGCTCAGGGTGACAAATGTCTGTAATTCTGGCCGTGTCTGTCATTCTGAGCAAATACCTGTCATTCTGAGCAAAGCGAAGAATCTCACCCTGCGCGAAGAGACCCTTCCCTCCGCTCAGGGTGGCAAATGTCTGTAATTCTGGCCGTGCCTGTCATTCAAAGCAAATACCTGTCATTCTGAGCAAAGCGAAGAATCTCACCCTGGGCGAAGAGACCCTTCGCTCCGCTCAGGGTGACAAAGGGCAATTCCGCAATAACCTCTCTATGATTAACTCAAAGCACATACCGGCGCAAAGCCTGCTTTCGCGCCACCAACAGCCCATTCTCCCGGCTGATGCGCATAGCAAAGTCGTAGCGGTCAACCTCCAGCGCCAACTCCACATCCTCCGGGTGATACTGCGGCTGCTGAACATCAAAGAACTTCTGCGTCGCCCCGCCAGCCATAATCAGCGACTTGACCGCGCCAAAATCGGGCCGTCGCCCCTCAATAATGTTCCGCAGGTAGAGGCCGCACTGTTCGTCCTCGTCGGAACGCACCCGCCCCTGGTCGCCCATAGCAACGATGGACACCACATCGGGCCGCTGGCGGCGAATGGCGTCGGCGGTGGCCTGCGCCACCACAAAGGAACCGAGGTAAATAACATCGGCATTGGCCGCCGCCGCCACGCCCACAGTACCGGCGCGGGTGGACTGCACCAGACTCTTGCCCGTCACATCCGCCCGCGAAATTTCGTAAGGAGAGTTGCCAAAATCAAACCCGTCCGGCCGTTTCCCGTCCACCTCCCCCATCAGCAAATCGCCCACCCCGCCGCGGTGAAGCTCCAGCGCATCCTCCGCCTCGGCCACCAGCGTAATCTGCGCCGCCCCCCGCTCAAAGGCGATGGCGGCAGTAGTAAAGGCCCGGAACACATCAATAATAATCGCCGTCCCCGCCGCATCCCGCGCATCGCGCACCAAACTGCCCATCCGTATTTCCATACAAACCCCTGCATTAAACGCCGAGTGCGCCAAGAACGCCGAGTCTCTCAAACCGGAACAAAACTCGGCGTTCCCTGCGGGCTTGGCGTTGAAATGAAACTACCCCAGCTTGGTCAGCTTTTGGAGCGAGCGGATTTCCCTGGGCGGGTTGAGCTGGCTGCCGGTATGCGTCCACGACACCTCGCCCACGAATATGTCGCCCCTAGAGTTGATACAGACACCGTGAGGGGCGATAAAACTGCCCGCCGCCTCGCTTTCCGGCCCGTCGCCCAGCCGCGCCAGCACATTGCCCGCCACATCGTGAATCCCGACCCGCGGGCCAAGCCCGTAGGCTTGGGAGTTAGGCCCGATGGCGACGCCCAGCTCGCCGACATAAACCTTCTGGTCGCCGCTCTGGTCAATATACAGCCCGCAGGGGCGGGCCATATTCTTCCACTGCGTCTCAAACTTGCCGTCCCTGCCGAAAACCTGGATGCGCTGGTTCTCCCTATCGGCCACGTAAACCCAGCCATCCTTGTCGGTACAAACATTGTGGGCGATGTTGAACTGCCCCTCGCCGGTGCCGGACTCACCCCAAGAAAACAGCAGCTTGCCCTCAGGCGAATACTTGTGGACGCGGGCGTTGCCGTAGCCGTCCGACACATAAAACTCGGCGGTCTGCGGGTCAATAGCGACGTGGGTGCAACGGTTGAACGGGTCGCCGCTCATAAAAGGCGCAGGCGTCCCCGGAATCCCCAGCGTAAACAGCACCGTCCCGTCCAGCCGACACTTGCGAACCGTATGATCGCCGTCATCCGTAAGATAAATGCTGTCGTCCGGCCCCATAGTAACCCCGTGGGCCCGGGGATACATCCCCTCGCCCCAAGAACGCAGGAAGTTGCCTTGCGCGTCAAACACAACCACCGGATGCTCGCCCCGGTTGAACACATAAACATTATCGGCGGCGTCCACCCCCACGGCGGCGCACTCCTTGAACGCCCACCCGTCGGGCAGCGCCCCCCACCCCTCGGCAACCTCATAGCGGTATTCACCCTCGCCCAGAACAACCATAACGTGGCCTCTCTCAACTGTAAAAATTCGGATTGCGCCGCCGCCAGCCCATCACGCCCCGGACGCCACGAAAGCCGCCCGCCACGGCTAGAACTCCCGCAGCGCCGATACCCCGGCGGATCCCGGCGCATCGGGCCGGTCGTCATCAGGCCCGGTAGGGCCGCCGCGCCGGGCTTTGGCGTTCCAATCCTCGATTCGCACCTCAACCAAAGCCGTAGCCCCCAAGTCGGGGCCGGCGGCGGGTTATAGTCGCGCTCCAGCAGCCGGTCGGGGAAATAACGCTGCACCATCCGGTCGAACAGCGCAAACTTTTCATCCTGGCCGGTCACTTCGCGGGCCGTGCCGAACACCACCACGCTGCGGTAATTGATCGAATGGTTCATAGCCTTGCGGGAATAAACCAGCCCGTCGGTCAAAGTGACCGTAACGCAGACCGGGGCCCCATCGGCCATCAGTTGCAAGGCGCGGCTGCGAATGGAGCCGTGCAGATACAGCCTGTCCGGTTCCCGGCTGTCATAGTGGTAGGACAAGGGTATGACATACGGGAGTCCGTCCTCAATGAAACCGATATGAGCCACCAGCCCGTTGCTCAGGATTTCCGCCGCTTCCTCGGGAACCGCCCGCTCCGGGTGGTTCCTGATGCGGCTGCGCTCGCTGATTTGCGCCTGGTTCAATCTTACCCCCGGCGGCGATGGTAACGGCCCGGCGCCAAACCGCCCTTGCCCCTAGCCGCGGCGTCAAATATCCGGCCGGGTCAAATTCTAACACGCCCGCCGTTGCCCGCGGCGGAATTTGCCAGCCCCGCCCTGCGGTTGCTAATATGGGCGGAAAATCCGGGCGCGGTTGGCGCAGGCAGGAGCTTTATGCCGCATCACGAACAGCAACAAACCCGGCGCGATTTCGTCAAGTACACCTTTTTCAAGGCCGACCCAAAGTGGCGGGCATCGGTGGCAACAGTAATGGGCGGCGGCAGCGGACGGATGAAAGCCGAGTTCGCCGCCGTCCTCGGCGAGTTCGCCGGGCGGGTGGACGTCTCCAGCTACAGCCTAGTAGGAACCCGGGGCGACGCCGATATGATGCTGTGGATGGTAAGCCCGACCCTAGAGGCCATCAACGAGCTTTCGGCCCAGCTCAACCGGACGGCGCTGGCCCCCTTCCTTTCGACGCCCTACTCCTACCTGGCAATGACCCGCCGCTCGCCCTACGTGGTCAACCACCGCCACGAGGGGCAGGAAGGGGCATCGTCCACTATGCGGATGGTGGGGCGCAAATACCTGTTCGTCTACCCTTTCGTCAAGACCCACGACTGGTATCAGCTCCCCAAAGAGGAGCGCCAAGAGCTGATGAACGAGCATTTCGTCATCGGCCACAAGTACCCCGACATCAAAATCAGCACGGCCTACTCCTTCGGCCTAGACGACCAAGAGTTCGTGCTGGGGTTCGAGACCGACGACCCATCGTCGTTCCTCGACCTAGTGATGGAGCTACGGGAATCCAAAGCGCGGCCCTACACGCTGCTGGACACGCCCATATTTTCCTGCATCAGCAAGCCCATAGCGGCCTGCCTCGACGATTTGGGGTAAGGTTTGCGAATAGCAACACGGAACAGGGGCGGGTATCAAACCTGCCCCTGCCAAGTACAGGACAGCGAAAACGGCCTAGTACGCGGGAAGCCGGGCCAAACGCTACTTGCGCTTCATTTCGGCCGGGTCGGTGTTCTTGAAGTAATCGTAGTTCTTGGCGATGTAATCCTGCCACTCGGCAGGCACCGCATCCTCGGCAAAGATGGCGGTGACCGGGCAGACCGGCTCGCAGGCGGCGCAGTCAATGCACTCGTCCGGGCTGATGTAATACTGGTCGTCCTCGTCGCGCGTGTAGATGCAGTCCACCGGGCAGACATCAACACAAGCGGAGTCTTTCAGGCCAACGCAGGGCTCGGCGATGATGTAGGTCATTGCGGCAAGCTCTCTTCAAGAATTGAGATCGGCGGCCCGCCAACAGGAACCCTAGGGCAGGCCAATCACGCGCCGATTATAGCACAGGGGCAAGCGTTTGCCAATCGCGCCCCCGCCACTCCCGCGCAGGCGGGAAATGACGGGCCGCCTACAGCGCCAGGCCGTAGGCGCGTTTCTTGATGGAAAGGTTGACGAAGGTTTGCGTTCCTTGCACGCCGTCCACCACGCCAACCTTGGTGCGCAGGAAGTTGCCCAGGCTTTCCGCCGACTCCAGCCCGGCCCACACAAAGACATCGAAAGAGCCGGTAGTAATGGCGACATAGTGGGCCTCTTCCATCGTGGAAATGGCGTCGGCCACGGCGTCGGACTTGCCGGGGCCGGTTGAAATCCCGATGAGCGCGGTAGTGGCGTAGCCCAGCTTCTCCAAGTTAGGCACCGCAATCACCTTTACCACGTCCTCCTTGACCAGCCGCCGCAGCCGCCGCCGCACCGTGCCTTCGCTCACCCCGACCTCGCGGGCAATCTTGGCGTTGGAGGCCCTTCCATCCAATTGCAAGAGGGCTATAATCTTGCGGTCCAGTTCGTCCATCGCGCTTCGCTCCCTATATGCTCAGATGGCGCCCATTAGCGAGGCCCGGCAGTATCGCCTGCGTCTCTCCGTCGCTCCTGTGGGGCTAATCATCACGACGAAACATCATATTTCCGGCATTTCGGAGTGTCAATAGCGAATTTCAACCCTTTGCCGCCAATAATAGCGCATTTTCGGGCGTATAAGCGAAATTAACGCCCGATTTGGCAAATTCACGCCTTGTTTTCACTGGCTAATCCAGTATACCACCTTTTACCCCAAGCGCGGATATTGCGCCACCATTCGCGCGATTAGCTGCGCATCCGCCCCTATCCCCGCTGGATTCCGTCATTACAACCCACTGTCATTCTGAGCGCAGCGAAGAATCTCCCCTATGGCGCCAAGAACCTTCGCTTTCGCCCAGAATTGCAAAAGGGAGTTTCGCAATCGTCCGGGGAACCGGCGGATTTGACAGTCAAGGCCGTGGCTGATAAATTACTTAAGTTGCCATTTGGCAGCAACCCCATCCGAGCGCCAACCTTTCACCTGCCCGCTTGGCGCGCCCGTCCCGCATCTGGCTGGGCGTATGCGCCGGGCGTTCAATGCCAGGAGATGATCAGTGCCTCGATATGACTACCGTTGCCTCGAGTGTGATAACCATTTCGAGTTGAGACAGAGCTTCAGCGAAGCCGGCAAGGGAACCTGCCCCCAATGCTCCGGCCAGGGCCGCCGGGTCTACCACGCCGTGCCGGTAATCTATAAAGGCAGCGGCTTCTACACCACCGACTACGGACGCCCCAAGCCGCCCGCCGAAAACGGGGCCGGCAAGAACGGCAGCGATACGGCCAAGCCCGCCAGCGACAGCAAGCCCGCCGAATCCGCCGCTAGTTCCGAAAGTTCCGGCAGTTCCGGCAGCGGCGAGTCCGCGTCGGTCGCCGCCGGGGCCGCCGCCAGCTAACCCGGCCCGCCCGCCGGATAGCGCGGAAGTTTCAAGGCGTAGAACCCCGTCAAGCGCCGGGCAGTACACCCGGCGCCACTATCCCTTGTTGCGCCGCGCTGTCCCCGTTATTCCCATCCCCAAACAGAGCGTCCCTTTCCTATGCGTGCGTTGGTGCAGCGGGTGGCCGAAGCCTCAGTGGAAATCAACGGAGCGGAGTCGGCCCGCATCGGGCGCGGCCTGCTGGTGCTGCTGGGCGTGGCGGCGGACGACGAAGCAGCCGACGCCGAATATCTGGCGTCCAAGATAGTCAACCTGCGCATCTTTGCCGACGCCGCCAACCGCTTCAACCTTTCCGCGCTGGACGTCGGGGCGGAAGTTCTGCTTGTCAGCCAGTTCACCCTCTACGCCGACACCCGCCGCGGCCGCCGCCCCGACTTCACCTGCGCCGCGCCCCCCAACCAGGCCGAAGGGCTGTACCAGCAAACCGTGGCACTCTTGCGCGAAGCCGGGCTGACCGTAGCCACCGGCCGCTTTCAGGAATATATGCAGGTAAAGTCGCAAAACGACGGCCCGGTCACGCTAATGCTCGACAGTGCCGACCGCCAAAGGGCGCGGCGATAGGCCCCCCGCGCCGCGCCTGCCCCCTAGCCGAACCTGCCAAGAAAATTGCGGAAATGACGGGCGTAGCTGCGCCGCGCCTGCCGCTTCAGCGGTGCCAGCCCATACCGAGGAACAGGCCGCGCAGGTAGGCAATCTGGCCGCCGTGGGCCAGGGAGTCCCACATCACTTGGCCGAAACAGGCGGCGATGGAGCGTGGTTCCGGCAGCGGCGGCAGCACGATTTCGCGGGCGAGTTCGTCTTCGCTCACTTGGGCCAGATATGCTTGAGTCGCCGCCTTGACCGCGTGATAGTAGCCTTCCTGTATCTCGCGGGATGGCGGAATCCAAGCCGCCGCCTGCTCCGCTGTCCAGCCTACGCCCCGGTCTTCAATGTCCGGGTTGACGCTGAATTTGTCGACCCAGCCCTCGGCAGCCCATAGCTGTTGGGCGTCCTGCAACCGGGTGTGAACGAAAGTGTCCATCACCCGGCTTAGGTGCCACAGAATCCAGGCGGCGGAGTTGCACTCGGCGGCCGGGGCGCGGGAAAGCATTTCGTCGTCCATCCCCTCCAGCGCGGACTCAATCATCGCCCAGTTGCGTTCCAGGCAGTTGGTTATTGGGTCGGTAGTGCGGGCCATATTTCCCCCTTTCCGGTTTTCCGGCGGCGGTTGGAGCGGTTACTCAAACTCTAGGTCAAGGCTGATGTCCAGCGCGGGCGGCGAGTGGGTAAGTTCACCGATGGATATCAGGTGTACACCGGTGTCGGCCACGGCGCGAACAGTGTCGAAGTTGATGCCGCCCGACGCCTCCACCACGGCCCGGTCGCCGATAAAGCCCATCGCCTCGCGCATCATATCCGCAGGCATATTGTCCAGCATAATGATGTGGGCGCCGGCATCCAGGGCCTCTCGGGCGTCATCCAGCGTTTCGACTTCGACCTCGACGCGGATGGTGTGCGAGGCCCGCTCCAGGGCCAGTTGAATAACCTGCCGCAGGCCCATCTCGCGGAAGCGGTTGGCCTGGATATGGTTGTCCTTAATCAGGATGCCGTCGGCCAGGTTGTAGCGGTGGTTGTGGCCGCCACCGGCGCGGACGGCGTATTTATCCAGATAGCGATGTCCGGGGGCGGTCTTGCGGGTGTCCACGATACGGGCCGATGAGCCTTCGATGGCGCGGACGTAGCGGTTGGTGAGGGTGGCGATGCCGCTCATACGCTGCATAAAGTTGAGGGCGATGCGCTCGGCCCGCAGGATGCCCGCCGCCGGCCCGGCCACGCGGGCGATGGCGTCGCCGGGAGCGAGTACGGCGCCGTCGGCCAGCAACGCTTCCAGCTCCAGCACCGGCTCCACCCGCCGGAAAACGGCCAGCCCCACCTCGACCCCGGCCAGCACGCCGGGCGACTTGGCCCGCAGCATCCCGGCGCCCCGAATCTCCGGCGGCACCACCGCCTGGGTAGTAGGGTCGTTAAAGGTCTGATCCTCGGCAACGGCCGCGTCAATAAGCGCATAAACTTCGGGCGGAAACTGCGGCAAGGGTCATTCTCCTCGTCAATTGGAATGAATCCGGTCTCTCAACCGGGCGATTTCCATATATTCCTGCTTGGCGCCGATGGACTCCAACGCTTCCGCTATGCGGGTTAAGCCGTCCTGCGTATAGCCGTCGCTGATTCCGCCGGGCGGGGGGTGGGCCGCCCGGTTCCTAACGTCCTTGATTTGGCGAAGGCTCCAAGACAGGTTTTTGCTATCGGCAAAGTACGCCCGGTTGTCGGTAACGATGTTGTGAAAATCGTTCACGTCAATCAACGCTTCGGGTTTTTCCTTGGCGCCGATGCTGAATTCGACGGACATACGCAGGATTTCTTTCAAGCTCGTTTCGTCGCTGGCGTCTAGGTTGCTGATGATGTAGCGGCGCATCGGGTCGCGGTAAAGGTTCACGGCATAGTTCAGGATGGTCACGTTGCCCGGATGGGGGCGGGCCAGCCGGATTACGCAGGCATCGGCCTCGCTCCGGCTCCGCAGTTCCCGCTGCCGCAGCAGTTGGTTGTCGTCGTTCAGCCGGGCATTGGTTGCCCGCAGCCGGTCGCGTTCTTCGCGCAACTCCCCGTTTTCGGCCCGCAGCTTACGGGTAATCTCTCTTTCGTCCTGGGGTTGCGCCGCACCAGACTGCGGGGAGCTTAACCCGTCAAGCTCATCCCTTGCGGCGGCCAGTTCCTGCTCCAGTTTCGCCACCGTCTGAAGCGCGTTCTGCCACTTGCGGTTGGCTTCCCGCGCCTTGATTTCTTCGCGGCGCAAATCCCGCCGCAGAGTGTCGGCCTCGTCCGTTGACGCCTCGGCGCTTTGCTCGCTCAGGATGCGCTGCCGGGTTTCCAGCAGCCGGTTGCGCTCCAGAATCACCGACACGCGGGCGTCGCTGAAAGCGCTGTCGAAGTGGCTTTCGGGAGCATTGGCGATGCAGTCCCGCTGCAACCCCCGCAAAGTTTCCGGGACGTTATTCGACACATCATCCCTGCGGCGAATGACGCGGGGCCCGTCGCCGTTGCTTTCGTAGCGGCAACCGGGCCACAGGATTTGCAGAGCGCCGCTGGAACTGGAATACCAGCGCCCCAAGTATCGCGTCAAGGCAGTGGCGGCCCTTCCCGGCAGCACCGCTACGGCGGCGACGCCCAGCAGGACGCGCTGCGCCCGCTCGGGGTCAAGGGCCGTGCCGCCGTGCCGGTCTTCCGACATCGCCAGTATGGGCAGGCGGCGTTGGGGGTTCAGCACGGATTCACGAGCAAAGGATTCGACGTCGGCCTCTGCGATATATCGGTGCTGGCGGCTCAGCGGTTCAGGCCCTGCCGCGCACTGAAATTCCGATGCGATGAAATTCAACAGACGCGGCGGCCCGGCCAGCAACTCCGGCGGCGCGGATTCGGCGACCGACAGGAAACGGGAATGTACTTCCGCCTCCAGCCCGTCCCCTTGAGTGCAGAGCCGCACTTCCAGCCGCACCCGGTATTGCGGGTTGCCGGGGTAGTCGCGCTCGGCGCTAATGCGGGTGTAGCCCGCCGCCTCGGTGTCGCCCGTTTCGACATCGGGCGCGTCCTCGCCAGTGGCGGCGTCGGCAGTGTACGACAGCAGTTCGCCCTTTATGCGCTCCGTCACTTCCCGCAACAGATAAACGCCGGTAGCGTCACCCGCGCCGCTAATGGTGAAGCAGGTTTCGTATTCTGACGGCATTGCATTGCACCCAGGGCCGGTTTGCCGGAAACCCGGATTCGCCCTTAACTTAAGGGGTATCTACCGCAAGGCCAGCATCCGCTCCAGGGCTACCAAGGCTTCGCGGCGGATGGTTTCGGGTACGGTGATTTCGTTGACCACCCGGCCCTCCAGCAGCGACTCCATCACCCACAGCACATAGGCCGGATGAATGCGATACATCGTGGAGCAGGGGCAGGTCACCGGGTCGAGGCAGAAAACGGTCTTGTCGGGGTTGTTCAGGGCCAAGCGGTTGACTAGGCTGATTTCGGTGCCTACCGCCCACACGCTGCCGGCCGGGGCGTTGTTTATCCGGCTGCGGATAAACTCGGTGGAGCCTACCAAGTCGGCGGCCTGCACCGTTTCCATCACGCACTCGGGATGCACCAGCACATTAACCTCGGGGAAACGCTGGCGGGCCATCTCAATCTGCTTGACCGTGAAACGGGTATGCACCGAGCAATGACCCTGCCACAGCACCATCCGGGCGCGGCGCAGTTGCTCCGGCGTGTTGCCCCCCATAGCCCGAAAGGGATTCCAGACCACCATTTCGTCCAGCGGCACCCCCAAATTCAGCCCGGTGTTGCGCCCCAAGTGCTGGTCGGGCAGAAAGAACACCCGCTTGCCCTGCTCAAAGGCCCACTCCAGCACCGCCCCGGCGTTGGACGAGGTGCAGACCGCGCCCCCGTTGCGCCCGCACAGGGCCTTGATGCCGGCGATGGAGTTCATATAGGTGACCGGCACGATTTCGCCCGGCCCCAACGCCTCGGACAAATCCGCCCAAGCGTCATCCACGTCGTCCATCGGCGCCATATCCGCCATCGAGCAGCCCGCGGTGATGTTGGGCAGGATAACCCGCTGATGCCGCGCGGCCAGCACGCAGGCGGTTTCGGCCATAAAGTGAACGCCGCAGAAAATGATGTAGTCGGCGTCGGGTTTGCTGGCCGCCTGCTGCGACAGCAGGAAAGAGTCGCCCTGAAAATCGGCGTACTTTATCACCTCTTCCCGCTGGTAGTGGTGGCCCAGCACCGTAACCGAACCGCCCAGTTTTTGCCGCGCCGCGTGAATCCGGGCGTCAAGCTCGTCGGCGGTATAGTGCCGGTATTCGGCGGGTATCGGCTGCCAGCGCACGTTAACCGACAGTTCCTCGGCCAACGGCTTGGCGGGCAGTTCGTCCTCGGTCTTGCAAAAGGCCGAGTGTTCCAGTTCGGTGATGGGTACAATGGGACGGCGGCGGGTAGTCATTCTCGATTCTCCCAACGGGGAATACGGTTGCTTGCCGCTGCGGTTCGCCCCGCCCTGGCCCTCCCCCTCGGGGGATGGGATGACCGGGGCAGATTCCGCGCTATACGCTCCGCATTCCGCCGACAATCTTGGGACACGCCTAATTCGGTTGGCCTTGCAACGACCACGGCCCGGCGCGGTCAATGCGCACATTGACCAGCTCGCCCAGCCGGTCGCCCCCGTCCGGGCCCCCGTCGTTGCTGAATATGGGGGATTCGGAGTCTGCTATAGAGGTATCTGCCATAGGAAAGAACACCAGCTTGTTGGAGCGGGTGCGGCCCTGCCACTTGCCCTTGTTTCGCCCCTCGACCAGCACCTCGAAATCTTGGCCCACCAGCCCGGCGTTGATTTCGGCAAGGATGCTTTCTTGCAAGGCGTCCACCTGCTGGCGGCGGCTGACCTTCTCCGCCTGCGGCACGTCATCCTCCATCGTGCGGTCGGCGATGGTGCCGGGGCGCGTGGAATAGGCCGCGCAATGCACCTTGTCCATCCGCAGTTGCTCCACCAGCTCAAGAGTGCGCCGGAACTGCCCATCGGTCTCGCCCGGAAAGCCGACGATAATATCGGTGCTGAGGGACGCGCCCGGCACGGTGTCGCGGATTTCCTCCACCAGCGCGATATAGTCGGCGCGGGTGTAATTGCGGCGCATACGGGCCAGCACTTCGTCATCCCCGGCCTGCACCGGCAGGTTGATATGCTCGCACACCTTGGGCAGTTCGGCCACCGCTTCGATGATGCCGCGGCTCATATAGGACGGATGCGAGGTGAGAAAGCGGATGCGGTCCAGGCCGTCTATGGCGTTGAGACGGGTCAGCAGCGCGGCCAGGTCAGGCCGCCCCCCGCGCTGTTCCGGCAAATCGTGGCCGTAAGCGTCCACCGTTTGCCCCAGCACCGTCACCTCGCGGACGCCGCGCCCAACCAGCAGCTCCACTTCGCGGGCGATGTCGTCCACCGGGCGGCTGGCCTGCCGCCCCCTGCGGTAAGGAATAATGCAGAAGCTGCACATCAAGTCGCAGCCGTGAATGATAGGAACGTGACAAGTGACGCCGGGACGGGCCGGGGCCAGCGAACCGACGCAGCCCTCCCAGTCCAGGCTAAGGCGCTCGCCCACCAGCTCCAGCAACGGCTCGAACTGTTGCGGACGCATAAAAACGTCAACATAGGGAAAGCGGCGGGCCAACTGGCCGGTCTGCGGCCCCACCATACAGCCCATCAAGGCGATGACCCTGTCGGGGTTCTGCTTCTTCAGCCGCGACACCGCGCCCAGGTTGCCGACCACCTTGTCTTCCGCCGACTGCCGCACCACGCAGGAGTTCAGGACGACCACGTCGGCATCGCTGGCGTTGCCCGAAGACTCCAAGCCCAACTGCTCCAGGGCGGAAGCCAGGCGCTCGGAGTCCGCCGTGTTCATCTGACAGCCGATAGTCCAGATGTGAAAGCTGTTCATAATGCTGATAATGGCAAATCCGGCGGAATCAAAATCAGGGCCGCAACAACCGGAACGGGGGAAAGGGTGGCGGAGGGAATGGGATTCGAACCCATGAACCCGCTTTTAACGGGTTAAGCGCTTAGCAGGCGCCCGCACTAGGCCACTATGCGATCCCTCCAGCTATCCCAATGGTATCAAATGCGCCCCACCACGGCAAGGGCAACGCCAACGCCTGTCATCCTAACCCTTCGCCATCCTGTCCTTTTGTCATTCTGGCCCTTTGTCACCGTAGCCCTTTGCCATCCTGAGCAAAAGGCTGTCATCCTGGCAAAACCTGTCTGTCATTCTGAGCAAAGCGAAGAATCTCACCTTGGGCAACCAGACCCTTCCCTTCGCTCAGGGCGACAAAGGGCAATTTCGCAATCGTCATTACCGCCGCCCCCGTCATTCCCGCGAAAGCGGGAATCCAGCGCCGCCCCCGCAGCCCCGCCTTCGCAAGAATGACGCAACGGCATCATCGCCAAAAGCGCGGCCCTAGCGGTTGCGGCGGCTCTGACGGCGGCGGCGGCGGGCGGCACGCTGCGCCGCCAAGCGTTCCTTCTGCGCCTTGGAGCGAAAGAAGCGGCGGTCTTTCAGTTCCCGCAGGATGCCGGAGTGCTGAACCGACGCCCGAAAGCGGTTGACCAGGCTCTCGGCGCCTTCGCCTTCGCGGGGGGTGACATAAGCCATAGAAAACTCCCTGCCATATTGCCGGATATTGAGCCTAATTTACCACAGCCCGAATCAACGGGCAACGCAAGGGAAATAGCGGGATGGGCGGGAGTTACGGCAAGGAAAGGGCCCGGCGCCGGGAGGGGAAAGAAAATGGAGCGGGCGAAGGGATTCGAACCCTCGACGTCTTGCTTGGGAAGCAAGCACTCTACCACTGAGTTACACCCGCTCGCGGAACAGGGACATCAACCATCCCCTACCATATTATTACAAAGACGGCGGAATAGCAAAGCCCCAGGGCCTTGTCGAGGAAAATTGCGAAATTTCCCCCCCTTGTCGGCGTACCGGGCGAAATTCCCACCCTTGTCGGTGTGCTGTGCGAAATTCCCTCCCCCTCCGGGGGAGGGTTAGGGTGGGGGCGTCCCCCGGTAAATTCAGCCCCCGCCCATTTTCCTGACACTTGCCCCTTGCCAACCCCGAATGCACCCCGCTAACATAATACCTGTGAATCCCAAACAATCGGCCAGCCCGCAAACCGTCCCCAACCCGCCCGCCAAGCCAAAATGGCGGAAAATGGGAGGAAAATCAAAAAAAATCCCGAACCCCCAGAGGTGAACCGCCTATCCGCGAACCCCAAGCCCTACACTGCCGCGATTCTTTGTCCGAATCAGGATTCCCCATCCCGTAAATCCTTTAATCCCGAAAATCCTGATTCAGACAATCCCGTAATCCCCAAATCCCGAAAATCCTGATTCAGACAATCCGGCAACCCGGTAAATCCCCCAAACCCCGATTCAGACAATCCGGCAACCCGGTAAATCCCCCAAACCCCGATTCAGACAACCCGCAACGAACCGGCTATCCCTGCCCTTCCAGTTCCGCCATTCGGCTTTGCTGGACATTGGCCCAGTGTTGCGCCCATTCCTCGCGGGTAGCGTGTTCCGTTTTGCCTGGCACATAGGCCGGGGACACCACCGGCAGCGCCCGCTCCACCTTCAGCAGCACATAGGCCCGGGCGGGCAACTGCACCTGATGCACCCCCCGGCCGCCCGTCTCGAAGGCGTGGCGGATTTCCTCGAACAAATCCCCGTCCTGTCCGTCCTTTTCAACGATGCTAACCTTTCCCTTGAAGCGGTATCCCTTGCGGGCGAACACATCCACCACATTCAGCTCCAGGGCCGGGTTATGGCGCAGGTTCGCCATAGTGACCGGCGACGCCAAGTCGGCGAACACCAGATGGTCGTCGTCCCACACCGCCGCCGTCCCCTTGGGCGAAAGATTGGGCGTCCCGTCGGGGCATACAGTAGCGATAAACCCCAGCCGTTGCTGCCGCACCACCCGTTTCATATCGTCGTTCAGAATCCCCATACCTGCTCCTCGCGTTATATCTTTCCGGTTTGCCAGCCGCCGGGCAGTGGCTTAGGCGAACCACCCGGCGGCCCTTTCCGCAATCATTATCGCGGTGGCGTTAGTGTTGGCGCGGACTACATTGGGGGCTACCGACAGGTCTACCACCCGCAGCCCTTGCAGGCCGCGCACCCGGCAATACTGGTCTACCACCGCCATAGGGTCATCGTCCGGCCCCATCTTGCAGGAGCCGCAAGTGTGAAAAGTAGTGGCGATGTTTTCGTACAGCCAGGCGTCCAGCGATTCGTCGGTTTCGAGGTCGGCCTCGGTGGGGGCCAGCAGGCCGCCCACCAGCGGGCGGAACCGGCTATGCTCCAGCAGCCGGGCGCACAGCCGGATGCCCTCGCGCATCCGCCGCAGGTCGGCCTCGTGTTCCAGGTAGCGGTAGTCCAGGCGCGGGCCGCCGCCAGGGTTCAAGGTAAGCTCGCCCGCGCTCTCGGCCAGCTCCAGTATGACGGTAAAGTGCAGCGTGCGCCCGTTGCGGCGGCGGGCGGAACCCGCGATAGGGTCGCCCCCGCCTTGCCCGGCGTAAGAGGTAAGCGTGATTTGCATATCGTTGCGGTGGCCCGAACCCTGAGCCGTGTAGCGCAGGCCGGTCTGGATGCGGGGCATATCCTCGGCCAAGTCCACCCCCTCGGCTGGCTCCAGCTCCACCAGCGCCATAGGATGGTCGCGCAGGTTGCGCCCCACGCCGGGCAGGTTCGCCGTCACCGGGATGCCCAACTCCCGCAGCCGTTCCTCCGGGCCGACGCCCGACAGCAACAACAGTTGGGGCGAGGCTATGCCTCCGGCGCAGAGGACTATCTCCCCGCCTTCGACAGTGAACACTTCGCCGCCGCTTTCGACTTCGACGCCCACCGCCCGCGGCCCTTCTCCCCCGCCGGGGGCGGCGAACACCACCCGCCGCGCCGTCACCCCGCCGCGCACCGTGAGGTTCAGCCGGTGGCGGGCCGGGTTCAGGTAGGCCAGGGCCGCGCTCATTCGGATGTTGCCGGGGTTGTTCATCGGCACTGCCCCGGTGCCGGTGGTTTCCGGGTGGTTCATATCCGGGTCATAGGGAAAACCGGCGTCCAGCGTGGACTGGTGAAAGGCTTCGTAGACCGGCAGCCAGTCGCCCCGCGGCACCCGCCGCACCGGAACCGGGCCGTCGGAACCATGAAAGTCGTCACGCACGTCCCAGTCGGTTTCCAGCTTGCGGAAAAAGGGCAGCACATTAACATAGCTCCACTCGCCGTTGCCCTGTTCCGCCCAAGAATCGTAGTCCTCGGGCAGCCCGCGCAGGAAAACCTGCCCGTTGACCGAGCCGGAGCCGCCGATGACCTTGCCCCGCGCGATTTCCATAGGCTGCGACTGCCGGGCGCTGCCGACCGCGGAATAAGACCAGTTGAAGGGCGAATCCACCTCCGACGCGCCGTTGTTGAAACCGTACTTCAGCTCGTCGGGCAGCCCCTCGAAGTCCGGGTAATCCGGCCCGGCCTCCAGCAGCAGCACCGAGCGGCCGGGGTCTTCCGACAGCCGGGCCGCCAGCGTACAGCCCGCCGACCCGCCGCCGACTACGATAACGTCATATTGCATAGCTCCTCCGTCGCTTGGGAATCTTCCGGCCAAGCCGCGCTGTCCGGGCCAATGGCCGCGCCGTTTCCCTACAGGTTGCCCTTGGGTATTGCGGGGTATTGCGCTTATATTAGAATCGCGCCGCAGGATTGGCAAA
This sequence comes from uncultured Dehalococcoidia bacterium, assembly GCA_958296445.1. Lineage (GTDB taxonomy): Bacteria > Chloroflexota > Dehalococcoidia > Lucifugimonadales > UBA3495 > VXOI01. Next base: position 375,560 of record OY282565.1, on the reverse strand, counting down.
CGCCCGGCTGCCTAGGATATACTCCCGGAAAGGCGTTTCGGGCAAGGCAGGGGCAAGGGGCAGGGAATGGAGCCGAAGCAGTTTATTGACAAGTGGCGCCGCACAACCTTTGGCGAAAGGCAAGGGGCGCAGTCTTTCTTTAACGACATCTGCGCCCTAGTGGAGCATCCCACGCCCGCAGAATTCAGGAACCCCGAGATTTTCACCTTTGAGAAGTGGGTGCCGGGCGGATTCGCCGACGCCTATTACGAGGATCATTTCGGCTGGGAGTTCAAGAGCAGCGACGCCGACCTGAACTATGGAATGAACCAGTTGCTCCGCTATCAGATTCACCTTAAGACCCCGCCGCTGCTCATCGTATCCTCTTTCCGCACTATACGGATACAAACCAACTTCCCCGGAATGGAAACGGTGCAATACGAAATCCCGGTAACATCCCTGTTCCTGCAAGAGTATCTGGAACAGTTGCGGCGCGTTTTTCACTCCCCGTCCGATTTCCGCCCCAACCGCACCGTAGCCAAGGTGACCGGGGAAACCGCCAATCTGTTCCATAAAATCGTCGCCGATATGGAACTCCTGGATGCCGACCCGGAAAAGCTGGCCCGCTACCTTAATCAAATCGTGTTCTGCCTGTTCGCCGAGGACGCCGGGATCTTGCGCAACGAGCTTTTCACCCAAACCGTGCAACAACAGTACCGCCGACCGGCGGTGTTCGATGAAGCCATCCGCGACCTGTTCGGGCAGATGGCCCGCGGCGGGCGGTTCGGCCCTTTCAACGTTGACCATTTCGACGGCGACCTGTTCAATGCCGCCGACACCGTGCAGTTCAGCCGCAACGCTTTGTTGCTGCTCAATGACGCCATCAACCAGAACTGGCGCAACATCGAGCCGTCCATATTCGGCACCCTGTTCGAGCGGGCGCTGGACGCCTCCAAGCGCTCCCAGCTAGGCGCCCATTACACCGGCGCCGAGGACATCGAACAGGTAGTCGAGCCGGTAGTGATAGAGCCGCTGCGCCGCGAGTGGGAAACCGCCCAGCAGGAAGTGAACGCCCTGATAGACAATGACGACAGCCCAGCGGCCCGCATCAGGCTAGAGGCTTTTCAACAGCGGCTGGCATCGGTCACCGTCCTTGACCCGGCCTGCGGCAGCGGCAACTTTCTCTACATCGCCCTGCGCTCCCTGCTGGACTTGGAAAAGCAGCTTATTGACTTCAACGACGCCCAAGGCTGGGCCGAAATGTATACCTCGGTCAGGCCCAACCAGATGCTGGGCCTAGAGATAAACCCCTACGCCGCCGAACTGTCCCGCACCGCCCTTTGGATTGGCTATATCCAGTGGCATATCTCCAACGGCATACGCTACCGGCATATCCCGATTCTGGCCCCGATGAACAACTCTATACGCCAGACCGACGCCATCCTCAACAACGGCGACACCCAAAACCCGCAGGAAACGGAGTGGCCCCCCGCCGAGTTTATCATCGGCAACCCGCCCTTTCTGGGCAGCCTGCCCTTTCGCAGAGAGCTGGGCGATGATTACGCCAACGCGGTCTATGGACTCTTTGGCGGGCGCATCCCCAACGCCAGCGACTATTGCTGTTACTGGTTCGAGAAGGCCCGCGCCCAGATTGAAAGCGGCAAAACCCGCCGCGCCGGGCTGCTGGCAACCCAGGCCATAAGGTTTCAGAACAACCGCCGGGTATTGGCCCGAATCAAGGAAACCGGCGATATTTTCGCCGCCATATCCGACCGGAACTGGATTCTCGAGGGCGCCAATGTGCATATCTCCATCATCGGTTTCGACAACGGGGCCGAAACCAACCGCACGCTGGACGGCGTATCCGTAAGCAGCATCCACAGCAACCTGACGTCCAATGGCGACATCACCCAAGCGCAGCGGCTGGCGGAAAATGTCGGCATCGCTTTTGCGGGTGAAGGAAAACACGGGCCTTTTGAAATCAGCAGGGCAGTCGCTGGAGAAATGTTGAGCCGTTCCAATCCCAACGGTAAACCCAACAGCGATGTCATCAAACGCTGGATGATTGGCCGCGACATAAATCAACGGTCAAGGGATATGTGGATTATTGACTTTGGCGTGGATATGCCGGAGTCCGAAGCTGCCTTGTATGAGGCCCCCTTTGAGTATGTTTTGGCGAATGTAAGGCCGGAACGAGTCAACAACAGGATGCTCCGCCGGGCAGAACGCTGGTGGCTGCACGGTTCAGCGGCCCCAATGATGCGGAGAGCCATATCAGGGTTAGAGCGATATATTGGAACCAGCCAAGTATCCCGGCACCGGCTGTTTTCATACATTGATGGCAACATACTGCCGGACAAGACTATTGTCGTGTTCGCCCGCGATGATGATTACTTTTTCGGCGTGATGCATTCCCGCATTCACGAAGTTTGGGCGCGGGCGATGGGAACTCAATTGCGAGAGGCGGGAAGCGGGATGCGGTACATAATTTCCGCCTGCTTCGAGACCTTTCCCTTCCCGGAACCCGACGACGCGCAACGCGCCGCCATCGCCGACGCCGCAGCGCGGCTGAACCAGTGGCGGGAGAACGCGCTGCGGGACGACGCTAGAGAAACCTTGACCAGACTGTACAACCGGCGCCCCACCTGGCTGGACAACGCGCATAACGCGCTGGACGCCGCCGTAGCCGACGCTTACGGCTGGCCCGCCGGGCTGGACAACGCGGCTATCTTGGAGCGGCTGCTGGCCCTGAACCTAGAGCGGACGGATTCAGGGCGCGGCTGACTTCCGCCCCAAGTACGCCAATGCCGGGCAACCGCGCCCTTAGTTGGCCGCCGCCGCCGCCTGGCCCAGCAGCCGCATTGTGCGGTCTACCGAAGCCGCCGGGTCGCTGCCTGCGGCGATGGGCGAGGCCAAGACTTCCGTTGCGCCCAAGTCGAACAGGCGTTGGACGCCCTCGGCGCACTTCTCCTCGTCGCCCCAGATTACCGCGCCGTCAATCATCCCGTCGCTCCAGACGCCCTCGGTGGCCTCGGGGTAGCCGGCTTCAACCAGCATCCGCTGGTAGTAGGGCAGGCGGGGGTTCATCACCTGCTGGCGGACGGCGGCGCGGGCCTCGTCGGCGTCGCCGTGGACGCAGACCGGGGCGTGGGCGATGAGCGGCGGGGTTTCCCGTCCGGCCCGCTGCGCCCCGGCCTGCATCGCGGGCAGGGCCACGTCGTGCAGGTATTGGGCCGGGCAAATCCAGCTTATCGCCCCGTCGGCCTCGGCCCCGCACAGCTCGAAAGAGCCTTTACGCAACGCCGACCCCATAACCTCGATGTCCAGCGGCTCGGCGATGCCGTCGTGGGCGGTGTAGTGTTCGCCGTCGAAGTCCACCCGCCCGTTCTGTAGGATGGCTTTCAGGATTTGCAGGTATTCCCGCAGATGGGCCAAGGGCGCGTTGAACTCGATGCCCATAGCCTCGATAGTGGGCCGGTGGCTGGGGCCGACGCCCAGCCGGAAGCGGCCGGGGGCGAGCTGGGCCACAATCTGCGCCTGCTGTACCATCACCAGCGGGTGACGCGGGTAGGTCGGGACGATGGACGTGCCCAGCTTGATGCGGTCGGTAAGCGCGGCGGTGGCGGCAAAGGCCGTTATGCTGTCGGGCCTGGCCCCGCCGGTAGTCATCCAGGCAGCGTGAATGCCCAGCTCCTCCGCTCGTAGAATCATCGCCTGAATCTCGCGGATTCCCGCACCGCCAACGGCTACTCCAACCAGTTTTTCCGCCATAATCACACCTCGCTCCAGGGCAGACGTAAGATTCGTTTCGCAGGCAAAGCAAAACACGCCGGATATGGCCTGTCAAGCAAGAGGGCCACCGGAACGGAATTTTTCGATTCTTGGTCTGAATCAGGATTTTCAAGATTAAAGGATTTACCGGATGGGAAAATCCTGAAAATCCTCCAATCCGGTAAATCCTGATTCAGACAATTATGCCAAGAGCGGCTTTCTGGTAAAGTCGGCTGCGGTTCACGGCTTGCTGGCGGCGGCCAGTTCCTGAAAGCTGCTGAGGTGGTAGAATGGAGGACGACAGGCGTTCCCCAACCTGGGGCTTCGTTGACGGGTCGCTTTCCGTCAGCGGCAGTATGCTGCTGGCAGTGCTAATCAATAACTGCCAGTCCTGCAACGGCATCTGGCTGATTGGCTTTCTCAAAGAGCTGTCCGACAAAAACGCGGGAATGATAGTAGTAGCCACGCTGCTGCTGTTCCCTACGGCAGCGGTTATCTATGGAGGTGTGCACTTGTTCTTCACCGCTAAAGAAGCATTCGAGAGGCGCCAAAAGAGACTCCGGGAAGCCGCCCATCAAACAGGTTTTGAACGGGGCGAAGAGGCAGGCATCAAAGTAGGCACAGCAGCAGGCCGTGAGACTGGCCGCCAAGAAGAGCGGGAGCGCATCAGCCAGGCGTTGGAGCGGCAAGGCATAACAATCACGCCGGAAATCGCGCGGATACTGGAAGGCGAACCCCCGCCCCGTTCCTGAGCGGCTATCCGGTTCAACCGGGCTTATTCAATCGTCAGAGGTGGAATTATGGTACTAGCAGGGCAGCAGCTTGAATCCGGCACGATACAGTACACCAGCCGCGACGGAACCACGATGAACGCCTTTTACAGCCGGCCCGCCGAACCCGGCAACTACCCCGGCGTCATCGTCACTATGGAAGGCATGGGGCTGATGGAACACCACAAGGACATCGCAGTGCGCTTTGCGGGCCGGGGCTACCTCGCCATCGCTCCCGACCTCTACACCCGGGAGGGAACGCCGGAGCCGGAGAACGTGCTGGCGACGCTTTTCGCCAGCCCCGACGCGCGGGCTATGGACGACCTAGAGGGCGCGGCCTTTTTCCTCAAGTCCCAAGCCCATTGCAACGGCAAGGTAGGCATTATCGGCTTCTGCTCCGGCGGGCGTTACACGCTGATGATGGCCTGCCAGAGCAGCAACATTGACGCCGCGGTGGATTCCGCCGGGGGCCATATCGCCGACCAGGAAATCACCGGCCTGCGCCCGGTCAACCCCATAGATATGGTAGCCGGCCTGTCCTGCCCCCTCCTGGCGCTGTTCGGCATCGAGGACCAGAACCCGACGCCGGAGCAGGCCGAGCGGCTACGTGCCGAGCTGGACAAGCACGGCAAGACCTACGAATGGGTGATGTATGACAACGCGGGCCACGCCTTTTTCGCCGACTACCGCCCCAGCTACCGCGCCGCCCCGGCCCAAGATATGTGGCACCGCGTGCTGGAGTTCTACGGCAAGCACCTAGCCGCCTAGCCCCACGCAGTAGCGGCCGCTCCGAACCCGGGAATACGCGCCCTCTCCTCCGGGGAGAGGGCGAAAGGCTCCCGTATATCCCCGTCAAGGCGTGTTGCCGTCTGCGGCCAGCCGGTAAATCCCGTCCTGGTGCGACAGCAGATACAGCTCGCCGCCGTTGTCTTGCCCGAAGGAAGTAATCCGCAGGCCGGTATCGGCCAGCAGTTGCGGAGCGGTGTCCGCTCCGCCAGGGCGCAGGCCGGACACTTGCCCGTTGCAGAAGTCGCCGAAAACGTAGACCCCGAACAGCCCCGGTATCCCCGAACCCCGGTATACATAGCCGCCGATGACCGAGCAGGCGCCGTCTTTCAAGGGATATTCCCACACCGGCGGAATCATCCCCTCGCGCTGGCAGCCGTCGCTAGGGGCGAAGCAATGGTTCGCTTCCAGCACGTTCCAGCCATAGTTGCCGCCCGCTGCTATCCGGTCAACTTCCTCGTAGCGGTTCTGCCCCACGTCGCCGGCCCACAGTTCGCCGTTGTCGAGGTCGAAGGAAAACCGCCACGGATTGCGCAGCCCGTAGGCCCAGATTTCGCCCCGTCCGCCGCCCCCGGCAAAGGGGTTGTCCGGCGGGATGGCGTAGGGCCGTTCCGCCGTGGCCTGGGCCACGTCAATGCGCAGAATCGCGCCTAGCAGCGTTGAAGTATCCTGCCCGTGGCCCTGCGGGTCGCCCGCCGCGCCGCCGTCGCCCAGAGCGATGTACAGGTATCCGTCCGGCCCAAAGGCAATCTGCCCGCCGTTATGATTGGAGTAAGGCTGCGCCACCTCCATAATCACCAACTCGCTGCCTGCGTCGGCAGAATCGCCGCCGCCCCGGGCCGTGAACCGCGAAACTACCGAGCGGCGGGGGTTGGCCGCCGAATAGTAGACATAGAAATCGCCTCTACGGGAAAAGTCAGGGGCCAGTGCCATACCCAGCAGCCCCTCCTCCGAACCGCGGCGGCTCACTCGGTCGCGGATGTCGAGGAATTCACCACCACCCCAGCCCTCCCCCTTGGGGGGAGGGGAACTTGAGGAGGGGTCATCCGTCAGGGCGGCTTCGTTGAACACCCAAACCACCCCGGCCTGCTCGGTGACGAATACCCGTCCGTCCGCCGCCTGAACGAAGTTAGTAGGCGAGTCAAACTCCCGCCCGGCCAGAGTCGGCTCCAGCCGCAGGGTCAACGGCCCCGGCCCCGGCTGTGCTGGCGTCGGCGCCGCTTCGCCGCAACCGGCGGCCAACGCCATCAGAATCATCAGAATCGTTGCTATCCCGCTCATATAACCAATTTTACACCCCCGGCAATTCTTGGGCAGGGATTTCTCCGGCAAGGATATAATAAGCTGCTCTTTGCTCACTCCGGGAACTTCTGAAAAAGCCGTCTATTGTGAGAAAATTGCGAAATTCCCTCCCTCTGAGTGAGAGGGTTAGGGTGGGGGTAGGGGCAGTCCCTCCGGCCAAGTTAGCTAGTCCAAGAGCAATTTCGCCGGAAAAATTTCGCCATCGTCTCTGCCATTCCCCTGACACTTCGCCCTTGCCAACCCTTGATACACCTCCCTATCATAATACCTGTGAAGCCCAAACAACCGGCCAGCCCGCAAACCGTCCCTAACCCGGCCACCAAGCCAAAATGGTAGGAAATGGTACTAAATGGCAGGAAAATCAAAAAATCCTGAAACTCCCAGAAGTGAACCACCTACGCGGAAACTCCAAGCCTTACGCCGCCGCGTTGACGCCCTCCACCGCAAATCGGCCCTGGCCTTGGCCGTGATAAAATCACGCTCCCTGGCCGGGGAATTCTGCATCCGCTGGGCCGCCTCCACCCTAACCCTCTTCCAAAGAGGGAGAGGGAAATTCGCAATCGTCTCAGCTATTGCGGTTCGGGTTGAACCAAGCGGCGAGGAGTTGCAGTTGTGCTGAATGTTAGGCTTGCTATACTGGATGATCGCCCCGCAGTGCTGCGGCTGGTGCGCGGGCTGCTTATCGAGCTTGGCGGGAACCCGGCCCCGGCAGACGCTCTGTATGATGTGTTTGACGCTCTGGTATCCGGCGGGGATGCGGGATTCGTCGTCATCGCAGAGGAGGGTAGCGGAGCAAAGGCCGTCTGCACCGCTTCTTTCCTTCAAGCCCTGCGCACCGCCGGAAAGTACGCCGTATTCCAAGAAATGTATGTTGAAGCCGAATCGCGCAGCTCGGGCGTGGGAAGGGCCGTCATTGATTTCGCGCTGGAACACGCCGTAGCCAGCGGCTGCCAAGTGGTGGAGCTGGGTACGCCATCCAGCGGCCAGCGCCAGATTGAGTTCTATGAGCGAGCGGAGTTTGCGAACGTCGGCGCCCGCCTGCGCTGGACGACCCGCGACAACCGCTATCGTTGACGCGGTACGGTGTTGCCGGAACGAATAAACGGGCCGGGCGGGCTATTATTCATGACGCAAGAGGTTGCTATGAGCGCTGTCGAAACTTGGGGCGAAATGGTGCGGGTGGAGCATGAGCAGTCGGACCGGATGCGGGGAGCGCGGCCCAGCGACCACTGGACGCAATACGCTCGGCAGTTCAAGGCCGACCCGCGCCGCGCCGGTGATGTTCTGGTGGAGCGGCTGCGGGCCCGCCTGCGCCCCGGCGATTCGTTGCTGGACGTGGGCGCGGGCGGCGGACGGCTGGCCCTGCCGCTGGCCTTGAGCTGCCGCTCGGTTACGGCGGTTGAGCCGTCGCCCAGTATGTGCGCCGTGTTGCGCGAAACCGCGACGGAGTCGGGCATCGGCATCAACGTGGTTGAGGCCGATTGGATGGACGCCGATGTTGCGCCGGCCGATGTGACGCTGTGTAGCCATGTGCTGTATGTCATCCAGGACATCGCGCCTTTCGTCCGCAAGCTGGAAAGCCACGCCCGCCGTCTGGTTCTGGTAGTGCTGTTTCAGTCGGCGCCGCAGTCCCAGATGTATGGGCTTTGGGAGCGGGTGCATGGCGAACCGCGCCATCCGCTGCCCAGCTTGCCCCAGTTCAGCGCAGCGCTGGAGGAAATGGGCATCGCGCATCAGGTTGACCAACTGCCTGACGAACCGGCCCGCGGCTTCGACAGCGAGGCGGAGGCGAGGGAAATGCTGGCCCGCCGACTCTACGCCGCCCCCGGCACGGCGGCGGCGGCCCGGCTGGAAGCGGCCCTAGAGGATTCGCTGCTGGCCGGGGACGACGGCGTATGGCGCATCCGGGGCAGCCGCCCCTTGCAGCCTTGTATCGTATCCTGGACGCCCGGTTAGGTATTCTCGACACGATCGGGTAATGCGTGATTCCTATGGGCCGCAGACCGTCATTCCCGCGAGGCGCGAATGACGGGGCGGTTTGGCATTACCATTAGAGGGTTAGGGTGAGGGCGCCGGTGCATCCGCCTGCCGCCGCGTTTGCAGGTAGACCGCCCCTAGGGTGCCGGCCACCGAGCCGCCCGTTGCCATCCAGAACACCCACTTCATCGCCACGTAGTCGGCCAGCAGGCCGCCGACGGTGGGGGAAATGGTGCTGCCCAGCCCCGCGCCCACCGACATCAAGGCGAAGGCGGCTGACGAAAACCGCACCGGCACATAGTCGCCCGCCGCCGCCGCGCATATCGTGTAGGCGGCCCGCAGCGTCGCGCCCATCAGGGCCGAGGCTATCAGGAACGACACGAATCCCGGCGCCGCGGCCAGCAGCACGAAGGCGGCCCCTTGCACCACAAAGGAATATCCGAATGCTTGCCCCCGCCCCAGCTTGTCGGACATCCACCCCCAAACCACTCCGCTGCCGATACTCAGAGTGCCGATGAGGATGACCAACTGCCCGGCGGTAGCCAGCGATACGCCATTTTCTTGGGTAAGGTAAAGGCCGAAAAAGGTGGTAAACAGGTTTTGCGCCCACCCCGAGGTAAAGGCCAGCAGCGTTATCATCCACACGGCGGGATGCTTGAACGCCTCGACGGGCCAGGCGCTGCGGGCCGACCCCGGCCGCCGTTCCGTCTCTAGGGGCTGGGCGGGCCGCTCGCGCACCAGCAGCAGCGAGACCGCGGCCACCGCCAGAACCATACCGCCGAACAACTGCCAGCTATGCCGCCATCCGTCATCCCAGTTGGCCCCGGTAAGCACCGGCACCGCGATTCCGGCGATGATGAAGGCAATGCTCCCGCCGGAAGCGGCCAGCCCCGCCGCCAGTCCCCGGTCGCGCATCCGAAACCAGGCCGACAGCAGACCCATCATCGGGGTCAGCGTCGCGCCGCTGGATATTCCCATCAGGACGGCGGCGCCCACGGCCATTCCGTAGTTCAGGGCAAACCCCAGCATCACCATACTGGCGCCGACGCCCAACGCGCCAAAGCCGATGATGGGGCGGCTGCCGTAGCGCGGGGCCAAAGTGCCGGCCGACAGCGCCCCGCCCATTCGCGCCGCCGCCGTTATCGTAATCAGCAGCCCCGCCTCGGTGTGGGACAGGTGGAGCGATTCCTCCATCGGGGGCAGGGTAAGGCTGTACCCGAACTGAACAAACCCGGTGGCCTGGTTAACCAGAAAGGCCACCAGCAACATAACGCCCGAATAGGAGCGGAGCCAGTAAACGGCCAGGCTCTTGGATAGAATGACAGGCCCCCGGAACTCATCGCGCTACACCGCTCTTGCGGAATTGGCGCATCCTTTCCTGCTTGAGAAGGTCGTAATCCGAAGGCGCGTATTTAAGCAAGTCGGACAGGAAATTTTCGGAAGCGCCCTCCAGAGTGATGCCCACTATTTCGCCGATACCCCATTCTTCGGCAACGTCTTTATGGGTGTCGTAATGAGCCTTCCAACCCTCTACGACAGTTTCTCTGTAAGTAGCGGGTTTGCCAGTGTGCAGATACAGGGTGTCGCTTTTTTTATGATAGTCAACTACCAAAGTGGTTTTGATACCGGTTTTTTGGAATTCGTCCGGCATCAGGTGGGGCAGCAGCAGTTCGGCAGCATTCCAGAACTCGATGCCGATGCAGCGGCCTTCGGTGGTAAGATCGGCAACCAGTCCAACGGGCCAGTCTTCGGTAATGTCCAGACTTGTCTCGTACTTGCCCCGGTCAGGAGAAAGCGAGGCTAAGTGCAGTATGTCCCATTCGGAGTCATACCTGTATTGTAAGTCTTTGTTCATAGATCTCCTCTTTTCATTCTCCTTCGCATATTCGAGTCTGGGTACGCCGTAGTTACTATATGAGGGTCTCTGTCAATCTTCACCACTACCTTAATGTAGTTCCCGTCATCGCCTAATTCGGGAAACCACTTCCAAAAAAGTTTTGTGCTAATGGTCTCATGTTCTACTAAATCCGGGGCACCAACAGCATCCTTGATGCGTTCAACAGTTATCAACCCTATCCTATTCGGGTGGTCGTTCCATATATGCGGATCTATTTGGTAGTTAACACCGCTAAATGTGAATCTCAAATGGTCTATCTCCATTGTAACTGATTCCTAGTACAGTAAGACTACCTCAACCGCCCGCCCCTCGGCAAGCCCGGGGCGGACGGCTGGCGTCACTTGCGCTATGTGCGGAATCCCGGACGGCGGCTTAGCGCAAGGGGCGGAAAAAGTTGCGGATGTCTTCCACCAGCAGCTCCGGCTCTTCTAGGGCGGCGAAGTGGCCGCCGCTGGGCATTACCGTCCACTGCCGGACGTTGTAGGAACGTTCGGCCCACTCGCGGGGCGGGCGGCTGATTTCGGCGGGGAACACCGCCACGCCCACCGGCACGTTGATGCGCTCGCCCTGGACGAAGTCCCACGGCTTGCGCAGCGTTTCGTAGTAGAGGCGGGTGGACGAGTTGATGCTCTGCGTGGCCCAGTATATGGTCACTGTGGTGAGCAGCACGTCCTTGCTGAACTTGGATTCCACGTCGCCGCCGCAGTCGCTCCAGGTGCGGTACTTTTCGACAATCCAGGCGCACAGGCCAGCGGGGGAATCGTTGAGGCCGTAGGCCAGGGTTTGCGGCTTGGTGCCTTGAATGTGGGAATAGCCGCCCTCGGCGGCCAGCCAATCCTCGCGCTGCCGGAGCAGCCCTTGCTCGGCTTCGGTGAGCGGCTCCGACCCCGGCCCCATATAGGGCGTGGGGCGGGTCACCGAGGTGGTGTGAATGCCGATGCAGTTGTCCGGGTAGGAATGGCCTAGCCGGGCGGTGACGCTGGCGCCCCAGTCGCCCCCCTGCGCCCCGAAGCGCTGGTAGCCCAGCGGCCCGGTCATCAGCTTCGCCATAACGTCGCCCACACTCAGCACGTCCATTCCCCGCTCGGCGGCCGGGTCGGAAAAGCCGTAGCCGGGCATTGAGGGCGCCACCACATCGAAGGCGTCGGCCGGGTCGCCGCCGTGGGCTGCCGGGTCGGACAGCAAGGGAATGACTTTGTGCATCTCAAAGAAAGAGCCGGGCCAGCCGTGGGTGATAATCAGCGGCATAGGGTTCGGCCCCTTGCCCTTTTCGTGGATGAAGTGAACCTGGCGCCCGTCCACCGGCGCCTTGAAGTGGGACAAGCTGTTAATCAGTGCCTCCTGCTTGCGCCAGTCGAATCCGGTTTTCCAATACTCCACCAGCTCCTTGATGTAATCCATATTGGAACCGTAATCCCAGCCAACGCCCGGCAACTCATCGGGCCACCGGGTACGCTCCAGCCGCGCCTTAAGGTCGTCCAGCACGGAATCGGGAACTTCGATTCTGAAGGGTTCTACCGGCATCGTCTTTTCTCCTGTCCACTCAGTTCCCTCCTTACTTGAAGGGGAGGGGATTTATTTTTCGGGGTTCAATCGTCCCTACCCCGGCAGCAGGGGTTCGGTGCGGTTGGGGGGCAGGTCGGGGTCGAAGGCGTTGATGACGAAGGCCAGGAAGCTGTAGTTGCCGATGACTAAGGTAAGCTCAATCAGGCCCTGCTTGCCGAACTGCTCCATCGCGTCCTGGAAGGCGCCGCGGCCTACCTTGCGATGGTGGAAGAATTCGCGTGCGTAGTTGATGACGGCCCGCTCCAGGTCGCTGAGGGGCGGCAGCTCCTTGCGGTCGCGCAGGGCGTCCACCACCGCGTCCTGCACTCCGGCGGCGCGGGCGGCCCCGGCGTGGGCGTTCCAGATGTGCTGGCAGTCGTTTTCCCGCGCCGCCAGCAACATCGCCAGTTCCAGGGCCGCGGCTGGCAGCGAAGATTCGTTGCGGAGGTAGTTGTTGAGGGCGGTGGCGGCTTGATGGGCCTTTGGCACGTGAATCATCACCGAGCCGGGGCCGTAGGGCGGAACGCCGCCTAGGTTCTGCACCATTTGGTCAAATTCGTCAACTTGGTTCTGCGGGACATTTTCCCGGTTGGCGGTGGGGATTCTAGCCATAGCAAACCTCCTAATCCGTTGGATACGGGGTAAAGAACAAGCGATTTGGCCCTAACCCTACGCGCCAACATTTGCCTTGTCAATCGGCGTCCGGGGCGTCTGGCGACGCGGATGATGTGCGTCCCCCAACTCTCTCAGGGGGATGGGGTTTCGTCTGCTTGCTCCGGGGGCGCCGCGTCCCGGGGCAGAAGGGCGCCGGCGGCCAGCAGCGCCCAACTGGCCGCGCCGCAGATTAGGAATCCGATTAGGAAGGAGCCGGATGTGTCCCGAATCGCCCCTACTAGGATGGGGGAGACGAACATACCGAGGCCGGAGAAAGTCATAAACGATCCCCAGACCACCGCCACCCGTTCCGGCGTGGCCCCGGCCAACCGCATCGGCAGGGTCAGCAGGGTAGGCACGTAGAGCCAGGATCCCACCCCCAGCGCCACCACCGAAACGTATATCCCTACCGGATGGGAGATCAGGAAGGATCCCAGCCCGCCTAGGATAGCCAGCAGGCCGGAGAATATCAGAATGCTGCGGTAAGAGAAGCGCATAGGGAGGGCGCCTCCGACGAGCACCGCGAACATACCCACGAAGGGCAGGATGCTGGTCAAAACGCCCGCCGCCGACAGGGAAAGCCCCCGTTCCTCGCTATAGAAAGTGGGCAGCCAGCTAGTCAACGCGGTGTACTGTATGAAAACGCCGGCGTCGGCAGCCACCAGCAGCGCCACCGCCCGCCCGCGCAACACTGTGAGGACTTCCCGCAGCGAGATGCCCCGCGCCCGGCCGGGGCCGTTTTCGCGGTCTCTGGGGGCAGCGGGCCAGATCAGGGTTCCGATGACCCCGATGCCGGCAAAGACGGTCAAGGTCATTTTCCAGCCCAGCAGCTCCGCCAAGGGAACCGCCCCGGCCACGGATGCGGCCACGCCTAGACTGAGGATGGCTGTGTTGAGGGCGTTGATAATCAGAATTTCCCGGCGACGGAACCACTGCATCACCAGCGGCCCGGTGGCGGCGACCATCAGCGCCAGCCCCACGCCGTAGAACAGCCGCAGGACAAGCATCACCGGGAAGCTGGGCGCCACTGCGGACAAGGCCAGCAGGCCCATCGCCGCCCACGACAGCATATAGGCCCGCTTGAGGCCGATGCGGGCGGCCAGCATCCCGCCGGGAATGCCGATGGCCGCGCCGACCAGCATAGGCAGCGAAATCAGCAGTCCCGCCTCGGCGCGGCTGATGCCGTAGTCTTCGATAGCCAGCGGCAGCAACGGCGACACGGCAAAAAGATTCAGGCCGGCGGCCAAGTGGGCGGCCAGCGTCATCACCACCATAAAGAGGCGGCCGCGGCTGGTGACGGGGACTGATGCGTTGGCGGTTAGCTGAACAGTCGCACCTCTCGAGGCGGGGGTGGGGCGGCGGCGATGCAGCCGGGGCCTTCGTTGCGGACGTTGTTCACCATAGGCGAAACCTCGCGAGCCTCTAGGAATTCCGGCGGCGCTGGGACGAGTAGCGGCTCCAAGATGTCCGGGGATTCGGTCAGCGGGTCAAGCCACAGCGGTTCGGTTTCGGCCGACAGGATAACCGGCATCCGGTGGTGTACCGGGGCCATAAATTCGTTAGCGGCAGTGGTCAGGATGGCGCAAGAACGCACAGGTTCGCCGCCGGGCGGCTGCCAGCTTTCCCACAGTCCGGCAAAGGCCATCGGCTGGCCCGACTTCTGGAAAAAATACAGCGGCGTCCGCTGCTTGCCCTCGCGCCGCCACTCAAAGAAACCGTCAGCCAGCACTAGGCAGCGCCGCCGTTGGAAGGCGTTGCGGAAGGCCGGTTTGTCGGCGGCGGTTTCGCTTACCGCATTAATCATCCGGCTGCCAATCCTGAGGTCTTTGGCCCACGGCGGCACCAGACCCCAGCGCATCATCTCGCCCCGGCGGACGCCGTCATTAACCACGGCCAGCACGGGCTGAGTGGGCGCGATGTTGTAGCGCGGCTCCGGTGCCGCCCCATCCATAACAAACCCGAACCGACCTTGTAGCTCGCTGATGCCGGTGGTTAGCGTGAATCTGCCGCACACGATGGGCTACTCCAATGGCGGGATGCGGCCGGGGTGTTCATGGCGGCTGCGGCGAGCCCATGCTTCCCTCAGTTCGTCTTGGTGGAGCGACGCCCACTGGAGAACCAAGCGACGGGTCGCCGGGTGCAGATTCCCTTCCAGCGTATCCAAACTATCTATGGAAATCGAGGCACTGGAACCGCCATGCTCGGCGTGGAAATGCGGTACTCCGTGATCGCTGAAATACATACAGATTCTCACCCCGAGGAACCGGCTAATTTCAGGCATCTTGGTAGGCCGGCCGGAGTCCCGGCATAACCTCCTCTACCGCCTTGCCGGTGACGTCCATATAGAGCTGGCAGGGATCCAAGTCAATTTCCCCTTTCCAAGAGACTGTTCCGTGGCTGATGAATACATCCTCGAAAAAGGCTCGGTCGCACCAGGCTTGGAATACACCTTGTCCAGCCAAATGAGACAAGTCAACTTCACCGCAGACGCCATCCTTGAAGCTGACCCGGATGCGGTATTCCTCGAGAGCTTCGACCGCTATAACGTCCATAAGGTAGAGATGCCCTGGCCCAACCAGAGATTCGTCCCTGTCCAGTGGAGCGATTGACAGCGGATATTCCCAGCGGCTGCACCGCGCCCAAGCGTCCTGGAGTTCGTCATAGTGGAGCGATGTCCACTTATGTACCAATTGAAGAGCGCGTTGAGGAAGCCAACCGCCCAGAAGGGTATTGTCTAGGCCAACCCTCGCTTCCTGTCCCTCGCAGATGGCGTGAAAATGCGGGGGGGCGTGGTCATCGAACCACATCTCTATGGCGATTCCGTAAAACAGCGAGAGTCTGGTGGTTCGAGCCTGCGGTTTCGGCGGAGAGCGCTTTTTTTCCGCAGTCATTTTTAGAACACCACCTCCCGGAATTGGGTTATGGCGTTGATGTGTTCTTGGGGCGACTGGTAGCCGGCGCGCATAGTGTTGATGGAGATGTGGGTGGCGCCGAGGTTGGCCCAGGTTTCGGTCTGCGCCTGCCAGAATTCCGGGTCGCCGTCGGCGGAGTTGATGCGCGGCTCCATTTCGATGCTGGCCGGGTCGCGGCCCGCGGCCTGGGCGAAATCGGCCAGCCGCTCCAGCACCGCCGGAGCGTCGCCAGGGCCGACCTGCGGAAACCAGCCGTCGGCCAGCCGGGCCACGCGCCGCAGCACCCGGTTGGGCGGCGAGGGATTGGCCCGCGCCCCGGCGCCCAACCAGATGGGAATGGGCCGCTGAATGGGCAGCGGATTGATGCCCGCGCTGGTGATGTCGTGATATTTGCCGTGAAAATCTATGACGTCGTTAGTCCACAACTGCCGCATCACCTCAATCTGCTCGGCCTGCCGCGCCCCGCGGGTATGGAAATCCTCGCCCAGTGCTTCGTATTCCACGTGGTTCCAGCCGACGCCCACGCCCAGGCGCAGCCGCCCGCCGCTGAGCAGGTCGCACTGGGCTGCCTGCTTCGCCACCAGCGCCGTCTGCCGCTGCCCCAGAATCAGCACCGCGGTCACCAGTTCGATGGACGTGGTGATGCCGGCCAGATAGCCGAACAGCACAAAGGGCTCGTGAAACATACTCTCCAGCGTGTAGCCGCCGGTCCAGTTGGCGTGCTTGGTGGTATCGGCCCCCAGCACGTGGTCGTAGACAATCAGATGCGAGAAGCCCAAACCCTCGGCGGCCTGAACGTAGTCCCGCACTGCCGCCGGGTCGGCTCCGATTTCGGTCTGCGGAAAAACAACCCCTGCTTTCATTGTTTTACTCCTGATAGGGATTTGTGATGTCAACCGGGTGTTTTCAACGTGTTTTCAACGCAGAGAGCGCAGAGATTATATTGGCAGTCTGAAGCCTCTGCGTTGAAAAACCCGGTTCTAGGCGGCTTTTTCCTTGGCCTTGAAGTGGGGTATGACGTGTTTGCCGAACATTCGCAGCGTGTTCATAGTTTCCTCGTGGCTGGCCGGGCCGATGGCGCTGAGGCAGAAAATCTGCTCAATGCCCATAGCCTCGTAGTTTTCTACGAAGCGGATACAGTCGTCGGGGGCTCCGACGCAGAAGTTGGCGCCGCGCTTCACTACTTCCTCGGGCGTGGGGTCGCCGTCGTGGGGGCCGGCGGCTAGGCGCATATCCCGCTCGTAATAGCCTTGATAGTCGGGCGGCACCGTTGCCGGGTCAACGCCCCGCCAGACCAGCCGCGCCCGCTCCCGTTGCTGCTCCAGATACCAGCCGATCAGCTCGGCGCCTCGCGACGCGGCGACCTTGGAGTCTTCGTGGCAAAAACCGGCGGTCATCAGCGCGTTCTGGTTGTTGACCGTGGCGCCGTGGGCTCCGTTGAGGCTCCGGTAGTACAGTTCCAGGGTGCTGCCCACCTTTTCCGGGCCGCCCTCGCTGCCCACTAGCGCGCCCAAGCCCATCTCACCGGCGCGGCGGGTGGTTTCTTCGCTGGCGCAGGCCGACCACAGGGGCGGATGCGGCTTCTGCAACGGCTTGGGCAGCACCTGACGGGGCGGGATTTGGTAATACTCCCCGTCGTGGCTGACCTCTTCTTCCGTCCAGATGCGGGGCAGCACTTGGGCGAACTCTTCCCACATCCCGCGGGTGTCTTCCAGCGTGGTTCCGTAGGGCGTTAGCTGGTAGGGATACCCGGTACGGCCCAGCCCCACGTCCACGCGCCCCCTGCTGAGGATGTCCAGCGTAGCCATGCGGGCCGCGGTGTGCAGCGGGTGGTGGATGGGCGCCAGCACCACGCCGATGCCCAGCCGGATGCGCGAGGTGCGCTGCGTAACCGCCGCCAGGGTCAAATCGGGTGCGCTGTTGTGCGACCACACCGGACGGAAATGATGCTCCGAAAACCAAACGCTGTCGTAGCCCATTTCCTCGGCGAAGGCAATCTGGTCCAGTGCCTCCCAGATGCGCCGGGCCTCGCTCTGCTCATCCCAGGGCTTAGGCACCTGAATCTGATAGAAAAGTCCGAATTTCATCAGCCAATCCTCCCCTGATTAATCACGCGCCGTTCCCCGGCGGGGTACGAAACACCACCACGCGAGCGCCGGGGCCGTTGGAGTGGGAAATCAATGCGTCAAACTTGCCGCACAGCCGGGCGTTTTCCGCTAAGGGGCGCTTCGTCCGCCCCTACTCAAAGGCGTTAGGGGGCCATTATAACAGGGCGGCGGGTTGGGGACGGGGCGGCGCGGCGCATCATTGGCGGGCAATGCTTGGAAGGAGAGACGGCGATGGCGGTTTGGGCAATGCGCGGCTGAAATTGCCCTAACCGGAAAGGCGGTGGGGGAAATGGAGCCGGTGAGGGGATTCGAACCCTTGACCTGCGGTTTACGAAACCGCTGCTCTGCCACTGAGCTACACCGGCGGAGATAGGAATGGGAATGTAACCCCATCTATAGGCTAATTTTAGCACACAACCGGCAAGGAATCTAATCCTGTGAAATGCTGGTAGCCCGAATCTTATGCGGAAGCCCCGGCCAATCGCCCGGCCAATGGAAGAAGCAGCGCCCCCGGCAACGCCTTGGTGCTTTGTGTTTTCCGGTTCGGCTGGTAGTATCATACCCTTATGACGGGCAGGCACCGCAGGACATTTGAGCGTATCATCGCCCGGCCGGCGCCGGCTGATATACGATGGACTGAGGTTGAAGCGTTGATGCGGGCTTTGGGGGTCGAAATAGTCGAAGGGGCCGGTTCGAGGGTGAGGCTCAGAAGGGGTAATGTGAGCCTTGTTGTTCACCGTCCGCATCCCAGGCCCGAAATTTCTAGGGCGGCAGTTCGCCAGCTTGCCGATTTTTTGGCCCGCCTTGGAGTGACTCCGTGATGGAATATAAGGGATACATAGCGTCCATTTCGTATGACGATATGGAAGATCTGCTGTACGGCAGTGTCGTGAACAGCGGCAATTATTCCATAGCCACTTTCGCCGCTTCTGATGTTGAGGGGCTTAAGCGGGAATTCAAGATTTCCGTTGACGAGTACTTGGCGGCGTGCGAGGAAGACGGCGTTGAACCCGTAAAGCCGTTTTCGGGCGAGCTTAACCTTAGTCTGGGGCCGAAACTCCACCACACCATTACGCTATTGGCGATGGAGGACGGCTTAACTCCCCATGACTGGATTAAACAGGCGTTGGAAGAGAAAGTGTGGAAGCTCGCGCACCCAGGTAAATAAGGAGTAACGCGCCGCGCGATGGCTGGGGCTAGAACAGTTCGCGGCTGGCGATTTCCGCGCCCTCGCGCATAGCTTGCAGCTTCAGCCAGACTATGCCGGGGTCTACGCGGTTGGAGCCGGCGGAGGTGTCGAAGCCGCAGTCGGTGCCGGCCAGCACGCGGGTGGGGTCGCCTCCGGCGGCGGCCACGGCCTGATGCAGCCGGTCGGCCACCAGCCGGGGATGCTCCACGTAGTTGGTCTTGGTGTCTATAACGCCGGCCACCAGCAGCATACCGTCGGGCAGCGGGCGGCGGTGGTAAACGCGATGCTCGTGGGCGTGGCGCGGGTTCGCCATTTCCATCACCAGCGCCCCAACTTCAGCCTCGTAGAGCAGGCCGAGAATGTCCTCCAGCGGCACGTCGTAATGGTGGGGGCCTTCGCTGTTGCCCCAGCAGACGTGCAGCCGCACCCGCTCGCGGGGGATGTTGCCCAGCGCGTGGTTGATGGCCCGGATATGCAGGGCCACCAGCTCCTGAAAAGCCTCCAGCGGCTCGTCCTGATAGGATACGTGCCGCTCCATCGCTAGGTCGGGGCAGTCGAGTTGCAGCGTCAGGCCGTGGGCGATGATTATTTCGTATTCTTTGCGCAGTTCTTCGGCTAGGGCGAAAACATAATCTTCGTGGCTGCGGTAGTAGCGGTTGCCCATAGTCAAGGCGACGATGCCGGGCGATGCGGCAGTCATAAACAGCTCTTCCGGCTGGCTGGCAGCACTGGCGGCGGCGTCTAGCAACTGGCGGCATTCCTGCTCCACTAAGTCCAGCCGCCGGTAGGCCACCGGGCTGGTGCAGGTGGGAACATCGCGCATTAGCTGAACCACGCGGGGGCGGGCCAGCGAGGGAAACTCGTTCTGGTCGCGGTGGCCGCGCCGGGTCCAGGAACCGCCGAAACCGTCCATCCGCTGGGTGACGTAGGTGGAGAAGCTGATGCGGGACTGCTCGCCGTTGTTGATGACGTCCACGCCCGCCGCCAACTGCGCCGCGACCACTCCGGCGGTGGCGTCGCGGGCGGCGGCGGCCAGAGCGGCCCCGTCCACTGGCTCGCCCCGCGCTGCCGCGCCCAGCATCGCCACCAGCCCCTCGGGCCGGGGCAGGCTGCCGGTGTGAGTGGTGAGGATGCGGGTTTCGCTGCGCTTCATTTTCCTATACCTGGCTGTCCGCTAGGTTTCGTCCGGCGGCGGCTCGTCGAAGGGGATGCCTTGGGCTTCGGCTTCATCCCGCCGCCGCAGCCATTCCCGCCACGCCTGGTTGGATTTTTCCACACCCTCAACGATACCCAGCTCCCGGCCACGGGCCTCATGCTCTTCGATTATCGGTTTGGTGAAACGGTTGGTGATTAGATGGTAAAGAGACACGATTATCGCAACCCCCTGTACTACAATCAGGGAACCGATAGCGGCACCGACGCCCGCGGCAGCGAACTCGGACGACGTTTCCCGCGCCAACCGAATCCAGCCCGCTCCGGGGCAGGCGGCGATTTCTTCCCGCACGATGTCCGCAATCATCGGAACGCAGATTCCGATGAATATCAGGAAATAGACTACTTGGAACACCTTTGGGATGCTCCAGATTGCCTCGCGGTCGTCGGACAGCGGACGGGCCGAGGCCACCAACGCCCGGATTAGCAGGCGGCGCATTTCCCCTCAACGGACTCTGCCATACCCGGCGATTATACCAGAAAGTGCGCTCCGAATCCGGCAAGGCCCGGGCGTTGACGATTACGCCGCCATCACTTTTTGCGCCGCGACGAGCGCCGCTTCAGCCCCCATAGCATACCCAGCGGGGCCATCAGCAGGAGCAGGTTGGCTGCCGCCGCGCCCGTCGGCACGGGGCCATCGGGGAAGCCGCATCCGCCGCCGGATTCCGCGGCCGGCGCGGGCGTGTTCGCAGGCGACGGCGCGATGGTCGCAGTTGCCGGGGCAGTCGGCGCAGGCGTGTCCGTTGGCGGAAACGCCGTTGCGGTTGGAACCGGCGTGGGCGTGTCGGTAGGCACCGGCGCAGGCGTCAACGTTGGCGTGGGGGGCTGAGTTGGTGTTGGAATTGGCGTGGGGGCGGGCGTCGGCGTTGGCGTTGGCGTGTTTGTAGGCGTGGCCGTTGGAGTTGGCGTGTTGGTAGGAGTTGGCGTGTTGGTAGGGGTTGGCGTGGGAGTAGGCGTCGGTGCTGGGGTTGGCGTGTTAGTAGGGGTTGGGGTTGGAGTTGGCGTAGGCGTAGGCGTGGGAGTAGGCGTCGGCGCCGGGGTGGGCGTGTTTGTAGGCACTGGCGTCGGCGTAATTGTGGGCGTTGGGGTTGGCGTGTTTGTCGGCGTGGGCGTAGGCGTTGCCGTAGGGGTGGGCGTTGGGGTCAATGTTGGCGTAGGCGTCGGGGTGGGTGTAGCCGTTGGCCGCGGGGTGGGCGTGGGCGTCGGGCGGTTGCCGATTTGCTGGCCGAACTCCCACCAGGTTGCGTTGCCGTCGCCATTGAAGTCGGCTTTCAGTACCGGGTACTGGCGGGATGTGCCAAAGTCCCAAAAGTCATCAATGCCCGTAGCGTCGTCGAAATCCCGGTCGGCGTTGTCCAAGTCTGTTTTCCATGTCCGGTATATGCCGGTATAGCCGGTTGGCGATTTCAACTGGGCCGTGGTCTTGCCCTCTGCGCCTGCTGACTCCCCCTCCCCAATCCCGGTACGCTGGCCGGAAGTCTGAGTATCCCAGAAGCTGGCTGAAATGAAGCCTTCATTTTCCCCTATCAGCCCGCCCGTTTTGTCATCTCCGCGCACTCTGCCGGTGGCGTAGCTGGCGATTACGCTGCCGCTACTATTGTTATACCCAATTAACCCGCCAACGTAGCGGTCTCCTGACACTTCGCCGGTGGCGTAGCTGGACAGAACAGTACCTACGCCGTTAAACCCAACCAGCCCGCCGGCCCATTCTCCCCTCCCGGCCACACTGACAGATGCATAGCTGCTGCTAATCTTGCCCCAGTTAGTCCCGGCCAGTCCGCCGACAGTATGATACCCAGATACGCTACCGATGGCATAACTGTCGCTGATAGTGCCACTGTTAATCCCGGTTAGCCCACCCACCGTTTCCAATGATACCGACACATTCCCGGATACGTGGCTGCCGCTAATCGTTCCTCGGTTATCCCCGGACAGTCCGCCGGTCCACCGGGTAGCGGTTATATCTACTTTTTCCAGATTGATATTCCTGATTTCACTGGAATCGAATGTAAGGCCGAAAAGACCGGTGCTGCCGGTAAAGTGGCGGGTGGTGGTTCGGTTGATGAACAAGTTGTAGATGGTATGCCCATTGCCATCGAAGGCGGCATTAAAACCGGCGAGGATGTCATCAAATGGATCCTCGTCGAGGCCAATGGGCAGCCAGCCGATTTGTTGCGTCCACCCGGTGTTTACCGAGCGGGAGGCGTAGCTGTCGGCATTGTCGAAGTCCAGCGAGCGGGCCAGTTCGTACCCATTACAGCGCCGGTTGCAGACCCCTGCCGCCGTCGCGCCGGGGAACGCGGCGGCATAGGGTTCTGCGCCGGAATCTTTGTCCGGGATGCCGTTGCCGTCAAGGTCGTAGCGGATGGCGTTCAACT
The DNA here is from genome assembly GCA_958296445.1 of uncultured Dehalococcoidia bacterium. Classification (GTDB taxonomy): domain Bacteria; phylum Chloroflexota; class Dehalococcoidia; order Lucifugimonadales; family UBA3495; genus VXOI01. Next base: position 353,080 of record OY282565.1, on the reverse strand, counting down.
GCTCTAGGTATTTGACCTCAATCAGCCCGTCGCTGTCGGTGTCATACTTCCCGTTGCCCGACTGAGATCTGACAATGCCGTAGGTCGCCACCGCGGTCAGGATCAAGGCAATGGCTAAGAGCAGGGGGACGTATGGGCGGATATTCGTCATTTTGCTATCCTCGCTTGCCGGTATAAGCGTAGGGGCGCACGGCTGTGCGCCCCTACATTTCCGCGTTACTTGCCGTCTTTGATAAAGTCGGCGCAGCGCTCGCCGATCATTATGGTGGTGGCGTTGGTGTTGGCGCGGATGCAGTCGGGCATTACGGAGGCGTCGGCCACGCGGAGGCCCTGGATGCCCTTTACGCGGAGGTGCTGGTCCACCACGGTCAGGGGGTCGCTGTCCGGGCCCATTTTGCAGGTGCCGGAGATGTGGTGCGAGGTGCCGGAGTTGCGGCGCAGCCAGTCGTTCAGGGCTTCGTCGGAGCGCAGCTCTTCGTCGGTGGGCATTATCCGCTCGATGATGATGTCCTTGTAGTGGTCATGCTCTTCGGCCATGCGGACGCCTAGGCGGATGGCTTCGCGCATCCGGCGCAGGTCTTCCTCTTCCTGATAGTAGTTGTAGTTGAGGAAGGGCTGGTCGTGGGGGTCGGTGGACTGGAGGGTCAGCTCGCCCTGGCCGAGGGCCAGTTGCAGGCTGGCGCTCATTCCGACGTAGTTGAGGTCGTCGTCAATGTCCACTTGGGCCGGGCGGTGTTCGCTGGTCATCAGCATTGGGGAGAGCTGCATATCGTTGCGGAGGTCGCTGCCCTCCACGGTGTAGCGCAGCCCCACCTGAATCACCGGGGCCTGGACGTCGGGCTTATCGCCGGCGGCGCGGTAGATGGCGGCGGCGGAGGGATGGTCGCGCAGGTTTTTGCCGACGCCGGGCAGGTCGTGGACTACTTGGATGCCGAGGCTTTGCAGGTGTTCCGCCGGGCCGACGCCGGACAGCATCAGCAGTTGGGGCGAGGCGACGGCGCCGCTGGAAAGGATGATTTCCTCGCCTTCCACGACGAACACCTCGCCGCCGCTTTCCGCCTCGATGCCCACGGCCTTTTTGCCGTCGAACAGGATGCGGCGGGCGATGACGTTGCCCCGGATGGTGAAGTTCAGCCGGTGGCGGGCCAGGTCGAGGTAGTTGAGGGCCATGCTCATCCGCACGCCGTCAATGGTGTTGCGGGCGCGGGGCGAGCAGCCGGTGGATTCGGGGTGGTTCATATCTTCGTCAATGGGAAAGCCCTCGGCGACGGCGGCCTGCTCGAAGGCGACGGCGTGGGGCAGCCATTCGCTGCGGGGCGAGCGGCGCACCGGCACCGGGCCGTTGGAGCCGTGGAAATCGTCGCCGCCGAAGTCTAGGTCGGTCTCCATCTTGTTGAAGTAGGGTAGGCAACTGGTGAAGCCCCATTCGGTGTTGCCCCACTCGGCCCAGCGATCGTAGTCCTCGGGGATGCCGCGGAAAAGCACTTGGCCGTTGATGGCGCTGGAGCCGCCAGTGGCCTTGCCGCGGGGAATTTCGAGGTCGGGCTGTTCGCTGGTGATGTGGCCCCGGTAGGCCCAACTGTGGGGCCCGTAGGCCGACAGCCAGACGTTGTTGCCCTGTTTCAAGTCTTCGGGCAGGGTGTCAAAGTCGGGATAATCGGGCCCGGCCTCCAGCAGCAGCACCGACCGCTCCGGGTCTTCGGACAGCCGCGTGGCGATGGTGCAACCCGCCGAGCCTCCCCCCACAACGATGTAGTCGTACTTCATGCGTGTACCTCCGTTTATTAGAATTTCCGCCAGTGCCCAGTCGTTTTTGTCCCAGGCGTCAAAGACTTTATCAGCCTGGGCTTTCACATATTCAGGGTCGGCCAGTTTGGGGTTGGCCGCCAGAATTTCGGCACTTAAACGTTCTGATTCAGCGGCTATCCTTTCAAGCCGTTGGGGTGAGAAATCCTTAAGCAGTTCGGAAAACGGGCGGTGTCCGCTCATTGAATCAGCCCCTCCCTGCGTAACTCGTTGAGATGCTGGTCATAAAGATGGTCTGCTATTGGCGTATACTCTCTGTAAAAGCGCTTGTCGTCGGTTTTGTTCCCCCCAATTAGCAGTATTGCGATACGTCTGGGGTCAAAAGCATAAAAGACTCTGATACTATTGCCCCCGCTCTGTACCCGAAGCTCGCGCATATGGCTGTGCCGCGATGAAAATACCTTTGAAGAATAGGGGTGATCAAGAAGCCAACCATATTGAACGAGCCTACCTACGTTTTCGGCGACGCGGTCTTGGTCACTGTCGGATATGCTGTTCATCCATATATCAAATTCGTCGGTATACTCGACTTCATACGCCACAGGTTACAGAACTCCCCAAATATGGCAAACCATTGTACTACATCCTAGTGCCTGGGTGTCTCGAATTCGGGATAGCCGCCCAGTCTTCCAGCAGTAACACCGGCCGCTCCCTGTCTTCCGACGCTCAGGAATCAGCCCTGCCGGATGGGGTTCATTATACACAATCCCGCTGCTTCCGGCACGGGAGCGGCGCATCCGCGCATTCTCAACCACGTTGGGTATGCCATAAGCCCCGTCATTCCCGCCTTCGCGGGAATGACGGAAAGCGAGGGAAAGGCGACGATGGGGTGCGGGGTGTTTTTGTCGCGGGGATGACGGGGCTGGGGTGAGAATGGCGGGAATGCGGATTGAAACGGACAGCAGCAAATCGAAATTTGCGGGCAGTTCGTCCGGTTCCAGCGTCATTGGCTATTTTGCCGATTCTAGGGCGATTCTCGCCGCCGCCTTTTCTACGTACTCCTGAATGTAGTCAATGCCGATGTAGCGCCGCTCTTCCCGAATCGCCGCGACGGCCGTTGTGCCGAGGCCCATAAAGGGGTCTATCACTAGGTCGCCTTTGCCGGAGAAGATTCGGATTACCCGCCGGGGCAGTTCTAGGGGGAATTGGGCTTCATGCTCGCTGTTGTTTCTTACCGATGGAATCTCCCAGACAGCCCTTGAACCCCACTCGCTCCATTCCTCCCGGTTCAGGCGGTTGCGGTCTATGACCGATATGCCGGGCTTCCAGAAAATATAGACGTACTCGAATTCGTCTATGGCCCGGTAGGAAAGGCTGTGCCAGCGGGAATTTTCCCAGCAGGGGTCTTTCACCCAGGCGCGGCGGTCATAGAGGAAAAACCCGGCATCCTCGGCCCATTCCTGAACTAGGCCGCCAACCAGTTTCACTTTGGTTTGGGGGGCGTATTTGCCGCCCCGGACGTTGTTGTGATTCAGCCGCCGGTCAATGGTTTGTTCGCTGCAACCCAGCAACTCGGCAAGCCGGTAGCGGTTAAAGTCCGGGTGGGCTGCCTTGGCGGAAAGAACCTGCTCTCTGGTGATGCCCGACTTTTTCGCGGATATGTTGTCGGCCTGAATCCGCGGCATATCCGGGTCGGGAAAGGCCAGGATGTCGGCTATGTTGATGGCGAGGAACCCGCCGGGGGCGATGATGTCGAAGTGCAGTCGGATTACGCTGGCAAGCAGTTCCCGCCACTGCTCAAAGGATAGATGCTTTTCGTAGCTTTTCCCGACGAAGTAGGGGGGCGACCAGAAGCTCAGGGCCACCGTTTCCGGGGCAATACGGCGGAGCAGGGAGCGGGAGTCGCCGCAGTACAAGCGGTTCTCGGCAAGGAAGCCATCGGGCCGGGGCCGCCCGACGCTGGATTGGAAAGGCAGTTGTCCGGCTCTAATCGAGTCCTGATTCATTGGTGAAACGCCTGCGATTTCCTGCTGTGGAGGCTGGCCTGTTTCACTACATAAGCCGGGTGGCGGGCAAGGCCCGGCTGTTAGCGTTCACTCCAGTTCCAGCAGGGGGGCGTTGGTGCGGACGGAGTCCATAGGCTGGACGCGGATTTCCTTGACCACGCCGTTTTGGGGGGAGCGGATGCTTTGCTCCATTTTCATCGCTTCCACTACGCACACTTCTTGGCCGACGGATACGGCGTCGCCGGGGCGCACTAGGATGCTTATGACGCGGCCAGGCATAGGGGAGCGGATGACGTTGCCCTCGGCGCTGGTGGGGTTGACCCGGCTGGCCGGGGGCGGCACGAGGATGCCGGGCGTCTGCGTCCGGCCCCGGCGGGGACGGGCGGGGGCGGGGCCGGCCAAGCCCTCGACTTCCACCTCGAAGGTTTCGCCTTCCACCGTCACCGTCACCGGCGAGCGACTCAAGTCGCCCACTTCGACGCTGTACCAGTTGCCGCCGACGCGGACGCGAAGTCTGGTTACCGCCAACCCCGGCTCCTTATGCTCCGGGAGTGGAGTTGCTCGCGGCGCCGCTGGGTTTTCCAGCCGCTGGGTTCCGCTCCCTGCGGCTGTTCCCGCAGCGCCATTGCGAGAGATACGCCGATGGCGGCGGCGGTTTCTTTCTCCGCCGGGCCGTGGCCGCTGGCCGGGCTGCTCCCGTTGCCGTTTTTATGATGCAAGTGGTAGTGGCCCGCGCCGCCCTGATGGGCCAGGTTTTTCTGCCGCAATTCGTTCACCCAGTGCGGAACCGACCCGGTGTGATAACTCGCGCCGATAAATTCCTTGCTGGATAGGATGCTCTGGAGCAGCGGCACGTTGTTGGTGACGCCTTCCAGCCGCATTTCCAGCAAGGCCCGCTGTAATGTTTTGATGGCCTGCTCCCGGTTTTCGCCCCAAGCCATTACTTTAGCCATTAGCGGTTCGTAGTCTAACCCAACTGTGTAGCCATCGCAAAGGGCGGAATCCACCCGCACGTTATCGCCGGAGGGCAGGTGCAGGCCGGTGATTTCCCCGGCGTCGGGCATAAAGGTTTCCGGGTGTTCGGGGTAGATACGGGCTTCGATGGCGTGGCCGCGGCTGGTCACGTCTTCCTGCGTAATGGGCAGACGCTCGCCGCAGGCCACCCGCAGTTGCAGTTCTACTAGGTCAAGGCCGGTGGTTAGCTCGGTCACTCCATGCTCTACTTGCAGGCGGGTGTTCATTTCTAGGAAGTAGGCCCCGCCGTCGCGCGAAACCAGAAACTCCACCGTTCCGGTGTTGTTGTAGCCGATGCGCTGTCCTAGGGTGAGGGCCAGCGACGCCACTCGCCGCCGGGTTTGGGGGGTGAGCTTGGCCGAGGCCGGGGTTTCTTCGATGAGTTTCTGATTGCGCCGCTGGGTCGAGCAGTCGCGCTCGAACAGGTGAACTAGGTTGCCGTGATTGTCGCCCAACAGTTGCACTTCGATGTGCGAGGCGTCTTTCAGGTAGCGCTCGAAATAGAGGCGGGCGCTGCCGAAGGCGCCGGAGGCCACCTGCCGGGCCCGCTCGATAAGGGGCATCAGCTCTTCGGTGGACTGGACGACGTGGATGCCGATGCCGCCGCCGCCTTCCGCCGCCTTGACCATCATGGGGAAACCCAGCCGCCAAGCGGTTTCCGCCGCTTCGCTGTCCGGCACGGCATCGTCGGTTCCGGGCAACAGGGGCATCCCGGCTTCCCGGGCCAGCCGACGGGCAAACAGTTTGTCGCCCATCTGCTCCATAACTTCGGGCCGGGGGCCGATGAAGCGGATGCCGGCCTGTTCGCACTGGCGGGCGAACCGGGGGTTTTCTGACAGGAATCCGTAGCCGGGATGAATGGCCTCCGCGCCGGTACGATGGGCCGCTTCCAGAATCTTGTCCGCGTTCAGATAGCTGTCCTGCGGCGCGGCTCCGCCCAGAAGGACGGCCTCGTCGGCTTCCCGCACCGGCAACGAACCGGCGTCCACGTCGGAATACACCGCCACGGTTCCGACGCCCAGACGGCGGCAGGTGCGGATGACGCGGCAGGCGATCTCTCCCCGGTTGGCAATGAGTATCTTGGAAAACATCGGCGCCCCCTCACGAAATTGCCGCCCGTAATGGCTGGATATGATACCAGCAGAGGTTGGGAAAAAGCCGCCGTTTCCGCTCCGGCTTCAGGCCGTTTCGGATGGGGCGCCGGGCCTGCGGCTAACGGCCAAGTTCCTCTATAACCACATCGCCGTCCGGTTGCACGTCCAGCGTAACCCGGCTGCCCCGGAGCAGGTTCATACCCAGCAGGGGTTCGCCATCAGCCTGCAAGACAAGGATGCTGCGAGGGCGTCCGTGCCAGAGAACGGTGCCGCGCCAACTGGGCAACTGTATTTCTTGGCCGCTGGCAAGCCGCGCGTCAACTTCGGCAGACCTGATGGCTTCCAAGCCCTGAATGATGTTGGGCGGCAGAAGTATATTACCGCCGAACCCGGTATCCAATACGACTTCAGTCGGCTGAAATTGCCCATTGCGGCCCAGCATCTCTATCACTACTCGGGCTTGCCCTCTTTGGTTTATTTTCCCTCTAATCATTGTTCCAGCCAGAGACTTCCGCTTAGGTCGTAGGTAGTGGAATAGCCGACCCGTCCGGCATAGGTAGCAGCGTTGGGCCGCCGCTCGTGCAGGCGGTCGGTAGCGGTAATAATCTCTTGGTCTATTTCGTAATCGCCGCTTTCCACGTCTATGACGATGAATTTCCCCTTTTCCGTTGGTTCCACCAGATGCTTTATCTTTTCTTTGTAAATCGCTTTCGCCAGCTCCGTTACTTCCCCAAGTTGATAATCCTCGAAAGGCATAGCGGCCTCCTTGTCTTGGCGTCCCTCACTGGCCGCGGATTGCGCCCGTCCCGGGGCGTCTTTCGTTTTGTAGCTGCTCCAAGAAGGAGTTGGAGCGGATTTCTTTGCCCAGCCAGTAGCGGACGGTGGGGGCTAGGATTGATTTCAGTTCTGCGGCGAGGGACGGGTTGAGGGTGAGGGCGGCGGTTTCGGAAAGGCTGCCCCGGTGCATCAGTCGCAGCACTTTCATTGCCCGCAGCGACAGCGGACGCATCAGCGCTTCCGCCGGGCTACAGGCAGGACACAGGACGCCGCCGAGGTTGACGCTGAAGCGGTGGGCGCCGGGGGCAATCTCCGAGCCGCACTCCACGCACTGGTACAGTTCGGGCAGCATTCCGGTCAGCCGCAGCAGGTGAAACTCGAAGTAGCGCAAAGGCGTTTCCGGGTCTGCCGCGCCGGGCAACGCCCGCAGCACGGCGGCGGCCAGCCGGAACAGGCCGGGCGAGGGGCTGGCTTCCGGGCCGAAGCCGTCCAGTAGCTCAGCTACGTACAGCCCCCGGGCCATCAGGGGCAGGTCTTCCTTGAGCGCGGGCAGGCTGTCCACTACTTGGGCCTGGGTGATGATTTCCAGTTCCCGCCCCCGGGCCATGGACAGCCGGGTTAGGGTTAATGGCTCCAGGTGTCCTACCAGCTTGCTGGTGGAACGGCGCGCGCCTTTGGCGACGGCTCGCAACTTGCCTTGTTCGGCGGTGAACACGGTGACCACCAAGTCGGCCTCGCCGATGGCGGCCTTGCGCAGGGTAAGCCCTTCGCAGCGGTAGGTGCGCGGCGGGGCCACGGCTACAAATCCTGCCGTCCCTGAAAGGCGCGGCTCAACGTGGTTTCGTCGGTGTACTCCAGCGAACCGCCCACCGGCAGGCCGCGGGCCAAGCGGGTCACGCGCAGGTCATCGCGGCTCAGGTGGCGGCGGATGTACATTGCGGTGGCTTCGCCCTCCAGCGTCGGGTTGGTGGCGACCACCAGTTCCGTGACTTCCGGGACGGAAAGGCGGGACAGCAGTTCCCTGAGCTTCAACTGGTCGGGGCCGATGCCGTTGATGGGCGAGATAACGCCGTGAAGGACGTGATACAGCCCGCGGAAGCTGCGGGTGCGCTCTAGGGCCAGGACGTCCATCGGCTCTTCCACCACGCAGATGATAGAGCGGTTGCGGCGCTGGTCGGCGCAGATGGCGCAGGGGGTGGCCTCGGCCAGATTCTGGCACTGGCCGCAAAGGACGGTGTTCCGCTTCACTGCCGTAACCGCCTCGGCCAAGGCGTAGGCTTCCTCAGCGGGCAAGCGGATGATGTGATAGGCCAGCCGTTGCGCGCTCTTGGGGCCGATGCCGGGCAGCCGGTTCAGCTCCTGCACCAGCCGGGCGATGGACGGGGCGGCGGAAGGCAGGTTGTCGGGGGTCATCAGACCGCCCACTGAAAGCGGCGCAAAATTTCGTTGTCGAAAGTCTTGAGATTATAGCCCAACTCCTCGGAAAGGGCGGCTATAACCGAGTCCGCGCCTTTAAGTCCCGTTTCTATAGTAACCCGCAAAGCTACCTCCATACGCTCCCGGTTCAATGGGTAGAATATAACCCTACCTTGTCGCTCCCACTCATAAATGGTAGTAAATGCTTCGTCTACCTTGTATTGCCAATCATGCCGTTGTCGGCGGCGGATGGCGGAAACGGTCTCAACCATTACCAGCATTGGCAAATGAAGTATGAAGCTCCCGTTATCCAATTCGGCAACGTATTCCCTCGCCGTCCGGTGGAACGCATCGGACTCCAGAAAATAGGCCACCAATAGGCTGGTATCCGCGACCACGTTCTGAATGTGGTTTAATTCCAAGTCCGGTCTCTCTGCTCACTGATTGCGTCTGTAGCCGATACTCCGGGCGGCCACTGCTCGCTGATTTCTTTAGCCAACTCCCTGGCCCGCCGGAAGGGGTCTTTGATGGCTCGCAGTCTTACTGATGCCGACAACTCGGCGAGATATGACCGCATTTCTTCTTCTACAAAGTTGGTGTCCAAGCGGCTTCGGTCGGCCAAGACGGGCACAGATGCCGACAAGTCTTTCTCTTCGGCCAATTCCCGCAGCTCGACGTACTCCTTTACTCCCTCGAATCCAAACTCAGGCTCAAGTTCCCGCATTCCGACGACACCCTTGACTAGGGCGAGGCTGGAAGACATCCACAGCAACCCGGGCAACTTGTCCGCCTCTGCGTTTTCTAGGCTTTCCAGCGATCCGGGGAACCGGCAGGCGTCTTCATAGCGCGGGATGCCGCCTCTCAGGAACCCATAGAGCAGAATCAGATTCATATAGCCTTCCTGGAAGGCATAGCCCATCTTGCTTACTGTCGTCTGCAACAGCGTGTACCGGCGGATGCCGTCTACCGGAAAATAGGCCGAGAAGTCCAGTGCCGTCGCCTCAAGATACTGAGCGAACCGGGCGATTTTCACTGGCGCGCCCGGCTCATCCAAGGCATACCTCATTTTCATTTTGACCATATCAACCACGCCTGCCATTGATGGAGTAACGGGAAGATCGGAGATACGCTTACGTCAGCCCCGGGATGTTCATTCCGCCGGTGATGGCGCTCATCTTGCTGGCGGCCAGTTCTTGGGCTTTGGTTGCGGCGTCGTTGAAGGCGGCGGCCATCATATCTTGGAGCAGATCCACGTCTTCCGCCGCTTCCGGTTCGATGACTACCGAATCCACCATCTGCTTGCCGGTCATTACTACCTTGACTGCGCCGCCGCCGGCGGTGCCGGTGACGGTCAAGGTTTCCAGTTCTTCCTGAATTTTTTGCAGTTGGGCCAGTTGGCGCTGGGCCTGCCGCATCATATTGCGGTTCATTCTTCAACATCCACTACTTGGAGGATTTTGGCGCCCATCCCTTGGGCGGCGCGCACCAGCGGGCTTAGCTGGGCCGTCTGGCTGCCGCCGCCATTGCCCGGCTGTCCGTTGGCTAAGGTAAGCCGGTAATCGCAGCCGTCGCCAAAGGCCTGAGCCAGCGCATCGGTCATTCGTTTGCGGGACGCCGGGTCTTCCAGCTCTTCCTGCGTCCGCTCCAGATTGGCCTTGTTGGTGAAGGGCAGCACCAAGGTTTGGCCGTCCAGCGCAATGCTGTTGACCTTGCAATCCCGCAACAACGCCCCCAGATTGTACTTCTTTCCCTTGTGGCGCGACAGCGATTTGACGGTGGTGGCCCACTGTTCCGAAATCCCGCCCGGTTCGCCGGATGGGGCGCTGGCCGGGGCCGGGCGTTCCCGGGCCGGGGGGCGTTCTTGGGTTGGCGGGCGTTCCGGGCGCGGCTCGCGCGGCGGCGGGGCGGCGCGTGGGGGCTGGGGTTCGCGCTCCCGTCGGGCCGGGGCGGGCGGCGGCGATTGTTCTGAGCTTGCCGGAGGGGGCGGGGCCGGGGCCGCCGCTTCTTCGCAAATCTCCACCACCGCCAGCTCAAGCGGCAGCGTCGAGGGCGCGTCGTAGCGCATATTGACCGCGCCCCAAGTCTTCAAGGCCCGGACGATGCGCCACGGGGGAAGCTGGCCCGTAAGCTCTTTTAGCTGCTCCTGTACGTGGCTGGGCAGGTCAAGGGCGTCCTCGGAACCCCAATGCAGGTGCATCACCCCCCGCAGCAGGTCGGAGGTCTGCCGGTGCAACTGCCGCAGGTCGCTGCCTTCCCACGCCGCCCGGTTCACCGCCGAGAGCGACGCCGTGGTGTTGCCCAGCAGGATATACTTGACCAGTTCCAGGGCCGATTCGTCGCTGCCCATACCCAGCAGCTTCTCCACTTGCGGCCCGGTTACGCCGTCAGGACAGGATACTACAAGCTGCTCCAGCAGGTTTTCGGCGTCGCGCAGGCTGCCGGCGGCGTAGCGGGCAACCATCCGCAGGGCGGCCGGCTCCACCGCCACCCCTTCGGCGTCGGCGATTTCCGACAGCCGCCCATGCACCGTTTCCGACGGGATGCGCCGGAAGTCCAGCCGTTGGCAGCGGGAGACGATGGTGGGCAGGATGCGATGGGCTTCGGTGGTGCAGAGGACGAATATGACGTGTTGCGGCGGCTCTTCCAGCGTTTTCAGGAAGGCGTTGGAAGCGGCGTCGGTGAGCATATGGGCTTCGTCTATGATGTAGACCTTGCGGCGGCCCTGCACCGGCGCGAAGTTCACCTTGTCGCGGATTTCGCGGATTTCGTCTATGCCCCGGTTGCTGGCCGCGTCCAGTTCGATGATGTCCATAAAGCGGCCTTCGTTGATGGACTGGCAGACGGCGCAGGCGTTGCAGGGGTCGCCGTCTTGCAGGTCGAGGCAGTTGGCGGCCTTGGCGATGATGCGGGCCGTGGTGGTCTTGCCGCAGCCGCGCGGCCCGCAGAACAGGTAGGAATGGGAAATGCGCCCCAGCCGCACCGACTGGCGCAGGGTGGTGGAGACGTGTTCCTGCCCGGCCAGTTGGCCGAAGCTGGAAGGGCGCCACTTGCGATAAAAGACCTGCGAGGTCATAGCGGCGGAAACTCCGTTAACTGCAACAACTTTAGTGCTTCGCGTTCCCGCGCCTGCATCAGCGCGGCCTCTTCCGGCTCTACGTGGTCGAATCCCACCAAGTGCAACGCGCCGTGAATTACGAGCTGGGCCAGTTCCCGCACCGGGCTGACTTTATGCTCCCGGGCCTGCCGCTGCGCCTGGGGCCAAGAAACGATGATTTCCCCCAGCGGTTGGGGCGCGTCCGGCGGCAGGACGAACTCGACGGCGCCCGGCTGCTCCGGCGGCCCGCCGCCGTCGCCTTCCCAGTGGCCCGGATGGCTGGAGGAAAAGGAAAGCACGTCGGTGGTTTCGTCAAGCCCTCGGTATTCCGCGTTCAGGGCGCGAACCGTTTCGTCGCCAGTGATGAGCAGGCTGAGCTCAGCGCGTCCCGGCACATCAGCCGCGGCCAAGGCCGCCCGCGCCACGCCTTCCATCCACCCGGCGTCTATTTCGTCGGCGTAAGGCTCATCTATGGATACTAAGGCTACTAGGCCGGGCGGCTGTTCCAAAGAACAAATCTCAAAGGGGGGTTATGGAGCGGGGCAAGACGCTTCTATCATACATCCAAAGGGCGCGGGCATACCAGCGGAAAAAGGGCGGCAAAAAGGCAGCTTGAAAGCGGGATCGGGGTTGCGGCGGCTACCCGGTTAGCCATCGTTCTCCGCCGGGCGGCGGCGGTGGCTGAATACGTCGGCCAGAGGTATAGCCAGGCCGGGCAGCCGGGGGGTGGTGAGCGTGTCGGCGGCGGTCAATACGGCACGCTGGACATACTCGCCATTTGCCAGTTCCAGTAGCGTGGCGGTGTCGTCGCGGGGGTCAAAAATCCAGTATTCCGGCACACCGGCTTCGGCGTATAGCTGCCGCTTGCGCACTAGGTCGCGGCGGCGGTCAGAGGACAGGATTTCGACTACGATGTCGGGAGCGCCTTCAATCATACGGTCGCCGGATATGGCTGCGCTGCCGCGTAGAACAATGGACAAGTCGGGGGCCAGCAGGATACGCTGCTCCAGAGACAGAGCGATGATAACGTCGGTGAATACGTCGGCCGGCGGTTCGTCGAATTCGTCCAGGTAGGTCTCGAAATACTTGGATAGCCGGGCTTGGAAAAACTGGTGAACAAGCCTGGGTTTAACCATTATGTACAGCACTCCCTCGTCCAGCTCCATCTTCCGCTTGTCCCAAGTTTCGGGCAAGTCGAAAAACTCTTCGACGGTCAGCCGCATCCCGGTGCGCGGTTTCAGCATCGTCATAATCAGCGCCCTCCGATGACTGGGCATTATAGGGCTTCAGCCCGGCGGCGTCACTGGCCCGTGGTCATTGCGTAGGGGATTTCGGTTCTTGGCGTAATTGTCTGGATCAGAATTTACCGGATTTTGGGAATTTTCAGGATTTTTCCCATCCGGCGAATCCCATAATCCTGATTCAGACAAAGGATCGAAAGGCTGTGCGGTGATTCCCCCGCTCGGTTGCCTTTGGTATCATCCGGTTATTCCTTGCGATAGGGAGAAAAGTTATGCGCGGAGTCACATTCCGGGGAAACCGGGAGGCGGAGATAGGGGAATTTCCCGACCCCCACGCCGGGCCGGGGGAGGCGGTGCTGCGGATTCGCGCCTCCGGGCTGTGCGGCACCGACCTGCACCGCTACCGCGACGCGGGCCCCACCGAGATGATTACCGGCCACGAACCTTGCGGCGTCATCGAGGAATTGGGGCCGGGAGCGCCGCCGGGCCTGAAGCTGGGCGACCGGGTGATGTGCCACCACTACGAGGGCTGCGGCGTCTGCGAAATCTGCTCTATGGGTTACGAGCAGCTATGCCCTCGCGGCCACGTCACCTTTGGCGGCGGCACCGGCCACGGGGCCAACGCCGACTATATGATTTGCCCTTCCCGCTCCTTAGTCCACTTGCCCGAGGAGCTTTCCTTTGAGGCGGGCGCGGCCATTTCCTGCGGCACCGGCACCGCCTGGAACGGGCTGAACAAGATGGGCGTTTCCGGCAAGGACATTGTGGCGGTGTTCGGACAAGGGCCGGTGGGACTGAGCGGCACGCTGTCGGCCAAGGCTATGGGGGCCCGCGTGATTGCCGTGGACGTGGTTGACGAGCGGCTGCGGCTGGCGCGGGAGCTGGGGGCCGACCATACGGTCAACGCCGCCGACACCGACGCGGCGCAGGCCATCCGCGACCTTACTCGCGGCTTGGGCGCGACCGCGGCACTGGAAACCTCGGGCAACCCCACGGCGCGGCAACAAATCCTGTCCTGCCTGCGCCCCTTCGCCCGCGCCTGCTACGTGGGCGTCGGCGGCCCGGCGGAAATTGATTTCAACCGCGACGTCATTTTCAAGGTGCTGACCATTTTCGGCTCGTGGACGTTCAGCAAGGCGGAACTTATAGAAATTGCCCGCTTCTTCGTGGACACCGGGGCCCCGCTGGAGCGGCTGATAACCCACCGCTATCGCCTGGACGACGCCATCGAAGCGTTTCAGACATTCGACGGCGCGACTACGGGCAAGTGCGTGTTCGTGTTCGACTAGGAAGCATTAACCACAGAGCGCACAGAGAACACAGAGGGAAATAATTAAAAATCTCTGTGCGCTCTGTGTTTTCTGTGGTTAATCCGCCCTCCAGACTTGGTGGTGAAACTGCCCATCGCGCAATTGGGAAAAGGCGACGCTTTCGATGGCGATGGCGAAACAGTGGAATTCCGGTTCTTGGGGGCGGTAGCCGATGGCGGCGTGTACAACGTCGGCGAACCGTTCCCGCTCATTAACATCCGTTACTTCGACGGCAAGCCCGTATACCTTGAACTCGCCTTCGCTGCCATCGCGGTTGGACACTGTGCTGTGAACCATGCAGCGCGGGTTGCGCAGCAGGTCGAGGGCCTTGCGAGAGCGCCACATCATACCCAGATAGAGCTGCCCGTCGGCGATGAACGGCTCCACCGGCGAGATGCGCGGCCAGCCGTCGCGCCGCAGCGTCCCCACCAGCGCCAGCCCGGTGCGGGCGAACTGCGCCGCGCCGCGGGCGGCGAGATCTGGGGACTGAGTGGCGAACTGCTGCCAAGTTGCGGGCATAACGGCAAGACTCCTGGTTGGACATTGACCATTGAGGTGTCCAATTTTTTCAGATATGATATAGCTACGAATAACAATTTGACATTGACTAGGCTAATGTCGCGTTTTAGGGGAATAATTTGACTAGCAGGGAATCATATTTTGAGCCTGCTCTGAATGCGGCGCACCCTCGGATTCTGGAAAATGTGGCGCAGGTACACGCCTTTGCCAGAGTGATTCGGGGCATTCCCATCCCGCCCCGCGTTCAGCAGCGGCTTGACCGGCTCAACATCCTGCGGGCTGTCCGCGGCACTACCGGCATCGAAGGCACTGAGCTTTCTGAAGAAGAAGTTGATTTGGTAGTTGAATCGCCCCCCGGTGATGCTCCTCTTGGCCCCGGACGGGAGCGGGAAGAACAGGAAGTCCGAAACGCCGAAGCATTGATGCGGTACGTAGGGGAATTCTTGGAGCATAACCCGGCCGCGCCGGTTACGGAAGAGCTGATATTGGAATTTCACCGGATATTGACGCAAGGAATCAATTATCTGCACAACGTACCGGGCCGGTATCGCAATCATTCGGTAACGGTGGGCAGCTACCGCCCGCCCTCTATCGGGGAAGAAGTCCGGCGGTTGACGACCGAATTTATCCGCTGGTTCAATACCGGGCTGCCGACGCACTGGGATCCGGTATTACGGGCAATCGCAGCCCATTTCTACGTGGTGAGTATCCATCCCTTTGGCGACGGCAATGGGCGCACATCCAGGGCTGTAGAGAGCTTTCTGCTTTACAAGGCCGGCGTAAACGTCCGCGGCTATTACTCTTTATCCAACTATTATTATCAAAACCGCTCCGAATATATCACTAACCTGAACCGGGTCAGAGAGCAAGGCATTTTCAATCTCACCCCCTTTGTGGCCTTTGCTTTACAAGGCTTGGTTGATGAATTGGAGCAGGTTCACACAGAAGTGCTGGGGGAAGTCCGAATAATCGCGTTCCGGGATTACGCCCGGGAATCACTGGCAGACTCCTTCAGGCTGGGAACCCCGGCGGGGCAGCGGCAGCTAAGTTTCCTGATTGGCCTGTCCAACGGCTCCGTATCGCTGAGAGAACTCCGCTCTGGCCGTCATACTCTGTCGCACCTGTACCGGAACGTCACCACCCGCACGCTTACCCGCGACATAAACGCCCTGAAGCGTGAAAATCTGATAATCGCGGATGGCGACGAAATCCACGCCAATCTGGGGCTAATGACCCGGTTCACCGCCTGATGGCGCATTCCTAGGTTGGATAAACAGAAACCCGCGGCGAAAGCACCGCGGGATTTGCACGTTTAGCAATGTTGGTACCCCGGAGGGGCTTCGATCCCCTGATCTCCACCTTGAAAGGGTGGCATCCTGACCTGGCTAGACGACCGGGGCACGCTGTACCTGATTAGGATACCACACCTTTTCGTTGTGCGCTACGGGTATACCGCCAGTTCGTCTAGGGATGTGTCCTCGGGGAAGCCGGCCATCAGGTTCATATTCTGCACGGCCTGGCCGGCGGCGCCTTTGACTAGGTTGTCTAGGCAGCTTATGACGGTTAGGCGGCCGGTGCGGTGGTCTATGACCGGGTGCAGCAGGCACATATTGTTGCCTAGGGTGTGCTTGGTCTGGGGCGGCGCGGGGGCAATCCGCACGAAGGGATGGCCGGAGTAATAATCGCGGTAGATGTCGGCAAGCCGTTGCTTGCCTTCGTCGCCCATCCAGTCGCCGGGGTTGGAGAAGGGGGCGTAGCAGGTGCTCAGGATGCCCCGCGTCATCGGAATCAGATGGGTTTGAAAGGTTAGCTTGACCGGCTGGGCGGCCAGAGGGTTCAGTTCCTGGACAATTTCCGGCAGGTGGCGGTGTCCGTTCACTGCGTAGGCGAAGGCGTTTTCGTTCACTTCCGAGAAGTGATTGGACATCGTGAGGCTTCGCCCGCCGCCGGATACGCCGGACAGGCTGCTTACGATGATGTCCGGCCCGATGATGTCGGCGGCCACCGCCGGGGCTAGGGCCAGGATGGCGCTGGTGGGGTAGCAGCCGGGGTTGGCTACCAGACGGGCGGCGCGGATTTCGTCGCGGTGCAGCTCGGTCAGCCCGTAGACCGCTTCCTCCAGCAGGGACGGTTCCTGATGCGCCACGCCGTACCATTCTTCGTACTCATCGGCCTGCTTTAGGCGGAAATCGGCGCTGATGTCCACGACCTTGACGCCCTGATGCAACGCCGGGATGCAGGCTTCGGCACTGGCCTTGTGGGGCAGGGCCGAAAACACTAAGTCAAGGCTGCCGCTCAGTTCCGGCTCGATGGTCAGGCCAAGGCTGTCCAGATGGGGGAACACTTCGCCCAGCCGCTGCCCGGCGGCGCTCCGTCCGGTTACCGACGCGATTTTCACTTCGGGATGGCGGCGCAGGATGCGGGCCAACTCGGAGCCGGAGTATCCCGTAACGTTGATGATTCCTACCTTCACTTTCTGGCCCTCCTTAGCCGCTGGCCTGCCTGATTATGTTCTCAGCGGGCGTTGCTAACGCCGCCGTTTTCGCATCCTGCGCCGTTATTTCCGCCCGCTAACCTGCGTGCTTTATGCCTGCTCCGGGGGAATATGGGGTATCGGGCCGGGGCCGCGTCGGGGCGTCTTTTCCCCGGCCCCGGCTTTGGTTCCGATTTTCGCCATAAACTGCTTGCGCGACGGGCATAGGTTGCCAACTACGCACTGGCCGCATAAGGGCCGCTGCGCCCGGCAGACCCGCCGCCCGTGGTTGATAAAGGCCACGTGGAAGTTGAATACTTCTCCGGGCGGCACTTTGGCTTCCATAATGTCGTGGGCTTTGTCGGCGCCGGTTTTGGCGTCAATGGCGCGGAGCCTCTGGCACACCCGGAAAATGTGGGTGTCTATCGCCATTGCCGGCATACCTAGGGAGAAGTTTAGGATTATGCCCGCCGACTTGGGGCCGATGCCCGGCAGTTGGCGCAGCCAGGCTTTGGCTTTAGCCAGCGGCATTTCCGCCAGAAAGGACAAGTCCAGCGAGCCGCTGTTGAGCTCCAGCACCTTGCCCAGCACTTCCTTGATGCGCGGGGCCTTCACCTTAGCCAGCCCGCCGGGGGCGATGGCCGTTTCGATGGCGGACACGTCGGCCTGCGCCACCGCTTCCAGCGTGCCGAATCGCTCCATCAGCCGGGCGTAGGCGCGGCCGGAGTTGATGTCGGACGTATGCTGCGAAAGGATGGTAAACACCATCTCATCGGCCGGGGGCAACCGCCGCTCCGACTCGAAAGGGCCGTACTCCCGCGCCATCAGCTCGACGGCCTGGGCGATGCGGGCCGCCGACATTGTGGGGCTGCGGCGCTTGACCTGCTTATCCACCATACGCAGATTCTAGCATTGGCGGGGCGGCCTCTCAAGGTTCGGCGGGAATGGCGGGGCGTCGGTGGTCACTGCGGTTCCATTGCGGCGAGGGTTTCGGCGTCTTGGATGTAGTCGGCGGTTTGGCGTATACGGCGTTCCGTGTGGACGGTGGGGGGCAGCCCCAGATAGAAGCAGTCGCCGTGCAGGCCGGTTTGGCGGGAATAGTAGCGGCCTACCAGACTTCTTGCCCGCACGTCCTCGGACGCTAGGTCGTCCAACATTCGGGCGGTTGCCGGGGTTCTTTGGGGTTCCTCTCCGGTTCGGGCCAGAATCAGGGCGTTGGTGGCCCGCAGGGTGGCGCACCACGCTTTTTCGGCGGCGTCGCGGATGTCGCCCTGTTCCAGTAGCCGGACAGCCTCTTGCTGCATCAACCGGGCGTCGGCCATTATGTCACTGATTCTGACCGCTTCCAGCATATCGAAAGCTCCTGCCTCGCTAATATCCCGTTTTAGGGCTACCATCCCGTTTTAGAACAGGTGGCAGGATACGGTGTGGCCAGGGCCGACTTCCTTTACCTGCGGCTCGTCTACGCCGCAGTGGTCCATAGCGAAGGGGCAACGGGTATGGAAGTGGCAGCCCGGCGGCGGGTTGAGGGGCGACGGCACTTCGCCGGTGAGTATCATCTCTTCCTGCACCGTGTCGGGGTGGGACGGCAGGGCGGCGGACATAAGCGCTTTGGTGTAGGGGTGGGACGGGTTGGCGAACAGGTCTTTCACCGGCGACAGCTCGACGATGCGCCCCAAGTACATCACCGCCACCCAAGTGCACATATAGCGCACCGTCGCCAAGTGGTGGGCGATGAGCATATAGCTGACGTTGTATTCCGCCTGCAAGTCTTTCAGCAGGTTCATTATCTGGGCGCGGATGGATACGTCCAGCGCGGAAACCGGCTCGTCCAGCACGATGACTTTGGGGTTGAGGGACAGGGCGCGGGCAATGGCGAGGCGCTGGCGCTGGCCGCCGGAAAATTCGTGGGGGTAGAGGTTGGCGTGATAGGCGCTTAGGCCGACGTCGTTGAGCAGTTTCAGCACCCGCTCCTGAATTTCGGAGCGGCTGATTTCCCAGTTGATGACCATAGGCTCGGCGATGAGGTCTTTTACCCGCATCCGGGGGTTGAGGGAACTCCACGGGTCTTGGAACACGGCCTGCACCGACCGCCGGTATTCCCGGCGGGTGGCCGCGTCGGTGGCGCGTATCTCCGATCCCTCGAAGCGGATGAAGCCCTCGGTGGGATCTTCCAGCATCAGCATCATTTTGGCGGTGGTGCTTTTGCCGCAGCCCGATTCGCCGACGATGCCCAGAGTTTCGCCGGGGCGCAACTCGAAAGACACGCCGTCCACTGCCTTGATGTGGCCGGTGGTTTTGCTGATGAGCAGCCCTTTGGTGACCGGAAAGTATTTTTTCAGCCCCACGGCTTCCAGCAGCGCGTTGCCGCCACTGGCGGGGGCGCCGGATTCGGGGACAATCGCATTCGCAGTCGTCATATTAACCGCCAGCATGAAGCGTCGTGGCCTTCGCTTATTGTGGTTCTGGTGGGGTATTCCTCGCGGCACCGCTCCATCACGTACTGGCAGCGGTCGGCGAAGGGGCAGCCGGGAGGCAGGTCGTGGAGCGTGGGCGGCTGGCCCTCGATGGAGTACAGCCGATCCACGTCTTCTTCCATTCTAGGCACCGAGGCCAGCAGCGCTTCGGTGTAAGGATGGGAGGGGCGGTTGAATATATCGCGGACGCTGCCCTGCTCCACGATGCGGCCGGCGTACATCACCGCCACCCGGTCGCACATCTTGGCGACGATGCCGAAGTCATGGGTAATGAAAATCAGGGCCACGTTGGAATCCTGCTGCAACTCTTTGAGCAGGGCCAGATACTGGGCCTGAATGGTGACGTCCAGCGAGGTGGTCGGCTCGTCGGCGATAAGCACTTGGGGCTGGCAGGATATGCCGATGGCCCCTACTACCCGCTGCCGCATTCCGCCGCTCAACTGGTGGGGGTAATCGCGCATCCGCGACTCGGCGGCGGGGATGTTCACCTTGCGCAGCACGGAGAGGGCCTGCTCCATCACCGAGCGTTTCGGTATGTTCTGGTGGATGGCGATGGCTTCGGACACTTGGTTGCCGATGGTGAAAACCGGGTTCAGGGAGGTCATAGGGTCCTGGATGATGAGGGCGATTTTGCTGCCTCGCACCCGGTTCATCTCGCCATCGGATAGCTGCAACAGGTCTTCGCCGTCCAGCATAATGCTGCCGGAAACAATCCGGCCCGGCGGCATAGGGATGAGGCGCATCAGCGACAGCATAGTCACCGACTTGCCGGAGCCCGACTCGCCGACGATGCCCAGCGTTTCGCCCCGGCGCAAGTCAAAGCTGATGCCGTCCACGGCCTTGACCGTGCCCCACCGGGTTTGGAAATAGGTTCGCAGGTCGTTCACCCGCAGGACTACATCGCGCTCGGTTGCCGCTTGGGTAACCATGTTCAACTCCCGGGGCTGATTAAAGCGGGTGGCGCAGGGATATTATTATACCCCGTCATTCCGCTATTTCCTGCGACTTTTCAGTATTTCCCGCCATTTCCCCCCATTTCCCGCCATTCTACTCTATTTGCCGCAGGCGCGGGTCGAGCTTGTCGCGGAGCCAGTCGCCGAACAGGTTGAGGGACATTACGGTTAGCACGATGGCGATGCCGGGGAAGGTGGAAATCCACCAGGAGCCGGTGGTGAAGCCGCCGGCCAGGTAGTTGCGCCCGTCGGAGACCATGCCGCCCCAAGTGGCCGTCGGGGGCGGCACTCCGGCTCCCAGGAAGCTGAGGGTGGCTTCCAGCAGAATCACGATGCCCACTTGGAGCGTCGCTACCACTATCAGCGTGTTGATGGTTCCCGGAAAGATATGGACAAACAGAATCCGGGGGGTGGACGCTCCGGCCACCCGGGCCAAGGATACGAAGTCCATATTTTTCAGTTGCAACACCTCGCCCCGCAACTGGCGGGCGAAGCGCGGCCAGATGAATATGGTCAGCACCGCCACGATAATGGTCAGCGAAGCCCCCAGGGTGGCGACCATAACCAGGGCTATCAGCACTAGGGGGATAGCCAGCAGGATGTCCACGAACCGCATTACCGCCTCGTCCACCAGCCCGCCGTACCAGCCGGCCACCAGCCCCAGCAGGACGCCGACGCATCCGCCGACGACTAGGGTGACCGCGGCGGCCAGCAGGGATATGCGGGCGCCGTAGATGATGCGGGAAAGGATGTCGCGCCCCAACTGGTCGCTGCCCAGCAGGAATTTGGTGCTGCCCCCGGGCCGCAATACCTGCTCCACTTCTATGGTGTCGCCTATCTGGGCGGCGGGGTTTATCTTTTGGGCGTCGGACAAGGATATTTGGGGGGCGGACCCGGGCAGTACCCGTTGCACCACGGTTTGGATTTGGGTTTCGGTTTTGGCGCTGTACCAGAAGGGGGGCTGTTTGCGCTCGGTGAGCGATTGCAGGTTGGGGTCGTGGGGCGCAATCAACGGGGCGGTGACGCCGGCGAACAGCACCAGGGCCAGCAGGAATACCGGAATCACCGGCCAGCGCCGGAAAAAGTAGTATATGCCGGACAGCCGGAAACCTGTGGTTTTGGACGGAGTAAGGACTCCGCCGACGTCTGCCGCCATGATTCTTTCCCTTTATCTAACCGCAGAGCGGCACAGAGTTATATCCGTGCGTTCCGTGGTTAATCCTCCTTTATGCGTACCGGATGCGGGGGCTATGCGTACCGGATGCGGGGGTCAATGTAGGCGTAAAGCACGTCCACCGAGAAGGCGGCGAGGACGTAGAGCAGCGTGAAAACGATGACTACGCCCTGCAACAGCGGGTAGTCGAAGGCGAAGAGGGCGTCTATCGCCAGCTTGCCTAGTCCGGGCCAGGCGAACACGGTCTCCACCACCAGAGAGCCGGTGACCAGCGCGCCCAGGGTCACCCCGGCGAAGGTCAGCGGCGGAATCAGGGCGTTGCGGAAGGCGTGGCGCAGCACCACCCCCCGGTATGGCACGCCTTTGGCCCGGGCCAGCTTGATGTATTCCGAATCCAGCACGTCCAGCATTGCTGAGCGCACCAGCCGCAGGTTGGCCGCGGCGTAGTACCAGCCCAGAGTTACCGCGGGCAGGACGATGCTGTTCCAGTCGTCCCACCCGTAGGGGGGCAGGATTTCCCAAGCCACGGCGAAAAAGATTATCAGCATTATGCCCAGCCAGAAGGGCGGGGCCGACTGGCCTAACATTGCTACTATCTTGCCAATCTGGTCAATCAGCGAGCCCCGCTTGATGGACGACAGGATGCCCAAGGGTATGCCCACCAGCAGGGAAATGGCGAAGGCGGTCAACCCCAAGTAGAGGGTGGCCGGCAGCCGCTCTAGGATTACGTCGGTCACCGGGCGGCCTTCCTTGACCGACTGGCCTAGGTCGCCCTGGACGGCGTCGCGCAGGAAGATGAGATACTGTTGCCAGTAGGGCTTGTCCAGCCCCAGCACCTGGCCCATCCGCTCCCAGTCCTCATCGGTGGAGTAGTCGTCCAGCATAATGTGGCGCGGGTCGCCCGACGCCCGGCTCATTATGAATATGATGAGCGAGACGGCGATGATGGTGACAACAGCGAGGCCCAGGCGGCGAACCAGGTATTTCTGCATAGCGCACTAAACCGCGGGGAATTTATTTCAGGGCAGATATGGCGCAGAGAACACAGAGGCTATGTTGGCGATTCCTCTCTGTGTTCTCTGCGGCCCTTTCGGGCTTTTGCGTTAAAGGGGTTGGCGCCGGGTTATTGCCGGTGCTTGATGTACTCGAAGCCGGAGGGCGAGCGGACTTCGCTGTAGTCAATGGGCCGCCAGTCGGGGTCGAGCCGCTCGCCGACGGGCCAGATGCCGTCGTGAGCGTAGAGAGCGAAGGCCATTACGTTGTCGTACATCCAGCCGTAGACATTGCGCTCTTTCTCGGCTACTAGGTTCGGGTTGGTTTCGCCCAGCAGGTCGGTGATGTTTTCCTGCATCCACGGGTGTTCGGTGCCGTAGCTGAAGGTGGACTCCTTCACGTAGTTGGAGGCGCCGATGGCCGGGGTGAGGCGCTGGCTGACGGTGTGACAGGTGGCGCCCTGATACGTGCGGGTAATCAGCTCCGGCCGGATGGTGGCGTAGGGAACCCGTTGCAGGTTGACGTTGATGCCGACGGCTTCCCAGTAACCGGCCACGGATTCGCAGGCTTCCACCTCGGCGGGGGCACCGCGGATGGCCGGGGTCAGGGTGATGGAGAATTCGTTGCCGGGGCCGTAGCCCGCATCGGCCAGAAGCTGCTTTGCCATTTCGGGGTCGTACTCGTAGGTCCAGCGGGGGTCGGCCTTGCCCTCGTGGCCCATCCAGTCCCGCATATAGAGGGGCTGGCCGAAGCCCGATAGCAGGGTGTCCACGATTTCCTGCCGGTTGATGGCGACGGCCATAGCCTTTTTGACCATAACCGAGGTCTGCCATTCCGCGGATGCGGGATCTTCGTCGCAGGACACCCAGGCGTTGTTGCAGTCTAGGTGTTCGTAGGGGTTGCCGTCCTTATCCACGCCGTAGGTCTGGCCGTAGATGTTCAGGCCGGCCTGCCCGGCGTTGGGCCAAGCCACGATTTCCGTGTCTTCCACGGCTTGCACCGCAGCCAGAGAGTCGAAGGACATTTCCATAATGTCCAGCTCGCCTGCCTGGAAACCGGCGACGCGGGTGGCTTCTTCGGGGATGGACCAGACGTTCAGTTCGGCGAAGTAGGGGGTCTGGCGCCAGTGGTTTTCCACGGCGCTGAACCGCCAGACGCGCCCGCTGTCGTGGGACTGGATTTCCCACGGGCCGGTGGCGGCGATGTCTTTGCTGGCCGCTTTGGCGCCGGCCGCGTATTCCTCGGTGGTGGTGTCGCTCATGCTGCCGCCGGAGGCCAGCACAAATTCCTCGGTCTGCTTCATGCTGACGATGGTGGTGCTGACGCCGCCTAGGTGGCGCATAAACTCGAAGGCACGCTCCCTGAGCCAGGGTTCGCCGGTGTCAATTTCCACGCTGTAGTCGTCAATTACCCGCTGGGAGCCGCCGGCCCTGCCGACCCAGAAATCGCCGATGATGCCGGCGCGGGCGTTGAGGGAACCCTCGTGCCATTCTTTGTAGTTCCACAGGATGTCGTGGATGGTCATATTGCCGTAGCCCTTATGGAAATCCACGTCGTCCCGAATCCGCCAAGTCCATATCTGGCCGTCGTCGGAAATGTCCCATTCGGCGGCCAGCAGCGGGCCGGGCGAGAGGTCGGGCTGGATGGCGACCAAAGACTCGCCGAAGGTGACGGCGGAGTACTGGACGCGGGGGCTGGACATAAACCTAGGATGCCCCTCAAAGATGCCGGTTTCCTTGACGCCGTAGTTCATTACGCCTTCGGGTTGGTGGGTGGTTTCCACAACCCGGGTGGGCGCGGGCCTGGGAGTGGAGGTGGGCGCGACGGTTGGCGCCGCTGCGGGCGTCGCAGTAGCTTCGGGCGCCGCTGTGCCCGCGGGGGCGGCGGGTACGGCAGTGGCCTCGGGCATCGCCGTGGCTACGGGCATCGCGGTGGGCGCGGGCGTCGCGGTGGGTGCGGGCGTCGCGGTTGCCGAAGAGCCGCAGGCCACTGCCAGCGCCATCAAGGACGCCAGCAGAATTGGAAGCGGGAGTTTTGAGAAAAATGTTCTTGGGTTAAACACTTCAGCTCCTTTTTGGATAAGCGCAACTACACTCCCGCACGGGACAGGGTCAGCCGCCGGGAGTGTGTTCTTAGCCAAAGTCTTATATTGATTTCCTTGCCTTTTGTCAAGGGGCGCGGCGGGGGAATACTCCGGCTTGCCGGTTAGCGGAGTATGAATCCGATTCGTCACGGGCCGGGGGCTGAATTACTTAATCGGGCGATAACGGGCGCGAGTCCGGGTTATCCTGACGCCGGGAGATTGACGGGAACAGGGGGAAATGCAACAGATTGTTAACGTTCGCCCCGCAGGAACCGCTCCACGTCGCGCAACAGTTCCTCGGGGTCGAGGTTGTTGTTGGCGGCGGCGTTTTCGTCGTACTGGCCTTCCAGTTTGGCGACGTAGGAACCGATTTGCTCATCGGCCTGCACGGCGCGGGCCACTTCCGCGTCGAACTTGGCGGCGGCGGAGCGCAGCTCTTCCAGCTCCAGGGGTAGCCGCAGCAGGCGGGTCAGGGGCTGCAACAAGGAGTAGGCCACCCGGTAGTTGGGCGCGGCCTGCAAGTAGTGGGGGGTGTGGCCCCAGATGGACGAATAGCCCAGCCCCTGCTTGACGCAGGCGTCCATCACCGAGGAGCTGATGCCCGTCGGCCCCTGATAGTTGGAGGAGCGGATTTCGCGCCCTTCCAGGAATTCGGACAGGTCGGGGCGCGTGGCGGTTCCGCTGAGTTTCACCGGGCGGGTATGCGGCACGGCGTCGAGCAGGGCGCCGACGTGGATGACGGTTTCCACGCCCTGCTCGTGGGCCAGCCGGGCGATGCCCTGGGAATAGGCCCGCCAGCGCAGGTTGGGTTCAACCCCCATAAAGACCATAATTCCGCCGCCGGTTTCGGGGTTGGTCAAGTGAAAGAACTCGCTGGCCGGCCATTGGATGCGGCGCTTCCCGTCGCGGGTGCGCGTGGTGGTGGGCCGGGTTTGGGTGAAATCGTAGAACTCTTCCGGGTCGAACTCGGCGAATTTGCGAGCCTTGAGCTTGCGCCGCAGGAATTTCACCGCGCTGGTGGCGCCTTCGGCGGCGTCGGCCCAGCCGCTGAAGGCAATCAGCAGCGTATTCAGTTTGCGGTCCGGCTGGTGGTCAACGGAGAGAAAGTCCATCGCGCTCCCGCAGTGGCCTGAGTGGTTAGGGGTAGTTTATCACGGACGGCGGCAGGGTGGGGGTTGTACGGAGCAAGGGTCACCGTTGCCAGATACGGACGATAGTCAGGCTGCCGCCGGACATCCGGGGAAATATCGAGGAGATTGGCGTAGGCGTCCGGGTGCA
This sequence comes from uncultured Dehalococcoidia bacterium, assembly GCA_958296445.1. GTDB lineage: Bacteria > Chloroflexota > Dehalococcoidia > Lucifugimonadales > UBA3495 > VXOI01. The sequence continues at coordinate 327,432 of OY282565.1, read as the reverse complement.
GAATGACCCTATTTGACAGCGACATCTTCAGGCTTGATGCCGAGTTTTTCCGAGGCTTCTTCCAGGGTTATCATTTTTTGGGGATCCCAGTTTTCGAGGGTTTGGCGCAAGCCCTTGACCGTCCGCGCCCACTGTTCATCACTCATAGATGGGAACGGCTTGGGGGGGATGGTCTCCGCCTCCGGCGCCAGCTTTATGCCATCTTCCCGGTTCGTCATCAGATTTTCACCACCGGCAACTAAGTGTCCCAATTATACAGGCTACGACCAATTCCGGGTAAGACTCTATTTAAGGCCGACGTCTTCGGGCTTGATGCCGCGTTTTTCCATAAATTCTTCCAGTGTCATCCACTCGCCTTGTTCGGGGTTGTCGGCTGCCTGGCGGACGCTTGCCAGGATTTCCGCTGCCTTTTCTGGGCCGTAGTCTTCCCGTAGGCGCCGGATTCCTTCCGGCTCTTGGTCGTCGGGCTGCGGAGTGGTCATTTCGTTTATCCTGCCGGATAGGTTGGTTGTTCGAGTTTGGCGGGGCCCGGGGTTACTGGGGGGCGAAGCGGTTGAGGCGGAACAGGGCTAGGTCGTGGGCGGTTTCGCCGAACATTGCTAGGTCGGCCATTATTTCGCCGATGACGCTGGCGAACTTGAAGCCGTGGCCGGAGAAGCCGGCGGCCAGCGATACTTGGGGATGGCCGGGGTGTAGGTCTATGATGAAATGCCCGTCGGGGGAGTTGGTGAACATACAGGTCTTTAGCGACAGGGCCGGGCCGGCCGCCGCCGGGAAGTAGCGTTCTACGAAGTTTCTCAGCACCGCCTCGTCCTCCGGGTGGACGTCGCGGTCGAGGCGGTCGGGGTCGGTGGTCTGGTTCAGGTGGTGGGAACGGCCAACCTTGAAACCCGGGACGCCGTAGACCGGAAAGCCGTAGAAACGGCCTTCCTCGACGTAGAGTCCGAAAACCGGGAAGGCGTCGGGGCGGAAAAGCTGGGGGCTTTCCGGCTGGAACCAGCCCAGCACTTGGCGCTCGGCCACGGCGTAGCGGGACAGGGCCGGAACCACTTGGGCGGCCCAGGGCCCGGCCGACACCACCAGCCGCGCCGCCCGGTAGCTGCCGCGGGCGGTGCGGACGGTGACGCCCTCGCCGGCCGGCTCCCACTCCAGGACGCGCTCGCGCCCGTGAACCTCGGCCCCGGCTTCCAGCGCGGCGTTGACGTGGTTGACGATGCATCGTTCCGGCAACAGGAATCCGCCGTCGGCCTGGTAGACGGCGGCGATGTCGTGGCCGAAACGGTATCCGGGAAACCGGCGGCCGGTTTCCGGGCCGGTCAGCACTTCGTAGGGAATATGATGCTCTTCGCAGGCCGCCACCGCCCCTTGAAAGTAGTCGCTTTCGGCGTGTCCGGCGCGGATGGAGCCGGTGGTCACCAGTAGCCGCTCATGCGAGGCGTTCTCCAGTTGATGCCACAGTTCATAGGCGCGGCGCACCAGCGGGACATAGGAGGGATGCTCTTGCAGGGTGTAGCGAATCATTCGGGAATAGCCGTGGGACGAGCCCATTTCGTGCGGCACGTCGAACTGCTCCAGCCCTAGGGCCCGCCAGCCCCGCCGCGCCAAGTGGTACAGGGCGGCGCTGCCCATTCCGCCTACGCCGATGACGATGGCGTCGTATTCCTTCATAAGCCTGTTCCTTCTTTGCAACGCAGGTGGGCGTAGAGAATAGCGCAGAGGGCGCAGGGGTTTGGGTTCCGGCGAAGCTCTGCGCTCTCTGCGTTTAATTCCGGCCTAGCCTTGGGGGATGGCCGTTCCGGGGGTGGTCATTCGCAGGGAGTAGACCGAGGTGCGGGCGGTGAACAGCATAGTGCGGTTGTCGGGGCCGCCCCAAGCGCAGTTGGCTGGGATTTCGGGCAGGCGGATTATGCCCAGCAGTTGGCCCGCCGGGTCGAAAACCCAGCAGCCGCCCGGGCCGGTGCAGTAGACGCGGCCCTCGGCGTCTACTTTCATCCCGTCGGGAACGCCGTCCTCCGCCGAGGACATATCGGCGAAGATGCGGTTGTTGCTCAGGGAGCCGTCGTCGGCCACGTCGAAGGCGCGGATAAACTGGTGTTCGCAGGCTTCGCTCCGCTCTTTTTCGGCGATGCAGGCGTCGTCCTGGCGGGTGATGGCGACGTACAGCACGCTTTCGTCGGGGGAAAAGGCGATGCCGTTGGGGTACTCCGTGTCGCGGGTGGCGATGGTGTGGCCGCCGGTGAGGGATACGCGGTGAACGCCGCTGAAGTCCAGTTCCCGCTCCTCGGCGGTGAGGCGTCCGTTGGGGTCGGTGAAGTATAGCGAGCCGTCGGAGCGGCCCACGACGTCGTTGGGGCGGTTGATGCGCTGGCCGCCGAGGTGGGTGGCGATGGCGGTATAGGAGCCGTCGGCGTTGCGCCGCGCCAGTTGCCGGTTGTCGCCCTCGCACAGAATCAGGTTGCCGGCCAGGTCGAAGGTCAAGCCGTTGGAGCTGCCGCTGTCGCTGCGAAAGACGTCGGTTTGCCCGTCGGGCGTCATCCGGTGCACTAGGGAGGCGCGAATGTCTACGAACAGCCAGTAGCCGTCGGGATGCCACAGCGGGCCTTCGGTGAAGCCGAAGCCGGTGGCGAGCTGCTGGGCTTCCGCGCCCGCTTCTACGATTCCGGGTAGTAGGTCTGCCATATTTCCCCCTTGTGGTGAAGAGTTAGAAATGAGGAGTGAGGAGTGAGAGGGTTGCAGGTGATCTCAGTCCTCTGTCCTCGTTGCTAGAGGTGGGCTAGGTATTGTTCCTCGAAGTCCATTCCGGCTAGGTCGCTGAAGGCTTGCATTAGGCGCCGGGTTACGGGGCCGGGCGGGTTGCCGTTGGCTACGGGGGCGCCGTTGATGGCGGATACGGGGCAGATGCATAGGCTGGTTGAGGTTAGAAAGGCTTCGTCGGCGGTGTAGGCGTCGAACAGGTCGAGGTCGCGCTCGGCGGTTTCCAGCCCTAGCCCTTGGGACAGGTCAAGCACGGTGCGGCGGGTGATGCCTTCCAGGACGTATTGGCCTTTGGGGGTGGCTACTGCGCCGTCTTTGACTAGGAAGATGTTGGAGCCGCGCCCTTCGGTTAGGTTGCCGGTTTCGTCCAGCAGGACGGCCCAGGAACCGGGGTCGGTTCCTTGGGCTTCTAGGTCGCCTAGGACTAGGTTCAGGTAGTTGTGGGTTTTGGCGCGGGGGCTCATAAAGCGGGGCGGGACTCGCGGCACCGACGGGGTGGTGACCCGCGCTCCGTGGCGGTAGAGGGGGGCGCGGGCGGCGAAGGGGATGGCGTGGGTTTCGATAAGGACGGTGGGGGTTCCGTCGTCCGGGCCGCCCTCGACGCCGCGGGTTACTCGTTGCATTACCCACATATCTTGGCCGGGCGGCAGCAGGGGGTGGTTGTGTTCGACTACGCGGCGCGACCATTGCTCCATTTCGTCCATTCCGATGCCGGGGTCAATGCGGACGTAGCGGAGGGAGTCGTAAAGCCGGCGGATGTGTTCGGGCAGCTTGAAGGGGATGCCGTTGAAGGTTCGGGCGGCGTCAAACACCGCGTCGCCGTAGATGAATCCGCGGTCGCGGATGGGGATGCCGGCCTGGGATTCGGGAACCAGTTGGCCGTTGAGGAAAACGATGGGCTGGTTGCTGGTCATAACGCCTCCCGCCCCCACGGGCAAAGGTGGTGGTGCCGCCAAATGATACCAGCAAGGCAACGGCGCCGCCACAAACTGGGCTAAGGGGAGGGGCTGGCTGGCTTGGGTGGGATTCTTCGCTTTGCTCAGAATGACAGGGGGGCGGGGGGATGGCGGGTGGGGTTGATGGGATTGGGGGCGGTTGCATTCTGCCCTTTTGGTACTCTGAGCTAAGGGAAGGGTTTGGCTGGCTTGGGTGGGATTCTTCGCTTTGCTCAGAATGACAGGGGGGTGGGATGATGGGTAGGGTTGATGGGATTGGGGGCGGTTGCGTTCTGCCCTTTTGGTACTCTGAGTTAAGGGAAGGGTTTGGCTGGCTTGGGTGGGATTCTTCGCTTTGCTCAGAATGACAGGGGGCGGGATGATGGGCGGGGTTGATGGGATGGGGGCGGTTGCGTTCTGCCCCTTTGGTACTCTGAGTTAAGGGAAGGGTTTGGCTGACTTGGGTGGGATTCTTTGCTTTGCTCAGAATGACAGGGGGCGGGATGGCGGGTGGGGTTGATGGGATTGGGGGCGGTTGCGTTCTGCCCTTTTGGTACTCTGAGTTAAGGGAAGGGGCTGGCTGTGCTGGGTGGGATTCTTCGCTTTGCTCAGAATGACAAGGGGCGGGATGGTGGGTAGGGTTTGCCGGGATTGGGGGCGGTTGCGCTCTGCCCCTTTGGTACTCTGAGCTAAGGGAAGGGGCTGGATGGCTTGGGTGGGATTCTTCGCTTTGCTCAGAATGACAGGGGCGGGATGGTGGGTAGGGTTGATGGGATTGGGGGCGGTTGCGTTCTGCCCTTTTGGTACTTGAGTTAAGGGAAGGGTCTGGCTGTGCTGGGTGGGATTCTTCGCTTTGCTCAGAATGACAGGGGGGCGGGGGGGGTGATGGGTAGGGTTGATGGGATTGGGGGCGGTTGCGCTCTGCCCTTTTGGCGCCTTGGGTTAAGGGAAGGGTCTGGCTGTGCTGGGTGGGATTCTTCGCTTTGCTCAGAATGACAGGGGGGCGGGATGGTGGGTAGGGTTGATGGGATTGAGGGCGGTTGCATTCTGCCTCTTTGGCGCCTTGGGCTAGGGGAAGGCGCTGGCTGTGCTGGGTGGGATTCTTCGCTTTGCTCAGAATGACAGGGGGGGCGGCTTTGGGTTCCCGGTTTTGGGGGGATGGCCGGGGCGGGGGTTGCCCCGGCCATCCGGTGGGGGGTCGTGGGGTGGGTGGGGGTTACTGGGTTACTATGGGGACTTCTATGGTGCCGATTTCGTCTACGTCGCCGGGGTAGGTTACTTCGCCGTCTAGCTCGTCTATGCCGTAGCCGATGGCGGTTAGGTCTAGGGTGGCGGCGCTGCCGGATAGGAGTACGATGTCGCCGGCTACGGAGACGGTTACTACGCGCCACTCCCAGGTTTCGCCGGGGTCAAGGATGCTGTTGTTGTTGCGGTCGCCGCCGACGTATTCGTTGGAGTCGCGGGTTAGGGGGTCGCGGGACAGCGGTATTACGCCGCCGGAGCGGAGTTCCACGCGGACGTCGCGCAGGGGGGAGTCGCCATCGTTGGTTTCGGTTACGGTGAGGCTCTGGATGATCAGGCGCAGCACCATAGTGTCATGCTCGGCTAGGCCGATGGCGGTGCTGGGGTCGAGGATGTCAATGGCGATGGGTTCGGACTCGGCTAGTTCCTCGCTGTTGTCGCGGGCGGTGCCGGTTACGGTGAAGACGAACTGGGTCAGTTCTTGGAGGGCGGCGGTGGCGCACTGAACGGTCAGGGATTCGGCGGCGTCAATCTGGCCTAGGTTGTTGAGGTCGCGGTCGCAGTTGACCACCTCGGGGAAGCCGGTTTTGCTGGCAACGGATACGTTGAACAGGGAGGAGTCGCCGTTGTTGTAGACCGCGATGGACAGGGGGGAGGACAGGCCGAGGCGAACCGTGGGGACGCCGCGAATGGACTCGGCTCCCGAGGTGGCTACGATAGCCAGCCCTGGGGCGATGACCTGGACTTCCACGGTGGCGGAGGCGGCGGGGAGGGATTCGACGGTTCCCGGCAGGGTGCCTACGATGGTGCCGGTGACCAGATTCCGTCCGACGGGCAGAACAGGTTCGCAGGAGTAGGCAGGCACTTCCTCGTCGGCGGCTACGGTGGCGACTACGAGGGCGCACTCAGGGACGTCGGCACTGACGCCGTTGGCGTCGACGCTGGCGACGGTGATGGTGACGTCGTTAAGGGGGGTGGCCGACGGGGTGCTGGGGGTGATGGTGATGGTGGCGGTGGTTCCGGTGCGGATGACTTGCACGTCGGGGGCTAGGGCGATGCCGACGCCGACTTCGCCGAAATTCACACTCGCGGTGGCGTTGGCGGTGACTTCGCTCGATTCCTCGGGCACGCCGCCGACGACCTGGGCGGTCACAATGGCTTGGTTGATGATGAATATGTTGGGTATGACGGCGCAGGCATAGGTTTGGGTTGACGCGCCGACGGACAGCAGCGGGAAAGTGCGGTCGCAGTCGGGGGCTAGGGCGTCGGTGACGGTGACGTCGGACAGCTCGAAGCCGCCGGTGTTGGTTACGGTGATATTGAAGACGGCTTCTTGGCCTTGGTAAACCGTCTGGGTGTCGGGGGTTAGGGTAATGCCTACGGAGGGCGGGATTATTCGGATGGTGTTGGAGACGGAGGCGGCGGCTTCGGGGGGTACTTCGCCTTCCGGCACGCTCAGGGATACGCCGCCGCTATAGACGGCCTGAGCGGTCAACTCCATATTGGTGGCGTCGGCCTGATTGACTAGGTAGGTGACGCTCTGGGCGGTGTAGGGGTTGCCGGTGGAAATGGTGGGGATGTCCCCGGTTTCTGGGGTTCCGGCTACCGGCACTGCTTGGCCGCTGGGCAGGATGACCGACAGGGCGCCGCCGCCGTAGTTGCAGGCGGTGTCCCCGGCGGGCAATTCCGGGATGGACAGGATGACGGTGTAGTTGAGGGTGGCGCCGTGGGTGGTGACGCTTACGGAGCCGTCCTCGTTGGCGGCCAGGATGGATGCACCGACGGCGGAGGCGTCGCAGCCTAGGGGTTCTTCACCGAAGGCGAAAGGGCTGCGGATCAGGAGCGCCCCGACCCCGATGGCGACCACCGCTAAGAGGATAAAAAGCGGGACAGTGTTTCGTTGAATCAAACTCATCTAAACGGCTCCAAATAAGATGTGTCGCCATGGGGCCGACAGCCGGCCGGCCGGGGTACAGGGGCAACCGCCGTGGGTCTGCTCGCTTTTCCGGCGCGAGGGCCGGGCAAGCGGGGGCGCGGCATAGGGGCATAGGGCTACTCCGCAAACCGCCCGCAACATCATACATAAATTCGGGCGGGTAATTCAACCTTATTGGGGGAATCCGAAAATTCCCGTTGTTTCCGGTTTGTTCCGGTTGGGGATTTAAGCTCGCAACAGTCAAGCACAACCGCCGCTTGTGGTCAAGTTGGCGGGGGCGGGATGACGGATGCGGGCGGGATTTTTTTGATTTTGCGGACATTTTCGGACATTTCTGGACATTTGGGCTTTTGGGTTGGCCGGGATGGCGGCTAGGCCGGGATGATGGGCGGGCCGGAATTTTTTTGATTTCTCTCCCATTTTCCCCCATTTTCTCCCATTTGGCTTGGCGGGCGGGTTGGTTGGGGTTGGTATGGGTATTGTTGGGGGTTGGCTGGGTATTATGTTAGGGAGTGGTTATCGGGGTTGGCAAGGGGTTGGTGTCATCAATTGCGTTGGGGGGGGCGGTTTGTTTGGGGGGGGGTGGGCGTGGTTGCCGGGGTGGGGGCGCACGGGTGGGCGCCCCTACGGGGTGCGGGGGGGTGGGGGCGTTGTTGTGGGCAAAGGTGCTTGCCGTCCAGGGTGAGATTCTTCGCTTTGCTCAGAATGACAGTTAGGTGCTCAGAATGACAGTTAGGCTGGAGGGGGACGGGGATTTTAATGACAGTTGGCCGGAGGGGGCGGGGATTTTTAGGGGGCTTCAGTTGGGGGTTGGGCGTGGTTGCCGGGGTGGGGGCGCACGGCTGTGCGCCCCTACGGGATACGGGGGGGTGGGGGCGTTGTTGTGGGCAAAGGCGCTTGCCGCCCAGGGTGAGATTCTTCGCTTTGCTCAGAATGACAGTTGGGCTGGAGGGGGCGGGGATTTTTAGGTGGCTTCTGTTGGGGGTTGGGCGTGGTTGCCGGGGTGGGGGGGGGCGCCCCCACCCTAACCCTCCCCCGAAGGGGGAGGGAATTTTAATGACAGTTGGCCGGAGGGGGGCGGGGATTTTTAGGTGGCTTCTGTTGGGGGTTGGGCGTGGTTGCCGGGGTGGGGGGGGACGCCCCCACCCTAACCCTCCCCCGGAGGGGGAGGGAATTTTAATGACAGTTGGCCGGGGGGACGGGGATTTTTAGGTGGCTTCAGTTGAGGTGGGCGTGGTTGCCGGGGTGGGGGGGGACGCCCCCACCCTAACCCTCCCCCGGAGGGGGAGGGAATTTTTTAGGGGTTAGGACATTGCTTTGGATAGTTGTTCGTGTTCGGCTTTGCTTAGGATGCGGAATACGGAGAGGGTGGGGTCTTCTTTGGCTACGCCTTTGGCGGCGGGGCGGCCGTTTTTCATAGTTACCAGTTCAATCTGGGCCATTTCCACCTTTTTGCGGAGCTTGGTGCAGTAGGCGGTTAGGACGGGCATTTCGGCGGTTTCGGGGGTGGCGTCTTTTTGGGCTTGGGACTTTCGTGGGGGCATATCGTCACCTCTTGTTGGGGGGGCGGGTTGTTGGGGGGGCGGGTTGTTGATTTGTGTTGCTTAAACCGCGATTTCAGCTTGATTTGATTTTAGGAACGGGGTTTTGGCGTGTCAATGAATGGGGGTGCGGAATTGGGGCAAAGCTGAGGGGGTTGGTGTTAGAATGGCGGCGATAGGGCGATTTCGGGTTTCGCAGGTGGCGATGGGCAAGCTGTTTATTGTTCGGCACGGGGAAACGGTGTGGAATCGGGAGGGGCGGATTCAGGGGCATACCGATGTGGGTTTGTCGGAGCGGGGGCGGGAGCAGGCCCGGCGGCTGGCGCGGCGGCTGGAGTCGGTGCCTTTTGCTGCGGCCTATACCAGCGATCTTTGCAGGGCGGCGGATACTGCGGCGGCGATACTGGAGGGGCGGGATGTTCCGCTGTGCGCCACGGCGCGGCTGCGGGAGTATCATAAGGGGGTGTTCGAGGGGCTGACCGATGGGGAGCTGCGGGCCCGGTATCCGTTGGAGTATCCGGGCTATGTGGCCAAGGATTTGGATTACGCGCCGGACGGGGGGGAGTCGGTGCGGGGGGTGAGTGCCCGGATGGCGGGGGTGGTGAACGAAATCAAGGAGCGGCATTTGGGCGATAGCGTGCTGGTGGTGGGCCACGGGGGTTCGCTCCGGGCGGCGATGATGGCGCTGCTGGGGATGCAGCCGGACGCCAATTGGCGTTTCGTTTTCGGCAATTGCAGTCTTACTATCGTAGACACTTATCCCGATAACGCGGTGCTGCGCTTGTTCAATGACGCTTCGCATCTGGACGGGCTGGCGGCCTTGGGGGGAGATTAAGCCTTGAGTAGCCGGGATTTTGACGGGGATGGATTGCGGCCCGGGGCGGCGGTGGCGCGGGCGCCAGGGGTTTGCGGGGCGCTGGCGCAGGGGGTTGTGGGGGATACGGCCTTTTCGGTGGCTTGCCCGGTTGATTTTTTTTCGCGGGTTCGGGTGGAGTTGAGTAGCGGGCCGCCGGGGGTGGCCGCGCCGGAGGGGTTCGAGAAAACGGCGGCGGCGGTGCGCCGGACGCTGGCGCGGCTGGGGCAGGCGCGGGTGGGGGCGTCGGTGCGGGTGGGCAGCCCGATTCCGCGGGGGCGGGGGATGGGGAGCAGCAGCGCGGATTTGTGCGCCGCGATAGCCGCTACCGGGCTGGCGTTGGGGCGGGAGCTGGAGCCGGAGGTTATCGGGCAGATTGCGCTGTCGGTGGAGCCTACCGGGGGGGTGATGCTGCCGGGACTGGCGTTGTTTGACCACCGGGCGGGGCTGGCGATGGAGCGGCTGGGGCCGCCGCCGCCGATGGAGATTGTGGGGCTGGATTTTGGGGGTTTTTCGGATTTCGACGTCTTTGGGGGTCTTTTGGGGCGCTGGAGCGGGGAGGAGGATCGCACCGCGGAGGCGCTGGGGCTGATCCGGCGGGGGGTGGCGGAGGGGAGCGCGGCGCTGGTGGGACGGGGGGCGACGCTGGCGGCGGAGGCGGCGGGGCGGGTTCTGCCGCGGCGTCGGCTGGCGGAGGTGAGGGAGTTCGCGGATAGCGTTGGGGCCGTGGGGGTGAATGTGGGTTACGGGAACGGGGTGACGGGGGTGCTGCTGGACGCTAGGGAGCGGCGGGGGAAGTCTACTTATCTGAAGGCTCGGCAAGCGTTCCCGGATGCGGAAACGGTGTATCACTTCCGGCTGATGAGTGGGGGGGTGCGGGTTTTGGATTAGGTTAAACGCGGGGGTTAGGTTAAACGCCGAGTGCGCCGAGCGCGCCGAGTTTTTTTATTATTTATTGATAAACGCCGGGTTGAATTAAACGCCGAGTGCGCCGAGTGCGCCGAGTTTTTTTATTATTTATTGATAAACGCCGGGTTAGGTTAAACGCCGAGTGCGCCGAGTGCGCCGAGTTTTTTTATTATTTATTGATAAACGCCGGGTTAGGTTAAACGCCGAGTGCGCCGAGCGCGCCGAGTTTTTTTATTATTTATTTTTATAGCTTGAAAATCTTGGCGGGCTTGGCGTTTAATAAATACAGGGAGGATGGAGAGATATGGTGGAGTATAGTTTGGCGGTGATTGCTGGGGATGGGGTTGGGCCGGAGGTTGTTGCGGAGGGGCGGAAGACGCTGGAGGCGCTGGCGGGTTCGGGGGGGCCGGGTTTCCGGTTTACGGAGTTTCCGTGGGGTAGCGCTTTTTATCGGGAGACGGGGCGGCTGATGCCGGAGGATGGGCTGGAGTTGCTTTCGGGGTTTGACGCTATTTTGTTTGGCGCGGTGGGGGATCCGGAGATTCCTGATCATATTACGTTGCACGGGCTGTTGCTGCCGATGCGGCGGGGGTTTGACCAGGGGGTTTGTGTGCGGCCGGCGTATCTTTATCCCGGGGTGACTTCGCCTTTGTCGGGCAAGCAGGCGGGGGATATAGATATGGTTATTTTCCGGGAGAATACGGAGGGGGAGTATGCGCCGGTGGGGGGGCGGCTGAATGTTGGGACGGCGTATGAGACGGTTATTCAGAGCAATGTTTTTACCCGGCGCGGCACTGAGCGGATTATCCGGGCGGCTTTTGAGCATTGTTTGCTGCGGCAGCGGCGGAATCCGGGGAGGCGTAGCAAGGTTACGTCGGTGACGAAGTCTAACGCGCAGTCTTTCGGGATGGTTTTCTGGGACGAGGTGTTCGGGGAGGTGGCGGCGGAGTATCCGCAGGTGGAGACGGAGTCGTTGCTGGTGGACCGGGCGTGTATGGATTTCGTGCGGTGGCCGGAGGATTTCGACGTGGTGGTGGCGTCGAATTTGTTTGCCGATATACTGTCGGACATTGCGGCGGTGGTGTCGGGGAGTATGGGGCTGGCGCCTAGCGCGAATATCAATCCGGGGCGGGAGCATCCGTCGCTGTTTGAGCCGGTGCATGGGGCGGCTTTCGATATTATGGGGAAGGGGATAGCGAATCCGCTGGCGACTATATCGGCGGTGGCGATGATGCTGGATCACTTGGGGGAGCCGGCGGCGGCGGCGCGGGTGGAGGCGGCGGTGGCCCGGTGCCTGGAGGAGCGGCGGGTGCTGACGGCGGATCTGGGCGGGGGGGCGAGTACGGCGGAGATGGGGGACGAGGCGGCGCGGCTGGTGGCGGGGGGGTAGCCTTTGCGCGTCATCGCGCTAAAGACGCTGCGGGAGTTTTGGCGGCTTTACCCCAGCGCCGAAGCGTCGTTGCAGGCGTGGAATCGTGAAGTGGAGAAGGAGGATTGGGATACGCCGGCCAAAGTGAGGGCGAGGTATCCCAGCGCCAGTATTCTCCGCTACAATCGGGCGGTGTTTAATATCAAAAGCAACGATTTCAGATTGGTAGTGTATATCAACTATCCGTACCGGGTGGTGTACATCCGGTTTGTTGGGACACATTCGGAGTATGACCGCATAGACGCGGAGAGGGTGTAGCCGTGGGGAATAGCAAGCCGCTGAAGACCGATGCGGAGCATAAGGCTGCGTTGGCCCGCATTTATGAGCTTATGGACGCGCGGCCCGGCACTCTTGAGGGGGGCGAGCTGGATGCGCTGGTCGGGTCTGTTGAAGTATACGAGTCCGAGAATGTAGATATGGGCTACCCGGGGCCGGTGGCGGCTATTGACTTCCGAATGGAGCAGGCGGGTCTTAGTCCGAGGGATTTGGTTTCTTGCATTGGCAGTCAGGTTGAGGTCGCTGAGGTGTTATCGGGGAAGCGGGCCATTACGCCGTTGATGGCGCAGGCGCTGCATAAGCGGCTGGGGATTCCCGTTGAAACGCTGCTGCGGCCGCCGACGGCGTTGCCGGATGACTGGTCGGCGGCGTATCGGCGTGATGGGGGGTAGTTTATGCGGGACGGGGGGGCGGATGATTTACGAAAACGAGCCTATACCTCTGAATATACCAGAAGGCGGGCTACTGTACCGGGATGAGCGCGGCACTGTGCGGGTGCATAAAAGCCGCGTTTTGCTGGACGTTGTGATTGGGGCGCACACGTTGGGCTATAATGCGGCGGAAATCGCACAGCAGTATCCTGCGGTCAGCGCGGCAGATGTGAAAGGGGTGCTTGATTATTATAAAGGCAACAAGAACGAAGTTGACGGGTATCTGAAGGTACGCCGCGAGCGGGCGGATAAAGTTAGAGCGCACATCGAGTCTCAGCCTGAATATATCGAACGGACAAAGCGGCTGATGGGGCGGCTCAAGGAAAGGGGTCTGATTAAGTGACTCGCTTTCTGGCGGATGGGAATTTTAATGTCAACGTGATTTGCGGGCTGCTGAGGGGAGACCCTGCCATAGACATTGTTCGGGTGCAAGATGTTGACTTGGGCAATACTCCCGACCCAATAGTGCTTGAGCGGGCAGCGGAGATGGGCCGGGTGCTGTTGACGCACGACTATGGCGATATGCCAGTCTACGCAAATGAGAGACTTCGCGCTGGTCTTGCAATGCCGGGAGTAGTGCAGATTCCTTGTACGCTGCCGCTGGGACAGGCGGTTGAAGATCTCTTGCTCTTAATCGGAGGCAGCCTGGAGCAGGAATGGGAGAACCTGGTGCGCTACCTGCCTCTCTCTTAAATACATCTGCCCTAGGCCGCTGGTGCCTGCGGAAAGTTGTTCCGTTTGCGGATGGTTGGGTGGCGGGGCGAATTGCTTGATGTACGGTTATAATGGGTGGGGTATTTTATTCAAGTTGCGATGGTTGTGTTGCGGGGGGGGCTGCTTTTGGGGTTGGTGGGGGCGCACGGCTGTGCGCCCCTACGCTATTTTCGGCTGTGCGCCCTTACGGTATTTGGGCTGTGCGCTCCGATGCCATTTTTCTGGGGTGGGTTTTGGGCGCTGGATGGATGGGGTGGTGTTGCTAGACGCCTAGCACTATTTGGGCCATTCGTTTTTCTAGGGCTTGGCCTATTTGCATGGTTAGCTGGGGGCGGTGGTGGTTGCCTATGGTGCCTATGAAGGCTACGCCTAGGAGGCGGCCTAGGCGGAAGTCTACTACGGTGGAGGAAATCAGGCCGGAGGGGCCGCCCTGGAGTACTTGGAGGGCTACGGATTCGTCGAAGAAGCCGGCGGTTTCTAGGCGGGTGGCGGATACTAGCTGGTGGTCTTGGCCTACGGTGTCGCCTACGTGATCCTCGAAATCCTTGAGGAATATGTCGTGCATCCAGCGGCTTACGGATTCGGGGGAGTCGAAGAGGTGGACTACGGAGGCGGCCATAAAGTCGAAGCCGTCGGCCATCGCCATATTGGAGGTGGGGCCCAGCTCGCGCATACTGCCCGTTACCCGGCCGGCGGCTAGGAAACGCTGGGCGGTGTTGCCGGCGAATCCGTTGCTGGCTAGGGTTTCGTTGTCCAGTTCGCCTTCGCGGACAATCTGGTGGGTGTGGAAGTCGCTGGGGAATTCGCTTTTTTCCAGCACCATATCGGGCAGGGTGTCTTGGGTTACGCGGTAGGTGGCTCTTGTGATGGCAGAGGTAGCCAAACCGGGCCTCCGGGGGGTTGGGATTTTGGGAATTTTCAGGGGCGATGGGGTAATTCGCCTTGGTTATTCTGAGCGAAGGGAATGGGTTTGTCGGCTAGGCCGGGATCCTTCGCTTTGCTCAGAATGACAGGTTGTTTGCTTGGAATGACGGACATTTGTTCGTAATGACAGGTATTTGCCCAGAATGACGGGTTGTTTGCCCAGTAATGACAGATTGTTTGCTCGGAATGACGGGTTGTTTGCCCTAAATGACGGGTTGCATTGGCACTCTGAGCTGAGCGAATGGTCTCACCGGGCAAGGCGGGATTCTTCGCTTTGCTCAGAATGACAGGTTGGGGCGGGGTTAGCCGCAGACCATTGGGTAGATGTGTAGGTAGCGGGTGGATTCTATGGGGAGTTCGGTTTTGGCCCAGGTTTGGCCTTGGTCGTGGCTGTGGTAGACCTCGCCGGAGTAGGCGGCGCAGCTTAGGCGGGTGGGGACGGCGGGGTCTATGGCGACTTGCATCATCCGGCCGGGGGGGACGTCGCCTAGGTCCAGGCGTTCCCAGGTGTGGCCTATGTCGCGGCTGCGGAACAGGGCGCCTTCGGGGACGGTGTCGGGGGGGGCCGCGCCGCCGCCGGCGCCGGAGGCTAGGTAGATGGTGCTGGGGTCGTCGGGGGCTACCAGCAGGTCGCGACAGTAGGAGCCGCCGGGGAACATATCTTGCACCTGCACGTGTTCCCATCGGGTTCCTTGGCGCCGCCCGCGGAACATTGCTATCTGGGTGGCGATTTGGACGGTTTCGGGGTCGGCGGCGCTTACTTGGACTTGATGGAGGTCTAGGGTGTTGTTGCGGAGGTAGGGGCCGTCCATCAATTGGGCCCAGGTTTCGCCGCCGTCGCGGCTGGCGAGGAGGCCGCCGACTTCGATGGCGGCGTACATATTGGCCGGGTTCACGGGGTCAATGGCGATGCCGATGACGCGCTTGCCCAAGGGGGGCATATAGGTGGTGATGTGGGGGAAAATGACTTGGGAGGTGTCCATTTCCTGCCAGGTTTGGCCGCCGTCTTGGGAGCGGGCGATGGCGCAGGGTTCGTAGCCGGCGAAAAGGGTTTCGGGGTCGGAGGGGTGGGCGGCTAGGGACCATACCTCGCGTCCGTCGGCGGGGTCGGGCAGGCGCTGCCAGGTTGCGCCGCGGTCGGGGCTTCGGTAGACGCCGTTCTGGGTGCCGGCGAACAGCACGGCGGGGTTGTCGGCTTTTAGCAGGAGGGCGCGGACTTGGGGGTTGCCGGGCAGCCCGGCGGATATGTCTTGCCAGCCGGTTTCGCCGTCGGCCTGGCGGAGCAGCCCGCCGTCGCCGATGTAGTCTCCCTCACCGGCCAGCCCGATGTAGGTGTAGGTTCGATGATTTGTCGCCACCATAGTAAAGGCTCCTGTCGATCGAATACGCACTTGGATTTTTCGGCCTAAGTTGCGGGTTGTCAAGGGGCGGGGGCGGATTGGGGGGTATTGGGCGTCAAAGTAGTGGCGGAAGGCTTGGGGTTTTCGCATAGGGGGTTAGCCTACGGGGGGGCGCAGTTTGTCTGAATCAGGATTTTCGGGATTAGAGGATTTACGGGATGGGGGGATTCTGATTGGGGGAATTTTGGTTTGAGAAAATGCGGAATTCCGCTCCCTGCGGGGGGTAGAGTGGGGGTGTCAACGGGGCGGGGAAGGCTTGGGGTTTCCGCATAGGGGGTTCGCCTCCGGGGGGTGGTTCGCGGTTTTCTGTCGGGTTGTCTGAATCAGGATTTTCGGGATTAGGGGATTTACCGGATGGGGGGACTGATTCGGGGAATTTTGGTTTTAGAAAATTGCGGGATTCCCTTTTGTTGCTTTGAGCTAAGGGAAAGGTCTTGTGGGGTAAGGCGGGATTCTTCGCTTTGCTCAGAATGACAGGGGGCTTGCTCGGAATTACGGACGGCGGGGGTGGTTTCGCGGTTTTCTCTCGGGCTGTCTGAATCAGGATTTTCGGGATTAGAGGATTTACCGGATGGGGGAATGCTGGTTTGGATAATTCTTGGTATGAGAAAATTGCGAGTTTCCCTTTTGTTGCCATGAGAGAGGGGGAGGGTCTTGTGGGGCAAGGCGGGGTTCTTCGCTTTGCTCAGAATGACAGGGGGCTTGCTCAGAATGACAGGGGGTTGCTTAGAATTACGGACGGCGGGGGTAGTTTGGCGGTTTTCTCTGCTGGGGCCGCGCTGATGGGCTGGCGTGGTAGAATGCGGGGCAGGGAAATGATGCTAGAGGGTGGGGCGATGCCGGTATCGGAAAGGGGTAGATACCTTATCGCGGATGCTTGGGGGCTGCAGGCGGATGCTTTGGAGATGCTGGGGCAGGGCCGTTTGCGGAATGCTGCGGAAAAGGCGTGGTGCGCTACCAAGCGGGCTACGGACGCGCTGATTCTGGAGCGGACGGGGCGGGAACCGACCAGGACATCGCAAACATCGAGCGGGATAAAGGCGCTGGGGCGTCAAAGCGTAGCGTGTGAGTCGCTGTGGACACGGTTCCGTACTCGAATACAACGTTTGCACTCTCAATGTTTTTATGATGGACGATGCGATCCGGCGGATTTTATTACCAGCCTTGTCTACGATACTGCCGACTACATCGGCGACGCCGAGGCAGCGGCGGATGAATTAAGGAGGAATTGCTAAGTGTTGGCGACAGAGCGGGGGCAGGTGATGCTGGCCGAGGCTTGGGGCTTTTACGATGAAGCCGTGGCATTGCTGGATAAAGGCGACCTGCGAGAGGCTGCGGGAAGGGCTTGGTGCGCCTCTGAGCGGGCTACAAGCGCGTTGATTCTGGAGCGGACGGGGCGGGAGTTGCAGTGTGTTCGAGAAATTTGCGTACAAGTGGGCTTTCTGGGGCAGGAAAGCGAGGCTCTTGCGGCATTTCGCACTCGTTACGATATTCAGGAAGGGGAGTTGTATGGCGACTGTTTCATTGACGGGCATTGTGAACCGGAGGAGCATCACGCTGAGCTGATTCGCGGCACCGACAGCTATATTCGCGAGGCCGAGCGGCTGGCGGGGTAGGCAAGCGGTGGCCGGGGGGTTGCGAGATTCCCTTTTGACGCTCTGAGCGACAGGGAAGGGTTTTGCCGGGAAAGGTGAGATTCTTCGCTGCGCTCAGAATGACAGAGGGGCGGGCGGAATGACGGGCGGGCTGGCGGAATGGTGGGTGGGCGGACGGACGGACGGAATGACGCAATGGCGCAATGACGGAATGATGGACGGGTGGGCAGAATGGCGGACGGACGGACGGACGCAATGACGCAATGATGGACGGGTGGGCAGAATGGCGGGCGGACGGACGGACGGACGGACGCAATGACGCAATGATGGACGGGTGGGCGGAATGACAGAATGACGGGCGGATGGGCGGACGGAATGGCGCAATGGCGCAATGGCGGAGTGACGGAATGGTGGGGGGGCGGGGGGCGGGATTTGGTTTTGCGATTGGGGTGTTGGCGTCGGTGTGGTGGCGCGGGGGGGCGGGGTGCGTTAGTATTTGATGTAATTGGCCCCGGAGGGTTGGATGGTTATGAGGGACAAGGTTTATGCCACTATGGACGAGGCGGTGGCGGATATTCCCGACGGATCCACTGTTATGTGTCCCGGGTTTTCCGGGGTGGGGGTTCCGCGCAACCTGCTGGCGGCGGTGAACCGGCAGGGGGCTAGGGAGCTTACCTGCATTTCCAATAATGCCGGGACTACCGACGAACTGGTGGATGTGGGTACGCTGGTGGAGGCGGGGCAGGTGAAGAAAATGATTTGCGCTTTTACGGCGCCGACGCATCCTTCGGTTATCAGCCCCTTTGTGCGGATGTATAACGAGGGGCTGGTGGACGCCGAACTGGTGCCGCAAGGGACGCTGGCGGAGCGCATCCGCATCGCGGCGGCGGGTATCGGGGGGTTCTATACGCCTACATCGGTAGGCACGGAACTGGCCGAGGGCAAGGAGCATCGGGTGATAAACGGGCGCACTTATGTGCTGGAGTATCCGCTGCCGGCCGATTACGCGCTCATCCGGGCCTGGAAGGCGGACAGGTTCGGCAACCTGCAATTCCGCTTGGCCCAGCGCAATTTCAATCCGATTATGGCTATGGCCGCGACTATCACCATTGTTGAGGTCGAAAACGATGTGGTGGAAATCGGCGAGCTGGACCCGGACCAGGTTCATGTTTCCGGCATTTACGTTGACCGCATCGTCAAGATTCCCGAGGATGGCATTTGGGACGGGGCCAAGCCGGGGCTGTAAGGGGACGCCCTCACCCCAACCCTCTCCCAGAGGGAGAGGGAGTGTTTGTTATTTCTTTCCCTGCCGGGGGATGGTTGGGGTAGGAGTGTACCAGCTTCCCTAGCCGGGGGATGGTTGGGGCGGGAATGTACCCGCTTCCCTAGCCGGGGGATGGTTGGGGTGGGAGTGTACCCGCTTTTCCTGCCGGGGGATGGTTGGGGTAGGGCGCACCCGGGCCGATTGGGCGTCTATTTGTTTGTTTGAGGAGTATGGAAATGACCGGCAAGGCGAAGCTGACCCGCCAGGCGATGTGCGACCGGCTGGCGATGGAGTTCCAGGACGGCTGGATTGTCAATTTGGGCGTGGGTATGCCTACCCTCTGCTCCAATTATGTTGATGAGTCCAGGTCGATTATCAATCATTCGGAGAACGGGGTTATCGGCTATGGGCCGCTGGCCGCCGAGGGGGAGGAAGACCGCCATTTGGTGAACGCGGGGGGGCAGCACGTTACCTCTCAGCCGGGTATGGGGATTGTGCATCACGCCGATTCGTTTATGATTATCCGGGGGGGGATGATTGATGTTACGGTGATGGGGGCGTATGAGGTGGCGGAGAACGGGGATTTCGCCAATTGGCGGATTCCGACGCGCAAGGGCGGGGGGATCGGGGGGGCGATGGATCTGGCGGCCTGCGCCAAGCGGGTTTTTATTGCGATGGAGCATAATACGCGGGAGGGGGCGCCGCGGTTGCTGCGGCGTTGCAGTCTGCCGGTGACGGCGCCGGGGGTGGTCAAGATGCTGGTTACGGATTTGGGGCTGTTCCAAATTGCGGCCAGCGGCTTTGAGTTGCTGGAACACGCGCCGGGCTGGAGTCCGCAGGAGATTCAGGAGCAGACGGAGGCGACGGTTAAGGTGTCGCCGGGGCTGCGGGAGTTCCGGTTTCGGGGGTAGGGGGGGCTTTGGGAAAGACGGCGGGCGGGTCAGGTTGCGGGTAATGCGGCGGCGGGTTTGCAGCGTTACCCGTAAAAGGTTTGTTGGGGGTTTGGCGCGATGTATTCATCGCTCAACATCGAAAATTTCCGTTGTTTTGACAGCTTGGTCGTGGGGCCGCTGGCTCGCGTCAACTTGATTGCGGGCGGCAACAACACCGGCAAGACGGCGTTGCTGGAGGCGCTGTGGATGCTCAGTCATCCGGCCGCGCCGGGGGAGGCACTGCGAATTGCCGGTTGGCGCGACTTGGTTGATTATGGGCATGGTGAGTTTTTCGCAGACCTGTTTCCTCAATACCAAACTGAATTAACCATTAAATTACAAGGGGAGAAAATTCAAAGCTGGGGGTTCAGAACACTCAACATCCGGCGTAAATATCGCGCCCAGCAGCCCCTTTTTGATTGGTCAAGGTATCCTGAAACCGAATTGGACGACGGCGCGATTGCCGATTTCGATTTCAGCAGTGAACTTGCATTTGAGTACGATGACGAAACCGGCCCTCACTCCCCGACCAGTGCCTGGCTGGATGCGGAGCAGTTGTCAAGCAGGCTGCGCCCTGTGCTGAGAGATAGCAGGACATCAAAGGCAGTGGCGGGGTATCCGTGCGTGTTTGAACATCCCGGAACCCGGCACAATGCCCGCGCCTTGGCTACCCGGTTTGGCCGGGCGGAGCGTGAAGGATATTCACCGGACATTGAGGAAGCAGTCCGGTTGCTGGAGCCTAGGCTGAAGCGGATGACTACGATTGTTGACAATCGCGGCCGCCCTGCGCTTCACGGGGACATTGGCTCGGGGCGATTATTCCCTATGGCTATTATGGGGGAGGGAACCAAACGCTTGTTGGCGTTGGCGCTGGCGTTTCTGTCTGCCCGCGACGGGATAATACTTGTTGATGAAGTCGAAAATGGCATTCACCACAGCGCGTTGGTGGATGTGTGGAAGAATCTGGATTGGCTGTCGCGGGAATTCAATACGCAGGTTTTTGCAACCACGCATAGCTATGAGTGCATAGCGGCTGCCAATAGTGCCTTCTCTGATATGGAGTCCAAGGAGCTATCCTTGCACCGCCTGCGCCGGAATGGAGAGAAAGTGACGGCAGTGACATATTCTAAGGATGCGCTGGACACCAACATAGAATACTTTTGGGAGTTGCGCTGATGGTGGCTCATCGAGAGCGGGCGCGGGCCATCGCAATTGAGCAACCCCGGCTGCTACTGGTTGAGGGCAGAGACGAATACTGGTTTTTCCGGCGAATCATAGATGAACGAAAAATTGAAGGGATACAGATTGTCGAGTTTCACGGCAAGGACGGTTTGGGGAATTTCTTGACCAATATCCTAGTCCCGGCGATAGCGCCTCCCGATACGGTTGTAGGTATCGGGGTAGTAAGGGATGCGGATGAGTCATATTCCCAGGCTTTTCAGAGCGTTGGGGACTCGCTGAGGCTTGCCGGTTTGCCGGTTCCGTTGGCGCCGTTGGCATACGCGGAAGGGCTTTTGTATGGCGCCGCTATCCGTGTAGTTGCGTATGTTATGCCTGATAACTCATCCCGTGGCGACCTTGAAGCATTGTGTCTCAATGCGGTTAGCCAATCTCCTGCGATGCCTTGTGTTGATAGTTATTTGTCCTGCTTGCGGGCGATAGAGCATTTGCCCAGACAGGAAAGCAAGGCGCGTCTGCGAGCGTTCTTGTCGGCGAACCCGGACAATCCTAATTTGCTCATCGGGCAAGCGTTGGCGGCCGGCGTCATACCTTGGGACAGCCCGGCTTTTGCGGGTATTCACCAATTTTTGGATATACTGGCCGCAGTGGGATAGCTGAACGTGGCGCGGCGGTTCGGGGTTAGTTTAGGACTATGAAGTTCCAGCCGGCCGGTAGGGGGTTGCCTTGGAATTGTTGGGGGTGGGTTAGGTGTAGCCATAGGATGTCGTTGGTGGCTATGTGGGTTAGGTCGTTTAGGGGGGCGGCTTCGGGGCGGGGGTCGAAGGCGGCCCAGCTTTGGGTGGCGTTGTTGTAGCGCCAGGCTACGGTTAGGGCGTTGGCGCGGATTAGTTGGCGCAGCACTTGGGCCGGGGGGCCGCTTAACGGGGGGTGGGATACTTGGATGATGTAGGTTATTACTGTGTCGGCTACTTGGGCGCGGATGGTGTGGGGGCCGAGATCTATTTGGGGCATTGTTACTTGGGCCTCAAAGGCGCCGTGGCGGTTGGTGGAGGGGTTGGGGCCGGGGGTTATGTTGATGCCGTCAATTTCTAGGGCGGATACTCGGGAGTGGGGGGGCAGGCCCTCGCCGCGGATGGTGAAGGAGTCGCCGGGGGCTACGGCGCCGGGCGTTGCAGTCAGGGTGCCGGGGGTGATTGAGTGGGCGGTTTCGGCGTCTATGGTTGGGGCGTCGGCGTTGTTGGGGGGGTGGGCTACGGCGGTGACTTTGTAGTGGGTTCCGGGCTGGGCGGTTAGCGGGACGGTGAAGGTTAGGGTGATGTTGCCGCTGGCGTCGGCGACGGTTGCGGCTATGGTGTCGTCGCCTGCGCTGAGGTTGCCGCCGTCGCCGTAGCTCAGGGTGACGGGGGTGTTGGCTACGAAACCGCTGCCGGTTACTGTGGCCTCGGCGCCGCTGCGGCCTTGGGGCGGGTTGATGGTGATGGCGGCTTCGGGGATGGTTAGGGTGGCTTGGCCCAGGGTGTTGTCGGCGGCTTCTACGCGGACTTCGTTGGGGCCGTCGGGGAGGGCTAGGGGGACGGGGACGGTTAGGGCGATGCTGCCGCCGGAGGCTATTTCTAGGCTGGCGGCGGTGGCGGTGACGTCTTGGCCGCCGATGGTGATTAGGCGTATGCCGGGTTGGCCGCTGGGGGCGCGGGTGAAGCCGGAGCCGGTGATGGTGATTTTCTGGCCCCGGGATGCGGCGGACGGGGAGAGGGTTAGGGAGCGGGATACAATTTCTAGGGTTTCGGTGGTTATGGGGTTGGGCTCGGGCTTGATGCGGGCCTGGGCGTTGTTGTTGAGCAGGCTGCCTTTTTCGCCGGAGCTATCTTGGCAGGCAGGTTTGTTTATGGGGGCGCCATTGGCGGCGACGGCTTCGAGTTGGTCAAGGGCGTAGACTGAGACTGTTTGCTCGCCGGGGGGGACGCCTGGGGGGACGGTTACGCTTAGGGAGACTGTGCCGTTGCTGTCGGGGCGGTGCAGGTTGGCGTATTCTAGGCAGTTGGCGTATTCGGTTACTTGGGGGGTTTTGGCGGTTTGGCCGGCTATGCGGACGGCGGCTACTGCTTGGTGGGGGTTTTCCCAGTCGGCGATGGTGATGGTTAGGGCGGCGCCGATGCCGACGCTGGGGGGGTCGAAGGACATTGCGCTTTTGATGTTGAAATTGACGGAATCATCTACTCCGTAGCTGTCTTTGGTTCTGATGGTGTATTGGGGGTTGCCGGGCTGGCCGCCTGCGTTGAGGGTGGCGCGGAAGGCGCCGCGGACGGTTTTTACGGAGGCCAGGATTTCGCCGGCGTCTATGTTGGTGTCGTTGCCGTCGAATACGGTGACGGTGCCTTTGGCGTAGCCTTTGCCCTCGAGGGTTAGGCGGCTGCCGCGGGGGCCTTCTAGGGGGTTGACGGTGGTTGTGCGCCTTATTACGGCGGTTATTTCGTCGGTTTCGTCGCCGGGGACGAAGGATGATACGGTGATGATGCGGTTGCCGGAGGAGAAGGGGTTTTTGATGCGGGCGGACTGGCTGAATATGATGGTGTAATCGCCCGTTGGTATTTGCCGGTTGGGTTCCTCGGGGATGGTTAGAATCACCCGGCTGCCTTGAACCAGAACTTCGGACGGGTTGAAGGCCCGGATGCCGTCCGGCCGTATCTGAATCCGGGATTTCACTATGCTGGTGGGGATGGTGAAATCGGAGTCGGGGGAAGGGCCGGAAAAGTCTATGGTGATTTCGTCGGTGCTGCCTATGGGGGCTTGGGCGCGGGTGGCAAGCTCGACGCGCACGGTGGCGCTGGGGATGGTGGAGCTGATGGGGTTTTTGATTATTACTATGTTCCGGTCAGGGGCGGTGACACTGGACCCACTGTTGTTATCAATGAAAGTTATGGTTGCCGGGTAGCCTTCGGCGGGGTTGTCGAAACCTTTGGGGACTTCGGGGGTTAGGATGCCGGAGCCTTGGGGTATGGTGATGGTTAGGGGTTGGTTTGCGCTGGCGGTGAAAGGGTCGGGAAGGGTTAGGGTTAGCGTGTTGCCGGATACGTCGACGTCGACGTGGGACGGGTTGGTTGATGTGGCAGATGTGCTGGTGGCGACTTTTATCCGGGTTGGCATACTGCCTAAATTCGTATTGGACAGGTTGAAGGATGGCAGGGCGATTTTGATTTTATCGCCGGGGTTTAGGTATTGGGCGGTGTTGGTGGCGGGGGGGTATGCCTTGAACTCCAGTGCCTGGTCTCTGCCGCCGTTCAGGGGGTCGCTGATGTGGCGGTGGGGGGTTTGATGGCCGGGTTGGTCGCAGGGTATGCCGGTTCTTTGGAAGTCTGGGTGCATATCATCCATAGGTAAGCAGTCGTGGGCGGCGGTTGGCGGGGGGGAAAGGATGCCCATAGCGAATAGGGCGGCTAGGGTGGCTGCCGCTAGGAGTAGGGCGATTCCGATGGTTTTGCCTGTTTGGGGGTTCATAGTGGGGCCCCGGCGGTTTTGCCTTTTGGGGGGGATTGGCTAGAAAAAGGCTGCGCCGCCGTTTATGTGGAGGGTTTGGCCGGTGATGAAGTTGCAGGCGTCGGTGGCTAGGAAGACGCAGGCGGCGGCGATGTCGTCGGGGTTGCCTAGGCGGGCTAGGGGGATTTCGGAGGTGGCGGCCATATTTTGCTGGGGATACCAGGAGAGGTCGCGGGTGGTGTCTATGCGGCCTGGGGATACGACGTTGACGCGGATGTTGTGGGGGGCGAATTCGGAGGCGAGGCCGCGGGCTAGGCCGACGATGCCCATTTTGGCGGCGGATACGTGGGAGCGCTGGGGGGAGCCGTTCCAGGCGCCGTCGCCGGTGAGGAACACGATGCGCCCGAAGCCGTTGGCCTGCATGGCGGGGAGGGCGTTGCGGGCGCAGTAGAAGGCGCCGTCGAGGACTACGCTTCGCACTCGTTGCCAGTCGTCTAGGGTTAGTTCGGTGAAGGGTTTATGGGGGCGGATGGCGGCGTTGCTTATGAGGATGTCAACTTGGCCGAACCGGGCGGCGGCGTCGGCGAACATCCGGGACACTTGGGCGTGGTCGGCGACGTCGGCCAGGACGGGGAGGGCTTCTACGCCTTGGGCGCGGACTTCTTGGGCTACGGATTCGGCTTCGTCGCGGTTGGCGCGGGCGTTGACTACGATGTTGGCGCCTTCGGCGGCGAGTTTTAGGGCGATGGAGCGGCCTATGTTGCGGCCGGCGCCGGTTACTAGGGCGGTTTTGCCTTTTAGTCGTTGCATGGTGGTTTGCCTCTCTGGGGGTTGGATTTTTGTTCCGGGGAATTGTCTGAATCAGGATTTTCAGGATTTCGGGATTTTCGGGATGGGGATTTTAGGGGCTTGGGGTTTGTTTTCCCGGTGCTTGTGCCATAGATTATACTTTGTGTTGGCGGGGGCGTTGGGTTGGGGCGGCGGGTGAATCGGAATTTGGGCAGAATTGGGGTTTTTTATGCTGGTTCGGATTTATACCGGGGGCGATGGGCAGTCGCATTTTGAGGATGTGGGGCTGCCCACGGAGGATGTGTTGCGCGTGGCTACGAAGGCGGGGGAGGATTTGGTGTTTCGGCGTTCCGGCGAAGACAGTTTTAGCGATTGGCACCATCCTACGCGGCGGCAGTATCTGATTGTGCTGGAGGGGGAGATGGAGGTGGTGTGCGGGGACGGGTCGGCGCGGCGGTTTCAGGCGGGGGATGTGCTGCTGGCGGAGGATATGACGGGGCAGGGGCATCAGACGCGGGCGATTGGGGGCGGGTATCGGAGTGTTAGTGTGGGGATACCGGAGTAGGGGGTGGGGGTGGGGGGTTGGGATTGGGGGTTTTCGGGGGGTTTGGGGATGGGTGGTTGTGTGAATTGGGGGTTTTCGGGATTTGGGGGATTTGTCTGAATCAGGATTTTCGGGATTAGAGGATTATCAGGATAATCCGGCCTAATACGGCTTCGCTTCAGAGGATGGGTGGTTGTCTGAATTGGGGGATTTGTCTGAATCAGGATTTTCAGGATTAGAGGATTATCAGGATAATCCGGCCCAATACGGCTTCGCTTCACTGGAGCGTCTGGATTCCCGCTTTCGCGGGAATGACGGGGCGGGGCGCAATCAAGCAAGGGCTGTATTGGGCCGGGGCTGGGGATTCCCGCTTTCGCGGGAATGACGGTGGGGGGCAGTCAATGACGGGGCTGGGCGGGGCGCAATCAAGCAAGGGTTGTATTGGGTCGGGGCGTCTGGATTCCCGCTTTCGCGGGAATGACGGTAGGGGTGTTGGGTGGGGCGGGATTAGTACGGGAGGGCGGATGGTTTTATGGCTGTTGACGAAAAGGCGATGAATGCGTATATCGCTCAAGCGATGGAGAAGCAGGCTCCGCCCAATTATCTGGTGGAGGCGGAGCAGCATGGGCGGGCGCGGCGGGGTCATACTAGCCCGGATATTATTGTGCGTATGCCTTACGGCCTGCGGACTATCATTGAGACGGAATATCGTAGTCCGGCGATAGGTGACGCCAAAGGGCGGCTGGGCTACGAATTCAACGATTCGACTATTCCTATGAAAAGCATTTTGGCGGTGGGCATACCGGAGCGGTTGGGGGATTTGGGGCATATTGAGCGGGACGGGGAGTTGATGAGCGATGTTCCTCAGTTCCTGATGCAGGTTGTTACGGGGCGGGCGGAAGATGACCCGGATGTGAAAATCGTTCCCGATAGGCCGGCGCCGGTGTCTTTGCGGGAGCTGGTGCAGTATGCCTGGCTGGCGGCGATTCCCGAAGCCTATGCCGCGGGGGTCGTCAACGAGGTGGTGCAGAACCTGAAAACGGCGAAATCGGAACTTACGCAAAGGCTTACGCTGTCCAGCGGCGCGGCGCAGGACGGGCTGGTTGAGCGGTACGGGAATCACGACAGCGCCAACGGCATGGAAAGCGTGGCGGGCAATGTGGTCGGCACTCTGGCTAGTATGATTCAGTTGCACATGAACCTGAAGGAATGGGGCAATGTGGACGATGTGCTGGACATCGGGGCGCCGCAGCTTTGGCAGAAAGTGGCGCCCGGCAATGGGATTCCGCATTTGATTGCGGGGGAATGGCGCAAAATCGAGGCGGTGGACTATATGCCCCTTTCCACCATCGCGGCGGCGATGCTGGAGGATTCGGAGCTGGGGCCTAGGCTGGGGGGAACGCTGAAGGCGGTATACGGCACTATGTCGGAATACATTCACGCGGGAATCAGCGCGACTACCAACGTGGTGGCGGAAATCTGGCAGGCGTTGATACCCGACCGGGATGCGCGGGCGGCCTATTACACTAAGCCGGCCACCGCCGAGTTGCTGGCTAATATCACTACGGCGCGGCTGGTTGCGCCGGGTCAGGCTAGGTATAACGAAATCTGCGCCGGAACCGGCACTTTGGCCCGGGCGACTGAGGAAAACATCCGGTTCCGGCATTACGCCAATACGCCGGACAAGGAAAGCATACACGCGAGGCGGATGGAGCGGTTTATCCAGCTTACGGACATCAATCCGCAGTCCATATCGGTGGCTACGGCGAATATGACGTCTTTGGAACCGGAAACAAGCTATAGCACCAACGCTATTTTCGCCATCACATCCCGAGGCGGAGCGTTGAATTACCTGACTCCAAAGGGTCTGGCTGATATGGAGTCGGCACTTATTGGGCGGGACGGCAAGCGGTCGGATATGCTGGTACTGGAACGCCACAGCGCGGATATATGCAACAACAACGACCCTTACTTTGTGGCCCGCAAAGGAGCGAAAAGCCCCACCAGCAGCAAGGCTATGCAATACTACAAACGACAAGCCGACCGTCGGTTAAAAGGAGTAGCTAACGGCAATGCCGGGCTGGCGGCGTATATGCACGTCATCGAACACGAATTGCTGGCCTATGGTGGAGTCCACGGCAAAGTCTTGCCCTTGAAAGCTGCCCACGCGGAAACTTGGGGCGCGTTTCGGAGCAACATTGAAAACGATTATCGTGATGTGGTAGCTATATGTACTGCCGCTGGCGATGGCGTTTCGATGTCCTCTGATACCGGCGTGCAGGAAATGCTACTGATTGCTACCAAGAAATCCCGGCCTCGGCAGGGCGCGGCAGATACCGACGACGACCGGGCAGTAATCTGCGTCAATCTAACACAGACTTTTGCCAACAAGACAGAGGCGAAAATGTTTGCCGACGCTATTCGGCGGGAAATGGCACAAGGCAAGTCAACCGGGAATATCGTTGTCGGCGATGTGGTTGGTACATACTACCGGATGACTGGCTTGGGCAAGGGCAAGCCTTGGTCGGCTTTAGGATCAAGCGGAGAATATACTATCCTCACGGAACAAGTAACTAGCGGGAATACTTGGAATCCAGCCACAGGACGCATTACGCAGTTTGCCTTGCCGATGACTACATTGGGCAACTTGGCAGTCACGGGGCCAACGCACCATTACATAGGCATTTCGTCGGAAAGCGAGGGAACTCATCCTAGCGGGGCATTTCTGTTTCACCCGGATGGCAAGGAAGGTGCAAGACAAATTAGTATCAATCCGTCAATGTGGAATATGCAAGAGAAAAACCAATTGAGCATCACCTGTCAGCCTACCCATTACGGGGAACCCCGTGCCACTCCAGAGGAAGCAGAGAAAATGTTGAAATCTGCGGGCAATTTTCACCTGGCCAAGGGCTTGCGGATGAGTGCTCAGAAAATCGCCGTGGCCTATACAGAAAAGGATTGTATGGGCGGACGTTCTTGGAACACAATCACCGCAGACAAAGGCGTAGCCGAAGCTATCGCTCTTTTTCTAAACAGCACCTACGGCCTGCTGATACGGACAGGCTACGGCCAATCCGCAGACTTGGGCCGTTCTCCTATACAGGTCAGGGCGATAGACAATCATCCCATACCCGATTTCGCCAGTGGTGGCGAGGCGGGGGAAGGGGCGCGGCGCATAGCGCTGGAGCATTTTGAGCGGCTGCGGGGGCTGCCGCTGAAGCGCATCAGCTTGAGTGCCTTGGATCCGAACCGGGCGGAAATTGACCGGGTGGTGACGCTGATGCTGGGGCTGGAGTGGGGGTTGGAAACGGAGGATATGCTGGCTTCGTGGCGGCGGCTGATGTGCTTGCAGCCGGGGGTGAATGGGCGGAACAAGGAGACTTTGGCAACCTTATCTGAAGCCGGGCTGCGGGCTTAACGGGATTTATAAGCGGGGATTTGGAATGTTGAGCGGTTTGCGTTGGTAGGGGGCTCGGCCACGCCGTCTTACTGGAGCCGGATGCGGGGGCCTTGGCGTGTTGGCGGGTTTCGCTGGTACTGGTTGGGGGCTTCTAGCCAGTCGGTGGCGCAGGGTATGCAGTTTCTGGTGCTGGGGTGGCTGGTGCTGGAGCTTACCGGGTCGTCCATTCAGCAGTTGGGCCTGGTGGTGTTCCTGTACGGCATACCGAATACGGCGTTGCTGCCTTTTGGGGGGGTGATTGCGGATAGGCTGAACCGCAAGTTGTTGCTGATGGCGACGCAGGCGGGGGTGGCGGCGCTGATTGGGGTGGTGGCGGCGCTGTCGGTGGCCGGGGCGGTGGAGTTGTGGCACATTTATCTGGCGGTGGCGCTGCTGGGGGTGTTGCAGGCGCTGAATCAGCCGGCGCGGGTTACGATGCTTTCGGATTTGGTGGGGGAGGGGACGCTGCTGGACGCGGTGGCGCAGTTCAACGCGGCGGTGCACGTGGGGCGGATAGTGGGGCCGCCGCTGGTGGGGGTGCTGATAGACGGGCCGCCGCTGGTGGCGGAGGGGGCGGCGGTGTGGGGGATTGGGACGGGGCTGGTGGTGAACGCGGCGTTTTACGGGGCGAGCGTGCTGTTTTTGTTGCCGATCCGGTGGCGGTCGTCGGTTTCGGGGCCGGGCGGGGCGGCTCCGGCGCGGGAGCCGTTGTTGCGGAATTTCGTCAACGGGCTGTCGGTTATCAAGAATACGCCGGTGCTGCTGACGGTTATTGTGCTGGCCTGCTCTTTCGGCGGGTTCGGGATGTCGCATTTGCAGGTGATACCGGCTTTCGCCAAAGACCAGTTGGGGGCCGACGCTACCGGCGCGGGGCTGATGCTGCTGGCGTCGGGTATCGGTTCGTTGCTGGGGAATGTGGCGCTGACGTTTATGAACCGGGAGTGGCTGTACCGCTGGCTGCTGGCGTGTCTGCTGGCGTTTGCGGTGATGCTGACGGTGTTCGGGTGGTCTACGTCGTTCTGGGCGGCGTGGGTGCTGTTTCTGGTGGTGGGGGTAGTGAGTTTGGGGACGGTGTGGCCGCTGGCGACTACTATCTTGCAGTTGGCGTCGCCGGCGGAGGCGCGGGGGCGGGTGATGGGGATTTTGCATTTTACGCCGGGGTTTCATTATTTGGGGGCTTGGCCGCTGGCGGTGGTGGCGGATTACGCGGGCTGGCCGGTGGCGATTACGGGGGCGGCGGGGCTGTGCTTGGTGGTGACGCTGTGGTTCGGGCTGGGGCGGCGGGTTGGGAGGGGGCTGGCGGCGCGGGCGGGGGGGGCGGGGTGACGGTGGGGGCAAAGCTATTGTGGCACTCAACTATTTGATATTACGCTACTAGAGGTTTTGCAGGCGGGCAGAGAAATTTTCGATGCAGGATTAAGGAAATGCTGGTTTTCATTGACGAAAGCGGCCATCCACACCCCAATGACTCAGCCAAGAGGCCCGTTGTAACGGCAGTGTGTATTTCCGACAAAGATTCTAGGACGGTTAGCGGCAGAGTCCACGCCCTAAAGCGTGATTACTTGGGAGACGAAAGAACGGAACTCAAGGGCAGGAATTTGATAAATCGCTCAACTTTCCGACGCAAACCGGAAATAAACCAGTTTCTCGAGGAATTTTATAGCACAGTCCTGAATTTGCCCATCACCATATTTGCTATGATAATGGAAGCGCCTTTCAACCAGCCGGTAAGTGACAGCAACTTTTTGCCTAACAGGTTCCGGTATCTGGTTCAGAGAATCGAGCTTTTAGCGGAACAGCGGCAAGAGATGGCGACCATTATGTTTGATGGGCAACCCAATCTGTTCGGCGGAGTAGGATGGCAGTTTAACGGGTTTCTATATCGCTCCGATGAAGGGCGGGCTTGCACCCATATCACCGATACGCCCAGCTTTGTTGATTCCAAAACTTCGACGGGGATACAAATCGCCGACTTAACGGCATCAGTGATACGTATCTATCAGGAGGCGGAGCTTTACCGGGCGGCTCCGTCCGCCGGAGACCATTTCCTGTTTACCATTCGGCGGTGGTACAGAATCATTGAGCAAAAAACGCTAGTTGGCCTAGTTAATCATGAGGGACACCATAGACCGGGGGTTTTTTTGATGGCGCCGGGGGAGGTCTAAGCCTCGAACCATAAAAAACAAAGAACCAGATGTGGTTCCCTCAGGGAACCCCGCCCGGTTCTTGACCTTGATTTTCCCACGGAAAAAATCGGGTGTCAAGGCTTTGAGAAACTTGTAAAATTCCCTTTGTCACCCTGAGCAAAGCGAAGGGTCTCACCGCCCAGGCCGGGATTCTTCGCTTTGCTCAGAATGAAAGCCTGTAGGCTTTGCGCGGCTGCCCCGGCGGTTCGTCGGCCCCCCGTCCTTGACAGCCTGGGGCGTAGTGGGTAGATTGCGGGGTGGGCGTGGTTTCGCTTGGGGCGGGGCCGTGCGCCTTTTGCGCTGGCTTTCGCCGGGGCGTACAATTACCGGGAAATACACACGGGGACATACGAATGGGAGCCGCTTTTTTATGAAGGACACGGTTGAGGTTTTCTGGTTTTCCGAGCAGCCCTACGCGCACGTGAGCGATGCGGACCTGGAGCGGTACGATTCGGGGCGGCTGGGGTTTCCCAACACTTTCTTTGACCCGGAAAAGGCCCACGAGCTTTATAACCAGTACCATGAGCAGTACGCGCTGGCGGATGAGTCGGGGTTCGACGGCATAATGTCCAACGAGCATCATGCGTCTTACTGGTGCATGAAGCCGGCGGTCAACCTGGATGCCGCGGTGATTGCCAAGATTACGCGGAACACCAAAATCGCCATTCTGGGCAATGTTATCGCGGTCAACGACCCTATCCGCATGGCCGAGGAAATCGCCATGCTGGACTGCTTTTCCAACGGGCGCATCATTTCCGGTTTTGTGCGCGGGACTGCGGTGGAAAGTTTGGCCGGGGGCATCATACCGGCCGAGAACCGGGCGCGGTTTGAGGAGGCCCACGACCTTATTATCAAGTGCTGGACGCAGCCAGGGCCATTCCGCTACGAGGGGAAGTATTATTCCTACCGGGTGGTCAATCCGTGGGTGCTGCCGGTGCAGGATCCGCACCCGCCCATCTGGTTCCCCGGCTTGTCCAGCCCGGAGAGCGTGGTGTGGGCGGCCCGCCACCAGCACCCGTATATGAACCTGGGGTCGTTGCTGGATTACACCGAGGGGCTGAAGGGCGTCTACATTGACACCGCCCGCGAGGTGGGCTTCACGCCGGGGCCGGAGCATTTCGGCTATCTGCTGCGGGTGTTCTGCGCCGACACGGACGAAGAGGCGCAACGCATCGGCGAGACTTTTTTGTGGACGGAGAATCACCGCAACCGGGGGCCGGTGGAGCATAACGACCCGCCGGGCTACCAGTCGCGGGAGGCGGTACAGATCCAGCGCCAGCTCCCGGGGGCCGGGGGGTTCGGACGGCGTATGAGCTATCAGGAATTGCAGGATGTGGACAATATCATCGTCGGCAGCCCGGACACGGTGACCCGCAAGCTCACCAACATTATCGAGCGGCTGAACCCCGGCTACCTGCATATCTACGGGAACGAGGGCGATATGGGCCACGCCGACGTAATGCGCTCGGTGGAGCTGCTGGGGCGGGAAGTGATACCCGCTTTGCACGAAATCCAGTTGCAGCCTTACGAATAAAAGGGGTTTAACGCAGAGGGCGCAGAGAACGCGCAGAGGGCGCAGAGGTTGGATTGTAGAAATGCCTTTGTGCTTTTGCGGCTTTGCGCCTTTGCGTTAAGAAATCCGACAGGAGACGTCTCTGATGATTACCAAGTTTGACAGCCTTTTTGCCGGTCATGTGGATATGACCGACGTGGGGTACGGCGGCACGGCGGTGAATGACCGCTTGTATGACAACGGGCATCTTTCCAGCGTGTTTGAGAAAACCGAGGCGATCGCGACGACTATGGACAAGCACGGCTACGACACTATGTGGATGGCCGAGCATCACTTTCAGCCGGAGGGCTACGAATGTCTGCCCAACCTGCTGATGGTGAATGTCCATTTGGCGCATATTACCAAGGATCTGAAGTTCGGCTGCGGTTTCAACATCGCTCCGATGTGGCATCCGCTGCGGCTGGCCGAGGATTACGCGACTGCCGACATTCTGACCGGCGGGCGGGTGATTTTCGGCGTGGGCCGGGGCTACCATACCCGCGAGGTGGAGAGTTTCGGCTCGCCCCTGCAAGACCAGGACGCGAACCGCGAGCTGTTCGAGGAGCAGGTGGAAATCATTTTCAAGGCGTTCAACGAGGAATCGTGGGCGCATGAGGGGAAATACTACACCCTGCCGCCGGAAGTGCCTTATCGGGGCTATACGCTGAAGGAGCTGACGCTGGTGCCGCGCCCGCGCAAGCTGCCGGTGGAGTGCTGGCAGCCGATTCAGGGCGGCACGCAGCGGGCGCTGGACTTTATGGTGAAGCACGGGATTAAGGGCATTATCGGGGGCGGCGTGGCCGAGGGCGGCGCTATGGACAACGTTATCTACGGCTACCGCGACGCTCTGATTCGGGCGGGTCACTCGGAGCCGCTGCCGGGCGAGGGGTTGAGCGTGGGCTTTCATTTCCACTTGGCCCCGACTGTGGAGCAGGCGATGGAGGAGGCGCAGGGGTTCTTTGAGGAGAATCTAAAGATGTTCGGGCCGCTGCGGTTGACGCGCCGGTTGTCGGACGAGCAAATCCGCGACATCGGCGACCCGCGCCGCGCTCCCAACGCCGGGCTGCCGACGATTCAGGGCGCGGTGGAGTCGGGGGCTTTCTTGGCCGGGCCGCCCGATAGGGTAATCGAGCAGTTGAAGGCGGTTGAGAAGGAATACCCCGGCCTGGATCGCATAGGCGTCAGCCACCCAGTAGGCACGCCGCAGACGGTCATAACCGAGCAACTGGAGTGGTTCGCGCAGGAAGTGATGCCGGCCTTTAAGGGCATGGTGGAGGCGGTGGTGCCTGCGGATTAGCGCAGGGGAACGGGTTTTGGGGTTCGACTGCCGCCTCGCAAGGGGCGGCAGTTTTTTGTTCTTGACGGGTGTTGATATTGCCAAAATCATACCGTCATTCAAAACCATACCGTCATTCCCGCGAAAGGGGGAATCCAGACGCTCCGGCGGGCGAAGGCCGTATTGGGCCGGGGCTGTGGATTCCCGCTTTCGCGGGAATGACGGTTATCAGGACGCGCCGCTACGGGCCGGGACTGGCCGACTAAATGCGGCGTGTCGGCGCGTTGGGGGCTTCCTGCCGGTTGCGCCCAATCGCAGGATGCGCCGCTGCTAAAGCGTTGCTGGGGGTTTGCCAAATCCGAGGCGCCTGCGGTTTTTGACGGCTAGGATTACCGCCGTGATGACTAGCAGCAGGAGCAACAGGATCCACCAGACCGGGCTGACGCCTCGGTCGGGCGTGGTGGGCGGCACCTGCGGCGGCGCCGGGGCCTGGGTGGACGTCGGCTCAGGCATCGCGGTTGGCGCGGGCGTCGGCGTTGGCGCGGCGGTTGGGATTTGTTCGATGGCGGGCGTGCTGGACGGATGGCTCGCGCTATTCGCGGGGAGTACGTCAACGGCAAGGGGGTTTTCCGACGTGGCGGGCTCCAGGGTGGTCGAATCGGGCAGCGACGCCGTGGAGTCCGACGTGGTCATCGGAGCGGGCGTTGCGGCCGGCGTGGACGGCGCGGCGTCGGGCGGCGGCGTGGCGGGATCATCCTCTTGATGTTGATTGCTGATCTCCGCGTCCTGCGCCGGGGACTCGTCCTCTATTGTATCGGGCAAGGGCAGAGACGGGGTCTCGTCCGGCACATTCGGGGGCACATTCGGAGGCACATTCGGGGGAGTAGGGGTTGTCGGCGGGACTACGAATGCGTCCACCGTTATATTGAATGTGAGGTTGGCCGCGTCGCCGTCGGCGTCCTGCACTGTCCAGGTGTAGGCGGTGGTGGTCTGGTGGCCGGTCGGAGCGCCGGTCACCCGGCGGGCGGCGTTCCGGCTCACGCCTGCGGGCAGGGCGGGGCTGAGGGCGTAGGTTAGGGTGCCGCGGCCGCCGGTTGCGGCGGGCAGGGTGAATGGGGTTATGGGCCGGTTTTGCGTCCAGGATTTGTCGTTTATGGTGTCGGAGAAGGACAGAGGCCAGACTTCGCCCATATCTTTTTCGTCCACCGTTATGTTGAACGTCAGATGGGTCGTGTATCCGTCGGCGTCCTGCACTGTCCAGGTGTAGGGGGCGGCGTGTTGGTGGCCGGTCGGCGTGCCGGTCACCCGGTGGGCGGCGTTCCGGGTTACGCCGTCGGGCAGGGCGGGGCTTAGGGTGTAGGTAAGCGCTCCGTTGCCGCCGGTTGCGGTGGGCAGGGTGAACGGGGTTATGGCCTCGCTCTGGGTCCAGAATTTGTGCTCTACTCTACCGGAGAAGGAGAGCGGGACGCTTGGGGGCGGCACTGTTCCGTCCACCGTTATGTTGAAGGTTAGATTGGCGGTGTTGCCGTTGGCGTCCTGAACTGTCCAGGTGTAGGCGGTGGCGGGCCGGTGGGCCGTGGGCGTGCCGGTCACCCGGTGGTTGGAGTTTTTGGTTACGCCGTCGGGCAGGTCGGGGCTTAGGGCGTAGGTTAGGGCGCCGCGGCCGCCGGTTGCGGTGGGCAGGGTGAACGCGGTTATGGCCTGGTTTTGCGTCCAGGATTTGTCGTCTATGGTGTCGGAGAAGGACAGCGGCAAATCCTCGCCCGGCGTCGGCGGCGGGGGTGGCGGGGGCGGCGGAGTTACTAATGCAGCTACCTTTATCTTGAAGGTTAGCTGGTCGGTGTCGCCGTCGGCGTCGGTGGCTTTCCAGGTGTAGGTGGTTTCGGATTGGCTGGCCGTTGGCGTGCCGCTTATCCGGTGGGCGGCGTTTTTGGTTGTGCCGGCCGGCAGCGCGGGGGTTAGGGTGTGGGTTAGCTGGCCGTCGCCGCCGGTTGCGGTGGGCAGGGTTAGCGCGGTTATCTGCCGGTTTTGGGTCCAGGTTTGGTTGGCGATGGTCTGGGCGCCGAATGTTGGGGCTAGGTCTTGGGTTATGGTTATGGTGAAGGTTAGCTGGGCGGCGTCGCCGTCGGTGTCGGTGGCTTTCCAGGTGTAGGTGGTGGCGTCCTGATACCCGGTCGGCGTACCTGTCACCCGGTGGGTGGCGTTTTTGGTTGCGCCTGCGGGCAGGGCGGGGCTTAGGGTGTAGGTTAGGCTGCCGTTGCCGCCGGTTGCGGTGGGGAGGGTGAACGCGGTTATGGCCTGGTTTTGCGTCCAGGTTTGGTTGGCGATGGTTGTTGAGAATGTTGGGGACAGATCCTCGGTTATGGTTATGGTGAAGGTTAGTTGGGCCGTGTCGCCGTCGGCGTCGGTGGCTTTCCAGGTGTAGGTGGTGGCGGGCTGGTGGGCTGTTGGGGTGCCTGTCACTGTGGACGGGTTGATGACGGCTACGCCATTGGGCAGCGCGGAGGTTAGGGTGTGGGTTAGCGGGGCGTCGCCGCCGGTTGCGGTGGGCAGGGTGAACGCGGTTATCCGCTGGTTTTGCATCCAGGTTTGGTTGGCGATGGTCTGGGCGCCGAATGTTGGGGCGAGATCCTCGGCTATGGTTATGGTGAAGGTTAGCTGGGCGGCGTCGCCGTCGGCGTCGGTGGCTTTCCAGGTGTAGGTCGTGGCGGCTTGGTGGGCCGTTGGCGTTCCGCTTACGCGGTATGGGGTGGTGGTTGCGCGGGTTACGCCGCCGGGCAGGGCGGGGGTTAGGGTGTAGGTTAGGCTGCCGTCGCCGCCGGTTGCGGTGGGCAGGATGAATGGGGTTATGGCCTGGTTTTGCGTCCAGGTTTGGTTGGGGATGGTTGTTGAGAATGTTGGGGCGGTATCCTCGGTTATGGTTATGGTGAAGGTTAGCTGGGCGGCGTCGCCGTCGGCGTCGGTGGCTTTCCAGGTGTAGGTCGTGGTGGTTTGGTGGGTTGTTGGCGTTCCGCTTATTTCGTGGGCGGCGTTTTTGGTTGTGCCTGCCGGCAGGGCGGGGCTTAGGGTGTAGGTTAGCTGGCCGTCGCCGCCGGTTGCGGTTGGGAGGGTGAGCGCGGTTATGGCCTGGTTTTGGGTCCAGGTTTGGTTGGCGATGGTTGTTGAGAATGTTGGGGCGGTATCCTCGGTTATGGTTATGGTGAAGGTTAGTTGGGCGGCGTCGCCGTCGGCGTCGGTGGCTTTCCAGGTGTAGGTGGTGGCGGACTGGTGGCCTGTCGGCGTTCCGCTTACCTCGTGGCTGGCGTTCTTGGTTGTGCCTGCTGGTAGTGCGGGGGTTAGGGTGTAGGTTAGCTGGCCGTCGCCGCTAGTTGCGGTGGGCAGGGTTAGCGCGGTTATGGCCTGGTTTTGCGTCCAGGTTTGGTTGGGGATTGTTGTTGAGAATGTTGGGGCGGTATCCTCGGTTATGGTTATGGTGAAGGTTAGCTGGGCGGCGTCGCCGTCGGCGTCGGTTGCTTTCCAGGTGTAGGTGGTCTCGGACTGGTGGCCGCTCGGTGTGCCTGTCACGCGGTGGGTGGCGTTCTTGCTCACGCCTGCGGGCAGCGATGGGCTGAGGGTGTAGGTTAGGTTGCCGTCGCCGCCGGTTGCGGTGGGGAGGGTGAGCGCGGTTATGGCCTGGTTTTGGGTCCAGGTTTGGTTGGCGATGGTTGTTGCGAATGTTGGGGCGGTATCCTCGGTTATGGTTATGGTGAAGGTTAGCTGGGCGGCGTCGCCGTCGGCGTCGGTGGCTTTCCAGGTGTAGGTGGTGGCGGCTTGGTGGGTTGTTGGGGTGCCGCTTATCCGGTGGCTGGCGTTTTTGGTTGTGCCTGTTGGCAGCGCGGGGGTTAGGGTGTAGGTTAGGCTGCCATCGCCGCTAGTTGCGGTGGGTAGGGTGAAGGCGGTTATGGCCTGGTTTTGCGTCCAGGTTTGGTTGGCGATGGTCTGGGCGCCGAATGTTGGCTCGGTATCCTCGGTTATGGTTATGGTGAAGGTTAGCTGGGCTGTGTCGCCGTCGGTGTCGGTTGCTTTCCAGGTGTAGGTCGTGGCGGCTTGGTGGGTTGTTGGCGTTCCGCTTACGGCGAAGGGGGTAGTGGTGGCTACGCCGGTGGGCAGCGCGGGGGTTAGGGTGTAGGTTAGCGGGGTGTCGCCGCTAGTTGCGGTGGGCAGGGTGAACGCGGTTATGGCCTGGTTTTGCGTCCAGGTTTGGTTGGCGATGGTCTGGGTGCCGAATGTTGGGGCTAGGTCTTGGGCTATGGTTATGGTGAAGGTTAGCTCCGCTTCGTCGCCGTCGGCGTCGGTTGCTTTCCAGGTGTAGGTGTTGGCGGTTTGGTGGCCGGTTGGCGTGCCGCTTATGCGGTGTGGGGTAGTCGTCGTGGCGGCGGCGGCGGCTACGCCTGATGGCAGCGCGGGGGTTAGGGTGTAGGTTAGCGGGGTGTCGCCGTCGGTGGCGGTGGGCAGGGTGAGCGCGGTTATGGCCTGGTTTTGCGTCCAGGTTTGGTTGGGGATGGACTGGGCGCCGAATGTCGGCACGCCGTCAACGGTTATGTAGAACCAGATCTCCTTGGTGTTTTCGCCGCTGGCGTCGGTTGCGCTCCAGGTGTATTGCGTCCGGGACATCGCCACGGTGGGGGTGCCGCGCACCTCGACCCTGTCTTCGGTGGTGGTTGCCGTGGTCACGCCGGCGGGCAGGGCCGGGCTCAGGCGGTAGGACAGCGGGCTGCCGTCGCCGCCGGTTGCGGTGGGGAGGGTGAACGCGGTTATTTGCTCGCGCTGCATCCAGAACTTGTCATCTATCTGCACACTGAAGGAAAAAAGACTGTTCCCGGTGGGAGGCTCTATCGGTGGGTTGGAAAATGCGTTCACCCTTATCTCGAAAGGCAGCCTCGCCGTGTCGCCGTCGGCGTCCGTGGCCGTCCAGGTGTAATCCGTCAGAGGTTTGTACGCGGTCGAAGTGCCGCTGACGGTGAACGGGGTTGTGGTGGCGCGGGTTAAGCCATCCGGCAGGGCCGGGGTGAGGGCGTAGGTCAGGGCGCCATCGCCGCCGGAGGCCAGAGGCAGGTTGAAGGAATCTGCAAAGCCCTTGGTAAAGGTCTTTATGCCGATGGTCTGATCGCCGAACGTCGGCACGCCGTCGATTTCGATGTAGAACGTTAGGGTTGCGGTGTCGCCGTCGGCGTCCTCCGCCGTCCAGGTGTACTGCGTCCGCGCCTTTTTTACGCTGGGGGCGCCGCTTACGGTGAACGGGGTGGTGGTAGCGCGGGTTACGCCGTCGGGCAGCGCGGGGGTTAGGGTGTGGATTAGCTGGCCGTCGCCGCTAGTTGCGGTGGGCAGGGGGAACGCGGTTATCTCGTCATATTGCCGCCAGGATTGGTCGTCTATGGCGTAGGCGAAGGACGGGGACAGGTCGGGCGCTATGGTTATGGTGAAGGTTAGCTGGGCGGCGTCTCCGTCGGCGTCGGTTGCTTTCCAGGTGTAGGTGGCGGCGGTTTGGTGGCCGGTCGGGGTGCCGCCTATGGTGAACGGGGTGGTGGTGGCGCGGGTTACGCCGTTGGGCAGGGCGGGGGTTAGGGTGTGGGTTAGCTGGCCGTCGCCGTTGGTGGCGGCGGGGAGGGTTAGCGCGGGTATGGCCTGGTTTTGCGTCCAGGTTTGGTTGGGGATGGTTATCTGGAACATCGGCGCTAGGTCTTTGGCTATGGTTATGGTGAAGGTTAGCTGGGTTGCGTCGCCGTCGGCGTCGGTGGCTTTCCAGGTGTAGGTGGTGGCGGTTTGGTGGGTTGTTGGGGTGCCACTTACCTCGTGGCTGGCGTTTTTGGTTGTGCCTGCCGGCAGCGCGGGGGTTAGGGTGTAGGTTAGCGGGGTGTCGCCGCCGGTTGCGGTGGGCAGGGTGAATGGGGTTATGGCCTGGTTTTGCGTCCAGGTCTGGTTGGCGATGGTTGTCGAGAACTCCGGGGACAGATCCTCGGCTATGGTTATGGTGAAGGTTAGCTGGGCGGCGTCGCCGTCGGCGTCGGTGGCTTTCCAGGTGTAGGTGGTCTCGGACTGGTGGCCGGTCGGCGTGCCTGTCACTCGGTGGCTGGCGTTTTTGGTTGTGCCTGCAGGCAGCGCGGGGCTTAGGGTGTAGGTCAGGCTGCCGTCGCCGCCGGTTGCGGTGGGGAGGGTGAAGGCGGTTATGGCCTGGTTTTGCGTCCAGGTTTGGTTGGCGATGGTTTGGGCGCCGAATGTTGGGGACAGGTCTTCGGCTATGGTTATGGTGAAGGTTAGTTGGGCTTCGTCGCCATCGGCGTCGGTTGCTTTCCAAGTGTAGGTGGTTGCGGCTTGGTGGCCTGTCGGCGTGCCGCTTACGGCGAAGGGGGTGGTGGTGGCTACGCCTGCGGGCAGCGCGGGGGTTAGGGTGTGGGTTAGCTGGCCGTCGCCGTTGGTTGCGGTGGGGAGGGTGAGCGGGGTTATGGCCTGGTTTTGCGTCCAGGTTTGGTTGACGATGGTTGTCTGGAACATCGGGGCTTGGTCTTGGGCTATGGCTATGGTGAAGGTTAGCTGGGCGGTGTCGCCGTCGGCGTCGGTGGCTTTCCAGGTGTAGGTGGTGGCGGTTTGGTGGGTTGTTGGGGTGCCGGTCACCTCGTGGGTGGCGTTTTTGGTTGTGCCTGCGGGCAGCGTGGGGGTTAGGGTGTGGGTTAGGCTGCCGTCGCCGCCGGTTGCGGTGGGTAGGGTGAACGCGGTTATTTGCTGGTTTTGCGTCCA
Organism: uncultured Dehalococcoidia bacterium; assembly: GCA_958296445.1. Classification (GTDB taxonomy): domain Bacteria; phylum Chloroflexota; class Dehalococcoidia; order Lucifugimonadales; family UBA3495; genus VXOI01. The sequence goes on along the minus strand of OY282565.1, from coordinate 287,081 downwards.
GGTTTGGTTGGGGATGGTTGTTGAGAATGTCGGGGACAGGTCTTCGGCTATGGTTATGGTGAAGGTTAGTTGGGCGGCGTCGCCGTCGGCGTCGGTTGCTTTCCAAGTGTAGGTGGTGGCGGTTTGGTGGGTTGTTGGGGTGCCGCTTACCTCGTGGCTGGCGTTTTTGCTCACGCCAGAGGGAAGGTCAGGGCTGAGAGTGTACGTCAGAGAGCCGTCGCCGCCGGTTGCCGTCGGCAGCGTGAACGTGGTTATCTGCTGGTTTTGCGTCCAGGTTTGGTTAGCGATGGTTGTTGAGAATGTCGGGGACAGATCCTCGGCTATGGTTATGGTGAAGGTTAGCTGGGCGGCGTCGCCGTCAGCGTCCGTCGCTTTCCAGGTGTAGGTCGTGGCGGTTTGGTGGGTTGTTGGGGTGCCGCTTACCTCGTGGCTGGCGTTTTTGCTCACACCAGCGGGAAGGTCAGGGCTAAGAGCGTACGTCAGAGAGCCGTCGCCGCCGGTTGCCGTCGGCAGCGTGAACGTGGTTATCGCCTTGTTCTGCGTCCACGTCTTATCGGCGATGGTTGCCGAGAATGACGGGGACAGATCCTCGGCTATGGTGATGGTGAAGGTCAATTCCGCCTTGTCGCCGTCGGCGTCGGTTGCTTTCCAGGTGTAGGTGATGGCGGCTTGGTGGCCGGTTGGGGTTCCGCTTACCTTGTGGCTGTTATTTTTGCTCACGCCTGCGGGCAGCGCGGGGCTGATCGTGTAAGTCAGCGGAGTGTCGCCGTTGGTGGCGGTGGGTAGGGTTAGCGCGGTTATGGCCTGGTTTTGTGTCCAGGTTTGGTTGGCTATGGTTGTTGAGAATGTTGGGGACAGATCCTCGGTTATGGTTATGGTGAAGGTTAGTTCGGCCTTGTCGCCGTCGGCGTCGGTGGCTTTCCAGGTGTAGGTGGCGGCGGTTTGGTGGCTGGTCGGAGTGCCTGTCACCTCGTGGCTATTATCCTTGATTGTGCCTGTTGGTAGGGCGGGGGTTAGGGTGTAGGTTAGCGGGGTGTCGCCGTTGGTGGCGGTGGGTAGGGTTAGCGCGGTTATGGCCTGGTTTTGTGTCCAGGTCTGGTTGGCGATGGACTCCGAGCCGAAGGACGGCGCGAGATCCTCGGTTATGGTTATGGTGAAGGTTAGTTGGGCGGCGTCGCCGTCGGCGTCGGTGGCTTTCCAGGTGTAGGTGGTGGCGGTTTGGTGGGTTGTTGGGGTGCCGCTTATCTGGTGGGTGGCGTTTTTGGTTGTGCCTGCCGGCAGGGCGGGGGTTAGGGTGTAGGTTAGCGGGGTGTCGCCGTTGGTGGCGGTGGGTAGGGTTAGCGTGGTTATGGCCTGGTTTTGGGTCCAGGTTTGGTTGGCGATGGTTTGGGCGCCGAATGTTGGGGTTAGGTCTTGGGCTATGGTTATGGTGAAGGTTAGTTGGGCGGCGTCGCCGTCGGCGTCGGTGGCTTTCCAGGTGTAGGTGGTGGCGGTTTGGTGGGTTGTTGGGGTGCCGCTTACCTCGTGGCTGTTATTTTTGCTCACGCCTGCGGGCAGCGCGGGGCTGATCGTGTAAGTCAGCGGGGTGTCGCCGCCGGTTGCCGTCGGCAACGTGAATGCGGTTATCTGCCGGTTTTGCGTCCAGGTCTGGTTGGCGATGGTCGTTGAGAACGCCGGGGATAGATCCTCGGTTATGGTTATGGTGAAGGTTAGTTGGGTTGCGTCGCCGTCGGTGTCCGTCGCTTTCCACGTGTAGGTGGCGGCGGGTTGGTGGCCGGTGGGGGTGCCGCTTACTTCGTGGGTGGCGTTTTTGGTTGTGCCTGTTGGCAGGGCGGGGGTTAGGGTGTAGGTTAGCGGGGTGTCGCCGTTGGTTGCGGTGGGTAGGGTGAGAGTGGTTATTGACTGGTTTTGCGTCCAGGTCTGGTTGGGGATGGTTGCCGAGAATGTCGGGGACAGGTCTTCGGCTATGGTTATGGTGAAGGTTAGTTGGGTTGCGTCGCCGTCGGTGTCGGTGGCTTTCCAGGTGTAGGTGGTGGCGGTTTGGTGGGTTGTTGGGGTGCCGGTCACCTTGTGGGTGGCGTTTTTGGTTGTGCCTGTTGGTAGCGCGGGGGTTAGGGTGTAGGTTAGTGGGGTGTCGCCGTTGGTTGCGGTGGGTAGGGTTAGCGCGGTTATGGGCTGGTTTTGCGTCCAGGTTTGGTTGGGGATGGTTTGGGCGCCGAAGGTTGGGGTTAGGTCTTGGGCTATGGTTATGGTGAAGGTCAACTCCGCCTTGTCGCCGTCGGTGTCGGTGGCTTTCCAGGTGTAGGTGGTGGTGGCTTGGTGGGTTGTTGGGGTGCCGCTTATCTGGTGGCTGGCGTTTTTGGTTGTGCCTGTTGGTAGGGCGGGGGTTAGGGTGTGGGTTAGCTGGCCGTCGCCGCCGGTGGCGGTGGGGAAGGTGAACGTGGGTATTGGCTGGTTTTGCGTCCAGGTTTGGTTGGGGATGGTTGCCGAGAATGTCGGGGATAGATCCTCGGTTATGGTTATGGTGAAGGTTAGTTGGGCGGCGTCGCCGTCGGTGTCGGTTGCTTTCCAGGTGTAGGTGGTGGCGGGTTGGTGGGTTGTTGGGGTGCCGCTTACCTCGTGGGTGGCGTTTTTGGTTGTGCCTGTTGGTAGGGCGGGGGTTAGGGTGTAGGTTAGCGGGGTGTCGCCGCCGGTTGCGGTGGGTAGGGTGAACGCGGTTATGGCCTGGTTTTGCGTCCAGGTTTGGTTGGCGATGGTTGTTGAGAATGATGGGGACAGGTCTTCGGCTATGGTTATGGTGAAGGTCAATTCCGCCTTGTCGCCGTCGGCGTCGGTTGCTTTCCAGGTGTAGGTGGTGGCGGGTTGGTGGGTTGTTGGGGTGCCGCTTACCTCGTGGCTGGCGTTCTTGGTTGTGCCTGCTGGTAGGGCGGGGGTTAGGGTGTGGGTTAGCTGGCCGTCGCCGCCGGTTGCGGTGGGTAGGGTGAAGGCGGTTATGGCCTGGTTTTGCGTCCAGGTCTGGTTTCCTATGGTTGTTGAGAATGTTGGGGATAGATCCTCGGTTATGGTTATGGTGAAGGTTAGTTGGGCTTCGTCGCCGTCGGCGTCGGTGGCTTTCCAGGTGTAGGTGGTGGCGGGTTGGTGGGCGGTGGGAGTGCCTGTCACGCGGTGGCTGTCGTTCTTGCTCACGCCTACGGGCAGGGCTGGGCTTAGGGTGTAGGTTAGCGGGGTGTCGCCGTTGGTTGCGGTGGGTAGGGTTAGCGCGGTTATGGCCTGGTTTTGCGTCCAGGTTTGGTTGGGGATGGTTTGGGCGCCGAAGATTGGGGTTAGGTCTTGGGCTATGGTTATGGTGAAGGTCAATTCCGCCTTGTCGCCGTCGGTGTCGGTGGCTTTCCAGGTGTAGGTTGTGGCGGTTTGGTGGCCGGTCGGCGTTCCGCTTACCTCGTGGTTGTTATTTTTGCTCACGCCTGCGGGCAACGCGGGGCTGATCGTGTAAGTCAGCGGGGTATCGCCGCTGGTTGCCGTCGGCAACGTGAATGCGGTTATCTGCTGATTTTGCGTCCAGGTCTGGTTGGGGATGGTTGTTGAGAATGTTGGGGATAGGTCTTCGGTTATGGTTATGGTGAAGGTTAGTTGGGCGGCGTCGCCGTCGGTGTCGGTTGCTTTCCAGGTGTAGGTGGTCTCGGACTGGTGGCCGGTCGGCGTGCCTGTTACTCGGTGGGTGGCGTTTTTGCTCACGCCTGCGGGCAGCGCGGGGGTTAGGGTGTAGGTCAGCGAACCGTCGCCGCCGGTTGCGGTGGGCAGGGTGAACGCCGTTATCTGCTTGTTCTGCGTCCACGTCTTGTTGCTTATGGTTGTCGAGAACGCCGGGGATAGATCCTCGGCTATGGTTATGGTGAAGGTTAGTTCCGCGGCGTCGCCGTCGGCGTCGGTGGCTTTCCAGGTGTAGGTCGTGGCGGCTTGGTGGGTTGTTGGGGTGCCGGTTATTTCGTGGGTGGCGTTTTTGGTTGTGCCTGTTGGTAGGGCTGGGGTTAGGGTGTAGGTTAGCGGGGTGTCGCCGTTGGTTGCGGTGGGTAGGGTTAGCGCGGTTATGGCCTGGTTTTGGGTCCAGGTTTGGTTGGGGATGGTTTGGGCGTTGAATGTTGGGGACAGGTCTTCGGCTATGGTTATGGTGAAGGTTAGTTGGGCGGCGTCGCCGTCGGCGTCGGTGGCTTTCCAGGTGTAGGTGGTGGCGGTTTGGTGGGTTGTTGGGGTGCCGCTTATTTCGTGGGTGGCGTTTTTGGTTGTGCCTGTTGGTAGGGCTGGGGTTAGGGTGTAGGTTAGCGGGGTGTCGCCGTTGGTTGCGGTGGGTAGGGTTAGCGCGGTTATGGGCTGGTTTTGGGTCCAGGTTTGGTTGGGGATGGTTGTTGCGAATGTTGGGGATAGATCCTCGGCTATGGTTATGGTGAAGGTTAGTTGGGTTGCGTCGCCATCGGTGTCGGTGGCTTTCCAGGTGTAGGTGGCGGCGGTTTGGTGGGTTGTGGGCGTGCCGCTGATTTGGCGCGTGGTGGGATTGCGCGTTATGCCGTTGGGCAGCGCGGGGGTTAGGGTGTAGGTTAGGTTGCCGTCGCCGCCGGTGGCGGTGGGTAGGGTTAGCGTGGGTATGGGTTGGTTTTGGGTCCAGGTTTGGTTGGGGATGGTTGTTGCGAAGGTTGGGGTTAGATCCTCGGTTATGGTTATGGTGAAGGTTAGCTCGGCGGCGTCGCCGTCGGTGTCCGTCGCTTTCCACGTGTAGGTGGTGGCGGGTTGGTGGTTGGTTGGGGTGCCGGTTGCGCTGTGGGGGGTGGTGGTGGCTGTGCCCGCGGGTAGGGCGGGGGTTAGGGTGTAGGTTAGGCTGCCGTCGCCGCCGGTGGCGGTGGGCAGGGTTAGCGTGGGTATGGGTTGGTTTTGGGTCCAGGTTTGGTTGGGGATTGTTGTTGCGAAGGTTGGGGTTAGATCCTCGGCTATGGTTATGGTGAAGGTTAGCTGGGCGACGTCGCCGTCGGTGTCGGTGGCTTTCCAGGTGTAGGTGGTGGTGGTTTGGTGGGTTGTTGGGACGCCGCTTATGCGGAACGGGGTGGTGGTGGCGGCGGGGGCTACGCCCGTGGGCAGCGACGGGGTTAGGGTGTAGGTTAGCGGGGTGTCGCCGCTAGTGGCGGTGGGCAGGGTGAACGGGGTTATGGCCCGGTTTTGCGTCCAGGTTTTGTTGGGGATGGTTTGGGCGCCGAAGGTTGGGGTTAGATCCTCGGTTACGGTTATGGTAAAGGTTAGTTGGGCGGCGTCGCCGTCGGCGTCGGTGGCCGTCCAGGTGTAGGTTGCGGCGTCTTGGGTGGTTGTGGGGGCGCCGCTTATTTCGTGGGCGGCGTTTTTGGTTACGCCGGCGGGGAGGGCGGGGCTGATGGTGTAGGTCAATGCGCCGTTGCCGCCGGTGGCCTGGGGCAGGGTGAAGCCGGTTACCGGGCTGCCGGTGGGCCAGGTTTGGTTGGCTATCGCGCCGGAGAAGGCGGGCGTTAGGTCGGCGGATACGGTGATGTAGAAGGTGATGGAGGCGGTATCGCCGTCGGCGTCGGTGGCCGTCCAGGTGTATTGGGTGCGGGCCAGGGCGGCGGTTGGCCGGCCGGTGATGCCGGCGGCGTACAGGGTTCGCAGCCGCCGCGCTTCGGGCGGGGTCAGGCTTACTTGGTTTACGCCGCTGGGAAGGGCGGGGGAGAGGGTGTAGGTGAGCGGCCCGTCTCCGCCGGTGGCGGCGGGGATAAGGAACCTTGTTACCAGAATCCCTTGGCGCCAGTTTTGGTCGCTTATCGTGGCGGTGAAGGATGGGGTTAGGTCGTCGGGGGACGCGGGGTTGACGGTGATGTTGAAGGTTAGGGATGCGGTGTCGCCGTCGGCGTCGGTGGCCGTCCAGGTGTATTGGGTGCGGGTCATTGAGCCGGTGGGCGTGCCGGATACTTGGCGGGTGGATGTGCTGCTGCGGGTTACGCCGCTGGGCAGGGCGGGGCTCAGGGTGTAGGTTAGGCTGCCGTCGCCGCTAGTGGCTTCGGGCAGGGTGAAGGGGGTTATCGGCGCGTTTTCAGTCCAGGTTTTGGCGGTTATGGTGTCGCTGAAGGTTGGGACGTTGTCGCCGGGGGCCGGGTTTACGGTGATGGTAAAGGTTAGCTGGGCGGTGTCGCCGTCGCCGTCGGTGGCTTTCCAGGTGTAGGTCGTGGCGGCTTGGTGGGCGGTGGGCGTGCCGCTGATTTCGTGGTTAGCGGCGTTGCGGGTTACGCCGGAGGGCAGGGCGGGCGACAGGGTGTAGGTGAGCGTGTTGTTGCCGCCGGTGGCTTCGGGCAGGGTGAATTTGGTTATGGGGCTGCCGCTGGTCCAGGTTTGGTTGGGTATGGAACCGGAGAAGGCGGGCGCGACGTCGGCGGTTACGGTGATGTAGAAGGCGGAGGTTGCGGTATCGCCGTCGGCGTCGGTGGCGGTCCAGGTGTAGCGTGTCCGGGCTTGGGCGGCGGTTGGCGTGCCGTCTATGGTGCCAAAGACCTCGGGCAAGTTCCGCGCTGTAAGACCGGACAGGGGGGTTCGGGTTAGGCCGGCGGGCAGGGCGGGCGACAGGGTGTAGGTGAGTGGGCCGTCTCCGCCGGTGGCGCGGTAGAGGCCGATATTGGTGCTCAGGTCTGTCGGCTCTCCCTGCATCCAGGTGCGGCTAACCGGATGGTTGGTGAAGGAGGGAGTCCGGTCGGTGGGGGACGCGGCGGTGACGGTGATGTTGAAGGTTAGGGATGCGGTGTCGCCGTCGGCGTCGGTGACCGTCCAGGTGTATTGGGTGTGGGTCATTGCGCCGGTGGGTGTGCCGGATACTTGGCGGGTGGATGTGCTGTGGCTTACGCCGCTGGGGAAGGCGGGGGAGATGGTGTAGGTTAGGGCGCCGTCTCCGCCGGTGGCGGCGGGCAGGGTGAAGGCGGTTATGGCCTGGTTTTCAGTCCAGGTTTTGTCGCTGATGGTCGTTGAGAAGGATGGGATGGTATCGCCGGCGGGCAGGGTGACGGCGATGTTGAAGGTTAGGGATGCGGTGTCGCCGTCGGCGTCGGTGGCGGTCCAGGTGTATTGGGCGCGGTTGAGCAGGGCGGTGGGCGTGCCGGAAACTTGGCGGGTGGCGGCGCTGCGGCTTACGCCGAGGGGCAGGGATGGGGACAGGGAGTAGCGCAGTATGCCGTTGCCGCCGGTGGCTTCGGGCAGGGTGAACGGGGTTATGGGGCTGTTGCGAGTCCAGCTTTGGTCGGCTATCTGGCCGGAGAAGGACGGCGTGAGGTCGGGGGCTACGGTGGCGTAGAAGGTTAGGGATGCGGTGTCGCCGTCGGTGTCGGTGGCCGTCCAGGTGTATTTGGTTTTTGACATCAGGGCGGTGGGAGTCCCGGACACTCCGTGGATAAGCCACCTAACGGTCTTGGTTAGGCCGCTGGGAAGGGCGGGGGAGAGGGTGTGGGTGAGCGGCCCGTTTCCGCCGAGGGCAACGGGTAGATTGAAGCCGGTTATCGGCTCGTTTTGGATCCAGATCCGGTCGGCTACCGTTCTGAGGAAGGCGGGGGTCGTGTCGGGGTTGACGGTGATGTTGAAGGACAGGGATGCGGTATCGCCGTCGGCGTCGGTGACGGTCCAGGTGTAGCGGGCGCGGGACATTGTGGCGGTTGGGGCGCCGGACACTTGGCTGGTGGAGGTGCTGTGGGTTACGCCGCGCGGCAGGGCGGGGGACAGGGCGTAGGTTAGCGGGGCGTCGCCGCCGCTGGCCTGGGGCAGGGTGAAGGCGGTTATGGGGACGTTCTGCGTCCAGGTTTGGTCGCTTATGGTTTGGGCGCCGAAGGTGGGGACGACCGGGTTGACGGTGATGTAGAAGGTTAGGGATGCGGTGTCGTCGTCGGTGTCGGTGACGGTCCAGGTGTATTCGGTGCGGGACATCAAGGCGTTTGGGGCGCCGGCCACTTCGAGGGTGGCGGCGTTGAGGGTCAGGCCCAGGGGCAGGCGCGGGGAAATGGTGTAGTTCAGATCGGTGTTGTCGCTGATGGTGGCGGTGGGCAGGGTGAAAGCGGTTATGGGCGTGTTTTTGTACCAGATTTTGTCGCTTATGGTTTGGCCGCCGAAGGTGGGAATCGGGGTGGCGGCTATGGTGATGAAGAAGTTGATGCTGCCCGACATACCATGGGCGTCGCTGGCGGTGAGGGTGTAGCTGCGCCGGGCGGTGACTACGGTGGGGGTGCCGGATATGATCCGGCTGGCGGCATTGAAGGACAGCCCGGCGGGCAGGGCGGGGGTGAGGGCGTAGGTTATGGTTCCGCGGCCGCCGGTGGCGGCGGGTAGGGGCAGGTCGGACACGTTGGTGCGGACGAGCCAGCTTTTGGCGGCGATGACGGTCGAGCCGAAGCCGGGTATGTGTTTGATGCGCCCGTCAACCTTGTGGCTGGCGGAGTTGGTTACGGCATTGCCGCCTAGGCCGAGGTTGGCGTTGACGCCGGCGCGGCTTTGGATGGTTCCGCCGTTGAGGGTTAGGGCGGTGGCGGCGATGGAGAGTCCGTTCAGGTCGAGGTCGGAGGGTTTGACTTTGTAGCGGAAAGTGGCTATCTGGCCGCTGGCCGAAGCCAGGGCCGCCTGCACTGTGTCGGCGCCTAGGGTGAGGGCCAACTGCGGGGAGCCGGTGACTGCTACCCGCTTGTGGAACCGCAGCGATACTTCTACGGTTTCGTCGGTGCCGTAGGTGCTGCCGACGAGGGGCGAACTGCCAATGCTGAGGGCGTTAATGACGGGCGGGCTGTTCTGGGCGCCGTTGACTTTGTGGGCGCCGTTGCTGCCGATGGCGCTAGAGGTGATGACGGCGGCCAGGTTATTGGTTCGCGTCGTAATACTGCCGCCGTTGAGGGATAAGGCATTGGCGGGGAAACTTATGCCGTCGGCGTCCACGTCGCTGGATTGCACTAGGTATTTGAACCGCAGAACTTCGCCGCCCCTGACGTTGCCGGAATAATCGGCGGCGCGGGTGTTGTCGCCGATGGTGATGGAGAGCTGGGGGCGGCTGCCGTTGGAGCTGGCGTTGACGACGACCGTCCGGCCGAAGTCGGCTTCGACCTCGATGTATTCGTCGGCGTCGTAGGTGCTGGCGGCGTGGGGGCCGGAGCTAATGAGTAAGGTTTGGAGACGGGCCGAGGTATCGACGCTTAAGAGAACGGTCTGGTTGGAATCGTCGCTTACCGCGCCGTGGGTGAGGATGACGGGGTTGCCGGTGGTGCGGCTGCGGATGTTGCCGGCCAGGGCGTTTTGGGCGATGCTGATTCCGTTGGCGTCTTGGTCGCCGAATTGCACGGTGTATCCGATACGGACTTGGCGGTAATTGTGCTGGCTGGGGAAATGGTATAGCCAGGAGCTGGCGTTCCTCGTCCCGCTCGCCAAGGTCAGATTGATATTCGGGGAGACGACGGTCACGGGTTCGCTGAAAGTGACTACTATGTTCACTTGTTCCCCGGAGACGTATCCGAAGGGGTCGGTGGCGCCCGGCTGGGTGCACTCGGTCCAAGCGGGATCGGGGCCGGAACGGCCGGGGTGCCAGTTGCAGCGGGTTAGGTTATCGGGCAAGCCCCAGAAGGCGACGCTGGTGACGGTGGCCTGGCGGCCGTTCACCTTGTGGGCCGAGTCGTTTTCTATGGAGTGGTTGGCGGTGACCCTTGTTTCCGTTTCCAGAAACTGGAATCCCCAAAGATACTTTACTACCTGGTAGGTTTCCGTTAGGCGGAGGTGGAGATTCGCCGCCGCGCCGCCGTCTCCGGTTCCGACGATGGTGGCGCCGGCGTCTAGGGCCAGCGGGGTTATCCAGTAGTGGTTGGCTTCGGGAAGGGGGATGCCTAGGATGCTGTCTATAAGGGTTTCCTTGATGGTGATGCCGTCGGCGTCGTAGTCTCCGGCGGCGACGGTGTAGCTGAACTCCAGCCAGTAGTTGTGGGGGTTGGCGAGGCTGACGGTGTCTTGGGCGCGGAAGCTCCGGGTGTAGGTGAGGTATTTGCCGCGGGCGGTTCCGATGTCGACGGCTATGCTGGGGGTTCCGGTGACGGTGACGGGTTTGCTGTAGCGGATTCGGGCGGTGATGGTTTCGCCGATAGCGTAGGTTGTGCCGCGGGCGGGGCGGGAGGTTATCTGGAGATCCTGGATGAAGGCGGGGACGTTGGTTGCGCCGTTGATGTGGTGGCCGGACAGGCGGGTGGCGGCGCTGAGGATGCCGGCCTGGGCGTTGGTTCCGGCCTGGTTGCGGATATGGGCGCCCGACGGGATGTTGAGGGCGTTGGCGGTGGTGTAGAAGCCGTTGGTGTCGACGTCGGCCTGCTGGACTAGGTAGCGGAAGTAGTGGTAGCGGGGGCTGGAGCCGGCTTGGCCGTAGGCGGCCTGGCGGGTTGTGTTGCCGATGGTCATTCCGAGGGTGGGGGAGCCGGATACGCCGACGGCCTGGCTGAATTCGACGCGGATTTCGATTTCCTCGCCGCGGTGGTAGACGGTTCCTTTGGCGGGCTGGGAGACGACTAGGACGCCGGTTACTGCGGGGGTGAGGATGGTGGCGCCGTTGACTTTGTGGGATGCGGAGTTGGAGATGGCGTTGGTGCCTAGGCTGATGACGGCGTTGTGGCCGCGGGCGCTGCGGATGGTGGCCTGGGTTCCGATGGTGAGGGCGTTGGCGTCGATGCTGATGCCGTCGCTGTCTAGGTCGGACGCCTGGACGGTGTAGCGGAATTGCAGGGTGCGGGTGGTTTGGTCGGTCTGGTAGTAGGCGGCCTGGCGGGTGTTGGCGCCTATTTTCAGGGCGAGTTGGGGAGTGCCTTGGACGACGATGTTTTCGGCGCGGTCGGTGCTGAAGGATACGCCGACGACGATTTCCTCGCTGGCGGCGTAGGTGTTGTTGAGGGAGGGGGCGCCGATGAAGTTGACGGCGGTTACTACCGGGCGGGGGCCGGTGACGCGCATAGTGAAACTGGCGGAGTCGGTATCGCCGTTGTTGGGGTCGAAGGTGCCTAGTCCGCCGGGGGGTACGCCGAGGGCGTCTTTGACGGTGACGGTGTATTGGGTGAGGGGGGTTTCGATGGTGGGGGTTCCCGTTATGGCGCCGGTGGCGGTGTTGAGCGACAGGCCGGCGGGCAGGGCGGGGGAGATAGACCAGGACAGGGGCAGATCGCCGCCCGGGGAGGGGAGGGTGATGGCGGTTTGGGTGTTTACGGCGGGGTTGGCGACGGTGATGGTTCCGAAGACGGGCCAGAGGCCGGCCTTGGAGCCGTCGAGCTTGGTGTTGGGTTTGTTGGTGAAGGTGAAGCCGGTAAGGTCTATGGGGGCGGTTTCGCCGTCGGAGTCTTGCAGGGTTCCGCCGTTGAGCTTGAGGGCGTTGGCGGCTAGGGATATGCCGTTGGCGTCTAGGTCGGCGAGCATTATGTCGTGCTTGAAGACGATGCCGTTGGCGCGGCTGGCGGTGTCGGCGGCGGAGGTATGGAAGTCGTGGTTGCCGGAATCTATGCCGACGGTCAGGCGCATAGTGCTGGTGGCGCTGGTTGGGCTGGGGGCGTAGGTTACGGGCTGGTCGTAGTCAATGGCGATTTTGAGGTCGGCTTCCCAAGAGTAGGTTCCGCTCTGGTTGGGGGTTGAAATGACGGTTACGGCGGTGATTTCGGGGGGGCTGAAGACGCGGAATTGGGAGAGGGCGGTTTTGGCGTAGCCGAGCAAGTCGGGCAGGACGCCGGTGCCGCGGGCGTTGCGGATGGTGGCGCCGTCGAGTTTCAGGGCGTTGACGGTGACGTTGCCTTGGGCGTCTTTGATGTCTATGACGCCGACGCCGTCGGAGTCGTAGTCGTTGATCTGGAAGGTGTAATCGAAGCAGAGGGTTCCATAGGGGGCGTTGGGGTCGGCCAACCACGCGCGGCGGCCGGTAGAGAAGGCGGCTTCGCGGGTGCGGGGGCCGACTTGGAGGGCGAGTTTGGGGCTGCCGGTGAAGTAGACGGGTTCGGAGAAACCGAGGCAAACCCGCATTTTGTCGCCGGGGCGGTAGCCGCTGGCGGGTACGGGGTCAACGAAGTGGTGCGTAGAGAGGCGGGACACGATGGGCGCGGGGTGCAGGGCGCCGTCCACTTTGTGGTTGGCGGCGTTGGTGATGGTGTGGGTGCCTAGGGCCAAGGATGCGTCTAGGCCGGCGGGGGAGGCGCCGGGGCCGGTGCCGCGGCTGACTATTTTTCCGCCGTTCAGGGTCAAGGCGCCGGGGAGGACGCTGATGCCGTCGGCGTCCTTGTCGTCGGCCTGGACGAGGTACTGGAACCGCAGGGTCGTCCAGTCTATTGCGACGCAGGTCGGGCAGAGGTTGGCATGGGCCCCGCCGGGGCCGAAGCCCATCTGAACAGTCTCGGAGCCGATCTCTAGGGCGAGCTGCGGAAAATCCGCGACAGGTCGAAGGTTATTGATTCTCCTGGGGTTCCCGCCGATTATGTCCACTTCTTGGTCGAACTGCACGTCGATCCAAATGGGGTAGATGTCATTGACGACGTAGGTGTTGTCGGAACCGGGTCTGGGATTGGAGTAGATCCGCACGTCGGTGATTTTGGGGGCGTTGTCGGCGGCGACGGTGATGCTGAGGGATGTCTGGCCGGTGTCGCCGTCGGCGTCGGTGGCGGTCCAGGTGTAGTCCCGGGCGGTGGTGGTGGCGGTTGGGGTTCCGGTTATTTTGCGGAGGGTGGTGGTTGTGTTGGGGTTTGTGACGGCGTAGGTTAGGCCGGCCGGGAGGGACGAGGGGGCCAGGGCGTAGGTGACGGGGGCATCGCCGCTGGTGGCGTCGGGCAGGGTGAAGTCCACGGCGGTTCCGACGAGGTAGTGCTGGGCCGGGATGTCGGGCAGGGCGGGGGCCATATCGCGTACCCGGTGGGCCGGGTCGTTGGTTATGGCGTGGGTTCCTAGGGAAAGAACCGCGGGGTCATTAAAATCAATGGACGACCAGATTCTGGCCCCGTTGAGCAGATGGCTGTTCGGCAGGGTCAGCGCATCGGACGCGATGCTTATGCCGTCGCCGTCAAAGTCGTCTTGGGTTACTACGTAGCGGTAGAGGTTCCGCCGCCCGCTGCCGTCGGTGAAGAATGCCGCTTGCCGGGTGTTGGCGCCGATATTCAGCGCGATTTGCGGGGCGTATGGGGTGTTGCGGGTGTTAGTGGATTCGCTGAAGGTAAGCTGCAACAGGATGGTTTCGCCGGCGGCGTAGGTGCCGTTGGCGGCGGGGGTGGACAGGATGGCGAGTCCGGTTACGCGCGGCGGGGCATAGACCTTGTGGGCGGAGGCGTTGGTTATGGCGCGGGTTCCTAGGTTGAGGACGGCGTTGGCTGACGCCGGGTCGCGGATGGTTCCGCTATTCAGGTTGAGGGCGCCGGTGGCGATGGTGATGCCGTCGGCGTCTTTGTCGCTGGCGGTTACGGTGTAGGAGAAAATCAGGTAGTCGTGATTGGATTCGGCGGACTGGTAGGCGGCCTGGCGGGTGGCGGTTCCGATGGTTAGGGCGAGTTGGGGGGCGCCGGTTACGGTGGCGGGTTTGGCGAAGGTTACTTTGGCCTTGATGACTTCGCCTGCGTCGTAGCCGTCGGAATTGGCGGGGGAGCTTAGGATGGCGACGGCTTTGACGGCCATAGCGGTGGCTAGGGCGCCGTTGACTTTGTGGGATGAGTGGTTGGTTACGGCGTGGGTGCCTAGGTTGGGGTTTACGAGGGTGGTGGATACCGCATCCCAGATTTCCGCGCCGTTCATTTTCAGGGCGGCGGCCTCGATGCTGAGGCCGTTGGCATCGCGGTCGGAGGACTGGACGGTGTAGGCGTAGATTAGGCGGCCGGCGGCGTCGGTGCGGTCATAGGCGGCGGCGCGGGCATTGTTTCCGATGGTGATGGACAGGGTTGAGTTAGTCAGGTTTCTCGAGTTAAAGGCCCGGTCGAAGCCTACGGCGACTTCGATTATCTCGGTGGCGCCGTAGGAGCTGTTGGCGTAGGGGGTGGAGAGTATTTCCGTCTCGCTCACCATAGCGGTGGTGGTGGCGGTGAGGGTGAATTCTCCGGGGACAAGCAGGCCGTTGGCGTAGTAGCTTCCGAGGATGGTGCTGTCGCCGTCGCGGTCGGTTGCGGTGATTTGGTGCCTAGTGCGGCCGGCGACGCTGGTCTGGCCGGTCAGGTGGGGGCGACCGACGCCGACGTTGCTGTCAGGGTCGGCCAAGGTTCCGATGCTCAGGCCGGCCGGCAGGTCGGGGGAGACGGTGAAGGTGAAGGGGGCGTCGCCCGTTACATCGCTCGCCAACCATAGCATTACCGGCGTGTTCAACCCGATACGGCGGCTGCTCAAAGCATACTCGCCGCCGGCGGAGGGCGAGGTGTCGGCGACTCGCATAGCGGCACTGTTGGCGTCGCCGCTGGCGACGGCGTGGGTGCCTAGGTTGAGCTGCGCGTCCAGGCCGCTGTCGGAGGCGCGGATGGTGCCGCCGTTGAGGCGCAGGGCGTCGGCGGGGATGGCTATGCCGTCGCCGTCCCAGTCGTCGGACTGGATGGCGTACCGGAATAACAGGGAATTGAGGGCGTTGTTGTTAGCGGCGTCGTAGGTGGCCTTGACCGTCTTGTCGCCGATTATCAGGGTGAGCTGGGGCGACCCGGTGACGGTCAGGTTAGTGGGATAGCGAACCAGTATGCGGATGGTTTCGTTGGGCCAGTAGTTGTCGGCGGTTCCTATCTCGGTGTCCGTTGACAGGGTGAATTTTTGCAGGCTTTCAACGGCTGGGCCGGAGGGATTTCGCACTTCGATGGTGAAAGTGAGGTCGGCTTCATCGCCGTCGGCATCGGTGGCGGTCCAGGTGTAGGTGCGGGACGGGGTAGAGGTGGTTGGCGTACCGGCGATGGTGCGGGTGGCGGCGGTCAAGGTCATACCGGCGGGCAGCGCGGGGGAGATGGAGTAGGTGATGGCGCCGTCGCCGGTGGCTTGGGGCAGGACGACGGGGGTGGTGGTGGTGTTGACGTCGTATAGCCGGTTTTCGATGGTGGCGTCGCCGAAGGTGGGGGCGGTGTCGTTTACCTGCACTTTGGAGCTTTGGCTGTCGCCGCTGGCGATGGCGCGGGAGCCTAGGTGCAGCTTGGCGTCCTGTCGGGGGCGGGTTTCCGTGCGTATCTTGCCCCCGTTCAGGCGCAGGGCGTCGCCGGGGACGGCTATCCCGTCGCCATCGAAGTCGTCGGCCTGAACGACGTAATCGAAGAGCAGGAAATGCCATTCGAGGCCGGCGGCTCGGTTGCCGGCGTTGGCGGCGTCGGAGGAACCGGCGTTGTAGGCGGCGCGGCGGGTTTTGTCTCCGATTATCAGATTAAGGTAGGGCGTCCCGTTGTCGGTAATGACGCGCATCCGATCGTTGTATCTGACGGTTACGGATATGGTTTCTCCGGTCAGATAATTGTCTTTGCCCACGGTGGTAGTGAGGGTTACGTTGCCTGGGGCGGGGCCTTTGGGGTCGGTCACGCGGATTCTGAAGGGCAGGCTTACGGAGTCGCCGTTGGAGTCGGTGGCGGTCCAGGTATAGCCTAGGGGACTCCGCAAAGTTGGCGTGGTGGGGGTGCCGGATATAGTGCGGGTGGAGGGGTTCCAGGTCATACCCGGGGGCATAGTGGAGGGCGACAGGGTGTGGGTGAGGGAACCGTCGCCGCCGGTGGCTTGGGGCAGGACTACGGGGGTGATGGCGCCGTCTTTTTCGAGCCACCAGACTCTTTCGATGGTGGCGTCGCCGAAGGATGGGACGGGGTCGTTGACCGAGTGGCTGGCGGCGTTGGAGATGGCGTGGGTGCCTAGGGACAGCAGGGCGGCGCGGCCGCCGGTGACTGCGGTGATGGTTCCGCCGTTGAGGGTGAGGGCGTCGGCGGCGATGCTGATGCCGTCCTGGTCGGCGTCGGAGGCGGCGACTAGGTAGCGGAAGTAGAGGGTATCGCCGGAAACCAAGTGGTTCTGCGCCTGCCGGGTGTTATCGCCGATGGCGAGGGCAAGGCGGGGGGTTCCGGTGACGGTAACCGAGGCACTGAAGGCGACTTCTACGTGTATGTAGTCGTTGGCGACGTAGCCGGACTCGCTGCCCGCGACGGACGATATGTTTACGCGGGCGACGGAGGGCGTCGGCTGGATGACCTGAATAGTGAACGGGAGGGTGTCGGAGCCCAACCCGATGGTGGCGCTGTTGGCGATGAGGGTGTAGGTCGTGGTCGCGGTAACGGGGCCCGGCGCGCCGGTTATGGTGCGCGTGTGTTCGTCGAAGGTTAGGCCGATCGGCAGGCTGGGCGTGTTGGCGAGGGCGTAGGGCGGATTCCCGTCGGCGTCGGCGGCGGCGGGCAGGGTGACCGTCTGGCTTACCCCTGACTCGAAGGTGTAGGCGGGGGAGGTTACGCCGTCGAAGGATGCGCCGCCGCCGTCTACCTTGTGGGTTGACTGGGCGGTTAGGGCGTGACTGCCTAGGTCTAGGTCGGCGTCAAGGCTGCCGGACCGGATGGTTCCGCCGTTGAGGGTTAGGGCGTTGGCGGCGATGCTGATGCCGTCGCTGTCGCGGTCGGCGCCGGTGACGACGTAGCGGAAGGTGATGGTGGAGGTGGCGGCGGCGCGGTATTCGGCCCGGCGGGTGCGCGAACCGACGGCGATGGCGAGTTGGGGCGAGCCGGTGACGGTGACGTGGTCGCTGAAGGTTAGGGTTACGTCGATGTTCGCGGCGGCCGGGTAGGGGGCGGCCGCGCTATCCTCTATAGGGGCGGTGGAGGTGATGGTCACGGCGGTGATTGTGGCGGCGGATTGGGCGGTCTCAGCGGCGTTGACTTCGATTAGGAATTGCAGGCCGGTGGAATCGCCGTTGGCGTCGGTGGCGGTCAGGCGGTAGAGCGTCGGGGGGCTGAACCCGGCGGGGTCGCCGGATATAGAAAGGGTGTTGGGGTCGAAGGACAGGCCGCCGGGCAGGGCGGGTTCGAGGGTGTAGGTCAAGGGCGCGGCGCCGCCGGATGCGGCGGGGAGGGTGACGCTTACCGGCTGGTTGGCGGTGTAGGTTTGGGTGGCTATGGTTTGGCTGAACCATAGCGGCGTGGTGGTGGCGGTTTCAGGCGTGGGCGTTATGAGGGGCGTGCTGGTTTCGTTGCCGTCCGGGGTGGGCGGGGTGCTGGTGGCGGTTTCAGGCGTTGGAGTTATGGGGGACGTGCTGGTTGGGGTGACGGGCGGGGTGGGCGTCGGCGTTGGGGGTACGGGCGTTGGCGTTACCGGCGGGGTGCTGGTTGGGGTGACGTCCGGGGTGGGCGTTGGCGTTACCGGCGGGGTGCTGGTGGGGGTGACGGCCGGGGTGGGCGTCGGGGTTACCGGCGTTGGGGTTACGGGCGTTGGCGTTACCGGCGGGGTGCTGGTGGGGGTGACGGCCGGGGTGGGCGTCGGGGTTACCGGCGTTGGGGGTATGGGTGTTGGCGTTACCGGCGGGGTGCTGGTGGGGGTGACGTCCGGGTTGGGCGTCGGCGTTACCGGCGTCGGAGGTATGGGCGTTGGCGTGACGGGAGTTGGCGTTACCGGCGTTGGGGTTACGGGCGTCGGAGGTATGGGTGTTGGCGGCATGAGGGGCGTGCCGGTGTCGGTATCGTCCGGTGCGGGCGGCGGCGGCACGATTGGGGTGCTGGTGGGGGCGCCGTCCGGGTTGGATGGCGTGGTGCTGGTGGCCGACGCGCTGGACCAGTAGGTCGCAGAGCTGGTTGGCAGCGGGAAGGAATAGGCCATGAGCGCGACCGCGAAGACGGCCGTGCCCAGGATGGCGAGCAGTAGGGCTCTGCCTACTCTATTGCTCATGATGCTTCTTTAAGGGTGTGCGCTTGACGGCGTACATCCGGGGGCGCCGGACAGGTTCTCCCGCTCATACCCACTCACTTTTGAGATGCCAAGGTAGCGTGGCTTCGGCCACGCTCGTACACCTGCACCCGTAAATCGGCTCGCCCCCGGGGCGAGCTTGGCTAGTCCGTTCAACCATAGGTTCAATTGTATCGGGCAATGCTGCCCGGCGCAATACGGAATTTTGCTCGCGGGGGGATTTGGCGAGAGTTGGGGGGGGTTGGGGCGGGCTGGGGGCGGGGGAAGGGTCTTGGCGGCCATAGGGGAGATTCTTCGCTTTGCTCAGAATGACAGGGGGGAGGTGCTCAGAGTGGCGGGGGGGTTGTTCAGAGTGGCGGGGGGTTGCTCAGAGTGGCTTGGCGTTTGACACGCTCTTATGGCCGCTTTACACTCGCGGGGGGCGAGCTTGGGTTCGTTGCCAGATTGTTGCGGACGATTTGTACTATGCTTTCGACGGAACTTGTTGATGCTATTGAGTTGATGTTTGAGAGCGGCTGGACCGACGGGCTGCCGGTGGTGCCGCCGTCGGAGGAGCTGGTGCGCCGGTTTGTGGCCGGCAGCGGGCGGGACGGGGGGGAGCTGGTCGCCGAGCTGCCGCCGCTGGGGGGGCGGGCGACGGTGGAGCGCATCGCGGTCAACGCGGTGATGGCGGGGTGCGTCCCGGAGCATCTGCCGGTGGTCATTACCGCCCTGCAAGCGATGATGGACGAGCGGTTCAATCTGCGGGGCGTGATGTGTTCTACCGGGATTCATACGCCGTTGCTTATCGTCAACGGCCCCGTTGTTCAGCAGCTCGGCATCAACGGCGGCTATAACTGCTTCGGGGCGGGATGGCGGGCCAACGCCACCATTGGCCGGGCGGTCAAGCTGGCTTTGGTCAACTTGGGCGGGGCGATTCCCGGCGAAACCAACAAGGCCACTTTCGGGCATCCGGGGGCCTATACCTATTGCGTCGCCGAGGACGAAGGGGCCAATCCGTGGCAGCCGATGCACGTGGAGCTGGGCTACGGCGCATCGGACAGCACGGTGACGGTGTTTCCCGCCGAGGCGCCTCATAACATTATGTATCATGCGGCCAACTCCCGGGACTTTCTGACGGTGCTGGCCGATACTATGTGCACTCTGGGCAACGTTCAGATGTATGTGATGGGCGACACTTTCGTTGCCATCGGGCCGGAACACGCCAAGTTTCTGTACGCCGACGGCTGGAACAAGCGGGACATACGGCAGTTTCTTTTTGAGCACGCCCGCAAGCCGGTGCGGATGCTGAAGCGCGGCGGGCCGCCCCAGGGGGACGCCCGGCGCGGGCATTTCTGGCCCCGGTTTATTGACCCGGAGGACGACGGGCAGATGGTGCCGGTGGTGCGGGCGCCCGACCGGATACATATATTCGTGGCGGGCGGCGCGGGCGGCCCGCACTCGGTTTATCTGCCCGGCTGGGGTTCCCGCGCCGTTACGCGCCGGATTGAGGGAATCTGATTCGCAAGAATTTGGAAACACGCTGTTTGGGGGGATGTATGACCACCGCAACCAATGATGTTGAGGAACGCCTGCGGCTGATGGGGATTCTCAGCCCGGTAGACCCGGAGGCGGCCAATCGCTGGCGGCCCGCGCCCCGGCTGGACACGCTGCACGGCAAGGTGGGCGGTTTTTTGGGCAACCGCAAGGCCAACGCCGGGCTGCTGTTGCATAATGTGCGCGAACTGCTGGACAGGGATTTGGAGCTGGGCGATTCCGTGGCCGTGGACAAGTACGTATATTCCCGGCCGGCGTCGGACGAGATTATCGGCCAACTGGCGGTGCGCTGCGACTTCGTGGTGACTGCCATCGCCGATTGAGGTTCCTGCACTGCGTGCAGTGTGCACGACGCAATGACGCTGGAAAATCGGGGCGTGCCTACGGTGGTGCTATGCACCGACCCGTTCCTGAACTCGGCTTTCCGCCATGCCCATACCTTTGGCCGCCGCGACTTCCGGCCGCTGGGCTTCCCGCATCCTTTGGGCGGCCTGGCACCGGAGCAGGTGGCGGTACGCGCCCGCGAGCTGGAGCAGGCGGTTATCGAAACCCTTACGCTGTATTAGGCGGGCGCAGGACGGCCTTTCCGTGGCAAGGGCCGGTTGGTTCCCGCTTTCGCGGGAATGACGGGGCGGCGGGAGTCACGGGGGGGCGGGGATCACGGGATACTCACAAACGGGATGCTGATATAAGGGGGACGGCGATGGGGTATGTTATCCGTTTCCGGCCTATTGGCCCTGATGCAGACATGGTTGAGGAGGCGATGCGGTCGGCCAAGAAGGTTCTTGACGATGCCGGGATTCCTTATGAGGAACGCGCGGTTGATTCGGCGCTGGACAACGGCGGGCGGGCCGTCGGGGCGGGCCTGATTCTTGGCGGGGATTACTCCGATAAACCGTCGGTGGAGTATATCTGGCGGGGCGAGAATGAGGATGCCAGCTCTGATGTGTCCTCTTTCATAATGACCGACGGCGATGAGGATGACCCCTTCGTGGTCATGGTTTCGGGCATAATCAATGAGTGGTTCGACCTGGATCTGGTGGACGACGTGGAAATGTTTGACGATGAGGAGGATGATGACGAAGACGACGAGGATGATGATGACGATGACTGATTGAGCGCGTTTGACGGGGCTTGGCAGTCAAATCCAAAGAGGAGTTGTCGAGATGGCAACCGTTGGCAAGGGCAAGTATACCTACGAAATCGTACCCGGTTGGGAGAAGCTGCCCGAGGGGTGGGCGCTGGGGCAGACGGCGATTGTCACCGATTCGCAGGACAGGGTGTATCTGTTCAACCGGGGGGAGCATCCGCTGATTGTGCTGGACCGGGAGGGCAACTTTCTGGCTTCGTGGGGGGAGGGGCAGCTTCCCGACGCCCACGGGATGTTTATAGACGCCGACGAAAACCTGTTTATGCCGGTGAAAAACAGTCACGTGGTGCTGAAGTATGACCCCGAGGGCAACCTGCTGATGACCATGGGCGAGTGGGATAAGCCGTCGGATACCGGCTGGTCGGGCCGCTACAGCGATGTGGTGGAGCGGGCCGCGGGGCCGTTCAACAGCCCCAGCGACGTGGCTATTTCTCCGTCGGGCGACTTGTATATTTCCGACGGCTACGGCAACGCCCGCGTCCACCGCTTTACCAGCGACGGCAGCCTTGTCGAGTCTTGGGGGCAGCCGGGCAAGACCGGCCCCGGCGAGTTTCATGTGCCGCACGGGGTTTGGGTGCATACCGACGGGCGGGTTTTCGTGGCCGACCGGGAGAACAACCGCGTCCAGATTTTCGACGGCGACGGCAACTATCTGGAGCAGTGGCTGGGCTTGGCCCGCCCCTGCGACATCTACATAGACGGCGACGAAGCGGTGTATGTGCCGGAGCTGGACGGCTTTATGACCATCCTGGACATCGAGGGCGACATACTGGCCCGCTGGGGCAGCCCGGTGGAGGTGGGCCACGGCCAGGGGGCGCACGCCGTTTGGGTGGATTCCCACGGCGACATCTACGTAAACCAGAACCTGGAGGGCCACCGGCTGGTTAAGTACCGCCGGGTCGGGGAGTAATTTTTCAACGCAGAGTTCGCAGAGATTGGCGCAGAGGATACGCCTTCGACCAAAACTCTGCGTCCTCTGCGTCAATCTCTGCGCTCTCGGCGTTAAAAAAATGTCGGTTTGAGGGAAGCGGCTATGCGCGTAGGCTATCAGGTGGGGCAGGTTGTCCAGCGGGATTCCATTGGGCATCAGCAGCAGTGGCAGAATCATTTGGCGCAGTTCCGGGCGTCGCGGGACGCCGGGTTTGACATATATTGCTGGGCGCATCACTACTTGATAGACCCTTTCCAGCACTTTCAGCCGTGGCCGGTGCTGGCGCGGCTGGCCGCCGAGCCGGGGGATATGATGCTGGCGACGTCGGTGCTGTTGCTGCCTTTGCTGAATCCGGTGGATGTGGCGGAGCAGGCGGCTACGCTGGATCATATCGCCGAGGGGCGGTTTATTCTGGGCATCGGCTTGGGCTACCGGCCCGAGGAGTGCGAAGCCTTTGGCACGCGGATGTCGCAGCGGGGGGCGCGTTGCACCGAGGCGATGGGGCTGATGCGCCGTTTGTGGACTGAGGACGAGGTGACGCACCGGGGGCGCTACTACCGGGTCACCGGCGCCCGGCCCACTGCCCGGCCCTTCCAGCAGCCCTACCCCAAGGTGTGGCAGGCGGCTATGAGCGACCCGGCGGTGGAGCGGGTCGGGCGCGAGGGCGAAATCCTTTACGTCGGCCCGGCCCAGTCCAATGAGTCCATCCGCCACCAGATTGACCTTTACCACCGCACGCTGGAGGCCAACGGCCACGATGCGCCCGAGGAAATGGTCATCGTCCGCGAGTTTTTCTGCGCCCCCAACCACGAGGATGCTCTGGAGCGGGCCCGCAGCAACTTCGCCCGCAAGTATGAGGTATACGCCCACCACGGGCTGCACGGCAGCGACGGCGAGCTTACCCGCAAGGTCACCGGGGATTTGGAAACGCTGATGGACGATACCTTTCTGGTGGGCAGCCCCGAGGAGTGCATCGAGCAAATCGCCGCCTACCAACGGATGGGCTTCACCGACGTAGCCATCCGCCTGTTCTACCCCGAAATGTCCCAAAGCGAGGTGCTGGAGCATATAGACTTGGTGGGTAGCGAGGTGATTCCCGCGTTGCACGCGCTGTGATGGCTGTCTGAATCAGGATTTACCGGATTTTAGGATTTTCGGGATTTTTCCGTCCGGTGAATCTTTGTCTGAATCAGGATTTACCGGATTTTGGGATTTTCAGGATTTTTCCATCCGGTTAATCCTTTAATCCTGAAAATCCTGATTCAGACAATTAGGCCAAGAATCCAGAGGCCCTGGATGGCCCGGGCTTTATCGGGAAAATGGCCGGCTGCCGGTGAGATTACATATTCTGGGTTATGCGGGGTTGGCGCGGCCTGTTGGGGGCGGTTGGCCCCGGTGGGCCGCAGGGCCGTGACGATATGCTTGAAGCCGCCATCTGGATTGGGATTGCGCTATCCGGCCTGGCCGTGCTGGGCATTATCGAGTATGCCCGCTCCAATTCGGTCATCAGGGCCCACGGCGAAGCAATCAAGGCGGCGCTGCCGATAGCCGCCCTTTTCCTGCTGGGCTTTATCACCGCCGCAGTTGCCGTTCTTTTTTTCTTTCTCTACTTTCTGTCGGATTTCTGGCAGTATGCGCTCATCGTTGGGGGCGCGGTGTTTGCGTTTTTGTTCCTGCGTATCCGGCGGAACTGGTCGCAGTTTACGCTGGCGCCGCAGCCGGAACGGGCGCAGGCCGCGGCGACGGGGCTGTTCCCGCAGCTTGGCACTCTGGCATTGCAGGCCGCCGGGGCGGCGGCGGTTATGGTGATGATGGTTCCCGTAATGACCGGCGGATTCCTGCTTTATATGTTTCTGAGTCATATAGCGGGTTCGGTGATTGGCTATCTGTTGCTGATATTCGTTGCGGTGTTGGCGGCCGGTTATCTGCTTACCCGCCGCCGCGCTCCGCCGCCGTGACGCGGGTGGCCGCCCCCGCCCCGTTTCGTTTCGGACACTAGCGCCCCCAATTGTCAGGAGGATTAGGGATGACTACGCAGAACTCTATGCTCACCATCGGCGACTACGAAGCAAGGGCCAAGGAAACTATGCCCAAGGCGCTGTTCGACCGGCTGTTTGGCGATTTGGACGCGCCCGACTGGACTACCAACACGGCTAACGTGCGGGCGATGGAGGCGGTCAAGCTGCGCCCCCGGGTGCTGGTGGACGTGAGCCGGCGGGATATGTCCACTGAGGTTCTGGGGCAGCGGATCAGCCTGCCGGTGATGCTGGCCCCCACCGGCACGCACCAGCGGGCGCACCCGGCCGGCGAGCTGGCTTCGGCCCGCGCCGCGGCGGCCGCCGACACGATAATGGGCCTCAGCACGGCGTCCAGCTACAGCATCGAGGAAGTGGCCGAGGTTGCCGATAATCCGCTGTGGTTCCAGCTATACTTTTTCCAGAACCGGGAGCTTACCGAAATACTGGTGCGCCGCGCCGAGAACGCCGGTTACACCGCGATGATGCTCACGGTGGACAATCTGGGCGCCAATTCCCGCGAGCGCGAACACCGCTACGCCTACATTCTGGAGGCCGAGCGCACTCTCAAGAATTTTCAGGGCATCGAATTGCCCAACCTGCCCACAAGGGAAAACTTCGCCGAGAGCTTTGAGTCGGCTCTCAACTGGCGCGACCTAGAATGGCTGCGCTCGCTTACCACGATGCCCCTGATAGTCAAGGGCGTTCAGACCGCCGAGGATGCCCGGCTGTGCGCCGAGCATGGCGTCGAGGCGCTGGTGGTGTCGAACCACGGCGGCCACGCGCTGCAAGGCACCGACGGCTCCATAGATATGTTGCCGTCCATCGCCGACGCTGTGGGCGACCGGCTGGAGGTGTATCTGGACGGGGGCATCCGCAAGGGGGCGGATGTGCTGAAGGCGCTGGCCCTGGGCGCCCGCGCCACTTTCGTGGGCCGCCCGATATTCTGGGGGCTTTCCGTCGGCGGCGAGGACGGCGTCCGCCACTGCCTGGAAATCCTGCGCAACGAGCTCAGCGTAGCGATGGGCCTCTGCGGCGTAACCGACGCCCGGCAGGTAGACCGGGCGGTGGCGCAGGCCCCCGTCGGCACCGCCTCGGTAGCGGGCGACCTAGAGCGTCTGGCCCGCCTGCTGGAGCAGGGCTACCTCACCCGCGAGGAGTTTGAGGGGCAGAAAGCGCGGTTGCTGGAGTAGGGGGATGGTGACGGGGGGATGGCGGGCGTGGGGGGATGGCAAGGCGTATAATTTCCTGATTGGGACAATTGCGAAATTCCTGTTTGTTGTCCGGTCACTTTGTCGCACTGAGCTAAATGAAGGGTGACAAAAGGGGAAATTTCGCAATCATCTCAATAAACTACCCTCGCATATTCAGGGTAAAGCCTGAAGGGAGCGGCTGCGGAAAACTGATGGATGAACCGATGTCTGAGGCGAAAGGCCAATTTCGGATGAATCTCCCGCCGGAAAACCGGGGCAGCCGACGGGTGCAGGGGGGCATCGCTACCAGCGATGTCACTGTATCCGCTCACGTAAGCGGAAACGCGGATGTTTTCGCCCAAATCCTGCGTCTGCACGTCCCGGAGGGGGCAACTGTAGCCGACGTAACTTGGGGGAAAGGCGTTTTCTGGCAGAAAGTCCGTGAAGGGGCCTACGATGTCCGGGCTACGGACATATCAATGGGGGTGGATTGCCGGGATTTACCGTACCTGGATGGCGAAATTGACTGCGTAGTGCTGGATCCGCCGTATATGGAAGGTTTTTTCAGGAACGACGCAAGCCAGAAAGCAGGCGGAGGCAGTTATTCGGCCTTTCGGGAACACTACGCCAACGGCCATGAAAAGCCGGAAAACGCCAAATGGCACGACGCCGTTACGGAGTTATACCGTAAAGCCGGGCAAGAAGCGTTTCGAGTGCTTAGGCGAAATGGCGTCCTAATCGTAAAGTGTCAGGACGAGGTAAGCGCAAACCGCCAGCGTCTCACGCACGTGGAGATAATCAACTATTACGAGTCAACAGGCTTTTACGCTAAAGACTTGTTTGTAGTTGTGCGCCCCAACAAACCGGCTGTGACCAGATTGAAAAAACAGGTTCACGCCAGGAAAAATCATTCGTATTTTCTGGTGTTTGTTAAAGAAAATAGGCGGAATTAGCTCGCAGCTGCGTTAAGACACCCGGTCGCTTATCAAGCTGTCAAGAATCGTAAAGAGGTTGTCGCTAAATGGCGGTTCAGGAGGCCAAGAAACCGGCACAAGACTGGCAAGGAGCTGATTGCGAACCTCGGGGGTGTAATTCCTATAACGGCTTCGAGGTAAGTCCTCGTTCTTGGCGAAAGCGAAATTCCACCCTTGTCCAAAGGCGAAACAATTTACCGCCAGAACATCGAATTCTCCGACTGTTAGCAACGTGGTATTAAGGGAGCTTCCATCTGTCAGAACTACTGCACGGCGGTCGCTGGCATCAACCTGCGCTCTGCCACGCCAAATATCGCCGTCTTTGACAACCATCCTAGTTTGGAGAGATTTAATCTCAATAGCGAACTGATTGCCTTGGTATTCTATTACGTGGTCACCCTTATTCCGGCGGTCGTGGTCGTCCGGCTTGCCGATGTAGGTGACGTCGTTGCCGGATAGCCAGTTAGCCCGGAGCTTCTGTTCAGCGGAGTAACCGATAACCATACATCTAAGGCTTGGGTTATCGTGTACTAGGGTGGTTAAGTCCGTTGCCGTCAACCCCAACTCTTCCAGCACGTCGGCGGATGGAGTAAAATCTTCCCCGGCGGTGATTTGCCGGATGAGGCGGTAGACATTCGCGCCAAGAACTTCCGCAATCCGCAGGAACTCGATTACGTCCAGCCTGCGCTCGCCCAGCTCGTACTTGGAGACGAAAGACTGAGACACGCCTAATCCGGCGGCGAGTTCCGATTGAGTCTGTCCGCTTGCTTGACGGGCCTCTATCAGTGCCCGGCGAAATCTCGAGTAAGCATCTGGAGGTATTCTATTCATATTAGGGATATGATATTTTTGTTGCCTTAAATATCCCAAATCAGGATATTTCCCGACCCATTCACCTATTGGAGCGGCTATGGAGATTGGAGTTATTTTCCCGCAGACGGAGATTGAGCCGGACCGGGGGGCTGTCCGCGATTTTGCGCAGGCGGCGCAGGATATGGGCTATGCCTACCTGTTTATCGCCGACCATGTGCTGGGGGCGGACGCCCGGCAGTATGACCATCCCTTGTTCGGGATGTACAACCACGAGTCGGTGGTGCATGAGTCTATGACACTGATGGGCTACTTGGCGGCGGTGGCTCCGGGGATGGGGCTAACTTCCGGCATACTGATTCTGCCGCAGCGGCAGACGGTACTGGTGGCGAAACAGGCCGCCGAGATAGACGTTCTCTGCGGCGGGCGGCTGCGGCTGGGTATCGGCGTCGGCTGGAACTTTGTGGAGTTTGAGGCGCTGGGGCAGAATTTCAACGACCGGGGCGCCCGCAGCGCCGAGCAAATCCGGGTTATGAGGGAACTGTGGACTAAGGAGTCGGTAGACTTTCACGGGCGCTGGCACGACATCACCCACGCGGGCATCAACCCCTTGCCGGTGCAGCGGCCCATTCCGGTCTGGCTGGGCGTGGGCAGCCCGGCCGCGCCGATTCCGCCCGACGTTTCGTTGCGCCGCTTGGCTCGCATCGCCGACGGCTGGTGTCCCAACTTCGGCCCGGATGACGCCGGACGCGCCTTGCAGGACAAGGTTCACGGCTATATGGCCGAGTGCGGGCGCGACCCCGCCGCGCTGGGGCTGGACGGGCGGCTGAAAACTATGGGCGCGTCCCCCGAGGATTGGATAGCGGAAACGGCGGCCTGGCGGGAGATGGGCGCGTCCCACTTGTCCATCGAGAACCGGCGCGGCGGGCTGAAAACGGCGGACGAACACATTGAGATGATGCGCCGTTACAAAGACGCGGTGGAGTTTTAGTACCGCCGTGGGCCGGTTCACGCCCCGCGATCCGCTCTACGCCGACCGGGTGGCCGATGCTTTCCGCGAGCAGTCGGCCTCGGCCCGGTGGGGGGCTTGGCTGTCCGCCGTATCGCCGGGCGCGGTGGAAATCGCGCTGCCTTGCGGCGAGGCCCTGTCCGCCGCGCCGGGCGTGTTGCACCGGGGCATCGTGGCCGCGCTGCTGGACGACGCCTGTGTGCTGGCCGCCCTGAGCCTCAGCTCTCCCGACGACGGGGCGGCCACCGCCGAACACAAGCTGAATTTCTTGGCCCCGGCGTCCGGTGATATAGTCACCGCCCGCGCCGAGGTGCTACGCCCGGGGCGTAGCGTCACCGTCTGCCGCGCCGGGGCTTTCGCCGGGGGCGATGGGCCTTTGGTGGCGCGGATGCTGGCTACGCTGGCGATTTCCCGCGCGGCGTAGTTTCCGCGGCTGGCCGGGGGCTTTTGGTTTTTGTCTGAATCAGGATTTTCGGGATTTGAGGATTCACCTGATTAGCAATATCCTGAAAATCTTTTAATCCCGAAAATCCTGATTCAGACAATAGCGAAGAATCCCGGCTTGGGCAGTGAGACCCTTCGCTGCGCTCAGGGTGACAGAGGGCAGGGTGGCAAATCCTGATTCAGACGATAAGGGGCTGGACGTTCCCGGCGTAGCGCGGGGGCTGTTGCTTTGCTAAACTCGAAACGGCAACCTTATGAATAATAGGGCGCGGGATGAATAAAGGGGCGCGGGGCGCCGTCCCTGCCTGCGGCGAGGAGACAGTGATGACCGGACATTTGATTCGATACCAGCTTGAGGATGGGGTGGCCGTCCTTACCTTGAACAATCCGGGGCGGCGCAACGCCCTTTCCAGCGAATTGCTGGGGGAGCTTAAGGGGCTGTTGCGCGATTTCGAGGGGGATGCCGCCGTGCGGGTGGTGGTGCTGCGTTCCGAGGGGCCGGTGTTCAGTTCCGGCCACGACCTGAACGAAATAATCAACCGCGACGCCGAAGCCTATACTGCGGTTTTCGCGCTTTGCACTGAGGTTATGGAGGCCATCCGGCTGTTGCCCAAGCCGGTCATCGCGCAGGTGCAGGGGCTGGCAACGGCGGCGGGCTGCCAGTTGGTCGCCACCTGCGACTTGGCCGTGGCCGCCGAATCCGCCGCTTTCGCCACCCCCGGCGTGCAGATTGGGTTGTTTTGCACCACCCCCGGCGTGGCCCTGGCCCGCAGCGTCGCCACCACCAAGAAGGCGATGGAGATGTTGCTGACCGGCACGCCGATACCGGCGTCGGAGGCGTTGGAAATCGGCTTGATAAACCGGGTAGTCCCCGACGCCAAGCTGGACGCCAGCGTGATGGCCCTGGCCCGCCAGATAGCCGCGGCCAGTGCCCAAACCCTGGCCGTGGGCAAGCCGGCGTTCTACCAGCAGATAGAGCTGAACCGTCCGGCGGCGTATGAGGTGGCGCAACAGGTGATGGTGGATAATCTGCTGAAGGAGGACGCGCACGAGGGGATAACGGCGTTTCTGGAGAAGCGGGCGCCGGAGTGGCGGTATTAAAAGAAATCCGCACGCGCAGGGGATGCGAGATGCAATTATCCGATTCCGGGCCGGAAAAGTATGCCGCGTTGAGCCGGCATTACATAGAGAAAGCCGACGAGTATTTGCAGGCCGGCGACAGGGTGCAGGCGTCGGAAAAGGGATGGGGCGCGGTTGCCGAAGCAATTAAATCGGTAGCCGCGCAACGGGGCTGGAATCACTATAGCCACAGTCTGCTGGGCGACATCGCTTTTCAGTTGTCCGAGGAATGGCAACGCCCCGATGTGCGGATTCTGTTCGACGCAATGGAAAAACTGCACATCAATTTCTACGAGGATAATATGGGACTGGACGCCATCGGCGCCAGTGTCGGCGACGCCAAAAGGCTGTTGCAAGAACTGGAAACCCTGCGTCAACAACCACCCCGCCGCGTTACTCTGAACAGCCGGGAGCGACAGCGACGCTGGCGGCGGCTAACCGGCGAACTGCTGCCTTTGGAGGCGGAACCGGGCGGGCGGTAAGGAAAATCCGTGGCTATGTCCGGCGCCCTTCCCGATTGGCGGGACAAGCGTTTCTCTGGCCACTCCACGGATATAGGGAATCCGCGGCTATGTCCGGCATCTATCCTGCGCGGCTGGACGATGTTCTCCGGCCACTCCGCGGATTTACCTAGTAACTCTATCAGCAATTTGGGGGTTGGGTCAACCCGTTTGGCTAGAATAGCGGAACCAGGCGGTTAGCTCTACGGCGGTGGCGGACGGCATTCGTTGCGTTAGATTGTTTTGGGCGTCATAAACGCTGGCGTCTAATGCGCCGTCCGTGGTTAGTTCCGCGAATATCAAGTAACCGCTGGCCGTCCGCAGGTCGAAAGACAACGCGCCGTCTACGTCAAAGGCCACTTCCGGGTGCGGTATATGGGATAGAGCAGCGTTGGCGATGTTTGCGGCCAGCTCCACTACTTCAAGCCCCGGCTGTCGGCCATCCAGCCCCTCGGCAAAGGCGTCAAGGGCCTCTTGCGCCATTCCGGTAGCGGCGGCGTCCGCGCCGGGCGCGTTCAGAATCACCATATCTAGCCTCTATCCTTCACGTACTGATTTATCCTAGCCGTTACTTGTCCAACACTTCCTTGAAAAATGGTTCCAAAATTCCTTCCCAAGGAATTTTATAGGTTTGATAATTCGTTTCATCCTCTTTACTTTTCGCCTCGTTTTCTTTCATGATATGAATCGCCAACCTTCCGCATAAAAGCTCATAATTGCCTAGATTAGCATTTTTCATTTGCAAAAAACAATTTTTCACTGCCGCTGGGTTGGCTGTCAATATGATCGGTAATCCTTGGGTGTCTGACCCGTCGCGATACAGAGCAATGGTGAGTAGTGTCAATTTTTCGTCTCTACTCAAACCTTCGATTTCTAGTACCCGTTGAACTGGCTGTTCCAAATTTGCCTGCATTTTCCTACCTTTCAGGGTAAATATTCTCAGATCAATCATTTTACGTAACCGATTTATAGCATTTGATATTTGCTTGGCAGTTACATCACAGCCTGCTATTGTGAATTGCCATAGCTTTGATGCAGTAAGGAAGCAATTTGAAAACCAGTTGTGAATTTGATTTCCATATTTTTTCCACAGCCATTGAATTGATTTAAATATAGATCCCAGTATTGCGATTATTCCGGCGATAGCGCCAACCCATATAGCAATCACCTCAAGATTCATAAGCTGATCGTATAACCTTCCATCTAGGTTGAGATAGCTAATCCGCGGCTATGTCTGGCATCTATCCCGTAAAACGCGACGACTTATCCAACCACTCCGCGGATTACGAACTTAACTTAGCAATAAGTGCGGCCATTGTCAACCCTTTGAGGGCGGCCCCGGCTATTCCGCATACCTCGCGGTTGGGGGGCGGCGTTTGTTGCCGTGGACGGAGGGTTCGGCGCACCATTTGGCGGCTAGGCGGCGGGTGGCTTGGTATGTAGGTTGGGGGAGGTTTAGCAGTTGGCGGATTACACGTTGGTCTAGTAGGGCGCGGTTGGGGTCGGCGTCGGCTAGGTAGGCGGGTTGTAGCTCTAGGTCGCGGAATTCGTTAAAGATGGCTTCGGCGGTGGTTAGTTGCGCGTCGCTCAGGGCGCGGAAGTCTAGTATGGGCAGGCTGCCTAAAGCCTTGAATGTTGTTCTCCCCC
Organism: uncultured Dehalococcoidia bacterium; assembly: GCA_958296445.1. Classification (GTDB taxonomy): domain Bacteria; phylum Chloroflexota; class Dehalococcoidia; order Lucifugimonadales; family UBA3495; genus VXOI01. The sequence continues at coordinate 255,873 of OY282565.1, read as the reverse complement.
GACCAGCCTGCTGCCGACTTGAGTGCCACCAGTAGGATAGCAACCCTAACGTACTGTTGCCCCATATTAACATTGCGTAGTCAAAGCGTTTGTCAGAAAAGTTGACGTTAGGCCAGGCTTCTCCCCCAATTGATTCCTTTTCTGTAAATGCAACCGCGATAGGTTGTGAAGTGAAACGAAATCCTCGACTGTAATGGACACGACTTGCGGTTTCCCAAAGCTCGGCAGCCTTGCTCTCCATTCCTATATTTACGCGCAATTGGAAATCAGGTTCACAAATCATTCGCGTTTCTTTTTTAGCATTATGGTTCCATAGGGTGGGATAAGTCGCTACTGGCGATGGTGCCGCTTTTGTAAAAGGGCCTTTGTGCGCCGCGCTGATGAATAGTTGTGAATCCAATCCCCGTTTTCCGACCTGATTCAGATGCGCTATCGGAATTTCAACCGCTTGCGCTTGCGTCGGCAACCAGAGTTTCCCGGCGGATAGAGAATAGGCGGTTTGCGCTAATGCAACGTCGGATATGCGGCCCGCGCCCCATCCGCTTTTGTAGTCGTCAAGGGGGGCGCTCAACACCTCTCCAATGTCGGATTCGCCGATACGGATAGCAGAACCGCCATAAGGCCCATCCTCTAGACGCCGTATCTCTGTGATGTTCAGGATTGCTTTGGCAATTTCCGAAGCGGCGGCGAAACCTGCGGGCCGTTCTACCAGCGACACGAAATTGGCGCGGGAGTCCGGCTTTTCACCCGTGGAAATTCTGCGGGCAATTACCAGACATTCCGCCATTCCGGTATCCGACGAAAAGGACATATCTTTGCCATTGGCGGAGATGCTTATTATGGATATGTCCGTATACTGGGCGGCAATCAGCTTACGGAACTTGGCCCAAGACGGCCCGTTAATGGCGGTGAAAGGCAACACAAAGGCCACGACTCCGCCGCCCCGAACTTTCCGGTCGGCCAGAGCAGTAAAGGCGGAAGCCTGCCCGGCGTGTCCGTGGTAGCAGGTTTTCGCCGTCATTAGCTTCATCCGGGCGGCCATATCATCTTGGTCGCTTTCGGTAGAGTCGAAAGCGGCAAAGGCGGCGTTCACAACCCCATCGTCGGAGTCATAATGCTTGGTGTTGCTGGTAAAGGGCGGATTCATTATCACTAGGTCAAAGCTGAGATCCTGTACATCAACGTTGACTTGGGCGGCGGTTTCCTCGCCGATGCTGCCGGTGCGTAGGGCCGGGTCGCTGGTGTTGAACAGGGTCATAACCGACGATGACTGGAGCAGTTCTAGGGAGCCGATTTTGACGCTGCCGTCGTCTTGGCGTCCGTAGGGCATAGTGTAGAGGCGGGACTGGTTGAAACCGGCTTCGGGCTGGATGCCGGAGAGGGTGGAGCCGGTGATGTGGATGGCGGAGGGCATAACGTCGCAGCCGTAGAGGACTTCTTCCATCATAGCGGGGTGAATGGTAGCGGCGTCGCCGCCGGCTTGTTCGTGGCGGGCGGCGATTTGTTCGTAGACGGCGGAGAGCAGGGCGCCGGTGCCGCAGGCGAAGTCGGCTACGCGGAGTTTGGCGATGGCGTGGGCGTCGCTCCAGTTTATGCCGTCCATTTTCGCCACGGCGAGGCGGGCCAGCAGGGCGGCGGATGGGGGCAGGGTGTAGAAAGTCGCCAGATATTTGCGGTCGGAAATGAGGCGCTGGAACACGCGGCCGGTTAGGTCGTGGGCGTTGCTGACACCGGCGCCGTTGACTTGGCCGGCGGTTTCGCGCAGGCGCCGCAACAGGCGCAGGGCGGTATCGGCGGGCAACTGCTCTAGGATGTCTTTGCCGATGGCGAATATGGGCCAGTAGTTGATTGCGAGGATGGCGGCCCAAGCGGTAAGGGTTTGGTCTTGGGGGTCGGGTACGTCGGGGCCGCAGACGGCGCGAAGGTTGCTGATGCCGGGGTGCATACCGGCGATGCGCTCGTGAAAGACAAGGGCGTTGGCGATGATGGCGCAGGCCATGCGGCGGGTCTGCGGCACGTTGTCCATTCCTAGGAGTTCGGCTATCTGGCGGGGGACGCCGGGGCGCAGGGTGTCGAGTTCGTCCAGTATTTCGGCGGCTACGTTGATGCCATCTTGCAGGGCGTTGGCGGCTAGGTCTACGGCGTTTTGGGGGACGGATACTAGGCGGATCAGGTCGGCTAGGTCGGCGGCCTGGCCGGTGAGCCAGCCGGATTCGGGGAAGCGGGTTACGCCGCCGCCGGGGTTGCGGGTGAAGGCGGCGTACTCCAGTGGGGTGTGGGCGTTGAGGGCGGTCAGGGCGGCGGGGTAGCGCAGGGCGATAACCGTTTCCAGTTCGCGCCCGTGAATCACGGCGTCCAAACCGAAACGGTCTATGGCGTCCTGCTCTAGGTCGGGGGCGGGAATCCGGCGGGCTTCGATTACCACCGGGCTGCGGCCGGGGGCGGTAATGAGGAGGTCGGGGCGTTTGCCGCGGGGGAAAACGTCGGTCGGCTCCGGCGTGACAGCGGCTGGCCCGGCCATCCCTTGCAGGATGCGGGCTAGGTCGGTGGTGGCTACGGGTTCGTAGATTGTGGTCATTGTTAGGGCCTTTGCGGGCGGATGGGGTGGCGGCGTTGGCGGCGTCCCGGCATACCGGGCGGGGCGGGCGTCCCCGGCGGGGTGGGCGCCCCCGGCGGGGTGGGCGCCCACAAGGGGCGCCCCTACGTTACGGGCGGGCGGCGGCGATGATGGCGGCCCGGCATACCGGGCGGGCATCCCCGGCGGGGTGGGCATCCCCGGCGGGGTGGGCATCCCCGGCGGGGTGGGCATCCCCGGCGGGGTGGGCATCCCCGGCGGGGTGGGCGCCCACAAGGGGCGCCCCTACGTTACGGGCGGGCGGCGGCGGTGGCGGCGGCCCGGCATACCGGGCGGGGCGGGCGTCCCCGGCGGGGTGGGCGCCCACAAGGGGCGCCCCTACGTTACGGGCGGGCGGCGGCGATGGTGGCGGCCCGGCATACCGGGCGGGGCGGGTATACCGGGCAGGGCGGGCGTCCCCGGCGGGGTGGGCGCCCACGAGGGGCGCCCCTAAGTTACGGGCGGGCGCGGCGGTGGCGGCGCCCCGGCATACCGGGCGGGGCGGGCCGTCCCCGGCGGGGTGGGCGCCCACAAGGGGCGCCCCTACGTTACGGGCGGTTTGCTAGAAGGTTATCACGCTGCGGGCTACGCTGCCTTCGCGCATATACTCGAAGGCGTCGTTGACTTGGTCTAGGTTTAGGCGGCGGGTTACCAGCTCGTCGAGCTTTAGGCGGCCTTGGAGGTAGAACTCGACGTATTGGGGCATATCGGTGCGGAAGTGGTTGCTGCCCATGCTGCTGCCCTGGATGCGGCGCTCGCGTAGGAAGGATGGGCCGTCGAGTTCGATTTTGGTGCCTTGGGGTATCATTCCTATGATGGTGGCGGTGCCGCCGGGGCGGAGCATATGGAACGCCTGCTCGGCGGTTTCTTTTTTGCCGATGGCCTCGAAGGAGTAGTCTACGCCGCCGTTGGTGATGTCGCGCACCTTGCTTACTACGTCGCCGCCGGAGGCGTCTATGACTTCGGTGGCGCCGAATTCTTGGGCTAGGGTTAGCTTGGTTTCTACGGCGTCAATGGCGATGACGCGGAGGGCGCCGGCGAGGGCGGCGCCCTGGATGGCGTTGAGGCCGACGCCGCCGCAGCCGATGACGGCGACGGTGCTGCCGGGGCGGACGGCGGCGGTGTTGAGGGCGGCGCCTAGGCCGGTGGTGGCGCCGCAGCCGATGAGGGCCAACTGCTCAAAGGGGACGTTGCGCTCGATTTTGACTACGGCGTTTTCGTGGATTAGCATCTGCTCGGCGAAGGACGACAGGTTGGCGAACTGGGCGACTTCCTGCCCGCTCTGGCTGAGGCGGGGGACGTCGCCGGGGCCGCGGGTGAGGCCGGCCCGGGAGCAAAGCACGGTGCGGCCTTCGGTGCAACGCTCGCAGGTTCCGCAGAACACCGACAGGCAGGTGATTACCCGGTCGCCGGGTTTGACGTAGTCCACCAGCTCGCCGACGGCCTCGATGGTTCCGGCGGCCTCGTGGCCTAGGATGACGGGCATGGGCGTCGAGTACAGCCCCTCGACGAAGTGCAGGTCGCTGTGGCAAACGCCGGTGGCCCCGGTGCGAACCAGCACCTCGCGGGGGCCGGGGGCGGCGATGTCTACGGCCTCGATTTCTAGGGGGCGGTTCACTTCTCGCAAGACTGCGGCTTTCATATTTTCACCTGTCTCAATTACTTTGGGGTCTGCTCCAAATTTAATTTATCCGGGGCGGCGACGCAATGGCGCTATGGGGTTATTGGGTTTCACGGCTTAGGCTCTCGAACCAGGGCATTAGCAGCCGCTGGTTGATGCCGGAGGAGTGGGCGTGGCCCCAATCGGGCAGTTCCTCGTAGCGGGCGTTGTAGCCGAGGCGGTTTAGCAGGGCGTGGCCCTTGCGTATGGGGTCAACGGGAAAGATGTGGTCATGGGCGCCGTGGACGATGCAGATGGGCAGGTTTTGGCCTTGTTTGCGGCGCAGGATGGGGTCGAGCATAGCGTTGAAGTCGGCGGCTATGGGGGCGATGCCGGCGAACAGCTCCGGGCGGGATAGCCCTAGCAGGTAGGTGAAGGTGCCGCCGTCGGACAAGCCGGAAAGGTATACCCGGCGGCGGTCTACGGCGTACTGGCCGCTTACTTGCTCCAGCATACCGGCTACCGGCGCGGCGTCGCGCTCGGGTTGTAGCACCGACCAGGTTACGTCGCGGGACTTGGGGGCCAGCACTAGGCAGCCGCGGCTTTTGGCGGGGCGCAGCCATGACCAGATGTAGTGGTCGCCGCGCCCATAGGCCCCGTGCAGGGCGATTACCAGCGGCCAGCTACGGCTTGGGGTGTAGTTTTCCGGCACGTACAGGGAATAGCCATGGGTGCGCCGGCGGTGGATGATTCCTACGGGAGCGTCGGCGTCGGGCGCGGGCTTTTCTAGGGCGTCGAGGTTTGCCATCGCTTCGGGCAGCAGCCAGTAGGCCGCGAGCGCCGGGGTGCGGGAGCGGACGCCGTACAGCAGGGCCAGCCCGCGGCACAACGCGCGGCGGATGTCTAGGGCGGCTAGGGGGTAGCCGGTTTCGTCGGCGCTGAGAAAGGCTTGGCAGGCATTCGCGCAGTGGCGGATACCGGCTAGAAAGGCGTCGTGAAAGGGGCGCAGTGGCTCGGTCGGCCCGGCTTGGGTTAAGGCAGCGGGTAGGTTGTCCAGCCCGCCGGGGGCGGCCCGGCGCAGCCGCGCCTGAAACTCATTCAGCCGCTCTACGCGCATATTTTCTTGGATGGACTCGAAGGTTTGCAGGAACTCTAGGAGTTTTTCCTCGGCGTCTAGGACTGCTTGGGCGTATTGCGCGGCGGCCATAGGATTTCCTTATCGCGGCTGGCTGATGGGGGTAGGGCAGTATAGCAGCAGGCGCGGGAATGCGGGGCGGCCTTTGCTTGGGGTTCTCCGTGCGCCTATAATCCGCGTCAACCGATACCCTGATGGTAAGGAGGCTGGGTTATGGCTATGGCGCAAGTGAACGGCGCGGAGCTTTATTACGAGGAGGCCGGGAGCGGGCCGCCGGTTATTCTGTCGCCGGGCGGGTTGCAGGGGGTGGCGGCCAGCTACGGGCCGGTGGTTGAGGCACTGTCCCAGGAACACCGGGTCGTGGTGTACGACCGGCGGTTCGGCGGGCAGTCGCGCAGTCCGCTGGTGGTGCAGACGTGGGATATGGTGTGCGATGACGTGTTCGGGCTGATGGATGCTTTGGGCATTGAGCGGGGCTATCTGGGCGGCGGTTCTTTCGGGGCGGCCATTTCCTTTGGCTGCGCTTACCGCCGCCCGGAGCGGGTGCGGGCCATATTTCCGTCCAACATCGCGGGCGGAGTGATCTGCGACGGCTATTTGACTTCCAAGCTGTTCAAGAGTATGGAAATAGCCGCTGCCGATGGCATCCCGGCGGTGCTGGACGCTTTCGACGCCGACGACCGCTTCGCTCCTTTCAGCCCGGAGATTGCCCAGACGGACGCCGCTTACCGGAAAGGGCTGGAGGCGATGGACACCGCTGAGTTTGTCCAGGTTATGCGGGACAGCATCTACGCCCTTTTCGGCGGCCCGTTCCCGACGCTGGGCAGCAGTAAGGAAATGCTGAAGGGCATCGGCGTCCCGGCGATGATTATGCCGGGCGGCAACGACGTACACCCCCGGGCGGTGGCGGAGATGGCCCATCGTCTGGTTCCCAACAGCCGCTGGGGCGAGGTCAAGCCCCACGCCGAGGAACCGGGGAAGTACGCCCGGCGGGTGCTTGAGTTCCTGTCGGCGGTGGAGGCCAACGGGGGTTAGCAGCCGGGTTCGCCCGGCAGGTTGATTGAATACGCCGGAACCAGCGGTTGGATTCCGCTAACGTCGGTCGAATCTCTGGCCCGTTCTAGGTCATACCGCTTTTGGAGATTCAGCCAGAAGTCCGGCGTCATTCGCAACGACTTGCCGATTCTAAGCGCGGTGTCCGCTGAAACAGAGCGGTTGCCGTGAACAATATCGTTGATACGCCGCGGAGAAACGCCTATCGCCGTCGCTAAACGATACTGGCTGATTTCCAACTCGTCCAGAATCTCAGCCAGGTGTTCTCCGGGGTGTATTGCTATACTTTCTTTCGAGTCCGTCATCGCACTGCCACCTCACGGATGATAGTCAACCACTTCAATTTGTCTGGCGCCTTTGTCATTAGCATATCAAGAAAATTGCGTCAAGAAAATTGCGAAATTCTACTTTGTCGCCCTGAGCAATCCCCTGTCACTCTGAGCAAGTTGTCTGTCATTCCGAGCAATCCCCTGTCACCCTGAGCAAAGCGAAGGGTCTCACCGCCCAAGGCGGGATTCTTCGCTTTGCTCAGAATGACAGATATTTGCTCAGAATGACAGGCAGCGGAAGTAATTTCGCAATTTTCTCACATATCCGGCCTACACCGTTGCCCCGGTGAAGTTGAAGTTGCCCAGCTTTAGGGCCGGGACGCGGGTGGCGAAGCCTACTTCGTTTAGGACTAGGTTGGCTTCGTTGCCTATGCCTTCGACGGCGTTCAGGGCGTCTACGTAGGATTGGGTGAAGCGCAGGTCTTTGACCGGGTGCTTGATTTCGCCGTCCTCGATTAGAAAGGTGCCGTCGCGGGTCATTCCGGTCATTACGCAGCCCTTGTTGTGGGACAGGCGGGTGTAGAAAAAGCGGGTGATGTACAGCCCTCGCCGGGTGGCGGCGACTAGCTGCTCAATCGTGCGGTCGCCGGGCCGCATAAACAGGTTGGAGGCGATGGGCGGGCCGGTGAAGTAGGCTTGATGGCCGGTGGATGCGGCGCCGTCCTGGGCGGCGGTGTAGGTGTTATGCACCGGGACGTTGACTACGCCGTTGCCGACGATTTCCACCCGGCGGCGCGGCACGCCCTCGGCGTCGAAGGGCAGGGGCCAGCCGTCGGGGGATGCGCCGTCGTCCCAGATGGACACTGGCTCGCTCATCGCCTGCACGCCCTGGAGTCCGTTCATCCAGCTACGGCCTTCCTGTACCGCCTGCGCCCCCATTCCGTAGAGGGACAGGGCTTCTAGGATGTCGTCAACGGCGTAATGGGCCAGCACTACCGGGTATTGGCCGGGCGGTATGGGCTGCGGGTTGCGGCCCCTTACGGCGCGGTCTACCGCTTCGCGGCCTAGGGCGGGGGCGTCTACGCCGTCCAGCCGCCACGAGCCGCCCTTGGCCCAGCCGGCCGAGGTGTCGCTGCGGGCGGTGACAATCAGCCCGGCGAAGGTTCCGGCGTGGTAGGCGCGGACGCCCCGGCTACTGACAACGGCGATTTCCTGCGCTCCGGTGCGGCAGGCCCCGGCGGTGTTCAGTCCCTCGGCGGCGCCCTGACGGCAAACTTCGCCGACCATTTGCGCCCGCAATTGGGGCGGGCAAGCGGCGGCCGGTTCGTCCCAGCTTGCCACTCGCGGCGCGGGATGCGGCTCCGGCAGGCCGGGAAAGGCGGGGTCTTCGGGCATCAGCAAAGCGTTGCGCCGCGCCGCCGCCATCGCCCGGCCAATGCCGCCGTCCGACAGGTCGTTGGTGGTAGCCCGCCCCAGCCGTTGGCCCTCGACGGCGCGGATGTTCAGCGTTACGTTGCTGTGAGAAACGTTCTGGTGAATGGCGTTGCCGGCGAAACGGGTCAACCCCAAGTCTTGGCTGCTCAGGTAAATATCGGTATGCTGCGCCGCGGAAAAAGACAGGGCGCGTTCCAGCAGAGTCAGGGCGGCGTGTTCGCCAATCATCGCATCACCCCCACGCGCACGTTGCGGAACCGGGCCGGGGCCGCCCCGTGGCCGGTGTGGCCGAGCTGGCCCGGCTGCCCCTTGCCGCAGTTGGGCGTTCCCCACATATTCCAGTGGCTGGAGTTGCATACGGCGTCGCAGGAGTTCCAGAACTCCGGCGTTATGCCGGTGTAGGTGCAGTTGCGCAGCAGCCGCCCCAGCTTGCCCCGCTTGATTTCGTAGCCTACTTCGGTGCCGAACTGGAAGTTGTAGCGCCGGTCGTCAATAGACCAGGAACGGTTGGTGTCCACCAGAATGCCGTCGTCGGTGTCGGCTATCAGGTCGTCCAGCTCCCACTGGCCCGGCTCTAGGCTGACGTTGGTCATACGGATGAGGGGCAGGCGGTTCCAGGACGACGCCCGCATCGTGCCGTTGGACTGTAGGCCCAGGGTAGAGGCCGTTTCCCGGGACATCAGGTAGCCGACGAATCGGCCCGCTTCGACGATGGGCGTTGACTGCGCCGGTACGCCCTCGTCGTCCCAGCCGAAGGAACCTAGGCCGGGCAGGCGGATGCTGTCGGCGGTGATGTTCACGCAGTCGGAGCCGTAGCGGAAGTTGTGGAGCTTGTCGGCGGTGAGGAACGAGGTTCCGGCATAGGCCGCTTCGGAGCCCAGCACCCGGTCCAGTTCGATGGCGTGGCCGCAGGATTCGTGAATTTGCAGGCCCACCTGCGAGCCGCCGATAATCAGCGTGGTGGCGATGTCGCTGGGGCAGTGGTCGGCGGTAAGCAGGGCGACGGCTTCGCTGGCGACCCGCTCGGCGTTGGCGGGCAGCTCCATTGCGCGGATGTATTCCCAGCCGCTACAGCCCTGCTGCCGCCCCATAGATTGGGGATAGGAACGGCGCTGGACTTCGCCGCCGCCCACTGCGGTGGCCTGGATGCCGCCGCCGGATTCGTAGATGGTCTGCTCCACGTGGGCGCCCTCGGTGTTGGCGAAAGTCTTGCGCTCGCGAATGAAAATCAGATTGCTCTGCCGCGCCGAGATACCGGCGACCCGGGCCATCCGCCCGTCGGTTTCCAGCAACAGGGCCAGCTTTTCCTCGGGCGCGATGCCGAAGGGGTCAACATCCACCGGCGTAGAGTAGACGCCCCGGCTGGTCACCGGCGGCCCCAAGTCAACCGGCGGCCCCCCCGACGCGGCGGAGGCGCGTCCGATTTCCACGGCCACGGCGGCGGCCCGGTCAACGGATTCGGGCGTCATAGTGTTGGTCGAGGCGAAGCCCCATGCGCCGTCCACCACCACGCGCACGCCGATGCCCACCGATTCGTCGGAGCTGATAACGTCGGCCACCCCGCTGCGCACCGAATAGCGCTCCTGCGCCGTTTCCACCAGCCGCGCGTCGGCATACCCGGCGCCCCGCGCCGCGGCAGTGTCCAACGCGCGGGCAATCAAACTGTCCATATCCCCACCCTCCCGGTTAAAGGATGCCCTGATTTTCCGGTATTGTATATGCTGGCGCAAGGCGGGGGAAATTGGATTGCTTTTACGGCGGGCGCGGGGTTAGCATTGGGCTAGGGGGTATGAAGTATGGAAATTTCAGTCAGCGAAGAGCTTTGGGGGCGCATCCAGCAAAAGGTTGACTCCGGCGCATACCCGTCGGTGGGAGTCGTGCTGACCAACGCAATGATTCATTTGGATGATCACGACGCATTCGTGACAGAGGCCACGGATTCGCCGGAAGTTCGGGGTATGATAGCGGATGGGGCGGAAGACCTCAAAAACGGGCGCTATACGGCATACACAAAAGAAACCCTGCCGGAACTTTTTGAAGACATAATTAGGAAGGGCCGCGAGGAGCTTGACGCCCGCTACCGCTGGCTGGTCGGCTAGTGCCGGAATATCGAATTACTGCGTTGGCGCAGGGAGACCTGTCCGACATAGAGAGATACTATACCCGTATAGCCGATAGGGTGAGAAAATTGCGAAATCATTTCCGCTGCCTGTCATTCTGAGCAAAGCGAAGAATCTCGCCTTGGGCGGTGAGACCCTTCGCTCCGCTCAGGGTGACACAGGGGTCGCTCAGGGTGACACAGGGGTCACTCAGGGTAACTAAGGAGGGCGTTCAGGGTGACAAATTCGCTCAGGATGCAAAGGGGAATTTCGCAATTTTCTCAATTGGGTTGCTTTTACGGCGGTCTCGGGGTTAGCATTGTGCGAGGGGGTATGAAGTATGGAAATTTCAATCAGCGAAGAGAATTTGGCCCGCATCCTGTGGAAGGTGAGTCAGGGCCTTTATCCCTCGGCGGATGCCGTGCTGGAGCGGGCGCTGGATTTCTTGGACGAATACGACGTAGGCGTGGCCCAAGTCCGCGATATGGCGCAGGCCGGGCTTGATGACCTGCGGAATGGCAGGTACAAGACATACTCGAAAGAAACGCGGGATGAGCTGCTTGATGACATAAAACAACGCTCCCTGAAACTGATGGCAGAGCGTAATCAGTCCCGAGGTCTGTAATGGCGGACAACTATCGCTTGTCTGCCGAGGCGGCGGCAGACTTGTCCCGGATACGGATGTATATCCAAGAAGTTGACGGAGAGCAGGCCGCTAACCGGATAATGGGCCGCCTGCTCGACAGCTTTGAGCATTTGGCGGAACACCCCTATATGGGCGTGTCACGGGGTTACCTGCCAGACATTCGCATTCATACCGCGCCAAACACCCGCTACGTAATCCTCTACTTTCCCGGAGATGGCGAGGTAGAGATTAGCCGCGTTATTCACGGCAGGCAGGATATAGAACGGTTTTTCCGGTAATCACGGGTCACTCCACACCTAGGGGCCGCCGCCGGATTCGGCAGGGGCGGTGACGTCGTAGGGGATGGACAGGGCGGGAACGGGGATAATACTCAGGCTGGGCGGGAGGCACCGGGATATGGCAGTTTCGATTAGCGAAAAATACTTGGCGCACATCCAGCGATTGGTGGACTCCGGCCGCTATCCGTCGGCGGACGACGTGGTTGCCCGCGCCTTGGCGCTGCTGGAGGAGCGAGACCTGGCCGACAGCGACCCGGCGATAGCCGCAGAGCTGGCGGAAATTCGCGCCAAGGTGAAGGAAGGTATTGACGCCCTCGAAAGGGGAGATTACAAGGAATATACGAATGAAACCCTTTATCAACTATTCGAGGACATAAAGCGGGAAGGCAGGCAGCGGGCAGAACGCCGACAGAGCCGGGCTACCCGTAATCAGCCGCGCCCTAACTGATGCCTCCATACTTTGTTACAGGCCCGGCGCTGATAGACTTGGCAAGAATATGGGATTATCACTTCAATATCGCAAACGCGCTTGTTGCCGATAGGGAAGTGGCCCGCCTGTATGATTTATTCATGCTTTTGGCGGAATATCCTTATATGGGTACGCCACACCCGGAGCAGGCACCGGAAATTCGGAGCCATGTAGCATCAGGCACTTCTTACGTCGTCTGGTATTATCCTGTCGAAGGCCAAATCGAAATAGTCCGGGTTGTGCATGGAAGGCGGGATATAGGCCGCCTTTTCCAGTAACCCGCTGTTTACTCCAGCCCCGGCGGGCGGCGCAGGTGCCAGTCGGTGGCTTGCTGGTAGGCGTGGGCTACGCGCATCAGCAGGCCGTCGGCTAGGGGGCGGCCGACGATTTGTAGCGACAGCGGCAGGGGGCCGACGGGGCCGGCCGGGGCGGTGAAGCCGCAGGGGATGGACAGGGCGGGACCCCCGGCTAGGTTGAAGGCGCCGGTAAAGTTGCGCACGCCGGATATGCGGCTGCGGGCGTCGTCTAGGCTCTTGATGCCCGGCCCATCGGGAATCAGCGGCGCAATTGTCGGCGACGTGGGCAGCACTATTACATCCACTTCTTCCAGCGCGTCCAGCACCGCTTGGCGAATCAGCGTCCGTAGCTTTTGCGCCTTGTAGTAGGCTTGGGCCGGGGTGAGAATCGCGGTGAGCAGCCGCACCCGCGTGTTGTGGTCATACTCGGCGGCCCGGTGGCGCAGCCCTTGATAGTGAACCGCGGCCCCTTCCATATCGGTGATGCCCTTGGACACGGCCCCGGCGTTCTCCACGATGGGGATGGATATTTCCCGCACCGACGCGCCCAGTTCGCCCAGTTGGGCGATGGCCACCTCGATTATTTGACGCGGTTCCGGCTCCAGCCCCCCCTCGGCCACCTTTTCCCGCAGCACGCCGACGCGCAGGCCGCCGACGCCGCCCTCGATTTCCCGCAGGAAGTCGGGAACTGGCGTATTCCAAGAATAGGGGTCTTGCGGGTCGTGGCCCGCGATGGCCTGAAAGGTGATGGCGCAGTCCTCGGCGGAGCGCGATATGGGGCCGATGGTGTCCATAGACCACGACACGCCGGCCACGCCGCGGCGGCTCACCCGGCCCCAAGTGGGGCGCAGTCCGGTAAGCCCGCTCCAGGCCGCCGGTATGCGCGTCGAGCCGCCGGTGTCCTCGGCTAGGGCCGTGGCGCAGAGAAAGGCCGCCGTCGCCGCCGCCGAGCCGCTGCTGGATATGCCGGGGTTGCGCGACAAATCCCACGGGTTGCGCGGCGTCCCGCCGGGGTGGTGAAAGCTCTCCCCCAGCGCGAACTCCGACAGGTTCAGCTTGCCCAGCAGGACGGCCCCGGCCGCTTTCAGCCGCGCCACTACCACGGCGTCCGTTTCCGGCACATTGTCCCAAGCTAGGGCCGAGCCGTAGGTGGTGCGGATGCCGGCGGTGTCGAACTGATCTTTGACCGCCACCGGGACGCCGTGCAACGGCCCCAGATAGCGCCCGGCGGCGATGTCGCGCTCCGCCGCCTGCGCCGACTGCCGGGCATGGTCGGCGGATACGGTGATGTAGGAGTTCAGCCGCCCGTCAATGCGCCCGATGCGCTCCAGGTAGGCTTCGGTGGCTTCCACCGGCGAAACTTCGCCGGCCCGAATCCGCCGCCCCAGCTCGGCCACGCTGAGAAAGGGTATGTCGCTGCGCTGAATGTCCGCCATCGCCACCGCTCCGCCGAATGCGTTTAACGTAATGATGCCCCAACCGCGTAGGGGCGCACAGCCGTGCGCCCTTACCTGTGCGCCCCCCGGTTTTCGCCGGATACGCCGCACCGCTCTAATCGGCGGGCGCGGCTTCCAGTTCGTAGGGGTCGAGGACGGCGCCGGTCTGGCGCATAAAGTCGCGGGCTTCCTGGTCGTGTAGGTGCTGGAAAAAGATTTCGATGCGGTTGCCGCTGGGGTCGAAGCAGTAGAAGCTCTTGGTCAGGCCGTGGTCGGCGGTGAAGTCAATGGGGTATCCGGCGGCCTGGACGCGCCCGTAGATTTCCTGCAATTCCGGCTCGCCGCCCTCCAGTTGCAGCGCGGTATGCGACAGCCCCGGGCTGCCGGTATCCACGCCCTCCGGCGCCTTGATGAGGGCGATGTCGTGGTCCGACTGGCCGAAGGACAGGAACGCCATATCCATACCCTGGTCGTGGTTCATCAGCTCCATTCCCAGCGCGTTGGTGTACCAGTCAATGGCCTCGTGGGTATCGCTGACATTCAGCACGACGTGGCCGACTCGCGCGATTTTCGCCATTTCCGTTCCCTCCTAGCAGTTTGTGCCAGCATACCGCCCGTCCGCCCGCCGCGCAAGGGCGCGAGGGCGGGTTCGGCTGTGCTACTATTGGGGCTAATCCGCCATCGGGACGAAGCCTTGTATGACTTCCAAGCTCGCCAAACCAAGCATAACCGTCATTCGCTACCGGGAAGTCCTCCCCAAAGGTTTTATCTGCCCCGCCCCCGGATACAGACAGGACGGTATGTATCAAGCTCCGATAATTGACGAATGCGGCCACGTGCTGCGGGATCATTTCTCCGCCCGGCCGGAAGTGTTTATTGACACCGGCGGCTTTGTCTTTTACGACTCCCGCGACCTTAACTTGCGGGTAAGACCCGACCTCTATATTGCCTTCGGCGTAGATGCCGCCGCCATTCTTGCCCGCAACGGCTACTTGATAGAGGAAGCCGGCAAGGCGCCGGATTTTGTGCTGGAAGTAGCATCGGAAAGCACCTATACAGTAGACACGGACGCGGATAAGAAACCCGCCCTCTATTCCCGCATCGGCGTCAGCGAATACTGGCGGTTCGACCCAACCGGGGGCGATTTCTACGGCTACGCGCTGGCCGGAGACATATTGGTGAACGGGGCTTACCAATATATTCCGGTAACAACCGGGCCGGAAGAAATGACTTGGGGCTACAGCCCGGCGCTTAACCTCAACCTCTGCGCTCAGGGCGGGAGACTGGTATTCCACGACCCGGACACCGGCCAATACCTGCTCAACCTCCCGGAAACGAAAGCGGCCCTGGCAGCCGCCAATGCCGAGGCGGAAAGGCTACGGGAAGAACTCCGCCGCCTGCGCGGACAGTAAAGTGGTAAAGGGGGCGCACGGCTGTGCGCCCCTACGGATATGGTTGTTCAGGGCGACAAGGTGCAGGGTGGCATAGGGGAATTTCGCAATTTTCTTTTATGTTGGCGCACGTTATAAACAGTTTCCGGCGCCGCCGCCCTAGCCGGAGCGCAGCCTGTACCGCTGCACCTTGCCGGTAGCCGTTTTCGGCAGATCCTCAACGAAGTTGACCCATCTCGGGTATTTGTAGCGGGCCAGACCCGTTTTGCAATGCTCCAGCAGTTCGTCGGCCAACGCATCCCCGGCGTCGCTCGCGTTTTTCAGGACTACGAAGGCTTCGGGCTTGATTAGCTGGTCGGCGTCGGCGCGGCCCACTACCGCCGCTTCCAGCACTTGGGGATGCTCGATTAGCCGCCCCTCGATTTCCACCGGCGAACACCAGATGCCGCCCACTTTCAGCATATCGTCGCTGCGCCCGCAGTATACGTAATAGCCGTCGGCGTCCTGATAGTAAGTGTCGCCGGTATTCAGCCAGCCGCCGCCGGTCATCGTTTCGGCGGTGCGCTCCGGGTTGTTCCAGTAGCGGACGGCAGTGGAGTCGCCGCGGATGAACAAGCGGCCAACCTCGCCGTCGTTCCCGCTAGACGGCGGCGTTACCGGCTGGCCCGCCTCGTCCACAATCCGCGCCTCGTAGCCCGGCACCGGGCGGCCGCTGGTTCCCGGGCGGCAGTCGGCGGCGGTGTTGGATATGAATATGTGCAGGGCCTCGGTAGAGCCGATGCCGTCCAGAATCAGCGTGCCGGCGCGTTCCCGCCAGCGGCGGAAAAGGTCGGCGGGCAGTGCTTCCCCGGCCGACACGCAACAGCGCAGCGACGCTAGGCAGTCTAGGTAAGCGGGGTTTTCGTCCAGCGCCCACAGTTGGGCCGCGTACAGCGTTGGCACGCCGAAAAACAGCGTGGGGCGGCGGCGCTCCATAACCCCGAAAGTCATTTCCGGCGCAGGCCGCTGCCCGCTCAATACCGCCGTGGCCCCGGCCCACAGCGGAAAAGTCATAGCGTTGCCCAGCCCGTAGGCGAAAAACAGCTTGGCCGCCGAAAAGCACACGTCGTCCCCGGTAACGCCCAGAGTGTCGGCGGCGTAGCGGACGCAGGTAGTCACGATGTCGCGCTGTCGGTGAACCGCGCCCTTGGGCCGCCCGGTGGAGCCGGACGAATACAGCCAGAAACATTCCGAATCGGGCGATGCGGGGGCCGGGGCCAGAACCGCCGACGATTCGTCCATCATACCGGCCAGTCCGGTGGCTGAATCGGGGCCTTCGGCGCATAGCACGAATGTAGGCTGATGCGACGCCCCGGCTAGGGCCTGCGCCACCTCGCCCCGGTATTCGGGGGAATAGACCAGCCCGGCGCAGCCCGAATCCTCGATGATGTGGCGGTAGTCCCCGGCCCGCAGCAGCGTGTTGAGGGGAACCGGAACCAGCCCGGCCTTTATCGCGCCCCAGAACAGGTAAAAAAATTCCGGGCAGTCCTTGACCACCAGCAGCACCCGCCCGCCGGATTCCCCGGCCAGCGTCCATAGCAGGTTGCCGCAGCGGTTCACTCGCTCCGCCAACTGCCCGTAGCTGACCGTCTCGCCGGTATCGTCAAAGACGATGGCCGTTTTCCCGCCCCACCCCTCGGCCAAATGCCGGTCTATAAACGGCACGGCCACGTTGAAAACGTCCGGGTACAGGATGGCCGACGGGCGGCCCGCGGCGTCAACAACGACTTCATGCTCCCGCATAACGCCTCCGAATCTGTGGCGGCTGCCTGCGCTTTGCCGGTTGGGAATCCTGCATAATAGATTATACCCTGTGGCAACCCGATGCCGGGCCAAGTAGCGGAGCGCATACCGCACCGGCCTTGCTGGGCCGGGACACTGGCGGCAAGGGCTTGTCGAGCGCATTGTCAATCCCGCTTGACCGTGCCATACTATGCGCTATCCGCCGTTGCAGCTTGGCTGCCGCTAACCGGATAAAGGGGGTGGCGTGTTCGCTGAAGAACTGCACGTAAGTTTCGAGGGGCCAGAGGTGGGCGAAAACGGCGTACCTCTGGATGACCTGCACAAAACTTTTGCACATCTGCAAAAAGCCTTTTGGCTGATGGTCAGCCACTTGGAGGAAGCGACAACACCGGCTGGCCATGCCCCGGCTTGGATAAAACGGGGATGTGGCTTCCGGCTGATGCGGACTTCATCGGGATCATTAGTAGCTGAACTAGGTGTTGTTCCGTTGACTGATGCTCGATCCTCTGTTAAAGACTCGTCTCAGAAAGCAATTGACTTGATAATGCAATGGCAACCGGAAGATAGCAATTCGCTACCGGCGCCGGTTGCTAGAGAGATATCGTGCATTGGCAAGGAT
This sequence comes from uncultured Dehalococcoidia bacterium, assembly GCA_958296445.1. Lineage (GTDB taxonomy): Bacteria > Chloroflexota > Dehalococcoidia > Lucifugimonadales > UBA3495 > VXOI01. The sequence goes on along the minus strand of OY282565.1, from coordinate 238,752 downwards.
ATATCTCCTAAAGTTGCTTTGGTTCGTCTCTACAACCCGAGTGATGAACGCCATTTATATATCCCCCGTCATAATCAATCAGGATTGAGAGTTGACGTCAGTTATACCCCTGCCCCGCCGAAAATATCTGCTGAAAGTGTGCCTGCTATATTATATGGCAGGCTTATGGAAGTGGACTGGGACAAGGGAACAGCGCGGTTGCACCGCTACGCAGACCGCCCGGTAACACTACGATTCAACGCTGCTATGGATGAGGATATGCACCGGCTGGCAAGGCAGTATGTCGAAGTGCGAGGACAAGGCCGCTTTAACAAGAACGATGAATGGGTGAGCGTTCAGGTCGAAAAAATTGACAAAACTAGCTCGTGGAATGAGCCTTTCAACATTGAGACGTTTTGGAACAACCCTAACCCCAAGGTTTTTGACCTTGAAAGGGTGGTTACTGCCAGCGAATCCTTCGATGTGGATGAGTTTATCCGCATAATCCACGAAAGTCGTGACATAGGCCGGGAGGATTCTTCAGAATGGTAGTGCTGGATACAAACGTCACTTCATATATTTTTAGCAGGAGTGAAATATCCCAATACTATATTGAACAAATAAAAGGACTTCCCACAGTTATATCGTTCCAAACATTGGAAGAGATGTGGTTCGGAGCGTTCAAGGGTGGCTGGGGAGAACGCAGGAAAAACGAACTTAGCCAGTATTTACAGCAGTATGAAATTATCTGGCCCAACCATGAACTAGCGGTTGTATGCGCCGCTTTGCGCTCTGAGCAAGAGAAAACAGGCCGGGCCCTTTCCCAAGCCGACGCTTGGATTGCCGCCACTGCAATTCTGCTGGAGTGTCCTCTGGCATCCCACGACCGGGACTTTTCAAGCATACCTAATCTGCATCTGATTCAGGCGCCAGGGCCATAATATGCAGCAAGAACCTTGGCGCCCGGCGTGTCTAATTCCCTGCGTTAAACCGCACGTACTCGAAGTCCCAGGGTTTGCCGTCTATGCCCCTGGTTGGGGGGGCGATCCAGTTGGCGATTTTGCCGGGGGCGGTTACTCGGCGCATTAGCGAGTCTACGTAGGCCATATCCTCGGGGGTGGGCAGCCATTGGGATGCGTTGGATTGCCATTCCGCTTCGGCGATTAGGCGCCCGTCCGGGGAAATTCGCAGGTTGGCGGCGTTGCCGATGCGCCGGTTGAAAAAGCGATGGGGCAGCTCCAGCCGGAAATCCGCGCCCGCGGTTTCTAGGGCGCGGTTCCAGCGCTCTAGGCCGCGCTGGCAGTCCTTGATATAATCGTCGCGCAGCCGCTCGTTGACCGCGCCTAGGGCCGACAACTGCTCTACGGCTATGCGCCCCTCGCGCACCGTATGCACCGGCCACAAATCGGCCGTCAGCCGGTGGTCGCCGTCCAGCCTCGACTCTAGGTAGCGGCCCTTCAGCCCGGCGGTGAAGTAGTTGGCGGCGTTGGTGGAAATCTCTTGGCCGAACAAATCCACCGACACGCTGTAATGAAAGTTGACGTATTTCTGGATGGTGGGCAGGTCTATGACGCCGGCCGCCCGCAGCCGCTCCGGGTCGTCGGTTCCCAGCTCCCGCATCACTTCGGCGGTGCGCTGTACCACGCGCATAACGCCGGTTTCGCCCACGAACATATGATGGGCCTCTTCGGTGAGCATAAAGCGGCAGGTGCGGGCCAGCGGGTCGAAGCCCGATTCGGCCAGCGCCGCCAACTGGTACTTGCCATCGCGGTCGGTGAAGTAGGTGAACATCAGGTAGGACAGCCAGTTGGGGGTGGGTTCGTTGAAGGCGCCCAGGATGCGGGGGCGGTCGGCGTCGCCCGAGTGCCGCTCCAGCATCGCCTCGGCTTCCTCGCGCCCGTCGCGCCCGAAATAGGCGTGGAGCAGGTAGACCATCGCCCACAGGTGCCGCCCTTCCTCTACGTTTATCTGAAACAGGTTGCGCAGGTCATACAGCGACGGGCAGGTAAGCCCCAGCCGCCGTTGCTGCTCCACCGACGCCGGTTCGGTGTCGCCCTGGGTGACGATGAGCCGCCGCAGGGGGGCGCGGTACTCGCCCGGCACTTCCTGCCACACCGGCTCGCCCCGGTGGTCGCCAAAGGGTATGACCCGTTCCGCTTCGGGTTTGGTCAAGAAAATGCCCCAGCGGTATTCCGGCATTTTGACGAATCCGAAATTGGCCCAACCGTCGGATTCGACGCTTACGGCGGTGCGCAGATAAACGTCGAAATCGCTGGAGCCGTCCGGCCCCATTTCGCCCCACCACTTCATATAGTTGGGCTGCCACGATTCTAGGGCGCGTTGCAGCCGCCGGTTGTCCGACAGCCCCACGTTGTTGGGAATCCGGTCGGCGTAGTTGATGCTCATAATTCCCCCTCCCGGCCTGTTCCGCCGTTCCCGCTTTGGTGATAATGGCGGCGGGCTAAACCCGGCCCCGGTCGAAGTCGGCCCGCGCTCCGGTGCCGTAAACCTGGAGCGCGCCCTGCTGGCCCGAGGCGTTGGGGCGCTGGAATATCCAGTTCTGCCAGGCGCTCAGGCGTCCGAAAATTTTGCTTTCCAGCGTTTCCGGGCCGCCGAAGCGCAGGTTGGCCTCTAGGCCGGACAGCGCATCGGGCGAAAAGCTGGCCCGCTCCTCTAGGGCCAGCCGCACCTCGTCCTCCCAGTCTATGCCGTCGGGTATGAACGTAACCAGCCCTAGGGCGTGGGCGGCCGGGGCGTCCAAGTCCTGCCCGGCGTATTCCCGCAGTGCGGCGGCGTCCAGGAACCGGCCCTCCAGCCGCGACAGGCCGTTGACCATCGGCAGCGGGCCGAAGTTCATTCCGGTGAGCCGTACCGACGCGCAGCCTTTCGACTGGCTCAGGGCCAACGGGTTCGGCGTTACGGCGCCCCCGGAAACGGGCTCGTCATCCGGCTCGCCGTCCAGCATATAGCAGCGGTCGGCGGCTAGGGCCAGCTCCAGCAGTACGCCGGTGAAGCAGCTTCCCGGCTCAATCAGGGCCACCAGCGACCGGGAGCTGACGTCCAGCCGTTTCAGGGTGCGTTTCCAGTACAGGGTGACTTCCCGGGCCAGCCAGTGGTTGTCGGCGGATTCCAGCAACAGGCGGTCGCAGGCTGCCACCAGCGCGGGGTCGCCGACGGCGCGGAACACCCAGGTTCCCACGCCGCCCTCGTTGGCCCGCAGGTGCAGGATGGCGTCGTCCAGTTGCCGGGCCACGGCCAGCGGCCAGAACCGGCTTCCCTCGGCGCGGATGCCGTCGGCGTCGCGGGGCGGTGGGCTGTCCGGCCCGCGAATCTGGAAAAAGGCCGTGCCTAACTGCCGGTCAATCTCTACGGTGACGTGTTCGTAGGTTACGCCGTTTTCGCTGAAATTCCTTTCCAGCGGAGTAAGGGCGATGCCCTCGCCCGCGGGCGGGCGGACGCTTTCGGCGGCCAGTTCTGCGGCCCGCTCCGCCACCGCCGCGTCGAAACGGGAACGGGGGGCCAGCTCATCCACCAGCCCCCACTCTAGGGCGCGGGCGCCGCGCACGCCCTCCGATGCGGTGCAAAGAAAGTCGGCGTGGTCGCGGCGCACCCGCCGCTTGTCCACCAGCCGGGTAAGGCCGCCGGTGCCGGGCAGCACGGCCAGCAGCGGCAGTTCAGGCAGGGCCACCGTGCTGGCCCCGTCGTCCACTAGGATGATGCGGTCGCAGGCCAGGGCCAGCTCGTACCCGCCGCCCGCGGCCGGGCCGTTGACGGCGCAGATGTAGCGCTGGCCGGAGTGGACGCTGGCGTCTTCGATGCCGTTGCGGGTTTCGTTGGTGAACTTGCAGAAATTCACCTTCAGCGCGTGTCCGGCCTGGGCCAGCATACGGATGTTGGCCCCGGCGCAGAACACCCGCTCGTGGCCCGAGGCGATGACCACCGCGCCCACCTGCGGCTGCTCGAACCGCAGCCGCTGCACCGCGTCGTACAGCTCGATGTCCACGCCCAAGTCATAGGAATTCAGCTTCAGCTCATAGCCCGGATGCAGCGGCGCGTCTTCCTGCACCTGTAGCGTCAGCCGCGCCACCGGGCCGTCAACCGCCAGCCGCCAATGCCGGTACTGCTCCGGCCCGGTGGCGAAATCAATCCGCTCCGTTCCCCTTTCCGCCAACGCCATAGCGTCCCACCGCCTGCGCGATTCTTGGAATTATTCTAGCAGAACTGGAACGCCGACGGAGATTTAACGGCGAATTGGCTGATTAGGGGCAGCTTCGCAACTTGACAAGTTTAATCATTTGTTATACTAAATTGTGCTATACTAAATTGACACACTTTGAGTCAGAAAGATTTGGCAGTGCCAGATTCCGAATCTTAGGAGGGCATCAGGAGGCTATCATGACACTAGCAGCCGCGCCCATTTTGAATCATGGGCCTAGCGTGTACATCTCTGGTTGGGAGAAACCAGCGGCCCCAGCTTCCCGCTGGGAAGAGCTGATAGGAGACACGCCTCGAATCGTGGGCGAAATCCTCTTCCCGATTCTCAACAGCGAAGACATCACGGTGATTTTCCCGGAAAAGTGGACGGATTTTAAGGAGTGGCGGGATATGGCCGCCGAGGTGCTGGCCGCCGATCCCTCATCCGACCTGGAGTACCTGCTGGCGCGGGAAAACGCCATTGAAGAGGAAATGGGCCGCATATTCACCGAATCGTCGGAGCGGCTTGGCGATGAGTGGGCCAAGGCTTTGACCGGCGGGTTGACGTTCCGGCGGGTTGTCCGGGAGACTGTGCTGCGTCACGCGGATATATGGCCGACGGATTCGTGGAACATCATCGCCCGGCGGATGGCCCTCAACGAGCTCTGCCTAGTCTGCGTCCTGCATAACCTAGAAACCGGGGCCGGACGGGAAATCAACGTGCAAATGCTGGCCTATTGGAGCTACAAGTACGCCGATTACGCCTATCTCGAAGCCGGTTTTGGCTCTTCGGAATTGGGCCTCGGCCACAAGCTGGAACGGAAAGAATGACGCACCGTTGGGACGCGGTTATTCGGCCCGGCGCGGAAATGTCCCTCGAATGGATGGTTTCGGAAGACCGGGAGGAATGCAACCGGGTTATCATCAATGACCTCTGCAACAATCCGCGACCGGAAAACAACCGGGCTAGGCGCTACGCCTCTTATTACCCCAATCGGCCCGGAGTTATAGAGTGCGTCATTGGCCGCTGGTATTTTCGCTATGGAGTATTGAACGAAAACACTATCGAAGTGTTTTCCATAGCCATTTCCGGCGACAACCCCAATCATCCGATGTACCGGGGGCCGGGGGCATAGCCCGCTACCCCCGCCGGTAGTCCGGCGGCCGGCCTTCGCGGTAGGCGGCAAGCGCTTCCCGGTGGTCGGGCGATGCGGTGGCGATGGTTTGGCGGCGCAGGTATTCCTCGAAAAACTGGCCGTGGGGGTAATCCTGGCAGGCCGACAGCAGCAGCTTGGTCTGGCGGGCGCCTTCGGAGCTTATGGACAAGTAATGCTGCGTCAAGGCTTCCACTTCGGCGTCGAAGTGGGCGGCGTCTACCAAGTAGTCCACCAGCCCGATGCGCTGCGCTTCGCGTCCGTCCACGTTTTCGCCCGACAGCGCCATGCGTTTGGAGCGGCCCAAGCCAATGTAGCGGGGCAGGCGGTAGGTTCCCAATCCGGGGATGAAGCCCTCTCTGGCGGCGGGCAGCCCGATTAGGCAATCGGGCGTGGCGATGCGTATGTCGCAGGCCAGCGGCAGTTGCAGCCCGCCGCCCAGCGCGTAGCCGTGCATGGCGCACAGCACCAGCTTGTCCGACAGCTCCAGCAGCCGCAAGGCCCGGTCCCAATGCTCGAAGTAGGCATTGGGCGTATTCCCGGCGGCCAGTTCCTTAAGGTCTATGCCGGCGCAGAAAGCCCGCCCCGCGCCGCGGATGATGACCGCCCGCGCCGCCGCATCGTCGTGGATGGCCTGCGCCGCCCGGTGAAGCTCCACCGCCCCTTGAAAGTTGACGGCGTTCAGGGCTTGGGGCCGGTTCAGCGTAAGGCGGATAAGGTCGCCGTCGCTCTCATAGCGCATCGTTTCCAACTGCATCGCTCCCCCCCGGCGGCCCGCGCCGCCACACCTTACTATTTAACCTGCATCCACCCGTCAATCTTATGCTACCCACCAACCCGCACCAACCCGCGAATATACATTAACCCGCCAACCTATACCAACCCGGAATCTACACCAACCCGCCTGCCCGCCAACCCTCACCAACTGCCAACCAGCCAACCACCAACCCGCGGCCAACCCGTCATTCCCGCGAAAGCGGGAATCCATACACTCTTGCTCCCAAGAAAGTGACCTATGCCGGGATGCTCTGGATTCCCGCTTTCGCGGGAATGACGGGTTAGACGCAGGAATGATAGTAATATCGGGAATGACGGGTTGAGCGCGGGAATGACAGGAGTATCGGGAATGGCGGTTTGGCAGGAGTGATAGGAATATCGGGAATGACGGGCTGGCCGCGGGAATGACGGACATAGGCGCAGGTATGGTAAGAACAGCCACGGAAATGACTACCGGAATAGCAGAGAAAACCCGCCTACATCCGGCGGCTGTCAACGACGCGGGCGGCTTTGCCCTCGCTGCGGGGCAGTTGGCGAGGGGCGACGATTTCGACGCGGCAAGCGAGACCCAGGCTGCTCTGCAACGCCGCGGCCAGCCCCGGCCCAGCGGCGGACAGGGCGCCGGGGTTGCGGTGGAGCGCGTCCGACGCCTCTACCCGGACGGTTAGCTCGTCCATTCTGGCCGCGCCCCGCTCCAGCCGCAGTTCGTAGTGAGGCGCCAGCCCTTCGGCCCGCAGCAGCGCGGTTTCAATCTGCGAGGGAAATACATTCACCCCGCGAATGATGAGCATATCGTCGGTGCGGCCCAGCGGCTTGTCCATCCGCGCCGTGGCCCGTCCGCAGGGGCATCGCCCGCGCCGGAGCCGGGTCAGGTCGCCGGTGCGATAGCGCAGCAGGGGCAGTGCCTCTTTGGTGACGCAGGTTAGCGTCAGGTCACCGGTCTCGCCGTCGGGCAAGGGTTCGCCGCTCTGCGGGTCAACAACCTCCGGGATGAAGTGGTCTTCGGCCAGGTGCATTCCCGCTTTGGCCGGACATTCCATAGCCACCGCCGGGCCCATCACTTCGGAAAGGCCGTAGATGTCGAGGGCGATGATGCCCAAGCGCGTTTCGATTTCCGCCCGCATTTCCTCCGACCACGGCTCGGCGCCGAAAATGCCCAGCCGTAGCTGGTTCAGGTTTGCGCCGGATTCCGCCGCCTGCTCGGCGATGAGCAACGAATAGGACGGCGTGGAACACAGGACGGTTGCGCCGAAATCTTGGGCCAGCTCCACCTGCCGCCGCGTGTTGCCCGCCGACACCGGAACCACCGCCGCGCCCATACGCTCGGCGCCGTAATGCAGCCCCAGCCCGCCAGTGAAAAGGCCGTAGCCGTAGGCATTATGGATAATGTCGCCCCGATTGACCCCGGCCATGCTCAGGGCACGGGCGGCCAGGCCGGCCCACACGGCAATGTCGTTGGCGGTATAGCCCACTACCGTCATTTTGCCGGTGGTGCCGCTGGAGGCGTGGAGCCGCGCCACATCGTCCATCGGGACGGCGAACAGCCCGAAGGGGTAGTTGTCGCGCAAATCCTGTTTGACAGTAAAAGGCAGCCGGGCCAAGTCTTCCGGCGAGCGTATATCGCTGGGCGCAATGCCCGCCGCGCCCAGCTTCTCGCGGTAGAAAGGCACGCGCCCGGCGACGCGCTCCAAGCAGCCCCGCAGCCGCTCCGTCTGCAAAGCGGCCATAGCGTCCCGCGAAACAAGCTCCACCGGATCCCAAACCGGGCTGTCCAACCCTGCCCTCCAATCCCGAATGAAATGGCGCAAGCCAGTGCAGCCCCGTCCGCCGGGCGTTAGCGGACGATGCCCTTAACTATGCGATTGCCAAACCGCTCCCGCCCCCCGTCATTCTAAGCAGAGCGAAGAATCTCCCCTTGGCGGCTAGGGGTTTTGGCGTCGGCGGAGTTCCTCTTCCAGCAGGCGGGCGCGGGCCTCGGCGGCGGCGGCGCGGTTGGCCTCGGCGGCGGCGCGAGCTTCGGCAGCGTCGCGCTGGACTTCGGCGGTGCGGCGGGCGGCCCGCTCGTCGTCGAAGGTGGGCAGATAGCGTTGGGCCGCCGGGTCGTACCAGCGCAGTTCGCCGTTTTCCCAGCACAAGTCCAAGTTGAGCGCATCGCTGTGGCCCCAGTAATGCTCGGCGTCCATCCGGTGTATGGTTATGGGCCGGTATTCGCCGTCCACCAGCCGGTCGCCTGCTATGTGGGTGCGGTGGACGCGGTAGAAACGGCCGCCGGTGGGGTCGAACCGCCAGTATTCGGGGACGCCCATCCCAGCGTAATCCTGGCGCTTGACGGTTTCGTCGCGGTAGCCGGTTCTTTCCGAGGCGATTTCCAGCACGAAATCCGGCGGCTTGCCCTGCTCCGGGATCAGGTAGCCGTTGCGGGCCAGGCCGGCGGCCGGGTCAACGCCGAAAGCGATGAGCAGGTCGGGATAGCGCACGCCCTCCCAGTCTGAGGTGAGCATCAGGGCCGCGGCGATTTCGCTGGTGATGATGGTGGTTTCCGGGCTGCCGAAGTGGTCGGCCAGGGAATTGGGGTAGCCGGGGAAATTGACCTTAAAGAAAGCAGTCATCTCATCGGGCGGCGGGGGGGCAAACTGGATGATGCCCGGCGCATTTGGCGCGTCCGGCGCGTCCGGCGGCAGTACAACGGGCTTGGTGGTCATAACGGGCCTCGCGGCGGGCGCAAAAAGTGGGATTAGGGCAATGCGGCCATCATACCACGCCAAGATAATCGTCTGCGCTTAAGGCGTTTCCGGCAGGGCGGGGTTTTGCTGGCGGCGAAGCTGGGCCTCCAGTTGGCGGACGCGGGCTTGGGCGGCGTCGCGTTGGGCTCTGGCAGTGTCGCGCTGGATTTGGGCAGCGTCGCGCTGGGACTCGGCGGTGCGGCGGGCCGCTCGCTCGTCATCGAAGGTGGGCAGGTAGCGTTGGGCCGCCGGGTCGTACCAGCGCAGTTCGCCGTTCTCCCAGCACAGGTCTAGGTTCAGGACATCGCTGTGGCCCCAGTAATGCTCGGCGTCGGTGCGGTGGATGGTTATGGGCCGGTATTCGCTGTCCACCAGCCGGTCGCCTGCTATGTGCGTGCGGTGGATGCGGTAGAAACGGCCGCCGGTGGGGTCGAACCGCCAGTATTCGGGGACGCCCATCCCGGCGTAATCCTGGCGCTTGACGGTTTCATCGCGGTATCCGGTTCTTTCCGAGGCGATTTCCAGCACGAAATCCGGCGGCTTGCCCTGCTCGGGGATCAGGTAGCCGTTGCGGGCCAGGCCGGCTACCGGGTCAACGCCGAAAGCGATAAGCAGGTCGGGATAGCGCACACCATCCCAGTCTGGGGTGAGCATCAGGGCCGCGGCGATTTCACTGGTGATGATGGTGGTTTCCGGGCTGCCGAAGTGGTCGGCCAGGGAATTGGGGTAGCCGGGGAAATTGACCTTAAAGAAAGCAGTCATCTCATCGGGCGGCGGGGGGGCAAACTGGATGATGTCCGGCGCATTTGGCGCGTCCGGCGCCGGGGCAAAGGGCTTGGTGGTCATAACGGGCCTCGCGGCGCAAAGGCGGGATTAGGGCAACGCGGCCATCATACTACGCCAAGATAAGAGAAAATTGCGAAATTGCAACCGCTGTCTGTAATTCTGTCATTCTGAGCAAAGCGAAGAATCTTGGCTTGGGCGGTGAGACCCTTCGCTTTACTTAGGGTGACAAAGGGATAGGGCGGCAAAGGGCAATTTCGCAGTCGTCTGCACTTAAGGCGTTTCCGGCGGGCCGGGGTTTTGCTGGCGGCGGAGCTGGGCCTCCAGTTGGCGGACGCGGGCCTCGGCAGCGATGCGGGCGGCCCGCTCAGCGTCGGCGCGGTTAGACTCTGCGCGGCGGGCGGCTCGCTCGTCGTCGAAGGTGGGCAGATAGCGTTGGGCTGCCGGGTCGTACCAGCGCAGTTCGCCGTTTTCCCAGCACAAGTCCAGATTCAGGACGTCGCTATGGCCCCAGTAATGCTCGGCGTCGGTGCGGTGGATGGTTATGGGCCGGTATTCGCCGTCCACCAGCCTATCGCCTGCTATGTGCGTGCGGTGGATGCGGTAGAAACGGCCTCCCGTGGGGTCGAACCGCCAGTATTCGGGGACGCCCATCCCAGCGTAGTCCTGGCGCTTGACGGTTTCATCGCGGTATCCGGTTCTTTCCGAGGCGATTTCCAGCACGAAATCCGGCGGCTTGCCCTGCTCCGGGATGAGGTAGCCGTTGCGGGCCAGCCCGGCGGCCGGGTCAACATTGAAAGCGATAAGCAGGTCGGGATAGCGCACGCCCTCCCAGTCTGGGGTGAGCATCAGGGCCGCGGCGATTTCGCTGGTGATGATGGTGGTTTCCGGGCTGCCGAAGTGGTCGGCCAGGGAATTGGGGTAGCCGGGGAAATTTACCTTAAAGAAAGCAGTCATCTCATCGGGCGGCGGGGGGGCAAACTGGATGATGCCCGGCGCATTTGGCGCGTCCGGCGCGTCCGGCGGCAGTACAACGGGCTTGGTGGTCATAACGGGCCTCGGGGGGCGCAGGATGGAATTAGGGGCAACGCGGCCATCATACCACGCCAATATAATCGTCTGCACTTAAGGCGTTTCCGGCGGGCCGGGGTTTTGCTGGCGGCGGAGCTGGGCCTCCAGTTGGCGGACACGGGCTTGGGCGGCGTCGCGCTGGGCTTCGGCGGCGCGGCGGGCGGCCCGCTCGTCGTCGAAGGTGGGCAGGTAGCGTTGGGCCGCCGGGTCGTACCAGCGCAGTTCGCCGTTTTCCCAGCACAAGTCCAGGTTCAGGACATCGCTGTGGCCCCAGTAATGCTCGGCGTCGGTGCGGTGGATGGTTATGGGCCGGTATTCGCCGTTCACCAGCCGGTCGCCGGCTATGTGGGTGCGGTGGATGCGGTAGAAACGGCCGCCCGTGGGGTCGAACCGCCAGTATTCGGGAACGCCCATCCCAGCGTAATCCTGGCGCTTGACGGTTTCATCGCGGTATCCGGTTCTTTCCGAGGCGATTTCCAGCACGAAATCCGGCGGCTTGCCCTGTTCGGGGATCAGGTAGCCGTTGCGGGCCAGCCCGGCGGCCGGGTCAACATTGAAAGCGATGAGCAGGTCGGGATAGCGCACGCCTTCCCAGTCCGGGGTGAGCATCAGGGCCGCCGCGATTTCGCTGGTGATGATGGTGGTTTCCGGGCTGCCGAAGTGGTCGGCCAAGGAATTGGGGTAGCCGGGGAAATTTACCTTAAAGAAAGCAGTCATCTCATCGGGCGGCGGGGGGGCAAACTGGATGATGCCCGGCGCATTAGACACATCCGGCGGCAGTACAACGGGCTTGGTGGTCATAACGGGCCTCGGCGGCGCAGGGTGGAATGACGGCGGCGGGATGCCTGAATCCGAGTTTATGGCCGGGCCGCCGCGCCGTCAATCCGGGTTGGCTGCGGGCCGGGGGCAATCATCCCTTAATTTGACCGTTCCCCGCCGCAAACCCTAGAATGTCCCAACTCAATCCCCCTTATGGCGGTGCCGTTTTGCCTGTTTCCTCCGTCAACTCTCAAATCATTTATGACGCCCTCAAGGATGCCGGGGTTAGCATCATATCCGCCCTGCCGGAGACCTGGCTGGTTCACCTAGTCGGTATGGCCGACGCCGACCCGGAGGTTACGCTGGTGCGGCTGAACAAGGAGGAGGAGGGCGTGGGCATTTCCGCCGGGGCCCACTTGGCCGGGCGCAAATCGGCTATGCTGATGCAAAACCACGGGCTGCTCACCTCGGTCAACGGCATCGTGTCCCTGGCCCAGCTATACCGCATACCCCTGCTGATGCTGGTCAGCTACCGGGGCGAAATGGGCGAGCGCGACCCGTGGCAGACCGAAGGCGGGCTGGTGACCGAGCGGGTGCTGGACGCCCTCGGCATTATGTACCGCAAGATGTCCGACCCGGCCCTAGCGGCGCGGGACATCCGCCAGGCCCAAACCCTAGCGGAAAGCTCGCTGCGCCCGGTGGCGCTGCTGCTCACCCGCGAACTGATGTGGGAGGAATAGCAATGCTACAGGAAGACGCGCTGCGGGCCATCTATCCCCGCCTGAAAAAGCAGATAGTAGTCACCAGTTTGGGCACGGTTGCTATCGAACTGTACAACCTCGGACACCGGCCCAACTTCTTTTACTTGGAGCATGGGATGGGCCTAGCCTCGTCTATGGGCTTGGGGCTGGCCTTGTCGCTCCCGGAACGGCCGGTGACCATCCTGGAGGGCGACGCTTCGTTGCTGATGAATCTGGGAACCCTCAGCACTATGGCCCGCTACGGCCCGCCCAACCTTACCCATATCATATTCGACAACGAAAGCCTGCTGTCGCCCGGCGGCTTTCCCTCGGCCACCAGCGACGGCACCGACCTGGCCGGCGTGGCCCGCGAGTCCGGCATCCGCCACGTAACTAAGGCCGACACGGTTGAGGCCGTCGAGGAAGCCTACGCCGCCGCCGCAGAACGCCCCGCCTTGTCGGTAATCCACTCCAAAGTCGAAGCCGTCGGCCCGGACTTTCACGTTATGGGCATCGGCCTGCTGGAAGTACGCTTCGGGTTCGCCCGCCATTTGCAGGGCGGGCAGCCATAAAACGCGCCGGGGCCGCCGGGTTTTGTTCGGGGCTATGCGGATATATGGCGCGAACTGATGTGGGAGGAATAACAATGCTGCGGGAAGACGCGCTGCGGGCCATCTACCCCCGCCTGAAAGAGCAGATAGTGGTCACCATTATGGGCGCGGTGGCCGTCGAGCTGTACAACCTCGGACACCGCCCCAACTTCTTTTACTTGGAGCATGGGATGGGCCTGGCCTCGTCTATGGGGCTGGGGCTGGCTCTGTCGCTACCGGAGCGGCCGGTGACCGTGCTGGACGGCGACGCTTCGTTGCTGATGAATCTGGGAACCCTCAGCACGATGGCCCGCTACCGCCCGCCCAACCTTACCCATATCATATTCGACAACGAAAGCCTGCTGTCCGTCGGCGGCTTTCCCTCGGCCACTACCACCGGCACCGACCTGGCCGGCGTGGCCCGCGAATCCGGCATCCGCCACGTCACCCGGGCCGACACGGTAGAGGCCGTCGAGGAAGCCTACGCCGCCGCCGCAGAACGCCCCGCCCTGTCGGTAATCCACTCCAAAGTCGAAGCCGTCGGCCCCCCATCCTTCGCAATGGACATCGGCCTGCTGGAAAACCGCTTCGAGTTCGCCCGCCACCTCCGGGGCGGGCAGCCATAGAACGCCCCGGGGCCGCCGTCTGTCATTCTGGCCGTCTGTCATTCTGAGCAAGCTACCTGTCATTCTGGCCGTCTGTCATTCTAAGCAAGCTACCTGTCATTCTGGCCGTCTGTCATTCTAAGCAAGCTACCTGTCATTCTGGCCGTCTGTCATTCTGAGCGCAGCGAAGAATCTCACTCCACGCTGGCGAGGCCCTTCGCTGCGCTCAGGGTGACAAAGGGGGGCGCTCAGGGTGACAGAGGGGGCGCTCAGTGTGACAAAGGGGGCGCTCAGTGTGACAAAATAGAACACACCCGGCCCGCAAAGTCTTATTCAAGGTTAGGCGGAAATGACGCCCACAGAGTTCGTCGCCAAATGGCGCAGCGTCAGCTTCGGAGAAAAGCAGGCGTCCCAAGAGATGTTCCTCGACGTCTGCGCCCTAGTTGGGCATAAAACCCCCGTGGCCTACCGCAACCCAGCCGCTTTCACCTTTGAGAAGTGGGTGCCGGGCGGGTTCGCCGACGCCTACCTCGAGGGGCGTTTCGGCTGGGAATTCAAGGGCGACGACGCCGACCTCGACGCGGCAATGAACCAGTTGCTCCGCTATCAGCTCTACCTGAAAACGCCCCCGCTGCTCATCGTGTCATCCTTCAGAACAATACGCATACAAACCAATTTCCCCGGTATGGAAACCGTCCGCCACACCATCCAAGTGCCGGAACTGGAGCAGCCGGAAAAGCTGGATTTGTTGCGGCGGGCCTTTCACGCCCCGGACGGTTTCCGCCCCAATCAGTCCCGGGACGACGTCACTAAAGAAACCGCCCAGCTCCTCGGCAGAATCGTCGAAGACATCGAATCCGGCAGCGTCAACCCGGAAAGGCTGGCCCGCTACCTGAACCAAATCATTTTCTGCCTCTATGCCGAAGACGCCGGATTACTGCCCAACAGCCTGTTTACCCGCATCGTCCAAGAATACAACCGCGACCCGCAGACCTTTGACCAGGCCGTGCGCGGATTGTTCGGCCAAATGGCCGAAGGCGGCTTGTTCGGCGTTGACCGGGTAAGCTACTTCAACGGCGACCTGTTCAGCGCGGCCAATACCGTCGAGTTCAGCGACACCGCGTTGCTGCGGCTCTATGACGCCGTGCAAAGGGATTGGCGCAACATTGAGCCGTCCATTTTCGGCACCCTGTTTGAGCGGGCGCTGGACGCCTCCAAACGCTCCCAGCTCGGCGCCCACTACACCGGCGCCGCCGACATCGAGCTGGTCGTGGAGCCGGTGGTGATGGCCCCGCTGCGCCGCGAGTGGCACGCCGCCAAGCAGGAAGCCGACGCCCTGATAGCCGGCGGCGACGGCGCGGCGGCCCGCGAAACGCTACAGGCGTTCCAACGGCGGCTGGCCTCGGTGACCGTCCTCGACCCCGCCTGCGGCAGCGGCAACTTCCTCTACATCGCCCTGCGCTCCCTGCTGGATCTGGAAAAGCTGGTTATTGACTTCAATGACGCCCAAGGCTGGGACGAAATGTATCCGGCGGTCAAGCCCGGCCAGATGTTGGGGCTGGAAATCAACCCCTACGCCGCCGAACTGGCCCGCACCGCCCTTTGGATCGGCTATATCCAGTGGCACCAGACCAACGGCATACACTACCGCCAAACCCCCATTCTGGCCCCGATGGACACCATCCGCCAGACCGACGCCATCCTGTCCGGCGGCAACACCGCCAACCCGTCGGAAACCGAATGGCCCGCCGCCGAGTTCATCATCGGCAACCCGCCCTTTCTGGGCGGAAAGATGATGCGTAGGAATCTGGGAGACGAATTAGTAACCGCTATTTTCAATGTCTATAGCGGGCGCGTCCGAAATAGTGCAGACTTGTGTTGCTATTGGTTTGAAAAGGCTAGAAATCAGATTGCCACAGGAAAGGCGAAACGGGCTGGCCTTTTGGCAACTCAAGGAATTCGCGGCGGTGTTAATCGGCAGGTTTTGCAGAGAATCAAGGAATCAGGCGACATTTTCATGGCATACCAAGATAGAGAATGGATGCTAAATGGTGCGATGGTACACATCTCTATCGTTGGGTTCGACGATGGTAGTGAAACCGAAAGAACTCTGAATGGCGTTTCTTGTGCTGGTCAAATCAGCCCAGCATTAAGGGCTGATGTTGATTTAACGAATTTTCGCGCTTTGCAGGAAAACGCAGGAATAGCTTTCCAAGGGTTCAATCGAGTTGGTGACTTTGATGTTTCGCAGACTGAAGCCGAAGAAATGCTCACCGCTCCTAATCCGCACGGAAAACCCAATAGCGACGTGTTAAAGCCCTACCGAAATGCTAGGGACTTGATGCACCATCCTAGAGGTGTTTACACCGTTGATTTTGGAGTGGATATGACATTTGAAGAAGCAGCTCTTTATGAGTTGCCCTTTGAATACGTCCGCGCTCGTGTACTACCGGCTCGGACGCAGAACAAAATCCAACGGGCTCGCGAAAATTGGTGGCTTTATCAATTGCCAAGCATCGAGCTCCGCAACGCACTGACAAGTACGAACAGATACTTGGCTACCGGGCGGGTAAGCAAACATCGTATATTCACTTGGCTTGACAGCAGTATAATGCCCGACAACGCGCTGGTCGTGTTTGCCAGTGACGATGATTACTTTTTCGGCATCCTGCATTCCCGCGTTCACGAGCTTTGGGCGCGGGCTATGGGAACGCAACTGCGTGAGGCGGAATCCGGTTTTCGCTACACCCCAACCACCTGTTTTGAGACTTTCCCGTTTCCCGAAGCGGACGAAGCGCAACGGGCCGCCATCGCTGAGGCCGCCGTCCGGCTGAACGAACTGCGGGATGGCTGGCTGAACCCGTCCGGCGTCCCGGAACCGCAGTTGAAAAACCGGACGCTGACCGGCCTGTACAACCGGCGCCCCACTTGGCTGGACAACGCGCATAACGCGCTGGACGCCGCCGTAGCCGCGGCCTACGGCTGGCCCGCCGACACTAGCGACGCGGCCATCCTAGAGCGTCTGCTGTCCCTGAACCTGTCCCGCAGCAAATAACCGCGCAAACCGCCCCCGCCGCCATCAAACGACAGGGAGAAGCAAAATGACCACGCCCGCCACCACCCTAAAAACCGCCCGCAACCTAGTGCAACAAGCCGAAGCCGCCTACCAGAGCGGCGACGACATCACCTGCGCCCGCCTGCTATGGGAAGCCACAATGTCCGCCTTCCAAGAGCTGGCCGCCCAGCTAGGCCACCCCTGCGCCAACCCCGAGGAAGCCAAGCAGTTCGCCAAAGCGATGGACGATGCCAACCAACTCCGCACCCACTACCTCATCAACCTTGACTTTGGCATCGCCATGCTGGAACACTCGGAAGGGGCGGACTGGACGGAAGACCCCGAATTCGCCTGGCAATTCAACGAATTCCCCATGGCAATTTCCGCCACCCACGACACCCTAGACTGGCTCCAGGCCAGAATCCTGGAGGCATAATTATGGCCCAGGCAGCCAGGCACATCGAACTGGCCGTAAGGTACTTGCAAACCGCCGATTCTCTCCAAAGCGGCGGCTTCAGCAACGAAGCCGCCGAAATGGTATGGGGGGCCATCACCAACGCCATCGAATCAATCGGCCATATTGATACGGGAAATTCGAGACGAAACCTCAGCAACAATGCCCGGCGGAACCTGGCCCGCAATCTGCCGCCCACCACGATACAACAATATCAAGACGCCCAGAGCAAGCTGCACGACCACTTCTACCACGACATTCTCAACGAGGCGGATTTCCGGCGTCGCATCACCTACGGGCGCGACTACGCCCAACAACTGCTCCAAATAGCACTCCAGAGACAACCGCAGGAAAACTAAGGGAACTACATATTTTGTTACCCACCGTTCCGTCATTCCCGCCGCAATCAACGATTAGGGAGAAGCAAAATGACCACGCCCGCCACCACCCTAAAAACCGCCCGCAACCTAGTACAGCAAGCCGAAGCCGCCTACCAGAGCGGCGACGACATCACCTGCGCCCGCCTGCTGGGAGAGGCCATAATGTCTGCATTCCAGGATTTGGCCGCCCGGATGGGCTACCCCTGCGCCAACCGGGAGGAAGCCAAGCAATTCGCCAAGGCGCTGGACCAAGACAACCGTTTCGGCCACTACAACGGCGCGCTGAATTTCGGCATCACCATGCTGGAGCACTCGGAGGGCGCGAACTGGACGGAAGACCCCGAATTCGCTTGGCAATTCAACGAATTCCCCCTAGCCATCGCCAACACCAGCGACGACCTGGACCTGCTCCAGTCCAGAATGCCGGAGGCATAATTATGGCCCAGGCAGCCAGGCATATCGAACTGGCCGTAAGATACTTGCAAACCGCCGCGTCTCTCCAAAACGGCGGTTTCAACAACGAAGCCGCCGAAATAGTATGGGGGGCCATCGTCAACGCCATCGAATCAATCGGCCATATTGACACAGGAAATTCGAGACGAAACCTCAGCAACAATGCCCGGCGGAACCTAGCCCGCAACCTGCCACCCACAAGATTCGACAACTATCAAGACGCGCAAACCAAGCTGCACGACCATTTCTACCACGATATTCTGAGCGAGGAGGAATTTCAAGACTACATCGGCCAAGGCCGTAACTACGCCCAAGAGCTTCTCCGAATAGCACTCCAGAGGCAACCGCGGCAGAGTTGACCACATAGTTTGCCGTCTGTCATTCTCCGCCGTCTGTCATTCTCCGCCGCTGTCATTTTCCGCCTTTTCTGTCATTCTGAGCCTTTTCTGTCATTCTGAGCGCAGCGAAGAATCTCACCCCACGCCTGCGAGGCCCTTCGCTGCGCTCAGGGTGACAGGGGGGCGCTCAGGGTGACAGGGGGGCGCCCAGGGTGACAAATGACAGGGTACAAAAGGGCAAGCACATTGGGCAGCGTATGGAAGCGCGACGCTTAGAATGACAAAAGGGCAGAGTGCCAACGGCGAAACTGCGCCACCACCCCTAATCCAGCGCCGCCTCCGCCACGCGCTCCAGGTCGGCTAGGGTGGAGCGCTCGTCGCGGGTGGTTAGCAGGTGGACTATGTGGTTGGCGCCGGCGTCGAAAAAGCGGCGGTTCTGGTGGCGGTCGGGGGGCGCATCCCACATCGTGATGTTGAGGGACGCCGGGTTGCGTCCGTTGGCGCGGTAGAGGCTTTCGATGTGGCGGCGGGCCTCGGGCAGCTTGGCCGGGTCGCTGTACGCCGAGGTGCTGCGGGCGCGGGGCAGCCAGCCGTCGCCGTAATCGGCCACCCGTTGCGCCGCCCGCCGCAGCTCGCCGCCCACCAGCACCGGCGGGTGGGGCTGCTGCACCGGCTTGGGGTCGCAGATTAGCGGCGGGAAATCTACCCAATGGCCGTGAAACTCCGGCGCCGGGGCCGTCCAAAGCTCCTTCATCGCGTTGACGTACTCCCGCGTCTGGGCCCATCGCCGGGGAAAATCGGCGCCCAGAATTTCCGCCTCGCCCTGTAGCCATCCGGCCCCGATGCCGAACAGGAACCGCCCGCCGGAAATCAAATCCAGCGTCGCCACCTCCTTAGCCAGCCGGATGGGGTTGCGCTCCGGCACTAGGCAGATGCCCGTCCCCAGCTTGACCGCTGTAGTGGCCGCCGCCGCCGCCGCCAGATACACCAGCGGGTCAATAATCCGGTTGATGCGCCCGTCGGCGTAGGCGCTAGGCGCCCCGGCCCTGGCCCCCGCCGCGCCCACGCTGAAACCGGCCGGCACCACCCCATGCTCCGGCGCCCACAACGACCCAAACCCCAGCTCCTCAACCTTCCGCGCCAGCCCAATAATGTCAAAATCGTGCTGCGTCATAAGCAGGCAAATACCAACGTCCGCCATAAAGCGCTCCTAAATTACATCTTCGAGCATTCGGATTTATGGGATCTATGTAGGGGCGCACAGCCGTGCGCCCTGTCCCGGGGTTCCAGAAACGTAACAGGAACCCGGCGGCGCGGGCGCACGGCTGTGCGCCCCTACACAAATTCGCCAACACCACCAACGCCGCCGACGCCAACACCGCCAATATCACCAGCATCGCCAGCGCTGCCAACGCCGCCAACCACCCGCCACTCGACCCCGGCCGCCCGCAGTCGTTGCCGGATGACGGCCTGCGCTGCGGGAGCGTTGTCCATCCCGACGAAGCGGCGGCCCAGCCGCGCCGCCTGTAGCAGGGTTGCGCCGCTGCCCGCGTAGCAGTCCAGCACCGTATCGCCCGGCTCCGACGACGTCAGGATTATGCGCTCCAGCATCGCCGCGTTTTTCTGCGTCGGATAGGCCGGGCGTTGCGGGTCTTTGTAGACCCATACATCCTGCGGCAGCTTGCCCGCCGATTGGTCGGCGTAGATTATCTTGCGCGGGTTGCCCGTCGCGCTCCACGCAATCAGCCCGGCGGCGTCCAGCGCGTCCAGCATTTCCGGCGGATAACGCCAGTGGCGGCCGGGCGGCGGCGGCATCCCGCGCCACGGGCCTCCGGTGGGACCATGGCGCGTCGAACCGGGGGCGTGCAACGGCGTAGTGGCGTAGCGACGGCCTGCGGCATCCACCAGCGGGTAGCGCGATTCCGCATCCGCATCGGTAAGCGCCTCCCCCTGCGGACGCCACTTGATACGATGAGCCGACACCGAATAAAAGAGAATCGTGTCCTTAATGTTGCCGTAAGAATAGCGGTTGAAGTTCTTGGGGTTGCACTTGACGCGGGTAATGCTGTTGCGAAAGTTGCGCGGCCCAAACACATCATCCATCAGAAAGCGGACGTGATGCTCCATCTTTACGTCTATATGGACGTATATGGAGCCGTCCCCGGCCATAATCTTGCGGATGGCCTCCAGCCGCCGCCGCAGTTGCTCCAGATAGCCGCTGCCCCGCAGGGTGTCGGCGTAGGCCAGTTGCCCCGAACCGCTGACGGCGCTTGCGCGGTCGGCGTCCATCAGAAATTCGTTGTTGGTGGCAAAGGGCGGGTCAATATACACCAAGTCAACCCTGACGCCCAGCGCGGCAAGGCGGGCCAGCCCGTCCAGATTGTCCCCGGCGTGAAACAGATGCTCCATAAGGCTGCCATCCGCAAAGGCGTTGTGCATTCCGGCGAAAGCGGGAATGGCGGGGCGGGCGGAAAGTACGGACGCAAAGATGCGCCCAATATCCGTAAAACGGCAAGCCGCCCCCCGTCGCGCCTGCGATGGGGGGCGGCGGCGGCCCAAGTACGGGGCGGGTTACGGGAAAAGCTGCTCGCCCGTTTCGGCGTCGGTAACGGTGATGGCGGCCATCGGGCATTGCTCGGCGGCTTCGCGGATTACTTCCTCGGTGTCGGCGTCCACGTCGGCCGGGATTGCCTGGCGGTCGTCGTTGAGCGTGAGCGCCTTGGTGGCGATGTTGATGCACATTTGGTTGCCAACGCAAAGGTTGTGGTCCACCGATACGCTTAGTTTCCTAGCCATTTCCTCCCCCCAGCCTTGCGGGATGTTGCTGCTGGCAGCCCTGCGGGAACCGATGCCAGCCGTCCGGCGGCCCGGACAAGGTGGCCGCATTCTATCAGCGGCCCATTATACGGTCAACCGCCCCAAGCCCCCGGTCGTGGCGCGGCCATCCGGCAAAAACGGTGTACAATGGCGCAAACCACGCCCTAGGAGCTGCCCTATGAAGTATGACCACATCATCGTTGGCGGCGGCACGGCCGGGTGCATCGTGGCGGCGCGGCTGTCGGAAGACCCGGCCCGCTCGGTGTTGCTGCTTGAGGCCGGCCCCGACTTTCCCGACTTCACCCAACTGCCCGATATGCTCAAGCTGGGCTGGGGAACGGTGAACCTAGAGGCCCGCGCCGCCGGTTCGCCCTACAACTGGTCTTTCACCGGCCAGGCCACGCCGGAGCAGGCCGCCCCTATGCCCGTGCCGCGCGGCAAGGCGCTGGGCGGCTCCAGCGCCATCAACGGCCAGACTTTCATCCGCGGCGCCCCCGAGGACTTCGACGCCTGGGCCGCTGAAGGCAACGGCGGCTGGTCATACCTAGACTGCCTGCCCTACTTCCGCAAGCTGGAGAACGACGCCGACTTTCACGACGATTTCCACGGCACCGACGGCCCGGTGCCGGTGCGCCATCATCAGCGCGAAACTTGGCCGGCCCTTCAGGAAGCCTTTTTCCAGGCCGCCACCGCCGCCGGATACCCCTACCATCCCGACGTGAACCACCCGGAGGCCACCGGCATCAGCCAGCGGGCCGAAAACAACATTGACGGCGTGCGCATGAGCATGGCCCTGACCTACATCGCCCCGGTGCGCCACCGCCTGAACCTTACCATCCGCCCCAACGTACAGGTCAACCGCATCGTGCTGGAAGGCCGGCGGGCCGGCGGCGTCGAGGTGGCGAGCGGCGGGGATACATTCGTCGTCGAGGGCGGCGAAATCGTCCTGTGCGCCGGGGCGGTGGCCTCGCCGCAACTGCTGATGCTGTCGGGCCTCGGCCCCGCTAGACAACTGCGGGAACTGGGCATCCCGGTGGCGGCGGAACTGCCCGGCGTGGGCCAAAATATGCGCGACCATCCCAACACGACCGTGCGTTTCCGCGTCAAGGACGGCGTTCCCGAAGACCCCAACGCCATGCGGGCCCTGCGCCTGCGCTATACCGCCACGGGTTCCGCCACGCCCCACGATATGATTCTCTCCCCGGCGTCGCTCAACACGGTAGTGCGCGACGACAACCCGGCCCATACCGTCAATTGCGGGCTGTATCTGGCCGCCGGGCAAGGCGAGCTGTGGCTGACCTCTGCCGACCCCAACGCGCCGCCCGCGATGAACTACCGCTACCTAGAAAACCCGTGGGATTTGGAGCGGCTGCGCGAGGCCGTCCGTCTGTGCATGAGCTTCCTCGAAGGGGACGCCTATGCCCCCTACATCGAGGAAATCATCGCCCCAACGCCCGCCGACCTAGAAACCGACGCCGCGCTGGACGCCTGGCTGCGCCGCAACGTAAGCACCTCCTACCACATATCCGGCACCTGCAAGATGGGCCCCGACAACGACCCAATGGCCGTAGTAGACACGCGCTTACGAGTCCGCGGCGTAACCAACCTACGCATAGCCGACGCCTCCATAATGCCCGACGTAGTGAGGGCAAACACCAACGTCACAACAATGATGATTGCGGAACGGGTGGCGGATTTCATCAAAGCGGACGGCTAACTCTTGACATTCCTAATAACCCCCTCCCCCGGAGGGGGCTAAACTCAATTCGACCTCAAGCCAGCAAGGAAAAGCGCCCGCTGGACGGGATGTTACTAACTGAGCTAAGGTAAGGGATAGGAGTTGGCAAATGGCAAGTATCGAGGGAATCAGAATCAGGAACTACCGAGTTTTGCGAGATGTGACCCTCGGTAGATTGTGGAATACACCGAGTGTTGCGGCATTGACTCCAATGACCGCCGTAATCGGAAAGAACGGAGTTGGCAAGAGTTCTCTGTTCGACGCCTTTGGTTTTCTCGGCGACTGCCTGAGACTTGGCGTTGAAGAGGCTTGCGACCAGCGGGGGCGCGGGGGATTCGATCGTATCCGCTCTCAGGGAGGCGATGCCTCTATTGAGTTTGAGGTCTACTACCGCGAAGAGATCAATGCGCGGCCAATAACCTATGAGTTAGCGATAGACAAGGACGAAACCGGTCGCCCATTTGTCTCCCGTGAACGGCTGCGCCAAAGGCGGAAAGGACAGCGCAGCGGTTGGCCCTTTTCTTTTCTGATGCTGAACGATGGCCGGGGAGTGGCTTGGAAAGGCGACGCCCAAGGTAGCCTAGTGGGCGATGAAGCGCATTTCGACTTGAGGGCGCTAATTGACCGGATAGTGAGAGGGCCAACAGATGAAGAAAGCGCCAACACGGAGGTGGTCGAACTTCAGGACAAACGCAGGCTTGGCATAGCCGCTTTGGGGGCCTTGAAACAGCATCCCAGAATTGCGTCCTTCCGAGAGTTTATCGAAGGCTGGTACTTGAGCTATTTTACTCCCGATGCCGCTCGCAGCCTTCCCCTTGTCGGCCCCCAAAGGCGCTTGAATATCCATGGAGACAATCTAGGCAACGTCGTCCAGTATATGGAGAGGGAACACCCGGCTCGGTTTGAACGCATCCTAACCCAAATAGCCGACAGGATTCCCGGCGTTGACCGGATTGATACGGAACGAAGCCCCGACGGGCGACTGCTGATACGGTTCAATGACCGGGGCTTTGTAGATCCCTTTTACGCACAGCAAATGTCCGACGGCACGTTAAAGGTCTTCGCCTACCTGCTGATGCTTGAAGATCCACATCCGCCGCCGTTTCTCTGCATTGAGGAACCGGAGAACGGCCTCTATCATAAGCTGCTGGAAGTTTTGGCTGGCGAGTTTCGGTCGTATGCTACCGGCAGGAGAAACTCACCCCAAATTTTCGTCACCACCCATCAGCCCTACTTCGTGGACGCACTCACCCCCGAAGAAACATGGGTTCTGGAGAAGCAGGATGACGGCTTCGCCACCATCAGCCGGGCCAGCGACGACAAAATAGTCAAGGCAATGGTCGAAGAAGGACTGCCTCTCGGCAGCCTATGGTACAGCGACTATCTAGACATGAGGTAGGCAAGTGCATATCGAGGTATTAGCAGAAGACCAATCCGGGAGCATCGCATTGGAGCATATCCTAGAGAAAATTCTTGGGGCCAACGGGTCGGTTCATTCTTGGAGAATACATTCTTACAAAGGCATCGGCCGCTTGCCCAAGAATTTGCGTGGAATACCTAACCCGGCCAATCGTCTTCTTCTGGACCTATTGCCGAGCATATTGCAGGGGTATGGGAAAAGTCTCCCTGATACCGCGTCAGTTGTCGTGGTAGTGGACTTGGATGATAAGGATTGCGCCAAATTCAAGCAAGATTTGCTTGATGTGCTGAATACCTGCAATCCGCGCCCTCGAACCCTGTTCAGAATCGCTATCGAAGAAAGCGAAGCATGGTTGTTGGGAGACAATAACGCAGTAAAGGCGGCCTATCCCAGAGCAAAATTGCCGGTTCTCAGCAGTTACGTCCAAGATAGTATTTGCGGCACGTGGGAAGTTCTCGCCGACGCCGTCCACCAGGGCGGTTCAGCCCATTTGAGCAAATCGGGCTACCCTGAAGCGGGGAGAGCGAAATGCGAATGGGCTGAAAAAATTGCGCCTCGCATGGACGTAGACCGAAACGAATCAAAGAGCTTCCAAGTATTTCGAGACGGGGTAAGAAATCTAGCGGGCATTTAGTAAAAAGGCATCATTGCCCTCACCCTAAGAGTCGAACCCGTACAGCCGGGCGCAGTTGTCCCACAGGAACTTGCGCTTGGCGGCTTCGGACAGGGGCAGCTCCAGGAAGCGGTCTACCGATTGGGGATACTTGGAGTCGGCGTGAGGGTAGTCAGTGGAGAACACCACGTTGTCCTCCAGCCCGAAGCGCGACACGATTTCCGCCGGTTCCTCGTCGCACTCCACCGACAGGTAGCACTGGCGGCGGAAATAGTCGCTGGGCGCCATTTTCAGGTCGGGATGGTCATAAGACGCCGACATTTCGTAATGCTCGTCCAGCCGCCACAGCAGCCAGGGCGCCCAAGAGCAGTTGCCCTCGAGGAAGGCCACGGTCAGGCCGGGGAACCGCTCCAGCACGCCGCCGCCCACAATGTCCACCACCGCCAGCATCATCCCCATCGGGTGGGTGCAGGTGTGGTAGAGCATATGGGTGTCGAAGTTGTCGCCCGGCTGCGGCAGGTTGACCCGCCCGCCCTCGTGGAAGCTCAGCGGCACGCCCAAGCGCTGGATTTCGGCCCATAGCGGGTCATAATAAGGGTCGTGCCAGTTGCGCCCGGCGACGGGATTGGGGCGGACGAACACCGTCTTGAAGCCCAGTTCGCTGACCGCCCGCCGCGCCTCGGCCACGGCGCCCGCGATGTCTTGGGGCGGAATCATCGCCGCGCCGAACAGCCGTTCCGGGCCGCCGCCGCAGAAATCGGACAGCCAGTCGTTATAGGCCCTAGATATGGCGGTGGCGAAGGCCGGCTCCAGGCTGCTGTCGCCTAGCGTGAACAGCCCGCGGCTGGGGAACAGCACCGCCACGTCAATGCCCTCGTTGTCCATCGCCGTCAACTGCGATGCGCTGTCCCAGCCGCGGCGCTCCGGCTCGGCGTAGACGTCCTGCTGGCTGGTCATCAGGGGCGCGATGGCGTTGGAGTAGCTGCGGTTGGGCAGCGGAAACACATTCTCCCCCACCCGCACCCCCAAATCCCGCGGGTGGCGGCTCAGGCCCTGGGGCGCCCTATCCCGAAAGTCGGGGGCAATGTAGCGCTCCCACAAGTCCGCCGGCTCCACCACGTGCATATCCGAATCCATAACCCGGTAACCGTTCTTAGCCACTGGCCCGCCTCCTCCGGCTGTCCGTCATTCTGAGCGAAGCGAAGCATCCCCGGCTTGGGCGGCAAGACCCTTCGTTTCGCTGAGGGTGCCAAAAGGGAATTTCGCAATCGTCTCTGCTGCTGACTGGCAAGATGATAACAGATGCAAGGCGCTCGCTGCGCTGGTACAATAATCCGGCAATGGAATATGGCTAGAGGTGGGCTATGAGTACCGAATCCGGCCCGGCGCACCGGGAGGATAACGGCTTGACGGAACTCGACGAAGCGCAGATTCGGACGGGGTTCCGGCGGCTGGAGCGGAACAGTTTGTTTTTCGAGGCGCATCAAGCCGAATGGCGTAAACAGTACCCCGATATGTACGTGGCTGTTTACCGGGGGGAGTTGGTCTGCGTAGCCCGTACGCCGGAAACCATCATCCATTGCCTTAGATTGAAGAACATTCCGAGCGAGGAAAGTTATTGCAAGTTTCTGGCCTCTCAACGTACAGCTCTGGGTATAGCTCTGGCGCCTGCAAACCGGATGTTGCCGCTCAACTGATTTGGCTATCACAGGGCGCTATAAATCGGATGGCGATAAAGAGATAGGCCCGTATGTGTCAGCCCTGATGCGGTTCCCCCGGCTGGGCATTCAGGACTGGGTTGAGCTCTTGGTAGATTCCGGTTCAGACAGGACTATTCTGCATCCCGATGCAAACTTGGCCGTCAAAATCCCCTACCATCGGTTGCGCTCCGGCAGTAGAGGGATAGCGGCAGGAATCGGCGGAACACAGAATTACTACTCCCAGCCGGGCGTGTTGATTTTTGAGGATGACCAATATAATTTTCTCCAGTGCAACCTAGATATTTTCGTTGCCGAAATTGGTGCATCCGCTTTAATGCAAGAAGTCCCTTCCCTGCTAGGCCGCGATTTCCTGAACCTGTGCGACGTGCGGCTGAATCACGCGCAAAACCTAGTCACTCTCAACCCGCTGAATGTGGACAGCGGCGGCATAATCCTGCCGCCTTAACCCCGCCGGAAACATACAAGCCCCGGACGCGCACCGCATCCGGGGCTTGCCCCGTTTACAATCCAATCCGCCCCGCCTACCCCTCGCCCACGTCCACAATCACGTTGCCGATGGCCCCGCCCTCTACCGCCCGGTGGGCCTGCGCCGCCTGCTCCAGCGGGAAATGGGGGCCGGTCAGGTGGCTCAGCGCCCCGGACTCCAGCCAGGCCGTGATGTCGGATATGGCGGCTTCCTTGGCCGGTTCCGGCATATCGTAGACCAGCACGTTGCGGACTACGGTGTTGCTGCGCCGGAATTGCAACGGAACCGGCGGCTGCTGGCCCGTTCCGGCGGCGTAGATCGCCACCACGCCCGACGATTTCAGCACTTGGCTGGTCACCGGGAAGTTGGCGGCGAAATCCACCTCCACGATGTGGTCAACGCCCTCGCCGCCCGTGATGTCCATAATGCGGGCCGCCGTGTCCTCGGTGCGGTAGTTGACGGTGTAATCCGCGCCCGCGGCCCGCGCAATCTCCGCCTTGTAATCGGAGCTGATGGCGCTTATGACCGTGGCGCCGGACAGTTTGGCCTGTTGCACCGCGTAGTGGCCCACGGCCCCGGCCCCGCCCGGCACCAGCACCGTCTTGCCTTCCAGCGGCCCGTCGGCGAAAAGGCAGCGATGGGCGGTCATAGCCGGCACGCCCAGGCAGGCCCCCTGCTCGAAAGTCACCGGGCCGGGCATCGCCACCGCGTGGGCCGACGGCTGCACCGTGTACTCCGCCGCAGTACCGAAGGGCCGCCCGAACTGCGACTCGAAAAGCCAGACCCGTTCTCCGACCCGCGACTCCGCCACGCCGGGGCCAACGCGGTCAATGACCCCGGCGCCGTCCTGATGCGGGATGACGCGCGGAAAGGCGAGGGGCTGGGTCAATCCGGCCCGCCGCTTCCAGTCCGAGGGATTAACCCCGGAAGCCACAACCCGGATTCGCACCTCGCCCACCCCCGGCTCCGGGTCGGGCATCTCCCCGGCCTGCATAACCTCGGCGGGGCCGTTCTGTTCGTACCAGACTGCTTTCATCGTTGCCCATCCTTTCGCTGAAAGGGAGTTACGGAAAGGGAGTTGCGTCCCCTACCCCGCCCGCCCGGCGTAGTCGGCGCGGGCGCGGTCTATGGCGGCGGCGCGGCCCGACTTCAGCACATCCCGGCGCTCGTAGGCCCACTGATTGGACGCGGCGGTGCTGGCCGTCGAACCCTGGAACTCGGGCATCACGTAGCGGGCCAGCAGCTCGTAGCTGCGCAGCACCTGGTCGCGGGGCGCCCAGTCTATCGCCTGCACCATAAAGCCGCCGAAGCCGCCGCTGCGCTCCTCCAGCCGCTTGATTCCCTCGATGCAGTCGTCGGGCGTGCCGATAATCCACGCGCCGTTGCGGTCCATCGTCTCGATGATGTCTTCCAGCGGCCCGTCAATAATGGCGTCGCGGCCCATCGTATGCTCGAAGTATTCCCGCTGGTAGCGGCCGGCGCCCAAGCGGGCCTGCTCCATCGCTTCCTTCTTGGTCTCGGCCAGATGCACCGGCAGCACCAGCCGCCAGTCGTCGCGGTTGACCGTCTGCCCGTGTTCGGACGCCGACTCCTCGGCGACGTCCCACAGGGCCCGCAGGTCGGAATCGGGAGAGCCGGGGTCGCGCGGCACCGTGATGGTCAGCACCGACGCGCCGTACTTGCCCGCCAGCGCCACGCCCGACGGCGACTGCACCGACGCCACGGCGATGGGCATATGCGGCTTGGTGTAGGGGCGCAGTTGCAACATCGCCTCCCTCAGAATGAACCAGTCGCTTTCGTAGGTGATAGGCTCGGTTTCGGTCATCAGCCGCAGCACCATACCGAACCCCTCGTCCATCCGCCGCCGCTGCGCCGTAGGCTCGATGCCCAGCATATAGGCGTCGCCGGGCAGCGCCCCCGGCCCCACGCCCAGCATCACCCGCCCGTGGGTCATGTGGTCAAGCTGCACCATCCGGTTGGCGACATTGAACGGGTGGTGATAGGGGATGCTGATGACGCCGGTTCCCAGCTTGATGTGCCGGGTGCGGTCGGCGGCCACCCCGATGAAAATTTCCGGCGAGGAAATGGTTTCCCAGCCGGCGCTATGATGCTCGCCAATCCAGGCTTCATCGAAGCCCAGATAATCGAGCCACTGCACCAGCTCCAGGTCCCGGTCCAGGGCCAGCGTGGGGTTTTCGCCTACCCGGTGGAAAGGGCCCATGAAAATTCCGAATTTCATACGTTCCGGCAAAGGCATAACGCTCAACACTCCTCTCAACTCTGTACGCGCTGCCGCAATTATAGCCCCCAAAGCCGCGCAATGCCAACGAATGGCGGCGGGCAGGCAGCCCCCGGCGCGATACGCGGCGGCGCGGTGCGGCGCAGGATTTCCGAATCGGACGCCGCCGGGCAGTTGCAGCACAACTGCGGCAAGGCTATAATCGCAACAGTATGCAACTTCACGAAACTCAAGTCTACACGAACTGGTATGACAGCTTGCGAGACCGGCGGGCCAAGTCCATTGTTGACTACAGAATTCAGCAGTTATTGGCAGGCCGTCCGGGAGACGCAAGGCCGGTTGGCCGAGGCGTTTCGGAGTTACGCATCAATTACGGGCCAGGATTCCGAATCTATTACTGGCAGCGCGGCGACATTTTAGTAGCCTTGCTTGCCGGGGGCGACAAAGATTCCCAAAGGCGCGATATTCAACGGGCAATCGAGTTGTTGCCTATTGTACGCAATCAATTAGGAGTGTGACGCTTTGTCTGATGCCCGTCTCAGAAAATGGGATATCATCAATAACTGGAAAACCGACGCAGACATTATTGACTATATGCAAGTGGTGCAGGAAGACGGATTGCCGGAACTGGTAGCCATATCGCTGGTTGACATTGCGCGGGCCAAGGGAGTGCTGGACACCAGTGGAAATGCGCCCCGCGGCGAAAGCCCTCTGGAAAAAGCGATTGATGCCGCATACCGGCGCCACTCCAAGACAGCCCCGACGGAAATTCAGATGTCAGAGGCAGAGCTGCCAAAACGGGATGTCATCAATAACTGGAAAACCGGCGAACATATCACCGATTATCTGCAAGTATTGCTGGAGAACGGATTGCCGGAACCGATAGCGACGGGGCTGTTGGACATCGCGCAGGCTAAGGGATTGCTGGTCACTACCGGGGAAGTGGCCCGCGGCGAAAATCCCCTCGAAAAAGCCATTGCCAGCTCTTACGAGCGCCACTCGCGCCCGTCTATAATACCGGCGAAAATGCTGATAACCTGATTCGTTCCACGCCCCCTCACGCCCGCCCCGGCCGCGCCAGCCCCAGGTTGTCGCGCAGCGTTCCCGGCGCGTACTCGCGGCGGAACAGCCCGCGGCGTTGCAGCTCCGGCACCACCAGCCGCGCGAAATCCTCATACGCCCCCGGAATATGCGTGGCGGCCAGCACGAACCCGTCGCACGATTCCGACGCGAGCCACGCCTCCATCCCGTCGGCCACCTGCTCCGGCGTGCCGGTGAACACCGGCAGCTCCCGCAGCGTGCCGCGCCCCGACCAGCGCACGAAATCGTTTACCGACGGGTTGGCGTTGCCGCTCAACTGCACCACCCGGTCAAGGAACCCCCGCAGCCCGGTCATAGACGCCATCACTTCGTCCGACAGCGGCTCGCCGGGCGGGTGTTGCGAAAAGTCGTAGTTGAACACCTCCGAAAGCAGGGCCAGCGAGTCCACCGGACGGGCCAGGCCGTCAATAAAGGCCAGCTTTTCCGCCGCTTCCTGCTCCGTTTCGCCCACCACCACATACACCGCCGGAGCCACCTTCACCGCGTCCGGCCCCCTTCCGGCGGCGGCGGCCCTACTCCGCAAATCGTCGCGATAGGCTTTACACCCCTCGGCGGTAGGAAAAATGACGAACAGCAGCTCGCCCCAGCGGGCGGCGAAGCGGCGGCCCCGCTCGCTCTGCCCGGCCTGGATGATTACCGGATGCCCTTGCGGCGGGCGGGGCGTGGTCAGCGGCCCCCGCGCCCGGAAATGCCGCCCGGCGTAATCCGCCCGCCGCACCTTTGCCGCGTCGGCGAACCGCCCCCCGCCGCCGTCATACCCGCCCTTGTCATAAACCACCGCGCCGTCGTCCCACGAATCCCACAGAGCGCAGGCCGCCTCCATAAACTCATCGGCCACGTCATAACGGTCATCGTGTTCCAGATGCTCGGCCACCCCGAAATTATGCGCCTCCGCATCGTTCAGCGAAGTAACCACATTCCAGGCCGCCCGCCCGTTAGTGAAATGATCCAGCGAAGCGAACAACCGCGCCACGTGAAACGGCGAATAGTAGGTAGTCGAGTAAGTCGCGCCCAGCCCCAGATGCGGCGCCGCCAGCCCCATCGCCGTTATCACCGGCACCAAATCCAGCTTCACCACCCGCACCCCATACTCCACCGCCTCGGCATAAGAATCCCCGTAGACGCTGGGCATAGCCAGCCTATCGTCCAGAAAGGCCATGTGAAACCGGGCGCCCTCCAGCGTCCGGGCGATGTCCTGATAATAACCCAAGCCAAGAAACCCCGCCGCCGTATCCGGGTGCCGCCAAGACCCGGTGTAATTGGAGCAATTGGAAGCCTGCATAAAGGCGATAAGCAACATTTCCCGCCGCGCCGGTAACGTCATATCAACTCACTGCCAAAAGCCAAAAATTCCCACCCCCACCGGGGGCAAGGCGTCGGCGCCCGCCGCCGAGTCCACCCCAAGCAAACAACGCCCGGCTACATTATAGCTGGGCGCTGTCATAAGGCCGCAAGCCAACGGCAGAGCGTCACCGGGCCGCTTTCTGCGCCTCGGCAACGATGTAGTTGATGGCCCCCTGCACTTCCTGCCGACGGGCTACCGGGGAAGTGTCCCCCGGCGCCATAGCCCCGGCATCCACCAGCAACGAACCGTACCCGCCGCCGGGCATCAAATTCGCTTTCCGAACGTACTGTGCCAGTGGTTTCCAGTCTTCGGAAACCCTTTGACGCCATTGCTGGTAAGCGCCAGCTAGGATACGGATAAAAGTCACGCTGAAAGCCAGCGACCCACGACGCAAGGCCGGGATTTCGCTATTGGTAATTTCGCCTTTCACTAGGCCATCATATTCTACCCGCGCCGCAGGCAGAAACTCGTCGGCCCATTCCAGACAGCGCAAGTATAGCGCGTCCAAGTTTTGGATATGCTCTTCGTTGCGTTCCTGGCTGATACGACCGCGAGTGCCCACGTCCAGGGTTCTCAAATTTGACGCCAACTGGTTTATGGCAAGAAGCGACGAACTGCTTGCGGCCACGGTGGTGCGCTCCATTTCAATTCGCCCGACGAATAACCGGCTTTCTTCCGACAAGTACGTAGCTGCCAGATTAAAAGCGTTCCGGCGGTCAAACCGCGTTACCGTACTGTCTTCGATGGGCTTGTTCTTGGCCGCGTCGGTAAACATCTGCTTCAGCGAGCGGAGATCTGCCTCAGCGTAGAGGACTACCGGAACCGAGGCTTGAAGTATCTCTTCCAGTTCCGCCTTATCGCTTTCTCCAGATTCTGCCAGTTCGAGGAGCAGGTCTCCGATGGCGCGGCGGCGATGCTGGCCGTCAAAAATTCGCATGGCATTTCTTTGATTTGCCAATATGCGCAACTCGCCGAAATTTATGTTGGGCCTTCCATTTTCGTCATTGTAGAATTCAAATTCCACTGCATTGGGAGAAACCCCTAGCAGCATTGCTCCCAACAACCAGTCATTCCTTCTCCGCAGATAATCCTGGATGTTCTTGGCGTGGCTGGGCGTTAGGCGGCGGTTGGCTTCCCTAATCACGTCTTCCTCAACTCGCTGGGGCAACAAACCGTCGAGGGACTGCAAGTCAAGGGCAAAGTAATACACGCAGCGTCCGCCCTGCCAATAGCGATGCGCCGGCGCCCGCAGGCAGTACTGATTGGTTTCAGTGGGGATTATGAGTGCCATATTCTTCTCCTGAAAATTGGCTTCGCATTGGCGAAAGCCGCTTATTTACTGGCGTCCCTGGCCTGTCGGACAATGTAGTCAACGGCTCCGACTACTTGCGCCTGCCGCCCAATAGGGCTAATTCCACCGGGCAGGACTACCCCGGCATCCACCAGTAGGGCATTACTAATGGCCCCCGGTTTTAACGAGGCGTTGCGGATAAAGTCGGCCAGCGGTTTCCAGTCGGCGCCGTCTTTGACCCATTCGTAGTAACACCCGGCCAGAATGCGAATGACGGTAGCATTGAAAGCCATTGTGTGAGAGCGCATTTCTGGTATTTCTGAGTTATCTATCTCGCCGGACAACAGATTGTCGTATTCTTCCCTTGCCGCGGGCATAAACTCGTCTGACCAAACGTGGCACTGGTCAACCAGTTGATCAACGTTTGTCAGATACTGGCTGTTGAGTTCTTTGCTTACCCGGCCCTTGACGCCAATCTCTATGACTTTCAGGGCAGCCGCCAACTGATTGATGGCGATGATGTTAGGGCTGCTGCGGGCCACTGTGGAACGTTCTTTCTCGACTCTCCCCCTCAAAAATTCGCTTATCTCCAGCAACTGTTCGGTGGCGCGGTTAAAGGCGTCTCGTGAGTCAAACTGCGCCACTGTATTGGTCTCAATGCGCTTCGTTTGCGCGGCGTCGGAGAACATTTGACGGAGTGCGTCAATCTCGGGTTCGGCATAGAGCATTACCGGCACAGATGCCTCTTGCAAAGAAGCGAGTTTGTCCCCCCTCCGTCGGTTCTGGCTAAGAGACTCCAGAGTGTCCCTGATGGCGCGGCGGCGATGCTGACCATCGAAAATTTTTATGTCGCCGACGGAGAGAATGCGCAACTGTCCTGCGACTACCGCCCTGTCGGTATCTTGCCACGGGTCAAACTCAACGACATCGGGAGAAATTCCCATCAGGAACGTTCCAAACAGCCACCTATCTTCCTTTTCAAGATATTCCTGAATTTTCTTGGCGTGGCTAAGAGTAAGAGGACGGTTAGCCCCTTCCGCCTTTGCCACCCGCTCGTCCACCCGCTCCGGCAGCAGGCGGTCGAGGGTGGGCAGGTCGAGGACGAAGGAGTAGACATATCGCCCGCCTTGGGTGAAGCGGTGGGCCGGGGCAACCAGGTCGAATTGGCCGGGAACCGTGGTGGGTTGGGTCATCAGGGCCTCCATTAGCCTCAATGGGTTAAACTACGCATAAAATAACACGTTAAATAAGCGTTTGTCAACACCTTAAATTAGCGGTTATTTTGGACGTAAAATAGAGGATACCTCGCCCTAACCCTCCCCCACCAGTGTAGGGGCTGCTGTACCTTGTCCCCCGCCCGTCCCGGCAATCAGCGTCCGCGACCAGCTCAGTTCCTGCGACATCGAGTAGATAAAGACGGTCAGCGTGGAAATCGCCGGCGCCATCCGCGCAAAAACCGCCGTGCCGGACGCCCCAAGCATCACCCAGCCATAGTAGAAAGGCAGGATGCGCTGGAGCCGGGCGGCTATCAGCATATCTCAACGCGGAATCGGCAGGAGTGTGGCAACGGCGCGGCAACGCAACGGCGCAATGGGGAAGAGAAGCAGCGGCAGTACAAGGAAATCCGCCCACCCCGAGACAAGCCCAAGATGCGCGGATTCCCCCGGGCGCTTTTCGCCCTTTTAGGGCCGGGCTACCCCAGATGCTTGCCGAAGAAGGCCAGCGCCTTTTGCCAGCCGTCAACCGCGGCCTCGACATTGTAGCTGGGGCGGTCTACGGCAAAGAAGCCGTGGCCCGCGCCGTCGTAGCGATGAAATTCGTAATCCTTGCCGTGCGCCTTCAGCGCAGCCTCGGTTTCGTCCACGTCGGCCGGCGATGGGCGCGGGTCGTCGTTGCCGAACAGCCCCAGCAGCGGACAGTTCAGCCCGG
Organism: uncultured Dehalococcoidia bacterium; assembly: GCA_958296445.1. GTDB lineage: Bacteria > Chloroflexota > Dehalococcoidia > Lucifugimonadales > UBA3495 > VXOI01. The sequence continues at coordinate 204,017 of OY282565.1, read as the reverse complement.
CGGTGAAGTCCACCGGCCAAGCGGGCATTGCCGGGGTAAGCTGGTCATTGCCTTGGGTCACGCCGCCGCCCCAGCAGTCCACCGCCGCGTCCACGCCCGGCAGCGTGCAGGCCCCCAGATACGTCTGGCGTCCGCCGGAGCAGAAGCCGATGAGACCCACCTTGCCGTTGAGATAGGGCAGCGTCCGCAGATAGGCCATCGCCCCGGACACATCGCCCATCGTGCGCACATCCGGCATACCGCCCTTCTCGCGGATGCTGGCGCTGTTCTCTTGGGGCGTGGCCTGGCCCTCGCGGAAGTGCAGGTTGGGCGATATGGTAACGAACCCGTGATAGGCCAGCTTGCGGGCCATTTCCTTGGACGCCTCATCCCAGCCGGGCATATGGTGAATCAGCACCACGCCCCCGTGCGGGCCGCCCCCCAGCGGACGGGCCAGATAAGCGTCAATCTGGTCGCCCTCGTGTCCCTGAATGTTCACCGTTTCCGCCATCAGTCCTTCATAGCTCATTTCAGCAGCGCCTCCGTCAATCGCATAATGCCCTTTCTCCCCGGTACAGGCCCGGGCAAGGGCGCCATAATCCGCCCGTAGCCTACTATCGGCGCAAAATTCCGTCAATCCTAGCCTCCCTTTGTCACCCTGAGCGAAAGCGAAGGGTCTCACCGCCCAAGCCAAGATTCTTCGCTCCGCTCAGAATGACAGGCATTTGCCCAGAACGACAGACAGCGGTAGGTTTTCCGATTATTTGTCTGAATCAGGATTTTCAGGATTAAAGGATTCGCCGGATGGAAAAATCCTGAAAATCCTCTAATCCTGAAAATCCTGATTCAGACAATTACCAAAGGATGGAAAATCCTGAAAATCCTCTAATCCCGATAATCCTGATTCAGACAATTATCAAAGCCCCGCCCCGCCGGATGGGAAAATCCTGAAAATCCTCTAATCCCGAAAATCCCGATTCAGACAATCATCAAAGCCCCGCCATACCGGAATATGCTAGACTAACCCCTACCGCGCCGGGGGCCGCGGAACGGGGCGAAAGGGACAGGCCGCCCGAGGAGGCGCCGCTATGCGTATCGGACTGTTTGCGGGCGCGTTGGAGTTCATGCAGGACGTGGCGGATCGGCTGCGCCGCGTTTCCGCCGCCGAGGATGACGGGTTCGACAGCTACTGGATGCCGCAGAATTTCGGCGCCGACGCCCTTACCGTCATTGCTATGGCCGGGATGCAGACCAGCCGCATCGAGCTTGGCACCGCCGTCGTCCCCACCTACCCGCGCCATCCCGTCGCCCTGGCCCAGCAGGCCCTTACCGCGCAGGTGGCGGCCGGCGGGCGCCTCACCCTCGGCATCGGCGTTTCCCACCGCTCGACCATCGAGGACTGGCTCGGCCTGTCCTATGAACGCCCGGCCAGCCACATAGAGGAATACCTGTCGGTGCTGCGCCCCCTGCTCAACGAAAGCGGGGTAGACTTTTCCGGTAGGGAATTCCGGGTGGCCGGGGAATTGCAGATTCCCGACGCCGATATGGTTTCCTGCCCGGTAGTGATGGCGGCCCTAGGCCCCCGGATGCTGGACATTGCCGGGCGGCTGGCCGACGGCACGGTGACCTGGATGACCGGCCCGGCCACCCTGCGCGGCCACATCATCCCGCGGGTCAACGACGCCGCCGCCGCCGCCGAGCGGCCCTACCCCCGCGTCTGCGTCGGTATGCCGGTGGCCGTTACCGACAACCCGGAACGCGCCCGCGCCCGCGCCGACCGCCTTTTCCAGCACTACGCCGCCCTGCCCGGCTACCGGGCTATGCTGGAGCGGGAAGGCGCCGACGGCCCCGGCGCCATCGCCATCGTCGGCGACGAGGCGGCGGTAGAGGAGCAACTACGCGCCCTGTCCGCCATCGGCGCCACCGACCTGCTGGCAACCATTTTCCCGGTGGACGAATCCCAAACCTCCGTCCCGCGCACCCGCGCCCTCCTGCAAAGCCTAGTGGGCCGCATATAACCCAAAATCGCCGGAATCGCCAACGCAATTTTGTGCGCAATTTTGTGATTGTTTGCACATTGTTGACCATTGCCCAGGTATGTCCATAGAATAACGTATAGGGCATTTATCCGGCAGGACAACCAGGCGCCCGGCCTTCCAAAATCCAACTTTGATGCTGGGAGAATTCCAATGTACCAGAACGTGCTTGTCCCTCTGGACCGCTCGGTAGAATCCGAAGGAGTGCTTGACGTCATTCCCGTCCTAGTAAACGCTGACGGGCAGGCCACTTTGCTGACGGTAATACCGCCCGGGCGCACCAGGTCTCTGGGCGAGTTGGTGGTGTTGGGGACTCAGCAGGAAGAGGAAGACCGCGCCCGCGCAATGGTCTATCTCAACCGCATCGCCAACCGCCTGCGGGAATCCTCGATTCAGGCCAATACCGCCGTGGTGGTTCACGATTCGGTGGCTTCCGCCATCGTGTCCTACGCCAACCGCAACTCCGTAGACCTGATTTCAATGTTCACCCACGACCGCCGCGGCCTCGCCAAGCTGGTCAAGGGCAGCGTGGCCCGCGAGGTGGAGCGCCGCGCGGTGATGCCGGTTCGGGTGTTCCGCCCCGGCGACCTAGCCGCCGAACCGCAAACCGGCGCGACCTTGGGCAGCGCAGAGTTTGAGTACAGCCACGTTGACGTGTTCGCCCGGCTGTCGCGGGAGCAAATCGCCACCGTGGTGGCCCTCGGCAGCAGCGTTTCCGTTTCCGAAGGCGAAACCCTGGGCGCCGGCGGCGAAGCCGGCCAGAACCTCTTTATCATCCAGTCGGGTGAAGCCCAATTGACCGCCCAGTCGGAAATCGGGCAGATCGCCGTCCGCCTGGCCGGCCCCGGCGAATCCTTCCCCCAAGCCGTCCTGCTCGGCGAAGGAACGCTGATTACCGCCGGTTCCGCCCTCAGCGATATGACGCTGCTCCAGATTCCCCGCGCCCGGCTGCTGGACTTATGCACCCGCGACGCCGCCATCGGCCGGGGCATCTACGCCGCCACCGCCCAGCTTTTCGCCAACCGCTACAGCCGCACCCTGACCCAGTTGGGCATGAGCGCCACCCGCGAGTTGCAGCGCGACAGCGAAGAGGGCTAGGCGCATACGCCGGGGCAATCGCGTTCCCGCCGGAAAGCCGGAAACAAAAACGCGATTGCCCCGGCGTAATTGCCCCGGCCCGGTTGTCCCAAGTTGAGGGCAAGCATCTCTAGGCAAAGTTTGGAGGTGTATGATGGTTACGATTCTGGAACCTAGGGAAGTCATCCCGGCCCAACCCGCCCCGGCGCCCGAAGCGCCCCCTGTGCTGACGGCCCAGCGGTGGGATTGGGGCTACATGGTCCCTTGCGCCGGCGTCAGGTACTACACCTGCCGGGCCTTGGGCCAGCCCCAGCCCATCAACCAGCCTAGGAAGGAGGCCCGGCCCGTTCCGGCATTTCTGCCGGTTCAGCTCCCGGTTCAGCTCCTTGATGAGCGGGTCATCCTCCTCTAGCATCGCATTCGCGGCCGGACACCGGCGAACCTAGATAAAGGCGTGAGAAATGTACGTACAAATGGCATGGGGACGGGCCCGCTCCGGCGCTTGGGACGACCTGAGAAAGTTCTACGTGGAAAAAGTCATCCCTTTCACGATGGGGATGCCGGGCCTGAAAGAGCGCCAGCTATGGCGGGGAACTTCCGATCCCGACGAAATGGGCTTCTGGAGCGTGTGGGAATCCTTGCAGGAACTCCGCAACTACGAAACCAGCCAAACCCGCCGGGAGCTGGCCGCCGACGCGGAACAGTATTTCCACCCCATGGCCTACCCAATGGGCGAGACCTGGATCAAGCACTTTGAAATCGTGGCTTCCGGCGAAAACTCCGCCGCCCGCCCCCCCGCGGAGCAGTCCCTGATTATGATGGCCTGGGGCAAGCTCCGCCTCGGTTCGTGGGACGAATACGAGCAGTTCTACCGCGACAACGTGCTACAAGGCGGCGGCGAAGTCGAGGGCCTCGGCGACCGCCTGCTCCTGCGCAGCACCGAAGACCCCGACGAAGGCATCAGCGTCAGCGTCTGGGACACCGAGGAAGCCCTGCTACGCTACGAGCGCAGCGAAACCCGCCGCAATATGGCCCAAGAAGTCGAGGGCCTCTACCGCGGCCAGTTCTGGGTCAAGCACTTCCAGGTCACCGACAGCAACCGCTAACCCGGTGTTCGGAACGCGAAACGCGGAAAGGGGCGGGGGATTCAACCCCGCCCCTTTCGCTGATAAATTGCGTAAGCGATTAACAAGATCTGACGGAAGCGTCATACACTAATCGCTGCGACAGTTACCTCTACTGTCAGAGTGTTTAGATCTCCAATTTCTTCAACGGGAATATCCTCGCCGCACTCCAGCATATCCTCGACGTAAATATCTGCCCCATCCTGCAACGCTTCCAACGCTTGCTCTCTGCTGCAACCCCAAACGGCGCAGCCGGGCAAAGCGTCAACCCACGCGCTCCATCGCCCGTCGTCTTCCTCTTGCAGGGTTGCCTTGAACACATAAGTCGCCATAATCCGCGCCTCTCTTCGCCCAAGATTAACTCAACCGGGCGGCAGTGTATCGTTCAGATGAGCCCCAGCCACTTCCGGGATTGTGTCTCCGTAATCCAACATACATTCTAGGTACAATTCCGTCCCTTCATGCAACGCCTCTAGTGCTTCCTCACGGGTATATCCCCATGTCGCGCAACCGGGAAGAGCGTCAACCCACGCGCTCCAGCGCCCGTCATCCTCTTCTTGCAGGGTTGCCTTGAACACATAAGTCGCCATAATCCGCACCTCTCTTTGCCCAAGATTAACCAAACCGGGCGGCAGTGTATCGTTCAGATGATACCCAGCCGCCGGGCGTCGGCTTCAGTTTCCCCAGCCCCTGCGGGAATTGGTTCCCCGTGCGCCAGCCTGTCCTCTACAATCAACTCCGCCGCTTCTTGCAAGGAGTCGATTGCATCCTTTCTGTCATAGCCCCAAGTAGCGCATCCGGGAAGATTGTCAATCCAGGCGCTCCACCGACCGTCTTCTTCTTGAAGCAACTCCCCCTTGAACAAATAAGTCGCCATAACCGCCCCCTCGCTATCCTTTAACGTTCACTCTAACCCGTCATAGCCCGCCCCGCAATTCCAACCGGCTTTAAGCACTCGTAACAAAACAGGGGCGGGTTGTGAAACCCGCCCCTGCTCGCGATTGCCGTTGACTGTCGGCTACTGCCTTGCGCCATAGATGGCGTCGGGCAGCCAGAGGGCGATGGACGGGACGAACAGAACCAGTGCCGTTGTGATTGCCATACAGCCCATAAAGGGCAGCACCCCGATCCATACGTCCGCTATAGTGCTTTGTTGCAACACCTCGTTGGCGGCTTCGGCCTGCTCCCGGTCTACGTCCAGCCGCACGCCGTGCAGCACGTAGAGGTTGATTCCCTCGGGCGGGCTGATTAGCGCCGCTTCCACCAACAGCACCATAATGACGCCGAACCATACTAGGTCAACGCCCGCGCCCTCCAGCGTCGGCAACAGGATTGGCACCGTGGTCACCATCATGGCGAAACTTTCCATAAAGGTTCCCAGCACCAGATAGAACACCACCAGCACCAGCACAAGCTGGATTTCGTTCAGCCCCAAGCCGGATATGGCTTCGGCAATCTGTTGCGATATGCCCAGCCGGGCGAAAGCGAAGGACAGCGTGAACGCGGCCAGCACTATCAGGAAAATCATTCCCGTGGTGCGCACCGTCGAAATAAAAGCGTCCTGAACGATGTTGAAGTTGCGCCGCAGAAGCTGCCTTCGCACCGTGTCGGTGGGGAACCGCGCGTTGCGGAGTTCATCGTGGGTAGCGCTCACCAAGAAAGGCACCCACCCCGTCCACGGGACAATCACCACCTCGATGAGGAAAATGTTCTCGCCGACGATGGCCCCCAAGAAAATGTCCGGGTCGCCCAAGTCGGCTCCGGTGAGGGCCAGAGCTATCTGTAGTACCAGGTGGACCAGCAACACGCCCACCAGTACACCCAGGCCCCACTTGATTATCGAGGAAATGCCGATTAACCCCAGCCCCCGCATTATTCCGCCGAACATTGGGAGCAGCAGTTCCTCGGTGTTGAGAATGACCGCCAGCACGAAGGCCCCGTACACCCCGAAGGCCGCCGCTTCCGAGGGAGTGGCGATGCCCCCGTAGATGGAGCCGATCACCACGATAATCAGGGCGACTATCGGTATGAGGGATATGGAGCCGACGAGCCGGTTAATCCAGCCGCGTATCGTGATAAAGCTGTCACCGTGCTCCCTAGGCGCCAGCCCGCGCCAGACAAGGGCAAGGGCAAGAATCATCACCATAAAGGAAATGGTCAGCACCATACCGGGAACGAACCCGGCCATATAGAGCCGGCCGATGGATTCCTCCACCAGCACGCCGTAAATAATCAGGCTGATGCTGGGCGGAATCAGAATCCCCAAGGTTCCGCCCGCGGCCAGGGAGCCGATGACCATGCGCTCCGAGTAGCCCCGCTGCCGGAAGCTGGGCAGCGACACCCGGCTGATGGTGGCGGAAGTCGCCACACTGGAGCCGGAGCAGGCGGCGAAAATGGCGCAGGACACGATGTTGGTGTGAATCAGTCCGCCGGGCAGCCACCAGATCCAGCGGGTAATCCCGGCGTACATCCGCTCGCCCATGCCGCTGCGGTTCATCAGCTCGCCCATCAGGATGAACAGCGGCACGGCCACCAGAATAAAGCTGGTGTTGCCTTCCCATGACTTGTTAGCCATGATGTTCCACAGGGGAGCATCGGAGAAAAAGAACATAATGATGAGGGACAGGGAGCCCAGCGCGGCGGCCACGTACATCCCCGCCAGGAAGAAAGCCCCCATCAGTCCGAATGCGACGCCAATTGCCATGCCTTAACCTCTCAAGCCGGTATGGGCCGCCCCCGCCCTAACCCGTCCGGGCTAGAGCGGGGGTATAGCGCCTTTTAGTCCGCCGCGCCGGCGGCTTCAGCCTCGGTTACCACCAGCGTCTCAATTTCCTCACCGCCGACCCGGCGGTTCCAGCGCGCCAGCGCCGCCTCCGCTACCATCATGTACATCATTTGTATGGCGGTCAGGCACAGCAGCGTGAACCCCAGCGACACCACGATTTTCGGAATGAACAGCGGAGTCAGGGGGTAGTCATTGGTGACCACGCCACGCTCGTAGTTGTTAATCACGTTTTCCCACATCTTCCACATCGTCACCCAGCCCAGGAACAGCACTGCGGCCATCGCCAGCCAGTCGGCCACCGCCCGCGTCTTGACGCCCATATAGGGCAGCAGCACGTCAATGCGGACGTGGGCGCCGGAACGCAGCGAGTAGGAAAAGGCCCAAGTCGCCGCCATCGCCAGCACATAGCCGCTCATCACGTCGGTGCCGGGCGCCTGCACCCAGTCGAGCTTACGGGCCACCACCTGGTAGGTGATGAAAAACCCCAGCAGCAACAGCTCGATGCCGCAGACATAGCCGAGAGCGAAGTAAAACTTGTCCAACACCCCGGTAAGGGACCGTGTAGTCAGCAGCGCCTTTCGCGGCCCCAGCGCCAACCCTGACAGGCCCATAATGACCCCGAATCCCGCTAGGGTTACCAGCATCCAGATAATTTCAGCAGGCATTTGCGTTACCGCCAACCCGTTTAATTTGGGGCAATCCCCGGTTTCAGCCATCAAGCAGACCGGAGGGCAACTCCCGTCTGCTTACGCTTACGATTGGCAATGATACACGATTTTTCGATTAGCGCAATCCCTTTTGCGGCGAATTACGGGCTTTGTTGCCGGCCCCCGCCATCGCCTCGCAGCCGCTCCAGCTCGGCCAGCGCCGCCTGAAGCTCATCCTCTATCCGCCGCCGCGCCACCTGTTCCCGCCGGTGTTCCTCCTCCGTCCGCCGGTGCGCCGCCTGCTCCTGCCGGTGCTCCTCCTCCGTCCGCCGGTGCGCCGCCTGCTCCTCGGCCAAGTTATGCAGGTAGCTGCCTGTCTTGCGGTCGTAAAACCGCAGCCGCCGCCCCTCAGCGCACAGGCACAAATCCAGCACCGGGCTGTATCCCCACACCATCCCGTCCGGTTCGGTGACCAGCCCGATAGGCCGGTACACCCCGTCCACCAGCAGATCCCCGGCCAGCGGATAGCCATACAGATCGCCGCCCGTGGAGTCGAAACGCCAGTACTCGCCGACGCCGATGCGGGCATAGATGCCGGGCTTGGAATCCGTGTCTACCGTATGGGTGCTTTCCGAGGCCACTTCCAGGGCGAAATCCGGCGGCTTTCCCGCCTCCCATACCAAGTAGTTGCGCCGCCGGAGAACCTCGCCCGCCTCAACGCCAAAGGCGATGTACAGGTCGGGGCCGATCTTCCCCCGGATGCGGTCCTGCCGGTTGTAATAGACATCGGCCCCGGTGTCTATATGCACGTAGGGCTGGCCGGAGAAATGGTTGCGGAGTATGTGACCGCACTCTTCGACAACAGGGGCTTGCAGCATACTCTCCGGCCTTTTGGGATCCGGGTCAGGGTAATAAAAATCGTCGGAAAAATCCCTCCGGTAGGGAATGAAAGCAGTAGCGGAACGGGCAACGCCAGTAGTCATAACGGGCCTCTCACCGGGATTTGCCAGCATTATACTCCGGCTGCGGCGAATTACGGGCTTTGTTGCCGGCCCCCGCCATCGCCCCGCAGCCGCTCCAGCTCGGCCAGCGCCGCCTGAAGCTCATCCTCTGTCCGCCGGTGCGCCGCCCGTTCCTGCCGGTGCGCCGCCTGCTCCTCGGCCAGGTTGCGCAGGTAGCTGCCGGTCTTGCGGTCGTAAAACCGCAGCCGCCGCCCCTCAGCGCACAGGCACAAATCCAGCGCCGGGCTGTATCCCCACACCATCCCGTCCGGTTCGGTGACCAGCCCGATGGGCCGGTACACCCCGTCCACCAGCAGATCCCCGGCCAGCGGATAGCCGTACAGATCGCCGCCCGTGGAGTCGAAACGCCAGTACTCGCCGACGCCGATGCTGGCATAGATGCCGGGCTTGGAATCCGTGTCTACCGTGTGGGTGCTTTCCGACGCCACTTCCAGGGCGAAATCCGGCGGCTTTCCCGCCTCCCATACCAAGTAGTTGCGCCGCCGGAGAACCTCGCCCGCCTCCACGCCAAAGGCGATGTACAGGTCGGGGCCTATCTTCCCCCGGATCCGGTCCTGCCGGTTGTAATAGACATCGGCGCCGGTGTCTATATGCACGTAAGGCTGGCCGGAAAAGTGGTTGCGGAGTATGTGACCGCACTCTTCGACAACGGGGGCTTGCAGCATACTCTCCGGCCTTTTGGGATCCGGGTCAGGGTAATAAAAGCCGTCGGAAAAATCCCTCCGATAGGGAATGAAAGCAGTAGCGGAACGGGCAACGCCAGTAGTCATAACGGGCCTCTCACCGGGATTTGCCAGCATTATACTCCGGCAAGGGGAAACGGGGCCGGAAATGGCGAGCGCCCCTCCCTTACCGGGAGGGGCGCCGCGAGCGGTTCCCTATTGGGCGTGGGGGCCTTTGGTGATTGCCGACTGGCTGGCCGACCCGTCGGCGTTGATGGTGATGCCCACATAGGGGCCGACGTGTTCGTTGAACATCGCCACCGCGTCATCCCCCCGGCCCGGATAGCCCAGCCGCCGCAGCCAGCCGGGAATCACGTGCTGAATCACCGCCACGTTAAAGCTGTGGTCGGCCAGTTCCGGGGAAAACTCCACCAGCTCCATCCCGGCGTCCAGGTTCTTCTGCACCCCGGTGACGTTCTGAATGGACGTAAGCCGCAGTTGCTCCAGCTCCGCTTTGGCCCCTTCCTCAATGAATATCTGTTGCAGGTCGGCCGGTATCCGGTTCCAGACATCGGCGTTGACCACGTTGTTGGTGGAAAGCAGGCTCTTCAGCGGCCCGTTAAGATAGGTGGTCACTTCGTACCACCGTTGCCCATGCCCCGGCGTCGAGCCGGTCACTCCCGCGTCCAGAATGCCCCGCTCCAAAGCGGTGTAAACCTCGGCGAAGGCCAAGAATTGGGCTTCCGCGCCCATGCCGTTAATCCAGTCGGACAGGGCGGCGGCGTGGCTGCGGGTTTTCAGGCCGTCAAAATCGTCCAGCCCGCGCAAGGGCGTCTTGCTGAAAAAGAACTGGTCGTTCCCCGAATACCAGTTGTGGTTGACGATGATGCCCCCCTCGGTTTCCTCGGCCACCATCGCCTCAAGCTGCGGGTGCATATCCGTCAGCGACATATACATCGTTTCCCAGTCGGGATAGATGCCCCACAGCGATTGCACCTCAATCGCGGGCAATTCCCCGGCCACATACCCGGTATAGATGTTGGCCATGGAAATCGTCCCGTCGGCCACCAGTTGCAGCGTGTCCGGCCCGGCCAGCCCCAGCTCCGGGAAAGAGCTTACGCTGATCGTCAACTGCCCGTTGGTGCGTTCCTCCAGATTGGGAGCCCAGTACTGTTCGATGAGCTTGCAGGGCAGCAGGGCGCGGTTGATGCAGGCGTGCTGAACTTCGATGCTTTCCCCGCTGGATGTAAGCTCGGTAGGATTGGCTAGGTTGGCCCGCTCAATCAGCGACTTGTAATACTCGCTTTCGTAGAGCCACAGGTGGTCTTCCAGGGCGCTCATCGGCACCACGCCGTCGGAGTCGCCCAAGTCGGCGTCCGGTTCGCCGTTGGCCGTGAGCGGCGCTGGCCCAACCAGTTGGGACAGGTCGCCGATGTATATGGCGCCGGGGCCGCCGGCCATCATGGCGGCGTACTCCGTCAAGGCGTCCCCCGCCGTTGCGCTGGTGGAGCCGCTGGGCGCGGTGGCCGTGGGCGCCGCCGGGGCCGCAGTGGCCGTGGGCGCGGGCGCCGTCGGCGCCGCAGTGGCCGTGGGCGCCGCCGTCGGCGCAGTGGTGGCCGTCGCGCCGCAGGCCGTCAGCCCCAAGGCCAGCAGCATAGAGAACATCAGTAGTATGGCAATGGGCAGTCTAGGGTAGCGCATCCTGATCTATCCTCCTGAAAAATTAGTTTTGTGCCGGGCTTGTTATGCCGGTTGCAATCAGGGCGGCCCCAGCGGGCCGCCCCCCGCTGCCTAATTGACGGCTAATTGGCCCGCGGCCCTTTGGTGATGGGCGCCCGCGTCACCGCGCCGTCCTCCCCGATTTGCAGCCCAATGTAGGGGCCGGCGTGTTCGTTGAAAATCCGCACCGCGTCCTGGTTGCGCTCCGGGTAGCCCAAGCGATTCAGCCAGCCGGGAATGATGTTCTGCGGCAGCACCACCCCGGCGATGTAACCGATGATTTCCTCGCTGAAAATGACCGGCGTAACCCCCAACTGCTGGTTGGCAATCACCGGGATAATGTTGTGGTAGGGCGCGATGCGCAACTCCTCCAGCTCCGACCTGGCCCCCTCTTCAATGATGATTTGTTGCAGGTCGGCCGGGATGCTGTCCCACAAATCGCCGTTGATAACGTTGTTGGTGTAACCGAACCCGATGACCGGCCCGGCCATATAGCTGGATATTTCGTGATACCGGCCGGCCAGGGCCAGCAGGGCCCCGGTGGTGCCGATGTCAACGGTGCCATTCTGCAAGGCCAGATAGTCGGCGCCCGGGGGTATGAACACCGCTTCGGCGCCCAGCCCCTCAATCAGGCTGGACAAAGCGGCGGAGTGAGAGCGCACTTTCTTGCCTTGGAAATCCTCCACCGACATTATGGGGGTTTCGCTGAAAAACCACTGATCGGCCCCGGCGTACCAGTTGCGGTTGACTACCACGCCGCCCGTTTCTTCCGCCAGCATCCGCTCCACATCGGGCGCCATATCCGCTAGGGCCAGATAGGTGCTTTCCCAATCCGGCCCCATTCCCCACAGCGACTGCACTTCGATGGCGGGCAGGGCCCCGGCCACGTAGCCGGTATAAATGTTGACCATATCCAGCGTCCCGTCCGCCACCAGCGTCAGGGATTCCGATACGATGCCGGCGCCGCCGGAACCGCTCAACTCAGGGAAAGAAGTTATGCTCAACGTCACCTGCCCGTTGGTGCGGGCGGCCAGCCGCGGCGCGAAATACGCCTGCTTCATCACGCAGGTAGGCAGGTTGCGGGAAAGGCAGACATACTGAATTTCGATGTCTTCCCCGGACGACGTCAATTCCGTGGGGTTAATCAGGTTGGCCTTTTCGATTAGCCCCCGGTAGTAATCGCTGGTGTAAATAAACTGGTGACCGGGAATGCCCAAAGGCGGGGCGCCGAACAGAGCCGCCTGGAATAGCTGCTGAAACTGCGCCTGCTGCTGATCCCCCGGCGGCAGGAATACTAGGCCCTCGTGAACCGGCGGGCCGATGAGCTGGGCGTAGAAAGCCTGGCTGGTAGGGTCGCCTACGGCGATGGCGCCGGGGCCGTTGGCTACCGACGCCGCGTATTGCGCCAGCATCTCCTCGGGCGTCATCACCGGCGGCGCGGTGGCTTCCGGTTCCGGCTCGGGCGTCGGCGTGGGCGGTATGGGCGTGGGTTCTGGCATCGCCGTTGCGATGGCGGCGGCGGGCGCGGCGACGGTGGGCGCCGGCGTGTTCGTCGGTTCCGGCATCGCGGTAGGTTCGGCCATCGTCGTAGGTTCCGGCATCGCGGTGGGTTCGGCCATTGCCGTAGGCTCCGGCATCGCCGTCGGTTCCGGCATCGCCGTAGGCGGAACCGGGGTGGCCGTAGGCGCCGACGTCGGCGTCGGATCCTCCCCGCCACAGGCCGCCAATGCGGCTATCAAGGCCACAATCAGAATCACCGGAACAATCAAACGGGCCATACCTGCCTCTCTATACAGAACTTTCGGAAACCGGGCATCTATGTATTGGCGGTGCATTTTAATAGCTGAAAGCGTTGGGGTCAACGACAGCTACCGGCAACACAACCCGCCTTACATAACGAAAATGGATAACGGCCCGCCGGAATCGGTTATGTAAATACCCCGGCAGGCCGGGCGCCTTAACGAGTTCCTTTCGCCTGGTCGGGCAGCCACGTGACAATTTCCGGGAACAGCATCAGTATGCCGATAACCACGGCCATACACCCCATAAAGGGCAGTACCCCGATGTAGACGTCGTTTATCGTCTCCACCTCGGTCACCCCCCGCGCATCCGCCGTTTCGCGCCGCGCCCCGTGCAACACATACAGCGAAAGGCCCTGGGGCGGGCTGATTTGCGCCGCCTCCAGCAGGATAATCATTATGATGCCGAACCACAGCAGGTCTATTCCGCTCTGGAACAGCGTCTCCAGCAGAATGGGCAGCGTGGTCGCCAGCATGGAGTAGCTTTCCATAAAGGTGCCAAGCAACAGGTAGAAAATCACCAGTATCCCCACCAACTGCCAGTCGGCCAGATTCAGGCCCACCACCAAATCGGCCAATGCGTGGGAAATTCGCAGGTAGGCAAAGGCGAACTGCAAGGTGAACGCCGCCATCAGGATGAGCATAATCATGCAGGTAGTGCGCATAGTGGACAAGAACACTTCCTGCAACATTGCCATATTGGAGCGCATCATCGCCTTGAAGTGTTCCATTCCGGGCATCCGCGATTCCTGCAATTCATCGCGGGATACTTCCGTCAATATAGGCACCCACCCCAGCGGCGGCAGGCACAGCACCTCGATGAGGAATACCGCCTCGGCCAGCTCCGGCTCCACAAAAAGCGAGCGGTTGGGGAAAAAGACCAGATATAACGTCTGAATCGTCAAGTGCAGCACGACCAGGCCGATAAAGGTCATCAGCACGACCCGCAGGGGAGCGTAGGCGCCGATAAGCCCGGTGCTGCGCAGCCCGGCCCCAATCATCGGCACCCATAGCGGTTTCGAGTTGTACAGAAAGGCCAGAATGAAAGCGCCGTACACCCCGATGGCCGCCGCCTCGCCGGGGGTTGCGATGCCCCCATAAATGGATCCCAGCACGGCCAGAACCAGAATCACCACCGGCCCCACGGCGATGGAGCCGATTATCCGGTCTATCCAACCCTGTCGGCTTAAAAAGGTTTCGCCGGGAACCTTCGGCGCAATGCCCGGCCAGATAACCGCAACGATGCCGATAAGGGTCATAAAGGTCAAGGCCATCAGGGCGCCGGGAATAAACCCGGCCAGAAACAGCCGCCCGATCGACGTCCCGGTGCTGAGGCCGTAGATAACCAGCAACACGCTGGGCGGTATCAGAATCCCCAGCGTCCCCCCGGCGGCCAGCGACCCCACCACCAGCCGCTCGTTGTAGCCGCGGGTGTGGAAGGTGGGCAGCGCCACCCGGCTGATGGTGGCGGCGGTGGAGATGCTGGAGCCGGAGCAGGCGGCGAAAATGGCGCAGGACACGATGTTGGTATGCAACAGCCCGCCCGGTATCGGCGCGACCCAGCGATCCAGTGCCCGGTACATCCGGTCGGCGATGCCGCTGCGCAACACCAGCTCGCCCATCAGAATAAACAGCGGAATGGCTACCAGCAGGAACCGGGTAAAAGTGTCCCAAGCCCGGTTCGCCATAATGTTGGACAGCGGGTTTTCGGAGAATATCTCCATCAGCAGCAACGCCAGGCTGCCCAAAGCCCCGGCCACATACAGCCCGGACAAGAAAAAAACGGCCATCAGGATGAACGCTACGGCAATGACCAAAGGGGTACGACCTTCGTTTCCCGGCCGGAACCGGGAATCTGCAATTTTCAGGATTGCGTTGCTGCCGGGCCGGATTCACAAACAGCGGCCCCCGCGGGAATCGGGGGCCGTTTCCAATTCGCGCCCTCAACCGGAACCACCCGGACAAAACACCCGGCTAACTTATCATTAACCGGGCGTCTTGAAAAGGGCGGATACGGAATGATGGGATACGGAATGCACGGAACGCAGGCGGGATTCAGCGAACTATGTCGCGCCCGTTGCCGATATAGGCATAGGCGACGCCGCGCTGCGTAGCGTCATCCTCAAACTCGGCGGACGGGGACTCCCCGGCCGCGCCCGGCCGCACCTCGCGCCCCAACACCCTAGTCAGCAGCGCCGCTTTCCCGATGGCGCGGTCGCTGTCGCCCACGCCGACAGTGAAAGAGACTTCGACGGCATACATCACCGCCGCCCCCTCCCCGTCGGTGCCTTCCAGCACAAAGTCAACGGAGCCGGCCCGCTCAAACTCCTGCTCGGTCATATTCCCGGCGTGCCGCACGGCGCCGATATAGTGTTGCATCTCCCCGTGGGGATAGATGCGGAGCAGACGCCCGCCCCGGCAAAGCTGCCGGAAAACGGCGCCAGCCCGCCGCTCCACCACCAGCTCAGTCTGCCACCCCTTTATCACCCCCATATCGCTAGACAGCCGGGCAATGTCGCGCCGCATAGCAGCCTGCTCGGCCCGCATAGCAGCCTGCTCCGCCCGTATCGCCGACTGCTCCGCCCGTATCTCGGCCTGCTCATCCCGTATCGCCGACTGTTCGGCCCGTATCTCGGCTTGTTCGGCCCGTATCACTGCCTGCTCATCCCGTATCGCCGACTGTTCGGCCCGTATCTCGGCTTGTTCAGCCCGAATTTCGGCTTGCCCTGCCAGTATTTTGGCCTGCACGTCCCGAATCACTGCCTGCTCGGCGCGTATCTCGGCTTGTTCGGCACGTATTTCGGCCATCTCGTCCCGAATTTCGGCTTGCCCTGCCAGTATTTTGGCCTGCACGTCCCGAATCGCCGACTGCTCCGCACGAATCACTGCCTGCTCGGCGCGTATTTCGGACTGCTCGGCACGCAGCTCGGCCATCTCGGCGCGCATTTCGGCCTGCCCGGCCTTCAGCTCGGCTATCTCGGCGCGCATTTCCGCCTGCTCAGCACGCATTTCGGCCTGGTCTCGGGCGATCTTTTCTACACCGCCAACCAGTTTCTCTACCAGGCTTTCGATGCGCTCCAGGCGCTGGCTGTCGGAATCTTGCGGGTTGGTCATCGTGGTTGGGCCTCTTGTCCGGGTTTCCATTCATTAACCTTACAGTTACGCCGCAGGCCAGTCAATGCGCCGGAAACCCTTTCTTTCCCTTTCGTCCAAATTCCCCAAGCGTCTATGGAACAACCGGAATCGCCACAACAATTCGGAAAGACCCAATACCCCCCTTGCGGAATGCCCGGAAATCCGGGCATCCCCAAAACTTTCGCCCACCGACGCCGATGGACAGGTCACAAATCCCCCCCGCCGCATCAATACTCCACCCGGTACACCCGCGCCGCCACATCGTGGAACATATCCGCCCGCTCCGAAGCCGAGTATTGGGTGGTAAGCCGCTTGAAGGCGTTGTACATCACCGTGTAGGAATAGGACACCTTGTCCACCGGAAAGTTGCTCTCGAACATACACCGGCCGGGGCCGAACTGCTCGATGCAGTATTCAATGATGGGCCGCATATCCGCCGCCAGCTCCTCAGAGCCGACCGGCCGGGCGCGGTTGTGCCAGTCGAAGCCGGTGCGGGGCATTCCGATGCCGCCCAGCTTGACCACCACGTTGGGGGCGGATGCGGCGGCGGCGATGCCCTCGCGCCAAGTCGCCATCACCTCATCGTCGCGGCCGGCGTAGGGGCCTTCGCGCAGCAGCCCGCCGATGTGGTTCAGGATGATGGTCAGGTTGGGAACGGCGCGGGCGAACTCGGCCAGTTCCGGCATTTGCGGAAAGAACATCCACCCTTCCAGAGTCAGGCCCATATCGGCCAGCACCCGGGCGCCGGCCCGGAAATCGTCGCTGCTCATCTGCCCTTCGGCCTTATGGGCCGCAGTGTTCTCCACCTCCGGGTGCGGATCCCAAGTGACCGAGTGGCGGATGCCGCGGAAACGGTTGGGGCTGGCCGCCTGCAACGCCTCCAGCACCGGCCGCACGTTCTCCCCCAGGTTCAGGTTGGCGTGGCCGACGATGGACGCCGCCGCCTTGGCCGGGCCGTACAGCCCGGTATCGCTGGCCGCGGCCAGTCCCTGCACAAACTCCACCTCGCCCACCGGACGCAGCTCCTCCGGGCCGCCGGGACGGTACATCGAGCGGGCCTCCACGAACACCGTCGAGCGCACATTGTGGCCGCCATTCAGGTCGTCGGCCAGTTCGTGAAGCAGATAACGCTGGTACGGGATTCGTTCCGTCCGAAAGTCCCAAAAGTGATGATGCGGGTCGCAGATGGGTATTTCCGGCTCCAGGGCCTCCTCCGGGGTCAAGGCCAGCCAGTCATTGCCTCCAAACGGCATAATCGGGCCTCCCTATAACGCGAATTCAGAAATCAGGGGCGGCCCAATAATAGCACAGCAGGGGCGCGGCGGCAGTGACGGCAAAGGGGCGCACAACCGTGCGCCCCAGCCTAGCAATCAGAAAATGGTCGGGGTGAGTGGATTCGAACCACCGGCCTCTACGTCCCGAACGTAGCGCGCTAGCCACTGCGCTACACCCCGATAAAGCTATATTACCACAGCGAGCGCCGATAACACAGAGGATTTTAAGAAAATCGCGAAATTACTTCCGCTGTCCGTCATTCTGGCCGTCTGTCATTCTGAGCCCTGTCCGTCATTCTGAGCAAGCTGTCCGCCATTCTGAGCCCTGTCCGTCATTCTGAGCAAGCTGTCTGTCATTCTGAGCGAAGCGAAGAATCTCACCTTGGGCGGTGAGACCCTTCGCTTCGCTCAGGGTGGCACCCGCGTTTACCCGTCCAGCATTTCCTCCGTTCTCTCAATCAGCACTTCCTTATTCAGCGCCCCGGTCCACTTGCTGAAAATGGAGCCGTCGCCGTTGATGAAAATGGTGGTGGGCAGCCCCAGAACGGTGTATCCGGGGAGTACCGACTGGTCTTCGGTATACCCCGCTGGGAACTTCACCCCCAGCTCGGCCAGCAATTCCCGGCCCTGCTCCGGCGTTCCCTGATTGGTGAACTGGCCCAAGTCTATGCCCAGCACCAGCACCCTATCGCCATATTCTTCGTGAAAGCTCTGAAACTCCGGCAGCTCGGCGCGGCAAGGCGGGCATTCCGCCGCCCAGAAATTCAGCACCACCGGCCGCTCCCCCAGCAACGACGCCATCGCCACCCGCTCGCCGCCCAGCGCATCCTGCCCCTGCGACACAATTATCGGAAAGTCGCCCGCCATTTCCTTTTCGCCGTTGCCGTTGCCGCCGCCGCAGGCCAACAGCAGCGTCAGCAGCGCCGCCGCGAAAAACATCCCCGCAAATCGTTTCAAGACCATATCCGTATTCCCCCCTGACCCTAACCCTCTCCCCCAGGAGAGGAAACTTTTACCGGCGAGTAATCCCGTCACTCCAGTATACCCGCCGCGTTATCCGCCAAGTCCCCCGCCGACAGGCCGACGCCCAGACTGGAGCGGTAGTAACCGCCCTTATCGAAAAAGGCGGTGGTGGGCATATAGCCAACATCGTAATCGTCTACGACAAAATCCGCATCGGTAAAACCGGCGGGAAAAGTCGCGCCCGCATCGGCCAGCAGCCTTCGGGCATCTTCCTGGCTGCCGGAATCGGTGAGCTGCCCCACGTCCACCGCCAGCAGCCTTTTGCCAGTCATATACGTATGCCCTTACTCCGATTTCGCATCCGCCAACGCCCAACCCTGACCCTAATAGCATAAGAAAAATCATCCCCATCCGCCATCCCATATTTCCGTCCCCCCCACCACTCCCCGCCATTCCCACCGTCCCCCGTCATTCCGGCTACCCCCGTCATTCCCGCCGCCGCCCCCCGTCATTCCCGCGAAAGCGGGAACCCACAACATCCTTGCCTAATAGCAATTTGTCCTACGCAGAACCGTATGGATTCCCGCCTTTCGCGGGAATGACGGGATGACCGGGAATAACGATGGTGCCGGTAATGACGGGATGGCGCGGCAATAACCCTGGCGCCGCTAATGACTGATAGGCCGGAAAATAACAGGACAGCGCGGCCAACAGCGGCCGCTAACCCCGCCCGGCGGCGGCGGCCAATTGGCGCATATTGTCCATAAACACCTGCAACCGCTCCAGCGTCCGGGTAAGGCGTTGCAGCCACTGGTCGCCCAAGGGGCGCAGGGGCATCTGAATCTGCGCGTTGCCCACCTGCGCCGCCGGGCCAAGGGCGCGTTGCAACGGCGACTTGGCGCCGCCCACGGAGTTGCGCAGCGATATTACAATAGCGTCGCCGGTTTTAATTACCGACTCCGCCCCCGCGGCCCCGGCGACGGCCCGGATTTCCGCCACCTTCAGCAGGGCCTCCACCTCGTCCGGCACCGGGCCGAAACGGTCGCGCAGCTCCTCGCGTATCTCCGGCAGCTCCCGTTTCTCGGTCAGCTTCGCCAGCCGCTGGTAGACCGCCAGGCGCGTCGGCAGGTGCGCGATATAGTCTTCCGGTATCCCCGCCGAAAGGGGCAGCTCGATGCGGGGCGGCTCTTCCGCGCCGCCGCCGCCCGCCCCCGGCTCCCGGTTCCCTTCCCGCTCCAGTTCCCGCACCGCTTCCTGCAATAGCTGGGTATAAAGGTCAAGCCCGACTTCCTGAATATGGCCGCTCTGGTCGGCCCCCAACACATTGCCCGCGCCGCGAATCTCCAAGTCGCGCATAGCTATGCGAAAACCGGAACCCAGATCCGACGCCTCCAGAATGGCCTGCAACCGCAGCTCCGCCGCCTCGGTCATCCCCCCGCGGCGGCGCGACGGGCCGCCAAGGCTCTTGCGCCCGCGGCGGGGGCGGCCTCGGCCATTATCATCTATAGGGAGCGGCGCATCGTTTTTCGTCCCCCCCTTCGATTCCCCCTTGCCGTCGGTAGAGGAATTAGAGGAATTATCCGGGAGATGCCCGAAACGGGGCGTCAACAAATAGGCGTAGGCCCGATGCTGGCCGCGCCCCACCCGCCCCCGGAGCTGGTATAGCTGGGCCAGCCCGAAGCGGTCGGCCCGCTCCACTATCAGCGTGTTGACGTTGGGCATATCCAGCCCCGACTCGATTATAGTAGTGCAGACCAGCACATCGGCCTCGCCGTTGGCGAAATCCACCATCACGTCTTCCAGTTCCGACTCCGCCATCTGCCCGTGGCCCACCATAATGCGGGCTTGCGGAATCAGCTCCTGAATCGCCGCCGCCGCCTGCCGGATGCTCCTGACCCGGTTGTGCAGGTAGAATATCTGCCCGCCCCGCTCCATTTCCCGCAGGATGGCTTCCTTTACCACGTCCTCGGAATGTTCCGATACGAAAGTCTTGACCGGCAGCCGCTCCTCCGGCGCCGAGTTCATTGACGACAAATCCCGCAGGCCCGACAAGGCCATATTCAGCGTGCGCGGTATGGGCGTCGCGCTCAACGTCAGCACATCCACTTGACGGCGCAACTGCTTCAGCCGCTCCTTGTGGCTAACCCCGAAACGCTGTTCCTCGTCCACCACCGCCAGCCCCAGATTCTTGAACTGCACATCCTTTTGTAGCAGCCGGTGGGTGCCGATAACGATGTCCACCTCGCCCGCTTTCAGCCCCTTGATAACCTGCTGCTGCTCTTTGGGCGTGCGGAAACGGCTAAGCACTTCAACCCGCACCGGAAAGGGGCTGAGCCGCTCGGTGAAAGTGGCGTAGTGCTGCTGGGCCAGCACCGTAGTCGGCACCAGCAGCCCCACCTGCATCCCGTCGTTGACCGTCTTGAAGGCCGCCCTCAGCGCCACCTCGGTTTTGCCGTAGCCCACATCGCCGCAGATAAGCCGATCCATAGGCCGCCCCTGCTCCATATCCGCCTTGACGTCGTTGATCGCCTGCACCTGGTCGGGCGTTTCGATGTAGGGGAAAGAATCCTCCAGTTCCTGCTGCCAGACCGAATCGGAGCCGAATCCGTGGCCCTCGACAATCTGCCGGGCGGCGTTGAGGCGGATGAGTTCCTGCGCCATTTCCCGCGCCGCGCCCTTCACCTTCTGCTTGATGCGCGTCCAATCGGCGGCGCCCAAGCGGGTAAGGGCGGGCGCGTGTTCCTGCGCCCCCACATAAGCACTCACCCGGTTCAAGTGGTCGGTGGGAACATACAGCTTGTCGCTTTCGGCGTATTCCAGCACCAGATACTCTTTTTCCGCGCCGTTATCGCCCATCTGCGTAGTTCCGGCAAAGCGGGCCACCCCGTGGTCAATATGCACGACAAAGGTTCCCGGCTCCAAGTCGGCCAGCGACACATCCGGCCCGCGCTCGGCGCGGCGGGGCCGCCGGTGGCGCCGTTCCTTGACCGCGCCAAACAACTCGGCGTCGGTAAGCAGATCCAACCGGGAAACCGCCCCCCGGCGGCCCGGCAACTCCACCGCCCACCCGCCGGGCAAAGAACCGGAAACGATACAAACCTGCCCCGGCGACGGCGCGGCCTCCAGCCCGTCCAGCACCGACGCGCCGATGCCCTGCTGCTCCAGAATTTCGGCCAACCGGCGGGCGTGCTGCGTAACCGCAACCAGTGCCCCGCCCTCCCCCTGCCGCCGCTTCAGGTCTGCGGAAAGCTGCTCCAGCCGCCCGTAATAGGGCGTGGCGGGCAGAAAAACGCTGTCATCTTCTTCGCCCACCCAAGTCGGCAAATCCACCGGCCGCAACTCGCCCAGCCGGGCGGCGAAATCGGCCCAGGCCATAGACGGCGGCGGAAAGTTGGCGGGCAGTTCGCCCCGCTCTTCCCGCGACGCCCGCATCCGCCCGATACGTTCCTCCAGTTCCGACGCCTCATCCTCAACGCGCCCGCCGCGCTCCAGCAACACCGCCGCCTCCGGCCCCAGATAGTCCAGCAGAGAAGTACGGTTCACCAGCCCGCGGTAAAAGGAAAGGGTTTCCGGGTTGGCGGTATATGCCCCGGCCTGCGAATCGCATAAAGATTCCAGTTCCTCCTCAATGCGTTCCCGGACAGCGGCCCCGCAACGGGAAAAGTCCATAGCGGCGGCGCGGGCGGCCAAGTCATCCTGCCCTGCGGCAAGGCCCGGCAACTGCTCGCGGGCCGGAACGGGCCGCACTTCCTCCGCCGCGCCCACCGACCTTTGAGTCAGCGGGTCAAAGCGGCGGATGGTGTCTATTTCGTCGTCGAACAGCTCAATTCGCAAAGGCAGCTCGCAGTTGGGCGGGAAAATATCGAGGATGCCCCCCCTATGGCTGAAAGCCCCTGGCGACTCCACCACCGGCTCGTGCCGGTAGCCCAGTTCCAGCCATTGGGAAAGCACGGCGTCCACCCGCACCCTATCGCCCGCCCGCCAAACGCAAGCCTCCCCCCATCCCGCGCCCGACGGCAGCCGCCCGGCCATAAGCTCCGGCGGCGCGGTATAGAGCAGCGCCGACCCGATGGAGCAAACCACCAGCGGCGGCCCTTCGACCAGCTCAGGGCCAGCGGCCAAGTTTCCGCCACCATTTCCCGCCCCGCGCCCTTTCTTCCGCCCATCCTGATTTTCGCCCCCACGCCCTTTCCGTCCGTCCTGAGCTTGCCCAAGGACGAATGGACGGGCCAACGCGGCCAATGCGGCCAGCCTCTGGCTGCCGGTATGCGCGTCCACAGCCAGCCGCTCGAAAGGCAGCACCTCCGGCTCGGGCAAGAAATGAACCGGCGCATCATCGCCCAGCCAATCCAGCAATTGGCCGTGCAGCCGGCGGGCGTCATCCTGCCGCGGCGCAATGACCAGCAGCGGCCCAACCCGCCCGGCCGCCACCCGCCGCCGGTACAACGACGCGATAAACGCCGGTCTCGCCCCCTGCCGCACCGCGGCGGGAGCGCCACCGCCCTTATCCGCCGATTCGATACTGCGGCAGAACTCCGAGTGACGCTCCAGCAGCTCCAGAATGCCGTTAAGCGACATAAAACCGTCCCTTGAATTTAGAATAAGGAATTTGGCCTAAAAGCCCGCGGGCATACACGCCAAACAAGGGGCTGACGTAGCGTCCAGCCCCTGCGCGACAAAACGGCGCGGCGCAATGCCCGGCGATTTCGGTAACGATGGCAGCTAGCAGAACAGCGGCCCGGGAATCCCTAGCCGCTGGCAAGAATGTCTAGGAAGTTGCCCAGCCGTGAGGAGTCGCCCCGGAAAATCTCGGTGTAACCGCACTGCGTACAAGACACGGCGGTAAACTTCTTGTTCTGCAAGTCGAAAAACCGGGAATACTTCCCGGCGGTGCGAATCTCCTCGGTATCGTACCGGGTATTGTGGCACTTGGCGCAGGAAAAAGCGGTTCCGGTATGGGCCATTTCCAACCCTCCCCCCGGATAATCCAACAGCCTTGAAAGAGGCGCCCACTCCAGCCTAATCTATCCCGCCGCCCGTTTCAAGCGCGGCAACGCAAGCATTAGCCAACTTTCCGGCAAGGCGCCTACTCCCCCTGCAACAGGCGCAGTTCCGTATCGTGCAAATGCGCGGCGTCAATAGCGTCGTTACTCCCCCTGTAGCCGACGCAGTTCCTTGTACAAAAATTGTACAAGGGCTTTGGAAGGGCTATCCCCCCTGCAACCGGCGCAGTTCCTCCCGCAGCCGCTCCACCTCGGCCTGAGCCGCATCCCGCTCGGCGGCCGTTTCCCGGTGAGCGGTACGCTCGGCATCACGCTCCACCGCCGTTTCCTGATGGGCCTCACGCTCGGCATCACGCTCTGCTGCCGCCGAATCGCGCTCCACTGCCGTTTCCCGGTGCGCCGCCCGCTCGGCGCTCCAGCCCGCCGCCGCCGCGTCGCGCTCCACCGCCGTCTCCCGGTGCGCCGCCCGCTCCTCCCCGATGCTGTGCAGATAGCCACCCCGCTTGCGGTCGTAATACATCAGCCGACGGTCTTTCACGCACAAGCACAAATCCAGCGCCGGACTGTACCCCCACACCGTCCCGTCCGCCTCGCGGGTAAGCTCAACGGGCCGGTAAACGCCGCCAACCAGAATATCCCCAGCCAGCGCATATCCATAATAACCGCCGCCGCTGGGATCGAAACGCCAGTATTCGCCGATGCCGATGCGGGCGTACAGGCCCGGCTTGTTGCGTATGTCATTCTGGTAAGTAGACGGAGAGGCCACTTCCAGAGCGAAGTCCGGGGCCTTGCCCGCCTCCTCTATGACATACCCCTGCCGCCCCAGCACCGAACCGGCGTCCACCCCAAAAACTATGTACAAGTCCGGGCGCACCCGCCGGCGGCTCATATTCCGGGTGTCATAAAAAACAAAGCCGCCGGAATCCACCAGCGTATTGGGCAGCCCGGCAAAATGATCCCGGAGCAGGTGGTCGGATTCAGCGACGGGTTCAGCTTGCAGCATATCATCCCGCAGGTGCTTGGGTTGAGGACAGACAAACCCCTCGGGCAAAACCCTGCGGTAGCCAGGAACCGGGGCAACGGGTTTGGAGAACTTAGTGGTCATAAGCGAGCCTCGCGCCAAGCGCCATGCGGCAGATTCGGAATGGAATGGGGCAGAACCAACGGCAATAATAGCAGACCCCGGAACCCGCCGGGGCGCAGGCATTGGGCGGCTATCCGGCAAGGCACTTACTCCCCCTGCAAGCGGCGCAGTTCCTCCCGCAACCGTTCCACCTCGGCCTGCGCCGCATCGCGCTCGGCGGCCGTTTCCCGGTGGGCGGCACGCTCAGCATCCCGCTCCACCGCCACCGCATCGCGCTCCACCGCCGTTTCCTGGTGCGCCGCCCGCTCGGCGTTCCAGCCCGCCGCCGCCGCATCGCGCTCCACCGCCGTCTCCCGGTGCGCCGCCCGTTCCTCCCCGATGCTGTGCAGATACCCGCCCCTCTTGCGGTCGTAATACATCAGCCGCCGGTCTTTCACGCACAGACACAAATCCAGCGCCGGACTGTACCCCCATACCGTCCCGTCCGCTTCACGGGCCAGCTCGACGGGCCGGTAAACGCCCCCAACCAGAATATCCCCGGCCAGCGCATATCCGTAATAGCCGCCGCCGCTGGGGTCGAAACGCCAGTACTCCCCGATGCCGATGCGGGCGTACAAGGCCGGCTTGTTGCGTATGTCATTCTGGTAAGTAGACGGAGATGCCACTTCCAAGGCGAAATCAGGGGCCTTGCCCGCCTCCTCTATCACATACCCCTGCCGCCCCAGCACCGAACCTGCGTCCACCCCAAAGACTATGTACAAGTCCGGGCGCACCCGCCGCCGGCTCATATTCCGCGTGTCATAGAAAACAAAGCCGCCGGAATCCACCAGCGTATTGGGCAGCCCGGCGAAATGATCCCGGAGCAGGTGGTCGGATTCGGCGACGGGTTCGGCTTGCAGCATATCATCCCGCAGGTGTTTGGGTTGAGGACAGACAAACCCCTCGGGCAAAACCCTGCGGTAGCCAGGAACCGGGGCAACGGGTTTGGAGAACTTAGTGGTCATAAACAAGCCTCGCGCCAAGCGCCAGATCGGCAGATCGAAATGGAATGGAGCAGCGCCAACGCCAATAATAGCAGACCCCGCAACGCGCCGGAGCGCAGGCATTGGGCAGCTTTCCGGCAAGGCTACTCCCCCTGCAACCGGCGCAGTTCCTCCCGCAGCCGCTCGACCTCAGCCTGGGCCGCATCCCGCTCCACCGCCGTTTCCCGGTGCGCCGCCCGCTCGGCGTTCCAGCCGGCCGTCGCCGCGTCGCGCTCCACCGCCGTTTCCCGGTGCGCCGCCCGCTCCTCACCGATGCTGTGCAGATAGCCACCCCGCTTGCGGTCGTAATACATCAGCCGCCGGTCTCTGACGCACAGGCACAAATCCAGCGCCGGGCTGTACCCCCATACCGTCCCGTCCGCCTCACGAGTAAGCTCGACGGGCCTGTAAACGCCGCCGTCCAGAATATCCCCAGCCAGCGCATATCCGTAATAGCCGCCGCCGCTGGGGTCGAAACGCCAGTATTCCCCGATGCCGATGCGGGCATACAAGCCCGGCTTGTTGCGTATGTCATTGTGGTAAGTAGACGGAGAGGCCACCTCCAAGGCAAAGTCCGGGGGCTTGCCCGCCTCCTCTATGACATACCCCTGCCGCCCCAGCACCGAACCTGCGTCCACCCCGAAGACTATGTACAAGTCCGGGCGCACCCGCCTACGGCTCATATTCCGGGTGTCATAAAAACCAAAGCCGCCGGAATCCACCAGCGTATTGGGCAGCCCGGCAAAATGATCCCGGAGCAGGTGGTCGGATTCGGCGACGGGTTCGGCTTGCAGCATATCATCCCGCAGGTGCTTGGGTTGAGGACAGACAAAGCCTTCAGGCAAAACCCTGCGGTAGCCAGGAACCGGGGCAACGGGTTTGGAGAATTTAGTGGTCATAAGCGAGCCTCACGCCAAGCGGCAGGGGCGGAATAGGGCAGAACCAACAACAATAATAGCAGACCCCGGAACGCGCCGGGGCGCAGACATTGGGCGGCTATCCGGCAAGGCACTTACTCCCCCTGCAAGCGGCGCAGTTCCTCCCGCAGCCGCTCCACCTCGGCCTGCGCCGCATCTCGCTCGGCGGCCGTTTCCCGGTGAGCGGTACGCTCGGCATCCCGCTCCACCGCCGTTTCCTGATGGGCGGCACGCTCGGCGTTCCAGCCGGCCGCCGCCGCGTCGCGCTCCACCGCCGTCTCCCGGTGCGCCGCCCGCTCCTCCCCGATGCTGTGCAGATAGCCACCCCGCTTGCGGTCGTAATACATCAGCCGCCGGTCTTTCACGCACAGGCACAAATTCAGCGCCGGACTGTACCCCCATACCATCCCATCCGCTTCGCGGGTCAGCTCAACGGGCCTGTAAACGCCGCCAACCAGAATATCCCCGGCCAAGGCATATCCATAATAGCCGCCGCCGCTGGGGTCGAAACGCCAGTATTCCCCGATGCCAATGCGGGCGTACAGGCCCGGCTTGTTGCGTATGTCATTCTGATAAGTAGACGGAGAGGCCACCTCCAGGGCAAAGTCCGGGGCCTTGCCCGCCTCCTCTATGACGTACCCCTGCCGCCCCAGCACCGAACCTGCGTCCACCCCGAAGACTATGTACAAGTCCGGGCGCACCCGCCTACGGCTCATATTCCGGGTGTCATAGAAAACAAAGCCGCCGGAATCCACCAGCGTATTGGGCAGCCCGGCGAAATGATCCCGGAGCAGGTGGTCGGATTCAGCGACAGGTTCGGCTTGCAGCATATCATCCCGCAGGTGTTTGGGTTGAGGACAGACAAACCCCTCGGGCAAAACCCTGCGGTAGCCAGGAACCGGGGCAACGGGTTTGGAGAATTTAGTAGCCATAAGCGGGCCTCGCGCAACACGGCAGGGCGGAATAGGGCAGCGCCAACGGCAATAATAGCAGACCCCGGAACGCGCCGGGGCGCGGATAATGGCGGCTATGGTGCTATAATCGCATCATCAATCGTGAATGACGGCCCGGGCGGACGCGCCCCGCGGCCCGCCTATCCTGAACCGGGTGCCTTGTCCCTATGCCCATCACCGGCCAGACCGTTCCCGCGCCCCAATCAACCGCCCCGGCCGACGGCGGCAGCCCGCGGCCGCTGCTCTACCGGCGCATCGTGGTGAAAGCCGGCACCGCCATTCTCACCGGCGGCGGCGAAGCCAGCGCAGGCGTCAACCTCGCCGTCCTCAGCAGCATCGTCGGCCAGATCTGCCGCCTGCGGGAGCAGGGCGCCGAGGTTCTGCTGGTCACCTCCGGCGCCATCGCCGCCGGACGCGCCGCCCTCGGCGGATACGGCGCGGCTTCCCGCGACATCCGCTCCCGGCAGGTGGCCGCCGCCGTCGGGCAAAGCCGCCTGATGCAGATTTATCAGGAACAGTTCGCCGTCCACGGCGTCACCGTGGCCCAAGCGCTGCTCACTACCGGCGACCTTTCCAACCGCCAGTCCTACCTCAACGTGCGCAACACCCTGCACGGCCTGCTGGAGCTGGGCGTGGTGCCGCTGCTGAACGAAAACGACGTGGTGGCCGTGGACGAAATCGGCGCGGTGTTCGGGGACAACGACCGCCTGTCGGCCCTAGTAGCCAATCTAGTGGACGCCGACCTGCTGCTGATTCTGACCGACATTGACGGCCTCTATACCGCAGACCCGCGCGTTGACCCGTCGGCAACCCTCATCCGCCGCGTCGAGCGGGTGGACGAGCGCATCGAAGCCCTGGCCGGGCGCGAGCTGCAACCCTGGGCCCGGGGCGGGATGCCCACCAAGCTGGAAGCGGCCCGGCTGGTCACCACCTCCGGCATTCCGATGATTATGGCCCACGGGCGCGATGACGGCGTAGCCCTGCGGGCCGCCCGCGGCGAACCGACGGGAACCTTCTTTCAGGCCGCCGCCGAAAAGCTGGAAGCCCGCAAACGCTGGATGCTCAGCGGCATTTCCCAGCGCGGCCAAGTGACCGTGGACGACGGCGCCGCCGCCGCCCTGCTGGAGCATCACCGCAGCCTGCTGCCCGCCGGAGTGCGCGCCGTCGCCGGTGATTTCGACCGCGGCGATTCCATTTTCATCCTCAACGGCTCCGCCCAGCGCATCGCCTGCGGCATCGCCAACTACAGCGCCCAAGACATCGCCCGCATCCGCGGCCTGCGCTCCGGCAAAATCGAAGAAACCCTCGGCTACCACTACGGCCAAGAAGTAGTCCACCGCAACAACCTAGCCTTGCTGTAATAAAATTAACCCCAAAGGAGATATGCAATGCCCGCAATGATGCCGACCGATGAGGCACTGGCCGAATACATAAAAGTAGCTATGGAAGGCGCCGTTTTCGAGATACTGGGCGACGGAACCCACTACGCCGAAATCCCCGGTTTCCAGGGCGCATGGGCCAACGCCGACACCTACGAGGATTGCCGCCGCGAAATGGCGGAAGTGCTGGAGGGCTGGATTATCCTCGGCATCGAACTAGGCCATCCAACCCCTGAACTCCCAGGGATAGACCTCTTTGCTAAAGAAAAAATCACCTGATGCCAGCCTTCGGCCCGATTAGCAGAAGGGATCTGATAACCTATTTCCGGGAAATGGGTTTTGACGGCCCATACTTCAGAAGCGGACACCCCTATATGACAAAAGGACGCCTTAAAGTAACTATCCCAAACCCTCATCGCGGAGACCTAAGCCGTCACCTGCTCGCCATAATCTTGCGCCAAGCAGGAATCAGCAGAGAGGATTGGGAAAGCCTTTAAGCGGCAAACCCAGCTATACGCCCCCCAACCAAACAACCGAGAGCGAAATGACTACCAGAACCGTTGAAGACTTGATTAGCCAAGGCCAAGCCGCCCGCAGCGCGGCCCGGCAGGTAGCCCGGCTTTCCACCGGGGTCAAAAACCAAGCCCTGCACCACCTGGCCGCACTACTGGAGAACGACGCCGACGATGTGCTGCAAGCCAACGCCGACGACTGCGCCGAAGCCCGCGCCGACGGGATGAGCGACGCCATGCTCGACCGGCTGCTGCTAACCCCGGAACGGCTGCAAGGCGCCGCCGCCGAGCAGCGCAAGATAGCCGCCCTGCCCGACCCGGTGGGCGAGTCCATCGAAATGACCACCCTCCCCAACGGCTTAATGGCCGGCCGCCGCCGCATCCCCCTAGGCGTAGTCGCCAGCATCTACGAAAGCCGCCCCAACGTCACCGTGGACATCTTTGGCCTGTGTTTCAAGTCGGGCAACGCCAGCATCCTGCGCGGCGGCAAGGAAGCCCTGCGCTCCAACACCGCCCTGATCCGCCTCATCCGCCGCTCCCTAGCCGAGGCCAACGCCCCCGCCGGGGCCGTCCAGTTCGTGGACAACCCCGACCGCCAACTGGTGGACGCCATGCTGAAAATGAACCGCTACATAGACCTGATAGTCCCTCGCGGCGGCGATGGGCTGGTGCGTTTCGTCGGCGAAAACGCCACTATGCCCGCCGTCACCGGCGGCATCGGCGTCTGCCACACCTACATTGACCGCGCCGCCGACCTTGATATGGCCGCCAGCGTCACCCTCAACGCCAAAGTGCGCCGCCCCTACATCTGCAACGCCCTAGACACCCTGCTGGTGCATTCCGCCGTCGCCGGCGAAGGGCTGCCCCGCATCGCCGCCGGCCTGACCGCCTCCGGCGTGGAACTCCACTGCGACAACCGCGCCCTCAGCATCCTCGGCCCCGGCCCCGGCGGGCGCATCCAGTCCGCCGCCGATGATGACTGGGGCCGCGAATTTCTGTCCCTAACCGCCGCCGTCAAGGTGGTAGACTCAATGGACGAAGCCCTAGAGCATATCGAAACCTACGGCTCCGGCCACTCCGAAGCCATCATCACCGAGGACTACTCCGCCGCTATGCGTTTCCTCGACGAAGTGGACGCCGCCGCCGTATACGTCAACGCCAGCACCCAATTCACCGACGGCGGCCAGTTCGGCCTAGGCGCCGAAGTAGGCATCAGCACCCAGAAAATGCACGCCCGCGGCCCTATGGGCCTCAAAGAACTCACATCCTACAAATGGGTTATTATGGGCAACGGCCAAGTAAGGCCCTAGCGCAACCCGCACCCTGCAATAACGGACAACTAGGAGGACGGCGGTGGCTGATTTCACTTTCGAGCGGGAAGTTCGCACCCCGCACTCCGAAGCCTACAACATTGTCGAATTCGACCGCACCGTTGGGCGCGTGGACATCCACTTCACCGCCGAAATGGTGCACGTATCCCTAGCCGTGGACGAAAGCCTAACCCAACAGTCCATCCGCGAAATTATGGACGCCGTAGACGAGGACATCGCCGACGCCGTCGGCATACAACGCAACAACTTCGTAGTCCACGTCTTCCAAGGCCGCGAAACCGCCGTCTACAGCGACAACGAATTCAGCGAAAACGGCCACGACCATTAACCAAGCCAGCAAACCCCAGAGCGCACCAAGAACAAAACCGTCATTCCCGCGAAAAGCGAAAACGTCCACGACCATTAACCAAGCCGTTTAACCCCAGAGCGCACCGAGAACAAAACCGTCATTCCCGCGAAAGCGGGAATCCAGACGCTCCGGCGAGCAAAGGCCGTATCGGGCTAAGGCTGTGGATTCCCGCTTTCGCAGGAATGACGGCGCCGGGCGCAATCACAACGGCAATTCCGGCTCACGCTAAGAATACCGGAAAAATCTCTGTGCCCTCCGTGCCCTCTGTGGTTATAAACTGTGGTCACAAACAAACAAATGATTATTGACGCCCACTGCCACCTAATCCCGCCCGCCTTCGCCGGGCGCCGCCGCGAGCTGGCCGCCCGCGACGCCACCTTTGCCGCCATGCTCGCCAACCCCGCCGCCCGCATGGCCGACGCCCCCGCCCTCCTCCGCGCTATGGCCCGCGACGGCATTGACCACGCCGTAGTGATGGGAATGGGATGGGCCGCCCGCGAAGTAGCGTCCGAAGCCAACGACTACCTCATTGAAGCTGTATCGGCCCACCCCGACCAGCTAACCGGCTTTGCCTCGGTCAACCCCGCCTGGGGCGACGCGGCTACCGACGAAGCCGCCCGCTGCGCCGCCGCCGGACTGCGCGGCATCGGCGAGCTGCACCCCGACACCCAAGGCATAGACCTAACCGACCCCGCAACAATGTCCCCCCTGATGACCCTAGCCCGCTCCCTGAATCTGCCCCTGCTGCTCCACTGCTCCGAGCCGGTAGGCCACCAGTACCCCGGCAAAGGAAACACCACCCCCGGCAAAGTATGGCGTTTCATCGAAAACTTCCCCGACAATACCATCATCTGCGCCCACTGGGGCGGCGGGCTGCCCTTCTACGCCCTGATGCCCGAAGTAGGCGCGGCCCTAGACAACGTATACTTCGATTCCGCCGCCTCCCCCTATCTCTACCGCCCCGGCGTCTACCGAGCGGCAACGCAACTCGCCGACCCAGCCCGCATCCTATTCGCCAGCGACTACCCCCTCCTCCCCCACACCCGAGCCCTAGCCCACCTAAACGCCGCCCCCCTCCCCCAACCCCACCGCGCCCGCATCCTAGGCCAAAACGCCGCCCGCCTGCTAGGACTATAAAATGCGAACCACCCCATCCCAAAAAATCGGTATTCTAAACGTGCGCCGTAATTGCCGTCATGATTGCGTCCCGCGCCGTAATTCCGGCAATTCCAGCGCACGTCAAGAACACCAAAAAATCCCCTCTCCCCCTGGGAGAGGGCTAGGGTGAGGGCAAACCCGCAATGACCAAAATCAAAGAAAGCACGACAACCAACAAAACCGAGGAAACACAAACCCTGCCCGACCTGCTAAAGCCCGGCCTGTCCCTAGTATTCGTCGGCCTGAACCCGTCGGAATACTCAGCACGCGAAGGCCACTACTTCGCCAACCCGCGCAACCGCTTCTGGGCCGCCTTCAACCAATCGGCCCTGTTACCGCACGCCCTAGGCCGCCCCTGCGTCCCGTCCGACGACGCCGCACTGCTGGACTATGGCATCGGATTCACCGACGTAGTAAAACGCCCCACGCCCCAAGGCAACGCGCTAAAAGCCGCCGACTACCGCCGCTGGGCGCCCCTGCTACGCGAAAAGCTGCTCCAATACCAACCCCGCCTAATCTGCTTTCACGGCCTGATGGCCTACAAATCATATCTGCGCTACGCCGAAAACGACAAATCCGCCCCCGAGCTGGGCCTCCAGCCCCGCAACATAGGCCCCGCCCGCATCTACGCCGTCCCCAACCCCAGCCCCGCCAACGCCCGCTACTCCATAGAAACCCTAACAACCTGGTACAACGCCGCCGCCGCCACCCTCTCGCTGAAGTCCTGAAACGCCCAAGACGCCCCCCACCCAGCAAAGCGCCAAGAAATTTCCGGTGCTGCGGGTTGACAACGCCCACCCGCAAATAGAAATGCTGGCGATGCGCCGAACTAAGATTCGCCCCCAGAGCAGTAAAATACCGGACACGATTCAGGTTGTGTATCGGAAGCAGACTTTCGCAAAATGCTCGTATATCCAACCACCAGTATTCGGGCCAGCGGCCTTTCAACCCGTAGTACAGGTTAAAGCCATCATTGATTTTCGGCATTGAACCCTCGGCCCACGCGAGGGGCTGCCCAGCCACCGACTCCGACGGCGACGCCGCCCGGCGAATCCTCCGCCCACGCAAGGGGCTGCCGGCGGGCGGAAAAAAGCGGGTGTTGTTTGAGCAGAATCCTCCGCCCACGCAAGGGGCTGCCCCGACATTCCGCATAAAATCAACCATTTTCCCGGAATCCTCCGCCCACGCAAGGGGCTGCCCGGAAGGGCGCGGCGTCGTTGCCGGAGGTGCGGGAATCCTCCGCCCACGCAAGGGGCTGCCCCCTTCCGCCTCAATACAATGTATCAAAGCAAAGGTAAAGTATGGCCCCGGTTTTTAAGAACCGGAACCGGAACCCTACCCGCGCGGCTAGATTTTGCGGCATGGGCATTTGGCGTCTGCCAGGGCAGCGCCAAGCCCATATCTACCTGCCGGGGGGCCGCGGGACTAAGAGATTCGCTCCCATCATACCCCGGCAGGGTTTCCAATAGTCTGTGCAAAATGTTTCTGGCCGCGTTTACGTCAGCGTCCGCCACCCGTCCGCAGGACAGGCATCGAAAAACCTCGCCCCGCCGGTTGCGCGAATCCTGATACCCGCACTCATTACACGTCTGCGACGTAAACGCCGGGTTCACCTCGCCGTACTGCCGCCCGGCCCATTCTGCCTTGTACGCCAGTTGACGGCGAAACTCGCCCAGATTTTTCTCAAGAATCGATCTGTTCAACCCCCTTTTTGCGCTTACCCCGGTTCCCGGCTCCTCAGCGGTGCCGGCCGCGGATCGCGTCATATTTTTCAGCTTCAGTTTTTCAACCGCTATCACATCGTATCGGCGCACTATTTCCGTAGTCAGCCGGTGAATTTCCTGCTCTTTGGAAATTGCGTGCCGGTGCATGAGATTCTGAGCGATAGCCCGGGATTCCCGGTAGCGGCGCGGGCCGTCCGGGCCCGCGTTCAGCCAGTAATGCCGGAATTTGCCGGGGCCAACTTCCCGCCATTCCGCCCGGCCCTCAGCCCGCGCCCGTTCCCGCATCGCCGCCTGCCGCCGTTGCTCCTTTTTCAGCCGCGCTTGGTATTCCTTGTCCTTTTCCGCACTGCGGCGCGTTTCCTTCTCCGGCGACGCAAAACCGTCACTAGTGGCGAACCGCTTGTTGACGCCCATATCTATACCGACGGCCCGGCCCGTAGGCGGCAGCGTCAGCTTCGGCCCGCGGTACGAAAACGACACGAACAGACGCCGCCCCCGCAGGGTTATTTTCGCTGCTCTGGGCCGCGTCCCTTCCGCCCAGGCTTTCTTTGGCTTGCCCCCTTCACGGATGGTTTCACCAGTCTTTTTATCTACCTTGGGGGCAGTCACCGCGCCCTCTACTGGCACAGGCAAGGGCATCCGCCCCTTGTGCCGAATCTCCATTGGCGGCAACCCTTTAACCGCCAGATAAGCCTTCTGCCCGTCAACCCTAAGCTGGTACGCAGTGACGGTTGACAGCTCAATGGTGCGGAACCGGGGCTGGGCTTTGTATCTCGGATGGCCCGGCTTCTCGCCCCGCTTCACTCTTCCGAAAAAGGCTTGGTATGCCTTGTCCAGCCGATCCAATACGCCCGTTTGCAAATAACGGTCCATCCCGCCATAGCGAGGGTCATCCGCCCGGCGGTACTTTAATTTTTCCGACTGCTCCGCCTTGCTGACAGACCTAGACTCCTCCTCCCATGCCAGCTTCCGCTCCGCAAGAGAGTCATTGTACAGCCGCCGAAGCAACGCAAGGGCCTCTTCCAGCACGCCATAACCTTCCCTGCTGGTGTATGCCCTGAATTTCAGCGTATACTCTGCCATCTCTATGCTCCTTACAATTCCATTTTACCCCACCAGCCCGGCCCACACCAAAAAAACACAACCCCCGCATCCCGTAGGGGCGCACAGCCGTGCGCCCAACCCAGCATCCCGCAGGGCCGCCCCCCTAGGCGCACACCGCCCCGCAAAGGAGTAAAATAAACCCCACAGAGATCCCCCAAAATCAACCCCCACCCCCAAGGAGCCGCCCATGCCCCCCCACCCCATCCCGCTGGCAATAATATACGACTTCGACGGCACCCTAGCCCCCGGCAATATGCAGGATAGCCAGTTCATCCCCGACATCGGTATGACCACCGCCGATTTCTGGCAAGCAGTAGACGCCTTGTCCGAACAAAACCACGCCGACCGAATCCTAGCCTATATGTACGTAATGCTGGAAAAGGCCAAATCCGCCAACAAGCAAGTGCGCCGGGAGGACTTGTTAGCCCGCAGCCAAGGAATTAAATTCTTTCCGGGAGTAGAAAGCTGGTTCGACCGCATAAACGTCTACGGGCATCACAAAAACGTGTCCGTAAAGCATTACGTGATTTCCTCCGGCAACTCCGAAATTATCGAAGGCACATCCATAGCCTCCAACTTCACCCAAATCTACGCCTCCAAGTTTCTCTATGACAACGACGGCGTCGCCATCTGGCCCGCCCACGCCATCAACTTCACCACCAAAACCCAATACCTCTTCCGCATCAACAAAGGGGCGCACAACCTGAACGACAGCTCGAAAATAAACAAATTCGTGCCGCAAAAAGAACGCCCCGTCCCTTTCGGCAATATGATCTACATCGGCGACGGCGAAACCGATGTTCCCTGCTTCCGCCTAGTCAAAGACTTGGGCGGACTGTCCATAGCCGTTTACGCCGATGGAAAATGTAAAGATGCTGAGGAAAACCGGAAAAATGCCGAGAAATACCGCGAGGACGGACGAGTCAACTGCGTAGTTCCCGCCAACTACACCGAAAACGGCGAATTGGATAACGCCGTCAAATCCTACATCAATCTGGCCGCCCTATGACCGCCCGCCCCCACACCGGCAACCGCGACGCCATCCGCGTATTCGTAGCCGTCGGCATTTCCGAGGCGGCCCGCGAGCAGTTGTCCGGCGCGGCCGAGCGCATACGGGAAAAAATCCCCCACGGAATCCAGTGGGCCAACCCGCAGGGAATGCACCTGACCCTCAAGTTTCTAGGCAACATCCCCGCCGCCAACGTCGCGCCCCTGCTGGAATCCCTAACGCCAGTGGCGGCGGAAACGCGCCCCTTTGCGCTGCAACTGGCCGGCCTAGGAATGTTCCCCAACCGCCGCCAGCCCCGCGTGCTGTGGGCCGGAATAGGCGGCGACACCCCCGCCCTATCCCGCCTGCAACAGGCCGCGGAAAAGGCCATAACCGCCCTCGGCTACCCGCCCGAACCGCGCCCCTTCGCCCCCCACATCACCCTAGGCCGCCCCCGCCGCACCCTTTCCCCCGCCCAACTATCCCAAACCGGCCAGGCAGTATCCGCCCTAACCCCGCCGCAACCCGTAACCTGGCAAGTAACATCAATAGACATAATGCAAAGCGACCTACACCCCTCCGGCGCCCGCTACACCATCCTAGCCTCAGCAACCCTATCCCCGTAGGGGCGCACAGCCGTGCGCCCTCGCGTATACAGGATACAACCCTGTCATTCTGAGCAAAGCGAAGAATCTCACCGTGCGCCCTAGCGTATACGGGATACAATAATAAACGAGGGCCGTCCGCCCCAGCCTATACAGGAAACAACCACCCTATTGAGTTCAACAATGCAAACCATCACCACCCAACTACAACCAACCCCGCCCTTCGACTTCAACCTAACCGCCGCATACCACACCTATTCCGCCGCCGCCGGCGCCCTAGAAAGGGGCGTCTACCGGCGGCTGCTCAACCTGAACGGCCAACTAACCCTAGCCTCCGTGCGCTCCACCGGCGCCGTTGACGCCCCCGACTTAACCCTAGAGCTACAAGGCCCAAGCCTAACCAACGCCGACGCAGAACAGGCCGACGCTCAAGTGCGCTGGATGCTGGGAACCGCCCAAAACCTAGCCCCCTTCTACGCCCTAGCCGAATCCGACCCGGCCCTGTCGGAGCTGGCCCAACAATTCCACGGCCTGCACTTGCCCCGCGCCGCCACGCTGTTCGAGGCGGTAACCCTAGCCGTGCTGGGCCAGCAGATTTCCGCCAGCGTAGCCCGGATGATGCGAATACTGCTCATCCAGCGGTTCGGAGCGCAGGCCCAATTCGGCAACCAAACCTGGCAAGCCTTCCCCTGCCCCCAAGCCATACTATCCTCCACGCCCGCCGAACTCCGCACCCTAAAACTAACCCAACGCAAGGCGGAATACATCCACGGCATAGCCGCCGCCGCCCTAGAGCCAAGCTGGGCCGAGCTATATGAACTCCCCGACGCCGAAATCATAACCCGCCTAACCGCCCTCCGCGGCGTAGGCAACTGGACCGCCCAATGGGCCCTGGTTCGCGGCCTAGCCCGCCCCGACGCCCTCCCCCTAGGCGACCTAGCCCTACGCCGCGGCGTATCCCGCCTCTGGCGCAACAACCACCCAACCACCGACGCCCAAGTAGCAACCCAAGCCGAAACCTGGCGCCCCTACCGCAGCTACGCCACCGCCTACCTATTCGCCGCAATGCGCTCAGGAATGGTTTAGCAATCCCAACCTGTCCGGTCACCACCCTATCAACCCAAACCAACTATCCCGTCGCCCCTATGGAGCTACCCTTCGCCAAGCGTAATGTGCTACCCTGTCATTATCACCATTGAACCCCCGGAGAAGCGAAACCCCAATTGCGCTCTAACGGCATCCCCAATGACAGGAATCCTGTATGACACCTACGACACCCGAAATGGAACTCCCGCCAGACCATCTGCTGCGCCAGTTAATTGACGCCATCACCGCCCACCCGGAAGTACGGGAACCGCTACTGCGCGTCCTGCTCACCGAAGACTTTTTGACCCTCCCGAAACGGGTGGATAAACTGCAAGAAGAATTTGAGGAATTTCGCGAGGAAACCAGAGCAGGATTCCGAGCCGTCAATGAGCGCTTGGACGCAACCAATGAGCGCTTAGACTCGACCAATGAGCGCTTAGACTCGACCAATGCGGAAGTCCATACCTTGAGCGAACGCTTGGACGAAACCAATGCGGAAGTCCGTACCCTAAGCGAACGCCAGGACGCGATGAATCAAGAAGTCCGTACCATGAGCCAGCGTCTTGACGAAAACACCCGTGCCATCAGAAGTCTAGAGGGGCACGTGGGACGATTGACGGGAAAAGCCTACGAAGACAAGTGCCGCTACCAAATCGGCGTAATTCTGGATGGATGGCTCGATGGCCCGGTTCTTGCTGACCGTGAACCGATAAACGCCAAGCTACTGTCTGCGCGACAGAGCGGCGCCATCAGCCGGGAGGAATACCTAGACGGACTCACACCGGACATTATCGCCCGCGGGGTTGGAGACACCGAACAGACCGGCCCCTTTGCCATCGTAGAAGTGTCGGTCACCTTCAACAGAAACGACCTAGAAACCGCCGCCCGCCGGGCCGCCATCATAGCCAAAATCACCGGAGCCACCACCGCCCCTTTCATAGCAACGCACAACAACTGGCCGGACGAAATAAACCAGGCCGCCCGGCAACTAGGCGTAACCATCATCCGCCACGAAGACCCTGATTTCGTAGACCCCTGACAATCGGATTAGCCGCTGACGCTCCGGCAAACCCGACTGGAACTATCGCCCTTATTTCCCCCTACCGCCCCCCAAAAATCTTCATCAGCGACGCCGGGTTCCGCGAGCGATTCATCTGCCGCACCAGCTTTTGCGTCTGCTTAAACTGATTAAGCAATTGATTGATGTCCTGCGGCGTAGTCCCGCTCCCCCGCGATATACGACGGCGGCGGCTGCCATTTATAATTTCCGGCCGCTGCCGCTCCTCCGGCGTCATTGACCGGATAATAGCCTCAATGCGCCGCAGCCTGCCCTCGTCCAAATCCCCCGCCATCATCTTATTGCGCCCGCCCTGCCCCATACCCGGAATCAGCTCCATAATCTGGTCCAGCGAACCCATCTTCTTCACGCTCTGCAACTGGTCCAGAAAATCGTTCAGGTCAAAACTCGCTTGACGGAACTTCCGCTCCATCTCCTTCGCCTTCTTTTCGTCCACCGCCTCCTGCGCCCGCTCAATCAGCGTCAGCACATCCCCCATAGCCAGAATCCGCGACGCCAGCCGGTCGGCGTGAAACACCTCCAGCCCGTCGGAACGCTCCCCCACCCCCATATACTTGATAGGCACGCCCGTTATGCTGGTAATCGAAAGCGCCGCCCCGCCCCGCGCGTCGCCGTCCATCTTGC
This sequence comes from uncultured Dehalococcoidia bacterium, assembly GCA_958296445.1. Classification (GTDB taxonomy): domain Bacteria; phylum Chloroflexota; class Dehalococcoidia; order Lucifugimonadales; family UBA3495; genus VXOI01. The sequence goes on along the minus strand of OY282565.1, from coordinate 164,878 downwards.
TCATAACCAGCCCGGTAAGCCCCACCCTTTGATGAAACCCCTCGGCGGTATTCACCGCGTCCTGGCCCGTCATTGCGTCCACCACCAGCAGCGTTTCGTGCGGGTTCACCGCCCTCCCGATGTCCGCCAGCTCCGCCATCAGCTCATCGTCAATCTGCAACCGCCCCCCGGTATCTATGATGGCCCAATTCACCCCCAGCTCGGCGGCCCGCGCCAGCCCGTTGCCCGCCACCCGCACGGCATTCGACGACTTGGGATCCTCCGAATAAACCGGAATATCCAACTGCTTGCCCAGCGTTTCCAGTTGCTGAATCGCCGCCGGACGCCGCAAATCGGCCGCGATAAGCAACGAGCGATGCCCCTGCTTGCGCTGCTCCAGGGCCAGCTTGGCCGCGGTAGTAGTCTTGCCCGAACCCTGCAACCCCACCAGCATCAAAGCCGAAACCGGCTGGCTCGACAGCGTAATCCCCGCCCGCCCCGAGCCCGTCGAGGAACCGCCGCCCAGCAGCGCAGTAAGCTCATCGTGAACGATTTTCACCACCTGCTGCCCCGGAGTAAGGCTTTCCAGCACCTCCGCCCCCTGCGCCCGCTCCTTGACCCGCCCCACAAAATCGCGGGCCACCCGAAAATTGACATCGGCCTCCAGCAACGACCGCCGCACCAGCGACAGCGCCTCGTCAATATCCTTATCCGTAAGCCGCCCCTTGCTGGACAGCCGGTTAAAAATCCCCGTAAGCCGCTCAGTCAAATTCTCAAACATATCGCTCCCCGCCCGCCGCAATCATAAAATCTCCCCCATATCCAACCCAATTATACCCCCTACACACTCCCACCGCGCATTAAGATTCCGCCCGAATCAGAATCAAAGGATTCTCCCCCTTTTGTCTGAATCAGGATTTTCAGGATTTAAGGATTCACTGGATGGGGGAAAATCCTGCAAATCTTTTAATCCGGCAAATCCTGATTCAGACAAAAACCCCAACGATTCACCGGATAGCAAAAAATCCCCAAATCCTCAAATCCTGATTCAGACAAAAAACCCAACGATTGCAAACCCGCCAACAACAACGCTATCATACGGACAGCCCCCACCGCCCGCAACGCGAGTCCGCCTTATGACTGCTCAACTACGCCCCCAAATCGCCGACTACTCTCACCTAGAGCCGCTGCCCGACCCGCCGCGGCGGGAGCCGGATATGCTGCAAGACCGCCGGATATATGACTTTCGCCGTATCCTGGAGCTGGGCTTGACCCATCGGGATGACGTGCTCATTGCCGGCGCGGGATACCTGCGGCGGCAGGCCGGCAGCACCACCGGCCAGCTCGCCCCCGACTGCGTAGTCGCCTTCGGCGTCAACCCCGACGGCATAGTAGCCCGCAACGGCTACGTAATAAGCGAAGTAGGCAAGCCGCCCGATTTCGTCCTGGAAGTAGCCTCGCGCAGCACCGGAAAGCGCGACTACGGCGTCAAGCGCCAAGGCTACGCCGCCCTCGGAGTCCGCGAATACTGGCGCTTCGACCCCACCGGCGGCCGCTACCACGACGCCGCCCTAGCCGGCGACACCCTAACCGCCGCCAACCGCTACCACCCCCTCCCCATAAACCGAGACCCCGACGGCCTGCTATGGGGCCACAGCGAAATCCTGTCCCTAGAGCTATGCTGGGACGCCGGCCACCTACGCCTCCGCAACCCCAACACCAAACAATTCCTCCCCACCCCCGAGGACGAGCGCCTCAGGCGGGAAGCCGCCGAGGAGCGCATCCGCCTCCTAGAAGCCGAACTAGCCCGCCGCCAAAACCCCTAACCCCAACCGCTCAGTTCGGGTAATAGCTGTCCGAGGAAAAAATCCCCAAAATCCCCAAATCCAGAAAATCCTGATTCAGACAAAAACCCCAACGATTGCAAACCCGCCAACAACAACGCTATCATACGGACAGACCCCACCGCCCGCAACGCGAGTCCGCCTTATGACTGCCCAACTACGCCCCCAAATCGCCGACTACTCTCACCTAGAGCCGCTGCCCGACCCGCCGCGGCGGGAGCCGGATATGCTGCAAGACCGCCGGATAGATGACTTTCGCAGTACCCTGCGGGTGCAATTGACCCATCGAAATGACGTGCTGATTGCCGGCGCGGGATACCTGCGGCGGCAGGCCGGCAGCACCACCGGCCAACTCGCCCCCGACTGCGTAGTCGCCTTCGGCGTCAACCCCGACGGCATAGTAGCCCGCAACGGCTACGTAATAAGCGAAGTAGGCAAGCCGCCCGATTTCGTCCTGGAAGTAGCCTCGCGCAGCACCGGAAAGCGCGACTACGGCGTCAAGCGCCAAGGCTACGCCGCCCTCGGAGTCCGCGAATACTGGCGCTTCGACCCCACCGGCGGCCGCTACCACGACGCCCCCCTAGCCGGCGACACCCTAACCGCCGCCAACCGCTACCACCCCCTCCCCATAAACCGCGACCCCAACGGCCTACTATGGGGCTACAGCGAAATCCTAGCCCTAGAGCTATGCTGGGACGCCGGCCACCTATGCCTGCGAGACCACAACACCAAACAATTCCTGCCCACCCCCGAGGACGAGCGACTCAGGCGAGAAGCCGCCGAGGAGCGCATCCGCCTCCTAGAAGCCGAACTAGCCCGCCGCCAAAACCCCTAGCCCCAACCCCTCAGTTCGGATAATAGCTGTCCGGCGGCGTAACCCCGTGGAAAATCACGTACTCGGAAATAACCACGTCCTCACCGTCCAGCGAACCCCACACCGTCACATCGTAAAGCCCGTTCCCGTGCCGCTGCACCACCTCGCTCAAGTCGGCGGCAATGGCGAAAGCGTCCCCCTCAACATCCCATTCGCTCGCAGTAATTCGAGGCACCGTTATCTCAACCCCGCCCTCTTCATCGGCCCGGATAACCAGGCACTTCGCTTTGGCCGCCTCATAGAAATCGTTCGCCTCATCCCGCGAACCTGGCGCCGGAGCGTCAGCCGCTATGTCGTAAGGGCTGGGGCAAGGATTGTACATTCGAGTGTACTCATTTTCGGTATAATGTCTCCCCTTCCCCGGGGGCCGACGGATAGCCGCAACTCGCGGCCCGGAATCAGCGGAATAGATCCGCGCAATTTGTCCGGCGGTCAGGGGCTGCGGCGGGGGGTTGTAAAACACCGTTGCCGACAGCTCTTTTCCGCCGTCAAGATTGATGCCGTTCTTGACTCGTCCTGAGAGGGTTAGAATGCCGTTTTCGATGGCGGGCAACTGGTCGTACTCGATGAAGTCCCCTTCCAGTTGCAGGACTACATGAGTATATGATCCGAATAAATCCCACGCCAAGCCTACGTTTAGTTTCCGGTATTGCTCGTCAATTAGATTCTCTCTAAACCCGGATCTCTCGAGAAAATCCTCGACTTCGTCACGAATTTCGTCTTTAACCAGAAAAAGTATGCTTGCCTGGTTTAATGGGCTACAGTAGTCTGTGCCGCTGACCATAATGGTATTGGCTTGATAGCCGCCTGCCAGCGAATAGCGAGCCTCCGACTTCAACCCGTCTGCGCTCCATATTGAGGAATAGCAGCCCTCCAGAGAACCTTCAGCGTGAACTTGGGCTGCGATGTTGTTGCCTAGTACCAGAGGCGCTACTCCGGCGCTTGCCCGTTCCGCGTTAATCAAATCCAGCACAAACTCGGCGCCCTCGGGAATGCTTGGCGTTGGCGCCGGTGTAGGCGCGGGTACAGTTGGAATTGGGGTAGGCGTCAGGGCATACGCCTGTATAGCCGTAGCCCCTGGAAGCGGGGTAGCTGTCGGCGCAGGCTCCGGCGTTGCCGGTGCCGCCGGTGTGGCTGGTTGGGCCGCCGGTTCTGTGGGCGGCGCAGCAGAAGTGCAAGCCAAAACGAGGGTCAAGAGTGCAGCGAGAAAGGCAATCCGGCAGATAAATGCGGGCAAATCGGAACCCCCTGCGGCGTAAGGATGTAGGCAACTTGCTACGGTCAGCCTAGTCCTGATATTGGGCGCAACAGGGGGCAGGGGAATACCCCAGCCCCACGCTGGCCCAATAATAATCCGCAAGGAGCCAGAACCCTTGCTGACCGTAGCAAACGCAGTGTACTACAACTGATGCCCCTATAGATATACCCCCGGCCACCTTATCCTCACCCCCGAAAGCGGCTCATTTCTCTGCACCGGGGCCGATTAGCTGTTAAACTACCCCCATGAAAATCGACATCAACATACGCCGCGCCGCCCCAGCCGACGCCGCCTTCATCGCCGAATCCAACGCCGCCCTAGCCCTAGAATCCGAGGGCCGCACCCTAGACGACGCCCAACTCCGCCCCGGAGTGGCCGCAATACTGGCCGACGAATCCCTAGGCTTCTACCTGATAGCCGAAATCAACGGCCAACCCGCCGGCCAGTTGATGATCACCTACGAATGGAGCGACTGGCGCAACGGCACATTCTGGTGGATTCAGAGCGTCTACGTCCGCCCCCAGCACCGCCGCCGCGGCGTCTACCGCGCCCTCCACCGCCACGCCGCCGCCGCCGCCCAAGCCACCGGCAGCGTCTGCGGCCTCCGCCTCTACGTAGAGCAGGACAACACCACAGCCCAACAAGTCTACGCCCAAATGGGAATGACCCAAACCCGCTATTATATGTACGAATATCTGTCATTCTGAGCAAAGCGAAGAATCCCACCTTGGCCGGTGAGACCCTTCCCTTCACTCAGAGTGACAAAGGGAGCAAGGTAACATTGGAATAATCCCGAAAATCCTAAAATCCGGCAAATCCTGATTCAGACAATAAGAGGCAATGTGGCATTGGAGAAAACCCAACAAATCCCGATTCAGACAACAACGCATAAAGGAGAAAAACAATGCTCCCCGACAACATCCGCGAATTCGCAACCGCCAACCACCAAGGCGTACTAACCACCTTCCGGCGCAACGGCGCGGCCCAAATGAGCATCGTCACCTGCGGCGCCTACGCCGACGGCGTAGCCTTCACCACCACCGAGGAACGCTCCAAGCTACACAACCTGCGCCGCAACCCCAACTGCTCCCTACTGATTTCCGCCGACCAGTGGCGCCCCTTCGTAGTGCTGGAAGGCCAGGCCCGCATCCTCTCCCCCGGCGCAACCGACCCCGCCGAGCTCCGCGAAGCCCTCCGCGGCGTCTACCGCGCCGCCGCCGCCCAAGAACACCCCAACTGGAGCGAATACGACAACGCCATGCTCGCCGACCGCCGCTCCGCCATAATAGTAGTCCCCACCCACATCTACGGCACAGCAGAGTAACCTTTCAACACAAAGGGCGCAGAAACGATTTTGCGAGGGATGCGAATAAATGGCAAAGCCAGAAACGGTATGCGTCTACATCGAACCCGAATTAAAGCGGGAAGCGGAAGCCCGAATCGCCGAATTGGGCCTGTCGGTAGACGAGGCAATCACAATCTTTTACCAACGCCTAGCCTCAATCTGCTGCGACCCTTTCTCCCCTCACATCCCCAACGCCGAAACCCTAAAAACCCTGGAGCAAGCCAGCAAGGGAGAGGGCCTAACCGAGTACGCATCCTTCGCCGAGTTCCTAGAAAAACTTGACTAACCCACTGCGCCTTGAAATCGCTATCTGTCATTCTGAGCAAAGCGAAGAATCTCACCTTGGACGGCAAGACCCTTAGCTTTGCTCAGAGTGCCAAAGGGCAATTTCGCAATCTGCTCAATCAATGGGAATGCCACATTCAGACGATTGCAAAATTACTTTCGCCTTTTGTCATTCTGAGCAAAGCCCCCTGTCATTCTGAGCGTAGCGAAGAATCTCGCCTTGGGCAGTGAGACCCTTCGCTTTCGCTCAGTGTGACAACAGAATGACAATTCCATAACCCTAATACGCACCAACCCCCACTCCGACCTCCTCTAACAACAGCCCCCGCCACCCCCGCTAAACCTGGCACCCCGGGCAATACCAAGTAGCCCGCGCCCGTATCCGCGTACCCGCCATCACCCCCCCGCAGTTCGGGCAAGGCGTCTTGCCGTCCCGCGGGTGACTCCACGTAGTCATCGGCCCCGGCGGTTCCGGCCAGCTCCCATCCCGGGCCCGGTCATAAACCGCGAAACCGGCGGTAATACACTCAACAATCCCCCGCCGCAGCCGCGCCACCTCGTCCCCCGTAAGCCCCGACGCCGGACGCCCCGGCCGGATACCCGCCAGAAACAGCGCCTCGTCCGCGTACAAATTGCCCAGCCCCGCCGCCACCGACTGCTCCAGCAACAACGCCTTCACCGGCGCCTTGCGCCCCGCCAGCGACCCCGCCAGCCACTCCGTAGTGAACCCGCCCTCCAGCGGTTCCGGCGACAACGGCGGCAGAACCAACGCCGGGTCGTCAACCAGCCACAGCTTGCCGAACTTGCGCCCGTCCACAAACCGCAATTCCCGCCCATCGTCCAGCCCGAAAACGTGTCGCGTAAGCGAATGTGCCGCCCGCCCCCCAGGCTGCACCACCAAATCGCCCGTCATCCCCAAATGCGCCACCAGCGTCGCCGCCGTCCTCCCGCTCACCCGCCCTCCGCTCACCGTCTCCCCGCTCAAGCGAAACAGCAAATACTTAGCCCGGCGCCCCACATCCTCCACCACCCGCCCAACCACCCCCTCCGCCAGCTCCCCCGCCGACGGACGCTTAACGCTATTAGCCCACCCAATAACAGCCCAAGTTATAGTCCGCCCGGCCAACCCGGCCCGCAACAGACTACGCCGCACACTTTCCACCTCAGGCAACTCAGGCATCAAAAAACCAATTCAACGCAAAGTACACCAAGAACGCGCCGAGAACGCAAAGAAATCCCCCCTATCCAAGAAAAACTCGGCGTCCTCTGCGAAACCTCTGCGCCCTCTGCGTTAAAACCCCCCCGTAACCCGCCGCACCGACAAAGTAATCTCCCGCCCCTCGATTTTGGCCGTTTCCGCCTTGGCCCCCTCCGGCGGCGGCCCGGCCTCCAAACGCTCGCTCAAAGTTTCCTCCCGGATATAAGCGGAAAAATCCCCCCGCATCACCCGCGACAACTCCCCGGGGCCGTCATACCAAGTTTCGATATGGTCGGTCACCTCGAAATTGGCGGCCCGGCGCAGCCCCTGAATCCGGTGAACCACCTCCCGTGCCAGCCCCTCCTCCGCCAGTTCCGGCGTAATCTCCCCGTTCACCGCCACCATATACCCCGCCTCCAGCGCCACCACATACCCCCCAACGTTTACCACCGCCTCCGGCTCGCCCCCCGCCTGTTCCTGCGCCTGCCGGAACAACGCCGAATCATCGTCCGGCAGTTCAATGTCCTTGATATTCAGTTCGTCCAAAATCTGCGGCCGCACCTGCGCGATATAATCCCGTTCCGCCGCAACCCGCGTCCTGATAGCCGCCGACGCCAACGGCTGGCGCACCTTAAGCCCCGACTTCGAGCGGGCCGACCGCCCCATGCTGGAAATCCGCATCGCCAGCCGCGTCGCCTCCATCAGCCCCGCATCCACCAGCGACAAATCCGCCACCGGAAAATCCGCCAAGTGAACGCTGTCCGGCGCCTCCGGGTCTACCGCGCACACCAGATTTTGATAGATTTCCTCCGACACAAAAGGCGCCAGCGGGGCCATCAGCTTGGCGACCGTCACCAGACAGGTATGCAGCGTCACATACCCCGACAGCTTATCCGCGTCCCCCTCCTCGCTCCGCCAGAACCGGCGGCGGCTACGGCGCACATACCAGTTCGACAGCCGGCCCACAAACTCCTGAATCCGCCGCCCCGCGTTGGTCGGGTCATAGCCGTCCATACAGCGGTCAACTTCCGCCACCAGTTGATTAAGCTCCGACAGCACCCAGCGGTCCAGCTCATTTTCCGGTTTCCAACCGGCCGGTTTCTGCGACGGATCAAACCCGTCTATGGCCGCGTAGCCGGTAAAAAACGAGTGAATGTTCCATAACGTAAGCAACATCTGCCGCAGCGTCTGGTTGACCAGCCGCGAGGAAAAGCGCCGGGCCTCCCCCGGCTGCGACGCCGTGAACAGATACCAGCGCAAAGCGTCCGCCCCGTGTTCGTCCAGCAACGGCAACGGCTCCACCACATTGCCCGTGCGCTTGCTCATCTTGCGCCCGCGCTCGTCCAGTATCAGCCCCAGACAGATAACATTCTTGTACGACGGCTGCCCTTTCAGCAGCGTAGAAAGCGCGTGCAGACTGTAAAACCACCCCCGCGTCTGGTCTACCGCCTCGCAAATATAATCCGCCGGAAACAGCCCCTCCTGCTCCATCCCCGCATTCTCAAAAGGATAATGCAACTGCGCGAAAGGCATCGCCCCCGAATCAAACCAGCAGTCCATCACCTCCGGGATGCGTGACATCACCCCCCCGCACCCCTGCGCGTCGCAGGCAAAAGTCACCCCGTCAACATACGGACGATGCAAATCCAGCCCGTCTATAACCCCGGCCCCCGCCCCCAGCCGCTCTTTAAGCTCTTCCCGCCCGCCGACGCACGCCATATTCCCGCACTGCCCGCACTGCCAGATAGGAATCGGCGTCCCCCAGTACCGCTCCCTAGAAATGGCCCAGTCAACATTGTTCCGCAGCCACTCCCCGAACCGACCTTCCTTTATATGTTCGGGATACCAGTTAATCCGGCTGTTCCCCTCCACCAAATCATCCTTCAGCGCCGAAGTGCGGATGTACCACGAACTCTTGGCGTAGTACAGCAACGGCGTATCGCACCGCCAGCAGAACGGGTACGTATGGCGGTACACATCCCGGCGATGCAACAGCCCCCGCTCCTCTAAATCGGCCATAATCTCCGGGTCGGCGTCCTTGACGAACTTCCCCGCAAAGGAATACCCCCCGGTCACGATGCCCTGCAAATCAACCGGCTGAACGAAATTCAGCCCCTTCTCCCGCCCCAGCCCCAAGTCTTCGTCGCCAAAAGCCGGTGCGATATGCACAATCCCCGTACCGTCCTCCATCGAAACAAAATCCGCGGCCACCACCCGGGGCGCAAACCCGTCATCGTCCGACGCCGTCAAAACCCCCGCCTCAAAGCGGTTCACCCTAGCGTCATACTGCCCCGGCGGATAGAGCGGAACATAGCCCAACCCAACAAGATCCTTCCCCGGCACAGTGCCGACTACCACCGCTTCCTCCCCATCAATGGCAGGAATCAACGGCGGCGCCGCCAGCGCCGAAGCCAGCACCAGCCGCTCCGGCCCATTGCCGCCCTCCAGCTCCACCACCGAATACTCCGCGTCGGCGTCCACCGCCAGCGCGGTATTGCCCGGCAGCGTCCAGGGCGTAGTAGTCCAGGCCAGCAGATACACCGGCCCATCGCCGCCCTTCAGCGCCTCCGGCAAAACCGCCCCCCCATCGGCGTCAACATTCACCCGGAACTTGACGAACACCGACGGATCCGGCGTGTCTTCCTGATAGCCCAAAGCCAGCTCGTGCGAGCTAAGGCTGGTCACGCAACGCGGGCAATGGGGCGTCCCCCGCATCCCCTGATACAGCAGCCCCCTGTCCCACAAAGACTTGAGAATCCACCACCCGGTTTCGATATAATCGTTTTCCAGCGTCACATACGGGTCATCCATATCCACCCAGAAGCCGATGCGGGCGGTCATAGTCTCCCACTCTTTCACGTAGCGAAAGACACTCTCCCGGCACTTCCGGTTGAACTCCTCGATGCCGTACTCCTCGATTTCCCGCTTGCTGGAAAGCCCCAGCTCCTGCTCGATTCCCAGCTCCACCGGCAGCCCGTGCGTATCCCACCCCCCCTTGCGCCACACCTGATAACCCTTCATCGTTCGGTAGCGGCAGACAACATCCTTGAAAATCCGCGCCAGCACATGATGAATCCCCGGACTCCCATTGGCCGTAGGCGGCCCGTCATACAGCATAAACCGCGGCCCCCCGTCCCGCGCCGCCCCCGCCCGCCGGAAAACATCGCGCTCCCTCCACTGCTCCAAAACCCGGGCATCCACCTCAGGAAAACTAACACGGCTGGAAACGGCCCTGAACATAAGCCAACAACCACCAACACAAAGCTAGGAAAACCACCCCGCCAATCATAAAGAAAACTGCAAAATCCCCTCCCCCTCCGGGGGAGGGCTAGGGTGGGGGCGTCCCCCCGGACAGGTCACTAAATCCGGCAACATTTCACCCGCCTAAATTATAGCGCGGACAGCCCAGAGCGCAATCAGGCAGGGACACCACAGACAATTGCAAAACTGCTTCTGCCCCCTGTCATTCTCAGCGCCCCTGTCATTCTGAGCGGCGCGAAGAATCTCCACTATGGCGCCGACACCATTCGCTTTCGCTCAAGGTGACAAAAGGGAGTTTTACAAGTCTCTAGGAGCGCCAACAACACCGCCACGCTACGGCAAGGCAGTCAAGCCCTTACGAAATGATACGGAGTACGGTCGAAAGGATTGGGCAATGATCGCTGAACGTCATCCCAACGAACCAACGAAGAAAGAATTGGCGGCCCGCCTATGTGAGGCGCTTTCACGACCTCAACGAACCCTCGGCTTTGCCTACCAAGCAAAACGCCAATTCTTTATCTGCCACAGTCTACCCTCAACCTGTCGGCTTTGGCAAGGGGCTGTCCGGCCTATTGCCCCCCCCCACCTCAACCCCCCCGCAACTCCGCCGAAGCCACATCCGCCACCCCGCCCGCAGGATCATGCTCCGCCATAAACCCCACCGCCACCCCCGCCAGCGTCTCAAAGTGAAGCCCGGTACGCGCCCCCAACTCCGCCGACAGCCGCGCCACCGCCTCATTCTCATCCGCCAGCACCATCGTAATGAAATCGTAATGCCCCAGCACCGCGTACTGCCCCAAAATCCGCGCCCCCTCAATTTCCAGAGACGCCGCCGTATCGCTCACCAAATCGGGATTCCCATGCAACATCCGCTGCCCCTCATGGCTAAGCCGTCCCAACAAAAAATAAATCGCCATCGCCCAATCTCCTCACCACAATTTCAATGCCGCATAATGTAGGGGCGCACGGCTGTGCGCCCTGACCCCGGATGCCGTCAACACCTTGGGGGCGCAAAACCACGCGCCCCCACGATGCCGGTTCATCCCCCCGGACACCCACCAAGAACGCCCCGGTTAAGCCTGCTGATAAATCTTGCTGCCCGCTTCCCGGAACTCCCGCGACTTCTCCTCCATCCCCTGGTCGAAAGCCGTTTCCACAGCCACCCCCCGGTTCTTGGCGTACTCCCGCACGTCCTGAGTAATCTTCATCGCGCAGAACTTCGGGCCGCACATCGAGCAGAAATGCGCCACCTTCGCCCCCTGCGCCGGCAGCGTTTCGTCGTGGTAATCGCGGGCCGTGTCCGGGTCCAGCGCCAGATTGAACTGGTCCTCCCACCGGAACTCAAACCGCGCCTTCGACAGCGCATCGTCCCACTGCTGCGCCATCGGATGACCCTTCGCCACATCCGCGGCGTGGGCCGCGATCTTATACGTAATCACCCCCGTCTTCACATCCTCCCGGTGCGGCAGCCCCAAGTGTTCCTTCGGCGTCACGTAGCACAGCATCGCCGTACCGTACATCCCGATCATCGCCGCGCCGATGCCCGACGTAATATGGTCGTAGGCCGGCGCGATGTCGGTCACCAACGGCCCCAGCGTATAGAAAGGCGCCTCGTGGCACACTTCCATTTGCCGGTCAACGTTCTCCTTGATTTTGTGCATCGGAACGTGCCCCGGCCCCTCAATCATCACCTGCACATCGTGTTCCCAAGCGATTTTGGTCAGCTCGCCCAGCGTTTGCAACTCCCCGAACTGCGCCTCGTCATTGGCGTCGGCGATGCATCCCGGCCGCAGCCCGTCGCCCAAGGAAAAGGATATGTCGTAGGCCCGCAGAATCTCGCAAATTTCCTCAAAGTGAGTATAGAGGAAATTCTCCTCGTGGTGCGCCAGGCACCAGCCCGCCATAATCGAGCCGCCCCGCGACACGATGCCCGTAATGCGGTTCGCCGTCAGCGGCACATACCGCAGCAGCACCCCCGCGTGAATCGTGAAATAGTCCACCCCCTGCTCCGCCTGCTCAATCAGCGTGTCCCGGTACAGCTCCCACGTCAGTTCCTCGGGATTATCCCCCACCTTTTCCAACGCCTGGTAAATCGGAACGGTGCCAATAGGAACCGGCGAGTTCCGCAGAATCCACTCCCGGGTAGTATGAATATCGCGCCCGGTGGACAAGTCCATCACCGTATCCGCCCCCCAGCGCGTCGCCCAAAGCATCTTTTCCACTTCCTCCTCAATCGAGGAAGTAATCGCCGAATTCCCGATGTTGGCGTTGACCTTCACCAAGAAATTGCGCCCGATAATCATCGGTTCCGTCTCGGGATGATTGATATTCGACGGAATGATCGCCCGCCCAAGGGCCACTTCCTGCCGCACATATTCCGGGTCTATCCCCTCCCGAATCCCGATAAACTCCATTTCCGGCGTAACCACGCCCTCCCGCGCATAGCGCATCTGCGTCGGCGCCCGCCCGCTCTTGCCCCGCAGCGGCTTGCGCGTCAGCCCCGGGAACGGCTGCGCCACATTCCTGCCCCGCAGCGGCACCCCGTAGCCGTCATACTCCTCCACATCGCCCCGCGCCATAATCCACGGCCCCCGCAGCGCCGGCAAACCCTGCCGCAGGTCAAGCGCCGCCCCCCCGTCGCTGTACGGCCCGCTGGTATCATAAATGGACAGCGGCGCATTCTCCTCCTGCCCGAATCGCCCGGTGGTAGGCGTAAGCGTCACCTCCCGGAAAGGCACCCGTATAGACGCCTGCGAGCCTTGCCGGTACGCTTTCGCGCTGGCCGGGAAGTTCGACTTCCCCTGAAACTGGCTGGTATATTCCGTCTGAACCACGGCGCTCCTCCCAAACTAAAAAATCGGGTCTGCCAAACCGGCGACTGCGCCGCAGGCTTAACCAGACCGCGGACGCACGGATTACATAAAAACAAAGCCGCCAACCCTAGGCTGGCGGCCCATAATCTGCCACTAAAGCGCCGCTTCCCTACGCTGGCATTACCCAGGTCAGGTTCGCAAGGGTCGGTGGCATCCGGCCACCCTCTCAGCCCGGCTCAACCGAGCTCCCCTACGTGCCTAAATCATCGCCCGCATTATAGAAGCACACTAGCAAAAGTGTCAACCGCAACCCGTCATCCCCCCCGCCATCGCAAACGTAGGGGCGCACAGCCGTGCGCCCACACCCCGGCAACAAACCACCAACCCGTAACCCCACAATCGCCAACCACACCCACAAACCCGCCAACCCCGAAACACCGGATTATCCCAACCCCTATGCTAAACTACCCTACACACCAAACCAGCAACCCGGAGTCCCCCCAATGCCCACCCCCAACAAACCCCCATACCTCCCAGCCCTAGCCATCCTAACCCTAACCGTCGCCCTAATCCTAACCGCCTGCGGCTCCGGCCAACCCGAACTCCCCGCCACCAACGCCGCCTCCGTCCTAGCCTACCTAGACGAAGTAGACTACCAAAACAACGACGACTGGCGGCTATGGCCCGGCGTAGACGAAAAATACCCCGGCGCCGACCCCCACGGTATGCTCCTGACCACCTACCTCAACCCCGCCGCCTTCACCGCCCTCCAAAGCAACGCCCTGATGCCCGACGGCGCCATCATCGTCAAAGAAAACTACACCCCCGACGGCGCATACGCCGCCAACACCGTAATGTACAAAAAATCCGGCTACAACCCCGACCACAACGACTGGTTCTGGCTGAAAGTCCTGGCCGACGGCGAAGTTGAAAAGCAAGGAATGGTAGAAGGCTGCCAGAATTGCCACACCGACGCCAGAGACTACGTCTGGGGCCCCCAACAGTAACCCCGTCCCGCCAAAAATAAAGCGAACCCAAAATGAGCCAGCAAGACAAACAGCGAGTCGGCCCCGTAGAATACCGCCCCGCCGATGCCGACTACTTCGCCCGCCGCGGCCTGCGACGCTACGCCGGCGTATGGTCCCTATGGGCCCTAGGCGTCGGCGCCGTCATATCCGGCGACTTTTTCGGCTGGAACTTCGGCCTAAACGTAGGCGGCTTCGGCGGCCTAGCCGTTGCCACCGCCATCGTCGCCGTTATGTACCTCGGCATCTGCTACTCCATCGCCGAAATGTCCCCCGCCCTACCCCACACCGGCGGCGCCTACTCCTTCGGGCGCACCGCCATGGGCCCCCTAGGCGGCTTCATCACCGGCCTAGCCGAAAACATCGAATACATCCTAACCCCCGCCGTCATAGTCGTCGGCATCGGCGGCTATATGGGCGCCGTCTTCAACAGCATCTTCGGCCTCGCCGTCCCCGCCCCCGTCTGGTGGCTCATTTTCTACGCCCTTTTCGTCGGACTAAACATCGTCGGCGTCGAAGCCACCTTCAAGTTCTCCGTCTTTATCACCATCCTCGCCCTAGCCATTCTGCTGGTGTTCTGGATCGGCGCCATCCCCCACTTCAGTTGGGATCTGGCCCTCAACATCCAACCCGCCGACGGCAACTCCCGCTTTCTCCCCTATGGCTGGAGCGGCATCGCCCAGGCCCTCCCCTTCGCCATCTGGTTCTACCTAGCCATCGAACAGCTCCCCCTAGCCGCCGAGGAATCCCGCAACCCCCGCCGCGATATGCCCAAAGCCCTGCTATGGGGAATCCTAACCCTCATCGCCGCCTCCGTCCTAACCCTGTTCCTCAACGCCGGCATCGCCCCCGGCGCCGCCGAAGTAGGCCAAACCGACGAACCCCTGTTCCTAGCCTTCACCACCATCTTTGGCAACGGCATCGGCGCCTCCGTTCTATCCCTAGTCGCCGTCGCCGGACTAGTCGCCAGCTTCCACACCATCATCTACGCCTACGGACGCAACATATACTCCCTCTCCCGCTCCGGCTACTTCCCCCAATGGCTCTCCCTAACCCTCCCCCGCCGCAAAACCCCCCACGCCGCCCTAATCGCCGGCGCCGTCATCGGCTACTGCGTAGCCCTCCTAATCGAATTCGCCGACGACTGGTTCGGCGCCAACGTCCCCGTAGGCGCCGTCCTGCTGAACATGGCCGTATTCGGCGCAGTAATAGCCTACGTAATGCAAATGATAGCCTTCGTCCAACTCCGCCGCCGCTTCCCCAACATCGAGCGCCCCTACACCAGCCCCCTAGGCAACCCGGGCGCAATCCTGTCCGCCCTAATAGCCTTCGCCACCCTATGCTTCCTGTTCCTAAACCCCGACTACCGCCTAGGCGTCTACGGCTGCGCCGCCTGGTTCGCCATCGCCCTACTATACTTCACCCTAATAGGCCGCAAAAAACTAGTCCACTCCCCCGAAGAAGACTTCGCCCTACGCCACACCCCCCCGCAACCCAAAGATAAGAAACAACAATGAATAACGCCAAATACCGCCTCGGCCTAGACATAGGCACCAACTCCATACGAACACTGCCCCCCCGTAGGGGCGCACGACCGTGCGCCCTAACCCCCTGCTACGGCCTTGGACACACCCCCGTAGGGGCGCACTGCTGTGCGCCCTAACCCCCTGCTACGGCCTTGGCACACCCCCGTAGGGGCGCACTGCTGTGCGCCCTAACCCCCGCAGCAACGGCCCCTAGACGAACCCTAGAACCATCCGAACTAGCCCGCGCCCTATTCCACCTCAACCAGCAGCGCGGCTTCAAGTCCAACCGCAAGACCCCCGGCAACGACGAAAAAGAGGACGGCAAAACACGCGCCGACATCAACCAACTGCGCCAGCGCATCACGCAAACCAACTCCCGCACCCTAGGCGAATACCTAGCGCAGCGCAATAAGCAGGGCCAACCCACCCGCGCCCGCCCGCAACAGGGCCTATATCCCGACCGCACAATGTACGAAACCGAGTTCGACGCCATCCGCGCAACCCAAGAACCGCACCAAAGCCTGAATACCGCCCAATGGAACACCCTGCGCCAAGTCATCTTCAACCAGCGCCCCCTGCGCCCCGTAGAACCCGGCTGGTGCCAGTTCGAGTATGAAAACGGAGAACGCCGGGCGCCCAAAGCCCTCCCCCTTTTCCAAGAATACCGGATGTTACAGGAAGTCAACAATATCCGCCGAAAAAAACTAGTCCACTCCCCCGAAGAAAACTTCGCCCTACGCCACACCCCCGCCAACCAAACGCCGCGGAAAGATAAAAAACAACAATGAATAACGCAAAATACCGCCTCGGCCTAGACCCCGGAACCAACTCAATACGAACACTGCCCCCCCGTAGGGGCGCACTGCCGTGCGCCCTAACCCCCGCGGCAACGGGCCCTAGACGAACCCCTAACCCCGCCCGAACTAGCCCGCGCCCTATTCCACCTAAACCAGCGGCGCGGCTTCAAGTCCAACCGCCAGACCCCCGGCAACGACGAAAGCCCGAATTATTCGGCCAGCAATGGCTTTCCATGCCCCTAGATGAACGCAACTCCATCGTCAACTTTCTGCTAGATACCCAAGAACCCGAAGCGGTTCGCGCTAAAGCCGCCACCGAGTGGAACCTGAATCCGCAACAGGCCGAAGCCGTGTCTAACATCCCACTCCCCCCGGCTACGGCAATCTAAGCGAAAAGACCATCCGCAAAATGCTGCCCCACCTAGAGCGCGGGCTAACCTATTCCGGCGCAGTCCAGGCCGCCAACTACCGGCACCATTCCGACTTTTGCTCCGACTTTTGCAATGATAAAGCCTACCAAGCCCTGCCCTACTACGGCCAAGCCCTGCCCCGCGACGCCATAGGCGCCTACCCCAAAATGGAGCGGTTCGAGCAAGACCAAGATTTCCTAGCCCGCCAGCTCAACGAAACCCGCTACCTATCCCGCACCGCCCGAACCTACCTAGCCTGTCTGTACAACGAAAAAGGCGAGGCCCGCCAGCGGGTCCGCGTCATACCGGGCCGGATGACCGCCCTGCTCCGCCGCAGTTGGGGGCCGTCCGTAAAATGCTATATTTCTTCCGGCCCTAGCCGCGCCGGTCTTTTTGGGTGTGTCCCCACCTGTTGGTCAGCAGCAGTTTCAGTGTGAGATGTCGGTCTTTGGTAGTTGTCCTAGAGCCAGTTTTGGGTTTTCTCCCCGGTTCCCGAGATAATGCCCCTTTCGTATTGACTTTGGTGGAGGGGGCAGTAGCTGAACGGTGTAAAAATGATTCTCTTCTTGACCGGCTCGTGGCAGGCGCCGTATGCACACTCTCCCGGTTTCTTCTGCACTGGCCGTCCTTTCTTCGTGCAGTTCAGGCAGTAGGGATAGTTTGGGTCTCGGGCGATCCGGTCGCAGCCTGCGCAGTGGACTTTCTGACGGCTTGGCGAAGGGGTGTCTGTGCGAGGTCTTGCCGGTTGTCGGCGGTTCCTAGGGCTTCCCGGTCCGGCGTTGCTTGGTCTGCTCTGGCCGCTGTTTCCTCTTCCCGGTTGCCCTGTGCTGGGGTTGGGTCTTCCCTTTTGCTGATTCCCTCCGTTGCTTGCCGTCTGACGTACCATTTTCCCTTCCCGGTTGGGCTTTATATGGTTCCCGGCGCGGCAGTGTCGGCACTTCCCTTCATCTTTGGCTACGTAGTCCTTGCACTGGCAAGGCAGGCGGCAAGAGCATACGTACCGGGCTGGGGCGCTTGACGTCTCTGGGGTGTTGACCGGGCACCATCGGGCATGAGTTCCTCTGCGTCCGCACTCGCAAGTCGGCATTTGTTATTCTCCTTTGCTCCGGCGCGGGTTTTCTCCTTCGGTACTAGTCACCCGGCAGGATTATCACGGCCACCCCGGACTACCGGGCGGTGTCAAGGATCGTCGTCCCGGCGGAATTTTCTTTATACGCATAGGCGCGGGGGCAGGACGGATTATAGCCGATGGGAGAACAGAGGCCAACCGCAACCCGCCCCAACCGCCGCAACTCCAACAAAAACCCAGCAACCGCTGAACCCACCAGCCCCACCAGCCCCGCCAACTACCGCCGCGGCCGAAACAAACGCCAAACCGGCGTAACAAACCCAGGCAACAAATCGCCCCCCGCAAGCTCCTCATCCTCCCCAAACGTCTGCGGTTCCGCATCAAGCCGGTAAACCGTCACCGCAACCCGCTCCGGGTCCGCCACCCACACCAGCCGCGAGCCGTAGCTCAGCCACATATACGCTTTCGCCGACATTTCCGGGTTCGAGTTCCCCGGCGACTTCACCTCCACCGCCAAATCGGGCGCCAGCCGGGGGTAGCCCTGAGTCCCCGGCGCAATCCGCCCCGGCGCAATCCAGGCCAAATCCGGGCAACGCACCGTCTCCGGGTCAACATCAAGAATATACCCGGGTTCCCCAACACGAAGGTCGCCGTAGCCATCCCTAGCCACATAATTAGACAGCGTGTTAGTGAACCACACCAGCGCCATACCGTGAGGCCGTCCCGTTCCCATCTTCTCAACCAAAACCCCCCGGATAAGCTCATACTTCTTCCCGTAACCCCGCGGCATCGCCAAAAGGTCATCGGCAGTCATCAGCCTGCTGGCAGTAGTCATACTCCCTTCCCTAGCCGGATGTAGATAATGAATAAGGATAACCGCAGTATAGCAGACAGCCCATCCGCCCGCCCCCCGCCCGCGCCAGCCCCGTCATTGACAGCCGCCCCGCCCAACCCTAAAATCGCCTCAATCCCGCCCGGCAATCATCCGGCCCAAAGGAGGCCCCAAATGCCCAGCTACCCCAAAGTTACCTACAAAGAAGAGGGTATGCGCGAGGGAATGCAGATTGAAGACGCCAACATCGCCGTTGACGACAAAATCGAGCTCCTCGACCAGCTTTCCGGCACCGGCCTGAAAAACATCGTCGTCGGCTCCTTCGTCAGCCCCAAATGGACCCCCCAGATGGAGCGCATTGACGAAATCGTAACCCGTTTCACCCCCAAGCCCGGCGTCACCTACACCGCCCTCGCCCTCAACTCCCGCGGCGTGGAACGCGCCCGCGCCTACTCCCCCCCCCTCACCATCGAGCGCGACTCCTACCCCCGCCTCTCCTGCCATATGTGCGACGTCTTCACCCGCCGCAACACCAACCGCACCCAAATGCAGGAAATGGAGCGCTGGCCCCAAATCGTCGCCCAAGCCCAAGAACTCAACATCAAGGAAGCCGGCATCGGCTGCAACGCCAGTTGGGGCTCCAACTTCCTCGGCGAATTCCCCGTGGACAGCCTAATGACCCTCCTCGAAAAAGAACACGCAATGTGGGACGAAGTAGGCATCAACGTCCGCAGCGTCTCTATGGGCGACCCCATGAGCCACTGCACCCCGGCCAAAGTCGAGGAAAGCCTCTACCGCGTCAAAGAACGCTGGCCCGAAATCGACCACTTCCGCCTCCACCTCCACAACGGGCGCAATATGGCAATCGCCTCCGCCTACGCCGCAATGCGCACCCTAGGCCCCGACGACACCCTAGAGCTCGACGGCACCATCGGCGGCTTCGGCGGCTGCCCCTACTGCGGCAACGGACGCGCCACCGGCATGGCCCCCACCGAAGACCTCCTCCACATGATGGAAGATATGGGCATCCAAACCGGCGTAGACATCGACAAGCTCATTGACTGCGTCTGGACTGCCGAGCGCATCATCGGCCGCGAACTCTACGGCCACGTCTCCAAAGCCGGCCCCCGCCCCAAAACCGCCGACCAACTCTACGATATGAACGCCCCCTTCATCGAAACCCTCGACGAAGCCAAACACTTCAAGAAAGGCCCCGAAGTCTACGAAGGCGGCATCTACCCCTACCGCGAACCCATCACCAGCCCCTACCGCGAGCGCATCGAACAGGGCCTACCCGCCTTCGACTCCCCCGACGGCCCCTTCCCCTGGAAACAAGACTGGTTCCCCTCCAAACCCAACTAACCACCCAACCGCCCAACCAGTCACACCGGCGCCGCCCGCCCCCGGCAGGCGGCGCCCCCCTTTACCGGGGCCGCAGTACAATTCACGGTTATGTTGCATTTGCTGGGTAGCTCATACCAAAACAACCATAAGAGAACCCAGCAAATGCAACATAACCCAATTCACCCGCCGCCCCCCTTGCGATGTTCCTAACCCAGAAACACAGGAGGCCGCGTATGACCTCGGCAAACCCCATCGACCCCAACACCATCCGCCTCACCGGCGAAAACTCTTTCATCCGCCTAGTTGAGGGCAACGAGCAAACCACCCGCGCCAGCCATTGGCGCGTCCTCTACTCCCCCAGCGGCGCCGGACACGTCCTCTTCATAAAGAGCGAACTAGTGGAAGGCGTCCGCGTCTACGCCGACAACATCGCCCTAGCCCGCTGGCTACAAGACGAAATCGAAAGCCTGCTATTCCCCGAATTCGCCGACCAATCCATCCAAGTCATAGACGCCGAATTCACCCGCAAAGGCGACACCTACACCTACTGGACCGAAACCATCGAAAACGACGACGACCAAATCACCCTAACCTGGCACGACTTCCTAGAGCCCTTTATGCTCACCGTCCCCGCCGGCAGCGCCCCCGGCCGACCCCACGGCGTCTATAGCTGCTTCATCCCCGCCCGCGCCGGCCGCATCACCGTAAACGGCGACGACGCCGACGGCCAAGTAGCCCTAGAAATGCGCGGCGAAAAGCAAAGCAGCACCGCCTGCCTAGCCTGGTCCGAAACCTGGGTCCGCCCGTAGGGGATGGAGACAACCGGGGGCGCCGGGATATGTTTCCTTTCTGCGCCCCCCACAGTTTGACTCTGCTATATGGTTGTGGTAGAATCCAAAAATTCTATCTTTGGAGTGAGATATGCCGCCTTTGAGGGACTATCACCTGTTTATCAGCCACGCTTGGCGATACGATGACGACTACCATAGGCTCGTCAACCTGCTTGACAAGGCTCCCAATTTCCGATGGAGTAATTACAGCGTCCCGGAACACGACCCACTGGACGCCGATAATACCCGGAAATTGGAACAGGAGCTTCGAAAACAAATCAGCCCTGCTAGTGTCGTACTCATCATAGCGGGAATGTACGTGAATTTCCGGCAATGGATTGAGTACGAAATTGAGGTCGCCAAAGATTACCGTAAGCCGATAATCGGGATAGAACCGTGGGGTTCCGAGCGTATCCCGGTTCAAGTTCAGAGGGCCGCAACAGAAATGGTTGGCTGGAACACTAATTCCATTGTCACTGCGATTCGTAGGTGCGCTTTATGACACCGAAAGAATACGGCGAAAGATACTTGGACCATTTGCTGGAGCAATACAAGCTCTATGTTGAAATGGCCGACCGGGTTAGTCAACGCAGAGACCAATCCAACAGGTTCTATGCGACTATCTACTCAATACTGGCCGCGATTCTGGTATTAGCGGCCAGATTTAAGTTGTCTGATGACACGTCTGACGGCACTTGGGCACTAGTGTTCCTAATTACTGGGTTGGTTGGGGCATTGCTGGCAGGGATCTGGTATATGAACATACGTTCATACAAAACGCTTAATTCTGCCAAATTTCAAGTCATCAACGAAATCGAAAACCAGCTACCTGTTCAGGGCTACACCAAAGAATGGGAACTGTTGCGCCCTGTCGGCGGCCCGCCCAAGTATTTGCAACTTACCAGAATCGAACAATACGTTCCGGTAGTTTTCCTGTTGCTTTCCCTTGCGCTGGTTGTCTATGCGGCGTATTCGCTGGCGTAATTAACCTTCCCCTCACCACCCCGGCGCCCCCGGCGGCAGCCCCAGCGCCGCCCGCCCCCCCTGCTCGAAGTTCGCGAGCAGCCCCCCCGCGTGCATCATAGCGGCGTGAACGTCCCGAAAGTAGCCCTCCAGCAGGTTCCCCCGGCGCACCGCATTAGTTCCCGAAGCGTGATACAGCATACCAATAGCCCGCGCCGATTCGTGAACCGCGTGAGTCACCGACAGCCGCGCCTGCCACACCTCCCCGCTCAAATCCGCCTTCCCCGACAGCACACCGTCCCACATCCGCCCCACCGCGTCCAGCACGTATGCCCTCGCCCCGCTGATAATCGCCTCAACCTGCCCCACCACCTGCTGAACCGCCGCCCGGTCCCGCAGCAACGCCATATTCATAGTAGTAGCTTTCGCCCCGGCCAGCCCCACAAAAGCATCCATCGCCCCCCGCGCCATCCCTAGCGTGTTGCCCGCCAGCGGCGCAAAAGTTGTCGCCATCGCCGTGCGGAAAGAGCATAGCGGCGCGGCGTCCACCGGCTGATCCGTAAGCGCAAAAGTGCGGCTGTCCGGCACAAAAAAATCCTCAACCGCAACATCATTGCTCCCCGTGCCATGCAACCCGATAACATCCCAATTATCTATAATCCGGGCCGCGCCAACCGGAACCGACATCATCCGCAACTCCGGCAAACCCGCCGCCGGGCCGCCCGCATTATGCCGCGGGCCCCTTTCGTCAACCACAACGCAGTTCAGAAACAGCCAGTTGGCGTGCCAACAGCCGCTGGCAAAATCCCACCGCCCGGTGACCGCATACCCGCCATCCGTCACCCGCGCCGTCCCCAAAGGACGGAAAGAACCCGCCCCCCGCAGCGTAGCCGGAACGCCCACAATTTCCCGCGCCGCCCCAGCCTCCAGCCAGCCGGTATACAGCGCAATAGACCCCGCGATAAAGCAACACCACCCAACCGACCCGTCGGCAATAGAAAGCTCCTCCACCGCCCGGAACGCCGACAGCGGATCAATTTCCGGCCCCCCCAAAGAGCGCGGCAGATAAGTGCGAAACAGCCCGGCATCATCCATAGCCGACACCAAGCCCGCAGGTAGCCGCCGGGATTTCTCCATATCATCCCGCGCCGCAACTATCTGCGGCCCCAGCCCCCGCGCCGCGGCCACTATGTCCAAATCGCCTGCATCAACCATTCTTACGTCGGCATCCCTCTATCATACCGAGCAACCCCTATTGTCATTCTGAGCAACCCCTATTGTCATTCTGAGCAAAGCGAAGAATCTCACTCTGCGCACTGAGACCCCTTCCCTTCGCCTAGTGCAACATAAGGAAGCCCCGCAATTCCCCCCCTACAACCCAAACCCCACGCCTACCGGATAGGCGGAGCGTAAATCAGCCCGCCGTTGTTCCAAAGATTGTTCATCCCCCGCTCCAGCGTAATCTCCGCATCCGGCCCCAGATAGCGATTGTATATCTCGCCATAGTTGCCCACGCCCTTGATTACATCCACCGCAAAGTCGGCGTCCAGCCCCATATCCGACTGCCCGAAATCCTCCGCCCCCAGCATACGCCGCACCGCCAAGTTGTCGCTGCTGGACTGCATCGCCGCCACGTTAGACTGCGTAACGCCCAGCTCCTCGGCATTGATCAGCACATACATAACCGTCTTTACAATGTCGAACCACTGATCATCATCAGGCGGCACGATGGGCGCCAGCGGCTCCTTGGAAATAATCTCCGGCAGTATCTTGTGTTCGTCGGAGTTGTCCAGTTTGCTGACCTCCGCGGCCAGCCCGGATGCGTCGGCAGTCATTGCATCGCAGTCCCCCGCCGCGTATTTCTGAAATACATCCGAGCGCGACTCCGACTTAACCGTTTCCAGCTCCATACCGTTTTGCCGGAAATAATCCGCCAGATTCAACTCGGTAGTAGTGTTGGTAGTCACGCAGACCGTCGCCCCGCCCAAGTCATCAACGCTGTCAAAGCCGCTGTCCTCCCGCACCATAAACCCCTGGCCGGTATAGAACATCACGTGCGCGAAATTGCCCCACCCCGCATCCCGCCCGGTAGTCCAGGTTGTGTTGTAGCTTACAATGTCAACCAGCCCCTTCTGCAACAGCCGTTCCCGCTCGCCCCAAAGAATGTTACGCACCTCAACGGCGTTGGCGTCGCCGAATATGGCCGCGGCCACCGCTTTGCAAAGGTCTATATCGAAACCCGCCGCAATCCCGTCCTCTCCAATAAACCCGAATCCGGGATTATTAGTATCCGAAGCGCAAATCACGCTCCCTCGCTCCTTGACCTCCGCCAAACGCCCCCCGTCCCCCGCCCCATGCTCGTCAAGGCTGTCCGTAGTCATCCCCTTAGAAAAGTAATCCCCCTCCATTTCGGAAACCATCCCGTCCTGAAAGACATACACGCACCCGGCAAACACCGGCAACGCCACCAGCAAAAACACGGCTGCCACAACAATTCGTCGTATCATTCCAACCCATACTTTTCAATGCAAAATACGCCAAGAACGCGCAACGGGCGCAGAGAATCCACTACTATCCGCGCCCGTCGCGCCGGAAAAAAGACCAACCCGAGCCCCAACCGGACTTAGGCCGAAGTGCAGGCGATCGCCTTGACATTGGCGGCCATCTCCGGCAAATCGTGGCCCTCCCAGGTCGCCCCGCCGTCATGCGTCCCGAACACCTGCCCCTTGCGGGTGCAGAAATACACCTGCTCCGGCGCCCGGTCATTGACCGCAATGCCAAAGGTAGTGCTAAGAGCCTCGATGCCCTGGTCGAACCGACCCCAAGTGTCCCCGGCGTCCGTCGAGCGCATCACCCCGCCCTGCTCGCTGCCAAAGTTCAGCCCCACGCAGGCGTACAGCGTGCTGGGATTGTCGGGCGCAACCTCAACGCCCCGGGAATACCGGATGTCCGAAAAATTCTCGAACTGCAAGTCCTCCCAGCTCTGCCCCCGGTCACGGGTGCGCCACACCCCGGTGCGGTTGGAAATAAACACCGACTCGTTGGCCCCCACGGTAACGCCGTGCAGATCCATCAAGTCAACGTCGCCGTCGAACACGCTGTTGACAATGCTCCAAGTCTTGCCCCCGTCGGAGCTATGGGCCGCGCCCCCCACCTCCAGCGCCGCATACATCTGGTCGGTGTCGCCGCTCTCAATCCCGATGCCCAAAATGCGCGTGGCGAAAGCCATCTGCACCGAGTCGGGATTAGCGATTGTGGACAGATACGCCCAGTTCTCCCCCCCGTCGGTGCTCTTGAACACCTCGGAGCCCTCGGTTCCCAAGAACATAATGTTGGGGTCATGCGGATGAAACTTAATCGCCCACACAATCCGCCCCTCAGTCATATTCATCCGCTCGAAGCTGTCCCCGCCGTCCTGCGAGCGGTACACGCCCCGCTGCGTCCCGACAAAGACAGTGCTGGCGTCATTCGGATGCACCACAATCGCCCGCACCTGCGGCGAAGGCGGCATACCCTTAGCCAGCTTCTCCCACCGCGAATCCCCCGCCTCCTTCCGATACAGCCCGTCGGCCTCCGCCCCCACATAAATCAAAGTCCTGCCTGCCATAACAATCTCCTCCATTCCGTCCAGTCCCGAATATCCCAATTTCAGCAGACAACCCCCCCATTGTCAATTAAAAATCACTTTCAACCCCACAGTACGCCCCTAAATACGCGAGGAAACGCAGAAAATAACCTAACCAAATCTCTGCGCCCTCTGCGCCAACCTCTGCGCCCTCTGCGTTAAAAAAACCCGAAACCCCAAATCACCCCTCCCGCGCCAAAGTAAGCGCATAAACCCCCAACGCCCCCGCCCCCTTCAACGCCAACCCGCACTCCGACAAAGTGCTGCCCGTAGTAGCCACATCATCAACCAGCAAAACAGCCAGCCCACCCGCGCCGCCTGCACAAACAAAATTCCCCGCAACATTATCCCGCCGTTCCTGCTGCGTGCGAGTTTCCACCTGCGGACGCGGATTCCTGATACGAACCAGCAAATCCTCCCGCACCGGCAGACCCAGACCCTTCCCGATTCCCCAAGCCAGCAACGCCGACTGATTATACCCCCGCCCGCGCATCCGCAACGGATGCAACGGCGCCGGAACCACCGCATCCACCGCCACGCCATTGCGCCGCAGATACCCCACCATCAGCCCGGCCAGCGGCCCGGCCGCCGCCCGCTCCCCCTTATACTTCAGCCGGTGCACCGAATCCCGAACCGCCCCCTCAAACCGGAAAGGCGAGCGCAGCGAATCAAACCCCCGCGGAAACCGGCGGCACCACTGGCACAGCCCGCTCACCCCCGGCGCCGCGCAGACGCGGCAGTACGGCGCCGCCAGCCGCTCCAGCCCCTCAGCGCACTGCCCGCAGACAACGCCCCCCTCCCGCCCGCACCCCGCGCAGGCCACCGGAAACACCAAATCAATCAACGGACGCGCCAGCCTGAACAGCAACCCGCTTACGCCCCCACCCTGTCTTTACCGCGCCGACCGCCACCGCGCCAGAATCTCCCTGTCCCTACTGAACGCCAGCTCCGGCAGCCCGTCCAACGAAAAAAACCCCGCCTCCAACGCTTCCGGCCCCGGAGCCAGCCCCCCGCCAATTTCCCGCGCCGCAAACGCCGCCACAATCACCGGATCGCCCGACAGCGAAAACAGCCCGATCAGCCCCTCAACCGCCACCTCCAGCCCCGTCTCCTCCCACGCCTCCCGGGCCGCCGCCGACTCCACCACCTCACCCCGGTCAACGAACCCCCCCGGCAGACTCCACAGCCCATAGCCCGTATCCGTCCCGCGCCGGATCATCAGCACTTCGCCCCCCCGCGCCACAACGCAAACGGCGGCGACCTTCGGGTCGTGGTACACCACCCGCCCGCACTGCGGACAGACCGGCCGCTCCACCCCGAAAACCTCCCGCCGTTCCAAAACCGCAGCGCAGGAACCGCAAAACCTGTCGGTCAAAACCGCCTGCCGTCCCGCCTACTGTACATAGATCACGGGGCCGCGAAGTTCCCCGAACCGCGAATGTCCAAAATCCCCATCTCCTCAATCGGATCTTCCAAGAAACGCACAGCCTCCCGGTCGCCCTTCAGATAGTAGTCGAACCAGTTGAGCGTATAGTAGTTGCGGATGAACGTAGGCAGATACACGTTCTCCCCATCCACTTCGCCCCAGTTAAGCACCGTGTACGGCTCCCCCTGGAACCCCGGGTCAAGAACGTCATCCCCCACCGCTTTCCGCGGCGCCTGCCCCGCAACGTTCCAGTACGCCTTGCCGCCCACCATTATAGGATTGTCTTCGCTCACCATAGCAAAGAAATCGTCCACCAAAACGCCGTGATCCACGTCCTTGACCGATATAATCACCTTGTCCCCCGTCGCCCGAGTATAGGCGTTGCGGGCAATAGGCTGCGGATTCTCGTCGGTAGGAACCGCCCTTTCCGGCGCCAAAGTCCAAATATCTTCCGGGTCGCCCCCCGCCGCGCTAAGAGTATTCCACATAATGCCCCGGAACACCCCCTGCACAAAAGCGTCCTCCGAACCGTGAATCTGCATCACCGGATTAGGATTCCCCGCCGGCTGCCCGTCATCGGCCAACCCGTCCCCAAAAATGCCCTCCGGCTCCCAATAGCGCGGCGGCCCGTTGTTATAGCCCACCGCCGCCGCCACCCGGTCATCCTTCGCCACCGCGAACTGCGCCGTCATCGAACCCAGCGAGTGCCCCATAATCCCGATGCTGTCCAAATCCAAAGAACCCGCGAACCGCCCACACACCTCCGCCCCGTGAACCGGCTGCCCCCGCTCCGAATATTCCGCAGCGCAGGCCGCCTCCCCCCGGTTCAGGCTTTCCAGCCCGTCAATAATAGTCGAAACGTCCCCCACCCGTTGCGTAAAAAGCTCGCCCATCATCGCCCCGACTTTCGCGCCGCCCCCCGGAACCGCCTCCAGCTCAACCTGCCCCTGCGGCCCCTCAAACCCGAACGGCCCCTCGAAGCCAAAGAAATACTTATAGAACCCCGGAATCACCTTGGACTCGCCCATAATCGTGCGATAGGCCGCGTCAACCCCGTCGCCCCCCGCCGCTTGGGCATACTTGGAATCGGGGCTGTCCAGCACCCCCGGCGCCTCGCTGTCCGATATAAAGCTCGGCGCCACCACCACATACCCATTGCTGGCAAAAAACTCCCCCATCAGCGTCCACATAAACGAGTTCCCCCCCAACCCGTGCGCCGCCACGATAACCGGAAAACGCCCCTGCGCTATCGGCGGCTCATACAGCGAATTAACCACCAGCCCGCTAACCTCGGCGGCCAGCGCCCGGACAGTCTGCGGGTCGGAACCGAAAATATCCATCGCCCCCTCCCCGTCCTCGCTGACTATGCTGCGCAAGAAAAAGCTCGCATTCCCCTGAAAGGCATCCCGGAAAACCGCGCTGGAGCTTTCCCCAAAATCCCCAATCGTAGCCGCCCGCTCCCCGGCATCCCGGCGAGCCGGATACCATATATGCGCCGCCACAATCTGCCTCTCCCCCGCATCATTGATCGCCTTCAGCGTATCCTTATACCCATCCGACGCATGACTAGCGTTCCACCCGTCAAAAGCCCGCCCCGGGTCATGAAAATACAGCGCCATCGAACCCACCCCATAATTCCCCCGCTCCACATACTTCCCCACCCCCAAATCCCCCACCCTCGCCGACCCCGTCGTCATCTCATCCCCCCCGCCCCCCGGCAAAAACAACCCCCCAAAAATGGCAAACAAAGCAAACACCAAAAACAGCAAAAGCGTCATCGAAAAAACCCCAACCCCCGCGCAAACTACCCCCAATTCTACACCACCCCCCAACCATTTTCCATCCCCAAAAAGCTAAGGCAAACCGCCTCAACACCACCCCGCCATCACCCCACCCACCCCCATATCCCGCACCCCGTAGGGGCACCCAGCCGTGCGCCCGCCCCCGCAACCACCGCTGAACACCAATGCAAAGGGAACCCCACCAACCCCCGCACCCCGTAGGGGCGCACTGCCGTGCGCCCGCCCCCGCAACCACCGCTGAACACCAATGCAAAGGGAACCCCACCAACCCCCATACCCCGTAGGGGCGCACTGCCGTGCGCCCGTCCCCTCCCGCAACCACCGCTGAACACCAATGCAAGGGAACCCCGCCACCCCCCCCGTACCCCGTAGGGGCGCACTGCCGTGCGCCCGCCCCCGCAACCACCGCTGAACACCAATGCAAAGGGAACCCCACCAACCCCCGCACCCCGTAGGGGCGCACTGCCGTGCGCCCGCCCCCGCAACCACCGCTTGAACACCAATGCAAAGCTAACCCCACCACCCCCAACACCCCCGTAGGGGCACCCAGCCGCCACCCCTCCCCGCCTACCACGTCCCCCCGCCATCACCGGAAACGATGTTCCGCTTCCCAAGTATGCCGGAACCCCGTCCCTTCCTGCACAAACTGCCCGGTCTTGATTACGCTTATATCGTATTCCGGCAGCTCGCGCATTACCCGGCAACTGTCGCCCATTTTCCAGCCATCGCGGAAGTCAAGGTTGTCAAACCCATACCGCTTTCTATCCTCCGGCAAATCGTCCAGGTTGACCGGAACTACGTGCAAATAAAACGAAGTGTCCGCGTCCGCCTGGCTACAAGGATTTTTAATATACGTCAAACGGTTATCGTGAATATACACATCATAGCCCGGAGAATCCGCGGACACCCCCGCCGGGCTGCCCTGAACCGGAGCGACCGCCGGATTGATGACGTGGACTATCCCCAAAAACGACACCACATAAAGCAGCCCGTCCCGTTCCAATATCGCCGTAATGTAACCCCTGCCTCTAAAAATCCGTTCCGGCGTCCAACTCTCATAATCAAACCGGTCAACCACAAAACCGTTATCATCCCCGCCCAAGGCCAGATACGCCACATAAACCCCATCCTGATTCGCGTATGCAAAAGTGGACCCAGTGCCTCGCAACACCGCCACCGGCTCCGTAACATTCGCCTCCGGCGGTGCCTCATTAGTTCCCCAAACAGGAAACCCATAAAAACCGTCTTTCACGATGGCGTTCAGTTCTTCCAGGTGGCCCTCCGTCACCAACCAGTTTTTCTCATCATTGTCCGCTCCGTAAATCGTCCCGTCCGGCGCTATGGAAATCCCGTAAACATTGCGAAATCCCGTAGCATAAACCTCCACCTCATTGCCTGGCGGCCGAAAGCGGGCTATTGTTCCCATCAGTTCCGTCCGAAGTCCATACTCCGCAAGCTCCATACCTTCTTGCGGTCCCACACGCAATTGCGGATTTCCAATGCTGGCGTATACATAGTCGCCATCATTAGTCAGCCCGTTTGGACTATGATCTCTCTCAAATGATATGATTCTGTCTACTGCTATCTGCTCATCATCAAGTGCGCCGGAATCACCAATCCTGTAAGAAAGGATTTGCGCGTTGACCCGGTTATAAAAAAGCCCCTGCGTACCATCAGGATAGCTTAGGCAGCCATTATCGTACTCATCCCCCGATACTTCCTCGATCAACCGGCAGACGTTCCCCATATCACTCACATAAAGGCGCCCATCCAACACCGTCAAACCCTGAGGCACGCTCAACCCGGTAAGCAGCGTTGTAACTTCACGAGTTTCGAGGTTCAACAACCGTATACGGCCTTCAAAGTCAGCCAGATACATTCGGCTATCATCCAGCCAAGCCGCAGCAGTCAACTCGCCGCCCACATCAAACAAATCGCAATAATCCCCTTCCGCGCAAAGCCCCACCGGCGGCGCAGCAACCAGAACATTAGCGCGTGGGGGGGGAGTAAAAGCAATCGTCCCGCCCGCATCACCCGAGCAAGCCGCAACCAGCAAAACCAAAGCCGCCAAAAAAGGCAACCCCCAAAACCCAAACACCAAAAAGCCCTCCCCAAAAACAAAACCCACCCCATCATAAACCAACCCAATAACCAAGAAAACCCACCCCCTAGCACCCCAACCACCCCCGCCCCCCATACCCCCGCGCCCCGGCCGGGGGCCGACCAACGGCAACATCCCCGCCCCCCATACCCCCGCGCCCCGGCGTTCTGGCCGGGGCGCTGACCAACGGCAACATCCCCACACCCCCATACCCCCGCGCCCCGGCCGGGGGCCGACCGACGGCAACATCCCCGCGCCCCCGCGCCCCCGCGTTCTGGCCGGGGCGCTGCCCAACGGCAACATCCCCACAC
Organism: uncultured Dehalococcoidia bacterium; assembly: GCA_958296445.1. Lineage (GTDB taxonomy): Bacteria > Chloroflexota > Dehalococcoidia > Lucifugimonadales > UBA3495 > VXOI01. The sequence goes on along the minus strand of OY282565.1, from coordinate 133,960 downwards.
CCCCATACCCCCGCGCCCTGGCCGGGGGCCGACCGACGGCAACATCCCCGCGCCCCCGCGCCCCCGCGTTCTGGCCGGGGCGCTGACCAACGGCAACATCCCCACACCCCCCGCGCCCCGGCGTTCTGGCCGGGGCGCTGACCAACGGCAACATCCCCACACCTCCCGGACGGCGCCTTCAACGGCATCCGGGCGTACCCAAAACGTCCCCACGCCCCCCGTACCCCGTAGGGGCGCACAGCCGTGCGCCCTCACTCCCGCAACCACGCCCGAACACCTAACCCAAAAACCCGGCCATCCCCAACACGCCCCCGGCGCCCACCCCCCGGCAATTGATGACACCTACCCCTTGCCAACCCCGATAACCACTCCCTACCATAATAACGTGCTATAACCCAAACAACCCGCCCGTAATCCCGGCCTACCTGTCATTCCAACCCGCCCGTCATTCTGAGCAAAGCGAAGAATCCCACCTTAAAACCGCCAGAGCCTTCACCATCGCCCGTCATCCCGGCCCGTCTGTCATTCCGAGCGATTCCCCCGTCATTCTGAGCAAAGCGAAGAATCCCACCCTAAACCGCCAGACCCTTCACCATCGCCCGTAATCCCAGCCCGCCCGCCATTCCGAGCGATTCCCCCGTCATTCTGAGCAAAGCGAAGAATCCCGCCCACCAACCCAAATGTCCAAAAATGCCCGAAAATGTCCGGCAAAACAAAAACCCCGAACCCCCAAACTGCCAGAACCATCCCGCCAATCCCCCAATCCCGAAAATCCCGATTCAGACAACGAAATGGGAGAAAATGGGGGGAAATGACAGGAAAATCAAAAAAATCCCGCACCAACCCCAAAACGGCAGGAAACGGCGGGAAATGGCAGGGAAAACAAAAAAATCCCCAACCCCCCTACGAGGAGACCCCCAATGAGCCTAAAATCCATCCGCAACCAAATCAACGCCCTACGCCGAAAATTCGCCTTCCCCCTAGCCATCCTCCGCCTGCGCCGCATCTCCGAGGAATACTGCCACCACTGGCACACCGCCCTAACCAACAACAAACCCGTCCCCGAACCCCACCCCTTCATCCTGAAAATCGCCAAAGAAGTCCTACCCCTAAACACCTTTATGTCCCTCCACCACTACCTAAACCGCCACCGCGACCAAAAAACCACCCCCGAACCCCGGGCCATCGCCGTAACCCTGTTCCCCAACCACGCCAACAGCCTCCTATTCACCCATCTGTTCGCCGGCGAACTAACCCCCCGGCCGCAACCCGCGCCCCCTTTCGGCATCATCCCCTGCAACCGCCCCCAACGCACCCGCGCCATAGACCCTCACACCCGCGCCATCGTCCGCCGCCTACGCGCAACCTACGCCACCCCCGCGGGAAAGAATCCCACCCCAGCGCCACCGCCTGCCGCCAGCAACAATCCCGCAATAGCCGCCGGACAGCCATAACGCAACAAGCGACGGTACAGATGTCCAACCGCACCCGCCCAAAAACCCCATCCGCCCCCCCCCCCCCCCCCCCGAGCCGCAACCCCCGGAACCTACGCCGCCGGGCTTGCTACTATCCCTGCTCGCTACACTGCTGGCGACGGGCGCAATGGCGGCAATGGCCGAACACACCGCAACCGGCGGCAGTCTGCGCCGCCCTAACAAGAAACCGACCAAGCCAGCAAGCGAACAACCTCACCCCCCCGCCAGCAGCGCCTCCACCGCCGCCCTGCCCGGCATAGAATCCTGCGCCCCCGTAACCGTCACCGCCAGCGCCCCCGCGGCGCAGGCCACCCGCACCGCCCGCGCCAGCCCCATACCCTCGGCCAGGCAGACCGCCAACGCCCCGTTAAAAGCGTCGCCCGCCGCCACCGTATCCACCGCCGCCACCGGAAAAGCCGACTGAAAACCCGGCGCCCCGCCGTCCCGGTCTTTCGCCGCGAAACAGGCACCCTGCGCCCCCAGCTTGACCACCGCCGCCCCGGCGCCCCGGGCCAGCAGCACGGACGCCGCCCGCGCCGCCGCGTCCAGCCCGTCAACGGCAAAGCCCACCAGCGCCTCCGCCTCGGTCTCGTTAGGCGTTATCACATCGGCCAGCCCCAGCAACTCATCAGGCACCGGGCGCACCGGCCCCGGATCCAGCATCACCGTCTTGCCAACGGCCCGCGCCGCCCGCGCCGCCGTCAGCGACACCTCCATAGGAGCTTCCAATTGCAACATCAGCGTATCCGCGCCCTCCAGAGCGGCGGCCACCGCGCCAACCTGCTCCGCGCCGCAGGCGGAATTGGCCCCCAGCACCTGCACAATCCGGTTCTGCGCCGTGCCGTCCACGCTGATAACCGCAATGCCCGACGTCTCCCCAACCCCGACGGCAACCCTAGAAACGTCAACCCCCGCCGCCCGCAATCCGTCCAGCAATTGCGGCCCGAACAAGTCATCGCCCACGCGCCCCACCATCGCCGTGGCCGCCCCCATCCGCGCCGCCGCCACCGCCTGATTCGCCCCCTTGCCGCCCGCGTAAGTCAAAAACCGCTCCCCGGCCACCGTTTCCCCAACCTCCGGGAACCGCGCCGAATAAGTAACCAAATCCATATTGATACCCCCCAGCACCACCACCCCAGCCGTCCCGCAACCGCTCATAACCCGCCCGCTCCTATACACGATGCCGCCAACCTAGCACCCCCACCCCGCCCGGTCAATCGCAAACTGCCAGAGGAAAATCCTGAAAATCCTCTAATCCGGTAAATCCTGATTCAGACAACCCCCGAGCCCAAGCCAAACCCCGGTCTCAACCGGGGAACGTGCTATAATCGGCAAATTGTTACCCGATTACACTTATCGGAGACTGGCAATGCCTGCTGCGCTGGACGACATCAAGGTCGTAGACATAACCCGAACCCTGGCCGGCCCCTTCTGCACTATGCTGCTCGGCGATATGGGAGCCGACGTGGTGAAAATCGAGGAACCCTCCCAAGGCGACGAAACCCGCAACTGGACCCCCTTCTGGAACACCGAAAGCACCCAGTTCCTAACCTTCAACCGCAACAAGCGCAGCATCACCGTCAACCTCAAGGAACCCGAAGGCGTAGAGCTGGTCCGCCGCCTAGCCGCCAGCGCCGACGTGATGATTGAGAGTTTCCGCGCCGGCGCCCTCGACCGTATGGGCCTAGGCTACGACGCCATCAGCAACCTCAACCCCGGCATCGTCTACTGCTCCATCTCCGGCTACGGGCGCACCGGCCCAATGTCCGATATGCCCGGCTACGACCTCATCATCCAAGCCTACAGCGGGCTGATGCACCTCACCGGCGAACCCGACGGCCTGCCGCTGCGGGTAGGCTTCTCCCTAGTTGACCTGTTCGCCGGTATGATGGCCTACGGAACCATCCTCACCGCCCTCCGCCAGCGCGACCGCACCGGCCGCGGCCAATGGGTGGAAGCGTCCCTGCTCGACGGCCAAGTAGCCGCCCTGAGCTACCACGCCACCCGCTACCTCGGCACCGGCGAAGACCCCCACCGCATGGGTTCGGGACACCCCAGCCTAGTCCCCTACCAGAGCTTCGCCTCCTCCGACGGCTACTTCATCCTAGGTTGCGCCAACCAAGGACTCTGGGAACGGATGTGCCGGGGCATCGGCCGCGACGACCTGCTGGAAGACCCCCGCTTCGCCACCAACACCGACCGCGTAGCCCACCGCGAGGAATGTGTCGGCATCCTGATGGAAGTTTTCCGGCATCAAACCACCGCCCATTGGGTGTCCCTAATCAACCAGGCCGGCGTCCCCTGCGGCCCCATCAACCGCGTTTCCGACGTAGTAACCAACCCGCAAATCCTGGCCCGCAATATGATTGCCGAAATGGAACACCCCAACGTCCCCAACCTGAAAACCCCCAACTCCCCCCTAAAGCTAAGCGACTCCCCCGCCTCCATCCGCCGCCCGCCCCCCCTACTAGGCCAGCACAACGCCGAAGTCCTAACCGAACAAGGCTACACCCCGGATCAAATCGCCGACTTACAAGCCCGCAAAGTAATCGGCAACAACTGACTCCAGCAACCCCCCAAAAAGCTATAATCAACAAAACCCGGTTAGGGAGAGGCGGCAATGTTCCTAGCAAATTTCTGGAAAAAGGGCAAAGGCAAGGAAGAACCCGAAGACGACGTGGAATTTGCGGTTTCCCAGAAGACTTACCAGCAGATGGAGCAATGGGCCGAAGAGGAAGGCATATCCGTTGAGGACCTAGTATCGAAAAGCATCTTGATGTACGAAGTCGCGCGGCATTTCCGAAAGGAAGGTCTTGGACTCGCTTCAATCAACGATGCGTGGGAAGTGCAAGCCAAATTGACCATTCCCGGCGTCACGACCCTAGAGGACGATCCTTCCCCCAGCAAGTCCACAAAGGCCGGGTAGCCCAATCCATGGCCGAATATGGAGAACCGCAAGTACCCTGTGGCCCACAATGCCACGGCGAATTACCCGGAGAAAATCAGGAACCGGATTCTGAATCAGTAGAAATCCGCTTGGAGTTTGAGCAACGCCTGCCTGGAGGATTCATTCGATTTTCCTGGCGCTCGATTCGGAATACTAACCGCCCCCAAAGCCCCCAGCAATCCAAACCCAGCCGACGAAACATCGCCATCCTAGTTATCTTTTTCACCCTAATAATCATCGGCCTGATTGCCGTAGGCCCGGAAGGCGTATGGCGCGAAACCAAGGAACTGCTGCCCAACTTGTTCAACTAACCAACATCAGGAGCGAACCGGCAATATGAAAAAACTCCGCCTCATCCACACCTCCGACACTCACCTGGGCGACCCCTCGGGCCACCCGCGGGCAGACGACGTCCTAGAGTCGGTGGTGGACGCAGTGGGGCGGCTAAGCGGCGACGCGCTGCTACTGGCCGGCGACGTATTCGACAACGAGCGCGTATCCAACGACGTTCTGGAGCGGTTCTTAGCACAGATAGCGCGGCTGGACGCCCCGGCAATCGTCCTGCCCGGCAACCACGACCTAGCCCACAAAACCTCGGTATACCGCCGCCCGCCCTTTGACCACGCGCCCCCCAACCTGCGCGTCTTCCGCCAGCCCGATGGCGAAACCCTGGCCTTCCCCGACCTGGAACTGGAGTTATGGGGCCGCGCGATGCTGTCCCACACCCCCGACTTTCGCCCGCTCCACGGAATGCCAACCCCAACCGAAGGCCGCTGGCTGGTGGCCCTGGCCCACGGCCATTTTCACGACGAAGCCGACCGTGAGCAACGCTCCTCGCCCATCTACCCCCAAGACATCGCCGCCGCGCCCTGCCACTACCTAGCCCTAGGCCACTGGGACCGCCACGCCGACGTATCCCGCGGCAGCGCCACAGCCGTCTACTCCGGCTGCCCCTACGGCCCCATAGGCGCCCCCCAACAAGGCGCAATCTGCGTAATAGACCTAACCCCACCCGCCACCGTCACCTACCGCCTAGAGCGGCTAACAGAGTAGCAACAGCTACTGAAATTATCATACTTACACTTACGCAGGAGGGGATTGATTCCTTATGCCTATACAGATAAACGCCATTCAGCGTCGGATTCAATGGATTGAATACTTGGAAACACTCAACGGTTCCTTTGACGAGAATTCACAAAGAATTCTCGCGAAACTTCGCGCGGAGATAACACTCGAAACCGTGGAAGTTCTCATTCATCATCTGCGCTTCTGCGGAGCTATGCCAGAACAGTACAGCCATGACTCCTCTCAGGAAAAATTGTACTCGAAATATACAGACTCCGTAGTAAGCGAAACTTTGTCAGCAATAGGACTTAGCAGCATTGTTGTTGACGCACGCGCGGATTCAGCAGACGTTCAAGCAAGGGGAAGCGATTTTTCATTAGTGGCGGATGCAAAGGCTTTTCGACTTAGCTGCACGGCCAAAAATCAGAAGGATTTCAAGGTTCAAGCATTAGATGGCTGGCGAGGCGGTTTGGATTACGCGATTCTGGTTTGCCCGATATATCAACTACCAACACGCCTGAGTCAAATTTATTACCAGGCGATTGCCCGGAATGTATGTATTATCAGTTACCCTCACTTAGCTGTCTTGGTGGCACTTGCGTTGCGTCGAGGAGTAAAGCAAGCTGAGCTGACACTGCACAAAATTCTGAAAATCGTCGCAACTCTGCATCCTAGTAAAAACGCCGTAGATTACTGGACTGGCATCAACCGCACACTTGTGAAGTTTTTGGATAAAGATGCTAACATCTGGACAACCGAAAAGACAGCATCAATAGAATCCCTTGAGGCAGTGAAACAGGAATCCCTTAGATACCTCCAATCGGAACGTAACAGATTGCTTGCTTTGTCGCACCAAGAAGCTTTGGATGCTCTAATCCGGTCATACCGCATTGACTCCAGAGCAGCGCAAATCAGGAGCGTGGAACACGGCGAACTCTTGAGAGAGGAATGAAATGACTGAGCAAGGTTTATTTGATACAATCTCCCTGTCAGACGGGATAACCGCAGTAAAAGAGCTTCCCAGCACAAGCGTGCATCTCATTTTGAGCGACATCCCATACGGAATCGGCACCGACAAATGGGATGTTCTCCATGATAATACCAACTCGGCTTTTCTTGGCTCTAGCCCGGCACAAATCAAGGCCGGGGCTGTTTTCAAGCGTAGAGGGAAACCTCTTAACGGGTGGTCAGAGGCTGATAGACGAATCCCTGCCGAGTATCAACGCTGGTGCGAGTCCTTTGCGGGCGAATGGTTGCGCATCCTCAAGCCCGGCGGTTCTGCTGTCGTTTTTGCTGGGCGCAGATTCTCGCACCGGTGTATTGTTGCGTTTGAGGACGCCGGTTTTACATTCAAAGACTCGTTAGCCTGGTTGAGAGAAACGGCGCCCCATCGAGCGCAGCGGCTGAGTGTGATATTCAACAGACGCGGCGATACCGAAAACGGCGATAAATGGAGCGGTTGGCGAGTTGGAAACCTGCGGCCAAAATTTGAGCCAATCCTATGGTTCGTAAAGCCGTACATCATTGGAACAACTATTGCGGACAACGTAATAGCCCAAGGTGTTGGAGCGTTTAACGAAAACGCCTTTATCGCCTATGAACACAGCCCGGATAACGTCTTGCAATCCGGCTTTGCGCCTGGAGAAGCAGGCCGCCACATCACACAAAAACCCGTAAAATTGCTAAAGGCGCTAATTGAACTAACCACCCTAGAGGGGCAAGTTATCCTAGACCCGTTCTGCGGCAGTGGGTCAACTCTGGTCGCGGCAAAAGCACTAGGACGGCGCTACATCGGGTTTGACAATGACGAGAGTTGCGTAACGGAAGCGAAACGGCGGCTTGCGGATAATATGTTTGAATCCCAATTATCCGCCGCGCCTGCTGTCACACCATAAACCGGATTACAACGCTTTACCAAAAGGAGCCCGCCATGCAACGCCTCACCCGCGACCACAAAATCTACGTCCTCGACCCAGCCAACCCGCCCGCCATCGCCATTGACTCCGGCGAGGAGCTGCTGGTGGAAACTTGGGACGCTTTCGAGGGCATCCGCGACCCCAAAGCCCTAGACGAAAAGCAGCTTAAAGGCCCGGCCATCGGCCCCATCTACGTCAACGGCGCCGAACCGGGCGACGCCCTGCGCGTGGATTTTATCACCATCACGCCCCGCGCCGCCGAGGGCGCGGCCCACATGGTTTCGCCCGGACGCGGCTTCTTGGAGCAGGAATTCGACCGCGCCTATCCCACGGTAATGACCATCGAAAACGGCCACGTCGTCCTGCCCAGCGGCCTCCGCCTGCCCCTGAACCCGTCTATGGGCCTAGTCGCCACCACCCCCACCTACCCCCAGCTTACCGCCAGCGACAGCGGCCCCTACGGGGGCGACATAGACATCAAGGAACTGGTCGAAGGCAGCACCCTCTGGCTGCCCGTGTTCGTCCAGGGCGGCCTGCTCGCTATGGGCGACTGCCACGCCGTGGTGGGCGACGGCGCGGTGGGCGGCACCGGCGCCGAATGCGCCGCCGACAGCCACATCCGCGTCACCGTCGAAAAGGGTATGAACCTCCAATGCCCCCAGGCAATGACCCCCGACTATTTCGTCTCCCTCTACTACGGCGAGGAACTCGGCCCCGCGATGAAAGGCGCAGTCCGCAGCATGATTGACTTCCTAGTCCGCGAAAAGGGCCTAGAACCCTACGACGCCTATACCCTGCTCAGCCTAGCCGGCGACGTGCGAATGTCCCGCACCTTCCGCCCCATCAGCCCGGTCAAAATGATGCTACAACGCCGCGCCCTGGAGCAATTGAAATAATCAGTTGGGCTAACGATCAAGGCCGTGGCCCATCGGACGCCTATGCCGCCGCGGCCCCAACCGCCGCCCCCGGCCAGCCGCCCCGCGCCTCGTCGCGCAGCAACGTGACTTTCTGCCCTATCCCCCGGACGCGGGCAAGTATATCGTCCAGAGTGCCGGACAGGTCAAGGGCCGCAGCCTCCAGCCGCTTGCCGCAGTGCCGGACGAGGTAGGCTGCCGTATCCGCCTCGCCTTTCGCGTAGACCAGCAGGCCGCCCGGCAAATCAAGGGCGGTGGCGTAAGCGAGCATCTGATAAAGGTCGGCGTTGGGGACGCCCCCATCGGTTGCGTTCTTGTATTTAACATCGCCGACGAATACGCACCGGCGGCCATCCCGCCACATCAAGTCGGGCTGGAGCTTTACCAGCCCCCCATCATCCAGCGTCACGCCGCCCTTATCAGAGCCAAAAGCCCCATCCGAAACCCCCAGAGCATCCCGGAGTGCCTGCGTAACGAACTCCTGAAAGACAACGTTCATATCCATCAGAAACCCGGACGCCCGCACCGCGCCCCGGCCGGACTCGAAGGCGCCATGCCGCAAGATGAGCCGCGACAACTCCACCACCCGCCGGTAGTGTTCGTTCAGCCGGTCAAAGGCAACCGCCGGCACGCCGCCCGGCGGGAAATCCCGCAACGAAACCCCGTCCAGCACACCCGCCGCCCACCCCAGCCCCCGGCGGGCCTGCGGCGACCGCAGCCGCATCCCGCCCAGCCGGTACACCGCCGCCTTCACCAGCCGGTTGGCAAGAATGTCGCTGGTAAATTCGTCATACCGCGCCTCCACCGGAAAGGAAACGCCGAACCTGCGCCGCAGTTGCTCCTCAAACCGGATACGCCCCCGCACCGTCGGCAGCGTTTCCTCCTCAACGCGGTAGCCATGCAACAACCCGCCGGAAAACGCCCGCCCGGCCTGCGAAGCCAGCGCCAACGCCAGCGCATCCGGCAACGCATCAGCATCACGAAAGTCGAAGTCATCGCTACGAAACTTCACTTTGCCGATAGCATAACAAGCCAGCGACAGCAGCGTAGGTATGCCTATTTTCGGCTCGATAATCACCGACAGACCGCCAATCTCCAAGGCGCCAACAGTAGACCCCGGCGTCAGATAATACTCTGCGTTGGCGCCAACCGCAGGCTCAATTGTAACCAACCGCCCGGCCTTGTCGGCGCCAGTGGCCGACTCAATAGTGACCGAGCCCAGCGCATCACGCTCACCAACAGAGAGCGGCACCGGCCCGCTCCGCTGATATTCCCGCAGGTTTATCTCACGCATCGCTTTCGTCGCCGTAGCCGCCATCCAACGCAACCCTGTTCCCTGCCCCAAAGTCCTCTATAGCATTGCCCGAAACCGCCGCCCCGCGCAACTTATCCAGATCGAAATCCCCAAGCCGCCCTTCGCCCTGCCCGAAAAGGCGTTCCTCAATATACGGCAAGACGCTATGCCGCCAAATGCGCTTGACCGCCCCTTCGTCAAGCCCTTCCCGCATAAAGTAACTCGGCCCAACGGCGGCGTGCCGGTCATCCGCCAACAGCAGATTCGCCCTATCAACCACACCAGCCACCCACTCCATCCCGGGGGCGTTGGCCTTCAGATACCTACGCAACAATCCCTTTACCGGCGGTTCGTCCGGGTGAAACTCCACAAAGTAGAAACGCCGCCGCAACGCCAAATCCACCAGCGCAATAGAGCGGTCGGCAGTGTTCATCGTGCCAATGATGTAAAGGTTTTCCGGCAACGAAAAAGGTTCGTCCGAGTACTGCAAGCGCACCCCTTCGCCCCGGTACTCCAGCAGGAAATACAGTTCCCCGAACACCTTAGCCAAGTTGCCCCGATTAATTTCGTCTATAACCAAGAAATGCTTGGCATCCCTTTCGCCCCCCGCGTTCCTAGCCGCCCGCAACAACGGCCCGTCCCGCAACTCAAAACCGGCCTGCCCCTCGCCCACCAGCGCCGGCCGGTATCCTTGCACAAAATCCTCATAGGCATAGGACGGATGAAACTGCACCAGAGTAACCCGATCCTTATCCCCGGCCAAACACTCCGCCAACGCCTTAGCCACATAAGTCTTCCCCGTCCCCGGCGGCCCCTGAAAAATGACCTGTTTCTTGTCCTCAAGCAACGCATTGACTTCCTCGAGGAAATCAACGGGCAGGTAAGTCTTTTCGGCAAGGGTGGTGAAATCAGGATAGAGTTCCTTTTCGTCTCCTTCGCCATCGTCGGCATCATTGCCAGCATCATTGTTGGATGATATTTCTTTGGGCGTATTAAATATTCCCCAAACCACTGATTGCGCGTCAAGACGGTGGCGCAATTCCAGTCCACGCTTCGATGCCTCCTCAGTGAATTGGTCAAGAAAAACTAGGGCGTGCTCATACAACGCAACCTCGTCCGCCCCCTGAGCAGGCAGGGCGTATCTGGTATCGTATGCCCAGTTGAAAGCTGTCGTTTTGAACGGTGGATAATGCTCAACGTCCAACCCCATCAGCAGGACAGAGGCAAGGGTTGTACGACTCCCTGTACCACTGCTCACGTCACGGGGTAACAAGTCGCAAAAACCCCGGATTCTTTGGGATAAGGACAAATCACCCGGATACCACAATTTTTGAAGGGCCTGACGTGCTTCGTTAGGAGATTGGTTTGCCCAATCGACTAAATTACCTGCAATTCGCCAGTCTAACGGGTGGTATCGGTGTCTGAGTCCAGCCTTTAGCAGTTCAATCCAGTCTCCAGAGTCGGCAAACACTGCTTTCAGCGCTTTCCTGAGCCTTCGAGCGATTTCAATTTTGTATTCAATCTCATCGCTTTCCAGCCGCCCACTGGCTACATACTCTCGGGCGTTCTGGACAAACTCATCCCAAGTATTGCTACTCATCGTTTCCCTCAAGCCACTATGATTTAGGCATTCTACCACCGCCGCCCCACCCGCAGCGAGTATGGCCGCGGCGAAATCGCCAGCCCGAACACCTCATCCTCCGGCAGCACCCCCCCGTCCGGCGTCTCCAGCCGCAACCTGTGCAGTATCCGCGTAACGTGCAGCCACACTGTGGTTTCGGCGAACCGGCGCCCCGGGCAACGCCGGTGTCCCGTCCCGAAAGGCGTATAGGCGATGCCGGTAAACGCCGCCGACGGCGACCCGTCGGCTTGCGGCAAAAACCGCTCCGGGATAAATTCGTGGGGCGAATCCCAATAGCGCGGGTCGTGGTGTATCGAGTAGACATTGCCCAGAACCTGCGCCCCCGCCGGAATCCGGTAGCCGCCGATTTCCGTATCCTCCGACGCCTTATGCGGCAGCCCCAGCGGGCCGATGGTGCGGTAGCGCATAGACTCGGCCAAGCACGCAAAGGTATAAGGCAGGCGCATCCGGTCGTCCACCGTGGGCAGCGCATCCCGCCCGACGACCGCATCCAGCTCTGCGTGCACCCTAGCCTGAATCTCCGGGCGGTTCGCCAGTATCAGCAGCAACCAGTTGACCGTCTGCGCCGATGTATCGGTGCCGGCGATCATCAAATCCATGCACAGCCTGCGGGTCATAGTGTCGCTGATTTCCCCGGTTTCCTCTTGCGCCAGCATCACCTCCACCAGACAGGCCGGGGCCGACAAATCCAGCCCGTGGCGGTTGCGGGCGGCGTCCACCAGAGCGGTAATGACGCCCGAGGAAACTTCCGCCTGCCGCACAGCCTCCTTGACGCCGTTGTTGGGCAAGAACCGCAGCCAAGGAATATAGTCGGCCAAGTTGGTCGCGGTGGCGTTGGCGAACAGCCAATGGATATAGCCCAGCAGCGCGTCCCGCATTTGCAGAAATTCCTCGCTGGAATCCTCTTCCCGCCCGAAAAGGGCCCGGAACATCAGGGTAGAGTTGCTTTGCGCCGTCATCGCCGGGGGCGAAACTAACTGCCCGGCGTCGCCCAAGTCCGCCATCCGCTCCACCAGATTATTGACCACGCTCTCGATATGGCGCTCGCGCACCGTGTTAAGGTTGCGGGCGCTAAGTAGTTCGCGGTTGGCGAAACGCTGCATCCGCCGCCAGTGTTCGCCGTAAGGCGCCAGCACCAAATCCTGCTGCCCGCTCAGAATGTCCATAATTTCGCTTACCCAGCGGTCGGCCAGCTCGGTCTTGCCGAATGCTTCCTGCAACAGCTCCGGCTCGCTGATTATCACCGTCGGCACACTGCCAAAGCGCATCAGGCAGATGTCGCCGTACCGCCGCGCCAGCCGGTCTATCGCCAAGTGCGTATCCTGCCGCAGTTCCAGCAACGAACCGAACACCGGCAGCCCCCGCGGCCCCGGCGGCAACTTTCCGGGCATAGACGAAGCTACCGAAGTCATAACACCATCTCCAACAGGAAACTAAATACCCGAACAAAAAACCCCCGCCTTTTCACTTTACCAGAGGCGGGGGCAACGCGAAAGCAAGGGGCGAAACCCAAACGATTGCCAACAAGATTATAGGATGAGCCGGACAAGAAAAATCCTGAAAATCCCCCAATCCGGCAAATCCTGATTCAGACAACCACGCCAAAACACCCGGCCACTACCCCCTGATAATGTCCGACATCCGCTCCGCAATCATTATCGTGGTGCAGTTGGTGTTCGCCCGGATACAGTCCGGCATCACCGAGGCGTCTATGACCCGCAGGTTCTCCAGCCCCTTGACCCGGCACTGCTGGTCCACCACCGCCAGCGGGTCGCCGTCCGGCCCCATCTTGCAGGTGCCGGATATATGCTGCGAAGTAGTGACATTCCGCATCAGCCAGTTGTCCAGCGCCTCGTCCGATTCCAGGTCGGCGGGCGTCGGCTCCAGCAGCCCCTTCACAATGTCGGCATAATCCGGGTGGTCGAGGAACGACACGCACAGCCGCACCGCCTCCCGCATCCGCGCCAAGTCGCGCGGGTCGTCGGCGAAATAGTTGTAGTTGAGCTCCGGCTGCACGCCGGGATCAGTGGAGTTGACCGTCAACCGGCCCGACCCGTAGGCCAGCTCCAGAATGCAGGTAAAGCGGATTCCCTCGGCCTCTAGGGGGTCGCCGGAGATGGGCGAGGAAAAGGACGACGCCATAATCTGAATGTCATTGCGCAGCTCGGAGCCGGTGGCGGTGTAGCGCAGCGCCACCTGAGTGCGCGGGTCTTGCGGATTCAGCGGGAAATCGTCCTTGACCTCTATGGGAACCCGAATGTTCGGATGGTCGCGCAGGTTGCCGCCCACCCCCGGCGCGTCCAGCACCACCGGAATCCCCAGCTCCCCCAGCTTATCCGCCGGGCCCACGCCCGACAGCATCAGCAGTTGCGGCGACGCGATCGCCCCGGCGCTGAGGATAATCTCCCCGCCCTCGACCGTGAACCGCTCGCCGCCGCTTTCCACTTCCGCGCCCACCGCCCGGTTGCCGTCGAACAGCACGCGATGAACCGTGACATTGGCCTTCACCGTAAGGTTCAGCCGGTGCCGGGCCTCGCTCAGGTAAGTCAGCGATGTGCTCATCCGCACCCCGTTGGGGTTGTTCATCGGGATAGGCCCGACGCCCCCCGATTCGGGATGGTTCATATCCGGGTCATAGGGATGCCCCGCGGCGCGGGCCGCGCTGAAAAACGCCTGCTGGGCCGGCAGCCAAGTTTCCCTAGCGAACCGCCGCACCGGAATAAACCCGTCCGAGTTGTGAAAATCGTCCGCCCCGAAGTCCATATCGCTTTCCAGCTTCCGCAGATAGGGCAGAACGCTGGTAAAGCCCCACTGATCATTGCCCAGAGCGGCCCAGGCATCGTAATCCTCCGGCACCCCGCGCAGCAGCACCTGGCCGTTGATAGCGCTGGAGCCGCCCACCACCCGCCCCCGCGGAACCGGCATCGGCTCCGTTTGCAACGGCGTAGTATTCCCCTGAAAAGACCAGTTATGCGGCGCGTCAATGGCCGAAGCCGTCTGGTCATAACCGAACTTCAGGTCGTCGGGATACTGCTCAAACTCCGGGTAATCCGGCCCCGCCTCCAGCAACAACACCGACGTGCCGGGATCCTCCGACAGCCGACTAGCCAGCACACACCCGGCAGAACCCGCGCCAAGAATGACGTAATCGTATCTCATCGCTCCACTCTCCCTTACAGTTTGGGAATTGCAAGGCTATTTTACCCCCAAGAAACAACCCCGGTCATTCCCCCAAAAGGGGCTACTGATATTAGGGCAGGGGCAACTCAACCCCTCGCTTTGCAACTCGCTGGAATATCCGCCGCCCCTCCCCTTTAGGTGCAACTCAACCCCGCACCCGTAGGGGCGCACAGCCGTGCGCCCGCCCACCAGAGCAAAGGGCCACCCGCCCCCGCCACGCCTACGGCTTCAGATGCGCCGAAAAAAACTCCACCGTCCGGGGCCAGGACGCCTCCGACGCTTCCCGCTGATAACGCAGCCCGGTGTAATCCATAAAGGCGTGATCAGCCCCAGCGTAAGTATGAAACCGATGCTCCACGCCCAGCCGCGCCAACTCCAGATCCAGCCTGTCCCTATCGTCCTGCGACGGGTTTTCGTCTATTTCCCCGAAGTGGAACAGCACCGGACACCGAATCCCGGAGGCCATCTCAAAGGGCGTCTGCTCCCCGGCCCCCCAAGTGACGAATATATTGCCGCCATAGTAAGGAACGGCGGCCTTGATATGCCGGTTCGCCGCCGCCCCCAGCCAAGCCACCCGCCCGCCCATACAAAAGCCGGTAATACCGATGCGCTCGGGCAGAATCGCCGGATGCGACCGCAGCCAATCCACCGTCGCGTTAATGTCCGCCACGATTTCCGGGTCGCTCAAGTGTTGAATCCGCCCGGTGCGGTTATTCAGTTGCTCCTCGGTAAAGCGGTGGAACAGGTTAGGGGCAACGGCGGCAAACCCGGCCTCCGCCAGCCTGTCGGCCATATCGCGAATGAACTGATCCACCCCACCGCCATGCTGACTGACAATTACCGCCGGAAAAGGCCCGCCCCCGCTGGGGACACTGGCATAGACGTGCATATCCTGTCCGCCCACTGGTATTGTTTCCCAAAATGACGCCATAGCAGACCTCCAAACAGCCATCTTGCGGCAAGCACATTATCGCACACCGCCAACAGTATGCCAGCCGTTTCCGGGCATCGGCCAACCAGAAAGGCCACGCCCTGCGATAAGCTCAAGGCCAACAGTTCGCCCGCGATTGCCTATTCCGAAGCATCCCGCCGTAGCCGCCGCAACTCGGCCTCGGCAGCACCGGCCCGCGCCGCCTCCACCTCCGCCCGCGCCGCTTCGACGTCGGCCCGGGATGATTCGGCACCGGCCCGCGCCGCCTCCGCCTCCGCCCGCGCCTCCGCCTCCGCCCGCGCCGCCACTGCGTCCTCAAGCTGGGCCTTAGACTCGATTAAGTCAGGCAAATACCCCCCGGCAACCGGGTCATAAAAGCGCAGCCGCCCCCTGTCCCAACACAGATCCAGCCCCAAAACCTCGCTGCGCCCCCAAATCACCCCATCCGCTCCGCTAGTCAACTCAATGGCCTGATACGCCCCATCCACCAGCCGCCCGCCGGCCAGCGGCGCATCGTGATAGCGCCCCCCCGTCCTGTCAAACCGCCAGTATTCCGCCACCCCGAAACCGGCATATATGCCCGGCTTAACCCTGTAATCCTGCTCCCCGGTGCTTTCCGAAGCCACTTCCAGCACAAACTCCGGCGGCTTGCCCACCTCATCAATCACATACCCATTGCGTTCCGTGATGGCGACAGGGTCAACGCCAAAAGCGACTACGCAATCCGGCACGCTAAGGTCGGAGCATCCGCTGGGATTGAAGCAAAGATAACCACGCCCATTGACCAGAACGTCGGGCCAGTGCCTGAAATAACAGTCAAGCACCAGATAAGCCCGGTAGATATGCGGCATCACCTGCATCGCATCGGATTTTACCGGCGGGTCCGGCAACGATTCGATATGCGCATACCGCCCGTCCAAAAAAGATTGCATCGCCGGATTAGCAGTCACAGCCCCCTCGCTACACAATCGCGTTCCAAGGCCACCGGGCCGCGGCAGCCATCCGCCCCCGGCCCGCCCTGCCCGGCATTATCGCACAAACCGCGCCGGGCAAGGCTAGTTGTACAGGTTCAGGATAAGCATAGCATCGTATAGCCGCAGCCCGAGATCGACCCTCCGGTACGTGAATTCGGGAATCATCGCATTGGCCGCCACCCGCTTGGAGTCTTGGCCGGTGATGAAATACCCCAAGTCCTCGGCTAACCAAGACTCCAGGATATCGAAGTAGGCAACTGCCGCATCGTGCAGACCAGCGACATACGGCGTGGGCTCCAGCTCCCTCATCCGGGCAACCAGATTCTCGGCGCGTTCCTGCAATTCGGCGGCGCCCTCTTCCGCCTTGGCACGATTTCCGTGCAGGCTCCACTCTCTTATGACCTCTCCCCGCAAGTCAAGAATCGCCGACACTTCACCGTCCAGGTCGTTCAGGACTCGCAGATAAGACCGGGCGGCGGCCCGCTCCGGGTCATCCCACGCCGCCAGCCAGTCAACAAAGTCGGCCTCAAACTGCGCGTAGTCAACCCCGATGGCGTTCCCTATGGCCGCGTTCAAGGATTCCCCCATACCGATTTGACGGACGATTTCGATGGGTGCCCTTTCGCCGTAACGCTCGCTCAAGTAGCGCACTGCCATGTGACTCTGGGCATACTGTAGGGATACCAGATCCACAGCCCGGCTGTTCCACTCCCGCAGGCTTTCCAGCCGTGACAAGGGAAACAGCCAGCCTCCGGCGGCGGCCCTCTGCGCCACGTCCCCCGACCACAGCATCCGTCTATAAGAAGCGTCCGGGAAATCCCCTTGCCGCCCAACCTCGAACTCATAGTATTCCGCCAGCCCCTCGTTCAGCCAAGACGGCAGATCTGCCCCGTCCGTCACTTCGTCCAGCAGAAAATGGACATATTCGTGAGTCATCAGATGGTAAAGGTCGGTTTGTTGCTTATCGCTCTGAATGTATATGCCGGGATTTTCCCCGTATGACCGGAAAAAACCCGCTTCCCAGCCCGGTTCCTCCCCTGCAGCCCTTATGGAGCTTGCAAAATCCGCCTGATTCCCCAGCATATAGATAACCGGAATTTCGGCGGTTCGGACCCCCAGCCGCTCCTCCAGCAAATCCGCCGCAAACTTCAGCCGCGCGTGCATATCCACGGTTACGGCGAAGTTCACCGAATCGGAAAAGAAAATAACCGCTTCGTCACTGCGGCAGCCGTACAGCGGCACTCCCAGCGTAATATACTCGCGGCGCGGCAAGGGAAACTTGGTGTAGGAATAGCGGATAATTCTCAGCGCGTCGTCAATGGTTACGTGTACCGTCCAGTCCCCGACCTGATCCTGAGCGCCGTACCGCACCCATCGGGCGTTGCCCTCCTCATCGGTCAGAAAGTATTCAGTGCTCCGAGAACTAACATAATGGTCATCCCTCACCCATCCCGCAGCATTCCCGTCCGGTTCGTAGAAAGTCACTTCCACAATATCCCACGGCTCCAGCCCCGTAATCTCAAAAACCACATTGCTCCCGGCAAAAGGCGTGCCGGGCATCATAGTCATTGAAGCATCACCATCCAGCCCGGTGATTGACGTCGACCGCTCCGGCGTAACCTCAGGGCAAGGAATACTAACCTGCGGACGGCTAGGCGTAGGCGTAGGCACCGGCGTGGCCGTAGGCCGCGGCGTCGGCGTGGGCGCAGGCGTAGCCGTAGGTTGCGGCGTAGGCGTAGGCGCAGGCGTGGCCGTAGGCCGCGGCGTAGGCGTAGGCGCAGGCGTGGCCGTAGGCCGCGGCGTCGGCGTGGGCACAGGCGTAGCCGTAGGTTGCGGCGTCGGCGTAGGCGCAGGTGTCGGCGTAGCCGTGGGCATCGGCGTCGAAGTAGGCGCAGGCGTAGCCGTAGGCCGGAGAGTAGGCGTAGGCCGTGGCGTAGGCGTCGCCGCCGCTTGCCGCATAGCCGTCGGAACCGGAGTCGCCGCCGGTTGCCGCACAGCCGTAGCCGCCGGAACAGGCATTGGAGCAGCCGTAACCGCAGGCATAGGAACAGGCGTAGCCGTAGGTTGCAACGTAGCCGTCGGAACCGGAGTCGCCGTCGGTTCCCGCGTAGCCGTAGCCGCCGGAACCGCCGTAGGCGCAACCGTCGGCAGCGGCGTAGGCGTCACCGCCACCGTAACCGTTTGCGAACAGCCCAGCACGGCCAGCAGAATAACGCCCACCACCGCCAACAGCATAACTTTCGTCATACCCAGGCTTCCCCTCCATCCGCGTAACCAACCCACCTTAGCCCCATTCCCCATCACCCGCAAGGGCCAAGCGTCACCAACTATTGCCCATCCCCCCGCAGCAGCCGCAGCTCGGCCTCAGCAGCCTCGGCCCGCGCCTCGGCGGCGTCCCGCTGCTCCATAGCCTCCGCCAAATCGGGCAGATACCCCCCGGCAACCGGGTCATAAAAGCGCAGCCGCCCCCTATCCCAGCACAAATCCAGCCCCAAGACCTCGCTGCGCCCCCAAATCACCCCATCCTCCCCAGTAGTCAACTCAATGGCCTGATACGCCCCATCCACCAGCCGGCCGCCGCCCAGCGGCGCATCGTGCATACCGCCCCCGGTGCGGTCAAACCGCCAGTATTCCGCCACCACGAAACCCGCATATATGCCCGGCTTAACCCTGTAATCCAACTCCCCGGTGCTTTCCGAAGCCACCTCCAGCACAAACTCCGGCGGCTTGCCCACCTCATCAATCACATACCCATTGCGTTCCGTGATGGCGACAGGGTCAACGCCAAAAGCAACTACGCAATCGGGCACGCTAAGGTCGGAGCAGCCGCTTGGATTGAAGCAAAGATAACCGCGCCCATTGACCAGAACGTCGGGCCAGTGCCTAAAATAACAGTCAAGCACCAGATAAGCCCGGTAGATCTGCGGCATCACCCGCAACGCGCCGGATTTTACCGGCGGGTTGGGCAATGGTTCGATATGGCCGTGCCGCCCGCCCCCCGGTGGTTGCATCGCCGGTCTAGCAGTCATACCCCCTCCCGCCCGGCAATCGCCGGATACTTGGCCCAATTATAGCCGAAAGACACCCCCCCGCCCCCCCGCCCTCCCCTGCCCATCCCGCCCCCCGCGTGGTACGATACCCCCAACACTCCCCTCAGGAGGCAAGCAGTATGGCAATGAACGTCCAAGTCTACACCCAGCCTGGTTGATTCAGTTGCCGGACTCTGGAAGAGTTCCTCAAATCCAACGGCATCGAATACCAGCACCACGATCTGCTCTCCGAACCCGCCGCCGTCGAGCACCTCCGCAGCCGCGGCATCAAATCCCTGCCCGTAACCATCATTGACGACACCGAAGTCATCATCGGCTACTACCCCAAAAAACTGATACCCGCCCTCCGCCTCGACGTCTCCATTGACCTGTCCGGCAAAACCGCCTGGCTGTCGGAAAAGTACGGCGCGGTTCTCAGCGCCGCCGTGCGGGCCGGCAACCAGTTCACCCAAGCACAATTGGACGCCATCGTCCCCTGGCGCCCCTGGAGCCTGCGCGACACCGTAGTGCATATCCTGGCCTTCCCCGAAATCGCCTACCTGTCCCACGAAGTCGGCAGCATGAGCTGGGACGATATGGCCGCCCAAGACGAGCGGCTGAAAGGCGTAACCACCGCCCCGCAAATCGCCGAATACGGCCTGCAAGTCCGCGACGACATCATCGCCTTCCTAGCCAGCGGCAACACCGCCGCCTTCGACCGCATCGTCCCCGCCCACTACGGCGGCGAAGTAACCGTAGTCGAGCTGCTCAACATCGTCCTAAGCCACAGCGCCCACCACCTAAAGCAGGTCTACCACTATATGACCACCGACCTCGCAATGACCCTCGACCACCCGGCCACCGATGCCGACCTAGACGGCATCCAAACCCCCGACGCCCTGATCTAACGCAATGGCGCAAGGCCGCAAAAATCCCCATTGCGCCCTTGCGCCCCTGCGTTTAATCCCCAAAGGAGACGCAGAATGAAATACGACTACATCGTAATCGGCGCCGGTTCCGCCGGCTCCATCATCGCCACGCGCCTGACCGAAGATCCGTCCGTGTCGGTGCTGCTCCTCGAAGCCGGCCCCGACTACCCCGACTTCGAGCGGCTGCCCGAGGAAGTCAAATTCGGCTACTCCACCGAAATAGACATTATGGTCAGCGACCACAACTGGCAATTCACCGGCAAAGCCACCGAAACCGCCCCGCCGATGATGGTTCCCCGCGGCAAAGTCACCGGCGGCTCCAGCGCCATCAACGGCCAAGTGTTCCTGCGCGGCGTCCCCGAGGACTACGACTCTTGGGCCGAGGCCGGCAACAGCGAATGGGGCTATACCGACTGCCTGCCCTACTTCCGCAAGCTGGAAACCGACACCGACTTCTCCGACGACTTCCACGGCACCGACGGCCCCATCGTCTGCCACCGATTCAAGCCCGAAACCTGGCACCCGGCCCAGACCGCCTTCTATCAAGCCTGCCGCGAAGCCGGCTTCCCCGACAGCCCCGACCACAACAACCCCGACTCCACCGGCGTCGGCCCCACCCCCTTCAACAACCCCGGCGGCGTCCGCATGAGCACCGCCCTAGGCTATCTCGACCAGACCCGCCACCGCCTCAACCTCACCATCCGCGCCAACTGCCACGTGCAACGCATCCTGTTCGACGGCAACCGCGCCATCGGCGCCCAAGTGGAAAGCGGCAACGAAACCTTCACCGTCGAAGGCAACGAAATCATCCTCAGCTCCGGCGCCATCGGCTCCCCCCACATCCTGCTCCTCTCCGGCGTAGGCCCCGCCGCCCACCTCCAAGAGTTCGGCATCCCCGTAATCGCCGACCTCCCCGGCGTAGGCCAAAACCTCCGCGACCACCCCCTGGTCTGGGTCACCTGGCGCACCAAACCCGAAATCCCGCTCGACGGTATGTCCCCCCGGATGCAGGTCACCCTCCGCTACACCGCCGACGGCTCCCCCCTGCGAAACGATATGAAAATGTCCATGCAGTCTTTCGCCACCGAGCGCATCAACCGGGGCGGCAACCGCATGGAACCCGTAGGCATCCGCCTAACCAGCGGCATCCAGCTCGCCGCCGGCGCCGGCGAACTCCGCCTAAACTCCGCCGACCCCGCCGACCAGCCCTTCCTAGACTACCGCTACCTCCAAGACCCCTTCGACCTAGAACGCCTCCGCGAAACCGTCCGACTCTGCGTCAAGCTAGGCGAAAGCGACGCCTTCAAGGACATCATCCAAGAACGCATCGAACCCACCGACGCCGAACTAGCCACCGACGACGCCCTCGACCAATACCTCCACCGCGAAGTAACCACCTCCCAGCACATATCCTGCACCTGCAAAATGGGCCCCCCCGACGACCCAATGGCCGTAGTAACCCAACACGGCAAAGTCCACGGCCTACAATCCCTACGAATAGCCGACGCCTCCATAATGCCCGACTGCATCCGAGCCAACACCAACGTAACCACAATGATGATCGGCGAGCGCATAGCCGAATTCATCAAAGCCGGAAAGTAGCGGGGCAAATTAGCGGTTGCCCCTGCCCGCCGTTTGGGTTAAGATTTATTTAACCGATAGGAAAATCACGCTCAGACGGCAGGCAATCAGCTATGGAAAAAGTGTTCATCTACTGGGACAACTCCAATATCTACATAAGTACGCAACAAGTTGCCGCCGAGCAAGAGGGCGATGCTGTCCGATACCGGGTGCGGTTGCACTTCCGCAACCTGCTGGAGCTGGCCCACGCCGGACGGGAGATTGAACACGCCGTCGCCGTCGGCTCCATCCCCCCGGAACTCCGGCACGTATGGAACCGTCTGGAAAACGAGGGAGCCACAGTTCACTTACTGGAACGCGGCGCGATACAAGGCCGGGAACAAGGCGTAGACCAAGCGTTGCAAATTGCTATGATGCGCGACGCATTCGACTACAACGTCGACCCCGGAATCGCCGTCCTGCTAACCGGCGACGGCAGCGGCTTCGACGACGGCGTAGGCTTCCACGCCGACCTAGAGCGTATGCGCCGCCGCGGATGGCGCATCGAAGTCCTGTCCTGGCGCCACAGCTGCAACCGCCGGATGCGCGAATGGGCCCAAGAACACGGAACGTTCATAGCCCTAGACGACTTCTACAACAGCGTAACCTTCCTAGAACCGCCCGCCCCCGGCCAGCCCATAGCCGCCCCCCGCCACGCCACCCCCCCGGACTTGTCGAGGCGTCCAGTGGAATAAACGAAAGCTCGCAACAAATTTTCGACGCCGACTTTGCCCCTGCTACGGTCATTATGCCTAATACAGGATATTTCAGTTAGCTTACTGGCCGGGGATAGCTTCGATTATTACATCGCCGCCTTCGCGAGTGTCCATAATAAGACGGCTGCCTTTCAGCAAACCCATTCCTACCAGAGGAGTGCCTTCTGCTTGATGAACCAACACTGCCCGGTGTTCTCCATCCCAAGACACCATAGCCCCGTAAATGAGAAACAATTGAGCTTCACCGCTGGCTTGAACGGCAGGCCGTCGTCCATAGTAAGTTAAACCAAGCTCCTGTATGATGCTTTCAGGGAGAGTCAACCAACCATTGAATCCCGTATCTATAACAGCCGTTCCCGTCCAAAAATTTGTGTCACGGCCTGCAACACTGACAGCAATCCGTGGTTCCAGGTAGACAATACCGCTTTCGGTTCCTGATACCTCTACTCGCCCCTTGATCATGCGCCCCCAAATTGGATCCGTACTCCCATACGGTAAGGAGCCGGATAACCGATAAGCTCACCCCAAGTGAGTGCGTCAGAATGACGCTCAATCAATCGCATTGTGGCTTCCAAGTCATCATCGCCAATCTCATAGTCTCCACTTAAAACGTCAATGACGACCATTTTCCCTTTTTGAGTTTTTTCCAATTCCTCTCGAATTTCCGCATACATAGCCTTCCCTATAGTTGCCACGTCAATGTCTTCTTTCTTCATTGGTGCATTGGTAAAAAGTTTGGTTTCGTCGCTTCGGACAGCTTTCCCTTTGGCGAGTAGACCACCCAAAACTGAGTAAGTCAGATAGTCCCTTTGACGTCCTCGGAAATCTGAATGCAACCCAAGCAAGTCTGCAATCTGAGCATTTCGCAGACCTTGAGGGTTGGCTGCCAGTAACTTGAATATCGCTTCCTCGATTTGTTGCAGACCTTCTTGCGCCATCGCATAGGCCGTTGTATCAGTGTTCATTTACCGCCTCTTTGTGGTACGACAATGCTAGATAATGTCGGAATGATGCGCATTCGTATGCGCTTCGAAACACACAAAGCAAGTAACCAAATCACACCCCTTTTCCTCGTAATGCTCATCATATTCTTCCGAACAAACCTCATTGTGGGCGTCGCAAGTTATGAGACCACAGGTTATGCAGGAATAGTCGAACTCGAAATCCAGCCCTTTCCCGCAGTAGTAACACACCGGAACCTGAACGCCAACGATGTTATGTATGCTACTTTTACCATTAGCCGAAAATAACATCCCCATAACCTCTTGCCCAAATGATGCTAACGGATGCAAATCAGGATTAAGGATGAATATAAATCATATCAGCTGGGAGCGCAAGGGACGGCAGGAAAAACCCACCGTCCCTCGCGCTCCCAGCCGTTATCCCCCACGCCCCTACGCCCGCCCAAACCAATCAGGATGCACCGCCTGCAACCCCAACTGCGGCCACGCCGCCGGAGCACTGCACCTTTCCAGCCGCTCCTCCAGCGGCAGCCCATCGTCCCAGTGATACGCTATAATGCGCCGCCCGTTCCAGTGCGCCGCCTCGTCCGACGCAATCCAGACCACCGGCGACTGCATCACCTCCGGCTGTATCAGCGCGTCGGCGGTCGCCCCCTCCGGCGGCTGCACCATATTCGTCGCCGTGGCCCCGCCCGGCGTCAGCACATTGGCCGTAACCCCCGTGCCTTCCAAATCCTGCGCCATAATCGCCACCAGTGCCTCATGCCCCGCCTTCGACGGCCCGTAAGGCGCGCCGCCCTTGCGCCACATCGTGTCCATACTGGTGGTCACTCCGATAATGCGCCCGTGGCCCTGCTCCACCAGATACGGAGCCACCGCGTGAGACATCAAAAACGGCCCGCTCAAGTTGACATCAATCACCCGCAGCCAGGCCTCGGGCGCTATGCCCCAAAAATCGTTCTGGCTCCCCGCGGCCCCGGCCCCGAACCCGCCGGTGCGGGCGTTAATCCCGGCGTTATTGACCAGAATATGCAGCCCGCCCAGCTCGCCAATAACCCGGCGGACGGCCCCATCCGCCGACTCCGGGCTGGTAACGTCCGCCACAATAGGCAGCACGGCGTCATCCCCCCCGATTTCGCGCATATCGTTGGCCGACTGCTCCAGCCAGTCCTCGTTAATATCCAGCATCGCCACCCGCGCCCCGGCCCGCACCAGCGCAGTAGTAATCGAGCGCCCCATCCCAATAGGGCTGCCCGCCCCGGTAACAATAGCGATTCTGCCCTGCAATGTGTCGCTTTGCATAGTCATTGGGGTTATCTCCTGTTTAAGGTTACGAAAATACGGATTCCCGCTTTCTTTAGAACGGCGCTTAATCAGCAAGGCGCATACAACGGTTCACCCCGCATTTACCGCCATTCGGGTTTTCAGTTCGGCACTCACGAAACCCTTGGGGTTTTCTGCCAGCCAATGCGTATTTACGATTCTGAATCCGCAGAGAACGCCGTCCTTATCCACTAAAGCCAGTATAAATTCGTTTTCGGTCGACGCGAAGCTGATGCCGCCATCGCCCCAAACGACTTCGCAATAATGCGCATCCCGGTCGAAGCAAATTCTGATTATCCCTTGTTCGATGGAGTTATGCCGAAATGCGCCTAGCATAGAATTTCCCGGTTGTCCGTTAATATCGCTCCCGGTTGTCTTCTGGGGCAGATCCGATTTCAGGTTGACGGCGACATATCCGTTCACTCCGTCGCTAATCCATTCGACATCGTGAATCATAAATCCGCAAAGATTTTCTTCCATATCCACCATCGGCAACACTTCTTCGTGTTCGCAGCCGGTAAAATAGGTTAGCCCCCTAACCCAAATCGCTTCGCATAAATACCCGGTATTATCGTACCAAACGCTAACCCGCCCTTGCTCAAGGAGATTTATGTCAACGATCTCCATAGCTTTTTTCAGGTCGGCCACAACAATTCACCTCGCTTGATTTTGCCAGTGGCGTATGCAGTCTGAACAAAGGCTTCCCCGGGCAAGACCTTAATTACCACACACACCCATTTGTCTCCAACGACAGTACCGGAATACCATCTATAGTAAAGACTGCATCTATCAGGGTCTCTGGCCGACCGCCGGATTTGTTCGGGATCTCGCAGCGTTTCTCCAACTTCCCCTTGGAAGTCTACCATATACGGATGCTCCCCGATAATATGTGACCATCCCTCATCGGTAAGCTGAATCCGGCGGCCAAACAGGTCTTGCAACATCGCAGCCCGGCTATCGCCCTAGAAAATCGCCAGCGGGTTCACCGGCGACCCTGTAGCGTTCTTGAAACGCAACGGAGCCACATTGAACATAAACTCCCAGCGCCCCAGCCGCTCGCAGACCGCCGCCAGCTCCTCGCAGTTCCCCGCGTCAATCAGCCACAGCCCCATCCCCACGATGCCCACCTTATGCACCGGCAGCCCGATGCCGGGATAGCCGCTAGGTTCGGCGTCCTGCGATGCGTCCCCGCCCACCAAAGCCACGCCCCGCTCCTTCAGCCAGGGCAGCGTTTCCGCGTGCAGTCCCGGCCTTCCCGCCGCCGGCGGCCCCAGCTCCAGCCGCCGCTTGTACCACCCCAAGCGCAGCATCAGCGCGTCGCCCTCCTCCACCCACACGCCCTGCGCCTGCTCCGCGGCCTCCAAATCTTCAGTAAAGACGCCCTCGCCCGACTCCAGCCACGGCTTGCCCTTCACTTTGGTAATGTCCAGCAACACGCCGCGAGTCACAATGCCGTTCTGGGCCTTGTCTATATCCAGACTGTTGGCCTTGCTTTCGGAATTAACCTCCGACGCCGGCCGCCCGTTATACATCCTGCCGTTCCAGACCTGATGGCAAAGGCTGTCCAAGTGGGTGATGGTCAGCCCGTGGAACGACAGCCCGATAAAGTCGGACGTCCCCCCCGGCCCCTCGTCCGGGCAACTGTCCCCCGCCCGAATCATATAATGCAACGGCGGAATGGACGTCACATCCGGCGCAATCTCCGGCACGATAAGCCGCGAGCAAGTGACGCTGATGCCCTCCTTAACCAGCGCGGCGGCCTGCGCCCGCTTGGCGTCGGTAATCAGGTTCAGCGTGCCAAGCTGGTCATCATCACCCCACCGCCCCCAATTGCTCAGGGTATCCATCCATTGTATAACCTGCTCCTCCGTAGGAATCTGCCTAGTAGTCATTAGACCCTCCCTTAGATTGCGGTTTTCCAACTATTTCTTTAACGCAGAGAACGCAAAGATGCAATCAAAAGAAAAACTCTGCGCCCTCTGCGCAAATCTCTGCGTACTCTGCGTTAAACCCGCCCCGGCTGCGTTAAACCCGCCCCGGCAAGCCCAGCCGCTCTATCGTGCCGTCAATATACAGGATTTCCACAGTGCGGGTCACCGCCGCCTCCAGTTGGGCGCGGGAAGCCTGCGACAGCCCCGGCCCCAGACGCTCCACCAGCGCCGACACCGCAGCCCGCCCGTCCATCAGCGACACCAACGCCGCCACCAGCTCGCTGCACGGCGCCCCTTCCGGCTGCGACACCGCGCTCAGGCTGTAACCCCACACGAACTCCCCCTCCGCCAGCACCGGCTTGCGGGCCACCCGTACCCCTTCGGCCAGCCGGGGCGCCGCCGCCAGAAGCTGGTTGCGCTGCGGATCCGACCGCAGGGCCGCGATGCGCTGCGCCCGCCCGGCCCGCTCCCCCTCCACCACCCGCACACTGGCGGCGAATCCGGCCGGAGCCTCGCCCCGTTCCAGCACCGCCCGCTCGTAACCCCGCGGCGGCTGCCCGGCCACCGCCTGGATAAAGCTGTGCCGCGGCGAATACTGCTCCTCGCCCCCGTCCCTCTCTACGATGCGCCGCGCCTCCCAAAAGTAGGAATCCGAAGTAAGATTGCTGGCATAAAACAGCCGCGCCATCTCCCTAAACTGGTTATATTCCTTATAATAAAGCTCCTGATAAACCTCCCCGGCCCTGTCCCGCAATTCCGCATCTCCGCTTTCCAGCGCCTTCAGCGCAGTAGTGGCATAGGCCGCGGCCATCACCCCCGACATCAACGCCAGATGCACCCCCGACGAAAACAGCGGATCAACGAAACAGGCCGAATCCCCGGTCAGCACATACCCCGGCCCCGCGGTTCGCCCGGATGAATAAGACCAGTCCCTCACCACCCGAGGCCCGGCAACCCACCGGGCGTCGCGCAACCTGCCCGCCGTATGCCGCGTCTGAGATAGCTGCCCCGACAAAAACCCCCGCGCCCCCAGCCGCCGGATGCCTTCCTGCCCCGTGCGGTTGTCCACCACCGCCCCCACGCTACTCCAGCCCGTATGCAGCGGAATAGTCCAAAACCAGCCGTGTTCGTAGGCTTCGATAAATATATTGTTCTCATCGGGCGACGGCAAAGGCTCCGCGCCCTCGAAATAGCCATACACCGCCAAGTTGCGAAAAAAAGAATCCCAACGGCGCGTCCCCATCTGCCGCGCCAGCAACGCCGCCTGCCCGCTCGCATCCACCACAAACCGCGCCGAAAGCTCCCCCCGCCCCCCCGCATCCAGCGAGTACCGAATCACCGCCCCATCACCACCCGGCGCGTAACCAAAAGCCGCCCCATCACTACCCGATGCGT
The DNA here is from genome assembly GCA_958296445.1 of uncultured Dehalococcoidia bacterium. Lineage (GTDB taxonomy): Bacteria > Chloroflexota > Dehalococcoidia > Lucifugimonadales > UBA3495 > VXOI01. The sequence continues at coordinate 105,717 of OY282565.1, read as the reverse complement.
AACCAATGGCCGCCCCGCCACCACCCGATGCGTAACCAATGGCCGCCCCGCCACCATCCGATGCGTGACGAATGGCCGCATCGCCACCACCCCGCCCGTCCCGATCTTGTCGAAAGGCCACCCCGGAGACCCGGCACCCCTCCCACACCTCAACCCCGCAGGCCCGGGCGTTTTCCAGCAGAATCCGGTCGAAATCAGGCCGCCACACCTGAAAAGCATGAGGATACAACAAGCTAGTTTCCCGAAAATGCCAGCTCCACGGCTCAGGATCACGTCCCCAAACCATAGTAGCCCCATACTTGGGCAAAAACCCGGCCCCCAGCACTGCCGGCATCACCCCCAGCTCTTCCAGCACCGGCATACTAGCCGGCAACAGCGACTCCCCCACGTGTTCCCGCGGAAACCGCTCCCGCTCCAGCAGCGCCACCCGCCACCCTTGCCGCGCCAGCATAGTAGCCGCCGCGCTCCCGGCCGGCCCACCGCCAATAACAGCCACATCCGCGCCAAACAACCGCTCGCCCATCAAACCAACCCCACCACATCGCCGCCGAATAAGCAAAAAAGGCGGCGAAACATATCACTAAACATCACATTCGCCCTCTCAAGAAATAATGCCCCTGAACGCACAGCAAACCCACCCGGCCATCAACTACGGCCGTCTGCTACCCCGCCCCCGCAACCCGCCAAACCCCCGTCATTCCCGCGAAAGCGGGAATCCACCAGTTCAGGCAAAAACAAGCATTGCCATTAAGACGCCTACAAAATTATTTCCGCCGTCTGCCATCATGCCGTCGCCCATCACTATGGCCGTCTATCACCCCACCCCCGCAACACGCCAAAACCCCGCCATTCCCGCGAAAGCGGGAATCCAGCCGTTCAGGCAAAAACAAGCATTGCCATTGAGACGCCTACAAAATTATTTCCTAACAAAAGGAAATGCCGCAATCGTCCCGTTCACAGAGAACGACGGCGCAGTTCCTCCTCCAACTCACGGACACGGGCGCGGCTTTCCGCAGCCTCAGCTTCAGCGGCAAGACGTCCCTCCCGCTCGGCAAGCCGTCCCTCCCGCTCGGCGTCGCGCTGGTGCTCGGCGGCATTACGCCCATCCGCTTCCTCATCATGCGTCCGAAGGTACTCCTGCGCCACCGGATCATACCAGCGCAACTGCCCATACTCCCAGCACAAATCCAGATTCAGCACATCGCTATGCCCCCAATACCGATCATCGTCCACCCGGACAATGCTTATCGGCTGATACTCCCCGTCCACCAGCCGGTCGCCCGCCAGCCCAACCGGATAATAGTCGCCCCCGGTAGGATCAAACCGCCAGTATTCCGGCACCCCGTAACCGGCATAACCCTTCCGTTTCTCGCGGTAATCGTTTTCGGCAGTGTTCAATGACGCGATTTCCAGCACAAAATCCGGCGGCTTGCCATGGAAGTCAATAGCGTAGCCCCGCCGGGCAATGGCCTCGGCCCGGTCAACCCCGAAAGCGACCAGCAAATCAGGATACAGCAACCCCCTCCGCCTGCTCAAATTCCACCCAACAGGCATCTCGCTGATAACCAGAACGCTGGCCGAATCCCCGTAATGACGGTTCAAGGCAGGCTGGTGTCCAGGGTAATCAAGATAAATCGAATTTTGCATATCGTTCCTAGGCAACCGTTCCGGGAACTGCTCCGACGGCGGGTAATAAGGAACTGTGGTATGCTTGACAGTCATAGTCCGGCCTCCCGTTATAACATCCAAAAACCCCGTCACCCCCACGAAAGCGGGAATCCAGCAGCTCAGGCAAAAACGAACATCGCCATTGACACAACTGCGAAATTACTTCGTAACAAAAGAAAATTCCGCAATCGCCCCACTCACAAAGAACGACGCCGCAGTTCCTCCTCCAACTCACGGACACGGGCGCGGCTTTCCGCTGCCTCCGCTTCAGCGGCAAGGCGCCCCTCCCGCTCAGCAAGACGTCCCTCCCGCTCGGCGTCGCGCTGGCGCTCGGCGGCATTACGCCCATCCGCTTCCTCATCATGCGTCCGAAGATACTCCTGCGACACCGGATCATACCAGCGCAACTGCCCATACTCCCAGCACAAATCCAGATTCAGCACATCGCTATGCCCCCAATACCGATCATCATCCACCCGGACAATGCTTATCGGCTGATACTCCCCGTCCACCAGCCGGTCGCCCGCCAGCCCAACCGGATAGTGGTCGCCCCCGGTAGGATCAAACCGCCAGTATTCCGGCACCCCATAACCGGCATAACCCTTCCGCTTCCCTATGTAATCGTTTTCGGCAGTACGAAAGGACGCGATTTCCAGCACAAAATCCGGCGGCTTGCCATGGAAGTCAATAGCGTAACCCCGCCGGGCAATGGCCTCGGCCCGGTCAACCCCGAAAGCGACCAGCAAATCAGGATACAGCAACCCCCTACGCCTGCTAAGGTTCCACCCCACAGGCATCTCGCTGATAACCAGAACGCTGTCCGAATCCCCATAATGACGATTCAAAGCGGGCTGGTGACCAGGGTAATCAAGATAAATCGAGTTTTGCATATCGTTCCTAGGCAACCTTTCGGGAAACTGCTCCGACGGCGGGTAATAAGGCACTGTAGTGTGCTTGACAGTCATAGTCCGGCCTCCCGTTATAACATCCAAAAACCCCGTCATTCCCACGCAAGCGGGAATCCGGCAGTTCAGGCAAAAACGAACATTGTTAGCGGAAATTCCGCAATCATCCCACTCACTCAGACCGGCGACGCAGCTCCTCCTCCAACTCCCGGACACGAGCGCGGCTTTCCGCAGCCTCCGCTTCAGCGGCAATGCGCCCCTCCCGCTCGGCAATGCGCCCCTCCCGCTCAACAAGCCGCCCATCCGCTTCCTCATCATGCGTCCGAAGGTACTGCTGCGACACCGGATCATACCAGCGCAACTGCCCATACTCCCAGCACAAATCCAGATTCAGCACATCGCTATGCCCCCAATACCGATCATCATCAACCCGGACAATCGTTATGGGCCGGTACTCCCCGTCCACCAGCCGGTCGCCCGCCAGCCCAACCGGATAATGGTCGCCCCCGGTAGGGTCAAACCGCCAGTATTCCGGCACCCCGTAACCGGCATAACCCTTCCGTTTCTCGCGGTAATCGTTTTCAGCAGTGTTCAATGACGCGATTTCCAGCACAAAATCCGGCGGCTTGCCATGATAATCAATAGCGTAACCCCGCCGGGCAATGGCCTCAATCCGGTCAACCCCGAAAGCAACGAGCAAATCAGGATACAGCAGCCCCCTACGCCTGCTAAGGTTCCACCCAACAGGCATCTCGCTGATAACCAGAACGCTGGCCGAATCCCCATAATGACGATTCAAAGCGGGCTGGTGCCCAGGATAATCAAGATAAATCGAGTTTTGCATATCGTTCCTAGGCGGCCGTTCCGGGAACTGCTCCGACGGCGGGTAATATGGAGCCGTAGTGTGCTTGACAGTCATAGTCCGGCCTCCCGTTATAACATCCAAAAACCCCGTCACCCCCGCGAAAGCGGGAATCCACCAGTTCAGGCAAAAACGAACATTGTTAGCGGAAATTCCGCAATCATCCCACTCACAAAGACCGTCGGCGCAGCTCCTCCTCCAACTCCCGGACACGAGCGCGGCTTTCCGCAGCCTCCGCTTCAGCGGCAATGCGTCCCTCCCGCTCGGCAAGCCGTCCCTCCGCCTCCTCATCATGCGTCCGAAGGTACTCCTGCGACACCGGATCATACCAGCGCAATTGCCCATACTCCCAGCACAAATCCAGATTCAGCGCCGCGCTATGCCCCCAATACCGATCATCGTCCACCCGGACAATGCTTATCGGCTGGTACTCCCCGTCCACCAGCCGGTCGCCCGCCAGACCAACCGGATAGTGGTCGCCCCCGGTAGGATCAAACCGCCAGTATTCCGGCACCCCGTAACCGGCATAACCCTTCCGTTTCTCGCGGTAATCGTTTTCGGCAGTGTTCAATGACGCGATTTCCAGCACAAAATCCGGCGGCTTGCCATGATAATCAATAGCATAACCCCGCCGGGCAATGGCCTCGGCCCGGTCAACCCCGAAAGCGACCAGCAAATCAGGATACAGCAACCCCCTACGCCTGCTAAGGTTCCACCCAACAGGCATCTCGCTGATAACCAGAACGCTGTCCGAATCCCCATAATGACGGTTCAAAGCAGGCTGGTGACCAGGGTAATCAAGATAAATCGAATTTTGCATATCGTTCCTAGGCAACCGTTCTGGAAACTGTTCCGAGGGCGGGTAATAAGGAACTGTAGTGTGCTTCACAGTCATAGTCCAACCTCCCGTTATAACATCCAAAAACCCCGTCACCCCCGCGAAAGCGGGAATCCAGCAGTTCAGGCAAAAACGAACATTGTTAGCGGAAATTCCGCAATCATCCCACTCACTCAGACCGGCGACGCAGTTCCTCCTCCAACTCCCGGACACGAGCGCGGCTTTCCGCAGCCTCCGCTTCAGCAGCAAGCCGCCCATCCGCTTCCTCATCATGCGTCCGAAGGTACTCCTGCGACACCGGATCATACCAGCGCAACTGCCCATACTCCCAGCACAAATCCAAATTCAGCACATCGCTATGCCCCCAATACCGCTCATCGTCCACCCGGACAATGCTTATCGGCTGATACTCCCCGTCCACCAGCCGGTCGCCCGCCAGCCCAACCGGATAGTGGTCGCCCCCGGTAGGATCAAAACGCCAGTACTCCGGCACCCCGTAACCGGCATAACCCTTCCGTTTCTCGCGGTAATCGTTTTCGGCAGTGTTCAATGACGCGATTTCCAGCACAAAATCCGGCGGCTTGCCATGGAAGTCAATAGCGTAACCCCGCCGGGCAATGGCCTCAACCCGGTCAACCCCGAAAGCGACCAGCAAATCAGGATAAAGCAACCCCCTACGCCTGCTCAAATTCCAGCCAACAGGCATCTCGCTGATAACCAGAACGCTGGCCGAATCCCCGTAATGACGGTTCAAAGCAGGCTGGTGACCAGGGTAATCAAGATAAATCGAATTTTGCATATCGTTCCTAGGCAACCGTTCTGGAAACTGCTCCGAGGGCGGGTAATAAGGCACTGTAGTGTGCTTGACAGTCATAGTCCGGCCTCCCGTGTTGGAAATGAACATTGTTATTGAAAGGGGCGGCTCCCACGCCGCCCCCGCGCATTACAATCTCCCCGCAACCCACACCCTAGTCCGCGCCGTGACCGCCCGCTTCGTTGGCGGTTTCCTCCGGGAAAGGCTTGCCGGTGGCCGGATTGATCTCAAAGGAGCTCGGCAGTTCCAGTTCCTTGGCCATTTCCTTGACTGCCGGTATCACCTCTTCGCCCATCAGCCGCAGACTGCGCATAGTGTCATCGTGGGTCATCGCCCCGTCGCCGTCCCAGAAAAAGACGCTGCCCGGCCGCAGGTACTCCAGCACGTGCCGAATCTTGGGAATAACCGTCTTCGGCGTCCCAGAAATGATGGTATAGTCCGCGATCTGCTGCTCGTAAGCCCGTCCCAAGACGCTCGCCGGCCCGCCCCGGGCCGCCGTGGCGCTCCCCTGCGTAGGCAGCACCCGCCGCCGCGAAGTCAGCCCCGGCAGATTCAGCAGCGCCGGATTCGTGGTTCCTTCGTTCCCCGCCAAGAAAGGATTGCTCGGCCCCTGCACAAACTTGCGCCCCGCCTCCTCCGCCAGCTCCTCGGTCTCGTCCACGTGCACCTTCCACAGATAGCCCAAATTCTGCGGCCCCGACTCATAGCCCAGCTCCGCGGCGGTGTCGTGGTAAAGCTGGAACGCCCGCTTGGTCGGATCCAGCTCCGTGGACAGCATTATGTACGGAATCCGCTTCTCGGCGGCCCACATCAGCGAGTCGCGGCTGATGACCCCCGGCAGCCACACCTGCGGATGCGGCTTCTGGTAAGGCCGCGCCCACGGATTAACGTGCCGGAACTGATAATGCTTCCCCTCCCAGCGGAACGGCCCGGGCGTCGTCCACGCCTTGACGATAAACTCGTGGGCCTCCTGGAACCGCTCCCAGTTGTAGGGCGGCGGCGCGTTATGCGCCACGCTCTCCCGCCCCGTCCCGCGCACCCAGCCCGACACCAGCCGCCCGTGGGAAATCATATCAATCATCGAAAGCTGTTCCACCAGCCACAGCGGGTCGTCCCAAATGGGAATGATGTTCCCCAGCAACACAATCTTGGCCCGCTTGGTAATCCGCGCCAGAATGCTCGCCTCCACATTCATCGCCCCGCCCATACAAAAAGGCGTCCCGTGATGCTCGTTCAGCATCAGCCCGTCGAACCCCATCTCCTCCGCGTACAGCTTTTCGTCCAGGTAGCGGTTATAGAGATGGGCCCCCAACTGCGGATCGTAAATCTCGTTGCTGACCGTCAAGTCCATTATGGGCTTGCCGGTGGCCCCGAAGTAACCGGATTGCGGGTCCTGATAAGGACGCTCGGTGAAGTACCCGACGTGCATAACCTTCCCCCTATCATCAACAATTCTCCGCCCCTAACCCCACGGCGGTAATCGCCCGCATTATACCACCTTCCACAACCCCAATCCCCCCGCAAACCCAACCCCACCCCCATCCAAACCACCCCCCAATCCCCAAAATCCTCTAATCCTGAAAATCCTGATTCAGACAAAGGCCCCAAAATCCCCCAATCCCGAAAATCCTGATTCAGACAAAAGCCCCCCAAGATTGACCTCCATCCCCCACCTGAGTACACTCAACCCGCCCGACGCCGGAATGTCTACCGGCCACCCGCCCCCTCAAGCATGGAGCGCATATTTGACCGCAACCCCGCTGATCCCGCCGGGCGCCAGCGTTACGCCCTTCCGGCGAAAGCTGGCCGAACTGCCCCCCCGCAGCCCATCCAACGACTGGTACACCCGCGCCGCCACCACCCTGCGCGGCGGCGATGGCGGCGAACACGGCCTGCTACTCTACAAGCTGATCCTCCGCGCCGCCGAATCCGGCCATCCCGTAATAGCCCTAGACATCGGCACCGCCCGGGGATTTTCCGCCCTGACAATGGCCCGGGCAATGCTGGACGCCGACATAGCCGGACACGTCTACTCCGCAGACATAATCGCCCACCACCAACCGCGCCACTGGCATTCGGAAAAACAGGCCCCCAACGAGCCCCTAGCCGGAATCCAAATCCCCCGCTCGGAAATCTGGAGCCGCTGGTTCCCGCCAGTGATTCCCGGATGAAGCCCGAAGGGTAACGCCCATCGCCGCTCCATCGTCGGAAGTCTTGACCGACTGGCAGGGCGGCAACATAGACGTGCGCGAGGGGATTACCAAGGCGGCGATTATTCCCTAGCAGTGCTTACCGTTGTCGAGGAAAGTTAGGAGCCAACGGCAAATTTATTCCCCCGCGCAAAAAATCCCCCAATCCCGAAAATCCTCTAATCCTAAAAATCCTGATTCAGACAAAGGTGCCAAAAAATCCCCCCAATCCCGAAAATCCTCTAATCCTGAAAATCCTGATTCAGACAAAGGTGCCAAAAAATCCCCCCAATCCCGAAAATCCTCTAATCCTGAAAATCCTGATTCAGACAAAGGTGCCAAAAAATCCCCCAATCCCGAAAATCCTCTAATCCTGAAAATCCTGATTCAGACAAAAGCCCCCCCACCCAACACCCCCAAGATTGACCTCCACCCCCTACCTGAGTACACTCAACGCGCCGGACACCGGAATGTCCAACCCGCCCGGCAACCGGGAGGCTGATATATGCTGCGCTCACTCTTTGGCCGCGGAAAGAAAAATCGGCGCCAAACCCCCGCCGGGCCACCGCCCGACGAAAGCATCCGCGCCGCCCGCGTCGGCGACGTCCTCACCCTTACCGGAATGTCCCTCGAATACGAATACCGCCCCTTCTACATCGAGCGAATCCACCGCTACGCCAGCCCCTCCGACACCTGGTACGAACTCCTCTGCGTAGACGGCGATACCCGCCTCTGGATCGACTGGAGCGACGGCGATGACCTGCTCATCACTATGACCCCAGACGACGGCCCCTCCGGCCTAAACCGCACCGGCCTAAGCGAAGACGACCTAATCCAGCTAGACGAAGAACACTCCATAGACAACTACGTCACCATCGACGGCGACAACTACCACTACCGCACCAGCTCCGAAGCCACCTTCTACCGCGACAACCGAGGGCCGGGCGAAAGCTTCTACCACTGGGACTTTATCCGCGAACCCGGCGACTGGACCCTGTCCATCACCAAACGCGAGGGCCGCCCCTTCGAGGCCGTATTCAGCGAAGTAATATCCCCGGAACGCATCACCCTGTACAAAGGCGACCGCCCAACCCCCTGAACCCAACGCCCGCCACCGCCTGCCCATACCGCCATCGCCGCACCCTACCCGTACCCTACCCGCCCATCGCCGTATCCTGCCCATCCATTACAATACCCTGCCCGGCCATCGCCGCACCCTGCCCGACCATCGCCGCACCCCAACCGTCATTCCCGCGAAAGCGGGAATCCAGACCATCCGGCAATAAAGGCCATAATACAGCGCCCAACACCCTGCAACCGGAGCAGCCAATGATTGAATCATTTATAGACACGCTCCAAACCTTCCCCCGCGGCCTAGTCTTCATCGTCGAAGGGCTGATAATCCTGGCCCTAGCCAAGCTCGCCCGCGACCTAGTAACCCGCCACCGCATCGACCAGGAAGTAACGGAAAAAGCCAACCTAGCCGTAGCCCTGCGGCTAAGCGGCTACCTCCTAGCCGTGATCCTAGTTTTCCTAGGCGTCCTCTACCAGCCCCTCCAAACGCCGGTACTGGCCGACGGATTCGGCTTCAACCGGGATTTCGCCACCGAAGTCCTCCGCGTATTCCTCTACTCCCTAGCCGGAATCGTAGCCCTGAATCTGGTCCGCGTGCTGTTCGACCGGCTCATACTCTACAAGTTCCACCTAGAGCAGGAAGTAGTCCAAGACCGGAACGCCGGCGCCGGCGCCGCCGAGTTCGGAATGTACGTCGCCACCGGACTCCTGATTGCCGGAGCCGTAGCCGGCGACGTCGGAACCAGCGAAACCGAAGCCGCCCTAGTCGCCCTAGCCTTTTTCGGTATGGGCCTAGTGCTGCTGGTCATTTTCGCCCTGTTCTACCAGCTAACCACCCCCTTTGACATCCACGGCGAAATCGAAGCCGACAACCCCGCCGTAGGCGTAGCCCTAGGCGGCAACCTCATAGCCATAGGGCTGGTCACCCTGAAAGCCGTATTCGGCGGCTTCGACGGCTGGGGCGAAAGCATCGCCGCCTTCCTAACCTTCGGAGTCCTAGGCTTCGCCCTACTCTACGCAATGCGCCTCCTAGTAGACCTCATAATCCTACCCACCGTCCGCATCTCCCAAGCCCTATCCGCCGACCACAACATAGGCGTAGCCTTCGTAGAAAGCGCCGCAGTAATAAGCTCCGCCATGATTCTATTCATGGCAATCTAACAAAAAATCACAAAACCCCCACCCGCCGCCCGCCACTCCGAGCAACTGCCTGCCGCCCTGAGCAACCAATCTGTCATTCTGAGCAAAGCGAAGAATCCCACCTAGGGCGGCAAGACCCTTCCCTTAGCCCAAGACGCCAAACCCATCCGCCACCCTAAGCACCATCCGCCACCCCAAGCGCCAATCTGTCATTCTGAGCAAAGCGAAGAATCCCACCTAGGGCGGCAAGACCCTTCCCTTAGCCCAAGGCGCCAAACCCATCCGCCACCCCAAGCACCATCCGTCACCCTAAGCGTCATTCTGTCATTCTGAGCAAAGCGAAGAATCCCACCTTGGGCGACAAGACTCATCCCTTAGCCCAAGTCGCCAAACCCATCCGTCACCCTAAGCACCATCCGTCACCCCAAACGCCAATCTGTCATTCTGAGCAAAGCGAAGAATCCCGCCTTGGGCGACAAGACTCATCCCTTAGCCCAAGACGCCAAACCCATCCGGCACCCTAAGCACCATCCGCCACCCCAAACGCCAATCCGTCATTCTGAGCAAAGCGAAGAATCCCCCCTAGGGCGACAAGACTCATCCCTTAGCCCAAGGCGCCAAAACCATCCGCCACCCTAAGCGCCAATCTGTCATTCTGAGCAAAGCGAAGAATCCCACCTAGGGCGACAAGACTCATCCCTTAGCCCAAGGCGCCAAACCCATCCGTCACCCCAAGCACCATCCGTCACCCTAAGCGCCATTCTGTCATTCTGAGCAAAAGCGAAGAATCCCGCCTTGGGCGACAAGACTCATCCCTTAGCCCAAGGCGCCAAACCCATCCGTCACCCTAAGCACCATCCGCCACCCCAAACGCCAATCTGTCATTCTGAGCAAAGCGAAGAATCCCACCTTGGGCAACAAGACCCCTCCCGTAGCCCAGTGCGCCAAAAGGGAACCGCGCAATCATCCCCCTCACCCCCCCCAAAAGAGCATCAGCACAAGGCCGCCCCCCCGCCCTCCATCCCCCCGGCCCGCCGCAAAACCTCCTCCCGCGCCGCCCGCGCCCGCGCCTCCTCCTGCCGCTCCTCCAGCCAAGAATACCCGCTTTCCAGCACCGCCTCCATCACCGCCGCATCAACCCCATAGCGATTCACCACCGGCTCCAGAACCCACTCATAAAACCCCTCATCCTCGATAGCCTCCCACCAGTCCGCCAGCCGCGCATCCAGCGTCCCGTCATACAGCCGCAACAAAAACACCGCGCGAACCGGATTCACCCCCTCCGCCAAAAACGCCTGCACCCGCAAATCAACCCCCCGCCCAACCCCGAACTCCGCCATTTCCAAATCCGGGTAAACCGCCGTATCCTGATAATGGTCAAACTGGTCAATAAAAGACTCCGTTTCCGCCAGCAGCCCGCCGATAAACCGCCGCCCTTCCCGCGTAATCGAGTAATGCGCCCCATCCGCCGCCGCAACAATCAACCCCTCACCGCTCAACCCCTCCACTGCCCCCCGCAGCCCCGGCCCCCATTCCGCCGCATCCCCGGAATCCAGCCGCGCCTCGTGCTTATCCAAAAAATACAGCAACGTCAAACCCCGCAGCCACTCCAGCAGCTCCCCCCGTCCCGCCCAGAACCCGTGCCGAACCGCATACTCCAGAGCGCAATACTGCTGCTCCAGATGCAACGCCAAAACCGGCGGCCCCGCCCCCGCCGGCTCCCCAGGCAAAAGCCGCCACACCTCAGCCGCCAGCTCAACCCCCGCCCCTCGTTCCCCGTCACCCCCGCCCAGCGTCACCAGCAAAGCGCACCGCCAGTCCCGCCACTCCTCGCAAACCTCCAGAAATATAGCGTAAATCTCCGGCAGATCAGGATTAGCCCGCAAATCAAACTGCGCCGCCACCTCCCCCCGCGCATCCCCCCCGCCGGGGCCAACCGCATCGGACGCCGGAAAAACCCTGTCCAGCAACTCCGACAGCGCAACCCAACGCAGCTCCGGCGGCAACTCCAGCCGGATTCCATCCTCCGCGCCCATCCCCTCCAGAGATACCTCCAGCGCAAAAGAACCAACCCCGCCAGCCAGCCCGGCGATGCTAAAACCCCCGCGCCGTCCGCCCCCGAACCCGCATCGCCCCCCCGCCCCCAAACCCCCCCGAACTGCCCGACGATGACGAGCGCACCGAACTGGAGCGGCTGATAGTGTTGCTGGTCTGGAAAGCCCCGCTGCTCCTCTGCGCCGACTGATAAGAACTGCGGTTCGAGCTGACATTCCCCCGCGACTGCTGGTAGCGCGACCCGGCAAAAGACGCCTGCCGACTGTTGTAACTGGCGTTGCGCTGCGTCTGCCCGCTATACGCCGACGAGTTGCGGTAAGAAGTGCGCTGGCTACGCATCTCCGCCCCCCGCGTCGTCGGAGTGGAATAATAATAGCGCGGCCCCGAAAGCGACGAAATCAGCAGGTAGGTAAAAAGAAAATCCCCGGCCCCGAAATGGCTGTGATAATAGCCGTTCCCGTGATACCCGTTCAGGTCATACTCATCATTGGCTCCCTTCACGATGGAAAAAAGCTGGTCATCGTCGCTTTCGTTTATGGTAGTATCCCCGTTCAGGTCTTCCCACCCTTCCAGCGTAAGCGTTTGCCCGTCCTGCCGGGCCCGGATCAGCACCAGCCCGTCGCCCTCGTATATTTCGTTGACTCGCCGCTCGAAATCGGTAGCACTCTTGGAATCCTTAAACGCCTCCTGCACATCGTCCAGATTTATCCGCCCCGCGGCCCCGTCCGTAGCCGCCCAATCCTCATAAGACGCCCCCCCCCCGCAGGCCGCAACCAAAGGCGCCGCCACCACCACCACCCCCAACCCCAAAGCCCCCCCAAACCGAAACCCCCTCCATCCCATAAAAAACCCTCCCCAAAAAAATACCCACCCCATAATACACCCAAACCCCCACCCCAATTCACCCCCCGGCCCCCCCACCCGTCCCCCCGTCCCCCCGTGCATACGGCCAACCACCAATCCCCCATACCCGTAGGGGCGCACAGCCGTGCGCCCGTCCCCCCGTGTATACGGCCAACCACCAACCCATCGCATCGCAACAAATCCGCAAAATCGTCCCCACCCCCACATCACCCCGCCGCCCCCCATACCCGTAGGGGCGCACAGCCGTGCGCCCTCGGCGTATACGGCCAACCACCAACAAAAAACTCGCCCCCCGCCACCGCCCATACCCCCAAGCACTCCCCAAGCACCCCACCCACCCCCTGTCACTCTAAGCAAAGCAAAGAATCCCACCCTAGCCCGCCAGACCCTTTCCCTACCCCCAAAGCATCAAAGAAACGCAACCATCCCCAACACCCCCCCACATCACCCCACACCAACCCCCCATACCCTTAGGGGCGCACAGCCGTGTGCCCGTCCCCCCCGCAAATACGGCCAACCACCAACAAAAAACTCGCCCCCCGCCGCCGCCCATCCCCCCAAGCACCCCCTGCCATTCTGAGCAAAGCGAAGAATCCCACCCTAGCCCGCCAGACCCTCCCCTACCCCCAAAGCATCAAAGAAACGCAACCATCCCCAACACACCCCCACATCACCCCACACCCATACCCGTAGGGGCGCACAGCCGTGCGCCCGTCCCTCAGCAAATACGGCCAACCACCAACAAAAAACTCTCCCTCCCCCCGCCATCCATCCCCCCAAGCAACCCCCTGCCATTCCGCCCGCCCCCTGTCATTCTAAGCAAAGCAAAGAATCCCACCCAGGGCCGCCACACCCTTCCCTACCCCCAAAGCACCAAAGAAACGCAACCATCCCCAACACCCCCCCACATCACCCCACCCCCATACCCGTAGGGGCGCACAGCCGTGCGCCCGCCCCCCCCGCGTATACACCCAACCACCAACCAAAAACTCGCACCCCCGCCGCCGCCCATCCCCCCAAGCAACCTCCTGCCATTCCGCCCGCCCCCTGTCATTCTAAGCAAAGCAAAGAATCCCACCCTAGCCCGCCAGCCCCTTCCCTACCCCCAAAGCATCAAAGAAACGCAACCATCCCCAACACCCCCCCACATCACCCCACCCCTGCACCGTAGGGCCGCACAGCCGTGCGCCCACCCCCCCGCAAATACGGCCAACCACCAACAAAAAACTCGCCCCCCCGCCGCCGCCCATCCCCCCAAGCACCCCCTGCCATTCCGCCCGCCCCCTGTCATTCTAAGCAAAGCAAAGAATCCCACCCAGGGCCGCCAGACCCTTCCCTACCCCCAAAGCATCAAAGAAACGCAACCATCCCCAACACGCCCCCCGCATCACCCCACCCCCGCCCCCCGCACCCGTAGGGGCGCACAGCCGTGCGCCCGCCCCCCGTATACAGCCAACCACCAACAAAAAATTCACCCCCCCCCCGCCGCCCGTCCTCCCAAGCACTCCCCAATCACCCCACCCACCCCCTGTCATTCTGAGCAAAGCAAAGAATCCCACCCTGGCCCGCCAGACCCTTTCCCTACCCCCAAGCCCGCAAAGGGGAACTTCGCCATCCCCCCGCCATCCCAATTGATGACACCATCCCCTTGCCAACCCCGATAACCACTCACTAACATAATACCTATCAACCCCAAACAACCCGCGCCATTCCTAACGCGCCCTAGAATTGCCGTTGTGACTGCCCCCCGCACCGTCATTCCCGCCAAAGCGGAAACCCACAGCCCCGGCCCAATACGGCCTTCGCCACCCCGGAGCCTCTGGATTCCCCCTTTCCCTGAGAATGACGGGATTCTTCCGGCAACATCAACCCACGCCAAGAACACCCAACCCGCCAGCCAGCCAAAATGTCCAGAAATGTCCGCAAATGTCCGCAAAATCAAAAAAAATCCCGAACCCCCGGAGGCAAACCCCCAATGCGCGAACTCCAATCCCACCGACGCGCCAAAACCCTACGTCGCAAACACGCCCTACCCCTGGCCGTCCTGAAACCCCGCCCCCTAGCCCAGCAACTCTGCACCCAATGGCACACCGCCGCGCCAACAACCGTCCCATACCCGAATCCCAACCCTTCATCAAGCGGATAGCCGACTCCGGCCTCCGCCTAACCACCTTTATGGCCCTACACAAATCCCTAACCCGCCACCAAGGCAACAAAACCACCCCAAAACCCATAGAAATCGTCCAAGCCTTCCCGCCCCAAGCCGCAACCGGCAACATCCCGCCCGCCTGTTTCACCGGGTAACCACCCCCCGCGGCAACCCGACCCCTTACACCCCTAACCAGAATCGCAGGAATACCGGAACCATCAGAACTATCCTGCCAATCCCCTAATCCCGAAAATCCTGATTCAGACAACAAACCGCACCCAACAACCCACATACAGCCGCGAAATCCCCCAACCACACCCCGCTCTTGCCAACCCGCCCAGCCAGCCAAAATGTCCAGAAATGTCCGCAAATGTCCGCAAAATCAAAAAAATCCCGAACCCCCGGAGGCAAACCCCCAATGCGCGAACTCCAATCCCGCCGCCGCGTCAAAACCCTGCGTCGCAAACACGCCCTACCCCTGGCCGTCCTGAAACCCCGCCCCCTAGCCCAGCAACTCTGCACCCAATGGCACACCGCCGCGCCAACAACCGGCAACATCCCGCCCTCCTGTTTCACCGGGGAACCACCCCCCACGGCAACCCGATCCCTTACACCACTAATCAGAACCCCAGGACTGCCAGAACCATCCCGCCAATCCCCCAATCCCGAAAATCCTGATTCAGACAACGCCCCCAACCCAACAACCCGGCCATCCCCCCCAATGGGAGAAATTGGGGGAAAATGGGAGTGAAATCAAAAAATCCCGCACCCCCAGATGCAAACCCCCAATGCGCGAACTCCAATCCCGCCAATCCCCCAATCCCGAAAATCCTGATTCAGACAATACCCGAACCCGACAACCCACATACGGGTGCGAAAATCCCCCAACGGCGTCCCGCTCTTACCAACCCGTCCCAACCCCGCCCGCCCGCCAAAATGTCCGCAAAATCAAAAAAATCCCGCACCCCAAAGGCAACCCCCCAATGCGCGAACTCCAATCCCGCCGCCGCGTCAAAACCCTGCGTATCAAACACGCCCTACCCCTGGCCGCCCTGAAACCCCGCCGCCTAGCCGAGCAACTCTGCACCCAATGGCACACCGCCGCCGCCAACAACCGGCAACATCCCGCCCGCCCGTTTTACCGGGAAACCACCCCCCACGGCAACCCCAGACCTTACACCGCTAACCAGAATCGCAGGAATACCGGAACCATCAGGACTATCCTGCCAATCCCCTAATCCTGAAAATCCTGATTCAGACAACGAACTGAACCCGCCCAGCCAGCCAAAATGTCCGAAAATGCCCGGAAATGTCCAAGAAATCAAAAAAATCCCGCACCCCCAGAGGCAAACCCCCAATGCGCGAACCCCAATCCCGAAAATCCTGATTCAGACAACGCCCCCAACGCCAACAACCCGCCCATCCCCCAAAATGGGAGAAATTGAGAGAAAATGGGAGTGAAATCAAAAAAATCCCCAACACCGCTAACATAAAACCGCCCATCCAAATCAACCATCCCCCCGCCGCGACAACAGCAACTCAGTTTCCCAACCAACCGCCACCGGCGACGTAGACTCAGACGGCGACACCGCCAACTCGCCCATCCCCAACAAGCGCGACACAAACTCCGCATCCACCACTTCCCAATACCCCCGCCAAGCCTCGGCGCTGCGCCGCACATACTGCGCCACCGCCGACTTATGCCCCAAGCTGCTTAACAACTGACTGCTCATCGAATCCCGCAACCCCGCCAGATGCCCGGGCCACAGCTCCCCGCACACTTGCAGATACATCAACCGGCCCACCCGCGAAAAAAGGCCGTCCCCGTCCTCCTGCAAGCCTAAAAGAGCCGCCTGCCCCTCCAGCCGCGCCACGAAAAGCCGCCCCAGCTCTTGCGGAACCGCCGCCAAATCCAGCCCATACAGCGCGGCGCAGTCCACCCCGTAATCCAGCCGCGCCTCCTCCACCATCCGCCCGAACCGCCGGGCGTAGCCATCATCCGCTCCCTGCCCCAGATACCGCGCCGACAGCCGCGCCGCCACCCGCTGCGCCGCATCCCGGCACAACCCCGGCACAGCCCCGGAAGGCCAATCCATAACCCGCTGGCGGCACTGATGATAAAGATGGGTCTGGCGGTCAAACTCAGCGGCGTAATCCTGCATCAAGCCGCGGTAGGTTTCGCCCTCCCGCTGCGCCGCCGCCTGCACCCGTTCAATCCGGCGGCCCACCTCCGGCCCGGAGTAATACACCCGCCCCGCGGCGTCGCTGCGACGGCACCCCGCCAGCTTCAGTATCCCGTCGGCCCAGTCATCGCGCAGAACCGGACTAGCCGGCCCGTCCTCCAGCGACAGAAAGGTTTGCGTCAATCCAAACTCCCCCTGCCGCCCGCTCCTGCCGTGCAGTTGCAACTCAACGCGCCGGGAATCGTAAATCTCCGTACTGATAACGCACAGCCCCAAACCAAACGCCATCGTGCGCCGCCCGCCCCCCGGCCCCCCGCCGCCCCGCGTAACGCGCAGCGGGCCGCCGGGCAATTCCGCCGTATCGAGCCGGCCGCAACGGGCCAGCTCAACCCGCAGCACCTGCGCCTGTTCCGCCGAATGACAGCTTACTTCAACCTCCCCGGCATCCGGCGCCCCGGCATCCGGCGCAAGCATCCGGCCTATCCGCTCGCCGGTGCGCCTAGCGATACGGGCATTCAGCCCCGGTTCAAGCACAATGTCGGTGCCGCGCCCGGCCACCGACGTAGCAACGGTGACCGCGCCGAAAGCCCCGGCCCCCCGCACTATGGCCGCCTCGGCGGGAGTAGTCACCGCATTGAGCAGCCGGTGAGGAACCTTCCGCTGGAGCAGGCAGCGGCTCAACTCCTCCGACTGCTCCACCGTCCGGGCCGCCGCCAGAACCGGCTGCCCCGTCCGGTGCCGGGACACCACTTCGTCAACCACCGCCGAGAGCTTATCCCGCCGCGTAAGAAACACCTTGGCCGCCAAGCTAGTCCGCAACGGGGCCTTGACCGGCGGAATCACCGCCACCTCCAGCCCATATTTGCGGCGAAACTCCGCCGCGGCCGACGCAGCAGTGCCGGTAATGCCGCAAACCAGCCCGTAGCGGCTGACAAACCCGGCAACCGAAACCCAAGCCAGCGTTTCCGATTCCGGGCGCACGGTCACCCCCTCCTTCGCCTCCACCGCCGCCTGCAAGCCGTGCTGGTAAATGTTGCCCGGCTTGGGCCGCCCGGTATGCTGGTCAATCAGAACCACAGCATCGCCGTCCACCAGATAATCCACCCCCCGCCGCAACAACAACCGCGCCCGCAACGACTGGAGAACCTGATTGCCCAGACCATACTGGCGCGACAGCAAGCGAGCCGCCCGCCCGTCCCGCCGACGCCTTTCCGTCAACGCCAGCCCGCCCCCCGCCGGGCCATCCCCGCCATCCCCGCTCCCGTTCCCATTCCCATTCCCATTCCAATGCTGGAAAGCCCCCAGCCGTTCCTCCAGAAAATCCCGCCCCTTTTCAGTCAAAGTGACAAAGCGGTTCCAGTCGGCAATAGCGTAATACAGCGAGGATGTAATATCGTGCGAATCCTGCCCAGCGGAATCCTGCTCAACCAGCCCCCGCGCCCGTTTCAAGCTGCGAGGATGGACGGCGCCCAGCCGTTGCAGCGCGGGATGCCCCGGTTCCGCCAGCATCAACCGGGCCAGCAGCCGGAGTTGCCCGCCGGATTCGCCCCCCGGCCCGTCCAGCACCGAGTCCAGTTCCGCAGCCAGTTCGCGGGCATAATCCTGCTGTCGGCGCGTCATTTCCGCCACCGCCCTATCAGCCCGCCGGGCCGCCCTGCTGCTGCCCGCCGGGCCGCCGGAAATAATCATCGGCGTAAAGGCTTCGTCAATCAGCGCATGGTCGGCTTCGTCCACGATAGCGACGGCGCAACCCGCCCCCAAGTCCCGCCCCACCCGCTCGGCGGCCGTAGACTTCAGGTTGTCCCGCAAAAAGTCAAACCCCAGCTCCCGCATCGCGCCATAAACGATTTCCCGGCGGTAGACCTGCCTGCGCTCGGCGGCCTCCGTATGCTCCAGCACCGCCCCGGAGCTGATGCCCAGCGACTGGTAAACCGGCCCCAGCAGTTGAGCGTCCCGCTCCGCCAAGTAATCGTTGGCGGTTATCACGTGAACCGGATTCCCCAAAAGGGCGTGGAGCGCGGCGGGAAAGGCGGCGGCCACCGTCTTGCCCTCCCCCGCATCCATCTGCGCCACCTTGCCCCGGTACAGGTGTATCCCCGCCAATATCTGCTCGCCCGTGGCGCGGAACCGCAGCCGTCCCGCCCCATCCCCCCGCCGCGCCGCTTGGTAAAACCCCGCCGGGAGCAGAATATCCCCCGCCCTACGGAATTTCCGTTGCCGCGCCACGCTGTCAACAACCCCGGCGATTACCGCCCCCCAAACCCCGTCATAGTCGCCCCCGCCATTATCGGCCCTGCCATCATCGCCCCCGTCATCACCAAAAAGCCGCCACACGCCCAGCCGCCGGTCTATCGCCTCCGACACAATGGCGAAAGCCGCGGGCAACAGTTCCTCCCCATCCGCCGCCTTGCCCGACGAGGATTTCAAGCCCTGAAAAGCCGCCCGCAGTTCGGCATCGGAGCACAACGCAAAGTCATAGCCCCGTATGCGGGCCAGCAGCGAGGAAGCCCTATGCCGCCGAGGTCTCATCGGAACGCCCAAGCCCTAACCCTCTACCAAAGGGATAGAGGATTCGGAGTTTCGCAGCTTGATTATCACCAGCCCCGACTGGTGGCCGGGGCCGTCGCACTGGTCCAAACGGGCCAGCAGGTGCTCCCGGGCCAGCAGAATCCGCCGGGCCGTTTCCGGCTCCCCTTCCGCAAAGGCGCGGCCTACCGGCGACTCCAAACTCCAGTCCTCGGTTATCGAGCATTCGAGCCGCCCCCTCTGGCAGACATCCAGAAACTCCTGCCGGTCCCGCCCATACTCCCGCTCGCTGCGGTAAGGGATGGGCGCGATGTGGAAATCCGCCGACAGATACAGCCCCAGCTCATTGTCGAACACCTGCATCAAATCGGAATAGGGTATCCAGCCCTCCAGAGCAAAGAACAGGTTTTCCGGGATGTCCTGCGGCGTTTCGTGGTAGTAAAAGGATTCCTCGGATTCCACCATCCTGACCCTTACCGCCCGCTTTTCCCTATCGCGCAGCAGCCCGTCGGCGTCGGCGTCCCGCAGGAAAAGAAACGGCACGTTCCCGTTGGTGGCGTCCACCAGCACCCGGCCGCCATCCACCCGATACAACAGCGCGGTGTGCTGCCAGTAACGCATATACCGCTTGGCAAGCCGGAAATCAAAGGTCGCCAGCAGACGCCGCAAATGCTCCACCGGCAACGGCCCGTCGGCGTCGGGCCCGGCGATGAGATACTCGGACTCCAGCCCGTAGGCATCGGTCAGGAATTTCAGGGCCTGCACCTTTTCCGAGCAGATGGCCCCGCCGCCGTCCAGTATGTTGTCTACGGTTTCGTCGCCCGACTTGTACACCAGCCTGCGGTTGATGAAGCGGGAATAGTTCTCAAACTGGCTGCCCCAGATGCGCCGGGCCAGCGATTTCAGGAATTTCAGCTTTTGCCCGGTAGTGCGAAGCTCCAGAATTTCGCCAGCCTGCGCCAGCCCGTAATCCCCTGCCAGGGTGTCGCGGACGAAACTAGCATAGCGTTGCGGGGCCCGGTTCCACTTGCGGACGTGAAACCCCTTCCAGTTGCGCTCATATTCCGCGGCGATGCGGTCTATGCCGATGTCCAGCAACCCAATTTCCTGCCCCGCCGCCTGCGCCGGGCGCACGGCAGGCGCGGCCTCCGGCCCGATGGGGCTGCCCCCGTCGGTGAATGCCACCCCATTAAACCTATCCATCAGCCGCCCGCAATCGTCGCTGGCGTAAACCAAATCCTGTATGGCGTACAAAGAATCGGCGGAGCTTTCGGTAATCCGCGATTCCCGCAGCAACCGAGGAATAGGCGCATCCTTGAGATAGCGCCCCAGCAACTCGCCCAAGGGCAGACCAACATCCTCCGGCCCCAGACGCAGGGCGCACTGCCGGGTGGATACCGCGTCGGAAATTTGCAGTATGGGCGTCAACGGCTGCGCCCTCACCCTAACCCTCTCACTGAGAGAGCAGGAATTTTATTCTTGTTCCCCATTCCGAAGCCCCCAGCGGGCGGCGTATTCGGCAAAGGACGGGCGGCTTTGCAGTATCAAATCCCCGCGCCTATCCAGAGCATAGACCGACGGCAGGGCGACCCCGTTGAATGTGCTGGCCTTGACCAGCGTATACGACCCGGCGTTGCGGAACACCACCTTGTCGCCCAAACTCAGCTTGTGCGGAAAGCGGTACACGCCAAACAGATCGCCGGCCAGGCAGGTGCAGCCCGCCAGCAAATACCGATGGCCCGCCCCGTCCCCGCCGTCATCATTATCCCCGCCGTCATCATCCCCACCGTCATTATCCTGAACCGCGCCCGCCACATCGGGCCGGAAGCCGTACTCGAACACTTCCGGCATATGATTCACCGACGTGTCCAGCACCGCCACCGACGCCCCGCCGCTCTGGAATATGTCCAGCACCGATGCGACGATATACCCGGCGGCGCGGATCAGGCCGGAACCCGGCTCAATAAACACCCGCACCCCGAACCGCGAGCGCAGGGAATCTATAACTTCCGGCAAGGCGTCGAAATTCCGGCCCGGCTCCCCGTCCTCCTCGAAAAGGTAGCCGCCGCCCAGGTTCACCCACTCCACCCGCCGCAACAGACCGGCAACGCGGGATTCCAGCCGCTCCACCGTGTCCCGCAGTTCCCCGAAGTCCGGCGAGTCGCAGTTGGAATGAACCAGCAGCCCGCGAACCCCGTCCAGCCGGGCCGGATTATCCCGCATCACGTCCGCCAAGTCATCCAGCGGCATCCCCAGCTTGGACTGCGGACGGCAAGGGTCATAGCGGCAGTCATCGGCAAAGGAAAGCTGCGGATTCACCCGCAGCCCGCAGTTGACCCTATGTTTAAGCCGCCCGGAATACCTGTCCCAATGGTTCAGCGAATTGAAGGACACATAATCGCACAGCGAGCCGATTTCGCCCGCCTCGTCGCCCCGAAACCCTGGAGTAGTAAGATGAACCGAAGCGCCGTCTCCAACAACGCCGCGGGCCAGCCGCGCCTCATACAGCGAGCTCACCGCGAACCCGTCCAGCCGCGGCGCCATCACCCGCAGCGCGGCGGCAAAGCAAAAGGACTTTATCGCGAACAGCAGCCCGCAACGCCCCCCCTCCCGCAACGGCGCAGCATAATCCAGCAGGCGATGAATAACCCGCTCATCATAAACAAAGGCCGGGGTAGCCACAGCCTCAAACCCGGCCGGAAAAGAACCGGGGCAATCCAAACTAACCGCTTCCATAAGGCAATTCTAGCACAGCCATTTTTCCAACGCAGAGGACGCAAAGGCATCAGACAATTGCAAAACTGCTTCCGCCCCTGTCACTCTGGCCCCCTGTCACTCTGAGCGCCCCTGTCATTCTGAGCGCAGCGAAGAATCTCCGCTATGGCGCCAAGACCCTTCGCTTTCGCTCAAAGTGTCAAAAGGGAGTTTTCCCAGTCTCTAAAGATATGCACGCCACGCCCCCCGCGTCAAAAATCGTCAGCCTTGTGAACCGGCACCGGCGGCAGAGGCCGCCGCACCGAAGCGGGGTTGATGCCCGCTTTCAACGCCGCCATAACACCCGCCGCCTCCCAGTAGTTGGCGACGCGATGAAACTGCCCCTGCCGCCACGGCAGAGCCGAAAGGTCATTCCGCATCAGATTGGCGTTCTCCCGCACTTCGATGACCGGAATACCCTGCTCCAGCGCGGCAAGCGTCGGCAGCCCCAGACAGCCCTCCGGCAGCACCAGGCAAGAAACGTCGTGGGCCGTCAGCACGTTGGGGTCCCGCCAGGCGTCGCGGGCGGTTACGATGCGGGGGCTTTTCGCCAGCCCCTTCAGCACCGATTGCAGAAAGGTAATGGATACTGCTTCGGCGGCCATCCGGGGGTCAACCACGCCCACGTCCAGATCCAGCACTTCCTGCGACTCCAGCATCGGAGAATGGGCCGACGGCGCATCGTACCGGCTGGAAATGGCGTGCGTAAGCATCGCCTCCACCCCGCCCCACGGGTTCACCATCCCGCCGTCGCTGCCGAAATAATCGCCGTGATAGTGAAAGGGAACGGAAATCACCGACGACAGCGCCACCGCGTCATATTCACCCCGCCGCGCGTCCAGCAAAGCAAACAGCCGGTCAATATCCTCGACGCACCCCGCGGCGCGGGTGGAGCCGGTGTAGGCCGAGCGCATCACCAGCGGCGGCTCCAGGGTGATTATGCCCGGGCAAATCAGGCCATAGGAAGCATGGGCCGCGTTTACCGCATTGACCGCCAGCCGGGTAAAGAGAGCGTCCGGGTGAGAATCCACCACTGCCAGCACCCGGTTGGCCCGCACCGGCTGCAACCCCGCCGTTCCCATCAGCAGACGGCAGACCACACTCCCCTCGACATACAGCGCGTTGGCGGGCATTTCGTTGATGTCCGATGCGTTCACCACATTAGGATGGGTTATCAGCGTATCGCAAACCGAGGCCAGCAGCCGCGCCACCGGAGTAGCGTCGCCGGCATGGCCGCCAATGTCCGCCCCGATACCCGTAGGAACCAGCAACACCGCGTTGAAGCGCCCGGTATTCTCGCTCTCCCGCAACCGGAACTCAGTAACGCCCCCCGTCACAACACCCCCACCCCGACCCGCCGGAAAACCGCCGCCACCCCCCAACCCGCCATCACCCGGCCCATCACTCCCCAGCCCGCCGCTTACCAGCCCATCGCTCGCCAGCGTAGTAACTTCGCAACGACACCCCCATCCGCCGGATTCCGTAACCACCACCCGCAGAGGAGAATGGCCCGCAGGCAACCGCCCCCCAACCTGCCGCGTAAGCCACTCCAGCAAACCCACGCCCACCGGCGCCGGGGATATGCTCAGTTCGATTTCTGAAAGATACACCGGGCCAGACTCCCTTACCATCAGCCCCATTCAGAAAAAAGGAGCTTTCCGAGTTTGCCGGTCAGACGATTACAAAACTGCTTCCGACCCCTGTCGTTCTAAGCGCCCCGTCATTACTGAGTGCCCCTATCATTCTAACGCCCCCTGTCATTCTGAGCGGAGCGAAGAATCCCCGCTATGGCGCCGAAACCCTTAGCTTTCGCTCAGGATGCCAAAAGGGGGTTTTGCAAATCTCTTTGCCGATTGGACTGGTTGATAAGAATCGGGGTATAGATTACCATAGCCCGCCATTCGTGAATCTCATGATCACCCAAGTCATCACCCCGGAAATGCCCCATATCAGTAGAAAATTGAGAAATCCCCTCCCCCTCCGGGGGAAGGTTAGGGTGGTGGGGGCGTCACCCGGCCGCCTTACCCAATCCAAGAGCAATTTCGCCGGAAAATTTAGCCGCCGCCGCCATTTCTCTGACACTTAGCCCTTGCCAACCCCGATTACATCCCTCTAACATAATACCTGTAAAGCCCAAACAACCGGCCAGCCCGCAACCCGCCCCCAACTCGTCCGCCAAGCCAAAATGTCCGAAAATGTCCGGGAAATCAAAAAAATCCTGAAACTCCCGGAGGTAAACCGCCTATTCGGGAACCCCAAGCCCTTCCGCAGACCTGTACAGGCCAAACAACAACCGGCCGATCTGCAAACCGTCCCCAACCCGCTCACCAAGCCAAAAATGACTGAAAATGGGAGGAAATGGGGGGAAATCAAGAAAAATCCTGAAACTCCCAAAGGTGAACAGCCTATGCGGGAACCTCAAGCCCCCCGCCCCAAACCGGCCCGGCCCCTGGCCGGGATAAAACCCCGCGATTATTCAGGCTATGGCCTTGCTCCAAAGGGAAGTTTTCCGGGTGAGCTTGCCGCACTGCGCTACACATCATCCGATTCGCGGTTATAATACTTGAGTGTTCAGTTGGGTAAAGAGATGGCTGACCAGAGGATGACGCCGAAGGTGGAGACGGGCGCATCTGGCGTTTTCCCCGGTTGGCGTACTGATAGCGACGGGGCTTCTGTCGCGCTACGCGGGAGTGTGGGGCTGGAGCAACCGGCAAGATCTGGCTTTTTTCGCCGACTTGGTTCCCTTGGGCGTAGTGGTCTACGCCGCGGCAGTCTTTATGCTAGAGTGGGTGTTTAGAATGGTGTTCTGGGCGCTGGCACAGCGAGAAAAAGATATAGAAAAGCGGCAAGCAGAAGGCATGGCAAGAGGCTTGGAAAAAGGCCGAGCGGAAGGCCGAGCGGAAGCGCAGGCAGAAATCCGGGCGGAAGGCCAAAGAGAAGCGCAGGAACGAATCTTGCTGGAGCTGGCGGCCCGCGGCATCCAGGTTCCGCCGGGGATTATCTCCGGCGACCCGGTGGGGCGCGACGCGGTGTTGCTGGAAAATGGCGACGTATATGCCAGCCAGTCTTTGACCGCCTACATAGGCCGGGTTAACCAGGAAGCGCGCGCTTTTATGGCGCAACAGGGCGCTCCCCCGGAGTGGCCCGGCCTTTGGTGCCAGCGGGGTTGGCGCGTCCAGCTAGACCGGCATTTTGAGGAACTAATCATCACTGGCCGGGTGCAGGGGTTGCGTCTGGATGCGTCCTCCGGCGCGTGGCTGGTATCCGCTGCCTGACCCTCTACCCGCTCCGGCGGGCGGAAATTCCGGCAGTGGCGGATTAACGGATTGGCGGATTGATTGTTATGCCCAAGTATCGTTTGCTGGCCTGTTTTGCTCACCCGGATGATGAGGCGTTCCCGGTCGGCGGGGCATTGGCGGCCCACGCGCGGCGAGGCGTGGACGTGCGGCTGCTCACCGCCACCCTAGGCGAGGAAGGCGAAATCCGGCAGGAAGGGTCGGCAACGCGGCAAACGCTGGGGCGGATTCGCCAAGTCGAGCTTTCCTGCGCGGTGCAGGCTTTGGGCCTCAGCAGCAACGACGTTTGGGCCTATCGTGATTCGGGGATGGCAGGCTGGGAGTCCAACCGCCACCCCCAAGCCTTTATCAACGCCAACGCCGCCGAGGTGGTGGAGCGGCTGGTGCTGGAAATACGCCGCTTCCGCCCCCAAGTGACGCTTACCTTCGGCCCCGACGGGCTGTACGGCCACCCCGACCACATCGCCATATCGCAGCACGCCACCGAGGCGTTTCACTTGGCCGCCGACCCCGCCGCCTTTCCCCACCAGTTGACCGGCGGGCTGGAGCCTTACCAACCGCAGCGTCTATTCTACAGCGTGCGCCCCCGCGGGTTCCGGCGGGAATGGGCCGTCACCCTGCGCGGACAAGGCATAGACTGGCCGCTGCCCACCCCGGAGCAGGAACGGCAGGGCGTCCCGGAGGACGACATACACTTGGAGCTGGACATATCCGGCGACGGCGTAATGGAAACCAAAATGGCCTGTATCCTCTGCCACCGCACCCAAGTTGCCCCCGACTGGCCCTACCACCGCGTCCCCCGCGAAGCAACCGCCCGCATCCTAGGCCGCGAGTTCTACGTCCGCGCCCACCCCCCGCTCCCTCCCGGCCAACAGGCAAGCGGCGACTTCTTCGAGGGAATTGATTAAACGCCAAGGCGCCAAATACGCCGGGAAAATAACGAAAACTCTCGGCGTTCTTGGCGCCCTCGGCGTTGAAAAAACCGGGGCTAGGCCAGCACGACCTTCTCTTCACCCTGCTTGGGGCGCTGGATAATCTCGACGCTCACCTCGTCGGGGGCTACGATAAAGGCCACGGCGGAGCCGGAGGGCATCACCCACGGTTCGCAGTTGAACTTGACGTCGTTGGATTTCAGCGTGGCGGCCAAGGCCGTAATGTCGTCGGTCTGGAATCCCAGATGATCCAGCCCGTAGCGTGGCTCGGTGGAGCCCGCCACCGGGTCTTCGCCTTGGGCCCGCCCCGAAATGGTCATCAGGTAGGTGCCGTTCAGCGACAGCTCGATGGACTTGGTGTTGGACAGAGGCCGCTCCGCCACGATTTCGGCCCCGAAGTTGTCGCAGTAGAACTTGGCCGCGTCATCCGGGTCGGCGCTGCGGAAGTGAAGGTGATTGTAAAAGACGTTCACGGGTTCCTCCCTGCTCATTTAAGGTTCGCCAATAGTGTACCCCAAAACGGCCAACGGGGGAATTAAACGCAGAGGGTGCGAAAGAACGCGCAGGGGACATAGAGTTTTACTGGTTTCCAAAAGACTCTCTGCGCCCTTTGCGCCGCCTCTGCGTCCTCTGCGTTGAAAATCACCCCAAAAAGTCCGCCGTCCATTGCTGGTAGCTGGCGCGGCGGGTGAATTGGGCCATCTGCTCGTCCGTTGCCAGGTTGGGGCGCAGGTCGGCGGGCGGCACGCCGTCGCGCAGGGCCTTCAGAGTATCGTAGACCGCCTTGACTGCCGCCGAAAAGGGCAGGTGGCCTTGCAGGGCCACGCGGACGCCGTTGGCCCCCAGCCATTCCTTGTCCTGTAGTTCGCCGGTGGTGCCGCCCAACAGCAACGGTACCGACAGCTCGGCGGCCACCGTCGCCACCTCATCGCGAGTGGATGCCCCGGCCAGAAAGATGGCGTCCACCCCGGCCTGCTCATAGGCTTTGGCCCGCCGGATGGTGTCATCCACGCCAGTTATGCGCAGGGCGCTGGTGCGTCCGGCGATGGTCAGGGCCGGGTCGGTGCGGCCGGCCAGCGCCGCCTTCATCTTGCCCACGCCCTCCTCGACCGACAGCAACTCCGCATCGCCCGCGCCGAAGCTGCGGGGCAGCACCGTGTCCTCGATGGTCAATGCCGACACGCCGGCGGTTTCCAGCTCCTCCACCGTGCGCATCACATTCAGCGCGTTGCCGTAGCCGTGGTCGGCGTCCACCATCAGCGACAAATCGCCGGCCCGGCAGATGCGGTGTATCTGCTGCGCGAACTCGGTCAGCGTCAAAACCACCAAGTCCGGCGCCCCCAGTACAGTGAAGGACGCGATAGACCCGGCAAACATCCCCACCTCAAACCCCAAATCCTCGGCAATCCGCGCCGAAATCGGGTCGAACACCGACCCAGGATGCACACACTGCTCCCCGGCCAGAATCCCCCGGTATCGCGCCCGCCGCGTCGTGAAGTCCATACAGATACCCCCATCGCCAATTTTCTATGCTATGATACGATCCAGACCGGGGCAATTCTAGCACGAAGGGCGGCACGATGGCAGAGCGGACGATTGTGGGGGTTGATTTCAGCGGGGCCCAAACAAGTAATTCCACCCAAGTCACTAAGGGGGTATTGCGTGGTAGGGACTTGGAACTGGAGCCGTGCGATGCTCTGCCTGAAAACCTGCCGTGTACCCACAACAAATTGAAAAAACTGATACTGGATTTGCGAAGCGATTCAGTAGTGGCCTTAGATTTCCCCTTTTCCGTTCCGTGGGCTTTCGCGGATGCCCTGACAGACGCGCAAAAGAAAGATAGGGCATTCCAAATGCCTGATTTGTGGGGTATTGTTGCGGAAGCGGAAATGGATTACAGCCGTTTCGAGAAACTGCGAAACTCTTTCGTTGAACGTCACGGTGAAGTGATGCGGCGCGGCGACGCCAACTTTGCGGGGCCATACTCTCCTCTCCACGTCGTCAACCCCAGTATGTTAAAAATGACCTATCATGGGATGCGAATACTCCACCAATTTCGTAAAGCTGGTTGCCGGATTCCACCTTTGCCAGACATAAAATGCAAGGGGCCGATATTGCTGGAAACCATGCCGGGCGTATTGTTACGCACCTTTGGACTTCCTGCTGTAAATTACAAAACCAAAAACAAGTCTAACGACGGTGATCCAGAGGCGGTGCGTCGCAAAATTCTGGGCGGGCTGGAATCCAAGTCAGGGGTTAAACTAAAAAACTTTGACGCCATCATATCGGAATGTATCAAAAACCACGACAAACTCGACTCACTAGTTGCTGCCATAGGCGCAGCTATGTGGGTAATAAACGAATCGCAGTTCCTTACTCCGCGCAAATCCATTCCCCAAACCGAGGAACTAGACTACGCCCTACTCGAAGGATGGATTTACGCCCCCAAGAAATAACCTCTGTGTTCTCTGCGCTCTCTGTGGTTAAATAAAGGGGAGGTAACCGCATGGTAGCCACCGACCGAGTATCCGCCATTTTCGCCGACGCCCGCGCCGTTCACGCCGACGCGCTGCGGCTGCTGGCGCAGGGCGACATTCGCGACGCCGCGGAAAAGGCTTGGTGCGCTACCAAGCGTGCCACCGATGCCCTCATCCTGGCCCAGACGGGCGTTGAACCGGAACAATCCCCGGACACTACCAGAGGGCTGGTAGCACTAGCTGCAACAGACCGCGCCGCCAACTCCTTGGTTCGACGCTATTTCTCTAGGCAGGGCCATCTGCATGGGGCCTGCTTTTACTTGGGTGCGTGTGAACCCTTAGACGAGGTAGAACGGCGCATTCGTGAAACCGCCGACTATGTAGATGATGCAGCAAAGTTGGCAGGCTATCTAAGGTAAACCGTAGGAGCGTAGCAATGGGCATCTATCGTTTGTATTCCGGCGACGATGGGCAGAGCCATCTCGAAGAGCTCAAAATCGCCGACCATCCGGGGCTATCGGAGACCATCGCCGTCTCGACCATCACTTTCCGGCAGTGGGAGCCGGGGCATTTTATTGACTGGCACCCGGCACCGCGGCGGCAGTACATCATCTCGCTGTCGGGCAACATCGAAATCGGGTTGGGCGACGGCTCCAGCCACACTTTCGGCCCCGGCGACGCCCGGCTGGTGGAAGACACCACCGGCCAGGGCCACACCACCCGCGTGCCGGGCGATGCGCCCAGCATCAGCGTTGTCGTTCCCTTGGCATAATGTAGGCTGGAGACGCCTTCACCCTAACCCTCTCCCAAGGGGCGAGGGAACTCTTTGTAAGGAGCCGACTATGGGAATCTATCGAATGTACACTGGCGACGACGGCCAGACCCATATCGAGGAGCAGAGCCTGGCCGCCCATCCCGAACTGGCCCAGCCGCGCGACGCGGCCAGCATCACTTTCACCGAGCGGGACTCCGGCTATTTCATAGACTGGCACCCGGCGCCGCGCCGCCAGTACGTAATCTGCATCGAGGGCGACATCGAGATTGGACTGGGCGACGGCTCGCTGCACCAGTTCGGCCCCGGCGACGCCCGGCTGGTGGAAGACACCACCGGCCAGGGCCACACCACCCGCGGCACCGGCGGCGGCAAAGTCATCACCGCCACCATCCCTCTGGCCTAAGTTTTAATCCCAGAGCGCACAGAGGCCACAGAGATATATCAAAAATTCTCTGCGGTGAATAATTGGAGGACGAGATGAAAGTAGTCCGCGTTTATTCGGGCGACGACGGCGAGTCCCACTTTCAGGTGGTTTCTCCCGAGGAGTTCGCCGAGGTAGCCAAGCGGCTGGGCAGCGGCGCCGTAGAGTTCAACACCCGCCCGTCGCCTTCCTTTTCCGACTATCACACCGCCCCGCGGCGGCAATACGTGGTGGGGTTGAGCGGGCAGTCGGAGTTCGAGTGCGCCGACGGCACCAAGTACCGGATGGGGCCGGGCGATGTGCTGATTGCCGAAGACCTGACCGGCCACGGCCACATCGCCCGCGGCATCGGCGACGAACCCCGCGTCCTGCTGGCCGTCCCGCTGGCCGACTAGGGTTTTCGTCACAGAGGACATAGAGGCCAGAGGGACATATCAAAAAACTCTCTGCGCTCTCTGTGGTTAATTCACTTTCAGGAGAACGGATATGAAAATCATTCGCGTTTATTCGGGCGACGATGGCGAGTCCCATTTCGAGGAAGTTACCCCGGAGGAAATGGCGGGGATTGTGAACCGGCTGGGCGACGGCGACATCAACCTGAACCGGCGGGAAGCCCCCAACTTCTCCGATTACCATACCGCCCCGAGGCGGCAGTACGTGGTCAATCTGGAAGGAACCGCCGAGTTCGAGTGCGCCGACGGCTCCAAGGTGCAACTGGAGCCGGGCGACATTCTGGTAGCCGAAGACCTCAGCGGCCACGGCCATATCGCCCGCTCTCCCTACGCCGGGATGCGCACCTCCCTGGCTATCCCGCTGGCCGAGCCGGACTAATAATCTACCCTCCCCCTCCGGAGGGCCAGGGGAGTGGGGGCGTACCCGGCAAGGCCGTGTGGATTCCCCCTTTGTGGGAATGACGGAACCGTAGGCCGGGGGGCTAGGCGTAGTCTAGCCCCCGCCCCGTAGCAGGGCAGCCAAGTGGAGTAAACCCTGTTGCCGTCGGGCGTTGCTGGCCTCGGCTTGCCATGGCTCCGGGAACAGTTGCGCCGCCATTTCGCGGACAATTTCGTTGCCCGTCAGCTTGGGGAAGCGGCGGTAAATTTCCATAGGGGCGGACTCCGCGCCGCCACCGTCCAGGGTGTGCAACAGGGGCAGCACGGCGTTGACCGCCAAATCCCGCGCCCGCCCGGTGCCGATGAGAGCCGCGCCGCCATCCCGTCCGTCAACGGTCAGGGCGGCGGCAAGCTGTGAGGGCGACCCGGCGGCGTCGCCCAGCCCGGCAAGCAGCCCGCGCTCCAAGAACCGCGCCACTAACTCCGCCGCGCCTTCGATTCGCGCCGTTGGGTGGTTGGCCGGGCGCACCCGAAACAGGCGCCACTCTTTCCGCGCCATTGCGGGGCCTAGTCCGGGCGGCAGGCGCGGCGCAACCCCGGCGGCCCCGCCGTCCAGTCCCGATACGGCCAGCAGCCAGTGACGCAGCACCATAGGGCGTTGCCCGTACAGCACCGGCAGCGCGGCCCGGCGCAGGGCGGCAATCGGCGCTTGGTGCGCCAGCTTGACGAAGGGCTGCTGGTTGTGACGATAGCCCAGCCCTTCCAGTAGTGCCTCATACAGCGTCTGCTCAGGGCCTTGCTCCGCGGCGAACCGCCCTAGGGTTGCGGCCCGGCGCCGGAATCGTTCATCGCCGGCTTGCTCCAGCAGGCTGCCGGTTTCCGCCGCGCTGTCGGGTCGAGGGTAGCCGCGACGGGCCAGCAGGGCCCACAATTCGGCCGCTGCCGATGCGGCGTCCGGCGGGGCCGGTTCGCCGTCGTCTGCCCCATCCAGCAGGTTGGCTAGGGAAATGACCGGCGCGGCGTTTCCGCTGGCAAGGGCGGTTTCCGGCGAGTCAGTTTCCAGCGCGGCGTGAAACGCCACGCCGTTATAGTTGGGGTCATCGCCGTGGCCGTGGGCCGTCCAGTCGCGCTGGCGCAGGTGGATTTCCACGTCGCCGCGCACCAACCCCAGCCCTTCGACCTCTAGCAGCGCGTCGCGGAAGTCGGGGCCTGCGGCGGTTCCGGCGCGGCCAGGGTACAGCACGCGGACGCGCGTTCCCGCGCCGGTGCGGAACTCATCCTGCCGGGCGGCGCGGCGTTTCCACAGCTTCCACAACAGCCGTTCCGGTATCGCGGGCCGCTCGCCGCCCGGCGACTCGCCAATGCCGCGCATAACCGCCGCCCCGCTCCCGCCGTAGTTGAAACTCATCGGGTAGCGCGTCCCACGCCCACTAGCCGGGGATGTCGTCGTAGTAGTGTTCCTCGGAGATTACGCGGTTTTGGCGGAAGGCGGCTATTTGCTCCGGGGTGTAGGCCAGCAGGCCGGACAGCACTTCCTCGTTGTGTTCGCCTACTTGGGGGGTGGTTCCGATTTGGGCCGGGGTGCGGGAGAAGTGCCAGTAGTCGCCGGATACGGCTATTTCGCCGGCTAGGAAGTCGGGGACTTCCACCATTGCCCGGCGCTCCCAGGGGTGGGGGTCTTCGGCGGCCTGGGGGATGGTGTTCACCGGGGCGGCCACTACGTCGTGTTCGGTGAAGTGGGCGATGGCCTGCTCCATTGTCTTTTCGGCCAGCAGCTCCCGCACGGCTTGGTTGACCAGTTCCCGGTTGTTGAGCCTTTCGTGGCGGGTGTTGAAGCGGGGGTCTTCCAGCCATTCGGGTTTGCCTAGGGCGTTGCAGACCCGGTGCCAGTGGTGCTGGTCGCCGGCCGACACCAGCACCCAGCCCTCGCGGCAGGGGTAGATGCCCGACGGCGGTGCGGTGGTGTCGCCGCGGCGGGGCGGTATCTTGGTGCCGTGGTAGGCGGTTATGGGGATTTCGGTCATCGAGTAGCCGGTGTCGGCCAGGCAGACGTCCATAGACTGGCCTAGGCCGGACGCCTCGCGCTCGTGGAGGGCGGCCAGGGCGCCGATGGCGGCGTGGAGGGCGGTTATGCGGTCGATGATGGGGACGCCGGTGCGGATCGGGGGCATACCCTCTTCGCCGGTGACCATGGTGATGCCGGACATCGTCTGGCCGATGGGGTCGTAGCCGATGTTGTCGCGGTAGGGGCCGAACTGGCCGTAGGCGGATACGTTGACCATAATGATGCGGGGGTTTAGGTCTTTCAGCACGTCGTAGCCGAAGCCCATATTTTCGATGGTGCCGGGGCGGAAGTTTTGCACGATGACGTCGGAGACCTTGACCAGCTCGCGCAGGACTTCCTTGCCTTCCTCTTTGCGGAGGTCGAGGGAGAGGGATTTTTTGCCGGAGTTGTACTGGACCCAGTAGGAGGACTGCTTTTTGACCCAGGGGCCGTGGTAGCGGGTTTCCTCGCCGCCGAGTCTTTCGATTTTGATGACTTCGGCGCCCATTCGGGCTAGGACCTGGGCGCATCTGGGGCCGGCCTGGTGGCGGCCTAGGTCAATGACGCGGACGTTTTCAAGGGGGTGGTTCAGGGCTGGCATAATTGGCGACTCCCTTTCCCTGCCGGTGGCCGGGAATGCGGTTGGCGTTTGGGGCATTCTACGGCCCACGGCGGTTAGGGGCAAGGCGGGCGGGCCGGGGGCGTTGCGGTATGGCGGTGTCTGCGGGTGTAAAATTTTGGTTAATTTCTAAAACTATTTCGGAAATGATGCTAAAACCGTTGACTGTTGACGCTGTTGGGGATAGCTTTTGCTGGACGGGAAAACCGGCCGGGTTCTTGGCTGGCCGTCCAGCATTATTTTTTATTTTTCAACGCGGGTATGTGGAGGTGGCAGCAATGGTTTTGGAGCAGACGCACGGGGCGCTGGCAGTGGAGGATGCGCCGGCCTGTCGGCATCACTGGGTTATCGAGCCGGCCAACGGGCGATACAGCCGGGGCGAGTGCCGCAACTGCCGCGAGATGCGCGTTTTCGAGAACTCTATCTACGATGGCGGCGAGGACGACGAGGGGTAGGCCGCCGCGGTTAGGGTGGGCGGCCTGCTGGCTAAGGTAGGCCGCCTGTCTGTCGAGTGAAGCCGCCCGGTGGCTATGGCGGGCGGGCCGTTTGTCTGAGTCCTGAGCTTGCTGGGGGCTGTAAGGTGAACGACCCGCCCGCGGTTTTATAGTATGGCGATGGGGTTGACTGGGGAGCCGGTGCCGCCGACTACGCGCAGGGGGTTGAGGGTGAGCATAAACTCGTGGCGGCCCTCTTCGGCGCAGGCTTGGGCCAGGGGCTGGAGCAGGGCGTTGTCCAGCAGGCCGATGCCGTAGGCGAAAATGGAGCCGTGAACCGCCCAGCTCAGTTCGTAGCCGTTGGGGGTGAAGTCCATCATATCCCACCCCAGCAGGCAGATGTCCGACTGGCGGAGGAACGGCAGGCAGCTCATGTGCAGGCCGGGGCGCTCCAAGGGGTTGCTGCCCCAGAGGGGGTTGCCGTCGGCGTTCCAGGCTTCGCGCCCGCCGTAGACCAGCAGGGCGTCGCCGGGGCGCATTTCGATGCCCTGCTCTTTGGCGATGTCTTCCAGTTCCCAGCCGTGGATGGGGCTTTCCATAGTGACGTAGGGTTCGCCACGGTGCTTGGGGACGTCCAGCAGCACGCCGCGGGTGGTTAGGCCGTCCTTCCAGTGTTGCACCGCGCCCCACTGGGCTCCGTCCATCGTGATCTGCTCTTCGGGGTTGCGCCCGTTCCACATTCCGTTTTCGTCCCAAACGTGGCACAGGGCGTCTAGGTGGGTGGTGGCGGTGCCGTGGTAGGAGATGCCGTAGTAGTCGGCGGAAAATCCGGCGGATGGGCTGCGGTAGACTTTTTTCATATAGTGATGGGCCGGGGTGGGGTTGTTGGGGGCGGGGATGGTGGGAAATTCGCGGCTGAGGGACACGGCCCGGCCCGACTTGACTAGGCCGGCGGCTTCGACGCGCTTTTGCGGGGTAATCATATTGACGGCGCCAATTTGGTCTTCGTCGCCCCAGCGGCCCCAGTTGCGGTCGTCTTTCAGGTAGGCCAGCACTTCTTCTTTAGTGGGGATTCTGCGTTCCATCGGAAACTCCTTAGTTATATTGCGCGTGGCGTCTTTTACTTGAGCGAATGTTTAGACGATGGCGAAATTCCCGCTGCCGCCGGGGGGGTTGGAGTTTCCGCATAGGCGGTTCATCTCCGGGGGGTTCAGGATTTTTTTTGATTTCCCTCCCATTTCCTCCCATTTTCAGTCATTTTTGGCTTGGTGGGCGGGTTGGGGGCGGTTGGTGGGCTGGGCGGTTGTTGTTTGGGCTTTACAGGTCTGCGGAAGGGATTGGGGTTCCCGCATAGGGGGTTCGCCTCCGGGGGGGCAGGATTTTTTTTGATTTATCGGACATTTCTGGACATTTTGGCTTGGCGGGCGGGTGGGGACGGTTTGCGGGCTGGCCGGTTGTTGTTTGGGCTTTACAGGTCTGCGGAAGGGCTTGGGGTTCCAGCATAGGGGGTTCGCCTCCGGGGGGTTCAGGATTTTTTTGATTTCCCCCCATTTCCTACCATTTTCAGTCATTTTTGGCTTGGCGGGCGGGTGGTGACGGTTTGCGGGCTGGCCCGGTTGTTGTTTGGGCTTTACAGGTATTATGTTAGGGGGGTGCATTCGGGGTTGGCAAGAGGTAAGTGTCATAGGAATGGGGGCGGCTGGATTTTCCGGCTGAATTGCTGTTGGATTGGGTAAGGGAGACGGGGGACGCCCCCACCCTAACCCTCCCCCGGAGGGGGAGGGGATTTTGTGGTTTTCTTGAATGTTGGGGGGCAACCTTGCGTCATTCCCGTTGGCGCGGGGATATAGAGGCTTAAATTTGCTATCGTTGTTCGCATCCAATCGGCCTGCTGGATTCCCGCTTTCGCGGGAATGACGGTGTAGGTGGCGGGCCGGGTTCTGGTGGGTTTCAGCAGTCGGCTGGGGCATTGGTGGCGGCGGTGGCGGACTCGGCTAGGCAGTTGAAAAAGTTGTCGATCATAAGCCAGGGGCAGGGCTGGTTTGCGGTGTAGGGATTGGGGTTCCCGCATAGGGGGTTCGCCTCCGGGGGGGGCAGGATTTTTTTGATTTCCCGGACAATTTCGGACAATTTCGGACATTTTGGCTTGGCGGGCGGGTTGGGGACGGTTTGCGGGCTGGCCCGGTTGTTGTTTGGGTTTTACTAGGTATTATGTTAGGGGGGTGCATTCGGGGTTGGCAAGGGGTAAGTGTCAGGAGTTTTAGGGGGATGGGGTATGGGGACGCCCCCACCCTAACCCTCCCCCGGAGGGGGAGGGGATTTTGTGGTTTTCTTGAATGTTGGGGGGCAACCCTGCGTCATTTGTCGCTGTTCGCATCCAATCGGCCTGCTGGATTCCCGCTTTCGCGGGAATGACGGTGTAGGTGGCGGGCCGGGTTCCGGCGGTTGGCGGGCCGGGTTCCGGGTGGGTTCCGGCGGTTGTCAGGCCGGGTTCCGGGTGGATTCCAGTGGTTGGCCGGTTGGCTGGCCGGGTTCCGGGTGGATTCCAGTGGTTGGTCGGTTGGCTGGCCGGGTGCTGGGCGGATTTTAGCGATTGGCCGGGTGCTGGGCGGATTCTAGCAGTCGGCGGGGGTGGCGGTGGCGGATTTGGCTAGGCAGTTGAAGAAGTTGTCCATCATATTGCGGGATACGTTTTCCATCATTCGTTGGCCTACGCGGGCTAGTAGGCCGCCGGCTTGGCCGTTGCCCTCTACGCGGACGGTGGTGGCGGGGCCGTTGGGGGTTAGGGTTACTAGGGCTTC
Source organism: uncultured Dehalococcoidia bacterium (assembly GCA_958296445.1). Lineage (GTDB taxonomy): Bacteria > Chloroflexota > Dehalococcoidia > Lucifugimonadales > UBA3495 > VXOI01. The sequence goes on along the minus strand of OY282565.1, from coordinate 69,067 downwards.
GCCGTTGACGAAACCCGTTGGGCCGTTGGCCGATACTGCCATCCGGTAGGATTCATAGGGGTTCCAGTCTAGGATGGCGACTTTGGCGTTGAAGCTGCCGCGTATGGGGCCTAGGGCCGCGCTGATGGATGCCTCGTAGTTGCCGCCGCCTACGTCTTCCATACGCTGGCAGCCGGGGATGCAGCCGCGCAGGGAGTCGGGTTCGGTGAGTGCTCGCCAGACGGCTTCGGGCGGGGCGTTGATTTCGTAGTTGCCGTTAAGTTTCACGATGGCGGTTCCTTAGTTGTCTGAATCGGGGTTTTCGGGATTGCGGGTTCACTAGCTGTCTGAATCAGGATTTTCGGGATTTTAGGATTGGCGGGATTCCGGGGTTTACTCTAAGCAGGGATTCTTCGCTTTGCTCAGAATGACAGATATTTGCTCGGAATGACAGACTGCGCCACCATGGGCTAAGGGAAGGGTCTCACCGCCCTAGCAGAGATTCTTCGCTTTGCTCAGAATGACAGGCTTTGCTCAGAATGACAGATATTTGCTTAGGATGACAGACATTTGCTTAGGATGCAGACAGCGGCACCATGAGCAAAGGGATGGGTCTCACCGCCTAAGCAGGGATTCTTCGCTTTGCTCAGAATGACAGATATTTGCTCGGAATGACAGGATTTGCTTGGGATGGCAGGATTTGCTCGGAATGACAGATATTTGCTTGGGATGACAGGCAAAGGACGGGGTTATGGGCAGTGGGCGGGGTTATAGGCGTTGGTCGGCGAGGAGGAGTAGCTCTAGGAGGGTTTGGGTGCCGTTGGCGCAGGCTTCGGGGGTGGAGTATTCTTCGATGGCGTGGCTGATGCCGCCTACGCTGGGGACGAACAGCATTGCCATGGGGGCGATGGCGGCGATGGCCTGGGCGTCGTGGCCCGCGCCGCTGGGGACGCGCTCAGAGTCGAAACCGGCGCGTTGGGCGGCTTCGGCTACCCATTCCTGCATCGTAGGGGCGATAGGCACCGAGTCGGTGAAGCGGTGGCGGTTGATGGCGATTTGTACGCCGTCTTGCTGCTCTGCCTGGCGGGCCAGCCGGGTTAGTTCGCGCTCGGCGGTGTCTAGGGCGGCCATATCTAGGTCGCGGAATTCTACGCCTACGGTGGCGCGGCCGGGGATTACGTTGACGGCGTTGGGCTGGATGTCTAGGGCGCCGGTGGTGGCGACGCGGCAGATTTCGTCTTCGGCGGCCATTTTTTGTATTTGCACCACCAGTTTGGCGGCGGCGGCTAGGGCGTCGCGGCGCTCGTTCATCGGGGTGGTGCCGGCGTGGTTGGACATACCGGAGATTTCCAGCTCAAAGACGGCGCGGCCGGTGATTCCGGTTACTACGCCGATGGGCGTGCCGGAGCGGTAGAGGTAGGGGCCTTGCTCGATGTGCAGCTCGAAGTAGGCGGCTAGGTCGCCGGGCTGCCGGGCGGCTTCGTCCGCCCGCGACAGGTCGCCGCCGATGTCGGTCATTCGCTGGGCTAGGGTGACGCCCTCGGCGTCTATGGCGGTTAGGTCTTCCGGCTCTAGTAGCCCGGCCATTGCGCGGCTGCCGATTAGCCAGCGGTGAAAGCGGGTGCCTTCCTCGTTGGTGAATACCATTGCTTCTATGGGGTGACGGGTTTGATGGCCTTGCTCATCCAGGGTCTTGATTACTTCGATGGCGCCCATTACGCCTAGGGCGCCGTCGTATTTGCCGCCGAGCGGCACGGTGTCGGTGTGGGAGCCTAGGGCGATGGGGGGCAGGGAGTCGTCGGCCCCGGCGCGGCGTCCGATGATGTTGCCGGCGGTGTCTATGCGGGTTTCCAGCCCGGCCTGGCGCATTAGGCCGATGGTGTATTCGCGGCTGGCTATGTCGGCCGGGGAAAAGGCTAGGCGGTTCATTCCGTCGGGCGTTTCGCCGAATTTGCCTAATTCGTCTAGGGTGCGGTTGAGGCGCGTTGCGTTGATGGCGATGCCGGGCATAGCGGGGTTTCTCCTATGTTATTGTGTACTCGGGGTTAGGAGTTTTGGCGGCGACGGGGGGGCGCACGGCTGTGCGCCCCTACGGGTTAAGGATGGGTTTGTATTCGGCGTTAGGATTTTTGGCGGCGACGGGGGGCGCACGGCTGTGCGCCCCTACGGGTGGGGAAGGGTTTGTACTTGGCGTTAGGAGTTTTGGCGGCGACGGGGGGCGCACGGCTGTGCGCCCCTACGGGTTAAGGATGGGTTTGTATTCGGCGTTAGGAGTTTTGGCGGCGACGGGGGGGCGCACGGCTGTGCGCCCCTACGGGTTAGGGATGGGTTTGTATTCGGGGTTAGGAGTTTTGGCGGCGACGGGGGGCGCACGGCGGTGCGCCCCTACGGGTTAGGGATGGGTTTGTATTCGGGGTTAGAAGTTTTGGCGGCGTCGGGGGCGAATCTGCTTGAGCATATCCTCTAGGGGGCGACGCTCTAGGCCGAGGCCGACGGCGATGTTGATGTCGCGCTGGGCTTGTTCGGGCTGGCCCATCATAGCGCGGGCGGTGGCCCGGTTTACGTAGGCTACGGCGAAAGTGGGTTCCAGTTTGACGGCTTCGTTTAGGTCGCGGATGGCTAGGTCTAGGGCGCCGGTGGCGATGTAGGCGTCGGCGCGGTTGTTGTACGGGACGGGGAAACGCTTTTCCAGCCGGATGGCCTGGCTGAAGTCGTCAATGGCGGCGTGCAGCCGTCCGGCGGCGCGGTGGGAGGCGCCGCGGTCGCTGTAGGCGGCGGCGAATCGGGAGTTGAGGCGCAGGGCCTGGGAGTGGTCGCGCACGGCCTGGTCGTGCTGGCCGAGGGCGTGATGGGCGTTGCCGCGAATGTTGTAGGCCACGGCGACGCCCCGGGGGGAGCGGCGGATGGCTTCGTCGGCGTCGGCGATGGACAGTTCGGGCTGGCCTAGGTTCAGGTAGGCGGCGCTGCGGTTGTTGTAGGCGGGGGCCATTTCCGGGTCGAGGTTGAGCGCTTCGGTGTAGGCGCGGACGGCTTCCTCTAGGTTCCCGCGCCGCTGATGATGCACGCCGGAGTAATACCAACGCTCGGATGCGGGCTTGCCTACGCCCCCGGGCAATAGCCGCTTTAATATGCTGGAAACGTCCGGCAACTGCTGCTTTTCCTCAGAGTGATTTTGCGTTAGGGAACGGAACTTTGGGGTGTGCTACAGGCCGGACCGCGCTCTGGTGTCGGATAGCTGCTGCTCTAGGGCGTCGCGGTCGGCGCCTAGGGCGACGGCCCGCTCTAGGTCGGTCTGGGCCTGCTGGTCCCGGCCGGTCATAGCGTACATCAGACTGCGGTAGACCCGGGCATCTAGGTTGTCGGGGTTGTTCTGGATGGCGGCGGTGAAATCGCTGATGGCGCGTTCCGGCAGGCCGACGGCGACGAAGAGGAGGCCGCGATGGTAGTATGCCTTGTCGCCGCGGCGGTTCATGCGCACGGCGCGGTTGAAATACCACAGGGCGCGGCTGGTCTGCCCCCAGCGGGCGTAAATCAAGGCCCACTGGAAATAGAAGCCGCTGACCAGCATCTGTAGCCCGTGGAAAGCCTGTCCTAGTAAACGAAGCGCATACATAACGCTGATTATACCGCAGGATTTTTGTTAAACCCAGAGTGGGCGGAAAACTGAGACGATTGCGAAATTTCCTTTTGTTGCCCGGAGCGGAGCGAAGGGTCTTGCCGGCCAAGCAGGGATTCTTCGCTGCGCTCAGAATGACAGGTGGGACGCTCAGAATGACAGGCGGGCGGAATGACGGGCGGGACGGAATGATAGGCGGGCGGAATGACGGGCGGGCGGAATGGAAGGGTCTTGCCGGCCACGCAGGGGGATTCTTCGCTGCGCTCAGAATGACAGGTGGGACGCTCAGAATGACAGGTGGACGGATGATAGGCGGCTCAGAATGACGGGCGGGCGGAATGATAGGCGGGCGGAATGACGGGCGGCTCACACTAGAACCCGGAAGCCGTAGCTTGGGAGGTTAAGGCGGCCTTCGGCGAAGCGGGACATTCGCAGGGGCGATAGGTCTATGGTGGCGGTTTGGCCGTCCAGCACTAGTTCCGCCACCAGCAGGCCGACTGCGGGGGACAGCTTGAAGCCGTGGCCGCTGAAGCCGGTGCAGATATACAGCCCGTCTATGCCGTCTACCCGGTCAATGACGGGATGCGAGTCGGGCGTCTGGGTGTACAGCCCGGCGTAGCCTGCGGCGAATTCGGCCCCGGCCATTGCCGGGATGCGCCGGGCGATGCGCGTCCAGACTTCGCCGATAAAGCTCTGGGTGGGACGCTGGGCGTATAGCTCGGGGTCGTCTACGTCGTCCTCTAGGTTGCCGTTGCCTATCAGGGTCAACTCGGAGCCTTCGGGGCGGAAGTAGATCAGGTTGGCGATGTCGCCGGCGCCGGGGTGATAGGGGAGTTCCGGCGGGCGGCGGAGGTGGATGACTTCGTGGCGGGTGGCCTGTAGGGGGAGGTCAATGCCGTGGTCGAGGAGGAAGCGGCGGCTCCACGGGCCGGTGGCGACGATGACGCGCCCGGTTTCGATGCGCTGCCCGTTGGCGGTCACTGCGGTCACTCGTCCGCCGGTGACTTCGACGGACTGGGCGGGGGTTTGGAGCCGGACGCGGGCGCCGAGTTGGCGGGCGCGGGCAGCGTAGGCTAGGGCGGTTCCCGATGGGTCAGCGTGGCCGGACAGCGGCTCCCAGGCTATGGCGGCGCAGTCGTCGAGGCGGAAACCCGGGGCCAGTTCGGCGGCGGCGTCCGGGCTGATTTCGCCGGTGTTGATGCCGATGCGCTGTTGCAGGGCGATGTTGGCGCGGAAGCCGTCAACGGCGGCGTCCGGGGCGAATACTAGGTAGCCGGTGTTGGTGTAGCCGCACTGTCCGCCTACGATGTTATCGAAGTCGCGGAATACTTGCAGGCTGCGCCAGGCCATTTGGGCGTGTACTTCGGTGGAGTAGTGCATCCGCACGGCCCCGGAGGAGCGCCCGGTGGAGCCGCTGCCTAGGGCGTCGCGCTCCAGCAGCAGGGCATCGGGCATTCCACGCGCGGCCAGATGGTACAGTATGCTGCACCCCATAACTCCGCCGCCGATTACGACGGCATCGGCCGTTTCGGCCATCGCTGCGCCTCCTCTGCTGCGCCGCCACGTCAATGGGACGGGCAGGATTGGGCTATGATACACTGAAAAGCAGGGTTGCCGTTCTGCTTGGGGCCCGGCATCCGGCATTTTCACGATTTCCGCAATGGGGGAGGCTTTTCTTATGGACAAGGTTTTTATCTACTGGGACAACTCCAACATTTTTCACGAAGCGCAGAGATTCGCAGAGGAGATGGATGAAGGTCCGGAGGGCCGTTGGCGAGTCCGAATACATTTCGATAATATGTTGCGCTTGGCCCATGCCGACCGCCCAATGGAGCGGGCCTGCGCCGCCGGTTCGGTGCCTCCTGAAATGCGGCAGTTGTGGAACCGGCTGGAAAGCTATGGGATTGAAGTCCAGCTATTCGACCGTGGCAGCCCCGGCCGCGATGAACAGGAAATGCCGGATAGGGTGTTGCAGTTGCGGATGCTGGAGGATGCCCTTGATTACAACGGCGACCCCGGCATAGTGGTGCTACTGACCGGGGACGGCGCAGGTTATCAGGAAGGCGTCGGCTTCCACAGAACTCTGGAACGAATGCACCGCCGTGGCTGGAGGATAGAAATCCTGTCATGGGCGCATTCGTGCAACCAGCGGATGCGCCGGTGGGCCGAGGAAAACGGGGCATTTATCGCGTTGGATGATTTCTATCACTCCGTTACTTTCCTACAGCCCTCCAGCCCCGGCCGCGAGTTGGCGCTCTCCCGCAGTTCGGCGCCGCTGGACTTGTCGTTGCGCCCGATGGCGTGATTGCGCGTTTCCGAGAAAATTGCAAAATTTCCCCTCCGGGGGATGGTTAGGGTGGGAAATTCCCTAGGGCTAGGTTTAGCTGATTCAACAGCAATTTCGCCATCAGCTCCGCCATTCTCCTGACACTCCGCCCTTGCCAACCCTGAATACACATCTCTAACATAATACCTGTGAAACCCAAACAACCGGCCAGCCCCGCAAATCGTCCCCAACCCGGACGCCAAGCCAAAATGGTGCTAAATGGTGCTGAATGGCGGGAAAATCAAAAAAATCCTGAACCTCCCGGAGGTGAACCGCCTATGCGGGGAACTCTCATCCTTGTTCCCCTGCTGCGCTTGCCCCCGCCCGCCAACCGGATATAATGGCCCGCAAAGTAGCGGGGCCGCGCCGCTTCAAAACGCTATCGCCAAACTTTACCGCCAAAAACGCTATTAGGAGGTGTGCCAATGGGTGCTACCGAGACCATCGCACGGTGGGTTGTCAATACCAGCTATGAGGACATTCCGCCCGACGCCATTCGCGTTGCCAACGAGTCGTGCTTTGACTTGCTGGGGGTGATTCTGGCCGGGTCGGTTCAGCCGGTGGGGCAGATTATCCAGAATTATGTCGAAGGACAGGGGGCGGCCCCGGAGGCCACGGTTCTGTCGGGCGGCGGGCAAAGCACTTTGGCTAACGCCGCTCTGGCCAACGGCACTATGGGCCATGCGCTGGATTACGACGACTTCGGCGGCTTCGGCCATCCGACCGTCGCCATATTCCCGGCGCTTCTCGCCATCGGCGAGCATACCGGCGCGACCGGCCGCGATCTGCTGGAGGCATACGTTGTCGGCTGCGAGGTGGGGCTGGCGTTGCAGCATACCACCAAGTACAAGCAGATGGACAAGGGCTTCCACAGCACCGCCGTTATTGGCCGCTTGGCCTGCGCCGCCGCCTGCGCCAAGCTGCTGAAGCTGGACGAGCAGCAGACGGTGACCACGCTGGGCATCGCCGGCTCTATGGCCTCGGGGCTGATTCACAACTTCGGCACTATGACCAAGCCGTTGCACGCCGGACTTACCGGACGCGACGGCATCACCGCGGCTCAACTGGCCCAAGCCGGGCTCACCGCCGGGAATCAGGTGGTCGAGCATCCCTTCGGCTTCGCGGCCACTGTCTTGGGGCCGGGAATCTATGACCTGGACGAAATGGCCGAGAATCTGGGCCGCCCATTCCGCACCCAGGACGCGCTGATTATCAAGAAGTATCCCTGCTGCGGCGGCAACCATGCCATGCTGGACAGCTTGTTCAGCCTGATGCGCGACAACGATTTTACCGTGGACGACGTAGCCAACGCCGAGGTGGACCAGTCCTATTACTCGGTGGTGATGCTCTACGAAGAGCCGGAAGACGAGCTGAAGGGCAAGTTCAGCGCCAAATACAACGTGGCGGCGGCCCTGGTGGACGGTGAGGTCAAGATAGACACCTTTACCCCGGAGCGAATCGCCGACGCCGGGATCGGCGAAACGATGGACAAGGTGCGGACGCGGGTGATGGCTAAATCCGAGGAGCTGCTGACCAATTCGGAAAACGGCCTCAAGGTGAAAATCACTCTCAAGGATGGCCGGGTGCTGGAGCATACTACCGCCCGCGCCGACATTCTGGGCAGCCAGCAGAACCCGTGGGGCTTCGACGCCATTAAGTCCAAGTTCGAGGAAAACGTGGCTTTGGTGCTGAACGACGAAGGCGTGAGCAACGCCGTGGCCGCTTGGTCGGACATTCCCGACGTCACCAACATCGCCGGACTGGTGCGCAGCACCCTGGTGGCGAACAAGGGTTAGCCGTATGACTGTCAACCGCACGCCCGCGGTCACTAAGCATCCGCCTTACGGGGATGTGGAAGACGACCTGAGCATCCATTACCCTTCCTCCGATGGCGAACCTATGGCCGAATCCGAAAAGCAATACTTCCCGCTGACCGATACTGTCGGCGCCCTGAAAGACTGGTACATTGACTCGCCCGACGTTTACGCCGCGGGCAATATGCTGATGTACTACCGCATCAACGACAACACCACCAGCGTTGCGCCGGACGTTTACGTCGTGTTCGGGGCCGTAGGCAAACATCCCCGGGATTCTTGGCTGGTGTGGCGGGAGGGCAAAGCGCCAGACTTTGTGCTGGAGATAGCGTCGCCCGGAACCTGGCGGCGGGACGCAATCCAGAAGCGGGAAATCTATGCCGAGATGGGGGTGACGGAATACTGGCGGTTCGACCCCACCGGGGAGTGCTTCACGCCGGGGCTGGTGGGGGAGCGGCTGTCCGGGGGTAAGTACGAACCAATACCGATAGACACGGACGGCGCCGGCGTACTGCGGGGCCACAGCGCCGTCCTCAGCCTGGATATGTGCGTCCTGCCGGGCCTGGAGTTCCGCCTGTACGACCCGGTGACCGAGCAGTGGCTCTTAACCTATCAGGAGAACGCCGAAGCGCGTCGGGCCGCCAATGCGGCGAGGCAGGAGGAAGCGGCCGGGCGGCGGGCCGCCGAGGCGGCACGGCAGGAAGAGGCGGCCGGGCGGCGGGCGGCTGAGGCGGCACGGCAGGAAGAGGTGGCGGGGCGGCAAGCGGCTGAGGCGGGGCGGCAGGCGGCTGAGGCGGCGAGGCAGGAAGAGGCGGCGGGGCGGCAAGCGGCTGAGGCGGCAAGGCAGGCAGCCGAGGAGGAAATCCGGCTGCTGCGGGAGCAATTACGCTCCCTGCAATCCGGGGAGTAACCCTTTCGGCTTGAACCTAGGTACACCCCCGAGCGAGAGTATTCGGGGTTCGCAGTGGCCTTCATTCCATCGAAAGCTGGAATGAAGGCCATTATTATCCGGGGCTAATCGTCTCCGCCGAATAAGTCCAGAATCCGTAGCAGTATCAGGAACAGGTTGAGGAAGTTCACGTACAGGCCCACTGCGCCCATAATGGCGACTTGGCTGGCGGCCCGCTCGTCGCCGCGGGCGGCGGCATCCTGCGCCATTTCCTTTACCTGCTTGGTTTGGTAGACCGTCAGCCCCAAGAATATGGGCAGCGCCACTAGGGTGACAATCCACGACAGCAGGCCGGAGCCGATAAAGATGTTGACCAGCCCGGCGATGACCACTCCAATCAGACCAATGAAGCACATTGTCCCCAAGCCGGTGAGGTCGCGCTTGGTGGTGTAGCCGATGGCGCTCATCGCCGCGAATACGCCGGTGGTCAGCACGAAGGCCAGGATGATGGTGTCCCCGGTATAGGTCCAGAAGATGTAGGAAATCATCAGGCCGCTGATGGCGGTGAAGACAAGGTATAGCCCTCCGGCCACCGCCGGGGGAACACGGCTGGCGGCGAAGCTCAGGCCGAAAATCGCGGCCAGCCAGACGCCGAGGACTACTAGGTATCCAATCAGTCCAAAGCTGTTCAGGATGCTTTCTAGGATACCGGCCTGGTAGCTTAGCCAGGCGACGGCCCCGGTGGTCACCACCCCTAGGGCTATCCATCCGTAGAGCCGGGCCATCGCGCCGGTGAATATGCTGTCGGCGGCTTCCTGCGAGTAATAGCCGCCCCGCGCGTCGTCCCAGTACAAGTTTGTCATTTTTGTTGGCCTCGCCGGATATTTGAGGAGTTTCTGCGCCTGTTGCCGTCATTCCGGCCGCTTTCGCGGGAATGACGGCAAATGACGACGCAGCTAGAGCAAGCCCAACCGCCGCAGGTCATCCGCGTTCCAGCGGGCTTGTTCCTCTATGATGAACTGCAACGCGCCTGTCGGGATGGCGCCGCCCCCCGGGTAAAGGACACGGTAACGCGGCGGCCATCGGGATGGGTAAAGCGTTGATGGCTTCCCTACTATCTGATTGGGAGAACGAATCGGGCGGGAGAACGAAAAGCCGTCCCGGTTTAGTGCGCGAATGAGTCGGCGAGCAGGCAAAGAACGCAAACGGCGGTAGTCTATATCGCTCACAGGGTTAGCAAGACCGGTATCCCCTCAGCCGCTGGCGTGGCCTCTTCGTCCGGGAGGGGCGTTCCTTGCTTCCGCGAATTCCTCGATTATCATTTCGAGGACTTCGCGGATGTGGTTCAGGGTCTCCTCCCGGGTATAGCCCCAAGTTGACGCGCCTATATTGGCCCAGGGCGGATAATAGACGCGCCATCCTTCCTCGTCGGGTTCCGGCACCACTTGAAATGCGTAGCTTTTCACCGCTGCCGCCTCTTTCCTGATCTACGGCTCGATGCGGATGTTGTCACCTACCTTGATGGGGCCGCCGTTGATTACCGTTGCCAGCATCCCGCGGCGGTGGTTCAGGTCGGATTGGAGGCCCTGGCGGATGGCGTCCATCTTGTGGCAGGGTTCGCACTCGCCGACGATTTCCATGGTCACTTCATCGCCGATGAAAACTACCTGGCCTGCCTGGGTCTGGGAAAGGTCAAGGCCCGTGGTGGTGATGTTTTCCTTAATCTGGCCGGGAGCTAGGCCGAACTCGCCCAAGGTTTCGTTGTCCATAATCAGCACTTGACGCATATTGCCCTCGCGGCAGCTCCGGTCGCCCTCAAGCCCTTTGCCGGATAGGGCGGCGGCTTCCTGCACCGGGTCCGAGGGGGTTTCCTTGACGCGGGCGATGTGAAGGTTGGTTATGCTTCCCTGTTGCATGACGGCACTCCTTCCGTCGGCGCCGTCCCGCCCCTCCGGGTGGTACGGCCCGCGGCTGTGTTGTTAGTTTCTTGGGGGGTATGCTAACCTGAAATGGGCGACTGCGCCGGGGTAATCCCCGGTTTGCCCCATTCAAGGATAATGGCGATTATAATTATATGGGCTGCGGCGCGTCCGCGCCACTGTTGGGGTGGCGCCGGTTCAGAAATCGAAATTTCCGATTCTATGGAGTGATGGCAGATGGCCTACGAGTTTATCCGAACCGAAAACCGCGACGGCGTGCTGGTGCTGACTATGCACGACCCGCCGACGCGCAATGCCTTGGGGCCGGAGATGTCGGCGGAGATACAGGCCGAACTCAACCGCTTTGAGGACGACCCGGAGTGCCGGGTGCTGCTGATTACCGGAACTGCGCCTTCTTTCTGTTCGGGGGCCAATGTGCGCGGCTTTAACCGGCGCATCCAGGAACAGGAAAGCGGCGGGGAACAGCCGGAACCCTTGCCGTGGGGCCGGATGGAGTCCCGGTTCGCCAACCGGGATGACCGGGTGGAATATGCCGGGGGCGCCCCTCTGGTGCCGCTGCGGATCCACAAGCTGCAAAAGCCGTCCATCGCGGCGGTCAACGGCCATGCTATGGGCGTCGGCATGGGCGTGGCCCTGGCCTGCGACATTCGCTACGCCGCCGAGGGCGCGATTTTTTCCGAAGCCTTTTCGCGTATGGGGCTGATTCCCGGCGACGGTTCCTGCTGGCAACTGCCCCGCCTTATCGGGATGAGCAATACCCTGTTGCTACAGTACACCGGCGACCGCATAGACGGTTCCGAAGCCCACCGGCTGGGCATCGTCAGCAAGGTGGCGCCGGACGAAAGCCTGATGGAGTCGGCGATGGAACTGGCGGCGCGTCTGGCCCAAGGGCCGACTCAATCGCTGGCCCTGATTAAGTATCTGGTGCATCGCAGCCTGGATCTGGGCTTTGAGGAAAGCCTGGATCTGGCCCACGTCGCTCAGGCCCAAGCCCGCCGAACCGAGGATCACAAGGAAGCGGTGCAGGCATTCTTGGAAAAGCGCCCGGCCGTTTTCAAGGGGCGGTAGGCCCGCCGCCCCCGGTTAGCGGCCAACGGAGGTTTGTTATGGCTCTGAAAACCGCCCCGGCCGTCGCATCCGGCGAGTTGCTGGAACGCGCCTGCGCGATGCTCCCCGGACTCCGGGAGGCAGCGGATGATATTGACGCGGCGCGGCGGCTGCCCGATTCCGTGGCCGGGGAACTGAGCGCCGCCGGTTTTTTTCACTTGATGACCGGGCGGGAGCGGGGCGGGCTGGAAGCCGACCCGGTCACCGCCGCGCAGGTTATCGAAACATTGTCCAACGCCAGCCCTTCGGTGGGCTGGGTGGCGATGATACTTTCCACCTCGGCCTACTGGACGGAGCGGATGCTGCCGGAAACGTCGCTACGGGCCGTTTTCCCGGAGGGCGGGCCGCCGCCGGGGGTGGCGGGAACGCTGGTTCCCCACGGGCGGGCCGTCCGCGCCGAGGGGGGCTGGCTGGTCGGCGGGCAGTGGCCCTTTGGCAGCGGCATACATCAAGCCGACTGGCTGGCTACCAGCAGTTGGCTGTATGACGAAAACGGCCCTATCGTTGACGACGCCGGCGTCCCTCAGTGGCGGGCTTTCCATACCCCTGCGTCCAACTGCGCCATCCTCGACACTTGGCACACCAGCGGACTGCGCGGCACGGGCAGCCATGACTATACTATGAGCGGCGTATTCGTGGCCGACGATTTCGTCCGGCGGCATTCGCTACAGGAACCGCCGGCCCGGGCCGAGCGGCAGTACGCCTATGCCGCGGCGACCGTGCCGATGCTGGCGGCGGTGGGCCTGGGCGCGGCGCGGGGGGCGGTGGACGCGCTGGTGGAGCTTTTCGGCAGCAAGGTAGACCGGCGCAGCGGGCGTCCGGTGGCCGGGGGGTTGGACAAGCAGGCCGACTTGGGGGCCGCCGAAGCGATGGCCGGCGCGGCCCGCGCCTACCTCTACGGCGCCACCGGCCGGGCTTGGGAGCATATCTTGGCGGGGGAGCCGGTGCCGCGGCGGTTGCGGGCGGAGCTGCGCCTGGCTTGCACCCACGCGGTGGCCGCCTCGGTGCAGGCCGTTGACCGGGCCCACTTGGCCGCCGGGGCCAGCTCGATCTATCTGGACTCGCCCATAGACCGCTTTTTCCGCGACGCCCATGCCGTATCGGCCCACGCTTTTGTCCGCCAGACGACGCTGGCCGACGGCGGGCTGTTGCTGCTGGGCGGCGAGCCGTCCTTCGTGGTGTTTTAACCGGCTCTCTCCCTATCCGGGGGAGGGTTGGGGTGGGGGTGTTCCCCGAATTTGGAATCAATTTGGGAATTGGGCCAATTTGCCCCTTGACTAAGTTTGCCGGGGGCGCCTATAATTCTAGTCAAGCAAGACGCGAGGCATTCGGTTGATGGTGAAAGCCGCCTGACATAGGCCAACCGTTAAGGGATACTCGGACAGCGGTTCGGGAAAGCCCGTCCCGCTGTTTTCTTGCCCGTACCTTAAAAAGAGAATACGCGACCTGAGAAATCCTGCAAACTTCAATGTGCGCACCGCGCGTTACCGTAGCGCGTGGGCGCAGCAGAACTGCCGGGGCATTGCCCCGGAAAGGTTTGAAGTTCCTTGCGTGGGTCAAGTTATTAAGGGCTTATGGTGGATGCCTTGGGACCAAGGGCCGATGAAGGGCGCGGCAAGGCTGCGTTAAGCCTCGGTGAGCCGTCTAGCGGGCATAGCCGGGGATACCCGAATGGGGAAACCTTGGCCGGTGTTGAGCCGGTCAACCCGATTCGTCGGGAGGTAAGTGGGGGAACTGAAACATCTAAGTACCCCGAGGAAAATAAATCAACCGAGATTCCCTAAGTAGTGGCGAACGAACGGGGAACAGCCTAAACCGGTGTGGCCTAACGGCGTGAGGGCCTATGCCGCACCGGGGTTGTAGGAATCGCCTAGAACCGCCTCATCAGGTTCAGAGGAGTTACAAATCCGGTCTCTAGCCGAAGGACCCTGGGAAGGGCCGCCATAGGGGGTGAAAGCCCCGTAGGCGAAAGGGAACGGACTCTTGGCGAATATCCTGAGTACCACGGGGCACGGGAAACCTTGTGGGAATCCGGGGGGACCACCCTCCAAGGCTAAATACCCTTGGTCACCGATAGCGTACCAGTACCGTGAGGGAAAGGTGAAAAGAACCCCTAGCGGGGAGTGAAATAGATCTGAAACCATAAGCCTACAGAAGGTCGTAGCCCGCTTTATGCGGGTAGCGGCGTGCCTATTGAAGAATGATCCGGGGACTTAATGTGTGGAGCGAGGTTAAGGGACTGGAGTCCCGGAGCCGCAGCGAAAGCGAGTCTGAACAGGGCGCTTAGTTCCATGTATTAGACCCGAAACCGGGTGAGCTACCCATGGCCAGGTTGAAGGTTCGATAACACGGACTGGAGGACCGAACTCGTGGCTAGTACAAAAGCTTGGGATGAGCTGTGGGTAGAGGTGAAATGCCAACCGAACCCGGATATAGCTGGTTCTCCCCGAAATGCATTTAGGTGCAGCCTCGGGTAAGGTGGACGGAGGTAGGGCACTGGATGGGCTAGGGGGCGTGAGCTTACCAAACCCAACCAAACCACCAATGCCGTTTATCCGTTGCCCGGGAGTGAGACAGTCACAGATAAGTGCGATTGTCGAAAGGGAAACAGCCCAGACCACCGGCTAAGGCCCCTAAGCGCAGACTAAGTGGGAAAGGATGTTGGGTTCCCCAGACAACCAGGAGGTTGGCTTAGAAGCAGCCACCCTTTAAAGAGTGCGTAATAGCTCACTGGTCGAGGGGTCCGGCGCCGAAAATGTAACGGGGCTTAAGTCTGCCGCCGAAGCCGTGGATGTGCAGGCGCAAGGACAATGGCCCGGCCGACAACGGCCCGCCAAAGGCGGAAACCGTCCTTCGGGATGGCGGACGCCCCCGGCAGGCTTGCGAAAGCTGGCCCGGAGTCTCTGAACACCGCCTGGGCGTGGTAGGGGAGCGTTCCTCGGGCGAAGAAGGCGAGTCGTGAGGCTTGCTGGAGCGCGGGGAAGTGAGAATCCCGGAATGAGTAGCGTAAATCAGGGTGAAAATCCCTGACGCCGAAAGCCCAAGGTTTCCTACGCAACGTTTATCGGCGTAGGGTTAGTCGGTCCTAAGCCGTAGGCAAGCGCCGAAGGCGATGGACAGCAGGTTAATATTCCTGCACCGCCATTTTTTCGCTTTAAAGCCAAGGAGGGATGCGGGAGGCTAGGCAGGGCATGCCCATTGGACATGGTGTGTCCTTTTCCGTAGGCGAGCCGGGGCAGGCAAATCCACTCCGGCGTCAAGCTGAGGGTTGAGGGAATTGAACCCTTCGGGGTTACGAGACTCTGTTGAAGCCATACCGACCAGAAAAGCTTCGTGGTTATGGAACTGTGGCGACCGTACCGCAAACCGCCACTGGTGGGCTGGGATAAAAGTCCCGAGGCGTTCGAGATAACCTCCGTTAAGGAACTAGACAAAAGAGCCCTGTAACTTTGGGAGAAAGGGCCCCCCGGGGGGTGAAGCCGCGAGCCGGTGGAGCGTTCTGGGGGCGCAGAGAAGAAGGCCGGGCGACTGTTTAACAAAAACACAGGTCTGTGCTAAGGGGAAACCCTACGTATACAGGCTGACGCCTGCCCAGTGCCGGAAGGTTAAGGGGAGGGGTGAGAGCTCCGAACTGAAGCCCCGGTGAACGGCGGCCGTAACTCTAACGGTCCTAAGGTAGCGAAGTCCCTTGTCGGGTAAGTTCCGACCCGCATGAATGGTTGAACGACTTGGCCATTGTCTCGACGGAGGGCTCGGTGAAATTACGGTGCCCGTGAAGACGCGGGCGACCTGCGGCAGGACAAAAAGACCCTGTGGAGCTTTACTGTAGCCTGGTATTGGGCTGGGAGCTGTCATGTGTAGGATAGGTGGGAGGCTGAGAAGCCCCGACGCCAGTTGGGGTGGAGCCATCGTTGAAATACCACCCTTGTCAGTTTTTGGTTCTAACCTGTTAAAAAGCGGGGACAGTGCCTGGTGGGCAGTTTAACTGGGGCGGTTGCCTCCTAAAAAGTAACGGAGGCGCCCAAAGGTCCCCTCAGGACGGATGGAAATCGTCCACAGAACGCATTGGCATAAGGGGGCTTGACTGCGAGACCTACAAGTCGAGCAGGGACGAAAGTCGGGCAAAGTGATCCTACGGCACCGTGTGGAAGGGCCGTGGCTTATCGGATAAAAGCTACCCCGGGGATAACAGGCTTATCTCGCCCAAGAGTTCACATCGACGGCGAGGTTTGGCACCTCGATGTCGGCTCGTCCCATCCTGGGGCTGAAGGCGGTCCCAAGGGTCCGGCTGTTCGCCGGTTAAAGGGGTACGTGAGTTGGGTTCAGAACGTCGTGAGACAGTTCGGTCTCTATCCGCCGCAGGCGCAGGAGGCTTGAGGGAACCTCTTCCTAGTACGAGAGGACCGGAAGGGACAGACCTATGGTGTTCCGGTTGTTCCGCCAGGAGCAGCGCCGGGTAGCCATGTCTGGTATTGATAAGCGCTGAAGGCATCTAAGCGCGAAGCTACCCCCAAGATGAGGCCTCCCTCCCCTATTAAGTTAGGGGGTAAGACCGCAGCGAGACTAGCTGCTTGATAGGCCGGATGTGTAAGGATGGTAACATCTTCAGCAAACCGGTACTAACCAGTCGAGTGGCTTGACCCACGCAATGAGCTTCAAACCTTTACGCAACAAAGCAGGTTTCACGGTTCGCGTATTCTCCGCACAACATCGCGGGGTGGAGCAGTGGCAGCTCGTCGGGCTCATAACCCGAAGGTCGTTGGTTCGAGTCCAACCCCCGCTACCAATTTCTCATGGCATTATAATTCAGGGCTTGCGAAAAAATAAATCGCAGGCCCTTTTAATTTAGGGAGACGTTGAAATCAGCCTTCGTGTCTATCTACCCGGCGGTCGCACTCCCAGATCGCGGCAGATTTTTCTTACAAGGTCATCGTGGATTTCTGTGTGCCTAGGAACGGCAGTGCGGCGGCGGTTGGCTGAGTTGCCCCACCAGGAATGCCTGCCTCCTTCCCGAATCAGTTCGCAACCGTTCTGGTTCAGATATTGTAACAGCCTGCGCCGCCTCACAGTTGGATGGCAACCTGTTCGTAGTCTTGGACCATCGCATCTTCCGCATCCCGGCAGTTCATTTCCATTGCCTCCTTCAAGGCCACGCGAAGGTCGTCCAGCAACTCCTCACGAGTTCGGGCTTGGGCATTGACCCCGGCGATTTCCCGCACCCAGCCAATCCACCATCCGTCTCTATGCTTGATTACTGCGCTGTAGACACAACTCAATTTCGATGCCCCCATGCTCAATTTCTTTCGTATGCCGTCCCTAAGCCTGGCAGGAAGGGCCTTAGCTGACCGGCAGTTCGCTCTAGGGTGAACCCGGCAACCTCGCCTTTCTCGTCGAACTCGGCGGCTAGGGTGTCGGTCACCGCCTGCGACTTGGTAATGCTTCGTCCGTTCCAAAGGCGCAAAGTGTCTGACGCCGGACGGTATTCGATTAGCAACGGAACATCCTCTAGGTAGCCCTGCTGCCCTATTTTCCGGCGCGACGGACGGCCAATATACGAATCCGTCCGGGTTGACAATTACTTTGAGAATCTTTCCCGCATCGGAGATTTCGCCCCAGCAAGCAGCGGATGGGCCTTCCTGTCTAATCTGCAACAACCGGGCATAATGATTCTCCAATACCAGACCAATCTATCCGCCGAACCTCTTGATGTTGTCCCAGAGTTATCTGAAGCATGGCGTGGCTGGTCAAATTCCGGCCGTCGGTTGCGCGCCATTGCTCTAGGGCGCGTTCAAGGTATTCCCTTGCCTGGGAGTCCGGTTGTAGCGCCACCGGAGCGCCTAGCGCTCGCGGGCTAGGCGGCGGCGGCGTTGGAGCTGCGATGCCGCCAGCGAGCCTACAATCAGGATGACTGCGGCGGCGGCTATGGCCCACATCAGGTTGAAGCCGCCCTCGGCCGCTCGGAGGCTGAAGGTGTGGCTGGCTTGGCCTAGTGCGCTCTGGATGTCCACTGTTACCGCCCACTGGCCTAGGGCGTCGAGGTGCAGGTTGCCCTCGTATAGCTGCGGGGTCTGCGGCGAGTTTGCCGCCTCGGTCTGCGTCGGGGAGCCGGGGCCGCTGGCGGCGACGCTTACCGTGGCGTCGTCTACCGCCGTTTCACCCTGGGCGTCTTGAATCAGGATGCTGAGGTGTAGCGGCCCTAACGCCGGGTCGGCTGGCAGAATTCCCACCCGTAGCAGGAAAGGGCCGGCCGTTTGGTCTATCACTACCAGCCGCACCGCTCCGTTGGCCGAGGCCGTTCCGCTGGACAGCAGCCCGGCCAGCAATGCCAGCGCCGCGAAAAGCGTCAGGAAAGCGGAGGGCCGCCCCCACCCTAACCCTCCCCCGGAGGGGGAGGGGATTATGCGCTCCAACCCTGCGGCTTTGGGGCAGGGGATTGTGCGCCGCAGCCATCCCCCGGAGGGGGCGGGGATTATGCCCCCCGACCCGACGGCTTTGGGGGAGGGGATTGTGCGCCGCAGCCATCCCCCGGAGGGGGCGGGGATTATGTTAAAGAGAAACATACAACTCGGCGTTCCCGGCGTTCTCTGTGTTTTGCTAAACCGGCGGCAGGCCGTTGTCGCGGCGGACGTCGTTGATGATGTCGCGCACACGGGAGGCCAGCGGGGGGTATTCCAGCTCGAACTCGCCTAGGAGGCGGCTGTTGTCTACCAGATAGTTGCCTGACTCCTCGCGCCCGCCGTCGGCGTCGAAGGAAATGTTGGCGTCGGGCAGGTAGCGGCGCACCATATCGGCTAGGTCGCCTAGGCTGATGGGCGTGCCGCCGGTGTTGTAGACCGGATGATGGCTGGAGTCGGCTAGGGTTACCCGCACGAAAGCCTCGGCTACGTCCTCTACGTGAACCGGCAGGCGCATAAAGCCGCTCTTGGGGAAGCGCGCCGGCTCGCCGCTGGCGGGCAGGGTGACGCATTGCACGTGGTCGGTGGAGCCGCGCACCTTGTCGGGGCCGGTCACGTTGGCCGGGCGAATGCCGGTGATGGACATTCCGTAGACGCTGTTGAATTGCTGGGCCTGAAACTCGTTGAACCGCTTGTGCATGGCGTACTGGCTGGTTCCGTGCATCGGGTCGTCTTCGTTGACCAGCCGGTCGCCAAAGGCGCTCTGTTGCCCGCTGACCGCGACCGAACTGGCGTATACCACCCGGTTGACGCCGCAGACGCGGGCCGCCTCAAAGCAGTTGTCCATTCCCAGCACGTTGAGCTTCATAGTGAAGTGGGGGGTGTCGTCGCCGCTGCCCAGCAGATAGGCCAGGTTCATAATCCGGTCGGGGCGCGAGGCCAGCACCGCCTTGACTACGTCCTCAAAGTTTGTAATGTCGCCGTACATTACGCTTACCAAATCTCCGAACTCGTCGAAGGACGCCGCCCGCGGGTTGACGTCCATCACCGCCACCCGTTGGCCCCGCTCGGCCAGCCGGCGCACGGCACGCCGCCCGATGAACCCGGTTCCGCCCAAAACCAGCGTGGTCATAACCCCTCCAGGCCAGCCGTCGGCCAGCCGCTTTAATATCCGATGCGCCCCTATAATCGTATCTGATAATCGAATGCTGGGCCGGGTTTGTCAAGGCGGGCTTTACCTCGGCATCCCTATCTGGCAGAATCGCAACGCAAGGCAGGAATCCGAAGGGTGATGAATGGTTGAGCAATCGTTGCGGGGCAAGGTCGCCATTGTTACCGGGGGCAGCCGGGGGATTGGCAAGGCTGTGGCGCTGGGGCTGGCGCGGGCCGGGGCGTCGGTGGTGGTGGCGGCGCGGACGGCGGAGCCGCGGGCCGGGCTGCCCGGGACTATCCACGATACGGTAGCCGAAATCGAAGCTGCGGGCGGCCGCGCCTTGGCCGTGGCCTGCAACGTCCGCGAGGAGGCCAGCATCCGCGATATGGTCAACCGCTCGCTGGATGAGTTCGGGGCGGTGGATGCGCTGGTCAACAACGCGGGCATCGGCGGCTATGCGCCCTTTCTGCAAATGACGCTGCGGGAGTGGGACCTGAATATGGCAATCAACCTGCGGGCGCCGTTTATCGCTTGTCAAGCTGTGGCGCCCGTTATGATTGAGCAGGGCGGGGGCAGCATTATTAACGTATCGTCCCATGCCGCCACTAACATATTTTCGTCTACTCTGGGCGAAGACCACGATGCGGGGATTGCGCTCGTCGGCCAAGCATACGGGGCGGCCAAAGCGGGGCTGGAGCGGTTCACTTGGGGGCTGGCGGTTGAGCTGGGGCCGCACAATATCGCGGTGAACGCACTGAAGCCGCTGCGTCCGGTAGCCACCGAGGGCTTTCGGGCCCAACGCCCCGACGCCGACTTTTCCACTTGGGCCACGCCGGAGGATATGACCAAAGCCGCGGTGTATCTGGCCGCTCAAGATGGCCGCGGCCTGACCGGGGGCATAGTAACCGCCGAGGAACTGGTGCGGCGGTTGGGGCTGTAGCGGCGATTGCGAAATTTCCATTTGTGGTATCTAGTGATTCCTTTGCTGCTCTAAGCGATTCCTTTGGCATACCGAGCTATCCTTTTGTCGCTCTGAGCGAAGGGAAGGGTCTTGTTGCCCAAGGGGGGATTCTTCGCTTTGCTCAGAATGACAGGCGGGCAGAGATGACGGGCTGCCAGAATGACAGGCGGGCAGAGATGACAGGTTACCAGAGATGACGGGCGGGCAGAGTGACAGACGGGCGTAATGATGGGCTGCCAAAGTGACAGGTGGCCGGAAGTAATTTTGCGATTGTCTTGGCTGTAGCAGGGTTGCCTTTCCCGGTTTTGGGGATGGGCGTGGCCGCCGCTATTCCTGTTGGGCGGGCTGGTGCAGGTTGAAGATTCGGCGGCGTATCTCGAAGGTGAAATTGGGCAGCGTTGGGTCGCCGCTTAGGGTTTCGGGGTCGTTTAGCAGTTGCGGCTGGGTGTTGGGTTGGTAGAGGTGAACCTGTCGCCGGTAGGGGTCAATCAGCCAGCCTAGTTGGGCGCCGTTGGCGATGTAGCGCTCCATTTTGCGTTGCAGGGGCGGGAGGGTGTCGCTGGCGGATATTATTTCGACGATAAAGGCTGGGCATAGGGTTATGGCGCCCCCGGCGGATACGGGGGGCAGTTGGGCTACCTGCTGGGGCGACAGCCACGCGGCGTCGGGGCGAACCCGCGAGCCGTCGGGCAGGCGGACAATGACGCCGGCGCCGTAGGCTTCGCCGCCGTGCTGCTCGGCCCAAATTTCCAAAGCTGTTCCAAATCTTAGTTCCGATCTTGCGCCGTCTCGATTCACCATAACGTTGATTACCAGTTCTCCCTCGCTGGTTAGCTCTAGGTAAAAGCCGCGGGCTTCGTTGGCCCGGTCGAAACCGTGAAACCACTCATCAATCTCGGCGGGGGTTAGGCGGCCGGCTACGGATTCTAGGATGGGCCGGATGTTTACGGACAGCGGGCGCACCGGGGCGGGGTGGTCGTCCTCTACAGGGGCGGCGGCGTTTTGGGCGGTGGCGGCGGATGTGGTGGTTGTCATAGATTTGTCGTCCTTAGCGGGCGGGCTGGTGTAGGTCGAAGATTCGGCGGCGCACCTCGAAGGTGAAGCCGGGGAGGGTTGGGTCGCCGTTTAGGGTTTCGGGGTCGTTTAGCAGTTGCGGTTGGGTGTTGGGTTGGTATAGGTGAACTTGACGCCGGTAGGGGTCGATCAGCCAGCCTAGTTGGGCGCCGTTGGCGATGTAGCGCTCCATTTTGCGTTGCAGGGGCGGGAGGGTGTCGCTGGCGGATATTATTTCGACGACAAAGGTTGGGCAGAGGGTTATGGCGCCCCCGGCGGATACGGGGGGCAGTTGGGCTACCTGCTGGGGCGACAGCCACGCGGCGTCGGGGCGAACCCGGGAGTCGTCGGGCAGGCGGACAATGACGCCGGCGCCGTAGGCTTCGCCGCCGTGCTGTCTGGCCCATATTTCCAAATCTGTTCCAAATCCTATTTCCGCTCTTGCGCCGTCTCGATTCACCATAACGTTGATTACCAGTTCTCCCTCGCTGGTTAGCTCTAGGTAAAAGCCGCGGGCTTCGTTGGCCCGGTCGAAACCGTGAAACCACTCGTCAATTTCGGCGGGGGTTAGGCGGCCGGCTACGGATTCTAGGATGGGCCGGATATTTACGGATAACGGGCGCACCGGGGCGGGGTTGTCGTCCTCTACGGGGGCGGCGTTCTGGGCGGTGGCGGCGGATGTGGTGGTTGTCATAGATTTGTCGTCCTTAGCGGGCGGGCTGGTGCAGGTTGAAGATTCGGCGGCGCACCTCGAAGGTGAAACCGGGGAGGGTTGGGTCGCCGTTGAGGGTTTCGGGGTCGTTTAGCAGTTGCGGTTGGGTGTTGGGTTGGTAGAGGTGAACCTGGCGCCGGTAGGGGTCAATCAGCCAGCCTAGTTGGGCACCGTTGGCGATGTAGCGCTCCATTTTGCGTTGCAAGGGCGGGAGGGTGTCGCTGGCGGACATTATTTCGACGATAAAGGCGGGGCAGAGGGTTATGGCGCCGCCGGCGGATACGGGGGGCAGTTGGGCTACTTGCTGGGGCGACAGCCACGCGGCGTCGGGGCGAACCCGGGAGCCGTCGGGCAGGCGCACTATGGCGTCGGCGCCGTGGGCTTCGCCGCCGTGCTGCTCTGCCCACATATACAAGTAGGCGCCTAATCCCATTTCCGCCATTGAACCATCTCGATTCACCATAACGTTGATTATTAGTTCTCCCTCGCTGGTCAATTCTAGGTAAAAGCCGCGGGCTTCGTTGGCGCGGTCGAAACCTTGGAACCAGGCATCAATCTCGGCGGGGGTTAGGCGGCCGGCTACGGATTCTAGGATGGGCCGGATATTTACGGACAAGGGGCGCACCGGGGCGGGGTTGTCGTCCTCTACCGGGGCGGCGGCGTTCTGGGTGGTGGCGGCGGATGTGGTGGTTGTCATAGATTTGTCGTCCTTGCCGGGCGGCGCGGGATATGGCGGATGGGTTGCGGTTGGCCCGGCGGGCGGGTTTCAGTCGGAAAGGCCCGGCGGGGTGGGGTGGTCGGGGATGCCCCGGCCTACGGCGGCGTATTCGAAGCCGAGGCGGGCCATTAGGGCGGTGTCGAGGGCGTTTCGGCCGTCGAACACGAATTTGGGCGGGCGCATATTGCGGGCTATGGCGGGCCAGTCGGCCTTGATTATTTCGGGCCATTCGGTCATAAGCAGCAAGGCTTGGGCGCCGTGGGCGGCTTGCTCGGGGCGGTCAACGAAAGCTACGCCGGGGGGGAGCAGCCGGCGGGCCGGGGCGTTGGCCTGGGGGTCGAAGGCTTGAACTTTTGCGCCTTCGGCGACTAGGGAGTTTATCAGCTCTACCGACGGGGCTTCCCGGACGTCGTTGGTGCCGGGCTTGAAGGCTAGGCCCAATACGCCTACGTTCAATCCGGCTACCGCGCCTTGGAACCGGGCTCGCAGCTTGTCTAGGGGCATCAGGCGCTGGCGGTTGTTGACGGCGGCGACCGAGCGGAGCAAGTCCAGCTCCACGCCGAGGGTCTGCGCTAGGTAGTCGAGGGCCTGGACGTCTTTGGGGAAGCAGGAACCGCCGTATCCGACACCGGCGCGGATTCTCTGGCCGGTGCGGGCGTCCATTGCCATTCCCTCGCTCACGGCGTCAATGGAGGCGCCTACTTGGTCGCAGAGGGATGCGATTTCGTTGATAAAGGAGATGCGGGCGGCCAGAAAGGCGTTGCTGGCGTATTTGACCATTTCGGCGCTGGTGATGTCGGTTAGCAGATAGGGGGCGCTGATTCCGGCGTACATTTTTTTCAGGGCGGCGATGCCCCGGCCGGAGTCGCCGTCGGCACCGGCCACTATGCGGTCGGGGCGCATCCAGTCCTCTAGGGCTCGACCTTCCCGGAGGAACTCGGGGTTGGCTACGTAGTGGACGTCCAGCCCCCGGAGTTCGTGCTGGGCGATGGCCCGGCCGGTGCCGGGGGGGACGGTGCTTTTCATAACTAGGGTTAGGTTGCGGGGTTCCCGGCTTTTAATCCAGTCTAGGGCGCCCAGCACTTGGCTTAGGTCGGCTTGGCCGTCGGCGGCGGCGGGGGTGCCGGTGGCAATTAGGGCGACGTCGCCCAAAGGGCGGTCGAATTCGTTGGTGGGAAAGAAATCTAGGTTGCCCCCGGCGATGCCGGATGTTAGCCACTCACGGATTCCCGGCTCGTAGATGGGCGGCTCGCCTGCTTGCAGGTTCTGGATGCTTAGGGCGTCAATGTCCACGCCCGCGACTTGGTGGCCTGCTTTGGCTAGTCCGCTGGCGGCTACTGTGCCTAAGTAGCCCAGCCCTATGACGGTGATCCTCAATTGCGCCCCCCGTGTGGTGTTTCGTTGGGGATTCGGCAATTTATGTTACCACGGGGAGCGGCTGGCTGCTCGCAAGAGCGGCGCGTTGCGTGTTGCGTGTTGCCGGGGGCTGGCGGGTTGGGGTGGGCTGTGTTCCTGCCTTTGCAGGGGTGGCGTGGGTTGCGCGTAGGCGGCGGGCGATGGCTCGGGTGTGGGGGTCGATGGCGCGGGTGCGTTGGGGGCGGTTGCGGGGGATGATGCCGAAGGGGGGCGCGGGTTGGGGACGGGGGGTTAGTTCGCCGGCGAATAGGCCGGTTAGCAGGATGCCTTTGGCGTGGTTGGGGAATAGGGTTTCGGCGATTTTCAGGGGTTCGGGGGTGGTTTTGTTTTGGCGGTGGGCGTCTAGGTAGTGTTGGAGTTTCATAAAGGTGGTTAGGGGCATTACTTCTTTGGCGATTTTCAGGATGAAGGGGTGGGCTTGGGGTAGGGGTTTGTTGTCGGTTAGGGCGGTGTGCCAGTCGTGGCAGTATTCCTCGGAGATGCGGCGGAGGCGGAGGACGGCTAGGGGGAAGGCGAATTTGCGGCGTAGGGCGTTGATTTGGTTGCGGATGGATTTTAGGCTCATTGGGGGGGGCTCCTCGTAAGGGGGTTGGGGATTTTTTTGTTTTCCCGGCCATTTCCCGCCGTTTCCTGCCGTTTTGGGGTTGGTGCGGGATTTTCGGGATTGGGGGATTGGCGGGATGGGTTTGATGGTTTTGGCAGTTTGGGGGAGCGGGTTTTTTGTTTTGCCGGACATTTTCGGGCATTTTGGAACATTTGGGTTTGTGGGGCGGGATGGCCGTTGGCGGGTTGGCCGGGTTGTTTGGGTTATGGCACGTTATTATGTTAGGGAGTGGTTATCGGGGTTGGCAAGGGGTTGGTGTCATCAATTGCGTGGGGGTGGGGGTGGAGGTGGTTTTTTTGTTGGGGTTCGGGTGTATATGCGAGGGAAAGGGCGCACGGCTGTGCGCCCCTACGGGTGATGGGTGGGGGGGTGGGGTGATGCGGGGATGGGAGTGGTTTTGCGATTTTCTTGTTGGTTGGAGCTTGTTTTTTTGGGTGGGGGTTTTTTGGGTTAGTCGCTTAGGGTGGTGGCTATTAGTTGGCCGTTTTTTTGGTGGTAGTGGACTTGTATGGTTTGGCCTAGGGCTTGGTGTAGGCGTAGGTGGGCGCCGTTTTTTTGTAGGGGGCCGGTGGTGGTGAATGTCCATAGTTGGTTGTTGGTGTCGCGGATGCGTAGGGTTTGGATTTCGGCTAGGTTGCGGTCTGTGACTTCGATTATTTTGCCGCGCACGGTGTCGGGCGCTCCGTTGCAGGCTAGGAGGTAGCAGCATAGGGCGCATAGGGCGCATAGGGCGCATAGTTGGGGGATGTTTATGGGTGGTCGCAAAGGCTCTCCGGGGTTTGGGTGTGTTTGGTGTTAGGGATTGGGGGGCAGTTTATCAGGGTTTCTAGTATTTCCAAAGCTCTTTTGGGGGGGCGGTGTCTTTGGCGGTTGATTCTCTTGAATTGGGGAATTGCGGAATTGCTTTCGCTGTCTGTCATTTGTTTGGCCGGTGCCGGAATTTTGAGCAAAGGGAAGGATGTCAGCTTGGGGCGGTGAGACTCTTCGCTTTGCTCAGGGTGGCAGAGGTGATGGTCGGGGTGGGAAGGGTGTTGGTTGGGGCGGTATAGGCGTTGGTTGGGGCGGTATAGGCGTTGGTCGGGGTGGGAAGGGTGTTGCTCGGGGTGGTATAGGCGTTGGTCGGGGTGACAGGGTGTTGCTTGGGGTGGTATAGGCGTTGGTCGGGGTGGCAGGGTGTTGTTCGAGGTGGCAGAGGTGATGGTCGGGGTGGGAAGGGTGTTGTTCGAGGTGGTATAGGCGTTGGTCGGGGTGACAGGGTGTTGCTCGGGGTGGCAATGGTGCTGGTCTGGGTGGTGTTCTTAGCGTTGGGTTGATGTTGCCGAAACCATCCCGTCATTCCCGTGAAAGGAGGGACCAGAGGCTGCGGTGAAATGAAGGCCGTATTGGGGTAGGGTTGTGGATTCCAGCTTTCGCGGGAATGACGGTGCTGGGGGCAATCAGAACGGTAATTCCGGCGCAGGTTAAGGGTGTCGCGGGCTGGGGCTGTAACGGGGGAGCGTGTCATCCGGTTTCTGGGCTGGTTGTCTGAATTGGGATTTTTGGGGTTGGCGGATTTTCAGGATTTTTCTTAATCCGGTGAATCCTTTAATCTTGGGAATCTTGGTTTGGATTATTGGGTTGAGAACCGAAAGGCCCTGGTGGGGGGAGGCGCGGGCGCACGGCTGTGCGCCCCTACGGTTTTGGTTCCGATGTTGGAATCATCCCGTCATTTTGGGGGAAAGGGGGAATCTAGGCGCTTTGGTGGAACGAAGGTTGTATTGGGCCGGGGTTGTTGATTCTTGCTTTCGCGGGAATGATGGCGCGGGGGGTAATCAGAACGGCGATTCCGGCGCAGGTTAAGGGTGCCGCGGGTTGGGGCTGTAACGGGGAAGCGTGTCATCCGGTTTCTGGGCCGGTTGTCTGAATTGGGATTTTTTTGGTTAGCGGATTTTCGGGATTTTTCTCAGTCCGGTGAATCCTTTAATCTTGGGAATCTTGGTTTGGATTATTGGGTTGAGAATCGAAAGGCCCTGGTGGGGGAGGCGCGGGCGCACGGCTGTGCGCCCCTACGGTTTTGGTTCTGATGTCGGAATCATCCCGTCATTTTGGCGGAAGGGGGGATCTAGGCGCTGCGGTGGAGCTAAGGTTTATTGGGCTGGGGTTGTGGGTTCTTGCTTTTGCGGGAATGATGGCGCGGGGGGTAATCAGAACGGCAATTCCGGCGCAGGTTAAGGGTGCCGCGGGTTGGGGCTGTAATGGGGGGCGTAGCATCCGGTTTCTGGGCCGGTTGTCTGAATTGGGATTTTTGGGGTTGGCGGATTTTCGGGATTTTTCTCAGTCCGGTGAATCCTTTAATCTTGGGAATCTTGGTTTGGATTATTGGGTTGAGAACCGAAAGTCTCTGGTGGGGGGAGGCGCGGGCGCACGGCTGTGCGCCCCTACGGTTTTGGTTCTGATGTCGGAATCATCCCGTCATTTTGGCGGAAGGGGGATCTAGGCGCTGCGGTGGAGCTAAGGTTTATTGGGCTGGGGTTGTGGGTTCTTGCTTTTGCGGGAATGATGGTGCGGGGGGCAATCAGAACGGCAATTCCAGCGCACGTTAAGAATACCGGGGGGCGAGGATGATGTGTAGAGTGGCAAGGGTGTTGCTTTGGGTGGTGTTTTTAGCGTGTGCTGATATTGCCAGAATCATCCCGTCATTCCGGCAAAAGGGGGATCCAGACGCTTTGGTGAAGTGAAGGCGGTATTGGGCCGGGGTTGTGGATTCCCGCTTTCGCGGGAATGACGGTGCTGGGCGCAATGAGAACGGCAATTCCAGCGCACGTTAAGAATACCTGCGGGGTGGCAAGGGTGATGCGCGGTTTGGTGGGTTAGTTGGGTTGGGTGATTTTTTGGAGGGTTTGTTCTATGGTGGTGGGGGGGGTGTATTGCTCGAATTTGGCTCGGATTATGCCTTGGGCGTCTATTATGAAGGTCCAGGGTTCGGTGGGGAGGTTCCATTCTTGTACGGCGGTTGCTAGGCCGCCGGTGGGGCGGCCGCCTTCTATTAGATGGGGGTCTTGGAATACTTCTATGTGGATGAAGTTGGCTTGTTGGGCGTGGCGTTGCCGCAGTTCGGATAGTTCTTGTACTTGGGGGCCGCAGGTGAAACTTACGCAGTAGGCGGGGGTGGCGAATAGGATTACTAGGGGTTTGTTGGCGGTTAGGGCTTCGTGGATGGATAGGGCGTATAGGGCGGGGTCGGGGTTGTTGGCGGTGGTTATGCGGGAGAGGTCGGGGACGTCGGACGCTTTGAGGGTTACGCTGGCGGGGGCCGGGTCGCCGATGGCGGGGGTGTCGCTGGTTTCTTTTACCGGGAAGGCGGATTTGGCTAGGATTTGGGCGCCGTCGGGGGTGGTTAGTTCGGCTTCCAGCTCCCAGGAGCCGGCGGTGTCGAATTGGGGGTGGGCGATGAATACGCCTATGGCGCCGGTGGGCCAGGGCTGAAATTGGGCGGTTAGGGTTTGGCGCGGTTCGCGCTCGTTGGTGTTGGGGGGTAGGTAGTAGGTGCGAACCGTGGCTTGCTCGGCTCGTAGGGGGGGGCCGTCGCGGGGGACTATGCCGAAGGCGATGCGCTCTTGGCCTACGGCTAGGTCGCTGGTGATTACTACTGCGGAGAATTTTGGGCCGCCGAAGTCTTGGGTCGGGGGGATTATTATGGTGTTGGATTGGGATGGGTTGCAGGCGATGATGGCTAGGATTATTAGGCACAGGGAATATAGGGAGAGGAGACGCCCCCACCCTAGCCCTCCCCCGGAGAGGGAGGGGAGTATGGGGATGGGGTGGGGTTTCCGCGCTGGCCCTTTCGAGGAGGGGGAGGGGAGGGTGGGAGCATTGCGAAATTCCCCTTTGTCGTCCTGAGTTAAGCGAAGGGTCTCACTGGCCAAGGTGGGATTCTTCGCTTTGCTCAGAATGACAGGCAGGTTGCTCAGAATGGCGGGCAGGTTGCTTAGAATGGCGGGCAGGTTGCTCAGAATGGCGGGCAGGTTGCTTAGGGGGATGGGGATGGAAAACATACGGGTTCTCTGGCCAAGGTGAGATTCTTCGCTTTGCTCAGAATGACAGGCGGGTTGCTTAGGGTGACAGGCAGGGTGCTTAGGGTGTCGGGCGGGTTGCTTAGGGTTACGGGCAGGTTGCTTAGGGTGATGGGCGGGGTTCTCTGCTGGGTTGGCGTTGGGGTTTTGTTAGTAGTTGATGGCACGGACGGCGCCGCCTTCTACGGCTATGGTTTGGCCGGTGATGGCTGCGGCGCGGTTGGATACCATAAAGAGGATTAGGTCGGCGATGTCTTGGGGTTCTACCATTCGGCCTATGGGGATGTTGGCGATGGCGCGGGCTTCGGCTTCGGCTAGGGTGATGTTGGCGTCGCGGGCCTGGCGTTCTAGGATCATTGTCTGGCGGGGGGTTCGGGTGGTGCCGGGGTGGATGCAGTTTACTAGGATGCCGTCTTGGGCTACTTGGTCGGCTAGGTTTTTCGCCATGTTGGATACGGAGGCGTTGGTTACGCCGTTGCTGTTGGTTAGGGGGTTGGAGTAGCGGGCGGCCATGCCGCCGATGTTGATGATGCGCCCGCCGCCGCGCTGTTGCATATGGGGGATGACTTCGCGGGCGCAGCGGACGTAGCCCATTATTTTGACGTTGATGTGGTTGAGCCAGTCGGCGTCGGCGAGTTCCATAAAGGGGGCGGCGGTGGAGTTGACGGCGTTGTTGATTAGGATGTCTACGCCGCCTAGCTGGGCTACGGTTTGGGCGACTAGGTTTTGGATGTCGGCGGGTTGGCCGGTGTCGGCGCGGATGGCTAGGGCGCGGCGTCCGGTTTGGGCTTGGATGTCGGCGGCGGCGTCCTCTAGTTCTTGGATGCCGCGGGCGCAGATGGCGACGTCTACGCCTTCTTGGGCTAGGGCCAGGGCGGTGGCGCGGCCGATGCCTTTGCTGCCGCCGGTGATGATGGCGATTTTGTTTTGTAGGCCGAGGTCCATTTGGGGCTGCTCCTTGGGGCGGTTTTTTTAACGCAGAGGGCGCGGAGGTTTCGCAGAGGGCGCGGAGGGTTTGTTGGGGTTATTTTAGCAGGAATGGGCGTTGAGTTCAGGTTTCCCAGGGGCGTTTTCCGTCGGTGAAGATGTCGGTGTCGGTGGCGCCGCCGGTTTGGTGGATTCTTTGGGTGAGGTTTTGGATGGCGTGGTTTACTAGCTGTTGGAGTTCCCGTTTTTCGGGTTGGGTCATTTTTCCGGGGTTTGCGGTTCTGGGGTTTGCGTCGTAGCGGTAGATGTCGGCGTAGTCGGCGAGCCAGTTTTTCTGGCCGCCGGGGGGTTGCGGGTTGTTGTATCGGGTATGGGCGAAAAGGTTGGTTAGGGATTGGTGGAGCTGATCGAGATCCGGCTGGCTCCAGTCTTGAATTTTTTCTAGGTAGGCCCAGATTGCGTTTAGGTCGTGTCTGAACCGGGAGGGGTCGTTGAAGGTGGAGAGCCAGCCCTTGAGGGCGTTTTCGACGGCCTGCTGGGCGGTGAAGCCCATCAGTTTTTGGTTCCAGTGGTCATTGTCCACCATATCGTTGAACTCGCGTAGCCATTCGGCGGTGTTCTCTAGGCGTTTTTTGGTGGCGGGCCAGTGTATCGGGTATTGGGGGCGTGGCCGGACGGGTACTCCAGCGTTTCTCCGTTCATTACTACTCCGTGGTGTTCGGCTTGTCCGGCAATGTGTTGCTTGGCCTTGCGGTTGCGGGCGAACTCGCTGGCGGACATAGTTTTTATATTTATTTCCAGTAGCGGCGGGTGGGTTTTCATATATTCGTTGGCGGCGGCGGTTGGGGATGGGCGGTTTTTCGGGGGGTATTTTTCTTGGGTAATCAGTAGCAGGTCTACGTCGGAGTCTTGCCGGTGGTCGCCTGCGGCTCTGGATCCGAAAAGTATTACTGTGTCGGGGGCGACTTTTTGCTGTACGGCGCGGGCGATTTCTAGGGCGTGGGGGGCGGGGTTGTTGGTTGGCGGTTTCATTTTTTGTATCCGGCGGGGGCGTGTGTGGTGGCGGTTTGGGCGGGGTTGCTTGGCGGTTAGTTCGTGAATGTTCTAATCATTAGCGTGATTGTTATGGTGATTACGGATGCGGCTAGGACTGCCCAGGCTAGGCGCTTGATTATCGTTAGCGGCCGGGTTGTATCCGGCTGCCGGGGGGCGGTGGCCTCGGTTGCGGCGGGGTGGGATGGCGCGGGTTCCCGTTGCCCCCATTTTACCCATAGGAACCAGGCTAGGGCAATGGCGGCGGCGATGGAGGGGGCGGTGATATGGGCGGTTTGCTCCGTTATGATGTACTGGAACCATAAAATTACCGGCAAGTGGATAAGCCAGATTTGCATCCCGATGACGGCGAACCAGTATCGCCAATCCGGCCGGGGGAGGAAGTATGGGACTGCCGACGTAAAGGCCAGTGCTATGCCGGCGGCCGACAGAAGCGCAATCACTGTCAGCATCAGTCCTCTATGGTCATTTGTCGGAAGGTAAGACCTGAAAAATCCGGGGAAGAGGGCTACAGCCCCGGCGGCTGCCAATGCAGTGACCACTAGGGCAAGGCCCTTGCGTTTGGCGCTTTCGGTTGGCAATCCAATCAAGAGACCGAATGCTGTAAAGATGGCTGTCGGAGGCCCTAGGATTACGAGGAAGATGAGTACGTCGGTCAGAACATCCCTTCTTTCCGAAGTGTAGTTGGACAGCAAAATCAATGCAGCGATGGCGGCGGAAACGGCTGCGCCAATTATGACGGCTCCGGCGATGTCTCTCCACCGGCATACGGCTAGAATGGTGGCAATGGACGTGAGTGATATAGCCAGTAGCAGGGCGGTTGTCCATAATGTAGGGCTTAGAAATAACAGCTTTGTGCGGGCGGACGCGGAAAAGTCGGTTGGCTGGAATGGCCCTACTCCGATTCGGGTCCAATTTCCGTCCGGGGTTTCAACTAGCACTCCCTGAGTTCCTAGGGTTGCAATTATGTTCCCGCTAGGAACGTCGTAGTGGATCGAATACAGTTTTTCCGCTGGGTTATATCGCGATATTGGTTTGTCCCGTTGTTGTAATTCTGAGTTGGCCTTGTCCAGGAGATAATCGGCGGAATAAACCGTTTCTTGGCGGCCATCTAGGTCACGAACAATCTTGGTCTCATCTAGCGTATATTGTCCTCGGGGAGACGTGACAGCCTTAACGCTCCGTTCTATTGGCGAATCGAATACGTTATCTACATACTGCCAGGTTAGTCCGCCGTCACTGCTTTTATACAGATCTATGCACGCGATGTCTCCACAAGATTTCCGCGAGCCAGTATGCAACACGCCTTCGGAGTCTTGCCCTACAAAAGTGATGCCGTTAATCCCGCCGCAGGATATTGCGGCGAAGGCTAGGAAGAGCAGGACGCAGGCAGCGGGGAGCAGTTGGAAACGCCGTTTGCCGGTTGGTTTGCGCATAGCGGACTCCAAACCGTCATTCTTGTGAAATCGGGCTTGTGAAATCGGGAAAACCTTTTCGTTCCCGGTCTTTTTCGTGAGGGGCGCGGGGATTTTAGTTTGGGATGCAGCAGTTTATCAGGGCGGTCAGGTTGGGGGCGGTTTCTAGGTTGGCTATGGCGGTGGTTAGGGCGTTTAGTTTGGCGGGGGGCCAGTTTATTTGGGGGAATAGCTGGGTTATGCGGGCGGTTTCGGTGGCGAAGTTCCACTGGAGTTCGTCGCCGCGTAGCTCGGCGGTGTGGTCGCTGCCGTCGTGGGCGCGGACGGTGATTCGGGGGGCGAAGTGGCCGCGCTGCCGCTGGCCGATGACTTGGACGCGCTCCATCAGGGCGGCTACTTGGCGGGCGGATTCTTGCCCGGCGGGGTCGTCGGAGTCTATGCCGGGGTCGAGGCGCTGGCGGAGGGGGGGATAGTGGCCGTGAACCCAGGTGTAGGCGGTGAAGTAGTGGGTGCTGCCTACGCCGGGCATTGTGCGGTCGGTGTTGGGGAAGGCGGGGGAGGGGTAGGTGGTTTCGAGCCAGTTCATTTCGACGGTGATGCTTTCGATGGCGTCGGGGGGTATGTCGCGGGCGGCCCGCATTTGGGCGGCGAGTTCGATTACGGGGCAGTTGTAGCCTGCGGTGGGGTAGATTTTGGGGGTTACTTGTAGCAGTTCCCAGCGTTGGCCTAGGGCTTGGACGGTTTGGGAGAGGTCGGTTGTGCCGGGGCCGCCGTCGTATGGGGGGTTGAAGGAGAAGGTGTGGGAAAGCTGGCCTTGGTTGTTGCCGGTGAAGGCGTTGTAGAAACCGGCGTCGCCCTCGAGGCAGGTTTCGGAGCCGCGGAGGTTTTCGCGGGCGAGGAGGGCGGCGGTGATGCCGCTGCGGGTGGCGTTGGGTTCGTGGTAGAGCATTTCGCGGCCGCTGGTGCGGGGGCCTTCGGTGGTGCCGCCGGCGAAGGCGCAGGCTAGGGCGAGGGCGGTTACGGTTTGGTCCGGGTTTAGATTCAGTAGTTTGGCGGTGGTTATGGCGGCGCCTAGGGCGCCGTAGACCGGGCTGCACCGGAAGCCGCGGGCTTGGGTGGCGGGGATGAAGTCGCCGGCGATGCGGGATTCGACTTCGTAGCCGGCGGCCAGGGCGGTGAGCAGGGCGGCTCCGTCGGCGCCGGAAAGCTCGGCGGTGGCTAGGGCGGCGGGGATGATGCAGGGGCCGGGGTGAATGAGCATCCGGTAGGAATCGGTCTGGTTGGTGGCGTGCATGAGTTTGCTGTTGACGAAGGCGGCGGCGGCGCGGGAGGCGCGGGCGCCGTCGGCGAGGAGGGTTGCGCCGTCGGGTTTGGCTTCCTCGTCTTTTACTAGGGCGATGGCGGCTTGGCCGTGGGTGGTCTGGGCTCCGATGAGGGATACGGTCATAGCGTGGAGGAGGGACGCCTTGAGTTTGTCTACTACGGGCTCGGGGAGTTGGGGGTAGTCTAGGGCGGCGGTGAAGCGGGCGTAGGAGCGGGCTAGGGTTTCGGGCATAGTGTGGGCTCCTTAATTGGTGTTCGGTCGTGTACGGGGGGCGCACGGCTGTGCGCCCCTACGGGGGTGGTTGGGTTGCGGCGTATCAGGGTTGGCGCATTAGGGCGGTGTAGCGGCCTTCCTGCTCGAAGTGGTAGTCGCTGGTTAGGGCTTGGGTTAGGCCGTAGTCGTCCATTGTGGTCATTGAGATGCAGTCTACCAGACTGTAGCCTTTGTCCATCCGGTTGCGGTAGAGGTGGAAGCCTTTCGTAAACGATTCGTTGCTTTGTGGAACTACCTCTATGAGAGGATTGCTCTGAATTGTGTTAATGGCTCTGACTCCCAAATTGCGCCTGTACTCATTTTCGGCGGTGCTGGCTAGGAATTCGGTAAGCACTTCCTGAGTAGTAAGCAGATTTAACGGGCTTCCCAGCCGTATCACTGCCCGAATAGCCGCTTCGTGCCATTGGTCGTCAGGAAAGTGCCTTGCAATCCAGAACGATGTATCAGCAAAGACTTGGGGCATCATCCCTCGCTAAGGTCAACGCCGTAGATATAGAAATCGTGGCGGTGGCTTAAGTCGGTCGGCACACCCGCCCACGTTTCCGGTGGTGATTCCGCAATCAGCGCGTCAATCATCTCGGTGATGGTTGGGGCGTTGGGGTCGATTTGCCGTTCCGGTAGGGCGATTGTGATGTTTTCGGCTTTTACTACCCGCTTTAGTGCGCCGTTGGGGGTGAATTCGGCTAGGCCGGATACTTTTATTAGCTTGTTTTCGGGGTCTTGGAGTACGGCTATGACGCGATGTTGGTTTTCGTTGGTGAAGGGGGCGGATACGGCTTGGCCGTCGGGGGTTCGTAGCTTGAATTTTCGGCGCTCGGTGTCTATTTGGAATACGGCGCCGGTGATTTCGACTTTTTGTTGGTGGGGTGGTTTAGGCATTTTTTGCTCCTTGCCAGCGGTTGCTGAAGGATAAGGCGTGTCGGCAAAGGCTTGCGGCATCATTGGCTCAGGTCAGTGTCTGAGCTGTGGAATGCGATATGCCGTTGGGCCAGGTCGGTGGGCATATTAGCCCAGAAATCGTCCGGGTAACTGGCAATCAGCGCGTCAATCATCTCGGTGATGGTTGGGGCGTTGGGGTCGATTTCCCGCTCCGGGAGGGCGATTATGATGTTTTCGGCTTTTACTACCCGCTTTAGTGCGCCGTTGGGGGTGAATTCGGCTAGGCCGGATACTTTTATCAGCTTGTTTTCGGGGTCTTGGAGTACGGCTATGACCCGGTGTTGGTTTTCGTTGGTGAAGGGGGCGGAGATGGCTTGGCCGTCGGGGGTTCGTAGCTTGAATTTGCGGCGCTCGGTGTCTATTTGGAATACGGTGCCGGTGATTTCGACTTTTTGTTGGTGGGGTGGGTTAGGCATTTTTTGCTTCCTTTCCGTCGTTGCCGGTTAAGGGGGATTGCGGGATTCTTTGCTTAGGATGACAGATATTTGCTTGGAATGATAGGCGGGTGGGTTGGGGTGGGGGGTTGCGGTTTTCTTGTTGATGTTTGGCGGTGTACGCGGGGGGCGCACGGCTGTGCGCCCCTACGGGGGGAGGTGGGGTGTGGGGGGCGTGTTGGGGATGGCCGCGGGCGGTTTGTTTGGGGTGATGGGGGGCGTGTTGGGGATGGCCGCGGGCGGTTTGTTTGGGGTGATGGGGGGCGCGTTGGGGATGGCCGCGGGCGGTTTGTTTGGGGTGATGGGGGGTGTGATGGGGATGGCCGCGGGCGGTTTGGTTGGGGTGATGGGGGGTGTGATGGGGATGGCCGCGGGCGGTTTGGTTGGGGTGATGGGGGGCGGGCGGCGGGGGGGTTGGGTAGTGGGTTAGGTTAGGTCTCGGAGGTAGGGGCGTAGGGCTAGTTTGATTGCGGCTAACATTATTACGGCGCCTATTATGCTGAAGAATATGAGGATGTCGAATTCGCGGCTGGCCATTCCTATGGCGGTGCCGGCGGCGGGGGGGTGCTCGGTGTTGGTTACGGCCATTAGGAGTATGGCTAGGCCGACGGCTGTGGCGTAGGCTAGGTTTCGCAGGTAGTCGGCGTCGCCGATTAGGGTTTCTATGGGGCCTAGGAAGAGGATTAGGGAGAATATGGAGCCTAGGGCCAGGGCTACGATGTGGCCGCCTACTACGGCGCGGATTTGGGCGGTGCGGTTGGATGGGGTGATGAAGATGCCTACTACGCTGGAGGCTAGTCCGGCGGCGATGGCGGCGAAGGATAGGGATTGGACGAAGGTTAGGATGGCGAGCATTACTAGGGCGGCTAGGCCGGCCTGAATTACGAACCGGATGGGGGCGGCGGCTAGGCCGGGGTCGCGCCAGACCCATTTTTCGCCGGTTTCCGGGTCTAGGCCGGATAGCAGGCGGAGGAAAATCAGGTTGTGGTCGAAGCGCAGGCGTTGGCGTTGCAGGCGCAATCCGGCCAGCCATATCGCGGCCATCCGGCTGCGGCGGCGTGTGCGGGCCGGCCGGCGGCCCGGGGTGCGCTCCGGCTCGCGGCTTGGGGTGCGCTCGGGCGCGTGGCCCGGGGTGCGTTCCGGCTCGCGACTTGGTGTGTGTTCTGGTTCGTGGCCCGGGGTGCGTTCCGGCGCGCGGCTTGGTGTGTGTTCCGGCTCGCGGCCCGGTGTGCGTTCCGGCGCGTGGCCCGGGGTGAGCTCCGGCTCGCGGCCCGGCGTGCGCTCCGGTTCGTGGCCCGGCGTGCGTTCCGGCGCGTGGCCCGGGGTGCGGCCCGGTTCGCGTTCCGGCGCGTGGCCCGGGGTGCGGCCCGGTTCGCGGCCCGGATCGCGGCTTGGGGTGCGTTCCGGTTCGCGGCCCGGGGTGCGTTCTGGCTCGCAGCTTGGGGTGCGCTCCAGCTCGCGGCCCGGTGTGCGTTCCGGCTCGCGGCTTGGGGTGCGCTCCAGCGCGTGGCCCGGTGTGCGCTCCGGCTTGCGACCCGAGGTGCGTTCCGGTTCGCGGTCTGGCTCCGGCTCGCGGCCCGGCTTGCGGCGGCCCGGGGGAGGCACGCGCTATAGGGTCCGCACCCAGTCTAGCCAGACGCGGGCGCAGGCGGTGGGGAGGATGTGCTGGACGAAGCCGGTTACGCCGGGGAATATGACTTGCTGGCCGTTGGGGAAGAGGCCGGCGGCTCCGCGGAAGTCGCCCAGGACTTCCTCGCGCAGGCTGGCGGCGGCTAGAACCAGCACCGGCGTTTGTACGTTTTTGAGCAGCGGGCCGATGTCGCCGCCAGCGTTGGACTGGAAGCCGTGAACTACGTCGGCCGGGGTGGCTTTCATCTGGTCGGCGTACCAGCGGATGTAGGCCGGGGGGACTAGGTCGGGGTCTAGGCGGCGGCCGATGGAGTCGTCCACCCAGGCGGCGATGCCCTCGCGGTCAATGAGGTCGGCGCTTTCTTGGTGGTGGGAGTCGAAGCTGGTGGGCGAGGTGCATACGGTGAGGGAGTGCAGGCGGTCTTGGTGGCGGATGGAGTAGTTCATTGAGATGGAGCCGCCTACGGTTTCGCCGATGAGGTGGATGCGCTCCAGCTCCAGTTTGTCGAGAAACTGGGCTAGGTCGCTGGTGAAGTTGTCTAGGGACCAGGGGTAGCCTGCGGGCGGCACGTCGGACTGTCCCATTCCGCGCATATCGAACCGGATTACCCGGTAGTGGCGGGCGATGGTTGGGATCCAGCCGAACCACATTTTGTGGTTT
This sequence comes from uncultured Dehalococcoidia bacterium, assembly GCA_958296445.1. GTDB lineage: Bacteria > Chloroflexota > Dehalococcoidia > Lucifugimonadales > UBA3495 > VXOI01. The sequence continues at coordinate 31,677 of OY282565.1, read as the reverse complement.
TTCGCCATCCCGTGGTGCATGACGACCGTTTCGGGCTGAGTCCACGGGTCGGTAAAGTCGTCCACGGTGTAGAACAGTTCGGCGCCGTCGTCTAGGCGAAGTTTCATATTAGTTCCTCTTGGTTGAGAATGGTAGGGTTGCAATGCTCTCTTTTGGCGGCCCTTGGCGACAAGGGAAGGGTTTTGGCGGCGTAGGGGGAGATTCTTCGCTCCGCTCAGAATGACAGGGTGGGCCGCTGGGAATGACAGGGTGCCGTTTGGAATGACGGGTGCCGCTCAATGACAGGGGCCGACAGAATGACAGGGCCGCTGAGTCAGTTTTGCAATTTTCTGTGCGAAAGGCGGGTTTGGAATTGTTAATGATTTGGGATGGGATTTGGGCTTTGGGTTGGGGCGGGGGGCGGGTTCAGTCGGCGGCGGCTGGGGCTAGGCCCTGCTCTACGAATACGGAGCGGGCTACGCGCATTGCGATGCGGGAGTTGGTGTAGCTGCCATAGAATATGAGTTGGAAAAAGACTTCCATAATTTCTTGGGGTTGGGCGCCTACGTGGAGGGCGCCTTCGATGAGGCGGCGTATCTGGCGGTCGTACTGGCCCTGGACGGTCATAGCGGAGAGGCTGCAAAGGGCGCGGGTTTTGGGGTCGAGGCCGGGGCGGGCGTGGATGGCGCCCCAGTGGTATTCCTCGATGAACCGCTGGGCGGCCATTTCTACGGAGTCGGGGTCGTCTACCGGGTAGAGGGGGGGCTTGCCCATTTGCTGGTCGTAGATTCGGAGGCCCTCTTGGTGGAGTTCCTCTACGGTGCGGTTGGTGTCGTAGACGATGGCGGGGGTGTATTGGATGCCCTGCTCCTCGAAAATTTCCTTGGTGAGTTTCATTGCCGATTCGACTCCGGGGATGCCTACTAGGAAGGTCATTTGGATGACGACTTCGACGACCTGGTCGGGGGTGACGCCTAGGTTGAGGCCGCGCTCGATGTTGCGGCGCAGGAGGGGCAACTGGCCGAGGGCGGTTAGGGCGGCGATGGTGCATATACCGCGGGTTTCGGGGGCTAGGCCGGGGCGGGTCCAGACGGAACCCCAGAGGGCTTCGTCTAGGATGCGCTTCAGGTCGGGGGCGAGCTGGTCTATGCCGGGCAGGGTGTAGTGGCTGGGGTTGCCCGCGGCCAGGCGCCGCCGCATTTCTTGGCCCCGGTCGTAGCGTTCATTCAGCGTTTCCAACGTTATTACTCCTTGCGTTGGCCTTGTTTCTGGGCGGGGAAGGGTCTTGTTGCTCAGGGGTGAGATTCTTCGCTTTGCTCAGAATGACAGATGCTCGAGTTGGCCTTGTTTCTGGGCGGGGAAGGGTCTTGTTGCTCAGGGGCGGGATTCTTCGCTTTGCTCAGAATGACAGATAGTTGCTCAGAATGACAGACAGTTGCTTGGTATGATAGACGGTTGCTCGGTATGACAGACGGTTGTTTGGAATGGCAGACGGGGGTTGGCTAGGTGGCGGGCATTATTTCTTGGGCGAAGCGGGTCATTCGCTCTTCGGTTTCGGCGTGGTTGGGGCTGCGGAAGTCGAATATGAGGTGGGTTACGCCTGCTTGGGCGTAGTCGTGGATGTCTTGGAGGACGGCGTCGGGGGGGCCGGAGAAGCGGCGGCGGGTTGCGCCGGTGTCGCTGGCGGCGTCGTAGAGGGGGGCTTTCATTGAGACTTGGATGGCGTCGGGGGAGCGGCCGGCGCGTTGGGCGTGGCGGTGGAGGTAGGACAGGTTTTCGGTTAGCTCCTCGGGTTCGAGGGGTGCGGCGGGGATGGCGCCTACGGGGTGCCAGGCGTTGCCCAAGCGGGCGGCGCGGCGCAGGGCGGCGCGGCTCTGTCCGCCGATCCAGATGGGGGGGTGGGGCTGCTGGGCGGGTTTGGGCTGAAAGATGATGTTGGAAAACTGCACGTGCTTTCCGTCGAAGCTGGGGTTTTCGGCAGTCCAAAGCTCGATGAAGGCTTGCAGGTATTCGTCGGTGACCTCGCCGCGCTGGGCGAAGGGCGGGGCGTCGAGCAGCTCGAATTCCTCTTGCATCCAGCCTACGCCGGCGCCGACGATTAGGCGTCCGCTAGACAGCAGATCAAGGGTTGCCAGCATTTTGGCGGTTAGCAGGGGGTTGCGGTAGGGGACAATCATAACGCTGGTGACTAGGCGGATATGCTCGGTTACTCCGGCTAGGTAGGCCAGGGTGGTGATTTGTTCGGGCCATTCGCCGGCGCCGGAGTTGCCGCCGGCTAGGATGCTGCCGGTTACGCTGTAGGGGTAGACGGATGCGACTTGGCGGGGCATCAGGATGTGGTCGGGGGCGACCATACAGTAGAAGCCTAAGCGGTCGCCTAGGCGGGCGATGCTGGAGAGGGCGGCGGGTTGGGCGCCTTCGCCGCTGTTGGGGAGATAAAAGCCGAATTGCAAGACGCACCTCCGGGATGCGGGGGGCCGGTTGGGATTTGGCTTCGGAAACGTTTTCCATTTTAGCCGAAATTTTAGCATAATGCAGATACTCTGTTGATACCGGGAGGGGGTTGCGAAATTCTCCTTTGTTACCCTTAGCGAGGGGAAGGGTGTCTGTCGGCCAAGGTGAGATTCTTCGCTGCGCTCAGAATGACAGGGGGGCAGCTCAGAATGGCAGGGGGCTTGCTCAGAATGATGGGCGGCTAGAATGGCAGGGGGCTTGCTCAGAATGACGGGGGGCCAGGAATGATGGGCGGCTAGGAATGACGGGGGGCTAGAATGACGGGCGGCTAGAATGACGGGGGGCGGGGGTAATTCGCAATTTTCTGGAAACCGGGGAAGCGGGGGCGAAACGGCGACGGGAGGTTATGGCTATGGCGTTGCAGGAGTTTATCCGGGAGTCCTTTGAGTTTAACTGGGAGTGGCTGGAGCGTTATCTGGAGGGGTTGACGCAGGAGGAGGTGGAGTACCGGCCCAACGGGCAGTGCCATTCCATCGGGTTTGTGGTCTGGCACTATGGGCGGGCGCTGGATATGTGGACGCAATCGCTGGCCCGCCAGCAGCCGCAGTTGTATGAGGGGGGGTGGGCGCAAAGGCTGGGGATGCGGCCGGAACCGATGGACGTGGGGTTCGGCTATACCGCGGAGGATCTGGCGGGCTGGAGCTGCCCGGAGAAGGGGCTGCTGGTGGAGTACGCGGCGGCGGCGCGGGATAATCTGCTGGGCTTTCTGGCGGAGCATGATGACGATTCGCTGGTCGGGACTACGATGACTAACCGGCGGGGGGAAACTATTACGCTGGCAGCGATGTTCCGGCTGCTGATTTGGGAGGTGAACCAGCACGGGGGACAGGCGGGGTATCTGCGGGGGTTGCAGCGGGGGTTGGGGTTGTAACGCGGGGGGTAGCAGCCGGTTGTTGGGTTGATTGTCTGAATCAGGATTCCCAAGATTAAAGGATTCGCAGGATAGAAAAATTCTGAAAATCCGCTAATCCCGAAAATCCTGATTCAGACAATTGGGTTGGGAACCGAAAGGCGCTGGTGGGGGGCGGTGAGGGCGCACGGCTGTGCGCCCCTACGGGTTTGGTTTCGATTTCAGAGTCATTCCGGGGAAAGGGGGAATGATGGTGCGAGGAGGTAATGACCGCGGCGATTTCAGGGCGCGTTAAGGGTGGCGGGGGGACATAACCTTGACACTCTTTGCGCCCGTCGGTAGACTCGCAGATTGTTAAATTGGGCGTTCTTGCCCTGATTTTACCCGAAACGGGGAATGATAGAGGTTTTTTGTGTCCAGTACGCCAGCTTTTTTGACTGAGGAAATGCGCCAGCAGGCTATCGGGCGGGAGAGCTTGCCCAATACGGTGGAGGTGGAGAAGGGCGCGATTATCAAGTTTGCCCAAGCCATTGGCGACGATAATCCGGTGTACAACGATGAGGCGGCGGCCCGCGCCTCGCGCTATGGGGGGCTGGTGGCGCCGCCTACGTTTCTGCGCTCGGTGGCGGCGGGGCGGCCTGAGTATCCTTTCGAGGTTCCTTTTCACCGGCTGCTGGATGGGGGCAGCGATTGGGAATACTTTGAGCCGGTGCGCCCCGGGGACCGGATAACCTCGGTGTCCCGCATCGAGGACATCAACGAGCGCAACGGGCGTATCGGGCTGATGCTGATTTCCACCATCGTTATCACGTATACCAACCAGTTCGGGCAGGTGGTGGCGACGCAGACTAACACGTCTATCAGGTACTGAGGGGGGACGCCCCCACCCTAGCCCTCCCCCGGAGGGGGAGGGAATTAGGAGTCGTCATAAAGTTCGTAGGGCCAAGGGCGGCGCGGATGTGCCGGGTTGCCCGTGACTTATTTTCCCGCGTTGGGATGCAAGGGGCTGAATGGATGACCCGAAACTTGGAACCGATGATGAGCTTTGACCGGGCAACGGCAGGGGTTTTCTCCGGGGTGAGGGCTGTTGAGTGTCCGCCGGTGCAGCTTCCGCCGGATTTGCCGCTTAATACGCGGCTGAAAATGGACGGGCTGGAATTGCTGGGGAAGCTGTCGGGGGATTCGGTTGCCGCGGTCTTTTTCGACCCGCAGTTTCGGGGCGTTTATGACAAACTTAAGTATGGCAACGAAAAAACCAGCCGTAACCATGTGCGGGTTGAGCTTCCTCAAATGAGCGAAGCGGCCATAACCGAATTCACTAAAGAAATTGCGCGGGTTCTGATTCCTTCCGGGCATTTGTTTTTGTGGGTGGACAAGTTTCACTTGTGCAGCGACTTTCGCAACTGGTCGGAAGGGACGCGGCTTAGTGTGGTGGATATGGTGACTTGGGATAAGGAAATTGTCGGTTTGGGCTACCGGACAAGGCACCGGAGCGAGTTTTGCGTGGTATTGCAAAAGGAACCGCGACGGGCAAAGGGGGTGTGGACTGCCCGCAATATCCCGGACGTGTGGGCGGAGCGGATGCGCCGGAAAAATCACCCGCACAACAAGCCGGTTGAGCTTCAGGGGGAGTTGATAGAGGCGGTGACGGCTGAAAACGATTTGGTAGTGGATCCGGCGGCCGGGTCTTTTTCGGTGCTGGAGGCTTGTCTACAGCGGGGGAGGAATTTTTTGGGGTGTGATGTGGCTGAATTGAATGTACTGGCTGAACGCGATGGCGTTATGGTATAGGATTAGGCGTAGACTGGCAGGGAATTGTTGACATCCGGGCGGGTGATTGCCAAGCCTGCATTGGGCTAAGGGAATGGTCTCATCTGTCATGGTGAGATTCTTCGCTTTGCTCAGAATGACAGGTGGCTTGCTCAGAATGACAGGTATTTGCTTATCAGGTGGTTGCTTAGAATGACAGGTAATTGCTTATGAGGTAGTTGCTTAGAGTGACAGGTAGTTGCTTATCAGGTGGTTGCTTAGAGTGATAGGTAGCTTGCTTAGAGTGACAGACATCACACAAGCGGGAGGTTTTACTATGGGCGGGCAGATATTGTGGGACGATGTTTCGGAGGGGATGGAGATTGGGCCGGTGGTGCGGCATCCTTCGACCCAGCAGTTGGTGAAGTATGCCGGGGCGTCGGGCGACTACTATCAGATTCACTACGACAAGGACTTTGCTCAAGGCACCGGGCTGGAGGACGTGATTATTCACGGGGCGTTGAAGAACGCCTTTCTGGGCAGTCTGGTGACCGACTGGATGGGGCCGCGGGGGAACCTGCGGCGCTTGTCGTGCCAGTATCGGGGGATGGACATTCCCGGCCGGCCGATTACGGCCCGGGGCGTGGTGACCGGCAAGTATGAGGACGACGGGGAGTTTCTGGTGGACTGCGAGATCTGGCTGGAAAACGAAGAGGGCCAGCGCACCACTCCGGGCCGAGCCACGGTGTCGCTGCCCAGTAGCTAGGCCGGGTTGCTGAGCCGGGCGTTAAGGATGGGGCGGTATCCAGTGTTCCAAGATTTTGATTCTCAGGGCCAAATTTTCGATTCCTAGGGGTAGAGCGTTGGTTGATTCACTGATGGACAAGGTGGCGGTCATAACCGGGGCCGGGCGCGGCATTGGCCGGGGCATTGCGCTGGAGATGGCGGCGGAAGGGGCGAAAGTGGTGGTGGTTGACCCCGGCGTGAATGTGGACGGCAGCGGGCAGGATCATTCGGTGGCGGCGCAGGTTGCCGGGGAAATCCGGGCCGCCGGGGGCGAGGCGGTGCCGTGCCTGGAGTCGGTGACTACTATGGAGGGCGGCGAGAAAATCATTCAGACTGCCGTGGACAACTTTGGGCGGCTGGACGTGGTGGTCACTTGCGCGGGCATCCTGCGCGACCGGATGATTTTCAATATGTCGGAGCAGGAGTGGGACGACGTTATCGCGGTTCATCTGAAGGGGACGTTCACGGTGGTGAAACACGCCTGCATTTTGTTCCGGCAGCAACGGTCGGGGCGGGTCATTACATTCACATCGGAGTCGGGGCTGGTGGGCAATTCGGGGCAGGCGAACTACGGGGCGGCCAAGTCGGGCATCGCGGGTTTCACCAAGGTGGTGGCCAAGGATATGGGGCGGTACGGGGTGACGGCCAACGCCATCGCGCCGCGGGCCAACACGCGAATGATTGGCGACATTCCCGACAGCGCCGCTGAGATACGGGCGCGGAGCGGGGTGGCGGTCATCCCCGGCGAGGACACGCTGACCGAGATGGATCCGGCCCATATCGCGCCGTTTATCTGCTATCTTGCCAGCGACTATGCGGCGAATGTCAACGGCCAGACTTTCTTGGTCTACGGGGATACGGTGTCGCTGATGTCGCAGCCGCGCCCGGAGCGTTCCATATACGAACCGTCGGGTCATTGGGAGCTGGAGACGCTGGCGCCGCTGGCCCGGGATGTGCTTACCCGGGGGGTTGCGAACCCGGCGCCGCCCGCGCCGCCGCGGGGGTAACGGGGGCGGCAAGCAACAAATTATAGAGGTTCAGAATGGTAACACAGGAAGAGCGTATAACCCGCGTCGAAGCGGCCCAGGAATTCAACGCCCAGCAGTCGGCTGAAATACTGTCCCGCTTAAACCAGGCACTCACCATTGTTGAAGCCTTCCGCCAAGAAGCGCGGGAGATGAACGAAGTGGCTCGTAAAGAGGCTAGGGAGGCGAATGAAGTAGCCCGTAAAGAGGCGCGGGAGATGAACGAAGCGACCCGCAAGGACGCCCGCCACCTGTTTATCGCCGCTCTCACCGTCGGCACTGCTCTGGGCTTGGGCTTGGGCGGCGCAATGGTTGCCTTAGTGGTAACGGTTGTGGAAAGGTTGCCGGGGTAGGGGCGGTGTGGCGATGGCGGATCGTTTCACGGGGACTTGGCGGCTTTTGGCCTGCGAGGGGCAGTGGTCGGATGGGCGGGTTACTCGTCCTTACGGCGACAGCCCCGGCGGGATGCTGGTGTATGATGGGCGGGGCAGTTTTTCGGGGCAGATTATGGCTCGGGAACGGCCCGTTTTCGCTACCGGCAACCTGCTGAAGGGCAGCGACGCCGAGGTGCGGGCGGCCTTTGAGGGCTATGTGGCGTATTATGGCAGCTATACGGTGGACGAGGCGCAGGGGCTGATGATTCACGAGGTGGAGGGCAGCTTTTTTCCCAACTGGATTGGCGAGCGTCAAATACGGAAGTTCGAGTTTCCCGGCGGCGGGCGGCTGCGGTTGAGCACTCTGCCCATCCGGGGCGCCCGCGCCGACTTAACGGTGGTCTTGCTCTGGCAGCGCAGCCGCTGAAAGCTGCCTTTCCGTTAAGGGGAGCGGTAAGGGGTTGGGGCGGGGCGAATCCCGTTGTAAGAAATCACTCCGAATAGAAACTAAAGCGGGATTTCCCCCGCTATCCGAATAAGAGGCAAAAGGAATGGCGAACCTGCTGAAAGACAAGGTGGCGATAGTAACCGGGGCCGGGCGCGGCATTGGGCGCGGCGTGGCCCGCTTGATGGCCGAGGAAGGGGCCAAAGTGGTGGTCTGCGATTTGGGGGGCAACGTTGACGGCTCCGGCGCCGATATGTCGGTGGCCGACGTGGTGGTGTCGGAAATCCGCGAGGCGGGCGGCGAGGCCGTGGCCTGCACCGAAAACGTCGCGGCTATGGCGGGCGGCGAAACCATCGTGCAGACGGCCCTGGACAGCTTCGGCAAGCTGGACATTGTGGTGACCGTGGCGGGCATCCTGCGTGACCGGATGGTGTTCAATATGTCGGAACAGGAATGGGACGACGTTATCTCGGTTCACATGAAGGGGACGTTTTCGGTGGTCAAGAATGCGGCGGTGCTGTTCCGGCAGCAGCGTTCCGGGCGGATAATCACGTTCAGCTCCACGTCGGGGCTGTACGGCAATTCGGGGCAGGCGAACTATGGGGCGGCGAAGGACGGCATCGCCGGGTTCACCCGCGTGGTGGCCCGGGATATGGGGCGCTACGGGGTGACCACCAACTCGATTTCGCCCAGCGCGGCCACCCGTATGACTACCAGCATACCGGACGAGGCCCGCGAACTGCGGGCGGCCCGCGGCATCAGCACCGGGGCCAGCGTCACCCTGCGCGGCGGGCCGGACGACATTGCGCCGATGGTCGCGTGGCTGGCCTCGGATGACGCCGCCCACGTCAACGGCCAGGTCTTTCACGTGACCGAGGGGCTGGTGAATTTGCTGAACCAGCCGGAGCCGGTGAAGACCATCCAGAAGGACGGCAAGTGGACGGTCGAGGAGTTGGCCCGGGTATTCCCGGCTACCATCGGGCTGGAGTTGTACAATCCGGCGCCGTCGCAGGTGCGGGAGTAGGGCGGAAATTCCGGCCGGGGCCAGTGTGATAAGGAGAGGGGCATGGCTACGGAAACGACACAAAACCCGCAGGATCCGCAGCCGCCGGTGATGGATGTGGCCGAAGTGTGCCGCGCTTTGGGCAGCTTGGGGGCCGGGCAGGAGCAAATTAACCAGCGGTTTGACCGCCTGGAGCAGAACACGGCCCAGCAGTTTATTGAAGTCAACCGGCGCATTGACCGGCTGACTTACACGATTATTGGGGTCGGGGCGGCTTTAATCATCGGACTTGTTTTGCAGAGCGTGTTTGGCGGTTGATAGCTCCGCCGGCTCCTGCGAAAGCGGGAATGATGGGAAAGCGCGAAAATACTTGTCAGCAGACGTATTAAGAGAGGGGCGATATGACTGCGGAAACTATGCAGTCCACGCAACCGCCGGTTATTGACGCCCTCGAGGTGTACCGCGCGTTGGGCAGCCTGGAAGCAGGACAGAAGCAAAATCAAGAGCAGATAGCCCTTTTCATGCAGAATCAGGTCGAAACGCAGCGCATTCTGGGGCGTCTGGAGCAGGGACAGACGCAATCCAGAGAGCAAATGGCCCAAATCGGCAACCAGATAGTTGAGGTCAACCGGCGCATTGACCGCTTGCTGTATACGATTATCGGAATCAGTGCTGCGGCAGTTGCCAGGTATGTTTTGCAGCAGATATTTGGCGGCTGATAAATCCGTCGGCCCTGGTCATACTCAAAAATCCAAATCAGAGAGCAGCTATGTTTACCAACTTTTCCGCTTCCTATGCCGGGCACGTGGTTGACGACAACCTGGGGTTCGGCGGCACTCCGGCCAATGACCGCTGGTATTCCAACGAAAAGCTGGCGGAAACTTACGATTGGGCGCTAGACATTGCCCGCCATTTGGAGGCCAACGGCTATAAAGAGTTCTGGATGGCCGAGCATCACTTCCAGCCGGAGGGGTATGAGGGGATTCCCAACCTGCTGATGCTGGGGCTGTATCTGGCGACGCAGACCGAGTCGCTGAAGTACGGCTGCGGCTTTAACATCACGCCTATGTGGCACCCGCTGCGGCTGGCCGAGGACTTCGCGATGGCCGACATTCTCACCAAGGGGCGGGTCATTTTCGGCGTGGGACGCGGCTACCATACCCGCGAGGTGGAGACGTTTGGCGCCCCGATGCGCGATTCCGACGCCAACCGCGAGCTGTTCGAGGAGCAGGTTGAGGTCATCATTAAGGCGTTCAACGAGGACTCTTTTTCGCATCAAGGCAAGCACTTTCAGTTGCCCGCCCGCGTGCCTTACCGGGGTTATGAGCTGGAGAAGCTGACCCTAGTGCCGCGCCCGGTCAACCGCCCGGTGGACATCTGGCAGCCGCTGGTCAGCGGCAACCCGCGGGGGATTGAGTTTATGGCGAAAATGGGCATCAAGCCGGTCATCGCCAACAACCCGGAGCCGACGCTGGGGGAGCGGATGCGGCTGTTCCAGCAGGCGCAACTGGACTGCGGGCGCGAAACGCAGCTAGGCGAGGGCGTGGCCCTGGGCTACCGGGTGTTTATGGCGGAGTCGAAGGAAAAGGCGATTGAGAAGGCCAAGCCGTATTTCGAGGAAGCGATGAAGTTCGCCGCCCCGCTGGGGCTGATGCCTTTGTCGCCGGAGCAAATCGAGTCGGTCGCCAACGGCGGGCGCAGCCGGGGCGTCAAGCTGCCGACGCTGGAAGAAGCCGTCGAGGGCGGTTCCTGGCTCTGCGGCCCGCCCGAGTCGGTGGCGGAAAGCCTGAAGCAGGCCGAAGAGCGCTACCCCGGCGTTGAGCGGGTCAACATCGGCTCCGTTATGGGTATGCCGCTGGGGGTGTTCAAGGAGCAGCTCAGCATCTTTGCCGAGGAAGTGATGCCCGCTTTCAAGGGCTAGGGCGCCCGGTCTCTTAACTGATTGCCGAAACCCGTTTGTTCTTGGTTTGTTTGAGGATGAACGGGTTTTGTTTATTGTCTGAATGGGGATTTTCGGGATTCGGACTGCCCCCGGCGTTGTTACATTGTATAGTGGGGCTTAGGAAAGGGTGTGGGGAATTTAGCTTATTTTCTGAATCAGGATTTTCAGGATTTTTCTTAATCCGGTGAATCCTTTAATCTCGAAAATCCTGATTCGGACAATTGCGAAATTCCCGTTTGTAACCTTGAGCTAAGGGAAGGGTCTCACTCCATTTGGGCGTGAATCCGCAGCGGCAGGAGGGGCTGTTTTCGGTGGGGCTGTGCGTTCCGGCGGGGCGCTCTTGCGCGGATGATTTGGCGGAACTGGCCCGGCTGTCGGCGGCCTATGGCTCCGGCGAAATCCGGCTTACCGTGGGGCAGAACGCTATCATTGCGGGCGTGGCGGAGGCCGGGCTGCCGCCGTTGCTGGCGGAGCCGCTGCTGTCGCGCCTGCCGCCCGACGCCGCCCCCTTTACCCGCGGGCTGGTTAGCTGCGCCGGCAACGATTACTGCAATCTGGCCTTGATCGAAACCAAGGACATCAGCCGTAGGGTGGCCGATTTCTTGGCGTCGGCCCGCCCGGACGCTTGCCGCGAAAACGGGGAGCCGCTGCGGGTTTACTGGTCGGGTTGCCCCGCCGGATGCGGCAACCATCAGGCTGCGGACATCGGCTTTCAGGGCGGCAAAACGCGGCTGGAGGGAAAGGTGGAGGTTCTGCCGGCTCTTGTTGACGATTTGATGTCGAGCGGGCGACTTGGGGGTGGTTGTTAAGCCAGATACCGCCCCGTTGGCGGGCGGTTAGGCCGGGGACATAGCGCGGTTGCTGATGTAGTGCCAGTTTACGGCGCCGGTGGCGACGGCGGTGTCCACATCGGCCGTCCTTTCGCAGCCGACGACTGCGGCGTGGGTGTCGTTGCCGGTGAGCAGTTGCAGGTAGCGGGCGTTGCGGACGGCGCGGCGGACGTCGTCCTGGTTGGCGGTGTAGGAGATTTCGACGGCGATGTAATGCTTGGTTCGGCCATCGCCGTGGGCTTCGATAATCAGGTCGGCGGCGGCGAAGCTCTGGCGGTCGTTTTCGTCGATGTTATGCTCGGCCAGCCTGCCCGCCAAATCGCCGGTCTCTTCGTGGGAGAGGACGTGAAACTGCGCCAGCCCTAGTCTGCGGGCGAAGCTGGCCGTGCGCTGCAAGGCGACGGCTCTTACGTGGAAGCCTTTTAGTTGGCCTACGTCGTCGGTCAGTCGGGCTATTTCCCCGCTCTGCCGATCCAGTTCCCTGCTCTGCCGGGCCAATTCCCCGCTCTGCCAGACAACAGTGTCGATCAGCCAGCCTACGTCCTTGGTCAGTTGGCCGACTTGATCGGTCAGTTGGCTTATGTCCTCGGTCACTTTGGCGTTGAACTGCTTTTGTTCGGCCATGAACTGCCTGGTTTCGTCTATGAAGCCGACGAGCAGGTTCATAATTTCGTCTAGGCGGTCTGGGCGGTCGTTGGCGTTTTCGGTCATATCAGTGTTTTCTCGGGGTTTTGTTTTGGCCTCTAGGGTGGATTTTACCATAGTTGGCGGGGTGTTGTGGGGTGGGGGCAGGTTTTTTCGGGGCGGGATGCTTGCGGGGCCGTTCCGGGGGGTTCGGTGGCGGGTGTTGGCGGCTTTTTGCTACAATGGCCGTTCTTGGTATGGACACTTGGGGGGAATTTTCCGGTGTTTGTCGCGAAATGGCTGGCTTGGTTGATTGTTATAATGATTATTGCGGTCGGGGTGTTGGCGTGCCGGTCTGCCAGCGGCACGCCGACGCCTGTTCCTCTGCCTACTCCTGCGCTTGCGGTGGAGGATTGCGACGATGACGGGTATTGCGGGCGGCTGGAGGCCGGAGTCCGGGTGACGGCGGCGGCGTGGCTGGATGATGACCGGATGTATCTGGCGGGCTGGGACGGCAGTATCCGGTTGCTGAATGTCGAAACCGGCGATGTGGCGACGGCGCTGGAGGGATTGGCTTATCCGCAGGGTTTGACTTATCCGCAGGGTTTGACCGTATTGGGTGGGCGTCTCTATGTGACCGATGTGGGGAACGCCTGCCAGTTGATGCAGGAATTGTCGGAGGAGGATGAGTACGCCTATTGCAGGCGCTGGCTCAATGATTCGGAATCGGAAGCGGAATACTTTAGCCGGGTCAATGCGCGAATCTTGTCATACGCTATAGACGATTCCGGCAAACTCACCGACCGCCAAATAATAGTAGACCGTCTTATGGCCCGGGATATAACACACAGTCCTAACGGGATGACCAATGACGGTGAATATGTGTACGCGAGCATCGGGCATATAACGTTGAACCTTACAGAACATAGGCGTTTTGTCAAAATCTACGACGAATTGGGAGAAAATCAGCCCCGCACGGACCTGACGGGAGTTATAGTGCGTTTTCGCCCGCCCGATAATGAAGTCGAGGTTTACGCATCGGGATTTCGCAATACCTACGGAATATCCGTGGCTTCGGACGGAACGATTTATGGAGCCGACAACGATACCGTCATCGGCATTAGTGACGGAAACACTAGTGAAGAGAATTTGGAAGAGTTGAACGCCATTGTGAAGGGCGGTTTCTATGGGTATCCCGAATATGGAACCAATACTGCCCCGGCGGAAGCGGACGTAATTGAGCCGCTGGCCGTGTTGCAGGGTTTTGCGTCTACTTATGCTTACCCAAACGAGGATGGCGTTTATGTGGCTTATGTTGCCGTTGGCGGCGATGATGACGGGTTTGTGGTTGACCGCTTCGGCTATGGCGTGTGGACGCCGGAGCGGGTCTTTATCGCTTTGCACCACACCACAGCCATATTGGAACGGGACAGGCTGCTTTACATAGTATCATTGACCGGAAATATCCATGTCATAAGTCCGGCTGCCCCATTGCCGGTTTACGCAAGGCCCGGAGGCCCGTTCCAGAACAACGCTTACGTGGATGGGATTGTAGCGCAAGGCGCCGTGTCCGAAGTCAAGACCGGAGGGCCGGGCTATGACGTGTATATTGACGGGAAGCGGGTGATATACGTTAAAAGCGACTGCGGCCAAAAGGACAGGGAAGACAGGTTCTATTTACAAGTGAATCCGGTCAACCCGAATGATCTTCCCGAAGAGCGCCAGCAGCATGGTTTCGACAACCTTGACTTTTCCTTAAATTCGGAATATGGCTGGAGGAGCGGTGACAGGTGCCTGGCGGTGCGCGAACTGCCGGATTATGCTATAAGCTCAATTTCGACGGGCCAGTTTGTGTCGGAAGGAACGGATTTTATACACAGTTGGGATGCGGAGTACAGTTTTGATGACGGCGGCTGAGGGCGGCTGGACGGCGGACAGGAGCGGGCGATGGCGGCTACGGACAGGGTTCAAGGGTTGTTCAGGGCGAACATCCAACGGGCTGGACCGCGGATGGACGCTTGGGGGGAATTTTCCGGTGCTTGCCGCGAAATGGCTGGCTTGGTTGATTGTTATAATGATTATTGCGGTGGGGGTGTTGGCGTGCCGTTCTGCCAGCGGCACGCCAACGCCCCGGCCAACACTTCAGCCAACTTCGACGCTTGTTCCTCTGCCAACTTCGACGCCTGTTCCTCTGCCGACTCCTGCGCTTGCGGTGGATGATTGCGACGGTGACGGGGATTGCGGGCGGCTGGAGGCCGGAGTCCGGGTGACGGCGGCGGCGTGGCTGGATGATTGCGACGATGACGGGTATTGCGGGCGGCTGGAGGCCGGAGTCCAGGTGATGGCGGCAGCGTGGCTGGATGATGACCGGATGTATCTGGCGGGCTGGGACGGCAGTATCCGGTTGCTGAATGTCGAAACCGGCGATGTGGTAACGGCGCTGGAGGGATTGACTTATCCGCGGGGTTTGACTGTATTGGATGGGCGTCTTTATGTGACTGATATGGGGAACGTCTGCCAGTTGATACAGGAATTGTCGGAGGATGATGATTACACTGGCTGCAAGCGCTGGCCCAAGGATTCGGAAGCGGAATACTTTAGCCGGGTCAACGCGCAAATCCTCTCATACGCTATTGGCGATTCCGGCAAACTCACCGACCGCCAAATAATAGTAGACCGTCTTATGGCCCGGGATATAGAACACAGCCCCAATGGGATGACCAATGACGGCGAATATGTGTACGCGAGTATTGGGCATATGACGTGGAACCCTACAGAACATAGGCGTTTTGTCAAAATTTATGACGAATTGGGAGAAAATCGGCCCCGCACGGACCTGACGGGAGTGATAGTGCGTTTTCGCCCGCCCGATAATGAAGTCGAGGTTTACGCATCGGGATTTCGCAATACCTACGGAATATCCGTGGCTTCGGACGGAACGATTTATGGAGCCGACAACGATACCGTCGACGGCATTAGTGACGACAGCACCAGTGAAGAGAATTTGGAAGAGTTGAACGCCATTGTTAAGGGCGGTTTCTATGGGTATCCCGAATACGGAACCAATACGGCCCCGCCGGAAGCGAACGTAATTGAGCCGGTGGCCGTGTTGCAGGGTAAAGCCTCTACTTATGCTTACCCTAGTGAGGATGGCGTTTATGTGGCTTATGTTGCTATTGGCGGCGATGATGACGGGTTTGTGGTTGACCGCTTCGGCTATGGCGTGTGGACGCCGGAGCGGGTCTTTATCGCTTTGAACTATACTACAGCCATATTGGAGCGGGACGGGCTGCTTTACATAGTATCATTGAACGGAAATATCCATGTCATAAATCCGGCTGCCCCATTGCTGGTTTACGCAAGGCGGATGGTAGGCCCGTTCCATAACAACGCTTATGTGGATGGGGTTGTAGCGCAAGGCACCGTGTCCGAAGTCAGAACCGGAGGGCCGGGCTATGACGTGTATGTTGACGGGAAACGGGTGATATACGTTAAAAGCGACTGCGGCCAAAAGGACAGGGAAGACAGGTTCTATTTACACGTGAATCCGGTCAACCCGAATGATCTTCCCGAAGAGCGCCAGCAGCATGGTTTCGACAACCTTGACTTTCAGTTCAATTCGGAATATGGCTGGCGGAGCGGCGACAGGTGCCTGGCGGTGCGCGAACTGCCGGATTATGCTATAAGCTCAATTTCGACGGGCCAGTTTGTGTTGGAAGGAACGGATTTTATACACAGTTGGGATGCGGCGTACAGTTTTGATGACGGCGGCTGAGGGCGGCCGGACAGGAGTGGGCGATGGCAGATATGGACAGGGTTCAGGAGTTGTTCAGGGACGCGCGGGCGATGCAGGCCGAGGCGGTGGAGCGGCTGGCGGCGGGCGACATCCGCGACGCGGCGGAAAAGGCTTGGCGGGCCACCAAGCGGGCCACCGATGCCCTGATTCTGGCCCGCACGGGCGAGGAACCCGGCACTACCGCGCGAACATCCAACGGGCTGGACCGCTTGGCCGGCCGGAACGGCAGCGTCAACCCGCTGGTGGGGCGCTATTGGAGCCGAATCGGCCAGCTCCACGGTTCCTGCCTTTACGACGGCAACTGCAACGACCAGACTGAGCGGCGCATACGGGAGACCGCGGGGTACATTGAGGACGCGGAACGGCTGGCGTAGGGGGGCGGGTTTACGTTATCCGTTGGGCCGCTACTCTGCTTCGCGCAGGGGGATGGTTCCCCAGGTTAGGGCGGCGGCGTCTTGGGTGAGGCCCTGCCGGGCGGCGAGTTCGCGGATGCTTAGGAGGGTGGCGTTGACTTCGGGGGTGAGGAATACCCATTCGGGTTCTTGGGGGAACCAGTAGGGCGAGTTGATTCTTACTACCTTTTTTTCTTGGTCGTTGAGGTAGATGCCGAATTTGGATGCCTGTTGCATTTGGCGGCTCCTGTTAGTGGTTCTTGGGGAGTTTCCTTTTGTCGTCCTGAGCGTTGGGAAAGGGTCTGGTTGCCCAAGGTGGGATTCTTCGCTTTGCTCAGAATGACAGACAATTGCTCAGTTGGGAAAGGGTCTGGCTGCCCAAGGCGGGATTCTTCGCTTTGCTCAGAATGACAGAAAATTGCTCAGTTGGGAAAGGGTCTGGTTGCCCAAGGCGGGATTCTTCGCTTTGCTCAGAATGACAGAAAATTGCTCAGAGTGATAGATGGCTAGTAGGGACGGTCATTTGCTTAGAGGGATAGGCGGCTTGCTCAGAATTATAGAATTTTCTGGATGCTTGCCTAGGGGTTGGGTGTTTCCGGGGGTGGGACGGCGTAGACGCCGCGGAACTCCGGGGGGAGTTGGCGGGCTACCCGCTCCATTACCATTCGCAGCATACTGTCCATCACCGGGCGGGGGGCGCGGCCTTCTATTATGGGCAGGGTGAAGGGGGGGCCGATGCTGGCGTTTAGCCGGCACAGGGGAACGGGCATTCGCCAGGCGCGTATTTTTTGGGTGCCGGTTATGCCCACGGGCAGGATGGGGGCTTGGGAGCGCAGGGCCAGATAGACTATCCCCGGCATTGCCCATTGTAGCGCGTGGTGGGGGCTGCGGGTTCCCTCGGGGAAGATTACTACTGCCCGGTCGCGCTCTAGGTGGGCCAGCATTATTCGCATCGTGTCTGCTCCGATGGTGGCGCGGTCGTAGGGCGAAACGTGGAAGCCGCGCATCAGAAAGGCGCCGACCGGATTGCCGAACAGTTCTTTTTTGCCCAAGAAATAGAGGGGCCGGGGGATGGCGGCCACCAGCAGGGGCGGGTCGGTGAAGGCGAGATGATTGCAGGCTAGAATCACCGGGCCGCGGGGCGGCACGTTTTCCAAGCCGGTGACGCGCATCCGCCCGAAGGTTCCGAAGCAGAAGCGGCCCAAGTGATGGCCTAGTCGGTAAATGGCGGTGGGGCCGTTGGCGGTCGTTCCGGGCATTAGATACCCCGCGCCCGCCGGTAAATGGCGTCAACCGCCTGCTCTAGGGTCAGGCCGCTGGTGTCCAGCAGCAAGGCGCCGTTGGCTTGACGCAGCGGCGAATCGGAGCGGGAGGAGTCAATGACATCGCGGGATTCGATTTCGCTTTGCACCGTTGCCAGAGGGATTTTCTGTCCGCGCCGCTCCATTTCCTGCCAGCGGCGCAGGGCTCGTAGCTCCGCCGAGGCGGTCAAGTAGACTTTCAGCCCGGCGCAAGGCAACACTTCAGTGCCGATGTCGCGGCCGGTCATTACGATGCCGCCGACGGCGTTGGCGGATTCGGCGGCGATTTCCTGTTGGCGCTGAACCAGGGCGCGGCGCACGGGCGGATGGCGGGATACGTTGGACACGTTGTTGTCTATGCGGGATTGGTAGAGTTCCGGGCCTAGTCGTTGGCCCGCGATTTCTACCGGGTTTTCGGGCTGCCCGGCGTCGGGGCCGCTGGCGGCCAGCCGCACCGGGTTGGCCGATGCCAGGTTGCCTAGGGCGTTGGCGTCGTCGGGGGAAAGGCCGCGTTCTAGGGCCAGCCAGGTTAGGGCGCGATACATTACGCCGGTGTCGAGGAAGCGCCAGCCCAGCCGCCGGGCCAGCCGTTGCCCCACAGCCGTTTTGCCCGACGCCGCCGGGCCGTCAATGGCGATGTCGTGAATCATAGCGGGATTATAACATTGGGGATTGGGAAATTCCCATTTGTCGGCTTGGGCTAAGGGAAGGGTCTGGCGGCCCCAAGGCGGGATTCTTCGCTGCGCTCAGAATGACAGACGGGGCTAGGGCTAATAGAAGGGTCTGGCGGCCCAAGGCGGGATTCTTCGCTGCGCTCAGAATGACAGACGGGGCGGAATGGCGGACGGGTAGGATGGCGGGGGTTGCGGGCTTGGCGATTGTTTTGGGGGATTTGGGCAGCCGCCTCGAATCAGGCATAGGGCTTGCGCCGGGCTTTTGGGTTATAATGCGGTAATTGAGTTGGCGTATAAGGGGATTTGTGGGGGGCTAGACGGACGACACGGCGGCATAGAACCAGCAAAGGCACTCGGCCAGTTATGTCTGGAGGCTGTCAGTGACCAGAGTGGTTTCGCAGACGAAAGCTGCCCCGGCGGATGGCGCGGCGCCGTATCTGAACGGCGGCGGCGAACAGTCCGACCCCCGTGTGCTGATTCGCGCCCCGGTGCTGGTGCTGAACCTGAATTACGTTCCGGTGAACGTTTGCACTGTCCGCCGCGCCGTGGTGATGGTGGACAAGGGCAAGGCGGAGCTGCTGGAGCAGCACGAGGGCCTGTTGCACACGGTTTCCGGGGCCGTTGACGCCCCGGCGATCATCCGCTTGGTGTATCTGGTGAAGCGGCCTTTCCTGCCCCGCAAGCTGTCCAAGAAAGAGGTTTTCCTGCGCGACCGTTTCACTTGCCAGTATTGCGGCAAGAAGGCGCAGGATTTGACGCTGGATCACGTCATACCCCGCCGACAGAACGGGGCGCATACTTGGGAAAACGTGGTGGCGGCCTGTAGCCGTTGCAATCTGCGCAAGGCGGGCCACACTCCGGCCGAGGCCAAGATGACGCTGCGCACGGCGCCGCGGGCCCCGGATCCCAACCCTTATATGATTTTGCAGAACCGCACGATTTTGGATGCCTGGAAGCCTTATATTCCTTGGAATCTGGAGTAGGGGGCGGTGGTTTCCTAGCGTGGTTGTCTGAATCAGGGTTTGCGGGATTTGGGGATTTTCGGGATTTTTCCGATGCGGTTTTTTAACATAGTTGTCTGAATCAGGATTTGCGGGAATTGGGGATTTTCAGGATTTTTCCGATGCGGTTTGCTGACGTAGTTGTCTGAATCAGGATTTGCCGGATTTAGGGATTTTCAGGATTTTTTCAATGCGGGTTGGGATTTTCCAACGACTCCACCGGCGGCGGGTGCTGGGGCTGGCCCGGCAGCATCGGGATTCGGGGGGGTGATTCACCCGAAAAGGGGCGGAATCGGGGAATCCGGGCGAATCCGACGGAGAACCGCCCGCGTGTAAGGCGTTTTAAGGCGGTTGTTTACCTGCCAGCCACCCCCCCTGCGCCGCCGGAATCGCTGAATTGGGCGGCACAGCGGCGGCGGGAGTGTCCGTCCTGAGCGAGGGCCAGGGGTGGGATTCGGGTTGAAGTGTGGGTTGAGGTGAATCCGCCGCCCCGACTCCACCAGCGGCGACGGCTTCGGCGGGTGCTGGGGCTGGCACGGCTGCCCGGCGCCATCGGGATTCGGGCGGTTTCTTGGCGCAGTTGTCTGAATCAGGGTTTTCAAGATTTAGGGATTTTCGGGATTTCTCCAATGTGGTTTCTTAACGTAGTTGTCTGAATCAGGGTTTTCAAGATTTAGGGATTTTCGGGATTTCTCCAATGTGGTTTCTTAACGTAGTTGTCTGAATCAGGATTAACTGGATTTAGGGATTTTCAGGATTGCTCCAATCCGGTGAATCCCGTAATTCTGAAAATCCTGATTCAGACGATTGAGGGGCGTCAATCCTCGGAGTGCTCAGCGGCGCGGGGGGCGGGCGAAGAGGACTAGGGTTGCGGCTAGGGCGGCTAGGATGGCGAAGGTTGCGAAGGCTAGGATGTAGCTTTCGGTGAGGTCGAATACTGCGCCGGAGAGGACGGCGCCTATGGCTTGGCCGAAGCTGGTTAGGGGTTCGGCTACGCCGCGGATGGCGCCTAGGGAGCGGCGGCCGTAGTAGTCGGCATAGGTTACGGGGGGGACGGACAGCAGGCCGCCGACGCCGAATCCGAACAGGGTGGAGTAGAGCAGGGCCTCGGCGGTGGAGTCGGCGGTGATGAACAGGGCCGAGGCGGCGGCTACGGACAGGCCGATGGCGGCCATCACGTAGCGAGCGGGGAAACGCTCTACTATCCAGCCCCAGACTATGCTGCCCAGCCCCAGGAATACGGCGTTGAGGCTGATGCCTACTCCGGCGAAGGCGGCGGTCAGTCCTTGGTCGCGCAGGTAGGCGGCTAGGTGGGTGTTCACGCCGGCCTGCACTAGGAAAAGGGCTCCGGCGGTTACGGCTACAATCCACAGGGCGGGCGTCCGTATGGCCTCTTTCAGCGTCCAGGCCGGTTCTTCGGGAGGAGTGAGGGTAGAGGAGTGAGGAGTGAGAGAACTTGGGGGCGATTGCTCACTTCTTACTCCGCTTTCCGCGCTCTCCGGCGGCGGGTCGCCGTCGGGTTGCAGGCCCACGTCTTCGGGTTGCTGGACGAGTAGCAGGGCGGTGGGCAGTAGGGCGATGGCCCATACCAGCAGGCTCAGGACGATCCAGGCGTCGCGCCATCCGCTGCCGCCGATTATGACCGACGCGATGAGGGGAAAGAGGGCCAGCCCTACCGAGTGGGAGCCGAACAGGATGCCGCTGGCCCGTCCGCGCATTCGTATGAACCACCGCGACACTACTACTGAGGAGCCGATTTGCACCGGGCTGGAGAATATGACCCGGCCGGCTCCGTAGGCGATGTAGAAGGCGGCGGGAACGGTGGCCCAGGCTAGGGAGATGGTGGACAGCCCCAAGATGAGGACGCTGGTGAACAGCACCAGCCGCGCCCCGTAGCGGTCAACCAGCCATCCCACGGCGGGGGAGACGCCGGAGGCGGCCAGTCCGCCGAAGCTGGCGGCGCCGGCAATCAGGGTGCGGCTCCAGCCCAGCTCTTCGGACAGGGGGAACATAAAGACGGCGATGGTCAGGCTGGCGGCGGAGTTGCGGACGACTTGGGTGCTGCCGGCGGAGAGGAGGATGATCCAGCCGTAGAAGAAGGGTGTGCGCCGGGCGAGGCGCGGGCCTAGGTTGATGGCGGAGAGGATGTGGGTTAGCATTGTGGGGGTATGGTAGCAGGTTTGGGGCAGGGTTTCAGCCTTTGACAGTGATAGATGGCACAGCTATAATTGCTCCAAAGTAGCGGCTGTCTTGGGGTGAGCTACAATGCCGATCAGAGTGGAACATAGGCCATCGAGGGCTTCCGTAGATTTTTTGGTGCGCTGTTATCGCTTTGTCGTTTGTGAATGGCCTCGCGCTGAACGGGAGCAGGTGCGGGATGAGGGGTTCGAGCAGCGGTTCAGGGAATCCTGCCACCGAGAGTTGCACGATTGGAATATCTCCGCCGAACAGGAGTTTCACCTTGGGGCAGGACTCGATACAGCATCGGGGGTAGCCCACGAGGTTGACATCATCGCCCGGCACACTGACCTTACCGCAATTGTGGAAATGAAAAACCGGAGCGGCGTATTGCCCGGCAAAAATGACGTTATTGTGTTTTTTGCCAAAATTCTAGATTACTTGGCGGCTAATCCTATGATTCTGTCCAACGACGTTTGCCTTGCTTTTATGTCGCGGAATTCCTTTGAAGCTAGAGGGATTGCCGCTTGCCTAGGGCTTGGGATTCACCCGGTTGCGCCAGACCTGCGGCCATTGCCTATCCTCGTGGATAACGCTTGGAGGATGCAATTTGAATTAAATCAAGGCTTGCAAATTCCTTCCAATTTAATGGAGCGATTTGACGACTTTTGCGCCCAGCTAAATCGCTTGTCTGCTGAATTGAACGATACCTGGCTCGATAACAGGTGTGGCTATCTTTCAGAAAACAGTATATTACTCAAGGCTGTATGGCCTCCTGAAGTGGACTCACTGGCTCATCAATTGAGGCAAGTAAGTGGTGAATGTTCAGAAATCCTTAACGCCTTCAAAGTATCGAAAAAAGCGAAGGAGAGTTAGATGAACATCAGCAGTTATAATATCACCGATGTGAGCTATCACTACATCGGGCTTCAGGTTCTGGCAGGTATGCCGACGGATGCCGAACGTAGCAGTCAGATTGCTGAAATATCCCGCAATGTCTTAAAGTTTGTTACCAACAAGGCATTGAGATTAATGCTACCACAACCTAGTGGAACTTTCCAAGGTGTGGGGGAAAAGATCTGCCAAGAGTTGGTGCATTTTCAGTTTGCTCGTTCATATGGAGGCAGGTACGAAGTGACCGAAGTCGGCAGTTCGGTGCTTAGTTTGCTTGCCTCTAAAAATTACACGACCCTGCGACGCCTGATGGCGCAGATTCACATACAGACCTACGACAATCTGCGCCGAATAGTAAAAAACCATATCGAAACCGGCAAAGTGTGGAGGCCGGTAGTTGAATCTGGACTAATGGCAGAGGAAAGGTACATAGAAAAACTTCTGAAGCCAACTTTTGAAGAAAACTCAGAAATAGAGGCTAACAAGATTCTAGCGGAGCAGAACGGGCTAAATCGAAGCAAAATTCAAGATGCGTTACATGACAAAATCATTCAGCGACTGATACCTGACCAGCGTATTCGTGTGGCGAATTTCAGGGCCATTTGTGACCGGTTGGTAAGCCTGCGCCTATTGAATCAGTATCGGATTAGGAAGGAAGGGTGCGAATTCATCGTGAGCTACTCTCCCTGCACAACCGATAACCCAGAGAGAGCTTGGTACACGCCTTTGGATGTCCCGTTGCCGGACGGAAACTCGTTTCTGGTTTTCTTTTGCGAGCCCGATATGGCAAATCGCTGTCATCAGGATGCATTACTCGCGGCGATAGATGAGGCATTTCTCAATCTCAGTACTGAGGGAGGATACTACGATATACCCGATTTGCGTGATTGGGTATGTCAATACCTGCTGATTCCCGAAGCGGCCTTTGACGACGGCCTCAATCAACTGCTGGACCGGAAACCGCGGGTTTTGTCGGTGGGTTTGCAGTATGATCGTATCACAGCCAGGCGCAGGCCGCTTGTTCGCCAGCGTAGCGATGCCGCGCTCCACAACTTGGTAAGGAGGGTATGATGGTTACTCCACCTCGAAGGCGCGTTAATCAACAACGGTCAATCTATGAACCGTTGGGGCTTACCGACTTGCCGTTTTCTGCAAACCCAGTGCTGAACCTTTACAGCACAGATCCTCGCCTGAACGGAGCCATATACGCGGAAGGCCCGGTTCAGGATGCCATCGCCAAATTCGAGAGGCTGCTAATCCGTCCAAAGGATTTTAACAACCGGGTTAAGCTGGCGTCGGTTTGGGCAGAGGGGGATCATATTTCAGGGCGCGGGATGGGAAAGACCGCGTTGCTCCGGTTTTTCCGGCACAGGATTAACTCCGACTGGGGCGAAACGGAGTTCGACGGAAATTTTTCGGCTGTTGTTATCTACGCTTCGTTTCCCTCCCTTGTGGATCGTCGCTGGATGGAACAATTGGCTTGGGCGGCTCTGGTTGATATATGCCGGAACGGTGTTCTTGACGCGGCGCGAGTGGCATTGCGCCGTGATATTCTGTCGGATGACCAAGTCGCTGCTCTGATAGATACGGATGAAGGAGACGACTGGGGCAATTTACTGAGACACCAGGCCCTTGAAGCCAATGGGATTTCATCCGCGGAACTTGATGAGGCAGTCGAGGAAAATCTGCGTAAGGAAGGTGTGGAGTCGCTTCCGGCAAAAGCCTTGGCAAGGGGAACGTTCGAGGATTTCTTGCGTAGCCTTCGCCGAGACCAGAATTTGGAGCCTTACTACGTTCCTCGCGATACCAAAAGTCTGGATTACTCACGCGCTCTCTTTTTCAACGATGTTGTGCTGTATCTGCGTGTTGCCGGTTTTGCTGGCGGATACTTGTTTGTCGACGACATAGAGAATCTGACCGACCAGATGGCGCGACGGCACCGCTTGGAATTTGCGAAAGAATTTGGAATTTGCACGATGCGGCCGGGCTATGCCAATACCGACCACAGCTTCTTTTCTTGCGTGCTTGCGACGCATCAGCAGGCCTCCACGGCACTAGCTCAAGCATGGAATGAGGCTGGCTTGTCGGGGATGGCCCAACTGTCCCCGGATGCCCGTACTTCAGTGAAATTGCCTGTACCGACCCCTGACCAGGCGCGTGAGATCATTGTCGCTCATTTGGACCGTTATCGAGTTGACTCGACGGAAAACGGAAGCATAAGGCCTTTTACCGAAGACGGATTAGATGCGTTGGTGAGCAAAAATCCACAACCTCGTAATCTGTTGACAAATGCTTCAATGGTGGTTATAAGAGCAGCGGAGCAAGGAAAAGTCAGCATAGACGTCGCCACGGTAGTTGAGGCGTTGTCTGGCGATGCCCCTGTAGTTTCAGTCGATTACACCGAAGGCGTTGAAGGGGCTACTTAACGGGCAGAAAGAGAATCCATCTCCTACTCCACGTTCAGCATCAGGGTTTCCATTGCTAGGCGGGGGCTGGCGTTGGCGTCTAGGGCGGTTAGGGTGGTTTGTAGGCGGCGGATGAAGGTTGTTATTTGGGGGGTGGTTAGGGTGGCGGCGTGGGTTTGGAGGGCTTGGGCTTGGTCGGCGTTGTGGAGGTATTCTTGGGCGTTTTCTTTGATTAGCAGGAGGTCGCGCCACCAGCGTAGCCATAGGGACAGCAGTTCGCGGGCGGCGGGGCGGTTGGAGCTGAACAGCGAGGCTACTTCGTTGGCGTAGGCGAACCGGGCGTCTAGTCCGGCGGTGGCGGTTTCGCGGATGCGCTCTAGGTCGGCTTGGCGCTGGGCCAGTAGCTGCGGGTCGGCTAGGGCGTTTAGGGCCCAGCCTAGGCAGCCCCGGGACAGGCGGTAGAGCATATCGGCTTCGTCGCCGGTGACCGGGTTGCCGGATGCGTTGCGTTGCTGGGTCAGGAAGTCCAGCATATCGCGGCGGGACATTGGCAGCAGGGGGAGGGTCTGGCAGCGGGAGCGGATGGTGGAGAGCAGGGTTTCGTCGTCCTCGGCCAGTAGCAGGAACAGCACGCCGGGCGGCGGCTCTTCTAGGGTTTTCAGTAGGGCGTTGGCGGCTTCGGGGGTCATTGCGCCGGCGCCGTCAATGATTACCACGGTGCGGGAACCCTCGAAGGGGTTGAGGTTGACGGCCCGCTCCAGCTCGCGGATGGCGCCGATGGTGATGGTGTTGACGGTTTCCCGTCCCTCTACTTTGCGGCTGAATTCGATGTCCACTACCCGCACGTCGGCGTGCAGCGCGTTGGCGATGCGCCGGCACTGAACGCAGGTGCCGCAGGGGGCGCCGGGGCCTTGCAGGCAGTTGACGGCTTGGGCCACTTCCCGGGCTAGGGTGAGCTTGCCCACGCGGGGCGGGCCGGTGAGTAGGTAGGCGTGGGATTCCCGCCCCTGCTCCAGGGCGGGCCGGAGGCGGGCTAGGAGGTGGTCTTGGCCTAAAGTTTTCCACGGCATAGGGTTATATTAAACGCCGAGTGCGCCGAGTGCGCAGAGATTTTTGGGGGTTTTTCTGGTGATTCTTGGCGTGCTTGGCGTGCTTGGCGTTTAACTTTGGTTAGGCTACGTCGCAGTGGGTGAGGTCTTGGTAGGTTTCGCGGCGGCGGATTAGGCGGGATGCGCCGTTGGCGGCCAGCACCATTGGGGGGCGGGGGTTTAGGTTGTAGTTGGAGGCCATCGAGGGGCAGTAGGCGCCGGCCACCGGGACGGCCAGCAGGTCACCCGGCTCCAGGGGGGGCAGCATTACGTCGGAGGCCAGCAGGTCGCCCGATTCGCAGTATTTGCCGGCGATGGTGACTTTTTCGGAAAGGGCGTCGTTGGCCCGGTTGGCGGCCAGCACTTCGTATTGGGCCTGGTACAGGGCGGGGCGGATGTTGTCGCCCATACCGCCGTCCACGCTGAGGAACTTGCGGACGCCGGGGATGTCTTTGATGGCGCCGACGCGGTAGAGGGCGACGCCGGCGGGGCCGATGATGGAGCGGCCCGGCTCGACTACTAGGGCGGGCGGCTCCATTCCCAAGTCGTCGCAGGTGGCGGTCATCGCCGACACGATGGTTTCGGCGTAGGCGGCCACCGAGGGGGGCGACTGGTCGCGGGTGTAGGCCACGGCGAAGCCGCCGCCGGGGCTGAACTGTTGCAATTGCAGCCCTTCTTCGCGGAACTC
Source organism: uncultured Dehalococcoidia bacterium (assembly GCA_958296445.1). Lineage (GTDB taxonomy): Bacteria > Chloroflexota > Dehalococcoidia > Lucifugimonadales > UBA3495 > VXOI01. The sequence continues at coordinate 5,139 of OY282565.1, read as the reverse complement.
GGCGGCGAACCGCAGCACCAGCTCGGTGGCGACGCGGTAGGGTTCCAGCTCGAACACCGGCGAACCCAAGTGGAAGTGCAGGCCGCGCAGGTTGAGGTTGGGGGCGGCCAGGGCCTGGCGCACCGCTAGGGCGGCGTGGCCGGTCTGGATGGAGAAGCCGAACTTGGAGTCGAGTATGCCGGTGGTGGTGTAGACGTGGGTGTGGGGGTCTATGCCCGGCGACACCCGCAACAGGATGTTTTGCGTTTTGCCCGCTTCCCCGGCCAGGCGGTTCAGCAGCTCCAGCTCGTGAAAGCTGTCTACCACTACCCAGCCGATGGACTGCTCTAGGGCTTCGGCCAGTTCCTGCGGGGTTTTGTTGTTGCCGTGGAAGTATACGTGGTCCAGCTCGGGGCGGCCGCTTTGGCCCAATTGTAGGGCGTTGACGACGGTTGCCAGCTCGCCGCCGGAAACGACGTCGAAGCCCAGCCCTTCCTCGTAGAGCAGGCGGGCGAGGGCCGGGTTGATGAACGCTTTGCAGGCGTAGGCTACCCTGGCGGCGGGGTAGCGGCTCTGAAATTCGCTTACGAAGGAATGGCAGCGGGCGCGGATGGTGGCTTCGTCCAGCACGTAGACCGGGGTGCCGTACTCGGCGGCCAGGTCGGGGGCGGCGCAGCCGCCAATGACCAGATGCCCTTGGGGGTTGATTTCGGCGGTGTCGGGGAAAACGGCTTTCGGGAACATTATGAGTCACCTTAACGGAATTTTGGGATAGAGAGCGCGGAAAACGCGGATATGTCCAGTGGTTAGGCCCGGCGGTTAGGCGAGGATTATGTCGTGGGCGATTTTCGGGAGCAGGCCAACAACAGCGGCCCGCTCATCACCGGCGGCTTGAGACCGGCGCGATGGCCGTAGATCCAGGGACAGGTCGCCGCTGCCGTGCTTGCGAAATAAGGAATCAAAGGCGGCTTTCAACTCACTGTGGCAGGGCAGAAATCGCTGGCGAAAGAACATTACATCCAGCCCGGTGATGCGGTTGCTGCCGTATTCGATTTGGAGAGCAATGTGTCTGCTGGCGGCATCGGGCGGAAGTAGATAGCCGAATCCGGGGCTGTCTCCGAATTTTAGGGAGAATAAGTCGGATTCATAGTCATAAAGGATGCGTATTTTTTCTTTCCGAATCCGGTTAAGCCAGTCCGGGTTGGCCTTGCGGGTACAGGCGGCAAGCTCTTGGCTGGTCATATAATGCACGTTCGATTCAGTGATAAAACCGCTGGCCTTTTGGGATGGTTGTTGACCGGCAGGCCCGGGAACCGGGTCTTTGGCGGATTCTACGAGGGCGTCGGCGAAAGAGGCCGCGGGGCTGCGCCCGTCGGCGACTGACTGCGGCGGCAGGTGAATGTCCCAGTCGCCTTCGCCCGACTCCCGGCAGAGGGCGTTATAGGCGGCCTGTAGCTTGGGGTGGCGCGGCGCGAACTCCTTGCGGAAAGGCATAATGTGAATAGCTGCAATATGCAGGCTGCCATCCTCGACCCCCCACTCAAATTCGGAGTCGTCACTGTCCATATAGGTCATAAAGACAAAGCCGGGGTTTCCGAATTTCAAGGATAGGATGTCGGAGTCGTAGTCGTAATGAATCCGCCGAGTTTCGTTGCGAAGCCGATCTTTCCAATCAGGGTTGGCTTGGCAAAAGTGGTGGACAAATTCCGGGTGGGTCTCAATATCGGCTACGTCCATAAAATACGCTCTCCCCTTGGCAAGCGATGGGTATTTTCGGACGGCGGCAACGGAGCTCTCATTGAGCAGGTCTGAACAGGGAGCAGGTCTAGGCAGGGCCTGTTCAGTGTCCAGTGTATCACGGCTTCCGGCTTTATGCGCCCCGCACAGCCCCGGCGCGGGGCGGGGCGCGTTTGACGTTGCTTTGGGGCAACATTATACTGCTGGCACATTCGGCTCTGGGCGCCGAATTTTACCGCCGAATCCTACTGGCGAATCCTGCCGTGGAGGGGCTGGCATTGAAAATTCAGATGACTGTCAACGGGCAGTCCCGGGAGGCGGACGTTGAGCCGCGTCTGTTGCTGGTGCATTTCCTGCGGGAAAACCTGGGGCTGACCGGAACCAAGATAGGATGCGACACCAGCCAGTGCGGTTCCTGCGTGGTGCGGATGAACGGCGCTACCGTCAAGTCCTGCACCTGCCTGGCGGCGCAGGCCGACGGGGCCGAAATCACTACCATCGAGGGGCTGTCGGCGGGGGGCGAACTCCACGCGGTTCAGGAAGCCTTCTGGAACAAGCACGGTTTGCAGTGCGGCTATTGCACCGCCGGAATGATTATGACCGCCGTGGAGCTGCTGGAGCGCAACCCCAACCCTACGCCGGAGGAAGTGCGGCAAGGGCTGGAGGGCAATATCTGCCGTTGCACCGGCTACCACAACATTGTGCAGGCCGTCTTGGCGGCGGCCGAGGCCAATTCTGCGACAAGCTCAGGATAGACGGGGGAGAGCGATGACTACCAGAATCTTCGGCTCCGGCATTCGTCGGCGGGAAGACCCCCGGCTTATCACCGGAGGCGCGACTTATACCGACGACGTTACCTTGCCGGGGATGGTTCACGCCGCCATCCTGCGCAGCCCCCATGCCCACGCCCGCATCACCAGCGTTGACACTGCGGCGGCGGGCGCGGCGCCGGGGGTTATCGCGGTCTATACCGGCGCGGATGTTGAGGGGGCGTTGGCGCCGATTCCTTGCGCCTGGATTCCCCCGGAGTCGGACGTTAAGCCGGTGGCGCACCCGGCGGTCGCCAAAGACGTGGTTCGCTATCAGGGCGACGCGGTGGCCGTGGTGGTGGCGGAGACGCGCTACCAGGCCGAGGACGCGCTGGAGCTGATAGAGGTGGGCTACGAGCCGCTGCCCGCGGTGGTGAATCCGGTGGCGGCGATGGCGGATGGGGCGCCGCAGCTTCACGAGGACGCGCCCGGCAATCAGGCGTTTCACTGGGTCGCCACCGGCGGCGACCCGGACGCGGCCTTTGCCGAGGCCGATGTGGTGGTGAGCGACACTATCGTTCAGCAGCGGCTGGTTCCCAACGCGATGGAGCCGCGCTCGGCCCTCGCCAACTGGCTGGGTTCGATGGGCGAGCTTACTATCTGGAGCACCAGCCAGAACCCGCATATCTGCCGGTTTCTGACGTCGCTGATTACCGGCGTGCCGGAACACAAGATACGGATTATCGCCACCGAGGTGGGCGGCGGTTTCGGCAGCAAGATTCCGGTCTACGCCGACGAAATGATTGCCGCTTTCTGCGCTATGCGGCTGGGCCGCCCGGTGAAATGGACGGAAACCCGGTCGGAGAATTTCCTCGCCACGATTCACGGGCGCGACCACGTGGAGCGGGTGGAAATGGCGGCGACCCGCGACGGCAAGATAACGGGCGTCCGCTCGGTGGTTCACGCCGGAATGGGGGCCTATCTTTCCACGGCGGCGCCGGGGGTGCCGACCATCCTGCACGGGCTGATGTACAGCGGGCCTTATGCGCTGACCGGCACTAGGGCCGACATCTATGGGGTGTTCACCAACGCCACGCCGGTGGACGCCTACCGGGGCGCGGGCCGGCCGGAGGCCACGTTCCTGCTGGAGCGGCTGGTGGATCTGGTGGCCGCCGAGCTGGATCTGGACCCGGTGGAATTGCGGCGGCGTAATCTGATTCCCAAGTTCGACAGCGGCTACGACGTGGTTCCCGGCCTCACTTACGACAGCGGCGACTACGAAGGGGCGCTGGATATGGCCCTGGAACACGTGGGCTACGCCGGGCTGCGGGAAGAGCAGGCCAGCGCCCGAGAGCGCGGCCAGTATGTCGGCATCGGCGTATCCTGCTACTGCGAAATCTGCGGCCTCGGCCCGTCGCAGGTGGCCGGCGCGGTGGGCTTCGGCGGCGGGCTGTGGGAGAGCGCGGTAGTGCGTTTCCATCCGTCGGGCAAGGTCAACGCCTATGTCGGCGTGTCGCCCCACGGCCAGGGCGAGGAAACCACTTTCGCGCAGGTCGTTTCCGATACGCTGGGCGTGCCGGTTGAGGACGTGGATATAGTACACGGCGATACCGGCAACACACCGATGGGCTGGGGAACCTACGGCAGCCGCACCACGGCGGTAGGGGCCGGGGCTTTGTTTCTGGGGTTGAACAAGATTAAGGACAAGGCGCGGGCACTAGCGGCGCACTTGCTGGAGGCCGCCGAAGCCGACATTGAATACGCCGACGGGCAGTTTTTCGTCAGGGGCGCCCCCGACCAGAGCAAGTCCATTCAGGAAATCGCGCTGATGGCCAACGTGGCCTGGAATATGCCGGAGGGAATGGAGCCGGGGCTGGAGGCGTCGGCCTTTTATGACCCGCCCAACTTCGTTTACCCCTTCGGCGCTCACGTGGCGGTGGTGGACGTTGACCCGGACAACGGGCATATCGTGCTGCGCCGCTATGTGGCGGTGGACGACTGCGGGCCGCAAATCAACCCGATGATTGTCGAGGGGCAGGTACACGGCGGCGTGGTGCAGGGGGCCGGGCAAGCCCTGTGGGAAGGCGCGGTGTACGATGATAACGGGCAGTTGCTCACGGGTTCGATGCAGGATTACGCCCTGCCCAAGGCCCACATGGTGCCGGACATCGAAACGCTGTCCTCGGAGACGCCCTCGCCGCACAACCCGCTGGGGGTCAAGGGCATCGGCGAAACGGGGACAATCGCATCCACGGTCACCATTTACAACGCGGTCATAGACGCCCTCAAGCCCTTGGGCGTAACCCGGCTCGAAATGCCGCTGACCCCGGAAAGGGTGTGGCAGGCCATCCATCAGCAGTCGTAAAGAGGGCTTTTCAACGCAGAGAGCGCAGAGAACGCGCCGAGGACGCAGAGCTAACGCCGGTAGAGATTTCTCTGCGCCCTCTGCGTAATCTCTGCGAACTCGGCGTTGAAAAAGAAAACCCCGGAGGAGATGAGCGATGTATCCGCCGCAATTTGAATACCGCAAGGCTGGTTCGGTGGCTGAGGCTGCCCGACTTTTGCAAGAGGACTCCGGCGCGAAAATAATCGCCGGGGGGCATAGTCTTATCCCGCTGCTGAAGCTGCGGCTGGCCCGTCCCTCGCAGGTGGTGGACATCGGGGGGATTGCCGA